>OZ244168.1:0-740000 GCA_965216555.1 Erythrobacter sp.
ACTCTTGGCCCAGGGGGTGATGAAGACGTCGCCGGCCTGCGGCTCATAGGGTCGGTAATTGTCGCCCGGATCGCTGTGCGCCAATCCCATACGCGCCCCGAACTCTTCAACGGTGCGTGCTCTTCCCGGCTTCGCCATGGTCATTCCAGCATCCCCCTCTCGCCACTCATGGCGAGGTGTGGCACCTGGCTGGCTGGACGGCAAGGTCGGTTGGACTCGTCATTGGCGCGCTGGCTTGATAGGCGCAGCACATGACCAATCTACGCATGTTCCTCATCGCCCCGATCCTTGTCCCAATCCTCGCCACCGCAGGATGCGGCGAGGTCGCGGTCACCGAACCATCGCCTCCGCCGCAGGACATGTTCTTCGATGCGCTCTCCAGCCATTGCGGCAAGGCCTATGCCGGCCAGCTCGTCAGCGAGGATCTGGCAGATGCCGACTTCGCAGATGCCGAGATGGTGATGCATGTCCGCGAATGCAGCAGCGGGCGGATCGCCATTCCGTTCCACGTCAAGATCGACGGCGAATGGGATCGCTCGCGAACCTGGCTGATCACGCGCGATGTCGAGCTCACCGAAGCGGGCGGTTCAAAGACAACGGCGATCACCCTCAAGCACGATCACCGGCATCAGGACGGCGAGCCCGACGCTGTGACCTTCTATGGCGGCACCACCGCAGAGGAAGGCACGGCAGGCTCCCAGAATTTTCCGGTCGACGATTTCAGCGTCGATATGTTCGAGCGGGAGGGGCTGACCGCGTCAGTCACCAATGTTTGGACCGTCGAGGTCAATCCAGCTGACAGCGCGGACCCAATCTTCGCTTATCAACTCCAACGCACCAAGGAAGGTGGCGCGCCGGAAGACCGCTTCTTCCGCGTCGAATTTGATCTCAGCCAAGAGGTTGAAGCACCGCCAACCGCTTGGGGCTGGGAGTGATCCGCGCTTAGCCCATCCGTTTGGCAAGCTGGCGCGCAATCATAGCGCCACGCTGAGCCGCAATCACCGCCGCGAAGGCCGCCAATCCTGCTCGTCTTCGCCGGCGGCGACGCCGCATGGCTTTAAAGGGCGAAATTGGCCGAGCCAGAGGATGTGGGAGGTTACCCCTACGCATCGGCCAATTCGCCCTCAGCCCCGTCCAGCTCCTCTGCTCCCTCAAGCATAGCCGCAATCTCATCAAGCAGCTTAAGGCGCTGCTTCTTGAGATCCTCGGCGTGAAAGTCGCTGGCAGGTTCTATCTCGGTTTCGATCCGGTGGATCGCGCGGTTCACCGCATGGTAGCGCGCAGCAAGATTGTTGAAGTGAGCATTGCCCAGCTTGAGGCGGTGCAGCGCTTCGGCATCTTGCGGGAATTCATCATACAGCTCGTGCGGTGTGTGCGCAGACATTGTCGTCATTCTCCTTCCGGTGTGTGAAAGCGAGATTATGGCGCGCGCCACGCACCGTCTTTGATGTGAATCAATTCAGCCAATTGACCTGATCAGGCCGGGCAAACCCTACAGGATGGAACACATGGAACAGTGTCTTGTCCTGAAAAAGCCACTCCCGCTGTCGAGGTCCAAGCAACTGATTCTTTACGCCAATCAGCCCCGTGTAGGAAAGCGCCACGCCGGTGTGTATAGTGCCGGCTTTCTGTTTACGGACTTCGGGGGATGACAAGCATGAACACGACACCCACACCGCAGAACAACCAGCCGCCTTCAACCGGTGGGTTCGACGCCAATAAGCCGACCATTATCAGCCTGCTCTATCTCGGCAGCTTTGTGACTGGAGTCTCAGGATTGGTCGGGATTGTGCTCGCGCATGTTTGGTCGGGCGAAGATCATGAGCCGTGGATGGATTCGCACTACACCTATCTGATCCGAACGTTCTGGATTGGACTGGTCGCATCGCTGTTGGCAGGCGTGCTCAGCTTCGTGCTGATCGGTCTGTTGCTGTTCCCGGTGATCGCAATCTGGGTCGGCGTGCGCAGCGTGCTCAGCTTGGTCAAGGCGCAGCGCAAGGAACCTATGCCTCAGCCTGAGACCTTGGCCTTCTAGGGCGTTGTCGGAGCGGCTAACTGCACGAGCCGCCAGCACTCAATCCCAGCCCAAGCTCTGCCTGATCTCGGCCGCGAATGCCGGGTCCAGATCGTCCAGGAGCACGCGTGTCGTGCGATGACCATGCGTGTAGCCGGTCTGATCGGTGTAGGCCCAGTCTGATACGTCGGCGAGCGGCACCCGGACAAAGTCGCCAATCGCCCAGCCATCGGCGTGGGGATTGTTGTTGAGCTGACCGAGCAGGTAATCTCCGTCGCGCACGACATTGCCAACCCAGATATGCTCCCACCCTTCGAGCGGGAATTTGAACGCGATATTGTTCGTGCCCGCTGGCGGGTTTTCGAGCACGGCCAGCCACTCATCCAGTGTCGCATTGGCTTCCGCGATCGCCGCATTCATCTTGGCATCGGCTGAATCGACTTCGACGATTGGATCGCCTTCTTCTTCCTGCGCATAAGCGGGCGCGATCGGCGCCAGTGCGAGCATGGCAAGCGCCCAAGCGGCGAGAAGTGACCGTGCGATCATGCGAATTTTCCTTTGAATTGCCCTCATCCGATCCACGAGTCCTAGGCGCAAATCCATCCGGATGAAACACAAACGAAGTAGCCAATTAAGAGCGGGTCGCTGCAAGTGTGTGCGCTGGATCAGTTTGAATTGAGACGCGCCACTTGCGCATCGAAAGGTGGAGCCCTATCAGCGCGCTCCCCGATGGTCGAAATGGCCGGGTATGGTTCAACGCCCAGTGAAGGAGGCGAATATGTTTGCATTGCTTTTGCCCCCTGACGGGCTTGCGAAGCGCGAAATGCGCGTCGTCGGCGAGTTGCGTCTGAGAGCCTGATCATGCCCTGATGGGAGACAGGCCATGCGGCACGCTGCCTTGTTCCTCCCAGTTTGGGGAAATTCAAATGTATCTGCGATTTGTCGCTCCGGCTGTGCCGGGGCGCTGGACGGTCACGCGTTCGCGCGTGGCACCTGGCCTGTTCCGATCAGGTTATGACATCGGATCTGGCGACGATGAGTGTCCGGTCAGCTTGGCAATTCGCCGCGAAATCGATTGGTTCAACGCGCATCTGCCGGTTCCCAAGCGTTTCGCTGTCAAAGCCAAGGGGGTGTGGCACAGAGATGGTGTTTGCTGGTTTCGGGACGACGCCAGCGAAGCCGTGCGGCACGCCAACGTGCTCGCGGTTTTGCTGGGCGAATGCGGCATCCGGATTGATCGAATCTGGACCCGCAATCCGGGTCAAATTCTATACAGTGACCGCTGGCAAGTGGTCGCCAAGCCGGAAGCCACAACACACCACTAACAATGCATCTGGTCACACTAAGAAAGCCCGGGTGCCCAACACAGGAGGCGATCATGCCAACAGATTATGAAGACGAGCCGAGCTTTCGAGCCAATCAGCAAACGCCGAAAAGGCTTCCCTAGCGAGACGCGGGTCAAAAGTTGCCGCAACGGAAAAATACGGACGATCCGCGGGGGCGCGGTGGAACTGGTCGAGAAGCTCGGCCGCAACGACCCGTGTCCATGCGGCTCGGGGAAGAGGTTTCAAACGGTGTTGCCTCGCTAGCGGTCGTTTCGACGGTAGCGAGCGCGATGATTACTGGCGTTGAGAATTCGCCTGAAGTCCCCGGGTGCCATCGGCATCCGGGGCAATGGCGTCGCTAGCCCTGGCTGAACTTGCTTTTGCCAAGCAGGGCCAGCAGCGTGTTTCGCCCCAGCCTCAGACCCGGATAGAGCCATTTTGACCGTGTTGGCGAACGGAAGACCCAGTAATTGAGGCGATTGAGCAGGCCGTTCTGGCCGCTGATCAGCGCCAAGCGATGCATGGCTTCGGCACCATGGTAGAATTCATCACCGATGCGCACGACAAAGCCTTCATCAAGGTCAAATCCGCGCGCAAGCACATCGTCGACCAATGCGCCGCCATCGCGGGCGTTGATCGTCTCCAGCCCGCCTGCGGTCTGCGCAATGGTCACGGCCTGGCTGTAATTGCGGCAGACCGGGCATTCACCGTCATAGATGACTGTGACCGCGGCCTCGCTCATGCCGAGAATGCGCCCTCAAAGCGGAATTCCTCATCGCCACAGAACGAACCGCTGACCGTGTAGCGTTGTGGATCCTGCCAGATCACCTTGGCCGCGCCGACATAGACCGGTTCAAGCCGGATCGGATCACGCTCAAACTTTGTCGTCAGCGCATAGATTTTGAGGTCTTTGCCAACCAGCGCGCCATTCTCGTCAAAGAACTGCTTCATCGCCGCAATGTTGAACGGCTCGCAATGGAAGGTCGTGCGCATGGTCTGATCGTAAAAGGCCCAATCGTCGAACTCGTCGACCCATTCGCCCTCTTCATCGGCCGGATCGGCCAGCACTTCAACCTCGTAGAATGGCGATGCCTGCGGGCGGGTGTACATGCCATAGCCGCCCAGCTTCCATGGATTGATCCGCTCATCTTCCACCAGTGTCAGGTGGAACCCAATCCAGCCCGTATGCACTGCAAACAGCGCGAGCAGGACCAGCTGCTGGATCGACATATGTTTAAACCAGGAAGTCACGGACAAACTCGCTAATGCCATGGAGATCGATGAAGAGAAGCGCGATGCAGATGTAGAACAGGTCTTTGCGCATGCCGACGCCAAAGGCGATGCATAGCAGCGCGATGTTGAGCGTTTGGAAATTCATTTCGTCGGCGTAGAGCCCGGCGCCAATCAGGAAGCCGATCTCGATCACCAGGAAGATCAGATTGCGGAACCCGCATAGCAGCAGGATACCGACCGCGATCTGCCAGATGACGATGAACGTGCCGATGAATTTGTGCCAGCCGCACGAGAATTGCTCAGCCTCGGCCGAGCAAACAAAGCGGAACAGGTTCTCGGTCTCGCTGCCGTAATAGCTCAGAAAGCTGATGTAAGACCCGTCGAGATAGGTGCCGGCGAGCAGCTTTTGCGCCGCCGCGCCGAGCATCACGATGCCCAGCGTCGCGCGCAGATAGTGCTGAAAATATTCGGACTCCCACCATTTGGAAAACAGCGCCGCAGCGGGAATGCACCAAACGGCGAGCCAGGAATGGTTGGCATAGGAATACCAGGTCTGTGTGATGTCAGGCACCAGCAACAGCATGAAAGCGAGGATCGCCCAGCGGCTGGTCCGCTGCATCAGCACCAGCGGCAGGATCGCCAACTGGATCAGCCCGTAAATGACATATTGATCGACCGCGCCCTGGACCACCAGC
Source organism: Erythrobacter sp. (assembly GCA_965216555.1). GTDB lineage: Bacteria > Pseudomonadota > Alphaproteobacteria > Sphingomonadales > Sphingomonadaceae > Erythrobacter. The sequence continues at coordinate 5,268 of OZ244168.1, forward strand.
AGTGGCAATTCGTCATGCTTCTGGAACCACACCGACAGCACGGCCATGAACATCGCCGCACGCATGGCGAGTGCGCCATCGCCGGCCATCTCGGCCTGCCAAAATGCCTGCGCACGGGCCACCAGCGCCTGGCTGGCTTGCTCATACCGCGCGCGGGACTGTTGGGCGAAAGCGCTGTCCATGCTCGCCCATTAGCTCGGTTAGGTTGCAAAGTGTTTGACGCCCAAAGCCGTGTTGCGGGGTGAAACATCCACTTGCCAAAGGTTAACGCGGGAAATGGAGCGCGCGCACCAGATGGTGCGGCGTTTGCACTGGTTAGGGCTGTCAGGGGAGCGTATTTCACGCCTCGACCGAGCCACTCAGTCAGATGAGGTGCATGCCGATGTCTGTTACCCCGATCTCAGTCCCTCCGGGCTCGCTGCTAGCCGAATTTGGTGCACCCGACGCCTATCGCGACTGTTTTGCCCGCGAAGTGGCGGAGGTTGTGAAGCTGCCGCAGTTGATCGAGCGCTTCTATTGCAGCGCGGCCTTTCGGCCCGAGCGAGTCCTGCTCGGCCTGATCAAGCGCGGAGCCTCGAGCGAGGACGCGCGCAGACTGGCGCGTGGCGAGATCGACGAATTTGCAGCGTGGAAAGTCGTGAGTCGGAAGGACGCCAATAATGGCTTGGTCGCGGAGCACGGCGAGCCAGAGTACAGCCTAAGTGAGCGGGCGCGAACGCCGGCGCTTGAGGCAAAGATATACAATCACGCGCAAATCCTCCTCCGCGATTTCCGCGGCGCAACCGCAAGCTGGCTGGCGGTTGAGCCCCTGCCTGGTGACGGAACGCGGCTGTTGTTTGGATCGTGGGTCGGCCAGCCCGACCGCGGCTTGGTCAAAGCGCTGATGCCGTTCCATCGGCTCTATTCGAAAGTGCTGCTGGGCGGGGTTTGAGCGCGATCGTCAAGCCTGCGTATGCAGGCATCCAGATAGCATCAATGGCGCGAGTGGCTGACGCTGTATAGACCCCTGCCTTCACAGGGGCGACTAAGTGATTGTTTTTGGGCGCTCAATCAGCCGTCTTCAGTGAGCAGCGCTCACCGCAGAACCGTCACTCCGCCGCTTCGGTGCCTTCCTCAAACAGCTCCGCATCGCCTTCGGACTCTTCTTCTTCGTTCGCGGCTTTGGCCTTCTGGCGCTTGTCAAAGCTTGACCAGACATCGTTCCAATTGCCGGTGGTCGCGCCTTTCGAATATTCGGTTGCGCGGGTTTCGAAGAAGTTGGCGTGCTCGACACCGTTGAGCAGCGGCGCCAGCCATGGCAGCGGGTGCTCATCAACCATATAGATCGGCTGCAGGCCAAGCTGGTTGAGCCGCCAGTCAGCGATGTAGCGGATATATTTCTTGATCTCTTTCGCGCTCATCCCGTTGACCGGGCCCATCTCGAACGCAAGATCGATGAAATTGTCTTCCAGCCGCACCGTCTTCTGGCAGATATCGATAATGTCTTCCTTGACCGATTTGGTCAGGCAGTCACGCTCTTCACAGAAGGTGTGGAACATCTTGACGATGCCTTCGCAGTGGAGGCTTTCGTCGCGGACCGACCATGAGACGATCTGGCCCATGCCCTTCATCTTGTTGAAGCGCGGGAAGTTCATCAGCATGGCGAAGCTGGCAAACAGCTGAAGCCCTTCGGTGAAGCCGCCAAACATGGCGAGCGTGCGGGCAATGTCCTCGTCATTGTCGACGCCGAATTGCTGCATGTAATTGTGCTTGTCAGCCATTTCCTCATATTCGAGGAAGGCGGCATATTCGCTCTCGGGCATGCCGATCGTATCAAGCAGGTGCGAGTAAGCGGCTATGTGCACCGTCTCCATATTGGAGAAGGCGGTCAGCATCATCTTGATCTCGGTCGGCTTGAACACGCGGCCATATTTGTCGTGATAGCAATCCTGCACTTCGACATCGGCCTGAGTGAAGAACCGGAAGATCTGGGTCAGCAGGTTGCGCTCATGCTCGGTGATTTTCTGGGCCCAGTCGCGGCAATCCTCGCCCAGAGGCACTTCCTCGGGCATCCAATGGATCTGCTGCTGGCGTTTCCAGAATTCGTAGGCCCACGGATATTCAAACGGCTTGTAGGTCTTACGAGCTTCGAGCAACGACATGTTGTGTTTCCCCAGATTGTGTTGAGCGACTCATATAGGGAATCATGCGCGAAATACGAAGGCAAGCACCGATGATTCGACGGGGATAAACCGTGCAAAATCCGAGTCGAAACGCGTCGCCTCTGATCACGCCGTGCGACCGTTGCGAGTGATGCAAGCAAACAGGATGCGCTTCCCGCAACAGCGCTGATACCACGGATCAACCGAACAGCAGAATCGCCGTGATCGCCATGCCGACCAGGACAAGCGCAACAGCGAACCCAGCTGCGGCTTCGGGCGGGATGGAGATCGACCGCCCATGATCGAAGATTGTGTCAGCAAAGGGCTCATGCTCGAGCTGCTGCCGCTCGAGCATTTCGACTTTTTCAAACCTGTCGCGAGCCCATTTCCAAATCAGCGGAACAAACACCATTGCGGCCAATGCCGCCCCGACCTGCCAACTTGCGACACGATCGGCGCTGATGACCACCGCGCCGCCGATTACCACACCCATAATGTAGTCTCGGGCCCGCCTCGCGAGAGTGCGATTGTCTTGGCCGTCAGTTTCATCGTCATCTTCGCCCGCCGCCAAGGCCGGCTTCGCGATCAACGTGTCGTCTCGGAACTTTTGCTGAATCAGGGGCCAGGCCTTGCCCAACTCGACCGCCCCAGCAACCGCTGAGGTCAAACCGATCGTCGTCCAAGCCATCGGTGTGGTTTCGCTAAGCAAAGCAAGCAATTGATCCATATAGGTTCAATCTATCACCGTGGTTTCCCCAGTCCACGCATTTGCCAAGCAAGTGCCTGATTTCGTTGTTGGGACAGGAAGGCAAATCTTAAACAATCCCTGCCATAGGTAAGGTTGACGCGAGGTCTCCTCGTGTCCGGCATGGGTCGCGATTCTGTGCTGAGGGATCAAATTATCGAGGGATCAGACGCTAGTCATGGACTTGGCGACCGCCAAACCTACCCAGCCGGAACTTGAGCAAGCGCTCCAGCTTGCTCAGGCAAAACGGCTGCCGTTTGGTGCCTGGCCCCAGATCCTCAAACAGCAATATCTAGAAGACCAGCGCTCCGAGACGGTTCAGGAATTGCGATATCATCAGATGATCGGTCTGGTGGTGGCCTTGCTCTCCGTGCTGCTCGATCAATTGGTCGTGCCCGATCAGGCCTCGCATGGCGCGATGCTGCGGCTCATCCTCGTCGTCCCGCCAGCAGTCGCGGTGATCGGTTTCGCCGAACATATGAAATTGTGGCAGGCCAAGCTGATTACCGGCATCACGGTGACGGCCTTTGCCTGCATCGTCGTGCACCTGGCTGCGCATGCCGATCCTGATGCGGCGACGCGCTACCTGATGGCGACCGCGATCCTGTTTGGCGGAGCGCTGCTTATCCAGCCCTATACCCTGCGCGAGATGGGGCTGTTCGCTGTCGGCTTTTGCACCGCCACTTTGCTGTCAGGCCTCTACCCAATCGCATTGCCGACCAATGTCTTGCTCGAGCAGGCGGTGATCATGGCTCTTGTTGGCGGAGCGGGCCTCGCGCTTGCCCGTCGCGTGTTCATGCTGCGCACGCGAGAATATATCTCCGATCTGAGCTTGCGACTGGCGCACAACCAGCTTGAACAGAGCAATGTCGTGCTACGCGAATTGTCCGAAAGCGATTCCCTGACGGGCCTCGCCAATCGACGTTCCTTCCGCAGCGCGTTCAACGACCTCTTCGTCAAGGGCGAGTCCAAATCCGGCAATCAGGTCACCGTGATGATGATCGATCTCGATCACTTCAAACGGTTCAACGATCATCACGGGCACCAGGCGGGAGACCGCGCTTTACGGATGGTCGCGCGGTGCCTGGAAGAGAGCTTTGATCGCCAGGATGGGATGATCGCGCGCTTTGGCGGTGAGGAATTCATCGGTGCGGTACGCGGCGCCAATATCGCCCAGGCCGAAAAACTCGCCGAACGCGTGCGCAAGCGTGTCAGCAAAGTGTTGGTGCCAGTCCGTGATCTTGGCGAACACCATGTGACCTGCAGCATCGGCCTGGCATCGACCAGCTGCGACGCAGAAATCGATATGGGCCAGCTGATCGCCCGCGCTGACCGCGCGCTCTATCGCGCCAAGCAAATGGGGCGGAACAAGGTTGTCGTGTCAGAACGTATCGAGCTGCGGGTGGATCGACTGGTCGAGTGATCCCGACCGCGGCCGCGATCGGCTGACATCAATCCCGACTGCGCCTCTTTGATCCGAAGAAGCTGCCGCCTCCCAGCACCGTGATGCCAAGGAAGAACCCGAAATCGTACCAGCTACCTGTATTGGGCACGGCGTAGACCGCGATCTCGGGGTTGAACAGCGACCCGATCCAGGCCCAGGGGAAGATGAAGCCGTGCCATAGGCCCCACCAAAAGCCGGGGACATCTTCGCCTTGCGCGACACCGGCATCGATCTGACCGGCGCAGGCGGACAGCAGCAGAACCAAGCCGGCAGTTGCGAGAATGCGTGTGGTCATAATTTGGCTCCTAGTCGGTTTGGTCTGCGAGCGGCGTGAGGGTGCGCTCAGGCTCACCCTTCACATGGACGCGAAACACGATTGCGCGCGCGCCTTGCGGTCCGCCGATCGGGGCATGCGCTGCTTCGGGCCGGATCACATGCGAATCTCCAGCACGGAGCTGCGTATCGGGCAAGCCTTCTTCGATATGCAACGCACTGCCTTCGATGACATACACGAATTCTTCGCCCGGATGGGTGTGCCGGGGCACTTGCGCGCCAGGCGGGATGACCACGTCCGAAACGATCACCTCCAGATTGTCAGCCTGTGCCAGATCGGTCCGCAAGACGAGGTTCGATCCAGTGGGCAGATCGGGCAATTGTGCCATTTCCGGCATGGGTTCGGGCAGCTCGCTGTCTGACTGGAAACACGCTGACAGGCCCAATATCAGACCCGCAGCGCAACCGATTTTCTCCCAACGCATCACGACCTCCCTGGCATCACCAGATGATCGTAGCCCCTGTTTCCGGAAACACGAAATTGAGCGCAACATAGGCGATCAGCGGCAGCATCAGCGACACCAGGATCATAATGTTGGCTTTGCCCTCGGTGGTCATCCCGCGGCGAGCGAAACTGCGAAACAGGATCGCGTCGACAATGCCGATGACAAGGAGCGCAATCGGCAGCAGCGTGCCCAGGGTCATTTGCTCAGTCCTGAAAGAATGGTCGAGCGACGCAGCATGTGGTTCGCCGATCGCTCGATCACCATGAGCTTACTGACAGCTCAGGCATTCCTCATAATCGGTCTGCTCGCCAGCCGTGGCGCTCAGTTCGATCTTCTGCGCATCGGCTGTGTTGTCGGCTTCAACCCCGCCGGCAAAGCCCGCGCGTTGAACCGATTTCGAGCGGAGATAATAAAGCGACTTGATGCCTTTCTCCCACGCCTGGAAGTGCAGCATCATCAAATCCCACTTGTCGACATCAGCCGGGATGAACAGGTTCAGCGACTGCGCCTGATCGACATAGGGTGCGCGATCGGCGGCGAATTCGAGCAGCCAGCGCTGATCGATTTCGAAGCTGGTCTTGAAGCTCGACTTCTCCTCGTCACTGAGGAAATCGAGATGCTGGACCGAACCGCCGCGTTCGAGGATCGAATTCCAGACATTGGTCGAGTTCTTGCTCTTCTGATCGAGCAATTTCTCAAGATAAGGATTCTTGACGATGAACGAGCCCGACAAGGTCTTGTGCGTGTAGATATTGGCCGGAATCGGTTCGATGCAGGCGCTTGTGCCGCCACAAATGATCGAGATCGACGCGGTCGGTGCGATCGCCATCTTGCAGCTAAAGCGCTCCATCGCGCCCATCTCTGCCGCATCGGGGCATGGGCCACGCTCTTGCGCGAGCAGCATCGAGGCTTCGGATGCCTTGGCCTGGATGTGCTTGAACATTTTGAGGTTGAGCGCCTTCGCCATCGCGCTCTCAAAGCCGAGACCCTTCGATTGCAGGAAGGAGTGGAAACCCATCACGCCAAGGCCAACCGAACGTTCGCGATCAGCCGAATATTTGGCGCGCGCCATCTCATCCGGCGCGCGATCGATATAGTCCTGCAGGACATTGTCGAGGAAGCGCATCACGTCTTCGATGAATTGCTTGTCACCGTTCCACTCATCCCACTTTTCGAGGTTGAGCGATGACAGGCAGCACACGGCGGTGCGATCATTGCCGAGGTGGTCAATGCCGGTCGGCAGCGTGATTTCCGAACACAGGTTGGAAGTCGAAACCTTGAGACCCAGCTCGCGATGGTGCTTGGGCATCATCCGGTTCACCGTGTCGCTGAAGACGATATAGGGTTCACCAGTCGCCAGCCGGTTTTCGACCAGTTTCTGGAACAGCGAGCGCGCATCAACCGTGCCGCGGACTTCGCCGGTCTTGGGCGATTTGAGCTCGAACTCATCGCCATTGCGAACCGCTTCCATAAATTCGTCGGTCAACAGCACGCCGTGATGCAGGTTGAGCGCCTTGCGGTTGAAGTCACCCGACGGCTTGCGGATTTCGAGGAATTCTTCGATTTCAGGGTGCGAGATATCGAGATAGCACGCAGCCGAACCGCGCCGCAGCGAGCCTTGCGAAATCGCCAGTGTGAGCGAATCCATCACCCGCACAAAAGGAATGATGCCGCTGGTCTTGCCATTGAGGCCGACCGGCTCACCAATGCCGCGAACATTGCCCCAATAGGTGCCGATGCCGCCGCCCTTCGACGCCAGCCACACATTCTCGTTCCAGGTGCCGACAATCCCGTCGAGGCTGTCGGACACTGAATTGAGATAGCAGGAGATGGGCAAGCCGCGGCCCGTGCCGCCATTCGACAGGACCGGCGTTGCAGGCATGAACCACAGGTTCGAAATGTAGTCGTAGAGGCGCTGAGCATGTTCGGCATCGTCGGCATAGGCATCGGCCACGCGCGCAAACAGATCCTGATACTTCTCGTTCGGCAGCAGGTAGCGATCGGTCAGCGTTTCCTTGCCGAACTCGGTCAGATTTTCGTCACGCGAATCATCGGTCTTGATGTCGAATCGACGCGGATTAACTGTCTTGCTGCTTGGCTTGGCAGCTTCCTTGGCAGCCTCAACCATCGCGCCAGCCAGCGTTTCGCTCGCCTTGGCGGCGATCAGCTCTTCGCTGCCTTTGTCATCTGCCTGCATGGCAATCGCCTCTGAGTTTTGATCGCTCGAGCTGGCCTTGCTTTCACTAACCTGTTCTTCGGTTTGCCCTGTTGAGACGTCCATTGCAGCTTCATCCGAATTGCGAAAGTCCATTAGTACCAGCCCCAATCTTCTACCATTGCGTCGGTCGCGATGCCACGCATTTGTTCTGTTTGTGTTCGACTCGACGAAAGAGCTCTCACTAGCATCAATCGATGCGGCAAGCTCGGATTACTTATCCCCGATCTGCCCACATCCTGCCGTGGAAAGCTCACCCCCAAAACCGAATCCACCCCCGTTCGCAGATATGGTGTCTGCGTGCCGTGCTTACTAGGTCTTGTGGGTCACCCCGCGTCCTCAACCACTAGATACTGAATCAGAGCCGATTCGTTCGCAAGAGGGTAAATGCGAATTTACCGTAAGGAGCCGGTTTGAGACGAGGTGTATTACATTGCTGCAACGCAGCGACGCGGCAGAAAAGCTAGGCTGGCGAGTTGCGCAAGCCCTAAAACGAATCTGCGAAAAAATTTTTGCGGGCAAAACCCATGAATCGGGCTTTTGAATCTTTCGAATCGAGAATTGAAACAAAAGAATCCAGATCGCGATGGATTGGACACGCGCTCAAGCTTCGCCGAGCCACCTACAGACCTTTCAAAATGTGCACCGAAAGACTCAGGCCGCAGCCGTCACAGGCTCGCTCACACTGCTGGTATGCGTCGCCACTTCATCCGCAATCCGATCGACCAGCGCCAGTGGCAGGTCGTGCCCCCAGCCGGGAATCGTCACCAGCTTGGAACCCGGGATTGCCGCCGCGGTCGCTTGGCCGCCTTCAAGTTTGACCAGCGGATCGCCTTCACCATGCAGCACCAGTGTTGGCGTGGTGATACTGGCGAGCCGCGCTGTGCGATCGCCATCATCGATGATCGCAGCCAGCTGGCGCGGCAGGCCAGGGGGATAGACGCTGCGCCGTGCGGTCGCGAGCACGCGTTCGCGCAGAAGGTCGGGATCGGGTGGATAGCCCGGGCTGCCAATATTCTTGGCGATGTTGAGACCGTGCGCGAGCAAGTCCTCTTCCTCGAGCGACTTGAGCGGCCGCGTCAGCGCTTCGATCGCGTTCTTCTCCGCCTGGGGCAATTTGGGATTGCCGGTGGTCGACATGATCGATGTGATCGAATGCAGCTTGTGGCCGTGGTGGATCCCCATCAGCTGGACAATCATCCCGCCCATCGACGCGCCAACAACATGCGCTTTCTCGATCCCCAGCGCATCGAGCAAGGCGATGCCATCGTCAGCCATGTCCTTGAGCGAGTACGGCACCTTGGCTGGCCAACCGATGCGCTGGCGCAAGATTTGCCACACCATGCCGGGCGCCTTGGCACCGTCCATCTTCTGGCTCAATCCAATGTCACGATTGTCGTATCGGATGACCCGATAACCCTTGGCCACCAGCGCCTCGACGAACTCCATCGGCCACAGAACCATTTGCGCGCCCAGCCCCATGACGAGCAGAATTGTCTCGTCTGCAGGATCACCGTGTTCGTCGTAGAACAGTTCAATTCCATTGGCTGTGATGCTAGGCATGCTGGCTCGCTTATTTCAGTTGCACGAAGCAACCAGCATATCCATTCTGAGCCGCGCGGCAAGCGGAGGCGCTCGCACCAGCGCGCAGACTAGGTCGAGACCGAACCTTCGCGTCCATTCGCATTCGACCAGAAAACCGCCAGCGTATCGCGCTTGTACCAGGCCCAGATGCCGGCACCGATTAAGGCCAGGATCAGCCAACCCCATTGCTGTCGCAGCAGCATCAAGGCCGGAAAGTGGACGGCGTAGAGAGGGAATGACCATGCGCCCAGCACTGCTGCCGATCGCGCCCGATCCGGATCATCAAAGCGTGCAGCCATGCCGCCAAACATCATCAGCGGGGCAAGCACCAGAATGAAAAACAGCGGGGCGAAGTCGAGCGGCCAGACATAGACGACACCGACATAGACAGGCAGCGCGGCAAACGCAGCGGCGAATGGCACTTTGATCGGCGCGCGATCGCCGAACAACCGCCAGATCAAGATACCCAACACATAGGCCACGCCGACGCGGAACAGGGTGAGCCAATGATATTCGGGGAAGCCCCCTCGCGGGAAGCCAGCCGTGTGGATTGCCCAAGCAAGCCCGATTGCGCACGCACCCGCAAACAGCGCCAGGCCGAGCTTGCCCAGCCGTGCGAGGCCCAGCCCATGTGCGGCATTCGCGACCAGCTCATAGACGATCGACCACAGCGGGACGTTGAGCAGATAGGGCGCGGTCGGTAGGTTGAGAGCCGGCACCATCAGCACCATCAAGCCAAAGGCGATCAGCAGGTCGCTCGAAAATCCATGCTGCAGCAACAGCGCCACGAAGCCGATCGCGGTGCCCAGTGCCATCCATCCCCACAGCCGGCGATACCTCTTGGCGAGGAACGTGATCGGCCCCAGGCTGTGATTGCGCAATCGTTCCTCATAGGTGCGCGCCATCACAAAGCCCGACAGCATGAAGAAGAAATCGACCGCGAGATGCGCGCCATGGATCGGCAGGCCAAGGTGAAAGATCACCACGACAATCGCGGCCAGCCCGCGCAACGCGTCCAATCCCAGCAGCCTGTTTTCCATCGCGCTGAACTAGCGCAATCATGCTTAAGGGTTCGCTAAAGGAGAGAGCCGCACCTAGGTGATACGCAGCGGGTCTAGTTCCCCCGCCAGTCGGGACCGAAGATCACAAATCCACGCGTCTCGAGCTGGTCGAGCACACCTTCGTCTTCAGCCAGTACGCGCAAGGGGACTACGGCCAACGTAACCCCGTCAGCCTCGGCCGCCTGCTCGATCATGCCGGTCCATTGCCCACGAATATCCTCGCCCAATTCGTCATCCGCCCACGGCCAGCACTTGCCTAGCGCGATCTCGAGCGGGTTTGCCATCACCGCGGGCACATCGAATTTGCGCCAATCCGCTCCGCGCTGGTCGATGATACCCGGCCCGGCTTCAGCAGCGCTCATTGTCGCTTCGAGACAGGGAATATGGCTTTCTGGAGGCGCGTCAGCGAGATCGTCGAGCAGGTCCTCACCGCGAAACCGCTCGGGCCGCTGGATCGGGATATCGGCCTTGCGCGCGGCCTTCTTGACCACATCGGTGGCATCGTCCGTCGTCTCATCATCGAAATCGATCCGGCGCGCGAGCAGGTCGAAGGAGGTCATCAGGAAACTGCCGCGATCGTAATCGCGATCGTATTGCGTCTCCAGCGCCGCCAGCCGCGCGCGCTGTTCCGGGTCGAGATAGTCGCCGGCGACCGTCTTGTCGGGCAGCTTGGTGAACTTGCCGCCGCGAAAGATCAGTCTGAAAAAATCCCCAGGAGAGAATTTTGGTCGCGCGCGAATGATGACGCGCTGCGCTTCGGAGGTTGCTTCCTTGAGCCGGTCGGGCTGCCACGGTGTCGATTTGGGCACGGCGCGGATCTCGCCGACCAGGATCACGGTGCCGGTATCGGTGTCGATCGTCCACATAGGCGCGCCCGATCGCTGCGCCGTGACGACGATCTCATTCTGAGAGGGTGACGGGCTGGGTTGAGCGAGCGCAGGGACGAGAACAAGCGAGGCACAGCCCAGCATAGCTGCGGAGAGGGCAATTCGAATCATGGTACCAGCACGGTATCGCGCGGTTCCTGACTCTCATCTGTCTCGGGAAAATTGAGCGTGTAATGCAGCCCGCGGCTTTCCTTGCGCTCCAGCGCGGACTTCACGATCAGCTCCGCCGCCTGCAGCAGATTGCGCAGCTCGATCAAATCAGTCGTAACAACGAAACTGCCGTAATAATCTTCCACCTCTTGCTTGAGCAGCGCGATGCGGTTGGCGGCACGCTCGAGCCTCTTGGTGGTCCGGACAATGCCGACATAATTCCACATGAAGCGGCGGATTTCGGTCCAGTTCTGCTTGATCACGACCTCTTCGTCGGAATCGGTCACGCGGCTTTCATCCCAGTCGCGGATGGGCGGCGGTTCATCGAGCTGATCCCACATCGAAAGGATGTCGCTCGCCGCCGCTTCGCCGAACACAAAGCATTCGAGCAATGAGTTTGAGGCCAAGCGATTGGCGCCGTGAAGGCCGCTTTCGGTGCACTCGCCAGCCGCCCACAGACCTGGCAGGTCGGTCCGCGCGAACAGATCAACAACAACACCGCCGCAGGTATAATGCTGTGCCGGGACGACCGGGATCGGTCCGCTCGTCATATCGATGCCCAGCCCCGAGAGCTTCTCGTCAATGGTAGGGAAGTGTTCGCGGACGAATTCAGCCGGCTGATGGCTGATATCCAGGTGGACATAGTCCAGTCCAAAGCGCTTGATCTGATCATCGATCGCGCGCGCGACAACATCACGTGGGGCGAGCTCCATCCGTTCAGGATCGTAATCCGCCATAAAGCGGTGTCCGGTTTCGGGATGCAGCAAGTGACCACCTTCACCACGCACCGCCTCGGTGATGAGGAAGTTTTTGACTTCAAGATTGTAGAGGCAGGTGGGGTGGAACTGCATCATCTCCATATTGGAGACACGCGCGCCCGCACGCCAAGCCATGGCAATACCATCGCCGGTCGCGCCGCGCGGAGCGGTTGAGAACAGGTAGCAGCGCCCAGCGCCTCCAGCAGCCAGGACGGTGGCTTTGGCGACGTGTTTGTGCACCCGCCCCGTCGCCTCATCCAGCGCATAGACGCCCCAGACATGGCCGGCGGCGGAGAAGTGCTCACGGTGGCGATCGGTGATGAAATCGATGCAGGTCTGGCCCGCCAACATGGTGATATTGGCATTGGCCTGAGCCGCTTTGAGCAAAGCCTCCTGCACCGCCCACCCAGTCGCGTCGTCGACATGGACGATCCGACGGTGCGAATGCCCTCCTTCTCGCGTTAGGTGAAGCGCATCCTCGTCGCGATTGAACGGCACCCCAAGCTCGCACAGGCGATCGACGCTGGCTGGCGCGCGCTCGATCACGAATTCAACGGTGTCGCTGTCATTGAGGCCTGCGCCTGCCACCATCGTGTCGCGCACATGGTTTTCAAACGTGTCGCCCGCATCGAGAACCGCGGCGATGCCGCCTTGTGCCCATGCGGTGGACCCGCCTGTAAGTGAACCCTTGGCCAGCACCAGCACGCGTTTGCTTTCTGCAAGCGCCAGTGCCGCGGTCAGTCCGGCAGCTCCGGATCCGATCACAATCACGTCAAATTCTGAGGCGTTCTCGCTCAAAATAGTCCTGTCTCCGTTGGGCATAGGGCCATGGCCTGCAATCGCTGGCGGAGCAAGTACCTGTTTCCGCGCCTTTTGCGTGGGCTTCCGGCCACGCATTGATGAAAAAAGACCATGAATCTGAGATCAAGACTTAATTTTTACAGATCCTAAACGTCCCGCGGCGAAAAACACCTCAGATTAACCCTGATCGTGAGGACCACCGATCTCATGCCATTGCGATTCAAGATCATGTGCCTGGCAGGGCACCATGAGCCTGAGCGGCGAAACGTCCAATGGGATGGCACGTCCTATAAGGGGCATTGTCGGCACTGCGGCAAAGCGATTGTCCGGGTCTCACACCGCAGATGGAAGACAGATCGCGGGCTGCCGCGCGCCAAGAGATCAATCAGTATCTGAACTCGTCAATTGGACGAAGACATCTTCTAGATCGGGTTCGCGCGTGGTCACATCTTCGACCGTCAATCCCGCCTGTTGGACATGATTGAGCATCTGACCCGCGCTGACATTGTCGCGATTATAGGTTAGCGCCAGGCGATTGCCCTCCAAAACCTCATGCCGGATTATGAAATCGCGTGAAAATGCGCCATCGCTGGCGGCCTGAGCCGGATCTCCATCGACAACCACTTCGATCACCTTCTCGCGCGCCATGTCGACCAATTCGCGGGTCGGTTTGTTGGCGATCAGCTGGCCGTGATTGATGATTGCGATCTGATCGCACAATTCCTCAGCCTCTTCGAGATAGTGGGTCGTCAACACGACGGTCACCCCATCACGATTGAGCTGTGTGACCAGATCCCACAATTGCCGGCGCAATTCGACATCAACCCCAGCCGTCGGTTCATCGAGCACCAGGATCGGAGGCGAGTGGACCATGGCCTTGGCCACCAGGAGCCGTCGTTTCATGCCCCCAGAGAGCGTCCTCGCATAGGCATCGCGCTTGTCAGACAGTCGAACCGCCTCAAGCAAGGCTTCACTGCGCCTTTCGGCAGTCGGAATACCGTAAAAGCCGCCCTGATTCTCAAGCACTTCATAAGGCGTGAAGAAGGGGTCAAACACGATTTCCTGTGGCACAATCCCGATTGCACGGCTGGCATTGCGACGGTGCCGATCGATGTCGAAACCCCAGATTTCCGCGTTTCCGCTGGTTTTTTTTACCAAGCCAGCGAGAATATTAATCAGCGTCGATTTGCCCGCGCCATTCGGCCCAAGCAGTCCAAAAATCGACCCCTGAGGGACATCGAAACTGACGCCATCGAGCGCCAATTTTCCTTCTGCATCAGCGCCTTTCGCTCCCTTTGGTGGAGCGTATCGCTTGACGAGATTGTCGATCCTGATCGCCGGTTCTTCGGTCATTCCATGCGCCATAAAGCAGGTTTGGGGCAGCGCAAGAGCGCAAAATTCGAACGCGCTGTTAACTGTGTCTGATTGCTGTCTATTTGCGACTGGCGCGTAAATGGGCGCCATGGACCAATTCAACGCGACTCTAATCCGCGCTCTACGCGTAGGGGGCCTGTTCGGCGCCGCGGCCTGTGCCGTCAGCACCGGCAGTGCGGCCTGGGCGCAGGACAACACCGATACAACCAGCAGCGCTGAAGTTGTCTCGGACGTTACCTTGACCAAGACGCGGGATCTGGACTTCGGTTCGATCCTCGCTCCCAACAATGGCCGTGTGCAGATGTCGTCGGGCGCAAACCCGACCTGCACGACCAATAATGGCCTGGTCCATTTCGGTGTTTGCCAAACCGCAGCCTTTGAAGGGCAGGCGAGTCCTGGCTTTCAATTGCAGGTCACTGTGCCGACGGGACGTCGATTCCTGCTCACTGGGCCGGGGCGTGACCTTCGCGTCCGTCGCGTGGCGGTCGGTGGGATCACCGGGCTGCAATTCCAAGGTCGGACCGGCAATGTCTACAATTACACCGTCAATTCGGCCGATGGTGCGTTTGCGTTTCACGTTGGCGCCCGGGTCTTGATCCGAAACAACCAGACCCCCGGCATCTATGACGGGACGTTCACAATCACCGCCGAATATTCGTGATTTGCGCTGGTTGGCCGATCTTCGATCGCGCACCACCCACGTCAAAATCAACCTGATGCTTGAGCCTTTCCAAGGCTTGATCTAGGGCATCTCGCATGAACACATCGCCACCTGAAACCATTCTGGTCGAAACCCGTCGCGTCAGTTGCGACGGCGCCAGCGCCATTCGCGGCGGCGCAGGGTTCCGACCCGCCGCGCTCGGCCACCCGAGAGTGTTCTTGGAGATCGACGAGCACGGTTATGTTGATTGCGGTTATTGCGATCGCCGGTTTGTGCTCAAAGGCGGGCCGGCCGACATTCCCGGCCAAGCCAGCTCACCCGACATCGCCGCTGGTGGTGATCCCGGTCATCGCTAGGCTCTATTGAGCCCGAATTTCTCGGTATCAAATTGTTGTTAACGGCTTTGTCCTATTAGGGCCGCAACGGAAGTTTGGGGCCTCATTCAATGGTTAAGATCGTGCAAAGCCTGCGCGCTGTTGTTTTGCTGATCCTGCTCGCGGCAATGCCCGGGTTGGCTCACGCGCAAGACAGCTCAACCGACAGCCAGGTCTTTGTCGTTACACCGTTGAGCTTCGTCAAAGAGCGCGATCTCGACTTCGGACAGATCATCACCGATGGAACCGCCGGCACCGTGACTATGGATGCCTTCGGCGCGATCACGACCACGGGCGGCGTGACGCAAGTCGATGGCACTCAGCAATCGGCTCGCTTTTGGGGCTATGGCACGTTCAACCAGCGCGTTCTGATCAATATCGATCAAAACAGCTACACGCTCACCCGACAGGGTGGCACCGAGACCATGATCATGGACACGGTGTTTATCGGCAGCGTCCCACCCATCGTCATCACAACCAATCCGCGCCGCTTCAGGATTGCCAATCCTGACGGCTATTTTGCGTTTACGATTGTTGGCCGTTTGCAGGTCGGCGCCAATCAGGCTCCAGGGACCTATGAGGGCGAATTCACCGTCACGCTCGAATATCTCTGATCCCCAGCCGCAAGAGGCGGTCATCGCCGGTTCATGATCAATGTGCATTCTCCATCTGCTTAGCTGAGGAGAATGCTGATGATCGCCCTACCACGCACACTCGCTCTCGCCGCCGCCAGCGCAGCTGCCGGCTTGGCCCTTGCCTCCGCCCCCGCGGTGGCTGAGGAAGCAGAAAAATCAAAGGGTGAGGTCAAGCTCGAAAAGATCCTCGAAGGCCGCGTCGCGGGTGAACCGCAGCGCTGTATCCGCGATTTCAACAATCGCCGCCTGCGCGTGATTGACGACACCGCGCTGGTCTATGGCAGCGGCAAGACGATCTACGTACAGCGCACCAAGAACCCGCAGGACATTGATCGCGATGAAGTGCTGGTGGTGCGTCGCTTTGGTTCATCGCAGCTTTGCCGTCTCGATGTCGTGACGACTGTCGATCGCCTGTCAGGGATCTATGGCGGCGCGATCTTCTTCGAAGATTTCATTCCCTATACGCGGGTTGACGATTCAGACACCTGATCGCGATTGGAAACACGCAACAAAAAGGCCCGCCAGCTTGTGCTGAGCGGGCCTTTTGTTTGGATCGCGATGCGGATCAGGCAGTCATCTGTCCTTGCATCCGGCCAAGGATTGCCTCGGCTTCACCCATGATATTGTCGATCAGTTCCTGACAGGTCGGCACATCGTTGATCAAGCCGGCCACCATGCCACAGCTCCACGCACCCTTATCCATATCACCCTCCATCATGATCGATGGATAGACGCCGGCGACTTCGCCGATAATGTCTTCGAATTTGAGCTCATCACCAAGGCGTTTCTCTTTTTCAAGCAAGCGCTCGACCGCTTCGTTGGTGAGCACGCGCTCGGTGTTGCGCAGCGGGCGCATGACCAGCCGCGTATCTAGCTCTGATGCGGCGACGATCGCCTTCTTCACATTCTCGTGAACCGGCGCCTCTTTGGTGGCAATGAAGCGCGTGCCCATATTCATGCCCTGCGCGCCCATGGCCAGCGAAGCGACCAGCGAGCGTCCATCGGCCATTCCGCCTGAAGATACGAATGGGATGTCGAGCTCATCCGCCGCGCGCGGCAGTAGGATGAAGTTGGGAATGTCGTCTTCACCAGGGTGACCGCCGCACTCGAATCCATCGACGGAAACGGCGTCGCAGCCAATGTCCTGCGCTTTGAGTGAGTGACGCACACTGGTGCATTTGTGGATCACTTTGATCCCGGCATCTTTGAGCGGCGGGAGCAGCTCAACCGGATTGCGACCAGCCGTCTCGACCACTTTCACGCCGCCATCGATAATCGCCTTCACCAACCCCGGATAGTCGGGCGGTGTCAGCGTGGGGAGGATCGTCAGGTTCACGCCAAATGGCTTGTCCGTCATGTCCTTGCAGCGGGCGATTTCGTTGGCGAGTTTTTCAGGCGTGCCCTGCGTCAGGCCAGTAATGATGCCCAGACCGCCGGCATTCGATACCGCCGCAGCCATTTCTGCAAAGCCGACATAGTGCATGCCTCCTTGGATGATCGGATGCTCGATCCCGAACATTTCGGTGATGGCAGTTTTCATGGCGTTTTCCTCTCGAAGAATCCCTGATTTGCGTCAGAAATCGCGCACATTTGCAGCACTTGCAAGCGTGCTTTTGGGAGGCACGCAATCCGTAGCGTCAGCCGGATTGAGCAGTCGCGCAATCTGCTGCAGCAGGGCAGCCGTCGCATTGCGGCACGCGCGGTCGGCAATGGGTCTGACCCAGACGTTTGAGCAGCAAATGATGCTCATCCATATCCTCGGCCGACCATTCTTTGGGCAGGATCGACATCAAGGCATCGAATGTGCGCGCCGTATCTGCCTTGGCTGGCACCACATTCATGCGCTGCATGATTCGGCGGTGATGGCCGTCGATCACCATCGCTTTGCGGTTGAATGTGCTCGCATTCATCACGCCAGCGCTGTTCTTGCGCGCAACGCCCGGCAATTGCCCAAGCCAGGCCATCGCCTCGTCAGTCTCTATCTCGCTGAGATGCGAGAGATCGACCGAGCCGCATTGCGCGATGATCGCTCCCAAGCATGCATGCAGGCGCTCAGCCGCAACGCGTGGGAAGCTCTGCCGCTGCAGCCGCTCCTCCAACTGATCCACTGGAACGCGCGCGACCGCGTCCCATGAGCCGAATTCGCCGATCAATCCGTCGGTTGATGCGTTCGAAGCGGCCGTCTTGGTTTGCGCGCCAATCACACCGTGAACCAGCACCCAGACCGGATCACGTCGCTTGTCGGCAGGGCGGATGATGCGATCAAAGCGCGCGATCAACGCTGCTTGCAGCCGGCGCAGGATTTCGGTTCGCGGATCGGATCCAAGATCAAGCTGCATGCTTTGCAGCGCCTCGGCCTATTGTTCGAATGCGATGGTGAACGTCACCGGAGTGACCGGCGTGATCGACGGCAGGCCAGCCAATTCCTGCAACTGGGCAAGTCCGCCATCAAGGCCATAGGCACCGGCATCAATGATGATCGGGTCGGTGGTGGCGGCGAGTACACGATTCTCGGCGGTCCGCGTAACAGCAAGCTCAGTCAGGATCGTCTTTTCGACCCCGACCAGGCTGAGCTGTGCCTCAACCGGCTGAGTCATGGTGTCGCCAACGCCCAGGCCTGCAAAAGCGGCTGGATCGAGCTGCGCCGTGACCTTGGCGGTCGGGTTCTCCGCAATGTTGAAGAACACTTCACGCATGCGCTCATTGCGGATGTCGATCCCGGTATCGACCGATGCGAGGTCAATTTCGATTGTAGCAGCACCATCCGCGGTGACTGTGCCCGACAGGCCCGCGAACTCATTGGTTTCGGCAATCTCACCCGCTTTCACCGTCACATAGGCGAGGTGAGAGGCATCACCGTCAACAGTCCATGCCCCCGCAAGGGGCGGCGCTTCGGCGGGGCCTTGAGAACAGGCTGTGATGAGCGCGCAACTGGAAAGTACGAGCAGCGGAGTGACAAGTTTCACGACAGACCTCTTAAGCACCGCAAGAAATGTAGGGTGGTGTTATCACAATGCCGTCGCGGCTCAATGGTTCTCAACTCTCGGCAGATTTCTCGGCTGGGATTATTTTGCAGTTGAATGGGCGCGTACCAAAATTGTCCCTTGCCTTGCCTTCAAGTCGAAATGCGTTCTCAGGCGTTGCAAGTCCATTTGTCCGCTGAAGGACAATCAGAATACGGATGGATGATGGGTCGCTCCAATTGAGATTATTCGGCAAGGCGTCGGCTGACACCCGCTCAAACGAGCCCATGTCAAAGAAATATTGCCCCGCTTCGGTGGTCATCACTTTGACAGCCGCCCGCTCGAAGTTTCGATAGGTCTTGCCGTTGACGACACCCGTTGATCGAAGCTCAGCGATGATGTTGTTCTGATCACCGTTTTTGAATGTGAGGACCGAACCCAGTTCGTCTGAATCAGTATCTGAGCTGGTCGTGCAACCCCAGACTGGTCGACCCAGTCTGCTTCGAAAATATGTGCGGGCTGCTTCCAAGCGAGCGCGACGGTCCAGGCTTGGGGAGATTTTCTTGGTTGAGAGTTCGTTCAGGAGAAGAGGAACATCTTTTGCGGCATCCGGATATCGCGCATCGCAGATCGGTGCCATTCGATCGAGTAAGTCGTACTCCACTTTGTCAGCGGGGGTCCAATAGTTGGGTGAAACCTCATCTCGATAGCCCTTGGACGCATGACCCAATTGACAGACAACACTTGAGATTTCGCCGTCGATCTGAAGCCGTCTCCCCATTGCATATAGTGCATACCGGAATGCCCGGACGCGATGCGTGTCAGCGCTTGTTTCGCCGGTCGCATCCGGACCTGCCATACCCGCCATAATGCCCGCCGCATCAGAGTGCGCCAAGCACGCATCGTACACTTTTGGGTCAGGCACGCCTGACGCCAAATTGTCATTGCATTCGATCTCTTCTGGCGCGGCCGACTGCGCCTCGACTTGATCGCTTGCCAGCGCCCAAGGTGCCAAAACGCCGGTGGCCATCAAGATCGTCAGAAACCGCATCGCATATCCTCCCGTGAGGCTTTGCGATCTAGCGCAATTGCCTATTCGAGAGTTGGCATTTTGCGACAGTCAGCCGACCGAACGCCTACTCCCACTCAATCGTACCGGGAGGCTTGGAGGTGTAATCATACACCACGCGATTGATGCCCTGTACCTCGTTGACGATGCGCGTTGCAGTACGGGTCAGAAAGCTTGCTTCAAATGGATAGACATCGGCCGTCATGCCGTCGGTCGATGTCACCGCCCGCAATCCGCAGACGCTGTCGTAAGTCCGGCCATCGCCCATCACGCCAACAGTCTTGACCGGCAGCAGCACCGCGAAGGCCTGCCAGATCTCATCGTAAAGTCCGGCATTGCGGATCTCTTCGAGATAGATTGCGTCTGCTTTGCGCAGGATGTCGCAGCGCTCCTTGGTGACTTCGCCAGGTATGCGGATGGCGAGCCCCGGGCCAGGGAAGGGGTGGCGACCCACGAACACATCCGGCAAGCCCAATTCGCGTCCCAATGCGCGAACCTCATCCTTGAACAATTCGCGCAAGGGTTCGACCAATTCCATATTCATGCGCTCAGGCAGGCCGCCAACATTGTGATGGCTCTTGATCGTGACGCTGGGTCCACCGGTGAAGCTGACGCTTTCGATCACGTCGGGATAGAGCGTCCCCTGAGCGAGGAAGTCCGCGCCGCCAATCTTGCGCGCTTCCTCTTCGAACAGGTCGATAAAGGCGCCGCCGATGAACTTGCGCTTCTTTTCCGGGTCGCTGACGCCAGCCAGTCCGCCCAGAAATTGCTCTTCGGCATCAACCGCGACCAGCGGGATATTGTAGTGATCGCGGAACAAGGTGACGACCTGCTCGGCCTCGTTCATCCGCATCAGGCCGTGATCGACAAACACGCAGGTCAGCTGTTCACCGATCGCCTCGTGGATCAGCACAGCTGCGACCGCGCTGTCGACACCGCCTGACAATCCGCAAATCACCCGGCCGTCACCGACCTGAGCCCGAATCTCTTCGATCTTGGTCTTGCGGAATTCCGCCATGGTCCAATCGCCTTTGAGGCCACAGACCTTGCGCACGAAATTGGCCAGCAGCTTGCCACCATCGGGCGTGTGCACCACTTCGGGGTGGAATTGCGTGCCATAAAACTGGCGTTCTTCGTCAGCGATTACTGCGAAGGGTGCACCATCGCTTGTGGCAACAATCTCAAAACCGGGGGCGAATTTGGTGACCTTGTCGCCATGGCTCATCCAGACCTGGTGGCGATCACCCACATCCCACAATCCGTCGAACAGCGCGCAATTCTTGGTCACGGTCAAATAGGCCCGGCCAAACTCTCCGCCCTCACCTGTTTCATGGCCTGGACGGACTTCGCCCCCCAGCTGGTGCGACATCACCTGTTGGCCATAACAGATACCCAGAATCGGCACGCCGGCTTCAAACAGAATTTCGGGCGCCCGCGGGCTGCCCTCTTCGGGCACGCCGGCTGGTGATCCCGACAGGATAATGCCCTTGGGTTTCATCCGCTCGAACGCTTCTTCGGCGGCGCTAAATGGGGCAATTTCTGAATAGACACCTGCCTCGCGCACTCTGCGCGCGATTAGCTGGGTCACTTGGCTGCCGAAATCGACGATCAGGATGGAATCGGGAAGATGCGCTGGGTCCATAGCGGCGGGTTAGGTGCGAGGCCCCGACCTGTCCAGAGGGGTCCGCACACTATGCGCAATCGGGTGAAATTAAGGCAGTTTAACCCGCCTTCGCGCACCGGGATCGGCGCCTAACTTGCAAGAATTGCAGCGAGATCAATGCCATTGCAAAAAATTCAACAAAATTGCGGGTTTTCGCATTTGAGTTTCGAGCGCGGAAACACCATTTCCCCCTCACAGACGCAGACCGGGATCCCTCTCCGACCCGATTGTCGCGTCGCACTGACAGCGAGGCACCACTCTCCCCTCCCCCCCGGTGCCTCCCTGTCACACGCGGATCACCCCGCGCTCAAAGCGTGCCGTGATCCCAAAGAGCAGCGTGTGAGACGCGGCTACCAAGTCCTCCCCCCCAACAGGTAGCCGCGTCTCCACCTCTCAAAGATCGACCCCATCGCGCCATTCGATCGGGAAATCCGATTTCACTCATTGATAATTACTATGCGCACAGACGTAACAATCTTGCTCGCCCGTTCGTATCTATCAGGGAAAGGCTGAGCGGCATTGGGCCGTCCAGCGAGCACAGAAAGGATCACACCCATGCGTGTTGTTAGCGAAAAACTCGTCGCGCTGGTGTTCGCGGTCGCTGTCAGCGGCGTGAGCTTCCAGAGCTTGATCGTTTAATCACAATTCCTCCCCGGCCAGCCCCCTTAAAGGCCGTGGAGCAATCGGAAGGCGCGGCCTCCCCAACCCAGTCCCCCCCCTCAAGCCCGGGGAGGTCTCGCCTTCCAAATTTTCTAATCGGCCGCCAATTGCTCCGCGCGCTCGCGCAGCTCGGTCTTGAGCAATTTGCCGATATGACTGCGCGGCATCTCTTGGATCGGATGCAAGGCGGAAAGCCGCTGAGTCTTGCCCAGCCGCGCATTGACGCCAGCGCAAATCGCGTCGCAATCGCGACCGTCTGCTGCAATCACCGCAAAGCCAACCGGGGTCTCGCCCCATTGCTGTGAGGCAATGCCGACAACCGCAGCCTCAACCACGTCATCTTCTTTCTCGAGCTCGGCTTCGAGATCGCTAGGATAGATATTGAATCCGCCGGAGATGATCATGTCCTTGGCGCGGCCGACCAGTTCCACGAACCCGTCCTCATCGACCCGGCCAATATCGCCCATCCGCATCCATGCCTCGCCCGTTGCGGGATCGACCCACTGCGCTTCAGCGGTCTTGTCCGGCCGGTTCTTGTAGCCACTCATCATGGTCTGAGACCGGCCAATGAGATTGCCAGGCGTTCCCGCTGGTACGGGCTTGTCTTCGTCATCCAGCACCATCATCTCGCTGCCGGGCGCGGGACGGCCGACCGTGTGCAGCTTGTCAGGAAACTCATGCGCTGCGAGCAAGCACACCACGCCGCCTTCGGTCATCGAATAGATCTCCACCAGGCCGCCGGGCATGCGGCGCAGCACTTCGGCTTTGAGCTCAGCCGAGAACGGAGCCGAGGTGCAATATTTCATCGCCAGCGACGACAGGTCGAATTCGTCAAAACCATCAAAGTCCATCAACCGCTGATATTGCACCGGCACCAGCATGGTGATGGTAGTGCCGTCATTCTGCGCGTGATCGAGCCAGCGCGCGCAATCAAACTTGCCCATGATCCGCACGGTTCCACCGGCAAACAGAGGCGCCAGGAACGCAACCATTGTCGTGTTTGAATAAAGCGGTGTTGAAGCCAGCGATCGCACAGGCAGGCCGGCTTCAAGATAAGAGCTCGCGGTCGCAGCGAATTGGCGCCAGCGCATCTGGTGGGAGTGAACAATGCCCTTGGGAATGCCCGTCGTCCCGGAGGAATAGATGATGTTGAAGGGATCGCCTGATTGCGGGTCGATTGCCGGCGCAATTGCGCTGTCTGGCGCCATCCAGTCCGCGATATCTTCCAGCGTGATCTTGGTCATGCCGCCACCAAATTCAGCTCCAAGCTCTGCGGATTTGGTCGCGTCGATGAAAAGATGCATGGCTCCCGAATCCGCAGCCATCCCCGACAATTGCTCCGCCGAAGCGCTGGTGGTTAGCGGTGCAGCCACGCCTCCGGCTCTGACCGCGGCAAGAAACACCAAGGCGTAATTGATGGTTGAGGTGCCAAGGATCGCGACCGACTGGCCGCGCTCGAGCCCGGTCTCGATCAACCGCGCAGCAAGCCGTTCGACCCGATCAACCAATTCCCCCCAGGAGATTGCGGCATGATCATCGATCAGAGCGGGCTTGTCGGGCTGAATCTCTGACCATTGACGAAGGATGGATGGGAACGAACCGAACGGCTCGGTGAGGCGTGAGAGCATTGCAGGCTGATTCATGATACCAGCCTAATTCGCCGCATCGCTGACCGCAAAGACAATTGCGTTAAGCTTTGCGTGCGACAGTCGGACCGAGTTCACGCCAGGGAGCATGTGTGATGAGAATTCTTGAAATCCTTGCCGCGGCCAGCCTTGTCGCGGCCCCGGTCACGCCGGCGCTGGCCCAAGATGCTCCCGAGCCGCCTTCCCCTGAGCCAGATGCGAGCGAACAGAAGCCTGAATCGCCGGTCGCGCCGCCGCCCGTCCTGGTGCTGATGTCTCATCCCGACGACGAGATCACCATCGCGCCGATCCTGTCACGCCTGGCGAGCGATGGCGGCCAGGTGACCATTGCTTTCGCGACCAGCGGCGATGCCGGACCAGGGGTCACCGATATGGAGCCGGGCGCTGCCTTGGCCGAATTGCGCGAGAATGAGGCGCGCTGCGCTGCGTTCGCTTTGGGACTGCCAGAGCCTCAATTCTGGCGCATGGGCGATGGCACGCTTAGCAACACACCGCGCGCGGAGGGCAGCCCCGCCCGCGAATTGATCGGACTGGTCCGCGAGATCATTGCGCAAACCAAGCCCCGAGTGATCATGACGTGGGGTCCCGATGGCGGATATGGTCACGGTGACCATCGCATGCTTAGCGCCGCAGTGACGCAAGTGGTGCAAGGCATGGCGGACAATCGACCGGACCTGCTCTATTCGGCCATCCCACCCGGCCCCCAGGCCGAGCTGCCGGAGTTCGAACAATGGGCGACCACGGATCCCTCGCTGATCACCGATCGGATCCGCTACCGGCCGCGTGACCTCAATGCGGCGCGCTCTGCCTTGGCCTGTTACGAGAGCCAATTCTCGCCCGAAGTGAGGGCGGGATTGATCGATTTGCTGAGTTCAGCAGTGTGGCGCGGGACGATCCATTTTAGGCTGGCATTCCCCCCGCGAATGTAGGCCGTAGAATGGCCGTAGAGCCAATCTGAGAGCATCAGTGGAAAACCCGCACCCTAGGAGCCCAAAAGCTTGGGAATCGCCTCACACGCGCCTATATAATGGGCATGAGCGAAAACACTCCCGAGAACTCTGAAAACGCCCCTCAAAACGAAAAGATGCAGGGCGAATATGGTGCGGATTCCATCAAGGTCCTCAAGGGCTTGGATGCGGTCCGCAAGCGCCCCGGCATGTATATTGGCGACACCGATGATGGCTCGGGTTTGCACCACATGGTGTTCGAGGTTTCGGACAACGCAATTGACGAGGCGCTGGCCGGTCATTGCGACCTTGTGCTGATTGAGCTCAACCCCGATGGCAGCGTTTCGGTAGAAGACAATGGGCGCGGAATTCCGGTCGGGATGCACAAGGAAGAGGGCGTCTCGGCAGCCGAGGTGATCATGACCCAGCTGCATGCCGGCGGAAAGTTCGAAAACACGTCGGACGACAACGCCTACAAAGTCTCTGGTGGCTTGCACGGCGTGGGTGTTTCAGTCGTCAACGCGCTGTCCGAATGGCTCGAGCTGCAGATCTGGCGCGATGGCAAAGAGCATTGGATGCGGTTTGAACATGGCGAGGCCGTGGCACCGCTCGAAGTGAAGGGCGACGCGCCGCCGGTTGACAGCAATGGTGACGATGATGGCCTCAAGAAAGGCACTCGCGTCACCTTTATGGCGTCGACCGAAACGTTCAAGAACGTCACCGAATTCGACTTCGAGAAGCTCGAACATCGCTATCGCGAGCTGGCGTTCCTCAATTCGGGCGTCCGTATCTTGCTGCGCGACAAGCGGCATGAGGAATTGTCCGAGCATGACCTATTCTATGAAGGCGGCATTGCGGCCTTCGTGAAATGGCTCGATCGCAACAAGCAGGCGATGATTGGCGAGCCAATCTCGGTCTCGGCAGAGAAGGACGGGATCGGCATTGATGTCGCGCTCGAATGGAACGATTCCTATTACGAGAACGTCCTAACCTTCACCAACAACATCCCTCAGCGCGATGGCGGGACACACCTGGCGGCATTCCGTGCAGCGCTGACGCGGACGCTCAATTCCTACGCCGATCGCGAAGGCCTGCTCAAGAAGGAGAAGGTCAGCCTGTCGGGCGAGGATATGCGCGAAGGCCTTACCGCAATCGTCTCGGTCAAACTGCCCGATCCGAAATTCTCGTCGCAGACCAAAGACAAGCTGGTCAGCTCCGAAGTGCGCCAGCCGCTTGAAAGCCTGATGGGCGAAAAGATGGGCGAATGGCTTGAGGAAAATCCCAACGACGCCAAGGCCATCATCCAGAAGATCATCGACGCCGCGGCCGCCCGCGAAGCCGCGCGTCGCGCCCGCGAGATGAGCCGCAAGGGCGCAATGAGCGTCGCCAGCCTGCCCGGCAAGCTCGCCGACTGCCAGGAGCGTGATGCGACCAAGGCCGAATTGTTCCTGGTCGAGGGTGACTCCGCTGGCGGATCGGCCAAGCAAGGCCGCGATCGCAAGACTCAGGCGATCCTGCCTCTCAAGGGCAAGATCCTCAATGTCGAACGGGCCCGCTTCGATCGCATCATCTCTTCGAAAGAAGTCGGCACGCTGATCCAAGCCATGGGTACGGGCGTTCGCGATGAATTCGACCTCGAAAAGCTGCGCTATCACAAGATCGTGATCATGACTGACGCCGATGTCGACGGCGCGCATATTCGCACCTTGCTGTTGACCTTCTTCCACCGACAAATGCCCGAGATCGTCAAGGCGGGGCATCTCTTCATCGCGCAGCCGCCGCTCTACAAAGTCAGCAAGGGTCGCAGCGAAGTCTATCTCAAGGATCAGGCAGCGCTTGATCGCTATCTGGTCGATGCTGGCCTGCAAGGCCGCGTGCTCGAAACCGCGGGCGGTGCGCGCTCAGGCGATGATCTGCACGATTTGGTCGAACATGCGCTGCGATTGAAGAACCTGCTTGGATTTGTTCCGCGCCGCTATGACATGGCGATTGTCGAACAGATGGCGCTGTCAGGCGCGCTCGACCCGCAATTAACGGCAGAGATGCGCAAGCAAGCGCTCGATCTGACCGCGCAGCGCATGCAGATGGGCGACACCGAAGCGCAATGGAGCGCCAATCTGCTCGACAGCGGCGATGTCCAGTTTGAGCGGCTGTGGCGCGGCGTGACCGATGTCCACGATATCGATGCACGCTTCCTCTCGAGCACCGAAGCGCTCAAATTGCATGGGCTCGCGGCACCGCAAGCCGAAGCCTATGCGCAGGCTGTCCGGCTCGTCAAAGGCAGTGACACGGTCGATGAAGCCGACGCTGACGACGAGAGCGAAGAGACGCCAGTGGCGATGGACGAAGACGCCATTATCCGGCCTACGCAATTGCTCGACGCGGTGTTTGCGGCGGGCCGAAAGGGCCTCTCGATCCAGCGCTATAAGGGCTTGGGCGAAATGAATGCCGAACAGCTGTGGGAGACCACGCTCGACCCTGAAAACCGCGCTCTTCTGCAGGTCAAGGTCGAAGACGCTGACGTCACCGACGAGATCTTCACCCGCCTGATGGGTGACGTTGTTGAGCCGCGGCGCGAATTCATCCAGGACAATGCGCTCAACGTCGCAAACCTTGATGTTTGATCACTAACTCCCAAATCGAGGAAGCAATGGACGAGCCAAATCACACCAACGAGCTCGAATATGCCAGCTTCCTGATCTTGCTGGCAGCGGTGACCATTATGCTGCTGGTGATCGCGTGGCCTTTCGCCACGCCGTTGCTGTGGGCGGCGCTGGCCGCGATCATGTTCCAGCCGCTCTACAAATGGTCGCTGCGCAAGACGCGCGGGCGACGCAATCTGGCAGCGTCGCTATCGCTGCTGATCATCTTCTTCGCCGTGCTGATGCCAGCGCTGTGGGTTGGGACCTTGGTGGCGCAGGAAGCGCTCGAACTGGTCCGCGGTTTGCAGCGCAATCCGATCGACCTCGAAGCGACATTCAACACGATTTACGCCTCGCTCCCTTCCGTTGTGCAGGAAGCGATTGATGACAGCGGTTGGACCGACATTTCCGAAGTCCAGGCCCGTTTGCAGGGCATACTCGGCGAAAGTGCGGGCATGCTGGCTAGCCAGGCCGTGTCGATTGGCAGCGGCGCGCTCGGCTTCGTGCTGAGCTTTGGTGTTGGCCTCTACGTCACCTACTTCCTGCTGCGCGATGGCTCGCGCATCGGCGAGACCCTGGTTCATTCAGCGCCTGTCGAACGCGAGATCGCGGACCGATTGGCTGAGCGCTTCCTCGGCATTGTGCGCGCCGTGATCAAAGGATCGGGCGTTGTCGGCCTGGTCCAAGGCACTTTGGGTGCGATAACAATGTGGATTGCCGGCGTACCATCGGCCTTGCTGTTGGGCGTGCTGATGGCGATCCTGGCCCTGATCCCTGCGGTTGGAACCGCGCTGGTCTGGGCGCCGGTCGGCATCTGGCTGCTGATCTCGGGTGAGATATGGCAGGGCGTATTCGTCCTTGGATCAGGCTTCATCATCATCTCGTCGGCCGACAATGTTCTGCGCCCAATCCTGGTTGGTCGCGACACGGGCATTCCCGACTGGATCATCCTGGTGACGACCCTGGGCGGCCTGTCCCTGGCCGGCTTCTCGGGCATCGTGTTGGGGCCGCTTGTCGCGGGCCTGTTCCTCGCCAGCTGGTCAATCCTGCAAGAACAACGCGCCGAAGATGAGGAAGCACGCCTGCGCTACAGCCCGCGGGTTGGCGTGGATGGCAAGGCCATCCCCGTCCCCGAGCCTGAGGTGACAGCTTCCAAGGCCGAAGACGCCTGATCATGTGGAGACCGGTTCAACCTGGTAGCCAGGCGGAGCAGGTTGGACGGCTGTTTCTCGCCGCAGTTGTTGTCGTCTGCCTGCCATCTTTGCCGTTTGGCAATTACCTGATCTATCCCTTCATGATCCTGACAACCTGGTTTCATGAAATGGGCCATGGGCTGGCAGCGATCGCCAGCGGCCAGGATTTTGAGCGATTGCTGATCTTCGCCAATGGCTCGGGCATCGCAGAGAGCCGGCTAGACGGCGATGCCGGACCACTCACCCAGGCTTTCATCGCAGCAGGCGGCCCCCTGGCCCCGAGCGCGATTGGAGCCGTGCTGATCCTGGCGAGCGCACACCAACGCCTGTGGCGCCCCGCGCTCTACGCTCTGGCCGGATCGATCGTCCTG
Organism: Erythrobacter sp.; assembly: GCA_965216555.1. Lineage (GTDB taxonomy): Bacteria > Pseudomonadota > Alphaproteobacteria > Sphingomonadales > Sphingomonadaceae > Erythrobacter. The sequence goes on from OZ244168.1 coordinate 34,031, forward strand.
TCGGTTCTGCTCTATGTGCGAACCACGGTCGGCCTCACTGTCCTGCCGCTCACCGCTGGACTGCTTGCATTGCTCGCTTGGCGCGCACCTGACGGGTTGGTCCGCTTCAGCTTGCAATTCCTCGGCATGCTGGCCGCGCTCAGCATGCTGCGCGACTTCGATTACCTGTTCACCGAGGACGCGGTGATTGGTGGCCGCGCGATGAAATCAGATACGGGCGCGATCGAACAGGCCCTACTGCTGCCCCATTGGTTTTGGGCCGCCAGCATCATTCTGGTCTCGGCCGTGATGATCGGTGCCAGTTTGAAATATGCCCTGTCGGACAAACGCCGCGCACCACCCGCCAAGCTGCCGCCCAATGTGCTGCGTTTCGGGCGCAGGGACCGGTGACGGGTGGAGAACAGCGCAGATCTCGCCAAGGTCGCTGACCGGCTTGCCATAGAGCAAGTGCTGGCGCGCTATTGCCGCGGGATCGACAGGTGTGACCCCGACGAGCTGAAACGCGTGTTTGCCGACGGGTCAATGATAGATTTCGGCGACGGTCCCAAGCCGCGCGATGAGACAATCGCTGACCTTATGGCCGGGCTAGGGGCGATGCGATTGACGCATCACAATATTGGCAATGTCATCTGCGAAATTGATGGTGATCGCGCCCGGGCAGAGACCTATTGCGTGGCCTATCACTGGCTGCCAGGCGAACCCGAAATCGAACTGGTGGTCGGCGGTCGCTATCTCGATAAACTCGAGAAGATCACCGGCGCATGGCGCATTGTCGATCGCCGCTACATCATGGATTGGAACCGCCAGAGCCCCTCAACCATGCAGGATGCAGGCGGGCTTTACGACACATTGCTGCGCCGCGGCGCGCGCAAGCCGGATGATCCGTCCTATGCGTGGTGGCGCGACAGCGGGGACTAGCCAGCGATGCGAATGGTGTTGACGCCTTTGGCGCCTTCGCCTGCTTCGCCCGAGAGCCCGATAAACATCGTATCGACAATCCGGGCCAGCTTCTCTTCGTTGAGCTTCTCACCGAGATAGATCATCGCGTCTGGCAGGGTGTAGGTCGACACCATCTGGTTGATCAGCGACAGCGCCTCTTCAATCTCCAGGCCAGCAAAAAATCCGTCAGCCTGCGCTTGCGCAATCAGTTCGCATAGATAGTGATCGGCCAGGTCGACATAGGATCGCACGCGCTCAAAATTGGCGGCGCCCATCTCGCAGATAATCGTGAAGTATTCGGGATCCTCGCGATAACGCTGGCGCGAAATCTCAAATCGGCGAAGGAAGAATTCGTACATCTTGCGATTGGGCGGAAGGTCGCTTGCCAGCACCTCCTCCATCACCGCCAAATGCGGCTCGAGCCAGATTTTGGCGACCGCATCGAACAGATCGTCATCATCATCGAACAATTGCTCAAACCTGCCGCGCGAGAGACCGGTCTCGGCACGGGCCGCAGCATAGGGGATCTCAACCCCGCGTTCTTTCACAAGATCTAGCACAAACCGCGCAATGCGTTCGCGCTCGCTTAAACGTGTTTCCGGCGACAATGCCATCGATCGCACACCCTCATGACTGAGGCCTAGATAGGCGCGCGAAGCGCTGGCTTAAAGATATAACTTGTATTTTTTGTGCGACGCAAAATCGCATTGGTCGCAGCGAAGCCACCGCTGGCCGGATCAGAACTCGTTCTTGCCCGCAATAATGTCGCGCGCCTGCTGCTCAAGCACTTTGAAGCGCTCGTAATCGGGCAATTTTGAGCGAAACCATTGCGCAAGCTTGAGCAGATCCTCACCGTAATTCCCGCTCGGGATCATTGGCTCGCCAAAGCTGATGATCATCTTCTCATTATCCGCACAGGCGGGCACGATCGGCACCGCAGCGGCCTTGGCAATGTTGTAAAAGCCCGATTTCCATTTCCCGTCGCTGCTCCGCGTCCCTTCAGCGGCGATCACCAGCGCCAGTTCGGCGCGTTTCTTGAATTCGGCCGCCATCTGCTCGATCGTGTTGTTCTTCTTGGTGCGATCAACCGCGATCCCGCCCATATCGAGCATGAAATTCTTCATCATGCCTTGAAACAGCGTGTGCTTGCCCATGAAATTGGGTTGAACCTGTTCCTCTTTGGTCGCGCCAGCAAAGAACACAAAATCCCAGTTCGAGGTGTGCGGCGCTCCGGCGATGACATATTTCTTGAGGTTCTTGGGCAGAGCCCCTTCGATCTTCCAGCCCTTGAGCCGATAGATGAAGACAATGATGCGATTCACTATGCGCGAAAGCCAAGTGACATTGCGGGTTTCATTGTGACGCAAATCTCTCTCCCTTGTGTGCCTGCCTAGCAGTTACGCAGGGGAAAGCGATAGGTTTCAAATGTGATCGATCAGCCGGCGATTGGCTGGCTCAGCTTTTTTCCTTCAAAGAACTCGCAGAAGACGGCCAACACCTTGGCATCGCTGATTTCGCCGCGTGGGACCCAGAATGGCTTTTTCTTGCGCTTGGAAAAATCGATCCAATCGCCTGTCGTAAGGGTCTGACGAAACCACCAGCCGCGCTTCTTCACGGTAACTGACCACAGTTCGTCATCTCTCGTAGCGCGGATCGTGTGTTTTTCGGTGTCGAACAGTTCGACCACATCGCCCTCAGACATCTTACTCAATTTGGACAGGCTGGATCGCAGTTCGTCAGCATTGCGAATCCACCGGATCCTATCATTGGGCAATCGAAGCTCCATCATCACATCCGGAACACGCCAAAACCGGGCCGCTCGGCGATCGGGGCCTCGAGGGTGGCCGCAAAGGCAAGTCCCAGCACATCGCGGGTCTGGACCGGATCGATCACGCCGTCATCCCACAAGCGCGCGGTTGCGTAATAGGGATTGCCTTCGTCCTCATATTTCTGACGGATCGGCGCCTTGAAGGCTTCGGCTTCTTCCTCGCTCCAGCTGTCGGCATCGCGGTGAACTGTGGCGAGAACCGACGCCGCTTGTTCGCCGCCCATCACGCTGATCCGCGCATTGGGCCAGGTGAACAGGAAACGCGGAGAATAGGCGCGGCCAGCCATGCCGTAATTGCCCGCTCCAAATGAACCGCCGATCACCACAGTGATTTTGGGCACAGTCGCGGTTGCGACGGCGGTCACAAGCTTGGCGCCGTGCTTGGCGATGCCTTCAGCCTCATATTTGCCGCCGACCATGAAGCCCGAAATGTTTTGCAAGAACAGCAACGGAATGCGGCGCTGGCAGGCTAGCTCAATGAAATGCGCGCCCTTTTGCGCGCTTTCGGAGAACAGCACGCCATTGTTGGCGAGGATCGCCACCGGCATGCCCCAGATATGCGCAAAGCCGCAGACGAGTGTGCTGCCATATTGCGCCTTGAATTCGTGGAACTCGCTGCCGTCGACCAGCCGCGCGATCACCTCTTTGACGTCATAGGGCGCACGCACATCCTCAGGCACAAGCGCGTAGAGATCGTCCGCGTCGAATTTGGGCGGGCGCGGATCCTTGAGGCTGATATCCTTGGCAGCGCCGGTGTTCTCGCCCAATTGGCTGACAATGTCGCGCACGATCGTCAGCGCGTGTTCGTCATTCTCCGCCAGGTGATCGACAACGCCCGATTTCTTGGCGTGGAGATCACCGCCACCCAGATCTTCTGCGCTGATCTCTTCGCCCGTCGCGGCCTTCACCAATGGCGGGCCGGCGAGGAAGATGGTGCCTTGATTGCGCACGATCACGGTCTCATCCGACATTGCCGGAACATAGGCACCACCGGCGGTGCATGATCCCATCACGCAAGCGATCTGCGGGATGCCAAGCGCCGACATATTGGCCTGGTTGAAGAAGATCCGGCCAAAGTGATCACGATCGGGGAACACTTCGGCCTGGTGCGGCAGATTGGCTCCGCCGCTATCAACCAGATAGATGCAGGGCAGTCGGTTCTCCTGCGCGATTTCCTGCGCGCGCAGATGCTTTTTGACCGTCATCGGATAATAAGTGCCGCCTTTGACGGTCGCATCGTTGCAGACGATCATCACCTGGCGTCCCGATACGCGGCCGATCCCGCAAATGATTGAGGCGCCGTTGACGTCCCCCGTATACATCCCATTGGCGGCCAATTGGCCGATCTCGAGGAATGGTGAGCCGGGATCGAGCAAGCGTTCAACCCGCTCCCGAGGAAGCAGCTTGCCGCGCGACACATGGCGATCGCGATGCTTTTCAGGCCCGCCCAGCGCCGCTTCGGCAACGCTGGCGCGCAGATCATTGGCAAGCGTCTGATTATGCTCTGTTCGCGCCTTTGCATCCGGCGCCTCGCGATCGAGCTTGGTGGTGAGAACGGGTGCGGTCATATCAGCTGTGATCCAGGCTTTTGACGATGATGGACTCGGCGGTCGCGCCCGCATCGCGGTGCTTGCCGATTTCCTTATATTCGGGCGAGAGCAGCCATTCGAACAGCTGCGGTTTGCTGGGGAATTCGATCAGCACGCTGCGGGTCGCGGTCCATTCGCCAGCAACCGCCTGCGGCTCTTCATCGACGCTCAGCAATTTGCCATCATACTTCTCGAAGATCTCCATGAAGCGCTCGGCATATTTGTCGTATTCGCTGCGATCATGGATCGTGAGACGTGTGATCATGTAGACCGACATCAGATGACTTCTCCGAGAAGGATGAGAATTCCGATCGCCGACAGGACATAGCCGCCGGGATGCTTGGTTTTGAGCATAACCAGATTGGTCAGCCCAAGCAGCAGCCACAGCCCGCCGCTGAGCCAGATCAGCAAGTCAGGCGTGTCGGGCAGCAGGATGATCACCGCCGTGAGCAGGAAGAACCCGCTCGACGCATGCCAGCCAAATTTGGTGATGGCCTGCGTGCCAGGCAGCTGGATGAAAGGATCATTGGCAGCCAGAGTTGGCGTGATGAGGCGCTTTTGGCCCATGATCGAATGGAAGAGGGCGGCGAAAACGATCAATCCGGCGGCAATAATGTGGAGAATGTTCATTCTGAGCCCTCCAGGCTAAGCCAAAGTCGCAGGAGATGACGCGCTTTGCCGTCCTCCGCCCAATCCTCATAGGCGGTGCGCGAATGGACGGTGAAATGATTGGAGATGAACTGCATGTCGCCGGCGCGCAGCTCCATGTCGAGATGAAACTCCGGGTCCATCGCCAAAGCCTCATAACGATCAAGCAAAGCGACACCGGCCTCGTCCAACGGCGGAATGCCATCATGCTGATAGGCAGACCGGTAATAGTCCGAATGCCAGAATGTCCTCAGCACGCCGCTTTGAAAACAGGCCGGCTGAATGGGAAAGACGGGCGCCTCGTCCGCTTTGTGTTCGCCGCGGCGATCGAGCAGGATCGGCGCGAACAGTCTTTGCGCGAGTTCGGGCTGTTCTTGCTGCAAGTGATTGAAGATCGAGATCGATGAGGCGATCCGGCTTTCGCCGCCCTTCTTTGCCGGTTGCAGGCACAGCAGGCCGACAACATCCGCGGCATCGCAGTGGAATGCGATATCACCAGCGGTGCGATAGCGCCGCACATTGGGATCACCCGCTTCTTCGCCATAATCGCGAACATGGCCTAGCAATTCGCCTTGCGGATTCTGTCCCCCCGGCACGCCAAGATGGTGACCCAGGCCCCAATAGGCGCGGGAGGAGGCCTCTTCGCCCCATCGTTCAACCGGCAGGCCGGTGACCAATACAAAGCCGCGACCTTCACGAAGCGTAGACCGCCAACCCGCAATTCTCTCTGCCAGACCGGGCAGCTCGAAATTCTCACGCGAGATGCGGTCCATCGGCAGATCGGAGGTTGCATCGAGCGCCGCCTCAAACTCCGCGATGTCATCATCGCTCAACGCATATTGCCAGCTCTCAGGCGCGGAGCGCATGGCTTGCGCGTCCCAGGCCGCAGGATGATCCACCACCTGTGAGATCGCCCCATCGTGATCGCGCATGAAATAGTGCAGCGCTTGCTCGCGAAAGGTGCGAAACTCGGCCATGATCAGCCCGCCGCTCCGATCAGCTCGCGCCCGATCAACATGCGCCGGATTTCATTGGTCCCTGCGCCAATGTCGAGCAGTTTGGCATCGCGCATATAGCGCTCGACCGGCCAGTCCAGCGTGTAGCCCGCGCCGCCCAACGCTTGCACGCTTTCAGCCGCTACCTTGAAAGCGTTTTCGGACGCCAGCAGGATCGCGCCCGCCGCATCAAAGCGAGTAGTCTGATCGGCATCGCATGCTTTGGCCACTGCATAGGTGTAGGCGCGCGCGGATTGCAGCGCGACATACATGTCAGCGACCTTGGCCTGCATCAGTTGGAATGATCCGATCGGCTTGCCGAATTGCTTGCGCTCACGAAGATAGGGAATGACCGTGTCGAGACAGGCCTGCATGATGCCGAGCTGAAGGCCGGCAAGAACCACGCGTTCATAGTCCAGCCCACTCATCAACACGCCCACGCCGCCATTGAGGGGACCCATGACATTCTCTTCCGGCACCTCGCAATTGTCGAACACCAGCTCGGCGGTAGGCGAACCGCGCATGCCAACCTTTTCGATCTTCTGCCCGATGCTGAAGCCCGGCATGTCCTTCTCGATCAGAAAGGCCGTGATGCCACGCGACCCGGCATTGCCATCGGTCTTGGCGTAGACGACCAATGTGTCAGCATAGGGGGCGTTGGTGATCCAGAACTTGGTCCCGTTGAGGATAAAACCGCCTTGGACCGCCTCAGCCTTGAGCTTCATCGAAACGACGTCTGAGCCCGCTCCCGCCTCTGACATGGCCAGCGAACCAACATGTTCGCCCGAGATCAATCCTGGCAGATATTTCGCCTTTTGCTCCGGATTCCCCCAACGGCGGATCTGGTTGATGCACAGATTTGAGTGTGCGCCATAGGAGAGGCCCAAGGATGCGCTTGCCCGGCTTACTTCCTCGACTGCGATCACATGTTCCAGATAGCCCAGGCCCAGGCCACCATCTTCTTCGGCAACGGTAATTCCGTGCAGACCAAGCTCACCCATTTGGCGCCACAACTCGTTCTGCGGAAAATAATCTTCGCGGTCGATTTTGTCGGCGAGCGGGGCAATTTGCTCATCGGCAAAGCGCCCCACGCTCTCGCGGATCATCTCGGCGCCTTCGCCAAGCTGGAAGTCGAAATCGGGTGTCGCGCGCATAATCATTCCTGATTGAGAAATATCGTTGCTTGCCCATATCAGCGCCAAGCCAGCACGCAAACCGGTTGCAATCGAAATTATGTCTGCCGCTCAGACAATTTGTGATGCTTCTCGTTTGATGTATGGCCCAATTCGACAGGGAACCCATGGCAACCTTAAGCGACGCTCAAACTTGGCCCGCAGAGACGCCGCCAGCGCAGCAATTCTGCGCTGAAGACAAGCGCCTGCAGGTCATGGCCAGCTATGGCATTGACGAGCTCGATGGCGATGCAGAGCTGGCCCGTATTGCCAGGTTCGCCGCCTTGCTGTGCGACACGCCAAGTGCAACCGTGAGCGTCGTCGAAGCTGAGCGACAGAGATTCTTGACCCACGAGGGGCAGGACGTCCTCGAGACGCCGCGTTCGACCAGCTTTTGCGCGCACGCCATGCTTGAGCCGGACATGCTCGAAGTCCTTGATGCCAGTGCCGACGATCGGTTCGCCGATTTCGCGCTTGTGCAGGGTGAAGCTCATGTCCGCTATTATGCCGGGGCGCCCCTGGTGTCTTCCGAAGGCGCGCCGATTGGTGCGCTGTGTGTGACCGACACGAAACCGCACACCGAACCCTTGAACGCCAACCAGCGCGAGGGGATGCGTGTGCTGGCAATGGCGGTGAAGCGGCGGCTCGAAGCGCACCGTGAACGCAGCCAGGCGGATCGCGAATTGCGGGCCAGCGCGGCTCGCTTGCAATCCATGCTCGACAGTGTGCCCGACATTGCGTGGTCAGCTGCTCCAGGACCGGTTTTCGATTTCTTCAACGCTCGGTTCCAAGAAGTGACTGGTGTTGAACCACCCAAAGAGGTGGACGATTGGCGCAAGGTGATCCATCCGGATGACTTTGAGGCATCGCTAGTCAAATTCCAGAACGCGATCGAAAACACCGCATTGTTTGAGGATGAGTGGCGTCTGATCCAGGCTGATGGCAGCTATCGTTGGATCGTGTCGCGCGCTGTGCCCTCAAGCGACGATCCCGAGACGGCGCGCTGGTTTGGCACGCTGACCGATATCGACGACCGCTATCGTATCTCGCAAGAGCGCGAATTGCTGGCGGGTGAGCTGGCGCATCGGATCAAGAACATATTCTCCGTCATCACTGGCCTGGTGACCCTGCGCGCGCGTGACAATCGCGAGCACCAGGAATTTGGCAAAGAGCTGTCCGAGAATATTCGCGCATTGGCGCGTGCTCAGGAGTTTGCTCTGCCGCTTGATCGCAAACGCGGTGAAGACCTCATAGAATTGCTGGAAATCCTGATGACGCCCTATGGCAGCGGTGACGGCCTAGCTGTTACCATATCCGGCGATGCGATCCGGTTCGGACGGCGAGCAGCCACTCCGCTTGCGCTGGTGTTTCACGAGCTGGCGACCAACTCGGCAAAATATGGCGCTCTGAGCGTGGCAGAAGGTCATATCGACATTGCTGTGGTCAAGCAGGGCGACAACGCCGTCATCCGCTGGCGTGAAAGCAATGGACCGCAAGCGGTGGCGCCAACGGGATCAGGATTCGGCTCGCGACTCATGGCCATGTCGATCGAGTATCAGCTCGCCGGGTCAATGGATCACGATTGGCGCGAAACGGGGTTGGAAGTGACCGTCAGCTTGCCGCTGGAAAAGCTTGCGGAATAGCCGCTTGGCCTTGACCTCTGGCACCGCTAGGCTGGCGGAGGAGAGAGACGAACCATCGCCCAAACCCTAGAAACTCAACAAGCCGCATCCGAGACCGTGTTGCGGTTTGACCAAGTCGAGCGCCGATATGGCGAGGTCTTCGCCGTCGCCGGAGTGGATTGCAGCATTGCCAAAGGCAGCTTTGTGGCCTTGGTCGGCGCGTCCGGTTCTGGCAAGTCGACGCTGCTCAAGATGGTCAACACGCTGACCGTCCCCAGCGCTGGTCAGGTCCTTTTGGACGGCGCTGATGTCACCCAATCAAACCCAGCCATCCTGCGCCGCAGGATCGGCTATGTTTTTCAAGGCATCGGCCTATTCCCGCATTTCACTGTGGGAGAGAATATTGCGATCGGACCGCGTCTTGCTGGACAGACGCTGGCCCCGGAACGCGTTGCCGAATTGCTGCAATTGGTCGAGCTTGATCCTGAGATGGCGAGCAGAATGCCCGATCAATTGTCGGGCGGTCAGCGACAGCGCGTCGGCGTGGCTCGTGCATTGGCTGGCGATCCGGAAATTCTCTTGATGGACGAGCCATTTGGGGCGCTCGACCCGATCACACGCGACGCGTTGGGCGAGCGCGTGCGCCAGCTGCATCTTGAGCTTGGCCTGACCACTATCATGGTGACGCACGACATGGCCGAAGCCCTGCTGCTGGCCGACCGAGTGCTGGTGATGCAATCGGGCGAAATTGTCGCTGATGAGACCCCACGATCCTTGCTCAGCGGCGCCGGTGGCGACGTTGCGCAAGGCTTGGTTGCGGTTCCGCGCGATCAGGCAGCCAAGCTGGCTGTGATGGAAGCCGGGTCGGCTGATGGAGCTGTTGCATGAGCGGCTTCTGGGAAAATCTGTTTGGCTTGGGCGACAAGCTCGCGGCCCATATCGTCTTGGCGGCAAGCGCGATTGGCCTGGGTATCCTGGTTGCATTGCCGCTGGCGGTTTGGGCCAGTCGATCTCAGCCCGTTGCACGGATCGCATTAGGCTTTGCGAGCCTGGTGCAGACCATTCCAGCGCTGGCCTTGCTCGCGCTGTTCTTCCCGATCCTGCTGAGCCTGCGGGCTGTGTTCGGCGAAGGCCTGCCGACACTGGGCTTTCTGCCCGCTTTGCTGGCGCTGGCGCTCTACGCTTTGCTGCCGATCCTGCGCAATGCGGTCACGGCTCAGGTCAATCTCGACCCAGGCGTGCTCGAAGCGGCCGACGGTGTGGGCATGACCGGTTGGCAAAAGCTGGTGCTGGTGGAAGCGCCTCTCTCGGCGCCCTTCATTATGGCTGGCATTCGCACCGCAAGCGTGTGGACGATCGGCGCAGCGACGCTGTCGACCACAATCGGTCAGCCCAGTCTTGGTGATCCGATCTTTGCCGGCCTGCAAACGCAGAATTGGGCGCTGGTCCTGGCTGGCTGCTTCGCCAGCGCAGGCCTCGCGCTGATTGTCGATGCCTTGCTGGGCGTGATCGAGCGCGGCTTCGCCAATCGCCGTCGCTGGCAATGGCTGACAGGCCTTGTGGCGGTCGCCATGGGTGTCGTGGGAGCTCTGGCTTACCAAAGCGGCGGCGAGCGCGATGACAACACGATCGTGATCGCGTCAAAGCAGTTTTCAGAACAGTATATTCTCGCGCAATTGATCGGTTCTCGGCTGGAAGCAGCGGGCTTTGCCGTCGAATATCGCGATGGGCTGGGCTCCGCAGTGGTCCACAATGCGGTTGCGTCTTCGAGCATCGACATTTCGGTCGACTACACCGGGACGATCTGGACCAACAATCTCAAGCGCACCGACAATCCCGGTCGCGATGCCATGTACGAGACAATTGTTGAGTGGGAGCGAAGCGAGAATGGCGTGCGCGTCCTTGGCAAGCTTGGCTTCGAGAACGCCTATGCCTTTGCCATGCGCGAAGATCGCGCGCGCGACCTGCAGCTGACATCGCTTGAGGATCTTGTCGCGGTGGCGGGTCAGCTGACGGTTGGCGGTGATCCTGAGTTCTTTGAGCGGCCGGAATGGATCTCAGTCCGCGACGCCTATGGAATGGAGTTCCGCGAGCAGCGCAATTTCTCACCCACCTTCATGTACAATGCACTCCGGTCGGGAGAGGCGGATGTCATCAGCGCTTACACCTCTGACGGTCGGATCGCGGCGGATCGACTGGTGGTGCTCGCAGATCCGCTAGAGGCTCTGCCAAGCTATGACGCCATGATCATGATGTCGCCACGCGTGGCCGACAATGCAGAGGTCGCAGCAGCGCTAAAGCCTTTGATTGGAGCGATCAGTGTCGAGCATATGCGCGAGGCCAATTTCGCGGTTGATCGCGAAGGTGAGGGCAAAATGACCCCAGCCGATGCGGCAGCCGAGCTTGCCGGCAAGATCGGCCTTTGAATTCGCTGATCAGCGCGCGCGGCGCCAGGTCTGGGTCTGGCAGAACGGCCCGATACAGCCTTTGACCTCAAGCACGTTGGTACCCTTGCGGCGAATGACCGAGCGATAGGACTTGCCCGTATTGGGATCGTAGATGCGGCCGCGCCACAGGCTGCTCTCTTCGCTGAAATTGGTCAGAATGGGCAATCCCAGCAACTTGCGTTTGCGCAGGCTTGGATCGGGATTGTAGATGTCGCGCTGATCGGCACCGTCCGGGGGTGTGACGAGGAAGCGATCAATCTTGCCGCATGTGGTCGCACCACATTTGCTGATGACGATCACAGCATCCTTGTCTTCGGTGATCCAACGACCGTTGATTGGGTCAGCTGCCAATGCGGGTGCTGCGCCCATCGCCAGTACGATCAATGCCATTTGTCCAAGAATGCGAACCAATTGTCTTCTCCCACGAGCTATAAGGCATACGCGAAAACGAATGGTTAGGTTACAGATTAATCAAATCCCACGCCGTGGGGCCAGCCTGGCCCGGCGATGCCCAGCACCTTAAACAGAGTGCCCATCTGGCCATCCGCGGCCAAGCGATCGCGCTGACGCCGCAGTTTGGCCTTCTTGTCGGGTGACTTGCGCTGCAGCGCTTCCAGCCTGGTGTCGATGCCCAGATCCATCAACCAATCGCCTTGCATCGCGATGCCCATAACCTCGGCACCATTGGCTTTGGTCACCTGTTGCAGCAATTCAAAGTCGACATGCGCTGTCAGATCCATTTCGCCGGGATGCGCAAAAACATCGACCTTTTCGTGGGCTCTGATCGCCTGCAAGCTTGATCCGGCGCTCAGTTCGAACCCGCCATAATCAACGATCAGGCCCGCACCGCCCTGCGCGGCGAGCCGGGTCGACAACTCAGCCATGATAGCAGACGCCGCCGGGCTGGTTTCGATCATCGTGCCCTGGCTGGCCTTGCGCCAGCTTGGCGGAACGACCGCATCCATCGGTTTGTCGCCCGCAACGAACACGAAATTGTCGCCATCGAGGCCGACGAGGCGCTCATGCCATCCCTGGGCCGAACGGATCAGCTGATGCACTGGCAGCGCGTCGAAGAATTCATTCGCTACGACAAGCAGAGGCGCATCCTCTGGCACCGTCGACAAATCGTCATGATGGTGGACGTCCGGGAATGCGTCGCGCTGGATCTTGCGCAGCGCGCGTGACCCTTCAACAAAGTGAATCTGTGGCTCAAACCCATAACGGCCAGCGGTTCGCATCACGTCCTGCGCCAGGAGCGCTCGGCCTGGACCCAGTTCGACATAATGCACCGGCTTGGGTGACCCCATCCGGACCCAGATATCCGCCAGCCATAGCCCGACAAGCTCGCCGAACATCTGGCTGATTTCTGGCGCCGTGATGAAATCGCTCTCTTCACCGAAGGGATTGCGATTGTCGTAATAGCGACCATTGCTCTCACCCATATATTGGGCAAGGCTGATCGGTCCGGTCTGGCGGATGAGCCGGCGCAGCACGTCACCCAAATCAGGCTCAGGCTCAGGCTCAGGCTCAGGCTCAGGCTCAGGCTCAGGCTCAGGCTCAGGCTCAGGCTCAGGCTCAGGCTCAGGCTCAGGCTCAGGCTCAGGCTCAGGCTCAGGCTCAGGCTCAGGCTCAGGCTCAGGCTCAGGCTCAGCGGGCGGGTGTTCGACCGGCTGAGGCGCGTCAAGCGCTAGCGAATCGGGATCCACAAGCGTGGGATCCGAATCTTCAAGCGGCTTGAACGCAAAGTCCTCTGATTCGAAATCTTCGGGCTCGATCAGTCGCAAATGGGTTCGGCGAACGCCTAATTCGCCGGCGCGTTTGCTCCGGTGCCCAAGGGCTTCTTGCTCACGGCGTAAAGCGTGACAATCAACCCAACCAAGATTAGCGGAATCGTGAGCCATTGCCCCATTGAAAGACCAGTTTCCTGCGCGAACCGGGCCAATTGTGCGTCAGGTTCACGGAAGAATTCGTTAAAGAAGCGCGCACAGCCCATACCGATCGTAAACACGCCCACCAAGAGGCCGGGTCGATAGCGTGCATTGGTCTTCCAGAAAAGCAGCATCAGGACGACGAGCAGTACAAACCCCTCAAGTCCCGCCTGATAGAGCTGGCTTGGATGGCGGACGAGGCCCGATGTCGCGCAAGCGACGCCTTGCCTGGGCGCTTCATCGCAGAAAATCATACCCCAAGAGACATCGGTTTCACGCCCCCACAATTCACCATTGTTGAAATTGGCGAGGCGGCCAAGCAGCATGCCCAAGGGAACATTGACGGCAATGTAGTCGCAGACTCTTAGGAAGCTCAATTTGCCCTGCAAGCTGACAAAGGCAATTGCAGCAAGAACGCCGAGCACCCCGCCATGGAAGCTCATCCCTCCGTCCCACAGGCGCAACAATTTCCAGCTGACGAATCCATCGCCTGAAAAATCGGTCCAAAGCGATTGGTCGTAAAAGGCTGCATAGCCAAGTCGCCCGCCTAAAATGACCCCAAGCGTGCAATAAAAGAACAAATCATCGGCATGACGTTGCGCCATCGGAGCACCAGGTGCCTTGATCATCTTGGACAAATGCCAATAGGCAAAGACAACACCAATCAAATAGGCGAGCGAATAATATCGCAAGGTGAAGAAGCCGAGATCGATGCCTTCGGTAAGGCCAAGATTTTGCCAATAAATTGGATCAGTAGCGCCGCTTGACGCAAGTAGTGACAGCACGAACCGAACCCCTTATGGAACTTGGCGAGCCAGGTATTGCTCGCTGGTCGGGCGGCTTTTGGCACAGCGAAGGGTCTGGGGGAAGACTCTCGCGGAACGCATAATTCCGGTTGTCGTTATCCATGCGGCATCCAATATCGATTTTGAGTTGAAGGAGAGAGATCCGCATGCCCACACAGCTGGACACTGCGCTAGAAGCTATCATCGGCGAACTGACCAAGGAAGGTCAGCCATTCGAGACCACTTCGTATGAACACAAGGGTGTGGCGATGCCGGCCTTTGTCGGGGCGCCACCGACGCTCGCGCATTACTTCGCGCACTTCTGCAACGAGCACAAAGATATCGAATTCCTGGTCGATGGCGATATCCGGCTGACCTTTGGCCAGTGCTGGGCCGCGGCGACTTGCGTCGCGCATGGCCTGGCGACAATGCACGGAATTGAGAAGGGCGATCGTGTGGGCATCGCTGCGCGCAACTCAGCCAATTGGATGGTCGCCTATATGGGCATCACCATGGCGGGCGGTTGCGCCACCTTGCTGAACGGCTTCTGGTCTGGTGATGAGCTCGCTTACGGCATTCGCCTGGCCGATTGTAAAGTCGTGCTGGCTGATGCTGGCCGCGCGAAACGGCTCGAAGGCACCGATCATTCTGCCAAACTGGTGATGATAGAGCACGACAAGGCTCCAGCAGAAGGCCTTGCAAGCACTTGGGCAGAGGGCGACACAGCGATGACCATGCTGGGCCAGCTCGGCCCCGATGATATCGCCACGATTCTCTACACATCGGGTTCAACCGGTCAGTCCAAAGGCGCCTGGTCCGATCACCGCGGCGTGGTCCATGGCGTGATGAGCTATGTCAGCCAGAGCGCGATGGCCAAGGTCCTGCTCGAAAGCCAGGGCGAAGATGTCAGCGCACAGCCTTGCGCTCTGATAGCGGTTCCGCTGTTCCACGTGACCGGCGAAGTCCCGCTGTTCCTTCAGAGCTATGCGATTGCGCGCAAATTGGTGCTGATGCCCAAATGGAACGCTGAGGAAGCGCTGCGCCTGATGGAATCAGAAGCGGTGACCTATTTCGTGGGCGTGCCGTTGATGAGCTATGAGATGGCGACGCACCCCAATCGTGACAATTACGATCTTTCCGCGTGTAAGAGCTTTGCTGCGGGCGGTGCTCCGCGGCCGGTTGAGCATGTCACCAAGATCAAAGAGGCATTCCCGGGCGGATTCCCGCTGCTGGGTTATGGCCTGACCGAGACCAACGCTGTCGGGTGCGGCAATTTCAACGAGAACTACCTCGCCAAGCCGGGCTCGACCGGGCGTGCAAGCGTGCCGATGGTCGATCTGGCGATCCTCGATGATGATGGCAACAAGCTGCCACAAGGCGATGTCGGTGAGGTGTGCATCCGCTCAATCGCCAACTTCCGCGGCTATTGGGACAATGATGAGGCGACCGCAGCCGCCTTCACTGACGACCAATACTTCCGCACGGGTGACCTGGGCTATCTCGACGAGGACGAATATCTCTTCATCGTTGATCGCAAGAAGGACATCATCATCCGTGGTGGTGAGAACATTTCCTGCATTGAAGTCGAAGATGCGATCTACGCGCATGACGATATTGCCGAATGTTCGGTGTTTGGCCTTCCGGAAGAGCGCTTTGGCGAGATTCCAGCCGCAGTCTTCCGTCTCAAGGAAGGCCGCGCAGCCATGTCAGCTGGCGAACTGCGCGAATTCCTTCTCAGTCGTATTGCCCCGTTCAAGGTTCCGCTTGAGGAGCATATCTGGATTGCCAATGATGTGCTTCCGCGTCTTGGCACTCAGAAAATCGACAAGCGCACGGTGCGACAACAATTCGCGGCCGACCTGATCGACGCCTAGACCTTTGGAACGCGCCGCTAGCCATCCGGTCGAGAACGCATGACATCGCGGCGTGTCCCTAACCAAAGGGCGATCATTGATCGCCGCGCAATCGCCGAGCGTGTTTCTGCGCTCGCCGAGAATGGCGATGCGGCTCGCCCAGAGATCGTTCAGGCGCTGCGCGACGCGCTCGATGCCGGGCGCAGCGAACTTGCGCAAAGGCTGCTCGACAAACCGTCAGCCGGCCACGAATGCGTCACAGCGCATTCTTTCCTGATCGATCAGATTGTTCGCATCATTTACGACTATGTCGTCACGCATGTGTATCCGGTTGCGAACAGGACCAAGGCCGAACGTCTCTCGATCCTGGCCGTGGGCGGTTATGGCCGGTCGGAGATGGCGCCTCATTCTGACGTCGATATTGCCTTCATAACGCCCACACGCCGCGCGCCCTGGTGCGAGCAGGTGATCGAGGCGATGCTTTATCTGATGTGGGATCTGGGCCTCAAGGTTGGCCATTCCAGTCGTACGATCGGCGATACGATGCGCTTGGCCAAGGAAGACCTGACAATCTGCACGGCCTTGCTCGAAGGCCGCTTTATCTGGGGCGACCAGGAAACCTATGACGAGCTGCGCCAGCGTTTCTGGAATGGCGTCGTGCGCGGCAGTGAGCGTCAGTTCCTCACGCAGAAGCTCGAAGAGCGCAATCAGCGGCATAAGCGCATGGGCGATAGTCGCTACGTGGTTGAGCCGAACATCAAGGACGGCAAGGGCGGGCTGCGTGACCTGCAGACGCTGTATTGGATCGGCAAATACATCCATCGCGTCGACAGCGCCGCGCAATTGGTCGATATCGGGCTGCTGACCTCGCTCGAATATCGCAGCTTCCGGCGCGCTGAAGGGTTCCTGCTCGCGGTGCGATGTCACATGCATATGATCACCGATCGAGCCGAGGATCGCTTGACTTTTGATCTGCAACGACAGGTTGCCGCGCGCATGAATTTTGCTGACCGACCCGGGAAGAGCGCGGTCGAGCGCTTCATGCAGTTCTATTTCCTGCAGGCGAAGCGGGTTGGCAGCCTGACTGGCGTATTCCTCGCTCACCTGGATGAGGAATTCGCCAAAAAGCGCGCACGCGGCGGGTTCTTCGCTGGCTGGACGCAGAAATCTCGTTCGATCAAGGGCTATGTGGTTGAAGCGGGCCGGATCAAGGCGCCCGGGGACAATTGGTTCCGCGATAATCCCGTGCGCTTGATCGAGCTGTTTCAGCTGGCTGAGGCCGAGCAGCTCGAAATCCATCCAGAGACCATGCGGCAAGCCAATCGCGACAGTCGCGGGATCGACGCCAAAATCCGCAAGGACAAGCGCGCCAATGCCCTGTTTCTTGATCTCCTCTCGGGTCGCAATGACCCGGAAACGGTGCTGCGCTGGATGAATGAGGCGGGCGTGTTTGGGCGCTTCGTTCCCGATTTCGGCAAGGTCAACGCGCAGATGCAGTTCGACATGTATCACCATTACACCGTCGATGAGCACACGATCCGCGCGATCGGATTGCTGAGCGAGATCGAGCGCGGCCTGCTGGAGAACGACCACCCCCGCGCCACCAAACAGATCCACAAGGTCGCATCCCGTCGCGCGCTCTATGTCGCCGTGCTGCTGCATGACATTGCGAAGGGTCGTGGCGGCGATCACTCGGTGCTTGGGGCAGAAGTCGCTCACAAATTGTGCCCCCGCTTCGGGCTAGACGAGAAGGAAACCGATCTCGTCGCATGGTTGGTTCTGTACCATTTGTTGATGAGCTCGACCGCGCAGAAACGCGATTTGACGGACCCCAAGACGATCGAGGATTTCGTCGCGCAGGTCCAAAGCCTCGAGCGGCTGCGCAATCTCGCGATTCTCACCGCGGTCGATATTCGCGCAGTGGGCCCGGGCACCTGGAACAGCTGGAAGGGCCAGCTATTGGGTGAGCTTTACGATGCGGCTCAGGAGCGGCTCCGGCTTGGGCATATGCGCAAGGGCCGCGAGCAGCGGGTCGAAAGCAAGAAGCACGCTGTGCGCGAATTGCTGGGCGAAAAGTCCGCGCTGGTCGACGAGGTCGGCTCGATGCTGGGCGAAGCCTATTGGATCGCCGAGCCGGAAGACATTATCGCGCTCAATCTTGTCCAATATGAGGTTGCACGCGAAATCGAGGATCACCTGTCGATCCATTGCGAAGTCTATGAGGATCGCGGCGCAACATTGGTGAGTGTGATCGCCGCTGACCATCCGGGCCTGTTCTATCGCATCGCTGGCGGCATCCATCTGGCCGGCGCGAACATCATTGATGCGCGCATCCACACTGCGACCAGCGGCTATGCGGTGGACAATTTCCTGGTCCAGGACCTGCACAACCAACCCTTCAGCGAGACCAATCAGATCGAACGACTCAAGCAGGCGATTGCCGATGCCTTGCTCGGCAATGTGAAGCTGGTTCCCAAATTGGCTGCACGTCCGCTATCGCACAATCGCGCCAAGACGTTTGAAGTCGCTCCGCGGGTGACTTTTGACAATTCTGCATCCAATCGATTCACAGTGGTCGAAACCATCGCTCGCGATCGGCCGGCGCTGCTAAACCGACTTGCCCATGCGCTTTATCAGGCCAATCTGATTGTGCATTCGGCGCATATCACAGCCTATGGTGAGAGCGCTGCTGACACCTTCTATGTGACCGATCTCACCGGCGCAAAAGTGACCAGAAAAGAACGGCTTGCCGAGATTGAACAGGCGCTTTTGGAGGCTGCGAGCGACAAGCGTCAGGCCCAACTTGAAGAGGCCTGAGGCAGAATTACCACAGCAATTCAGCGATCTAGCGAAATAGGTTGCATCAGCTGAACCAATCACTAAATCGCCGTCACCCACTCAAGGGATAAGAGGGCAAAGCCCCTCGTCGCAGGAGGAAAGATTCCAATGAAACCCCTATTCCACGCTCAGCGCGGTCTTGCGCTGCTGCTCACAACCTGTGCGCTTGCCACCCCCCTGGCAGCTCAAGCACAGGACAATGTCGCAGAAGACGATTCTGACGATCGCACCAGCCTGCTCGACAATGTCGGTTCGATCATTGTTACCGGCACGAAGACGCAGAACCCTGAAGATGTTCAGGACGTTCCGCTGGCTGTTACCGCGTTCAATTCAGAAAGCCTCGAAGCGCTCAAAGTGCGCGACGTTCAGAGCCTGACCTATTCGGCGCCGAACGTGTCGCTTGACCAGATCGGTACCGCGCGCGGCACCGCAAACTTCTCGATCCGTGGCCTCGGCATCAACAGCTCGATCCCATCGATCGACCCGACCGTCGGCGTGTTCATCGACGGCGTCTATCTCGGCAACAATGCCGGCGTTGTGTTCGACCTGTTCGATCTTGAAAGCGTCGAAATCCTGCGCGGCCCACAAGGCGTGCTGTTCGGTCGCAACGTGACCGGCGGTGCGGTTTTGATCAACACCGGCAACCCGACAGAGGATTTTGAAGGCAAGTTCCGCGCGGCCGTCGATGGCCCGCTGCTCGATGATCGCGGCGGCGCAAACTACACGATCAGCGGTGTCGTTTCCGGCCCGATCGTTGAAGACACTCTGCTGTTCAAGCTGGGCGCCTATTACAACAAGGACGAAGGCTACTTCACCAACCTGTTCGACGGTTCGAACCACGGTGAAGCCGAAACCAAGATCCTGCGCGGCGCTCTCGAAGCGCGTCTTGGCGATCTCACCGTCACCGGTAAGCTCGACTATTTCGAGAGCGATGGCGACGGCCCGGCGGCGCAGAACCGCGGTACGTTCAGCCGCGACACGTTCGATTTCTCGATCGACAATACCGGTTTCTACTCGAACGAGATCTGGACCGGCTCGCTGACCGCGGAGCTCGATATCGGCCCTGGCACGCTGACCAACATCTTTGGCTATCGTGACTACACCGGTGCGACCGGTGGCGATATTGACGCCTTGCCCGTGTTCATCTTCCACTCGGACACTGAAACCGAGCAAGACCAGATTTCGAACGAAATCCGCTATGCCGTTTCGACCGACAGCTTCGACCTGACGGTTGGTGGTTTCTATTTTGACCAGAGCCTCGCTTACACCGAGATCCGTCAGATTCCGCCTTCCACCCCGCTGACATTCTATGGTGGCGGCATTCAGGATCACGAAGTGATCGGACTGTTCGCCAGCGGCCAGTTCTACCTCACAGACAGCCTGTCGGTTATCGGCGGCATCCGCTGGAGTGAAGAGACCAAGGACGTCGCGATCACCTATGTTCGTCCGCGCACGGCTTGTTCTGTCGTGGCGCGTACCTGCCCCACGACCGGCGTGAACTCGCTGATCCCGACCGAGAATAACGGTTTTACCGACAGCGAGACCTGGACCAATGTGTCGCCAAAATTCGGCTTCCAGTACGAATTCAACGACAGCCAGATCTACGCGCACTGGACCCGTGGCTTCCGCTCGGGCGGCTACAACTTCCGCATCACCAACGCGACCGCGTTTGAGCAGGTTGTGGCGACGACCGGCAATTTCTTCTTCGATGAAGAGCAGGTCGACAATTACGAGATCGGCGGCAAGTTCGAAACCGCTGATGGCGCATTCACGCTCAACGTGGCGGCGTATTACACTGACATCGCCAACATGCAGCGCGAAGTGAACCAATCATCGGCCACTGCCGGTGTTGCTCAGTCGATCTTCAACACTGCGGATGCATCGATCCTCGGCTTTGAAGCTGAGGCACGCGCTCGCCTGACCGACAGCTTGCTGTTCACCGCGAATATCGGCGTCATCAATGACGATTATGACGAGATCCTGTTCGACATTTCGGGCGACGGTGTGATCAACGACACCGATCTGGATTTGCGTTTGCCGCGTGTTCCAGAAGTGACCTGGGGTGTTGGCTTCATCCACGAGCTGTTCTTGGGTGACAGCGAAATCGTCAGCCGCGTTAACTTCCAGTATCGCGACGAATTCGCTTACACCGATAACAATTTCGGGTTCATCCAGCAGGCTAGCAACCTCGATGCAAACATCACCTGGAATACTCCGGTCGATGGGCTTGCCTTCTCGATCTACGGCAAGAACCTGCTCGACGAAGTCCAGGCTGGTGGCGACACGCAGCTGCCATTCGGCGGCCCGCTGTCAAACGGCGTAAACCAGCCGTTTGATCCGGCTCCTGCTGCTGGCACCTTCTCGCCACTGGCGAAGGGTCGTCAGGTTGGAGCTGAGATGACCTTCGCGTTCTAAGGCTAGAACCAGAAGCACAGATCAAGGGCGCTCCGTCTGGGGCGCCCTTTTTCGTTGCACGAGGGGTCGGTCAATCGGTCAGCAGCAGCAATGCGATCTGCTGATCGTCGAAGGCCACAAAGCCCCATTCGACCGCGTGACCGGCGATTGGATTCCACAATCCGTCATAGCGATTGGAGACAACCGTCCGCGTGCCCTGATCAAAAGCGTCGAGAAACTGCGCCGCGCAGGCCTGGGACCGGCTCGGCGCCAGCCTGGTCTGATTGGGATTGGCGATATCCGCGCCAACCGCGGCAGCGATTTCGTCAAACGCCGATCGCGGGCCTGAAGCCGTCTCAAACGCGTCGAGCAGCTCCCAATTGAAGCCGATCGCTTTGAAGCCAAGACTGGATACAAAGCGATCCGCAATAGCTGTCGGTGTCGCCATTACAGGCGCGTAACTCTCGAAACGGAAGGCGGCGTTCGCGCCGTTATTCAGTTGGCCCAGCCATTCTTGCTGAAATCGCTCCAGCTCGCTCAGATCAGCCACCACGGGCACCGAACAGCGCGGTGCCGACCCGGATGTGTGTCGCGCCAAGGCGGATCGCTGTCTCGTAATCGCCGCTCATCCCCATGCTGAGCCCGTCGAGTCCGTTGTCTGCAGCCAATTTGGCCAATAGCGCGAAGAAGGGAGCCGGTTCGATCGCAGCGGGTGGCAGGCACATCAGGCCGGCAATCGGAATATCAGCGTCTCGAGCCTGTGCGATGAAGCCAGCGAGCTCGGCCACCGCGCAACCGCCCTTCTGCTCCTCCTCACCGACATTGACCTGCACGAAGCAGGGAATCCTGCGATCCGCCTTGTCCATGGCCTTGGCCAAGGCTTTGACCAGGCTCGCCCGATCCAGAGCGTGAATGCAATCGAACATCTCGACGGCATCCTCCGCCTTGTTGGACTGCAACTGGCCGATCAAATGCAATTCGGCATCGGGATATGCCTCGCGCAGCTCAGGCCATTTGGCTTGTGCCTCCTGAACACGATTTTCGCCAAACACGCGATGACCTGTCTCGAGCACAGGCCGAATACGCTCGATAGGGTGCGTTTTGCTGACGGCTATCAACTGGACATCGCCGCGATCGCGCCGTGCAATCTTGCACATCTGCGCAACGCTGCTTTCAACCTGGCTCAATCGATCCTGTGCACTTTCCATGGTGAGGCGCTATACCGCGCTGATGCGGCGAAACCAGCCCCTCCCAAAGCTTTGGCTGCTTTCTGATGAGCGCAATGATTCGGAGCTGCCCTCAGCGCTGAAAGCGTTGCCGCGCAGAAGTGGTTTTATCTATCGTCACTACCACCTTGAGGACTCCGACCGGTGGGCCCGTTTTCAGGAATTGGCCGCTATTGCCCGATCCCGCAGTCACGCGATCATCTTGGCGGATAGCGCCCTGACCGCGCGCGAATGGGGTGCAGACGGCACCTATGGCGCCCCGCGATCGCTCTATCCGCGTCGGCGCGACTTGATTCACCTCGCGACAGCCCACAATTTGCGGGAAATCGGCCTGGCCAATCGGTTAGGCGCGGACGCCGTCCTGCTCTCCCCGGTTTTCGCCACGCGATCACATCCAGGCGGGCAAGTGCTTGGAATATCGCGCTTTCGCTTGCTCGCGATCTTTGCTGACATGCCTGTGATTGCTTTGGGCGGGATGGATGCGAAGCGCGCTCAGGCCCTGGATTGGGATTGTTGGGCAGCAATTGACGGCCTGAGCCGATGACATCGTCTTGTCGCAGTCTACTTGACCGCGAGTCCGGCAAGATTCATGGTGTGTTCCAACAGGAGGGCGCCCGATGGCGACACGCGCAATGAGCACTCGCAAACAAACGACCGATTGGCGCGCTGCGTTTCGCCGTAGCATGCGACGCGCTGCGCAAATGGTCGGGTCGGGCGTGCTGTTCGCGTCGACCATCTTCCTGACCTTGTCGCTCGCCAGCTACACCCAAACCGATCCAAGCCCGTCGACCGCATCATCAACCGATGACATTGCCAATTGGATGGGAGCAAGCGGTGCCTGGGCAGCCGATCGCGTGCTGTTCCTGTTCGGACTGACAGCGGTTCTACTGCTGCCTCTGCTCTACATTTCCGCGCGCAGATTGTGGCTCGATGTCGAGGATGAGGATCGCGACGAAACCACACGATGGTGGCTGCCGACCGCGATGCTCCTGATCGCCATGGTCCTGCTGTCGACCGTCCTGGCGCTGGTGTTTGACGGCCCCGGTGGAACATTGCCGGCGCAACTCGGCGGAGTTTCAGGCCTGTTAGGAGCGGCTGCAATCGAAGCTGTTGCTGGTCGATTTGGCGAATCCGCCTCAGGCTGGGTAATCCTGAGCTTGGCTGCCATCAGCCTTGCGGGCGGCGTAGCGCTGCTCACACGCGTATTCGCGATCGATTGGCGGGCTCTTCTGACATTGCCCAACTTTGTCCGCGAGGGGTTGAGCGAGAGACTTCCGGCGCTGCCATGGTTTTCGAAGCGCGAACTGGTCACAGGAACAGAGTCGACCCGGGCACCCGAAGCGAAGGCCAAGCGCAAGGCGGAGCCTCGGGCTGAGCCGACACCGCGCCGGTCACCCGAAATTTCAGATCGATCCGCCCCGCCGAAGAAGGCAACGCTGACCAAATCGAAGCAGCGAGACATGTTCGCCGAATACGATCTACCGAGCATGGAATTGCTCGCTGATCCACCCGAAGACGCCGCTCCTCAGCTCGACAAGCTTGCGCTTGAGCGCAATGCTCGGCTGCTCGAAAACGTGCTGGATGATTTCAACGTAAAGGGTGAGATCACCGCCGTTCGGACAGGCCCGGTCGTGACCATGTACGAGTTGGAGCCCGCTCCCGGCATCAAGGCCAGCCGCGTCGTCGGCTTGGCTGAGGATATCGCCCGCAACATGTCGGCCGTATCGGCCCGCGTCTCACCCATTCCTGGCAAGACCGTGATGGGGATTGAGCTGCCCAATGCCGATCGTCAGATGGTGATGCTCAAAGAGCTCGCTGCCTGCGCGGATTTCGCCAACGCCAAAGGCAGTCTGCCGATCATCTTGGGCAAGGACATTGCCGGGGAGCCGATCATTGCTGATCTGGCTTCGATGCCACACCTGCTCGTCGCCGGCACCACCGGTTCAGGCAAATCGGTGGGCCTCAACTGCATCCTGCTGTCACTGCTCTATCGCTTCACACCGGCCGAATGCCGTCTGATCCTGATCGATCCCAAAGTGCTTGAGCTTAAGAGCTACGACGACATCCCGCACCTCCTCTCGCAAGTGGTGACCGAGCCGCACAAATCCGTGCGCGCGCTCAAATGGGCGGTCGAGGAAATGGAACGCCGCTATCGCATGATGAGCAGCGTCAATTCGCGCAATATCAGCTCGTTCAATGAGAAGGTCACAGCGGCCGCAGCCAAAGGCAAGCCGTTGGGTCGGCGAGTCCAGACCGGATTTGATCCAGAGACCGGTGAGGAGCTCTACGAAGAAGAGCAGCTCGATTACGAACCGCTGCCGCTGATCGTGCTGATCGTCGACGAATTGGCCGATCTGATGGTCACGGTCGGCAAGGAAATCGAAGTCCTGATCCAGCGTCTGAGCCAGAAGTCGCGCGCCGCCGGCATTCACTTGATCATGGCAACCCAGCGCCCTTCGGTTGATGTGATCACCGGCGTCATCAAGGCCAATTTGCCGACCCGGATCAGCTTCAAGGTCACAAGCCGCATCGACAGCCGGACAATTCTGGGTGAGCAGGGTGCCGAACAGCTGCTGGGCCGGGGTGACATGCTCTACAAGCCCAATACGGGTGCCGTTGTCCGCGTCCACGGACCATTCGTATCGGACGAGGAAGTTGAAGCGGTGGCCGATTTCTGGCGCGCTCAGGGCAAGCCGGAATATATCGACGCAGTGACCGAAGAGCCCGAGGATGGCGGCGGCTTTGGCTTCGACGATGAATTGACGGCAAGCGATGATCCGGCCGAGCGCAAATATCGCCAGGCCTGCCAGGCGGTGTTCGAAGCGCAAAAGGCGAGCGGTAGCTGGCTCCAGCGGCAAATGGGCGTGGGCTACAACACCGCGGCCAAATGGATCGAGCGGATGGAAGCCGAAGGATTGGTTGGCCCAGCCAACCATGTTGGTCGCCGCGAAATCTTCCGCGATCAGGACGGGAATCCGATCTAGACTTGGGCCGGTCTGAGCTCAGGCCAATCTGCGACTAAGGCGCCGGCTCGATTGCAATTGGCGGCGGAGGCTCCTCAATCGCCTCACGCTCGCTATCCGTAAGTGGACGGAACCTGACATCGATCGGGTTGAACGAGCCATCTTCGCGCACGCGCAGGCGAATGATGCCGCGCTGCTCACGATCAAACATCATCTCTTCGATCTCGAGCGCGCGTTCCTGGCCGACATAGAGCCGTCCGCGCATCAGGCTTTCACTGCCATAGACGCTGTTCAAATCGGCGCGGATCGGATGATCGCATTGTTCAACCTGCTCAACTCGAGAGACGGTCGGCGGTCCGGGTGGATCGCCTTCAAGGCACAAAATATCGGGCGTCGGGCCATCTTCGAGCCCGGCCCAATCATAACTGTACTCGACATAATGACCACGCAGCAGATCGCGCGGGTCATAGCCTTGGACTTCGACTTCCCAATCCACCCCCTGGCGCGATCGATGCTCGCTCATCGCCCACAATCCGGCCAGGCCGAGGGCAGGCAAAAGGACCACGGCAATTTGAGGGATCCGACCCATCATGCGTCTGCCCCCTCTTCCAAGCCATCAGCCTCATCTGATGTCGGCGCAAACGCGCTCGACACGCGATAGGCGAGCCAGGCAATCCCCACGATCAGCAGGCCTGACACGATCAGGCCAAACCCGCTCAGCAGCAGATCGCTTGCCAGTTCAAAGCTTAGTATGATGAGTCTGATCGCAATCGCAGCCACAGCCAGCTGGAACACGCCTCTCCAACCTGCCGCCAGTGCCGCTGCGCCGATCCCGGCCCAAAGCGCCATAAACACCAAGCCGGCCATCAGCTGGTACCCAGAGACAGCGTAGGACATGATCGCTGCGACGCCCGCACCTGCGATGATGAGACCGCTCATCCGGCCCGACATGTTGCGGCGCGCCAGCACCACAAGCAGGCCTGCTGCCAGTGCGATCAGCGAGCGCACCACCTGTCCGGCTCCAGAGAAGAATGCCGAAGCGCCATCATCAAATGCATCAATTGCGGCCAGGCCTGTAGCGAGAGATGCGCCGCCGACCGCGTAGACAACCGCCAATTGCTCCAATCGCCGCCAGAATTCGGCGCGCGTGCTGATTTGTCGAAACCACGCTGCGGTGGGGGCGACCAGCAGCAAGGGCAAGGCCGTAACCGCCGCAATCCATAAGGTTGGTGGGTCCTCGACTTGATCGCGCCAGGACGGGAATTCGAGCCAGTAGGCGTATTCCCACGCGCAATAGACCAGCGCGACGCCGAACAGAGCTGCCGTCAGCCAGCTGCGTCCGTTTGTCAGCAGCAGCGGCGCAAACAGCACCAGCCAAATCGCAAGCGGCTGCCATAGCGGCGACGTGGTCTGATAGACTTGGCCGAGATGGCCAAAGAATGTCAGGCCAAGCAAACCAGCGACAAACAGCAGCGCCTCTCCAATCCAGGGGGATTGCGACCGAAACAGCCGTTCCTGAAACTGCAATCCGCCAAGCGAGGCCGCTATCAAGGCCATATGGACCGCCAGCCGCAATTGCCCGGGAATGTCTTCCCAATTGGCAGCGACGACCGAGATCAGCCCCAAACCGATCGCAAGCGCACCAATCCCGAACACCGCCCATAGGGCGAGCGGTCGTGCATGCTCCGCTTCGAAAGCCAGAATTCTGTCGCGTGTCGCATCGTCGATGATGCCGGCTTTGTGCCACGCATTGATCTTGCGTTCGCTCATACCCGGCAGAGTAAAGGAACCTGCGCTGGGCCGCAAACTTGGTCGATGAAGCGTGCCAGCCCGGACAGGCGGTGCCTGCACGCCCCCCCGTTCGCGGTCGGGAATATGCGTGCTTTTCCAGCCGTTCTTAACCGTTTGTAACGGCTCTTCCGTTAGGTTTCCCGAGCTATGCGACCAAAGTGTGTTAACCGTATCGCCGCGATCATTGCGGCGCTGCTGGCGATTGTGCTGGCCGGTCCCGCTTTGGCAAGCGACACTGGGGAGCCGTCATTTGCGCCCACTTGCCACTTCGCATCGGATGAAAGTCTCGAGATCTCGGACATCGTCAGTGGCGGAGAGCAATGGATCTGCGAAGATCGAAAATGGGTGGCAAATCAACCCGTTGCCTGGCTTCGCTTTGACGCCTCAAGTTGGGAAGGTGAAGAGCGGCCACGCTTCTTTTTCTCGCGGATCGCGCGCTTCGAAGCGATCGAGATGGCAGCGCTTGATAAGGATGGATCATTCCGATCAGTCAGCCATCTGGAAAGCGACGGACAACCCTTCGGCAAAGGGCCGGTGTTCCAACTGAGGTTACCTGATGTCTCTCCCGATACTCAATCGGTGTTCGTCCGCATTCAGCGCCCCCACAGTGTCCCATTGCTGACTGAAGCGCGGCTGATGCATTTCCCCGAAGATGCCGACTGGTCGCAGGTCGAGGTGATGTTGCTGGCCATGGTGGTCGGCATGCTCGTTTTGCCCTTGCTGTTCGATATCAGCTTCTTCGTTGTGCTGCGCGAGCGGTTCGTTGCCTTGCACGCGGTTATGGTCGTGGCGATGATAACCTACGTCACCTTC
This sequence comes from Erythrobacter sp., assembly GCA_965216555.1. GTDB lineage: Bacteria > Pseudomonadota > Alphaproteobacteria > Sphingomonadales > Sphingomonadaceae > Erythrobacter. Next base: position 61,862 of record OZ244168.1, read on the forward strand.
GCCGGTGGTCTGATCTCGGTCTTTGTCACCTTGCCGGTTTCGACCATCGCGATCATCGGACCGTTGGCCTGGGCGATTGGGTGCGGCGTGTCAGCCCTGTTCCTGGCTGAGTTCCTTGAACCCGACTCGCAGTCTCGCGCGATGCAAAAGCTAACCATTGGAACCGGCATCTGGTGCATGCTTGTGCCAGGCTTTTTCGCGCTTCAGCTCCACACCACCCAGGCGATTGACGATCGCGCCTATTTCTACGCCTTCCTGCCGGTCATTTTTGTGATCACGGCGGCCATTGGCGAAGCCCTATGGCGTGGAAGCCGGGCGGCGAAGTTTATCGCGATAGCCTGGGCGCCGATCATCCTAGCATCGATCGATCGCCTGATGCGCGGGCTCGGAGCCTATGTTGGCCCGTCAAGCCTCGATCAATCGCTCTACCTGGCGACAGGATTCGAAGTCATCCTGATATCATTGGCTGTCGCTGATCGGTTCCTGGCGCTCCGGCGCGAACGCGATGAAGCGATCACCGAAGCGCGGACATTGGAACGCTTGTCCGTGAGGGATCACTTGACCGGGCTGATGAACAGGCGCGCGCTCGATGATCGCTTTGCACAATACCACCGCGATGGATACGAGACCTTCGCCTTGTTCGATCTCGATCATTTCAAGCACGTCAACGATAGCGCCGGCCATGCGGTCGGCGATTCGGTGCTCAAGACGATCGCGCTCACGCTCAATGAAGATGATGACACTCTGGCGTTCCGGCTTGGTGGCGAGGAATTCGTCGTCATGTTGAGAGGCGATGAGGGTGAGCAGCGGATCGAGCAATTGCGCCAAGCGATCACTCTGCGGGTCGCGCGAGCCGTGCCCGAACTCAAGCAATTGGTCACCGCCAGCGTGGGCCTGTTGCAGGCGCCTTATGACTCCATTCCAAAAATCAGGTTTGCGGATCTATACCGTCGGGCCGACATGCTGATGTACGAGGCCAAGGAACAAGGCCGCAATCGCATCGTCAGCGAGCGCTGGCAGGGCTTCGCTGCGCGCAGTGACGAGGACCGGCGACAGATTGATCGGCGCCGCGGTGGGCAAGCCGCCTAGAGGGTCTGAAATGGCGCCATAACGTCTGGTCGGACCCGAACCAGGCGCTGTGTCGCGCGATCAAGCATCGCCCAGCTGGTACGCGCGCTGACCAGCACTTTGCCAGAAGCATCGCGAAATTCGACCAAGCGATCCGACTTGGCACCGCGCGGCGGATCGGGAATCCAAGTCTCTCCATGAGCCGTCTCACCCTCGGCAATATTGCCGCGATAATCGATCTCGTGGCGCACCACGACCCAGAAGAATTGCTCACGATGCGCAGGATCCGCCGCGGCATCCCAATGCGCCGTGGCAAGATCCTGAATCCACTGCACCCAAACCGAATTGTTGACGTGCCCAAGCTCGTCAATGTGTTCGGGTGCAGCAGTGAACTCGCGCGAGAAGCGGGTCGTCAAAACCGGTTCACTCACTGCTGTCGGTCATATCCATTTGCCACAGGATGAAGGCGAATTCCTCGGCAACTTCATAGATCGAGTTCCAACGACCTGATTTGCCGCCATGACCTGCGCCCATATTGGTCTTCAGCAGCAGCTCGTTGTCGTCGGTCTTCACATCGCGCAGCTTGGCCACCCATTTGGCGGGCTCCCAATAGGTCACGCGCGGATCGTTGAGGCCGGCTGTCACCAGCAGCGGCGGATAATCCTGCGCCGTCACCTGATCATATGGCGAATAGCTGAGCATATAGGCAAAGGCCTGCTTGCTTTCGATCGGATTGCCCCATTCCTGCCACTCACCCGGGGTGAGCGGAAGCTCTGCATCGAGCATCGTGTTGAGCACATCTACGAACGGGACATGCGCAACCACAGCGCCATACTGCGATGGGTCCTGATTGACGACAGCGCCCATCAGCTCGCCGCCGGCGGAGCCGCCGCTTGCCGTTACCTTGCCTTCCGCTGTGTAGCCGAGATCGATCAAGCCGCGGCCGACATCAACGAAGTCGTTGAAGGTGTTGGTGCGCTCATTGAGCTTGCCCTGGAGATACCAGCGCCGGCCCAGATCATCGCCGCCACGAATATGCGCGATCGCATATGCGAAACCGCGATCGACGAGGCTCAGACGCGTGGTCGAGAAGCCCGGAGGCACGGCATAGCCATAGGCTCCGTAAGCGTAGAGATGCAGCGGTCCGCCCATGTCGCGATCCTTGCGCATGACAATGCTGACCGGGACCATGGTGCCATCGCGCGCTTCGATCTCTACCCGCTTGGTGGTGTAGAGCGACGCATCGTATCCGCTTGGGATTTCCTGCTGCTTGAGCAGTTCAAGCTCGCCCGAAGCGACGACATAATCATACACCGAATCCGGTGTGACCATGCTCTCATAGGCAAGCCGCAGCTTGCTGACATCATATTCCGGGTTGTTGGACAGGCCGGCATTGTAGCTGGCTTCGGGGAAGGCGATTGGCTTGGCATCGCCCGGAGCGTCGTAAGACCGCAACTGGACCTGATCGAGGCCGTTGAGGCGCCCTTCGGTGACCATGAAATCCTTGAACAGGTCAAACCCGGTTAGATAGAATTCGTCCGATCCCGCAAGCACCGTCTCCCACTCGCCGGGATTTTCGATTGTGGCTTTGGCGAGGCGGAAATTGATGTGATCATCATTGGTCCAGATGAAGATCTCGCCATCGCGGACATCGACCGAATATTCGCGGCCCTTTTGGCGCGCACTGATGAGGATCGGCTCCGCGGTCGGATTGTCGGCAGGAACCAGGCGGACTTCGCTCGTCTCATTGTCGCCGGTCGCGATGATCAGCCAATCGTCCTGCGCTGAGAGTCCGGCCCCAACGCGATAGCTCTCATCCTCTTCCTGATAGAGGATCACATCCTGTTCGACCGAAGTTCCCAGCGTATACAGGCGGGCATCAAGCACACGCCAGTTCTCGGTCGCCTTGCCATAGACAATCGCCGTGTCATTCTTGACCCAGGTCAGCCCGCTCAGCGTTTCGGGGATGACGTCGTCGAGCAGTTCACCAGTCTCGAGATCCTTGATCCGGGCGGTGAAACGCTCCGAACCGTCAGTGTCGGTCGAATAGGCGAGGTAGCGGCCACTCTTGCTGACAGAGGCGGCGCCGAGCCGGAAATATTCCAGCCCGTCCGCAAGCTCATTCTCATCGAGAATCAGGACGGCATCACCACCAGCAGCCGGCTTGCGATAATGCTTGCGATATTGCGCACCTTCTTCGAATTCGGACCAATAGACCCAGTCGCCATCCTTCTGCGGAACGGTGCTGTCATCTTCCTTGATGCGCCCCTTCATCTCCTCAAACAGCTCTTCGGTCAGCGCCTTTTGCGGTGCCATGCGCGCTTCGAACCAGGCATTCTCAGCCTTGACGTAATCGAGCACGTCTTCGTCATCGATGGTTGGGTAGGACTGGTCCTTGAGCCAGTGATAAGGATCGCTCAGCGTGATCCCGTGATGGGTGTAGCTATGTTCGCGTTTCTCCGCGACGGGAGGGGCTGTTGGTGCCTCGCTGGTCACTTCGGTGCTTTCTTCATTGGAGTTGGCTGTGGCTGCGCCAAGCGGAGCCACAATCATGGCTGCGGCGAGCGAAACGGATGCAATGATCGGTTTGGTCATTCTGGTGAGGCCCTTTGCACGTCACGGAAGATCGGCGCAACGGAGTGTGGAATCCCAAGCGCCAACCGCTTATGCTAGTGTCATACCGAAACGACCCGCGGCGGCAAGCCAGCGACCCATTAGGAATCGACCAAATGCTGATGCAAACTCACGAAGCCCGTCTCAATGCCCTGCGCGAAGAGCTCAAGCGCCGCGATCTGACCGGCTTTATCATTCCGATCTCCGATGAGCATATGAGCGAATATGTCGGCGAATATGCACAGCGGCTCGCCTGGCTGACAGGATTTGGCGGCTCCGCCGGTTTTGCGGCTGTCACACTCAGCCACGCCGCTATCTTTGTTGACGGCCGCTACACTGTGCAAGTCCGCGAACAGGTCGATGGATCGCTGTTCGAATATCGCAGCATTCCAGCCGACACTGTTTCGACCTGGCTCGGCGACAATGCCGGTGAAGGTTCGCGCATCGGCTATGATCCATGGCTGCACACGTCGGGCTGGGCCAAATCCAATGACGCGGCGTTGAAGGCCAATGGAATTTCGCTCGTGCCCACCAACGGCAATCCAATCGATGCGGTGTGGCAGGATCAGCCGACACCGTCGCTCGAGCCTGCCATTGTCCATGCTGACGAATTTGCCGGCTCCAATTCCGCTGAGAAGCGCGCCGAAATAGCCGATTGGCTCAAGGCCGAAGGCCACGACGCGGTGGTTGTCCCCGCGCTCGATTCGATCGCTTGGTTGCTCAATATTCGTGGATCTGACGTCAGCCACACTCCTGTGGCCCTGTCCTTCCTCGTCGCGCATTCGGACGGCCACGCCGATCTGTTCATCGCGCCTGAGAAAGTGACGCCCGAACTGACCCAGCATCTCGGCAATGCAGTGACCATTCGTGATCGCGAAGCATTTGCCGGAGCGCTGAGCGAGTTGACGGGCAAGAGCGTTAGCGTCGATCCCGATTTTGGTGTCGCCGCGATCACTCAGGCGCTCGAATCTGCTGGCGCAAAAGTGGCGATCAAGCAGGACCCGACAATCCTTGCCAAGGCAATCAAGAACCGCGCCGAACAAGACGGGCATAGAGCCGCTCAAGCGCGCGATGGTGCGGCGGTCGCACGGTTTCTGCATTGGCTGGAGCTGGAAGGCCCTTCGGGCGAGGTCGATGAGCTTGCCGCGGCGGCCAAGCTGGAGAGCTTCCGACGCGAACATTCAGACCTGCGCGATCTGTCATTTGACACCATCTCTGCAGCCGCGGGCCATGCAGCGCTGCCGCATTACAAGGTCGACAGCGACAGCAATATCCCGATCCCGCCAAGCAGCGTCTATCTGGTCGATTCCGGCGGGCAATATGCCGATGGCACCACCGACATAACCCGCACCGTGTGGATCGGGCCAGGTGAGCCGACCGCCGAAATGATCGATCGCAACACCCGCGTTCTCAAGGGCCATATCCAGATCGCGCGGGCGATCTTTCCGCAAGGCACGTCTGGCGGGCAGATTGATGCTCTGGCGCGGCAATATTTGTGGGAAGCTGGGGTCGACTATGCCCATGGCACCGGCCACGGCGTCGGCAGTTTTCTGGGCGTGCATGAAGGCCCGCAGCGCATCGCCAAGCCATCTGGCGGGCAGGCGGGCACAGGTCAGGAGCTGCATGCAGGCATGATCCTGTCGAACGAGCCGGGCTATTACAAACCTGACGCCTTTGGCATTCGGATCGAAAATCTGGTGCTGACTGTTCCGCAAGATATTGCGGGCGCGGAAGGCGAGTATCTTGGCTTCGACACGCTCACCTACGTGCCGATGGATCGACGTCTGATCGACAAGGACATGCTTACGCTTGAAGAGATCGAATGGGTCGATCGCTATCACGCCAAGGTTCACGACATTCTTGCGCCGCAAATGGCCGGGGAAGACCTGGCGTGGCTCACACGGGAATGCGCGCCGCTCTAACACTCTTGTGGACTCTCGTTTGTTCCCGTAATGTTCTCTTGTCGAGTCGCGAGCGAGTCGCGCCTATGAGGGAGAATTACAATGATCGGATATGTCACGCTGGGAACCAATGATCTGGCGCGAGCTGCAACATTCTATGACGCGATTGCCAAGCACTTTGGCGTTGGCCGGATGATGGAGTTTGAGACCTTTGTCGCGTGGGGCAGCATGGGCGGCGCACCGGGCGTCGCAGCGACATTGCCGTTTGACGAGAAGGAAGCGACTGTCGGCAACGGGACGATGGTCGCTTTGCAGGTAGAAGGACCCGAACAGGTCAAAGCAGTCTATGACACCGCGCTGGCAAATGGCGGCAGCGATGAGGGCGCGCCTGGACCTCGCGGAGATGACGGATTCTACGCTGGATATTTCCGTGATCCCGATGGCAACAAACTCAACGCGTTCTGCATGACTGGAGCACCTGGATCATGACCGCACCCAAGCTAAGCGAAAATTTCATCCATCTGGGGCTCGGCGCAACCGCTGAGCCCCAACCGCCCTTTGAAGGGATGGAATGGTATGAAGCCTATGGCGCGCGCCATGGGTCTGACGGCGCCGAAGGGCGGCTCGTCTCGCAACACACCTTCACCGAGGGCTGGCCGTCATGGGAGATGCATCCCAAAGGCGCCGAAGTTGTGATCTGCACTGACGGATCAATGGTGTTGACGCAGGAATTCCCAGATGGCCGCATTGAGACCGTCACGCTTTCAGCCGGGGAATATGCCATCAATCCTCCGGGCGTTTGGCACATTGCGGATGTTGAGGAGAGCGCCACCGCCGTCTTCATCACAGCTGGCGAAGGCACCGAACACAGGCCGCGCTAGGCGCAAGCCGTCAAAACCAGGCGATTGCCTGTCGCGCCGGTGAACCGGGCGGCGATCGCGATACAATTCGCGACAATTTCTCCAGATGCCGGGATAATCCTGCGACAGAACGGTCCTAGAACGGATTGTGCGAGTTGCGGTGGCGCTTCCAAGCACCCCCCTCCCTAAATGGCCTCCTCCCCCCTGCAAGGCCATCTGGGAGCGCCATCGTAGCTCTTCGCTGGAAGAACATATTTGGAGAAACATTATGCGTAAGCTCACTTTGACTTTGTCGGCCGCCACTCTGGCTCTGGCCGGTGCTGGTGTAGCCGTTGCGGCTGGCCATATGGGCAAGCACAATCCTGACACCAATGGCGATGGCGTTGTCTCGCTGGAAGAGGCTCAGGCCCGCGGTGACAAGCAATTCGCCCGGATGGATGCCAATGGCGATGGCGTGATCAGCGCAGACGATCGCGCCGCCAAACGCGCCGAACGCTTTGCGCAGGCTGACGCCAATGGCGATGGCGAGCTCACCCAGGCGGAAATGGAAGCCGCCCGCGAAGCGCGCCGCGCTGAGCGCCAGGAGCGTCGTGCCGAACATCGAGCTGAGCGCTTTGCCAATGCCGACACCGATGGCAGTGGCGGTCTGAGCGAAGCCGAAATGGCGGCGGCTCAAGAGGCGCGCAAAGCCGAACGTGGCGAGCGCCGCGGAAAGCGTGGAATGCGCGGCAAGCGTGGACGAGCAATGGCTATGCTCAAGCGCGCCGACACCAATGGTGACAAGACCGTCACCAAGGAAGAATTTGACGCAGCGATCCAGGCTCGCTTTGCAAAGGTCGACACTGACGGCTCCGGTACGATTTCCGAGGCCGAACGCGAAGCGGCCAAGGAAGCCCGCAAAGCCGCCCGCAAAGACCGTCGCGGCAAGCGCGGCCCGCAAGGCGGCTGATCGAATCCCTCTTCAACAGTCCTGGTGACCATCGGCCCAACGGCCCCGGGCAGATGGTCACCAACATGGCCGGCTTGGTATGCGGTTTCGCTTTTGATGAGGCGGGTTGCACGCCGAGCCGGCTAACGGCATGGCATTCTTGGACACAATGACAGAGACACCCACATCCATCCTGCTGGTCGACGACGAAGCCACCTTGCGCGAGCCTTTGGCAGACTATCTCAACGGTCAGGGGTTTGTGGTGGCTCAGGCAGACAGCGCGACGGCGGCTCGTACGCATCTGACTCAAGCGCGCCCGGATATCGTCCTGCTGGACATCATGATGCCCGGCGAAGACGGGCTCTCGCTATGTCGCCATCTGGTTGAGACCCAGCAATTGCCGGTGATCTTTCTGACCGCCCGCGGCGAAGCCACCGATCGCATTGTTGGCCTCGAATTGGGTGCGGATGATTATCTCGCCAAGCCGTTCGAGCCGCGCGAGCTGGTCGCGCGCATCCGCAGTGTGCTGCGGCGGCTGGAACGCGGCGGCCAGACAAGCACCGATCAAGCGGACTGGTTGTATGCTTTTGAAGGCTGGCAGCTCGATCCGCTCAAGCGCAAGCTGGTCGATCCTGAAGGGGTCACAATCCCTATCTCAACCGCGGAATATCGCTTGCTGCGCGCCTTTCTTGATCATCCGCGATCGGTGCTGGATCGCGATCGGCTGCTCGACATGGTCCAGGGACGCACCGCGCATCTGTTTGATCGCGCGGTCGACAACCAGGTCAGCCGGCTGCGGCGCAAAATTGAAGCCGACACGCGTGATCCGCAATTCATTCAGACCGTAAGGGGCGGAGGCTATCGCTTTGCTGCCCAGGTCACGCGGGCGATGCCCGCACCGGAAGATTGAGCGTGCGGCTGCCCCGGCTTCTCCCCACCAGCCTGCTCGGGCAAGTCATGCTCGTGCTCGCGCTGGGGCTGTTTGTCGGCCAGTTCATTTCGGCCTTCTTGCTCTATCAGGCCTCCGAGCAGAGGCGCGAAGCGGCGCTTGTCAACGCGGTCGCCTTTCGACTGGTCGCCGAAGATGCCGGCGAAGAGCGTCGCGAACGGCTCGCTGCTCTGAGGCGGGCCGGAATCGAGCGACCACGCCGCGCGGATCGACCCTTTCGAGGCGGAATGCGCATCGCACTCGAAACAGCCTATGAAAATCCGATCGATGCCGACGAACCACGCCTGCGCGACATGGAGCAGGATCTGGAAGAGGTGCTGCAGCAGCAAGGCATCCCAGCCGGTGAAGTGCGCATCACGCATCGCGCCGCCGGCGAGGATCCCTTCATGGTCGATTACGTAAGCAAGCGCCGGCGGTTGCAAACACCCGGCTGGCAAAGACAACGCGTCGTTGTCGCAGCGGTCGAGCGCCCCGACCAACAGAATTGGCTGGTTACCCGAATGCGCGTCCCCGCGGCGCAGGAAGGCGTGCTGAGGACGATCGTCTTCCAGACCTTCGTCATCTTTGTCGTCCTGTTCGCCCTGCTCTATCTGGTGGTCAGGCGATTGACCCGGCCACTGGCGCAATTGACCGCGCGAGTGGATGACTTCTCGCGCAATCCCGATCGCACCGTGCTGGTCAAGGAAAGCGGTCCGGCGGATATGCGCCAGCTGATCAGCGCGCACAATTCGATGGAAGCCCGCATTTCGGCCCTGCTCGATGAGAAGGACGTCATGCTGGGCGCAATCGGGCACGACCTCAAGACGCCTCTGGCCGCTTTGCGCGTGCGGATCGAAAGCGTCAGCGATGAAGATCAACGTGCGCGGATGGCGCAGAGCATTGAGGACATCACGCAGACGCTCGACGACATTCTTTCCCTGGCGCGCATCGGTCGCGGCAATCAGGATCTTGAGCAGGTTGACCTGGCCGCGCTCAGCGCCAGCGTCGTCGAGGAATTCGAAGATCTCGGGCAGCCAGTGACTTTGGGTGATACGCCCAGAGCGGTGGCCAGGATTCAGGTGACATGGCTCAAGCGAGCCTTGCGCAATTTGGTCAGCAACGCCGTGCGCTATGGTGGTTCAGCCAATGTGTCGCTGCGGAAAGAAGCGGGTGAGACCATCCTCGCGGTCGCAGACGAGGGCCCGGGCATTCCGGACGATCGCATCGCTGACATGCTCGAACCCTTCACGCGCGGTGAGGCATCGCGCAATCGCTCAACCGGTGGTGCCGGGCTTGGGCTCACGCTGGCTCGGGCTATTGCCGAACAGCATGGCGGATCGCTCAAGCTCACAAACCGCGCGGAAGGCGGATTGCTTGCCGAATTGCGGATTCCGTCAGCGCATCAAGCCGCCGATTAGATTGCGCACAAACCGGCCGGCGATTGGCCCGGCGAGATCGGTCGCGATCGAACCCGCCGCCGACGTAATGCCTGAACGCATCGGATTGGCGCGGCTCTTCTTGCCGAGCACCGCCGCGGCGGCCGCACCGGCCATCGAGCCTGCGGCGACCTTGGTCCCACGCGAAAGCGCCTTCTCCCAGATCGATTTGGTCTTGCGTGGACGCTTGCGGACCTCTTCTTCGCCCTTTTCTGCCACCTCTTCGGCTGTGTCGACGGCGTCCTGAGTCTTGGCCAAAAGGATCTCTTCCGCGCTCTCCCGATCGACCGCTTCGTCATACTTGCCTTCGAACGGGCTGATCGACTGGATGATCGCGCGCTCCTTGACCGATAGCGGCCCCAGACGCGAGCGTGGCGGCTTGATCAGCGTACGCTGAACGATGGTCGGCGCGCCTTCCTCATCGAGTGTCGAAACCAAGGCTTCGCCCACTTTGAGTTCGGTGATCGCTTCCTCGACGTCGAGATCAGGATTGATGCGGAAAGTCTCAGCAGCCGCTTTGATGGCGCGCTGATCGCGCTTGGTGAAAGCTCGCAAAGCGTGCTGGACCCGGTTGCCCAATTGGCCAGCGACCTCTTCCGGAATGTCGATCGGATTCTGCGTAACGAAGAAGACCCCGACCCCTTTGGACCGGATCAGGCGCACCACCTGCTCGATCTTTTCCTGCAGCGCTGCCGGAGCGTCGTCGAACAGCAGGTGCGCTTCGTCAAAGAAGAACACCAGGGTCGGCTTCTCGGGATCACCCACCTCGGGCAGGCTCTCGAACAATTCTGCCAGCAGCCACAGCAGGAAGGTCGCATAGAGCTTGGGGCCGCGCATAAGCTTATCCGCTGCCAGCACGTTGATGTAGCCGCGACCCTGGTCGTCGAGCTTGAGGAAATCGTCGATCTCCAATGCCGGCTCGCCAAAGAAATGATCCGCGCCCTGCGCTTCAAAGCTCAGCAATTGACGCTGGATCGCACCGACCGATTGCTTCGAGACATTGCCGTATTTGCCCGACAATTCCTTGGCGTTCTCATATGCGAATTGCAGCATGCTTTGCAGATCGCCGAAGTCGAGCAGCAGCAAGCCATTGTCATCAGCGTGGCGGAAAATGATCTGCAGCACGCCTTCCTGGGTGTCGTTGAGATCGAGCAAGCGCGCCAGCAAGAGCGGACCCATCTCGCTGATCGTGGTGCGGATAGGATGGCCCTGCTCACCATAAAGATCCCAGAAGATCGCCGGATTATCGGAATAGGCGTAATCTTCCATGCCGAGCTCCTTGGCCCGGCCTTCCAGCTTGTCGGCGTGTTTGAAAGTGGGGCTACCCGGCATGGCGATCCCCGACAGATCGCCTTTGACGTCTGCCACAAACACCGGAACGCCATTGGCAGAAAAGCTCTCAGCCAAACCCTGCAATGTCACGGTCTTGCCGGTGCCGGTCGCACCCGCGATCAATCCGTGGCGGTTCGCCCGCGAGAGCGCGAGATGCTGGTTCTCGCCATTACCGCCCAGTCCAAGAAAGATATCTGTCATGCCCGCCGCTCACCCTCTTGTGCGTTTCGTGCTTCGCCAAATGCTGTGCAGAGCGCGGGCCCGCCGGTCAAGCTCTCGACTTGGCGGGCGGATGCTCTAAGGCTGTCGCCATGGGAGAGCCGACCCCGTTTGTACTGCTGGACGATGCACGCGAAAGCGGGGCCGTTTCGGCGCTTCTCTACGAGGCGCCGCGCGAGCTGTTTGTCGCCTATGATCGAGAGCAGGTCGAACCGGTTCTCAAACAAGCGCTGGAAAGTGTCGAAGGTTCAGGCGGGCAATTGGCGGGCTATATCGCTTACGAAGCCGGGCTGGCGCTTGAGCCTAAGCTCGCCCCGCTCGCCCGCGCCCGCAGCGGATCAGCTGGCCCGCTGGTCTGGCTTGGCCTGTTCGAACCACCGCAAGCGATCGAACCTGATCGCGTTGAGGATTGGCTTGCCGCCCGAAGCGAAAGCGACGCCAGTCTGGGTCCGCTCGACCCGCAGCTTTCGCCGGGTGGATACAATGCCGCGTTCGAGACGCTGCGCGAAGCGATTCAGGCCGGCGACATTTATCAGGCCAATCTGACGTACCCGCTGGCCGGTTCCTATCACGGAGATCCGGTCGCGCTGTACAACCAGCTGCGAGGCTCGGCCGATGCCGGATATGGCGGCCTGATCTTCGACGGTTCGCACTGGTTGCTGAGCTTCTCGCCCGAATTGTTCGTCGCGCTCGATGGACGCGAGGCCAAGGTCAAACCGATGAAGGGCACGAGGCCGCGCGGCGGCGATCCTGAGAGCGACGCGGCGTTAGCAGACGATCTGGCCAGTTCGGTCAAGGACAAGGCCGAAAACCTGATGATCGTTGACCTGATGCGCAACGATCTGTCGCGGGTGGCCGAACCAGGCAGCGTCCAGGTCGACAAGCCCTTCGCGATCGAGAGCTATCCGACCGTGCATCAGATGGTGTCGACGGTCCGCGCGCGATTGCGCGAAGGCATGAGCGCGAGCGATGTCTTGCATGCCATATTCCCGTGTGGGTCGATCACCGGTGCGCCCAAAATACGGGCCATGGAGCTGATCAATCAGGTTGAGCGCGACGCCCGCGGCCCCTATTGCGGGGCGATCGGCAGGATTGATGGGGACGGCAATGCCGCTTTCAATGTCGCGATCCGCACCCTACGTTTGACACCGATTGAAAATGATCATGGCACCGCGGTGCTGGGCGTGGGATCAGCCATTGTGGCCGACAGCGATGCCAATGCGGAACGGCGCGAATGCGAGGTAAAGGCAGGGTTTGTGCGACAATCCTCTTCTGATCTGACAGCGCCTCAATGCGACTTGATCGAGACGATGCGGTTCGAACCCGAAACCGGGATTGCCCTGCTGGAGCATCATCTGGCGCGGATGAAAGCCAGCGCCGCAGAACTGGGATTCGAATTTGATCGTCACGCCGCGCGCAACCAGATCCAGGCGCTGAGCTTTGAGCTGGAGGCGCCGGCCAAGATCCGTCTCCTGCTCGCCCGCAGCGGAGCAGTGGCGCTCGAATCCGCACCGGTCCCCGATCCGCTTGACCAGCCCGCAACCTGTATCGCCCTGCCTTTGCCAGTCGATCCAACCGATTGGCGCTTGCAGCACAAGACGTCTGACCGGAGTTTTTACAGCGACGCGTTGGAGACTGCGCATGGCTTGGGTGCAGTGGAAGCGGTGCTGGTGCGCGAGGATGGATTGGTGACTGAAGGCAGTTTCAGCAATATCTTTGTCGCGGGGGATGAGGGCGTGCTCAAAACGCCGCCGCTGACGCTTGGACTGCTCCCCGGCGTGTTGCGGAGCGACCTGATCGAATCTGGCAAAGCGATCGAAGGAGAACTAACACTGGCCGATCTGGACCAGGGATTTGTCCTGGGCAATGCGGTCCGCGGATTGTTCTCGGCGAAGTTAGCTTGATGGTGATTTGATTGCGATTTGATTGCGACTCCGTAGCCGCCCGCTCCCTCCGACCTTCCACCCGGATTTTCACGCCGGAGTAGGGTCCGGGTGGAAGGTCGGAGGGAGCGGACGGCCAGGAACGAAAGAAAAAGATGAACACTCCGGACATCCTCTACGAAGATGGCGAAGCGCTGGTGATCAACAAACCAGCTGGCTTGCCGATTGATCGCCCGCGGCGGGGAGGCCCTTGCCTGGCTGACCATTTCGAACAGCTCAAACTTGGCTTTCAGCGGCCGCCAGCGCCGGTGCACAGGCTCGACACCGATACGTCTGGCTGCCTGTTGCTGGCGCGCAATCCCAAGTCGCTCAAGCGGTTCAATCGCGCGTTTGAGGAGCGCTTGGTTGAAAAGTCCTATGTCGCTTTGCTGGCAGGCCATCCGCCAGGCGATGAGGGCACGATTGAGCTCGCGCTCGCCAAGATAAGCTCGGCCGACAAGGGATGGCGGATGATCGCGGCCAAGAAGGGCAAAGCTGCCATATCGCATTGGCAGCTCTTGGCCGATCTTGGACCCTATTCAGCGATCCGCTTCCGGCCCGAGACTGGTCGCACGCATCAGCTGCGCATTCACGCTCTGAAGGGCCTAGGATCGCCTCTGGTGGGCGATCCGGTCTATGGTGATGGTAAGGGTGCCAAACGCACGATGCTGCACGCAGAGAGCCTTTCTGTGCCCCGTGAGGGCAAGCCCACAATCACCGCAACAGCATCCATCCCGGCAGACTTTGCTGCTTTGGGTTTCGGCGATGGATGACGGCCTGCTCGATCGCGCTCATGCGCTCGCTGAGGAGAGCTTTCTCGCGGGGTCTGGGCCCGGTGGCCAGAACGCCAACAAGGTCGCAACCGAAGTTCAGCTGCGGATCAACATCTATGCCTTGCGCCTGCCCCCACCCGTATTCGCGCGTTTGCGCAGCCTTGCCGGGACCAAGCTGACCGCGGCCGGCGACTTGCTGATCACCGCGCGCGAACACCGTACGCAGGAGGCCAATCGCACCGCCGCACGGCGCAAACTCGAACAGATGCTCGAAGATGCGCATCGCCAGCCCAAAAAGCGCGCCAAGTCGCGACTCAATAGGGTCGGCAAGACCCAGCGGCTCAAACAGAAGAAGGCGCGCGGCCAAGTGAAGGCCAATCGCGGCAAGCCCAGTCGCTCAGACTGGTAGTCTTAGACTCGTCTCAAGCTTGACTTTTCCCCGTGAATCGGCAAATGGGCGCGGCTTGTGAGGCGGCGCACGCGCGTCGCCCTTTGTTTTTCGGCCATTTTGGCCCCACCCGATCTTAGGAAACCGCCATGGCGAAGCCCGCAACCGTCAAGATCAAGCTCGTCTCGACCGCCGACACGGGCTTTTATTACGTGACCAAGAAGAATCCGCGCAACATCACCGAGAAAATGGTGTTCCGCAAATATGATCCGGTCGTGAAGAAGCATGTCGAGTTCAAGGAAGCCAAGATCAAGTAAGGCTTTCGCGGCGCACGCAATCGCAAACGTGCGTTAATCAAACTGACCGCTTGCAAACTGCGCGGTTCAGCCGCAATTCAATGCTCTGATCGTAATCCGCGAGATATGAGCATGATCAAAACCATTCGCCGCAAGCCTGTTGCACTCGCCCTATGCGCGAGTGCGTTTGCGCTTGGCATTCCCGCAGTCGCGACGATGGCGCCGGCACAGCCGGTCGCCGCTCAGACCACTGAGCTTGACCAAGTCGTGGCAGCGTTGCGCGCCATTTCGACGATGAAAGCCGATTTCACGCAGGAAGACCGCGTCGGCAACGTTGCGCGCGGCGTTTTGACGCTTAAGCGGCCTGGCAAGATCCGGTTTGATTATGGCGACAATTCAGACCTTCTGGTCGTCTCCAATGGATCCTCGCTTTATCTGGTCGATTACGAGGTCGATCAGGTCCAGCGTTGGCCGATCAAGAATTCCCCGCTTGGGGCCTTGCTTGATCCCAATCGCGATGTGCGCCGCTACGGCACGCTGATCCCGACCACCAATCCCGATGTCTACAGCATCGAAGTGCGCGACCCCAAGCGCCCCGAATATGGCGTGATGACGCTGATCTTTGTGCGCGATGCGCGCGCGCCGGGTGGATTGCAGCTCACACACTGGGTCGCGCTCGATTCGCAGAATCATCGCACCACAGTCCGGCTGCGGAATCACCGCTATGGAATGAATGTGTCCAACAGCACGTTCAGGTTCCGCGATCCGCGCCGATCATCTCGTCGCCCACGGTGAACGGGTGAGCCGCGTCCGGTTGTAGGAATGCGACAAGATTTGCGTTTCATTCATATCGGCGAAAGCCACTTGGGCGTAATTTTCGAATCACAAGACGGCTAGAGGCGGGTTTCCCCCCTGTTGCCCTGACCTTTTACAAAGGCCGCTTGTACAAGCGTGACGAACGCTGACATGGAACCCTCGTCCCAATGCCCCCGGGACGAGGGTTTTTTGTTTTCTGACCGGCTGGTTGTAGATTTTGCTCGGATCACACCCTAAGTCGCAGCCATGATTTCGATTGCCACCTGGAATATCAACTCGGTCCGCTTGCGGTTGCCGATCGTCGAGCGGTTTTTGAAGGAAGAGGCACCCGACGTCCTGTGCCTTCAGGAAATCAAATGCCAGGAGCATCAATTCCCAGCCGAGGCGCTGGCTGCTCTGGGTTATGAGCATCAGGCCATTCACGGGCAAAAAGGCTATCACGGCGTCGCCACGATCAGTCGCATCCCGTTGACCGAATTCTCGCGCCACGATTGGCAAGCCAATGGCGAGGCGCGGCATGTGGGCGTTGAGCTTCAGGGCGCTGGCCAGGGCATGATCGTCGAGAATGTTTATGTCCCTGCCGGCGGAGACGTGCCCGATCGCGAAGTGAACGCCAAATTCGGCCAGAAGCTCGATTTCCTCGGCCGTATGACCGAATGGGCGAGCAAGGTTGATCGCCCCACATTGATTGTCGGCGACTTCAACATCGCGCCGCTTGAAAGCGACGTCTGGAGCCACAAGCAATTGCTCAAAGTGGTCAGCCACACACCGCTCGAAGTCGACACCTTGCAGGGCTTCAAGGATGCGCATGGTTGGGTCGATCTGGGCCGCCAATTTATTCAGGATCCGGATCGCTATTTCAGCTGGTGGTCCTATCGCTCACCCGATTGGCGCAAGAATGATCGCGGGCGCCGGCTCGATCACATGTGGGCGAGCCCCGAACTGGCAAAGCAAGCGAGCGGACACCGCCTGCGCGAAGACGCCCGTTCGTGGGAAAAGCCCAGCGATCACATCCCATTGATCACCGAGTTCGACCTCTGAGCGGACCGTCGCCTTCTCGCCGCGCGGCGCAAGCCGTTGACGCATTGCGGCACGGCTGGCCGCTGGCGTTTGACGGTGGCCCGGTTCTGTTACCGGTCGAGACAGCCATCTCGCGCGGAGCCAAAAGCCGCCAAATGCTGATTTCCGCCGCGCGCGCGGCGACGCTCAAACTGGCCAATCAACGCGAGGCGGCAGTCCCGCATGCGCCGGTCCTGATCGAAGCGGGCGAAGATTTCGATCTCAATGAGGCGCTGCCGATCGCCGATCCGGCACTCGACCTCAAAAACCCCTTCAAGGGTCCGTTTCGGGCCAAGACCATCGAATGGGACGAAACCGCCCGCGCCGCGATGGAATTTGCGCGCATTGCCGGGATCCTGCCGGCATTCCTGGTCAATCCCGATGGCGCAGGTGAAGCCCATCCGGTCGTCGCTGCCGACCTTGACGACTATTCCGCCGCCGGTTCGCTGCAGATCATCACGCGTGCCCGATTGCCAGTCAGCGCCAGCGAGGACGCCGAAATTGTCGCTTTCCGGTCTTCAGCCGATACACGCGAACATGTCGCGCTGATCATTGGCGAACAAAGCGGTGACAGCCTGCCGCTGGTGCGGCTCCACTCCGAATGCCTGACCGGCGATATTCTCGGCAGCCTCAAATGCGATTGCGGGCCGCAGCTCGACGCCGCGCTCCACGCCATGGCGGAGCTCGCCGAGCAAGGCGGATGGGGCGCGCTGATCTATGTCAGACAAGAGGGCCGTGGAATTGGCCTGGTCAACAAGCTGCGGGCCTATTCGCTGCAAGATGCCGGGTTCGACACGGTCGAAGCCAATGAGCGGCTTGGTCTGCCAGACGAAGCGCGCGACTTCCCGGTGGCGGCGCGCATGCTTGAGCTGATCGGTGCGACCACCATCAAACTGATGACCAACAATCCGCGCAAGGTCGAAGCGCTTCAAGAGGCTGGGATCTCAGTCGCGGAACGGGTCCAGCATCAGTTGCCCGACAATCCACACAATGCGCGTTACCTCGCCACCAAGCGCGACAAGTCAGGGCATTTGCTGCTGTGAGCGAGTGCGCGATCCGCATGGAGCGTGCTGGCGATGAAGCCACGATCTTCGCGCTCACCGAAGCGGCCTTTCGCGATATGCCTCACAGCGATGGCGATGAGCAGCATCTGGTCAACCGGCTGCGCGATGACGGCGATATGACGCTTTCACTCGTGGCAGAGCGGGACGGCAAGATCGTCGGTCACATCGCCTTTTCGCCGGTCACGATCAGCGATGGCAGCGCGCAATGGTTTGGCCTTGGCCCGGTCTCGGTGTGGCCCGAACTGCACCATCAGGGCATTGGCGGCATGCTGGTGCGCGCAGGGATTGCCGAGATGAAACGGCGCGGCGCAAAGGGTATCGTCCTGCTGGGTAGCCCGGATTACTATCAGCGGTTTGGCTTCAAACACGATCCGCAACTGGCCTATCCCGGCCCGCCAGCGGAATATTTCCAAGCCCTGCTGCTCGAAGGCGATCTGCCCGCGGGTGAAGTCTCATACGCCAAGGGATTCGGCTGATCAGCCTTGGCTCTGCGCGGTCAGCGCTGCTCGTATCGCGTAAGCCCCGCCGCCAGGCGATTGTTCGACATTTCGACCCGCGAACCGGTCCAGTCTGCCAGGAACACGCTTGAGCGCTGGAGGCCCGGCACAAACCGCGCCTCATTGTTGGTCACAGCCAATCCATCCGACGAATGCAGCAATTGCTCCGCACCCAGCGCGATGAAGGCGGAGTAGTTCTCCTTGTCGCGCCCCTGGATGAACCAATTGTCGGCGATCAGTCCGCGTGAACCGGCGGGCAGATCGATCATGTAATTGGTGCCTTGGCCCGCAGCGTCATCGAACGAATTGTCGCTGATCGCCACCTCTGCGACGCGCGCCTTGAGATAGTGGCCGCCTGATCCGCGTTCAAACCGGCTCTCGCTAACCGTCAGCTTGCCGTAATTGCCGATATAGAGCGAGTGCGCGCAGCCGGCCGAATGCTCGCACGTGCCCAGACCGCTAAAGGTCGAGCGCTTGATCACAATCTGGCCGTTTGGATCGTTAGCGGTGAGGATGCCCTGCTGGCTGTCCTCAAACCGGCTGAAACCAATGCCAAGATCGCCTTTTTCAAGCCGGATGCCCGCGCCATTGCCATCACTCACCGAAATTCCACGGAACGTCAGCCCGCGCACTTCAGCGGCGCGCCCGCGCAGCACAAGCGCGGCCTTGCCTTCGCAAGCGCGCCGCTCAAAGATCGCCGTACCCGCCTGTTCGGCGATGAAGGTAATAACCCCGGCCTCTTGCACCGCGCATTGGCGATAGACGCCAGGGGCGATGCTGATCGTGCCGCGACGATCACCGATCGCGTGCACAGCGTCCTGCAGCGTCGAATAGGATTGGCCAATCTCGACCACGGTGAACGGGCCGGACGGCGCCTGTGCGGTCGATCCCGTCGACAGAATCGATGCGGCGAGCGCCAGCGAAGCGAGGGCAATGCGATGTTTCATGGCCTCCAGATACCACGAAGAAGGCGCCATTCGGCACTACGATCGCCGAGTGTGCCGTTTCGGCGCATTCAATTTGCACTTTGCTACCAAAGCGCAGCACGGCTAAGCTGCCGCCAATTTCGTGTTCACAGGGTATTGAGGAGGACAACCCATGAAGAAATTGACCAGTGCATTGTTGGTAACCGGTGCCACGCTCGCTCTCGCCGCGTGCGGCAGCGCAGAGGACGCATCGAGCGAAGCAACGGCCGACACCGTTGAAATGCCAAGCGACGAAGCGCTTGAGGGCGTAACCGATGAGCCGGTTGAAGATGCCGACGCGATGGAAGAAGTCGATCCGGCTGACACCGCCGTTGATGAGCAGACTGCAACCGCCGCTGCAGACGCAGCCGCTGACGTCGCCGCTCAGGTTGAGGCGGTGGCCGCTGAAGCCGAAGGCGCTGCCAACGCCGTGGGTGACGCAGTCGACGCGGCTGAAGATGCGATCAACTAAGCATCCAACCGCGATCAGAGAGAGCCGCATGCCAGCAAGCGTGCGGCTCGCTCTTTTTGGGCTGCTTGCGAGCGGGCTCGCCGCTTGCGACAGCTCCTCGGGCAGCGCGCCTGGGGCCGTGAGCGAGGGCGAGGCTGAGGCCTTGGACGAGATCGTTGAAGAGCTCGATCGCAACCGGCTTCCCGACGAGGCAATCCCGCAATTGCGCGAGGCCGAAAACGCCTCACCCGAAGTGACAGGCGACAGCGACGCGTCGACAGCGCCATAGCCCGACACGACGCTTTTTCGGGCGCCCATCCAGTTTCAATCAAAAGGCTTTCCGCAATGAACTCCGGAATGGACCAAGACACGTTTGACCAATTTGCCGAGCAATTGGAGCGCTATGTCAGAGAGAGATTGATCCCTGCCGAGGATCAGGTGATCGAAAATGATCGCATACCTGAAGAGATCGTCAGCGAAATGCGCGAGATGGGACTGTTCGGTCTCAGCGTTCCGGAAGAATATGGCGGCGCCGGGCTCAACACCGAACAATATGCGCGCATCGTCAACATCATGGCCTATGCGGCTCCGGCCTATCGCTCGATCTTCTCGATCAATATCGGCATGTTTGCGAGCGCGCTGAAGAATGGCGCAACCGAGGAGCAGCGGGCCGAATGGTATCCCAAGCTGGTCGAAGGCAAGATCGCATGTTTCGGCCTCACCGAGCCCGGCTCTGGCAGCGACAGCGCTGGCCTGCAGACCACCGCCAAGCCCGATCCCGACGGCAATGGCTGGATCCTCAACGGCACCAAACGCTACATCACCAACGCGCCCCATGCCGATGTCGGTCTGATCATGGCGCGCACCGACAAGGAAAACCTGCCCAAGAACGCGCATGTCAGCGCCTTCCTGGTGCCGATGGACACGCCCGGTGTCTCAACCGGCTCGCCCGACAAGAAGATGGGGCAATCAGGCTCGCACATTTCGGACATCATGCTCGACGATGTGAAAGTGCCAGGAGATGCGCTGCTTGGCGGCGAAACCGGCAAGGGCTTTCGCTTTGCCATGCAGAGCCTCGACAATGGCCGCATTTCGGTCGGCGCAACCGCGACCGGCTATGCCCGCCGTGCGCTCAACTCGGCGATCCGCTACGCCAATGAACGCAAGGCCTTTGGCGAACCGATCGCGCGTTTCCAGTTGATCCAGGCGATGCTGGCTGACAGCGAGACAGAGATTTACGCCGCCGAATGCATGATGAAGGATGTCACCGAGCGCGCAGACCGCGGTGAGAACATCCTGGTCAAGGCCGCTGCCTTCAAAGTCTTCGCATCCGAAATGTGCGGTCGCGTGGTTGATCGCGTGGTGCAGATCTACGGCGGCGCCGGCTATCTTGCGGAATACGATGCTGAGCGCTTCTATCGCGACGCGCGGATCTATCGCATTTACGAAGGCACCACTCAGATCCTGCAATTGCAGATCGCCAAGCATATGCTGCGCGAGTGGGAAGCGCATAACTCATAGAGGCCCTGGCCACCCACTCTCTCCACCCTTCCGCCCGGAATTTCACGCCGGGATATCATCCGGGTGGAAGGGCGGAGGGCGCAAGAGACCGGGACACACGAGATAGGAATACCATGTACCAACTCTTGAACGACCTCTCGATCATCGAGGTCTCCAGCTTTGTCGCTTCGCCCACTGCGGGCCTCTATTGCGCGCAGATGGGTGCCGAAGTGATCCGCGTCGACCACAAGGCCGGTGGTCTTGATTATGATCGCTACATGCTGACCAAGGAAGGTCGCTCGCTGTCGTGGGAGAACCTCAACCGCGCCAAGAAATCGGTCGCGCTGGATCTGCGATCAGGCGAGGGGCGCGAATTGTGCGTCGAACTGGCGGCCAAGACCGGGCAGTGCATCACCAATCTGCCCGAAAGGAGCTTTCTCAGCCACGCCGCCATGGCGGACAAGCGCGAGGATATGATCAGCCTGCGCATCATGGGTTGGCATGATGGGCGCCAGGCGATGGATTTCACCGTCAACGCGGCGTCAGGATATCCCCTGATGACAGGTCCCGAAGAATGGGATGCCGAGACCGCGCCTCCCGTCAGCCAGCCACTGCCGGCCTGGGACTTTATCACTGGTGCCTATTCGGCTTTCGCCTTGATGACGGCCCTGCACCATCGCAGCGCGACCGGCCAAGGCAGCGAGATGCGCGTGCCGCTGGGCGATGTCGCAATCGGCACCATGGCCAATTCGGGCACGATGGCGGAGATGCTCTATCGCGGCGGTGATCGCGAGCGGCTGGGCAATGCGATCTGGGGTGCGTTCGGGCGCGACTTCCAGGCCCGCGATGGCGCGCGCTTCATGGTCGCGGCTTTGACACCGAAGCAATGGAAGGGGCTGATCGAAGCGTTTGATCTCGCCGAACCGATCGCTGCGCTCGAGGCCGAGCTGGGGGTCGATTTCAACGCGGGCGATCGTCCGCGGTTTGAGAATCGGCATCGCCTGTTCGACTTGTTTCAATCGGCCGCGGAACAGCGCGACTATGCCGACCTTGCTGAACGGATGGCCGCTTATGGCTGCACGTTTGAGCGGTATCGTTCGCACTATGAGGCCTCGAAGGACCCGGTGCTGATCACCGACAATCCGCTGTTCGGTCCGTCGCCCGCCAATCCGTCTGGTTTTGAATATCCGGCCACACGCAGCTTTGCGAACCTCCCGGCGCATGATCCCGGCGACCCGGCACCGGCGCCCTATCTTGGGCAGCATTCGGAAGAGGTTCTGGCCGAGCGTCTGGGCCTATCATCTGGAGCAATTGCCAAGCTAATAGATGCTGGCACAGTCGCGCTTTCAGACGCTTAACCTTGAGAGAGATGACATGAGCAGAAGAGCCGCAATCGTATCTCCCCTCCGCACGCCGGTGGGCAAATTCCTGGGCGGATTGTCGAGCCTCAATGCAGGCGAACTGGGCGCGATCATCCTCAAGGCCCTGATTGAGCGTAGTGGGATCGATCCTGAACGGGTCGATGACGTCGTGTTCTCGCAAGGATATGGCAATGCCGAAGCACCGGCGATCGGGCACTGGTCATGGCTGGCCGCTGACCTACCGCTCGAAGTGCCAGGCTATCAGCTCGATCGACGCTGCGGATCTGGTCTACAGGCCGTCGCTAACGCGGCGATGATGGTCGAAACCGGCATGGCCGATGTGGTGGTCGCGGGCGGCTGCGAGAGCATGTCCAATGTCGAACACTACACGCTTCAAGGGCGTGGCGGCGCGCGCATGGGCGATATCACGCTGCACGATCGCTTGTCGCGCGGACGGTTGATGAGCCAGCCGATCGAACGGTTTGGGATCATCACCGGAATGATCGAGACTGCCGAGAATCTCGCCAAAGATTACGACATCAGCCGCGAGCAGGCCGATGCCTTTGCCGTTCGCTCACACCAGAATGCCGCAGCGGCCTGGGAGGCCGGAAAGTTTGATGAGCAATTGGTGAAAATCGACGTCCCGCAGCGGCGCGGCGACCCGATTACCTTCGCGCAGGATGAGGGCTACCGCGCTGACGCCTCGATGGAGAGCCTCGGCAAGCTGCGCGCGATCGATCTCAAGCGTGATCCCGAGGCGATCGTGACCGCTGGCAATGCCAGCCAGCAGAATGACGCGGCGGCCGCTTGCCTGGTTGTCGCCGAAGACAAGCTTGAAGAGCTGGGGCTCGAACCAATGCTGTGGTTTGGTGGCTGGGCCGCCGCTGGCTGTGATCCGTCGCGGATGGGGATCGGGCCCGTGCCTGCGGTTGAGCGCCTGTTCGAACGTCGCGGCTATTCCTGGGACGAGATCGATCTGGTCGAGCTAAACGAGGCCTTCGCGCCGCAAGTGCTGGCCGTGCTCAAAGGCTGGGGCTGGAGCGAGGATGATAGCCGGCGTGACCTGCTCAACGTCAATGGCTCGGGCATCTCGCTTGGGCACCCTATCGGTGCGACCGGCGGGCGAATTCTGGCTGACATGGCGCATGAAATGCACCGGCGCGAGGCTCGCTTTGGCCTTGAGACCATGTGCATTGGCGGCGGCCAAGGTATTGCCGCGGTGTTCGAACGCGCGGCCTGATGTCCGAATGGGATGCCTGGATTGGTCGGGAGACCGAGGCTTCGGGCACGCTCGATGCAGAGCTGGCAAAGCGGTGGCTCGCAACTTTCGACCTGGCGGATCCGGAGCATGGCGCAATGCCGCAAGGCGTGCATTTCTGCCTTTGTACGCCCGATGCGGCGACATCGGCCCTGGGTGAGGATGGCCACCCCACGCGCGATCAGAGCCCGGACAGCTTTCTCCCACCCTTTCCCTTGCCGCGGCGGATGTGGGCGTCGAGTGCGATTGAGTTCGTCGCGCCCATAGCAATAGGCGCACATGTCAGACGCACAAGCAAAGTCGCTTCCATCAGCGAGAAGCAGGGCGGCAGCGGCAGTTTGGCGTTCGTGAATGTCGAGCACGAGACAGTTGCCGACGAGGCCGTGGTGGTGCGCGAGACGCAGACGCTGGTCTATCGCGATGCGGCGCCTGCTGATGCCGCACTCAGCCCGCCCGCGCTCTGCGTTGGACATTTTGAGCCCGGCGAATGGGACATACACCGCGTGCTCGCCCCTGATCCGCGGTTGCTATTCCGCTTTTCGGCGCTGACCTTCAACACGCATCGTATCCATTACGATGCGCCCTATGCGCGCGATGTTGAACGCTATCGCGGCCTAGTCGTCCATGGGCCTTTGACAGCGAGCCTAATGCTGCAATTGGCGGCCAGCGAGCTGGGTCACAATCGCCTCACATCCTTCGCATTTCGCGGGGTTTCGCCAGCGATCGCTGACGAGCCGCTGCATCTGGTTATGCGCAGATCGGATGACGGCTTTGAATTGGGTGCCTTTGGCGCTGATGGCAGGCAGGTGACCAAGGCCAGCGCCGCGATCTAACCGCCTGATTTGGGCGGTCTGCCCCGTTTGGGCTTTGCGCTTGGCTCGACTTCGATACCGCGGGCCTTGAGCGCTTCGCGCAGCAGCATTTCGATTTGCGCATTGGACGAACGCAATTCAGCCCCCGCGAGCCGCTCGATCGCAGCATGGACTGCCGGATCGAGGCGGAGCGCGAAGGCTTTTTTGGGGGGTGCAGCCATGGCTGCCTCCTGCGCAAGGCGATTACTGGTAGAGCGTACCGGCGTTGACGACGGGTTGCGCTTCGCGATCGCCGCACAGCACCACCATCAGGTTGGACACCATGGTGGCGCGCCGCTCATCGTCCAGTTCGACAATGCCATCGGATGACAGCTTGCTGAGCGCGTCTTCGACCATTGAGACCGCGCCAATGACAACCTTCTTGCGCGCGGCGATCACCGCGTCGGCCTGTTGGCGACGGAGCATCGCGCCAGCAATCTCCGGGGCGTAAGCCAAGTGAGTCAGGCCCGCTTCATCGACCAGGATCCCGGCGACTTCGAGCCGCTCATTGAGCTCCTCGCGCAACTCGCTTGCAATCACATCGGCGCTGCCACGCAATGTCGTTTCATCCTCATCCGACATGTCATCATAGGGGTGACGGGCACCAACCGTGCGCAGGCCGGCTTCGATCTGGATATTCACGAACTCCTTGTAATCGTCGACATCGAACACCGCTTGCGCCGTGTCCTGGACGCGCCAAACGACATTGCAGGCCACTTCGATCGGGTTGCCGCGCAGATCGTTGATTTTGACCCGTTCCGAATGGATGTTGTGCGCCCGCACGCTGAGCTTGTTCTTGCCCATCCACGGCCATACCCAGTGCAGGCCCTCTTTGCGGACCGTGCCTCGATATTCGCCGAACAGAGTGATCACGACGGCTTCGTTGGGCTGGATCATGAAAAATCCGACGATCACGAAGACAAAGGACAGCGTGCCAACAATGACGCTGCCGACAGTCGTGCCAGCGTCGAACATGTTGATTGCAAAGCTCGCTGGAACGACGATCGTCGCGAGCAAGACCAGCAGCATGACATAGCCGTTGAAGCTACTCGAGCCGGTTTCGTTGCTGGCGGTGCGAGGGGGAGAGGTGTCTGTCATCGGGGGTTTTCCTTCTTGATATAATTATGATATCACTTTTATATCAAGAAAGCTCCCGAGTCAATCCTCCACCTTGTACGAGGGAAGGGGTTTCAGCACCGCATAGCTCTCCGCCTTGGGTTCCTTCCCAAGATCGGGGAATTCGATCGCAGGCGGGTCAACATGAGTGTCTGGCAACCGGTCGAGCAGATCGCGGATCAGGGTCAGTCGTCCGCGCTTCTGATCGTTGAAATCGACCAAGGTCCATGGCGCATTGTCGGTGTGCGTCGCTCGCAGCATGTCTTCACGCGCGTCGGTGTAAGCGTCGTATTGCTCACGCGCCGCCAGATCGATCGGTGACAATTTCCAGCGCTTGAGCGGATCATCGAGCCGTTCGCGCAAACGCTCTTCCTGCTTTTCCTGGTCGGTGGTCAGCCAATATTTGAACAGATGGATGCCGTCATCCGTGAGCAGTTTCTCGAACACCGGAACCTGATCGAGGAATGCGCTGATCTGCGCATCGTCGGCGAATCCCATCACCTTCTCGACACCAGCCCGATTGTACCACGACCGGTCAAACAGAACGATCTCACCCGCGGTTGGCAAGTGCTGGATGTAACGCTGGAAATACCACTGGCCTTGCTCGGCATCAGTCGGCTTGCCCAGCGCAACCGTCCGGCACTGCCGGGGATTGAGCTTGTCGCGCACCGCTCTGATTGCGCCGCCCTTCCCAGCCGTATCGCGACCCTCAAATAGGATCACGATCCGTGCGCCGGTGGTCCGCGCCCAACGCGCCATGCCCACCAATTCCTCGGTCAGCGGTTCAAGCGCCTTGCGATAATCTTTGCCTTTGATTCCCATATTTGTTCCAGCAATTGTCCTTGTCTGTGCCCGGTGGTAGTATCAGATGATACGTTATGGCTACACTCGCTAATCCTGAAACCGACTTTACCGTCCTGCCCGAGCTTCCGGCAGACGTATTCACTGCGCCTTTGATCAAGCCCGAACATGTTGGCGATGACTGGCTTGAGCCCGCACAAACGCAATATTCCAGCGACGATGATGCGATCTGGAACGATCTGTTTGAACGCCAGATGCAGGTGCTGCCGGGACGGGCGGCGACAGCCTTTATGGAAGGGCTCGACAAGCTTGACCTAAGCCGCGGCGGCGTGCCCGATTTCGGACACTTGTCCGAGGAACTCAACAAGCTGACCGGATGGAGCGTCGTGCCTGTGCCGATGCTGATCCCCGATCACGTTTTCTTCTGGCACCTTGCCAATCGCCGTTTCCCGGCCGGCAATTTCATCCGCACGCGGGAAACCTTCGAATACATCCAGGAACCCGACGTGTTCCATGACGTGTTCGGCCATGTCCCGATGCTGACCGATCCGGTCTATGCCGATTACATGCAGGAATATGGCCGCGCCGGATGGAAGGCGATGCGCTACAACCGGCTCAAGGCGCTGGGCGCGCTCTATTGGTACACGGTTGAGTTCGGGCTGATCGAGGAACCCGACGGCATCAAGGCCTACGGCGCCGGCATTCTCTCAGGGCCAACCGAGGCCCGTTTCGCGGTTGAAGCCAAGAGCCCCAACCGGATCATGCTCAATGTCGATCGCGTTATGCGCACCGATTACGTCATCAGCGATCTTCAGCCGACCTATTTTGTGATAGAGAGCTTCGAAGATCTCTATCGTCAGACGGTCGAGCGTGACTTTGACCGCCTCTATCGCAGCCTGGCTCCGAATTTCACATACGCGAACAGCGCCGTCATCGACGTCGACTATGTCGTCAATCGGGGAACGCAGGAATACCATCTGCGAGGTGGCCGAGGATCGGACGCAGAGCCGATCTGAGCGTGATTCCAGAGCCTTGGGTAGTTTGCCTAGGTCCGACGCACAAAAACGAACCAGTAAGCCGTCAGAGCCACTACAGCGGTGATTGTGCCGACACCCAGCGCGCTCCATTCCAGCGCGCCCAAAACGCCACCGCCGCTGGTGAAAACACCGCCAATCAGAGCCGCAAGCGCGCCAATCAGCAATCGCAGCCGGATCGCACCGGCCTGCTCTTCACGCTCGACGATCGAAGCCGCCCAGCCGAGCAATGCGCCCCATACAACGAATGCCAGCAATGCCATGTCGTCCCCCGATCAAAACAGCCATAACAGGCCGACGCCCAAGGCGACCCGATATAGCACAAAAACCATCATCGACGCTCGCTTGAGGAAGTTCATCAGGAACGCCATGGTGAGAAAGGCCGCGACGAAGGTGAGCACGCCCGCGATCAGCGCGTCCATCGCCAAGCCACCGCCAGCTTCGAAAATTTCGGGCACGATCAGCACACCCGCGCCGGCCACGGCCGGGATCGAGAGCAGGAATGAGAAGCGCGCCGCCTCTACCCGCTTGTAGCCCAGCGCCCGGGCGGCGGTCATCGTGACGCCCGAGCGACTGGTGCCCGGGATGATCGCCAGAGCCTGCGCCAGCCCGACCAGCAGACCGTCGCGCCAGGTCATCTCTTCAAACGCCTTGATCTCTTTGCCGAGCCAGTCGGCCAGGCCAAGCAGCAGGCCATAAGTGATCAGGTTGAAGGCGATCAGATCGGTGAAGCGGATCGACGCCATCAAATCATCGTCAACGATCGTGATCCCGAACACGGTCTCGGCGAATCCGTTGAACACGCCCATTTTGATCGACAGGCCAAACGCTACCGCCGGGATGGTGCCGATCACGATCCACCAGAACAGCTTGCGTGCCTCAGGCACGCCTGGCGACTTGGCGCCGACGCCAATCGAGGCGAAGCCGCCACGCGCCAACAGGATCACATCTTTGAAGAAATAGGTGATGATCGCCAGCAGCGACCCGACATGCACCGCGACATCGATCAGCGGGCCCTGGTCGGGAAAGTCGGTCAGATAGGGAATAAGGATCAAATGGCCTGACGATGAAATCGGCAGGAATTCGGTGATCCCCTGGACAACCGCGATGATGAGCAATTGCAGAAACGTCATGGCCCGCGCTCCAAGACCGAAGCGCGGGCCAAGTCAATTCGTTTGTTGGGCTCGCAGCCCAGCAATTACCAGATTTTCACGCGCTCTTCGGGCGGCAAATAGAGATCATGCTCGGGCGTGACATTGAATGCCTCGTACCATGCATCGCTGTGGCGCACGGCGTTGTTGAGGCGGAATTCACCCGGCGGGTGGTTGGCGGTCAGCACGCGATTGCGCAGCGACGCCTCGCGCTCCATCCCGCGCCAAATCTGCGCGAAACCGAGGAAGAAGCGCTGATCGCCGGTCAGACCGTCAATCACAGGGGCTTCTTCGCCGTTGAGCGACGTCTTGTAAGCGCGATAGGCCATTTGCAGACCCACCACGTCGCCCAACGTCTCACCAATCGACTGATCGCCGCGCAGGCAAAGCTCGCCATCATCGGCCGGGCAATATTGCTCGATCAGCGCTTTGAGCTTGTCCGCTTCGGCTTCGAACGCCTCGCGATCCTCAGGCTGCCACCAATTGCGCAGCGCGCCATCGGCGTCATATTGCGAGCCTTGATCGTCATAACCATGGCCGATCTCGTGACCGATCACCGCACCAATACCGCCGTAATTGACTGCCGGATCAGCCGACGCGTTGAAGAACGGCGCCTGCAGGATCGCCGCCGGGAAGACGATCTGATTGAAGACCGGTGAGTAATAAGCATTCACCGTTTGCGGGAACATGCCCCATTGCGTGCGATCAACCGGTCCGGGCAGCCGCGCGAGCGCATCATCCATGCCCCATTGACCCGCGCTCATGCGATTGGCGAGCGGATCGTCGGCAGTGATTTCGAGCCCGTCATAGGTTTCGAATTCGTCGGGATAGCCAATCATCGGAGTGAAGGTGGACAGCTTCTTCTTGGCTTCCTCGATGGTCGCCTCGGTCATCCACTCATTGCGATCCAACGCCGCCGCCATTGAGGTTTGAAGATTGGCAACCAGCTCATCCATCTGGGCCTTCGCTTCGGGCGGGAAATAACGCTCGACATAGAGCGAACCGAGCTGCTCACCCAGCTGGCCTTCTGCGGCCGAGATAGCGCGCTTCCAGCGCTCTTGCTGGGCTTCGCGCCCGCTGATCTCTTGCCCGTAAAAGGCAAACCGCGCCTGGTCGAGTTCGCTGGTCAGCACAGCCGCATGGTTCGACAGGAAATGCGCTGCCATATAGGCCTTGAGCGTCGCCAGCGGAGTCTCCGAGACCAGCTTGGCCATGGCTGGCAATCCGCCGCCAATCAGCGCCAATTGCTCTTCGGTCAGCCCAAGCTCTTCGATTTCTTCATCGGTCGGCGGAATCTGTGTGACGAGGAAGCGTTCCTGGTCTGCCACACGGCCTGCCTCGAGCAGAGCCATCATCGGGAAGTCACCCGCCAGCTCGATTAACTCATCGCGCGACACAGCGTTGTAAGTGAGATTGGGGATGCGCATCATGCGCCGTGCCCATTCAAGCTTCGCCACCTTGGCTTCGAACGCATAGACCGCCTCGGCAGCGGCGCCGGGCGCTTCATAGCCGGCTTTGTCGAGCAGCAGCGTCAGATACTCTTTATAGGCTGCGCGAATCTCAAGATTGCGCTCTGAATCTTCGAGGTAATAATCGCGATCAGGCAAGCCCATTCCATCAAAGCCGACCGATACGGCGTAGGCATTGGGATTGCGCCGGTCGACTGTGATGCCGCCACCAATCAAGGTCGGGATACCGGGCTTGGCAAACAGCTTGGCAAGCGCTGCCAAGTCAGGCGCGGCGTAAATCTCATTGAGATAGGGCTGCGCCGGAGCCAGACCCGAAGCGTCAATCGCTTCCATGTCGTAATAGGCGTTGTAGGCATCGACAATGCGGCGCGCAGTGGTGCCAGGTTCGGGATTGGATGCAACCAGCTCGCTCACCAGCGTTTCGACATCGCGGGTCGATTTCTCGCGCAGCATGTCAAACGCACCAAAGCGTGAGCGATCGGCGGGAATTTCATTCTCGGCGATCCAGCGGCCGTTCACATAGGCGTTGAAGTCATCGCCCGCTTCCAGATCTTGCGAAATCTGGGTCGTGTCGACGCCCCAAGTTCCGAAATCCATCGTCGGGGTCGGCTTGGGCTCGCTGGCGGTCGCCTCGGTTTCGCTCAGAAGCGTTTCACTGGCGCCGTGCTCTGGCCCGGCGCTGGCCGGTCCGGCCAAGGCCAAGGCGGCCACGCCGCTCAACAGAAAGGCTGTTCTGTGGATCATGGTCTCTATCCCATCCTGCTTATCGAGTGCTTTTCGTTGCAACTGGCTTAGCGCGCCGGGTCTCGCAATGAATCCGTTGGTCCGACCGCGCTTGCTCTTGGTAGAAAAATGAGCGTTGCGAGCGAATGTTCCGAACCGCGCCTAGGCTGCCTGCGCATTGGCGAATTGCAGGCTGGCCAAACGAGCATAGAGGCCACCTGCTTCCACCAGAGCATCATGCGTGCCCTGTTCGACAATCTCACCCTCGTCGAGCACCACAATACGATCGGCCGCGCGCACGGTCGCCAGACGGTGCGCAATCACCAGAGTGGTGCGCTGCTTCATCAGCTCGTCGAGCGCTTGCTGCACCAGCATCTCGCTTTCCGCATCAAGCGCGCTTGTCGCTTCATCTAGCAGCAGGATCGGAGCATCGCGCAACAGCGCGCGCGCGATGGCCACACGCTGGCGTTGCCCACCTGACAATTGGGTGCCGCCTTCGCCAAGATAGGTGTCGAGCCCTTCGGGCAGCGCGGTGAGGAAGGATTCCGCATTGGCCGCGCGGGCGGCCTCCCAAATCTCGTCATCGCTGGCGTCCCACCGCCCGTAGCGCAAATTGTCGCGCGCATCGGCGCTGAACAGCACGCCGTCTTGCGGGACAAAGGCAAACCTCTCGCGAATGTCAGCCGGATCCGCCTTGGTCAGCGGGACGCCATCGAGGCGGATCGTGCCCGCTTGCGGGTCGTAGAATCGCTCCACCAACTGGAAAATGGTCGATTTGCCTGCCCCCGACGGGCCGACAATCGCCACGGTTTCTCCTGGCTCGACTTCAAGGCTGAAATCGCTGAGTGCGGCGGTCTCAGGTCGGGCAGGATAGCGGAAAGTCACATTGCGGAAGGACAGGCTTCCACGGGCGGGCTCGGGCAGTTTTTCAGGCCGATCTGGCGCCGCGATGGCTGGCTTGGCTTCGAGCAGTTCCGCAAGCCGACTTGCCGCCCCGGCGCCGCGCAGCAATTCACCATAAACCTCGGTTAGCGCTCCAAAGGCGCCAGCAACGATCATCGCGCCCAGCAGGAACGAAATCAGCGTGCCTGGCGTCATGCTGCCGACAGACACCGCTTCGGCCCCGCGCCACAGCATGAATACGATCGAACCGAAAATGGCGAAGATGATGACAGCAGTCATCACCGCGCGCAGGATGATGCGTTTGCGTGCGGTGTCGAACGTGCGCTCGACGGCGTCTCCAAACCGACCTGCCTCGCGCCCTTGCTGGTTGAAACTTTGGACGACCTTCATCGCGCCCAACACTTCGGTCACCATCGCGCCCACATCGGCGACCCGGTCCTGGCTGTCGCGCGAGATTGACCGGATCCGGCGGCCGAAAAACACGATTGGCAGGATCGTGACGGGAATGCCAATCGCCAGCCAGACGGTGAATCCTGGGAGCAGCCAGAACAGGTAGATCGTTCCACCAATGCCCAGGAAGACGTTGCGCAGAGCGACCGATACGGTGGTGCCGACAACCGTCTCGATAATCGCGGTGTCAGCCGTCATCCGGCTCGAGATTTCCTTGGGCGAATTCTCTTCATAGAATGCCGGTGAAAGCCGCAGCAGATTGCGATGAACCTTGCGGCGGATATCGGCGACAACACGTTCGCCAATCCAGCTGACGAAATAGAAACGCGCCGCTGTGCCCAGCGCGATGATCACCACGATCATGCCAAGATAGCGAAACCAGCGCGCGATCTCGCCCGATCCGGCGACCGCGCCAAAGCCGCGATCAACGATTAGCTGAACCGCAGCCGGGATCGCGAGGGTGCCCGCCGCCGTCACGGTCAGCGCGATAAGGGCGAAAATGATCTGCTTGGGGTAATTCGCCGCTTCCCGATAAATCATCCGCAAGGGAGCAAGCGTCTTCGATTTGGGCGAAACTTCTTGTTCGCCCGCCAAATCGTCGGCGGTCGCGTCATCATGCGCTGCGTCGTCAGTGATCGTCCCATCCATTGGGTCTGATCTAGGGATCAGCGGCTGATTTTACACGTGCAAAAAGCACATCGCCCCACAACAATGCCGCCACAACCAAATTTGTGCGTTGCACAATGGCTCGCGAAGCGCCATTTAGGAGCGCTAAGCGCCCGGTTAGAGGCGCAGGCAATCTACGCCGCAATGCAGGGCGTGCTGGGGGCAGTGGCGCGCAAAACGGAACGGGGAAATGCATGCTTTATCAAGCCTATGAGATCCAACGCAGCTGGATGAACAGCGTCAGCGCGTGGGCCTCAATCAGCGCGGAAATCCTCAGCAATCCAGCCAACCCGTTCGGATACACCGGAATCGGTCCTTTGGCGGCCAATGCGCTGGACGTGTTCGCGCATGCAACGGCAGCATATGGAAAGCCCGCCTTTGGCATCACCGAAGTTGATGTTGAGGGAAAGACCTATCCGGTCATCGAGGCGACCGTGGTCAATCGCCCGTTCGGCGATCTCAAGCGCTTCCGCCTCGACGGGATCAATGACAAGCGCCCCAAATTGCTGATCGTCGCTCCGATGAGTGGACACTACGCCACGCTCCTGCGCGGCACTGTTCATCGGATGCTTGAGCAATATGAGGTCTATATCACCGATTGGGCCGATGCGAGGACGGTGCCTTTGCATGAAGGCCATTTCGACCTCGACGACTATATCGACTACCTGATCGAGTTTCTCGAATACATCACCGAATATGGCGAGGGCGAGCGTCCGCACATGATGGCGGTGTGCCAGCCTTCGGTCCCTGCCTTCGCGGCGACCGCGCTGCTCAATCTTCACGATTCGCCCGCTACGCCCAAGACGCTGACCATGATGGGTGGGCCAATCGACACCCGCGAAAGCCCGACAACGGTCAATAATCACGCGATGAAGCGCCCGATCGAGTGGTTCCGCCACAGCGTTATCGCAACAGTGCCGATGAATTATCGCGGGGCCGGTCGAAAGGTCTATCCCGGCTTCATGCAGCTTTCCGCCTTTATGAGCATGAACCTGCAGAGCCACATGATGAGTCATTACGAGATGTTCAAACACCTCACCCGGGGTGACGAGGAAAGCGCGCAGGCGACCAAGGATTTCTACGACGAATATCGCGCGGTCTGCGACATGACGGCCGAATTCTACCTCCAGACAGTTGAAGAGGTGTTCCAGAAGCACTCGATCCCGAATGGCGAATTCCGGCACAAGGGTGAGATCGTCGATCTCGGCGCGATTACCGATACTGCGCTGCTCGCGATTGAAGGCGAGCGCGATGATATTTCAGGCTTGGGCCAGACCAAGGCCGCGCTGCACCTGGCGGACAATCTCGATGACGAGAAAAAGCGCTATTACATGGCCGAGGGCGCAGGTCATTATGGCATCTTCAATGGCAGCCGCTGGCGCAACAAGGTCGCCCCGGTGGTCGAGGAATTTATCGCAGCGCACGGCTAGTCCGCGAGCCGCGCCCCCTGCGCTCAATCCTCAATCTTGAGATTGATGGTCGGCCCCTTATCGGCAGAACCGAACACCAGATTGCCTTCGGCATCGACGGCGCGATCATGCAAGATCAGCGCGTCGGGACGCAGGGTAAGCGTTTCGTTGAGATAGACCCGTTTCCCGAACATCTCGGAAAAATAGCTGCACGCATTGGGTTTCAGAATTCCGTCAAATTGGCCCTCGCCGCGGCGCCAGAACACCTCACAGCCAGGCTTCAAAATGAAATCGTCAGCGCTAAGATCTGCGACCTTGTCAGGATCAAGATGCGCGTCAGTCAGCCGCGAAGGGTCGCGCGGGGTGTAGATCGTCAAGCGGATCGCCTGTTCTGCTTCGTCCACGGTGAACGAATAGATGCGCTGGCGATAGAGATCGCTCGGATCGTAATGCTGCGACTGCTGGGCGTAGAGTGTCCGACCAGGGATTCCCGTGATTGAAAGCGGTCGGAAGATATGATTGGTGTGCCGCTGGCGCATTTCCTCTGGGACGCGGTCTACCGCTTGGCGATAGACCTGCTGGTGATTGTCATAGACCCCAGGAAACCACTCCATCAGCTCTTCCAAATCGGCTTCTAGCGAGGTGGGTTGCGATTCTTCGGCGCCCGTGAGCGAAGTGGGCAAGGCCAGCGCCAACACAACAGCCATCAATCGTGTGAATGTGTTCATGCTCTATCCCTCTGGCGCGTTGGGAGATCAGAAGAACATCCGTTTGCCCCTCGCGCACTAGCGTGCGCCGGCGGGAGCGAATCTGCAAGGCCTAGGCCGAGTGGTCGAGATCGGGATCGGGCTTGTCGCCGTCCTCAAGCTGAATGCCGAACGAGTTCAGCATCATAGATACTTGCGTATACTGGCCGACTGTAAAGACCAGATCCATCCGGCCCTTGTCGCCCAATTCCGCAAGATCTGACCAGGTTTGGTCGCTGACAAACTGATTGGCATGCAGCTCATCGGCGGCGCGCAACATTGCACGCTCGAGGTCGCTCCAGCCATCGCCGTCGGGCCCTATCTTTATCCGAGCAATGTCATCGTCGCTAAGCCCGCAATTCTTGCCAATGCGGGTATGCTGAGCGAATTCATAGCCTGATTGGCAATTCCAGCCGGTTCGCAGGATCACCATTTCGCGCTCACGCTCCGGCAAAGCACTGCGCTGCGACAGGATGTAATTGCCCCATCCAAGAAACGCTCTAAGCGCCTTGGGCGCGTGCACCAGCGTGCGGAAGATGTTGAGCACCTTGCCGCCACCAACCTTATTGGCAGGATCCGCAAACGGCGCGAGCACCTCGCGCTGGGTCTCGTCGAGCCGGTCGAGATCGACCGGCTCGATGCGAGGATGCTTGAGACGCATCAGTCGCCCTCAGGCCTCAAGCAAAGAAGTGCCTGGCTGATCAAAAGACCTCGAACAGGCCAGCTGCACCCATACCGCCGCCGACACACATGGTGACGACAACGTATTTCGCGCCGCGACGCTTGCCTTCGATCAAGGCGTGGCCAGTGCAGCGTGCACCCGTCATCCCGTAGGGGTGACCGATCGAGATCGAGCCGCCATTGACGTTGAGAATGTCGTTATCGATGCCAAGTTTGTCGCGGCAGTACAGGACTTGCACCGCAAAGGCTTCGTTGAGCTCCCACAGGCCGATATCGTCCATGCTGAGACCAGTCTGCTTGAGCAGCTTGGGGATCGCGAAGACCGGTCCGATACCCATTTCATCGGGCTCGGTGCCAGCCACGGCCATACCAACATAGCGACCGAGCGGCTCAAGGCCTTTCTGTTCAGCCAGTTTGGCTTCCATCAACACGCTGGCGGAAGAACCGTCTGACAGCTGCGACGCGTTACCCGCAGTGATCACCTTGTCCGGGCCCATGACCGGTTGCAGCGCCTGCAATCCTTCGATCGTAGTCGAAGGACGATTGCCTTCATCCTTGGTGATGGTGACTTCCTGCTGAGAAACTTCGCCGGTTTCCTTGTCCTTGACCATCATGGTTGTGGTGACCGGAATGATCTCAGCGTCGAAATGGCCAGCTTCCTGGCCTGCGGCGGTGCGCATCTGCGATTGCAGCGCGTATTCGTCCTGGGCTTCGCGGCTGATGCCATAACGGGCGGCGACGGTCTCTGCAGTGCCAAGCATCGGCATGTAGACGTCCTTGTGCATCGCGATCAGCGACGGATCGGGGGCGACGCGCATCTCTGGGGTCTGAACCAGCGAGATCGAATCCTGGCCGCCGCCAACGACGATGTCCATGTTGTCGACCACGACCTGCTTGGCCGCCGTAGCGATTGCCATCAGACCTGAAGAACACTGACGGTCGATGGTCTGGGCAGCAACCGTAACCGGGGCACCGCCGCGCAGAGCGACCTGGCGTCCAATATTGCCAGCCTGAGTGCCTTGAGTGAGGACAGCGCCCCAGACCACGTCGTCAATCTCGGCAGCGTCGATGCCCGAGCGCTCGACAGCAGCGTTGAACGAGAAAGAGCCGAGCGTGGCGCCGGGAGTGGCGTTGAAGCCGCCCTTATAGGCCCGGCCGATCGGCGTGCGGGCGGTGGATACGATTACTGCATCGCGTGACATGAGAGGTCCTTTCGAAACATATGGGTCTGGCCCCCGCAACCAATATGGGGAACCATGGGTTCAAATGGGCGCCAGAATTTCTTTGCGCCCGAAAAGCGTCAGATTCAGACGAAGAACTGCGTGATCCACTCGCACATGAGCGCGGGCTTATCTTCGCCTTCGATCTCGATCGTGATTTCGGCGGTCTGTTGCCATTGGCCAGGCCGCTTTTCGATCATCTCGACCAGCTTCCAGTGGCCACGAATACGCTTGCCAACGCGCACAGGTGCGATGAAGCGGGTTTTGTTGCCACCATAGTTCACGCCCATCTTCACGTTGTCGATCCGGGGCATGTCACTGTTTGCTGACAGGTATGGGATCATCGAGAGAGTCATAAAGCCGTGCACGATTGTGCCGCCGAACGGGGTCAGCTTGGCTTTCTCTTCATCGATATGGATGAACTGGTGGTCGCCCGTCGCATCAGCGAACATGTTGACCTTGTCCTGTGTCATCTCGACCCATTCACTGGTGCCGATATTTTCGCCAACTTTGGCTGCGAGATCCTGCGGGGTCATGCGTTGTCCTCCTGGCTTATTGACGCACGGAGAAACGCTGCTCCGCACCCTTTTGCGAGGGGCTACATGGCCTATGCGCGGCGCTAGTGCAATGCGGGTTGCTGTTCCGCTACGGCATCGCGACCGCCGCCGCGCTTAGGGCGAGAGCCGGAGGTCTTTTTGCGCGTTCCAAGCCGCGCCGATTCGAGCCGGAGGCAATATGTGTTGAGGGCGATTTGCAGCCCGATGATCTTGAAGAACATCGGTTGGTACGCGATGCCTTGGAACAGCGCTCCGACCAGATAGATCAGGCTCGCGATTTGGAGCGCCGCCGCCATCGGCGCGATCCACGCCTCGTTTTCCTCTTTGCGCTGGCGCCAGCGACGATAGATGCGCTCCATCTGCCACACGCCCAGCCCCTGCAACCAAAGCCAGATGAAGAGGCCCGGATAGCCCTGCTCACCCAAGACTTCGAAGATCGCTGAGTGGTAGGCGCGGGCTTCGTCGGTCACTTCGCGATATTCGACCGAGGTCGTGTTCCCGACCTCCTCGCGCACTGGCATTTCGTAAGTGAATGAATTGCCGCGAAACGCGTCAAAGCCGCCCCCAAACGGGTTTTGCGAGACATATTCGAAGGTCCAGGCCCAAACCGCGACACGGGTAGACGCGCTTTCATCGCCGCCTGGCTGCGCAAGCGTGGCCATGCGCTCGTAATAGCTCGGCGGCAGGAAGGGCAGCGCGGCAAGGCCAAGCGCGGCGCCAGCGACGACAAAGGTCAGGCGTTTCTTGGTGTAGCGCAACAACAGAACGCCGAGCGCCGCGATACAGACCAGGCCCGTTCGTGCCTCAGTCCCGATCGGGATCAACAGGCTCGCAAAGATCAGCGCGACCGCAAACAGCGTGACATACCAGGCCGGTTTGATGATCGTGCCGTAGCGCGTGAACCAAGCGATCATCGGGATCAGGCCGATGGCTACGGTCGCCAGGGTGGAGCTTTCATAGAGACCACTATTGTCGTTGACGAAGAATTTGAGATTTTCATAACCGCCACCGCCAAGCACGGTCTTCATCCCGGTTGCGATGACAATCATTGAGACCGCCAGCACCATGACCAATGCCAAAGCTTCGAGGCGCAGCCTTGTGGTGATCGTCAACGGTAGGAAGATGGCGAAGAACAGCGCCTTCCACACCCATTCCCATTTGAGCTCCGCTTCAACCGGGAAGTCAGCATTGCCCGTGGTCCACCAGCAATAGACCAGCAGCGCCAGCATCAAACCCTGCCGCAAGGTGAAGCGCGAGCCTTCCTTGCGATCAAGCACTGCCCAGCCGACAAAGGCCGCGCAAAAGGCGATGAACGAGACTGAGAGATTGGTGATGATCCCGTAGCCGATCTGCTGAGGCGCCAGGATATCGATGTAGATATAAAGCAGCACCCACAGATAAGGGCGCCGCAGGCCTAGGAGCAATACAAACCCGATAAAGGCGATGAAGGCGAGATCGATCATGCTTGGTCCTCGACCTCGCGCGATCGCTTGTGACGCGCCTTGTCGCGGGCACGTTTGCGTTGTTTGGCCTGTTCGAGGACCGGATCCACATCAAGCTCGTCCCTCTGCACCAGGCGCAGAAAGGCATAGGCCAGCAGGCCATGGCCAAGGGCAAGAGCAAAATAGTCAATCATTGTCTTCTCTTAGCGAGCATTGTCGCCCGCAATATCCTGCGCCTTAAAGCAACGCGGTTGACGGCCCGTTAAGCACATTCGTGGCAATAGGTTTCCCATCATGCGCGTACTTCACGTTCTCGACCATTCACTGCCGCTGCATAGCGGGTACACCTTTCGCACGCGCGCGATCCTCAAAGCGCAAGAGCGATTGGGCATAGAAGTGCGCGGAATTACCGGGGTTCGTCACGCTGGCGCGGAAGATGCCCCGGATCGTGAAACGGTTGATGGCCTGACCTTTCAGCGCACGCCTGGATCGCCGGGCGGACTGCCGGTGCTGGGCGAGCTGTCTGAAATCGCCAAACTTTCGCAGTCGATCCAAGTGTTCGCATCGCAATGGCGGCCCGACGTCATTCACGCCCATTCACCCGCGCTCTGTGGCGCCGCTGCCTGGCGCGCCTCGCAGGCCTTGGGCGTGCCGTTCGTCTATGAAATTCGCGCGTTCTGGGAGGATGCCGCGGTAGGCAACAAGACCGGCACTGAGAATTCACTCAAATACAAGATGACGCGCGCACTAGAAACTCACGTGGCCAAGAATGCCGATGCCGTGTTCACGATCTGCCAGGGCCTTCGCGACGATCTGACAGCGCGCGGCCTGCCGCAAAGCACAACCAGTGTGATGCCCAACGGTGTCGACCTGAGCCTGTTTGGCGATCCGCCCGCACGCGACGATGCGCTCGCTGCCGAGCTCGGCATCGCACCCGATGCCGATGTGATCGGGTTTATCGGCAGCTTTTACGATTACGAAGGTCTCGATGATCTGATCGCAGCCATGCCGATCTTGCGCCAAACACGGCCAAGCGCGCGACTGCTCTTGGTCGGCGGCGGTGAGTGCGACAAGGCGTTGCGGGCACAAGCGGCGGCCCTGCCCGATCCCGATGCGGTGATCTTCACTGGACGGGTCCCTCACAGTGAGGTTGAGCGCTATTATTCGCTGATTGATCTGCTCGCCTATCCGCGCAAGCACAGCCGGTTGACCGACCTTGTAACCCCGCTCAAACCGCTCGAAGCCATGGCGCAGCAGCGCATTGTCGCTGCGTCCGATGTTGGCGGACATCGCGAACTTATCACCGATCGCAAGACTGGCTATCTGTTCGCTCCGGACAATCCGGCCGCTTGTGCGGCCAAGCTCGATCAAGTGCTGGCTGATCGCCAATCTTGGGACGCGGTTAGACAAGCTGGCGTCGAGCATGTCCGCACGCGCCACGACTGGTCGCGCAACGCTGAAAATTATCTCGACGTTTACCAAGCCTTGGTATCGCCACATTCGATTTCGTCTCACGCTCCCGATCACGATCAGGGGCCGGACAGCAAGATCAGGATCGGAGCCTAGGTCGCGATGGCCTTAGAATGGCACAATCACGGACAATCGACGGTGGCGGCACTCATCCGCCATCCCGCCTTTGCGCCCCTTATCGCGGCATGGTTTGCGATCCTGTTGGGCGCGGCGATCCTTGTTCAACCCGCAAGCTCGATTGCCAGCATCACGGCCACGGTTGAATTGACCGCCCTCGGCGAATTCGCTCGAATTGGCTTGGCCCTGATCGCAGCGATGCTGGGAGGCGCGCTTGGCTGGTTTGGTGCCAAGGCGCTGCAACCACGCCGCCAGCTCGAGGACGAAGAGATCGAAGACGAAGCGCATGCCCGCGTGCGACCGATCGTCGCTTCGGAAGATCTCGGGATCAACAGCTTCGATGATCCGGTCGACCAGGACGCTTGGAAAGACTGGACAGAAGAAGACGAGGAACCAGAAGTCCAGAACGTCGATGCCTTTGCCGATCTCGAAGAGATTGATGACGATGCCTGGGTGGAAGCGGACAATGATGTGCCGGACGCTGACAGCGACTTGCTTGAGCTGACCGACATTGCCGAAGAGCACGATGCCGCTCCAGAGCTGCCAGAAAAGCCAAAAGACGTCGTCGCAGAACCCGAATCGGACACTATCTCGACTGAGTCCAACTTGCCTGTCTTTGCGCGCCGCATCCAAGCCGGCAGCGCGATCGAGAAGCTCCGCGAACTGCCCACCGAACAATTGAGCCTGGTGCAGATGGTCGAACGCTTCGCTGCCGCACTGCA
The DNA here is from genome assembly GCA_965216555.1 of Erythrobacter sp. Taxonomy (GTDB): domain Bacteria; phylum Pseudomonadota; class Alphaproteobacteria; order Sphingomonadales; family Sphingomonadaceae; genus Erythrobacter. The sequence continues at coordinate 103,025 of OZ244168.1, forward strand.
TGAACATCAGGAGCAAAACGGCAAGAATGCGCCTCCGCAAGAGGATGCCGCTTTGGCTGAAGGCTTACGGGCCCTGTCCTTGCTTAGCGGCGAAAATCCTCTCTCATCGGCCAGTGAGCCGACTGGCGAAGACGCGCCTCAGACCCATGCTGAGCTGCGCGATGCCCTGGACAAATTGCGCGAATTGAGCGGCGTAGCCTGACTTTCGGTCGCTGCGCTTCTGCGCAACAGAGCCTGGGCAATCTTGCATCCAACGCAATGCGTGCATAGCTTTTCAATAGTATATTGAAAGATTCCTACGCTGTTCGCGGTTGCAAAAACCGATTTCTGTCGGCAATAGAGCGCCTGAACAGTGCCGGAGGCCCGCGAAAATGGGCGCCAGCGCAACATTCTGCCGACACCCCGGGCTGCCCCGGTCCAACCAGACCCACCTGGGAGTTGGCATCTGACAGGACGGATTTTCGCCATGGGATATCCAAATTCCCAGGGTCTTTACGACCCAGCCAATGAACATGACGCCTGCGGCGTCGGAATGGTCGCCCATATCAAGGGCGAGAAATCACATGCAATTGTCGAGCAGTCGCTCGAGATCCTCAATCGCATCGACCATCGCGGGGCCGTCGGGGCCGACCCGCTATTGGGCGACGGTGCCGGAATTCTGCTGCAGATCCCCGATCCCCTGTTTCGCAGCTGGGCTGACGAACATGGTCACGCTCTGCCAGCAGAGGGTCAATATGCGGTGGCAATGTGTTTCATGCCGCAAGACGAAGCCGCGCGCGCTTTCGTGACAGAGCAGTTCGAAAAGTTCACGGCAAAGGAAGGCCAGCGCTTTGTCGGCTGGCGCGATGTCCCGACCACGCTCGATGGGCTTGGCAAGGCGGTTATCGATTCGATGCCGGTGATCCAGCAGGCAGTCATCGCGATGGGTGACAATTGCGCCGATCAAGATGCATTCGAGCGCAAAGTCCTGGTGATCCGCAAGCAGGTCCAGAACCCACTGGCAAAGCTGGCTGAGAAGCATGACCTCCCCGGCCTGACCGAACTCTATGTTCCAAGCTTTTCGAGCCGCACGATCGTCTACAAAGGCCTGCTGCTGTGCGATCAGGTGGGTTCCTTCTTCGATGATCTGCGCGATCCGGATTGCGTTTCCGCGCTGGGCTTGGTTCACCAACGCTTTTCAACCAACACTTTCCCTAGCTGGCGGCTGGCGCACCCCTTCCGCCTGATCGCGCATAATGGCGAGATCAACACTGTCCGCGGCAATGTGAACTGGATGAATGCGCGCCGGCGCACGATGGAATCCGAACTTCTCGGCGTCGATCTCGACAAGATGTGGCCGATCATCCCGCACGGCCAATCTGACACTGCTTGCCTAGACAATGCACTCGAACTGCTGCTGGCCGGTGGCTACAGCCTGGCGCACGCCATGATGATGCTGATCCCCGAAGCGTGGTCAGGCAACGAGCTGATGGATCCGGATCGCCGCGCCTTCTATGAATATCACGCGGCTCTGATGGAGCCATGGGACGGTCCCGCGGCTGTCTGCTTCACCGATGGCCGCCAGATCGGTGCCACGCTGGACAGGAACGGGCTGCGCCCAGCGCGATTCTGCGTCACCAAGGACGACATTGTCTGCCTCGCTTCGGAAAGCGGCGTGCTGCCGTTTGCCGAAGAAGACATCACGCGCAAATGGCGATTGCAGCCAGGCAAGATGCTGCTGATCGATCTCGAACAGGGCCGCATCATCGAAGACGAAGAGCTCAAAGCAGATCTCGCCAGCGCTGAGCCCTATGCCAACTGGCTCGACAAGGCACAGTTCAAGCTTGAGGACATCAGCGAGATCGAGCCCGAATTGTCTGAAGTGCCGCAGCACGAGACTTCACTGCTCGAGCGTCAGCAGGCATTTGGCTATACGCAAGAGGATGTTTCGCGCTTCCTCGAGCCAATGGCTACCAAGGGTGACGATCCGATCGGATCGATGGGAACCGATACGCCAATCGCGGTCCTGTCCGATCGTTCGCGACTGCTCTACGACTATTTCAAACAGAACTTTGCGCAGGTCACCAACCCGCCGATTGATCCGATCCGCGAAGAGCTGGTGATGAGCCTGCTTTCGATGATTGGGCCGAGGCCCAATCTGTTGGGCCATGACGCGGGCACGCACAAACGCCTCGAAGTCGATCAGCCGATCCTGACCAATGAGGATCTGGCCAAGATCCGTTCGGTCGAAGCGGTGCTCGATGGCGCATTCCGCTGCGCTACCATCGACATCACCTGGGATGCCGAAAGCGGGGTCGAAGGCATCGAGCTTGCGCTCAAGGAAATGTGCTGGGCGGCGACAGAGGCCGTGCTGCAGGATCACAACATTTTGATCCTGTCCGATCGCGCCCAGAATGCCGATCGCGTGCCAATGCCGGCGCTCTTGGCGACCGCCGCGGTCCACCACCATCTCGTACGCCAAGGCCTGCGGATGCAGACAGGCCTGGTGATCGAAACGGGTGAAGCGCGCGAAGTGCATCATTTCTGCGTTTTGGCCGGTTTCGGTGCTGAAGCCGTGAACCCCTATGTTGCGTTCGAGACGCTCGAAGACATCCGCACTGCCAAACATTCCGAACTGTCTGCCGAACAGGTCCAGCAGAACTACATCAAGGCGATCGGCAAAGGCATTCGCAAGGTCATGTCGAAGATGGGTATCTCGACCTACCAATCCTATTGCGGAGCGCAGATCTTTGACGCCGTTGGTCTTTCAACGGCGTTTATCGAGAAGTATTTCACTGGCACCGCCACGACGATTGAGGGTGTCGGCCTGGAAGAGGTCGCGCAAGAGAGCGTCGCGCGGCATGCCCAAGCCTATGGCAATAACCCGCTCTATGACAGCATGCTCGATGTTGGCGGCATCTATCAGTTCCGCCTCCGTGGCGAGGCCCATGCCTGGACGCCGCAGAATGTCGCACAATTGCAGCATGCTGTTCGAGGCAACGACGCGAAGAATTACGAAGAGTTTGCCGCGTCGATCAACGAACAATCGGAGCGTCTGCTTACGATCCGCGGTCTGATGGAGCTCAAATCGGCGGATCAGGCTGTTCCGCTCGACGAAGTTGAGCCAGCAAGCGAGATCGTCAAGCGCTTCAGCACCGGTGCGATGAGCTTTGGTTCGATCAGCCACGAAGCGCATTCGACGCTTGCCGTCGCAATGAACCGCATGGGCGGACGCTCTAACACCGGTGAAGGTGGCGAAGAGCCATTCCGTTTCCAGCCGCTCGACAATGGCGATTCGATGCGCAGCCGGATCAAGCAGGTTGCCTCTGGTCGATTTGGTGTGACCACCGAATATCTCGTCAATTCCGATGATATCCAGATCAAGATGGCGCAGGGTGCTAAACCTGGTGAAGGCGGACAATTGCCAGGCCACAAGGTCGACAAGCGGATTGGTGCCGTCAGGCACTCAACTCCGGGCGTCGGTTTGATTTCGCCTCCGCCGCACCACGATATCTATTCGATCGAGGATCTCGCGCAGCTGATCCACGATCTCAAAAACGTGCAGCCCGAGGCGCGTATTTCGGTCAAGCTGGTGTCCGAAGTCGGGGTGGGAACTGTCGCCGCAGGCGTGTCCAAAGCGCGCGCCGATCACGTCACGATTTCCGGATATGACGGAGGCACGGGCGCCTCCCCGCTGACCAGCCTCACCCATGCCGGGTCGCCTTGGGAGATTGGCCTCGCCGAAACCCAACAGACCCTGCTGCTCAACGATTTGCGCACCCGTATCGCGGTGCAGGTCGATGGTGGACTGCGTACCGGCCGCGACGTCGCCATTGGCGCGCTTTTGGGCGCTGACGAATTTGGCTTTGCAACTGCGCCACTGATCGCTGCCGGCTGCATCATGATGCGCAAATGCCACCTCAACACCTGCCCGGTTGGCGTCGCGACGCAGGATCCGGAGTTGCGCAAGCGCTTCACCGGCGAACCCGAGCATGTGATCAACTATTTCTTCTTCGTGGCGGAAGAGCTGCGTCAGATCATGGCGGATATGGGTTTCCGGACGGTCGAGGAAATGATCGGTCGGGTCGACCGCGTCGACATGTCGCGCGTCCACCGCCACTGGAAAGCGCGCGGCATCGACCTTTCGCGTTTGCTCCACTCAATCGACCTTGCTGAAGGTGCCGCGCTGACCAACACTGAGGGCCAGGATCACGGCCTTGATGGCGCGCTCGACAACGCGCTTATCGCGGATTGCAAAGACGCGATTGCGGCCAAGACTCCGGTCCAGCTCGATTATGAGATCCGCAACGTACACCGTACGGTCGGAACGATGCTGTCGGGCGAAGTGGCAAAGGCTCACGGCCATGAAGGTCTCGCCCCCGATACAATCCGAGTCAATCTGACCGGAGTTGCAGGGCAAAGCTTCGGCGCGTGGCTGGCACACGGCATCACGCTCGACCTGTCGGGCGATGCCAATGATTACGTCGGCAAAGGCATCAGCGGTGGCCGGATTATCGTGCGTCAACCCGATGCCGCTTCACGCGATCCGGGCGACAACATCATTGTCGGCAATACGGTGCTTTATGGCGCGATTGCAGGCGAGGCTTATTTCAACGGCGTTGCGGGCGAGCGCTTCGCGGTGCGCAATTCGGGCGCCATTGCGGTGGTTGAAGGCGCGGGCGATCATGCCTGCGAATATATGACTGGCGGCGTGGTGGTTGTTCTGGGCAAGACCGGTCGTAACTTTGCTGCCGGGATGAGCGGCGGGGTCGCTTATGTCTATGATCCGGATGGCGAATTCAGCAAATTGGTCAATCACGCACAGGTTGATCTGATGCCAATTTCGGCCGAGCCCGATGCTGACGAAGGCGCCGGTCGCCCCAGCCAAAGACCGCGGACGGTGAGCGATTTTGGCATGGGCGACATGCTGCGCCATGACGCCGAGCGGCTCAAGATCCTGGTCGAGCGTCACAAGCTCCACACGGGCAGTGCCAAGGCGAGCGCGTTGCTCGACAATTGGGGTGATGCGCTTGGCAAATTCGTCAAGGTGATGCCGCGCGACTACGCTCGGGCGCTCAAATCGCTCGAAGCCGAGCGCGAAGAAGCAGCGTCAGTCGCGGCCGAGTAAGTTACGGGAATACGAGAAAGAGCATGGGCAAGGACACGGGTTTTCTTGAGCTGGATCGGCGCGAACGCGACTATCTCGATCCCAAGGAACGGCTGCAGAATTATCGCGAATTCGTCGTCCAGCCGGACGATGCGACGCTTTCTTCGCAAGCCTCACGCTGCATGGATTGCGGCATTCCCTATTGTCACAATGGTTGCCCAGTGAACAACATGATCCCGGACTGGAATCATCTTGTCTACGAGAATGACTGGCGCAACGCGCTCGACACACTGCATTCGACCAACAACTTCCCGGAATTCACCGGTCGCATCTGCCCGGCACCATGCGAGGCAAGTTGCACGCTCAACATCATCGACCAGCCGGTTACGATCAAATCGATCGAATGCGCGATCGTCGATCGCGGCTGGCAAGAAGGCTGGATCGAGCCGCAAATCGCTAAGCACAAGACAGGCAAATCGGTCGCTGTGGTGGGATCAGGGCCAGCCGGCATGGCCTGCGCTCAGCAGCTTGCCCGGGCCGGACACAGCGTCACCCTGTTTGAAAAGAGCGATCGCGTCGGCGGTCTGCTCCGCTACGGTATTCCTGACTTCAAGATGGAGAAGCACCTGATCAATCGACGCTGCGTCCAGATGGAGGCAGAAGGCGTCGAGTTCAAAACCTCCAAGGAAGTGGGCGTCGACATCTCGTTCAAGAGCCTGCAGGAGAACTTTGACGCGATCGTGCTGTCCGGCGGGGCGGAAGACGCGCGCCAGCTTGGCATTCCGGGCGCTGAAATGAATGGCGTGCGGCTGGCGATGGAATTCCTCACGCAACAGAACAAGCGCAATGCCGGTGACGATGAGGTTCGCGCTGCTCCGCGCGGATCGCTTCTTGCGACGGACAAGAATGTGGTTGTGATCGGCGGAGGCGATACGGGCTCGGACTGTGTCGGCACATCCAATCGGCAGGGTGCAAAAAGCGTCACTCAGCTGGAGATCATGCCCAAGCCTCCTGAGAAGGAAGACAAGGCGATGACCTGGCCCGATTGGCCGCTCAAGCTGCGCACTTCATCGAGCCACGAAGAGGGCGTCGATCGCGATTGGTCGGTCCTGACCAAGCGCGTGGTCGGTGACGGTGAGACCGTGACCGGACTGGAATGCGCACGGGTCGAATGGGTTGACGGCCAGATGCGCGAGATCGTCGGCAGCGAATTCACGATCGAGGCCGATCTGATCCTGCTTGCCATGGGCTTTGTCGGTCCGAAAAAGGCCGGTCTGCTCGAACAGGCAGGCGTTGAACTGACCGATCGCGGCAATATCGCCGCCGACACCAACAGCTACGCTACCAATGTCGAAAATGTCTTCGCATGCGGCGATATGCGGCGCGGCCAAAGTCTGGTTGTCTGGGCGATCCGCGAAGGCCGCCAATGCGCCCGCTCGGTAGATGAAGCTCTGATGGGTGTGTCCGAACTGCCACGCTAACGCAAAGGTTGGTGTGGACTGCTGATTTCTTAAGGTGTCAATCGCTATTCGCTTGCCTATTCTCGGTCGAGCAGGCAGCCAATGGCTGCGTCGCATCATATCGGCCGCTAGAAGCCGAACCACTTGGGCCTTGTTTCGACAAGGCTTTGTTTTGACGGGAGGAAATGGCAGCGGGCTGACATCGCCAGCACGAATGCCGAAATGAGATATGACGGTCGCTGATCAAGCCCATCGCAAGTCTTGCCACAAGCACTCGCTCGGCGCTCTGCTGCTCGCTGGCGCAGCCCTGGCTTCAAGCCCGGCGCTCGCGGCTGAGGTAAACGAAGACACAGCGCTCGATAACGAGGCATCAGCACTCCTCGAGAGCTCTGGCGAAGCAGAGGTCGTCGTTGCGACCTCGACCACAGTACTGCAGGCTTCAGCCCAAGCCTCAGGTCAAGCGCCGGCCGCCCGCCCGCAACGCCCACCCCCGCCACCAACCGACGCAAAGCTGGTGGTCTCGCAATTTGTTGACGTGCCCGTCGCTGGCGATGCTGCGAGCACGGTGCGCTATAGCGGACGCGCTGATGCCTATATCAATCTGCGCGGCAGCACCTGGGGCACCGACGACAGCTGGAACATCAATATCCGTCCCGAAATGAGCTGGGGTAAGGATTCCAACGGCGTGGTCGGGCTCATCCCCGGTAACACTGCGCTGTTCCGCCCTGAAGGTGGCGAAAATTTCGATCTTTCGCTGTCGATCAAGAAGACCTTCAATTCGGGCGCCAGCCTTGAGTTCGGCAAGATCAACGTGCTCGATATTTCGGGCGCACTCCCGATCGTTGGCAGCAATGGCCATTTCGGCTTTCAGAATCTTGGTCTGGCGCTGCCGCCCACCGCGGTCGTGCCCAACACGCTGACCGGCGCCATGCTCGAAGTGCCGACCAAGAAGATGATCTATCGCCTGTGGGTGTTCGATCCGGACTCACAATATGGTCGCACGGGCTTTGAGACCGCGTTTGAAAGCGGTGTCGCGTTCATGGCCGCCGCCGCTCGCCGGACCCGTTTTGGTGGCAAGCCCGGAATCATCAACTTCGCGGTCGTTGGCTCGACCCGTTCAGGCCCTGCGGTCGATATTCTCCCAACCGCGCTTACCCCGCCGCCGGGCGGCAATTTCGGCAATGAGCAAAACGAGCTCGCGCTGCAGCTTTCGGCCTATCAATTCCTTGGTCTCTACCCCGAAGCGCCAGGCAAGGGCTGGGGTATTCTGGCGCGCTTCCAGGCGTCTGCCGGTGACCCGACCTTCCTCGACTATTCGGGTTATTTCGGCATTTCGGGCAATCCCAGAAAGCGTCCGCAGGATCGCTTTGGTCTGGCCTATTTCCACTATTCGCTGACTGACGAGCTGGTCGACGACATCGCCTTCCGACTTCCGATTGAGGATGAGCAGGGTGTCGAAGCGTTCTATACGCTCGGCTTCGCCAAGGGCTGGGAGCTGACGGCCAATGCGCAATTGGTCGATAGCGCGGTCGCCTTCCGCGACACGGGCGTTACCGTGGGCCTGAGGCTTTCAACGACGCTTTAGGCAATCTGTGTTCAGGCCTGGCCGCGACCGCGCTGTTGGACGTTTACGCGGCGCGCCTCGACCTGTTCGGGTGCGACTTTCGAATTTGCCGCGCTCGAACGCTCGGCTTCGATTTGCATGCCCTCGCCAAAGCTCGCGGCATATCCATCATCGATCAATTGCTTGTAATCTGACGCAAATTCGGGATCGATGCTGGCCATATCCGCCGCGAGTTGCCACGCAACTGGCAACAGCTCTTCGGGTTCGACCACGCGGTTGATCAGGCCCCAAGCCAGCGCCATCTCCGCGTCGATAAAGTTGCCAGTGAACGCCATTTCTTTGGCGCGGCTGATACCGATCATGCGGCTCAGCTTCTGAGAGAGCCCCCAGCCCGGCACAATCCCGACCCGGGCATGCGTGTCTGCAAAGCGAGCATTGGTGCTGCCAATCAAGACATCGCAAGCCAGAGCGACTTCGAACCCGCCAGTGATTGCGACCCCATTGATCGCTCCTATCACGGGTTTGCGGCAGACTTCGATGGCCTTGACCGGATTGTCCGACGGATCTTTCGCATTGGCTGCGCCCAGTGCGCTGGCATCGCTGCCCAGCTCCTTGAGATCGAGCCCGGCCGTGAATGCGCGCTCTCCTGCTCCAGTCAATATCACCGCATGAACTGCAGGATCCTCATCGACTTGCTTCATCACCTCATAGAGACGCGCGCGCAGTTCGCGGCTGATCGCATTCATGGCATGCGGACGATTGAGCGTGACCAAGGCCACGTTGTGTTTGATTTCGAGCAAGACAGTTTCGCTGGGCATGCAATCCCTCCTAATCGCGCGCTGATGCGCATTTGACGCAAGTCGGCACGCTGGGATCATGCTGCAAGCGCGCGGGGGCGATCTCCTCCCCGCATTGCACGCAATAGCCCCATTCACCTTCATCGATCCTCTCTAGCGCAGCAGCAATCCGCGCTCGTTCGGTCGCGCGGCGGCGTTCCTGCGCTTGTGCCATCGCCTGCTGTTGCATCGCGTCCATCCGCGACAATCGCCCCACGCTGTCTTGTTGCAAGGTTACCGGCTCGCGCCCTTCGGCGCTGATCCGGTCCTCTTCATCCAGCTCGGTCTGGCGCGCCAGCAGCGCTGAGCGGGCTTCGTCTTCGGTCATTCTTCGAGCGGGCGGGCAAAGTAGGTGCGATTGCCATGCTGCTCGTAATGCGAGATCGATCCATCCTCATTGCGGTGGAATGTAATCACTTCGCGCTCTTCTCCGGAATCGGTCACAATCTGGAACTGGTCGTTGCCGATCGGTTTGCCACGCCCATAGGAATAGGGCTCGTCATAGCTCACATCGAAGGTCTTCAACCCGCCGGCCCAAGGGACGATGACGAATTCGCGACCCCAAGGCTGAGCCACGTAATAGCCAGCATAGTCACTGAGATCGATCGCTTCGCCCTCGGGTGCGTCAAAGTCGCCTGCCCCCATGCGCGTTCCAAGCAGTTCGCCAACCTCGCGCGCGAGACGGCCGGCATTTTCCGGCGTGTTCATAGCAACAGCGATCGCCAGTTCATTGTCCATGCTGATCATCAGGCTGCTGCGATAGCCCGGGCAAAACCCGCCATGCCCAACGATCGTCTGTCCGTCGCTGACATAGTTCGCGAATCCCAAGCCCCAGGACGTCTCGCGATCGGGCGTGATGTAGTGAACACGCTGCATCTCGCGCAGGGTTGAGGCGCGCAAGATCTCTGCTTCGCCATCGCGCGCGAGCCGAAATTGCCATGACGCAAATTTGGCGAGATCATTGACGGTGGAGCTGAATCCAGCCGCCGGATTGATGCCGCGTGCATCGAACAATTGGACCGCTGGCCGCGACCCATCATCAAGCCGTGCGCCCCAGCCGACTGCCATCTCGGTGCCATGCTTGTCAGCCTGGATAAACGGACGTGTGCTGTCCATTTCAAGCGGATCAAGGATATTGGCGCTGACATAGTCGCCATAGGGCTGGCCCGTGACGGCTTCGACTGCCTCGCCAACCAAGGTCAGCCCAAGATTCGAATATTGGAAGGTTGTCGAGGCTGGATAGAGCGGCGATTGGCCCGCCATGCCCTCGCGGATTGCCGCCTGGCTCGGGAACGGGAAATCAGGCCCGGTCCAATAGGGATGCGCGGATTCGCGCGGCAGGCCAGCCGAATGGGTCAGCAGCCCGCGCATCGTGATCGGAACACTTTCGCGATCATCGGGCGCCAATTGCGCCCAAGGCAGATAGGTCGTCACCTCTTCGTCGAGGCGAACCGTGCCTTTCTCCCATTCCTGCATGAAGGCGATGGCGGTGAAGAGCTTGGATATCGAGCACACCGAATAGATAGTGTCGGCATTGGCAGGGATGGTTCGATTGCGATCAATGTGCCCATAGCCGTTTGACCACATTGTCTGGTCGCCTTTGACCACCGCAATCGAAAGCGCTGGAATATTGTGCCGCACCTGCATCTTGCCCAGCCAGATATCGGCCACGCGCAGCGCCTCTTGCGGAGCCATCATGTCGCTGTTGTCCGCAGCTTGCTCCGTATCAGCACCGTGATCATCCGCGAGCGTGGGGGCAGGAATGAGCGCGAAGCACGATCCCGCCGCCAATGCCAAACTCAATGCCCTGATTCGACGCATTCCAACCTCCCTGACCAATTGGTTTGGACTATGCCCGGATGTTGCCCAAGCGCCAAATATTGTGTGGGTCAGAGTGCCCAATCCACGGGCTGAGCCCCTTGTTCTGCCAAAAACGCATTGGCCTGGCTGAACGGTTTTGAACCAAAGAAACCCGAATGCGCCGAGAGCGGGCTGGGGTGGACACTCGTCAAAACGAGATGCTGATCGCTTTTGCCCAAAGCCGCGACTCTGCCGGCCTTCTTGCGCGCATGACTGCCCCAAAGAATGAAGACGACCGGACCGCCGCGCTCGGCCACCGCGGCGACCGCTGCATCGGTGATCGCGTCCCAACCCTTGCCCGCATGGCTGCCTGCCTGGCCAGCTTGCACAGTCAGCGTGTTGTTGAGCAGCAGCACGCCCTGTTCGGCCCAACCAACCAGGCTTCCGCTCTCTGGCGCAGACACGCCCAGATCGCTCTCAAGCTCCTTGAAGATGTTGCGGAGCGACGGGGGGTGTTTGACCCCATCAGGCACCGAAAAGCTCAATCCATGGGCTTGTCCGGGCCCGTGATAGGGATCCTGCCCCAAAATAACGACTTTGACCTGTTCGAGAGGCGTTGCGGCCAGCGCAGCCAGGCGCTGGCCTCGCGGTGGGTAGATTTCCTTCCCTGCCTGCTCTTCCGCCCGCAGCCATCCGCCCAGCCGTCGCGCCTCAGGAGTTGCGAGCACTGGCTCGAGCGCAGCTTGCCAGCTTTGTGGGATCGCATCCTGGGTCATGGGCGGCAGCCTAAGTAGATCGACGATCTTGCGCCATGTCCCCTTTCCCTCTTTCCCCAATCGGCCTAAGGCATGCAGCCAATATGGCTGTACATTTTCACGAAGAAGACTTGCCCGCAGACGCGCTCGGTGAAGGCCCGGTCGCCGTCGATACCGAAACCATGGGTTTGATCACCCCACGCGACCGGCTTTGCCTGGTTCAGATCAGCGACGGCAATGGCGATGAGCATCTGGTGCGATTTGGCCCGGAAAGCACGTTTGATGCGCCCAATCTGAAGCAAGTGCTGAGCGATCCGAACCGCCTCAAACTGTATCATTTTGCGCGCTTCGATCTGGCGGCGATCGAATATTATCTCGGGGTTATGGCCGCGCCGGTATTTTGCACCAAGATCGCCAGCAAGCTGGTGCGCACTTACACGGATCGGCATGGCCTCAAGAATATCGTCAGCGAGCTGCTGGGCTCCGACATATCCAAACAGCAGCAAAGTTCTGATTGGGGCGGGCCAGTGCTCAATGATGCACAGCGTGAATACGCTGCGTCAGATGTTCGCTTCCTGCACAAATTGCGCGAGGAGCTTATTGTTCGGCTGGAACGTGAAGGACGGATGGAAATGGCGCAAGCCTGCTTCGATTTCCTGCCGACGCGGGCGCGGCTCGACATTGCGGGCTGGGCGGATCACGACATCTTCAGCCACCAATAAGGTTGCGGGGCGTAGGGCAGCATAGCCATGGGAATGAAGCGTAGAATTGAGACACAGGAGGCAAAGGCGCTGCGCAGCAAGCGCCAGCACTTCGCTGCCCCTGGTGGATCGCATGATCGCTTGATCCATTTCCTCGCGCGCGCTCTGCCAATCGGCATCGGTATTGTCGCCGCCTTGATGGTGATCACGCCCTTGAGTCCGCGGGGCGAGGTATCGTTCCTGTTGGACCGCAACAAGGTGGCTATGATCAGCGAACGGTTGAGTGTCGATAACGCCATGTATCGCGGGCGCGATGACAAGGGACGGCCATTCTCGCTGACTGCCGGCGAGGCGGTGCAGCGTTCAAGCGACGAGGGGATTGTGCGCATGCAAGATCTCATCGCGCAATTGCTGCTCGATGACGGGCCGGCCAGGCTGACCGCCGATGCAGGCGCCTATGCAATCAATGATGAGGTGGTCGACGTAGTTGGTCCGGTGCGGATGATCGCCGCCGACGGATATCAGCTCGAAGCAACCGGTGTCTCGGTCAATCTTGAATCGCGAACTATGTCCGGCGATGAAGGGGTCAGCGGCTCTGTGCCTGCAGGCACGTTCTCCGCCAACGCGATCAGCGCTGATCTTTCCGCGCGCACGATCACCTTGATCGGCAATGCACAATTATCGATGGTCCCTGGTGAATTGAGGATGCCATGACACAGCACGAGCAACGCATGTCTTTGACCAAAACCGCCTTTCGCTCTGGATTGGCCGCTTTCGCCATTTCGCTGGTGGCGTTGGGCGGGGTCGAGTTCGGTCTCGCGCAATCGCAAGCCCAGGCAATCGCCGCACACAATTCGCGCGCACCGGTCAACTTCGATGCCGGGCGGATCGAGCTGCAAGACCGCGAAAACCGGGTGGCATTGTCAGGCCAGGTGGTCGTGACTCAGGCCGGGCTGACGGTCAGCTCTGATCGCATGCTGGTGAATTACACCGACGCAGAGTCACTTAATGTCCAGCGCATCACAGCGACCGGCGGAGTGACAGTCAGTCGCGGCAATGAGCGTGCGCGTGGCGATGTCGCGATTTACGACTTTGATCGGCGTATCATCACCATGGCCGGCAATGTCAGCCTCAGCCGCGGCACTGACACGCTCAATGGCGGACGGCTTGTGATTGACTTGCAGAGCGGTCTTTCAAGCGTTGATGGCAATCGCATGCCGGGGAACCAACTCAACACCGGAACGCCTGGTTCCGATGGTCGCGTCACCGGTACATTCTCGGTGCCTCAAGGCGACGACGAAGATAGCGAAAACGAGTAGGTCTATCGGCGCGCGGCAAAGCGCGCGATTTCGGTGAGACCCTGCGCGAGCAACAGATCAGCCGCCTGGCTGTTTGCGAGAAGGCTGCGATGCATCTCAACCAATCGCGGTAAAAGCCGATCAAGTTTGCGGCGATGCCAACGGGAAAGTTGATTTCGAATATCGCGTTCTTCACGCCAAAAAATGCCAAGTTGAGCTTTTTCGCCCTTACCGAGATTGTCGAGTGAGCCGCGCGGGCCGAGCTTGGCGATGATTTTCGCAAGTTGCGACGCGCGGCGCTCAATCGCCAGCAACAGCCCGACCGGATTGAGCCCAAGCTCACGCATGCGGTGAATCTCGCGGTCGAGCCGACCCAGCTCGCCGCTCATCACCGCGTTCACAATCGGCTGAAACCCGTCCTCTTCGGTCGCCGCGCCGATCTCCGCAAAATCCTCAACACTGGCCGCTTTGGGCGATTGCGGATCGGCATCACAATAGGTCGCCAGCTTGGTCACCTCTGACTGCGCCAGGCGGACATCCAGCCCGCTGGCCCGCGCAATCCGCTCCGCCAAATCGCCGCCCAACCGCAGCCCAGCCGCATCAGCCATAGCGCGCACCGAATGCGCCACCGAAGCAAGATCGGGCGGATAGAACATCGCCACCAACGCATCCTTGCGCTTCTCAAGCAGCTTCGCCGTGCGCGCTTTGTCGGTCGCAGAAGTCGCGACAATCACAATCGGAGCCGCATCCGCCGCACCCGCTTCGCTGGTCTCCAGCACCGCCTTGATCGCATCATGTGCTTCGTCGCCAGTGGCGCGCACGAATATGTGACGCGAATCCCCAAACAGCGAGCTGGTCCGCGCTTCATCGCCCAGCATGGCCGGATCGCGCCGCAAATCTCCACCCGAAAGCTCTACCTTCTCGCCCGCATCCGGAAGGTTCTCGATCACTTTTTGCGCGGCCGCAGAGGCACCCGCTTCATCAGGACCGCAAAAGAAGAATATCGATGATTGGGCCACCGATGAGGGCAGGCCCCGGGCAAAATCGCGTTGCGTCGCCTTCACTGACCTGCCTGTTCGGCTTCGCGCTCTCGCAATGCCAGCGCGATCCGCGTCACCATCCGGTCCGCCACTTCGAGCGCCAGGTTTTCTAGCGCGGTCTGTTCAGCCGCGATTGTGGCATATTCGCTCGAGACCACATCGATACCGGCATCAGCGCCCGCCGTTGCGTCGAGCAGGATGTCGTCATTGGTCAGATCGATCAGCTGATAGCGCGCGCGCAAGATCCGCCGTTCGCGGCTGATCGTATCATCGTTGAGGACGCCCAGGGCTTCGAGCGCATCGTCGATCCGCACGTCGAGCCGATAGCGCGGCGTTGTCGTCCCCGCGATACCCAGCCGGTCTTCGAGCGCGCCCCGCAGCAACCAGCCGCCGCGACCAGGAATATCGGACACCTGCACGCCTGAGAGACCCTGTGCAATCGCTGCATTGCCACCGCCCGAATAGAGCGGCTGGAGGCCGCAACCGGTCAGCGCCAAAGTGGCGAGCAAGGCGAGCAGGACACGCATCAGGTTACAATATTGACCAATCGATCAGGCACAACGATCACTTTGCGAATTTCGGCACCATCAAGCGAACGCTGAACCTTCTCGCTGGCAAGTGCAAGCGCTTCGAGATCTTCTTTCGATGCCCCCTTGGGCGCAGTCAAAGTATCGCGCAGCTTGCCCTTGTGCTGGATCGCGATGGTGACTTCGTCGTCGACCAACAGCGCCGGGTCCACTTCGGGCCAGCTGTCTTCTGCCACCAGCCCGGCACCGATGAAGAACTTTTCACGCGCCTCTTCGGCCAGATGCGGCATCATCGGCGAAACCAGCAGCAGCAATTTTGCAATCGCGGCATTGCGGCTGGTCGAATAGTCGGCCTTCTCGATCGCCGCGGTCAATTCATAGATCCGCGCGACCGCCTTGTTGAAAGCAAGCGCTTCGATGTCTTCAGCAACCGCCGCGACTGTCTGATGCGCTTTGCGATCGAGCTGCTTGTCTTCGATCGTGTCAGCGCCCGCGCCGCCAGCACCTGATTGCGCGAACAGACGCCACAAGCGTTGGACAAAGCGGCCGCAGCCTTCGATTCCGCTTTCCGACCATGGCAGGTCGCGCTCGGGCGGACTGTCGGACAGCATGAACCAACGCACTGCATCGGCGCCGTATTGATCGATGATATTGTCCGGATCGACGACATTCTTCTTCGATTTGGACATCTTGACCACGCGGCCAATATCGATTGGCAGGCCTGACGAGATTTCGATCGGCTGCTCGCCGCTCAGATCAACCTCATCCGGCCCCAGCCAGTATTGCTTGCCGTCCTGTTCCTGGCGCGAATAGGTCTCATGCGTGACCATGCCCTGCGTGAACAAGGAGGCGAACGGCTCCTTCACATCGAGCTTGCCGATATGCGCCATGGCCCGGGTCCAGAACCGGGCATAGAGAAGATGCAGGATCGCGTGCTCGATCCCGCCAATATAATGCTCCACCGGCATCCATTTTGCGATCTCTTCGGGATCGAATGGCGCATCGTCCGGCTGCGACGCGAAACGCAGGAAATACCAGCTTGAATTGACAAAGGTGTCGAGCGTGTCGGTCTCGCGCAGCGCTGGTTTGCCACTGATTGGGCAAGTCGTGTGCTTCCAGGTCGGGTGCCGTTCGAGCGGATTGCCCGGCATGTCGAAATCGATGTCGTCAGGCAGCTCAACCGGGAGCTGGTCCTTGGGCACCGGCACCGGCCCGTGATCCGGGCTGTGAATGATCGGGATCGGCGTGCCCCAATAGCGCTGGCGCGATATGCCCCAATCGCGCAACCGCCACACAGTGGTGCCCTTGCCCCAATTGCCGGATTCGGCGCGCTCGATCACCGCGGCCTTGGCGTCTTCCACGCTCATGCCATCAAGGAAATCGGAATTGACGATCACGCCGTCACCGGGTTCCGCCTCATCACCCATCGGCGCATCGGCCTGACTGATGTCGCTGGCGACCACGCGGGTGATCGGCTGTTCGTATTTGGTCGCGAATTCAAAGTCGCGCTGGTCATGGCCCGGCACGCCCATCACTGCGCCGGTGCCGTAATCCATCAGCACGAAATTGGCGATGAAGACCGGCATCGCTTGGCCGGTGAAGGGATGCTTGGCGGTGACGCCCGTGTCATAGCCCAGCTTTTCGGCAGTCTCGAGCTCAGCAGCGGTGGTGCCGCCGCGCTTGCATTCTTCGATGAAGTCCGCCGCCTTGGCGTCATCCTGTGCGACCGATTGCGCCAGCGGGTGATCCGCCGCAACCGCGCAGAAACTGGCCCCGAAAATGGTGTCAGGCCGGGTGGTGTAGACGGGCAGATTGTCGCCATTGGACAGGTCGAAGGCGAATTCGAGCCCTGAGGATTTGCCGATCCAGTTTTCCTGCATCAGGCGAACCTTTTCAGGCCAATCCTTGAGCGCGCTCAGCCCCTCAAGCAGATCATCGGCAAAATCGGTGATCTTCAGGAACCATTGATCAAGCTTGCGCTTTTCGACTTCGGCGCCCGAGCGCCAGCCCTTGCCATCGATCACCTGCTCATTGGCGAGCACGGTCATATCGACCGGGTCCCAGTTCACTTCGCTCTGGCGACGATAGACCAGGCCGGCCTCGTAGAGATCGATGAACAGCGCCTGTTCGTGCCCGTAATAATCGGGTTCGCAGGTCGCCAATTCGCGCGACCAGTCGAGCGCAAAGCCAATGCGCTTGAGCTGGGCTTTCATGGTTGCAATGTTTTGCCGGGTCCACTCGCCCGGATGCACGCCCTTTTCCATCGCGGCATTCTCTGCCGGCATGCCAAAGGCGTCCCACCCCATCGGGTGCAGGACTTCGTGGCCGCGCATGCTTTTGTAGCGCGCCAGCACATCGCCCATCGTGTAGTTGCGGACATGGCCCATATGGATGCGCCCCGATGGATAGGGGAACATCTCGAGCACATAGCTCTTGGGCTTGGGGCTCGCACTGTCAGCGGTGAATGTGCCCGCTTCTTCCCATGCGCGCTGCCAGCGCCCGTCGGCGGTGGACGGATCGAATCGCGTTTCGGTCATGATAGTCCCGCTAGGACGATTGCGTCAGGATACGGATTGGCGGCGCAGATCGCGCGCCTTGGTGAGAATGATGTCTTCGAGCTTCTGCACCGTCGCAGCCTGGACCGGCGCTTCGACCCACAGGCCATTCTGCGATACCTGGCGGCTCGCCGCCACGCGCAGCGCATCAGCGCGCAATTGCATGTCGAGGATCGTCACCGTCACTTTGACTCGCTCACCCGGATTGCTCGGATTGGCGTACCAATCCGTGACGATCACACCACCAGCGCTATCGGCCTGGAGCAAAGGTGCGAAACTGACCGTCTCAAGCGCGGCGCGCCAGAGATAGGAATTCACCCCGATTGCGTTGACCTGTGCAGCGGCGACATCCGCTTGCGGCCGGTCGCGTCCGCCACAGGCTGCAAGGCTGGCTAGTGCAGCAACAGCAAAGGTGGCCTGGGTGGTGCGAAGTGCGATTTGCGATACGCGTGACACGACTGGAATTCCTCACATTGGTTCTAGAAAGCTCTATAAAGGCAACAGGCCGCTCGGCAAGCGGTGTGGCGCGGCTTTCAGCGATAATTTCGCTGTGTCTAGGCATCCAATCGCCTTTATCGCGCCTGAACCTCGTTTCGCCGCGTGTGGACCCAGCGCAACAGGTCGAGCAAGACTCAACCCCTTATTCATAGTGGCGATTGCTTTGAGCGGCGAAATCTCCATATTATTCAGCTGAACATCACGGTTGGTGGAGCGATTCCGCTCAGCTGCCGTTCAGCCAAGACATGCTTTTTATGCAATCTTGGCCATTAGGGGCATCGGATTAGGGTCAAATGACGCAGCAAGGTAGCCAGTGGAAAGCAAAGGGACGCAGCGCGGCCCCACTTGCCTTTGCCGCGACCGCGCTTGCTTTGTGCGTTCCATCAGCGGGTCTGGCCGTGGTCAGCTTGACCGGCAATTCATCAGATTCCGCGATTTCCGATCTCAACATTTTCACGCCCGCTTCGGTCGATCCGAACCTGGCCGCGCGCGCAGCTGACACAGCACGCGAAAACGGCATCCGCTTCACCCCGGCAGGCGCACCTTCGGAACGCCGCGACCGGACAGTGACCGTCGCCGTTCGCGTTGACAGTGACACCGCGCAGGCAATTTCGGTTCGCTCTGCCGCGCAATTGGGCCAGACCGCCAGCGATCGACTGTCTTCGCTGCAGCCGACGCGCTACAATCTTGGCACGGCATTGGGCTATGAGAGCTTTGCCCGCCCTGCCCAATTGCCAGATTCGGTGCGCAACATTTCGATGCCCGATCTGTCAACCTATGAACCTGCTCGCAGCACCGCTCCTGATGAGCCTAGCCGCCTGCAGCCGCGGATTGCTCTGGAAGGCGAAGAGATTGCCGGTCGCTCGCGCAACACGCTCGACGCTTTGAGCGCACAAACGGTTGACCTTGGTGGTTCTTACAGCGTCACCCGCAATTTGGATGTGACCGCGGGTGTCCGCATCTCGCAAGAGCGTGATCGCCTCGCACCGCTGACGGATTCAGCGCAAGACAGCCAAGCGGTCTATGTCGGGACGCAGTTCCGCTTCTAATCGCTGGCGCCTATTCACCGGCGCAAGCCATGAATTCGTATGAAATGACCCCGCTCCGGCGGGGTTTTGCTTGCCTGACGTTACGGCAAGGGTAGTTTTGACCGGTCTTACCCTTGATCGGAGATCAACAATGTCGCGAGTCGCAATCGTTACCGGAGGAACCCGCGGGATTGGCCGCGCAATTTGCGAGCAATTGCAAGAAGACGGTTTCACCGTCGTCGCCAATTACGCCGGCAATGATGCGGCGGCCGAGCAGCTCAAGGCGGAAACGGGCATCACCTCGTACAAATGGGATGTGGGCGATCACGACGCCACGCAGGCCGGGTGCGAAGCGGTCGCCAATGAGGTTGGTCCGGTCGACATTGTCGTCAACAATGCCGGCATCACGCGCGACGGCACGCTCCACAAGATGAGCTTTGAAGACTGGAACGAGGTGATGCGGATCAATCTCGGCGGGTGCTTCAACATGGCCAAAGCGTGTTTCCCCGGCATGCGCGAGCGCAAATGGGGGCGGATCGTCAATATCGGTTCGATCAACGGCCAGGCCGGACAATATGGCCAGGTCAATTACGCGGCAGCGAAATCGGGCATTCACGGCTTCACCAAGGCCCTGGCGCAAGAAGGTGCCAAGTTTGGCGTCACCTGCAACGCCATCGCGCCCGGCTATATCGACACCGATATGGTCGCGGCGGTGCCCGAACCGGTGTTGGAGAAGATCGTCGCCAAAATCCCGGTCGGACGGCTCGGCCAGGCGGTTGAGATTGCCCGTGGTGTGAGCTTTCTGTGCTCTCCCGAAGCGGGTTTCGTGACCGGTTCGACCATGAGCATCAATGGCG
Organism: Erythrobacter sp.; assembly: GCA_965216555.1. Taxonomy (GTDB): domain Bacteria; phylum Pseudomonadota; class Alphaproteobacteria; order Sphingomonadales; family Sphingomonadaceae; genus Erythrobacter. Next base: position 123,030 of record OZ244168.1, read on the forward strand.
GCCAGCACATGTATTGAGCGCGGCGTGCTGGCCGGCGCGACGAGATCGCCCGGCGTTGAGAGTTTGTTAAGCACGTTCGGCTAGCTTCTATTAGCCCTAATTTCGGGCTGATAGAGGGATGCACACAATGACCGATCAGGTCGACCCAGGCGCCGAGCCAACGGACAGCAACCAGCGCACCGCCAATCGTGCGTCGCTGGCGCAGCGATTTGCCAAGATTGTGTGCTTTTCAGGCGAGTTTGTTTGCAAGGTTCGCGATGTGTCAGAGGCGGGCGTGGGTCTGACCTTCTATCACGATGCACCGTCTGAGCCGCGCGTCATCCTCGAGCTTGCCAATGGACTGACTTATCCGATCGAGCGCGTGTGGCAGGGCAAGAAACGCTCAGGCTATCGCTTTGCCAGCCCGATCGACATGCAGGAATTCATCGCCGAGGACGGACCGTTCTCTGCCCGTGAAATCCGCTTGCGGATCCAATCGGATGTGCGGATCGCCAATGTCAAATCGACCATTCTCGCGAAATTGTGCGATCTGTCGTGCAACGGTGCGAAGATCGAAAGCGATGCCGAACTGCCCGAACAATGCCTGATGCGGTTTGAGTTCGGCATGGCCGAGCCGCAGCTGGGCCAGATTTGCTGGCGCGATGGCGATCAATATGGGGTGCAGTTCCAGCATCCTTTGACGATCGAAGAGCTTTCCGAGCGCGCGGTCGAATTGCAGCCCTTTCATCAGCCCAAGCCGACCCGGATGGCGGGTGCGTTGCGCGGAGCACGCGTCGCTTAGAGCGCTTGGCGCGAGCTTGTGCGCGCGCTAATCAAGCGCGATGAGCGCGCCCTATCATCCCCCTGTCAAACGCTCGATTGCGATCGCTGGTCACCGCACCAGCATCAGCCTTGAGCCGGTGTTCTGGGACATGCTGCGTGATGCCGCGGCTGGCGAGGGCCTGCCGATCAGCAGACTGGTCGCGCGGATCGATGCTGAGCGGATCCAGGCCGACACGCCGCCCGGCCTTGCCAGCGCAATCCGCGTCTATTTGGTCGAACAATGCAGATCGTAAGCTATCACGAGCGGCATTTCGCGGGGGTCGATGCGCTGTGGCGTGTCTGCTTCCCCGATGACCCGCCGCGCAATCGCGCTGAACATTCCATTCCTGCCAAGCTCGCGCTGGGCGATGATCTGTTTGTTGTCGCCGAGGATGATCAGGGCGCTGTGATCGGCACCGTCATGGCCGGGTATGACGGGCATCGCGGGTGGCTCTACGCGGTCGCTGTCAGCCCCGACGCCCAGCGGCAAGGGATTGGCGCACAGATGGTGGAGCACGCTTGCGAACGGCTGCGAGCGCTCGGCTGCGGCAAGGTCAATCTGCAGATCCGCGCGGGCAATCACCAGGTCCAGGACTTTTACGAGACACTCGGTTTCACGACCGAGCCGCGCATTTCGATGGGCCGCCAATTGTAGCGACCCCAGCCCGGATCAATCGTCGACCCGCTCGATATGCGCGCCGACCAATTGCAGCTTTTCCTCAAGCCGCTCATAGCCGCGATCCAGGTGATAGATCCGGCGAACCTGGGTCTCACCCTCAGCCGCCAGAGCGGCGATGACAAGGCTCATGGAAGCGCGCAAATCGGTCGCCATGACCTCGGCCCCATGAAGGTGCTCAACGCCCTTCACAATCGCCGTACGGCCCTCTGTGGCGATGTCTGCGCCCATTCTCGCCAGCTCGGGAACGTGCATGAACCGGTTCTCGAAAATCGTTTCCTTGAGCACGCTGGTGCCCTCGGCCTTGCACAGCAGGCTCATCAACTGCGCCTGCATATCGGTCGCCAGGCCGGGATAGGGAGCGGTGGTGAGATCCACCGGCTTGAGCGGTCCATTGGCGGCAATGCGCACGCCCTCGGCGCTTTCTTCGATGTCCACTCCGATTGTCCGCAAAGCGTGCAAAGTGGCCTGCATTTCATCGGCTTTGGCGCCTGCCAGCATGACGTCACCACCAGTGATCGCCGCGGCGCAGGCATAGGAGCCGGCCTCGATCCGATCCGCCATCACGCGATAGGTTGCGCCGTGCAGCCGGTTGACGCCATGAATGGTGAGATCGGAATCGCCAATCCCTTCAATCTTGGCGCCCATCGCAACCAGCAGGTTGCAGAGATCGACGATCTCGGGCTCGCGCGCCGCATTGAACAACCGGCTGGTGCCCTTGGCCAAAACCGCCGCCATCAGCGCATTCTCGGTCGCACCCACAGACACGACCGGGAAATCGAAATCGCCACCCGGCAATCCGCCTTCGGGGGCAATCGCTTTGACATAACCCTGGGTGAGCTCGATCTCGGCTCCGAACGCTTCCAGCGCCTTGAGGTGGAGATCAATCGGGCGATTGCCGATCGCGCAGCCGCCCGGCATCGATACGGTTGCCTCGCCCATACGCGCCAGCATCGGGCCCAGCACCAGAATCGACGCGCGCATTTTGCGAACGAGATCATAGGGCGCGACGGTGGACGTGATCCTTGTCGCTTCAAGCGTCATGACCCGACCAAAATCCTCTGGCCGTGTGCCCTGGATCGCGGTGGTGACACCGAACTGGTTCATCAGGTGCTGAAAGCCATCAATATCGGCCAAGCGCGGCAGATTGCGCAGAGTCACAGGTTCTTCGGTCAGCAAGGCGCACGGGATCAGAGTCAGCGCCGCGTTTTTCGCCCCCGAAATGGGAATTGTGCCCGAGAGGCGGTTGCCCCCGCGAATGAGTAATTTGTCCATATGATTGCCCTTAGCCCATTTGACGGTGCTCGCAACCAAGCCAGCCGTGCCTTCACCCGGCCAGAGCGCCATGAACGGTTGACGAGCCCTTCCTCAAGCACCTAACCGAGTGAGTATGAACCAGCCCAAACCGATCAAGAAAGCCGTGTTCCCTGTTGCCGGGCTTGGCACGCGCTTCCTGCCCGCAACCAAGGCGATTCCCAAGGAATTGCTGCCGATCGTTGATCGGCCTTTGATCCAATATGCGGTCGACGAGGCGCGCGAGGCCGGGATCGAACAGATGATCTTCGTCACCGGGCGCGGAAAGACTGCGATCGTCGAACATTTTGACGTCGCTTACGAGCTCGAATCGACCATGAGCGAGCGCGGCAAGGATATGGGCGTGCTGGCGCCGACGCGGGCGATCCCAGGCGATATCATCACCGTGCGCCAACAGGTGCCGATGGGTCTTGGCCACGCTATCTGGTGTGCGCGGGCGATTGTTGGTGATGAGCCGTTTGCGATCTTCCTTCCCGACGAATTGATGATCGGTAAGAAAGGCGGGACCGGCTGCATGAAGCAGATGGTCGACGCCTATAATCAGGTTGGCGGCAATCTTATCAGCGTGCTCGAAGTGCCGATGGATGAAGTGTCATCCTATGGCGTGATCAATCCGGGGGCCGAGAACGGCGCGCTGACCGAAGTCAAAGGCCTGGTTGAGAAACCGCCTGTGACTGAAGCGCCATCGAACAAGATCATCTCGGGCCGCTACATCCTTCAACCCGAAGTGATGCGCACGCTCGAGAATCAGGAAAAGGGTGCGGGCGGTGAGATCCAGCTGACCGACGCCATGGCGCGGATGATTGGTGGCCAGCCCTTCCACGCAGTGACATTTGACGGCAATCGCTATGATTGCGGCAGCAAGATCGGCTTTGTCGAAGCGACCCTGGCGCTGGCGCTGGAACGCGAGGATATGGGCGAAGACGTGCGCGCGATGGCGACCAGCTTGCTTGCACTATAGCAATCTTTTGTGGTTTGTTCTCAGGCGCAAATTTGAGGGAGAAGATCTTGCGCAAAGCTCTAATCGTTTCCGGACTGAGTCTGGCATTGACGTCCGGCGCCTTCGCTCAGGAGGCCGATTCCTGGTCCCCTTCGAACTATAACGATCTTGAAAAGTCGATCGTGGATTCGTCAAATGCGAAAGGCGAGCCAGTGATCGGTTTCACCGTGCGCCCAGAAAATTTCGAGCAAGACGTTAACGATGGCTTCGTTTCATATGCTACGCTTATTCGCACACCTTTCAGCATCGAAGGTGCGCCCGATGGAGTGCAGGAGATATTCCTGCGAAGCGAGTTCTTTCGAGATCAAAAGGCGACAGGGGATGAAGAGTATTCGTTCCGGTCCGTTCAGTCTTCTTTGGTGGTGAACTGCGCCAGCCGGGAGATCACAGAAAATGGCTTCACCAGGTTTGAAGAGAATGAAACGAATGGCCGAGCGGTCTACTTTGTAGAAGGCACGACCATCTATGCCGAAATGGCAATGGCAAGTCCGTCAGCTGGTTCGATGTTCGAGAGCGCCATGCTGGCTGCGTGTGACGGACAGTTCATGTATTCGCCGAGCTCATCAAACTGACCTGAAAAAACAAAACCCCGAGCCGAAACCGGCCCGGGGCCATGTTTGATCGCGAGTGCTCTCGGCCTATTCGGCCGCTTCGTCGCTGCCAAGCTCGCCATCATTGGCGCTGGCGTCGCTGTCGTCATCAAGCGACCAGTTCGACAGCACCTCGTCGACCGCTTTCGGGTCTTTGGCGGCAGCCTCAGCCAGTCCGCCGAGCGAGGAGCCATCAAGGCCAAGCTCTTTCATCAGGCCATCGAGGACCGGCGCTTGGGCGCGGTAGGCCAGCGCAGCTGACACCGCATCAGTGGCGAGGTTTCCCGAGCCACCGCCGGCACCCGCAGGCGCGCCCGACGAGCCGCCACCATTCTGAGTGAGCCCGTCAACCTGGACGATCTTGATCGAGTCGATCGCCTCCATCGGCTTGGCGCTTTCCTTGATGACTTCGGGCAGCACTCTGAGCAGGGCCAGTTTGGTCTGCAGGCTGATCTGGTCCATCGACAGGATATTGGCCGCTTCGTTGACCGCCTGCTGACCGGCTGCCTCGACTTCGAAACGCACCCGATCTGCTTCAGCGCGCAGGATCTCGGCGTCGGCATCACCCTTCGCTTCAAGCCTGGCCGCTTCGGCGCGGTTGCTGGCTGCGTCGCGCTCGGCAGCAGCCTCGACCTTGATCTGGATTGCATCACGCTCAGCAACCTTGGCTGCTTCGATCAGTTCGATCTTCTTCTGACGCTCGGCCACTTCGCTTTCGCGCGAGGTGACAACCTGCTCTTCGGCTTCAACCGCCTTGGCCCGTGCTGCATCGGCTTCGGCCTTGGCCTGGCTTTCCTCACGGCTCTTGTTCTGAACCGCAATCTGCTGCTCCTGGCGAGCGATCTCAAGCGCGCGAACCTGGTCAATCCGGGCTTCTTCAACCGCGCGATCGGCTTCGATCTGCTGGCTGTCGACTTCCTTCTTGGCCTGGATTCGAGCCGCTTCGGCTTCGCGCTCCCGCATCGCCTGTTCGCTGGCGATCTCAGCCGATTGCGAAGCACGGCGGATCTCAACCTCACGTTCTTGTGATAGCCGCGCATATTCCTTGTCACGGCCAATCTCGAACGAGCGTTGATCGGCTTCGAGGTTCTTGGTCTCCATCTGGACCCGCGTATCCTGCTCGATATCGTTGCGCAGCTTCTTGCGCGCTTCGATCTGCTCGGTGAGCTTGGTCAGACCTTCGGCGTCAAACGCGTTGTTGGCGTTGAAATGTTCGATGCTGGTCTGGTCGAGACCGGTCAGCGAGACCGATTCGAGCTCGAGGCCGTTCATCGCGAGGTCGTTGGACGACACTTGCTGCACCTTCTGCACAAAGTCAGCGCGCTGTTCGTGCAGCTCATTCATGCTCATGCCGGCCGCGACCGAGCGCAGCGCATCGACGAACTTACCCTCGACGAGGTCCTTGAGCATTTCGGGTTGCATGGTCCGGCCACCCAGCGTTTGCGCGGCCATCGCGATCGAGCCCGAATCTGGCCGGACGCGAACATAGAATTCGGCCTTCACGTCGATCCGCAGACGGTCGAGCGTGATCAGCGCCTCTGTGTCCCGCCGAACAACGGCGAGCACCAGGGTGTTCATATTGACCGGCATGGTCTCGTGGAACACCGGCAGCACCAGCGCACCACCATTCATGACGACTTTCTCTCCGCCGACACCGGTTCGCACAAAGGCGATCTCCTTCGATGCGCGGCGATAGAGCATGGTCATCGAGATGATGATGATAAGAAGGGCGACGAAGATGATCCCCGCCCAGAATAGAATATCAAGCAGTCCCATTTTCACTCCTATTGCGTTGGGCCGAGCGCATCGGGGCAGCGCTCAGGCCGAAAAAATGCTTGGTGGGTGCGACCCCTATTCCAATCCAAGCAAGCGGTTTTCGTATTGAACCGCGAAGAAGGTCTGGCCTTCGCGGCGCACCAGGAGGACAGTCTCGCCCTCCCTCAATTCAACATCGGGATCGTGCGGCTCTACCATCACAAAGTGCGGATGCCCGTGGCGATCCTCGACTTTCGAGCGCGCCGGCGAACCCTTGCGCGCAACTCCGGTCTGGATTTCGGCATCGCGGCGGATCAGGCTGTCGAGCCCGACCGCGCTGGTCTCATCCTTGGGCAGCAACGCGCCGACGGGGCGCGACACCGCTCCCGCAACGGGCAGAGTGCCAATTCCCGTCAGCACCGCAGCCAGGCCGGTGTGCAGCGGCGCGCCAAGCAAGCTGATCGCCAGAGCCTGGCCGGACACGCCAATCGCGGCGAACAGCACCAGGAACAGCGTCAGCCACACCAGGAATGGCACGCGTCCAAGACCGACCAGGCTGAGCAGGCCGGCGAGGAAGCCGCCGCCTGAAATGGCGTCAGCTCCGTCGATTTCAGCGTCGAGATCCAGGTCGAGATCGATATCAGCATCGCCGCCGAACATGTCCCCAAGGCCCACGATCTGAGCGATGGCGACGAACAGCAGCAGCGCGATGGCAACGGCGAATGGCAGGTTGTGCGGTTCCAAAATCATCATTGGACGTCACCTGCAAAAAACCGTGCCGCAAAGCATGCAGCGTTTATGTTCCAGATTTTTCCCATGAACAGCGCATTAACATATGTTGCGGGATATTGATAGGAAAATCGTATTTGTTTTCGGAATATCGACTCGAACGAACGATTATTTCATGAATCATCTTGAAAACGGACCGCACAATACCCATATTGAGGGCTTAGTCAGATGCGTTAGCCCGCTTGAATACGCAGCGGCAGCGTCTTGAGACCTCCGACAAATGTGGAACTGGATCGCGCAGGCTCGCCCGCCAGCTCAACCGCGTCGACACGATCCAGCAGCGCATCGAACAGCACGCGAATCTGCAACCGGGCCAGGTGCAAGCCGAGGCATTGATGTGCGCCCGCGCCGAACGCCATATGCCTGTTCGGGCTGCGGCTGGCATCAAATGCGCGCGGGTCATCAAACTGCGCCGGATCATGATTGGCCGCGACGTAATTGAGCATCATCCAGTCGCCCTGCTTGATCTGCTGGCCGCCTATCTCAACGTCCTCGGCCGCTGTGCGCATGAAATGCTGCACCGCTGTGGTCCAGCGGATCGCCTCTTCGACCAGGCCAGGCAGGAGCGAACGATCGGCTTTGACCTTGGCGAACTCCTCGGGATTGCGCGCCAGCGCGAGCATCGCCCCTGACATCGTGGCCGAAGTGGTGTCATGCCCGGCCGCCGCCATAATGATGTAATAACCGGCCATATCGCGATCGGGCAGCGGTTCGCCATCGACCGTCGCATTGGCGATCACGCTGGCAACGTCATCGGTAGGGTTGGCCCGGCGCGCAGCCGCGATACCCGCGAAATAATCTTCGAAATTCTTGACCGCGCCCGACACCAGCTGGAGCACTTGCTCGGGCGACATATTCTCCATGCCTGACCCGGACAGATCCGCATCCTGCCCGCCAAACATTTGCTGAGTCAGCATCAGCATGCGCGGTTCGTCTTCTTCGGGGATGCCGAGGATCTGCATGATGACGTGCAGCGGCATCGGCGCCGCCACGCTCTTCACAAAATCGATTTCAGGGCCGTCAGCGATCATCGCGTCGATCAGCTTCTCCGCCAGCGTGCGGATTTCACCCTCAATCAGTTTGAGATTGCGCGGCATGAACCAGTCTTGCGTCAGCTTGCGGTATTTGGGGTGGATCGGGGCGTCGAACACCACCAGCGAATCCACCAGCATGTTGGATCCGGTCGCCTGCTGCGCGAAGGCGGTCGCTTCGCGGGTGGCGAACACGACCGGCTTGGGATTGTTGAGGAAGGTCTTGTTGTCCTTCGAAATCCGCATCACATCGTCATAACGCGTGATCAGCCAGAACGGCTCGAACACGTCATCATCGGCGACGACTTTCGCAACCGGAGATTCCTCGCGCAGCCGGTCAAATGTGTCGAGCAGGCCATTCCATTCGGCATAGCTCTCTGGGGCGATAACTGCGCGCGCGATGTCGCTCGGCAGGATGGCAGGATCACTCGCCATCAGCTTGCCGCCTTGGCTTCATATTCGTCGCGCAGTTCTCTCTTGTAGAGCTTGCCATTGGCTTCGCGCGGCAGATCCGGCCGGAAGTCGAACAATTTGGGCATTTTGATCCGCGCCAGATTGGGCTCGAGGAATTCGCGCAGCTCAGCCTCCAGCGCGTCGCCGGCATCGACCATATCCCTGGGCTGCACAACCGCGACGACCTTTTCTCCCAGATCAGGATCGGGCGCACCGATAACCGCGGCATCCATCACCTTGTCGTGGGTCACCAGCAGATTTTCGATCTCCTGCGGGTAGATGTTGACCCCGCCCGAGATGATCATGTGGCTCTTGCGGTCAGTTAGGAACAGGAAGCCCTCTTCATTGACATGGCCGATATCACCCAATGTCATCCAGCCCTTGGGGTGCATCGCTTCCGCCGTCTTGGCGGGATCGTTGTGATAGGTCGGCAGGATGTCATTCTCAAAGAACAGCAAGCCATCCTCACCCGCAGGGAGCTCTTCGCCGTCGGGGCCGCAGACATGGATCGTGCCCCAGATCGCCTTGCCGACGCTGCCCGGGTGGTTGAGCCAGTCGGGAGCGTGGATCATGGTCATGCCGATCGATTCCGATCCGGCATAATATTCGTTCACGATCGGGCCCCACCATTCGATCATCTGATGCTTGATCGGAACCGGGCATGGCGCCGCCGCGTGCAAGGCGCGCTTATGGCTCGACAGATCGTAGCGTTCGCGAATCTCGGGATCGAGTTTGAGGAAGCGGACGAAGTGGGTCGGCACCCACTGACTGTCAGTCACCTTGTACTTCTCGATCGCGGCCAAGGCGCCTTCGGGATCAAATTTTTCGAGCACGACCAGGGTGCCACCCAGACGCTGCGCGGCAGAGCACCAAGCCAGCGGCGCGGCGTGATAGAGCGGCGCCGGTGAGAGATAGACCATCGATCCATCGACCGGCATCCCGGCCCCCATGGTCGCAAGGCCCAGGAACGGCACCACAGCCTGGGGATCCGGATCCTCTGGCGGCGCCGGGCGGATGCCTTTGGGCCGCCCGGTCGTGCCCGAACTGTAGAGCATGGTCGCGCCTGCCCTCTGGTCGGCGATCGGTTCGGCAGGATGTGCAGCCAGCACCTCTTCGAAATCTTCCTCGCCTTCGCCGCCGACTACGAGGATATCGAGATCGGGGCATTCCGCGCGAATATCGCCCATCACCCCGTCAAAGACTCGTGAGGTGATGAGCAGCTTCGAGCCGCTGTCCTTGAGAATGTAGGAAATCTCAGGCGCGGTCAGCCGGGTCGAGATCGGCACAAGCAAAGTGCCCGCACGCTGTGAGCCCCACACCAGCGTGAAATAGTGATGCGTGTTTTCGAGCAGCACGGCAAAGGGGTCATCCGGAGACAAGCCGCGTGCGCGCAAGAGGTGGGCGAACCGATTCGCCAATGCATCCATCTCACCATAGGTCACGGTGTGGCCGCTTCCGGCCATGATGATCGCGGGCTGATCAGGGCGGGTTTGCGCGTGCGCAATTGGGTGCATGCTGCTGTCTCTCTCCATCAGGGCCGCTTGAGCGGCCTCAGTTGCGAGAGAAAACCTACTGCAAGCGGCGCGGCTCGCAAGTGATTTCGAAGGAATCGGCGCAGCGTCGGATCAAAAAAAAGGCGGCGGGAAAACCCGCCGCCAATATTCGGACACCCTCTCCAATGTCCGACCCGCTTCCAGGCGGGGATTTCTAAGCCCGGCTATTCGCCGCCTTGGCCTTCCTCTTCAGCAGGAGCCTCGGCAAATATCCGCTGCGCTTCGGTTTCCACCATATAGGGAATCGGATCGACTGCAACCCCGTCCACGCGCACTTCATAATGCAGGTGAGGGCCGGTCGACCGTCCGGTCGAACCAACATATCCGATGATGTCGCCTTTGCGAATCGGCTCACCCTCAGCGACTGCAAGTCGCGACATGTGAGCATAGCGTGTTTCAAGTTCAGCACCGTGATCGATGCTGACGTAAAGGCCGTAGCTGGAAAACCAATCTGCCCGCGTGATCATGCCATCTGCAGTGGCATAGACAGGCGTTCCGGTGGGAGCGGCGAGATCAACGCCATTGTGCTTCTTGCGCTTGCGCAGGACCGGATGGTTGCGCATGCCATAGCCGCTGCTCATCCGCCCACCCTGAATTGGCATCAGCGAGGGAATTGAGACGCTCGGCTGCTCGACCGGCGAACCGGGGCCATTTTCGTCAAGCGCCTGCCAGCTGGCAAACAGCTCACGAAAACTCTGATCTCCAGTGGTCAGGGTTTCTTCGCTGGTTTCGCGAACGGGCTCGACAATATCCACGGCTGCCGAATTGGCAGATGTGTTTGCGGCGACCGGCGAAGCCGCGATTATCGCGACAGCTGACCCAAGCAAGGCACTGGTCCTGGCAAGCTTGCGCTGCAACATGAACATCTAATGGCCGGCCCTTTGTTTCGACGCTTGTTGCGCCAATAATTACGAAATGCGAGTTATCGGGTGGATTCGTTAAATCGCAACATCTGCGTAAAAGTCTCGCGACAAACCGGCTGCAAGACGCGCCGAATCGTTGAATGGCGGCTTAACGGCACCCCGAAAATAGGTCTGAACAAGCCGTTTCCACGTGGTTTCAGGGGATTTACCCTGTTTTTGCGCAAGGGAGACAAAGTGCTTGGTCCCATAGGCGACATGACGAATCTCGTCGTCAAGGATTCGCGCAAGAATCTTTGCACCGCGCTCGTCTCCGATCGCTTTGACGCGCTCAAGTGTGGCGGGAGTCACATCCAGACCGCGCGCTTCCAGCACCATCGGAACGATCGCCAAGCGCGCCGCAACATCGTGACGCGTCTCGTGTGCAGCCTGCCACAACCCGCCATGCGCGGGCAAAGCGCCATAAAAGCTGCCATGCGCTTCGAGTTTGCGCGCCAGCAATGCGAAATGCATCGCTTCATCCGCCGCGACATCTAGGAAATCGGAGACAAAGTCCTCTCCCATCTGTTCGCCAAAGCGGCCGGCCATGTCGAGCGCGAGATCGATCGCGACGAATTCAATATGAGCAAGCGAGTGCCACAGAGCGATCCGTGATCGCTCCGATCCTGCCTTGCCGCGTTTGGGCATCTTGTTGGGCGGCAGCAATTCTGGACGATCGGGGCGGGCCGGTTCGTCGGGCATCATCTGGTCAAACCGCCACGCAAGTTCGCCTTTGCGCCACTGACGCACCAATCGGCGCGTCGCGAAGCATTTCGCCCGCGGCTCGCCGGTCAACAGCGCATCGCGAATTGCAGAAGCGATCGATTGCATCGTGCTCAGAGCGCTTGAGCGGCGGCCAGAACTTCGTCGGCGTGACCTTTGACTTTCACCTTGCGCCAGATCTGCACGATCTTGCCATCGGCGCCGACCAGATAGGTCGACCGGACCATGCCCATGAAGGTTTTGCCGTACATCTTCTTTTCGGCCCAGACGCCGAGCGCGTCCGACAATCCACCTTCTTCGGCATCAGTCGCCAGTGGGGTTGTCAGCTCGTGCTTGGCGATGAAATTCAAGTGCTTCTTGGCGCTGTCCTTGCTCACGCCGAGCAGTTCGACACCTGCGGCGTCAAATTGATCCTTGAGCGCGGTGAAGTCCTTCGCTTCGGTGGTGCAACCCGGCGTGTTGTCCTTGGGGTAGAAGAAGACAACCAGCTTCTTGCCGAGATAGTCCGACGCCTTGACGCTGCCACCATCGGGCGTGCCCATGGCGATATCCGGAAGCGCATCGCCAATCTCGGGAACATTGCTCATCATTCAATCTCCAATTGCTGTTCGAACACTGCTGCCCAAACTTGCGCGACGCTTTGCCGGGCAATTGCGAGTTTTTCCAGCAGTTCCGTGAAAGAATCTGCCTCGCAGGATTTCGCCAGCTGCAAAGCCGATGCTGGGTGCGGCGCCCGGTTCAACGGAGCGAGCAATCTGCCGGCAATCAGCATCCGGGTCATCAGGGCATGCGCGTGGATCAAGCTCTCGGGGACAAGGCCAGCGGCAACCAGAGCAATCAGCGCATCGCCCAGGTCAGGCGCAATAATGTCCGGCGATTGATGGCCATGCTCAAGCTGGAGGAAATGGATCACAAATTCGAGATCGACCAAGCCACCGCGTTGCAGCTTCACATCCAGCGCACCAGAAGGCGGTTTGTGCTGCGCCATCTCCGAACGCATTTTGAGCACATCCTTGCGCAGGGCTGCGCGCTCGCGGACCTTGCCAAGCACGGCGCCGATCTCTTGCTCAAGCCGCGCACGGGCCGAGACTGATCCAAGCAGCGCTCGGGCTCTGGTGAGCGCCATATGCTCCCAGGTCCAGGCGGATTCGCGCTGATATTTGGAAAAGGCGTCAACCGAGACCGCCAAGGGGCCTTGATTGCCTTGCGGACGCAGCCGCGTGTCAACCTCGTACAAAGCGCCCTGCGCGGTGGGGACAGACAAGGCACCGCTGACTCGCTGCGCCAAGCGATTGAAATACATTGTCGCGCTGAGCGGGCGCGCACCGTCCGATTGCGCGTCAAAGCTGCCGGTGAACAGAAAGACGAGATCGAGATCCGACGCATGGGTCAGAACACCGCCGCCGAGCCTTCCCAACCCCAGTGCGAGCAATTCTGCTCCCTCGATTTGTCCATGCGCAGCGGCGAATTCCTGCGCCGTCGCCTGCGTCGCCACATGAATCCCCGCTTCGGCAGCGCGCGACAGAGCGCGCCCGATATCGAGCGGATCGTGCCGCCCTTCGATCAGCTGGACGCCAAGCGCAAAGCGCAATTCGCTCGTCACCACGCGGATTGAATCCAGCTGCGCCTCATAGTCATCGCGCTGAGCGAGCTCTCGCATCCGCGCTGCGATTTGATCGACGGATCCCGGAAGATCGAGCGCGCTGCGATCAATCAGCGCGTCGAGCAATTCCGGACGGCGGCCGAGCTCGTCGGCCAGAGTCGGCGCCATGGTGAGCGTTGACACCAGCCGTTTGAGCAAGCCGGGACGCGCGTCGAGCAAGTGGAACAGGTTGATCGCCGAGGAGGCCTTTTCGAGCATGCTCTCCCACCGCGCCATCGCCCGGATCGGGTCTGACGCTTCGCTCAAGGCGTCGAACAGGACCGGCTGAATGGCGTCAAACGCCTCAAGCGCCTGTGGTGTCCGGAGCGATTGATAGCGCCCATCGCGCCAGCCGAGGATCCGCCGTTCCAATTGGCTGCGCAGTCCCACTTCTGGCTCGGATGGCGTGGGTTCCGCTGGCGCGGACTGACTTGTTGCGACCGGCCGGGCATCCTCTTCGCCAATCAATTGATCATAGCTGCGACCCACTCGTTCGGTGAGGTCGCGCAATTCGCTGACCAGCGCATCGCCATCGGGCAAGCCATCGAGCCGAGCGACAGCATCAAGCGCATCGCCCTGCGGCAGACTGTGGGTCTGGCGATCGTGGATCATCTGCAGGCGATGCTCCAGCGTGCGCAATCGATCATAGCAAAGGCCAAGCTCGACCGCGTCGTCATGGGAGATAAGACTGGCTTCGGCCAGCGCATCCAGCGCCGCTCTTGTGCCGCGGACACGAAGACTCGGATCGCGACCGCCATGGATCAATTGGTGCGTCTGCGCGAAAAATTCGATCTCACGGATACCGCCCCGCCCGCGCTTGAGATCGAACCCGGGGCCCGGCTGTTGCAGTCCGTCGTAATTGAGGCGGATCTGAGCTGTCAGCCGGCGGATTTCCGCCACGGCGCCAAAATCGAGGTTGGACCGCCACACAAAGGGCTTGATGGTCTCAAGGAATTGTTCCCCCGCAGCGATATCGCCTGCCGCTGCACGGGCGCGAACAAAGGCTGCGCGCTCCCACGCCAGCGCCGAACTCTCATAATGCGCCTGTGCTGAAGAGAGTGAGATGGCAGGCGGCGAGACCTCGCTCGATGGCCGCAGCCGCAAATCGACACGAAACACAAATCCGTCGGCGGTGTTCTCTGACAGCAGCTTGACGACATGCTGCGCATAGCGGCGCGCGGCTTCGCCCGGTTCGTCCTTTTCTCGGCGCGGCAGAGTGTCGGGATCGAACAGCAGGATCGGGTCAATGTCCGATGAGTAATTGAGTTCGTGCGCGCCCTGTTTGCCCAAAGCCAGCGCAACCATGCCCTGTGACGCCGCACCATCGACGCGTTTGTTGATCGCATCAGCTATGGCACGATCGAGCGAGCGGTCTGCGCAATCCGACAGGTCCGTGACGATGCGCCGCAGATCAAGAGCGCCGGCTAGATCTCCGATCGCCAGCGCGGTCGACAGCGCCACACGCTCGCGCCGCAAGGCCACCGCGAGATCGGGTTCGTCCGTGCCGGTTTGCCCGGCCCAGGCCAGAGCCGCGTCAATCTCACCCTGCTCGAGCAGGTGAGCAAGGTCGGGCATGCGATCGAGTGACCGGGCCAGGAACGGAGCTTCAGCCCGTGCCCTGGCGATCGCACTATCCCAATCGACTGCCTTCTCCTCTGTCATTGCTTCCTCTTGACCGGGCTTTCCCATCCTCGCAAGACAACGCGCAGTTTGAGATGAGAGGATTTACCCCATGAATACCCGCTTTTTGGGTCTGGCCGGCCTTGCCGCCGGCGCTTTGGCACTTGCAGGCTGCGACGGCATGCTTGGCGGTGATGACACAGTCCAGCTTGACGTCCCCGAAGTGGAAGCTGGCGATATCACTGAAGCCACGCTGGTCGACATAACCCGCGAAATGTCTGGCGATGATTTTGAAGGGCGCATGCCTGGCACCGCTGGCGGCGCAAAGACCGTCGCCTATCTGGTCGAGAAATTCGAAGCCGCAGGGCTTTCTCCCGGCAATGGCGATTCCTGGGTCCAGGACGTGCCTTTAATCGAGATCGGTGGATCCAATTTCGCTCCCCTGACGGTCACCAATGGTGAAACCGACCTGGTCTATGATTTCGGGGCCGAATGGGTCGGCGTCACCTATCAAGAGGAAGAAAGCATTCAGCTGGCAAACAGCGAGATGGTGTTTGTCGGATATGGCATCAATGCGCCTGAGCGCGGCTGGAATGACTATGAGGGTGTCGACGTCACCGGCAAGACCGTGGTCATGTTGGTCAACGATCCGGACTGGCAGAGCGAAGATCTGGAAGGCACCTTCAACGGACGGGCCATGACCTATTACGGGCGCTGGACCTACAAGTTTGAAGAGGCCGGGCGTCAAGGCGCTGCGGCCGCTTTGATCATCCATGACACCGCGCCGGCGAGCTATGGCTGGAACGTCGTCGAAAGCTCCTGGTCTGGCACCCAATCCTACGCTTCACGGGGCGACAGCGCGCCACCGATGACGAGCATGAATGGATGGATCCAAAAGGACGTAGCGCGTGAGATTCTTGCTGCCGCTGGCCAAGACCTTACCAGTCTGACGGCAGCCGCTCAGTCCGAAGATTTCGAAGCGGTTGAGCTTGGCCTCAACGCATCGACAAGCTTTGAAAACAGCTTCCGCAACTTCACGTCACAAAACGTGATCGGCATTTTGCCGGGCAGTGAAGCGCCAGACGAATATGTCTTTCACACCGCCCATTGGGACCATTTGGGTCGCTGCACCCCAGCGCCCGATGGTGACGACATCTGCAATGGCGCGATTGACAATGCCACCGGCACATCGGCGATCATTGCGATTGCAGAGGCCCACGCCAAAGCGGGTGCACCACGCCGCAGCCTGGTCTTTCTGGCGGTGACGGCCGAAGAATCGGGCCTACTGGGCGCTGACTATTACGCTGCGAACCCGATCTATCCGCTCGATCAGACGGTCAGCGGAATCAACATCGATGCCTTGCAGATGACCGGCCCGGCGAATGACATCACAGTCGTCGGCTTAGGCAAGTCGCAGCTCGACCAGTTCCTCGATGCGGGGCTGGCCGCGGTTGATCGCACGGCAACGCCCAACCCGGCGCCCGAGGCCGGCTATTACTATCGTTCCGATCACTTCGCCTTTGCCAAGCGCGGCGTGCCAATGCTCTACCTCACCGGTGGGCGCGATCTGGTAGATGGTGGCACCGCGGCAGGCGACGCCTATGCCGAGGATTATCGCGTCAACAAATACCACGCGCCCAAGGACGAGTTCGACGAGAATTGGGTCTGGACCGGCGCGATGGCCGATGTTGGCCTGTTCTATCGCTTGAGCCGGATGATGGCGATGAGCACCAGCTGGCCCAACTGGAATGAAGGCGATGAATTCCGCGCCACACGCGACGAAAGCTGCGCCAGCGCCGATACCGGCTGCTGATCACCTTTTGCTAGCAACGAAAGCCGGTTCATGGCCCTCTTGATGCCTCCCGAATGGGCGCCGCAAGAATGGCTGTGGATCGGCTTTCCGCATCTGGCCGAGGAATGGCCTGGCGTGCTCGAGCCAGCGCAGCAGCAGATCGCTGCGTTTGCGAGCACGGTCGCCGAAAGCGGTCAGGGTGTGCGGCTGATTGTCAGGGACGAGGCCAATGCCGCTCGCGCCAGACAATTGGTCAGCGCGGCGGTCACAATCGAACAGCGTCGCTATGGCGATATCTGGCTGCGCGACACCGGCCCCTTGGTCGTGCGCAATGGCGAAAGGTGCGAAGCCCGGCGTTTCGGATTCAATGGCTGGGGCGGAAAATACAAAATGGATGGGGACGAGGCGATCGGGGCTGAGCTTGCGCAAGACGCTGGCTTGCCGGTGCAGAGTGACCCGATGGTGCTTGAAGGCGGTGCAATTGACGGCGACGGGACGGGGCTGGTGGCGACGACCGAGCAATGCCTGCTCAACCCCAACCGCAATCCGGACCTGAGTCGTGAGGCGATGGAGGACAGGCTTCAATCCATGCTCGGCTTCGATCGCGTGTTGTGGCTCGGCGATGGCCTGATCAACGATCATACCGATGGCCATATCGACAATTTGGCGCGGTTCGTTGCGCCCAATCGCATGCTCGTCCCCGAGGCGAGCGGAGCGGATGATCCCAATGCGGCGATCTATGCCGATGCCAAGCGGCGCATCGAGCAATTTGGAGTGGAGACAGCGACCATTCCGTCGCCCGGCCTGATTCTTCGCGACGGCGAGATCGAACCGGCAAGCTATGCCAATTTTGCGATCACAAGCCATTGCGTGGTGGTGCCCACCTTTGGCTCACCCTATGACGAGGCGGGTGTGGCTGCGATTGCCGCGCACTTCCCTGATCGCGAAACGATCGGCTTGCCCGCTGATGCCGTCCTGGCGGGCGGCGGCGGTTTTCATTGCGCCAGCCAGCAAATGCCAGCGCTCTAGGGCAGAGTTAACGGTTCATTAGGACATTGCCGCGATCCTTCGCCGTATGAGCAAGGCTATCGCCCTTACCAACACAGTCCAGCGCGCGACGCTTGATCGTTCGCACGATATTGCCCGAGGCATGATTGTACTCGGCTGCGCTGCGGCTCTGATCCTGGCTGGTCAGCCGCTGCCATTTTGATGCGCCTTTCCCGCGCGTAACCTTCCCGATCTTTCGAGCGAACTCTCTCTAGACCCTTTCGTCTGGGAGAATACCCGTGATCAAATCGATGACCGCCCTGTTGCTTGGCTGGCTTGCTCTTGCCGGGGCCGCAGTGATCGCCCCCGATGTGTCGCAAGCGCAGAGCGGCTCTGCATCATCTCCCGGCAGCGAGCCGGTCCTGCTCGAACTGTTCACCAGCCAGGGCTGCTCATCATGCCCGCCGGCTGACCGATTGGCTGCACGGCTCGCTCAAGAACCAGGCCTTGTCGTGATTTCCCGACCCGTGACCTATTGGGATCGACTTGGCTGGAAGGACACTCTGGCGCGCGAAGAGAACACCAACCTCCAACGCACCTATGCCAGGCGCAATCTCGAGGGGCGCAACGGGGTCTACACACCGCAGATCGTTACCGATGGCATGTTTGGCGCGGTCGGATCGCGCGAACGGCAAGTTCGCGGCCAGATCGCTCGCGCCCGTCCGCAACGCAGCGCAATCATCCGCGTACAGCATGGCGAGAATGGCGATATCGGAATCGGTATTGGCGGCCGCACCAACAGGCGCGCCGAACTGGTGCTGATGGCGGTTTCGAGCCACGAAACTGTGCAGATTGGCCGCGGCGAAAACCGTGGTCGCAGCATCGGCTACACCAATGTGCTGCTGAATGAGACCGTGATCGGCAGCTGGCAGGGGGGCAAAGGCAGCCACCTCCTGCGCGGCGACATGCTGCAATATCCAGGTGCGGATCGCTTTGCCCTTGTCCTGCGGGTGCCGGGTGGGGGCGACGTGCTCGCTGCGCGCTGGATCGCTTAGTCGAGCAGCTTGATCAAAGCGGCCAAAGCCGCCGCTGCCAGCACGATCGCAACGAAGCTGCGCCACAATCGATCGCTGACCTTGCCAAAGGCGAGCGACCCGATCCAATTGCCCAGCAGGACCAGCGGAAACAGGCCGAGGCCAAGCCACAGAGTGCGCCATTCGAGCACGCCAATCGCCGCGCCTGAGCCGATCCCGGCTATGGCTGCCACGCCGAACACACCGATCATCGAAGCGCGCGCTGTCTGACGCGGAATATCGCGCCCGACATAATAGGGCACGACCGGCGGCCCGGGCATCGCGGCAAAGCCGGTGAGGATACCGGCGGATAGGCCGGTGAGCCCGGTCGTAATTGGACCGGGAATGTGCGCCTGGCGCTGAGGCAGCAGGATCGCGAAGAACGCCGACAGCGCGACCAGCGCGATCAGAAGCCGCGCAAGACCCTGCGGCGTCGCGGCGAGCAGCATCAATCCCGGTGCGGTCGCGATCACCACCAGAATGCTGATCGTCAGCGCAGACCGTTCGGCTTCGCGCAGGATGTAGCGGATCTCGCTCAATGCCAGCAGGCCGGCCATGACATTGATCGCGAGCACGGCCTGGACCGGCGTCAATGCGAGAGCGAGGATCGGCACCAGCAGGATGCCAAAGCCAAACCCGGTCAGCCCGCGAATGAAGGCTGCTCCAAAGGTAGCCACAACCGCAATCGCGATCTGCGTCGCGCTGAAACCAGCGAGCAGGTCCAAAGGGCTAATCTCTCAGATCTGGCGGTGTGGCGGCAGAAGTGAGCTGCGCGATTGCCTCATCGACGGACAGGACTTGCTGTTCCTTTTCGCCCAGGGTCCGCATGGCAATTGTGCCCTCTTCGGCCTCACGCTTGCCGACGACGAGCAGATGCGGGACCTTCGCCAGCGAATGTTCGCGGATCTTGTAGTTGATCTTCTCGTTGCGAAGGTCCGAACTGGCGCGCAGGCCCGCTGCGACCAGTTTGGCTTCGATCTCCTGCGCATAGCCATCAACGTCGGAGACGATCGGCGCGACAACCGCCTGCATCGGCGCAAGCCACACTGGCAGACGGCCAGCATAATGCTCGATCAAGATGCCGATAAATCGCTCATAAGAGCCGAAAATCGCGCGGTGCAGCATGACCGGGCGATGCTTCTCGCCATCCTCGCCAATATAGGTGGCGTCGAGGCGATCGGGCAGCACGCGATCGGACTGGATCGTTCCGACCTGCCAAGTGCGACCAATCGCGTCGGTCAGATGCCATTCGAGCTTGGGAGCGTAGAATGCGCCTTCGCCCGGAAGTTCTTCCCAGCCGAATTCCTCATTGGCCATTCCGGCTTGGACCACGGCGTCGCGCAATTCCTGCTCGGCCTTGTCCCAATCCGCTTCCGAGCCGAACCGTTTCTCCGGACGCAGCGCGAGCTTGATCTCGTATTTGAAGCCGAAATCCTTGTAGACTCCGTCCGCCAGCTGGCAGAAGCGCTGAACCTCTTCGACAACCTGATCTTCGGTGCAGAAGATATGCGCATCGTCCTGCGTGAACTGGCGCACGCGCATCAATCCGTGCAGCGCGCCATGCGGTTCGTTGCGGTGGCAGCACCCCATCTCGCCCAGCCTGATCGGCAGATCGCGATAAGAAGTGATGCCCTGCTTGAACACCAGCACGTGGGCGGGGCAGTTCATCGGCTTGATCGCCATCCAATCGGCATCTGCGGCGACCTTGGGGGCCGCCACGCCGCTTTCTTCGTCGACGTCAGGGACGATATCGGGAACGGCAAACATGTTTTCGGCATATTTGCCCCAGTGGCCGGATTGCTCCCACTGGCGCACATCCATCACTTGTGGCGTCTTGATCTCACGATAGCCGCCGCCATCCATCTTGCGGCGCATATAGGCTTCCAGCTCGCGCCAGATGCGATAGCCCTTGGGGTGCCAGAACACGCTGCCATGCGCTTCTTCTTGCAAGTGGAACAGATCCATCTCGCGACCGAGCTTGCGGTGGTCGCGCTTGGCCGCTTCTTCCAGGCGGTGGAGGTGAGCGTTGAGCTGCTTCTTGTTGAGCCAGCCAGTGCCATAGATGCGCGTCAGCTGCGCGTTGCGCTGGTCACCACGCCAATAGGCACCTGCCACCCGCATCAGCTTGAATGCTTGCGGATCAAGCTTGCCGGTCGAGGCAAGGTGCGGGCCGCGACACATGTCGAGCCAGTCATCGCCTGACCAATAGACTGTCAGCTCCTCATCTTCGGGGAGCTCCTTGGCCCATTCAGCCTTGAAGGCCTCGCCTTCGCTGTCCCATTTCTCGATCAGCTGCTGGCGTGACCACACTTCGCGGCGCAGCGGTTTGTCGGCCTTGATGATTTCGCGCATCTTCTCTTCGATCGCGGGAAGATCATCCATGCTGAAGGGATCGCGCGAGGCTGGCGCCATCACGTCGTAATAGAAACCATCATCGGTGGCTGGGCCGAAGGTGATTTGCGTGCCGGGCCACAAGGCTTGGACAGCCTCGGCCAGAATATGCGCATAGTCGTGGCGAACGAGTTCAAGCGCGTCTTCCTCGTCACGCGCAGTGATCAACGCCAATTCAGCGTCGCCTTCAAACGGGCGGTTGAGATCGCGCACTTCCCCGTCGACGCGCGCGGCGAGCGCGGCCTTGGCCAGGCCCGGCCCGATCGCAGCGGCGACATCAGCCGGCGTGCTGCCAGCTTCCATTTCGCGCACTGAGCCATCGGGCAGGCTGATTTTGAGCAATTCGGTCATCGATCAATTCCGTATCGTTTGGCGCGCCCATGGCACAAGTGCGCGCACGCTTGAAGTGCGGTGTTGAGGTTTCAGACCGATTTCAGGGGGCCAACACCGCGCCACCCGAAGCCGGGTGGCGGTGCGCCGCGATCAGGCCGCGACCATCCGCCCCCGGAATGCCGGGGTGGTGGTGGTAGTCGTCAAGATCACTGGCTTGGCCATGGCGACGATATAGGCACGACAGATTGCGATGTCATTACCGAATGCAGATCCAGCTCAATCGGAAAGGAAGCGCTCCTTTTTGGAAAGCAAACTTGACATTTGCACGAATCAATGACAAGTATCCTTTCCATAGTTGAAAGGAAGCTTGACCAATGTCAGTTCAAAGCAAGGCCCTGATCTGGGCCGCAATCATTCTCCTCGCCGCTGTGGTGATGAATGTGATGAATCTCAGCAATGGCGCATCAATCGGCGTGATTACCGGTCTCTCCGGCGCTGCATGGGGCTCACTCCAGGCCGATAACGGTTGCGGTCGGGGTTGCCTGCAATGACCGAGCAAATCACTCAGCCAAGCGGATTTTTGGGTCGCGGGCCGGTCTTCTGGCTCGGCATGACCTTCGCGTCGACCGCAACCATCGCTGGCCTGGCGCTGAGCGAAGCGATCGAAAATGAGACCGTGGTGCTGATCCTGCTGATCACCCCGATCGCGACTATGTTCGCGATGTTCCGGGCCATGCTCAACAAGAACGCCGCCGGCACCGGCGACTGCGTGCAGAAGGGATTGGCTCAGCGCCGCTACATCAAGCGGGTTGCGCTGTTCACCTCACTCTATCTCGCGACCTTCGCTGCGCTTACCTTTGTCGACCAGCTCGGCGATGTCCCGCTCGCGGCGCGCTATGTCGTCGCAGCCCTGCCCGGCTGCGCCGTGATCGGCATTTTCTGGGCGATTGGCCGATTGATCGTCGAAGAGACCGATGAATTCATCCGTATGCTGACAGTGCGCCAGACGCTCATCGCTTCCGCGCTCGCTCTCAGCGCTGCGTCGATCTGGGGCTTTCTCGAAAGCGCTGACCTGGTCACCCATATCGATGCTTATTGGTTCGCGGTGATCTGGTTCCTTGGCCTGTTCGTGGGCGCACTCGCCAATCGGATCGAGCACGGCACCTGGGGGGCAGCGTGAACAATCGCCTCAAAGTTCTGCGCGCTGAGCGCGACTGGAGCCAGCAGGACCTAGCGGACCGGCTCGCTGTCAGTCGCCAGAGTGTCAACGCGATCGAGAAGGGCCGCTACGATCCCTCGCTGCCGCTGGCCTTCAAGATCGCCGACGTGTTCGAGCTGACAATCGAAGAGATTTTCAGCCGCGACTAAGCGGACAGAGTGTTCGAGCCCGCGGCAGTGGTGAAGCGCTTGGTCCCCGCCAACCTCGTCGAGCGCTGCCTGATCCCGGCGACAAAGCGATATTCAGTGGTCGCAGTCATCGGGGTCAGTTCCACCACCATATATCCGCGATGGCTGGTGTCAGCCCATTGCAGCTCGTCATTGGTTTCGACCAGCTGCGCCGCCATGTCATCCGGAGCGACCATCGGCAGGAAAGTCTCAAATCCGGGCGAACTCACCGACGAAACGCCGAACTCGACACCGACTTTCTCTCCCTGCTGGCCGAGATCAAACGCCCAGCCATTATGCGTGTCACCTGCCACCACGAAGAGATTGGCATCGGCTTCCAGCGCGGCCTGGAACACGCGCTCGCGCGCAGCTGGATAGCCATCCCACGCATCCATATTGAGCGGGACGCCAGCACGCGATGCCATGGCCGAAGCCTGCAAGCGGTTGCGGATGAAAGCCGGCATATCGTCGCTGATCAGGTCGATCATGCTGGGCGGCGATTTAAGCTTGCCGATCAAGACTTGCTGGACCAGCACTTGCCAGGTTGTCCCGCCAGCTGTCGATGTTGCCAAACCCTCTGCCAGCCACTGGTCCTGCGCTTCGCCCAGCAATTGCCGCTCGGGATCAGACCATTCGCCGTCGCGGAATGCTTCCAGCGTCGCGATCATGCTCTCAGGATCGGTCTTGCCGGCAAGCAGTTCGCGCAGGTCGAATTGCTCCTCGCGACCTTCGAGTCGCGTGTCCAAGCGGAACAATGTCGCGAGATCACCGACCTGATAGCGCGCATAGGCTTCGTCAGAGACCGGCATCCATTCGCGATAGACACGCTTGGCGGCCGCCTTGCGGACCTCCCATTCGCCCTCAGTCTCGGGCTGGTGGTTCTGGGCCCCATCCTTCCAGCTGTCATTGGCGCTCTCGTGATCGTCCCACACCGCAATCATCGGCACCAATTGGTGCAGCCGCTGAAGATCCGGATCCGCGCGATAGGTGGCATAGCGGGTGCGGTAGTCGGACAGAGCGACAATCTCGGATCCGAAATTGAGCGCGCGATCGGGGTGCGCCTGGCCGGTCGAGGGATAGGTCCCGCGCCCATATTCGTAGATGTAATCGCCCAGATGCAGGGCGAGGTCGCAATCATTGGCTTCGGCGGCATGCGCGTAGGAATTGAAATAGCCAAAGCCGTAATTCGAGCACGAGAAGACCGCCATGCGGAACCGCGCGGTTGGCCCCTGCGGCAGAGTCCGGGTCCGCCCGACTGGCGAGAACGAGCCGTCAGGCGCAACGAAGCGGAAGTAATACCAGCTGTCAGGCTCAAGCCCGCTGGCGATCGCCTTGGCGCACCAATCGCGGCCGGGAGAAGCCTGGACCTGGCCCTCTGAAACGACGCTTGAGAAATCCAACGAAGTCGCGACCTGCCATTCAAGCGTGGTTTCAGCATCGGCGACATAGCGAGTCCACAACAGCACGCTGCTGGCATGCGGTTCGCCGCTGGCGACATTGTGCGTGAAGCCGCTGCCAAAGGAGCTGGCGGCAGCGGGCGTGGCCGCGACGGCAGCGCTCGCACCGGCAATCTGGAACAAGCCCCGGCGCGAAATGGCTTTGGCGTTGGGGGCGGGCGGTGCGGCGTGGTCGGTCATGCTCATATCCTCTGCCTAGGATCGATTGATGGCGACGCGATGACACAGGCTGGCGTGCATGAAAAGCTTGCGGAGTGTCGCACTCGCCATACATGGAGCGAGCAATGACCGATATTCTCACTCACAACATGCCCGATGGACGGGCGATTGCGTTCCGCCACACGGCGGGTTCTGGCCCTACACTCGTGTTCCTGCCTGGCTATATGTCGGACATGGATGGGGGCAAGGCGACCTCGCTGTTTGCCGAAGCGCGCGAGCAGCGCCGTGCCTGCCTGCTGCTCGACTATTCGGGCTGTGGTTCCAGCTCAGGCGAGTTTGCGGACGGAACGCTGACACGCTGGCGCGACGAAGTGCTGGCGCTGATTGATGCCCATATCAAAGGGCCGATCCTGCTGGTCGGCTCATCGATGGGCGGATGGCTGATGCTGTTGGTCGCGGAGCAGCTCGGCGATCGCCTGGCCGGCATGATCGGGATCGCTGCCGCACCTGACTTTACCCGATGGGGATTTGATGACGAGCAACGCGCAACACTCGCGTCCGGCGAGATCCTCTACGAAGACAATCCCTACGGCCCCGAACCCACGCCGACCCATCCCGGCTTCTTCGCAGATGGCGAAGCCAATCTGAAGCTCGACAGCGATATCGCGATCGATTGCCCGGTTTGTCTGCTCCACGGCCAGTGCGATGCCGATGTTCCGTGGCAGACAAGTCTCGAACTTTCTGCCGCCCTGCGTTCGGATGATGTACATATGACCTTCGTCAAGGACGGCGATCATCGACTTTCGCGCGAGCAGGATATTGCTTTGCTCAAGCAGGTCGTGGACAGCTTTTACTGATCGGAGGACCGCCCTTTGTCTGTTTCGCCCCTTCTTGCCTTGCTGCTCCAAGTCGGACAGGGCGTGCCCCTGCCGGGCAATGAGCAATTTGCCGATCAGATGCGCGATCGCCCTCAGCGCGAGGCGAGTCCTGAAGAGAATGCGATCAGCGGGTGGCTCTCGAAATGTCTGGACCAGATTGAGCAAGACGCGTCGCGCGCGCATTCGCAGGCCCAGATCCAACGCGAACAGACAGTCGGAACCGAGCGTGTCCTGGCCAATCATTGCCTGGGATTGGCAGCGACACGGCTCGAATTGTGGGATGATGCGCAGACCGCCTTCACGGCGGCGCGCGACGAGACACCGCAGGAGGAATTGCGCACCCGAGCGCGGTTCGGAACCATGGCCGGAAATGCTGCTTTGGCCGCGGGCGATCTGTCAGGAGCGCTGGCACTCTTGAACGCCGCAGAAAGCGACGCTGAGAGCGCCTCAGAAGGCACTCTGGGCGGTTTTGCGGCGGTCGATAGGGGTAGGGTGCTGGTGGCTCTCGAAAGGCCTCAGGAGGCGCTTATGGCGCTTGAAAAGGCGACGACATTGCTGCCCGGTTCGCAAGAGGCCTGGCTCTATCGCGCGACCTTGTTGCGGCGGCTTGATCGGCTGGCGGAAGCACAGCAGGCAATCGAGACCGCGTCCGACCTTGCCCCGATGGATCCGGAGATCGGGCTTGAGGCCGGAGTGATCGCAATTCTCGACGGGCGCGACGATGCCGCTCGGCAAAGCTGGCAGTCGATTATCGATCGGTTGCCGACCACCGATGAAGCCGAGATTGCCCGTGGCTATCTCGCTCAACTTGGGCCAGAAGCGACTGAGGAGGCCGCAGGAGACGCAACCCCATGACCGATTATTCAGTGCTCGATCTGGTCCCGGTCCGCGAACGTGGGACGGTGCCGCAGGCGATGCAGGCAGCGACCGAACTGGCGGTGGCGGCGGAATCGGTCGGGTGCAAAAGGTTCTGGGTTGCCGAACACCATGCGATGGACGGTATTGCCGGCGGCGCGACTTCGGTCGTGCTTGCACATATCGGCAATGCCACCAGCACGATCCGGATCGGATCCGGCGGGATCATGCTGCCCAATCACACGCCATTCCAGATTGCCGAGCAATTCGGCACGCTCGACGCGCTGTTTCCCGGCCGGGTTGATCTTGGATTGGGGCGCGCGCCAGGCGCCGGGCCCGAATTGCAGCGCGCATTGCGCAAGGATCTCAACCAGGCGGCCGAGTATTTCCCGCAGGATGTGGTCGAGCTCAGAGCCTTGCTGACCGGCGATGTCGAGCTGCCGATCAACGCCACGCCCGGCTTGGGCGCTCAAGTCGAATTGTGGATGCTAGGCTCGAGTCTGTTCGGCGCTCAACTCGCTGCCAGGCTGGGAATGCCCTACGCCTTCGCCGCGCATTTCGCACCCGACCATCTCGAGGGAGCGCTGGCACTCTATCGCCGCGATTTCCAGCCGTCGGAAGCGCTCGATCGCCCGCATGTTATGGTGGCGATGAATGTCTTCGCCGCTGACACCGAGGCTGAGGCCGAATTGCTCGCTTCAAGCCAGCAGCAGAGCTTTGTTCGCCTTCGCAGCGGCTCGCCGGGCAAGTTGCCGCCACCGATCGCCGATTACACCTCAACTCTGCCTGCACCGTCGCGAGCGATGCTCGATCATCTCGGGCAGGCAGCGGCAGTGGGGACGCGCGAGCAGGTGGCCGAGAAGATCACGGCCTTCACCGACCGCACACAGGCGGATGAGATCATTTTGTGCGGCGCCACTTTCGATCCAGCTGCGCGGCTACGGTCACTTGAGATGACGATGGATGCGCTCGCTCCATCGATCTCTGCCTGAGGCCAAAGCGCGCGATTGGCGCTCAACGCTGACTTGCCGTAATTGATATCCAGGGCTTTCGTGAGGAAAGCATGCGCTTGACGTGAATCTCGCTTGCACAAAGGGGGGTCACAGGCGTATCTGAGACCAAATAATACGCATAACGACAATAAAATTACCCGGAGCAGGGCGATGGTTTCGAAGTCGACGCGAAGTGCGCTCAAGCAATATTTGTCCAAGGCGATCCTTCCGGGAGACACCGACCTTCCGCAGGATGCGCTTGATCAAGCAGCCGATTTTGTTCTTGGAGCCGCCGCAAATCGGCGCACCAACCGCTCGTCGCTGGCGCTCGAATCGCTGACTGAAGAACGCCGCTATCTGCGCATTGCGATCATCAATGATGACATGCCGTTTCTGGTCGATTCGATTGCGGCGACCATCGCTGCGCAAGGCCTGACCATCGATCGGCTGATCCACCCGGTGATCTCGGTCACGCGCGACGGCACGGGCAAGCTCAAGTCGCTGGGCAAGGATGGCGCGACCGGCGCGATCCGCGAATCGATGGTCTATATCGAAACACCGCGGATCGACGCACGCCAGCGTCGAACGCTGGAATCGGCACTGCGCGCCACATTGGGCGATGTTCGCGCGGCGGTCGGCGATTGGCCCAAATTGCAAGATAAGATGAAGCATGACGCTTCGATCGCGGTCGGCAATGAAGCGACCGCATTCCTCGAATGGCTCAACAGCGGCATGCTTACCCAGCTGGGCTATCTTGAGCGGCAGCGCGACGGCAAGCAATCGGGCGCGCTGGGCGTGTGTCGCAAGAGCACGCGCAAGGTTCTGGCAGACAATTCCTTCGACAAGGCGTTTGGCTGGTTTGATTCCGGCGACGCCGCCGGCCGGCCCCGCGACGTCCTGATCATCAAAGCCAACCATATCTCCAACGTCCACCGCCGGGCTCCGCTCGATCTCATCATCGTAGGTCGCCGCGATGCTCCGGGCAGAGCGGTCGAATCGCTTTCGGTCCATGCCGGCATCTGGACCAGCGCTGCATTGGCTTCGCGCCCTGACCAGGTCCCGCTGCTGCGCGCAGATCTGACCGAGATCACCGACTCGCTTGGCTTCGATCCGGGCGGCCATGCTGGCAAGGCGCTGCTGCACGCGCTCACCGCTTTGCCCTATGATCTTCTGGTCGGGTTCAAGCAGGCGTCGATCGCGCGCATCGCGACCACCATGATGAGCCTGGTTGACCGTCCGCGCCCACGACTGGCGCTGATGCAGTCGAGCCTTGGGCGGCATGTCTATGCCTTTGTATGGCTGCCGCGCGACGCTCTCTCGACGCAGGTCCGGCTACAGATCGAAGACATGCTGACCGACTATGCCGGGGTCGAAGTGCTCGATTGGAGCGTCGAAGTCGAAGGCGGCATGTTGGCAACACTTCAATTCGTGCTCGACATTCGCAATGCCAGCGAGATTCCCAACGAAGCCGAGCTGGAAGGCCAGTTGCAAGACATGTTGCGCGGCTGGGGTGAAGCAATTGAGCGGCACCTCGCTGACGCGCTGGATTCGACCCGCGCGGCTGCGGTCGCGGCCCGCCTCGCAGGCGCATTGCCGCCCGAATATCGCGTGCGTTATGACACCCATGAGGCCGCGCGCGACATCATCGCCCTGCGATCGCTCGGAAGCGGCGATAACGAATGGCGCGGCGCACGCTTCTACAGCCTGGCCAAGGATCCTGATGATCGCTTGCGGCTCAAGATCTATCAGAACAAGGGCGCGCTATCGCTTTCAGATGCTGTCCCTGCGCTTGAGAATTTTGGCTTCCACGTCGTCAAGCTGGTGCCGATGGCGTTGGATCACGGCGAACTGGGGACGATCCACGAATTCACGCTCGATCTCGATCAAGGCGTGCGCGCCGACGATGTGCTCGACCGCGCTCAACCGATTGAGGAGGCCATTTCGGATGTTCTCAACGGCGCCGATGAGGATGATTGCTTCAACCGCCTCGTCGTATGTGCCGGACTGAGCGCAGAAGAGGCGCATTGGCTGCGCGCGCTCTATCGCTATCTGCGCCAGACGGGACTCAGCTATACGATCTACACCGTGGTCGATGCCATGGCTGGCGCCATCCGCGTCACACGTGCGATCCTTGATCTGTTCATCGCTCGACATGACCCCAATTTCAAAGGCGATCGCAACGCCGCAGCCGAAGCGGCCATGGCAGCCTTCAGTCGCAGCCTGGCTGGCGTTTCAGCCATCAATGATGATCGTCTGTTGCGGCTCTACCAAGCGGTCGTCGCGTCGATCCTGCGCACCAATGCCTTTGCGGAAGCGGGCGCCGAAGCCCTTGCCTTCAAGATCGATTCCGCGCTCGTGCCCAACCTGCCCAAGCCGGTGCCTTGGCGCGAGATCTTTGTCTATTCGCGGCGGGTGGAAGGGATCCACTTGCGCGCTGGCGTGATTGCACGCGGCGGCTTGCGATGGTCAGACCGGCGCGACGATTTCCGCACCGAAATCCTCGGCTTGATGAAGGCACAGCGGGTCAAGAACGCTGTCATCGTGCCGACCGGCGCCAAAGGCGGCTTCTATCCCAAGCAATTGCCTTCGCCGAGTCTGGATCGCGAAGGCTGGGCCGCGGAAGGCCAGGCCAGTTACGAAGTGTTCATCCGCACGCTGCTGTCGGTCACAGACAATCTTGTGCGCGGCAAGGTCGTCCATCCCAAGGATGTGGTGATCCATGATGGCGAAGACCCCTATTTCGTCGTCGCTGCCGACAAGGGGACAGCACGCTTTTCCGACGTGGCGAACTCGATCGCTGAGGCGAAAGGTTTCTGGCTTGGTGATGCGTTCGCAAGCGGCGGATCCAATGGCTATGACCACAAGGCGATGGGCATCACCGCGCGCGGCGCGTGGGTCTCGGTCCAGCGGCACTTCCTCGAAATGGGCATCGACGTCCAGAAAGACAGCGTCACCGTGGCCGGCTGCGGCGACATGTCGGGCGATGTGTTTGGCAATGGCATGTTGCTGTCGAAAGCGATCAAGCTGGTTGCTGCGTACGATCATCGCCATATTTTCCTCGATCCGGATCCCGATCCGGCCAAGAGTTGGAAGGAACGCAAGCGTCTGTTCGACCTGCCACGATCAAGCTGGGAGGATTACAATCCGGCGCTGATTTCGAAGGGCGGCGGCGTCTTCCCACGCAGCGCCAAGAGCATCAAGCTCAACAAGCGCCTGCGCGATTTGCTCGATATCGAGGCCAAGGAAATCGAGCCGGAAGCGCTGATCAAGGCGATCGTTATGGCTCCGGTTGACCTGTTCTGGTTCGGCGGAATTGGCACCTATATCAAGGCCGCTGGCGAGAATGACGCCGATGTCGGTGATCCCGCCAATGACACGATGCGGGCATTGGCCGGTGAGGTTCGCGCCAAAGTGATCGGTGAAGGCGCCAATCTGGGCGTCACACAGGCTGGTCGCATCGCCTATTCGCTGGCTGGCGGACGCATCAACACCGACTTCATCGACAATTCGGCCGGGGTCGATTGCTCGGACAATGAAGTGAACATCAAGATCGCGCTGGCCGCGGCCAGCAGCGCCGGCAAGCTGTCCGAGAAGAAGCGCAACACGCTGCTCGAAGAGATGACCGACGAAGTCAGCGACATCGTGCTGGAAGACAATCGCCTGCAGGCGCTGGCGCTCTCAATCGCGGAATCGGGTGGCGCTAGCGCCACGGCTTCCTACACGCGGTTGATCGAGACGCTTGAGGACCTGGGTGACCTTGATCGACATACCGAAGGCTTGGCATCCGCAGACGCATTCCTGCGCCGGGCCGCCGATGGCAACGGGCTGACCCGTCCGGAACTGGCGGTGCTGCTGTCCTCAGCCAAGCTGGTCTTGCAAGACGCGATCGAGGCGAGCGATCTGGCGGGCGACAAGGCGATGGAGGAAACACTGATCGCGATGTTCCCCAGCGCGATGCGTGATGGCTATTCCAAGCAGATCAGCCAGCACCGGCTGCGGCGCGAATTGGTGGCGACCGAGCTCGCCAATCGCATCATCAACCGGATGGGGCTGCTGCCAGCCTTTGAACTGGCCGAGGAAGAAGGCGCTTCGCTCGACGCGATTGCCAACGCATTTGTCGCGGCTGACAAGCTGTTTGACATGCGCTCACTGTGGCAGGCGGTTGACGCTGCGCAGATCTCTGAATCCGCAAGGATTGCCGTGTTTGAGCGGATCGCGCTGGTGATCCGCAGCCATATGGCGGACCTGCTCCGGGCAGGTACGGGCAAGCGCCCTCCGATGGAGATGGTCAAGGAGCTGCAGGCCGGATTTGCCGAGCTGGATCAGGCCTCGGATTCGCTGCTGCGCGGCGAATCGCGCCAGCAATCGGACTCGATCCGCGACGAATTGATCGCAGCCGGCGCGTCCGAAGCCTTGGCCAAACGCGTTGCGCATCTGTTTGAGATGGACGGCGTCATCGGCCTCGCCAAACTGGCGCGGGAAGCGAAGGTGTCCGCGGTCGAGCTGACCGAAGCTTTCTCCGAACTGGGCACGACATTGGGCTTGGACTGGGCGCAAGGAACTGCGGCGCTGATGGATCCGTCGGATGTGTGGGAACGACTCCTGGTGGCCGGACTGGCGCGCGATTTCCAGCAGATGCGGCTGGATTTCTTGCGCAAGCTGGTTGGTCGCAAAGCGGGCAAGTCGGATCCCGTGGGTGCGGTCCACAAATGGGCGCACGACAATGGAAGCGCGATCAGACAGTTCAAATCGATGATCGAGCGTGCGCAATCGCATAGCCCCGTTGCGCCAGCGGTGCTCGCCCAAATTGCGAGCCAGGCGCGTAACGTCCTGGAGGGGTAACCCTCTGCCTATTCTATCACTTAACGCGCTTGACGTGATGGCGATTTGGTAGGAGCAGACTGCGCATGGACAAGGCTGACATTGTAATTGTGGGCACCGGCCATGGTGGTGCGCAAGCCGCAATCGCGCTGCGCCAGCAGGGGCACGAGGATCGAATCGTCATGCTGGGGCGGGATTCCGTACCGCCTTACGAACGGCCACCTCTGTCGAAGGAATACCTCGCCGGCGACAAGCCGTTTGAACGGATCATGATCCGGCCTGAGAAGTTCTGGGCCGACAAGAATATCGAGATCCAGCTCGGCAAAGGTGTCGCTGAAATCGATTGGATGGCCCACGAAGTGGTGCTGAGCGATGGCTCTCGCATGGGCTATCGCAAGCTGATCTGGGCTGGCGGCGGCGATCCCAGGCGGCTGTCATGCCCAGGGGCCAACAGCAAAGGCGTGTTCTACGTTCGCGACAAGCGCGATGCCGACGCAATGATGGCCGCGCTGGAAGCGGGGGCCAAAAAGGCTGTTGTCATCGGTGGCGGATATATCGGGCTTGAGGCCGCAGCCGTGCTGCGCAAGCTTGATTGTGACGTGACCTTGATTGAGACCTTGCCGCGCGTCCTGGCGCGGGTCGCGGGCGAAGAACTCTCCGAGTTCTATCAAGAAGAGCACCGCCGCCAGGGTGTCGATGTGCGCCTCGAAACGGGGGTGACGGAGATCCTCAATCAAGACGGCGCGGTGACGGGTGTGAAGCTCGACAATGGTGAGACTGTCGACTGCGACATGGTGGTTGCCGGCATTGGCATCATCCCTGCCGTCGCGCCGTTGATCGCCGCGGGAGCTGCCGGATCCAACGGAGTTGATGTCGATCTCTATTGCCGCACAACACTCGACGATATCTATGCGATTGGCGATTGCGCCGCCCATGCCAATGACTTTGCTGGGCAAGCGGTGATCCGCCTCGAATCCGTGCAGAATGCCAATGATATGGCCAACACGGTTGCCAAGGCGATCATGGGCGACAAGCAGCCCTATCATGCGCTGCCTTGGTTCTGGTCAAACCAGTATGATCTCAAGCTGCAGACCGCAGGCCTCAATATCGGGTTTGATGACACCGTCATTCGCGGCGATCCCGCCGAGCGCAAATTCACGGTCGTCTATCTCAAGGAAGGCCGGCCGATCGCCTTCGACTGCGTGAACACGATGAAGGATTATGTGCAGGGCAGGAAGCTGATCGAGAATGAGATTGGCGTAGTCGCGAAGGATCTTCTTGCGGACACCGAAACGCCGCTCAAGGAATTGCTCTAAGCCGCTGCAGCGCCCATTCGGCAGCCTCTGACACAGCAGAATCAGGATCGTTCTCAAGCGGTGCCACTGCCTCGATCAGTGTCGGATCTCCGCTATTGCCAGCGGCATAAAGGCAATTGCGCACAAACCTATCGCGGCCAATTCGCTTGATCGGCGAGCCTGAGAAGAGTCCGCGAAAACCGGCATCGTCAAGCGCTAAAAACTCAGACAATCGTGGCGTTACCAGTTCAGCCCGGGGGAGGAATGCCTGCATCGCCTGCGCAGCGCTTGCGAACTTGTTCCACGGGCACACCGCCAGACAATCGTCACAGCCATAGATGCGATTGCCCAAAGCCTCGCGAAACTCTTCGGCGATCGGGCCCTTATGTTCGATCGTCAGGTAAGAAATGCAGCGCCGCGCGTCGAGCGAGTAAGGCCGCGGAAAGGCGTCGGTGGGGCAAGCCTCAAGGCAGGCATTGCAGGACCCGCATTGATCGCCATGCGTCTGAGAGGGGGCCAGCTCGAGCGTGGTGTAGATCGCGCCAAGAAACAGCCAGCTGCCATAATCCGGACTGACGAGATTGGTGTGCTTGCCTTGCCAGCCGATCCCCGCCGCCTGCCCAAGCGGCTTTTCCATCACCGGCGCGGTGTCGACAAACACTTTGACTTCGGCATCCGGCTGTTCGGAGATCATCCATCGCGCCAGGGCCTTGAGACGTTTCTTGACGACGTCGTGATAGTCCTTGCCCTGGGCATAGACCGAAATTCGGGCGCGGCTGCCATGCCCTTCCAGTTCAAGCGGATCGTGCGACGGCGCATAGCTCATGCCTAGCGCGATGACGCTGTTCGCTTGCGGCCACAGCGCATTGGGCGATCTGCGATGATGGAGCCGGGTCTCCATCCACTCCATCGAGCCGTGATATCCCTCGCCCAGCCATTGCTCGAGACGGCCAGCCGACACCGGATCCTCCGACGCCGCGGCCACACCCATAGTGGCAAAGCCGAGGCCGCGTGCCTGCTCTTCCAGACGCCGTTCAAAGCCAGAAGTTACGACTGCATTAACCACGCTTAGGGTTACTCCCGTTTAGCCTCGCGCGTTAACCGTGCTGCCCATGGATATGGTGGTAGGCGAACAGATGGCAGTGGGCAATCCGGCGGCAGTCTATGCTGATCAACGGCGATTGGCGATTGAAGCACGCGGACTCGTAAAGAGTTTTGACGGGACTTTGGCCGTGGACGGGGTCGATCTGACCGTGCCCGAAGGCGCCATTTATGGCGTGTTGGGTCCGAATGGTGCGGGCAAAACCACGACTTTGCGGATGCTGCTTGGCATTATCGATCCGGATCAGGGCGTGCGGCGTGTTTTCGGCCATGACAATCCTCACGATATCGGCCGGTTGATTGGCTACCTGCCTGAAGAGCGCGGCCTCTATCCGGCGATGAAATCGATCGAAGCGATTGCCTTTATGGGCGCGCTGCGCGGCCTGCCACTCGCCGAAGGTCGCAAGCGCGGGTTTGAACTGCTCGAGCGGCACGATCTGCTGCACGCAGCCGATCGTCAGATCCGACAGCTTTCCAAAGGAATGGCACAAACGGTGCAATTGCTTGGAACACTTGTGCACCAGCCTCGCCTGGTGGTGCTTGATGAGCCGTTTTCGGGCCTGGACGCGATCAATCAGGGCAAGCTTGAACAGATGATCCGGGCGCTGGCGGAAGACGGCGTTACCGTGATCTTCTCAACCCATGTGATTCATCACGCAGAGAGATTGTGTGAGGGCGTTGCGATCATTGCCGGGGGCAAAGTGCCTTATGCTGGCAGCGTGGAGACAGCGCGCGATCGGATCCCCGCCCAGGTGCGGCTGGAAACGAGAGCCCGCGAAGGCGGTTGGACCGCGGCATTGCCAGACGACACAAGGCGCGAGGGCGATTTCTTCTATTTCTCGCTGCCTGAAGACGGCGTCGAGCCCTTGCTGCGCAAACTGATCGAAGGTGATGCCGGCATTCTGTCACTGTCGATCGAACGCGCAGGCCTGCACGATGCCTTTGTGCATATCGCCGGCGAAGCGGCGGCTCGTCAGCTCGAAATGGACAGCAAGGGCGATTGATCATGACTGAGAACACTTCAATCGCGGCCAATCCGCGCGTCCCTTTCCTGCAAGCGGCCTGGGTGATTGCTCGGCGTGACTTTGTCGCCGTGCTGTTCAGCCGCGCTTTCCTGTTCTTTCTGATCGGGCCACTCTTCCCGGTGCTGATCGGCGGTATTGCGGGCAGCATTGGCAAAACAGTCTCGCAACAGACTGTCAGCATCGAGATTGGTCTCGCGATGAGCGAGCAGGACAATACGGCGATGGTTGATGCAGCTGATGCGCTGCGCCCGCAACTGCGCGGAGCTGTCCCGGTGCTGACGCCGATCGAAGGCGCCACAACCAATCCGGATTTCGATCCGCGCGCCTATATGGATGCGCGGCAGGGCAATTTCGCCGCAATCCTGACCGGCACGCTGGCGGAGCCGGAATTGCTCGGCACACAGGGCCAGGTTGATCGCTGGAGAGGGCCGGTTGAGCTTGTCGCCGCGACAGCCGCGAGCGCCGCTCCCACGCGCTTTCCGAGCGCCGGTGTCGAGATTGTCGCAGCGAGCGCCTCAACCGATCGATCAAGCCGGGTCCGCACCGCCCAAGCAGCGCAAATGGTGCTGTTCCTGCTGACAATATTGCTGGGCGGCATGGTGCTCTCCAACCTGGCGGAAGAGAAGGGCAACAAGATCATCGAGATCCTGGCCGCCGCACTGCCAATGGACGCGGTGTTCATGGGCAAGCTGTTTGCCATGTTGGCGGTGAGCTTTGTCGGAATCAGCGTGTGGGGATCCTTGGGTTGGGCATTCTGGACCGTCGCCGAAGATGCGATCGTCACCGTCACCCAGACCAATTATCGCGACCTCCCCGGCCCTGCGGTTGGGTGGCCGATCTTTCTTGGGCTCGGCGTGATCTACTTCTCGATGGCCTATCTGCTGCTCGGCTCGCTGTTTCTGACCATCGGAGCAATGGCGTCGAGCGTGCGCGAAGTGCAGACCATGTCGATGCCGGTAACCATGCTGCAGATCATGGTGTTCTTCCTCTCTGCCGCGAATATTGGCCAGACGGGGACCCCGCTTGAACTGACATCGGTGATCTTCCCGCTCTCGTCACCCTTCGCAATGATCGCGCGCGCCGCGATCGAGGAGACACTATGGACACACGCTGCGGCGCTGCTGTGGCAGGCCTTCGCGGTGATTGTCCTGGTCAAAGGCGGCTCACTCCTATTCCGCAAGCGGGTGATGAAATCGGGCGGTGCCGGACGAGAGAAAAGGAAGCGGAAATGGGGTCGCTCACAGCCGGTTGCCGAACCAGCGCAATAAGTCGCAAATCAAAACCCACTATTGACACCTGTGTCAGTTGAGGCAGGATGCATCTCAATCACCAGTCTATCCAAAAAAGACCGGTGAATAGGAGAGAGATATGGCGACGACGGCCCCTGCACGCCCCCCAGTGCGCAGTTCACCCAGCGCTTACGAAGCATTGAAAGCGCATTACGAAAAGCATCCTGAGGAGCGTCCGGATCACCCACACAAATGGGATGTCAGCCGGTCCGATATCTATTTCGAGGACACCTGGCAGCCGATCTTCAAGGAGATGCAGGATGCCGGCCCGCTGCACTACATTCCTGAAAGCCCCTATGGCCCCTACTGGGCAGTCGTAGGCCACAAGGCGATCCAGCATATCGAAGCCTTGCCTGAAACCTTCTCATCGAGCTGGGAATATGGCGGCATCACCATCCTCGAGCGCCTTTCCGAGGAAGAGCTCGCCGAAAGCTCGGCAGACCGCCGCGAACTGCCAATGTTCATCGCCATGGATCGGCCCGAACACACTGGCCAGCGTCGCACCGTAGCGCCCAAGTTCACACCCAGCGCGATGGCAGACATGGAAGAGGAGATTCGCCAGCGCACCGGGGAGCTGCTCGATTCGCTGCCACGCGGCGAAACCTTTGATTGGGTCGACAAGGTGTCGATCGAGCTGACCACCGGAATGCTCGCCATCCTGTTCGGCTTCCCGTGGGAAGATCGTCGTCTGCTTACGTTCTGGTCTGACTGGTCAGGCGACACCGAACTCGCTGGCGTGCGCGAACTCGACGAATTGCGGTGGGAATTCCTCCACGAAATGGCAGCCTATTTCCAATCGCTGTGGATCGAGCGCACCCATGACAAGGAACCAGGCAACGACCTGATCTCGATGATGATTCACTCCGAAGCGATGAATCAGATGCGCCCGGAAGAGTTTATCGGAAATCTTGTCCTTCTGATCGTCGGAGGCAATGACACCACCAGAAACTCGATGAGCGGATTCGTCCATGCGCTCGACAAATTTCCCGATCAGCGCAAGATCTTCGAGCAGAACCCGGATGTCATTCCCAACGCCGTGCAAGAGATGCTGCGCATGCAGACTCCGCTTGCGCATATGCGCCGCACCTGCACCGAAGACACGGAAGTGTTCGGCAAGACGATCAAGAAGGGTGAGAAGGTCGTACTGTGGTACCTCGCGGCGAACCA
The DNA here is from genome assembly GCA_965216555.1 of Erythrobacter sp. Classification (GTDB taxonomy): domain Bacteria; phylum Pseudomonadota; class Alphaproteobacteria; order Sphingomonadales; family Sphingomonadaceae; genus Erythrobacter. The sequence continues at coordinate 160,877 of OZ244168.1, forward strand.
CGAAGAGAGCGTGTTCCCCGATCCGCACAAGCTGGACCTCAACCGTGAGAATGCCCGCCGCCACATTGCCTTTGGCTACGGCATCCACCGCTGTGTGGGCGCACGCCTGGCCGAGCTGCAATTGCGGATCCTGCTCGAGGAAATGCACAAGCGCCGGATGCGGGTGCATGTCGCAGGTGACGTCGAGCGCGTACGCGCCAACTTTGTGCATGGCTTTCGCAAGCTCGAGGTTGAAGTCACCGAGTTCTGATTTGCGCAAAAGCGCCGCTGTCAGGTGAAACTTTTCGCGGCCCTGCCACGTATTAAGGGGTAGGACCGTGAAAGGATAAGAGGGTTCACCATGAGCGAATCTGTGATCAAGCGACGCACTTTTCTGGGCAGCACCGGCTTGCTGGCCTCGCTGCCGCTGTTGAACGCATGCGGCGCAACCCCCGCGCAAGCCAAGAGCTTTCCGATCACCAAGACCGAGGCGCAATGGCGCCGCAAGCTCACCAAGAGTGAGTTCTACGTGCTGCGTCAGGCCGGCACGGAGCGCCCCTATTCATCGCCGCTCGACAAGGAAAAGCGCAAGGGCACATTTGTCTGCGCCGGCTGCGGCAACCGGCTGTATTCTTCAGCGCATAAATATGACAGCGGCACGGGCTGGCCCAGCTTCTACAAAGCGATCGACAGCGGCGCTGTGGGCACCTCAACCGATTACAAGATCGGCTACCCGAGGACCGAAGTGCATTGCGCGGATTGCGGCGGACATCTCGGCCACATATTCGGCGATGGGCCACGGCCCACCGGCAAGCGCCATTGCATCAATGGCGTCGCCATGGACTTCGTGCCTGCCTGATCGTTCGGGCTAGGCCCTATTGAGGCTGGATCCGCCACACTTTGAGATTGCTGTCAGGCCCAAGCTCGACCGGCTCGAGCCAGTCCAGTTCGCGACCTTCTATAAGATCAGCCAAGAATCCATCGGGCGCCTGTCCAGCATACATTCTGGGCTCTGCCAAGTCTGGGCACAGCGCCACATAGGCAGCGCCGCGCGCCACCAGCGATGCTTCGGCTTGTTCCGACGAGCCAAGCGCGGTCTCGATCAGGAAGCGCATTCCCTGATTGCCGCGATGGTGGCCTGTAGCAACGACTTTGTGCTCCGAATGCAGCAGCAATTGCGGAGCGATGTCGAGCGGTGCGTAGAATTCGCCGGTTTCGAGGCCGCGCAGCTCTTCGGCCTGTGATGCGACGTCGCAAGATGATGATTTGACCCGTGCAACGCCTGGCTCATGATCTCCTGCAAAGATCGAGTTTGCCACTATAACCGGGAATGCCGGCAACAGAGCGATCATGACACCCAAAGTGGCGAACAGTCGGCGCGGGAGGTGATCCATCACGCGGATCGAGCGCAGCCATTGACGCACTTGCCATGCCAGCGGTGCTGCGGCGAGCGCGCCGGCAACCGCGCCCGCGCGCGCCACCAGCAAGGAGATTGCGATCGCAGCTGCCAGCAGAGCAGCATATTCCCCCCACCATTGGCGGGCCCAATCCTGGGACTGGCGCGCCAGTCTGATCGCCGCCCAAAGGGCAATGAGCGGTGACACCGCAAACTGCGCGATATCGAGCGGCGATTGCCGCCAAACCGGCATGCCTTCGGTGACATTGTTGAGCCAATATTCGCGAACCACCGGATCGAGTTCGGCAAATCCACCGCCAACACATTGCGGCGCAGCGAACAGGAAGATGGCAATTGCGCCCGCGCCGGTGATTGCGAACCCTGCCCAGAGAGCGAAGCGAGGAAGCGGCTCAATCGAAGCCAGAATGCTCAGGACAATCGCGCCCCACACAAACATCGCGAGGTGCGATGGGCCAATTGCGTCGCAATAGGTCGCAAGGTCGCTCCAGCCGCGGGTCAGCAGGAACAGAGCAATCGAACCTATGGCGAGGCCCTGAAGCGTCGAGACCAGCCAGGCCCGCTGATTGCGATCGCGCAGCCAGCGCCAAGCCGTAACAGCACAGATAGTTGCCGCCAGGGGCAGTCCCTCAATCGAGATCGACATCCATGCGGCCAGGGCAAGACCAATTGTCCAGCCTCCGCGAACAGAGCTTTGCGCCATCAAGCCGTTGATTGCCAGCAGCGCAAAGACGATCTGCCAGCCATGATGGTCTATCCGCAGCGGGCCGAGCTGGAAGATCAGCGGTATCGACAACGCCATGATGAGGCAGGCAAGCAAGGCCTCTTCCTCGCCGAGCAGGCGCCAAGCGATACGCGCCGCAAGATACATTGCCAGCGCCAGTGTGATCGCCGGAACCACTATCATCGCAGCAAGCTCGGCATTGGCAGCGCCCAGGATTGGCGTCAGCGCTACAATCACTGCCGCGAGGGGCAGGTCAACCAGGCGCGACCAGTGCATCGGCACACCGCCATTCGCAGCATCGACACGATATTGGGTGAGATCGAACCAGCTTTGCCCAGCGATCAGATCGCGCACCTGGACCAAGCGGAGAATGTCGTCCGGATCGGGCAAGCGGACTTGGCTGATGGCGCTCCAATTCACGGCCAGGAGCAGGGCTGACACGAGCAGCCAGGCCGCACCAACGCGGATCAGTAGCGCTGAGCCCGCTCCCTGTAGGCGTCGCGCGTCGAGCATGGTCTCACGCGGCCTTGAGCGGGCGGAAGACCACATGACTGCGCAACAGCCAGGTCGCGCCAAAGCTGATGACGATGGCAATGCCCTTCGCAAAACGGGGATCAAATCCGGCCCAGTCGCCAAGCCCGACGATCAAGGTGGTCAAACCCAGGCCGACCAGGGCCGAGGCAACAAACAGAGCTTTTTGTCGTGTGCGCGCCAATCCGCCATCGGCGACATTGTCTTGAAACACAGCCCGACTCGACATCAGCCAATGGGCAACAATGCCGAGCGAATATCCAATTGCAGAGGCTGGAGCAGCGGCGGCACCGGCGGCCATCAGTCCCAGAAAGCTGCCCACATCAATTGCGAGCGCGCCAACGCTCGCCATGATGTAGCGCAAGAAGCGAATATCGCGCAGCTTTAGGAGCAAATCGGTCATCGAGTGGCTGAGCGCTCCCTTACGCTGATTTGCGTTGATCCTCTGAAGCAACCCGCTCCGGCACGTCGCGCAGCGAGTTCAGAGCAGCGACTTGATCTTGGTTGAGTTGACGCAATTGTTCGCGGCGTTCGGCGGCAGCGAGATCCTCTGCATCCGCTTCCTGGCGGCTTGGCAGTGATTGCTCGGCGCCTTCATCACCGGCCTCATGGTATTCGGCGTCTTCATTGACGCACCAAGTGTCGTAGACACGCTGACCAGCGAGAATGTTCTCGACGGTAAGCATCGCGGTCATCATCGCGTGATCCTGGTTGTTGTAGCGGTGCATGCCATTGCGACCGACCAGGTGGAGCGATGGGTGTTTGGCTTCAAGCTCGTGCCGCATCGCGTCAACATTGGATTCGTATTCGTCGTCATAGACCGGATAGGCCTTTTCCTGGCGAACAACCGCGCCGCCAACGACCTGTTTGGGGTCGCAAAGGCCAAGAATTTCCATTTCGCGCTTGGCTTGTTCGACAAGGTCTGCGTCCGATGACGACCACAGGCCATCTCCTTCGAAACAGAAATATTCGAGGCCAACACAGGCCATATCTTCATCGGGGACCATTTCAGGCGACCACGAGCGGAAATTCTGCACCCGGCCGACCTGTACGCGATCGTCGTGGATGTAGATCCAATTGTCGGGAAATAGATCTTCCGATTTGACCATCAGCGCCACGGTCAGGAAGTCGCGATATTTGAGATCGCTCGCCTGAAGGCTTGATTGCGGGAGCGGGTGGAGCCGCTTCGCCAGTTCGCGCATAGGCGCTGAGCTGATCGCATCGCGTGCGCGGATCTGGACTTTGCCGTCTGGACCTTGCGCAGTCATTGACCAATTGAAACCTTCATCATTGGGTCCAATTGCTGCCAGCTGATCGAGAGGGTGACCCATCAACACCTGGCCCTTACCGCTGGCGATAATCTTGTCCCGCGCCGCATCCCACATCATGCCCGGGCCAAGCCGCGGATAGCGGAATGTCTCAAGCAGGGTCTTTACCTCTTGCCCGTCATTGGGCTTCTTGTTGAGGCCCAGCGAGCGCTTGATGCCGTCGGTCACCGCGTTCCACAGCGACAGGCCCTTGATGCGCTGAGCGGCCCAATCGGCGCTCATTTCGTTGCAGGGCATGCCCCACACCTTCTCGGTGTAGGTTTTGAAGAAGATCGAATATAATTTGTGGCCGAATTGGTTGGTGGTCCAATCCTCGAAGCTCTTCACATCCTTGATCGGGAACAGCTTGTACCAGAGGTAGCTCGCCATGCAGGCGGTCGAGCGCAGGATGCCGAGATTGCCCAAGGCTTCGAACGCGCGCAGCGGATAGCTATAGAATTTGCCTTCATAGTAGATGCGGCTCATGCGTGGGCGCTGGATGAAATCATCCGGCAGAATTTCGTTCCAGAGATCAACCACTTGCTTGCTTTTGGAGAAGAAGCGGTGGCCGCCAATGTCAAAGCGATAGCCATCATGTTCGACCGTGCGGCTGATACCACCGACATAGGTCTCATCTTGCTCAATAATGGCGACAGACTTGCCCTGCTTGGTCAACAGATAGCCTGCAGTCAGCCCGGCTGGACCCGCTCCAATAATTGCAACGTCAACGTCGATTATGCCCGGTTTCGCTCCTTGCGAACTCGTGGCGTCAAATCGTGTCATTCCGGCCCCCTAAAAAGCGCGATGCGTTTTGTTCAAACCGGAAGTGAAGGAAATTGGTTAGCGAGAAGTAAACGCGGCCGATTAACAGCCTAATTTTTTCACCGCTCCGGGCGCTCTAGGATCAATCCTCAAGCAGGACTGGCGCCTGCAATCGCGCGGCCAGGCGAGCAAAATCGCCAAGCGTGAAGGTGTCGTCGAACACGACGCCATATTGGCTATCGCGACGCCAGCGTATCTTGGCCCGCACTTCGCCGATCTCTTCGCCTTCGATGCGGAGATTTTGTTCGATCGCGAACATTCCGTCGCACTCAAACCGCGCACCTTGCTGCGAAATGTTCTCGATCAGGCCGTCGACCTTTTGTGTCAGCGTCGTGATTGTGATCGGGACATAGAGGTTCAGGCGCAGTCCGCGCTTGGGATATTCGCCAGCCTCGCTGATCAATTGCGGCACGTCGACCGGACTGGCAAACTCAAAGCCAGCCTCATTCTCGCGCTGCCAAACCAGCTTCATCTCATAGACGCGACCGCCGGGCATATGCAGCTCGATGGTTTCGCCGCTGGGAACCGAGTGAAACATGCGAACGCAAACGCCAGTCTCAGAAACGTCGCGAATAACGCAGACAAACTCGCCTTGGCCGGCGACCAGTTTCGCCGCGCGGATCAGCAGGGTGTAGCGTTGCGCGCCGCGCAATTCTGCGACGTCTTGCTGCGGGTCATGCGCCTGCGATGTCAGTGCAGCATTGTCCATAAACGCGATCCCTGCCTTACGCAGCCCATCCAAGCTGCGAACGCGTAGTTAACGATTGTTCGGGATAACCGAGCGGAGGTTAAGACAGAGATAATGGCGCCACTGGGACTGACCGTGGGCTTCGCGACGGTGTTAAAGCTAAGCGTCGCCAGCCGAAGTTCGAGTCTGTTCAAGCTGCTCAATCAAAGCATCAAGCCGCGCATTGCTTTCCACAAAATGCGCCGTGATTTCAGCCTTTATTCTATCGTCGACAGCACCGACATAGCCGGTCGACTGATTGACCTTGCGCAAGGTCGTCGCAAGGCCGAGCCGCTCTCTGCCAGCCACTTTCTTGAGCACATCCGCGAGACGCAGGACCCACGCAGGTGGCCGTTGCGAAAACCTGGCGAGCCAATTGTTGCGATGCTGCTTGGCTTGATGAACTTTTTCAAACTGATCGCGCCCATCGTCTTCAAGACCGAGAAATTCGAGAATAGCCAGATATTGCTGTCGGGGATTTCGAACCCAGTCGCCAAACCGCACCACCATTATGTTGTTGGGTGGGAAGGTCTCCACATAGCGACGAACCTGCTCATCAAATCGGCCGACACTCAGATAGTCCAGCAGGGCGGGTTCACGACAAGATGCGGGCAGCTCGCGTTGCTTGCCATCCCGTGCAAGCTTCCAAACCATCGAGAAGTCGCGTTCGGTCTCATCATAATTGTACAACAATTGGTTGTGGTAGGACGGTAGAAAGTCCTTCTGATCTCTGAGGAAGATCATGATCTTGGCGTCGGGCTCGAACGCCTTGATATTTTCGGCCGCAACTTTCGAGTACAAGTATTGAACGGACGCCTCTCCGATCATGGGCTCTACCCGATCCTCAAAGAAGGCGAGGTATTCTTCTTCGGTCTCGGCCCATCGAAAGCCTGCCAGATCTTCGGAAAAATAGTGCGGCTCTTTGTTCGATGCGAATCCGATTTCCGGGTGATCGGCCAAGTAGGAAACCCAGGCCGTGGTGCCACATTTGGGGGCCCCAACAATGAAGAAATTTGGACGCGGCATGCTGTATTCCCTTTGGCTGCCAATCGAGTCCGCCATCAAAATGGCAAGGCCGACCGTACTTTGGTCAGCACATTGAGCACGAGGTCACGAAAATTACGATCAAGCCAGCTCACTGCAAACCATCCGATCAGCAGCCCCATACCGATGAAGATCGAGAATAACAGCCCCGGCCGTTCCCACGTTAGGAAGGACATCGCACTGACCAGCACAACACCTCTGAGCAGGCCAATCAAGGTCGCTGCACTCGGTCGGTAATTGAGCCAATGCCATGTTACGAGCACGACGAGCGCGGCTTGGAAGACCCGACTGATGAGGTAGGCCGCAGCCACACCCATGAGGCTGTATTGCGGCAGTAACAGCGCGACCAAGCCGAGATATAGCGCAGCCCACGCGATGTAGGCGGCGATAGATACTGCAAGTTTCTTGCGCGCGACCAAAGCAAGCCTGACCGTTTCAGAGATTGTTCGGAAGAGGTCTCCCGGCAGGATCAATAGCAACAGAATTGCGGCCGGTACGAACGCTTCCGAGAACAGCACCTGCATCATCAACTCGCCGCCTGCCAGCAGGCCAACGATCATGGGCGGAATGATGTAGAAATACAGACCCAAAGCATGATCTATGTGCCCATGCATCTCTTCAAGCGATTTTGAGGCCGACAAGGTCGGAAAGTAATATCCGCCGGCAGCTGCGGAAAGCCCGCTCAGAAACAAGGTGCCCACCTTGATAGCCATTGCGAAGATTCCGTTGTCGCTGACATCGCTTGTGGTGACGATCCACCGGGCAACAATCAGGTTGGTCAACGTCCCGACGCTCAGCAGCACCAGGCCATTGACGCCGAAGGCGACATTCTTGCGCACTTCGGCCAACTCAAATTGGGTGACCTTGGGGACCGCAATTTCACGACCAAGAACTTTGAGGACGTAGAAACCGACCAGAAGTAGATAAAACAGGTGAAGCGCGACATAGGCGATCACCGCGCCCCGAAGGCCCAATGGAAAAACCAGCGCCGCAAAGGCAACAACACTCAACACATCGGCGCCTATCCGCGCCCTGACCAACGAGTTGACCGAGCGGGTCGCATTGAGCATTGCCCGGTAACATTGCCCCGCGACGTAAAGAGGGACCCCGATCAAGATCAGGCAGATATATTCTGCCGAAGCACCACCATCATCGAGAATCCAGTCCGACAGCTCAGCGCTGAAGATGCAACCGAGCAGCGACAGGATGATCGCAAAGGCCATCATCACGAGCATGTTCGATGTCAGGTGTCGGCTGAATTCTGCTCGCTGTTCATCGCGCCACGACCCAGACAGGTGCCGCACGATTCCCGAATAGAGCCCCATCGTCGCCAGAGTGGAAAGCAGCGTCCAAAGATTGGTCAGCTGATTGAGTGTTCCGACGCCAGACGTACCCAATAGCAGCGCAGACAGTTTGGCTTTCGCGACTTGAGTCAGCGTTCCGATCATCGAAGCGCCCGTAAACAGCGCAAAGGCCTTGCTCAGAGAGCTCACAAAAACTTGCCCTGTTCTGTCAAATCGAGCTTAGACACATTCACCTCAATTGACGCCCTTGGCCCTATAGCCAAACATCGACAGCAAGAGGCACCAGCGCCTCCGAAACCTATGGTGCGGGCGGTGGGACTCGAACCCACACGATCTATAGGATCAGGGGATTTTAAGTCCCCGGCGTCTACCATTCCGCCACGCCCGCGCGCGGATCGCCCTAGCGGGATGGCTGATAGGGAGCAACGCAGATCATCTGGATCAGCGTCAATCAAAGGCAAGCGCCCAGCAGTGCTTGTGATTGGAATATGAGAAGGAAGCGCCAGTCAGGCGCATCACGCTGTCAATCCGCGTTGAGACGCCGACGCATATCTTTGCCAGCCTTGAAATAGGGCACGCGCTTGGCAGGCACAGCCACCGAAGCTCCCGTTCGCGGGTTGCGCCCCATTCGGGCTTCGCGCTCACGGGTTGAGAATGCGCCAAATCCGCGCAGTTCCACCCGACCGCCCTCAGCCAAACGTTCAGCGATCTCATCGAAGAATATGTCGACGACCTGCTCGACTTCCTCGGCTCGCAATTCTGGATTGTCTTTGTGCAGTGCCTGCAACAATTCGGATCTGATCATGCCGCTCTCCCGACGCTCTACCCAGCGTCCCGCACCTGGTTTCAACCTTTGGCGATTTGGCATCGAGACCCGAATACTGCCAAATTCGTCAACCAATGGTGCCAGAGGAATGGCTCGCCCGCAAGTCGTGGACGTTAATCTGTTGAAAGCACGGATCTTGCGATTAATCGCTTGAGCGCGCTCAATCTTAGCTGGTTTCCACCAATTCTGCCGGTTCGATGCCCAAACGCTCAATCCGCATACGGATTTCGGGCCATTCATCGCGCAGGAATTGCTCGCGCTCGCTGGCGCGTAGCTTGTTGGCCGCACCCGCAACCACATACATGCCGACGCCGCGTTGGACTTCGACCAGGCCATCATTCTGGAACTGCTGATAGGCTTTGGCCACGGTCAGCGGATTGGCGCCTTGTTCAGCCGCCAGAGCCCGCACTGAAGGCAGCATTTCGCCCTCGGCATATTGGCCCTCAATGATAGCCGCCGCGATCTGGTCGCGCAGCTTTAGATAAACAGGTCTGCTCTGGCTCATATTTTCCTCGCGAGGTGCATCAGTGCCATAATACAGCCATGCGCGTCAAGCATCGGGACTGCGCTAGGGCCAGAAGAATGAATGTTTCGACTGAAACTAAAGCTTCACACTTGCGATTGAGCCGTTAGGGTGCGCGCTTCGGGGGACGCACCGCAATCGGTGCGCAGTGAGGAAGAAGATTTAAATGGCTACACAAGAATTGCCGCATGGCGACAGCGCCGGCACGTTTCTCGGACATCCCAAAGGGCTGTTCGTCCTGTTCTTCGCAGAGATGTGGGAGCGCTTTTCCTATTACGGGATGCGCGCACTGCTGATCTTCTATCTGACAAAGCACTGGCTGTTTTCGGATAGTGAATCGGGGATCATCTACGGGGCCTACACCGCGTTGGTTTACATCACGCCGGTGATCGGCGGATATCTGGCAGACCGGTACCTAGGGCAGCGCAAGGCAGTCCTATTCGGAGCCATATTGCTCACGCTGGGGCACTTCTTCATGGCGTTCGAAGGCGAACCCGCCTTCGGCAATGAGAACAATCCGGTAATCTATGTCTTCTGGCTAGCGCTCGCATTGATCATAGTTGGCTCAGGATTCCTCAAAGCCAACATCTCCGTGATCGTCGGACAGCTTTATCCGCGCACGGATATTCGACGCGATCCCGCTTACACCATTTTCTACATGGGCATTAACATCGGCGCAGCTGCTGGTTCGCTGCTGTGTGGCTATATCGGTGAGACTTATGGCTGGGCCTATGGCTTCGGTCTGGCGGGTATCGGCATGCTTGCTGGCCTGGTGGTGTTCATTTGGGGAACGCCACTCCTGCTGGGCCGCGGTGAGCCGCCCAAGCCGCTCCAGAAATCAACCGAATGGACCATGTATGGCGCTGGGATCGCCATGGTCGGGATTTGCTGGCTCGCAATCCAGTATCAGGACCTAGTTGGCTACGTTCTCGGCCTGTTTGGCGGGGCACTGGTGCTCTATGTCCTGTTCACTGCCGTGACCAAGCTGGCAGCTGAGGAACGCGATCGGATCTTCGCAGCAATGTTCCTCATTCTGACTTCAATCGTATTTTGGGCCCTGTTCGAACAGGCGGGCTCGTCGCTCAACCTGTTCACTGATCGCCATGTTGATCGGGGCGGTGTCCCGGCATCGGTGTTCCAGTCGATCAATGCGATCTACATCATCATTCTGGCGCCCGTGTTTGCGATCGTCTGGCAATTCCTTGGCCAGCGCGGGATGGAGCCTTCCACTCCGCTCAAGTTTGGCCTTGGTGTGGTGCAGGTCGGCTTGGGCTTCCTGGTTCTGGTATGGGGAGCCGACGCCGTCGGCCCTGAGATTGCCGTGCCAGTGGTCTTCATCTTCATGATCTATCTGCTGCACACGACCGGTGAGCTTTGCCTGTCGCCAGTGGGTCTATCAGCAATGAATCGACTGGCTCCGGCGCACATGGCCTCTTTGATCATGGGTACGTGGTTCTTCGCGTCAGCAACCGGCAACTTTGCCGCTGGCCTGATCGCGGCAGCGACCGGCGCCGAAGGCGTTGGCGAAGAGGCCGGACGCGAAGTCGTGTTGGGCGTCTATAGCAATGTCGGCTGGTTCGCAGTGGCAATCGGGGTCGGCGTCATGGTAATCAGCCCGCTGATCAAGAAGATGATGCATCTCGACACGCTCAAGGACGATGAGCTGGAAGGCTCTGCCGAGGCCGGCCTTGAGGCTCAAGAGGGCGGCGTACACCCAGCGACACGCTCCAGCTAAGTGAGTTCGGCATTCAGTCGCGCGCCTGCGCAATCGATGTGATTGCCCTGCGCGTGGCTGGCCACTCGCTCGCAGCTGGAATTGAAGCAGATCCCTGTGCTATCTTAATCCCGCTTAGGTGGGGAGAGCAGAGATGAGCACAGCTTTGGCCGAATTGGTCGCGGCCAATATCGCATTTGTCGGCACGCATTTTGCGATGTCGCATCCGCTGCGGGCACCGCTGGTGCGGATGCTGGGCGATATCGGTTTCCAAATAGCTTATTCGCTGGTGAGCATCGCCACGCTGGCCTGGGTCTATTTCGCTTTCAAAGCCGCACCGCCAGTTGATCTTCCCGGGAGCGGAGAGATTGGGTGGGTGATTGCCACGCTGCTCACTTTGCCCGCCATGGTGCTGTTTGCGGGCAGTTTGATTGGCAACCCTGCCTTGCCCTCGCCAGCTGCGGCCGAACAGACACGCGCAGAGCCCAAGGGTTCGATGAAGGTCACCCGCCACCCGATGATGTGGGGCTTCGCATTGTGGGCCTTGTCGCACATCGTCTTGTTCTGGAGCATGCGGACGCTGATCGTCGCGCTTGCAATTGGGTTCCTGGCGCTGGTTGGTGCAAGGATGCAGGATCGCAAAAAACGGCAGCAAATGGGCGAGGCGTGGTCCGACTGGGAAAGCAAGACGAGCTATTGGCCGCGCTGGGGTCAATTGCTCAATGTCGGCCCCTTGCCTTGGGCGATTGGCTTGATCCTGTTCGTCTTCCTGAGCTGGTTGCATCAGCCGCTGGGCGGCATCTCAGCGGGCATTTGGCGCTGGTTCTAACACCAAGGGTGGCTCGCCCCTAGGACTGTCCGAAAAGCGTCAGGATCCAATCTCTGCGGGCCTGCTGCGAGCGCGCCTCGAATGAGAGGCCATGCCCCGACCCATCGAAACTCATGAATTGGGCAGATGGAGCCGTCTCCGCCAAAGATTGGCCGTGCGCATAGGGGACAACATTGTCCCGTGTTCCATGCTGGACCAGGATCGGGATTTCGAGATCGTCGATCTTCGCTTGGTTGTCGAAGCGATCACGCATCAAGAGATCGACAGGAAGCCATCCGAGCCGCTCCTTGGCCACGTCTGGAGCGCTGGTGAACGGAGCGATCAGGACCAGCGCCGCTGGTTGGTAGCGCAGCGCCATCTCGGTCGCCGTTCCACTGCCGATCGAATTGCCGACGATCACGGTTTGGTCGGCGGGAATGCGGCGCGCGGCCAGCCATTGCATGGCCGCTTCACCATCAAGGTAGAAACCCCGTTCGGACGGCTCACCCGGATTGCCGCCATAGCCCCGATATTCGACCATCAACACGCCGATGCCGGCTTCTGCCAGGCCCGCATTGGAAATGCTGGCCGCGCTCAGCGTACCGCCATTGCCGTGGAAATAGATTGCCGTCGGCAGGCCTTGCGCAGCGGGACGATAGAATGCTCGCAGCTCCAGCCCGTCCTCGGTCGAAAGTTGGACCAATTCGTAGCCGGGCGTAAGCGGCGCGGTGACCTGAGGGGCCGGGTAGAGAAACCGATCCTGAAAAAACCACAGAATGGCAACGATGGCGACATAGCCAACCACAATCGCGACAAGCACCCGCAAGGCGGCTTTTGCCATGGGTCTATTCGCCTTTGAATTCAGCCTGGCGCTTCTCAATCAGCGCGTTGACGCCTTCCATATGATCCTCGGTCAAATGCATCAGCGCTTGCGTGTTGGCGGCCATTTCCAGCGCAGTGTCGTAGCTGACCTGCTGGCCCTGGCGCAGCAACATTTTGGCATGCCGCAGAGCATGAGGCGGCATGTGGGCAATGCGCCCAGCCAAGGCCTGCGCTTCTTGCAGCAATGTCTCATGCGGCACGACGCGGCTGACTAGGCCCCAATCCTGCGCGGTTTGCGCATCAATCACATCGCCAGTGTAAAACAGTTCCGATGCGCGGCTCATCCCGATCACGCGCGGCAGGATCCAAGTGCCACCATCGCCTGGAATGATTCCCAGTTTGAGGAAGGTGACGCCAAATTTGGCTTTCTCGGACGCCACGCGAATATCAGCGAGGCAAGCGACGTCGCAGCCCAGCCCAATCGCCGCACCATTGACTGCAGCGATCATTGGGACCCTCAGTGAGTGCAAGGCCCGGAGCATCTGATGGATATTGTTGCGATAGCCATCGGAAATGGCCGGCGCCGACCCGCCGAATGTCCCACTGCGCGATTGCATCGCCTTGATGTCGCCGCCAGCTGAAAAGGCACGCCCAGCACCGGTCAGAATGACGCAGCGGGTCTCCATGTCGCGATTGATCGAATTGCAGACCTCGGTGAATTCGTCGCCGTCGCCCGGAGCGCCAAGCGGGTTCATCGTCTCGGCGCGATCAATGGTGAGCGTAGTGATCGGCCCGTCGCGATCGATTTTGAGGAGGCCCATAGGGATTAAGCTCGCGCTTCTTCAGCGCCCTTGGCCGCTTCGACTCCTGCCGAATTGTGCTTGAGCGCTTTCAGAACGGTTTCGACGATGCTGGGTGCGTTGAGCCCGGCCAGATCATATTGCTTCTCGGGCGCGTCCTGATCAATGAAAGTATCAGGGAGCCTCAACGTCCGGACCTTGAGCCCGTTATCGGTCAGCCCCTCGTCGGATGCGTAAGTCAGCACATGCGCGCCGAGCCCGCCGATTGATCCTTCTTCGACGGTCACAACCACTTCATGCGTGCGCATCAATTTGGCGATCAGATCCTGGTCGAGTGGTTTGGCAAAGCGCAAATCGGCGACCGTAGTCGACAGGCCTTTGGCTTCGAGCTGGTCAGCTGCCTTCTTTGCTTCTTCGAGGCGAGCACCAAGCGACAGGATTGCGACCTTCGAGCCCTCGCGGACCACCCGCCCTTTGCCGATCTCCAGCAATTGCGGAACTTCCGGCAGAGGCACGCCAACGCCGCCACCGCGCGGATAACGGAAGGCGATGGGGCCATCGTCATATTCGGCTGCGGTGTAGGTCATATGCACCAGCTCGGCCTCATCGGCCGCGGCCATCACGACCATATTGGGCAGGGTCGCCAGATAGGTGATGTCAAACGAGCCAGCATGGGTGCTGCCGTCAGCGCCGACCAGTCCCGCCCTGTCAATCGCAAAGCGGACCGGGAGGTTTTGAATCGCAACATCATGCACAACCTGGTCGTAGGCACGCTGCAGGAAGGTCGAGTAAATCGCGGCAAAGGGCCGCATGCCTTGCGCCGCAAGACCCGCGGCGAAAGTCACGCCGTGTTGCTCTGCGATCCCGACATCGAAGCTGCGATCAGGATGCGCATTGGCGAATCGATCAACCCCGGTGCCTGAAGGCATAGCGGCTGTGATTGCGCAGATGCGGTCATCGCTGTCGGCAAGTTTGGCCAATGTGTCGCCGAAGACGTTTTGATAGGCCGGTGGGCCTGCCGCGCTCTTCTTCTTTTCGCCCGTCACGACATTGAATTTGGGGACGCCGTGATATTTGTCGGCGCTGTTTTCGGCCGGGGCATAGCCCTTGCCTTTGGTCGTCACGACATGGACCAGAACTGGCCCTTCCTGGGTGTCGCGGACATTCTCCAGCACCGGGATAAGGTGATCGAGATTGTGTCCGTCGATCGGGCCGACATAGTAGAATCCGAGTTCCTCGAACAAAGTCCCGCCGGTCACCATGCCGCGCGTGTATTCTTCGGCCTTGTCGAGCGTTGAATGAACCCGGCGGCTCATCTTCTTGGCGACTTTGGATGCCAGGCTGCGCAGGCCAAGATATTCGGATGAAGACACCATTCGCGCGAGATAGGCTGACAGGCCACCGACTGGTGGTGCGATCGACATGTCATTGTCGTTGAGTATGACGACCAGGCGGTTGCCCGCCTGTTCAGCATTGTTCATCGCCTCATAGGCCATGCCTGCACTCATGGCGCCGTCGCCGATCACAGCGATACCGCGGCCTGGCTGATCCTTGAGTTTGTTGGCGACCGCGAAACCCAAAGCAGCCGAGATTGAGGTCGACGAGTGCGCTGCGCCGAACGGATCATATTCACTCTCAGAACGCTTGGTGAAGCCTGACAGTCCCCCGCCTTGCCGCAATGTGCGAATACGATCGCGTCGTCCGGTCAAAATCTTGTGCGGGTAACATTGGTGGCCAACGTCCCACACCAGCCGATCTTCCGGTGTGTTGAAAACATAGTGAAGCGCCACAGTCAGCTCGACCACGCCGAGACCCGAACCCAGATGCCCGCCAGTGCTGCCAACCGCGTCGATCACTTCGGATCGCAGCTCATCGGACAATTGGCGCAGCTGGCTCGCTTCGAGCCTTCTCAGTTCGTCAGGAGTGCCGACTTGGTCAAGCAATGGGGTTTCGGGCGCTGAAGTCATAAGCGGGGGCCTTACACTCAAGAATCCAAACTGTCGATGAACGGTTCGTCGCTCATGAGAAACGGTTCGTCGCTACCTTTCCTGCGCAGATCAAGCGCAGGCCTGGCACACACCGCGCACTTCCAGCACCGGCCGACGCGCGGTGAATTGCTGCTTCTCGGCGATTCCCCGCACATTGCGGCTCAGTATGTCGTCATCAACATGGATCGCCTCACCGCATTCATCGCAAACAAGGAAGAGGCAGTCATGCTCACACCCGGGATGGGTGTTGGCGAGATAGGCATTGGAGCTTTCAACCCGCATTGCGAGATTGTTCGCCACGAACAGATCGAGGATGCGGTAGATGCTGTTGGGCGCCACGCGCTTGCCGCGCGCCGCCGAAAGGCTGTCGGCTATATCATAGGCCGAGGCCGGTCGCTCGTGCCGCGCCAGCTCGACGAAAACGGCTTCGCGCATACTGGTCCATTGTTCGCCAGCATCCACGAGAGCTGATTGAGCAGCTTCGATCAAATCTGCTCCACTATGCTCTGCATGAGCGTGATTGTCGTTTGCCATTGGGCCCATATAGGCGAGCCGGGCGGCGATGCCCAGCCTTTCGCCGATCTGGCCAGATAAGATTAGGTGGCGTCGCGCAAGAATGTGCGGCGGTAATCCGTCGGGAACAGCGATCTCAAGGCTCGAACCTTGGGCGCATCCCAGCGCACGATATAGCCGTGACGCGGATTCTTAGCCATGAAGTCCTGGTGGTATTCTTCCGCCGCGTAGAACTTCTTGTAGGCTTCTATCTCTGTGACGATCGGACGCTTCCACGTTCCCGACTTTGCCATCTGCGCGAGATAGGCCTTGGCGACCGCGCGCTGTTCGGCATTCATCGGCACCAGGGCGCTGCGATAATGGGTGCCAACATCCGGACCTTGGCGGTTCTTCAGAGTCGGGTCCGCAACCACGGAAAAGAAGATCCGCAACAATTCATCATAGCGCACGACTGAAGGATCATAGACCACTCGAACCGCTTCGGCGTGGTCGGTCATGCCGGTGATGATCTGCTTGTATGTCGCTGTACCTGCGCGTCCACCGTGATAGCCGGACACAGCCGCCTTGACGCCTTTGACGTGGCTGAACACACCTTCAACACCCCAGAAGCATCCGCCGGCGAAAACTGCGACCTTGAGGCCGGGCTTTTCCTTGGCCATGCGGTTTGCGATCGGAGCATTGACCGGTTCTTCCAGCGCTTGGGCAGGGGAACCACAGCTTGCGAGCGCCAGGCCGGCCGCAGCCAGCAGCAACGAAGCGCGCATCATTGATCAACCTCGATGAGAAATTCAGAGCTTGGCTCGATGATCACAGCGGCCTGAGCCTGCGCGGTGATATCACCTTCCCACGGTTTGACCGCAGCGGCGCCAGCGGCGACAGTCCCAAGCAGGAACCCAAGGGCAAAGAGGCGGTACAGGTCGGGCGTAAACAAGCGCATGGCTGATTCTCTAGGTCTGGTTTCGTTCTGTCAGATAGCGATGCAGCGTCTTGGCTTTCGGCCAAGTGAACACGCCATCTGTGTGACAATTCGTTACACAAGGCGACCTAGTTACGCCGCGGTAAGAAAAAGGTTTCATCGCGCCCGAAAGCTCGACGAGCCGTTAACCATATGCGGCGGATTGCTCGCCCATTGGCGCAGCTGACGGATCAGTGCCGGAAGTGACGCATGCCCGTGAAGACCATCGCGAGGCCGGCTTCGTCTGCCGCTGCGATGACTTCTTCGTCGCGGATCGACCCGCCAGGCTGGATCACGGCCGTGGCTCCGGCTTCGGCTGCTGACAGCAAACCGTCGGCGAACGGGAAGAATGCATCTGATGCCACCGCGCTGCCCTTGGTCCGCGGTTCGCCCCACTCATAGGTCTCAGCCGCTTCAGCCGCCTTCGCAGCGGCGATCCGGGCCGAATCCCTGCGGTTCATCTGACCGGCGCCAATCCCCGCTGTGGCGCCATCCTTGGCATAGACAATGGCATTGGACTTCACATGGCGGGCGACGGTCCAGGCGAACAGACAATCCTTGAGCTCCTGCTCAGTCGGTTCGCGCTTGGTCACGACTTTGAGATCGTCTGTTGCGACCGCACCTGCGTCGCGCGATTGGAGCAGCAATCCGCCCGCAATCGTCTTCATGAAAAAGCCGCCGCGACGCGGATCAGGCAAGGTGCCGGTTTCGAGCAGCCGCAGATTCTTCTTCTTGGCAAAGATCTCGCGCGCCTCGGCTGACACTTTGGGGGCGATCACCACTTCGGTGAAGATCGCAGAAATTTGCTCTGCTGTGGCGCCATCAAGCTCAGTGTTGACCGCGACGATCCCACCAAAGGCCGACACACTGTCGCATTGCAGCGCCGCTTCCCACGCGTCAGCGAGAGTCGGTGCCTGAGCGACGCCGCAGGGATTCGCGTGTTTGACGATCACGACCGCGGGATCGTCTCCGGCAAACTCGGCGGCCAGTTCCAGTGCCGCGTCTGCGTCATTGAGATTGTTGTAGCTGAGCGCTTTGCCCTGCAATTGCTCGGCCTGCGGGACACCAGCCGCACCGACGGCCTGAGGCACGTAAACCGCGGCCTGCTGGTGCGGATTCTCACCATAGCGCAGGACATCTTCGCGCTTGAACGCAAGCGGCATGGTCTCGACGAAAGGCGTGGCTTGCAGCGCCTCCGGGCCAAGCGGATGCGTGAACGCATCCCCAAAAGCGAACCAGTTTGCGATTGCGGAATCATAGGCCGCGGTCCGGGCATAGGCTTTGCCAGCCATCCGGATCCGGAATGCGTCGCTGGTTGAGCCGCCATTCGCGGCCAATTCTTCGATCAAATTTGGGTAGTCGGCCGGATCAGTCACAATCGTCACAAAGCCGTGGTTCTTGGCTGCCGAACGCACCATGCTCGGTCCGCCAATATCGATGTTCTCAATAATCTCGGCTCGATCCGCGCCTTTGGCGACAGTGGCTTCGAACGGGTAGAGATTGACAACCACAAGATCGATCGCGCCAATTGCGTGCTCTTCCATCGCGGCGACATGCTCATCATTGTCACGCAAGGCGAGCAATCCGCCATGGACCTTGGGATGCAACGTCTTAACGCGACCATCCATCATTTCGGGAAAGCCTGTCAGATCTGAAACGTCGCGCACGTCCAGACCTGCCTCACGAAGAGCCCGCGCAGTGCCACCTGTGCTCACCAGCTCAACGCCCAGATCGGCCAGTTTCTGACCCAGCTCAACCAATCCGGTCTTGTCGGACACTGAAAGGAGTGCCCGTTTGATAGTCGTGTCGCTCACGATCAAATTACCCCATTTTTCTGAACAGCCAGGTGAAGTCGCCTCCACCCCGCGATGTCATACCCTCGATCACCAATTGCTCGGTCGGATGCGGCCGTCCTTCGCTATCGACCCAAAGGCTTTCTTCACATTCCAGTTTTGCATCATCGGCATCGCCGCGGAGCCGGAACTGCCACATCGCACCGCTCGGCAAAAGCAGACTGGCCCCCCGACGATCTTCGCTCAAACGTGTCTCGACCCCTCGGCCGAGGTGGAAGCGGATCGCAAACCCGATCTTGCCGCGCTTCCCTTTGCGAGAGACCGGCAACAAAACGTCCTGCCCCACCAATTCGCTGCCATCGCCGCGCAGGGCCAGGACTCGCCTGTGAGTAAGGCCGAACCGTGCAGCATAACCGTCGTGACTGGCGTCAATTCGGGTCGCGTCGCGAAATTCCTTGCCGAGCACGCGGCGGTCAACCTCGACCACTTCGACGCCTTTGCCGAGTTTTCCGTGCAGCAGGACAGCCGTCGAATTGGCATTGTCGAGCACCAAGGTCGAGTGGGCCGCAGTGGCTCGCAATCCCTGTGCAATTCGCGATGGGATTAGTCCCCCGGCCAAAGCGGCGCCGCCGCAATTGACCAGCAGACGATCAGCGCCATCGGACAGTTCGATCGCGAGCGTCGACGCGCACCCACAACGCGCATGCCGCGCTCTAGGAGGAGGTGCCGCATCAAACTGCACAATTGTCGAACCGCCGCGCAAGCGCTGGAAGCCCCAGTTTTGAACCTCCTTAAGGGCCCGCGTGCGGATTCCACTCGCTTCAAGAATCGCAGACACGCGGTCGGCGCCGATCGCGCCATTGCCCTGCCAATTGCCTAGCGCGCCATCACCGTGCCTCAAGGTCAGCAGCGGCGGCACCAGCAGCTCACGCATCACGAGCAATGCCTCTGGCACATCACGCTCGACCGCCTCGTAACAGGCGGCTAGATCGGTCAGCAAAGCGATCACATCAAGCTGCGCTGAGGGACAGCGCGATAGCACTCCACCATCCTCGGCAACCAGCTCGCCCAGGGAACGGATCAAGCCCGCCTCGCCATACAATCGCCGCGGCGCACCATCCGTCAGCAGCAGGCCTGCCGCGGTAACCGCCGTCCATCCAACGACTTCACCCAGCCGATCACGCGCTTTGTGCAGGTTGCGATCAAGCCACCGCGCCGTCTTCGAAAGATGCGCGCGCAATTGCGCCTTGGTCCGTCGGTCTTCGCCTTCCATGATCAGTGGTGCGTGGACCAGCCAATTGATAAGGCGATGGCCAGCATATTCGACATCCCAGATCGTGCCCTTGCCGGGATCTGGACGATTCTTCTTGAGCCAGGTGCCGGCGACGCGATGCGCGGTGCCCAGACATTCGCTGCGCGGCGCGCTGGATGCGAGATCCCGCATCCACGAGAAGGTGTGCAGCGCGCGCTCGACGCTGGGGCTGTGACGTGCCGATGCATCAAAGTCGATTTTGCCGATCGGCAGTTTGACCCCATTGACCAGGAAATGCCCCGCGCGCAACGCTGTGCCCGCGGCGCGGTCGCCCGCCAAAGGTGAATTGACCTCCGCCAGGATGCGCAGTGTTTTCGGCCGGCGGAATGGCGCGGTTAGCGTGTGGCCCGGCACACCCATGCGATAGGCCATGCGAATAAGGGCCTCGCCCGGCTTAGCACTCGGCGCGATGACATCGCTTAGCGCCAGCGCGCGATGCGTTGGCAAAGGCGCGTCTTCGTAGTGCTCGTCCCTGCCTGCCTTGCCATCGCTGATCTCCGCAGTGGCTGGGTCGCTTGTGGCAAGCGGGATCGCCTTCTCGGTCGACGGCACCGTTTCTTGATCTTGACTGTCGAGAAGGTCGAGTTGGTCGTCAGCCTGGTTGAACAGAGTCTCCATCAGGCGTCGCCTCGCAACGCCGCGATATTGGCAGCATATTCGCTCGGCCCGCCCTTGAAGGTTGCCGATCCGGCCACCAAGACATCTGCACCAGCATCAACACAGAGCCGTGCGGTCTCAGCATTGACCCCTCCATCAACCTCGAGATGGATAGGCCGTCCGGACGCATCGATCATGCCTCTGATCGCAGCAATCTTGGCCAGCTGAGAATGGATGAAACTCTGCCCGCCAAAGCCTGGATTGACACTCATCACCAGCACGAGATCAACCAGGTCGATCACATTGTCGAGCGCTTCAACCGGAGTGCCGGGATTGAGCACAACCCCCGCCTTCTTGCCCAGCGCCTTGATCGCCTGCAGCGTGCGATGGATGTGAGGCCCGGCTTCGGGATGCACTGTGATGATATCCGCCCCGGCTTCAGCGAACGCCTCCAAATAGGGATCAACCGGCGAGATCATCAAATGGACGTCAAAGGTCTTAGTCGTATGGGGGCGGAGTGCCTTCACGACGGCGGGGCCGATGGTGATATTGGGCACGTAATGGCCATCCATCACGTCGACATGGATCCAGTCCGCGCCCGCTTGGTCAATAGCGCGCACTTCTTCTCCCAATTTCGCGAAATCGGCAGAAAGGATCGATGGAGATATCAGCGGTGTGGCCATAATCGGTCCGTTGCGTGCGTCGAATTGGGAGTAGGTCCCGGCGAATCGCCCCACAAGCGCTCGCGTCGCCCTTTTCCACCGCGCAGCCGGAATGGTTAACGCAGAACGGCGAATAAACGGCTGTTTGCGACGAACGTGCCGTCAGACTGGGCTTAAAAGTAGCGACCCAGCTGGGCGGTGAGGGCGCCTGGCGCGATCTCGCAGACCCAATCATGGGTGCGCAAGATTTCTCCTATGTTCTGGAGCAGGCTGCGCGATTCAGTTCCTCGAACAGGGTTTCGATTGAGCCGATTTATTGGGCGCGCGTCAGGCCGCCCTCTTTGCCCTTGCCTGTTCGTTAGCGAGGTAATTCCGCCCGTCGGCGCCAGCCGCAACCGAAGCCATTAGCTCTTCCTCGATGTCAGGAAGACCCGTCGCCATTTTGGCGAGCTTGGTCTTGTCCTTCACATTGGGGGTCATCGCCCAACTGATCTTTGCCATCCCCGTGCCCAGACGGTTGGCCGCAATGACGAGGTCGCACGCCAGAGTTAGGTCCAGACCATCCTGACCTGAGCAGTCACCATCCAGTGCGATGGTGACGGGGCGCAGGGCTTCCAGCTCTGAAAACACCTCTTGATGAAGTTCCGACATATCGGCCGACGCAATCGGTGCATCAATGCCAACTAGGACGACGGCCTGGCATTCGGCGTCGCTATCCACTTCCCTCAGCGCACTGAGCAGGTCGCCGCAATGGCTTTGCTCGAGCGGAGCGTCGAGACCGCTCAAGATCAAGGTTATGCGCGTCACCGCACCCGTTTTCTCAACTCTCACCACGCCCGAGTTCTTATTTTCTGTGTCCACGGATCAGCCCCAATCGCTAGAACTACGAAAGCAATTCGTAATTCACAGATTCCGGCGCAAGAATGGCAGTTTAGGCCAATCGCTTGACCTTTGGGGCCACATCGCAGGGGCTTGCATGCCAAGGCGGCAACGCTCGCAAGCGCACTTGGCTGTGGATAGAGCTTGGCGCTGACTGTCCGAAAATTTGATATTTCCGGCCAAGTCCAACACCTAATCCGCCATGCAGCTCACGCGACATAGACGTGCCAATCTCTCTGTCCAGGCGCTGCTCTTGCTGCTGAGCGAGAATGGGATCGATGCGAGCGCCTGCCTGGAGGGCACAGGGCTGTCACCTTCCGCAATCTTGGACGCGGGAACCATTATTTCCGACGAGCAAGAGATCGAAATCGTGCAGCGCGCACTCCATCTCCTGCCCCCGCGCGCAGGCTATGGAATCCGATCAGCCGGCACGTTCCAAGCGACAACCTATGGCATTTGGGGCCTGGCGATAATTTCAAGCCCGAGCGTGCGAGAAGCTCTCGAAATCGGGACGCGCTATTCCGGACCATTTCTGCTCAGCAAGCTAAGAACTCGAGACAGAGGGGACCAGTTCATACTGGAGGTCGATATGCACGACCTTCCGACTGGCATTCAGCCGTATATTTTCGAGCGCGTTTACACGACCTATATGATGTTCGTTCGCGACATGCTGCCAAGTCAGGACCCGTCCATATTTGAGATCCATCTCCCGATTCAGGATCCCGAATATGAACGGCAGCTGGAGGCGATCACCGAGAAGAGAGTGATCTCCGGCCAGGATTGCTATGCCGTGGTGACCAATTCCGACTGGCTGGATCAGCCATTGCCGCAGGCAGACCCAATCGTGCATTCGCACTTCACAAGCCAGCTTCAGACGCTGCTCAAATCGCAGCAAAACTTGCCTGATCACGCGCAGCTGATCCGCGATCACATGATCGATGCCAACCGCTTTTCACCGCGCCTTGAAGATGTCGCCGCCGAAGCGGGCCTGAGCAGCCGCTCATTCCGACGGCGACTGCAGGACGAAGGCACGTCCTTCAAGGAGGTCGTGCTTGCCACCAAGATGATGATCGCCAAGGAATTGCTGTCGACAGCCGGACTGAGCGTGAGCAGCACAGCGCATCGGCTCGGCTATTCCGAGACGTCGAGCTTCTCACGCGCCTTTTCGCGCTGGTGGGGGCAAAACCCAGGAGTGATCGGAAGAGATGTCGGTGTAACCTGACCGGGTTATCGCCGTGACGCGCATGCTTTCAGATTGTTTGCTTGCTCGCGCTCGGAGCTGGTGTCCACGCGATTTGTCAACGGCCCATTGCTCGACGCTGGTTCAAGGAACTCGTCGCCTTCCTCGTCGCTCCAAAGTCGCGGCGATGAACCCTCTCCAATGAGCACCCGGGTGGCACGGGACGCTGCGCGAACTGCACACCGTGTGGTAGGCCGCTGCAAGGGAATGCCCTCATACCCCAGCGGAATTCGCGCACCGATAGCTTCAAGAATTGTCGGAGCAACATCGACCGTGCTTGAGATGTTGCGTGTGGGCCAACTGGCCACTTCATTTCCATAGACAAGAAGCGGGACGTTAATCGTCGGCTCCCATGGCATTCCTCCATGAGCAGTTCGGTTCCCTTCACCGAGGTATTCGCCATGATCAGACGTAATCACGACAAGCGCATCCTCGAGTTGCTCGGTTCGATCGAGCCAACCGAATATCTCGGCAATTGTACGGTCGGCAGATAGAATGCCATCGTGATAGCGCTGCGCATAGGTGGCGAGCGACGAGCCTCCCCGCTCAATCCTCTCTTGCAGCTGCGCGTCCTGAATCTCGACCGTCACCTCACTTCGTCGCAATCCTAGGTTATGGACGTCCATTAGGTGGAACCAATAGAAGTTGGACTCGCCGCGCTGGATCGGGAAG
Source organism: Erythrobacter sp. (assembly GCA_965216555.1). Classification (GTDB taxonomy): domain Bacteria; phylum Pseudomonadota; class Alphaproteobacteria; order Sphingomonadales; family Sphingomonadaceae; genus Erythrobacter. The sequence continues at coordinate 184,833 of OZ244168.1, forward strand.
TTTTCAATCCAGCGAAGCAGCAAGCGATCATCGTTCGGATACTGCCCCGCCGCATCTGCGCCCTCACGGTAGGTGGCAATGTTCTCACCATATTGGCCTTTGAGACCGAAATAGCTCTCATGCGCACCGCTCAGGAAAAAGTGGTTGCGATACCCGTGATCTGCCAACGCATCGGCAATATTATCCGGGGTTCGGGTCATTCCATCCCAACTGCGCGATGCGATAATGCCAAGAAGTCCACAATAGGACACCGAGCAAATCGAGTACGTTTGGTCGAACCGACGTAGCTTATTGGCTTCTGCCAATTCACTCAAAAACGGAGTATTTCTTGTCGCGTTACCATAAACGTGAGTCGCATCGGCGCGCAGAGCATCGACTGTGATGAGAACCAGTGGCCGCGCATCGACCTGGCTTGGTGGAGATGCATAGCGAGGCTCAAGCCTAGGCTGAGTGAGATCCATTAGGCTTCGGGGGGCCAGTTCTGTCGGGAAACCATATGCAATCTTATGCAGGAACTCATGCTTCTTGAAATAATCCGGCGTGAGAGAATGCGCTCCAAGGGCTAACACGAGCATTGCCAGCGCCAGAGGGGACTTTCGCGAATAGTCCTTCTCATCGCGAAAAATGAACCATACCACTGCGATGCAGAGACAAAGCGTCAGTGCGACTCCTGTGCCGATGGCAACGAGCGACACGCCGACCGCCGCTGCGACATGGTGGAGATGCGAAATATAGGCGGGGACCAAGCCGATGCTTGGACCAGTGTGCAGAAATTCAAAGCTGACAAAGTTGGTGACCTGGAGGGCCACCATCGCAAAGAGGAAGCAACCTGCGAGCGCAATTCTTGCTCTCTTTGCCCAAATGCTCGTGATTGGCAGCCAGGCCCAAATCTGTGCCTGTGCGATAACAGCAAATGTGAGGATGCCCAGATGCAACAGGAAACCACGATAGCTGTTCGGAAGCTCGAGCCAGCGGCCCACAATTAGCGCGGTCGAGACCAAAATTAGGGCAGCGCCATACCGACACCATTGTGGCGTCAGTCCTAGCAAACGCAAAGCTCGTGCAGCATAGCTCCCATAGTTTGATGGGTGAAAAAGTCGGTCGCACATTCTGGCGCGTATGCAGGGAGAGAATTGCACATGCAAATTCGACAATGCGCTTCGGAACCAGGTCCTGGGTATTGCTGGCGCTTTCAGCCCACCGAGAATGGATCAGGCATTCGCATTTGAAATAATGGCGCACCCGAGAGGATTCGAACCTCTGGCCTCTGCCTTCGGAGGGCAGCGCTCTATCCAGCTGAGCTACGGGTGCACATATGCGACGCGGCGCGGGCGCAGCGCTTAGCAAGCTCCTGCCAAGCCTGCCACCAAAAAAGGCATCGCCGCCCGAGGGAGCGTTGGCCTTCATCATGGGTCAGCCGAAAAGATGCATTAACCGATCCTCAAGGGGAGCGGCATAGGCCACAATAACTATGTCAGCTTTGCCGCCCGACCAGATTCGCACAATGCGTGAGATTTCGCGCGGTGCAGCAGATCCGGTCGCTTCGATGACAACAAGGTGGCGCGACATGCATCAGCAAGCGAACGATTTGGCCGAGCTAGCCGGTTTGGCGCATGAGCCCTTTGGCGGCGCTATTGCTCGCTTTGATGACGGGGTGACCGATCTTCCGCAGCGCGAGAGCGATTTGGTGTGGCAGGCGATCGAAGACGTCGACGCGATGCTTGAGCCTGGCATGCGAGCCTTGGCGAAGATCTCCCAACGCGGCCAGGATGTGACCGCACCTGCCCTCGCCCTTTGGCGCGAATACTACAATGCTCGCGCGGCGATCCTGCGATTGGTCCGGATCGATCCCGCCACAGATCAAATCTCGGCTTAGGTCACATTAGAATTCACGCTTGCCATCGTTCTTGCTATGTTCCATCATTGGCGCATGGCGGCTCAAGATTCACTGATTTCAAATGCGGCACCGGCTGCAACTGAAACTCCCAGCGTCCTTCGCGGCGTCATGCGGCTGTTCGCGCGCAATGACATCTGGTGTTTGCCAGAAATGCCGTTGCAGAACAGCCGGCGCACGGATTTGATGGGCATCGATGCGAAGGGAAAGCTGGTCATTGTCGAGATCAAGGTGTCGCGCAGCGACCTGCTAGGCGACAACAAATGGACCGAATATCTCGACTTTTGCGATCGCTTCTTCTGGGCCGTCCCGCCTTCGCTCGATCGGTCGCCGCTGGAAAGCGAAGCCTATCTGCCCGATCAGTGCGGCGTGATTGTTGCTGACGAATATGACGCTGAGATCGTTCGGCCAGCTCCGTTGCAACCTGTCGCCGCGGCGCGCCGAAAGGCGCAGACCGAAAAGCTCGCTAGGGCCGCGCTGCGGCGCCATACTGGTCTGTTGGACCCTGATTGCACACGCTTGCGCTAGCATTACCCATCATTTGCGCTGATCGCTTCTATCGGCGCGTGATCATCTAGGGCATAGAGCAATCAATGACCCTGCCTGAGACCCTGTCGATGCCTGCCGCGATCGCGCTGTCATGCGGGATCGTGACGGTGATCGTGGCTGTCCGCTATCTCGCATCAAGCGGTTTCTTCGCGCTCCTGACCAGGATTGTGAGGCCCGGCCACTACGAAGGGCTGGGCGAGCAAATCGGCCGTGAAATTCGCTGGTCGTTGCTGTCAGCGGCGATCTACGGAGTGCCAGCCGGCGCAGCATTGTATCTGTGGTGGAATCTGGGTTGGACCCAGATTTACACCGACATCAACGCCATGCCGGTATGGTATCTTCCGCTCTCGCTGCTGCTCTACCTATTCGCCCAAGATAGTTGGTTTTACTGGACGCACCGGCTGATGCATCGGCCCTACTGGTTCAAACTGGCGCATGCTGTGCACCATGACAGTCGCCCACCGACGGCATGGACGGCGATGAGTTTCCATCCAATCGAAGCCATAAGCGGGGCAATCCTGGTTCCGCTGCTGGTGTTCGTGCTTCCGGTGCATATCGCCGTCCTGGCGGGTGTCATGACGATCGCAACGATCATGGGCGTCACCAATCATATGGGTTGGGAAATCTTCCCACGCTGGATTGTTCATTCCCGATTGGGGTATTGGCTGATAACCGCCAGTCATCACGAGCGGCATCACGAGGATTATCAATGCAATTTTGGCCTGTATTTTCGCGTCTGGGACCGGCTGTGTCGAACCGACAAGGGGCTTTCACAACGGCTACAAGGCGGATCGCGGCGCGGTCGATCACGGGCGGCCTGACCCTTGCGGCGGTAACGTGGGTGGGCATCGCACCTGCGCATGCCAATGAGGTTGAGATTTCGGTCACCAATTTGCGCAACACCAAAGGCGTTGTGCGAGCCTGCATGACCACGAATGCAGATGTTTTCCCGCGCTGCCGCGAAGATCCGGATTCGCATCGCACCACCGTGCCGGCGAGCGAAGATCTGACCATCACCTTCACCGATGTCGAACCTGGCGAATATGCGATCGCGCTGCTTCATGATGAGAATGACAACGGCAAGGCGGATCGCGTGCTCGGCATGATGCCCAAGGAAGGGTTCGGATTTTCGCGCGATGCCAAGGTCCGCATGGGCCCGCCCAAATTTGATGACGCGGTGTTTGAACATGGCGAGGATGCACAATCGCTGACGATCAAGATGCGGTACATGCTGTAAGGCGTTTCCCCCGCCCTCAAAGGTGCATGATTGACGTCATGCAGGACTGAGCCATGGGCGCAGCCTGCGAGTTTCGCCCTTTGCGCAGCCGGATTGAGCCAACTTTTCCGCACAACTTAACGCAATGTTTACCATGCATGGCCAGAACCGCCTCAATTGGGTTTTTCAAGGGGCGATAACTGGCCATGGACACTCTGCGGGGCACATTCGATTCTGCTGATCCGGTCGACGAGAACGACAGCTGGGAGGCTGGCGAAGAAGAGGTATCTCGCGAGATTCCACCGGAGGCGATCGGTCAGGACGAACGCCGGATGCAAGTCCGCGCTTACAATCACTGGGCTAGCCTGCTCGGTGATCGCACTTTCCCGTCAATCGAAGATCTTGTCCCAGAGGACTTGCCGGACTTTGGCCCGAACAGCGTCGTGCTCGACTTTTCGTCAGGCATCGATGATCCCATCGTGCAATTCCTTGGCGATAGTTTGGGCGAAGAATGCGGTGCTGAAGGCGTCATTGGCCGCCTGTCGGACGTTCCACCGCGCTCACTGCTGAGCCGCATCACCGATCATTATATGCAGATCCTGGCCAACCAGGCGCCGATCGGTTTCGAAGCCGAATTCGTCAATCAGCGCGGCAATTCGATTTTGTATCGCGGCATTCTGCTGCCGTTCTCGAGCGACGATGAAACGATCGACTTCATCTATGGCGTGATCAACTGGAAAGAACTTGCTGACCAGATGACCGCAGATGAATTGCTGCTGGAGATCGATCAGGCGCTCGAGACCGAAGAGGAAGTCGAGGCTGAAGAGGATGTGCCGCACAAACATCATTCGGATATGATGACCGATTGGGCGGATTCCCCAGCCGGCGAGGCCGGCAGCACTGAGCACGCACCCGCAAGCGATGAAGACGGCACCGAGTCCGAAGAGGATGAGGAAGAGGTCGTGGCATCGCTTGATCACATTCGCGACGATTACGTCGCCAGCGATGACGGCCTGCCCATGCCAGATTTCGGCGAGTACTCGCTTGAGGATCCGGATGAGGATCCGGAGGGAGACGAGGCAGATGCTGGCTACAGTTTCGCATCGCTCAGCGATTATATTGAAACTCCGGCCAAGAAAGCGCTCGACCTCGATGACATCGAGTTTGAGGCGGTTGAGCCAGAAGAGCCTGTTCAGGATGACAGCGTAGGCGAGGTCGCAGACCCAGTGGCCGAGGCCTCTGTTGAGGCTGACGAACCTGTCGAGCATGTCGAAGAGGTCGAAGAAGGTGTCGCCCCTCTGGCCGAGGATGCCGGTCTTTACGACTGCCTGGCCTCAGCACGAGAATTGGCTCAGACCGCTCGCGCATCGGAAGATCGCAGCCGCCACGCGCTGTACGCAGCTGTTGGCCGCGCCTACGATTTCTCGCTCGCAGCGCAGGATTCTCCGCAGGATTATGAAGAGCTGATCGCCGAGAGCGGTCTTAGCGTGCAGGATCGCGCGCCGATGACGCCGGTGGTCAAGCTGGTGTTCGGCGCTGACTACGATAAAACGCGCCTGACCGAATACGCAGCGGTGTTGAGCCATGCCCATCGCTTGGGACTTGAGCGCGGCGCGCTCGGTGATTTCCTGGCTGATGCCGAGGGAGGGCTCAAAGGCGTCGTGCAGGCAGAGCGCCGCATGCGTCGCGAGGAAAGCGGCAAGCCTGTCGATCCCGTAGACAGCCCCCGCGCTGCTCTCGCCCGCAAACTGCGCGAGCTTGAAGCTCTGACGCTCGACGCTCTAGCCGAGGAAGGCCCTGAGTTTGCGCTGGTCATGGTTCGTCGGAGCGAAGAGCGCGGCGTCGAGCTCATCGGTGAGATCGATCAGGATATTCCGATGATCGAGCGTGCTGCGCGCAAACTGCTTGGCTGATCGGCTGAACGCAAGCGCCGACCGTCACCTTCGGCGTTGAGACCCATCCGCGATTCCACACTATACCTGCGCACCGCGCACGGCTAACCCTGCTCGCGCAATGGCTGGCGCGAGAGGCAAAGTGATGATGTGGGTGATCGGGGCCATCGCACTTATCGGTGTGGTTGCGGCAGCGGGCTTGCAATTTGCCATTGCCCGAAATGGTCCGGCGGTGCTCAGCACGGTCGATCGATGGCTCGGCGATGCGGGTTCTGCGCAACGTGCGGCCACAATTTCAATCGGTGACGATGCGGCGCAAAAACTGGTCGTGTGGAATTCGGCTGATCAGACATCGGGTTCCGAACCGCTGCCTGTCTTGTTGTTCGCACATGGCGGATCCTGGCGGTCGGGTGATCCGACTGATTATGGATTTGTTGGTCGGTCGTTTGTACCAAAAGGGTTCGTTGTGGTGCTCGCAGGATATCGACTGCACCCGCACGCCGTCTATCCGGCAATGCTTGAAGACACCGCCGCAGCGATCGCCTGGACGCACGCGGAGATCGCGCAATATGGCGGCGATCCCGATCGTATCATCTTGGCAGGACATTCAGCCGGGGCCTACAACGTGGTGCAAAGCGCGCTCGAAGAGCAATGGCTTGGTCGAGAAGGACTGGCGACAAGCGACATCGTCGGTGTTGTCGGCCTGGCGGGACCATATGACTTCTTCCCCTTTGACAGCGATTCCACTCGCGCTTCTTTTGGCGATGCCTCCAACCCAGAAGCCACCCAGCCGATCAACCATGTCCGCGAAGACGCTCCGCCCATGCTGCTGATCCATGGTGAGCGCGACGATTTGGTCAAAATTCGCAACAGTAAGGCCTTGACCAGCGCGCTGACCGCTAAGGGCGCTCGGGTGGAGTTGGTGACCTATCCCGAGATGAGCCACAACGACCCGCTGATTTCGCTCGCAGCACCTTGGCGCAATTCTCGAGACGTCGATGATCTTATCGCCGAATTCGCGCAGAATCTCGCACCCGCTGCGAAGACTTCAGTTCCCGTTCAGCGCGAAACACGTTAGCACCCTCCGTATGCGCTTGTTTGCCCCCATCTTGGCGCTCATCTTGAGCTTCGCCCTCATCGCCCAACCCGTGGCCGCGCAATCGATCTTGCGCGATGCTGAAACCGAAGCCTTGCTGATGGATATGGCGGCACCCTTGGTCGATGCCGCCGGCCTTTCGCCAGGCAATGTCGACATCGTGCTGGTCAACAATTCGTCGATCAATGCCTTCGTGGCTGGCGGACAGGTCGTCTATCTGCACACCGGCCTGCTCGAAGCGGCCGACACCGCTAATGAGGTTCAAGGCGTGATCGCGCACGAGCTTGGCCACATCACCGGCGGCCACATTATCCGGCTTAATGACGGTGCAAGCCAGGCAAGCTCGATCTCGATCCTTTCCCTGCTCTTGGGCGTCGGTGCCGCGCTTGCTGGCGCAGGCGAAGCTGCGATCGGTGCAATCATGGCGGGCCAGCGTGCGGCGCTGGGCAAATTCCTCGCTTTCAGCCGAGTGCAGGAGGCGTCAGCCGATGCCGCAGGCGCGGAATATCTATCCCTCGCCGGCATTTCCGGTCGCGGCTCGATCGCCTTCTTCGAAAAGCTCCGCGGTGAGGAGTTCCGCTATGCACGCGATCAGTCGGACGACGCCGAATTCACCCGCACCCACCCGCTTTCTGGCGATCGTATCGCCCGCTTGCGCGAAACCTATATGGCTGACCCTGCATGGGACGCGCCCGACGATCCTGAGCTTCAGGCGCGGTTTGAGCGCGTCAAAGGCAAACTGCATGGTTATCTCGCTGAACCTCAGCGCACCTTCAACGCCTTTCCTGCCAGCGACACCACGATCCCGGCGCGTTATGCGCGCGCCTATGCGCACCACAAGGACGCGAATATGAATGCGGCGCTGGCAGAGACTGACGCCCTGTTGGAGCTTGGCCCGAACGACCCGTATTTCCTTGAATTGAAAGGGCAGGTCCTGCTCGAATCCGGTCGGCCACTCGATGCGCTCGACCCGCTGCGCCGCGCAACCGAGCTGTCACTCAACCAACCGCTGATCGCATCGATGTTCGGGCATGCGCTGATCGCCACCGAAGATGAAGGCAATTATGCGGAAGCCGAGCAAGTCCTGCGCGCCGCCGTGGCGCGTGACCGCTTCAATCCCTTTGCGTGGTATCAATTGGGCGTGGTCTATGCCGCTCGTGGCGACATGCCCCGCGCTCGCTTGGCCAGCGCCGAGCAGCAGATCATGAGCCGGCGCTATGTCGAAGCGCTGCGCAGCGCGCAGATTGCAGAGGCCGGGCTTGAGCGCGGGACGCCGGATTGGATCCGGGCGCAGGATATTGCGCTCTACGCGCGGTCCGAGCTGGAGCGGTTGAGGGACAGCCGCTAAGTCCAGCGCGAGTAGATTGGGGCACCGGAAATGAAATCGACATTGGGACAGAATTTGGCGATCGCCGCGATGGCGCTGATCTTTGGCTTTCTTGGCGCCGCTTTGTGGTCCTTCTCAGGCTTGGCCGACAACCGCACACGCACCTATCTGATGGCCAATCCAGATATCCTGCCGCAAATGGCAGAAGCCTATCAGGAGCAAGAGGCGAGCAAGCGCTTGGCTGAGATCAGCGAGGAGGTGATGACCACATTCCCGGGGGCCGTCATGGGCAACCCCAACGGCACAAGGGTGTTGGTTGAGTTCACCGACTACAATTGCCCCTATTGCGAGGCGAGCTTGGGCGATGTCGAACGGCTGATCGCCGAGAACCCCGATCTCAAAGTGATCATGCGCGAATGGCCGATCTTTGACGGCAGCGAACCGGCCGCTCGAATGGCGCTCGCAGCCGCGATCCAGGGCAAGTATGATGCCTTCCACCGGGCGATGTTCGCAAACAGTCCGACAACGCCCGAAAACATCGCTTTGGCTGCGCAACAAGCTGGCCTTGATATGGCTCAGGCAGAGATCGATGCGCAGTCAGACCGCGTCAGCATCGAACTGGCCCAGAACACCGCCATAGCGCGTCAATTGAGCTTTACCGGCACACCGGCCTGGGTTGCCGGAGCACGCGCCATCAACGGCGCTGTTGGCTATGAAGCACTGGCGGAAGCGGTTGACCAAGCCGAACCGACTGGCAGCTAATGCTCTGGCGCCGAGCCATCTTGGCGCTGGCGGCGTGCGGCGTCAGCATAGCGAACCCGCTGGGCGCGCAACCTGATCTCGCCAATGAGCGTGAGGCAATCGAGGCGTTTCAACGCTTCGATCAAAGATTGCAGGATGTCGGTTGGCGGTTGATTGCTGGGAACGCGCCCTTTTGTTCGGAAACGCTGCCCGCCATCGGCCTGCAATTGCAAGATCTGGCCAGTTATGGCCGGCCAGACATCGCCCGTGCGGCGCTGAACCTCTCAGGCGATTTCGCCGTGCAGACCGCAGCGCGTGGATCACCGGCAGCTTCTATCGGGTCGATCACCAGCAATCGCGAAGTTGCAACGCTGGCCGACACTGACCCCAATCAATGGGTCGCGGGCGAGCAATATGCCTGGGAACGGCTCGTGCGGGCGCATGATTTTGTCGATCAAGAGCTGCGCTCCGAGGGTTCGATCACGCTTGGATTCGCCGATGGCGAGCAGATCGCGGTGGAGCCCATGCCGGTCTGCGCATCGCGCTTTGAACTGCTGAATGACAGCAAGCGCGCGGTTGCGGATGGCAAACGGGTTGTCATCGGAATCGAATTTCCCGGCTTCCAGTATGAAGAACCCCTGTTCGCCGCAGCCGTCGCCCATGAATTGGCGCACAACCTGCTGCAGCACCGTGCCTGGCTGGATCGCAACAAGCGCAAACGTCGCAATATCCGACTAACCGAGCGTGAAGCTGACAGGCTTATGCCGTGGCTGCTCGCCAATGCCGGATATGATCCGCAAGCGGCCCATGACTTCATGACCACATGGGGCCCCAAGCACGATGGCGGCCTGCTGCGCGGACGTACGCATGATGGATGGGATGAGCGGGCTGATTTTATTCAAGCCGAGATCGCCATCATTCGCGGCCTGTGGGAAGCCGAAGGCAAGGCCGATTGGGCAGCTCATTTTCGGCGCGAGATTGATCCGGACGCCGGATTGGGAAGCTAGCTCCATTTTCGGCAATTCCGCACGGTTTCAGGGCAATGCGCGCTCAATTGTTGGCCGCGCGCGACCATCGCTTGCAAAAGCGGCTGCCAGGACGCAGCAAATCGTCTACAAGCAAAAGAAATGGCCGTAATCCAATTCCAGCCTTCGCCATTCTTCGCGAGCAAGAACAGGGCGTTCTGGAACCTCCAGCTGGCGGGTTGGGGGGGCGCGTTTCTTTTGCGTGCCTTGTCAGCACTCGCCAATGGTCAACCGTTTGACTTGCTTGCGGTGCTTCTGGTTACGACCATCACGGGCTTCTCGATCACGCTGATCCTGTCGGTGATTTACCGTCAATTGATCAATCGCCAGCCGATTGTGACCTGGGGGACCTCAGCGCTGGTTCTGATAGCGGCCGTCGCGATTTATGCGGCCATCGATGCCTGGGTCCAGGGCATCTATCGCGGAGAGACACGCGAAACGACCTTTGCCTTGCGGTTTCTGGGTCTGTCCTACATCCCGCTGACGCTGTTGGGCGGCTGGAGCGCGCTCTATTTCGCGATCAACTACTTCCTCACGGTTGAGCAACAGGCTGACCGTTTGGAGCGGCTCGAAGCGCAAGCAACCAGCGCGCAATTGGCAATGCTGCGTTATCAATTGAACCCGCATTTCCTGTTCAACACTCTCAATTCGATCAGCACTCTGGTGCTACTCAAGCAGACCAAGCCCGCCAATGCGATGCTGACGCGTCTCTCAAGCTTTCTGCGCCATACATTGATCGCTGATCCCGGCGGCCAGGCCACGCTTGAGCAGGAGATCGAGACCCTGAAGCTCTATCTTGATATTGAACGGATGCGGTTTGAAGAACGCCTGCGCACCGATTTCTCAATCGAAGAGGAAGCGCTTGAGGCAAGGCTGCCCTCGATGTTGCTGCAGCCTTTGATTGAAAATGCGATCAAATACGCTGTGAGTCCGCAAGTGGAAGGCGCCGAAATATCGATGTCCGCGCGGATCGTCGGTGACAGGTTGCGAATTGTGGTCGACGACACCGGGCCGGGCTTGAGAGGCCAGGCCCAGCCAGACCTGCTCGAATCCTCGCTACCCGAGGATGGCCAGCCGATTTCAACCGGCGTTGGCCTGGCCAATATTCGCAACCGACTTGCCCAAGCCTACGGCAATGACCATTTCTTCGAAACGCGTTCGGAACCGGGCGGGGGCTTTACAGTGACGATCGAAATACCATTTTCGACCGAAGTCCAAGCGTCTGCCACGGTTGATGACCCGTCCGCCGATGAGACATCGGACGCAGACGCAAACCACACCCATTCAAAGCCGTCACCCGAGCCAACCCCCGAATCCGGCAAGGTGATCGAGCTTAACCCCCAACGTGCGATTGGATCCAAGTTATGACTATCCGAACCATCCTGGTCGATGACGAGAAGCTGGCCGTTCAAGGTCTGGCCTTGCGGCTGGAGCCATACGAAGATGTCGAAATCATCGACACCTGCTCAAACGGTCGTGAGGCGATCCGCAAGATCAAGACTGAAAAGCCGGACCTTGTGTTTCTCGACATCCAGATGCCCGGATTTGACGGCTTCTCGGTCGTCAAGGGCGTGATGGAGATCGATCCTCCCTTGATCGTGTTTGTCACCGCCTATGAAGAGCATGCCATTCGCGCATTCGAAGCCAATGCCGTGAACTACCTCATGAAGCCGGTGGCCGAAGACAAGCTTGCCGATACGCTTGAGCGCGTTCGTGAGCGTTTGGCGCAGAAGAAATCGAGCGAAGAGGCCGAGAAGCTCAAAGGCGTTCTGACCGAAGTCGCGCCGGACCGCGCTGAGGCTTTGAGCGAGGAAGCGGGCGAATCCAGCGATCGCTTCGAAAAGCTGATCAACGTCAAGGATCGCGGGAAGATTTTCCGCGTCGAAGTCGACTCGATCGAGCGGATCGAAGCGGCTGGCGACTATATGTGCATTTACACCGCCGAAAACTCGCTGATCCTGCGCGAGACGATGAAGGATCTCGAGCGCAGACTTGATCCGCGCAAGTTCCAGCGTGTCCATCGCAGCTGGATCGTCAATCTCGACCAGGTGCGACAAGTCAAACCGCATACCAATGGGGAATGCTTCCTGGTGCTCGACAGCGGAGCTGAGGTCAAAGTGAGCCGCAGCTATCGCGACGTGGTCGCGCGTTTCGTGCATTGACCTCAACCGCGGTCATTGCGAGGAGCGAAAGCGACAAAGCAATCCATAGATCGCCGCATACTGAGCGGTGCTCGCGATGACGAAGGACTTGGCGTTGGCGCAGTTTTCCCTCCCCGGTTTCGATCTGGATGCATTCGTCCGCAGCACCTTGGCTGAAGATCTGGGCGAAGGCCTCCCCGGAGGCGGGCGCGATGTTACATCGGAAAGCGTTATCCCGGCTGATGCTCGTTTCTCCGGAGTGATGGACAGCCGCGATGCGATCGTGGTTGCCGGTCTGCCGATCGCTGACGCCTTCTTCCGCAAGCTCGATCCCGATATCGCAATCGAGCATTTGGTCGCCGATGGAGATGCAGTGGAGCCTGGTGCAGATCTGATGCGCCTTTCCGGCAATGCGCGCGCAATGCTGACCGCAGAGCGAAGCGCGCTCAACATTGTTCAGCACCTTTCGGGCATCGCCACCATGGCGCGCGAATATGTCGAAGCGATGGACAATCCCGATTGCACCTTGCTCGACACACGCAAGACGATCCCTGGCCTGAGACACCTGGAGAAATACGCGACCCGGCAAGGCGGCGCGAGCAACCATCGCATGGGTCTGTGGGATGCCGCGATGATTAAGGACAACCATGTCCTGGTTGCCGGGAGTGTCGGAGAAGCTGTGCGGCGGGCGCGCGAAGCCGGGGTGGAACACATCATCTGCGAAGTTGATCGGATCGACCAGATCGAACCAGCGCTTGAAGCTGGTGCACACCATCTCTTGCTCGACAATATGGCGCCTGAAACATTGCGCGAAGCCGTCGGCCTGGTGGGCGGGCGCGTGCCCTGTGAAGCCAGCGGCGGCATCAATCTCGAGACGATCAAAGCCAAGGCGGCGACGGGCGTGACCTATGTCTCAGTGGGGCGCCTGACCCAGAGCGCACCGGCCGCTGATATCGGGCTTGATTTCACGCCGCTATGATGGGCCGGCCAATGCTTGCCCTTGTTGCGCTCCTTTTGCCGGCGATGGCGCAGGCGCAAGCCTATCAATGCCAGGCCCCAAACGTCTCGAGCGTGCCGCGCATTGCTCAAGACGGACCTACCCGCACCAATCCCGTGACCGGCTACACGCTTGCGCTCAGTTGGTCGCCCGAGTTCTGCAAACCGCGCGAAGACCAAAGAGCACACGCGACCCAATGTTCGGGCAGGAACGGACGGTTTGGGTTGATCGTGCATGGTCTGTGGCCCAATGGGTCGGGCACGTGGCCGCAATGGTGCCCTTCGCGCAATGTGCTCACCCCGCTCGAGACACGTCGCAATCTCTGCATGATGCCTTCGATACAGCTCGTCGCCCGGCAATGGGCCAAGCATGGCAGCTGCATGACCAGGCGGCCTGAGACTTATTTCAAGGTCACCCGTATTCTTTGGAATTCACTGCGTATTCCGGATTACGATCGGATTTCACGTGAGGATGGTCTCACTGCCGGCCGCATTCGCCAGGCCTTTGCCGATGCCAATCCGGGCTGGCAGCCAAGCCAGATTGGAATCAAGCTCAACAGTCGTGGTTGGTTGCAGGAGATTCGCCTTTGCTATTCAAAGCGGTTTCGCCCGACCCGGTGTGATGCAGCGCGCTATGGGGCGAGGGACACTGTCGAGGCGAAGATCTGGCGCGGCTTGTAGCCGCGGCTCCTACAGATCGTTTTTCTGTAAAAAGCTCTTCCAGACACCGAACGGCTCCCAAACCTGCGCAATGGGAGCCCGCGCCACTTCTGCCGACTCGCCAAGTATTTCCTGCCGGTAGCGCGCCAGGAACACCGAGACGCGCGCATTTGCCGCACAATGGATCCAGACATGCTTTTGCTGCGCCGCGTTCATCGCTTCAACGAATTGCGCAAAGTCGGCTTCGCGCGGTGCTTTAAACACGACGGGAATATGGACGTATTCCATGCCCAGGCCGCCCACCACGCGATCTTCATTGGGAAGCGAGTTTTCAACGTCGCCTGGAAGGAGATTGATCACCACGTCAAAACCGGCTTCGCGGATCGCCGCGAACTGCATTTCGGTCGGTTGGCCCGACGTGCCAAGCCGGTCAGAAATGCGAACATAATTGTAGATCGAAGCGAGATCGCTGCGGGTTTGGCCAATGCCAGCATATTTGCCTACCAGAGTGCCGAGATAGCCCCATATGGTCTTGAGCGTATTGCGCATGATCACCTCCGCTCCTTAAAAAACGCGCGCAGCAATTTAGCCGCTTCGTCCTCTCCCAGGCCCGAATAGACCTCTGGCCGATGAAGGCATTGTTCCTGTTCAAACACGCGTGCTCCGTGCTCGACTCCACCGCCTTTGGGGTCGCTGGCGCCGTAATAGAGCCGAGCGATCCGGGCATGGCTGATTGCGCCTGCGCACATTGGACAAGGCTCAAGCGTTACATAGAGATCGCAATCCGTAAGTCGGTCCTGGCCTAAAGCTGCCGCGGCTTCGCGGATCGCGCGCATTTCAGCATGGCCGGTTGGATCAGGCGGGTTGCGGGTGCCATTGCCGGCCACCGCAATGACTTCGTCGCCGCGCGTCACAACCGCGCCAATTGGCACCTCTCCTTGCTCGCCCGCTTGGCGCGCCGCGTCGAGCGCCATTTGCATTGGTTTGGGAGTCGGCCAGCGAGTCATCATGGCCCGCGCTAGCCGGGCACGTTGAGAGGTGCAACTTTGCTTGACGATTCGCCCTAGCGCTTATATGTGCGCGCCTTTCCGAGTGACTGGATCCATATCCTGGCACCGCTAGGGGGCACAGATCGTGTCCCGCCACATAGAAACGAGTTGAGAGATATCATGTCGCGGATTTGCGAACTGACCGGCAAAGGTCGCCAGGTCGGCAACAATGTGAGCCACGCCAACAACAAAACCAAGCGTGTCTTCCTGCCCAACCTGCAGAACGTCACTTTGATGAGTGAAAAGCTCGATCGCAGCTTCAAATTCCGCGTTTCGACGCAGGGCCTGCGTTCGGTTGAGCACAATGGCGGTCTCGATGCCTGGTTGCTCAAGACCAAGGACGACAAGCTGTCAGCACGCGCGCTCAAAGTGAAGCGTGAGCTGATCAAGGCGCAAGACGCAGCCTAAGCTTTCGTCCCTAGGGACAGTGAATTCGAATCAAGGCGTTCGAGCTTGCTCGGGCGCCTTTTCGTTTGCGCTATCCGCAGCTTGCTGGGGCTGTGCTGGAGGCCACGAGATGCGCGCGAAGAGGGAGCGCTGAAAGACCGAGAGATTGTCATCGGCAATGAGGTAGACCGAGCCAGCTTCCCCCTCACCGCTTGAATCGCGGATATAGGTGAGGCCTTCGAAATTTTCGTGCAGCACCTCGATGTCGAGCTTACCGACAAGCTCCCCGCTCCATTCTTCGCCAGCAACGATTGTCGACGGGTCTGCGCGCATCAAGGCGACGTCAAACTTCGGCGGAAACCGATATTGAACGCGGCGCAGCAGGATCAGCACATCGCCATCGGGAAGCAGGGTGGCGTCGACGGGGGAGTACCGCTTTGGAGTGACAAATCGGAAAGCGGTCGATTGCGCATCCGGATCAACCGGATCGCGATCAAACAAGAAGCCGGGCCGATCTGGCAGCCCGCGTCGTTCGGGCCCTTCACCCAAGAGCAGGAAACGGCCATCACTCAGGCGGAGCAGCGTTTCAGGTCCACTGTTGAACGGCAGACGCCGAATTTCTGGTGGCATGCGACGTTCTACTGACTGCAAATCAACGATCCGATCGATGGCATTGCGGCTTTCATACGCCGCCCAGATCGTGTTGCTATCCTGATCGACCGTCAGCGCTTCAAGATCGACCAGTTGTCGCAGCGTGTCACTGGCACCGATCATAAAACTGAAATAGGCCTGACTGGGCACTGGCTCTCCATTCGCAAGCGGAATTTGGAGCAGGCGGCCACGATCGCTGCCGGCCAAAAGGTCGCCATTGGGGAGCCTGATCAACGCCGAATAGCCGCCGCCATGGTCGTTTTGCGTCTTGAGGTGCCAGAGGCCTGTAAGCGTGAGCCCGTCCGGCAATTGTGTGGGTGCGTCAATTGCGACGGCGTTCAATGGGGCAGCATAGTCGCGCTTGGTTGTTTCGCTCCTCACCCATGTCCCCGGTGCGAGACCGAGCGCGACGGCGAACAAGACAAGCAGACGCATTTTCATAACAAGGTCAACTCGAGAGGTTGCCGATCAGTTCTGCGGACCCACGAATAGCAGCGGATCAAGCCGGGCATTGTTCCATTTGATGCTCCAATGGAGATGCGGTCCAGTCGCGCGCCCGCTCGATCCAACATTGCCAATATATTGGCCTTGCCGGACAACGTCGCCCTCGCTCACGGCCAGCTTCGAAGCATGGAGGAATGCGCTGTTAAGCCCCATTCCGTGATCGATGATGATCAATCCGCCTTCGAGTGAGAAACCCGTTCTGGCGAGCACAACCACACCATCAGCGGGCGAAACAAAGGGAACGCCATTGCCAGGCGCGATATCGAGGCCCGAATGGTAGCTTCCCGGCTCGCCGCGATAGATCCTTTGCGATCCAAACCGGCCTGAAATACGTCCCTTGACCGGCCAGATGAAGTCCTGCGTCCAGCCGTCTGACCCGGTTTGCTCTTGCCGCGCGTTCCAGATCGCTGCGAGTTCGGGGCGACGGCGCTTCATGAAAGCTTCGCTCGGCCCGCCACTGCGCCGCGCCACATTGACGCGTTCGATCCGCCATTGCCGCGGCGAGATTGTCAGTGTCTGCTCGATCACTTCGCCTGAATTGAGGGTGACGACCAGTTCTTTCGAGCCACCACTGTCACGATCGAATGCTGCGAAGAATTCGTTGTTCACGATTTCGAGCGATTCGCCATCCAATTTGGCCGTCGCGGTGTCGATGGGGACGGTGCCGCGGATCCAGCCGCCTTGGGTGAGTTCACCATCAAAGGTCACTTCATGGGCTGATGGTGCACTTACCGCCGATGAATTCAGAGTCTGATCGCTATCGCTGGACGCTGCTTCGCTGTCAGCGCAGCCAAGCAACAGCAGCGCAAGAATGGCGTGACCAGCCCACTTCATTGCGCGCCGGTCAACCGTTCGGTGGCAATCTCTGCGCTGGCATAGGCCTCTTGATGCTCCGCGCTCCAATAGCGCAGCTCTTCAAGGGGAATCACCTCGCCGGAAATGGCGCAATAGACATGCTGTCCGGGCTTGAGCACGCGGAAGCTCGAGGGGCCGTAATAGAGTTTGGCGGCTTTTTCGCCGGAGTTCATCAACATGGATTCGCCTTTAGCATGGGCACCTAGCCGAACAAGTCATCCTGGGTCGGCTTTGTCACTGATCGCGGCTTTCGCTTGGCCGGAGCTTTGTGAGCGGGTTTGGCGGGGGCCGCTTCCGTGGAAGTCGACACATCAAGCACATCATCCTTGAATTGGAGCTTAAGCGAAGCCTCCTTGGCCGCCTTTTCCTTGCTGGTCAGCGCCCTGCCCGATGCGTCCCGAACGATCGCATAGCCGCGCTCGAGCGGCTTTTCCGGGTGGAATTGACTCGCCAACCGGCTCAAGGCCGCGAGCTTGTCGCGACGTTGAGTCAAAGGCCGCTCAACCAGGCCCGGCTCAAGTCTGATGTGCATCAGGCGTTGCCGGGCCTCACGCATGGCGCGCTCGAGCATTTGTGGCGCCAGCCGGGAAGACGCGCCGACCAAAGCCTCGCGCCCCTTGCTCGCGCGGTCCTGCAACCCGCGCCGCAGCCGCTCACCCAGCTCATCCAAGCGCTGGGCTTGGGCCTGTAGGATGTTCTCCGGCTTGGGCAGCCGATTGACCCGCGCTTCGAGCCGTTCGCGCCCAAGCTCGACCGGCCGGTAGACCGCACGCCGCTGACGCGCAGCAAGATCATCCACCGTCGCGACGAGATCGGTCCGGACCGGGACAGCCATTTCCGCCGCCGCCGTCGGCGTCGGGGCCCGCCGATCCGCTGCATAATCGGCAAGCGTTGTGTCCGTCTCATGCCCCACCGCCGAAATAACCGGAATGGTACATTCTGAGATTGCGCGAACCACAATCTCTTCGTTGAAGCTCCACAAATCCTCGATCGAGCCGCCGCCACGGGCGACAATCACCACATCGGGACGCGGAGTCGAGCCATTGGGGTCGAGCGTGGAGAACCCCTTGATGGCTCCGGCAATCTGTTCTGCTGCGCCTTGTCCCTGCACCAGAACTGGCCACACCATGACATGGCTGGGAAAGCGGTCCGCCAGGCGGTGAAGAATGTCGCGGATCACCGAACCCGTTGGCGATGTGACGACGCCAATTGTCCGCGGCAGATAGGGCAGGTTCCGCTTGCGCTCTCGCGCGAACAGGCCTTCCGCCTCGAGCCGCGCGCGGGTCTTCTCGAGCAGTGCGAGCAGAGCGCCCTCGCCCGCCAGCTCAAGCTGATCGATCACCAGCTGGTATTTCGAGCGTCCGGCATAGGTTGTCAGCTTGCCGCTCGCGATGACGTCGAGACCATCCTCTGGATTGAACGCCAGGCGATTGGTGCTGCCGCGCCACATTACGCCGTCGAGCACCGACTTCTCATCCTTGAGCGCGCAATAGAGGTGCCCCGATGCGGCCCGTTTGACACCCGACATCTCGCCACGCACGCGCACGAACCCAAAGCGATCTTCCACTGTCCGCTTGAGCGCTTGCGAAATCTCGGTGATCGAGAGCGGGCTGGCGTTGTCGCCCTGCGTCTCGCGCGCTACCAGCCCGTTTTGATCGTCAAATTCGGAAGGCGGGGGTGCCATGAATATCCTTTTGCTCGGCGGTGGTGGCCGCGAACATGCGCTCAGCTGGAAGCTGGCGCAATCCCCCCAATGTTCCAAGCTGTTTGCTGCCCCCGGAAATCCCGGAATAGCCGAAGACGCCGAATGCGTTTCGCTCGATGCAGGCGATCACGCCGCCGTGGTCGAATTCTGCCGCGCCAACACGATTGGCTTGGTGGTGATCGGGCCAGAGGCGCCGCTAGTCGATGGCCTCGCAGACAGCCTGCGATCCGCCAATATCCCGGTGTTTGGCCCCAGCAAGGCCGCAGCGCAGCTCGAGGGCAGTAAGGGCTTCACCAAGGATTTGTGCGAGCGCGCCAATATCCCGACCGGCGCCTATGACCGCACCACATCGCTCGATCAGGCTCTCACCGCGCTGGATCGCTTTACCGCGCCCTATGTCCTCAAGGCTGATGGCCTCGCGGCTGGGAAGGGTGTGGTGATCGCCGAGAACAGGCCTGATGCCGAAGCTGCTTTGGCCGATATGTTTGGCGGGCAATTCGGCGAAGCCGGGGCTGAAGTCGTGATTGAGGAATTCCTCGCCGGTGAGGAAGCCAGCTTCTTCGCACTCAGCGACGGCAGCGCAATTCTGTCCTTTGGCACCGCGCAAGACCACAAGCGCGTGGGCGATGGCGATGTGGGGCCCAACACTGGCGGGATGGGGGCCTATTCACCCGCGCCAGTGCTAACAGACGAACTGCAGCAGCGCGTGATCGCGGAGATCATCGAGCCAACGGTCGCGACCATGCGGGCCGAAGGCATGCCCTATTCGGGCGTGCTCTATGCCGGACTGATGCTGACCAAGGACGGGCCCAAACTGATCGAATATAATTGCCGCTTCGGCGACCCTGAGTGCCAAGTTTTGATGAGCCGGCTCGAAAGCGACCTTGTCGATATCATGCTGGCATGCGCTGAGGGGCGCGTAGACGGCTCTCAGGCGGTTTTTTCGGACGATACGGCCCTGACTGTGGTCATGGCCGCGAACGGCTATCCTGGGACGCCTGAGAAGGGTGGAGTGATCGACCTCGGAGGGTCTGAAGCAGGCGGCGCCAAGGTCTTCCATGCCGGCACCGCGATTGCTGACGAAGAGCTCGTCGCCAATGGCGGCCGCGTTCTCAATGTGACGGCGCGTGGGAGCAATGTGACCGAGGCACAAGTGGCCGCCTATTCAGCTGTCGATGCGATCACATTCCCGAGCGGGTTCTGCCGCCGCGATATTGGCTGGCGCGAAGTCGAGCGGGAAGCGGCCTCGGACTAAAGCCGCACGGTTCAAAGATTTGACCTCGATCAATGCAGGTGCGGCCTGCGCGTGATCAAAGCGTGGTCATGGTCACGCACGCTGCCTCGAGGCTCTTCGCAATCCCAGTCGCGCTCTTGGCGCTGGCTGCAACCCAATCGATCGCTCATGGCGCTGACGGTCAAAAAATTGCCAATGAAGCATCCGAGCAGGACAAAGAACTCGCTTTTGTCCAAGCAGCTTGCGGTGGATGCCATGCGGTCGAATACCCGGCACTGTCACCGAATCCCGCTGCTCCGACATTCGCCTCGATAGCCAATCGTGATGGGCTGGATGGAGACAGCCTATCAAGCTGGCTCGCCAATGCGCACAACTACCCCGAGGTGATGGATTTTGATCTCGATCCAGCGCAGGTCGATATCATTGCGCGCCAGATGCTGAGGCTAAGACACCCCGAATACAAGCCGGTCGAGTAGTTCTCTACACAAAGCCTAAAGCCGCTCTTGCATCAGCGCTTTCATATCGGCTTCGGGCCGTGGGCCGTAATGCGAGATCACTTCCGCCGCGGCGATTGATCCGCGCTTGAGGCAGCGCGTCAAAGCCTCACCTTTGGCGAAGCCTGACAGGAAGCCGGCGGCGAACTGGTCACCCGCCCCTGTCGTGTCGACCACTTTTTCAATCGGAACTGCGGCCACTTCGGCGCGCTCGCCATAGGCCTGGGCGACGGCGCCCTTCTCGCTCCGCGTAGCAACCAGCACGGGCACGTCTTTCGCAACCGCTGCGAAGCCTGTTTCAAAATCTTCTTCACCGGTGAGGGTCGCCAGTTCGTGCTCGTTGACGAACAGGATATCGATCAGGCCGGTGCGGATCATCTCACGGAAATCATCGCCGTGGCGATCGATCACGAAGCTCTCACTCGCGGTGAAGGCGATCTTGCGGCCCGCATCGCGCGCCACCTCAATCGCCCGGCGCATGGCGCGGCGTGGCTCTTCCGGATCCCACAGATAGCCTTCGAGATAGAGGATCGCGCCGCTCGCAATCAGAGTTTCGTCCAACGCTTCCTTGGGCAGGAATTGGCCCGCCCCGAGGAAGGTGTTCATGGTCCGCTCGCCATCCGGCGTAACAAAGATCAGGCAGCGACCGGTCGGCGGATCGCCTGCGCGCATCGGCGTGTCAAAATCGATCCCAGCGGCGCGGATATCATGCGCAAACACCTTGCCGAACTGATCATCGGCAACCTGGCCGATAAAGGCGCATTGAATGCCAAGCTGCGACAGACCGGCCAGCGTGTTAGCGGCCGAGCCACCTGATTTCTCGGTTGCCGGACCCATCGCATCATAGAGTCGATCAGCGCCTTCCGCGTCGACCAAGGTCATCCCGCCCCGGTTCAACTCCAGCTCGCTGATGGTCTCGTCATCACACGAAGCGATGATGTCGACAATCGCATTGCCAATGGCGATGACATCGTAACGGGGGTCAGTCACAAATCAGATCCTATCTCGGTTTTGGGCACAATTTGCCGCCGCCTAGCGGGACAAAGGGCAATAGTCCAAGCCTTATGCAGTTTGAGATTTGACTTGGCAGCGCAGTCTAAGCATTTCGGCGCGGTGACTGACGTGCTCTCCTCGCTCAGCAAAGCCATCGGGCAATTGGCCGATCCTGCCGTGATGCGGGTCCTGGCAAAGAGCTTGGGTGTCACCCTGCTCATATTTGCGCTGAGCGGAGCGGCGCTGATGTACGCAATCTATCAGGGACTTATCGCCCTCGGGGTGGCATTCAGCGCCGAATTGAGCGGGCTGCTGGCGGTGCTGGCGCTTATCCTCGGCGCGTGGCTGTGGTTTCGTGTCGTAGCGCTTGCCGTCTTGCAGTTCTTCGCGGACGATATCGTGCAGGCGGTTGAGGCCAGGCATTATCCCGAAGCCTGCGAAGCCGCGCGGCGTCTGCCTTTTCGTGAGGATTTCGGCAATTCGATACGCGGGCTTGGGCGAGCGATCGGCTTTAACCTTCTGGCAGCGCCAATCGCGCTGATCCTGTTGTTCACCGCGATCGGTCCTGCGGTCGTGTTCATCTTCGTCAACGCCATCCTCTTGGGGCGCGAGCTGACCGATATGGCTTGGCTGCGTCATTGTGACCCAGGTGAGACACGGTCTCCCGTCAATGGCTTGAATCGACTGGCTTTGGGTGCAGTGATTGCAGGTCTGATGCTGGTCCCCTTTGCAAACTTCCTGGCTCCGATCTTGGGCGCAGCTGCTGGCACGCATCTGACACACCGCGCGATGGAGCGCGCCGAACATGCTTAGATTTGGGCTCCTAGCCATTGGACTGATCCTGGCCGGTTGCAGCAGCAGCCCAGGACCCGTGCTCACTGCACCGCAGCCCATGATTGCGACCACAATCTCCAGCCCGCCGCCCAGCGCAAGCCCAGCGCCCACTCCGGTCGTGCAGGAAACAGGCCCCGACGCAGTGATTGGGGCTCCCGTCAGCCAGCTGACACGGCTCTTTGGCCCTGCGCGTATCGATTTGGTGGAGGGTGACGCTCGCAAATTGCAATTCGCCAATGAGCAATGCGTTCTCGACGTCTTTCTCTATCCCACTGGCCCTGGCGAGGCTCCGATTGCGAGCTATGTCGAAACCAGGCGTCCGCAGGATGGCAGTGCGATCGATCGCAAGTCCTGTGTTGAGGCCCTGCGACGCTAGGCAAGGGCGGAGCACACAGTAACCTCGTTTTAAGCACAGTCGTGGCATGGACGGCCCAAACAAGGAGGCTTGTCACCGTCATGACGACACATTTCGCAGAGCTTGCGCGCCGCGCGGCCGAAGATGGCCAGGTTTCGCCCAAGGAATTGCTGGGTTTGCGCCAGCAAGGCTGGGGCGATGGTGCGATCCATCGTGACGAGGCCGAAGCGCTGTTTGCGCTCAACAACGCACTCGATCAACGCGACGACGAATGGGTCGATTTCTTCGTCGAGGCAATCGGTGAATTCGTGCTCAATGGCACTGAACCACGCCTGCAATGCAGCGAAGATGAGGCGCAATGGCTGATTGCCCAAATCGATCATGACGGCAAGGTCGATTCGATGGCTGAACTCGAAGCGATCGTCCGCATTGTCGAGCGCGCCCAAAATGTGCCGGTCAGCCTCAAGAATTACGCTTTGAGCCAGATCGAACGCGAAGTTTTGAGCGGTGAGGGGCCGACACGCTGCGGTGGTTCGCTTTCAGCGACACATATCACTGCAGCCGAATGTCGCGTTCTGCGCAGGCTGATCTTCGCAAGCGGCGGGCATGGCACCGCGGCTGTGAGCCGTTACGACGCCGAGATGCTGTTCCGGCTCAAGGACGAGACGCTGGCGGAAGAGAATTCGCCCGAATGGGATGATCTCTTCATCGATGGCGTGAGCAATTACCTGAAGGGCTTCATGTTCGCGAACGCTCAGCTGAGCCATGATCGCCGCCGCGAGCTTGAGAGCTTTATTGCCGACAACAAGGCCAATGTCGGTCGCTTCATGGGCCGCATGGCCAAGGAAGCACCCAATGTGGTCAATCACTTTGGCAAGGCCTTCGGAAAGCGCGACGAAGCGCCGAGCATTGCTGATCGAGCAGAAGCTGGAGCAGCCATCACCGATACCGAACAGGCCTGGCTCGAATCCATGGTCGATGCGGATGGCGAGGTGGATGATCTCGAGCGACGCCTGATCGCGAGGCTTGCCCAGGGCGATTGAGCGCTCAGTCTGTGAGCAATGCAAATCCGTTTTTGTCGAGTGCACGCAGCCGGCGCTGGCGGTGTCGAAAGAACATCTTGATAAACAGCGCGGTCACGGGCGTTAGCAGGCCCGCGTCAAAGCTGACCCGGTCGGAATAGCGCGTGCCGCCCTCGGGCGCAGCCGCAACTTCAATCACATGCTCCCATTTGGGCAGCATCGGCGAATGGCCGTCGTCGCGCAGGCTCCACACGCCTTCTTGCGTTTGCGGGAATGAAATGACGATGGCCTGCCAGCCCAGTGGCAACAGTCCAAAAGCGCGCATAGAGCCGCGATACTCGCGCTCCTCCCAGGTTTCGGGAAAGCGATCTATGCCAATCGGCTTGAAATGCACCAGTGGCGCGGCGACGTGGAGAAACAGAGCGGGCCGTCTGACCGCAGCCCAGACCTGGCCGGGCTCGCTTTGCAGGTGGGAAATATGTTCGAACGCGTATTCGCTCAAACCATGAAGCTTTCGCCGCAGCCGCAGGCGCCTTTGGCGTTGGGGTTTTCAAACACAAAGCCCGCGGTGAAATCGTCTTCCGCCCAATCCATCGTCGAGCCGACCAGATAGAGCACGCTGGCACCATCGATATAGAAGACGCCGCCCGGCGTTTCGATCTTCTCGTCAAATTTGAGCTCTTCGGTGACATAATCGACCGAATAGGCCAGCCCAGAGCAACCGCGGCGCGGAGTCGACAGCTTGACGCCGATCGCGTCCGCAGGCGCCTGCGCCATCAGGTCAGCGATGCGAGCCTCTGCCGCAGAGGTCAGGATAACCGCCGCCGGACGTGGTTTGATCGAGCTTTCCTTCATCACAGCATTCCCAGTTCGAGCCGCGCTTCGTCGCTCATCTTGTCGGGCCCCCAGGGTGGATCCCATACAAGGTTGACTTCGGCGTCACGGATGCCGGGCACGGCGCCGGCGCGCAATTCGACTTCGCCCGGCATGGTCTCAGCCACCGGACAGTGCGGCGTGGTCAGAGTCATGGTCACGACAACATCTGACTCATCATCCACCTCGACCCCGTAGATCAGCCCAAGATCATAGATATTGACCGGGATCTCAGGGTCGTAAATCTCCTTGAGGGCGTCGACCACGGCTTGCTCAAGCTCGCTTCCGCCCGATCCGGCTTCGTCCGGCTTCTTGGCCAGGAAACCGTCGAGATAGTCGCGCTCACGCTCAACGGGCGCGGCGTCGGTATCGATCGCGTCCTCAACCCGGGCGCGGGGCGGCTTCTCGGTTGCCCCGGCAAAGTCAGCCTGGTCTTGCGGCGTGTTCATCCAAAAATCCTCCGCGTGCGCGCAATACCGTCAAGCAGCGCGTCAACGTCTGTGTCGCTTGAATAGAGTCCGAAACTGGCGCGTGCCGTTGCCGGAACGCCGAGATAATCCATCAATGGCTGAGCGCAATGGTGCCCAGCGCGGATCGCCACGTTGGCTTCGTCGAGTATGGTTCCAAGATCGTGTGGGTGCACACCATCGAGGGCAAAGCTGACAATGCCGGCCGCATCCGCGGGGCCGAACAGAGTAACATCGTTCATCGCGCCAAGCTCTGCACGCAATCTCGCCACCAGCCCGGCTTCGTGGGCATGGATGTGATCGACACCCACCGTGTCGACATAATCGGTCGCAGCGGCGAAGGCGATCGCCTCGGCAATCGCAGGTGTGCCCGCTTCGAATTTTTGCGGGGCCGGCGCATAGGTGGTTTTTTCAAAAGTAACGCGATCGATCATCGATCCGCCGCCTTCCCAGGCGGGCATGGCGTCCAGGATTTCGCCGCGCGCCCACAGCGCGCCAATCCCGGTTGGGCCATAGACCTTGTGCGCGCTGAAGACGTAGAAGTCGCAGCCAAGCTCTGCGACATTGACCGGCATATGCGGCGCTGATTGGCAGCCATCGAGCAGCAGCTTGGCGCCGACATTGTGCGCAAGCCGGGCCGCGCGTGGCGCATCGAGCACCGATCCAAGCACATTGGACACATGCCCGAAGGCGACCAGCCTGTGTTGTTCGGTGAGGATCGCTTCTGCGGCATCAAGATCAATCTGGTGATCTTCGGTCAGCGGGCAGACATCGATCTGAGCGCCAGTCCGCTCTGCCACCATCTGCCAGGGCACAATGTTCGAGTGATGCTCCAACTGGGAAAGCAGGATGCGATCGCCAGGCTTGAGATTGGCCGAGCCCCAGGAATTGGCGACCAGATTGATCGCTTCGGTAGCCCCGCGCGCAAAGACGATCTCGTCCTCGCCGCCGCCGATGAATTGCGCAATCCGCCGGCGCGCGGCTTCGAACGCCAAAGTCATCTCAGCCGAGCGCGCGTAAACGCCTCGATGGACCGTGGCGTAATCCTCACCCAGCGCCTTGGACATGGCGTCGATCACTCCGCGTGGCTTTTGCGCCGTCGCAGCCGAGTCGAGATAATGCCATGCTTCGCCACCCCCGGTCACAAGTCCGGGAAAGTCAGCGCGAAGATCAAGGATGCGGGGTTGATCGATGGTCAGGGACACGGATCCCTCGTCCACTTCTCTGTGTTCGCGCCGCGATAGCACATCCGGCGCATTCCGGCCTCGGCAGCTTCCCAAGCACCTTCGCTGAATTTCACGCCGATGCGCATTTGAATGCCTTTGACGGCGTCATCCTGGATACCGTCGACGGTAACGAACAGGATGCGCATCGATTCATCGCTCGGATGATCGACCTGTTGAATATCGGCATCGCGATTCTTGAAGCCAAAATCGCGCACGTAGAACTCGGCGACATCGCGCGGATGGTCATAAGTGATTGCGTAGCGCTGGATTGGGACAAATTCGCTCGCCGAAGGGATGTTGTACGCATCGATCGTCTCGGCAGACAACATCGTCGCCCCGCCTACGAGAGCCGCGGCAAGCGGCAGCGCTGCAAAAAGCTTTCTAGTCATGATCACTTTCTCCCTTCCAAGTTTGCGAGCGCGACAGCCATCAGCTCTTCGCGCTCTGAATCGCCCCCTACGGCGACAAAGGCGTCGCCGATAAATGCTTGCACCAGCAGTCGCTTGGCGACCTCTGGAGCAATGCCACGAGACGCCATGTAATAAGCGGCCGCCTCATCGAGTTCGCCGATCGCCGCGCCATGGGCACATTGGACGTCGTCAGCGAAAATCTCGAGCTCCGGCTTGGTGTTCGCACTAGCGCCGCGCTCAAGCAGGAGTGCGCGAAAATTCTGCGCCGCATCGGTCTTCTGCGCATGCTTGACCACTTCGATACGGCCCAGGAAATTCCCTGTGGCCTGGCCCCAATGCACAGCGCGAACGGTTTGGTTTGACGTAGCATTTGGCTCGATATGGATCGTGCGAGTGACAAATTCCTGCGTCGCTTCTCCACCACCCACGGTCACGCCGCCAAATTCAAAATGCGCGCCATCCTCAAGCGTGACTTCGATTTCGAGACGCTGATACGAGCTGCCAGCAAGCACGCCGAATGCCGCGAAGCGCGCACCTTTGCCAACTCTCACACGAATGCGTTCGACCAGGTTGTCATCGCCGGTCCGAATGAATGTTTCAGACAGGGCTTCGCCAGCCGGCACAGCGAATTCACGCCATTGCGTCAGCGTCTCCAGCGGAGCCTCGGCAAGGACATCGCCATCCGCATAGCGCCAGGCTTCGTCACGATTGCTTGGGCGGGTCATTACATCGCTCATCATGACCCCCGCTTCATTGCGCGCTCGACCTTCCGAACCAGCCGCGCGCGCTTGTCGTTTATGCAGCTTTTGACCGAAGCAGTGTCGTCCGCGCCCTTTTGCACGCATTTGGTGACGGCGCGGCAGAATTGGTCATCCAGCTTTGGCCGGCCGGTTGTTTCGCTCAGCGAGCAATGCCAGCGGCCTTCGGGATCCTGCCCCACGCTCGCGCTCATTGAACGTAAGCGACCAAGCACGACAATCTCGGGCACCGGTTCGGCAGGCGCTGCCGCCTGCAAGGAAAGAAGGAGCGCGCTCAGGATCACGCGGCCGCCTCTGCCATGACAGCGTCATAGCCTTCATTCTCAAGCCGCAGTGCCAGTTCGGGCCCGCCCGTCTGAACGATCCGGCCATCGGCCAGAACACTCACGCGATCGGGCTTCACCACATCAAGCAGACGCTGATAGTGGGTTATGAGCAGCACGCCTTTGGCTTGCGCGCGCATGATCGTGTTGATGCCTTCGCCAACCACGCGCAGCGCATCGATATCGAGGCCGCTATCGGTCTCGTCGAGAACAGCAAAAGCCGGATCAAGAATGCCCATCTGGACCATTTCGGCGCGCTTCTTTTCGCCGCCCGAAAAGCCGACATTCACTTGCCGCTTGAGCATTTCCATATCGAGTTTGAGCAATCCGGCCTTTTCCTTCGCGAGCTTGAGAAATTCTCCACCCGACAAAGCCTCTTCGCCGCGCGCCTTACGCTGTGAATTGAGCGCCTCGCGCAGAAACTGGACGTTGGAAACGCCTGGGATTTCGACCGGATATTGAAAGCCAAGAAAGAGGCCAGCAGAGGCGCGTTCATGCG
This sequence comes from Erythrobacter sp., assembly GCA_965216555.1. Classification (GTDB taxonomy): domain Bacteria; phylum Pseudomonadota; class Alphaproteobacteria; order Sphingomonadales; family Sphingomonadaceae; genus Erythrobacter. The sequence continues at coordinate 213,009 of OZ244168.1, forward strand.
GCTCCAGTTCGAGCAGGTCTTGCCCGCGGAACTCAACCGTCCCCTCAGTCACCTCATAGCCTGGCTTTCCGCCAAGAACGTTTGAAAGCGTCGATTTGCCGGCGCCATTGGGCCCCATGATGGCATGAACCTCACCTGCCGCGATCTCGAGCGACAGGCCCTTGAGGATCGCTTTGCCGTCAACTTCGGCGTGAAGATTGTCAATTCGGAGCATCGCTGCCTCCAACACCCGCACTGGCGGTCACTACGCTTGGATCTTCAAGCGGGACGAAGGGATCGGGCTTGGGTTGGGATTCGTGATATTCGTCCTGCGCCTTGTTGCTGGCTTGAAGGCGAATGGTGAATTGCTGGTCGATATCTGCCCCGCGAGCAATGTGGATGCGTCCGATATTGTCGAACAGCAATTCGACATCGTCCACGGTAAACTCTTCGCCAAAATCTGCTCGAGCGACCACTTCTTTTGACTTGGCAATCGCGATCTCGCGCACATCCTCGCAGCGCGGAAGATCGGCGCGGTGCTGGATTTCGAAATCGGCCACGCCGCGGATCTGACGATTGGAATAATTGAGGCAGCGACGGTAATCCCGCACATAGGGGATGATCACGCGCGGATATTCGACTGACCACCTCTCCGGCGTTTCATTCTTGATCGCGATCGGAATCTCCCCGGCGGCCTGCAAGCTCATCAGCGCGGCAATGGCGGTGGTAATCATCGTACAATCTATCCTGCTCAATAGTTGTTGCTGTGGGACGCGCGGGCAGCGCGCTTGTCTTCGATACGTTGGCGCATTCCGGCCGTGATCCGGGCTAGCACACCATCCATGTTTTCCAGAATCTCGGAGGCCTTGATCCGCATCACTTTGATACCGACCGCCTCCAGGCTTTTGTCGCGGCGTGTAGCGAGTGCTTCATTGTCGCCGTCTTCGAAGATATCGATCGCCATGCCCAGATTGTGGCAATTGAAGTCGACAATGGCGCTGCCAACGACGGCGAAACGCTTGAATGTGTAGCGGCCCAAATCAGCTTCGGCGAAGCGCTTTGCGAGCGCCTTGTGCGCATCGGAGGAATGGCGCCGCATTTCACGCGCGCGACCATGCAGCTCATCGAGACGCGCGTCTGAGATCTTCCACCCACGCCCCTTCTTGTTGAGATTGGTCTCAGTGTCCGAGGCGTCTTTGAGCCCAAGAGTTTTGCGTTCGCTCATCCCACGCTCCCTTCAAGCGAGATCGCCAGCAGCTTCTGCGCTTCGACCGCGAATTCCATCGGCAATTCCTTGAGCACGTCTTTGGCAAAGCCATTGACGATCAGCGCCACTGCCTCTTCCTCGTCGAGGCCGCGCTGCATCGCGTAGAACAGTTGGTCTTCGGAGATCTTGGAGGTGGTCGCTTCGTGCTCGATCTGCGCCGTGGGATTTTTGACCTCGATATAAGGCACGGTGTGGGCGCCGCATTGGTCGCCCAGCAACAGGCTGTCGCATTGGGTGAAATTGCGCACGCCATCGGCCTTGGGTCCTACCCGCACCAATCCGCGATAGGTGTTGTTCGACTTGCCAGCCGAAATACCCTTGGAGATGATCGTCGAACGCGAGCCCGCGCCGTTGTGGATCATCTTGGTGCCGGTATCCGCCTGTTGGAAGTTGTTGGTCACCGCGACGGAATAGAACTCACCCACGCTGTCTGCACCGTTGAGCACGCAGCTGGGATACTTCCAGGTCACCGCGCTGCCGGTCTCAACCTGAGTCCAGCTGATCTTGGAGCGATCACCCTGGCACAGCCCGCGCTTGGTGACGAAATTGTAGATCCCGCCCACGCCCTCGGCATTGCCGGGGTACCAGTTCTGCACGGTCGAATATTTGATCTCGGCATCTTCGAGCGCCACCAGTTCAACAACCGCGGCGTGCAACTGGTTTTCGTCGCGCATCGGCGCGGTGCAGCCTTCGAGATAGCTGACATAGCTGCCCTTCTCGGCCACGATCAGTGTGCGCTCAAACTGGCCAGTATTCTCGGCATTGATGCGGAAATAGGTGCTGAGCTCCATCGGGCAGCGCACGCCCTCGGGGACATAGACAAAGGTGCCATCTGAGAAGACTGCTGAATTGAGCGTCGCGAAGAAATTGTCGCGCTGCGGCACGACCTTGCCGAGCCACTTCTTCACCAGATCGGGATATTCCTTGATCGCCTCGGAGATCGACAGGAAGATCACGCCGGCCTTTTGCAGCTCCTCTCGAAAGGTGGTTGCAACGCTGACGCTGTCGAACACAGCGTCGACGGCGACCTTGCGCGCGCCCTCTACGCCGGCCAGCACTTCCTGCTCGGCAACTGGAATGCCCAGCTTGTCGTAAACCGCCTTGATCTCGGGATCGAGCTCATCGAGCGACTTGAGCTTGGGCTTCTGTTTGGGCGCCGCGTAGTAAAAGGCGTCCTGGTAATCGATCGCCGGATAGCCAAGCTTGGCCCAATCCGGCTCTTCCATGGTCTGCCACAGGCGGAACGCCTTGAGCCGCCAATCGAGCATCCACTCAGGCTCGCCCTTCTTGGCCGAGATGAATCGAACCGTGTCTTCGGACAGGCCCTTTTCGGCAAACTCGGTATCAATGTCCGCCGACCAACCATGTTCGTAATCCGCCGCCTTGGCAGCGGCTTCCTTGGCTTCGGCGTCCATCTCGGACCGGTCCTGAATGTCGAGATTGTCGCTCATGCGAGTTCTGTCTCCTGCGCGAGCTGGGTGAGGGGGATATCGGCAAGCGCGCCGCGGACAGCGCTGTTGATCAAGGGCCAATGCGGCTTCATCGAGCAGCCCGCTTCATAGTCACAGCACGCCTGCGCATCGACGCAGGCCGTCATGGCGATTGGTCCTTCAACCGCTTCGACGATATCTGCGATATTGATCGCCGCGGCAGGGCGAGCCAGCTGCAAACCACCGCCCGCTCCGCGCACAGAGCGCAGCAAGCCAGCGGCCGTGAGTTTGCTTACCAGCTTTTGGACGGTGGGCTTGGGCAGGCCGGTTTCTTCCGCCAATTCAGCCGCGCTCGTGCGCGCACCACCGCAATGGCGGGCGGCAGCGCTCATCGTGACGACGGCGTAATCAGAGAGGTTTGAAAGGCGCATACAGCTTTACAAATTCAAATCGGACCAATTTGTTCCGATTTGCAGCTATTCGCGATTTGGGCGGATTTCAAGGCAAACCCGCCTGTTGCGAGTCGTTAGCATCTGAAGTGCAGGTATTGCGGGGTGCGATCAGTCCGTTGTTGCGCGGAATTGCTGCAAGCGATCGAAGTTCTTCATCTGCAGCAAGGTGTGGAACAGAGGATCGCCGGGGCCGCCCAGTCGCGAAGGTGTATAGCCGCAGAAGCGCCTGATTTCCTTGATCATATGGGGTTGGTCATAAAAGGCTTCGGCGATGCGAGCCTCGTCGGTTGGCGAAAGATCTTCCTGAGCAAGCAAGGCGGCAGATCGAACTGCGCGATATTTGCGGGCCAAGGCAGCAGGGGTGAATCCGAAATATTGCCGCACCAGACGCTCTGCCTGCCTGCGCGAATAGCCAATATTGGCAAACAGCGCTTCCACATCGGGGTTGAGCGAGCTGCCGATCCATTGGATCGTGTTTTCGATCAATCTTTCATGTGCAACCGGCACTGTGATCAAACGTGCTTCGATCCATCGGGCCAGCTCCTTGCACGCCGCCTCGCCCGTGACTTCGCCTGCCAGGTCACGAGCGATCAAATCGCGACTAAAAGCGACAATATCCGGACCCAGCAATTCCTCAGCCGGTATGAAGCGATCAAGATGATCGTCGAAATGTGTCTGCGTCAGGGCTGCCCAGCCGAGCGGCGAAAGCGAAGCGCCAATGGCGTGCCATTCACCGGCCATTTCGATTGGAACCGCCTTTGTGAAGCCGCTGAACAGCCACGGGCCAGCGCCAACGCGATCGAAGCGATCATCAAAGTGTGCGCCACCCACTCCGCATGAGAACAGCACCAATTGGCTTAACGCGCCAGGGTGGCGATCAATGATCTCTGCCTGCGAAGTAGCAAAGTAGAACGTCGCCAGGATATGGCGCGTCAATGCCTCGTGCGGGTCGAAATATTGCAGCTGGAATGGGGGTGGCATAGTCATCAAGTGCGACCCTGGCGGCTATGCCACCCCGAACGCCAAAAGAGCCTGCGGCAGTCGGCTGACTCCTGGGGTCGTTGCAGCATGAGTAGACAGGCTTGGTGCCAACCCATTGTAGTCTAGCGACATTTGCCCTCGATTCATCGTGACAAGAATGCGCTTCATCAGAGAATTGGTCAAATCGGAACTGGCTTAGCTTCGAGTTTAGGGGCTTTCGCGCTCAAGTGGTTGCATGACAAACGCCTGAATAGGCGATCCCAGCCAAGTCGTGTTGCCGATGAATGCTTAGGAAGGTCCCGCCCGGGCAAAAAAAGGGGCGGCCCCTTTGCTTGAGCCGCCCTTGTGAGTTGAGGAACTCTTCGCATAGTGCTCCGAGCCCTTCGGGTCGCACGACAGTCTCTAGACCATGTATGTGACAGAAAATTGTACACAAACGACAAGTCGCACCTTCTTCAGCAACTTACCGATTTCATTGAGCACTCGACTTTGGCCGAAATTCGGGCAAAGCGCAGATCATGCTCTTCCGTCTCCTAAGGCCCGCCATCTTCGCGCTTGATTCGGAAAAGGCGCACCGGCTTGCCATCCAAGGTCTCAAAATGGCGCCCGTGCTGGCTCCGGCCCGCTCCGGGCGCTTGGCGGTTCGGGTTGCCGGGATAGATTTTCCCAATCCGGTCGGCGTTGCTGCGGGCTTTGACAAGGATGCCGAGGTGCCCGACCAATTGTTGGGCATCGGCTTCGGTTTCACTGAGGCGGGTTCGATCACGCCGCTGCCGCAAGCCGGCAACCCCAAACCCAGATTGTTTCGCCTCGTCGAGGACGACGCTGTGATCAATCGCATGGGCTTCAACAATCACGGTGCGCAAGCAGCCTTGGCGCGTCTCGCAAGGCGCGATCGGCATTCAGGGGTGCTTGGGATCAATATCGGGGCCAATAAGGATTCGACTGATCGCATCGCTGATTATGCGACCATGACCGAACTCATGGCTCCGCATGCGACCTATCTGGCGGTCAATATTTCCAGCCCCAACACGCCGGGTCTGCGCGCCCTGCAAGATGAAGGTGCTTTGATTGATCTGCTCGATGCCGTGATTGCCGCGCGAACCAAGGCAGCTGATACCATTCACGGTGATGCGCCGCCGATTTTCCTCAAAGTGGCACCAGATCTCGAAGCCGAAGATATCGACGCCATCGCGCGCATTGCGATCGACAAGCAGCTCGGAGCACTAATCGTATCGAACACCACAATTTCGCGGCCCGAGCTGGCGTCGCGCCATGCGGGTGAGACGGGCGGTCTTTCGGGCGCGCCGCTGAGGCCGCTCGCTCTTCAAAGAATCCGAGATTTTCGCTCAGCCACTGGGGGCGCCATACCGCTGATCGGCGTTGGCGGAATTGCCAGTTCTGAACATGCCTGGGAGCGCATTCGAGCGGGGGCCAGCCTGGTCCAGCTCTATTCCGCGATGGTCTATCATGGGCCAAATCTGGGAGCCCGGATCGCCAAAGGGCTTGAGCGCCTCATGCGGCGTGATGGCTTTGCCAGCATTGAAGAAGCAATCGGAAGCGAATAGCCACGACATCATGAAAACACAGATTCTTGTCCTCGCAGCCCTGGCAACCCTTGGCGCCTGCCAATCGCCCTCGATTGAAGCGCCCGCCGCGACCTCATCAAGCAATGTCAGCCAGTCACTGCCGGGGGCAGTCAGCAGCGCTGATCCACGCGCAACCGCCGCAGGCGAAGCGATCCTCGCACAAGGTGGCTCGGCCACCGATGCGGCGATCGCCGTGATGCTGGCGCTGACAGTGGTCGAACCGCAAAGCTCGGGCATTGGCGGCGGCGGTTTCATGGTCCGCGCCGATGGCGACACAGGCAAGGTCACGACAATTGACGGCCGCGAAACCGCGCCCGCCACCGCGCAGCCAACGCGCTTCCTTGATGCCAATGGCGACCGGCTCCCATTCGACGAGCGCGTGCTTACGGGCCTCAGCGTTGGCGTGCCCGGCAATATTGCGCTCGCCGCCAAGGCGCATGCGGAACACGGAAAGCTTCCTTGGGCCGACCTGTTTCAACCCGCTATCGCCCTCGCGCGCGACGGCTTCACAATGAATGTCCGCCTCAATGAAAGCCTGTCGAGCCGCAAGAATCGCGCGGGCAAGACAGAGGCGGCTCGCGCCGTGTTTTTCGATAGCGCTGGAGAGGCCCTAGAGGTCGGTTCTACGGTCAAAGTCGAGGCTTTGGCCGTCACCCTAGAGCGGATCGCAGAAAGTGGCTCAGAAGCCTTCTATGAGGGCCAGGCGGCCGATTTGGCGGCCTATGTCGGCGGCGAAACCGCCAATGCCGGACAGATGAGCCCGCAGGACGTCACCGACTATGTCGCAAAGCACCGCAATCCCGTCTGCGCACGCTATCGCAGCTACAAAGTGTGCGGCATGGGTCCGCCCTCGTCCGGGGGTGTCGCCGTTGCCCAAATGCTTGGTCAGCTGGAGCGTTTTGACCTTGCAGCGCTGGGCCCCAACAATGCCACTTTCTGGCATCTATTCCTCGAATCCCAACGCGTCGCTTACGCCGATCGGGAGCTCTATATTGGTGATGACGACTTTGTTGAGGTGCCTGTCGAGGGACTTGTTGACCCCACATACATCGCCTCTCGCAGCGCATTGATTAGCCCTGATGCCGCGATTTCTGACCTCAAACCAGGGGTTCCGCCCGGTGCGCCACTCGCCCGCGCAGACGGTGATGAAGGACCCGAGAACGGCACCACTCATTTCTCGGTCGTGGATTCAGATGGCAATGCGATCAGTTACACATCGACAATCGAAGGGGCTTTTGGCTCAGGCCTGTTCTTCAACGGCTTCTATCTCAACAACGAATTGACCGATTTCAGCTCGACCCCAGAGCGCGAGGGCAAACCGGTCGCCAATCGCGTTGAGGGTGGCAAGCGCCCCCGCTCATCGATGGCGCCGACAATCGTGTTTGATGAAAGTGGGCAAGTCGTGATGGTGGTGGGGGCTGCAGGCGGGCCAACCATTCCGGTGCAGACCGCGCGCGCCATTATCGGCGTGGTTGATTTTGGCATGAGCGCACAGGAGGCTCTGGGCCTGCCGCTGATCATGGCATTCGGGCCGACCGTTGTTTACGAAGAGGGAACGGTGATCGCTTCTATGGAGGATACGCTCAAGGCGTTGGGCCATTCGCAGATCCGTTCGTTTGGGGCTCCGCTCAAGGCCAATGCCTTGCTACGGACCGAAACAGAATGGGAAGTGGCGATGGATCCGCGCATCGCGCCGAAGCTGTCCTATGAGTAACGCGGCTTGCCGCTAGGCGCTGACGGCCCTAAATCTCACATTAGAACTTGGGGGAACACCCGAAATTCGGGCGAGGAGTCGAAATTCCGTGGCAGCAACAGAATCGCAATTGGACGATATCGATCAGGCCAACAACCTGGTTGAGCTGTTCTTGAATCGCGCAGATGAAAAGGGCGATGCGCCCTTTCTGGGTCGCAAGAGCGGCAGCGAATGGACCACTCAAAGCTGGGCGGAAACCGCTGAGCAAATCTGCCTGCTGGCAGAGAATCTGCGCCGGATCGGCCTCAAAGATGGTGATCGTGTCGCGCTGGTGTCCGAGAATCGGCCCGAATGGTGCATTGCCGATATTGCCGTGATGGCGGCCGGATGCGTCACCGTGCCAACCTACATCACCAACACCGAACGCGACCACGCTCATATCCTCGACAATTCGGGCGCGCGGGCCGTGATCGTATCGAACGAAAAGCTGCTCGCACCTTTGCATGGGGCGATCCATTCAACCGGCATTGTCGACCACGTGATCGGGATTGACGATCTGCACCGCCAGCAGGCCGGCAGTTTTGAATATCACGACTGGGCCTCGATGATGCAGGGCGACGCGCAAGCGGCGCGAGCGGCCGTCGAGGCACGAATTGCGAAGATCGATCGCGAGCAGACCGCATGCCTGATCTACACGAGCGGCACCGGAGGCGCACCGCGCGGCGTGATGCAGCATCATGGATCGATCCTTTGCAATGCGGCTGGTGCAGCAGAGATCTTGATCAATGATTTCGGTATCGAAGATGAGCGATTCCTGAGCTTTCTTCCGCTCAGCCACGCTTATGAGCATACGGGCGGTCAATATCTGCCGATCTCGGTCGGCGCTGAGATCTTCTATTCCGAAGGGCTCGAAAAGCTCGCCTCCAATATCGAGGAGGTTCGCCCAACCATCATGGTCGTGGTTCCGCGGCTGTTCGAAGTGCTCCGCACCAGGATCATGAAACAGGTCGAAAAGCAGGGCCGCTTCCCCAACTTCCTGATGGACCGAGCGCTCAAGATTGCGGAAAAAGAATCCGCTCGGGGCAAGAAGCGCAAGCGTGATCGGCCAATGGATTTGCTGATCGAGAAGACATTGCGACCCAAGATTCGCCAGCGTTTTGGCGGGCGGATCAAGGCTATGGTTTCGGGCGGTGCGCCGCTCAATCCCGATGTCGGCAATTTCTTCGAAGCCATGGGGCTGACCATGCTGCAGGGCTATGGCCAGACTGAGGCGGGGCCGGTGATCAGCTGCAACAGACCGTCTGCCGGATTGAAGATGGACACGGTTGGCCCGCCGATGCGCGGGGTTGAGATCAAGATCGCGGATGATGGCGAAATTCTGTGTCAGGGCGAATTGGTCATGCATGGCTATTGGCGCAACCAGACTGAGACCGATCGCACGATCCAGGATGGCTGGCTGCACACCGGTGATATCGGACATCTCGACGAAGCGGGCCGGATCAAGATCACCGATCGCAAGAAGGACATGATCGTCAACGACAAGGGAGACAATGTCGCGCCGCAGAAGATCGAAGGCATGCTGACCCTGCAGCCCGAGATCGCGCAGGCGATGGTGAGCGGTGACAAGCGCCCCTATGTGGTGGGTCTGATCGTCCCCGACGCCGAATGGGCGCTCGAATGGGCAAGTGCCAATGACGAAAAGTTCGATTTGAAAGCTCTGCAGGATCTGCCGGCATTCAAACAGGCGGTCCGCAAGGCGGTTGATCGCGTGAACACCGATCTCTCAGTGATTGAGAAAGTGCGCCAGTTTGCTTTCGCAGACGAAGCCTTTGCGATTGAGAACGAGGAAATGACGCCGAGCATGAAGATCAGGCGGCACAAGATCCGCGATCGCTATGAAGAGCAGATCAACGGTCTCTATCGTTCCTGAGGATCAGGCCGCTTCGGCAGCTTCGACAAATTCCGGATAGAAGCCAGGATCCTGGGCTGACCAGCCTGGCGCCGTGGCCGCCGCTTCGCTGAGCGATTGCAGCAGCACCTTGCGCTGATGCGGGCGAATTTGCGGCAGGGCAGATGCTGCGCAGAACACGCTGGGCAGCCAGGGACGGACGGTCGCACCCAGCAAGCGCTCATAGAGAAAGCGGAAAGCCGAGAAGCTCTTGATCCGCTCTTGGCCAAGATCAAACACGGCCAGACGCACCAGCTTGCCCAAGAATGGCTCAATGTCGATCGGGTCCTCTGCATTCGGGATCATCTCGCCGAGCGCCTTGAGGTCCTGATAGACGACATATTGGCGGCGAATGGCGGCGCTTTCGGTTTCAGAGCGAGCCCACAGCTTGAATGCATCGGTGCGGCCTAGGCCAATATCGAGGCTGCGTTTGATGTAGCGCTGCTCGCAAGGTTCAAACCCCGCGAATTCGCGCATCTCGCCAATTGCCATCGATGTACTGCCGAGGGTGGCCATTCCGAAAGTCTCCTATTTGAAAGAGACTGTCGCCGAACGTGGTTAATTTACCGTTAGCAAAAGCGCTGTTTTTGAGCGTTTTCGTGGGCCTTAGATCAAACCAGCCAAGGGTGAGCTGGGGTCTGCATATTTGCGGCGCCCCATGCGACCGGCGAGATAGGCTTCGCGGCCCGATTCCACCGCCAATCTCATTGCGCGCGCCATACGGATGGGATCCTGGGCCTCTGCGATCGCTGTGTTCATCAGGATCCCGTCGCAGCCCAGCTCCATGCCAACCGCCGCGTCCGACGCCGTGCCTACCCCAGCATCGACAAGAACCGGCACGCTCGCGCCTTCAACGATCAGGCGAATAGTCACCTGGTTCTGAATGCCCAGGCCAGACCCAATTGGCGCGCCCAATGGCATCACCGCAACCGCACCGGCGTCTTCCAATTGCTTGGCCGCGATCGGATCATCCACGCAATAGACCATCGGGAGGAAGCCCTCCTTCGCCAGCGTTTCGCATGCGCGAATCGTCTCGACCATATTGGGATAAAGCGTCCGCGCTTCGCCAAGAACCTCAAGCTTGACCAAATCCCAGCCGCCAGCCTCGCGCGCCAGCCGCAATGTGCGGATCGCGTCTTCAGCCGTGAAGCATCCGGCGGTGTTGGGCAGATAGGTGACCTTTTTGGGGTCGATATAGTCTGTCAGCATTGGCGCTTTGGGATCGCTGACATTGACGCGTCGCACCGCCACGGTGACGATTTCCGCGCCCGCCGCTTCGACCGCTGCGGCATTCTCCTCAAAGTCTTTGTATTTGCCAGTGCCGACAATCAGGCGCGAATGGAAGGTCCTGCCGGCCACAGTCCAAGTGTCATCGGGGTTTGTTGGACCGTCTCCGCCGCCAACAAAATGCACAATCTCCAGCGTGTCACCATCTGCCAAATGCGCTTCAGCCAAAGTCGAGCGAGGGACAATCTCCCCATTGCGTTCTACCGCCACCTTGGTTGGTTCGAGATCGAGTTCGTAAACCAAAGCCGCAATCGTATCGGCCAAAGTTTGGCGGCTCTCGCCGTTGAGTGTGATGGTCTTGGAAGCAGTCATGCCGGCTGGAATAGCCGCCTGATCGCGCGGCGCAAGCTCGCAAATGTCAGCCCGGCTTCCGCAGGTTCATAATATGACCGAGCGACACCAGCGCGACGCCAATGAGGGTTAACACAGCCTCTTGCGTTCCATGCGGTGACGCCAGCGCCCCACCCATAAAGGCGAGGCCGACCGAGGCGACGACAAAGGGTGTTCGGCGGCGATGAGTGAGCAGACCCCAGCCAATCGCGATTGCAGCGATCACAACCGCCGCAAACAGGCCGAAATGGTGCCACTCCTCGGCCATCAGGAATTGTCCGCCGAGGCCCAGGCCTGACACGATCACGATCGTCGCGATGCAGTGCAGCGCGCATAGGCCGGACAGGACGATGCCAGACTTGTCGAGATAGTTACGCAAAAAGAAGGATCGCTCACTCATAGGATGGTGGCACATATGATACATTATATCATGCTGCAAGGGTTTGGTTGCAAAATGCATTGCATCGCTCGCAAAAGCAATTGCGAGGAACACTCTTGCAGAGCCTTGCGATTGGCCACAATGAGGCCGCTGCAATGGTAGAGAGCCCAGAACACATGCCAGAAGAAGAAGGCAACGCAGGCAAGGCACGACCGCGGGCGCTGGCGATCTGGCTCGGCCTGGTGGCAATCATGATCGTGCTGATTGTGTTTGTCGGTGGCATCACGCGGCTTACCGAAAGTGGCCTCTCGATCACCCAATGGCAGCCGGTGACCGGCGCGATACCGCCCCTTTCCGACGCCGCCTGGGAAGCGGAGTTCGCCAAATATCGAGCAACGCCTGAATATCGCTATGAGGCCAGCGTCGCAGGAATGACGATGGCGGATTTCAAGTTCATCTATTTCTGGGAATGGTTTCACCGCTTCATCGCCCGGCTTGTGGGTCTTGTCTACGCACTGCCGCTTGTGTGGTTCTGGGCAAAGGGGGCCATCCCATCAGGCTACAAGGCCCGGTTGGTTGCGCTGCTCGCGCTAGGCGGCCTGCAGGGCCTGTTTGGCTGGCTGATGGTGCAATCGGGCCTGACGGGCCAGATGACCGATGTCAGTCACTTCAGGCTTTCGCTCCACTTGCTGACAGCGCTGCTGCTGTTGGGCGGCATTGTCTGGACCATGCTGGATATGCTGGCCTTGGACCGCGATCCCGCCGCCAGGCCGGCGCGTCTGACCGCTGCATCATCGATTGTCGCGGCGATCGTGTTTGTCCAGCTCTTGCTCGGCGCGTGGGTGGCCGGGCTCAACGCTGGCCACGCCGCTTACGATTGGCCACTCATGAATGGCCGGCTTGTGCCTGAGGTCGACTATTCGCGCGGTGTGTTTTGGGCTCTCACGCATGATCCCTTCCTGCTCCACTTCCTGCACCGTTGGTGGGCGTGGGTCGCGGTCGTGGCTCTGGTTTGGATTGCTCGCCGCATCCGTCAGCACGATCGGCGGGCCTCGATCGCTCTCCACAGCGCGTTCGGCACAATGATTCTCTTGGGCATCGCGACGGTGATGACCGAGGTCTCTTTATGGGTTGCCGTGTCGCACCAATTGGTCGGCGCCTTACTGGTCGGCTGCCTTGCCTGGGCGATGCACAGCGACGGCCGGATTGCTCGTGCGGATGGCTGATGGCAACGCCGCCTTGGCTTGGTGTCCGTTTCCCGACCGCGAATCCGCGCGGACGACCGCCAATCGTTTGCTCGACGAAAAGCTGATTGTATGCGCAAATATTCTTGGCGAGATCGAATCTGTGTTTGAATGGGATGGCGAGCGCGGCAAAGGCACCGAGAGCGGGGTCCTATTCAAGACCCATGGCGAGCTTCTGGACTCGCTCGTTTTGCGCCTTGGGGAGTTGCATCCCTATGAAACTCCAGCAATAATTGGCTGGCAATGCGATACAGCCCACCCCGATACCATGGCTTGGATAGCGCAACTGACAGCCAAACCCGACTAGCGTCTGATTGGTCGCGTCGATCCACCCTCAGCGCGGGAATCGGCGGGTTCGCTTTATTGGCTTCGCCGGTCAGCGCTGCTGGCCGATTGGCAATCCCGAGAAAGCCGATGGTCTTGCGCCGTAGCTTGGTGCGGGGATTGCGTGGCGACGAGCAAATCACGATTGAGCGCACCTGGGCTGTTTCGTTTGGCTCCACCGGCAAAGGCGCAGAGATCGTCGGTCATCAAATTTCCGCCCATGTGGATGCGCCAGACATGCTGTCATCATTGGCGAGTGTTGAACAAGAGCGTTCGACCGGTGCGATGTTCCCGATCCAGCTCGATGCCTTCGGCACCTTGGTCGCAGCGGGACCGTTCACTCTTGGTGAGGATCTCGTCGTCGCGGTCGACATCGCTAGCAAGCTGATCGCTGAGCGCCCTGTGATCCAGTCAGACAAGCAGCAACAGCTCGACTACGTCACTGGATTGCAGCGCGCGGTGACAGATTGGCTCGATTCAGTGCCGTCAGATCTGTTCTATCCGCGCAGAGAGCCCATCCACGCGACGCAGCGGATCGAAATGCCCAATGGAGCGATGGGTGAGTTTGAGCTTTCGTACGAGGCCTCGCGGCATCAAGACGGCCCCTGGCTTGGGCGGGCAGAGCGCCAGATTGTCACGCGAATTGGCGGCAGCGAGCGTCGCTCAAGCGAAGAATGGACGCTCGACGAAGCTTGAGCTTGCCTATGGGGTATTATTTTACCTCTCTTGAAACCCCCGCTTTTGCTTGACTTTGGGCGCCCTCACCCACAAATGGCCCCCGCTTAGTCGATCAGCTCCGCGCAGCTGTTCGCGATTCGCAGAGCAGCACTGTTCTTCTCTGCGCACAACAACACCTAATCAGGTTAGGAAACATAGCCATGAAGGCGCTCAGCAAGCAGACCCGGTCTATCAAGCCGGCCGAGGTCGAGAAAAACTGGCATTTGATTGATGCCGACGGATTGGTTGTAGGCCGCCTGGCTTCGATCATCGCCAATATCCTCCGCGGTAAGAACAAGCCGAGCTACACCCCGCATGTCGATTGCGGCGATCACGTGATCGTGATCAATGCCGACAAGGTGAAGTTCACCGGCAAGAAGAACACCGACAAGATCTATTACAAGCACACCGGCTATCCGGGTGGCATCAAGGAAACCACACCTGAGAAGGTGCTCGAAGGCCGTTTCCCTGAGCGCGTACTTGAAAAAGCTGTCGAGCGCATGATTCCGCGTGGTCCGCTGGGCCGCCAGCAGATGAAGGCCCTGCATCTTTATGTCGGCACCGAGCATCCGCATGATGGGCAAGACCCGAAAGTGCTCGATGTCGCATCCATGAATCGCAAGAATAAGGTCACCGCATAATGGCTGACGAAAAGAACACTGAAACCGTCTCCGATCTCGCCGATCTGAAGGACATCGCCAGCGACGCTCCTGCAGCCGACGCTGCCGAGATCGCGCAGAACCCTGCCGCTCCGCTGCGTGAGCAAGAGCTCGACGCACAGGGCCGTGCTTACGCAACCGGCCGTCGTAAGGACGCTTCCGCACGCGTTTGGCTCAAGCCGGGCACTGGCAAGATCACCGTCAACGGCAAGGATCAGGAAGTCTATTTTGCGCGCCCAACTCTGCGTCTGATCATCGATCAGCCCTTCTCGATCACTGATCGCCAAGGCCAATACGATGTTGTGGCTACTGTGCGCGGTGGCGGCCTTTCGGGCCAAGCCGGCGCCGTCAAGCATGGCATCAGCCAGGCGCTCACCAAGTATGAGCCAGAGCTGCGCGCAGCCGTGAAGGCCGCCGGGTTCCTTACCCGTGACAGCCGTGTGGTTGAGCGTAAGAAGTATGGCCGTGCGAAAGCGCGTCGCAGCTTCCAGTTCTCGAAACGCTAAGACAGCGCTTCACAGCTTACACATTGCAATCGGGCGGGCTCTTGGGTCCGCCCGTTTTGGTTTGGGCCACCCCTAACGCTGCAAGAGCATCAGGCCCCACGCCAGGCCCGTTCCTGAGAAGAACAGCGGCCACGACCAATAGATCGTTACATCGGCCATGCGCAGGGACTGGACCGCCAATTGGCCGCCGCTCGTCCCTTGCGAGCCGATGATCAATGCCACAGTCACTGACAGGACAGCACCTATCGTCGCTGCTTTGAAGAACTCCATGTGGCCCTCTAACCTTCTAGTCCCAACAGGCGTGCAAGGCACCAGATCGCAGGAGGGATAGGTCCGCGACCTGGCGCGCGACAAATGTGGCTAAGGATTCCTTACCCCGGTTGTTATGAAATTGGTTAAGCGCCCGGTTGGTGTAATTTCGAGGGCGAGCGTGATCGTCAGCCCACAATCCGAAGCTCGGTCTCGATCGCGCCTCCAGGTCCGCATTCTATCACCTGGTATGAAGGGGGCGCACCGTGCCGCAATCGGGTCGACAGGGTGCCTGCGCCGATCATTCGCGCACTTCTGCCCTGGCATTCGCGCATATCATCAAACGGCACGTGGACGTGACCAGACAGAATCGCATCAGCGCCCGCTTCGGCCAGAGCGACAAATGCATCGTCACCGCCGATCGTGGGATTCTCGCCGTCATCACTCGGGCCCAGCAATGGATGGTGGCAGGTGACAATCTTGGTGCGCGGGTCGC
The DNA here is from genome assembly GCA_965216555.1 of Erythrobacter sp. GTDB lineage: Bacteria > Pseudomonadota > Alphaproteobacteria > Sphingomonadales > Sphingomonadaceae > Erythrobacter. The sequence goes on from OZ244168.1 coordinate 228,539, forward strand.
CGTCCAGGCGCTCCAACTCTGCCACAGAACGCGCAAGCGGGGCCTTGCGCACGTAACCGTCGGACCAGGGGAAGCGCGGCTGGATCCTCACTGTGCTGACAAGCGAGACGAACACAACATCATTGGATTCGAATGGAGTCGCCACCGCCTGTTTGAGACGCTCATATCGCTGATACGGCGTCGTGAAGCGCTCCCAAAGATTGTAATAGGGCATGTCATGATTGCCCGGATCAAGCGCGATCGGGACACCAAGTGATCGAAACCACGCTTCAGCAGCTGCGTATTCGGAGTGTTTGGCACGCTGGGTCAGATCCCCGGTGCAGACCAGCAGATCCGGCTTCTCTTGCGCCACTGCCTGAGCAACAACACCAAGGGCAAGCCGGTCTTCGACGCCGAAGTGCACGTCGCTGATATGAAATAGGCGCGTTGTCATTGCCGTGCTTTGTTGGTTGAGGCCCTGCGCTGGCGATCTAGCTCGATTACACCCGATCGGTCAAAATCAACCAGGCGGCAAGCCCGTTGAGCACCGAATAGACCAGATAGGCCCAGACCAGGCCGGGCCAGCCATTGGCTGCCAGAAGCATGGCTGCGAGCAGCACAAGGAACTCCGTCACGAGCGACAACCGTCCGCCAAGCGTGTGCACAAACCACGGCAATTGCCCGAGCAGTGCGTGGCCGCTGCTCAACACCGCCTTGTGCAAAGCAAAGTTTCCGATTCCCAGAACGAATATGACGGCGATTGCGTACATGATGACAATATGACGTATTCGTCCGTCGTGTGGAATGGGGCATTCGTCGGGAAGACTATATCATCGGTCCACCGGCCTATCCGCCAGTCGAAGGATGTTCGGCCATAATCGACCTTGGGCTGATCAGAATCGGCAATGCGCGTATTTCTTACCTCAGCAGCCAGCTTGCGACCCCCCGTTCGAACCCCTGATCGAACGCAAGCACGCTGCAGATGGAGGAAATAATGATTAAGACTGCCCTGACCGCTGCCAGCATCGCGCTGGTCGCTACCGCCGCCCCTGCTATCGCTGGCCCGATTGACGTCCCGACTCAGAAAGTCAGCTTTGCCGATCTCGATCTCAGCACCCCCGAAGGACAGGCTGCGCTCGACCGTCGGATTGATGCGGCTGCCCGCGAGGTCTGCCACCTGGATGACATGCGCACCGGCACCCGCCTGAAAGCGCAGGAGCGCAAGCGTTGCTACGCCAAAGCTCGCGCCAGCGCAGAAACCCAGGTCGCGGCGATTATCGAGGATAGACAACGCGGCGGATAAACCGTCCACCCTACAATACCCCCTTACGGCTCGAACCCTCACCAGTCCCTGGGTTCGGGCCGTTTTCTTTTTTGATTGGGGTGCTCGCTGTCGAGCTCTCAGCCATCCGCTAGCAACTAGCGGCCGGCCATCGCTTTGACTTTAGACAGATAAGTCCGTCCGATGCGCAAAGCATCGCCATTCTGCAATTCTGCAGACCACACGCCCAGACCGTCATGCCGCAGGCCGCGAATATTGTCGCGGCGCAGAATCGTTGAGCGGTGTATCCGGATATAGGCTGCCGGATCGAGCTTGGCCTCAAGGCCAGCGATAGTCTGCAACAACAGATAGGATTGGGATTGTTCGGGATCGCCTACATGCAGGCGGACATAGTCGCGTTCTGCATCGATGCGATGCACCTCGCTCACCGCGATGCGCAGCAATTCCGAGCGATGCGGCACCCAAAGCTCCTGAAGCCATTGGCTGTCGACTTCGCGCTGGTCACCGCGGCGAGCAATGGCGCGCTCGATCGCACGCTCCAGCCGATCTGCTGATACTGGCTTGAGGACATAGTCGATCGCCTCGAGATCGAACGCCTCGACTGCAAAATGATCATGCGCGGTTACGAAGATCACTGCCGGCGGCGTTTCCGCCTTGGCCAGTTCGCGCGCGACGCCCAGACCGTCCAGCTCGGGCATGGTCATGTCGAGCAGAACAAGATCAGGCGACAGCGCTTCGGCCAGCCGCAAGGCTGCGGCGCCATCGCTGGCAGTCCCAACAACATTGATCGATTTGAGCTCGGCGCAAATGACTTGGATGCGCTCAACCGCCAACGGCTCGTCATCGACGATCAGGGTGCGCAGGATCTCCGGATTCTCGTCAGTGTCAGCCATTGCGTGTCAGTGGGATCCGCATTTCAGTGCTGTAGCCCTCTTTGGTCGGGCCAGAGCTTAGCACAATATCAGGCCCGAAGCGCGCCTCCAGCCGATCACGCACATTGGCGAGGCCAATTCCGAACCCGTGTTCGATGCCCGACGGCACACCTGGGCCATTGTCGCTTACGGTGATGACCAAGCGATCAAACTCTTCGCGCGCTGCCACTTTGATCGTGACAGAGCGGTTGACCGGCGAAACGGCATATTTGACGGAATTCTCTACCAGCGGCTGCAAAATCATGCCCGGAACCCGCGCATCGGCGAGCCCGACTGGCAGGTCAAACACGCAGCTCAGCCGCTCTGGGAAGCGTGTGGCTTCGATATCAAGATAGAGCTTTTGAAGGTCGAACTCATCCTTGAGCGGCACGTCTGACGTTGGATCATCTGCCAGGCTGTGGCGATAGAAGCGCGACATGGTCTGGATCATCCGTTCGGCGCTCTCGCTCTTGCCAGTCATCACCATCGCCGAAAGCGAGTTCAACGTGTTGAACAGGAAATGCGGATTGACCTGATAGCGAAGCGATCTCAGCTCAGCCGCCTTGGCAGCAGAGCGGAACTCCTGCGTGCGGCGTTCGGCCGCGCGCGCCTGGAACCCGGCCAGCAGGGCAAAATAGGTCGAGGCCCATGCGAGCAGCAGGAAATATCGGCCGAGAGCGATTTCGAGCACGCCCTTCCAGATATCGGCATTGGTCTGGGCGGGGGCGATGATCAGCGATTCGGAGAATTGCGGAACTCCGCGAGCGTCCTTGATGGTGGTGCCAGGCGGCAAGTCGACCAGCAAATTGCCTTCTTCGTCAAAACGCCAGCCGCGCTCTTCGGCATAGCGTTGTTCCATGCGCTCGGTGATGTCCTGAAAGGCAATCTGGTTTGCCTGCCCAATCGCAACCGCCACCGGAAGCGAAAGCACAATCGCTGCGGAGATCTTCACCCACAACGCGCGCCGATCGAACAGTCGCAGCAGCGCCCACAGCATGGTTGTCAGCAGGATACCAACCGCCGTCACGATAATTCGGCGACCGAGCATCTCGTATTGCAGATCGATATCGACCACAAAGCTACGAATGGTGATCAATGTGAAGTAAGTGCCCCACAAAATCACCATCGACAGGAACACCGTCCTGAACGGCACGCTTGGTCGCGTATCTTGGCTCAATTCTTTATCCATGGATATCTCGCCAGATAGCCATTTGCCCTTGCGAAGGCCAATCCGTCGTCGGACAGGGTCATCACTTGGTCGAATGCTCGACGGAGCGCAGGCACGGTTTGCCGCGTTTGTTTGGGTCGTTAACCCGCGCTTCAGACAGCACCATGTTGGCGGCCTAGACCTGCAGCTAATCCCGCGGCTTGATCATCTCTGACGGGACCACCCATTCCGCAAATTGCTCTTCGGTCAAAAGGCCAAGCTCCAGCGCCGCCTCCTTGAGCGTTGTACCGTCAGCATGGGCCTTCTTGGCGATCTTGGCGGCGTTGTCATAGCCAATATGCGGGTTGAGCGCGGTCACCAGCATCAGGCTTTCATTCATCAGCTTGTCGATCCGCGCCATATTGGCCTCGATGCCGACCACGCAATTGTCGGTGAAGCTGCGGGCCGAATCCGCAATCAAACGGGTCGATTGCAACACATTGTAGATCATCACGGGCTTGAAAACGTTGAGCTCCAAATGGCCGTGTGAACCAGCGACGCTCACGCTGGTGTGATTGCCCATCACCTGCGCGCACACCATTGTCAGAGCTTCGCATTGGGTCGGATTGACCTTGCCGGGCATGATCGAAGAGCCAGGCTCGTTGGCGGGAAGGGAAATCTCGCCCAATCCGCTGCGAGGGCCCGATCCCAGCAAGCGGATATCATTGGCGACCTTCATCAGGCTGACGGCGACCGAATTGAGGGCGCCCGACATCTCCACCAAGGCATCGTGCGCGGCGAGCGCTTCGAACTTGTTGGCCGCGGTCACGAAGGTGTGTCCGGTCTCATCGGCAACACACGCGGCAAACTTCTCCGCGAAGCCTGCTTTGGAGTTGATGCCGGTGCCAACCGCCGTACCGCCCTGGGCTAGCTCAAGCACGCGCGGCAAGGCGTTCTCAAGCCGCGCAATCCCGTATTCGACTTGCTTGGCGTAGCCCGAGAATTCCTGACCCAGCGTAAGCGGTGTCGCGTCCTGCAGGTGAGTGCGGCCAATCTTGACGATATCGGCAAATGATTTGGCCTTGGCATCCAGCGCCGCATGCAGGTGATGCAGAGCAGGGATCAATTGCTCGATCACTTCGCTGCCTGCGGCAATATGCATGGCGGTCGGGAAGGTGTCGTTCGAGCTTTGCCCCATATTACAGTGGTCATTGGGGTGGACCGGTTCCTTGCCGCCATGTTGACCCGTCAGGATTTGATTGGCGCGGCTGGCAATAACTTCATTGGCGTTCATATTGGACTGAGTGCCAGACCCAGTCTGCCACACCGACAGAGGGAACTGATCAGCCAGAGTACCGTCGATAACCTCATCGGCGGCTGCGACGATGGCCTGCCCCAGCTCCTTGTCCAGCACGCCCAGCGCCATATTGGCGAGTGCTGAGCTCTTCTTCTGGATGCCAAGCGCCTTCACCAGCGGTGCCGGCATCTTTTCCGTCCCGATCGCAAAATTGGCCAGGCTACGCTGAGTTTGCGCGCCCCAATGGCTATCAGCAGGAACCGCGACCTCGCCAAGCGAGTCGGTTTCTATTCTCACGGCACCCTTTTCAGCGTCAGCACCTGCGCCTGTCACGTCGCTCATCGAAGCCATACTCCTTCCGGTCGATTGCAGGCTCCCATAAGCACCGCGAATAAGGAACGTCAAAGGGCTTGGCGCTGGCGATGACAAAAGCTAAGCCCTTGACGTGCTGTATTGCTAAACTAATACAGTGGTTGGAGATTGAACAATGACCGCTTTCGATAGCTCAACCGCCCGCAAGGCCATGATCGACAGTCAGCTGCGGACCAGCGGCGTCAACGAGGAATTCGTCCTCGGCCGAATGAACGCCGTAGCGCGCGAAGAATTTGTGCCGGATGAGCAACGCTCGATGGCCTATATTGATCGTGCAATCCCGCTGGGTGATGGCCGCTATCTCGCATCGCCGGTCGTCCACGGCATGATGCTGACCGAATCAGCGCCAAACGCAGACGATTCGGTTCTCGTTGTGGATTCGGGATCGGGCTATTTCGCCGAATTGATGACCCCGCTTGTGCAAGATGTCGCCAGAGCGACTATTGCCGAGGCCTTGAGCGGCGATGCCAAGACAACCCATTCGCTGGTCGTTGTCGAAGGCGCGATCGAGGACATTCCTGCAAGTCTAACCAATCGTATCGCTGACAATGGCCGCATCGTCACAGGCATTGTCGAGCGTGGCGTCACCCGACTTGCGGTCGGCCGCAAGATTGCCGGCACTGTCTCGATGCAGGCGGTAGCGGATGTCGGAATTCCTGTGCTGCACGAATTTGATGCCCCCAAATCCTGGAGTTTCGCCTGATGCCATTCTTGCCTTCGCGTCTTGGATCGGCCTCGAGCCTTGCGCTCGCGCTGGGTGCAGCCATGGTCGCTGTCCCGGTTCAGGCGGATACTTTGCGCGATGCGCTGGTGTCTGCATACGAAACCAATCCCACTCTACAAGGCGCTCGCGCTGGCCAGCGCGCCACCGATGAAGACGTCAACATCAATCGCGCCAATGGCCTGCCAACCGTTGATGGCAGCGGCACACTGACAGAATTCGTGCGTCAGAACACGACCAGCTTCTTTACGCCTGATCGCATCTTGAATGCCGGCGTCGATGTCGGCGTGCCAATCTATAATGGCGGCGCGGTCAGAAACTCGATCAAAGCCTCCAAGGAACGGGTTGCCGCCGGCCAGGCCAATCTGCGCGCCACGGAAAGCGCAATCTTCAGCCAAACAGTCGCTGCCTATATGGATGTGCTGCGGACAGAGGCTCTGGCGGCGTTGAGCGCCAACCAGGTCGAGGTGCTCCAGGTCAATCTGGAAGCAACCAGCGATCGGTTTGAAATCGGCGACCTCACGCGCACAGATGTCGCGCAGTCTCAGTCGCGTTTGGCGGTTGCCCAAGGCGATCTCAGAACCGCCTATGCCAATCTCATTGCCGCGCGCGAGACCTATATCGAGCTGGTCGGCAAGGCGCCCAACGACCTGCAGGCCCCTCCCCCGCTGCCAGGCCTGCCCGAAACCGTCGGCATGGCGGTGGTCGAAGCGCTCGACAACAATCCGGATCTGATCGCGGCCAAGGAAAGCGCTCAGGCCGCTGGCTATGACACTGAAGCCGCCGGCGCGGGTCGCTTGCCCTCGGTCTCGCTGTTCGCTGGCTATGACTATCAGAACACGCTTGGCAGTATTCCGGACGCCCCGGTTGATCCAAATGATCCAACCGGACCGACCGTGCCAAGTGACCAGACTGCGACCGGTATCCAAGCAGGCATTTCGGTGCGCATTCCAATCTTCCAGGGCGGTGCAACCGCTGCGCGCCAACGCCAGGCAGGTGCCCGTGAATCGCAAGCCCTCGAGCAGGTGATCGCAACCGAACGCAATATTATCGCGCAAACACGCTCTGCCTATTCAAGCTGGCAGGCCGCCAATGCAGTGATCGAAAGCTCGCAGGCTGCGGTGGAAGCCGCCGAATTGAGCCTTGAGGGCGTGCGCGCTGAAAATTCGATCGGCAATCGCACAATTCTGGACGTGCTCAATGCCGAGCAGGAATTGCTCTCTGCACGGGCGCAATTGGTGACCGCTCGCCGCAACGCCTATGTCGCCGGCTTCACCCTCCTGGCTGCCATGGGCAAGGCAGAGGCACGCGACCTCAACCTCGACACGGGCGGTGTGCTCTACGATCCGCAGACCAATTATGACCGTGTCCGCGGTAAGCTGTGGGATTGGGACCGCGATCCCGAACCGACCGCGCAATCAACCAGAACCGTTGACATTCCGGCCCCTGACGCGACAATTGGCCCTCAATTGGAATCCAGCCCACCGAATCAATAAGGTAGGCTTGGTTCTTGGGGCCATTTTCAGCGCAGGACAATCGCATGGCACATGAGAGCGAGGCTTCGGTCGAAGAGATTCTTGAGTCGATCAAGAAGGTGATCGCGCGCGACAACCGCGCCGATGCCGTGCAGGCCAAGCGCAAACGCGCCGTCATTTCCGACGCACCTGCCGAGCCTGAGGCTGCAGATGCCGAGAAAGAGGAAGCTCATCCACTCGACGAGGTTTTGGATCTTGCCGATATGGAATTCCTCGAAGACGACGCGACGGAAGATGGCGAGGCCCAGGCCGCAGATGAGCCGCTGACCACGGATTCAGTGCGCGGAGCCATGCGCGAGAATCTCGCCGCTCTGGCGATGCTGGCTGAGCCCGGCGCTCCTCCGCAAATCGTTCGCTCTGGCGAAACTTCGCTAGAGGGCCTTACGCGCGAATTGCTCAAGCCGATGCTCGCGGAATGGCTCGACAAGAACATGCCCGGGATCGTCGAGAAGCTCGTCCAGGCTGAGATTGCTCGGATCGCTGGCAAGCGCCGCTAACTCAGCTTCAAACACCATGCGAGGCTAGCCAGCCGCCAAGCGAGCGGCTAATCCGCGCGCATGATCAGAATTGCCCATTGGTTCGCTGCTTTGGCAGCCACGTCGCTCGCCTATTCCCCGGCCTTCGCTGACACCCATGCTCAAGCGGAGGCGCCTTCCGTCCCTGGAATTTCAGGATCGGCGATGCAGGCGGAAGATCTCATCACAATGCCGCGCCTTGGAGCGCCCACGGTCACTCCCAATGGTCGATTCACCGTCTATCGAGTCCTCGAGACCGATCCGGAAACCTATGATCGCACGCCGGCCTATTATCTGCTCGACCTCGAAACGCCAGGCGCCAATCCGGTCCGCCTTGATTTGCGTCTGTCGGCGCATTCGCTTGCATTCGGCGCTGACCAATATCTCTATTTCCTTGCCTCGGATCATTTCGACGAAAATGAGGATGAACGCGCGCGCGTTTGGCGGGTCGCGCTGGAAGCCAATGGCAATGTAGCAGGCCCCATGCTGGTCGCCGACATACACGGCACCGATATTCATGGCTTCAAACTGTCACCCACTGCTGATGCAATTGCCCTGTGGGCGCCTGTGTCGCGCGAATGCGAAGCGTTTGGGTGTGACGGTGATGGTAAGGCTCATTTGCCAGGTCCGGGCACAGGTCGGCTCTACCAAGGCGATGAGGGCTTCTTCCGCCATTGGGACACATGGTCCACGCCCGGCACATACAATCGCGTCTTTGTGTTTGGCCTCGAACAAGGCGAAGTTGTCGGCGATGGCGTGCCGGTTGATGGCCGCGATCCCGAAACTGGCATAAGAGGCAACACGCCGACAATGCCGTTCGGCGGCGGAGGCGACATTGCCTGGGCGCCCGATGGATCGGGGGTTTACTTCGTTGCACGTGAGAGCGGCTATGATGAACCGTACTCGACTGATCTCGATATCTATTTTTCCGATCTGTCAGGCGATGCCCCGAACAACCTGACTGCGGCCAATGAAGCGACCGACTCCACGCCCGCGCCCTCGCCCGACGGCCGCTACCTCGCTTATCTGGCGATGAAGCGCCCTGGCTATGAATCGGATCGGCTGGTGGTGCATCTGATGGATGTCGAAACCGGTCGCACTCGCGCACTGACCAAGGAATTCGATCGCAGCTTTGGCAATCTGGCCTGGAGCGCAGACGGATCCTCGCTGCTGGCGACAGCCTATGACGTGCTCGACACTCCAGCGTTTCGGATCGACCCTGAAAGCGGCGCCGTCACTCGGCTCGATCTGATGGCTGGCAATGAAGCGCATATCGGCAATATGACCCCCCTGCCCGGCGATCGCCTGCTTTTCACGCGGGATTCGATCGGTGCGCCGCACGAGCTGTTCCTTTCGGACGGCATGGGGCAAGCGGTTCCGCTGACTGATGTCGCGACCTCGCGCATGGGGGAGATGGCAGCCACCAAGACAACACGGTTCAGCTTTGCAGGCGCAGAGGGCGATGTGGTTTGGGGGCAAATCACGCGGCTTGAGGAACAAGAAGGCCCAATCCCTGCCATCCTCTATATCCATGGCGGGCCCCAAGGCAGCTTTAACGATGGGTGGTCGAGCCGGTGGAATCCGCGCGTTCTGGCAAGCCAGGGCTATGCGGTGATCTCGGTCGATTTCCATGGCAGCGCCGGATACGGACAGGAATTTCTCGACAGCATCAATCAGGACTGGGGTGGTAAGCCGCTGCTCGATCTTCAGCTTGGCCTGGATGCCGCGCTTGAATTGGATCCGCAGATCGATGGGTCACGCGCTTGCGCGATGGGCGCAAGTTATGGCGGCTATATGGTCAACTGGATCGCCGGCAATTGGCATGATCGCTTCAAATGCCTGATCCAGCATGATGGCCTGTTCGATATGCGCAGCTTCTATTACTCGACGGAAGAGCTGTGGTTTCCGCGCTGGGATTTTGGCGGACCTTATGCCGCCAATCCCGAAGTCTATGAAAAGTGGAACCCGGTGAACCATGTCGACAATTGGCAAACGCCGATGCTGGTGATCGCTGGCGAAAACGACTTCCGTGTGCCCTACACGCAGGGCTTGCAGAGCTTCACCGCGCTGCAAGAGCGCGACATCCCCTCGCAATTGCTCGTCTTCCCTGATGAGAACCACTGGGTGCTCGGAGCGAAGAACTCGCTGCAATGGCACAACACCGTGTTTGCCTGGCTTGATCGGTGGTTGAAGCCCGACAGCGAAAGCAAGCAGTCGGCAAGCGAATGACCGACCAATCGTTGCTGGCCGCTCAGACGGCATTCGCCAAGATCGGCGGAGAGGCGATTGATCGCCACATCTTTCTGTGTGCGATGTCCGAGAAACAGGAATGCTGCTCGCGTGAAGCGGGTGAGGAATCGTGGAACTTCCTCAAGGCAAGGCTGAAAGAGCTTGGACTAACTGGGCCAATGCGGACCGAGGATCACCCCAAAGGCCCAGGCGGCGGCATCCAGCGCACCAAGGCGGATTGTTTGCGCATCTGCATGAATGGCCCGATAGCGCTCATCTGGCCCGATGGCGTTTGGTATCACTCCTGTTCACCTGAAGTGCTGGAGCGTATCATTCAGGAGCATTTGATCGGCGGGCAGATCGTGCACGAATATCGGCTGCAGTCGCCCCAGACTACGCGCTGAGAAATTCAGTCAGAATCCCCACTGATCCAGTCTTTGTCGCTGTCAGGCATGCGATTGTCGACTGACTCATCGTGTCCTGTTCCGTTGGATAGGAAGGCGAGGCCCATCAACCCACCGCCCAGCAGCATGGTGAAGCTGATCCCGAGCGCGGTCGCGATGTAATAGTGGACCGACACCATGCCATTGAATTTGTACAGCAATGCCATGGCAATCAGCACCACGCCGATAGTAACGCCCAGCAAGAGACGCATAATGCGGCGGTAACGCGCCCATGCGTGAGCGGCATTCTCAGGATTATCGAGAGGGGATTTCTTGACCATTGCTGTTTCTCATTGAGCCGACCTGCGCTCAGAATCAATGTCTGCACGCCAGATCGACTTGGGGATGAGCCGATCTATTCGAGCTTGGCCGCGTACGGGATTCGCTTTTTTGCAAGGAAAGTGGCATTCTTCGCATTGCGAAAGGAGGGGTGGATGACGATTGCCCGGATTATTGGCGACCGCTCGGCAGCCGACATTATTTCTTGTGATGTGAATATGAAAGTGCGTGAGGCGGTGGCGATGCTTGCCGGCAAACGCATCGGTGCAGTCCCCGTGCTCGACAATGGAAGTGTCGCCGGCATCCTGTCAGAGCGCGATATTATCTACCGTCTAGCCGATGAAGGCGATGCTTGCCTTGATCGCCGCGTTGGCGACATCATGACCTCTCCAGCCGTTACCGTTGAACCCTCGACACATGTTGATGAAGCGCTGGCGTTGATGACCAAGCGTCGGTTTCGACACTTCCCCGTAGTCGAGAATGGTCAATTGGTGGCGTTCATTTCGATCGGCGATTTGGTCAAGACCAAGATCGACGAGATTGAGCATGAAGCCGAAGCGCTGCGGACCTATATTCAGACCGGATAGTCATCAACGCTTGAGCTTCGCACTCAGGCTTCCTAAATCGCAGCCATGGCTGAAACCCTAACCTTGACCCCTGCCGCCGCAAAACGCGTCGCTTGGATTGCCAACAAGCAATCCAAACCGGCGATTCTGCGCCTTTCAGTCGAGGGGGGTGGCTGTTCGGGCTTCCAGTACAAGTTTGACCTTGCTGGGGCGCCGGAAGGTGATGACCTGATCAGCGAGACTGACGGTGTACGCCTGGTGGTCGACCCCATCAGCCTTGATCTCGTCGGTGGCAGCGTGGTCGATTTTGTCGAATCCCTCGGTGGTGCGGCCTTCCGGGTCGAAAACCCCAATGCGGCCGCCGGTTGCGGGTGTGGCTCCAGTTTCGGAATTTGATGCAATTCGCATAGACCCGCGCTCCCATTTCAGGCACTAATCCTGAAATGAAGATCGCCACATTCAATATCAATGGAATCAAGGCGCGGCTGCCGCGGCTCAAAGAATGGCTGGCGGAAACCCGTCCCTCTGTCGCGTGTCTGCAGGAAATCAAAAGCCAGGATGAGGGCTTTCCCGCGAGCGAGTTTGAGGAGCTTGGCTATCATGCCATCTGGCATGGCCAGAAGAGCTTTAACGGCGTCGCCATTTTGAGCGATGGCAAGGCGGGGTATGATCCACCCAGGGAGATCCAAAGTGGTCTGGGCATCAATGGCCCGAAAGAGGGTGAAGGCGAACAATCGCGCTATCTTGAGGCCGATATCAACGGTACGCGGATCGTCTGCATCTATCTGCCGAATGGCAACCCGCAGCCTGGGCCGAAATTCGACTACAAGATCGCCTGGATGGAGAAGCTGCGTCAGCGCATGGCTGCCATTTGGGAAGAAGAGGTCCCCGCTGCGGTCCTGGGTGACTACAACGTCATTCCACAGGACGATGACACCTATTCGGTCAAAGCAATGGCCAATGACGCCTTGATGCAACCCGAAAGCCGGGCAGCCTATTCGCGATTGCTCGGCGATGGATGGACCGACGCGGTGCGAACGCTCAATCCCAGGGGCGGCGTATGGACCTATTGGGACTATCAGGCCGGCGCATGGCAGCGCGATCACGGATTTCGCATCGATCACATACTGCTTTCGCCCGAGCTGTCAGATCGACTGATATCGGTCGGGGTGGATCGCGATCATCGTGGGCGTGAAAAGGCGAGCGACCACGCTCCTGTCTGGGCGCAGCTGCGCGATCAGTGACAGCAAAGAAAAGGCCCCCACTATCGCTAGCGGGGGCCCTTCTCTGCATCGTCTATCAATCACCGATAGAAGATGTGTGTGTCGATCGTGGCGCGGGCGGTCTTGTGACGGCTCCAGCGCGGGCTGACGTAATTCGCGTGAAAGTACAGCGAATCTCCAGCTTCAGATTCCCACATGCCTTCGTGAGCGATGCGGGCGATCGCTTTTGCGCGCGTCCAGGCTTGTGAGCCAGTTTTGATGCGCGGCATGCGGCCATTCTTCACGAATGAGAATTGCGCACGCTGGAACACAACGTCGCAATAGCTCGCCGGGAAGCGGCGATCGTCTGCGCGGTTGATGACCACTTGCGCAACCGCCAGCTGGCCGTTGAGCGGCTCACCGCGGGATTCAAAATAGACAGCGCCAGCCAAGCAATGCATTTGCTCGCTCAGTTGCGCGTCGGTGTCGACCATACCAACCAGATCGCGGAGCGAACCGGCTTGCGAAGGGACCGCAACCTCTTCCACTTCGGGAACAGGCTGGACGACGGGTTCGGAAACGAAGACCGGCTGACTTGGAATAAGCTCAACCGCTTCGAGATTGGATTCATCGGTTTCTGCCGCGGCGTCTTCGCCAGCGACGTCTTGTGCGACCGCGAGCGACAGATCTGCGCTCGAGAAGGTCAGACTGGCTGCAGCAACCATTGCGGCAGCACTTAAGGAATAAGTCTTACGACTCATCAGCTCTACATTCTGTGCGGTGAGCAAGCTCCGACGCAGGCGGGACATAAACGCGGATTTTTCCGCTTAAGGGAGAGGTTCGTCCAAAGGCCTGCCGGCCGCCCCCCGTCTGCGTGCTAATCTATCGACCGAATTGCCGAACAGATCGCCTACGCACCTGGAAGCTGGCGGCCAAATAGAGATAAATCTCTCAAGGTCAAGTTAATGTTGGCTTTGATCGACGAATTGTGCCGGATCATCGACATCTACCTCCAAAATCCATGAATCTGGATCCTGGTTAGCCCGTTTCCGCAAATATTCTGAAAATTCATGTGGTTTTTCAATATCTTGAGATTTCGTCGCAATGAAAGTGCGACTACCATCAAGTTGCGGCATTCTTTCGTAAAGTTGCGCGTCCTCTCCGCGACACATGGTTACCAGGAGGATCGTTCCGGCATCACGCTCGCCCTTGGACAAAACCATCGCGGTTCCACCAAGGGACTGTGCTCGCTTGATCATGGCGCCAATTTCGAGGTGTGCGGGCAGCCTTTGATCCACTTTGGCGGCCTATTCTGCCGCTTTCGCAGCATATCCAGGCAAGCTTGAAAGCGCGATCCTGGAACGCATGAATGTGCCGGTGCCGCGCCCAATTTCGTCACCTTCTTCGTCAATCAAGCGTGATTCCGCGACGAAAACACGGCGTTTTCCGCTCACCCAGCGCCCTTCTGCCACCACTTCGCCTCCGCGAACGGGCTTGGTGAAGTGCAGATTGAAACTGGTGGTCAGCAGGAAACGGTCGGTTGCCAGCGTATTGGCCGCATAGAAAGCCGCATCATCGAGCATTTTGAAGTAGATCGTCCCATGCGCTGCGCCTGCAGCGTGGAACACATCGTCGGTAACCTGGAAAACCAGCCGCGAAATGCCTTCCCCGGTGATCTCAAGCCGAGAATCGAAGGCATTGTTGATCGGCGCTGAGGCATAAAGCCGCTCGAGCGCGCGGAAGTGCAATTCAGCACCAGGAGTTTGTGACTCAGGCCGCATCACGCAGGAATTGGTTGGTGAGAAGCGCGAAAATGGCTTCGCTGTCCGGCGCCTCGAGCAATGCTTGAACCATTGCCTCGTCGCGCGTGAAGCGCGAAATGGCCGCCAGCGCATGAAGGTGTGTCGCACCGGCATTTTCTGGCGACACCAGGCCAAAGATCAGTGAGACGGGGATGGCGTCGGCAGCGGCAAAATCGACCGCATGGTCTAGCCGAAGCACCGCCAGCGTTGGGCGGCTGACCTCATTTGATCGGCAATGCGGAATAGCGACACCGCGACCAAACCCGGTGCTGCCCAGTTTTTCGCGTTCTTCGAGCCCGTCGAGCACCGCCACACGATCAAGATCATACACGCGCGCAAAGATTGCGGCGAGTTCATTGAGGGCATGATTCTTGGATTTTGCCTCAGCCGAAACCACGGACTCAGGCAGCAATTTCAAATTAACGTCCATCGCGAAATGTGTGATCCCAAAATCCTAATTCTTTGTACCAACAGCGAATACAGGCCTGCGATGCTCGCCGGCCAACCTCCTACTGTATCGGATCAGACCTTCTCGATTCCGGCATGCCGGCGGGGTCTTATCTCGGCTCGACCCATCCAATCGAGCCATCGGCGCGGCGATAAACCATATTATGCCGCCCAGTTCCAGCATTTTTGAAGAACAATGCCGGTGTGTCTCGCAAATCCAGCATCATGACCGCGTCCGCCACGCTCGATTCAGGCACATCAACACGCGTCTCGGCGATCACCGGCGGTGCCTCGGCAGTCACCTCTTCCTCTTCTTCGTCGACCGCAAAGATTGTGTAGGCGGCATCTTCTTCAGCACGCGCATGGTCGGCCTGCTCGTGGCGATCATTGAGGCGACGCTTATAGCGCCGCAATTGCTTGTCGATCTTGCTCGCGGCGTTGTCGAGTGCCTGATGCGCGTCATGGGCTTCAGCTTGTGCCTTGAGGATAAGCCCTTGCATCACATGCGTCACAATATCGCATCGGAATGCTCCAGCAGGCGCTTTGCCGAATGTGACATGTGAAGAAATCGCACGATCAAAATACTTCTCGACGATCGCGCCAAGGCGGTCAGCCGCATGTTCCTGCAGAGATGCGCCGGTTTCGACCTGATGCCCTGAAACCCGGATTTCCATCTTTGTCTTCTCCTATGCCTGGCTTTCTGACGAGCGCGATCAACCCATTCACCGTGACCAGATGGGGTTTTCGATCTCGCCCAGGAATTCTTTGTGCCGCGCCAATTCATCCGCGCTGGCCGAATGTGGACGAGGTTCGCGGCGCGCATTGTGTTGAGGCGCGGCAGCAGCTGCGCCTATGAGTGCCTTCTCCGGGGACTTGGACTCTTCGGAATCATTCAGGCCCAGCCCGATTTGTCGGCCACCTGTCAACTCCACATAGACCTGCGCCAGCAATTCCGCGTCGAGCAATGCACCATGTTTTACGCGGTGGCTGCGATCGATGCCGTAGCGCGTGCACAAAGCATCGAGCGACAATTTGGCACCGGGGTGGCGTTTGCGCGCCAATGCCACCGTGTCGACCATGCGATCCATCGCAATCGGTTCGCGTCCGATCAATTCGAGCTCGGTGTTCAAGAATCCGAAATCGAACCCGGCATTGTGCGCAACCAAAGGCGAGTCACCGAGGAATTCGAGCAATTCGTCAGCAGTGTCTTTGAACAGTGGCTTGGTCTCAAGGAATGAGATCGACAATCCATGAACCGCTTCAGCAGCTTGCGGCATATCGCGTTCAGGGTTGTAATAGGCGTGATAGGTTGCGCCGGTGGCGACCCTTCCAACCATCTCAACACAACCAATTTCAACCATCCGGTCGCCTGTCTTTGGATCAAGCCCGGTTGTTTCAGTGTCGAAGACGATTTCCCGCATTGGGGTTGTTATCGGACCAAGCGCGGAATGACGCAAGGGGGGATCACACAGGTTTTGAGTGGATCGACTTAACTCAAGGACGCGATCAGTTCGCGCACCGCATTCTCTGTTTCATCCAGCGACGTACCGGTGTCGATTACATGATCGGCGCGCTCGCGCTTTTCCGCGTCCGGGACTTGCAAGCCGAGAATATTCTCAAACTTCTCTTCCGTCATTCCTGGTCGGGCAAGCACGCGCGCGCGCTGCGCCTCCGCCGGCGCTGAGACGACCACAACCGCATCGACGGCTTCATTGCCGCCCCGTTCGAACAGCAAGGGAATGTCGAACACGATTATCGCGGATTCCTTGCTCCGCTCGATGAATTCGGCTCGCCGTTGCGCCACCGCCGGGTGGACGATGCTTTCCAGCAGCGCGAGCTTTTCCGGATCTGCAAACACAAGCTTGCCGAGCGCATCCCGATCCACACCTTTAGGGCCAGTCGATCCCGGGAACACCTCTTCGATCGCGGGGAGCAAGAGTCCACCAGGTCCCTGCATGGCCCGAACCTCGGCATCGGCATCAAAGACCGGCACGCCGGCGCGCTCAAACATGGCTGCAACGGTCGATTTGCCCATGCCAATTGAGCCCGTCAATCCGATCACCAGGGGGGATTTCGTTGTCGTTTGATCGGTCATGATGCCAGCATCTTCTTGAGTTCAGGATCGTGATCGCGCGGCGCGGCTTCGCCAAAGAATTTTTCGAACGCCACGGCCGCTTGGCCAATAAGCATCGCAAAGCCTCCAATGGTTTTGTGACCAGCCTTCTGCGCGCGAGCCAGAAAGTCGGTGTCGGGCGGATCGGTTACGATGTCGTAGATGATGCTTCCAGGTGGAGCGTGCGTGAAGTCGAATGCAAGCTGGGGCTGTCCACGCATGCCAAGCGGCGACGCATTGACCACAAGATCCAGACAACCTTCGCGATCATCGAACTGAAAATTGGTCGGGTCGGCAAAATGACCGAGCGGCGCGGCGTAGTGTTCGCCCTGTGGCGCCAGCTCGCTCAACAGTTCGCGGGCTTTGCCCTCATTCCTGCCAGCAACAACGAGCGTGAAGCCCTGTTCATAGAGCGCGGCAATGATTGCTCTCGCTGCGCCGCCCGTGCCGATAATCCGCGCCATCCGGAACAGGTGCTTCGAACCAAGCTCTTCGCGCAAGGGTTCGCAAAACCCAGGACCATCGGTGTTCGCGCCGATCAGCTGGCCGGAATCGCCGCGATAGACGGTGTTGACCGCACCAATGGCCTGAGCCGATGGCTCGAGCTCATCGACCAGAGGAAGAATTGCTTGCTTGAGCGGCATGGTGACATTGCACCCACGCCAATTTGGCTTGGCGCGTTGTTGATCGAGATAGTCGCTCAGACCGTCCAATGTCACGCGACGCGCGCCATAGACCGCGTCGAGGCCCAGACGCTTGATCCAGAAGCCATGAATAAGCGGTGATTTCGACTGCATGATCGGATCGCCGATCACTTCAGCAAACGGGGTCTGTGATTGATCACTCACGACTGCAACTCGCCATGTTCGCGCAGCGCCGCAAGCAAGGGAAGGAGCGGCATGCCCAGCACAGTGAACTGGTCTCCCTCAATCCGGTCAAACAATTGCACTCCCATGGCTTCGATCCGAAACACACCCACGGTCATCCCGACAGCTGGCCATTCGTGATCGAGGTATGCCTGGATGAAGGCCTCGCTCAGCTCCCTAACATGCAAGTGCGCGCATTGCGCGACACTCCATTCGCAGACATTGTCTCGAACCAAGGCGGCCGCGCTATGCAGCTCCATCACTTTGCCAGAGAAGGACCGCAAGTGTTCGGCGGCGTCCTCGCGCGATGCCGGCTTGTCGAACCTCTTGCCGCCGGCAACGACCAGCGAATCACTGCCAAGCACCAGCCGTTCGGGATGCCTCACTGCCAGCGCTTGCGCTTTGGCAACACTCAAAGCCTCAGCAATCTCGGCCGGGTTGGCACCCTCCAGGCTGCGCTCTACCGCCCGCTCATCAAGATCGGC
Source organism: Erythrobacter sp. (assembly GCA_965216555.1). Taxonomy (GTDB): domain Bacteria; phylum Pseudomonadota; class Alphaproteobacteria; order Sphingomonadales; family Sphingomonadaceae; genus Erythrobacter. Next base: position 246,730 of record OZ244168.1, read on the forward strand.
CGGGATCGCCTCATAGGACACTCCAGCCGCATCGAGCATGGCTCTGCGCGAAGCGCTTTTGGATGCCAGGATGATCATATGGGTTTCGCGGTTCCATCAACCGGGCGATCGCGCCGTTTGCGCTCTTGAACCAGGCGGATGATCGCCGCAGCGCTCTCTTCGATTGAGCGTCTCGTAACGTCGATGACCGGCCAGCCATTGTCAGCAAACATGCGGCGCGCAAACTGAACCTCGCTTTTGACGCGCTCATTGTTGACGTAGGAGGTTTCGGTGCCCTCATTCAGCGATAGCAAGCGGTTGCGTCGGATCTGAACCAGCCGTTCTGGCGCGGTTGTCAGGCCAACGACCAGCGGGTGGCGCAGGCCGAACAGAGTTTCAGGGGGTGGGCTTTCGACGACAAGTGGAATGTTGGCCACTTTATACCCGCGATTGGCGAGATAGATGCTGGTTGGGGTTTTGGAGCTGCGCGAGACACCGGCAAGCACAATGTCGGCTTCTTCCCAGTCCTCGTGACCGACACCGTCATCATGCGCAATCGTGTATTGGATAGCCTCCACCCGATCGAAATAGGCCTGATCCATCGAGTGTTGTCGACCTGGACGGCCATGTGCCTCTTCGCCCAATTGCGCTTCGAGTGCCGCCGTGACCGAATCAAGCACCGGAACCGCCGGCAATCCAAGCTGGCGGCAATGATCTTCCAGCCGCTTGCGCGATTCCGGATTGACCAGCGTGAACAGCACGAGGCCGGGATTGTCAGCCAGATCGGGAACAATCCGGTCGAGGTGTTGTTGAGACCGAACCATCGGCCAGAAATGGCGATTGACCTGAGGATCATCGAACTGAGCCAGCGCAGCCTTCGCGATCATTTCGAGGGTCTCGCCGGTGGAATCCGAAACCAGGTGAAGATTGAGGCGGCTCATGGATGGTTGGCTTGTTTGGAAAATCGCTCAGATGGCTGTTGATGTCTGTGGGCATAAACCACGGCAAAGAACCGTCGACAAGATTGGGGATGGAATTCATGCCCGCAATCCGCTGAACAGCTTGCCCATTTATCGACATGGGTAAGGAGGTTTGAACAGGTTGGGGACAGTGGGGATTGTTTTGCCTTGACCACGCAAATGCTAAGATTCGCCATCCGCTTTTGGGATGTTCACGCTGGGACAAATCGGGCATGGACGCCCAATCCCCAAATTCCACAGGGCCAACAGACTCCTACATCCTTCTTATAAATATCTATATTTTATTGGAGCCACTCTATGCCGGGCCCATTGCTCGACACTCTCAAAGGTTTGAAACAAGACGTACCCCCGGTCTGGCTCATGCGTCAGGCCGGTCGCTACCTTCCTGAGTATCGCGAATTGCGGGCGGAGAAGGGTGGATTCCTTGAACTGGTCTATGACAGCGAAGCGGCATGCGAGATCACGTTGCAGCCGATCCGCCGATTTGGTTTTGATGGAGCAATCCTGTTCTCGGACATATTGATCGTTCCGCACGCTATGGGTCAGGGCCTGACATTCCTCGCCGGCGAAGGTCCCAAGCTGAGCCCCACTCTGCTCGAGGCTTCGCTGAGTGATTTTGTCAGCGCGAAAGATCGTTTTGACCCGGTCTATGAGACCGTGCGTTTGTGTCGTGCCGCGCTTGACGAGAATGTCACCATGTTGGGGTTCGCGGGAAGCCCATGGACCGTGTCGACCTATATGATCGCAGGCGAGGGGAGTAAGGACCAGGGACCGGCGCGTCTGCTGGCCTACCGTGATCCGATGCGCATGCAGGATATCCTCGACGCCATCACTGGAATGACAGTCGAATATCTGCGCGGTCAGATCGACGCCGGCGCGGAAGCAGTGCAATTGTTCGACAGTTGGGCGGGCAGTCTTGCGCCCGATGAGTTCGAGCGCTGGGTGATCGCGCCAAATGCCAAAATCGTTGCGGCGATCAAGCAGAGCCATCCCGACACGCCCATTATTGGGTTTCCGAAGGGGTCAGGCGCGAAATTGCCAACCTATGCGCGCGAAACAGGTGTAGATGCGATTGGCCTCGATGAAACATTGGATCCTGAATGGGCAGATGCGGCTTTGCCCGAAGGCATGCCGGTGCAGGGCAATTTTGACCCGCTTTTGCTGGAGGCCGGGGGTGAGGCTATCGGCCGACGCGCACGCCACATCATCGAAGCATTCTCCAATCGCCCGCATATCTTCAATCTCGGCCATGGCATCGGACAGTTTACGCCGATCGACCATGTCGAGGCTCTGCTCGCCGAGGTCCGGCGCTGATTGCAGCTGGGGGATGCAAATCTGTTCGAGGATGCCTATTAAGTTGGAATGCTGGAAGCACTTGCCATGACGTATTTTTGGCTCAAGGCCGCTCATATCATTTTCGTGATCTTCTGGATGGCCGGGCTGTTCATGCTGCCTCGCTTTTTCGTCTATCATCAGGAAGATGGGCCACCGGGCAGCGAGGCTGATGCGAATTGGATCGAGCGCGAACGTCGTCTGCTCAAGATCATCCTCTTGCCATCCATGATTGTAACCTGGGTGCTTGGACTGTTTCTCGCCTATTCGAGCGGCGCCTTTGTGCAAGGCTGGTTTCACGCCAAGCTGCTGATTGTCTTGGCGCTGTCCGGATATCATGGCTGGATGAGCGCTTATGCCAAGAAACTTGCCCGCGGCGAACGCACTTTGACGAACAAGCAATTGCGGCTGGCCAATGAAGTACCCGGACTGGTGGCAGTCTTGGTGGTGATCCTGGCGGTTCTCAAGCCGTTCTAGAATCTCGCACGATTGAGCGATCAGCGATTGACCTGATCGTCGTGCGATTATATTTCGGCATTTCTACCCGGTTTTGATTGCGCACCCCTTGCGGCAATCAGGTCTGCTTTCTCCAAGCCCAGCCTTCACCGATAGACCGAAGGCGCCTCGTCCAAAGAGGTACTGACCCGCCGGCCATTTCCTTTAACGGACTGAATCGCACATGCATCTTAAAGAACTCAAACAAAAAACCCCCGCAGAGCTGGTCGCGATGGCCGAAGAGCTCGGTGTTGAAGGCGCCTCAACCATGCGCCGGCAGGATCTCCTGTTCAGCATTCTGCGCGAGCTTGCGGAAGACGAAGAATACGAAGAGAAAATCATGGGTATCGGCACGATTGAAGTGCTGCAGGATGGTTTTGGCTTCTTGCGCTCGCCCGAAGCGAACTACCTTGCTGGCCCGGACGATATCTATGTTTCGCCCAATCAGATCCGCAAATGGGGTCTGCGCACAGGCGACACTGTCGAGGGTGAAATTCGCGCGCCTAAGGATGGCGAGCGTTACTTCGCCTTGACCGGATTGGCCGAAGTCAATTTCGAGGGCCCTGAGGCGGTGCGTATGCGCACCAATTTCGACAATCTGACGCCGCTCTATCCTGATCAGAAACTGTCGCTCGATTCATCGGATCCGACAGTCAAAGACAAATCGGCGCGCGTGATCGACATCATTTCTCCGCAGGGTAAGGGTCAACGCGCCCTGATCGTGGCGCCGCCACGCACCGGTAAGACCGTGCTGCTGCAGAATATCGCCAAGGCGATTACCGACAATCACCCCGAAGTGTTCCTGTTGGTGCTGCTGGTCGATGAGCGGCCAGAGGAAGTCACCGACATGCAACGCAGTGTGAAGGGCGAAGTGATCTCATCGACCTTTGATGAGCCGGCCAATCGACACGTGCAAGTCGCTGAAATGGTTATTGAAAAAGCCAAACGACTGGTGGAGCACAAGCATGATGTTGTGATCTTGCTCGACTCGATCACGCGCCTTGGCCGCGCTTACAACACCGTGGTGCCGAGCTCGGGCAAGGTGCTGACCGGTGGTGTCGACGCCAATGCCCTGCAGCGGCCGAAGCGCTTCTTCGGTGCAGCGCGCAATATCGAGGAAGGCGGATCGCTGTCGATCATCGCAACGGCACTGATCGATACCGGCAGCCGCATGGACGAAGTGATCTTTGAAGAATTCAAAGGCACCGGCAACTCGGAAATCGTGCTCGATCGCAAGGTCTCCGACAAACGCATCTTCCCAGCGCTCGATGTCGGCAAATCCGGCACGCGTAAGGAAGAATTGCTGGTTGAGAAGGACAAGCTTTCGAAAATGTGGGTCCTGCGCCGTATCCTCATGCAGATGGGCACGGTCGACGCGATGGAGTTCCTGCTCGACAAGATGAAGGATTCGAAGACCAACGAGGATTTCTTCGAAACCATGAACCAGTAAGGCAGCTGCCGGATGTTGCGTCAGTATCTGTATCTCAGCACGGCTCGCGGTTTATCGCGCGAAGACGTGGAGACGATCATTGCCACGAGCGAAGCCAACAATGCCCAGAACGGCATTACCGGCCTGCTGCTCTACAATGGGCGCAACTTCCTGCAATTGCTCGAAGGCGCGGAAAGTGCGCTGGTCGCTTTGATGACGCGTATCACCCACGATACGCGTCACAGCGGTGTCTCAGTGCTCCGTGCGCAAGACATTGCCGAACGGACCTGCCCCGAATGGGCGATGAAGCGGGTGCTCATCGCGCAGTCGGTTGAGGATCGCAAACAATTGCTCGAAGCCGAATTGCCGGAAAGCCTGGACGAAACTGTCCGGCAAACCATTGTAAATTTTGCGGTTTTGAACTGAGGGCGATCAGGCCGACTGTGCCTGTTTGAGTTGAGCGCCCATCATTTCCCAAACCTTGTTGATCGCCTTGAGTGGTCGCACCATCACTTTGAAGTCGGTGATCAGTCCGTCCTCATCAAACGTGATCATGTCGATACCGTTGACGTGGATCCCGTCCATCTCGGTCGTGAATTCGAGCACGATGGCATTGTCGCCCACGACCTCGCGCTCATATTTGAACGTGTCATTGCCCAAGGCCTGACCCGCCGCCGTGAGGTAGGCCATAACGATGGGCTTGCCGACCTGCGGGGTGTGCACGACAGGTGAGTGGAACACGGCATCATCGTGCAAGATCGCAGCGAGGTGCTCGGGCTGGCTGCCATTCTCAATTACATTGTGCCAGCTGGCGAGGGCGGCGTGCATATCCATTACCGTGCTCCTCAACCCAGATTGGCAGCGAAGAAGGCTTCGCTGCGGCCGTCGGCAAGCTCAGCCGCCTCGTTGTCACGACGCGTGCCGGTTTCGGTTGCAAAACCATGGTTGAGGCCAGGGTAGTCATGCAGCGTGACTTTGTCGTGATCATCGAGGCCGGCATGCATCGCGGCCTGGGTGTCAGCATCAACGAAACCATCATCACCAGCAATGTGCAACATGAGTGGATTGGCGATCGCCTCCTTCTCGCCAAGCAGACCGTCGATCCCGACCGCATAATAGCCGATGGATGCGTCAATGTCGGTGCGAGCGGCGGTCATATATGCGAGACGACCACCCAGGCAATATCCGATACAGCCAACCTTTTCAGTGCCTTGCGTGTCACGCAGGTGATTGATCGCAGCTTGGATGTCGCGAATGCCGGTATCCTGATCAAATTGACCCATCAGGTCCAAAGCGCGTTGAAATTCGGGTTCAACATCGGGATCAAGCTCAACCCGAGGCTCGAGACGCCAGAACAAATCTGGAGCAAGGGCGAGGTACCCCTGGGCTGCCAATTTGTCGCATTTCTGGCGAATACCGGGGTTTACCCCGAAGATCTCCTGGATCACGATGACTGCCGCTTTTGGGGTTCCGGCGGGCCGCGCAAGATAGGCAGAAAATTCAGCGTCTCCATCCAGAGTGGCGATGGTTGCGGTGTCAGTCATGGGTCAGAACTCTCCTTGCGAAATGCTTGTTGTGCCTACTATCGCTTGCGTTTGGCCATTGCCAACGCAATTGTAGGCTCGATTGCGATTGCTTTAGGGCTTTGAAGAGAGGGAGCACCTATGAAAGTAAATGTTGAGATCGATTGCACGCCGGAAGAGGCGCGCGCTTTCATGGGCCTGCCTGATGTGAGCGAGGCCAATAGCCTTTATGTCGACAACATCACCAAAGCGATGAAAGGCGTCAGCAATCCTGCGCAATTGCAGGAGTTTGCTCAGGTCCTGGCTCCGATGGGGCAGGTGGGGATGAATCTGTTCCAGAGCTTTATCGAAGGTGCAAACCCGATGACTGGCTCGAAGTCGAAGAGATCGCGCAAGTCCGACGACTAAGGATCGGGCTGGACGCCAACACATTATGAGAGACACAATTTTTGCCCTGTCGAGTGGTTCGCCGCCGGCGGCGATTGGTGTTGTTCGGATCAGCGGACCCGATGCTGGCCTGGCTCTTGAGCAGCTAGCGGGCCGGGAATTTGAGCCGCGTCGGGCAAGTGTCGCCAATTTGTACGACGTAGACGGCCAAGTGCTCGATATGGCGCTGGTGCTGTGGTTTCCCGGGCCCAACACGTCGACCGGTGAAGATCTGGTCGAGTTGCACTGCCACGGGGGTAGGGCGGTTGTTGACGCAGTCGAGACCGCGTTGGGCAAGATTGCTGGCTTGCGGCCTGCGCAGCCGGGCGAGTTCACACGTCGGTCGTTTGCCAATGGGAGGATCGATCTCGCGCAGGCGGAGGGTCTTTCGGACCTGCTGGCGGCTGAAACAGAGCTGCAGCGCAACGCGGCGGTTGCGATGGCGGGGGGGGCGTTCTCTCGGACGATCGAGGGTTGGCGCGACCGGGTCTTGCACCTCTCAGCCCAATTGGAGGCGGCACTCGACTTCTCCGATGAGGATGATGTCGATGAGCTGCCGCCGTCCTTTGGTGAAGGCTTGCAGGCCTTGCGTGGTGACCTTTCTGCATGGCTCAATCGTCCCCGTGCGGAGAAATTGGGAGAAGGTGTTAGGGTGGTTCTCGCCGGACCTCCCAACACGGGAAAGTCGACGCTTTTCAATGCGTTAACGGAAAGCGAGGCCGCAATCACATCGCCAATTGCCGGCACGACCCGGGATGTTATTGAGCGGGCTGTCGCGATCGATGGCGTGCCATTCCTGTTCATCGATACTGCAGGGATGCGCGATGAGAGTGGTGACGCAATCGAGCAGATCGGAATTGAGCGGGCTCAGGGTCAAGTTGATGCCGCCGACATTGTGTTATGGCTTGGTGGCGAAGGTGAGGGGCCTGAGGGCGTGTGGGAAGTCGCCGCCAAGTCGGATGATCCAAACCAACAGCGCAAGTCCGAAAGCGCCTATGCGGTGTCTGCGGTTGAAGGAAGTGGAATTGACCCGCTTCGGGCAGCGTTGGTTTCAGCAGCGCGTGAGATTTTGCCAAAGCCGGGTGAGGGTGCGCTCAACACAAGGCAGTTTGAGCTCGTGAACGCGGCTCATGATGGCCTCGATCAAGTTCACACATCGTCAGACCTTCTGGTGCAAGGCGAGGGCTTGCGGACTGCGCGGCTCGCATTTGATCGGCTGATCGGCCGGGCAACGACCGAAGACATGCTCGACGCATTGTTCGGTCGCTTCTGCATCGGTAAGTAGCCGATCGCTAAAGTGGATTGTTCCACGTGAAACAGCTTTGACGGCGGGGCACGCACTCCCTATCTGGCGCTCGATGCAGCGATTTGATGTTCTTGTGATCGGCGGTGGACATGCTGGGGTCGAAGCGGCTTGCGCTTCTGCGCGCATGGGAGCGCGCACCGGCCTGGTCAGCTTTGATCTGGACGCAATTGGCGCGATGAGCTGCAACCCAGCTATCGGAGGCCTGGGCAAAGGCCATCTGGTTTGCGAGGTTGATGCGCTGGATGGGGTGATTGGTCGAGCTGCGGATGCTGGAGCCATTCACTACCGCATGCTCAATCGCTCCAAGGGAAGCGCCGTGTGGGGTCCACGGGTGCAGGCCGATCGGGTCCTGTTCAAGCAGGCGGTGCAGGAGGTCGTTCGCAATCAAGCAAATCTGAGTTTGATTGAAGGTGAGGCCGCGGCTTTGGTCTTCGATCAAGAGCGTGTTGGAGGTCTTGAACTAGCGGATGGGACTGTTTTGCATGCGCCTCGTGTGATCCTGTGCACAGGAACATTTCTTGGCGGCATCCTGTTTCGTGGCGAGGAGCGTTTCGAGGGAGGGCGTATTGGCGAGAACGCTGCAGCTCGCTTGGCCGAACAATTGCGTGGGGCAGATCTACCCATGGCGCGGCTCAAGACTGGCACACCTCCACGCCTTGATGGCCGGACGATCGATTGGGCGTCATTGCCTGAGCAGCCTTCGGATGTGGACCATTGGGCTATGTCGCCACTCACTGAACGGCGCGCCAACCCACAGGTGTTCTGCGCGATAACCCGCACCACCGAAGCCTCGCACGATGCGATTAGAGCCAATCTGCATCGATCTCCGTTGTTTTCGGGAGCCATTGATGCGGCAGGACCACGCTATTGTCCTTCTATCGAGGATAAGATCCATCGCTTTGGCGATCGAGATGGTCACCAAGTTTTCCTCGAGCCAGAAGGCCTAGCCACCCACTTGGTCTATCCCAATGGGATCAGCACGTCGCTGCCGGTGGATGTGCAGCAGGCCATGCTGGAGGCCATGCCAGGATTGGAACGGGTTGAAATGGTCGAGCCGGGCTATGCCGTTGAGTACGACCATATTGATCCCCGCGCGCTGACGCCGGATCTGCAATTGCGGGTGATCCCAGGTCTCTATTGTGCAGGACAGATCAATGGGACTACCGGCTATGAAGAGGCGGCGGCACAAGGATTGCTGGCCGGCCTCCACGCGGCCGCTGCAGAGCTCGGCCGTGACGCTCCAAAACTGGATCGCGCAAATTCCTACATCGCGGTGATGGTCGACGACCTTACCCTACAAGGTGTGTCCGAACCCTATCGGATGTTGACGGCGAGGGCGGAATACCGTTTGCGGCTTCGCGCCAACAACGCTTCAAGCCGATTGACCGCTTTGGGCCTCGACGCTGGATGCATCGGCGATGCGCGCAAGGCTTGGTTTGAGGCGCGTGAAAGCAAACGCTCTGCGCTCACAGAGGAGTTTGATCGACCCATTCATGCCAAATCGCTCGCAGATGCCGGCTTGCCTGTTCGTCGCGATGGAGGAGAGAAATCCGTCGCTGAATGGCTGCGGCACGATGGTGTTGGCTTGGACGAGCTTTCTCACTGGTTAGAGGATGTGGTGTCGCGCGACCCCATTCTTGCGCAGGAGATGGCCGAAGACGCCGCATACGCGCCCTATCTTGCCCGCCAGGAGGCCGAACTGCGAGATTTGCGCGCGAGCGAGGACGTCTCGCTTAGCGCGGATTTTCCCTATGCGTCGGTACCAGGCCTGTCGAACGAGATGGTTGAACGCCTGAGCGCCGCTTGCCCTCCGACGCTTGCAGCTGCCGGGCGGGTTCCTGGGATCACTCCTGCGGCACTGTCTGCGCTTCTCGTCCATGCTCGGCGCATGCAGACTGCCGCGTGATGGCGGAGCCGCGTATCTCCAGCGAAGAAGCTGCACGCGACTATGTGGCGGCTTGGGTGGATGCTGAGGCGATCGAGCGGCTAGAATTGTTTGCCAATCTGCTCATTGAAGAGAATTCGCGGCAAAACCTGATATCGCGTCCGTCAGAGGCGCAGATTTGGCAGCGCCATATCGCCGACAGCGCCCAATTGCTTGAGCATGTTCCACGTGAAACACTCGCTGCGCCTCGTGCAGAGCCCTGGCTCGACCTCGGCACAGGTGCCGGCTTTCCCGGCCTGGTGATCGCAGCCATTCATCCGCAAACCCCTGTCGTGCTGGTGGAATCCCGTGGGCGTAGGGTCGAATTCCTCGATCGGATGATCAAACGGATGGATCTGGCCAAATGCCGGGTCATGGGCGAGCGGCTGGAGCGGATCACACCCTTTCCAGCGCGTGTCATTTCGGCACGCGCCTTTGCTCCGCTGGAAAAGCTCCTCCGTTTATCCGCACCCTTCTCCACAAAGCAGACTCTCTACGTCTTGCCCAAAGGGCGGTCAGCAGCGCACGAATTGGAGCAGACAAAGCCTTCGATTCGTTCCATGTTCCACGTGGAACAATCATTGACCGACAGCGAAGCAGGCATCATCGTGAGTGCCTGACATGCAAATTGCGCCCTTGGGTGCGGAAAGAGCAGGCCTGATGTTGACCATTGCAATTGCTAACCAGAAGGGTGGGGTGGGCAAAACCACCACAGCCATCAATGTTGCAACGGCAATGGCGGCGACTGGGTGGAAGACTTTGCTGATCGATCTCGATCCCCAGGGCAATGCCTCAACCGGCATGGGTGTCGAGGCGTCGGAACGCGGTCTATCGAGCTACGACTTGCTGGTTGATGAGGTGCCAATCGACCAGACGATAATGGAGACCAATATCCCCGGACTGGATATTGTCCCAGCCACTGTGGATCTGAGTGGAGCCGAGGTGGAGCTGGTTTCGGTTGAAGATCGCACCGCACGCCTTTCGCGCGCACTCGATGCCCATCGCGGGCACGATATCTGTTTTGTCGACTGTCCGCCGTCGCTTGGGCTGCTGACTCTCAACGCGCTATGTGCGGCAGACACTTTGCTTGTGCCCTTGCAATGTGAGTTCTTTGCGCTCGAAGGGCTTAGCCAGCTGTTGCAGACGGTCGATCGTATCCAGCAGCGCTTCAACCCCGACCTTGGCATTATCGGTGTTGCGCTGACCATGTTTGATCGCCGCAATCGCTTGACCGACCAGGTTGCTGACGATGTGCGCGATTGTTTGGGCAATCTTGTGTTTGAGACGGTCATTCCGCGCAATGTGCGGCTGTCCGAGGCGCCCAGCCATGGATTGCCAGCACTGGTCTATGATCATTCCTGCCCGGGAAGCCGCGCCTATATCGCGCTCGCGCGTGAACTGATCGGGCGCTTTCCCGCCGAAAGGAAGGCGGCATGAGCAAGAAATCCAAAGACACAGATGGGGCGGTGCAATTCTCTGTCCCGCAACGCGCGCCTGCCGACCGCAAGAAGAAGTTGGGCAAGGGATTGGGCGCACTCCTGGGTGAAACCAAGCGTGAAGAGCCTTTGGTGCGATCGACACCGGCTGATAAGTCGGAAAATCCATCTGTTTCAACAACTTATACTTCAGATTCGGCGCTCCAATCGATCGCGATTGCGGATATTGATCCCCTGCCGGGCAATCCGCGCAAGCATTTCAACGAAGATGCGCTTGATGAGCTTGCGGCCTCGATTGCCTCGCGGGGTGTCATCCAGCCGATCATTGTTCGACCTGCGAAGGGTGGCCGATATCAATTGGTGGCCGGCGAGCGGCGCTGGCGCGCAGCCCAGAAGGCGCAGCTCCACACCATCCCCGCATTGGTGAGAGCGCTCGACAATCGCGAAGTGATGGCGCTGGCTCTGATCGAAAACCTTCAGCGCGAAGACCTCAACCCGGTCGAAGAGGCGAGGGCTTACCAGCGTCTAACTGACGATGAGGGCATGACTCAGGCCGAGATCGCCCGCATGGTGGAGAAGTCGCGCAGCCACATCGCCAATCTCCTGCGCCTGCTCAATCTTCCCAGCCAGGTACTCGACCTGGTGGAGTCCGGGCGGCTGTCGATGGGCCATGCGCGCGCGCTGGTTGGGCAGGAAGACGCCGCAGAGCTCGCTCAGAGGGCTGTGAACGACAATCTCTCTGTCAGGGAGATTGAGAAGCTGGTGCGCAAAGTCGCTGCTCAATTGGCGCCTACGGGCTCCTCAGGGGCCAATCCGGCGCCCAAGTCAGGTGGCGATGCGGATATCATCGCGGTTCAGAACCATCTCGAAGAGTTCTTGGGCATGCCTGTGCGAATCAAGGCGGATGCCGATCCCAGAATGGGCGCCGTTACGATTCGTTATGCGACCCTGGATCAGCTCGATCTGGTCTGCCAGAGATTAACTGGCGGAGACATTTAAGTCGGCCTTAAGCACGGTCGATTTTCCAAAACCACAGGATTTCAGCGGCTTATCGCGATTTGCCGGGCAAATCCTACTGCGCTGTTAACCATAGCAAAAAACGAAACCTGAACTCGGCGACCCTAATCAGAGTTGGCGAGCGGGCTTCTGTGTCCGTTCGGCAGGGGGCTCGTCGGACCAAGACAATCGAGCGCACTTGCAACGGGACACGACCACGTTTGGAAGGAACCAGTAATGAATAAGACCATCCGTTTGGGCGCAGCTGGCGTCGCTATGTTTGCAGCTCTGGGCATGAGCTCGGCCGCTCACGCTGATAACGCAGATGCAACCGCAACTGCAGAAGTTCTTCAGGCTCTGACGCTTGACCTCGCCACCGGCACTTCGCTGGACTTCGGCGCAATGGTTGTAAGCGGCGGCGGCACTGTTTCGCTGGCTGCTGACGGCACGCTTGATTGCTCAGCAACCGACATTGTTTGCTCGGGCACGACTGACGTCCCGACTTTTGACATTGGTGGTACTGCTTCGAAGGCTGTCACCATCAACCTTCCTTCGAGCACTGTTAACCTGCGTCACCCTTCGTTCGGTGCAGGCAGCACCGGCGAGCACACGATCGAGCTGAGCTCTTTCGTTACCGACGCCGCTAACAACGGTGCAGGCGATCCGGAAGTGACGCTTGACGGTTCGGGCGACGGTAGCTTCAACGTTGGTGGCACGATCACCTTCGACGGCAGCGAAGTTGCTGGCACGTTCAGCGCGACTTTCAACGTATCGGTTGAATACACTTAAGATTGATTGCGGACGGCGCGTGGCCCCCTGGGCCACGCCCATTCCACCACAATCTGGGGCGGCATTCCCATAGGGGAGTGCCGCCCTATGTGTTTTGCGGCCAAACTCCTGAAGAACGGCGCAATTTAATCAATATTAACCCTATCCGCTTACCAAACTTCGGACAGATCAAACCGCCGCCAATCTAAGCGCGAGCGGGACAAAGCCGAGGGCCACACATTATGCAAAACCGTTTCATGCGCCGCCTCCTACCACTTGCGGCGCCGCTTGCCCTGTTGGGAGCCATGACGAGCCCGGCACCCGCCGCGGCCCAAGGCGATCTTCTGGTCGCGCCGACGCGGATTATTCTGGATGGCCGGCGCGGGACCGAAGTGATCCTCAGCAATATCGGTTCTGAAGAGGCGACCTACCGGATCGGCCTTGAATTGCGCCGCATGGAAGAAAACGGACGCCTGGTGCCGATCGAAAAGATCGATGCCAGCGACGAGGAAGAATCTGCGCTTGGCATGATCCGTTATGCTCCGCGCCGCATCACGCTGCCACCAGGGCAACCGCAGGCGGTACGCATCGCCGCGCGCCCCGGAGCGGACCTGCCCGACGGCGAATATCGCGTCCATATGTCGTTCAAGGCCATCCCCAAGCCGACCGTAGTGTCGGAAGAGGCGGAGGCTTCGGAAGGCGTCGCGATCAAGCTGATCCCGATCTACGGGGTCACCATTCCGATCATCGTCCGACACGGCCGAGTGGAAGCCCAGGTCGCGATCCACCAACCACAATTGGTTGCAGGCGAGAATGGCCCAGAGCTTGCGTTTACGATGACACGCAATGGCGATAGCTCAACCTACGGTGAATTGCTCGTATCCAAGCCTGGATGGAGCGAACCCGCGGTCCTGCTGCGCGGCGTGGCGATCTACCATGAGATCGGCGAACGCCAGATGCGGATCCCACTCACTGCTGAGCAGGCCGCGGCCTTGAGTGGCCCTCTGCGCCTTGAATATCGCGAAATGCCGGAAGCTGGAGGCGGCCTGATCGCCGCAGTTGAGGGAGTTGTGGGCTGACCTGCTGAATGAGAGTCACGCCACCGAGCTAAGATCATGACCAATCGTCGCCATAAGCTACTGGGCGCCGTCGCGGGTTTCGCGGCGGCGTTTGGTGCATTTGGCGTCCAAGGTGCGGCGCACGCGCAAACAACAGTGCCGATTGCCTCACAGGCTGCCCAAACCAACAATTGGCAAGCCAATGACGACGACTTTCTGTTCCTCCAGCTGGTCATCAAATCCTACAAGCTGACCTATGACGTGCGCGGATATCGCACCGATCAAGGAGTATGCCTCGATCTGGCTGACGTAATTCAGTCACTCGACATGCCGATCCGCATTGACAAAAAGTCGCGCCGCGCAACTGGCTGGTTGTTCGCGGAGGATCAAAAATTTACCCTCGATCGCGACTCCAATACGGTACAAAACGTGAACATTGGCAGTGCGCCTGTGTCTGAGGACATCTACGACACGCCAGAAGGCTGGTGTGTCGATGTGAAAGCGCTCTCGAACTGGTTTGGGATCGATTTCAAGCCCGATCTCTACAATGCGGTGGTGCGGCTCGAATCCGATCGCGATTTGCCGTTCATGCAGGCAATTGAGCGCAGAAGTCGCGCCGCGCGACTTCAGGCCAAGCCCAAACAGTTCGATCTGTCGCAATTCCCGACCGCTGACATGGACTACAAGCCGTGGAGGACGCCCTCAGTCGATATCGTGGCGGAAGCCGGCTATCGATCGGGCGGAACCGTTGGAACCGGCTCTACGGGCCCCTCAGGCCGCGTCGAGGTCTACGCCGCCGGTGAAGCGCTCGGAGCGAGCTATTTCGCTCGCCTGGCGACCAATGACCAGCTTTCGCCCGAAACATTCCGTTTCCGCGCCTATCGCAACGATCCTGAGGGCAATCTCCTTGGGCCCTTGCAGGCGACCCAGGTCGCGATCGGTGATGTCGAGACGCCAGGTGGGCAACTGACCAGCCAGAGCTCGGTTGGCCGGGGCGCTTTCGTCACAAATCGTCCAATCGGCCGCACGTCACGCTTCTCCACCACCGAATTGCGTGGTGTGATGCCTGCCGGCTGGGATGCGGAACTCTATCGCAACGGCCAATTGATCGCTTTCCAGGAAGACAATGGCGATGGTCGCTATGAATTCCTCGATATCGAGCTGTTCTTTGGCCGCAACGAGCTTGAGGTGGTCCTCTACGGCCCTCAGGGACAAATTCGTCGCGACCGAACGGACTATCCGGTCGGCTTCAACCAGATCACGCCTGGTAAAACCTATTACTGGGCCGGGATCCTGCAAGATAAACGCGACTTGATCGAAATTGGCCAGACCAATGTTACCGAACCACAGCAATGGCGCTGGGGTGTGGGGGTTGAACGCGGCTTGGACGACCGAACCAGCGCCGCAATCGGCGCCCAAAGTCTCTTTGTTGCATCCGAACGCCGCCATTTCGTGGAGGGATCGGTCATGCGCAGCTTCGGCCGGGTCCAAGCGGAGCTTGCCGGAGCCTATGAGATTGGCTCAGGCGCGGTTGCCGAGGTCAATTCACTCGGTCGATTTGGCAAATTCAATGTCGGAATCAACGCGGTGAAGACCTTTGGCGACTTCACCAGTGACTTCATCGCCGATGATCTCGACTACCAGCTTGGATTCAGCTTCGATACTTCGCTCAAACTGGGCAAGTTTTCGCTGCCAATTCAAGGTGATGTCAATCATGGGCGGCTCAAATCGGGCGCAAAAGTTAACGAGTTCCTAATGACCACCTCGCTGACAGCGGGGAGGGTGGCTGTATCTGCCCAGATCGATCACCGGGAGCAATCGGAGACCATCGAAACGCCGGGCCGATCGGACACGCGCCTGCGCTTGCTGGCGAACACCAGGCTTAAGGGCCTGCGTCTGCGCGGCAATGCCACATTCGAGCTTGAGGAAGGCCTCGAATCCGCTTCGATCAACATCGACAAGAACCTCAACGAGGTGTCGGACCTGAATGGCGAGATCGAATATGTCGCCATCGCGGATGAGTTCCGCTTTGCGCTGGGATACTCGCGCCGGTTTGATGCGTTCTCGCTGCGGAGCAACGCCTTTGTCACCTCACGCGGCGGGGTTGGCGCCAATGTTTCGGTGGCCTTTAGCCTGGGCCCGGACCCGGTTTCAGGTGGCGTGCGGCTGTCCGAGACCAAGCTCGCCCGAACCGGCCAGGCTGCGGTGACCGTGTTCCGCGATGACAATGGCAATGGTCGCCGCGATGGCGGAGAGCAATTGCTTGAGGATGTCGGTGTTGAGGCGGGTCTGCGCACAACCGATGCGATCACTGGTGAGAATGGCCGGACGATCGTTGATGGCCTGCGTCCGTTCAAACCGGTCCTGGTCGGTGTTGACGAGGCAAGCCTGGGCGATCCATTCCTCGCGCCCTCGGTGAAGGGCATCGTGGTCACGCCGCGGCCGGGCGTGATGGCTCAGATCGAGCTTCCGATCACGCCTTCGGGAGAAGTCGAAGGCTTGTTGCTTAACACCAAGGGTCTGGAACAGTCAGGCGTCGTGCTCGAGCTGATTGATCGGCAAGGCGCGGTGGCAGGCCGCACGATCAGCGAGTTCGATGGCTTCTTCCTGTTCGAACGGGTGCCCTATGGCGAGTATCGCTTGCGGGTCGCCCGCGACAGCGCGCAGACGCTGCAAGTGTCAGCCGATCTGCGCGGCGCCCTGGTGGTCAATCGCGAGCGGGATATCGTGCGGCTGGGAACGATCAAGCTCGAACCGTCGACGCGCAACATTGTGCAAGCCGACGGTGCTCCGCTGCCAAACCCGAC
The DNA here is from genome assembly GCA_965216555.1 of Erythrobacter sp. Classification (GTDB taxonomy): domain Bacteria; phylum Pseudomonadota; class Alphaproteobacteria; order Sphingomonadales; family Sphingomonadaceae; genus Erythrobacter. Next base: position 263,189 of record OZ244168.1, read on the forward strand.
TTCCAAATAGTCTGGATCAGTCCTTGACCATCTTGACCGGGGCCGGGCGATAGCTCGGTGCCGGTACAACCTTGGTAGGCTGGCGGACGATCTTGGTCGGGTGCTTGATCACCTTGGTCTGCTTGATCACTTTGGGCGGCAGCTTGATGACCTTGCCCGGAATGACCTGCTCGGTAACCTCTTCGCGCACAATCACACGCTGGCGCTGTTGGTAATGCACCGGAATGTAGGTAATGTGTGCCTGGCATCCGCAACCGGGATAATAGCCGCCGGCATAGCCGTAATGGCCGCCATGGTGAGCCGCGCCATAGCCATAGCCATAGGAATAGCCATAAGAATGCGGATATCCATGCGCCGGGATCACGCGGCTGCGCGCGCTTGGATCACCGTAATGCTCGATATAGCGATCAAGCGCGTCTTCGCAGTCATAGTCATCGTCACGATCGCCATCGATAAGGCTGCCAATAGCGAGGCCAGCCAGGCCGCCCGTTCCGGCCCCGATCAAGGTGCCGGCAAGACGATTGCCGTCTGCCACGCGATTGCCAATGATGCCACCGGCGACCGCGCCAAGCAGCCCGCCAATCACGTCGCCCTTGCCATCACCGTCAAGACCATCAGTCCGACGGCGACACTCGGCAATCCATTCCTCGCGTGAGAACACCGCACCATGAGGTGCTGCCGGATAATAGCCACCATGGACTGCGCCTGTGTGCCCGGTCGGCGTCTGGCCGTGCCGGGTGATGTAGCGTGTGGTGATAACGGTTTCGACGCCGTCTTCGCCAATCACGGTCTCGGTGGTTTCGCGCACAGACCGCGTTGAGCCCTGGGTCTGATAGCCGTACGAGCCGCCAGACATATCGTGATAGCTCACCGAACCAGCGGCAGGTGCTCCGCGATGGTCACCGGCATTGGCAGGAGCCGCAAGCGCGAGCGCCATGCCGGACATCGCTGCAAACCCCAGGCCGACGGCATTGGAACGAGTGGACATCGTCAAAATTCCCCCAATGGCTGCGCGACTCGCGCAGGCGTGAAATCAATGGTTAGGAATTGGTTTACCATTGCGGTGGGCCTTCAACCATCGCTCTGGCCGATATGTCTCGTTTCGGGGCGATTGTTGGCCGGCGATCAGATTCTGTCGGAGAGCAGCGCGGCCAAACGCTCAAGTCCTTCGGCATCTGCCTGCGCAAATCGACCGGGATTGGGGCTGTCGCAATCGATCACCGCAATCACCTGTCCGTCACGCGTCACTGGCACGACCACTTCGGACTGGCTCGCCGCATCGCAAGCGATGTGTCCGGGAAAGGCGTGCACGTCAGCCACAAGCTGGGTGGTGCCCTCGGCGGCCGCGGTTCCACAGACCCCCTGGCCGATGGGTATTCGGATACAGGCGGGGCGTCCGACGAAGGGCCCCAGGACCAGTTCGCGTTGCGAGCGATCGTCGGTGATGCGATAGAAACCCGCCCAATTGAGATCCGGCACAAACTCCCAGATCAATGCGGCAACATTGGCCATATTGGCTACTGGATCGGGCTCATCGCTGGTCAAAGCGTCCGCAGCATCCACCAATTGGCGGTACATTTCAGCTGGCTCAAGGCCTGCTTCTGGCTTGAAATCATACATATCACAGCGTGATCTAATGTCTTGACCGGTTGCCGCAAGCCTCGCCCTCTTATATCGCTCGTTTCATGTCATTCCTTCGAAAGCTCCTCATCGCCCTGCTGGTCCTCGTCCTGATCCTTGGATTGGCCGGCTATTTCTTCACCCGAGGCGACACCGCCGAATTGTCGGTCGACGCCGTTGCTGGCACCGATCCAACGCTCGAGGAGCCCAATGAGGAAAGCTTCCCGACGGTGCAGATTGCCAAGCCGGTGGGGTGGGAAGATGGCGAATTGCCGCAGCCGGGCGAGGGCCTGGAGGTCAATCGCTTTGCCGATGGGCTTGATCACCCGCGCGTGCTCTACGCGCTGCCCAATGGCGATGTCCTGGTCACGCTGACTCGCGCACCCGCGGCTGAAGATGATGGCGAGGGTGGCTTTATGGCCTGGGTACGCGGCGTGGTCGCGTCCTATCTGTTCTCCGAGGCGGGCGCCGCGGGGGAATCCCCCAATCAGATCGTGCTGCTGCGCGATGAAGACGGCGACGGTTCGGCCGAGATCAAGCAGGTCATTCTTGAAGAGGGGCTCGATTCCCCGTCCGGCATGAGCTGGGGCGATGACACGCTGTATGTCGCCAATCACGACGAGGTGTTGGCATTCCCTTACGAGCTGGGCAGTCTTGAGGTCACCGGCGAGCCGACCAAATTGATGGATCTCGCGCCGGGCGGTGGCCACTGGATGCGCAATATGGAGATCCACCCTGAGGGTGACCGCCTGTTTGTGGCTGTTGGCTCGGTCAGCAATATCGGCGAGATGGGGATGGATATTGAAGAGGGTCGCGCCCTCATCTGGGAATACAATCTTGAGACCCAGCGCCAGCGCCAATTTGGCGTAGGATTGCGCAACCCCAATGGATTGGATTTCAGCCCCTGGACCGGCGAGCTGTGGACCACGGTCAACGAGCGCGACATGCTCGGGTCTGACCTGGTGCCCGACTATCTCACCAATGTGCCGGTCGGCGCGCAATATGGCTGGCCGTGGATCTACTTTAAGGAGAACTTTGACCGCCGGGTCGAAGCCCCGATGCCGGCTTATTTGCAAGAATATGCCCGCAATCCGGAATATGCGCTTGGGCCTCACGTGGCAGCGCTTGGCCTCGTATTTACCGCCGAAGGCCACCGTATGGGCGATGGCTTTGCCAGCGGCGCCTTTGTTGCGCGCCACGGCTCTTGGAACCGCAAACCCCCGTCAGGCTATGACGTGGTCTATGTCGCGTTTGATGAATTGGGCAATCCGCAGGGTCTGCCAGTCCCAGTAATGACAGGATTCCTCAACGAGGATGGCACGACCAAGGGTCGACCGACCTGGGTTGAGTGGGCTGGCGATGGCTCATTGCTGGTGACTGATGATACGGCCGGGATCGTATGGCGGGCAATTGCCCCCGATGCGGAGGCTGGCGAAGGGATCGCGCGGATAACCGGCGAAGCGTTGCGGCCGCAACGCCAGCTGATTGATCCTCGCAATGCGACAACAGCGACCTTTGGCGAAGACGATTTCGCCCGGACTCAACCGGCGCAGTGAGTTAGTTGAGGGCCAATCCGGCCCGACCCGCCAATTCGATCGCAAATTGGTGCGCTGTGCGGCCCGACAGTTGGCCGCGCGCGATCGACCATGCGAGCGCCTCTTCCTCGTCGAATTCGAGATCTAGCGGGCTGACATAGGTCCGCACGATCTCAAGATAGGTCTCGCGGTCGCAGGGGTGGAAGCCGAGCGACAGACCAAATCGGTCAGCCAGGGCCAGAGCGTCATCGCGATCATCGCGGTCATTGAGCGGCGAGGATTGCTCATCAGCCGAACGATTGACGATCGCCCGGCGATTGGAGGTGACCGCAATTCGGACATTGCTCGCCCTTGGAGCAATCCCGCCTTCGAGCGCGCTGCGCAGGCTGAGATTCTGCGATTTGCCATCGTGCCCAAACCCGAGATCGTCGATCAGCAGCAAAAACCCCCTGTCGACCCGGGCCAGCTCGTCAAACAGTTGCGGAAGGCTGTCGATGGCATCATGCGCGATCTCGACCAGGCCGAGCTTGCCGGGGTGAGAGCTCTGCACATCGACCGCCGCAGCGCGCAACAATGCTGACTTGCCCATGCCACGCGCGCCCCACAACAGCATATCGTGCGCCGCATGGCCCTTGGCCAGTCGTTCAAGGTTGTCGCGCACTGCCGCCTTCTGGCGGTCAATCCCGCGCAAGGAGTCCAGCGGCATCGTATCGATCGTGGCGATCGCGTGTGGCCCCCCGCTCGCCCAAACATAGCCGGGCGCGGCGGACCAGTCCGTCGGCGGAGCAGCAGCTGGAGCCACTCGCTCAAGCGCCGCTACGAGGCGTTCGAACAGAGTGATCCGCTTGCTCATGACTTACCCTGCCAATTGTTCGGCTGGCAGGCTGTAAAGCAGTTCGGCGCCGGCGGTCGCGCCAGCCTTCAAGCCGATTGCCTCTGGCACAATGCGATCGAGGAAAAAGCGCACTGTCACCGGCTTCACCTCTGCCAGAGATGGAGCCATGCCGTCGGCAACGGCCGCAGCTTGCTTTTTCAACTGCCAGCCAGCGACGGCCACGGCCGCCATGGTACAGAAAGGCACGCTGCCGGCCAGGCGATCATCCAGGCTTGCTTCGCTATGCATCCAGCGGGCAATCTCCGCACAGCTGGTGGCCAGATGGGCCAGATTGTCTTCATCCGCGCAATCGCGCGCAATGTCTTCGAACAGGCCGATCATCGCTTCGCCTCCGGCAAGGCCAAGCTTGCGCGTGACCAAATCCGCGGCTTGGATGCCGTTTGTGCCCTCGTAAATCGGTGCAATGCGCGAATCTCGCCAGTGCTGGGCGGCGCCGGTTTCTTCAACAAAGCCCATCCCACCATGGATCTGGATGCCGATGCCAGAAACTTCGACACCCATATCGGTGCCCCATGCTTTGAGCAGCGGAACAAGGACTTCGGATCTGTCCGCAGCCTCTTGATCACCGATAGTGCCGCGGTCGACCTGTCCGGCACAGTAATAGAGCAGGGCGCGAACGCCCTCGGTTAGCGACTTCATGCGCAGCAGCATGCGCCGGACATCGGGGTGCTCAATAATGGCTACAGGAGTCTTGTCGGGTGAGCCCGCGCGGGAGGACTGCACCCTCTCGGTGGCATATGCCATGGCCTGCTGAGTTGCGCGTTCAGCGATCTGATTGCCCTGATTGCCGACATTGATGCGGGCATTGTTCATCATCGTGAACATGGCCATCAACCCACGATTGGGCTCGCCAATCAGCTCGCCGACGCATTCATCATTGTCGCCATAGCTCATTACGCAGGTGGGTGACGCATTGATCCCAAGCTTATGCTCAAGGCTCACGCAACGCAGATCGTTGCGATTGCCCAGCGAACCATCTTCATTGACGTGATATTTGGGGACGACGAACAGCGAGATCCCGCGGCTGCCCTCGGGCGCGCCAGGAAGTCGCGCCAAGACCAGATGGATGATGTTCTCAGCCAGTTCGTGCTCACCCCAGGTGATGTAGATCTTCTGGCCTTTGATTAGGTATTTCCCGGCATGCTCGCCGCTTTCAATCGGTGTCGCGGTTGAGCGCAATGCGCCAACATCGCTACCGGCAGCAGGCTCGGTAAGGTTCATCGTGCCTGACCATTTGCCGCTCACCAGATCGGGCAGATATTTGGCTTGCTGGTCATTGCTGCCGTGGTGTTCGATTGCTTCAATCGCGCCGACCGACAGCATTGGCAGCAGATTGAAGGCCATATTGGCCGAACCCAGATTCTCAAGCACGTTGCAAGCGAGCGTGAAGGGGAGACCCTGCCCACCATGCTCGACCGGGCTAGCAATCGCATTCCACCCTTGCTCGACATAGGCGTGATAGGCATCGCGATACCCTTCCGGCAGACGCACAACCCCATTCTCGAGCTTTGCACCTTCTAGATCACCAACCCGATTGAGTGGGGCGAACTCGCCGGCCGCAAATTGCCCGACACCTTCGACAATGGCTTCGACTAGGTCGGCCTCAGCATGGGCAAATTTCTCGTGCTCGCTCAGCTCTTCAATCCCCGCATTGACGCGGATTGCCAACAATTGGTCCTCGGTGGGTGGCGAATAAGGTGTCACGGGCGAATTTCGTCCTTTGAAAAGCAGATCCAGTAGATCGGGAAGTGTCTGCCACTTGGCAGCGCCGCCGACAAAATATAGCGCATCCAGCATGAGCGGCAAGAACGTTACGGAAGTGGTGCAGGCAGACGCCGAAGGGATCGCCCGTGCGGCGCGCGTGCTTGAGGCGGGCGGTCTGGTCGCTGTGCCGACTGAAACGGTCTATGGTCTTGCGGCAAGGGCCGACAGCGCCGAGGCTGTGGCCAAGGTCTATGCAGCCAAGGGCCGGCCGGACTTCAACCCACTGATCGTGCATGTTCGCGATGCCAAGCAGGCCCGGCATTATTCGGAATGGCTTGAGGGGGCCGAATTTGCCACCGATCGGGTCTGGCCCGGCCCGTTGACGGTGGTGGTGCCGGTGAAGCCCGATGCCGGGCTTGCTCACGCTGTAACGGCGGGATTGCCAACGATCGCGCTGCGAGCGCCAGGGCACAAGGTGATGCGCGCGCTGCTGTCGGAAGTCGACTTTCCGATAGCGGCACCCTCCGCCAATCGGAGTGGGTTTATCAGCCCGACCACGGCCGAACATGTGCTCGCTTCGCTTGATGGGCGGATCGATCTGGTGCTCGATGGCGGCCCATGCGAGGCGGGAGTCGAGTCTTCGATCCTTGCAATCCGCCCTGATGGCCTGTGGGAGGAGTTGCGGCCCGGCCCGGTCGACCTCAGCGCGCTGCACCAGTTGTATTTTGATCGCGCAATGTCACCAAGTGCGGGCGATCAGCCAATCGAGGCACCTGGCCAGCTCGCCAGCCACTATGCGCCGGGCAAGCCGGTGCGCCTGAACGCGCAAGAAGTTGCGCAAGACGAGTTTCACATCGGTTTCGGTGCGGTCGCTGGAGACTGCAATCTGTCAGCCGACGGGATTCTGAGCGAGGCGGCAGCGCAACTCTATCGCTGCCTGCATCTTGGCGCGGCGTCGGATCGACCGCGGATAGCAGTGGCCCCGATCCCTGAAGAAGGCATTGGCCGCGCGATCAATGACCGGCTCAGCCGCGCCGCGGCCCCCGCGGGTTAGTCATCAGGATCTGTCGGGATCGTCGGCAGCAGCAATTGAATCTCGGCGTAAGTGTCGCTCGCATCGTCACACGCCCTGCGATTGCCTTCGCGACACTCCTCAAGCTGATCTTCGTACTTCCGCTCGAGCTTGCCGAGTTTCTCTTCGCGCTTGCGGATCTCCCGCCCGCGATTTTCATCCGCTTCGGACTGGCTTGTCGTCGCGACATCGACCGCCTTGCTGGCGACCTTTACCGGGGCTGTCACGACGTCGAGTGCGGCGCTGGCAAGGCACCCTCCCAATGAGAGGCTGGCGAATGTGGCGACCAAAGCTGAGCGAATATGCATACGGCGAGTGTCACGCACTCGCCGCTGCATTGCAAGTCACACCCTATAGAAGGGCTCAGCTTTCTTCTTCGTCAGCGTCCCCTTCCTCTGTTGCTTCGCTATCGCTGGCTGAGCTTGGTGTGCATGTCAGAGTGCCTGAGCCAAACGCGTTCACGTTGCAGGTGGCGCTTCCGGTAACATTGATACTACCCGAGCCAGCAATGTTGGCCTCTACGGAACCGTCAGATTGCAGGTCGACACTGCCGGAGCCGCCGATGGTGATCTCGACGTCGTTAGCCTTCAAGTTGGAAAACCTGCCGCTGCCATTGCCACCGATCGACATCTCTAACTGATCGGTTGTGCCTGATGCGGTCACGCTGCCTGATCCGCCGATAGCAACCTCGAGTGATTTGGCGGCAATTTCGCCGACAGAAACGCTGCCAGACCCGCCGATCACGATGCTTGCCTCATCAGCCATAGTATTGGCCTCTGCGCTGCCGCTGCCACCGATAACAATCTCTCGAGGGGCGGGCATGGTGACTCTTACCACTGCGGTGCCGTTGTCACTCCAGGTGCCCTCTTCGCGGGTTACGCCAAGCAAATCTCCGTCAAGGATGAAGCGAACCTTATCGGCCGCATCATCGTCGCCTTCTACAACGATACTGAGTGCGTCGCCGGCCGTAACGATCACTTTGTCGGGTCCAGAGACAACGAGCTCGTCAGGGGCCGCGTCGCTCATATCGAGCTCTGACAAAGGCACGCCCTCCTCGCCATTGATCGTGACACTGACATCGCCGCAACCTGCGAGGCCGACGCTCATGGCCAATGCGGCCAGGGGGGCTACCCGCTTCACAAAACTCTGAATCATGAAAATTCTCCACCTATCGGCTATACCGTGTTGCTGATGTAATACACCGAAGGGGTGCTGGCAAGGTTTGAGGTGGTGAGACCTGGAATCAAAAAGGGCCACCTTGGCGGGCGGCCCCTCTGACAACAGCATTGGCTGTCGAATGTGTGGCGATCAATCCTCTTCGGGATTGTCGTAATATTGCGGAGCGTGTTCGCGCAGAACGTCGAGGATCTTCTCAAGCGCGGTTGGCTCGTCGGTCTCTTCCATTGCGGCCAATTCGCGCGCAAGCCGGCTCGAAGCGGCTTCGAAAATCTGACGCTCCGAATAGCTCTGCTCGGGCTGGTCTTCCGGGCGGAACAGATCTCGCGTCACTTCTGCAATCGAAACCAGATCGCCTGAATTGATCTTGGCTTCGTACTCCTGGGCGCGCCGTGACCACATGGTCCGCTTGACCTTGGGCTTGCCCTTGAGCGTTTCCATCGCTTCTTTGAGCGTCTTGTCGCTCGAAAGCTTGCGCATGCCGATCGCTTCGACCTTGTTGATCGGAACGCGGAGCGTCATCCGCTCCTTTTCGAAACGCAGAACATAGAGCTCGAGCTGCATGCCCGCGATCTCTTCATTCTGGAGCTCAATCACGCGGCCCACGCCGTGCTTCGGATACACGACATAGTCCCCAACGGTAAAAGCAGGCGCGTTGCTTGCCATGCGAAGTCCTTTCTTCGACCTACCAGCTTGCGACACAGCCGAAACGTCCTTGCCGGGTGCCACGACAGCGGCCACCGTTGCGTTTTGACAGGGTCTGTTTGCTGGTCTGACGTCTTCCTAATTGTCATACTGCGCCGGCCTGAACCGGTGCGGTTGCTTCATTATATAACATATTCGCAACAAAAATGCGAGTCGCACGATTCGACCCGCCAAGTGGCGTGTTAAAATGTTACACAATTGGGCAACGCGACTGCCGTCAGGTCAGTCGAACGAGCTGCTATTCAGTCGCCTTCGCCGGGCTCTGCACTGAAGAACTTCTCGAACTTGCCTTCCTCGCCTTTGTGGTCATCAGCGTCGGCAGGCGGCTCTTTCTGGCTCGTGATATTGGGCCATTCGGCAGAGAACTTGGTGTTGAGCTCGAGCCACTTCTCGAGACCATCCTCCGTATCGGGCAAGATTGCCTCGGCCGGGCACTCCGGCTCGCAGACGCCGCAATCGATGCATTCGCTCGGATTGATGACGAGCATGTTCTCGCCCTCGTAGAAGCAATCAACCGGGCAGACCTCGACACAGTCAGTGTATTTGCACTTAATGCATGCATCAGTGACGACGTAAGTCATGAAAGGCTCTTTCTTTCGAACACAAATTTGCGCGCTGCTAGTGCGCTTTACCCCGTCCGGTCAAGCTCACGATAATGAGACTTGGCAGCTTCTGGAGATCCACGCCGGTTTGGTAATGACAATACTTCGATCACACGGACTTCGTTCCCGACCGGCACCGTCATCACATCTCCGATAGCAACACCTTGGGCGACGCGCCTGACATGTTTTCTATTGAGCCGCAAAGCTCCGCGCTCGATCAGGGCCCGCGCCCGTGCTCGTGTGCGCACGAAACGCAGATAGACGAGGATCTGATCGAGCCGGATCGTTTCGGTCATTTGCCCAAGAGATCAGCCAATGCGTCAAAGGCTCCGCTGCTTTTGGCGGGCGATGTGTCTGCCCCCCTGTGGCGCTGCTGTTTGCCCCTATGTCCGCCTGAGCGCTTCTTGCCTGAATGGCGCTTGCCGCGCCGATCATCATCGGATGGCCTTTTCGGGCGCCAGGACCACGTATCGGGCGCAGCTGGCCCCTGCTGATCGTCAGAAAGCTTGGGCGCACGCTGCAAACGGAACCCAGCGCTGCCCAGCAATCGTCTTGCATTGTCTTCCTCAAGGCCAATCGAAATCGGCAGAGCGAGATCCAAACGGAAGCGAAGATTGCGATTGCCCGGAGCCTTTTCGCTCGCTTTGCTTCTGGCATCGAAAGCCGCGCGAAAAATCTTCTCTGCCAGGTCTACCCGGATCAACTGGCCGCCAGCCGGTCGGTAACCGGCGGGTATCTGCTTGGATCCCTCGATTACCGGCAACATCGCGTCTTGAAGCGGGCGGCGATCAAGCCCCAACGCATGCAGAAGCTGACGAGGCGCGGGTTTGAGCAGCGGCGCAGCGAAAATGTCGAGCGCGCCGAATGTCACCCCCAGCCGGCGGAGGAATGGCCGCATCTCCTTGGGCAGGTGTTGCAATCCCGCATCTTCTCGACTGACCACACCGTGATGCCCAATAATGTTCAACAGCAAAGCGCGCGCCTGTGAACCCGCCTCGGGATCACGCGCAGCCTGCGCCAGCTTGCGCAGGGGATCGAGCGGTTCAAGTCGCTGATCGACCCATGCCTGCAAACCAGCCTCCAGCTTCTGTCGGGCCTGATCCGGGAGCTGCGACAGATCGCGCGACAGGGTCAGTCGCGATTGGGACATGTCTTCAGACAAGGAGACCTGCCCGATCGCCTGGCCACCCCACACCAAATTGCCTTGCTCAATCGCCAATTCGGCCAATCCGTCCTTGAGCAACCACTCGGCACGTTGCGCGAGCAGTCCGGGCAAGGCCTTTTCGCCAGCCACCAACAGCATCTTGCGGTCTGCCAGCGCCGCATTGGGATCAACCACAAAGCGGAACCCTTCCAGGCGGCCAATCGCCTCGCCTTCGACTGTCAGCGCTCCATCGTCTCCCAGCGCGACGGGCAGGGCATCAGCATCCTGGCCAAGAGATTTCATCAAGATCGTCGTCCTCCGATTCACAAACCGTTCTGTCAGCCGTCCGTGCAATGCGTCTGACAGCTTGGCTTCGACTCCACGCGCACGCGCAGCCATCTCATCGCGCGCTAAGACCCAATCGGGCCGCTGGCAAATATACGCCCATGTCCGGATCGCGGCTATGCGTCCCTGCAGGGTGTCTATATCGCCTTGTGTGCGGTCGAGCTCCGCAATCCTCGCAGCAACGAAATCTGCACCAAGATAGCCTTCGGAGAGGTCTTGCCACAGCCGCGCAACAAACCGCGCATGCGGCTCCACGCCGACCTGACGAAAATCGGGCAGTGAACACGCCTCCCAGAACCGTCGCACCGATCCGGCGCCCTTGACCGATTGAGCGACCGGCTCCTCGGCCAATTGTTTGAGCACAGCCAGATCAATGGCCAGTGGTGCCGCAGCAAGCGCATCCTCGCCAGGACGGTCCTCTAAGTCGCCAATCAGCACGCCAAGACTGTCAAACCGAGGCTCAGCGTCGCGCCAGAACAGTTTGGTCAAAGGCGCGAATGTGTGCTCCTCGATTGCATAGACCTCTTCATCGGTCAGCTCGATCGACGCGCCTGATCGCGAACCACCTCCGGTCAGCGTGCCAAAGCTTCCATCGCGTTGATGGCGCCCAGCCCGCCCGGCGATCTGCGCCATCTCTGAAGGCGTAAGGCGACGCTTGCGCTTGCCATCAAACTTGGTGAGCGCGCCAAATGCGACATGGTTCAAATCGAGGTTGAGGCCCATTCCGATCGCATCGGTGGCGACGATGTAGTCAACCTCGCCATTCTGGAACAATTCCACCTGCTTGTTGCGAGTCTGCGGCGAGAGCGCGCCCATAACCACCGCCGCTCCGCCACGAAATCGCCGCATCATCTCGGCCATGGCGTAAACCTGCTCGGTCGAGAAGGCGACAATCGCGCTGCGCGGCGGTAATCGCGACAGCTTGGCCGACCCGGCATAAGTCAGGGTCGAAAAGCGCGGGCGCTCGACCATTTCGGCGCGGGGCAGCAATTGTTTGACGATTGGTTCGAGCGTGGCCGATCCGAGGATCATGGTCTCTTCGCGCCCGCGCGCGTTGAGCAGGCGATCGGTGAAGATATGGCCGCGTTCGGGATCGGCGCCGATCTGCGCTTCATCGATGCCAACAAAGGCGTGACCGCCGCCAAGGCGATCCATGGCCTCCATCGTGCAGCAGAAATATCGCGCATTCTTCGGTTCGATGCGCTCTTCACCTGTGATCAGGGCTACAGCATCATCACCCTTGATCGCACGCACCCGATCATAGACCTCACGCGCCAACAAACGCAGCGGAAAACCCATCATTCCGCTCGAATGCGCACACATGCGCTCGATCGCGAGGTGGGTCTTTCCGGTATTGGTCGGCCCCAGAACCGCCTTCAGGAGGCTGGAATCTTGCGCTCGACGGTTTGGGAGGGTCTGATGCGACGTCACCCTTCGATAGTGTCACTGTCGCCAATTCTCGGCAATCGGTTTCGTCTGGGCATGGTGGATATCCGCGGCTGAAACGCCTCATCCCTTTGCTGACTCGGCTGGTCGCAGCTTAAGCCCACATTTACTTTGATAAGGCACAGAAAACGGCCATTGCTGCCGGAAATAGAACTCGGCCACCCGCCGCAAGAGGAATCGTAATTGGATCACGCTCGCAAACCAGACGATGGCGAATTCGTCCTGGCGCATGAGCATGCCGGGGATGGCGAGCCACAATCCGACGCGGCGGATAATGCATTCGCTCAATCGGTCATGGGGGCGCCGGCAGATCAAGGCAGCGCGACAGCGCCATCAGGTTCTCGCCTGGTGTTGGCCCGGGTCAATTCCTGGCGCGAGCGCTATGATGATTGGAAAACCGGCTTTGAAATCTGGCTCAGCCAGTATGACCTGACACCCAATCTGGCGGAAAATATTGGCAGCCGCCGATGGTTTCGGGGGCTTGGTACAATGCTCGGCCTCGGCGCGGTAGCCTTGGCGCTTTGGCCAGATCTGGCACCGCTCGAAGCGCGACCGGCGATGGCGATTGATGAAACAGCCCGCGATGAGTTTCGCAGCAAGATGATCACGCCATTGGCGCTTGGCGCAGACAATGGGCGCCGTTCCGCGCCGACAAGCCAGGTTATCCCGCTGGCGGAAGCGCCCGAACGGCCACAGATCGAATTGGTGGCGACGCTTGCATCGGGCGACAGTTTTCGCAGCATGCTGAGGCGCGCAGGCCTTTCGTCGCGCGACGTGGGTGATGTCGCAAACCTCGTCGCTGGTGCGATGGATATCGAGGACATCGAGTCCGGAACACAGATGGATATCATCCTCGGGCGACGCGAAGAACAGGGCTCTCCTCGCCCCTTGACCGAGCTGTCATTCCGCGCGCGTTTCGACCTTGAACTCGAGATCGGTCGCGTTGGCGAAAACCTCACCTTGAGTCGGAACGCGATCCGGGTTGACGACACGCCCCTGCGGCTCAGCGGTCAAGTCGGCAGCAGCCTCTATCGCTCGATGCGCGCTGCGGGCGCACCGGCCAGTGCAGTCCAGGCATATATCCGCGCTCTTGACGATCAGATCGACATGGATCGCGAAGTGCGGTCGAGCGATGAGTTCGACATGATCATTGCTTATCGCCGAGCGGCAACAGGCGAGCGCCAGGCCGGGCAATTGCTGTATGCGGGTATTGCCCGAGGCGGTGAACCGCGAACGCAATTGATGCGCTGGGGCGATGACGGGCAATTTTACGAGGCTTCGGGTGTGGGCGAACAGCGCCGCGGTCTTGTCGCTCCCGTCCCGGGCCGCATCACATCGCGCTTCGGCATGCGGCGCCACCCAATCCTTGGCTATCGCCGTTTGCACGCCGGCATGGATTTTAGAGCCAGCCATGGCACACCGATTGTGGCGGTCACCGATGGCCGCGTCACTTCCGCCGGCCGAGCGGGTGGTTGCGGAATTGCGGTACGGCTGGCTCACGGCAACGGCCTCGACACACGCTATTGCCATATGAGCCGGATGGCGGTGCGCAGCGGGCAGACCGTCAAGCGCGGGCAAGTGATAGGCTATGTTGGATCGACCGGTCTCTCGACCGGACCGCACCTCCACTATGAAATGTATCGCAATGGCAGGGCGATCAATCCGGCCAGTGTCAGCTTTGTCACGCGGGCCACGCTTGAAGGGCGCGAATTGCAGCGCTTTCGCGAATCCTTGCGCAGATTGCTCACCGTAGAGCCGGGCATCGCGCTTGAAGATCTCGAGCGGCTGGGCAGCGAAGAGGATGAGCCCGCCCGCGAGATCGAGAAAGTGCAGGCGGTGCAGGAAGTCCGCTAGCACTTCTCCATCGATCATCGGGCAATTGCCTGCGCCTCAAATTTGCGGCACAGGCGTCGCCATGATTGGCAATTATCCCAATACACGACTGCGTCGCACCCGATCGGCTGGCTGGAGTCGATCCCTGCATCGCGAGACGATTCTGACGCCCGCCGATTTGATCTGGCCGCTTTTCGTGACTTCTGGCGAAGGCGTGGAAGAACCCATTGCCACCTTGCCCGGCGTTTCGCGCTGGTCGGTTGATGGCATTGTCGCGCGCGCCAAAGAGGCCGTCGAGCTTGGTATTCCAGTTGTCGCCCTGTTTCCAAACACGCCGCCGGAAAAGCGCAGCGATGACGGGCAGGAGGCGCTCAACCCCGACAATCTGATGTGTCAGGCGATCCGAGCGATCAAGCAGGCGTGCGGTGATGACATCGGCGTGCTGACCGATGTCGCGCTCGACCCCTATACGAGCCACGGCCAAGACGGATTGGTCGACGAGGCGGGCTATGTCATCAATGATGACACGGTTGCTGTGCTGGTCGATCAAGCCATCAACCAGGCCGATGCAGGGGCTGATATCATCGCGCCGTCTGACATGATGGATGGACGCGTTCATGCGATTCGGATGGCGTTAGAGATGGGCGGTCACCCCAACGTCCAGATCATGAGTTACGCCGCCAAATATGCCAGCGCATTTTATGGTCCCTTTCGCGACGCGGTTGGCTCTGGTGGCCTGCTCAAGGGTGATAAGAAGGGATACCAGATGGATCCCGCCAACAGCGATGAGGCACTGCGCGAGATTGCGATGGACCTTAGCGAGGGTGCGGACAGCGTCATGGTCAAACCAGGCCTGGCCTATCTCGACATAGTACGCCGAGTAAAAGACGAGTTTGCGGTTCCGGTGTTCGCCTATCAGGTCAGCGGCGAATACGCGATGATCGAAGCGGCGGTTGCGGCCGGCGCCGGGGAACGCGATGCGCTGGTGCTTGAGACTTTGATGGCATTCAAGCGCGCCGGGTGCAGCGGAGTGCTGACCTATCACGCACAGCACGCCGCCCGCTTGCTGCATGGCTGACTTTCGGCACGAGACAGATCGGCTGATCTTGCGCGATTGGCGCGAGGAGGACTGGCCCGAATTCTGGAAGGGCACCAACACGCTTGCGGTGATGCGGTATCTGGGCGGCGTGCTCGATACGAGCGGTCAAGCAGATGCGCGCGCGCGGATTGAGGGATATCGCGACCTGCACGGGCATACGTTTTGGGCGGTTGAACGCAAATCGGACCAGGCCTTGTTGGGGTTCTGTGGCTTGAAGCGCTCCAACGAGCAGGGTGGCCCTCAGGATATGATGGAAGTTGGCTGGCGCTTGCGCGAAGAGGCCTGGGGCCATGGCTATGCCAAGGAGGCGGCGATCGCGTCGATCGATCTGGCGTTTGAACGCTTCTCCGCCGAGGAGGTGATCGCCCTGACAGTGACGGGCAATGCGGCCAGCTGGGGATTGATGGAGCGGCTTGGCATGGAGCGGCGAAAGGACCTGGATTTCGAAGGTCCAGAATGGACCGATGTTGATCCCGCCATCATTGTCTACTCGATCACGCCGGCGCAGTGGGCGCAGTTCAATGGGTAAGGTGGTTCTCACGACCGAGCGGCTCGAATTGCGCGAGATCGATCCCGCCGATCTCGATCTGCATCTGGAGCATCTCAACACGCCAGCAGTGATGGCGCGGCTGGGGGGACAACGCGCGCGCGAGGATATTCTCACCAAGCATGAACAATCCCGCGCCAGTTTCGCCGAGGAAGGCTTTGGCTTCATGCTGCTGTGGGAGCGTGAAAGCGATGAGCTGGTTGGCCATTGCGGCTTGCGCCGGGTCGGCAACCCGCTGGCTCCCAATGTTGGCACTCATGAAGTGGGCTGGCTCATCCGCGAGGATCGCTGGCGCCGCGGCTATGCGAGAGAGGCAGTGAGCGCGATCATCGAATGGGCGTTTGAGGTGCACAAGGCGCCTCATCTGGTGGCGCTGACAAGCACCAGCAACATTGGCAGTTGGAGATTGATGGAAAAGCTCGGCATGGAGCGGCGGCCCGAGTTGGATTTTGACGATCCGTTCTTTTCCGACGAAGACAATCCGACCATTCAATACAGCCTGACCCTCGATCAATGGAGAGCCACGCAATGACCGATCATCCCGGCGTCAACATCATTCCCATTCACGGCAAGACGCCGAAAATCCACGAGACCGCGTTCATTGCCCCCGGCTGCACGATCATTGGCGATGTCGAAATCGGGGCTGGCAGCTCGATCTGGTATAATTGCGTTGTGCGCGCGGATGTCTTCTCAATCCGGATTGGCGAGCGCACCAATATCCAGGATGGCAGCGTACTGCATTGCGATCCGCCGCGCCCGGGCGATCCCGATGGTTCACCGCTTGTCATCGGCGACGATGTGCTGATTGGGCATATGGCGATGGTCCATGGCTGCACCATTCATGATCGCGGTTTTGTCGGATTGGGTGCAATTGCCATGAACAAATCGGTGATCGGCTCGGACGCCATGCTGGCTGCGGGCGCGATGCTTACCGAAGGCAAGGTGATGGAGCCCGGCATGCTGTGGGCGGGCCGCCCGGCCAAGCCGATGAAAGCCCTTTCCGAAGCGGCGATCGCAGGCATGCGCATTGGCGTCGCGCATTATGCTGAGAATGCCAAAGCGCACAAAGGCGCGGTGACTGAGGCGCTGTCTTAGGCGCCAGCGCTTTCAGGCTGACGCATATAGCGTAGCATATAGGGCACATAATCGATCTTGCCGATCGCCAGCCCTTCCTGCCGCAAAATCGCATAAGCGGTCGTCACGTGAAAATAGAACTGGGCGAGCGACCAGTCCCGGACATACTCGCTGGCGGTGAGATCAAACGTCATTCCATTGGGCAAGACCAGCTCGATCGGAGCATCGTCAGCGACAAACTCGGCCGCATCCCATTCGCCGATCAGGGCCCTTGTTGCGGCAATGCTCGCGCGCGCCTCGGCCAGGCTGCCAGGATCATCATCGGATGACGCAAAGTCGATGCCGCCAATTCGTTCCATCGCTTCACCCGGCATATTGCAAACGAACCGGACCTGGGTTGAGAGTGGATGCATGTCGTCCGCAAGCTTCGCATTGAGAAGCTCTTCGCCCTTTTCATGCGCCTCCGCCTTGGCGAGCAGGCCATCAACTGTGGCCAGCATCTGATTCCAGACTGGCAGGGTTTGTTGCTTGATTGACATAGAGAATCCCCCGTTGCAAAATGCAACTTAATGGGGGTTGGAGGATTTACAAGGCCTGGATGGGTCTGCTTCATCGCCCAGACATGTCACGCCACTACATCGACCCGACCCAAAGCCATTCTTCAAGCGACACCCGGAAGGACTGACCATCATGAAACTCGCCCCACTTGCCGCCGCATTCGTTCTTGCGACCACTTCGGCAGCGGCACTGGCCGACGATCACAGCAAACAGGCGGAAGCAGCTGCCAAGCCTTCAATCGACATGTCGATTGAGCAGTTGGTGGCGGACGAACGCTCCAAGGCAATCCTCGAGAAACACCTTCCCGGGATCAGCGCGCACCCTTCCTATGGCCAATTCAAAGGTATGACCCTGGTGCAGCTGCAGCCATGGT
Organism: Erythrobacter sp.; assembly: GCA_965216555.1. Taxonomy (GTDB): domain Bacteria; phylum Pseudomonadota; class Alphaproteobacteria; order Sphingomonadales; family Sphingomonadaceae; genus Erythrobacter. The sequence continues at coordinate 280,917 of OZ244168.1, forward strand.
CAGGCGGCATGATCACCGATGAAGGCATCTCCAAGATCAAGGCTGATCTCGAAGCGATCGAACAGGAATAGAGCCTAGTAGACGGCGCGCTCACTCCTCGCCGGGCGACGCGTCGGCCTTACGATATTTGTCAAACCACGCGATCACCGACGCGGTGCGTGCAGCCTGCTGGCTGGGCGTCTGCGACAGGTTGTTGTGGCTCGAATCCGGTGTCACGACCAAGGCAGTGTCCACGCCCAACACTTTGAGCGCCCCATAGAACTGCTCAGCCTCGGAGCGCGGTGTGCGGTAGTCGTCAGCACCCACCAGAACCAAAGTCGGCGTTGTAATGTTGGCCGCAGCCGCAAGCGGTGAGCGCGACCAGTAATGCTCGGGCTTCTCCCATGGCTGGCCACCCATCCAGTATTTGCCAAAGAACGGATAGAAGTCCGCCATCAACGCCATGGTCGTCCAGTTGATAACGGGTTTGTGCGATGCAGCCGCCTTGAAACGATCGGTCTGGCCAACAACCCAAGCCGTCAGGATGCCGCCACCAGAACCACCGGTGACGAACAAATTGTCGGGATCGGAATATCCGGCGGCAATCGCGGCATCTACGGCTGCCATCAGCTCATCATGATTGCTGATCGGGTAATTGTCCTCGATCCGGTCGGCAAATTCCTCGCCATATCCGGTCGAACCACCTGGATTGGTGAAGAGGACGGCATAGCCTGCTGCACCATAGAGTTGATAATCCGCAGAAAATTCAGGGCCATAGGCAGCGTAAGGCCCGCCATGTATCTCAAGAATGGTTGGAACCTTGTCGCCTTGCTCATAGCCAGGCGGCAGCGTGATCCAGGCCGGAATCGTGACGCCATCGGGTGCGGTCACTTCCAGCTCCACCGTCTGCCCCATCTCTTTGCCAGCCAGATGCATGGCGTTAAGCGATGTGAGCGTCGTGACGCCCCGGCGCGTTGTCACACCAATTTCGGGCGGAGTGACCGAGCTCGCTGTGGTGAAGGCAATCGTTCCACCTTTGCTGACCGACCATTGGCCACCCGTATAGGGCAGCGCATAATAGGTGCTGCCCAGGCGCGGCTCGAGCATTGAGGTTGCACCGCTCGACGGATTGACCCGCGCCACACGATGCTCGCCATCGTTTTCGAAACTCATGAACAGGCCTGCCTCGGTCCAATCCAGGCCGTCAGGGCTGGCCGGAAGGTCGCCCGCGAGCAGTCTTTTGCCCGACCCGTCCACATTCATCATGTAAAGATTGGCCTGATCGAAAGCGTTGCCGACATCGTCATAGCCGACATAAGCGATCGACCTGCCATCGGGCGATACTTGCGGCCCGGCATCGGGGCCATAGCGATCGGTCAGCGCGGTGATGTCGCCGCTGGCAATGTCGAGCGCGTATATCTCAGAATCGAGCGATTCCAGCTCCCAATTCTCATCGCGATTGGCGGTGAAAAGCAGCGTCTCGCCATCAGGTGTCCACTCGACAGCACCACCATTGGAATACTCGCCAAAGGTAAGCTGGCGCGGGGCGCCGCCAGCGGCATCGACGAGGAAGAGCTGGGTTGTGCCTGGCTTCACATAGGTGCCGCCATCAACCCGATAGGTCACGGAATCGATCACTTGCAGCGGCTTGCCCCATTTGGCGCCTTCGGGTTTGGCCGGCGGGCTGCCCAAGGTCAGCCCCTTGTCCGGCACGCGCGCAGTGTAAGCAATGCTCGATCCGTCGGGCGACCATGCGATGCCACCAGGGCTTTCAGGAAGTGCAGTTATGTTGGCGCTGACGCCGCTATCCATCCAGCGCACATGCAATTCGGCGCCGCCCCCACTTTCGGTCGAGATATAGGCGAGGCGGATCCCATCGGGAGACCAACGCGGCGAAACATGTGTGCCCGCGCCGGTCACCAAAGGCGTTTCGTCGCCGCTCGCAATGTCGATCAACCAGATCGAGCTGACCGCGCGATCGGTCATGATGTCATTGGTCCGCCTGACATAGGCGATCTGGGAACCATCCGGGCTGATCTGCGGGTCAGCCGCGACCGACAAGCCGAACAGGTCAGCGCCGGTGAAATGCTTGGCAGTTGAGTCGTCCTCAACCACCATGTGATCATCAGCGGCAAGCGGGCTCGCCAGCACCAAGGCTGCGGTTGCGACAAAGAGGTTTTTCATGATTGGTCCCAGTTGATTCTCTCTGAGACAGATCAATCACATAGAGGCGAGAAAAGCTAGCTTTCGTTGCCGCTATCAGACGCTTCCGGCTTCGGATCGTCCTTCTTGGGAGGAGCCTTCTTCGCTGCCGGCTTCTTCTTGGCTGCCGGTTTGCGCTTTGGCTTGGCCTTGGGTGGTGCTGGCGTCAGCTCAAAGCTGGGCTTGCCATCCTTGATGCTGACATGGACTTCGCCGCCATCGGCCAGCTTGCCGAACAGCAATTCTTCAGCCAGAGGCTGCTTGATACGATCCTGCAGCAAGCGACCCATCGGTCGCGCGCCGTAGAGTTTGTCATAGCCTTTGTCGGCCAGCCATTCGCGGGCATCGCCATCGAACTGAATGTGGACGTTCTGTTCGGCCAGTTGCAGCTCGAGCTCGAGAATGAACTTGTCGACCACTCGGGCAACCGTGCTCTTGCCGAGATAGGCAAACGGAACGATCGCATCCAGACGATTGCGGAATTCCGGCGTGAACATCTTCTTGACCGCTTCTGACCCGGCATCTTCCTTCGACACATCGCCAAAACCGATGCCTTGGCGGGCCATATCGGCAGCGCCAGCATTGGTGGTCATGATCAACACGACATTGCGGAAGTCGACCGTCTTGCCGTGATGGTCCGTCAGACGGCCATTATCCATCACCTGCAGAAGAATGTTGAACAGATCCGGGTGCGCTTTTTCGATCTCGTCGAGCAGCAATACGCAATGCGGGTTTTGGTCGACCGCATCGGTCAACAAGCCGCCCTGATCGTATCCGACATAGCCCGGAGGCGCACCGATCAAGCGTGAAACGCTGTGGCGTTCCATATATTCGGACATGTCGAAGCGCTTGAGCTCGATCCCCATGATCGAAGCGAGCTGACGCGCGACTTCGGTCTTGCCGACGCCGGTTGGACCGCTGAACAGGAACGAACCGATCGGCTTGTCTGGATCGCGCAGGCCGGCGCGGCTCAATTTCATCGCCGTCGACAGGCGGTGAATTGCTTCATCCTGCCCAAACACAACATGTTTGAGATCGCGTTCGAGGTTTTCCAGCGCCTTCTTGTCGTCCTTGCTGACCGATTTGGGCGGGATCCGCGCCATGGTCGCAATCACCGCTTCGATCTCACGCGCAGTGATCTTCTTTTTGCGCCGGCTCGGCGGAACCAGCATCTGCATCGCGCCAACTTCATCGATCACGTCGATGGCTTTGTCAGGCAGCTTGCGATCATTGATATAGCGCGCTGACAGCTCGACCGCGGTCTTGAGCGCATCGGGCGTGTAGCGCACATTGTGGTGCGATTCGAACGCGCTCCGCAGACCCTTGAGGATCTTGATCGTGTCCTCGACGCTCGGTTCGTTGACGTCGATCTTCTGGAACCGCCGCAGCAAAGCGCGGTCCTTCTCGAAGTGATTGCGGAACTCTTTGTAAGTTGTCGAACCGATGCAGCGGATTGTTCCGCCGGAAAGCGCTGGTTTGAGCAGATTGGACGCGTCCATCGCTCCACCACTGGTAGCACCTGCTCCAATGACGGTGTGGATCTCATCGATGAACAGGATTGCGTGCGGCATGCCCTCCAATTCAGACACAACCTGCTTGAGGCGCTCTTCAAAGTCGCCGCGATATCGTGTGCCCGCAAGCAGCGCGCCCATATCGAGCGAGTAAATCACTGCTTCGTTCAACACTTCTGGAACGTCACCTTCGGTGATCTTGCGCGCCAGCCCCTCTGCGATGGCGGTCTTGCCGACCCCTGGATCGCCGACATAGAGCGGGTTGTTCTTGCTGCGACGACACAGGATCTGGATCGTGCGATCAACCTCGGGTCCACGACCGATCAACGGATCGACTTTGCCAGCCTCGGCCTTGGCGTTGAGATTAACGGTAAACTGATCGAGCGCGGTCTCCTTCTTGGCGCCGCCCTCTTTCGACTGTTCCGCGCTTTCGCCAGCGGTCTCTTCCGCACCTTGCGGCGATTTGGATTCGAGCTGGCGGCCACCTTTGCCGATACCGTGGCTGATATAGCTGACTGCATCGAGCCGGCTCATATCCTGCTGCTGTAGGAAATAGACCGCGTAGGAATCGCGCTCCGAGAACAAAGCCACCAGGACATTGGCACCGGTGACGGTGTCTTTGCCAGACGATTGCACATGCAAGATCGCTCTTTGAATGACGCGCTGGAAGCCTGCGGTTGGCTGCGGGTCTGCGTCTTCCTCGGTCTTAAGTGACTGATATTCCTGATCGAGATATTGCTTCACGACTTCGCCCAATTCGGCGAGATCGACCCCGCACGCCGCCATCACTTGCGCCGCATCCTCATCATCGATCAGAGCAAGCAGAAGATGCTCGAGCGTCGCGTATTCGTGATGACGTTCGGACGCATTGCCGAGCGCGTTATGGAGTGTCCGTTCTAGGTTCTGAGCAAAACTGGGCATCAGGAGATCTCTTGGCTTGGTCGCTATCAGGGGGCCGGCGATATTTCGCTAAGCATCAAGGTGAACAAAAGTTTCGTACCATATGGGTTGGCTTGAAAGGATTGCGAATCCGTTCGTCGCAATGCCCGAAATTTCATGAGCCTGGCTTCTTGAACAGGGCATCAGCGGCATGGCGGTGGGCGGCTGCTTTGGATCTATGCGCCGATACACGCTCAATCTCTGCTTTCAGCAGCGCGATACGCTCATCCAGCTCGTCTTGCGAATAGGGTGCTAGATCCTCGCCAGCCAGCTTGCTGGCGGCATCACCCTTGGGGCGGGGAAGATCGTCTTCATCCATCAAAATGCAGCATCGCAAGCAGAGTGGCTTGCTGTCAATCCGCGTGGGCGGTAATCGCTGGATAGGGCAGTGCCGATGGCAGCACGCCACAGCTATGGGGCGAACGAATGGCGGTGGAAATTCCTGCACAAATGCAAGCAATTGGCTTTGAGGCACCCGGTGCACCCGATGTGCTTGCGATATCGACAGTCTCGACGCCGCAGCCGGGTGAGCACGATGTCTTGATCCGCGTGGCTTATGCTGGCGTCAACCGCCCTGATTGCCTGCAACGGGCGGGTGCTTATCCGCCACCACCTAGTGCTTCGCCGATCCTCGGCCTCGAGGTTGCAGGAGAGATTGTCGCAATCGGAGACAGTGTCCCGCCCGAAATGCTCGGCCAAACGGTCGCGGCGCTTACCCCGGGTGGTGGCTATGCCGAATATTGTTCGGCGCCATGGCAACACTGCCTGCCGGTTCCTGAAGGAATGGATATCAAACAGGCTGCTGCCCTGCCTGAAACCCTGTTTACCGTCTGGCACAACGTGTTTGAGCGCGGAATGGCGCGCGATGGTGAGCGATTGCTGATCCATGGCGGCACATCGGGGATTGGCACAATGGCGATCATGCTCGCCAAGGCTTTTGACATCGAAGTGATTGTGACCTGCGGCGATGACGCGAAGTGCGATGCGGCGCGCGGCATTGGGGCCGATCTGGCGATCAACTATCACGAAACGGACTTTGTCGAAGCGATCAAGGAGCACACTGGCGGCGAGGGCGTCAACATCGTGCTCGACATGGTCTCTGGCGATTACGTGCCGCGCAATCTGCAATGCCTGGCCGAGGATGGTCGGCATGTGACTATCGCCGTGCTTGGGGGCGCCAAGGCGGAATTGTTCATGCCGATGGTGATGATGCGCCGATTGACGCTGACCGGCTCGACTTTGCGTCCGCGATCGGACGCCTTCAAGGCCGCTTTGGCGGACGAGATCGCGGCGACCGCGTGGCCACTGTTCACGTCGGGTGAGCTGGCACCAGTGATGGATCAAACGCTTGCTCTGGCAGAGGCTGGCGCAGCGCATGCCCGAATGGAGGCAGGTGACCATATAGGTAAGATCGTGTTGGAGGTTGCCGGTGGCTGATGCGCTGCTCTTGCACGAGGATCCGCGCAGCGGGAATTGCTACAAGATCAAGCTGACAGCGGCCCTGTTGGAATTGCCGCTCGAAACCCGTCAGTACGACATCCTCAAAGGCGAGACCCGCAGCGATGAGTTTCTGGCGCAGGTGAACGCCAATGGACGCATTCCCGTGCTTCAGATTGGCGAGGGAGATGACGCTCGATTCCTGCCCGAAAGCAACGCCGCCTGCTGGTATCTCGCGAGCGACACCGAGCTGATCCCGGAGGGCGCTTTTGCCCAAGCGGACATGCTGCGGTGGATGTTCTTTGAACAGTATAATCATGAACCCAATGTCGCGACCTTGCGGTTCTGGCTCCGGTTTGTCGGTGAGGCGAATTTGTCGCCTCAGCAGCGCGATCAGATCATGGCCAAGCGAGCGGCTGGCACAGCTGCGCTTGAACTGATGGACGGCCATCTTGCAGGTCGCCAGTTCATGAGCGGTGATGGGCCCACGCTTGCTGACATCGCGCTGTTCCCATACACGCATGTTGCGGAGGAGGGCGGCTTTGGCCTCGACGACTATCCGCATATTGGCGCCTGGATTGAGCGCATCCAGGCATTGCCGCGCTTCGTCCCGATGGTCTGATCAGGCTCAATAGAGGCCGCCAGGCACTGCAACATCGCTGTCACAGAGCCGCGATTTTTCGCAAAAGCGTCATCGCACTGTGAATCGCATGTAACAATCCGCTGTCATGAGCAGGGCTACATTTCATCGCCCGAGGATCTGCTCATGGCCGATTTCATGTTGCCCGATTTGCCCGGAAATGTCGCCGAACTGGGTGCCGTCACCCAATTTGCCCCCAGCGAACCCAAGACGCCCGAACCCAAAGATGGCAAGCGGCGAAAATATCGCACGATCTGGATCAGCGACGTCCATCTCGGCACCAAGGGATGCAATGCGGAACTGTTGATCGACTTCCTCGATTCAACCGACAGCGACACACTCTATCTCGTTGGTGACATCATCGATGGGTGGAGGCTCAAGAAGAAGTTCTACTGGCCGGCAGCCCATAACGACATTGTCTGGCGTCTGCTCAAACGCGCCAAGCGCGGGACGCGCATCGTCTACATCCCTGGCAACCACGACGAGATGTTCCGCCAATTCACCGGGCTCAATTTCGGTGGCATAGAAATTCGCCGCGCGGCCTTTCACGACACCGAAGATGGTCGCCGGTTGCAGGTGCTCCATGGCGATGAATTTGACGCGGTGATGTTGTCGCATCGCTGGCTCGCCTTCGTTGGAGACTGGGCCTACATCACCGTCATGAAGCTGAATGTCGTGGTGAACGGCATCCGCAAGGCGATGGGCAAGCCCTATTGGTCGCTTTCCAAGGCGGCCAAGCACAAGGTCAAGAACGCCGTCGAATTTATCGGCAAGTACGAGGAGGTTGTTGCCCGGGCAGCGGGGGATCGCGGCGTGGACGGAGTGGTCTGCGGACACATTCACACCGCCGAGCACCGTCTGTTCGAGCACAATGGCAAGCCGGTCGAATATTGGAACGACGGTGACTGGGTAGAGGGGTGTAACGCGCTGGTCGAGCATCAAGACGGCAGCATGGAAATCCTCAACTGGCCTGACGAGATTGCCAAGAGATCAGAGCAATCACCGGCAGCAATTCCTGCAGATTCCGAGGCGGCGGATCCGGCCAAGGAGGCTGCATGAACCAGATGGGCAGACTCGTCTTTGATGAAAGCGACGCGCGACCGGTGCAGGTTGGCCGAGACGCCCCCAATCAATCCATAGCCATCGTTACCGATGCTTGGTTTCCGCAAACCAATGGCGTCGTCCGCACCCTCTCGACCACATGCGATATTCTGCGCAAATGGGGCTATGAGGTCAGCGTGATCTCACCAGATCAATATCGCTCGATTCCCGCGCCGACCTATCCCGAGATTCGCCTCGCATTGACCTTGCCGGGATCGGTTGGACGCAGATTGGCGGCTATCGCACCAGATGCGGTCCACATCGCCACAGAAGGGCCGCTGGGGGTCGCAGCGCGGCGGTATTGTCTGAAGCACTGCGTGCCCTTCACGACCGCCTATCACACCCAATTCCCTGACTATATTGCGCGCCGCACAGGCCTGCCCGCCCGATTGTTCTGGCCCTATATCCGGTGGTTCCATGGCAAAGCCGAGCAGATCATGGTCGCGACCGAGTCGATCCGCAGCGAATTACGCGCGCAGGGATTGGACCAGTTGCATCACTGGAGCCGCGGCGTTGATCTTGATTGCTTTTCGCCCGACGCGCCACCGCCTCCCGAATATGCGAAGCTGGAAGGACCGGTACTGCTCTATGTCGGACGGGTCGCGGTCGAGAAGAACCTCGAAGCATTTCTCGATTGCGAATATCCAGGCACCAAGGTGATCGTCGGTGATGGCCCGGCGCGCGCTGACCTGAAGCGCAGATATCCCGACGCGCATTTTCTCGGCAAGCGCATGGGTCGAGAACTTGCCGGATGTTATGCCGGGGCTGACGTGTTCGTCTTTCCAAGCAAAACCGACACATTTGGCTTGGTCATGATCGAGGCGCTCGCCTGCGGCACTCCTGTGGCCGCTTTTCCAGTGGCCGGGCCGCGCGATATCGTCACCGACAAGGTTGGGGCGATGTCAGATGATCTCGAACGGGCGATTGACGCGGCGCGATATTGCGAACCAGTCGAATGTGCCTCGTATGGAGCCAGCTTCAGCTGGGAAAGCGCCACACGCCAATTCATTGCCGGCCTTGCCACGCATGAGGAGGCCCAAGCCGTCTCGCTTGACCCGCTGCCGGCGAGCTAGGCGTGGTCAGCAGCCATAGCGGTTCCACATATTGCACGGCGTGTAATTGGTTTCACCGCGCAGATATCGTTCGCGCTCCTGCTTGGCCCAACCTGGCTCTTCGTAAGGATTGGACTTTGCGGGCGGGAAGCCGGGATTGGCCACACCGCGCTTAGCCTGCAGCAGGTTTCTGGCCCAGCTGCGCTTGTATTTGGGATACCACGACTTTTCGAGCTGGATCAGCAATGCGTCGTCGAGCAGCGTTCCTTTGCCGTCCGACACTGCCAGCTCAGCCGTGGCGAGCACTTCGTTCCAATAGATAGTGGTCTTGCGATTGGCGACATGCATGCGGGTGCCAAGGTTGGCGGCCCCGACAAAGTCCTTCTGCAGGATAAGCCGGTCAAATTGCTGCCGCTCGGCGATGTCCCGGACATAGGGCGGATAGGTATCGGTCGCTGGCTGTTGCAGCACGTCGCGCATGAATTCTGGCCCGGTGATGGTGACCTGAGGATTGATGTTCCAGCTTGATGGGTGGACGAAGCATTTACCCATGTAGCGAATATTGTTCTCGAATGTGTCCAGCGGGACGGTCTTGTCGATCTCCATCCCGGCAACCACCATCTTCTCGACAAAGCTGTCGAAGTCACCATTCTCCGCGATCACGAGTGTGTTCATATAATGGGACAGCTGGGCCTCTGCGAAGGAATGGGTCAGATCGCCGCTTATTGTCGGAATCATATCGCCAAACTCGCGGGCGGTGGTGGCCCAGATCGCCCAGGCGATCATGCAATCATACATTTGCCGCTCGCCGTCCTTCTTGGACCACTGCTTCTTTCCTCTTTCAAAGGCTTTGCGCAGCTCAAGTTCTTCGCTGTTGGCGGCCCGCCAACCCGTCTCATTCACATCAGGCTCGTTCTGAGCGGCAAGCGGACTGGCCGTCAGCAACCCTAAGGTCAGTCCGGCAGTGGCGATCAGGCGTCCCAGCATGGTCAATCTCCCTTGTTGCGAGAGCTGCCACGGTGAGGGCTAAGAAACTTGGCAAAATTCGACATTGGCTTTTGTGCTGCTGTTGTTCTTGCTGTTTGCCGGTGATTGCCCTATCTGCACTGGTGCAATGGCCGCTCCGCAAGGGGCGGCCCTTCTATTTTTGACGGAGTTTTCACCCATGGCCAAAGCGCCGACCGAACAGCCAACGCCACTGATGCCACACGCAACCGCCACCTGGCTGTTGACCATACGTCGTTGTCGTTTGAGCAAATCTCTGAGTTCTGTGGGCTCCATATCCTCGAAGTGCAGGCCATGGCTGACGATTTGGCGGGCAGCAAATACACCGGTCGCGATCCGGTGCATTCGGGCGAATTGACTCAGGACGAGATCGAAAAGGGTCAGGCTGACGTCAATTACGCACTGCAGATGCAGAAAGCGCCGGTTGAGGTCACTCGCACCAAGGGTCCCCGCTACACGCCAGTCTCGAAGCGTCAGGACAAGCCCGATGGCATTGCCTGGATCCTGCGCAACCACCCTGAAGTGTCGGACGCTCAGATCTCGAAGCTGATTGGCACGACGCGCAATACGATCGGCGCCATCCGTGAGCGTACGCACTGGAATATCCAGAACATTCAACCCAAGGACCCGGTCACGCTGGGCCTTTGTTCGCAGCGCGAACTTGACGCCGTCGTTGCCAAGGCCGCCAAGCGGGCTGGCGTGACGGAGGCTCCGGTTGAGAGCGGCGATGATCGCAGCGACAAGGACCGGCTGATCGAAGAGCTGCGCGCTGAGCGTGAGGCGAACGAAAAGGCGGCAGCTGAGGCGGCTCAGGAAGCGGAGGCCGAGGCCTGGCTTGCTGCTCGTCGCGAAGGCGAAGCTGACGCGGCAGAAGCGACTGGAGCGCCAGAAGAAGCTCCGGCAAGCCCAGCCGAGGGCGCTGAGGGCGGCGCAGAAGAAGGCTGACCCTTCTGACATTGGGTGCGTGATATCGGATTGCGCGCTCCGATAGGCTCCAACAGCATGCAAACAGCAAAAATTCGCTTGATTGCGAGCAGAAATGCTTGTGCCCATCTCGCCAATGGGCCAAGCAACTTACATGAATGTCAATAACGCTCCCTACCATCATCCATCGCCGTGGGACACGTCGTTTGATGAGCTAACTTTGCCGCAGATGTTTGAGCGCACGGTGCGGCATGATCCGACTGCCCCGTTTCTGCATTTCTTGGGGCGAACCTATTCCTATCGCGAGGGCTTCGAACAGGCCAATCGCTTCGCCGCGGGCTTGGCCAAGGCAGGCATCAAACCGGGAGATCGGGTGGGACTGTTTCTGCCCAACGTGCCGATCTACGCATCCGCTTATTACGGCGCGATGATGGCGGGCGCGGTTGTGGTCAATTTCTCGCCGCTCTACTCGGTTGAGGAGCTTGCCTGGCAGGTGGAGGATTCCGGCACTCGATTGCTGGTAACGCTCGATGTGCCAGAACTGTTCGATACTGCACTACAAGTGCTCGAAAGCTCGGATCTCGAGACGTTGGTGGTGGGCTCGCTTGCCGACATGCTACCCTGGATCAAGGGGTTTGCGCTCAGGACCCTGCGCCGCAGCCAAATTGCCAAAGTGCCGTTTGGACCCAGCATCAGGCCGTGGTCGGATCTGCAGGCCGAATGGTATTGGGATGAATGGCTGACCGGTCAATCGAGCGATCAGCCAGTTATCGACCGCTCCAATGACCTCGCGCTGCTGCAATATACTGGCGGAACGACCGGGCGACCCAAGGGTGCGATGTTGGGGCATCGCCAACTGACCATGAACGCTCAACAGGTCGCGGCCATCAACCCGTTCGACAATCCGCGCGAAGAAGTATTCATGGGTGCGTTGCCCTTCTTCCACGTCTTCGCCAACACCAGCCTGCTCAATCACGCTGTGGCCAGCGGCGCTTCAATCGCGATGGTTCCCCGGTTTGAAGCCGCGCAGGTTCTGGCGACGATCGAAAAATATGGTGCTACCGGATTTCCTGGTGTCCCAACCATGTTCCAAGCGCTGCTCGACCATCCAGATCTGGCAGAGACTGATCTTTCCACCCTTAAGGTCTGCATCTCCGGTGGCGCGCCTATGCCGGCCCAGGTCCATGCCAGGTTCGAAGATGCGACGGGCGTTCGCCTTGTCGAAGGCTATGGTCTCACTGAAAGTTCGGGTGTTGTTTCGGTCAATCCTTATGAGGGTACGCGAAAGCGCGGCACTATCGGCCAGGTTGTCGCCGGCACCGAAATCCTGCTGCTCGACAAGGAAGATCCGACAAAGATCGCTCCTGACGGTGAGCCTGGTGAGCTCGTGGTTCACGGGCCGCAGATCATGCAAGGATATTGGAACCGCCCTGAAGCGGCCGCAGACGTTTTTGTCCAACACCATGGCAAGATCTGGCTGCGCACGGGTGATGTCGCAGTGGTCGACGACGACGGATTTCTGGCCATTGTCGACCGCATCAAGGACATGATTGCGGTTGGCGGATTCAAAGTCTTCCCGAGCCAGGTCGAGGACGTAATTCTTGAGCACGAAGCGGTCAAAGAAGCGCTCGTGATAGGCGTGCCCGACGACTACAAGGGTGAAGTCCCGCGTGCCTATGTGACGATTGAGGCTGGCGCCGAAGCTGATGCCGAAGAGCTAAAGGCGTGGCTCAATACCCGTATCGGGAAGCACGAACGGGTCGATCAGATCGTGGTTCGTGACGAGCTGCCCAAGACGATAATTGGCAAGCTGGATCGCAAAGCGCTGCGCGCAGAAGTTCTGCCCACATAGAGTCATCAGCCTCCATAGGCCGCGCTCAGTTTGTCAGCGGGATCTGCTCTTGGCGAGTGGTTGGCTGCGCTTGGCTTGTGCTTTCGACAGGCTTGGCCGGCTTTTTCTGCGTGTTGGGAGCAAAGCGACCGTCAACTTGCGCGCCTTGCTCAATCGTCAGCGCGTCGTAATGGACATCGCCTTCGATCTGCGCCGATTTGAGAATGACAAGCTCGCGTGCGGTGATGGAGCCATTGACCCGGCCCGCCAGTCGCGCGGTTTCAGCGTGGATTGCTCCGGTCACCTGGCTCGATTCACCTTGAACCAGCGAAGAGCATTTGATGTCACCCTGAACGGTGCCATCAACGTGCAAATCGGCAGAGGCGGTGACGTCGCCAGTGATTTTGACGTCTGAGCCGATCACGGAAAAAGTAGAATTGGAAGCGCTCGCCATGGAATTACTCGTTGGTCGTTTCGGGGGTGCGGCTTGAATCGGTACCGCGGGCTTCTTTGAGAACATCGGGAGCTGACTCCAGGAACGGGCGCGGATCGATCGCGCGGTCATTGATACGGACTTCGAAGTGAAGATGGGGGCCGGTCGATCGGCCGGTGCTGCCAAGTCCGCCAAGTGTTTCGCCCGCATCCAGCGATTGGCCAGCACGAACATAGATGCGAGAAAGGTGCGCGTAGCGCGTCATGAGGCCGTTGGGGTGACGAATTTCAACGGTCTTACCATATCCCGCTTTCCAGCCAGCGAAAGAGACCTCTCCCTTCGCTGCGGCTTTGATCGGCGATCCATAGGGCCCTTTGAAATCGATACCGTTATGCATGGCGAGACGCCGGTTGAACGGATCGCGGCGATAGCCAAAGCCGGACGTGATCTTGTCTTGCGCCGCGGGAACGACTTGCGGAATGCCGTCAAGCGCCAGCTCCAATGCATTCATGCGTGCAAGGCTTAGGCCGAGCCGCTCGAAGCGAGGATCAATCGATCCATCGGCAGACGATGCGAGCAATTCGAGTGGACCACCCATCGCGCCAGCGCGCTCAGCATTGCGGGCCATAGTGTTCGGGTCCAGGCGCAATTTGCGCATTGCCTCTTCGGCCTTGCGCGAACGCTGATCCGCAAACCGCGTCAACCGCTCAACGAACGCCAATTGCCGGGCCTCAATCTCCGCCAGGCCGCGGGCCTGAGGAATTAGCTCACCAACTTTGTCGACGGTCTCGGTTGCTTCGTCGCTTGAATCGGTGACGGTGGAATCCGCTTCGCGAACATCCTCAGGCAACATGCGTGCCATCTCATCGAGGAAATCCTGTCGCGCGCTCAATTCATCAGCGACACGCTCAAGATCATTGCCATAGGCGTCAATCCGCTCCTGCGCGGTTGCAACCCTGGCCTTTTCTTCCTGGAACGAAGCGACTTTCGCCTCGGCGACATATTGGTTCCAACCCATCACGGCGAGCGAAATGGCCCAGCCAAACGCTAGACCCACAACGACGGCTGCCGCCGCCATCTGAAGCCGTGACGAAATTTTGATGAATCGCACCTGACCCTGCGATCGCATGAAGAACTCGCGATCCGGGAACCATTCTCGCAAGCGCTGCTGCCACGCGCCTGATGGTCTACTATGCTGCAAGGCGACCCCTTTTTGGTTTGTGCCTCAACCCCAACTCATGGTGAGCGCTAACAAGCGCCACACGCTAGGTCGAATCGACTCCGAGGCGGAACCGGCGAATCGAATACTTAGCGGGATGAATCGTTCATCAATGAGCAATCTGAGCCTACACACTCGCTGTCCGAGCGAATCGGTCAATTTCTCAGCGCTCCGGCATGGGACAGATTCGCACACCTGACAGCCCACTGACCCACTGCTATGGATCATGCCATGAACGCTCATTCTGTCCCCTCGGGCTTGGCCCCAGATCAGCTCGTGCAAGAGCTCGCGCGAGCGGGTCGTGAAGCGCAGCTGGCGCTCGCATCGATGAGCAGCGAGGCTCGCGCTGATGCATTGCGTCTGGCCGCGGGCAAACTGCGCCAGCATGCCGATACAATCCTAGCTGCCAATGCAGAGGATCTCACCGCCGCAGAAACGGGAGGCCTTTCTGGCGCCATGCTGGATCGGCTGCGGCTCAATCCAGAGCGGCTGGAAGCGATGGCTGCCGGCGTTGAAGCCGTGGCTGCGCTTGACGATCCGGTTGGTCAGGTGATTGATCGGACCACGCCCCCCAATGGGCTTGAGCTGAGCCGGGTACGCGTGCCGATTGGGTTGATCGCGGTGATCTACGAAAGTCGTCCCAATGTCACCGCGGACACCGCCGCTCTTTGCATTCGTGCCGGCAATGCTGTGTTGCTGCGCGGCGGCAGCGAGGCGGTGCATTCGAACCGGGCGATCCATGCTGCGATGGTCGAAGGACTGGTCGAAGGCGGGGTTGGACCGGGAGCGGTTCAGTTGGTGCCGACGCAAGATCGTGCAGTCGTTGGCGCAATTCTGGCGGCACACGGTCTGGTTGATATGATCGTGCCGCGTGGGGGCAGGAGCTTGGTTGAGCGGGTGCAGGCCGATGCACGCGTGCCCGTGCTCGCGCACCTCGACGGCCTGTGCCACACCTACATACATGACCAAGCAGACCCGGCGATGGCGAGCGAGATTGCGGTCAACGCCAAGCTGCGCCGGACCGGCATTTGCGGGGCGATGGAGACCCTGTTGATCGATGCTCGGTTCGAGCATGCCGAGCCGCTCGTGGGGGCGCTCATCGAAGCGGGCTGCGAAGTGCGCGGCGATGATCGGATTATGGCCCTCGACGGGCGAGTGCATCGCGCATCCGAAGAGGATTGGGACACCGAATATCTCGACAGCATTCTGTCGGTGGCCATGGTTGATGACCTCGACCACGCAATGGCTCACATTGCTCGCCATTCGTCTGACCACACAGATGCGATTATTACCGATGATCCAATCGCTGCCGAGCGGTTTCTGAACGAGGTCGACAGCGCGATTGTGATGCACAATGCATCAACCCAATATGCCGATGGCGGTGAATTTGGGCTGGGCGCTGAAATCGGCATCGCTACCGGTCGGTTGCATGCGCGGGGCCCAGTCGCGCTCGAAGGCCTGACCACTTACAAATGGCAAGTCCGCGGCAGCGGACAGGCACGGCCATAGGGCGGCGACAGCTTTTGGGTTTGGCAGGATTCAGAACGGGATTGCTGGGGGGAAGTTTCAATCCCGCTCATGGAGGCCACCGCCGGATCACGCGCTTCGCGATTGATGCACTGGGTCTGGATGAGGCCTGGTGGCTCGTGTCTCCAGGCAACCCGCTCAAATCGGGTGCCGAGATGGGCCCCCTCCACAAGCGGCTCAAATCCGCTCAGGTGCAGTCGCGCAACGCACCAATCATCCCCACTGCGATCGAAACCCAGCTTGGCACCAGATACACTGTCGACACCCTGCGCGCGTTGAAACAACGCTATCCCAAGCGCGAGTTTGTATGGCTGATGGGATCCGACAATCTCGGGCAATTTCACCGCTGGAAGGACTGGCGCACGATCGCACGAATAATGCCGATTGCGGTCATCGCGAGGCCCGGCTATAACGCAGAGGCCATGACGAGCCCCGCCATGGCCTGGCTCAGGCGCTATCGTGTGTCTGGTGCCAGCTTTCGAGAACGGAGGCAGTGGAGCGCACCGGCACTGGTGTTTTTGCGTTTCGATCCCGATCCACGTTCGGCCACGGCCATTCGCCGTGCCAATGAGGACTGGTCTGCGCAATTTTCGGACGCTCCCATACGTGACCGGCTCACATTTCGCCGGATCCAGCTACGGGAGGGTGCATGAAACGCCGCTTAAGCGTTTCCGTCGCCTTGTCCGTGATTTCGCGCGCTTGCCCCACAATCTGGAGACCCATACTTGCCTATGACACAGGCACAAACCGCGTCGGCCTCGGCCGCCGCAAAGACCAAAACTGCCAATCAGGTTGCGAGCGTTATGGCTGCAGCTGAGATGGATTCCGACGACCTGCACGCGCTGGTGATGGCGCAGCTTGATGATGATCAGGCGCAGGACATTGTGTCGATCCCGCTCGAAGGGAAGAGCTCGATTGCCGATCATATGGTGATCGCCTCTGGACGCTCTACCAGGCAGGTTGCCGCCATGGCGCAAAAGCTGGCCGAAAAGGTCAAGCAGGCGGGCCATGGTTCAGCACGCGTGGAAGGTCTTCCCGCGGCTGATTGGGTGCTGATCGATGCCGGCGATGTCGTCGTGCATCTGTTCCGGCCCGAAGTTCGGAGCTTCTACAACCTTGAACGGATGTGGGCCTTCGAAGGCGGTGACGCGGCGTCAGGCACAGCCTGACCTTGGTCTAATAGCGCGTCGTTCACGCATCGAACGACGCGAGTTCAACGCCTGCATCCCTTTGCGGGCAAGGCTGCGGTCGTTTTCTCCGCAGTACATGATGGAAGTGCTTAGTCGCTGGTTTCGCCTATGCTTTTGCATGTTGTCGCGCGCGGAAAGATTGCTCGCTCACCGGAGGGTGAGCTGGTTGAGCGATATGCCAAACGCATAACTTGGCCAACCAAACTGACAGAGCTGCCCGAAACGGGTGGCAAAGTCGCGGATCTTCAAACACCTTCAAAACTCATTCTGCTCGATGAGCGCGGCAAGACGCAATCGTCGCAAGCCCTAGCCAGCCTGCTCGAAGGCTGGCGTGACAACGGCATACGCGAAGCGCGCTTTGTGATCGGAGCGGCGGACGGGCATTCGGATGCAGAGCGAGCGTCAGCAGATCTGCTCTTAGCTTTTGGACCCGCCACGTGGCCGCATCTGCTGGCACGAGCAATGTTGATGGAACAGCTCTATCGCGCGACGGCCATTCTTGCCGGACACCCCTATCATCGGGCATAGGCAATTCATGGTGCGACCCCAACACTGGCTGGCCATCGCGGTGCTGTTTGCGCTCGTCGGAGCGTTCGGATTCGCCAATAGTGGCACCGCCCAGCGTGACATTGCAGTGATGAGCCCCGAGGAAGCGCAGGCGGAACTGGCCCGCGCTCAACAGGCTGCGAGCGAGGCTGAGGCAAGAGCATCGCGGCTGACCGATGAAGCGCAAACCGCCAGCCAGGCGGCAGACCGGACGGCGCGCCGCGCCGCTGCGCTGGCCGCTCGTATCCAGCAAGCAGAGGCCGAGAAATCTGCTGCCCAAGCGCGGTATTCGCTGGCACGATCGGAACGCGAAGTGCTTGATCGCCAATTGGCGGATCGTCAGCAGCCCCTGGTGCGGTTGACGGCGGCGCTTCAGACTTTGGCCAAGCGCCCATTGGCCTTGTCGGCGCTTCAGCCGGGCACGCTTCGCGATACAGTCTATGTGAGGGCCGTGCTTGATGGCGCTGTGCCCGCAGTGCGCGATCGCACAGCGGTGCTAAGGGCAGACCTCGAAAGGGTTCAAACGCTTGAGGCCCAGGCTGCAAGCGCTTTGGCTGATCTGCGAGCGAGCGAGTCCACCTTGCGCGAACGTCGCGCTTCGCTTGAAAGCCTGGAAGCCCGCCAGCGGGTCGCATCACGCGATGCTCTGGGTGTTGCAGTTCGCGAGCGCGAACGCGCCTTGGCCCTGGCTGAGGAGGCGCGTGATCTTGATGGATTGATGGGAGAGTTGAACGCAGCCGCCCAATTGCGCCAGGAGCTTGCAGCCTTGCCCGGGCCGGTGTTGAGGCCGCCTCGACCAAGCGCGTCCGAAGTGGTGATTGACGCCGAGCCTACTCCGCCAGCGACGGCCAGTGCCCGGCTGGAAGGTCTCCAATTGCCGGTGCAGGGCCGGACGGTGAGCGGCTTCGGCTCCCTGCGGGACAGCGGATTGAGAAACACCGGGATCACGATTGCGCCGCCTGCTGCGGCACAAGTTGTTGCACCAGCGGCCGGTAGAGTGGCTTTCTCCGGCCCCTATCGAGGCTTTGGCCGAATCATAATTATTGAGCATGGAAATGGCTGGACCAGCCTGGTCACTGGGCTCGCGCGGACCAGCGTCGATGTCGGTGACGAGGTCCTGGGGGGAAGCCCCTTGGGTGTGGCTGCCGATGAAGACCCGGCAGTGAGCCTAGAGCTGCGCTTGGACAGCGAGCCCGTTAACCCACTGGAATATCTCAATTAATCTGCATCGCAGCGCACCAATTTGCTAAACAATCGCTGTCTTGCTGACCCGCAGCGGGACGGTGACGCCCAACAGAGACCTTATCATCTGGCGTTCAGCCGCCGAGCAATATAGATAATGTTTGAGAAAGGAGCCTCTTGCCCCATGAGATTTGCCGCCCTCCTGCAAAGCGCTGCGCTTGTTACCGCAGTCGCGCTGATCCCGACCACGACCGCCACGATGGCCCAGGTTGAGGCTCGCGCCGGACCAGAATTCTCAAAGCTGTTCGCAGTCTATCAGAGGATCCAGGCAAATTATGTCGAAGAGGTCGATGACGAAGCTCTGCTGAGAGGCGCAATCGACGGGATGCTCGCTTCGCTTGATCCCCATTCCGGCTACCTTGACGGCAGCGATTTGCAGCGCCTCGAGACCATGATTGATGGCAATTACTCAGGCTTGGGCCTGTCAGTTGTTATGGATGACGGCGCTGTGAAGATCATCTCGCCATTCCGCGGGAGCCCAGCTGAGGAGGCGGGCCTCAAGGCAGGCGACTACATCACACATCTTGATGGTGACCTGATCTATGGCGGTGAGCTGGATGACGCTGTTGCGCGGATGCGCGGCAAAGCTGGCACATCGATCAAGCTGACGGTTTTCCGTCCAGGCCGCGACGAACCGTTCGAGGTCGACGTAACCCGCGGCGTTATCGAGCTGGAGCCAGTCACCTACGAACTCAAAGGTGGCAATATCGGCCTGATCACGGTCAACGAATTCTCGGCTGACGTCGGCAGCGATGTCTACATTGCCTGGAATGAGCTTCAGTCGGAAGCGACTGGACGGTTGAGCGGCCTCGTGCTCGATTTGCGATCCAACCCAGGTGGTTCGCTTGATGAGGCGGTCGCTCTTTCTGACCTGTTCCTGGATCGCGGACGGATTGTGTCGCAACGCGGTCGCGCTCGCGGTGAGACTTTGCTCTATGATGCAGAGACGGTGTTCCGTGGCGATATGGCGGAAGGTGTTCC
Organism: Erythrobacter sp.; assembly: GCA_965216555.1. Taxonomy (GTDB): domain Bacteria; phylum Pseudomonadota; class Alphaproteobacteria; order Sphingomonadales; family Sphingomonadaceae; genus Erythrobacter. The sequence goes on from OZ244168.1 coordinate 300,676, forward strand.
GATCATTGTGCTGATTGATGCCGGCTCGGCTTCGGCGTCGGAAATCGTAGCTGGCGCGCTTCAGGACCATCGCCGAGCCTTGATCATGGGCGATCGCAGCTTCGGCAAAGGCAGCGTCCAATCACTGCTTCCGCTTGGAACCGATGCCGCGCTCAAGCTCACAACCGCGCGCTATTACACGCCGGCTGGGAAATCGGTGCAGGAAGGCGGCATCAAGCCAGACATTGATGTGCCGCAATTGTCCGACCCCGATCTGGCCAAGCGCAGCAAATATGTGATGCGCGAGAGCGATCTACGCGGTCACTTGGTCAATGAGATTGGCGTCCAGGACGAAGAGCTGGAAAACGACACGATCGACGATCCTCGTTTTCAGCTTACAGCTGAAGAGCTGGACGAGCAGGGCATCGAAGATTTCCAGCTCCACTACGCGCTCGAAACGCTTCGCCGCACGACTCCCAACTCGGTCGCTCTGCGCGACTGAGCAAACTAGGAAGCCATGATGTTTGGTGGTTCCGCGCAGCGCCAAGCGCAAATCTTGTCGCTTGTGCTTCCTGCAGGCTTGCTTGCAGGCGCTTATGTCTCTGAGCTCGTCTTTGGACTGTTTCCCTGCGAGATGTGCTGGTGGCAGCGCTGGCCGCATTTTGCCGCGCTTGTCTTTGCAGCTTTGGGGTTTGCGATCTCGCCGGCACGGTTGTGGGTCGGCCTCGCGGCGCTAGCGATTTTCGTTTCTGGCGTAATTGGCGGCTTTCACGCGGGAGTCGAATATGGCTGGTGGGAAGGGCTCACAAGTTGCGCCACCTATTCGGCCGATGTCGACGTGATGGATTTCAACTCTGCCCCGCTGATCCGCTGCGATGTCGCCCCATGGACACTGTTTGGAATTTCCTTGGCTGGATGGAATTTCCTCTTTTCCTGCGGCGGCGCAATCGCCATCTTGGCTTTGCTGCGCAAACAGGAGCAAGCATGACTCGCGACGATATCCATCGCATGATCCGAGTGGACCAAGCCGGAGAGTTTGGCGCCACTCGCATCTATGAAGGCCAATTGGCGGTCATGGGTGACCGCGGGCCGCATTCTCAGGAAATCCGTCATATGGCGGAGCAGGAAAAGGTGCATCGCGCGAAGTTCGACGCTCTTATGGCTGAGCGCGGGGTCCGTCCGACTGCATTGCAGCCTTTTTGGTCGGTTGCTGGATTTGCGCTGGGCGCAGGTACAGCTTTGCTTGGACCAGAAGCGGCAATGGCCTGCACAGCCGCGATCGAAGAGGAAATCGATCGCCATTACTCGGATCAATTGGATCAGTTGAACGAAGCGGATGTTGAGCCTGAACTTGCTGAAATGATTGATCAGTTTCGCGAAGAAGAGCGCGAACATCGCGACGCTGCGTTGGCGCATGGGGCAGAGAAGGCACCGGCCTATCCGCTGCTCTCAGGCGCTATTCGGCTGGGTTGCCGGGCGGCGATCAAGATCAGCGAACGAATTTGATTGCGCTTAAGCGGTGGTTCAGCGCCACCAGTGTGATAGGGTGTGGCCCTTCGTGACAGGAAACTAACTATGAAACCGCTTCTTACTGCTTGCGCCCTTATGGCCTTATCTTCTGTGTTCGCGGCGCCTGCCTCTGCGCAGAGCGAAGCCGGCGACAAGGTCAACATGGTCATTGCTTACAGCGAAGATGAATGCCCAGAAGCGGGCGAGAACGAGATCGTCGTTTGCGAAATTCTGGTTGAAGCCGAGCGGTATCGGATCCCGCGCGGATTGCGCACAAGTGACTCACTGGAGAATGAATCCTGGTCGCGGCGAGTGGAGAGCATTCGCTATATCGGCGAGTTCGGAAACCTCTCTTGCGATCCGGCTGGTGCTGGCGGCTTTACCGGCTGCACGCAGCAAATGATCGATGCCGCTTATGCCGACCGTGCAGAGAGCTCACAGGTTCGGTTCGCGCAGCTGATTGAAGCAGCTCGGGAAGAGCGACTGTCATCGATCGACGCTGATGCTGCCGCTGAGCAAGAGCGCGTCGAGCAGATTGAGCGCGAATATCTTGAGCGGCTTGAGCGCGAGCGTGAGCAGGCTCTGCCTGGCGAAGAAGACGCTCTGCCTGATCCGGACGGAAACTAAGCAGAGTTTTGGCTCATTGGCCGCGTCGGATGCGGCCTTGGACAGCTAGACTTCGAAATAGTCTCGATACCAGGCGACGAACTGCCGGATTCCCTCTTTGACGTCCGTCTGCGGCTGATAGCCCGTCAGCTGCTTGAGCAAGGTTGCGTCGGCCCAAGTCGCTGGCACGTCACCCTTTTGCATCGGCATGAAATTCTTCACCGCTTCGCGTCCGCATTCGGCTTCAATCGCTTCGATAAAGTCCATCAGCCGCACCTTGTCGCTGTTACCGATATTTACGACACGGAACGGCGCCACTGGTGAGAGGCTGTCATATTCTGCGATGTCATCAGCGGATTCGGGCCGCTCGGGCGCAGCGTCGACCAACAGCCTGATCCCGCGCACGAGATCGGTCACGAAGGTGAAATCGCGATACATGTCGCCATTGTTGTAGATATCGATGGGAGTGCCATCGAGAATTCCCTTGGTGAATTTGAACAACGCCATGTCCGGCCGACCCCACGGCCCGTAGACCGTGAAGAAGCGGAACATCGTGGTCGGCAAATTCCATAGATGGGCATAGGAATGTGCCATGGATTCATTGGCCTTCTTGGTTGCCGCATAGAGTGTCAGCTGGGTTTCAACACGCTCACGCTCGTCGAACGGCATCTCTTCATTTGCGCCGTAGACCGAGCTGGTTGAGGCCATCAGCAAGTGGTCTACGCCAAGCTCTCTCGCGCATTCCATGACATTGAAAGTGCCAACAATATTGGCATCGATATAGGCCCTCGGATTCTCGAGGCTGTAGCGCACACCCGCCTGCGCCGCGAGGTGGACAATGACGTCGGGCTTTTCCTCCATGGCAAGCGAATGCAATCGGTCAAAGTCTTCGAGCATCCCAACATGCGCGGAGAAATGCTGGTTTTGCAGAAGCATCTGATGGCGGCGTTCCTTGATCCGCACATCATAATAGTCGGTCATCCCATCATAGCCGACAACCGCAAACCCCTCTTCAAGCAGGAGCCGAGAGAGATGAAATCCGATAAAGCCAGCGGTGCCAGTGACCAACACTTTGCGCATAATGCTTCGCAATCCGTCTTGAGATTTGAGTGAACTTAACGAGCGCCGATGCCGGCGAATATCACGCGCACGGTCTTTAGCGCTATCAACGCGTCGAGCCACAAGGAAACGTGTTTCACATAGTAAAAATCAAACCGCAGCTTGTGGTTCACGGCGTTGAGATCGGTAACATGGCCCTGGTTGACCTGCGCCCAGCCGGTAATGCCGGGCCGTACGATGTGGCGATAGGAATAGAACGGAATTTCGCTTTCATACCATTCCGAAAGATCGATTGCCTCGGGCCGAGGTCCGATCCAGCTCATATCGCCACGCAGAATGTTCCAAACCTGGGGCAATTCATCCAAGCGTGACTTGCGCAGGAACCGGCCGACCCGTGTGACGCGATCATCGTCGTCCTTCGTCATCGAATCTTCGCGGCGCTGATCCTTATCCTCGCTGACCACGCGATCGCGCATCGTGCGAAACTTGATCATCTGGAACGGCTCTTCGCGGAACCCCATCCTTTCTTGCACGAACAGGATCTTACCTCGTGAATCGAGCTTGATTGTGATCGCGACCAGCAGCAGCACCAAAATGAGTATGGGGCTCAATGCAAGGACAACCGCGACATCGGCAATCCGCTTTGCAGCCATGTAAGGAAGGTTGGGGATCAGCGATCCGAACTCATTCTCACTCAGGTGATTGATGCGGACCTGGCCGGTCTGCGATTCCAGCATTTGCCGGTAGTGATAGACGGGGATGCCTTTCAAGGCTGCAGAAGCGAACAACCGCTCCCAACCAGCCGAGTGATCAAAATGAAGATCTCCCACAATCGCTATGTGGCCCGTCCCATTCGCGACGATCAACTGAAGCTCTTCGAGAGACTGAGCCGTGACGTAGTTGTTTTGATCGGGCAAGTCGTCGACACGACCACCCGGAACAACATAGTTTAGTCGGCCCGTAATACGGGTTCGCGCGGTGAGCACATAGCTGGTGGCCAGCGTGAAGATAAAACATAGCGTCATAAGCGGGATGGAGAATGGCACGCGTGTCATCCCGATGGCCAAGAACGCCAATCCAAAGGTGAAAAAGTTGACCGGCATCACATAGGACAATTGCCGGGTCTTCGCATATTGCCGAAGTTTATCGAGCGCGTACCAAGCGCTAAGGTTTGCGAACAACACGGCCCAGACAGTGTTGCGAATATAGGGCATCTCAAGTGTGGGTCGCTCAATCAGCGCCCAAAAACCAAATGGGACGATCAAACCAAGCAATAGGTAGAGTGCAATTTTGACATCGCGCCGTGCAAGCACGCGCTTGTCGCCCAACGCTTGGGGAATTGCTTGCCTCATAAATAATCCGCTGATGCCCAGACCAATTTTGCCCTAACCCGTCGCCATTAAGAGGGCAAGCAAGTCCTTGCCCTAGCCAATGCGGGTCACAATTTCGCGGAGAGCCTCTCGATAGGCATCAATTACGCGGTTTACGCCAAATTCTCGCTCCATCTTGGCGCGCGCCGCGTCCCCCATCCTCGCACGTGTATCGTGGGACATTTGCGCGAACGACATCATGTCCTGGGCTAGGCTCTCCGCATTTCGAACCTCGCATAGCAATCCGGTTTCGCCATGCTCTACCACGGCGTTGCAACCCGTTACATCACTGGCGATTGCGGGTCGACCAAGGGCGGCGCCTTCGATCAATGTCCGGGGAGCGCCTTCGCGATAGGACGGTAAGACAATGCAGTGCGCGTCAGCGATGTAGGGTTTTACGTCATCCGTGGTGCCGAGATACTCAATCACACCATCCTCAATCCATTGATCCAATAATTCGCTAGAGATGCCAGTCCGATTTTCCGATCCAAGCGGGCCGAGCAATAAGAACCGCGCTTTCAACCCGTGCGTTGCGACCAGTTTTGCGGCCTCCACAAACTCAAACACGCCCTTGTCGCGGATCAGTCGCGCGATCATCAGGAACGATATTGGGCCTGATGCAGGATAGGGATGTGCAGCGTAGCAATCTAGATCAATGCCAGACCCTGGCAGCAAGCGAGATTGGCTTGCGGTCGTCAATCTACGGCTGACAAACAGATCCCGATCGTCGCTGTTCTGGAAGAAGACTGTCTGGAGTCCGCGAAAGGCAATACGATAGAGCTGTTCGGCAACAACTCTGAGCACCTTGCCGCCCAAGAACGCTGTCCCAAGCCCTGTCACATTGGGTATGTAGGGAACGCCAAGAGATCGGGCTGCCATCGCTCCGAACAGGTTAGGTTTGATGGTGAAGCTCAACACCAAATCTGGCCTCAAGCTTCTGAAGTGACGAAGAAATCTCAACCACATTGCGGGTGCTTGCGTTGGGCTGAGACCCTTATTGTCCATCTGGAGATGTACGAACCTACAGCCCAATCCTTCCAACTGTGGAACGGTTTCATCATGAGGCGCGAGAATTGTCACGTTGTGGCCATCAGCCAGTAGCGACTCAACCAACGGCCGCCGAAAATTCCAGATATTCCAAGCGGCGTTGACAGTCAGAACGATATGTAGGCCTGAAGGCAAAGCTGCTCGCCCCTAGCTCAAGAACAGCACGCTTTGATAGGGCACATAACAGCTTTGATAATGTCCCGAGAGCGCCTGCCATCCGACCGCATACACGGCATACACAATAGGCGGAATGAGCAGTCCTAAGCGAAGATCCTCAGGCTTAAACATCACTCTAATCACGCAGATGAAGGTAACGATGCTGAAGGGCATCAAGTAAAAGCTGAAGCGGTGGAGCGCAAAGGTGGAGAGGAAGATAAGCGGCGCGGCTGAGATCGTCGCAAGATTGAGGACCGTAAGCAGCCCATGATAGCGTGGAAACGCCTCTTCCATCTTCTGGAGATTGAGAAAGAACAGAACTGTCGGGATTAGGACCAAGAAGTAGCGGAACACGGCTCCGCCTGATGACTGGTCGCCGTATATCTGTTCAATATAGCGGTCCTGATAGGTATCGATCCGATCACCCAGTAGAAACAAAGCGATTGGGAGCAAGGCTACCGCGGTCCAGGTCAGGCGTCCGAAAGATATCCTCGCACCAGCCAAAGCGGCCAAAGGCAGCAGAATATATGCCGAACTGTGAAACTGTGCGGCGAACAGGATCCAGAATGCGGTCGCAAGCCTCTTTTGATTGATGAACGATATCGACGCGACCATAACAAATGAGACTGACAAAGCCTGGCGCAGACCGGACATTCCCAATTGCATTATGATGACCGGGAACAGCAGGGCCAAGATCATCAGCGGGTTTGGGAACTGGCGAATAAAGTAAAACCAGCAGCAGAGCATGATGGCGGACGACACGATGTTGACCCAGACAAAGTCGAGGCCTGAGGTCACAACCCCGATCACGATCAGTTCAAATCCCCATTCCGGCAGCGCGAAAGCGCCGGTCAATGGTGTGTGGATTGAGGTTTCTTCGTAGCGGTTGAGATATCCGGTGTAATCGCAGCCGACATAGTAACGCGTGCCCATAAAAAGCAGCAAAAACAGCATGCAGAGTATGGCGACCAAGATCTGGTCATTCCGCCGCTGCAAGGCGACGCCCAACATGGCCAATACTGCAAAGACCCCGAGATACATCGCTCGATTATTCCCCTCTAGGCCCCTTGGCCGAATTCACATCGCAATCGACATTCCCCTCAATTGCCAGGTGATCGCGCACATCGCCCATAAGCTCGAAATCCAGCGAAATGATGAGTTTGCCCGACATCAACTGGTGTCTTTTGCTCTGTTCCGAAATAGGCGCTTCACGGCCTTCTGAACAAAGTTCATGCCTTCGGCAAGGCTCGGCATCGGATCTTGAATGGAGAAGACTGGAGATACAGTGCGAGTTGCGGAACCAACTGAAGCGATGTCGGGTGCCGGAAGAATGCCCTTGTCAACCAACCGATACCCCAATGCAGAAACGAGGTCTTTGCTGCCATATCGCCATCTCACGCCATTTTCCTGCGCTCTTTCAGCGGGTATCGGCAAGCCCGCAAGATCGCAATAGGCGCTCAACACAACCGGCCGACCAGCCGCTTCGCTCAATGAGAACCACAAAGAAGGCCGGGCATTGATTTCTATGATCTTGAGCGCTCCTGAGGCGGGATCACGTTTGAATTCAGAAGCTGCGATTCCGTGATACCCGATCGCTGATAGCAATCGCCTGGTAATGGCAGCGGTTTCGTCTTCTTCACAAGACTGAACCAGACTGGCGGAGCCAAATCCTCTGGGATACTGGCGCAATTTGCGAGCGGTAAACATATGATGTGGCTCGCTGTTTCGATCGAAGTATGTGCAGGCCAGTGTGATATTGCTCTCCGGGCCAGGAACAATTTCCTGGACCAACAATGTGCCCGCACCATCGGGAACTTCCCGTGCGATCGAAGGCAATTGTTCTTGGCTCGTGGCTGTCCATCCTTTCACCCCACGCATCGCTTCCTTGACCCGATGGATCTGTGCCGGCTTTATCATGCAGGGGAACGGAAGCTTTTGCCCGTCAATCAGCAAGGTTTCGCGCGTCGTCTCCATTGTCTGCGGCAACGCGACACCGTTCTGCTCGCAAATCTCCGCAAAGCTGTCTTTAGCCATAATCCGGTCTGCCAGGCCATCTGCGTAGCTGGCCTGATAGGCAAAATGCTCTTCCAGTTCTGCATGGTTGCGGGTGATGAACTCGACATGCTGGTCAGAACTGGCGATCAGCACAGGTTTGGGCTTGCCTTCTGTGCGCCAGATATCGGCTCGAGCCAGCAAAGCTGCCATCACTTCTGGATCATCGCCATCTGTGATCATTCCAGTGAGAGACCGGGTTCTTGCGCCAGCCTGCCATCGATCGCCCACACCCCATACTTCGACACCGAATTGCGCAATGGCGCGGATGCAGTGCAGGCCCGTGGGCGACAAGCCTAGCACGATCGCGGGAGGCATGGCCCCGGCCATCAGGCTGCCTCGCTCCTTTTGGCGATCACGAGATTGCGCAGCAATTCAGCCATTCTTCGCGATTGGCCGCGTAAGGAGAAACGGGCTTCTACATCAGCATGTGCAGCCCTCGATAGTTTCTCGCGCAGATCTCGATCAGTAATGAGCGTATTCAGGGAGCTCACCCAACTCTCTGAGTCTCGGCAAAGATAGCCCGTCTCACCATCCCGGATCAGCTCACAATTGTAGCCAATGGCTGTGACAACAGGCACCACGGCCGCTGCCATGTACGTGCGGGCCTTGCCGCCCGATTTGCCACGCGACCACTCAAATTCCGGCAGTGGCATCAGACCTATGTCATAGCGGGCCAGAGCCGCTCGCTCGGCCTCGAGCGACCACTCTTCCGGCTCCCATGGCACACCGTCCATCTCAAAGTCGCCGCTGCCCATTATTTGCCACCGGACATTTGGGTGGCGCTCTGCGATCTCTTGTAAAACAGGCTCGATCTCGCGCAAATATTTTGCGGTGGAAGGCGATCCCAGCCAGCCAATCGTCACTGGCTGATTGCGATCTCGAAACTTTTCATCCGGTCCGACGAAGCGCGCGGTATCCTCTGCCACCTCAATTGTTTCAGCCCTGCCACCTGCATCGCGCGCGACATCGCGCAACCAATCATTGCCGGCAATAGTGCAATCAACCAGCTGGAACATTTCTTTGGTCTTCTCGGGCGAGCGAAAGAAGGTCGCGATCGGGTTGTACCGACTGGGCCTTTTGATGAACAAGGCGTCGTCATAGTCAAACACGAGCGTGACGCCGGATCGGGCCAGCCAGCGCTCGATCCAAGGTGGGCCAAAGGGAAGCAATTCGCGCTGCAAATAGACCACATCATAGTGTTTGGCACTGAAGATGGCCCGCAGTCGTTTGGCTGTCGCGGCCATCGTCATTATTAGTTTTCGCATGGTACGACCGGGCGCGATCGACGCACGGTACATGCTCTCATCCATGAAGCTCTGGACATCGCATTTGAGGCCAAGACGCTCCAGCGATTCAACATATTGAAACACGCGATACCGACTGGAGGCGCCCTCTTTAGGATAGCGAGTCAGGAATAGGACAGAGAGGCCTTTGCTGGTCACACCTGTGGCCCTTCGGACGACAGATTGCGATAGATGCGACCATACTCCGCTACGCCTTTCTCAAGGCTAAAGAGTCGCTCCGCCGCGTCGCGACAGCGATCCGAGACATCGCTCTCCTCGGCGAGCGAAAGCAGACTGTTAATTGCGTGATCCAAGTCCCCCAAGTCGACACGCCCCTCGCTTGTGGTGGGCAAAACGATGCCGGTCTGAGTATCCGAAAGGTCTTCTTCGACATCACCCACCCCATTGTTGGCGAGACATGGAGCACCGCTGCCAAGGAACTCGCCCATCCGGGTTGGGCATGAGGCCCGTTTGGACCACGCTGGCATAATGAAGAAGATGCCCGCGTGCATTCTTGCCGCATATTGGCCAACCTGATCGTAGGGGCTTTGGACGATCTCGACTCTGCTCATGTCTACGCCGGCAAGTGATAGCTCGCTCCGAATGATGTCATGGCCGCCCTTATTGACCGCCAAAAACCTCGCATCAGGCCTCAATTCAAACAGTCGCGCGACAACCCTTGCCACCTGATCGAACAGGTACCAGCTCCCGACAGAGCCAATATATCCCAGCGTGAAGGGACCATCGCGCGCCGCCGGTGGCTTGAACAATGAGAGGTTTGTGCAGGTCGGTATCACGCTACTGGGCGGTTTGCTCTCCTTGAGATACTCAAATGCCTCAAAAGTGCGTACGCCATTTCTTGTCAGCGAAACTACGTGGTCAGCGTTTTCAAACAAGGTCCGTTCGATCCGCTTGACCATGCGATAAGGAAAGCCCGACCGATTCCAATATCCAGCGTCAACGCGCTCGTCGCCCCAGAACCCTCGCATATCGAACAACAGCTTGGCGCCGGTGGCGCGCTTAACCTGCAATCCAATCAGCGATCCGACATAGCTCCGACAATGGACGATTTGCGCCTTGCTTTTGCGCGCCAGCGCAATCGCCTCTCGGCTTCCGAACACGATGTCCCAAGCCGTTGCTGGAAGGGTCGGTTTCTGGTGCCAGACGCGACGGTGCCAGTCGATATTGGCGGCCTTTGTCTGCTCCTCCATCGCAGCGACCTGCATTCTATCTGAGAGGTTTTCGGGCTTCTCGAAAGTCAACAACGTGATTGCATGCTCGGCGGCGAGCTCACGCAGATATTGCAGCACCTGACTTTGACCCAAGGGATCAAGTAGGCCGGTATAGGAGATATATAATACGCGCGTCATGATCGATCACTTGTGACCAGCGAACGATACTCGTCGGCCAATTGCGCGGCAATCACATTGACATCAAATAGAGACCTAGTGCGAGTTGAACCCATTTGGCCAAACTTCGCCCGCTGCTCTGCGTCTCCTGCCAATGTTTCTATTGCAGTTCGCAATTGGTCGGGCGAATTGGGTGGCACCAGGACGCCAGCATCGCCAACCACTTCGGGTAGCCCGCCCGCAGTTGTGGCAATAACTGGTTTGCCCAACGCCATCGCTTCGGCGGCGGTCAATCCGAACCCCTCAAATCTAGATGGAATTACGACGATATCGGCTCCTGCCAGCAGATTGAGCAGTTCAGCGTGCGGAAGATCGGGAATGATTGAAAGATCGACGCCCCGTGCGGCTGCTTCTGCGGCGCAGCTGCCCTCGAGAGGCCCCCCTCCAAGAAAGGTCAATTTGTATCCCTTCAGATTCGAGCGTGCCAATGCGTCGAGCAAGTCAATATGACCTTTTTCACGCACCAGCCGTCCTGGCACCATCACTTGGAGCACTCGCTTCGCATCGCCCTCGGGAATCGCACGCTCAGCCTTCGCAATCGCGGACATATCGATGGCATTGTAGATCACACCAACGTTCTTAAGCCCAAGCGCTTCTCGATAATGGTTGGCGACAGCCTGAGAAACGCCGAAAAACCTGTCTGTGCCCTGCTTGAGCAAGAACGAGCGGATGTTCCGTTTTAGCCCGGTTTTCCAACTGCCTTGGTTGGCGCCCGCATAGGCGAGATTGTGAAAGCTTTCGACCACAGGCACGTCTCGCCTCGCCCCAAAAAGTGCTGCATATAGGCCGGGGAAGTAGAGGTGAGCGTGGACCACATCGACTTCCTCACTTCGTACCAACGCGTCGATATGATGAAGCCAGCCAGCAAGTTCCATTTGGCAAATCCAGGAAATTGGCGAACAGGAATCTCGCTCAATTCGAATTGAGGCAAGAGGTCGATTGGGGGCTTGAACACGCCAAGCATCGGGTCGATGCCTTGCGCCCTCAAGGCTGGCAACAGAGTGGCAAGCAGCTGTTCGGCTCCGCCCCGGCCGAGTGTTTCGATTAGATGGAGGACGCGCAAAGCTCTAACCGCCGGAACACTGCCCAAAAGGGGGCAGTCTGGTGGTGCAATTCTCTGCTCGTCTGCCCACGATCACGCTTAGAGCCTGAGGTCGGCTACATTATCAGGGAAAATCGCCTTCAGATCATAAAAGAGCGTCTCATCGGATCCGAGCGCGCGCAATTGGTCCTCGGTCATGGCCGTGAATTCCCGGTGTGCAACCGCACCAATCACCGCATTATAGCTGCCTTTGGCAGGTTCCGGGACTAGGTCTATGCCGTATTCTTCCATCGCTCCTTTTTGATCAGCCCAAGGATCAAAAACGTCAACTGTTACGCCGTAGTCTTCGAGTGCCTCGATGACATCAACCACCCGCGTGTTCCGAAGATCGGGACAATTTTCCTTAAAGGTCAGCCCCATTACCAGGACGCGCGCCCCATTCACATGGATCCGGGCCTTAAGCATCGCTTTGATGAGCGTCTCGGCGACGAATTTCCCCATTCCGTCATTTATACGGCGACCGGCGAGGATGACATGCGGATGATAGCCGATAGCCTCGGCCTTGTGCGTTAAATAATAGGGGTCCACCCCGATACAGTGTCCGCCGACCAATCCGGGCCGAAATGGCAAGAAATTCCATTTTGTCCCAGCTGCCTCGAGTACGCTTAGGGTGTCGATGCCCATTTTTTCAAAGATGATCGCCAGTTCATTGACAAGCGCGATGTTCAGGTCACGCTGAGTGTTCTCAATGACCTTAGCGGCTTCAGCCACACGAATGGACTTGGCCTTGTAGGTTCCGGCAGTGATGATCTCGGCATAGAGATCGTCAACTTCATCGGCGATCTCGGGCGTGGAACCAGAAGTAACCTTACGAATGCTGGGCAGACGATGCTCTTTGTCGCCTGGATTGATCCGTTCCGGACTGTATCCGCAAAAGAAATCCTTGTTGAAAGTCAGGCCGGAGCTCTGTTCGAGAATTGGCACACAATCCTCTTCGGTCGCCCCCGGGTAAACCGTGCTTTCATAGATGACGATATCGCCGTGCTTTAGCATCTTCCCAACCGTTTCAGATGCCTTGATCAGCGGCGAAAGGTCAGGGCGCTTGTGCGCGTCGATGGGTGTTGGAACGGTGACAATGAAAATCTGAGCTTCGGCAAGATCAGAGGGTGTGCAGGTAAATCGGAGATGCTGCGCCTCGGCCAGCTCGTCGGCACTGACTTCCTGAGTCTGATCGTCCCGCTGACGCAATTGGTTGATGCGCGTCTCGTCAATATCGAAACCGATGACATTGCGAGCTTTGCCGAACTCAACAGCCAGAGGCAGCCCGACATAGCCGAGTCCAATGACCGCGATAGTTTTGCCAATGCTTGTTGAGTTCTCTGACACGCTTCCTGCTTTCAATAGTCGATGAGAATCATCTCAATTCTGCGCCCCTATTTTCGCAGCAGCGCGGGGCGAGTTTTCAGCTCAGTTCAAGACCGAAATATCGTGCGCCGCTTGTCCTAACCCGCGGCCAAATGCAAGGGCTGATCCGCCGAATAGTCTGTATCAAGCGTTGACGCGGCATCGCTATGCCGTCAACTCTCTGCACTGCGCGGATGCTACATTGGGGGAAGCCGGATGAGGATTTGGGATGAAGCGTAGTCACGGGCTCGTGATCCCAGAGATTCGGCCAGCTTGGATTGCGATTGCTTTGTTGGTTGTCGGCATGGGTTTCCTTGGCGGCAGCTCACGCCCAGACGCTGTCCAATTGATCGTTTTGCGCCCAATGGCGGGGCTTTTGCTATGCGCCTCACTCTTCTACGCCAATCGAGAGAATATGGCGTCAGTCCGCACACCGTTGTACCTGTTGATTGGACTGGCGGCTCTGATGGCATTGCAGCTCGTGCCGTTGCCACCGGGAATTTGGCAGCTGCTTCCTGGCCGTCAGGCGTTGATAGACTTGGGACCTGCGCTGAATGCAGCCGATGCTTGGCGTCCACTTTCCCTGGTACCCGCGCGCACTCTCAATTCTCTGGCCAGCCTGGTTGTGCCGTTTGCCGTGCTATTTGCCGCGGCATCGTCTGACCTTCGCACCAACGCCTTGCTGGGCTTGGTGGCTGCCATTGGAGTTGCTGACGCCCTGCTGGGCATCTTCCAGGTGTTGGGGGTGAGCTCGCTCTACTTTTACTCAATAACCAATATCGGCTCGCCAGTCGGCTTGTTCGCCAACCAGAACCACTCCGGCGTGTTCTCAGCCATGACTCTGGTCATCTTGGCCAAAATGACCTTTGACAGCGCAACAGATTTGCGACCAGCGGCAACGCGCATCGGCTTCGTTCTTGCCTTTCTATTGGTCCTGGTTGCCGCGCTCCTGAGTGGATCAAGGGCGGGACTGCTGATGACCCTCTTGGCGCTTTTTGCCAGCGTTGCCATCGCATGGCTTGATTCCGTGCGGCGCAAGCAAGCGCGCGGTGCCAATGCATCATCCGGAGCCCAGCGCCGAGCGACTAAGTGGGCCACCCTCGGCTCTCTCTTTCTCTTGGCCGGCCTCATCACGTTGTTTGTGATTGGCGACCAGGTTCCCGGATTGCGATCCTTGCTCGAGGGTGGATCATTCAAAGACTTGCGCTGGGAGATCATGCCGGTTCTCGGCCAAATGATGGCAGAGTTTGCCGTATTCGGCTCAGGCTTTGGCAGTTTCGAAGAGGTGTACCATATTTTTGAGCCTGATGGATTGCTGCAACCCGACTATATCAATCAAGCTCATAACGACTGGGCGCAAATTGTCATCGAAGGCGGGGCTCTGGCAGTGTTGTTGGTTGCGCTGTTGCTCGCATGGCTCGCCAAGTCGCTTTTACATTTGATTAACCATAAAGACTCTAGGGGTGGCTCAACGCTGTTTTGGGGCACGATTTTCGTTATGATTATGCTTGCAAGCTTGGCTGACTACCCGTTGCGCACACCGCTTTTCCAAGGGATTGGTGTGCTGTTGCTGGTTGCGTTCGCCAAGAGCCAGCGCCATCGCGACGCTCAAGGGTAGCTTATGATGGGGAAAAAGCGCTTTGACTTTGTTCGGGCTATCGGTAAGCCGACTGGCCAAGGGGAAGTAGGGAACGGATGACCAAGCTGAGAAACTTTGGAATTCTGGCCGCGGCCACAATTCTGGCTCTAACAGGCTGTGCGGGCCAGCGTGAAGCAGGCCTTGCGAGCAGTATCCAACTGGCAGAATTCGATTCCTTGCCTCAGCCGAGCCAAGTGGCAGGCACTCGAGTTGGCCCACTTCAACCGCTTGATATCGTGGTGTCGGGCGCAAGCGATTTGAGCGGCCAGTTTGTTACCGATGAGAATGGCGCGCTTTGGTTCCCGCTAATTGGTCTGGTTGATGTGAACGGACTGACACCCAATGGCGTGGCGCGCGTAATCGCAAACCGCCTGGACGGCGAATATGTCAAGAATCCTCAGGTGCGCGTCATCGCAGAAGACACCGCGGCGATGACCATTTCAGTCGGAGGCGAAGTCGAAAGCCCCGGCACATACCAGTCGGCCACCACCTACAGCCTCCTTCGAGCGGTGAATGAGGCCGGTGGCCTGAGCGACAGCGCCAAGAGTGACGACGTGTTGATTTTGCGCACGGTCGACGGCCAGGACTATGTCGGCGTCTACAACGTCGCGGCGATTTCGCGCGGAAACTATGCCGATCCTGAGGTCTTTGCTGGCGACGTTATTATGGTCGGTGACAATCCGCTGCGTCGGACCATCTTGGACGTGCTGCAGCTTACACCAATCCTTTCAACATTTGTGATCGCGATCGATCGCATCGGAGTGTAGGCGGGCGACATGAATTCAGCAGCTGAAAGCAAGCGCGAAGCCTATTACGCTCAACCTGGTTACCCAACCGGGATGCCGCGTGGTTTCAACATTGATTTTGAACGACTTTGGGCTGAAGCGCTCAATCTGAAATATTGGATCCTAGGGATCATTGCGCTCGGATTGCTGGGCGGCTTGGTCGCGACCTTGCTCGCAACCGAGCAGTATCGCGCAAGCTCGCGCATCGAGATCAACATGGAAGGCGAGCTGTTGACGGCCGGGCAGTCGGCGACTCAGTTCAATCGTCAGGCCGGCCTGCAATATATGAACACTCAGTATGAGCTGCTGCGATCACGTGCCTTGGCCACGCGGGTGATCGAAGCTGGTAATCTGGCGCGTGATGAGGGCTTCCTCAGCGCTTACCAGCTCGAAGCTCGGCCCACTGGCGACGGCAGTGGCTTGGAAGGCCTGTTGCTCGGCAATATCGAGATTGTTCCAGTGCCGCAGTCTGGCCTGGTCGATATTCGGTACGTTAGTCCCAATGGTCAGGTGTCGGCGAATGTTGCTAATCTCTGGGCGCAGGAATTTGTTGCCGCGAATTATGACAAATTGTTCGGCGATAACATTGAAGCGCGTGAATCGCTGCAGGAGCAGCTTGAGGAAGCTAGGGTTCAGCTCGCCGATTCCGAACGAGAACTGATCAATTATGCGAACCAGAATGGCATCGTGATCATCGAAAACGTTGCCGATGCTGGAGGCGGATCGGAGACTGCGCGTCAGACGCTGATCGGCTCTGAATTGTCACAGATCAACACGGCATTGGCTGACGCAACGGCAGCACGCATTGAAGCTGAGTCCAAATTGCGGGCCGGCGCACGCAATGCAGAATCTGCCAACAATGAGCAAGAAGTTCGGTCTCAATTGTCTACCGCCCGTGCTCAATTGGCCAATCTCGAAGCGAATTTTGGGCCAGGCTATCCGGCGATCCGGGCCAAGCGGGCAGAGATTGCATCGCTCGAGCAGGCATTGTCCGATGAATCGGGTTTTGAAAACCGCGATGCTGAGGCCGCCTATCAGGCCGCGCTTTTGCAAGAGCAGCAATTGCGCAGTCTGCTGCAAAACACCAAGAACGAGTTTCTTGGCCAACAAAACCAGTCGATCCAATACAGCATCCTGCTGCGCGAAGTGGATACCAATCGTGAGCTCTACGATGGCTTGCTTCAGCGGCTGAAGGTTCTTGAAGCGGCTAGCGCCGGCAAGAATAACATGACGATCTCAGATGCAGCTCGAGCTCCGTCTCGTCCGTTCAGCCCGAACCTTGCGCAAAACCTGGTCATCGGCCTGCTGCTGTCATTGGTCGCTTCTGCTGCCCTCGTTTATATCCGGGAATCGATGGATCAGACGGTTCGCGACCCCGCGATTGTCCGCGAGCGTCTGGGCCTTTCAGCACTTGGGCTTATCCCGACTGTCGAGGGCGATATCAGGGACGACCTCGATCGCCGCTCTTCGGAACTCAACGAAGCCTACGCTTCGGTTCGAACCAATATGGCGTTCCTGACGTCAACGGGTTCTCCGCGTTCGGTGATGCTGACATCAACTCGTCCAAACGAGGGCAAGAGCCTATCCTCGGTGGCGCTCGCACGAAGCTTTGGCAATGTTGGCAAGCGTACACTCCTGATCGATGCCGATTTGCGCAACTCCGGCATCGCAAGCTTCATCGGTGTGTCCGGTGGCAGCGAAGTGGGTCTGTCCGGCCTGCTCTCAGGGCCTGGCGCCGTGAGCGACGCCGTGGTGAAGGTGCCCGATCACGGCTTCGACCTCTTGCCGGTCGGCCACTTGCCGCCGAACCCGGTCGAGCTGTTGGCCGGTCCTCGCTTGGCTGAACTGGTCGAAGAGGCAAAGGGTCAATACGATCAGGTTATCATTGACGGTCCGCCAGTGCTTGGCCTGGCCGATGCTCTTGAGGCCAGCAAATCGGTTGAAGGCGTGATCTTCGTTGTCGAAGCCAATGGTGCAAATCTGAGGGGCATCGAAAACGCCATTTCGCGTCTGCGCGGTGTCAATACGACAGTGTTTGGTGCGCTTGTGACCAAGCTCAATGCCAGCAACTCGGCCTATGGTTACGGCTATGGTTATGGCTACGGCTACGGCTATGGCACTCCCGAGGGGCAATCCTAATCGGATGAGTAAGGAGCGTCGATGACGCGGGTTCTGTCCTTGGCGGTCTTGGGGCTGGTGCTTGCGGCGCTCCTGGCCGTTCAGGCTATCAGCGGCGTCCTATCCAATCGCAATCCGGACCTTGCGTCGCAGATAATGCCAATCAATGGCACTGCGTTGCAGGCCAAGCTCCGTATGCAATTGGGGCAAGAGGTTGCCAGTGAGAGCGACCTGCGTGCGCGAGCCCGGGAATTGCTTCCAGCAGCCAGCGAAGCATTTCGATACGATCCGCTAGGGCCAACCGCCTACTCGATTGCGATTCTGGCAGCAGATAGCGACCAGCAAAGGCGCGCGTTGATCGATGCAGCTGGAAGTCTCAATCGTCGCGCGTTGTTGCTTCAGGGCGTTTCGTTGGACATGGCTCTGCGTGACGGAGACTTCGAACAATCCTTTGCCACGCTGGACCGCATGCTCAAGGTTCACCCTGAGCGTCGGCCCGTAATGTTCCCCGTGTTGGCGCAAACTCTTCAGCAAGAGGAAGCGCTTCCCGTATTAGCGAGTGTCTTAGATGGCAGTTCTGCCTGGCACATTGAGTTTTACCAGACTGCCGCCCGCGATGACGCGAACGCAGTACCATTGGCGCGCATACGGCTGGGCGGCAATGGGGCTTTCACCGAGGGCTTTGACCGCGAATTGATGCGCGCCCTAATGCGTCAGGGCGAGATTGACGTGGCAAGCGCCGTCTATCGCGAAGTGACCGGCGCAAGCTCGCAGCTCGCTGGCGACGGAGCGCTGGACTGGGACACCAGGCTCGCTCCGTTTGATTGGCAGCTGGCCGACGAAGGTGGCTATCGCGCGCAACCATCGCCGGACGGTTCGGAGCTTGAGATCTTCATTCGCGGCGGCAAGGGCGGCCTGATTGCGGAGCGGATGATCAGTCCTGAAACCGTGCCATTTGCAGTATCAGTCGATCACCAGCTGGGACCCACCGGCCAAGTTCGAGACGCTCGGCTTGAGCTGCGCTGTATCGATTCCGCTGAGCCCTTCATCAGCGAGCGCTTTGTGCCAGGCAATTTGACTGTTTCGGTGAGGTCGCTGCCGAGCGGTTGCAACTATGTCATGCTGGGCGTCAATGCCCGCGCATGGTCTGGCAAACCATCGCTCACAGGCACAATCCAGCAGATTTCGCTGATCCGCTAGCGAGCACCTCGGCGGAGCTGCCCGTCAATCAACCGTGATATCGGGCGCGTCGACCTGCTTCATGCCCACGACGTGATAGCCCGCATCAACATGATGCACTTCACCGGTTGCGCCGGATGATAAATCAGACAGAAAGTACAAGCCTGATCCGCCGACATCGTCGATCGTTACATTGCGCCGCAGCGGCGTGTTCAGCTCATTCCACTTAAGGATGTATCGGAAATCGCCGATCCCGCTTGCCGCCAATGTCTTGATTGGCCCGGCGCTGATCGCATTGACGCGAATATTGCGCGGTCCGAGATCGTTAGCCAGATATTGCACGCTCGTTTCGAGCGCAGCCTTGGCAACGCCCATGACATTGTAATGCGGCATCACCTTTTCGGCACCGTAATAGGTGAGGGTCAAAATTGACCCGCCGCTTTCCGGCATCATTTCAGCTGCGCGTTTGCTCACCGCGACGAATGAGTAGACCGAGATGTTCATGGTCATCAGGAAATTGTCGAGGCTGGTGTCGAGATATTGCCCGCGCAGCTCTGACTTGTCTGAAAAGCCAATCGCATGGACGACAAAGTCGAGATGATCCCAGCGGCTCTTGAGCGTCTCAAAGGCAGCGTCGAGCGAATCCATATTCGACACATCGCACTCGAAGGTGAAATCGCTCCCAAGCTGTTCAGCCAGCGGCTTCACCCGCTTGGCCAGAGCATCGCCCTGATAGGAAAAGGCCAGCTCGGCACCCTGCTCAGCCAGCTGCTTGGCTATTCCCCAAGCGAGCGACTTGTCGTTTGCCAGGCCCATAATCAGACCACGCTTGCCCTCCATGAGTCCGGTCATCGCGCATTCTCCTCGTCCGTCTCATTGCGCTCTGGCTGCGCCAGAGCTGCATTCAATTCTGCCCCTACCACCAGCCCTAAGCCGACCAGCCAGAAAAAGAAAAGGGCGATTATGATACCGGCCATGCTGCCATAGGTAAGATTGTAGCTGAAAAACCCGCTCAGAATCGGTGGCATCGCGGTGGTTACGCCAAGCCACCAGACTGCGGTGAAGAGGGCGCCAGGCCATTTGGGATAGGTCTTGGCGCGGAATTCTTCAGGGGTGAGCGTGTAAAACAGCATATAAAGCGATGCGGCCAGACCGGCGGCAGGAACCACTCGTGAGACCCGCAATGCATCGATTACAGCGTCCAGCTCGGGCAATCGTGTGTGGATGACTTGCTGCGCGGCGCCGATCACCACTTGCGCAAACAACGAAGCCATCAGCACAATCACCGCGCCGAGAATTAGGCCGACGGAAAACAGCCGGTATTTCCAGAAGGCCTGTCGCGCTTTGGTGCCATAGGCGCGGCGCAATATGTCGCGAATGGTCTCGACCAGGCTTGAGACCGTCCACAGAGCCACTGCAGCACCAAACCACAACAGCCAACCGGTACGCGATTCCATCGTATCGCGCGCAACCGGCGCAATCACATCGCTGACAGCGGGCGGCATGGCGACGAGCACCGTTTCAATCAGCGCCTGGCTGTTCTCCTTGCCGCCAACGACTTCGAAAATCGCGGAGCCAAGAATGAAAAACGGAAATATGGCCAGCATCGAGAGATAGGCGAGATTGCCCGCATGGATGAAGCCGTCATTATAGGTGCCGATTGCTGTGCGCTTCGCGACAGAGAAGGCGCGCGAGCTAGGCCTCAGGAGCGACAACAGGGTGCGCGGACCTGATTCAGCCATGATTTACAGACCAAATCTCTCACGCGGCTTGTCGGGGTCGCTCCAGCCGTCGAGCTTGGCCTCCAGCTCGTCAAGATCGCCTGGCAATTGGATCTCGAGAGTCACCAATTGATCGCCGCGCTTGCCAGACTTCTTGGTCCAACCCTTGCCGCCCAATCGCATCACGGTGCCGCCATTGGTGCCGGGTTTGATTGTCAGCATGACGGGGCCGTCGACGGTGGGGCATTTGACTTTGGCCCCGCGCACCGCCTCATCAATAGTCAGCGGCAGATCCATGCGGATGTGGTCGCCATCGCGGCGGAAGAATGGGTGCGTGCCCACTTCAACCAGAACCAGTCCGTCACCATGCCCGCCTGGCCCTTCATGCCCCTTGCCTTTGAGCCGCATCTGAGTGCCGTCTTCGACACCGCCAGGCAATTTGAGATCAATCGTCTTGCCATCAGCCAACGTGATGCGCTGATCCTGGCCGGACGCCGCGTCCACGAAAGGAACCGCCAATCGGTATTGGATATCAGCGCCCTTTGATGGAGGGGGTGGCGGCGGCCGCTGGCTATAGCCGCGTCGCGAAGCTCCCCCCCGGTTTCTTGATCCTCCGCCGAACAATCCCTCGAACAGGTCGCCAAGGTCCAGATCATCCGGCGTAAAGCCGCCAAAGTCCTCCGACGAATAGCTGCGCTGGCCTCCACCAAAGCCGCCTCCGCCAAATCCACCACCAAAGGGGTTGGTCGGGTTGCCTTCGGCGTCGATCTCGCCGCGATCGAATTGCGCGCGCTTGTCAGCGTCCGACAGCAGGTCATACGCCTTTGTGGCATCGGAAAACCGCTCGGCTGCCTTGGGGTTATCTTTGTTGCGATCAGGGTGCAGCTCTTTGGCGAGCTTGCGATAGGCGCTTTTGATTTCCTTTTCGGAAGCGGTGCGCGCGACGCCTAGAGTGCTGTAAGGATCTGCCATGGTGAGTTAGCTAAGTGCTACAGTCCGGCGAGGCAAGCAAGCATTGCCACTATTGCGCAGTCCTTTGCTGGCTGGTGAGGTCTTCATCCTGCTTTCCTACATGCGTGAGATCGCCTAATCCGATTGGCAAGCTGGCGCGCGCTTGCCATAGGGGCAGCGCTGAAGCGAAACCGCAAGGGCAACAGATTTTTCGGAATAGACCCTGTTCCAAGTGTTCCATCGAGTAGGATTTGAGTGCCGCCATGACAGACCTGCCAGGCTTGGATGACGCGCAATTGGCGGACAGCGAGATCCCGGCAGACGCGGATCCATTTGAGCTGTTTGATGAATGGTTTGCCTCCGCACGCGAAAGCGAACCCAATGATGCCAATGCGATGGCGCTGGCCACTTCAACCCCCGATGGCTCACCATCGGTGCGGATGGTCTTGCTCAAAGGCCATGGCGTGAGCGAGGGAGAGAGAGGCGGATTTACGTTCTTCACCAATGCTGAAAGCCACAAAGGCGGCCAGATTCGAGCCAATATGCGCGCAGCAATGCTGTTCCACTGGAAGAGCTTGCGGCGTCAGATCCGCATTGAAGGGCCTTTGACCGAAGTCAGCGCCGCACGTGCAGACGCCTATTTCCATTCGCGGGCATACAAAAGTCAGGTGGGCTCGGCCGCGAGCGACCAATCACGACCGCTCGATCAGCGCCAGACATATATCGATCGCGTGAAGGAGCTGCATGCAAGCCATTCGGAAACGGGCCAGGTGCCGCGACCAGGGCATTGGACCGGTTTCACGCTGACTCCAGAGCGGATCGAGTTTTGGCGAGATCGCGCCAATCGGCTGCACGACCGCCGCCTGTTCACGCGTGAGCCCGATACCGCCGAATGGACCAACACTCTGCTTTATCCGTGAGCGGGGCAGCAGACCGATGTCCGTGAACACAATCCCCTATTGGCATGTCGATGCCTTTGCTGACCGTCCATTTCGCGGCAACCAGGCGGCTGTGATGGTGCTCGACGAATGGCTGCCCGATCCTTTGCTCGTTGCCATCGCAGAAGAGAATAACTTCGCGGAGACCGCCTTTGTCGTGCGCGACGCAAGCGGTGAAGCCGATTGGGAGCTGCGCTGGTGTACACCGACCTATGAAATTGCTTTGTGCGGGCACGCCACCTTGGCCAGCGGGCACGTCCTGCTGACTCGCGACACTGAGGGTAGGGCAAAGGACCGGATGCGGTTTAGGACAAGACAATCAGGCGTGCTCGAAGTGGCGCGCACCGATGCTGGGTATGAGCTGGCCTTGCCGGCCCTGCACACTTTTCCCAAGCCATTCCCGGAAGCGGAGGCATTACTCGGCGCTGAGCCTATCGCGGTTCACCGCAATGACACGCGCTACAACATCTTCCTGTTCGAGGATGAGGCGGTTGTACGGGCACTGGATCCCGATCTTCGCGGTCTCGGGGCTTTGGGCAATGATCAGTTTATCTGCACAGCCCCGGGAGACGAATCAGACATTGTAAGCCGCGTGTTTGTGCCAGGCGGTGGCGTCGACGAGGACAGTGTGACCGGTTCCGCTCACGCAGCCCTCGCACCCTTTTGGGCTGAGCGATTGGGCCGAAACAGTTTCACCGCGCACCAGGCATCGGCGCGGGGTGGTGATTTGACCCTGAGGATGGATGGAGGTCGCGTCTGGCTTGGCGGACCCTGCGTGACCGTGGTCGAAGGCGCATTTCGGCTTTGACCATGCGCAATGGCTAGCGCTCCGGATAGAGCTCGATCACATCCGCAGCGTGTTGCAACATGGGCGGCCGCTGTTCGCTATCAGAATGACCGAGCCGCACCAGAGTGACGCGCTGGCTGGGCGACACGAGCACATACTGGCCCATATGGCCGATCATGGCGAACAGGCTGGCGGGCGCACGATCTGGGAATAGCGGGTGCGGAAAGCTGCTGAATTCCTTGCCGAACGGGCGATTGAGCCAGGTCTGGAACCCGTAATGTGGGCTTGCCGGGCTTGGCTCGACCATTTGCGTGATCCAGCTGCGGGGGACGAGTTGCTCTCCGCTTGGTGCGCTGCCACCCAGTCGCATGAACTCGCCCAGCCTGGCCCAGTCGCGGGCTGTTGCATGCATCAGACTGCCGCCGATCAATGTCCCCGATGCGTCAAATTCTGGGACCATGGATTCGATGCCAAGCGGGGCAAACAAACGCTCATCGAGATAGGTCGCGACGGCGCTGCGTCGCGTTTCTGGATCTTCGCTCTCGGTCAGCGCGCGAGCCGCAATATCGGCGAGGATCACCGTGGTGTTGGAGGAATATTCAAACCTGGCGCCAGGCTCAGCTTCGGTGGGCTGCTCTTTGGCCCATCGCGCCATGTCGTCGCGTCCATCGAGGAACAGCATGCGCACTTCAGAGGATTCGTAGGGTGGATCTCCAGCCTCGGTGTGCTGCAGGCCTGACCGCATTTGCAGCAAGTGCCGCAGGGTGATCTCCGCGCGCGGATCGCCGGGGCGACGCCACATCGTCACCGGCGCAGCTTCGTCGAGCTGCAGCTTCCCGTCGGCGACCAGCATCCCGATCATGATCGCGGTGATCGTCTTGGCCATAGACCAGCTGACGAACCGAGTGTCCGCATCATAGCCATCGCCATAGCGTTCTGCCGCCAGCTCTCCGTCAGCGAACAACACCACTGCCCGGGTCTCGCCAATGCCTGGCTGGGTGAACAGATCGTCGACCTCGCGCGCCAATTGCTTGCGCGGAGCGCCAGCCTGGTCGGTCACCGCAGCGAGGTCTTCGTCGCTCAGAGGTTCGGCTGGGGGCGGAGGCGCCTCGCCACAAGCGGAGAGGAGCAAAGCAAGGCTTGGCAGGAGCCCCGCGGTGGAGATAGAGATGGAGCTGCGCGAATTCATGCGCCCTACATTTCTCAAGGACACCGGCTTGGCAATGGCAAATTCAAAATCACGATCGCTTGTTGGCCGGATGTTCGGATGGATGATCATCCTAGTGCTGGTCGTGCTTGCTGCGCTGGCCTGGATCAATCGCGAGCCAGCGCAAGCCTATGCCAGCGTCGCCACCAGCTATTCGGCGCGTGTGGTCTGCTCATGTCGCTTTGTCGCCGGTCGCAGTCTGGAAGATTGCGAAAAGGACAAGTTGAGCGGGATGGAATTGGTCACTTTGGCGGACAATGAGGCTAATCAAAGCGTGACCGCGCGTTTCCCGCTGATCGCGGAAACCACGGCGACTTATCGCGAAGGCTATGGTTGTGTGCTTGAAGAGTGGGACGGCTAAGCGCGGCTACACCGCCGAGCGGGTCGAATCGATCCACCCACCGCCGACAACGCGCTCTCCGGCATAGATCACCGCCGCTTGACCAGGGGCGACGCCAAATTCCGGCTCGGCAAAGCGGATCACCGTGCTTGCACCGTCGCCAAACGGCCCGACCACTTCGATCGGCACCGGCTTCGCCAGGCTTCTGACTTTGGCGCTCAGAGGCTCGTCGGGCAGCGGTCCAATCGCATTGGTTTCGATGATTTCCGCTTCGCGGACCGCGAGCATGGCCTTGGGGCCAACGCGGACTTCGCGGCTCTCGGCATCGAGTCCGACGACATAGAGCGGCTCTGGCTGCCCGCCAATCTCAAGGCCCTTGCGCTGGCCAACTGTGAAGTGGACGATGCCCTTGTGCTCGCCCAGCTTGGTTCCCGTTGCGGCGTGAACGATCGCACCCGGCACTCCGCCTTCGGGGCGCAGTTTGGTGACGATCTTGGCGTAATTGCCGTCCGGGACGAAGCAGATGTCCTGGCTGTCCGGCTTGGCCGCGTTGCGCAGGCCAGCGGCTTCGGCCAGCTCGCGCACCTGGGTCTTGGGCAGGCCGCCGAGTGGAAAGCGGATATAGTCGAGCTGTTCATGCGTGGTGGCATAAAGGAAGTATGACTGGTCTCGCGCTGGATCGACAGCGCGATACAGTTCGGGTCCGTGATCAGCCATAATCCGCCGGACATAATGACCGGTGGCGAGGCAGTCGGCTCCCAATTCGCGAGCCATGCGGAACAGATCAGTGAATTTGGGACCCATATTGCAGCGGATGCAGGGCACCGGCGTGCGACCCGCGAGATATTCGTCGGCGAACTGGTCGACCACATCCTCGCGAAATGCGCTTTCGTGATCGAACACGTAATGCGCAATGCCAAGCCGATCGGACACGGCGCGGGCATCCTGGATATCATCGCCGGCGCAGCAAGCGCCCTTGCGACCCGTCGCTGCGCCGTAATCATAAAGCTGGAGCGTGATTCCGATAACTTCGGCACCCGTCTGTGCTGCCAAGGCAGCAACAACGGACGAATCGACTCCGCCGCTCATAGCGACAACGATTCGGCTTTCGGCTGCCGGTTTGGGCAGATCGAACAAAGCTGCAGCATCAAGCCCGGTCAAAGGGCTGGCATCGAGAAGTGACGGATCGGTCATGAATGGCGCGCCTTTACACCGCCTTTGCGTCGCCCGCCACCCCCGTGAATCCGCTGCATCCCGGTGGCAGAAACCGATCAAATCCCTGCCTTTTTGATCGGTGCTAATCCTAAGGGCTGGTAAATCCCGGCTTTACCACATCTTGACTTGCTCTCGCTAAGACAGCGCCATGTTCGAGAAGACAATGCCTGCTCAATCTGCGTTCGCGCCTGGAATTTCGGTTCCGGGTGAGGCTGCTGTGCAGACCCAGGATGGTCTGCGCAAACTGGATTGGAATGAGTTGGCAGCGCGCCTCAATGCAGCTCGCGATTTGCGAGTCGCCATGCGCGAGGGAGTGTCAGCGACCGCTGAAGATGACCGCTCCATCGCTCTGAATGCGGCTGAATCTTTCGAATACGGAGATGACCAACGGGTTATTAACCGTGATGTTTTAGAGGCTCGCAAAGCCTCCAATGCCATAAGGTCAAAAGAAGAGGGCTACGTGGCAAGAGGCGACGAAGAGACGATTTATGATTGAGAACCAGGATATCCGTCCGGCCCAGGTGATCGGCCCACTCGGCGAGCCATTGACGCTCGACGATTTGCCTTCGCCCAACACCAAACGGTGGGTGGTGCGGCGCAAAGCCGAAGTAGTGGCTGCCGTGAACGGCGGATTGCTTACTATTGACGAAGTGCTTGAGCGCTACGGTCTGACGCTTGAGGAATTTGCTTCCTGGCAGCGCGCTGTCGATCGCTCTGGCATGCAAGGCCTGCGTGTGACGCGGATTCAGCATTATCGCGACCTGTATGAGCGCCAGCTCAAATACTAATCGCGTGCTGCAAACGGATGCATGACTCGCATCCGCTTCAAAAATCTCCTAGAAATGCTTGGCGCCCGTAGCGAATGACGCTGCGGGCTTGCCGCATCATGGCGCACACGCTGGATGTCGGTATCAAGAATTGCAGGAGGGATAGTACATGGGTTGGATTATTGCATTGGTCGTTGGCGGGATTGCAGGCTGGCTGGCCAGCCTCGTGATGAATCGCGATGCATCAATGGGCATTTTCTGGAACATCGTCGTTGGATGCGTGGGCTCGGTTGTCGGCAACATGATTGCCGGACCACTGCTGGGAATCAGCGGCAGCGTGCAGGAATTCTCGCTCACGGGTCTGGGTGTGGCTGTGGTTGGCGCGATTGTGCTGCTGGGCGTGGTCAATCTGATCCAGCGCGGCCGCGTTCGCTAAACGACGACCCATTCAACATAATCAGGGGCGGGGCGGCGCAAGCTGCTCCGCCCCTTTTGCGTCCAAACACCGGAATTTCGACCGCGCGCCGCCAAATGTTGCTCGTCTAGGCTCAAAGTCGTCAGTCGAAGCGCGGATTGCTGATTTCCTGCTGCAGGCCTAAGAGGTATTGCGCCGGGTGAGTTATGCGTATAATACACCCGGACAACCAGGGAATAACCATGAATTACGCGAGCAACATTCAGGCAGAAGCTGCAGATACCGTCCCCGCTGACCTCTCTGGCGCAAGAGAGCGCGGATCTTTCATGTCGATGCGGCTCGGAATCGTCATTTTCCTTTTGCTGGCCGCCATCCTCGCGATTGGCGCCTATTTTGCGTTGTCTGCAGGCGGCACCGAAGCGGCTCCCGATGACAATGCACAGGCGCCAACCGTAACGGTCGTGGCTCCCGGACAGACCACAGTCTCCGGTGTCGTCAATGCGCCGGGCACGATTGCTGCCCGCCGCGAGATGCCGGTTGGCGTTGTCGGCGAAGGTGGCCGGGTGATCTCGGTTCCGGTCGACGCTGGTGATTGGGTGCGCCAAGGCCAGATCCTTGCTGTGATCGATCGCTCGGTGCAATCGCAGCAGGCCGCGGCCCAAGCGGCGCAGATCGAAGTGTCCAAGGCCGATGCCGACCTTGCTCAAGCCAATCTTGATCGCGCGTTGCAGTTGGTTGAGCGCGGCTTTGTTTCCAAGGCTGACGTTGATCGTCTGACCGCTACGCGCGATTCAGCGCAGGCACGCGTGAAGGTTGCAGAGGCGCAATTGAATGAGCTGCGGGCACGCAATGCGCGGCTGAACATCGTCGCTCCCGCGGCTGGCCTGGTCCTGTCGCGCAATGTCGAGCCCGGCCAAACGGTCGGCGGCGGCACGCCGGCTCTGTTCAACATTGCCCGCGGCGGTGAGATGGAGATGCTTGCTCAAGTCAGCGAAGATCAGCTCGCTACGCTTTCGCAAGGCGTAACGGCCTCGGTCGTCCCGACCGGATCGGATAAGAGCTTCTCTGGCCAGGTGTGGCAGCTTTCGCCGGTGATCGACGCTCAAAACCGTCAAGGCACGGCGCGTATCGCTCTGTCTTATGCGTCGGAACTGCGCCCGGGCGGCTTTGCGACGGCCCGCATCAACAGTGGCACTTTGGTAGCGACCGTGCTTCCCGAGAGTGCTGTCCTGGCAGATGCTGAAGGCAGTTTTGTCTATATCGTCGATGCTGAGAACAAAGCGGTACGCCGCAGCGTAACCACCGGCATGGCAACCGCAGATGGTATCGCGATCGTCGATGGTCTCGACGGTACAGAATCCGTGGTCTTGCGTGCTGGCGGATTCCTCAATCCTGGAGAAACGGTCAATCCAAGACGGCAGGAGAGCTGAGCATAGGGCTCGACTTTCCGACGCTGGCAAGCCCATAGGAAACAAGCTTCGATCTAGCAGTTAGGCACCCCCATGAACTTTCGTAACATCTCGGCCTGGTCGATCCGCAATCCGGTAATACCGCTGGTGATCTTCACCGGCCTGTTGTTTGCTGGCTTGCTCAGTTTTGCGCGGATGGACGTCACCAACAATCCGGATGTCGAATTTCCTGGGGTGCAGGTTTCGATTTCGCAGCCGGGTGCCGCTCCGACTGAGATCGAAAACCAGATCACCCAGCGGGTGGAAAGCGCGCTGAGCTCGATCAACGGGGTCAAATCGATCAATTCGACCGCGCGTGAAGGCAATTCGGGCACCTTTGTCGAGTTTGAAATCGGCACAGACCCCGATGATGCGGTTGTCGAGGTCAAGAATTCGATCGACACGATCCGCGGCAGCCTGCCCGATGGCATTCTCGAGCCGCGCATAACCAAGGCTGAAATCGCTGGCGGCTTCCTGGGCATTTACGCCGTCGAAGCCAACGATATGACGATCGAGCAGCTCAGCTGGTTTATCGACGACACAGTGTCGAAGCGGCTCACCGACATTTCCGGCATGGCCGAAGTTGGTCGCTGGGGCGGTGTGAACCGCGAAATCGAAGTGATCCTCGACCCCTCGAAGATGCAGGCTTTGGGTGTCACCGCATCGCAGATCAATTCTGTGCTGCGCCAATCCAATATCGACGCCGCGGGCGGCCTTGCAGAAGTCGGCGGCACGCGTCAGTCGCTGCGTGTTCTGGGCAACAACGACACAGCCTATGAATTGTCGCAGCGCCAGATTCAGCTTGGCGGAGGTCGGACCATCCGACTGGCCGATGTTGCCACGGTGCGCGACGGCTTCTCGGAGCGGACCTCGATCAGCGAGGTGGGCGACCGCGAAGTCGTGAACTTCTATATGAGCCGCGCCCGAGGCGCCTCTGACGTCACGGTGTATGATGAGGCGAAGGCGGAGATTGCTCAGATCGAGCTTGAGAACCCGGATGTGAAATTCATCCAGCTGTTCAACACTGTCAAATACACAGAGAGCCAATATAGCAGCTCGATGCGCGCCCTGATTGAAGGGGCGTTGCTGGCCGTTGTGGTGGTGTTCTTCTTCCTGCGTGATTGGCGCGCGACCTTTATCTCGGCAGTCGCCATCCCGCTATCCGCGATCCCCACCTTCTGGTTCATGGATCTGCTTGGGTTCAACCTCAACTTCTTGTCGCTGCTGGCCTTGGCGCTGGTGGCGGGTGTCTTGGTCGATGACGCGATCGTGGAGATCGAGAATATCGTCCGACATATGAGGATGGGCAAGACCGCCTATCAGGCCAGTATCGACGCGGCGGACGAGATTGGTCTGCCCGTGGTTGCGACCAGTTTCTGCATCGTCGCGGTGTTCCTGCCGGTCGGCTTGATGCCGGGCATTTCGGGCCAGTTCTTCCAGAACTTTGGCCTCACCGTGGTGATCGCCGTGTTGATGAGCTTGGCGGTCGCGCGAATGATAACGCCGCTATTGGCGGCCTATTTCCTGTCCGCCAAAGGCAATGCTGCGCATGGCGAAGGCCCATGGATGGACCGCTATATGCGCATTCTGTCGTGGTCACTCGATCGCGGGAAGATGCGCCGTCGTCGCGAAGGCCTGCCAGGGCCCAAGCGCCGCTTCCTCTACGCCCTGTCGCTGTTGCTGGTGACGTTCATTCTGCTCGGCGCCACCGCTGGCGGTCTGTTCGCTAGCTTCGGAGCTCTCAACGGGCTCAACATCCCTGACACGATGGGCGGCTTGGTATCCGACGATGAATACGGCTTTGCCTTCGGCTTTGTCGCCAAAATTTTCGAAGTGATCACCTTGGTGTTCGCTGTCGCCATCGGCCTCCTGGCCGGCTGGCTGGTGTTCAAGCTCATCGAACTGCCTGGAAGCAAGAATGGCAGTCGGCTGCGGCAGAGCTTCGCCTATCTCACCGCGCGTTTCTACGACCACCGGGTTTGGATGCTGGGTGTTGGCTGGTTCTCATTGCTGGTCACGATCCTGCTGTTCGGCCAGATCCCAGGGCAGTTCCAGCCTTCGATTGACGATTCGAACAGCACGGTCGACATCGAGATGGTGCCAGGCACCACGCTCGCAACCACCAAGCGAGTGACTGAACAGGTCGTCGACATTCTTGAGCAGCAGCAGGAAGTTGAGCTGATGCTTGAGCGGGTGCGGATCGGCAATGCCAGCATCTACATCACCCTCAAGGAAGATCGCGAACGGTCTTCGATCAAGTTTGAGCGCGAAGTTGGCCCGCTCTTCGCCGACATTCCAGACGCGCGTGTGCGGTTTGAATCGCAGAGCGGCGGATTTGGCTCGGGCCGCGACCTGACGGTCATGCTCGCTGGGTCTGACCCTGACCTGCTCAACGAAACCGCGACCACTCTGGTCGAGCAGATGAAGGGCATCAACGCGATTGTGGCGCCGCGCATCAGTGCGGACATCAACCGGCCCGAGATCATCATTGAACCGCGTGAAGAGATCGCAGCTGAGCTGGGCGTTACGACCATCGCGCTGAGCCAGACGATCCGCATCGCGACCCTCGGTGAGATTGAGCAGAATGCAGCCAAGTTCTCGCTTTCGGATCGGCAAATCCCGATCCGCGTGAAATTGTCGCCAGAGGCGCGCAGCGATCTGTCGACGATCGAGAATCTGCCGGTCCAGACCATCAATGGCGGATCTGTCCCGCTGGGCAGGGTGGCCAATATCTCCTTCGGTTCGGGCCCAACCGCGATTCAACGTTACAACCAGAATCGTCGCGTGCTGGTCGGTGCTGATCTTGCCGACGGCGTCCTCAAGGGCGAAGCACAACAGCAGGTCGACGCACTGCCCATTCTGGCGGACTTGCCGCAGGGCGTGATCCGCGATGTGGTGGGCGAAGACGAATGGCAGCAAGAGATGATGACCAGCCTGATGATCGCGATCGTCGCTGGCTTCCTGCTGGTCTTCGCGGTGCTGGTCTTGCTCTACAAGCGCCTGATGAGCCCGCTGGTCAATATGACCTCGCTGTTGCTGGCTCCGCTTGGCGGCATCATGCTGATCTGGCTGGTGGGCCAGCCGCAAAGTATGCCGGTCTATATCGGGATCCTGTTGTTGCTTGGCATCGTCTCCAAGAACTCGATCCTGCTGATCGACTTTGCGATTGAGGAAATGGCCAAAGGCACGGCCAAGCTCGAATCGATCATGGAAGCGGGCCACAAGCGTGCGCAGCCGATCGTGATGACGACAGTGGCAATGACTGCCGGCATGGTGCCGACCGCGATCTCGCTGACCGGCGATGGGGCCTGGCGCCAGCCGATGGGTATTGTCGTGATTGGCGGCCTGATCCTGTCGACGGTCCTGACATTGCTGATCGTCCCTGCTGGTTTCAGCCTGGCGGACGGGTTCGAGAAGCGGGTAGGTCCGTGGCTGCGCGACAAGGTGTTGACCTACAAGCCAGGCGATGAAGATCGCGAGCTTGATCCTGGCGCACCGGAGGCGCTGCCGGGAGCCGTTCCGGCCAGCCGTCTGCCACCGGGAGCCGAGCCGGCCGAGTGAGCCGCTGCGGACAGGTGAACGATTCTGAGTGATTCTTGGGCAGTTTGCGGGCAAATGGGTCCGATATGACGACCGCCAACCCGTCTCCAATGATCCGCGTCGGAGAGCCGCTGACGCCTGATGTCGCGCGCCGCATGCGCTGGACCGCGACGGGGCTGCTGGTGTTGATGGCGGCAAGTTTTGTCGCCACCAAGCAGGTCCTCGATTGGCATCCGGCCTGGGGCTATGCCCACGCCTTCGCCGAAGCGGCGCTGGTGGGCGGGATTGCCGACTGGTTCGCGGTGACCGCTCTGTTCCGCCACCCGCTGGGCCTGCCGATCCCGCACACGGCAATCATCCCTGAGAACAAGGATCGTATCGCGGATACGATGGCGCGCTTCCTCAAGGAGAATTTCCTCACACCATCGGTGGTCGCGCGGCGGATGCAGGGCATGAATGTAGCGCGAGCGGTGGGAGATTTTCTGGTCGCTTCACCCGCTGAAGAGGGCGGACCTGATCACCGTTCGCGCATCACCGGTGGCGCGGCCGAATTGCTCGCCGAAATCCTCGAATCGCTCGATCCTGACCGATTGGGCAACCAGGTGCGGTCCGGCCTTGCAGGGCAGTTGGGCAAGCTCGACATTTCACCCCTGCTCGGTCGCATGCTTGAAGGCGCCATCGCTGATCAACGCCACATGCCGCTGATGGATGGTTTCATCCGCTGGGCTGGCCTGACCATTGAAGACAATGAAGAGACGCTTCGCGAGCTGATCCACAATCGCGCCAATGCGGTGTTGCGCTGGACCGGACTGGATGAGCGCATTTCGGGCTCGGTCCTGGATGGTCTCTACAAACTGCTGGCCGAAGTGCTGGTCGATCCGGAACATCCGCTTCGTGGCAAGATCGAGGAAGGCCTGGCCAAGCTCGCGCAAGACTTGCAGCACGATCCCGATACGCGCGAACGGGTCGAGTATATGAAGCGCGACCTGCTCGAGAATCCGGCGGTGGCCGAATGGTGGCTGGGCGTGTGGGAACGCATCCGCCAATCGCTAATTCGCCGCGCGCGTGACCCTGACAGCACATTGGGCAATGATATGCGCAAGGGCCTGGCGGAGCTGGGCGAAGCGCTCAAGACCGATGAGCGGCTGCAGCTGCAGATCAATCGCTTTGCCCGTCGCACTGCCGTTGGCGTTGCAACGCGCTATGGCGAAGAGATCGTCACGCTTGTCTCAGAAACGGTCAAGCGCTGGGACGCGACAACCATCACCGGACGGATCGAGAATGCGGTCGGGCGTGATCTTCAGTTCATCCGCATCAACGGAACGCTGGTCGGCGGCCTCGTCGGCATGACGATCCACTTCCTCGACAGTCTATTCTAGCGACCTAGCAACGCCCAAGGCGACTGGGATGTTCGTCGCCTGCATGAAGGCGCGACCCATAGAAAAACCTCCGACAAGCCATCCAAGCTTGCCGGAGGTCTGATCTTTTCAAAGGATGGCCAAACTAGCCGAGCTTTTGCGTCAGCTCCGGCACGGCGTTGAAGAGGTCTGCCACCAGGCCGATATCAGCAACCTGGAAGATCGGTGCGTCTTCGTCCTTGTTGATCGCGATGATCGTCTTCGAATCCTTCATACCGGCCAAGTGCTGGATCGCACCCGAAATGCCGATCGCGATATAGACTTCAGGAGCGACGATCTTGCCCGTCTGGCCAACCTGATAATCGTTCGGAACGTAGCCCGCATCGACCGCAGCGCGCGATGCGCCAATGGCGGCGCCCAGCTTGTCTGCCAGCGGATTGATCACGGCTTCGAACGTCTCGCCGTCCTTGAGCGCGCGGCCACCAGAAACGATGATATTGGCGCTTGCGAGCTCAGGGCGATCGCCGCCATCAGCCACTTCGCGGCTGACAAAGCTCGAAATGCCTGCATCACCCGGGCCAGCGGCGTCTTCGACACCGGCCGAGCCGCCTTCGGCTTCGGCCTTGTCAAAAGCGGTGCCGCGAACGGTGATCACCAGCTTGGGGTCGGATGATTTGACGGTTGCGATGGCGTTGCCGGCATAAATCGGGCGAGTGAAGGTGTTGTCACCTTCGACCGAGAGAATGTCGGAGATCTGCATCACGTCAAGCATGGCAGCCACGCGTGGCGCGATGTTCTTGCCCGATGTCGTCGCAGGCGCGAGGAAAGCGTCGTAGCCATCCATGAGGCCGGCAACGAGCGGTGCAACGTTTTCCGCCAGGCCTTCGCCATAGGCAGCGTCGTCGGCCTTGAGGACTTTGGAAACGCCTGCGATTTTCGCGGCAGCGTCTGCCACACCGCCGCAATTGCTGCCAGCGACCAGGGCGTGGACTTCGCCGATTTGGCTTGCAGCCGTGACCACGGCCAAAGTTGCGTCATTGAGCGTCGAATTGTCGTGCTCGACCAGAACCAGAGTGTTCATGTGATTTCTATCCTTTTCCAGCTCAGCCGCGCTTAGGCGATCCCGAGGGCCTTAATCTTGGCGACCAGCTCGTCGACATCGGCGACCTTTTCGCCAGCCTGACGGACGGGTGGTTCTGCGACATTGGTGGTGGTGAGGCGCGGAGCCACATCCACTCCGTAATCACCAGGAGCCTTGGTATCGAGCGGCTTCTTCTTGGCCTTCATGATGTTGGGCAGCGAAGCGTAGCGCGGCTCGTTGAGACGCAAATCGGTGGTCACGATCGCGGGCAGGGTCAGCTTGACCGTTTCCAGGCCGCCATCGATCTCGCGCTTCACGGCAACACTGTCACCATCAACCTCGACTGTGTTGGCAAAGGTGCCTTGGGGGCGACCCATCAGCGCAGCCAGCATCTGGCCAG
Organism: Erythrobacter sp.; assembly: GCA_965216555.1. Taxonomy (GTDB): domain Bacteria; phylum Pseudomonadota; class Alphaproteobacteria; order Sphingomonadales; family Sphingomonadaceae; genus Erythrobacter. The sequence continues at coordinate 335,484 of OZ244168.1, forward strand.
TCTGGTTGCTGTCATCTGAAATCGACTGCTTGCCAAGAATGATCAGGCCCGGCTGCTCTTCGTCAGCAATAGCCTTGAGAATTTTGGCAACCGCCAGCGGCTCAACTTCCTCGTCCGATTCGACCAGGATGGCGCGATCGGCGCCCATGGCGAGCGCAGTTCGCAGGGTTTCCTGCGCCTTTGCCGGGCCGATCGAGACCGCAACGATCTCTTCCGCTTTGCCAGCTTCCTTGATCCGGATCGCTTCTTCAACGGCGATTTCATCAAACGGGTTCATGCTCATTTTGACATTGGCGAGATCGACACCGGTGCCGTCGGCTTTGACCCGCGGCTTGACGTTGTAATCGATCACCCGTTTGACGGGCACGAGGATTTTCATATGGGTTCCTTCCTTTGGCCTTACCGGCCTCTTATCAGGCAAACTCAAATTTCGCCGCCGCCCTAACTCGCGTTTACGTAAACGTCAAGCAAGCCCGGTGGTCGAGATTTTTATTTCATGTCTGTCGAAAATCGGTCTCGCCGTACGTCCTTGTTTCGTCAACCCTCTGCTTTGGGGCAAAATGCGCTAGAGTTGCATGCGGTTGGCCGTAACCGGCAGGAGAGATGCAATGTTTGCAATTGGAAGAGTGTTTGGACTGGCTTTGCTGGCATTTTCGCTAGCCATGCCGCTTTCGGCCCAAGAGACGCGCATCGGCGAAGAAGAATTCGAATCGCCTCCCGCGACACTTGAGCAGATGGATTGGCTTGAGGGCCAGTGGATTGGCGATGGGATTGGCGGTGCGCCGGCCATGGAGAGCTGGCTCAAGCCCATGGGCGGAACGATGGTTGGCACCTTTGTGCAAGAGGCCGCGGATGGCTCGATCCAGTTCAGCGAGATCCTCTATCTGATGGAGGAAGAGGGATCGCTGGTGTTGCGGCTCAAGCATTTCAATGCCGATCTCACCGGGTGGGAAGAGAAAGACGAAATGCTGGCCTTCCGACTGGTCGCGATCGAGCCCTGCGCGGCCTATTTCAATGCCCTGACGCTGCGCTGCGCCGATCCTGAGCGTCCGGGTGAAGGCCTGGTCGCCGCAGTGCGGATGCGCAGCGACAAGCCGGAGCCACAGGAACTGGTGTTTGAATTTGGCAAGGCCGTGCCTACTGAGCTGGAGCTCCATGCCTGCGGCGATGCCGCGTCGACTTACGCAATCAACAAATGCCTGGCTGATATTCGCGATCGCGCAGAGCAGCGCGAGCAGCTCTATTTTGAGACGGCGGTGGCCGGGCCGAACGGTCTAACCGCGCGCATGACTGAACGCGAAAGGCGAATGCGGGCAACGCAGGCTGCCGCAGAGCAGTATCGCGAGCTGGCCTGCATGGACGTCTACGAGCATTGGAAGGATGGCACGATCCGCAACGCGATGGCGCTGCGCTGTGAAATCCGCCTGATCGAGAAGCGCACGCATGATATCTGGCAGAACTGGCTGACCTACCAGGACAGCAGTGAACCGATCCTGCCGGAGCCCGGACCAGCCGAATAACTAGCAAAAAGGCCGCGCCGATAATTGCCGGCACGGCCTCTTTTGGCATTCGCGTTAGCGCGCGGCTTAAGCGGCTTTCTTGACCTCTGCCACGATCTTCTTGGCAGCGTCGCCCAGGTCGTCAGCAGGGACGATGGCGAGGCCCGAATTGGCCAGGATTTCCTTGCCCGCTTCGACATTGGTGCCTTCGAGGCGAACCACCAGCGGAACCTGCAGGTTCACGTCCTTGGCCGCCTGCACCACGCCATTGGCGATGATGTCGCACTTCATGATCCCGCCAAAGATGTTGACGAGGATGCCCTCGACCGCCGGATCTTTGAGGATGATCTTGAACGCCGCGGTGACCTTTTCCGTGGTTGCGCCGCCGCCCACATCAAGGAAGTTGGCCGGGAAGGCGCCGTTGAGCTTGATGATGTCCATCGTCGCCATGGCAAGACCTGCGCCGTTGACCATGCAGCCGATATTGCCGTCGAGCTTGATGTAAGCGAGATCGTATTCGCTGGCTTCGACTTCGGCCGGGTCTTCCTCGGTCTCGTCGCGCATCGCTTCGATCGCCGGGTGGCGATAGAGCGCGTTCGAATCAAAGCTCATCTTGGTGTCGAGCACCAGCAGGTGAGCCTTGCCGTCTGCGTCGGGCTTGGTCTCGACCAGCGGGTTGATTTCAAGCATGTCGCAATCGCTCGCCATGAAGGCGTTGTAGAGCTGCTTGGCCAGCTTCTGGCATTGCTTGTTGAGATCGCCTTCAAGCTTGAGCGCGAAGGCCACGGCGCGACCGTGATGGGGCATGAAGCCCTGGGCCGGATTGATTGTGATCGTGGTGATCTTTTCAGGCGTCTCATGCGCGACGTCTTCAATGTCCATCCCGCCTTCGGTCGACGCGACCATGGCGACACGGCCGGTGGCGCGATCAACCAGCATGGCGAGGTAATATTCGCTCTCAATGTCAACGCCGTCGGTGACATAGAGCCGGTTGACCACCTTGCCGTCAGCACCAGTCTGGATCGTCACCAGCGTGTTGCCGAGCATTTCCTTGGCGTGGCTTTCGACTTCGTCGAGCGAGAAAGCCAAGCGGACGCCGCCTTTGGCGTCTTCAGGCAATTCCTTGAACTTGCCCTTGCCGCGGCCGCCAGCATGGATCTGGGCTTTCACAACATAGAGCGGGCCGGGCAGCTTCTTGGCGCCTTCAACCGCTTCTTCAACCGTCAGAGCGGCGTGGCCGGCTGGCACCGCGATGCCATGTTCAGCCAGCAATTCCTTGGCCTGGTATTCGTGAATGTTCATGCCGAAACGATCCCTTGTTCATTCGCTGGGAGAGAGGATGTGATTTTTCCGTCCTGCTTCTTCACAGTCGCAGGTGTGAAAGCGGCCTAAGCATGGATTCAACGACTTGAAAAGTGTGCTTCGCACGCTCACCACTGAACTTGACATGATTGATAGGGATCGCCTCGAAAAAATCGTTCGCGAAGCGGGCCGGATTGCGCATTCGCGCTGGCCAGGGGCGGGGCATCAGGTTTCGAGCTGGGAAAAGGAGCCGGGCAGCCCGGTCAGCGAGGCTGATCTTGAAGTCGATGCCTTTCTCAAGCGCGAGCTGGGCGCGCTGCTCCCGGCAGCTGGATGGTTGTCAGAGGAGACCGCTGATGACCCCGAACGTCTTGATAAGGATCTGATTTGGTTGGTCGATCCGGTCGACGGCACGCGTGACTTTATCCGCGGGCGCGCTGGCTGGTCGGTCTCAGTCGCGCTGATCAGCGCTGGTCGCCCGCTGATTGGAATGCTCTCGGCACCCGCTCGAAATGAGGAATTCCTCGCTGTGGCGGGACAGGGCGCGACGCTCAATGGAGCGCCGATTCGCTCTTCGGTCCGGACCGAATTTGCCGGAGCGCGGGTTCCGATCGAGCAATTGCCCACGGCCGACAGCGACCTCGTTCCCGTCGACAAGCCCAACTCGATTGCCTTGAGAATCGCGATGGTCGCCGCCGATCAAGCCGATCTGGTCGCGACCCTGCGGTGGGGATTCGAATGGGATGTTGGCGCGGCGACCCTGATTGCCAGGGAAGCGGGCGCGCAAGTGTCCGACGCGTTTGGCAAACCGCTCGGCTACAATAAGCGTGATCCGCGCGCCTTTGGTGTGCTTGTGAGCGCCCCAGAAATACACCACCAGGCGGTTGAACGGCTCGCTGGCAGGGCGAAGGGCCTGACGTCCAATTGATGTCCTCAGATCGGCTCTACGGGCGCCCAAAGCAAAGGGGCCGGCCCACTGGACCGACCCCTCATATCTTCTTCTCAATCAGGCCTAGTTGCGCGCTTCGGCGACGTCATCCTGGCTGATCGGAATGATCTTGATTTCAACCCGGCGGTTGAGCGGTTCGTCAACATTGTCGCCGGTTTTGACGCGCAGGAATTCATAGCTTTCGCCATAGCCCTGCGTAGCGATCCGGCTGCGCGCAACACCGCGGGCGGCAAGGTAGTCAGCAACCGACCGTGCCCGTCGCTCTGATAGGCCCTGGTTGAGCGCATCAGAGCCGGTCGTATCGGTGAAGCCGTATACGTCGATCAGGCTGTTGGGATATTTCACCAGACTGTCGGCGACCGCGTCGAGGGTCTCGTAAAAGCCTGGATTGATATCGGCTGAGCCGCGCGCGAAGGTCACACCATCGGGCAAGCGCACCAGGATTGCGTCCTGATCGCCGACTTCTTCAACATCGACGCCAGAGCCTTCGGTCTGCTCGTCCAACTCCTTGATCTGATCGTCGAACTGGTCGCCGATCACGGCACCCGCCGTGCCGCCAATGCCAGCGCCGATAATGCGCGCTGCATCGCCGCCAATGGCTCCGCCGAGGAGATAGCCCAGCGTGCCGCCTAAGGCAGCGCCGATGGCGGTGCGCGACACTTTCTGCTGGCCTGTATTGGGATCGGTAACGCACCCGCTGGTGGTAACCAGCGCCAGTGCAGCGGTGCTCGAGAGAATTAGTTTTGAGGTCTTCATAGTGTTTGGTCCTCCTTGATTTGCGTGGCTCGCACGACCACTCGGTCCACGCAAGGGACGAAAGCCAAGCCTGCGTCCACTCGAGCCATCCGTGCCGTAGCCCGCTTTGCCGCGAGCTGAACGGGGTTTTCAGCTTAGCCACATGCGGATTGTCGACACCTTGCGCGCCAGATGGCTGGCACATTCGTTCAATTGTGCTAGCGATTGTGGTTGTGACACCATTCCCATGGACAGACTTGTTGATGATCGCCGGGCTGATCGTGCTCAATGGCGTGTTCGCCATGTCCGAGCTGGCGATCGTTTCGGCTAAGACCGCGCGGCTTGAGGCAAAGCGCGAGGACGGCTCAGCGAGCGCGCGCATCGCGCTGTCCCTGGCGGCTGAACCCGGCAAATTCCTTTCGACGGTACAAATCGGAATCACGCTGATTGCGATCATCACCGGTGCCCTGTCTGGCGCGGCGCTGGATGTGCCGGTGGGTGAGCGGCTCGCTCTGCTTGGTGTGCCCGAAGATATGGCGACTCAGGCCGCCTTTGTCCTGGTGATCGCTCTGACAACCTATTTCAGCGTCGTCGTGGGTGAGCTCGTGCCCAAGCAGCTGGCATTGCGTGCTGCGGTTCCGATCTCGCTGGTCATGGCGCGACCGATGGCGATGTTGGCAACCATCGCGGCGCCGCTGGTGTGGCTGCTCGATACCAGTTCCGCCGGGATTATCCGCCTGTTCGGCATTCGTCGTGGCAAGCAAAACTCTGTCACCGCCGAAGAGCTGCAGATGATTTTTGCTGAGGCGACACGATCAGGCGTGATCGAGGTTGAACAGCACCAGATCCTGACCGGGGTCGTGCGGCTGACCGAACGCCCCGTCCGCGAGATGATGACGCCTCGGACCGAGCTTGACTGGATCGATGTCGAGGCGAGCGAGGCTGAGATCAAGCAGGCGATCGAAGACAGTCCGCATTCACTGCTGCCGGTCGCCGAAGGATCGCCGGACAATATACTGGGCGTGGTCAAAGTACGCGAAGTCCTGGCCGCCTTCGTTGCCGGCAAGAAAGTCTCGCTCAAGCGCATGATGCGCAAAGCCGAAGTCGTGCCCGATCAGCTCGATGCGATGGACGCTCTGCGCGTGCTGCAGCAAGCCGATATTGCGATGGCGATGGTGCATGATGAATATGGCCATCTCGACGGAATCGTGACCCCGGTCGATCTGCTGACGGCGATTGCGGGCGACTTTGTCAGCGATCGCGACGAGGGCGACGCTCCGCAATTGGTCGAATGCAGCGATGGCACTTTGCTCATCTCTGGCGCGTTGTCGGCGGATGCTTTGGCCGATCGGCTCGGCTTGGAATATGACGAGAGCCGCGAATTCGGGACGGTTGCTGGATATGTGCTGTCCGTGCTCAAGCGTCTTCCGGTTGCTGGAGACACCTTCAGCGATCAAGGCTGGCGCTTTGAAGTGATCGATATGGATCGCCGCAGGATCGACAAGATCCTGGTCAGCAAAGAGATTTAGCGGGTTTGGCGTGATGCCGCTGATGTGCGGCAGCGCTATGCGATCAGCTTAGGCCAATCAACTTAGATCAATCAGCTGGGGATCAGCGTCTGTGCCGCCGCGCCATCACCCTCTGGTGCGGCGATGATGTCGCGTGTCACGCGGCCTTTGGCCACAGTGTTGGTTGCGGCGTCGCCGATTGATGACCTGATGCCCGGGGCGGCTGCACCAGCGCGATCAAGCACGCTGGTTTCGACCTGGCTGCGCGGAGCCGGACCACCAAACAGCGCTTCGAGTGCTTGCTCGGCCGCAGTGCCTTCTGACGGGCGTGGCGCACCCGGGTTAGGCGGCTGAAGCGAGAAGTCAGGCGGAACCACCAGCGGAGCCTGGCGCTGCACCGCGAATTCATCAGGGCGCTCGCGATTGAAAACTCCGTTGCCACCGCAGGCTGCCAGCATGGCGCTCGCCGAAACAAGCAGGATGGTCGATTTCAAAACACGCATTTTAGCTCTCCGCAGGCCGCTCGGAAGATTCGCTCTCCGTCGCTGGCTCGTCAGTGGTTTGGTCCTTGTCGCGCACGAACAGGCTTCGAGCAAGGATAATTACAACGCCGATGGTGATAGCTGCATCGGCGATATTGAACACAAGGAAGGGACGGAAATCCCCGATATGGAAGTCGGCATAGTCGATGACATAGCCCAAGTTCCAGCGATCGCGGATATTGCCGATCGCTCCGCCCAGGATCAGCGCCAGACCCAGAATATCGCCCAGCGCCTTTTCGCGCAGCATCCAGATGAACACGACCAAGGCGATCAGCGCGGTCATTCCGACCAGCAGAAAGCGCATTTCCAGGTTTTCGGCCTGCAATAGGCCCAGGGAAATGCCGCGATTCTCGACATAGGTGAGGTCAAAGAAGGGCAACAGTGGGATGTGACGCACTTCGCGCAATTCGAGCGTGCCGATGACGTAGGATTTCACCAATTGGTCGCTCAGCGCGATGAACGCGGCGAGCAGCAGACCGATCACGCGGTTCTTGGTGATCAAACCTCTCATAGCGCAGCCGCATCCCAAGCTTTGACCACGCTGGTGCACCGACCGCACAGCGCGCCATCCTCAGCCACGTCGGGCAGGTGGCGCCAGCAGCGTCCGCATTTGGCGTGGGAAGTCTTGATTACCGTCACCTCATCGCTTTGGCCCCGTGTGACTGTCGCGGTGATGAACAATTCGGCGAGCTGTTCATCGCTCACGCCTTCGGGCACCGCAGATGCCGGCACCGTCACTTCGGCTTCGAGGCTGGAGCGGATGGTTTTTTCGCGCCGCAGCGGCTCGATCGCTTCGTTGACGCGCTCGCGCAGGCTGCGCAGCGCATCCCATTTCGTGCGGTCAGCCGGGACTTGCGGCACGCTTGGCCATTCGAGCAGGTGGACGCTGCCGCCTTGGGCATCATCCTCGGGATAGCGCGTCTTCCACACTTCCTCGGCGGTGTAGACCAGCACCGGCGCGGCATAACGCACCAGCGCGTGGAACAGCAGATCGAGCACGGTGCGATAGGAATTGCGGACCGTGCTGTCGGGCCCGTCGCAATAGAGGCTGTCCTTGCGGATATCGAAGAAGAAGGCCGACAGGTCTTCATTGCAGAAATCGACCAGCAGGCGGGTGTAGGTGTTGAAATCGTAAGTCTCGATCGCCGTGCGCAGCTTGCCATCAAGCTCCGACAGCAGCGACAGGACATAGAGCTCCAGCTCGGGAATCTCGCCGCTATCCGACATGTCGCCGACAAAACCGTCAAGCGCGCCTAGGAGGTAGCGGAATGTGTTGCGCAGCCGGCGATATTGGTCGCCCACGCCCTTGATGATCTCATCGCCAATGCGGTGATCTTCGGTGAAGTCGACGCTCAGTGCCCAAAGCCGGATGATATCCGCGCCGGTCTGCTGCATCATCTTGACCGGATCGGTCGTGTTGCCGAGCGATTTGGACTGCTTGAAGCCCTTGGAATCCATGGTGAAGCCATGGGTCAGCACCTGATCGTAAGGCGCGCGACCTCTTGTGGCGCAGCTTTCGAGCAGCGAAGACTGGAACCAGCCGCGATGCTGGTCAGACCCTTCGAGATAGAGATTGGCCGGCCAGGTCAGGTCGGGCCATCGACCGCTTTCGAGCACGAAGGCGTGGGTGCAGCCCGAATCGAACCAGACATCGAGGATGTCGCTGACCATCTCATAATCGTCCGGATTGTGATCAGGGCCAAGGAATTCGGCTTTGCGCGCCTCATCCCAAGCGTCGACGCCTTCATTGCGAACGGCGTCAACCACGCGTTGGTTGACCGCGGAATCCTGCAGATAGGTGCCATCCGGGCGGACAAACAAGGTGATCGGCACGCCCCAGGCGCGCTGGCGTGACAGCACCCAATCGGGGCGACCCTCAACCATGGATCCGATGCGGTTTTGGCCCTTTTCGGGGATGAACTGAACCCGTTCGATCTCTGACATTGAGCGGCTGCGCAATGTGCCGCCACCGTCCAGGTCCTTGTCCATCGGCACAAACCATTGCGGCGTGCAGCGATAGATCACCTTGGCTTTGGAGCGCCACGAATGCGGATAGGAATGCTCGTAATCGGCGCTGGCGCTGAGCAGTGCACCTGCTTGGCGCAGATCCGAACAGATTGGTCCTTCGGGCGCGTTGAACGGCTTGTTGATCACGCTGCGGCGACGTGGCTTGCCATCTTCGTAGAGATCGTCAGCGCCCAGCCACAGCCAGTCGTCGCGATAGCGCCCATCATCCATCACCGCGAAGACCGGATCGAGCCCGTGTGCCTTGCACAGCGCAAAGTCATCCTCGCCGTGATCGGGCGACATATGGACCAGGCCAGTGCCGCTATCCGTGGTGACGAAATCGCCTTCCAGGAACGGACGCGGTGCGGCGTAAAATCCGCCGAGATGGTGCATCGGGTGCTTGGCGACAGTGCCGGCGAGATCGGAGCCTTTGATAACTGTTCCAGCTTCAAAACAGGATGCCCAAGTTTCGAGTTCAGCCTTCATCCCGGGGTGGCGCTTTTCGAATTCCTGTTGTGCTTCTTCGCCTAGTCGGACCAAATCCACCCAATTTCGAGGCACGTCAGTCTCGCCCTCTGAGCGAAGGACGCGAGCAGCGAAGCCGGCGAACAGCTCTCGATCGTTTGCGACGAGATAGACGCCGTTCTGATCGACCGGTCTATTGAAGATCACGTATTCTTGGTCAGGCCCGTAGGCGATCGCCTGATTGACCGGGATCGTCCAAGGCGTGGTGGTCCAGATCACCGCGTGCGCGCCAACCAGCTCGGGGATCGGGCTTTCGGTGATCTCGAACGCCACATCGATCTGCGGGCTGTCGGTGAGGTCTTCGTATTCAACCTCGGCCTCGGCCAAGGCGGTCTCTTCCACCGGAGACCACATCACCGGCTTGGAACCGCGATAGAGATTGCCCGCTTCGACGAATTTCATCAGCTCGGCCACGATTGTGCCTTCGGCTTCGAAATCCATCGTCAGATAGGGATTGTCCCAATCGCCCATGATACCCAGCCGCTTGAGCTGCTCGCGCTGGGTATCGACCCATTTCTGCGCATAGGCGCGGCATTCGGCGCGGAATTCCTTGGGATCGACGTCGTTCTTGTTCTTCTTTTTCTTGCGATATTGCTCTTCGATCTTCCACTCGATCGGCAGGCCGTGGCAATCCCAGCCGGGCACATAGGGCGCATCCTTGCCGAGCAGGTTTTGCGAGCGGCACACCATATCCTTGAGGATGTGGTTGAGCGCGTGTCCGATATGCATGTCGCCATTGGCGTAGGGCGGGCCATCGTGGAGGATAAATTTCTCGCGGCCTGCGCGCGCCTCACGCAGTTTGCGATAGAGGTCAATCTCCTGCCAACGCGCCTGAATGCCCGGCTCCTTCTGAGGAAGGCCGGCTTTCATCGGGAAGTCCGTCTTCGGCAGGAAGACAGTCTCTCTATAGTCGCGTTCGGAATCAGACATGATCGGGGGCCGTTAGGACAATTGCGGGCGACGATAAACCCACTTGCGCGGATATTGCCGATTTAGGCGCTATTGGCTGGCCCGGCGGCGCGCCAATCCGGCCTCTCCAGCGTCAATCTCTTCCTGGCTGCGATTGTCGCGGCTGGGATTGAGTGCGGGGCCAAGATTGAAGGCGTCTTCAGTCCAGACATAGCCGTTGAACGAGGCGGGAATCTCAGTCAGTTGCTCGGGCAGTGTCAGGCCCACTGCCGGTTCGCCGCTGGTGTAAGGCCCGGTGACGATGATCTCACCGCCATAGGCCTCCATTCGTGCGATCAAGCGGTTGGGCCATCCCCAAAAAGCGTATTGGTAGTTGAGCGGAACCACCATGGTCTTGCCCTGGCAGCTTGCAGGCAGAAAGCCGGTCCAGCCAAAGCTCACATAATCGCTGCTGCACTGGCGGGCCTCTTGCGGGCTCCAGGCCCAGGCTTCGGGATAGATTTCGCGAATGCGGTTGACCGGATCGGGGTGGCCATAAAAGGCATCGCCCGATTTCTCCGGATCGCGCCCAGCCGCCTTGAGCTTTGTTGCGAGCAAGTCCGCTTCAGCCGCATCGCCCGACTTGAAATTGTACATCAGCCGCCCGCGCAGCGGCAAAGCGCGCACCATCTCTTCAATCGTCGGCACAGCGCCTACGCCTGCGCCGCGGAAGGGGTAGGTCGCGCCTCCATCAGCGCTGTAGCCATAGCCAATGTCGAGCGCTTTGAGCTGTTCCAGCGTCGCGTCGCGCACCGGTCCGCTGCCATCGGTGCGGCAGTCCAGCGTCCAGTCATGGAACAGCACGATCTCGCCATCTTTGGTCGGCGCGATGTCCACCTCGACCATCCAGGTGCCGAGCTCGCCTGCACGCAGCACGCCTTCTTTGGTGTTCTCAAGGTAAGAGTGGAACGGTTCTTCGATCAGGGTGGCGGTGCAGGTGTCGCGCTCGACCCCGGCGCGGTCAAAATCCTGCGCCAGGCCGCGATGCGCGATCAGCTTGGGCGCACCTTTGGGTTCGGCGGCGAGCCAGCTGGCATTGGTGAATGTGAGGATGAGCAGCACCAGCGCCAGGACGGCAGCGATGCGTTTGAGCCAGACCATCATCCGAGCAAACGCCTGGCCTCGTCGCAATCCTTCTCCATCTGCGCGATCAAGCCGTCCAAGCTGTCAAACTTGGCTTCGCCGCGCAGGAAATGATGAAATGCGACCTCGATCTCCTGGCCATACAGATCGCCCGAGAAATCAAAGAAATAGGGTTCGAGCAGTTCCTTGGGCGGCTCGAATTGCGGGCGGACCCCGATATTGGCCGCGCCTTTGAGCTCTTCACCCGTGGCCAGCACGCGGCCGGTCACCGCGTAGACGCCGTATTTGGGGCGCAGATATTTGTCGATCGCCAGGTTTGCCGTCGGATAGCCGATCTCGCGTCCGCGCTTATCGCCATGTTCCACGATCCCGCGGATCGCAAAGGGGCGGGTGAGCATGTCTGCGGCCAATTGCGGATCGCCTTCGCGCAGCGCTTCGCGGATGCGGCTGGAGGACACGACATCGCCATGGCCTTCAACCGCCGTGACCACGCGCGATTGCAGGCCAAGCTCGCCGCCGAGTGAACGCAGCATCTCGACATTGCCTTTGGCGCCCTGGCCGAAGGTGAAGTCACCGCCTGTCACAACACCGTGCGCGCCAAAGCGCTTGACCAGGATCTCGGAAATAAAGTCTTCGGCGCTGGTCCCGGCGAGCTCGCCATCGAAATGGAACACCAGCATCGCCGTGGCGCCGGCGGCGAGATAGAGCTCTTGCCTCTGCTCCAAAGTGGTCAGTCGGAAGGGCGGGACATCGGGCTTGAAGAAGCGCACCGGATGCGGATCGAAGGTAGCGATGATCGAGGGGCGACCCTCGACATGAGCCCAATCGATCGCTTCGCCAGCCACAGCCTGATGACCCTTGTGAAAGCCGTCAAAATTGCCGAGCGCGATCACCGCGCCGCGCAAGGCCGCTGCAATCTCCTCGCGATGATCGAGCCACCTCATTGCGCGTCATCCTCTTCATCGTCACGCTCGCCACGGACATAGGTGATAAAGGAATAGGCAGGCTCGCCAATATCCGCCGCGTGATCTTCGCGATTGGCTACAACCCAATCGGGCCCTGGTTCGCGCATGAACGTGTCGCCATCATAATCGGCATGGATCTGAGTCAGTTCGATCCGGTCGGCATGATCCATAAACACGTCATAGATGGCAGCGCCGCCAACAATGGCGATCTCACCGCTCTCATTGTCGGCGCTGGCAAGCTCGATAGCTTGAGCGACTGAGCCGACCACCTCCGCACCTTCGCTGTCCCAGGTTTCGCGCCGCGTCAGTACGATGTGACGGCGTCCTGGCAGCAGGCCCGGCAAGCTCTCAAAGGTCTTGCGCCCCATGATCATGGGTTTGCCCATAGTCAGCGCCTTGAAGCGTTTGAGATCAGCCGAAAGATGCCAGGGCAGCTTGCCCATCTTGCCGATCGTGCCATTGGCGGCCCGCGCATAGATCAAGACGATGTCCGGCTTCACGACGCTTCGTGACTCACCCGTGTGACATGCCCCATCTTGCGGCCATCGCGCGCTTCGCGCTTGCCATAGAGGTGGAGATGCGGCTCGCCCGGTTCGGACAGCATGGTGTGTGCCTCAAGCGCATCTTCGCCGACAATATTGCGCATATTGATGCTGGCAAAGCGGGTCGATGTTTCGCCCAGCGGCAGTCCGCACATCGCCCTGATATGGTTCTCGAACTGGCTCGTCGCCGCGCCTTCAACGGTCCAATGGCCCGAATTGTGCACCCGCGGCGCCATTTCGTTGAAGACTGGTCCAGCCTTGGTGGCGAAGAATTCGAGCGTCAGCACACCGACATAGCGCAAAGCCTCAGCCACCTGGCCTGCAATGACCCGCGCATCGGCGATCTGGCTTTCAATCAGCTCGCCCGCAGGAAGCACCGATTCCACCAACATGCCGCCGCTGTGGCGATTGGCGCTCGAATCCCAGAACCGGATCTCACCGTCTTGCGCCCGCACCAGGATGATTGAGAACTCGGCCTCGAACGCGACCAGCCCTTCATAGACGCAGGGCCGGCCCGGGAAGCGCACACCGCTGGCCTCATGATTGTTCGCAATGCGCCACTGGCCTTTGCCGTCATAGCCATCGCGCGCGGTCTTGAGGATACCAGGCGTCCCGATCCGATCAATCGCTTGCGCGAAATCGTGATCGCTTTCGACGCGCATATAGGGCGCGCAGGTCGCTCCAAAACCTTCAACAAAGGATTTCTCGTTGAGCCGGTCTTGCGCCACTTCGAGCGATTTGGCCGCAGGGGCCAGCAGGTCATCAGGGATCGCCGCAACCGTAGAGAGCGGCACGTTCTCAAATTCCCAGGTCACGACATCGCATTGGCTGGCAAAGGCCGCGAGCGCGTCTTTGTCGCCCCAGCCATTCTCGAAGAAGTCCGAACTGACATCGGCCGCCACATTGTCGCCTTTGGGGGCGTAACCAATGCAGCGATAACCCAATTGAGCGGCGGCGACCGCCATCATCCGGCCCAGCTGACCGCCTCCCAGTATTCCAATCGTGGATCCCGGCGACAACATCAGCCTTGAGGCGCCTCGGTTACGGCGGCGCTGCGTGCGGCGCGCCAATCCTGCAAGCGATCAGAGAGGTCTTCATCCTGCAGGGCGAGGATTGCGGCTGCCATCAAGGCGGCGTTCTTGGCGCCCGCATCACCGATCGCCAGCGTTCCGACAGGCACGCCCGCGGGCATCTGAACGATCGACAGCAGGCTATCCCAGCCCGACAGCGCCTTGGATTGGACCGGGACGCCCAGAACCGGCAGATGCGTCATCGCGGCGATCATGCCCGGCAGATGCGCTGCACCGCCCGCGCCGGCGATAATCACGTCAAACCCTTCGCCTTCGGCGCCTTTGGCAAAGGCGCTCATGCGATCAGGCGTGCGGTGCGCGGAGACGATCCGCGCTTCGTGTTCGACCTCGAGTTCTTCGAGGATTTCCGCGGCAAGCTTCATGGTGGGCCAGTCTGACTGGCTGCCCATGACAATGGCGACCTTTCCCCCCATGCGTACCTCTTAGCTGTCCTTCAGGTAATAGCGCTCACCCGGCACCATATCGTCGTCAAAGTCATAGATGATTGGTTGCCCGGTGGGAATCTCCAGACCGGTGATGTCCTCATCCGAGATTTGCGACAGGTGCTTCACCAGCGCGCGCAGCGAATTGCCATGCGCAGAAATGATCACTGTTTCGCCGCTGGCGAGAACGGGCAGGATATCGCTTTCCCAATAGGGCAGCACCCGCTCGATCGTGAGTTTGAGGCTTTCCGTGTAGGGAACATCAATGCCGGCATAGCGCGGGTCAGCGCCCGGATCGTATTCGCTGCCCGGCTCCATTGGCGGTGGCGGCGTGTCAAAGCTGCGACGCCAGATATGGACTTGCTCGTCGCCGTGTTTGTCGCGGGTTTCCTGCTTGTTGAGCCCGGTCAGCCCGCCATAATGGCGCTCATTGAGCCGCCAATCCTTGGTCACAGGGAGCCACAGACGTCCCGCCTCTTCCAAAGCGAGGTTGAGCGTCTTGATCGCGCGGGTCTGGAAGCTCGTGAAGCAGGTCGTGGGCAAGACGCCCTTTTCCTTCATCAGCACGCCAGCGGCTTTCGCTTCAGCGACGCCTTTATCGGTCAGATCAACATCCCACCAACCGGTGAAACGGTTTTCGAGATTCCACTGGCTTTGGCCGTGCCGGACCAAAATCAACTTAGGCATGGAAAGAGATGCTCCTGCTTGCTTGGGAGCAACACCCGTTAGCCCGCGCTGTCGTCCTTGGGAAGAGCGTTCTCTTGTGATTCGGCGCTCATTTCGCGGGTTTGGGCTTTGCGCCGGCGCAGGTTTTCGCGCAGCTTGGCTGCCAAGCGCTCTTCGCGAGACATTTTGTTGCTTCCATCTTCACTCATGCGCAACGCCTTGCCGCTATTCGCCCTGGTGCTCAAGTGGTGAAGCGAAAACGCTTCAAGCTTGGCTTGACATTGGGCGCGGTCGCATAGATAGGCGCGCCTCATTGAACAGGCGCCGCGGTAGCTCAGTGGTAGAGCGCACCCTTGGTAAGGGTGAGGCCGAGAGTTCAATTCTCTCTCGTGGCACCATTCAACTTCCTCCTAAAATTCAGCTTTTGGGCCATGCCTACCCCACACTTTTGACGAGTGCGCCATTCGCTTGTGGCGCTTATCGCATTCCCATTGAATTCAACCTTGGGAGTAGGCGCGATGGATCTCGGACTTAAAGGCAAGAAAGTCATTATGAATGGTGGGGCCCACGGGCTCGGCCTGGCTTCGCTCAAACTGTTTGCAGCCGAGGGCGCCGATGTCGCCTTTTTCAGCCGCAAGGATGACAAGATCGAAGCCGCCAAAGCGGCGATCGATGCCGAAGGCGATGGCAAGGTCTTTGCCGAAGTGTTCGACATGGCCTCAGGCGGCGATGCCTACAAAGCCTGGCTTGAGAAAGCGGCTGGCGAGCTCGGCGGCTGCGATATCTTTATCCACACCGCTTCCTCTTCGGGCACGGGCGGCACTGGCGATTGGCAGAACGCGCTCGACATGGACATGATGGGCGCCGTGCATGGCGTTGAAGCGCTGACCCCGCATCTCGCCAATTCGGACAGCGGCTCGATCCTGTTCATGAGCTCAACCGCGGCGCTGGAGACATTTATTGCTCCGCAAGCCTTCAACGCGATGAAGGCAGCGCTGATCACCTATGGTTCGCAGCTGAGCCAGGCTATGGCACCGCAGGGCATCCGCGTGAACACGGTATCGCCCGGAGCGATCTATTATCCTGGCGGCAATTGGGAAGTGATCGAAGGCGCCATGCCCGAACTGTTCCAAGGCACGCTGGCGAAGATGCCAATGGGCCGGTTTGGCAATGATCTCGAAGTTGCCAAGGCGATTGTCTTCACCGCAAGCCCGGCCGTGCCTTACATGACCGGTGCCAATATCGTGGTCGATGGCGGCTTCACGCAGCGCGTCCAGTTCTAACCAACCCCAAGACAGGAAGGGTATCCTCCTATGGCCGAGATCGATCGCGACAAGCTGCTCGATATCTACACCCGCACCATGAAGGTGAACCGCACCGATGAAAAGTTCCGTGCCCTACTGATGGAGGGCAAGGTCGCGGTGATGTATTACTGCGTGCGTGGTCAGGAGCTGGTTTCAGCTGCGGCCATGGCGGCTCTGGAAGACGATGATTATGTCGTCTGCACCTATCGCGGCCAGGGTGAGCAGACCGCCAAGGGTATCCCGATCGAGAAGTGGTGGGGCGAGTGCCTCGGCAAAGCGACGGGGACTTGCAAAGGCAAGGGCGGCACCATGCACATCACTGACCCTGAAACAGGGATCATGGTGACGACAGGTGTGGTCGGTTCGGGCCTGCCAATCGCCAATGGCTTGGCGATGGCGAGCCAGAACAATGGCGATGGCCGCGTGACTCTGGTCAGCTTTGGTGATGGCGCTGCCAATATTGGCGGCTTCCACGAGGCCATGAACATGGCTCAGCTTTACAAGCTGCCGGTCGTCTTCCTGTGTCAGAACAATCGCTATGGCGAACACACCGCTTATGCCGATCACACTGATACGCGGCAGATGAGCGATCGTGCCGCTGGCTATGGCATGAAAGGCGTCACGGTTGACGGCAATGACGTCAATCAGATTTATCCCGCGATGGAAGAAGCTGTCGAGCACGCGCGTTCGGGCAAGGGGCCAGTGTTGGTCGAAGCCATGTGCTACCGCATGATGGGCCACTTTTTCGGCTCGGACTTCTCCTACATGCCGGACGAGCATCTTGCTGAGATGCAGGCAGAAGACCCGCTGCCCAAGCTCCGGGCGGTGATGCTGGAGCGCCAGTTCACCGAAGAGGAACTGGACGGCATTGTCGCCAAGATCGACGCCGATATCGAAGCGGCTGTGCAGCACGCGCTCGACGCACCACTGCCGGACACCAATGAAATCTACAAAGACGTTCTCGAGGAGACCGCCTGATGGCTGAAATCACGATGACCGAGGCCCTTAACAAGGCCATTGATGAAGCCATGGCCGAAGATGATGGTGTTTTCTGCTTGGGCGAGGATGTCGCCGCCAAGCAGGGAGGTGGCGTGTTCAA
The DNA here is from genome assembly GCA_965216555.1 of Erythrobacter sp. Classification (GTDB taxonomy): domain Bacteria; phylum Pseudomonadota; class Alphaproteobacteria; order Sphingomonadales; family Sphingomonadaceae; genus Erythrobacter. The sequence goes on from OZ244168.1 coordinate 352,671, forward strand.
AGTCACTTCCGGGCTGACCGAGAAATATGGCGAAAACCGCATTCGTGCGACGCCGATCTCCGAGACTGCCATTATCGGCGCCGCTGTCGGCGCAGCGCTGGCAGGGCAACGTCCGATTGCCGAGATCATGCTGATGAATTTTGTCGGCGTGTGCATGGACCAGATCGTCAACCACGCAGCCAAGCTGCGCTTCATGTCAGGCGGCCAGACGCCTTGCCCGATCGTGATCCGCACAACCACCGGCGTTGGCGTCGGCTTTGGCGGGCAACACTCGGACATGCTCGAAGCATGGTTCGCGCACGTCGCCGGCATGCATGTTGTCACGCCGTCCAACGCTGCGGATGCGCGCGGCCTGATGCGCTCGGCGATTGATGCGAATGATCCGGTGGTCTTCATCGAGAACATCCTTTGCTACGGCCTGAAATCGGAAGATCCAGGCCCCGGCTATCGTGTCCCGCTGGGCAAGGCAGCCATCGCCAAGGAAGGCAGCGATTTGTCGCTCATCACCTATGGCCGAACCGTGCTCGACGCGCTCGAAGTGGCGGGCGAGATGGAAAAGGAAGGCGTCAGCGTCGAAGTCGTCGATCTGCGCACCATCGCACCCTATGACGAAGAGACGGTGCTGGCCTCGGTCAACAAGACCGGTCGCGCGCTGACCTTGCATGAGGCTGTGCGTCCGTTTGGTACAGGCGCAGAGATTGCCGCGAACATCCAGGAAAAGTGCTGGGACAACCTCAAAGGCCCGGTTCGCCGGATCGGCGGGACGTTCTCGGCTGTGCCGTTCGCGACCCATCTTGAGCAGGCCTGGATCCCGACCAAGGAAGAGATTGTCGGCCAGATCAAGGCCAGCGTTGGCAAGGACTAGGGGCAAAGATTGATGGCAAGCGAAATTCGCATCCCCAAGCTCGGCATGAGCGCGACCGAAATGACCTTGACCGAATGGATGTTCGGCGATGGCGAGGAGGTCGAGAAGGGTGAGATCATCTACACGGTAGAGACCGACAAGAGCACAACCGAAATCGAGGCTCAGGCCAGCGGGATCATTCGCCCGACTGGCGAAGAGGGCGCGGTTTATAAGGTCGGCGCTCTCATCGGAACGATCGAGTAAGCCGATGAGCACGCCTCGCGAAATGCTGGCCGCCGTCTATGCAGCGGCTGGCGCGCGCGATTGGGACAAGGTCGAAAGCCTGCTCCATCCAGACTTCGTACTGCATGAAGCCGAGTGTCTGCCATTCGGTGGTGAGTGGCGGGGCAAGGACGCGCTGCAGCGTTGTGCTGCCGCCATGTATGGCACGTGGGCCGAGGCCAAGGTCGATATCCACGACATCACAGGTGGTGAAACCTGGGGCGTGACGGTGCTGACGCTTACGATGACGCCCAAGGATGGCGGCGAGACTTTCAACCAGACCGTGTGCGAGGCGGGCAGTTTCGAAGATGGCCTGCTCAAAGACCTGCGGATTCACTATTTTGACGCGGCTGAAGTGGCCGCAAAGGCTTGATCGCAATGACAATCGAGAAGATCTGCGTCCTTGGCGCGCCAGCTGACCAAGGCCTGCCTTTGGTCGCCAATCTGCTGGCTGAAGGATTCAGCGTCACCGCTGGCGTGCGCCGTGAAAACGCTATGGCTGACACGCCGTACCCCGATCTGCCGACGGTCCATGCTGACATCACCGATGCGGATGCGATGGAGCAGGCCTTTGCTGGCCAGGATGCCGCAGCGTTTCACCTGCCGTTCGAGTTTGACCGCGCGAAAGCAGCGCATTTCGGAGCGCAGATTGCCGAAGGCGCGCGGCGCGCAGGCCTCAAAAAGATCGTCTTCAACACCGCCTGCTACGTCGCGGACCGCGATCTCGACCTGTCAGCACATGATGGCCGCCGCGATATCGAGCGCTCGCTTGAAGAAACCGGCATTCCCTGCGTCTTCATCGAGCCGACCGTGTTCATGGACAATCAGTACCGGATCTGGACACGGCCAGCGATCATGCGCGATGGCATTTTCGCCTATCCGGCCAAGCCTGACTTGCAGATCAATTGGGTGTGCCTCGAGGATGTGGCGCAAGCCATGGTCAAAGCGCTCCAGACCGACAAGGCGGATGGCATGCATGTGCCAATCGGCGGACCCGAGGCGCTGGTCGGTGACCAGGTCGCCGCCAATCTGTCCGAGGCTTTGGGTCGTGAAGTGCGTTTCAAGAGCTTGGCTCCCGATGAATTCGCCGCTGGCATGAGCGAGCTGGTTACCGGCTCACGCACGGTTGAACCTGCCAGCATCTATGACGGCATGGCCAAGTTCTATTCCTTCTACAACACACAGCCCGTTTCGCCGCTGCTCGTCGATCCGCAACACGCGCGGGACCTGCTCGGGATGGAGCACACCTCGCATCTCGATTGGGCGAAATCCAAGGACTGGATGGAAGGGCTCGAAGGTCTGATCTAGGCGCCGGTGAGATCGGCGATGACCAGCCGATAGCCAAGATCGAGCTCATCGCGTTCAAGCACGTGCTGATAGCGTCGTTCCCAAGCGCCGCTTTCCAAATCCGCCTTGAGCGCATCGAGCCCCTCATCGACATTGTCGATCGCCCAGAATGATGAGCTTCCCGTGCGGATGTTTGGGTCAAGATAGGCCGCTGGTCGCCGCCAATAGGCGTAGAGAAATCCGTCGCTACAATCGTGCGGGATGGGGACTGGCTTGACTGTGATCGGCCCAAGCCAGTGCTCATACTCCTCCATTGTCGGCATTTGCTGCGCGTCGAGCTCGGCCAGCTGCGGCAGGTAATCGAGCAGCCAGATCTCGCGGAAGGCGGCGTCGAAGGTGAGCAGTACCACGCGGTTTCGCGTCACCCGCAGCAATTCGCGCATTCCCGCCGCCTGGTCCTGCCAGTGATGCACGGTGAGCACGGCGAGGCTGGCATCGAAGCTCTTGTCCTCAAACGGCAGCGCTTCGGCGCTGGCCTGCACAACCTGGTCAGCGCGCGGGTGTTGATCGATCATTTCTCGCGATGGCTCGACCGAGGTGACGTCGAGATCGGTCGGTTCATAGGACCCCGCGCCGGCGCCGACATTGAGCAACGTTTTGGCGTCTCCCAATGCCGCACGAATGGCTCGCCCGATGCGCGGGTCAGGTCGCCTCAGATTGGCGTAATCGATCCCGATTGTGTCATATTTTGCACCCATCAGGATGCCTATAGCGTTTGCCCGTCATCGAGGACAAAATCGCTGCCAGTGACGAATTCGGCGGCGTCCGAGCACAGGAACAGGACCGCGCCATCAAGCCCCTCTTCGCCCATCAGACGACGCTTGGGGAAGCGCGCAACCTGCTTCTTGCCAGGTTCGGTGTCGAACCACTCATCATTGATGGCTGTGCGAATATAGCCGGGCGAGATTGTGTTGATGCAGATGCCCGCACGCGCCCATTCACGAGCCAGGCTCCGCGCCGCCTGGACCACGCCGGCCTTGCTGGCTGAATAAGCGACAAGGCCCGGTGAGGGTTCGAATGCGGTGATCGAAGCGATCATCACGATCCGCCCCTTGTCGACGCCTGAGGCGATCATCCGCTTTGCGCCTTCGCGCGCGGTCAGGATCGCGCCTTTGAGATTGATCGACAGCGTCCGCTCAATCTCATCTTCAGGCATGTCGAGCGCCATGCCCGCTCCATCAATGCCAGCATTAGCGATGACCGTGTCCACCGTTCCAAACGCAGATTCGGCGGCGTCGAAGCCGGCGATAATATCGGCCTCGCGCCCGACATCCATCGCGATCGCGGTCGCTTGCGGGCCAATCTCGTCCGCCAGCTTTTCGAGCCGGTCCTTGCGTCGGGCCCCCAAGGCCACGTGTGCGCCATTGGCGGCAAGGATGCGGCCAAAGCGCTCGCCCAATCCGGACGAAGCGCCGGTGATGAGCGCGCGGCGCCCGCTAAGATCGACTGAAAAGCTCATGCTGGCTTACTTAGTCGCCGGCAGTTCACCATTGAAGTATTTTTGCATCGTCTGGTGGAAGTGACGCACGCGGCTTTCCTGATAGGTGCCGAGCTCCATCACGCCGCTCTTGATGTTCTTCATGCCGGTCTGAACATGCGGCAGGTTGGACATGTCCTGATCGAACACATTTGCCAGCTGCGGACCCATTTTGTCAGCCGCCCAGGCAAAGGGCTCATCATCCGGAATATAGGTCTTCTCAACCGCGCGCGGACGCTCCTCACCCTTCGGGGTCGGGAACAGCAAACGAATCTCCATGATCGATTCGTCGCAGGTTTCACCGGGGAACCAGCGATAAGTCAGAGTCGGCAAATAGCCGATCCAGGGCGCGAAATTCGGGAAGATATTATAGGTGAAATTGTCGAGGATCTCGCTGTCCGACGCGTCGGTGTAATCATGGCCATATTGCTCGGTAAAGCCCTGACGACCCGCTTCGGCGAGCACTTTGCGCGCGCCCAGCGGATCAGCCGGATCAAACTCAGCCTCGCCATCACCCGCGGCAAAGCGGCGATTGGTGTCAGCGTCATCCCCGCCCGAGAATTCATTCATTTTCTCGAGCACATAGGTCGAATCCTTGCCCTTCATATGCGGGCTCAGCACGCCCGATGGCGTGATTGCGCGGTTGAAGTGATCGCCGATCAGATCATAGCGCGTGTTGGCATCGCCCAGGAATGGCAGCAATTGCGGGTGCGTGACGATTGAGTGCCACGCTTCCATGAAGGCCTCGGCCGTGGCTTTCCAGTTCGCTTTGAACTTCTTCTGGATCCACATGCCGGTGTAGCGATTCTCGAAATCATACCGCTCATAATGCTCAGCCGCCGGGCCCAGCCAGGTCTTGAAATCGGGCAGGTCGTAATTCTCTGTCAGCATGACAAAGCCCTGCCACAGCTCAATCCGGGCCTCGGGCAGGTCCAGATCCTTGCCTTGCAAATGCTTGAAGTCCCACTCGCTGGGAATCTCTTTGAGCGTGCCATCATTGCGCCAGGTGAAGCCGTGGAACGGGCAGCGCAGCTGGACCGACGGGCCGCATTCGGTGCGCAGCTTGCGCCCGCGGTGGAGGCAGGCATTGTGGAAGGCTTTGATACTGCCATCCTTCTGCCTGATCAGCAGCCAGCTCTTGTCGTTGATCTCATAGATGACCGTGTCACCGGGATCGGGCATTTCGTCTTCGCGGGCGGCGAATTGCCAGACATTGGGCCACATCTTCTCGCGTTCGAGCTTGGCGTAATCCTCGCTGATATAAGCTTCGACCGGAATCGGGTCATTGCCCATATCCTGCGTCGATTCCTCGAACAGATAGTCAGGCGGCGTCCGTGTGTCGCCATTGAGCATGTCGGTGTAGGTGATTCCCGGGCACCGATCGTCGCGGGCTACGTCTTTGATCTCGTTCATGTGCGGCCTCGATCCCTTTCCTCGCACTTTGCGGAGTGTTCGTTTGGAGCAATATCACACACCTTGGGCAGAAGGTCATCCTAGCGGATTGGAGAGGCAGAATATGGCGCGTGCAGGTGGATTGGCAGAGCTTGGAGAGATCATGCAGTTGGCCTTCGTGCCAAAGGACTTTGACGCTGCGGTCAAACACTGGACCGAAGTCATGGGCGTGGGGCCGTTCTTCCTGATCGAGGGGATCCATCTCGACGGGATGAAATATCGCGGCGAACCGACCGATGCGGTGTTCGATCTGGCCCTGGCCTATTGGGGCGACATCCAGATTGAGCTGATCCGGCCGCGCGACGAGCATCCGTCAATCTACACTGGCGAATATGCCGATGTGACCGGCCTGCACCATGTCTGCATTCTGGTCGATGATATTCAGAAGGCTTACGATGCCTGCGAGCGCCACGGAGCCGAAATCGTCATCGAAGGCCAGTTTGGCGCCAGCCAGGTGATCTATGCCGATCCGGGTCAGGGGCCTGGGAGCCTGGTCGAGGTGTTGCAGCAGAGCACGGAAGGGCCCGATCTGTTTGCGATCATCAAGCAGGCTGGCGAAGGTTGGGACGGTTCGGAGCCGCTCCGGACATTGGGTTAGGGCCGGCTTCCAAACACGCCGTAGGATGGCCGTGTGCGCATGCTGTGTTGCCAAGTGAGCGCCTGAGCTGGTTGGCCACCAAAATCCAGCGGAACCCCTCAGAATCGATCTGAGAGGCTTTGCTTCAAGTTGCTGGGTCACGGCAGTCAAAGCGCGACTGCGCGCCGGCCGGTTAGGCCGAAAGCCAAGCGGGCCGGATGGCCCGCGCCCGGCGCTTGAGGGTCAATAATTTACGACGACGCGCCGAGATAGCCCAGCTGACCAGCCTTGAAGATGGTCTGCGCGCGATTGACGCTGTCGAGCTTTTCGCCTGCACGATGGATATGATACCGGATCGTGGCGTGGCTGCGCTCAAGGATCATGCTGATTTCCTTGTCGGTCTTGCCGATCGCGGCCCAGCGCAGGCATTCCACTTCGCGCTTGGAAAGCACGCAATCCGAAGGGATTCGGCGCTTAGTGCGATGCGCTTGGACATAGCCTGCGACAAAGCGGCGCGTCAGTTGCGCAAATAGCGAGCCATAAATGGCGAATTCTTCGCTCAGATCTTCTTTCTCGCGATCCATGCTGATGAAGCTGTTGGCGGAAATCTGGCCGAATGGAAGATGGACCGGGATCACGATCGCCGCCTTGCACAGCGAGCGCTTTTCAAAGTCGGCCAGATCAATCTCGTCGAGATAGGAATTCTGCCACCGAGTGTTGAAGCCGTGTTCGTTGACCCAAAACGGCTCGCTCTCATAACGGCAGGCGCGGGGAAGCGGTGAGTGCAGGGCAAGACGATGATCTTCCCACCAGCGTGCGCCATCATCCAGCCAGCGGAAAATGTCAGCGTTGAGGACGGTGCCCTCGGCATCGACCATCGGCTCTTTGGATGAGATGTCGTCGCACATCGCGGCCTGCATGCCGCGTTCTTGTGCCACACGGGCAAGGGCGACGGAGGCGTCATGGATATCTTCGAGGCATCGGATGGTAACCGCTTCGAGAAGTTCGTCCAGGTTCTCGCGACCCTGTGGAGTGCGCAATTCGACGACATTCGTAGCCATTTTCCGATTCCTCTCTGCTTTGGCGCGACTCATGCCGCTGCTCACCTATCCCCCCAACGCTCTAATAGCGCATTGTATCCGATTCGCCTCATACTTTACGTAGGGGCAGGGCCTGCACGAGGTGGCTAGGCGTCGTATTCGCAGCACAAATCCAGGATTCCTCCATGCAAACCGCAAATTTTGGCGTCGCTCTCAAATCCATTGCCAATGCCGTCGAATCAGACCGTCCAGCGCTGATTCATGGCGAACGGATCGTGTCGTGGGGTGAGCTCGACGCGATCAGCGATCGGATTGCCGCGGGATTGCAATCGCGCGGATTCCAGCCTGGCGACATTGCCGGGCAGATGCTGCGCAACACGCCCGATTACATTCTGGCCTATTTCGGCTGCATCAAGGCCGGCCTGACCCCGGTCAATGTGAATTACCATTACAAGCAGCGCGAGCTGGCCGACATTTTCGAGCGGTTCGGCCTCAAGGTGCTGTTCACCGAGGACGACTTTGCCGAAGCGGCCAGTCAAGCGATGCCGGTGGATACGCTGACGATCAATGTCGCGTCTGAGCAATGGGCGGAGCTGACCAGCCACGACGTGCCAGCCGATTTCGAGATCCATCAGGATCCGCAGGCTCTGTTCCTCACCGCGACCGGCGGAACGACCGGCATGCCCAAGGCCGTGATGTGGCCATTCGCCGAAGCTTGGCAGGCGTTCAGCATTTCGGTGTGGCAGCGCGGTCTGGCCGAGCAACCCTTTGTCGCGATGACGCTGGCGGACCAGGCTGCGGAGGCGGCCAAGATTGGCCCTGATCACCCGGCCAGTTCGTCGCCGATGCTGTTGCTCAGTCCGTTGATGCATGGGGCCGGGCAATTCACCGGGGTGATTCATTTGCTCAAGGGCGGCACGCTCGCGCTGTTGCCAGCCGACAAGTTCAACGCTGAATTGGCGTTGGATGAGGTCAAGCGCCTCGGGGCGCGCGGCGTCTTCATCGTTGGCGATGCCTTTGCTTTGCCGCTCGCCGATGCGCTCGACGCGCGGGATGATGCGTCACAAGCGATCGCAAGCCTGCGCTCGGTCACCAGTTCGGGCGCGGTGTTCTCCGAAGCGCTCAAGCAACGCCTGATCGCGCACAATCCGCAAATGATGGTGGTAGACGCGCTCGGATCCAGCGAGAGCTCCGGCACCGCCGTGGTGATCACGACCGCGGCTGGCTCGACCGGAGGTGGCAAGTTCTCGGCCCTGCCAGGGCGTGAAACCAAATTGTTCGACGAGAATCTCAATGAGATCAAACCCGGCGATGACGGCGTGGGTATCGTCGCGCGGACCGGGCCATTGCCGCTGGGCTATCTTGGCGAGGATGAGAAGAACGCCCAGACCTTCCCTGAGATTGACGGCAAACGCTGGCTGTTGACGGGCGACCGAGCGCGTTGGGCGGCCGATGGCAGCATGGAGTTCATTGGCCGCGACAATATGTGCATCAATACGGGCGGCGAGAAGGTCTTCCCCGAAGAGGTCGAAGCCGTTCTGCTTGACCATCCGAGCGTACACGATGCCCGTGTGGTGAGCCTGCCAGATCCCAGATTTGGTCGCAAAGTGGTCGCCGTGGTGCAGCCCGAGGGTGACGAGGCCGATCTTGAGCCCGCGCTCGATGCGCATGCTCGCGATGGTCTCGCCGGCTACAAGATCCCGCGACTCTATGTGTTCACGGACAAATCGTTGCGGCTCAACAACGGCAAGCCGGATTACAAGACTGCTCAGCGACTGGCGGATTCGGTGCCCCAGTGAGCCTGGCTAGAGCTTCCAGAAGCGCTCGATCGCGGCGTCAAAGGCATCGCCAAACGCCTCGGCATAGCCAATGCTAACAATCGGCGAGTCCGGGTCAGTCTCGTCCTGCCGCACGATATAGGGGCTAATCGGAGCAGAGCCGCCGAGCTTGTGGATCTTGGGCTTTTCTGGCCGGGTGCGAAAATCACGGGTCATGAAGTGGACCCCGATCTTCTTCTTGGTCAGCGCTGTGTCAGAAAACATCACATAGTTGATGACAATCTCGACATAACAGGACTGCGCGGACGCGGTCAGTCGGGTCTTCTGCTTGGCGGCGATCTTGTCGTCGATGACCTGGTCATGGCTCACAAAGACATAGCCTTCGAGCAGACCTCGCTCTCGGATCAGCGCTTGGGCGGTCTCTAGCTGGACCGATTGGGTGATCGAGGCGCTGATCTCTTCTGCCGGTGGGGCGGACCCTTCGGTCAGGTCATAGATCAGACCTGCTCCGCCAAGCCTCGTGGCGAAGTTCACGTCTTCCGAAGGGAAGAAGTGTGCCTCGCAAGTTGAAGGTGCGTCAGCTGCGGGGCTGCTGGCCAGCACAAGAGGGATTGCAAGAGCGAAGCTCATAGATTGAACCTCGCCGGATTGGGCTGCTCCGTCAAGCGGTGATGGAGTGCTCAGCCCGTTGCCCGATCCGCCTTGTCTTTGGCGTTGGTGCCTTTGATCATCGCCCGCATCTGCTCCCATTCGGCATCGCCGAGGCCCTGCAGCATCGGATAGAACGTGCCGCCATTGGCTTGGAAACCGGCGCCGTCGATCGCGATAGTCTGTCCGTTCACATATTCGGCACCCGGCCCCATCAGGAAGACCGCGAGATTGGCCAGTTCGTGCATCTCGCCGGCGCGGCCCATCGGGTTCATTTCATTGCCCGAATTGCCTCCGCTGCCGCCGGGATGGAGGCGCGCGCTCATGCCCTTGGTTGGAAACAGGCCGGGATTAATGGCGTTGAAACGCAGACCATAGCGACCCCATTCGGTGGCGAGGCTTTGCGTCATCGCGTTGATCGCGGTTTTCGACATTGCGCTGGGCACGACGAAGGCGCTGCCAGACCACACCCAGGTGGTGAGGATCGAAATGAAGCTGGCCTTCTTGCCTTCAGCGATCAGCCTCTTGCCGATATCAAGCGTGACATAGAAAGTGCCGCGAAACACAATGTCCGAGATCGCGTTGAAGGCGTTGACCGAGAGGTCTTCGGTGCGGCTGATGAAATTGCCTGCGGCGTTGTTGACCACGCCGGTCAGCGCGCCGCCATCGGCCCAGATCGCATCGACCATGGAATGGATCGCATCGGGATCGCGAATGTCGCAGGCATGCGCGACAACCTTGCCGCCATGCTGGGCCATCAGTTCGGCCGCCGTTTCATCGAGCTTGTTCTGACGCCGTCCGCAAATATAGACGGTCGCGCCGAGCTTGAGAAACGCTTCGGTCATCTCCTTGCCGAGGCCCGTGCCGCCGCCAGTGACCAGGATCCGCTCGTCAGCCATCAGGCCTTCGCGGAACATCAATTTCGATACATCCATGTAAGTTTCGCTCCTCGCGGATCAGTCAAAGACCGAGAACGGTCTTGGCGATGATGTTCTTCTGCACTTCGTCCGAGCCACCGAAAATCGTCGCGGCACGGTTGTTGAGATATTTGCCCATCGCCATCTGCGCGATCTCGCTGCCGATCGCCTCGGGCGCCTCATTGCCGTAGAGCGGACGTTCGAGCGGCAATTGCAGCGCGTCATGGCCGAGCAGCTCTAGCCGCAGAATGTCGACTTCCTGGCCGATATTCGATCCCAGCAATTTGACCAGCGAGGTCTGCGGGCCGGGCGCTCTGCCTTTGGCCAGCTCGGCGAGAATGCGCAGCTCGGTGAATTCGAGCGCTTCGGCTTCGAGCCGGGCCCGTGCCAAGCGGTCACGGAAACGAGCATCATGGGCAATCGCGCCGTTGACGCCTGAAGGCTGCGTGTCAGCCAGTTCGGCCAGGCGATCAATGCTCTGCAGCAGGCGCGGAGCAAAGCACGAGCCACCGCGCTCATTTTCAAGCAGGAATTTGGCGATCGACCAGCCAGCACCTTCTTCACCAATGCGATTTTCGACGCTCGTCACCGCGTCGGTGAAGAACACCTGGTTGACCTCGTGATCGCCCGACATGGAATGGATCGGTGTCACCTCGATCCCGGGCTGGTCTATCGGCAGCAGCAGGAAGGTGATCCCCGATTGCTTCTTGCCGGTTGAATCGGTCCGCACCAATGCGAAGATCCAGTTCGCGTGATGTGCATGGGTGGTCCAGATCTTTGAGCCGTTGACGACATATTGGTCGCCTTCGAGCCGCGCTGTGGTCTTGAGCGAGGCCAGATCGCTGCCTGAGCCGGGCTCTGAATAGCCCTGGCACCAATAATCCTCGCCATTGAGGATTTTGGGCAGGAAGCGGGCCTTTTGTTCGGGCGTGCCGAACTCGCAGATGACCGGTCCGACCAAGCGCAATCCGAGGATAGCCAGTGCTGGAGCACCGGCTAGCGCGCATTCCTTCTCAAAGATGAACTTCTGCGTCGGAGTCCAGCCGGTCCCGCCATCTTCCTTGGGCCAATGCGGCGCAACCCATCCTCGCGAATTTAGGATCTTGTGCCATTCCATGCCGATATCCGGCTCCACAAAGACGCCGGGCGTCTTGCGCGCGCCATCCTTGAGCCGATCGGGCAAATTGTTGGCCAGGAAATCTCGCACTTCCTCGCGGAAGGCCAGATCTTCGGGTGAGAATTCCATATCCATAGTCGCGCCCCTAGCTCTTACGCGCCGTCTCGCATCGCCCACGAAATGCCTCGTCTTAGCATGTCGTAATAGACGTCATAATTCCATGCGCACATTTCCTTGTGCGGGTAGAAATCCTGCATTCCGGGCAGATCGTAATGCCCGCGGCAATGGCCCAGTGTGTTGTAGACGATCCGGCCCTTGCCGATATCGCGTGTATACAGGATTGGCACTTTGGTTTCCGGCCAGTCGGCCTGTACGAAACCGGTTGCCTCACCTTCGAAGGTGGTTTGCATCAGCGTGTCGATCGGCGCGGTGGTGTTCGAGAGGTACAGCTCGTCGACCACTTCGAAATCCTCGATCCCGCGCGTGAGCTCGTGATCCTTGTTGACCACCTCGACTTCAAACTGGCCGATCGGTGGGTGTGCCTTGAACTGGGTGCCCAGCATGTCGAACACGTCGGGCCGTTCTTCGGGCGCATCGACCAAGCCATCTTCGGTGAACACCAGGATTGAATTGGTGCCATGCAGAGCCAGCCATTTGCCGCCCGCTTCGAGCCAGGCGCGCAGCTGCTTGGCCTGTTCCTCGGTTGGCATCAGATCGCAGGTATAGGTGATCAGGAACCGGCACTGATCAAGCCGCTCCAGCCCCGAATAGTCGCAGCCCACTGTGGTGCGGATATGCGGATGTTCGGCGAGCAGCTTGAGCACTTCCAGCCGCGGGTAGTCGATATCGTGATACTTCCCCGCAGCGATGAAATGCGCGTCGATCCGTGTAGCTGGTTGCTCTCCCATGGGCTCTCCCTAACTCCTGCCCCTAACTTCTAATGCTGCCGCCACCATCGACCGTGAAGTCGCAGCCGGTTGTAAAGCTGGCTTCGTCGCTGGCGAGGAAGACCGCCGCCTTGGCGACTTCTTCCGGCTCTCCGATCCGGTTCATCGGATGGGTCGCGGCAAAATTGGTTTCGATATTCTCTGGCGTATCAGCGCCGGAAAACTTGTAGCGATCATACATCGGTGTGCGAATGGCACCGGGATGGACCATGTTTGCGCGGATCGGAACGCCGCGCTCGGCGCAGTCCAGCGCGACAGAGCGGGTGAGACCCAGCAAGCCAGCCTTGGAAGCGCTATAGGCAGCAACAAAGGCGGCCGCGCGGATGGCGATCATCGATCCGATATTGACGATCGCGCATGGCTCACCGCTGGCTTCCATCGCGGGGATGGCTGCGCGCATTCCGAAAAAGGGGCCTTCCAGATTGATGTCGATCGTCCGGGTCCAACTGTCGAGGTCTACATCGACCACATTGCCTGGCTCAGAGATGCCAGCGATGTTGCACAGCACGGTGAGCTTGCCGAAACGCTCTTGCGTCGCTTTGACCGCGGCATGCCATTGATCAAGGTCACGCACATCAAGCTCAAACGCTTCGGCATTGTCGCCCAATTCGCCGGCCACGGCCTTGGCCTTGTCGATCTGGACGTCGCACAGCATGACTTGGCCGCCTTCAGCGACGATCATCCGCCCAACCGTTGCCCCGATGCCTTCGGCACCGCCGGTTACGAGCGCGACCTTTCCCGTCATCTTACCCATTGAGCGTCTCTCCTATCGCTCGAGAATGGCCACAGCCGAAAGGCCTGGCGCACCATAGACATGGCTGTATCCGGTCTTGGGCCCCGAACCATCCTTGCCGGCGACCTGACGTTCGCCAGCGCGGCCCCGCAATTGCTCAACATTTTCATAGACTTGCCGCAGGCCTGAAGCGCCGATCGGCTCACCGCAAGCAAGGCAGCCGCCATCGGTGTTGACCGGCAATTTGCCGCCAATATCTGTCCAGCCATTGGCCAGCCATTCTTCCTGATCGCCATCGGCGCAAAAGCCATTCTCAGCCATATGCATGATCTCGGCGCCGCTTTCGGTGTCCTGCAATTGCGCGACATCGATATCTTCCGGGCCAATGCCAGCGCCCTCAAAGGCAGCCTTGGACGCCAGCACTGTCGGCTTGCCACCTTCTTTGACCGAGACGCCAGCCTGGAACACTTCAAAGCTGTCCGGTGGCCGGGTCTTCACGGCGACCTTGGAAATCTTGACGCCCTTGGCGCCGAGTTCCTTCACCTTCTTCTCGCTGGCCAGGATCAGCGCTACTCCGCCTTCGGCCGGAGCGCAGAACATATATTTGGTCAGCGGATCGTTGATCATCGGCGCGTTCATGATCGTTTCCAGATCAATCTCGCTGCGACGCCAGGCATGCGGCGTGATCGCGCCGTTGCGGAATGCTTTCTGCGCCACGCGGCCAAGCGTTTCGCGACTGATGTCGTGCAGCTGCATATAGCGCTGGATTTTTAGCGCGAAGAATTGCGTGGTCAGCATCATGCCTGTTTGACCATACCATTCGGGCAACCCGTAATCCGAAGGCTTGGCGTTGAACGCGCCGCGCGGATGCTTGTCGAACCCGACCGCCAGAGCAAGGTCATACATGCCCGATGCAATCGCCATTTGCGCCGACACAAGAGCGCTGCCGCCGGTGGCGCAGCCATTGGCGACATTGGTGAAAGGCAGGCTCGTGAGGCCCAGCTCATTGACCATGATATCCGCGCTGCCAGCGGCCGCTGAGCCGCCATAGGCGCATTCGATATCGGTCCATTCGAGCCCGGCATCTTCCATCGCCTGACGCACGGCGAAGACGCCTTGTTCGCGGCCAGAACGGCCATCAGTGCGACCGAACGGATGGATGCCCGCACCAATGATGTAGACATTCTCGCTCATGCGGCCTTCTCCTGCGCGCCTGCAATCGGGCGGAAAGCATAGGTGTCGTACGTTGCGTTGAACGGTACGATGGTGAATTCGACCGGCATGCCGAGTGAAAGGTCTTCGAGCTTGGCATCGACGATGTAGCTCTCAACGATCACTTCGCCGGGCAGTTCGACATAGCCCAGCAGGAACGGCACGAAATCGGGCGGACTTGGTTCGCCGTTGGGGCCTTCGCTGGACCCGGGCCCTTCATAGGGTGTTTTGGGGAGGAATCCCTGCGTGGTCCATGACCACAGCGTGCCCTGGCGCGACAATTTGTAGGGCTCAACATCCCTCGCAGCGTCGCCTTGCGGCATGGGAAAGACAATTTCGCCAGATGCCAGCCGGCCGCCCATCAGGTGCGGTTCCGCGTCATTGCTCCACAGATTGGGATCGATCGGTTGACCCATAATTGTATCTTTCTCCAGCCGGGAATGGCACCTGCATGCCGTCAGGCGGCGAGCGCATATTCCGTAAGATTGGTGTCAACGTCGCCAAACAGCCGCGCGAGCACGAGCACGCGTTTGAGCGCATGCCCAACGGCCAATTCGTCGGTGATTCCCATCCCGCCATGCATCTGCACGGCTTCGCGGGCGATGTGATCGACGCATTCGCTGACAAAGGCTTTGGCGCCCGCTGCGGCGCGATGGCATTCAGCGGCGTCATGACGATCCGCCAAAGACGCGCGGTAAATCATCGAGCGCGATTGCTCGATCTTGGCGTAGCAATCGACCAGTCGATGCTGGAGCGCTTGGAAACTGCCAATTGGAACGCCGAATTGCTCGCGCTCTTTGACATAGGTCAGCGTGTCGTTGAGCAGGCGTTGACCCAGCCCGACCAGTTCCGCTGAAGCGAGCAGTCGAATATCGCTGGCGATATCGGTCAATTGCGCCTTGCTGAGATTGAGCTTGGCATCTTGCGCCAGCTCGACCCTGGTCAGCTTAATCTCACCCGAAATGCTGCCATCGGTGAGGCGGTAGGGTCTGACCTCAAGCCCGGCACTGCCGCGTGGAACAGCAAAGCAGGCGGTCTCGCCATCCAGCTCCGCCGTGACCAGGAACAGGTCAGCCAGTTCAGCACCGAACACGAAGGTCTTCTCGCCCGTGAGGGTGAATCCATTGGCCGTCGCTTCAGCCTTCATGTGCCTCGCTTCCAGATTGTAACGCATATTGCGCTCAGCCCAGGCGAAAGTGGCGATGCTCGTCCCGGCGATCACGCCTTCGAGCGCTTCGGCCGCCCCAGCACGATCGAGCAGCAATGTCGGCAACACGCCGTTTTCAAGCCAGGGATCAGGTGCGTTGGACGCTCCGATCGCATCGGCGACCAGCGCAAGATCGAGGATCGAGGACCCAAGGCCACCATGTTCTTCACTCGCGGGCAAGGCGAGCAGACCCAGCTCGGCTAGTTCGCTCCAGCGCGCTTTGTCATAGCCTGCTGGGTTGGACCGCAGCCGGCTCCGCGCCTCGACGTCGATTGGCGCGGCAAAGCGCTCAACGCTGGCCCGGAACAGCTCCTGCTCTTCGGATAGGTCAAAGTTCATAGGCGTCAGGCTTTCCGCGAGAAACTGATCGGCAGTCGCGTCACGCCGCGCAGCAGAATGTTGGGAAGGATGGTGATGCCGTCTTCATCAGACACTGCGAAATCGTCCAACCGCTCGAGCAGCTCATCGAAGGCGACCAGCATCTCTTTACGGCTCAGCATGTTGCCGACGCACATATGCGGGCCTTTGCCAAATGCCTGGTGCGCGCGGGCATTCTTGCGCTCTATGTCGAACGCATCGGGATTCTCGAACTTGCGCGGATCGCGATTGGCCGCGGCATAGCGCAGCTGAACGACGGATCCGGCGGGAATCTCGGTGTCGCCAAGCTGAGTGTCTTGCTTGACGATCCGCCACATGCCAGCGGTCGGCGTTTCGTAGCGCAGGCTCTCTTCGACCAGATTGCCGATCAGCTTGGGATCGCGCCCACCGGCTGCAGCCTTGGCCTTTTCCATCTGTTCGGGGTTGCGGATGAGTTGAAGCAATCCGCCAGCCAGCGTCGACGTCGTCGTCTCGTTCCCGGCGACCATGAATTGCTGCATGATCGACATGATCTCGGGATCGGTCAGCGGCGTTTCGCCTTCGACCCGCGCTTCGACGAGGTCAGCAAGCAGATCGTCACCACCATTGGCGCGGCGATCATCGATCTTGCCCTTCATGAAGTGCTGATATTCGACCAGGGAGCGCGCGCATTCCTTCTTGCGCTCGTGATCAACCATTTGGCTGAAGCGGTCGACGGCGGCGTCAGACCACATCTTCACCTGCTTCGGATCGTTATCCAGGCCGATCTGGCCGGCAATCATGAACACCGGCAGCGGGATCGCAAATTCTTCGACGAATTCGCACTCGCCCTTGTCGGCAAAGGCTTCGATCAGGCTGACCGACTTGGTCCGCATGGTTTCTTCGATGGCGTTCACCCGCGGCGCGGAGAAGGCCAGATTGACGAGCTTGCGGTTGCGGGTGTGGACCGGCGCGTCAGCGGTCAGAAGCGTTGGCTCGTCGGGCCAACCATCAGCCAGGATCGCGTTGATTTCTTCGTCTTCCTCGCGCCCCATCAGCGAGCTGAAGTCGTTCGAGAACACTTCCGGCTTGGAATTCGCTTCGTTGCACAGGTCATAGGAATACACCACGAAGGTGTTCATTTCCGGCATGTGCTCGATATCGATGCCCGCGTCGTGGATGGCCCGATAATAGTCAAACGGATCCAGCAGCGTTTCAGGGGCAAAGACGTTGGTGTCTTTGATGGCTTCTGGCTTATTCATGGCGGCGGCTCCGATCCCTTGGATATTGGAGCTTTTTCTAGCCAAGAACTGGGCATCGAGGCGATGCGCGAATGTGTTAGGACACGGCTACTCGCCAGCGAACTCGCGCTGGAACTCTGCCATGTCGAAATAGTCGCGCCAGGCGCTGATCAGGCCGGCACTGTCGAGCTCGAACGTGCCCATGACTCGCAAGGCTGCGCGGCGCCCATCCTTGAGCGCAAATGCATCGGTGCGTTCGGTCAAAACCGTATTGCCATTGGCGGCGATCGAATGGGTTTCCCATTCGCAGCGTTCGACATTGATCATGAAGCCGACAACCGCTTCGCGCATCGCCGCCTTGCCAGCGATCGGATCCATCGGGATGTTGTGCCAGACGACATCGTCGGTGCAGAGCGCAAACATCGCTTCCATGTCGCCCGAATTCCAATGTCCAATGAAGGCTTCGACGGTTTCGATTGGTGTCATGGCTGCTCTCCTGCTGTAAAATTCAACGCATTGGTGAGGATCTGGCGCACATGCGGATTGGCATAGGTCTGCGGCGTGTCTCCAAACTGGAGATAGACCAGCGGTGCATCTTGGACCTGCTTGGTCCAGGCGACCAGATTGCTGCCCGGCCGGTGATCCCATCCCTCACGCGAAAAGAGCGATCCGGCGATCGCCAAGCTCGCCGAATAGAAATTGTCGCGCGTGAATTCATAGTCGGACCGGACCAGCGGCGTAACGTCATCCTCGAACACTTCTGCCAGATAGAGCTCGTCGCAAATGGGAAAGCTGGTGGGCAGTCCCTCTGTAACGGGGTGGTCTGCGACAATCTGCGCGCCGTAGTCGACATCGTGGCGATAGCCCGAATCCTGCGTCGGCTGGCCGCGAACCTCTCCCGGCTGGTAAAGGAATCGCCCGCCCAACATCTCATGCCATTCGGGCCATTCAGCCCAACCGGCCAGCGCGTGATGCATCGCCACCGCGCCGCGACCGTTTTTGAACCGATTGACGATAGCCTTGCGAAAAGCGGCGCTTGGCGGGCGCGTGGTCACGCCATTGTCGGCAAATGTGTAGCCGCCCATATCGTAGAATAGCAGCGCATCGGCCTGCGCGGCGCGCCCGGCCGCCACCGCCGCTTCCGCTTCGGGATGGACCAGATGCGTGACCTCCCAATCGCCAAGCGAATGGATCAATTGCTCGAACGGTTCGGCTTCGTAAGGATGGCCACCGGACAGGACGAGCAGATCACGCATGTCTGGGCCTAAGCGATCTTGAGTATCATCTTGCCTTGGTTCGATCCGGCAAACAGCCGCATGAAACTGTCAAAGGCATTCTCCAGCCCCTCGTCGATATGCTCTTCTGAGTAGAGCTTTCCGGCGGCAGCCCATTCACCCATTTTCGCTGCGCCTTCGCCAAACCGCTCAACATAGTCAGCGACCAGCAATCCGCGAATATGCGCGCGCTTGACGATCAGCTGCCACAGATTGCGGATGCCGCGAGGCTCGGTGTTGTATTCGCTGATCAATCCGCACAGGCCGACCCGCGAATAGAGATTGAGGTTCATCAACCCCGCGTCGAGGATCTCGCCACCGACATTCTCGAAGATCACGTCGACACCATCGGGCGCAGCTTCGGCGATCGCGGCGGTCAGCGCGGCCTCATCCTTGCCTTTGTAGTCGATCGCGGCGTCATAGCCGTATTTCTCGATCAGCTTGGCGCACTTCTCTGGCCCACCGGCAATTCCGATCGCGCGGCAACCCTGAATCTTGGCAAGTTGGCCGACCAGCGAGCCGACCGCACCCGCGGCTCCGGTCACCAGAACAGTCTCACCTTGTTTGGGCTCGCACACTTCGAGAAAGCCGAAATAGGCTGTCATGCCGACTGCGCCGAAGATCGACAGGTAATTGGTGACATTGGGCACCAGGCCTGGATCGATCGGCTGAGTGAAGCCACCAGCGACGCCGATTGAGTAATCCTCCAGCGCGTTGAGGCCCATCACCCACTGGCCGGGCTCAAACCCTTCTGCCTTGCTTTCCTCGACCACGCCAATCGTGCTCGCGCGGACCGGATCGCCTAGGGGGATCGGCGGCATGTAATTGCCGCCAGCATCCATCCACCCGCGCATCGCCGGATCGAGCGAGGCATAATGATTGCGGATCAGGAACTGCCCGTCGGCAAGCTCGGGCGTCGGCTCGGTGATGAGTTCAAAGTCCTCGGGCACGGGCGTGCCATCGGGACGACGTTGGAGGAGGAAACGGCGATTGGTTGGCACTGAAATGCACTCCGTTCGTGCTGAGCTTGTCGAAGCACCGTTCTTGCTTCTGGCTCGGCTGATAAGAGAAATAAGGCCCTTCGACAGGCTCAGGGCGAACGGGGATTGCGCTAGGCCGCGACCAGCTTGACCGGAATCGCGCTTTGCAGGCTTTGCCCAGTGATCGGATCGAAATCGACCACTTCGCTGGTCAGCCGGTTGGTGGAGGATCCGCGCTCGCGCACATCCTCTTTCGATGCGTCGGCATCGCCATAGGCATGCGCCATCGACACCAGTCCGCGGCGGACCCGATCGCTGGCTTTGACCACGCCATGTATGGTCGCATGCGGCGATGTGATTGCGACGATCCCGCCTTCTTCCAGGCCCAGCGCGGCAATGTCATCCGGATGGATATAGGCCGGGTTGGTGGTGGTCTTTTCCTGCAGCTTTTTGAGCGGGTGACCGATTGAGTTGAAACGGGTCTTGGAACGCCGGGAGATCAGCTTGAAGTCGAACCCTTCGCGTATCGAGTGGTTTTCGGCATAGCGGGTGATCGCTTCGGGCATGTCTCCCACCGCCAGATCAAAGCGATGGAATTCCTCTTCATCGACCGGCTGCACTTCGGGGTGTTTATCGGAATAGATCACCGCAGCACCGCCGGCGGCCTGCGCGTCCTTGCGTACCTGGCTTGGTTTGACCAGCGAGCCCTCAACCATGAGATCGAGGAATTCCTGCTTGCTAGGCTTGCGATCCATCGGCAGCGGACCGCCTGCCAGCTGCATCGTGATGCCGAGATGGTGAGCGAGCGTCCAGAACATCTCATATTCGTCGATCACATCGCCCGGAGGCGTCGCGATCGCTTCGACATAACGGGCATAGGGCTCTTCGTGCCACCATTCCGACAGGTTGGTGATGTCTTCGCGTTCGAGGCATTGCGATGGGGCCAGCACGACGTCAGCGCGCTTGGCGCTCGCGCTCATCCACGGGTCGATCTGGACATAGAGTTCCAGATCATCGAGCGCTTCGACCATCTTGGCTTGATCGGGGAAGCCGACCACCGGGTTTCCTCCAACCGAAATGAAGGCGCGGACCTGGCCGTCACCAGGCGTTAGGATCTCATCAGCCAGCACGTTGCACGGCATTTCAAAGCCTAGCTGACCCAGACCGCGGAAGCGCGATTTGGCCATGCCTTCAGCGCCGAACATCGGCATTGGCGGAGCAACCTGCGCGCGCGCCGGGCCCTGCTGGACGGTGAACACGCCCGGGATCGCTGCTTTCTCGCCTTCCTGACGGAAACGGGCGCAAATCGTGTTGAGGCAGGTGACCAGATATTCGGTGAGGGTGCCATTGCCGGCCATTTCCGGACCAGTCCCTGTCACGGCGCACCCTTTGGAGCCACCTGCAAACATGCGTGCGGCGGCGACCAGCTGATCGGCCTCCACACCGGCGCGCTCGGCGGCAACATCTGGCGTCATTGGCTTGACCGACTCTGCCAGCTCGTCAAATCCGTCGACATGCGCTGAAACGAAATTGCGGTCGTACAACCCTTCTTCGATGATCACGTTGAGCATGCCTGCGAGCAGGGCCGGATCTTCGCCCGGCTTCACAGGCAGATAGATATCGGCCAGCCTCGCAACATCGCTTTCGCGCGGGTCAGCGACAATCAGCTTGAGGCCTTCTTCCTTGCGGTCGCGGATGCGGCGCGACGGGCTGAACGGCGGCACGCCGCCAACCGGGGCATAGTGTGACACGATCGGATTGTTGCCGATGAACATCGCAACATCGCTCTCGGAGAAGGTGTTGGGCCCGGCCATCCATTTGCCATAGCGCATGGTGGTGAAGACCTTGGCCGGCTGGTCGAGCGTGACTGAGGTGTAGAAATTGCGGCTGCCGACGGCCTGGGCGAAGCTCATCGATGCGGCCATGGCGGCGCTGTTCTGGAATCCACCCGATCCCATGAAAACGGCGACCGAGTTCGGACCATATTTGTCGATAATGCGGCGCAGCTCGCTGGCAACATGCGCCAGCGCTTCGTCCATGGGCGTCTCTTGGAATTCGCCATTGGCGTCGCGGACAAGGCTGTGATGCAGGCGATGCTCGGCATTGTGCGAATCCGGCAATTCGCGACCCTTCATGCAAGTGTATCCGCCATAGGCCGGATCATCCGGATCGCCGCGCACTTCGAGGACTTTCCCATCCTCAACGTCAACCAGCATCGCGCAATTGGCATGGCAGAACCGGCAAAATGTCTTGTGTGTCTCAACGCCCATCACAACTCTCCTTGGATGGGGAAATTATCACAGTGAGCGGTGGCAGCGACTGATACTTTTGTCCGTGGAGCCAATCGGCGCGGATGCGCATTAGGGCGCGAAGCACAAGGAGTTTGTCGATGACCACCACCACACGCCAATGGCTCTTGAACGGTCACCCTCGCGGTCGCGGGATCGAAGACGGTGATTTCAAGCTGGTCGATACTGAATTGCCTGCGCCTGGCGAGGGTGAGATGCTCCTCAAGACGCATTATCTCGGCTTTGACCCAGCGCAGAAGGGCTGGATGGAAAACATCGCCGATTACGTCGCGCCGATGAATATCGGCGATGTCATGCGCGGCAGCGGCATCTGCGAAGTGGTCGAAAGCAATGGCGGCAAGTTCGCGGTTGGCGACAAGGTGTTCGGCACGACCGGATGGACCGAATACCTAGTCCACAATGGCGAGGGGTTGACCAAGGTCGAGACCGATCTTTCGCCCACTGCTGTGCTGTCAGTGCTCGGCACAACGGGGCTCACCGCCTATTGTGGTCTGTTCAAAGTCGGCAAGCCGGTCGCAGGCGACACTGTCCTCGTCTCGGGTGCTGCAGGCGCGACCGGCTCGGTTGTCGGTCAATTGGCGAAGATTGCCGGATGCCGCGCGGTTGGCATCGCGGGTGGTCCTGAAAAGTGCAAATGGCTGGTCGAAGAGGCCGGATACGACGCGGCGATCGATTACAAGGCCGGCAATGTCAAAGCCCAGATCAGAGAGCTTTGTCCGCGCGGGGTCGACGTGATCTACGACAATGTCGGCGGCTCGATCCTCAATGATATGCTTGCATGCATCGCCACAGGCGCCCGCGTGGTGATCTGCGGTGGGATCAGCCGTTATGAGACCGGGCAATTGCCAGCGGGACCGGAGAATTACTTCAACCTGGTGTTCCGCCGCGGCTCGATGGCGGGTTTCATCGTGCTCGACTGGGCGAACGAGTTCCCGGGCATCCGCAAGCGGCTGGAGGGCTTCGTCAAGGACGGAACCTTGGCTTACCAGGAAGACATTCAGGAGGGTTTCGAGAACGCACCTGATACGCTCCAGCGGCTGTTCACGGGCAAAAACCGCGGCAAGCAAATGTTGAAATTGTAGGGGAGTCTCAGCGACCCCTAGCCGCCCGCTCCCTCCGCCCTTCCGGGCGAACTCCTCGGGGCAGACCCTCCGCTACGCTACGGTGCCCCTGCGGGCGGCCAGTCGGCCTTGCGGACCCTTCCAGGGTCCGTGTCCATCACTCTAGATCTTCAGGCCGATTCACATTGATTAACGGCGGATCAAACGCGATCTGCCGCGCGTCGATGGCTTCCGCAAAGCCATAGACCGAGCGCCGACCAGCCGCGAGATAGTCGGCAAGGTCAGCAGCAATTGCGACGGGCCACAGGCCGATGGTCGGCTGATCCGCAGCAATCGCCGCACCGTCGCCTTGCAATTGCGCCAGCAAAGTGTCCGGCAGATTGGGCACATCAACCCCGCATGACAGGACGTGGGCAAAGCCATTGGCCTCGGCGAACAGAAGTGCCGCGTTGATTCCGCCCAAGGGGCCCAATCCGGCTTCGGGTTGATCGGGAATACAGCCAAAACCCGGTTCCTGGCGACCGCATACGATCAGCGCCTGCGTCTGTGAGCCGAGCGCATCTGCAACCCGATCAATCAGACGCACCCCGTCGACCTTGGCTTGCGCCTTGTCGCTGCCGAAGCGGCGGGCCTGGCCGCCCGCTAATATGGCCCCGAGAATGGCCAATTGGGCTTAATCGAACGCCTCGGTGGCAACGCCTTCCGCGTTGTAGACCTGGCCTTCGGCATCGACGCGATATTTCTTGCTCGCTGCACCGGTGAGACCGAACTGGCCGATATGGTCGCGCATCCCGGCATAGGCGGAATTTGCGAAGTGATGCGCCAGCGCCTCTTCGCTCTCCCATTCCTCGAACACATTGACCCGCGCCGGATTGTTGCCGTCCGCGCTCCAATCATAGGCGATGCAGCCATCCTGTGCGAGCGCCGCATCGATATGCGGCTTGGCGCTGGACAGCGCTTCAGCGCGCTGAGCCGGGTCGAGATCAATCTGAGCGGCAATAACAATCTTGGCCATGAGCTTATTCCTCTGGTGGGTTGTATTCTGCGATAACTTGGAATGCCCGCTTGGTGTAGACCCATTGGCCGTCGCGCTTTTCGAGCTCGTCAGTGTAGAGGCCGCCCAGCATCCGGGTCGAGCCATCCTTGCCCTTGAGCACTTCCTGCGTCTGACAGCGCGACGTCGCTGTGGTGCCGTCGACTTCGATCGCAGCAGGCACACATTGGAAACTGACCGCGTCGAAATTGCTCATCGCACCAAGCCAGGTCTGGACGATCGCCTCGCGGCCTTTGATGTCCATGCCCATAAAATCCCAATCGGCATCTTCGGCCCAGACCGAGCCCCAGGTTTCAGCATCGAAGCGGACAACACCGTCGCCATAGGTTTCGTGCAATTCGCGGATCGCCAAACGATCCTCAATTGGTCCGGTGAACATGGTCCTCTCTCCTTTGTTGGATGTGGCTATCAAGCCAGCGGCACGCACAAACAATGGACACTTTTGGGAAGGGTGTTTGCGCGGAGCGAAGCGTAGAGGGAGAGAGAAGCCGGGCAAATTGGGAGAATTCAGATGGCACAACTCGAAGGCAAGAAAGCGGTCATTCTCGGGGCAGCCAGCCCGGACAATATCGGCCAGGTGATTGCGCGACTGTTCGCGAAAGAGGGCGCCGAAGTGATGGTGGCGGGGCGCAAGGAAGGCCCGCTATCGGACATCGCAAGCGAGATTGGCGGTCACTACGCCCTGTGCGACATCACCGATCATGGTCAGGTCCATGCTTTGGCCGCGACCGGAGTTGAAAAGATGGGCCGGGTAGATGCCGCAATCAATTGTTCGGGCTGGGGCTTGCTGGCCAACCTTCTTGAGACGACCGAAGAGCAACTCGATCAGATCACGGATCTGCAGTTCAAAGGGGTTCACCACTTCCTGCAGGCCTTTGTGAAAGTGATGAGCGAGCAGGATCCGACCGGTGGATCGATCATCTCGCTATCCTCGGCGACGACCAAGGCGCTGATCAACAATCACGCCGCCTATATCGGGACCAAGACTGCGGGCGAGGCTATGATCCGCTGTGTGGCGAACGATTTCGGTCATCTCGGGATCAAGGCCAACAGCGTGTCGCCCGCTTTCACCGAAAGCCCGATGACGGCTGAGAGCTTCCAGGTCCCGGGCCTGGTCGATGCCTTCCTGCCCAAATATCCATTGGGTCGGCTCAACACATCGGACGATGTCGCCAATGCCTGCCTGTGGCTCGCCAGCGATGCCGCCTTTGTGACGGGCGAAAACCTGCAGCCCAATGGCGGCGTGACCTTGCGCGGCAATCCGCAGGCGGTCGATATTGAGGCATCAGTGGGCGCGGCGATGGCTAAGATGCAGGAAGGCTAGCCCAACCGGCTGTCGTTCCAACGATCGATCACGGTCTTCGAATCCTTGAGCCCAAGGCCGGTGTCCTCGCGCAATATCTTGATCGCGAGGATCTTCTCGCCACGCTGCAGTGCGTTCTCGATCTGCGCGCGCGCGTCGGCTGATATGCTTGATTGATCGAAATCGAGCGGTGGCTCGATCTCGCCGCGGCGTCGCCGGCCCAACAGGTAACCGGCGAGAAAGACCGCGCCGGTCCAAATGATAAAATACCAATCGAGCTGTTCGGGCATGGCCTCGTCTTAATACTGCGCGGTGCCCCCGTCGACGCTGATTGTCGCTCCGGTGATCCCGGCGCCCTCGGGCGACGCAAGCAGCAGGGCGACAGCGGCGACTTCCTCAACCGTGTTGGGCCGTTTGATCGCGGCTTCCTGCGCGAACATCGTGATCATCTCGTCAAACTCCATGCCCATTGCCTTGGCAGTTGCCGGGCCATTGTTCTTGATGATGTCGGTGACCACCAGGCCGGGACAGATCGTGTTCGCGGTGATGCCAATCTCGCCCACTTCGCGGGCCAGCGACTTGGTCATGCCGTTGATGGCGTGTTTGGCGGCAGTGTAGGCGGTGAAGACCGGCTTGCCGTGTTTGCCTTCCATCGATGAGATATTGATGATCCGGCCGGTTTTGTTCTCGACCATGGTCTGCAGCGCGCGGCGGGTGGCCCAGAAAGTCGAATAGACATTCCACTTCATCGCTTCGTCAAAGGCTTCGTCTGACAGCGCCACCATGGGCTGGAGGTCACCAGCGCCGCCGGCATTGTTGACGAGGATGTCGATCGTGCCGAACTGCGCGACTGTCTGGTCGACAAAGCCTTCAAGGTCGGCCTGATTCATCACATCGCCCGCGACAAAGATCGCGCGGTCGCCCACGCCCAATTCGTCGAGCACTTTGGCGCCCTTATCCGGGTTTCGCGCAAACAGTGCCACCTTGGCCCCTTCTTTGAGGAATGCTTCGGCCATTCCGCGTCCGAGACCAGCTGTGCCTCCGGTGATCGCTGCAACTTTGCCTTCGAGTTTCATCAAGCTCTCCTATGCTGATACCGGGTTAGCGCCTGAGCAGCGCGCGTCTCCCCACAAAAACGCGAATTGAGTCTGTGTCTGCGTGCCACGCCCGGTCTCAAACACTCACCTTGCCAAAATGAGCAATTGCCGAACCCGGCCGCGAAGGTGCTTATGCCAGCATGAGCGAATTCGACGTCATAATCCTGGGATGCGGCGCGGCGGGGATGACCGCTGCCTTGGCCGCGCACGAAGCGGGCGCGAAGGTCGCCTTGGTCGAGAAATTTGACCGTATCGGCGGCACGGCAGCCATTTCGGGGGGCGTGATCTGGGTGCCCAACAATCCACGCCAGCAAGCCGCTGGGATGAACGACAGCCGCGAAGAAGCGCTGGCCTATTTCCGCGCGCTTGATCACGGCGATTTGGTGGACGACACGCTCGAGGCCTTTGTTGATCAAGGCCCCGCTGCGCTCGAGTTCCTGGAACAGGCCGGAGCGCTCAAAGTCGCTCTGCTCGATGGATATCCCGATTATTACCTCGATCGGCCGGGCGCCAAGCCCGAAGGCGGCCGCGCGCTTGATCACGACCTGCTTTCGCTGTCCGAGCTCGGCGAATGGGCGGGAAAGATCACCGCCATCGAAGAGCTCAAGCCGATGATGCTGCGCGAGACTCCACTCGGCGGCGGCAGCGGCATTGTCGAACCGGAAGAGCTGCAGCGGCGGGTGGCCGGGCAAGAACGCGGATTTGGCCAGGCCATGGTCGGTCGCTTGCTAAAGGCCTGCCTCGATCGCGGGATCGAACCGATGTTGGGGGTCGAAACCAAGGGCTTCATCACGGCGGGCAAGACTATTGTCGGTATCGACGCCGAAAAGGACGGCGAGAAGTTGGTCCTCACAGCAAACCGCGGAGTGATCATCACGACCGGAGGTTTTGAGTGGGACGAGGACAAACGCCAGTCCTTCCTGCGCGGCCCGATGGACGCTCCGGCCAGCCCACCAACGGCGCAGGGCGATGGCCTGGCGCTGGCGATGGCGCAGGGCGCCAAGCTCGGCAATATGACCCAGGCCTGGTGGGCACCGACCCTGGTCACTCCCGATGCGCCCTGGCCCGGGGGCGAGACGCGCGCGCAACCCGTGCTGATCGAGCGCACCGTGCCGCATTCGATCATGGTCAATCGCAATGCAGCGCGGTTTTGCAACGAGGCAGCCAATTACTCGGCGCTGGCAGGAGCCTTCCATGCCTTTGACCCGCAGACCTATGACTATCCCAATCTGCCAGCCTGGCTGATCTTCGACGCGCAATATGTCGAACGCTATCCGATTGGACCACGCCTGCCCGGTCAACCGGTGCCCGAATGGGTCATCAAGGCGGACACGATTGAAGCATTGGCGGACCAGCTTGGCCTCGACGCAAGCGCCCTTGCTGCGACCATCACTCGATTCAACGCGCATTGCGAAGCGGGCGACGATCCGGATTTCGAGCGCGGCACCAGCGCCTATGACCACTTCTATGGCGACCGCACGCGTGAGGGCAAAGCGGTCACGCTCGGCGCGATCGAGCAAGCGCCGTTCTATGCGGTCGAGATCCGTATGGGACTGCTTGGCACCAATGGCGGCCCCCGCACCGATGGCTCGGCGCGCATCCTTGGCCATGACGGTGAGCCCATTCCCGGCCTTTACGGCGCGGGCAATGCAATCGCCTGCCCGACAGGCGGCATTTATGCCGGTGCGGGTGGCACGCTCGGCCCGGCTTTGACCTATGGCTATATCGCAGGAAGAAGCGCGGCCAGCGCCAACCAATAGGCGGGAGCGCTAAGGCGCTCACAAAGGCGATCTGAGCGCCTTTTCAAGAATTTGGTGGACAGGCTCCACCGGCATCGGTCTTGGCCACAGGACACATTGTTACGGCCATTCTATGGGCTATTTGAAGGACCACTCCAGACGCGCTTCGAGCTCGCCGTCAGCGCTTCTTGGGCTCAAACTCGATATGCAATTCCTTGAGGCTGCGCAGGAGGAAATGCGGGTGGTAGGTGAAATCGTTCTTGCCCTCGGCAAACCACATGTCTTCGAAGCGATCAACCACCGCCATGAAGCCCCAGGTCAGCTCGCGTCGCGCCAATGGCGCCCCTAGGCAATGATGCGTGCCCGAACCGAAACCCATATGCGATCCGGCCTTGGGCCGCTCGAGATCGAGCTTTTCGGGGCATTCAAAGGCGCGCTCATCGCGATTGGCAGCGGCAAAGCGGACATTGATCATCGCTCCGGCGGGGATCGTCACACCGCTGAACTCGGTCTCCTCGCGCACAAACCGCATCAGGCTCTGGACTGGGCTTTCCAGCCGCACGACTTCTTCGACAAAGGTCTTCATATATTTGTCGGGATCGCTCTTGAGCTGGTGCCAGACATCCTTGTTTTCGATCAGCAGTTTCATCCCGGCGGCGAGCGCATTGGTGGTCGTTTCGCTGCCGCCAACAAAGGTGTCCGCCATCATTTCGGCGTGAAGCTCATTATCGGTCAGCGGGCGGCCCCATTCCTCGATCACCGTATTGACCAGCACGCTGATCAGTGAATTGTCGGGCTGCTCGCGCAAGCGATCAAAGATCGGCTGGAAATAGTTCTGCGCTTCGATTTCGCGGTCGACCATTTCCATATGCTGATCTTCCGGCAGCATCAGCGAAATGCGCTGGAAGAAAGCGTCGGTCCAGCGCTTGATCTTCCACATATCCTCGCGCTTTGCTCCCATCTGCTCGCCTATGATGAAGAGGGGCAGCGGGACGCAGAATTGCTTGACCCATTCGCAATGGCCGTCAGCGATAAAGCCGTCGATCAGCTCATAGGCGAGCCCCTCTACCTGCGGATCGATCTCCTTGATCTTGGATGGCTTGAAGGCCTGGTTGAACATCGCCCGCATCTGTTTGTGATTGGGGTCGTCGCGGCCATTCAAGGTCGGAGCGGGGACCCAGCCTTTCTCCTCAAACCTGGCGGCAACCTTGGCTGCGCGCTCGATATCGCCAGCGCTGGCGCGGAATTGGCCTTCGGCAGCAGAAGAGGGGAAACGCTGAGGGTCCATCAGCACCGCGCGGACATCCTCATAGCGGCTGACGACATACATATCGGTGCCGGGGATATTGTAGACCGGGGCGTCGTCGCGCAGCTGCCTGTACGCGTCATAGGGGCATTGCTGCAGCTCGGGATCGAACAGGTTGATGTTCAGATCGTCATTGGCCCCTTGCAGTGTCGCCATATGTCCCTCCCGATTTTGCTTATAGCTTTGGGTGTATGATCCCCGCGATAGTCACGCGGCTCAATTGGCGGAAATGAGGAGAATGGGTGATGGATCCAAAACTGCAGGAGCTGCTCGACAAGCAGACCATTTCAGACATCATCCAGCGCTACAGCCGCACGCTCGATTGGCTCGACGAGGAAGGTCAAGCGAGCTGCTATTGGCCGGATGCGGATATTGAATACGGCTTCTTCACTGGCAAAGCCGCAGATTTCCTGCCGGTCGTGATGGAGACCGAGCGCAGCCTCGCGCGGCGTTGGCACATGCTGTCACAGCCGCTGGTCCGGTTCCATTCGCCGACTTCCGCGAGCAGCGAATGTTACGGCATCTTTGGCGGCGGTCGCTGGCAGGAGGATGGCAGCATTGCGGGCGATATGATCGGTGGGCGCTATCTCGACGAATGGGAAAAGCGCGAAGATGAGTGGCGCATCTCAGCGCGCACCTACATCGTCGATTGGAAAAGCCCGCTGACTGACCAACCGCTGTTCGAGCCTGATCCGGAATTTCCACTGCCGACCTTCCAGATCGGTGAGGGCGGGCATCCGCGCTATCGCAAGCTCTAGCCCGACTACTTTTTCTGGAAAGCGGCGATCCGCTCTTGCATGTCAGGGCCGCGGCCTTCGCCATCCATCCATTCACGAATGATGGCTTCGTCCATGCCCTTGCCATCGGACCGGTCGAGCAGGCGCTTGATCGCCCCATGGCTGAAATGGCTTTGTGCAGCGATCTGACTGGCCAGCCGCCCGATCTCAGCGTCAAAATCGTCGAGCGGGACTGAATATTCGGCCAAGCCAATCCGCACGGCTTCGTCGACACCGAACATATCAGCGGTGAACATCAGGCGCTTGGCGGTCGCGATGCCAACCCGGCGCGGCAGTCTTGCGCTCATGCCCCAGACCGGCGTCAGCGCGAATTTGGCGTGTGTATCGCCAAACCTTGCATTGTCAGCTGCAACAATGAAATCGGCCGCCAGAGCGACTTCTAGCGCGCCGGTGTAGCAATGGCCATGCACCGCCGCGACAACCGGGATCGGCAGCTTTTCGAGCATTCGCAGAGTCTCGGAATGCCAGCCTTTGGAAGGTGGGCTCTCGCCTTCAGCGATGCCGCCCAGATCATGCCCGGCGGAAAAGCATTTGCCAGCGCCGCGCAGGACAACGCATCCGATACCGTCGGAGGCTTTGAGATCCTCGACATGGCCCCGCAACAGCGCAAACATCTCTACCGTTAGTGAATTGAGCTTGTCTGGGCGGTTGAGCGTCAGCTGAGTCCAGCCATCAAAATCCTCGCGCAATACGGTTTCGGCCACGGCGTCACTCTCCTTCAGCGGGCGGGTCCATATAGTCGCGGTAATAGGTCAATTGTCCATTCGCCACCTTGTAAATCCCAACTCCGCCGCGCGAACCCTCAGGCGTGTGCATGGTCCAGCGCGCCCACACTGCATGGTCATCGCCGCAAATCTCATCGACGGTGAAGTGGATTTTGCGCTCCCCCATCTCCTTGACCATGGTCGTCATGAAGCCAAGGATCGCATCGCGGCCTTCATAGCGGCCCCAGATCGGATCCTCGAGCAGCGCGTCTTCCGCGAAGAGCGGGGCGAGCTTGGTGTAATCGCCTTCGTCCTGGGTCTTCCAGAATGTCTCGATCACTTGCTG
The DNA here is from genome assembly GCA_965216555.1 of Erythrobacter sp. Taxonomy (GTDB): domain Bacteria; phylum Pseudomonadota; class Alphaproteobacteria; order Sphingomonadales; family Sphingomonadaceae; genus Erythrobacter. The sequence continues at coordinate 383,796 of OZ244168.1, forward strand.
TGCTTGGCCGGGCATGGGCGTCTCCTCTCGCGGACTTTGTGCCACGGAAGAGGCCAGTGTGACCCCTGCGAAAATGGCCAAGGGAGATGGCGCACACTTTGCGGTACATTGCTCGCTCAAAGGAGGCCTTCATGTCGACCATTCCACGCGTATCGTCCGCCATTGCCGGCGAGCCAGCGCATTTCGGCACTGTGTTGATGCATCAGCCCGCGCTGGCTGAGCGATTCACTCAGCTCTACGGAACATTCTGGGATTCGGACGTGCTTTCGGCCCGGCTCAAGGAAGTGGCACGCATGCGCAATGCGCGCATCACCGAATGCGGGTTCTGCCGCAATGTCCGCTTCGACAAGGCGCTGGGTGAAGGCCTCGACGAACAGATCGTCGATGATATCGATGTTGGCTATGAAGACTCTGAAAGACTGACCGATGAAGAGAAGGCGGTGCTCAAATTCACCGATGCTCTGATCTTCGATCCCGAATTGCTTACCGGCGACGCGCGCGAAGCGTTGAAAAAGCACCTCTCTCCCGCTCAGATCGCAGAACTGGGCATGGGCGTGACGCTGTTTCTCGCGCTCGCCAAAGCGCTCATCACACTGGGGCTTGAGCCCGAACAGATGGACCGCACCGTGCTGCCGACACCGGCGCCAAGCCCGCCTCCAGCGCTGGAGCCAGCGCAATGAGTTGGGTCGACGCCGCGCCGCAATCGCGCTCACCGCTCGAAGCCTATTTCGGGCATCGGCCCGAATTGCTCGAGCAATTTCGCGGATTCTATGGGGCGCTGTGGGACGAACACATGCTCGATCCCGCGCTGTTGGAAATGATCCGACTGGTGATCGCGCGCATCCACAAATGCGACGCTGAGCTGGCGATCCGGCACGATTCCAGCGGCTTGTCAGACGCCAAGCGCGCAGCCTTGGCCGATTGGCGAGCTTCGGATCTGTTTGATGCGAGCGAGCAGGCCTGCCTTGCCTATGTCGAGCGCATGCCGTTCGAGCATACGGCGATCAGCGACGATGAAGCCGACGCCGTGCGCGCGGCTCTTGGTGAGCCAGGCTATGTCGCGCTGTCAGTTGCGGCGTCGCTGTTTGATGCCTTGTGCCGCGTAAGACTGGTGCTGGATCTGGACCAGGATCCTGGCGATCCAGCGCAGCCACCCGCCAGTGCGACGGGCGTGCTGCGCTAGTTCAGAGGCCTAGTCGGCCGATTTGGCCATGGCTCCATCGACGCTCCAGATGCCGGCGCCTCTGGTGGCGACGAACAGGAAGATGAAGCAATAGAGCGCGATGATTTCGCCGCCATTGTTGATCGGATAGAAGTCATTCATTCCGTGGACCAGCCAATAGCCGACAGCGCACATGCCGCTGCTGAGGAAGGCCGACACACGCGTGAACAGGCCGATTGCGATTGCAATGCCAAGCACCAGCTCGATGGCGCCTGCACCCATAGCCATCGGGCTCAGATCGTAAGTGAATTCCTTCGGAAAATTGAAGAATTTCTGCGTGCCGTGCTGCACGAACATCAGGCCCGCCATGATCCGCAAGATCGCATAGGTGTGCTCGGTATAGCCATCTAGAAATTTCATCATTGCAACTCTCCCCTTGTTTTCTCTGTCGCAATCTTAGTTGAGCGCGGCGGATTTGCCTAGGCAAGCCGCTCGGGATGTCTCTCAGCAAGACTGAACCCCGCTTGCACGGCGGTTGGCTCCTGCTGGTAGACCGCTGTGTCATAGAAATCGTGCAGCCGCGAAATCTTGCCGTCCGTGATTTCGACCACGCCGCAAATATGCGGAGTCATCAGGTCACGACCGTCGGCCGCCCAATGATGGTCCACGCGCTCGGTGAAGACGACATTCCCGCTCGATGCGATCGACACCAGGTCTGCGGTGAAGTGAGTCATTTCCTGCAAGATTGGAATCTCATTGGCGAACCCGCCCGATGTCAGCAGGCTCAGCACTTCCTGCTGACCCTTGAGATCAGGCAGGCCGCTGTTCGACCAGACGAAATCTTCGGTCGTCAATTCGGGTATCGCATCGACGATCCGGCCATCATCCATCGCCTTGAATATCTCCAGTGCAAGCCGCTCATTGGCGTTGCTGGCGTCGTCCAGATTGATCATCTCACTCTCCCAATTCGCGGATTAGGTCACTGCCGTCCCAGGCTTCGGCGGCGGTTCGAACCATGGCGTAAAAACCGCTCAAGGCTTCGCTCGGCTCATACATTTCGATCATGTGGCCAAGCGTGCTGGTTGCATCGACAAAGGCAAAGCGCGTCCCGGTGGCGGTTTCGGATAGCTGCGCCAGCGCCATCCCCTTGCTGGCGAAATCAGCGATCGCCTGGTTAAGATCATCCACCATCACCGCGGTGTGGTGTAGGCCGCGCTGACCCGAGCCGGACGGGAAGACATCGCTGATGGCGCTTGGATCGGAGCTGTGGAGCTCGACAAATTCCACCATCACGTTACCCCACTGGCCATAGCAGGAGGAGTGATCGAAGGCGCGCTCAATCCCGCGATGCTGACTGCTGGCAAGCGGAACGTGGCGTAGGACGAAATAGGGCCCTGATCCGAACGCTTCGGAATGCGCACGGGCAGCCGCGACCATGTCGGGCACGTAATAGGCAAGCTGCTGGACTGGCAGGTGGCTCAGCCCAGCCATATCAATTGACCGCCCGGTCCTTGCCTTCCCAATAGGGAGCACGCAGCTCGCGCCGCAGGATCTTGCCTGACGGATTGCGCGGCAGCGCCGGGATGAAATCGACCGATTTGGGGCATTTGTATCCCGCAATATGTTCGCGTGAATGCGCGATCACATCAGCCTCGTCGAGCTGTTCGCCCTCCTTCACCACCACGCAGGCTTTGACGGCTTCGCCCCATTTCTCATGCGGAACGCCGATCACCGCGACATCTGCAACCTTGGGGTGCGCGTAGATCGCATTCTCGACCTCGGCGGGATAGACGTTCTCTCCGCCTGAGATGATCATGTCCTTCACACGGTCATGGATGTAGAGATAGCCATCCTCGTCGAAATATCCGGCATCGCCCGTGCGCAGCCAGCCATCGGCGTCAATCGTATCGGCAGTGGCTTGCTCATTGTTCCAATAGCGGCTCATATTCTTGGATGATCGCGTGGCGATTTCACCAACCGTGCCGACCGGCACCTCAGCCCCGTCCTCATCAATGATCTTGACCTCTACCCCGGGCAATGGCGTGCCAACCGAACGCATTTTCGGCGAGCCTTCGGGCACATGGTCTTCGGGATCGAGCGCGACAATCGTTCCGCTTGTCTCCGTCATGCCGTACATCTGGACAAACCCGCAGCCGAGCACCTCCATCGCCTGTCGCATCAGCTCAAGCGGGATCGGCGAGGCGCCATAGGTGACATATTGCAAGCGGCTGAAATCCACTTCGCCCACTCTCGGGTGGTTGAGCAGGATCTGGATCGCGGCCGGGACCAGGAAGATCTTGGATATGTTGTAGTTCTCGATCAGATCGAGCGCCTGGGTCGGATCATATTCGGGCAGCACAATCGAATTTGTGCCGGCCACCATGGTCCCAATACCTGTGCCGGTTCCGCTGATATGGAAACAGGGCATGGCGAGCAGCGTGACATCGCCCTCGACCGGCTCCTGCCATTTGCGCATTTCGACGTCCGCTCCGGCGTCATTGCGGCTCGAGAGGATCGAGCCATGCGTCATGACTGCGCCTTTGGGCCGACCCGTCGTGCCGGAAGTGTAAAGTTGGAGCGCGTCATCGGCGAGGCCGACTTCGACGTCGGGATCAGTGTCAGGAAAGCTGTCGCGCCAGGTGCGATAGTCAGGGCCGTCATGGTCTGGTGCATCAATGCCGATGACATGTTTCACACGCGGTGCATCTTCGCTCACTTTGCCGAGGATTTCAGAGAATCCCTCGGCGACGAACACCACTTCGGCTTCGCAATTGCCGAGAATGTACGCGACTTCGGGAGCAGCCAGGCGCCAGTTTACGGGCGTCATGACCGCGCCCAGCTTGGCCGCACCCAGCAGCGCTTCAAAATAGAGCGGATGGTTCTTGCCGAGGAAGGATACGCGATCGCCCTTCTTCACGCCCAGCGAGGCCAAGCCGTTGGCGGCGCGATTGCTGCCCGCGTCAAGCGCCGCGAAGGAGATCGTCTCATCACCATAGGTGAAAGCGTCCGTGTCTCCTCTGGTCCGGGCGTAGTCGCGCACAATGTCGCAGAACGAGCCAGCATCCTGGCCAACGAGTGTTTCGGCAGAATCTCCCATGAGGATGCATGTAGTCGCGAGAGCGGGCCGCTGTCATTGGCACATTTCATAGCGCAAGGCTCGTCGGATTGAGCTAGGTTCACCCGATGAGCACTGATGAAATCCCACCGGGCTTCGAGCCAGCCCGCTTCTCACCTGGCTTTCTTGATCATGGCGGGCCCTATTTCTTCCGCGCGGAAGATCAGTCGGCGGCCATTATCGGGCTGCGGATATGCCAGCATCATATCAACTTCCGCGACGCGTCTCATGGTGGCGTTATCTCCACCTTTGCCGACGTGGCGCTGAGCCATGCGGTGTATCATGCCGAAGACCCGCCGATCATGCCTTCCACGATCACATTGAATGTGAACTACCTCGCGGCGACCAAGGTCGGGGATTGGCTTGAGGCCTATCCGCAGGTTGATCGGATGGGAGGCCGAACAGCCTATACTTCGGGACGCATTGTCTCAGGAGAAACACTTGTGGCGACGATGACGGGCGTGTTCGCGATCAAGCGAGCCTGATCAGCCAAGCCATCTTTGGACGACGACCGTCGAGGGATCACGCTCATCATGATAACCGAGCGATTCCTCGCCGAGCTCTGACATGTCGACGCCTTCAACAACGCGGAATTCGCGCCAATCATAGAGACCCGTGCGCTTGGCGATCCGCCATTCGCCATTGCGACGCTCGAACCGATCGACATAGCGCCCGGCAATGATCGCCGAATAGATCTGTCCTTTGTCGGGGAAGACTTCAGGCACTGGATAGCCCGCAGGGATTGTATGCATTGCCGTCATGTAGGTTTCAGTGTGGCAGAGGTCTTCGCCTTCGAAACCGTATTGGATTTGGCCGAGCTGGTGCTGGGTTACCAGACACGGGTCGAGGATTGCTGCCGCCTGTTCGACAAATTGACGCCAGTCACCCTGAACCGTGCCGAACTGGAATTGCGCGTCATCGAAGAACAGCTTCTCCATCATCTGCCACCGGCGACGATCAAGCGCATGCGCATAGGCTGCGATTATGTCTGCAATGATTGCGCGATCTTCCAACTGCATGCTCATCCCTCCAGCTCCACGATCACTTTGCCGATATTGCCGCCCGTGAACAGCTTTTCATAGGCTGTGAGCGTGTTCTCAAGGCCGGTCGTCACGTCATAGGGCATGGTCAATTCTCCGCTCTCGACCCAACTCCGCAAGCGCGCAGTCAGCCTTTCGCCCTGATCCATGAAATCTGGAGAAAAGAACCCCTCAACCCGCAGCCGGCGCATCAGCACCTGGTCAAATTCGGCGGGCGCGGTGCGGGCGCCCGAATTGTAGTCCGCAAGCAATCCGCACACCGCGATCCGACCATAATGGTTCATTCGGGTCAGCACCTTATCGAGGATAGGTCCACCGACATTGTCGAAATAGACGTCAAACCCGCCCGCATGATCGAGCTGAGCACCGATCTTGCCCGCTTTGTAGTCGACTGCCCCATCAATCCCGATCACCTCGGTGAGATAGCGGCACTTGTCCGCTCCACCGGCAATTCCCCAGGCTTCGCAGCCGAGCAGCTTGGCGATTTGCACTGCGAGGATACCGGTTGCTCCCGCGGCGGCAGATACAAGCACACGCTCGCCAGGTTTGGCGGCGCCTGTCTGCTCAACACCCCACAAGGCAGTCCATCCATTCATGCCGAGCGGGCCAAACCATGCCTTGAAATCCGCAATTTCGGGGTCAAGCTTGATGGCGCCTGACATGATTGCGTCGACCTGGCTCACGCGGCCCCAAACGCCGAAGGCACGAACCAGATCGCCTTCAGCAAAGTCTGGGTGGCGAGAGGCGATGACCTGGCCAACCACGAGGCCCGTCATCGGGGCGCCTGTCGGCAGAGGCGGCTGGTAGCCATCCTCCCGGTCGGTCAGCCACAGCCGGGTCCCGGCGTCCATCGACAGCATCCGGTTCTCAATTCGGATCTCGCCGTCAGCGAGGTCGGGCAGGTTATCCTCGATCAATGCCAGGGCATCGGCAAAATTCACGCCGTCGGGCCGGCTCTCTATGCGCCAAAACTGATTGTTCATGCCGGCCTTGTCGAGCTGCGGAACCGTAACGGCAACGGGCCATTTCGCTAGTCCAGTTCGGCTATCAAAAAGCAGCGGCGCGCAGTCCCGCGCAAACGCATAGGGTCAATCCCAAGACAGATCATTGGGAGAGAGACCATGGCACTTATCACAGTAGTTGGAGCCTCTGGCCGCCAAGGCATGGCGCAGGTCCGCCAAGCGCTCAAAGCGGGATATGATGTGCGCGCAATCTCGCGCCAGGAAGATCCATTTGGCGGCGCCAATATTGACGGCATTGAGCGGGTCGAAGTGCGTCCGATGGATTTGTATGACACGGCCTCGTTCAAGCCCGCGCTCGAAGGGTCAGACTACATCTTCTACACGCACCCCTTGCAAGCGCGCGCGGACCGCGCAGTGCTGGTCGGCGATCTGGGCAAGGTTGGCGCTGAGCTTGGCGTCAAACGACTGGTCTGGAACACATCGAGCTGGATTCCCGACAAGCCGGGCGATCCCTTCACCTATGGTGGCAACACGCAGGGCATCAACGCGCTGTGGCGCTCTGGCTGTCCGGGCACGGTGTTTGGGAGCGTGTTGTTCATGGACAATCTGCTCACCAATTGGGCGCGCCCCTTCATCATCAACGAAGACCGTTACGTCTATCCGCACAACCCTCAGCTTGAGGCCAATTGGATCAGCCTCGACGATGTCGCCAAATTCATGCTGGCCAGCATTGAGCGGCCGGACATGGAGGGGGCCTGGCTCAATATCGGCGGGCCGGAGCGGCTGGTCGGCAAACAGGTCACCAAATATCTTAGCGACGCGCTCGACAAAGAGATCAAATACGATCCTTGCACGCCGGCCGAGTTTGGCCGCTATCTCGTCGAGGCGGCCGGCGATTCGATGCCCGAAGAAATGCGTGAGGAATTCGCGCTGGGGATCCAGGCTTTCTACGAATACAATAACGAAGCGCCGACGCGTCCATTCGAGGTCGATATGGACCATGTCTATGATCGCTTCCCCGAACTTGATGGCAAGCTGGAAGATATGGGCGAATGGACCAAACGGCAGGATTGGGGCGAGAGCAATTTCCGCCCGGCCTTTGGCTGACACATGAGCTCGCTCCGTGACGCCAATATCGCCGTCGCCGAGGCCTTCTATCAGGCCTTGGAGCGCGGCGATTTCGAGGCTTTAGCCGATCTGCACAGCGACGATGTCGTATTCAACCTGTTGGGCTCGACGCCCGTATCAGGGCGGTGGGAAACCAAGGCGGAATGTTTCGGACCGCTCGTCGCAGATGGCGTGGTTGGCAAGCTGGTGCCGGAAACGATCCAGTTCTCACGCAAATGGAAGATCATGTGCGCCGATGAGGAACGCGTGGTCGGCCTGATGAATGGCGGCGGGATGGGGAAGAACGGCCATGAATATCTGCAGACCTATTGTCAGATCATGACGATCAAGGACGGCATCATCGTCGAGATGCACGAGCTGTTCGACACGGCGCTGGTCGAGCTGGTTCTCAACGACAACCCGACTGCCAAGGGGCCGAGCGAGGTCGAACAGAAATTCGATTTTTGAGCGCGCGGCCCGTCCAGCTGGCGCTATTCGGCCGCTTCGCGATGTTCTGGCGCGAAGATGTCGAGCAGATCGGCATCGGAGGCGTTGATCAGCCTTTCGACCCATTGATGGAACAGCTGTCCGCCGCGCTCATTGCGTCCGAACAGGACCTCGTCGAGCAGGCCTGATTGCAGCGCTTCGTGCTGGCGCTTCCCGGTCGAATAATCCTCATCGCGGACCACGATTTCCAGGAAGTCAAACTGCTCATGCGCTGATTTGACATCCTCGTCCGTCGCGGGCTGGTTTTCCATCACATAGAATTGCGTTGTTGTGCTTTCGCCTACGCTGTCACCCGGGAACAGCTGGCTGATCATCGCTCCGCGCTGGCCACCGCCATAGAAGCTGGCGATCGAGATGTGCGGAAAGATCGTCCATACGCCCTGGAGCAAAGCATCGTCTGGCAATTCGTCATCTGACATCTGGGTCAGGTCCAACTGCTCATCGCTGCCGGTCTTCTGAGCGAATTTGGACGGGCTCGAAAGCCGTTGGTGCGGGCCCCAGGCGAAGTAATTGGCGCGGTTGAAGAAGTCGGCGCCGAACGTGTCCTTATGAAGGACGGGCAGGTGATAGAAATCGAGATAGCCGTCATAGGCCGTTTTCCAGTTGGGGCCTGTCAGGGTGCGCTGGCTGAACAGCGTCCAATTCTCAAAACCAAAGGCAGAGAGCAGGCTGTCATAGCCGCACAGATAGTCCTCGATCGCCAATTCGGACTTGGGATCAAGCGTGACCCAGATCAGACCTGCACGCTCGAGCACAGGAAATCGCTTGAGGCAGTGTGCAGCCTTGTCGATCTCGCCAAAGTCCTGCGGAGAAGCGACGCCGATAAGATCGCCATCCTGCTTGAATGTCCATCCGTGATAGCCGCACATGAAGCGGCTGGCATTGCCAGTGCCATCAGCCAGCGGGTTGCCGCGGTGCGTGCACATATTGAGGAAGGCCGCCATGCTGCCATCCTTCTGCCGCGACAGCAGCAGCGGAACGCCGCAAATATCCATCGTCTTGTAATCGCCGGGATTGGGCACCTCGCAGGACGGAGCCACCATCAATGGCAAGCGGCGGAAGATCTGGTTCTTCTCCCGTTCGAACAATTCAGGATCGGTGTAGGCGGCTGCAGGCACGCGTACGACCTCGTCCGCCAGTTCCATCGTGTCGGCTGCGCCATGCTCAACCAGGCTGCGTGTCATGGCAATCAATTCTTCGCGCGACATTCCCCGTCCTCCTTGAATGATCGGCGGTTGCTTGGGCTGCAGGATGTTCTGCCGGGCCGCGGACATCAATGGTCACTTTTGGCAAACAGAAGGGGCGACACCTTTCGGAGCCGCCCCTGCCTGATGAACTGATCGGATCGATCAGAACTTGAAGCTTGCCTCGACATAGACCTGGCGGCCACGGTTTTGAGTGACAACCAGATCGTCGCCCACACCTGGCTCCAGGAATGGACGCCCGCCTGAGGTATTGACCCAGATCTTGTCGGTCAGGTTCACACCGATAAGCGAGACTTTCCATCCACCATCGGCATCACCGATCGAGATCGTGCCGTCGAGCGAGACGTATGAGCTCTGACGCAGATCGTTCAGTGTATCTTCGTTGGTGAAGTAGCTGCCCGAGAATTGCGCGTTGCCGCTGACACCAAACTCAAGACTATCGCTGACAGGAGCGAAGTAGTTGAAGGCAACATTGCCCGACCATTTCGGAGCGCGCGCTGACGCACGTCCGTCCAGATCGGCGCCAATCCCGGTCAGGAACGTGTCAGTGAAAGACGCGTCCAGATAAGAGACGTTGGCCGAGAAATCGAGACCATCAACCGGCGGCCGCCAGCCGAACTCAAGATCAACACCCTGCGATGTCACTTCACCGGCATTCAACGTTTGAAACTGAATGGCCACGGCGTCGAAGTTCTGCACCTGCAGATCGTCGAAGACATAGTAATAAGCCGTCGCATTCAAGGTGACCGTACGATCATTGAACTGCGATTTGATCCCGATCTCGCCGCCCTTGGCGGTCTCTGAGTCGTAGATCAGAGCGCTAAAGTCACCGCTGTTTGCTGCTGCGCTCAACGAGGCTGAAGGCAGCGCGGAGTTATCAATACCGCCCGACTTGAAGCCGGTCTTGAACGACGCAAAAATGTTCACATCGTCAGACGCCTGGTATTTCAGGGTGACTTCTGGCGACAGATTGTCATCGGTGAAGTCAATATCGCCCGAGTTGAAGCCCGGTGCCACAAATCCGGGGCCCTGCAGGAATGTGTGCAGGAAAGGAACTGTGATGACCTGGGTCTTGCTCTCATCGGTGTAGCGAATGCCACCCGACAGTTCCCACTGATCCGACAGATCAATGATAACCGAACCGAATGCCGAGAAAGCTTCGGTGTCTGTGGTGTGGTTCTTGTCCCAGTCATAGGTAAATCCGGTGACCGGATCGGCACCCACGAATGAGATGTTGACCGCTTGCTGCGCCGTATCAAAGACGAACTGGCGATCCTCATAGAACACGCCGAGCATGAAATTGATCGGACCGTCAAAGTCACTGGTCAGGCGAATTTCCTGAGTGAACTGCTCCAGCGTGTTGACCGGATCCGAGCAACCTGCGCCGCCCGGAACACCAGGGCCGAAATTACCAACATAGGAATAACAGTCGAAATCAACCGCATCCATGTCGAGATAGCCGGTGGTCGATGTCAGCGTCAGACTGTCGCTGAGTTCGATATTCATCAGCAAACGACCGAACCAGATATCCGTTTCGGCGAAGGGAACGCCATTGCGGCCAGCGGCTTCAGACGGCGTTGGAACACCTGGTGCCAATGCTGCTGCTGCGTCCGGCAGGTAATAGAGCCCGTCGCTGTCGTTACAATCATTGCCGGCTGGGATCTGCAGACCCCCGCTCAGTAGGAAGACGCTGTCTGCGACGCCATTTGGGCCGCAATTGATGTCGGAGTGCTGGATGGCGCCATCACCCTCGTTCTTGACATACTGGACCTTGAGGTTGGCATCGAAACCGGCGCCGCCATCATAATCCAGCGTTGCGCGAGCGACGAAGTTTGTCTGACCGCGGGCGTCGCCATTGGCGGCTGGAGTGCCCGGCTGAAGCTTCACGTATTCGTCGATATCGTTGTATTGCGCTGCCACGCGGATGCCGAGCGTATCGGTCAGCGGGCCGGAGATGTAACCGCCGACTGTGTAGCCTTGCTCTTCAAACTCGTACGAGGCTTTCGCGCCGACTTCCCAGGTTGGAGTTGGATCGGCCGAGCGGATCGCAAAAACACCGGCTGAGGCAGACTTACCAAAGAATAGCGATTGCGGGCCCTTGAGAACGTCAATCTGCTGGGTGTCGAAAAAGCCGGCCTGCACCAGACGCATGGTAGAGACTTGGACGCCGTCAAAATCGAACGCGACCGCGCTGTCGAATGCTGCAGAGATGTTGGAAGAGCCGACACCGCGCAAGCTGAGCTGACCGCCCGAGCCCGAACCACCGACTTGAACATTCAAGGTCGGAACACGGCTGGTCACGTCGGCAACCTGGTCTACGCCGTATCGCTCAAGCGTCTCGCCGCCAATCGCGGTGACCGTCACGGGGACCTCTTGAAGGCTCTCATCCTGACGACGGGCCTGAACGATGATCACATTGCCGCCCGCGTCGCCTGCGGTTGCACCATCTTCGGTCTCGTTGTCCTGCGCCATCGCAGTGCCGGAGAAACCGACCATTGCGGCAGCAGCGGCTCCACCCAACAGCGCGCGGCGCATGCCTTGCGTGCCAGACGGATTACGAGTGTGAAGTCTGATCATTTTCCTCTCTCCCATTAGCGCGAAGGTGTGACTGGTCGCGCATAAGTCCCTTAACCGAGGTGCTTTGCGCACCTTCTGGTATGACAACAGTTGTATGGAGCGGGCTTGCTGCGCTCATCTAGCAAAAGCGCTAGGGACGCCGCACATGTGCGACATTTGGGCCACAAACTCGCCGTGCCGTAGCGTCACTCCGCAGCGTCTAACGCGAATCCGGTTTCCGACTGCATTTGAGCCAGCCGTGGCTCGTTGGGCCAGACCCATTGATCATCGATCACGGGCTCAACGCGAAGATGCTCGGGTACATTGTCGATTCCGATCATCTGGTCACAGCTTTGATGAAACTTGTAGATGCGCGCTTCCTGATAGGACAGCGGCACACTCTTGAACGCGGCGCTTTGCATCGAATGCTGGATTGCTTCGCCAAATTGCGTGTCTTCGAGAATGATCGGGCTCATATCTCGGCCGTTCGGCTTGCTCGCATCGGGGACTGTCCAGAGATCCGGCTCAGGCCCGTCGCCCCAGTCCAACGCCATTGTGACCAATTCCAGCCGCGTTGTGGAAAGCGAAGTCGGCCAGAACACCAGCGGTGGAACAAAATAGTTCGACAGCGGCGAAACCCAATTGGGGAACAAGGTGTAACTCTGGGTGCAGGTTCTGCCGAGTTCGCCAACGCTTTCGATCTGCTGCCATTCGGGTGGGCTGTCGACGGCCCGAACATGTTCGCGGTCAGTGGTCTTGGGCGGAGGCGCCAGCATTCGGGCATGCCCATTGGGATACATCGTGTTCAAATTGCGCTTGGAATCGACAAGCGGCGCAACCGTCTCAGGGTGAATGAAGGGAACATGGTAGACCTCCATGTTGGCCTCCATCGCGACCTTCCAATTGCAATTGAGATCAAATGAATAGCGTGCCGCCAGCTTGACCCGGTCAAAGGCGAACTCTTCCCACTCATCTGCCAATGGGCCAAGCCAGTCACGCAAGCTCATCGCATCGTCATCGAAATTGACGTAGATGACTTTGCCAAACATCTCGCACCGGACCGGGATGAGGCCACGGCATGACATGTCGAAATCCTTAGGGAAGTCCTGCCGTTCGGGCACACCGACCAGCGAGCCGTCGGTTTTGTAGGTCCAGTTGTGATAGCTGCACATCAAGCGCGACGACTTGCCGCGGTCTTCTGTAACGACTGGCGCGCCGCGATGCCGGCAGGTGTTGTAAAAGGCTCGGACTTCACCATCCATGCCGTGGACGATGACGATCGGATCGCCCGCATTGTGCCAGCGCATATAGCAGCCGGGCACAGGTATCTCGTCGAGATGGCCGGCGAACAGCCAGCTCTTGCGAAAGATATGCTGTTGTTCGAGCGCGAAATATTCCTCGCTTGTATACCGCGCGGCAGGCATGTCTGGCAGGATCGGGAAGCCTTCAGGCGGGGCGGACCGGGTTGCTTCCCATTCCATCAATGCGCGCAGGCGCTCTACTTCCCTGGCATCCATCATCATCGCTCTCCCAATTGCGAGAATAGCCGAGACACAGCGGTGCGCGACTGACACTTTGTCTAAGCCTCGCGATTGAGCAATTTGTGCGCTTTCTCATTTGTTTCGACAGTGGTGCGCGCCGAATGCGCCGATAGGCTGCAAAGCAATAATTCTCTGGGGAGAGGACAATGGCAGGACGTGTTGAGGGCAAGATCGCTCTCGTAACGGGCGGCGCAATGGGTCTGGGCAAGGCTGATTGCGAGCGCTTGGCCAGCGAAGGCGCGCGCGTAATCGTAACCGACCGCGAAGTCGAACTTGCACACAAGGTTGCTGATGGCATCGGTGGAGACGCGATGGCGCTGGATGTCACCGATGAGCAGCAATGGAAGGATGTGCTGCATGCGGTCGAAGAGCGGCATGGCGGGCTCGACATTCTTGTCAACAATGCTGGCAATGTAATTTTCGAAAGCATCGAGGAATGCTCGCTCGATCACTTCAAGCTCCATCTCGACATACATGTCGTTGGCACGTTCCTAGGCTGCAAATATGCACTGCCCTTGATGAAAAACAGGCATGAGCAGAATGGCGGAGGGGGGTCCTCCATCATCAATATGGCGTCGACTGCGGCGCTGATGGGCTATGGCAATATCCCAGCCTATACCGCGGCAAAGGGCGGAATCAGCTCAATGACTCGCTCGATCGCCATGCATTGCCAGGATGAAGGCTATGGCATTCGCTGCAACGCTTTGGCGCCTGGCGGGATCGAAACCCCGATGGTGATGGAAGTGACCGGCAGGGGCGGCGAGCAGCCGATGGAGATACCTGCGGGCCCGCTGCCGATGGATGGCCTTGGCGATCCCAAGGATGTTGCCAATTGCGTGCTGTTCCTGGCCTCGGATGATTCGCGTTTTCTCAATGGCCTGACTATCCCGGTGGACAATGGCCTCGACGCCCGACCACACCACTGAGCCTGACCAGGCAGAAAGACCGGGCCGCTACCGCTATTACGTGCTGGCGCTGCTGACGCTGACCAGCCTGTTCAGCGTTGCAGACCGGCTGGTGTTCGCGATCCTGCTTGAGGACATCAAGGCAGAGTTCACGCTCAGCGATTTTGAACTCGGCCTGCTTGGCGGATTGGCCTTTTCGATTGTCTACGTTCTGGCAGGCTTTCCAGCCGCGCGATTGGCCGATCGATCGGTCCGCAAGAACATCGTCTCGGTTGCGATCACATTCTGGAGTCTGATGACGGCGCTGTGCGGCGCCGCGATCGGGTTCTGGACCTTGTTCCTAGCACGCGTCGGCGTTGGCGTGGGCGAGGGTTGCTCAGGTCCGGCCTCGCAATCACTGGTTGCTGACTATTTCAAACGCGAAGAGCTGGCCAAGGCGATGGGATTCCTCACCATCGGTGCCAGCATGGGCACAGTGACTGGCCTGATGGCAGGTGGCTTGCTGGCCGAATCTTTTGGATGGCGGATGGCGTTCGTGCTGATGGGGCTGCCCGGGGTCCTGTTGGGTGCCTTGCTGTTCTTCACCATGCGTGAACCCAAGCGCGGTCGCTATGCCCCCAAGGGCGCCACGATCGAACAGCAGCCGCTTGGAAAGACCATCGACACGCTGCTGTCCAACCGCGTGTTCTTTGGATTGGCAATCGGCTGGGCAGTGCAAATCATGATTGGCTATGCACTCGCTTTCTGGATGGCAGCGGTGATGCTGCGCAATTTCGACGTCTCGACCGGCGACGTTGCGCTCTATCTGGGACTGGCCTTCTTCATCGGCGGCATTCCCGGTCCGATCCTGGGCGGATATGTTACCGGATGGCTGACCAAGCGTGATGAACGCTGGCGTGCTTGGTTCCCCGGCGTGGTGAGTTTGGGTTGTGTATTGCCATTGGCGCTCAGCCTTTCGTCAAACGACTTCTGGGTGTTCCTTGGTTGGTTCGCGCTCGCTTATGGCATTTATGTCGCTAGCCAGGCCGGCATCCTTTCGGGCATCCAGTCGGCCGTCGAACCATCCCAGCGCGGCTTCGCGGTCGCGGTCGCTCTGTTCTTCAACAATCTGGTCGGCCAAGCTCTTGGCCTTGCTGTGATCGGCTGGGTCAGTGACTGGCTTGCACCCACCCAGGGCAGCGCCTCGCTTGGCATTGCCGTCTTTGCGGTCTGTGTTGTGTCAGGGGTGATCGCGATGGCGGTCTTTGCCTGGACAGCGTCCCAGATGCGATCGAGTGGCTATCTCGACAAGATTGAAGCGGATTAGAACCCCGGGTGGATCGACAGCGCGCCGCCATCGACCAACATCTCGGCACCAGTCATGAAGGGACACTCATCGCTCGCCAGAAATGCAATCGCAGCGGCGGTTTCGGCGGGATCACCCAGCCGGTTGAGCGGTGACGTTGCCGCAACTGCGGCTTTGAGACCGGGCATATGTTGCTCGGCATTGTCCAGAATACCCGTTTCGGTTGCCCCAGGGATCACTGTGTTGCAGCGGATATTATAGCCTTGCTTGGCGCAATAGGTGGCGATCGATTTGGACAGCACGCGGACCGCGCCCTTGCTTGAGCAATAGGCGGGATCCGTTGGCAGTGCGGCCATGGCAGAGGTTGAGCCGATATTGATGATCGATCCCGACGAGCCGCCTGGATTGTCCTTCATCGCAGCGATCGCCGCGCGGCACCCCGCCATCGTTCCGGTCACATTGATGGCGTAGATCCGGGCCCAGGTCTCGTCATCCAGCTCTTCGATCGAAAGCGACGAAACCGTGCCGGCATTGTTGACGAGGATGTCGAGACGGCCGAACCGGTCGGTGGCGTTTTTGATGATGCCGGGCCACGCCGAAACATCCGCTACATCCTGTTCCAGGAATGCTGCGCCAACCTCGTCACAAAGCGCTTGTCCGGCATCGACTGCGATATCGGTGCCAATGACCTCCGCACCATCGGCGCGCAAACGGCGTACGCTCGCCGCGCCGATGCCGCTTGCGCAGCCGGTGACGATCGCAACTTTGCCAGACAGATCAGCCATTATTCTGGCTGTTGCCAGATGCCCGCGCTGGTGCGTCCATTATGGGTGTCGATGAACCGCGCCAGGTTGTCTGTTCCCTCGGGCAGTTTCCAGCCAACGGTGAAGCCGAAATTGGCGAAGCAGAAGATGATCAAATCAGCGAAAGTGAAGCGCCCGAGAGCAAAGTGATTGCTGCCGCCCAATGCCTGGTCAAACCAGTGCCACTTGTCATCGGACATGGCAGCAAGCTCGGCCCCGGCTTCGGGACTGGTCACCGCCATGCGCGGCTCAAACATGGGTCGGCCACCGGTCGCGCGGAATCCCATCGTCATCGGGACCACGACTTCCTGGTCGAACAGGCGCGCCCACTTGCGGACCTCGGCGCGCTCTATCGCGGTGTGGCCAAACAGATTGGGCTCAGGGTGCATTTCTTCGATGAACTCGCAAATCGGCCAGCTTTCAGTCAGGCATGTGCCGTCATCGAGTTCGAGCGTGGGGATAGTGCCAAGCGGGTTCTTGGCAAGATAGCTCTCATCCTGCCGGTTCTCGCCAGTGATGATGTCATAATGCACACGCTCAAAATCTTCGCCTTCTTTGAGGCCCTTTTCGACCATGAACATGCGCACGAGGCGCGGATTGGGGCCAAGGCTTGAGTGTAGCTTTGTCATTCTGATCTCCCTGCGACCCTCATCGGGTTCTTATCTAAAATACCACTATGTCAGGCAAACGCTCACGCACTCCTCACAAATGCGCTAGGGGACAGTTTGATCCCAACAAGACTTAAGGCTGGCATGGACTTTCAACTCACCGATGAGCAGCGCGAGCTGCAAGAGACTGCCCGCAAGTTTGCCCGCGCCGAACTGCCCGAACTTGCCCGCGAGATGGAGGAAAAGGACTTTCCCGTTCCTCACGACATGCTGCGCATTTATGGTGAAATGGGATTTCTCGGGGTCAATTTGCCGGAAGAATATGGCGGGCTGGGCTTGGGTCATCTCGAAGCGCTGCTGGTGCTGGAAGAATTCGCTCAGATCTCCAATGCTGTTGCGTTCCCGGTGTTCGAGGCATTGGTCGGGCCGGTGCGCACGATTGAGCGATTTGGCTCACCAGAGATGAAAGCACGCGTGCTGCCCGAAGTCATCAAAGGCGAGAAGATCGTTGCCGTTTCGATGTCGGAGCCTGACGCCGGGACAGCCCTGACCGATCTCAAGACCAAGGCGGTTTCGGACGGCAATGGCTATGTGGTGAACGGATATAAGCGCTGGACCAGCGGGGGTGGTCACTCGGACTATTACGTTACCTATTGTCGCTTCAATGACGAGCCTGGTGCAAAGGGCATTGGCGCGATCCTGCTCGAAAAAGACATGCAAGGCATGCAATTCGGCAAGCGTGAAGAATTGATGGGGTTCCGCGGCATCCCGACCGCTGACTACGCCATCGAGGATGTTCGCGCGCCGGGCGAAAATGTGATCATCGGCGCCGGCGGATTTGGCAAATTGATGAGCGCCTTCGGGCTTGAACGGTGCGGCAATGCGACGCAGAGCCTTGGCGTTGCTGCGGCTGCCTTGGAGCAGGCGCTCAGCTACACGCAGGAGCGCGAAGCATTCGGCAAACCGATCGTCGATTTCCAGGCGGTGCAGATGAAATTGGCCGAGATGGCGATGAAGGTCGACGCCGCACGCCTGCTGATCCATCGCGCCGCAGTGAATGCCAGCGCACAGGCGGATGGACTGCCCACCGTTTACGAAAGCTCGCTCGCCAAATGCTATGCCAATGAGATTGTCCGCGAAGTGACCGCGCTCGGCATGCAAGTGATGGGTGGATATGGCTATCACAAGGATTATGGCATGGAGCAGCGTCTGCGCGATGCCTATGCTTGGGGGATCGCGGGTGGCGCCATCGACGTACAAAAGACCAATATCGCAGCCGCCATGATCGGACGGCGCTTCGACCAGCGGCGCTGAGATTCAGCCGTTTGCCCTTGTTTTCGGGCGCTGTATTGCTCATCTAAGGCAGTATGGAATCGGCCACTACACCATCAACCGCCCCGAGCCAGGATGATCAGCCTGATCGGACCCCAGACCTGCCACCTCTGATCGCCGATGACGGCGAGGAATTAACGCGGGTTCACCCCAATTATGCCCACGCTTTGCGCGTGCAGACCTTGATCCTTGCGGTGCCGCTTTTGATCGGAGCGTTGGTATTCGAAGGGACAGGCCTGCTACCGGGCGGCGTGGTTGTGGGGCCAGTGGCTCTGATTTTGCTGTTGGTGATCATCCGCGTTCCCAATCGGCGATTCTTCGCTCGAGGCTATAATATGAGCGAAGACCGGCTCCGCGTTCTGCGTGGCATCTTCTTTCGATCAGACACGATCGTCCCGTTCGGACGGGTTCAGCATATCGACGTCAATCAGGGGCCGATTGAGCGTTTCTTCGGCATCTCGACGCTGACCTTGCACACTGCTGGCAATCATAACGCTTCGGTCAATCTGCCTGGGCTTGAGCGCGATCTCGCAACCGATATGCGCGAGCAGATTCGCGCTCACATCAAACGGGAAAGCGTGTGAGCTCTGTTCCGACCGAACTAGCGAAAGGGGCGCCAAGCGACGCCCAAGTTCCGGGGGCGCTCAGGACTGATCCCAAGAGCTTTATCGTGCGCGGGATTGCGATCCTGTCACAGCTGGTCATTCCGCTGGGTATAGCCTCTTTCACGATCCTCGATGATGGCGATGTCAGCACTCTGCTGTGGTTCGCTGTCCCAGCGGTGACGGCCATTATCGGCGTCAACTTCCTGTTCGCCTACCTGTCATGGTCGCGCCTCACCTATGCCGTTGGCGACCAGGACATTCGGGTTGAAAGCGGCATTCTGAGCCGCGCGGCGCGGTCAGTCCCCTATGAGCGGATTCAGGATGTCAGCCTCGAACAGAAGCTGCTGCCTCGTCTTTTCGGCTTGGTCGAGGTCAAGTTTGAGACCGGCTCTGGCGGCGGCGATGATCTGAGCCTGACTTATCTTTCTGAAAATGAAGGCGAGCGATTGCGCCAGGTGATCCGCGAACGTCGGGCGGGCCAATCTGGCGTGGCGGCCAGCGCCAGTGACGCCAGCGAAGAAACTCATGTTGCGGATGAGGAGGCAACCAGTCTGTTCGCGATGGGGCCACGACGCCTTGCGATCTTCGGTACCTTTGAGTTCTCGCTCGCCGTGTTTGCCGTCCTGCTGGGCCTGACTCAGCAATTTGACTTCCTGCTCCCCTTTGACCTGTGGGACTTTGATGCCTGGGAAGGGCGGATCAACGGGCAGAGCGCTGTTCTTGCGAGCCTGGGCGTAGGTGCTCAGATTATTGGCGGCATCATTGCTACCATCTCTTTGCTCGTCGTCGGCTTCGCGACCGGGATTGTGCGGACATTCCTGCGCGAATGGGATTTCCTGCTCGAGAAGACTGCGCGCGGCTTCCGGCGTCGGCGCGGCCTCTTGACCAAGACCGATGTCGTTATGCCCGTCCACCGGGTGCAGGGGATCAAGATCGGCACCGGATTTCTGCGTTATCGCTTTGGCTGGCACAATTTGCGCTTTGTCAGCCTGGCTCAGGACGACGGTGCGTCGAACCATGTCGTTGCGCCCTTCGCCAAGATCGAAGAGATCGCGCCGATCGTCGCCGCTGCAGGTTTCCGCATGCCGGGCGATGAAGAAGAGTGGCACCGCGCGAGCGAGAAATATCGCTTTGACAGCGCCTTGGTCGATTCAGCCTTTTTCCTCGTCGCGGCGATACCTGTGGCGATTTTCGCGCCAGCGCCCTTTGTGGTGATACCACTCGCGCTGGCCGCGCTTGCAGCCACGGCGAACATTTTTGCTTGGCATTTTCATCGCCATGCAGTCGACGCTGATCAGGTCTTCGCGACCAAAGGTCTGCTCGCGCCACGCAGTCAAATCTCGACGCGGCTCAAACTGCATTCCGTCGAGGTCAGCCGCGGTCCGATCGCGCAAAGACGCGGCTATGCGACCCTGCATCTCGGCCTGGCGGGCGGTGAATTCTCAATCCCCGGCGTTCCCATAAAGCGCGCATTGGAGTTGCGTGACGCGGTGCTTGAAACGATCTCGGCGACCGATTTTTCCCAGCTCGAAGCAGCCCACAACTGAACATTCGGATATTGCCATGCGGCGCAGGCGGGTTAGAGGCTTGCGGTCATGAAGCCGTTTCTCTCAGACAACGCCGCCGCGGTTCACCCCAAAGTGTGGGATGCGCTGAAGGCCGCTGATCACGCCGACAATCCCTATGACGGGGACGCGCTGTCCGGCGAACTTGATGCCCGCTTTGGCGATCTGTTTGGCCGGCCCTGTGCTGGATTGTGGGTGGCGACCGGGACCGCTGCCAATTGTCTCGCGCTTGCAACCATGGTCCAACCCCATGGTGGCGTGGTGTGTCACGAAGAGGCGCATGTCGAAGTGGATGAGGGCGGGGCGCCCGGGTTCTATCTGCATGGTGCCAAGCTGATGCTGGCACAAGGCGACGGAGCAATCCTAACCCCTGCGTCGATCGCGCAATTGATCGATCCCATCCGCGACGATGTTCACCAGGTTCAGCCCCATGCGATCTCGATCACGCAAGCGAGCGAATATGGGCGGACCTATTCGCCCGGCGATCTAGCCGCACTCACCGATTTCGCCGCCGAGCGTGGCCTTGGTGTGCATATGGATGGCGCGCGCTTTGCCAATGCCGCTGCCTTTCTTGGCGGTTCCGCTCAAGCCGCGGCGGGCGCGGTTGATAGTCTCGCATTCGGCTGCATCAAGAATGGCGGCATGAGCGCCGAAGCGGTCGTGTTGTTTGATCCGGCGCAGGCCGATTTGGTCCGCTATCGCCGCAAGCGCGCGGGTCATTTGCAATGCAAGGGGCGTTATCTTGCCGCGCAGATCCTGGCGATGCTCGAAGATGATCTGTGGCTCGCCAATGCCCGCCATGCCAACGCTGCCGCAGCTGAGATTGCCGGCGCGTGTGGCGATCGATTGATGCATGCAGTCGAAGCGAACGAATTGTTCGTGCGCTTGACCCCTGCTGAGCGCGATGCGCTGCGCGCGCAGGATTTTGCCTTCTACGATTGGGGCGATGACGCTGCGCGCTTTGTAACAGCGTGGAATACGCGCGATGAAGACGCGTCCGATCTGAGCAAAGCGATCTCAAGCTTGTGAGCGAAGCTCCCCCACCTCACGCGTTGCTTCGGCCGCGCATTCTTGCCCCGTTCGTGCTTGTTTCGCTGATCTGGGGTTCGACCTGGTATGTCATCACCGGTCAGATCGGGGATATGCCGGCCGCGTGGTCGATCACCTATCGCTTTGCGTTGGCCTGCCCTGCAATGTTCCTGGTTGCGATTGCGATGCGGCGCAGCCTGCGGCTCGGCCGGCAGGGGCAAATGCTCGCGATTGCAATCGGCTTTTTCCAATTCTGCATGAATTTCGGGTTCGTCTACCGCGCGGAGCTGCATCTCACATCGGGGATCGTCGCGGTGATGTTTGGCATGCTGATGGTGCCCAACACCCTGCTGGGATGGCTGCTGCTTGGCCAAAAGGTCACCCTGCGCTTCCTAATGGGGAGCGCGGTCGCGATTGCTGGCATTGCCATGCTGCTGGTCCACGAAGCCCAGCTTGCGCGGCTGAGCGGGAACATTTCACTGGGCATCTGGCTCACGGTCGGCGGGATCATGGGCGCGTCGATCGCCAATGTTATCCAAGCGGGCAAAGTCGGGCGCGAAGTGCCTATGGTCAGCCTGTTGGCTTGGGCGATGCTTTACGGTGTGATGTTTGATGCTGCGCTGGCCTGGTTCACTGAAGGTCCGCCGGTCTTTCCTGATCGTGCGGAGTTTTGGGCTGGTACAGCGTGGCTGGCACTGGCTGGATCAGTGGTCACTTTCCCGCTCTACTATCAGATCGTGCGCGAGATTGGCCCCGGACGCGCCGCCTATAATGGCGTCCTGGTGATCGTCGTGGCGATGCTGATTTCGACCTTTGTCGAGGGCTATGAATGGTCCGCTTTGGCGGCCACAGGAGCGATTCTGGCGCTGATCGGGATGGTTTTGGCCCTCAGGGCCCGCGAGACCTAGATTAGCGCCGAGAGGCCCTCAAAATAGCTTCTATAAAGTGGCTGCCAGCCAAGCTCGCGCTTGGCCTTGCCGTTGGTCACGCGCCGATTCTCCGAATAAAAGCCGCGCGCCATTTCAGAGAGATTTGCATCTGCGAGACTTTCGAGCGGAGGCGGGGCGACGCCCAGCAATTGGCAGGCATATTCAGTCACGGCATTGCCGCTGGCGGGCACATCGTCGGCCAGGTTGTAGGCGCCCGCGGGCGCATCAGATGTCAGCGCTGCGACCACGCCGCTGACAATGTCGTCGACATGGACGCGGCTGAAAACCTGGCCTGGCAAATCAATCCGCCGCGCGCGCCCATCGCGCACCCGATCCAGCGCGCTGCGACCGGGACCGTATATTCCGGGAAGGCGGAACACTCTGGCGCCCAGTTTGACCCACAGGGCATCGGCTTCTGCCCGTGCGCTGCGCCGTCCTGTTCCCGTCGGCCCGGTTTCATCGACCCAGGCTCCCTGCGTGTCGCCATAAACGCCGGTTGAAGACAGATAGCCATACCAAGCCGGATCGAAGTCATCGCGGAACTGGCTGAGCACTGGATCAAGACCAGTTGTGCGATCGGGTGGCACCGATGACAGCACATGGCTGGCTTGCTTCAAAGCGCGGCGAACCGCGTCATGATCGTCAAATTTGATGTCGCCCGCGCTGCCGGTTGCGCTCACGTCCCAACCGTGCTGGCGCATCGCCTCGGCGACCCGTCCTGCGGTGTATCCCAGACCGAAGATCAACAAATGTGGCATTGCGTCGACCATGCTGTTGGACGCGGCCACAAATCAATCTAAATCGTCTGCCATGGACATTGCACACGACCCGATCACCGCTGATGACACTCCGACCCCGGCCGAACCGCCGCTGATCAAGCGCGAAGATTATGAGCCCTATCCCTGGCTTGTGCCAGCGACCGAGCTGGACTTTGAGCTGGGGCTTGAAGCCACGCGGATCACCGCTGTGCTGACTGTCGAGCGCAATCCCAAGGCCAAAGCGTCAGGCGAGCTTCGGCTCAATGGCGATGGGTTGGCCGCACAGCGTGTCGCGATCGACAGCGAAGAGGTCAGCGACTGGTGGATGGAAGATGCCGATCTCGTCATCCCGATCAGCCAAGACAAATGCACTGTGACGATCGAGACGCAGATCAATCCCAGCGCAAACACCGCCTTGATGGGGCTTTATGCATCCAATCGCATGTTGTGCACGCAATGCGAGGCGGAGGGATTCCGCCGGATCACCTTTTTCCCTGATCGCCCGGATGTGCTGTCGACCTATCGTGTGCGGATGAGTGGCTCAAAGGAGCAATTCCCGATCTTGCTGTGCAACGGCAACAAGGTCTCATTTGGTGACGGCGAAGGCGGCACGCATTGGGCTGAATGGCACGATCCGTGGCCCAAGCCATCCTATCTCTTTGCGCTGGTCGCAGGCGACCTGGTCGCCAACAGCGCGCCGTTCACGACGATGAATGGTCGTGAAGTTGAGTGCAATATCTGGGTCCGCAAGGATGACATTGATCGCACCGATCACGCTCTCGAATCGCTCCATCGCTCGATGAAATGGGACGAAGAGGTGTTTGGCCGGGAATATGATCTCGATCTCTACAATGTTGTCGCAGTGAGCGATTTCAACATGGGGGCAATGGAGAATAAGGGCCTCAACGTCTTTAACACCAAATATGTGCTGGCCGATCCGGATACCGCCACAGATGCGGACTTTGACGCCATTGAAGGGGTGATCGGCCACGAATATTTCCACAATTGGTCGGGCAATCGCATCACCTGTCGCGACTGGTTCCAGCTCAGCCTCAAGGAAGGCTTCACCGTGTTGCGCGACCAGCTGTTCAGCCAGGACATGCGCGGCGCAGCGGTCAAGCGGATTGAGGATGTGCGGATCTTGCGCGCGGCTCAATTCCCCGAAGACGCCGGACCGCTGGCGCATCCGATCCGGCCTGACAGCTATCGCGAGATCAGCAATTTCTACACCGCAACCGTCTACAACAAGGGTGCCGAAGTTATCCGGATGATGCGCAGCATGACCGGGGTCGAACGGTTCCGCGCTGGGACAGACCTCTATTTTGACCGCCACGATGGCGAGGCGGCGACGTGCGAGGATTTCGTAAAGGCAATTGAGGAGGGTGCCGAGATTGATCTCGCGCAATTCCGCCTGTGGTATCGCCAAGCCGGGACGCCCACGATCTCGGTCTCGCACGAAGTCAAAGCTGACGAGGTTGAGCTGACAATCCAACAGTCGGTTCCTGAAACCCCCGGGCAGGCCGACAAGCAGGCCATGCCGATTCCTCTGCGTGTGGCGGTCCATTCACGGGCGACCGGGGCGTTGGGCAAGGAGCGATTGATCGTGCTTGATCAGGATCAGCAGACATTCTCGCTCGACATGGTTGGCGCCGATCCGGTGATATCGATCAATCGCGGTTTCACCGCTCCGGTGAATATCGAGCGGACGCTTGATCCGGCTGATCTCGTCTTCCTGGCGGCTGAGGATGACGATCCCTTTGCGCGTTATGAGGCGATGCAGGAATTGGCCGTCAATCACATGGTTGCTGTCGCATCGGGAGACCTGGACCAAGCGACGCAAGCGCAAGGTCAGGACGCCATCGTCAACGCGATGCGGTCAATCATCAGCGATGGCGAGCTCGACGATTCGATGCGCGGTGAATTGATGTTGCTGCCGAGTGAGACCTATCTCTTCGAAGCGATGGCGACTGGCGAACGCAAGGCTGACCCGGGTGCCATCCATGCAGCGCGCGAAGGGCTGCGAACCGCGATTGGCACTCAACTCCAGCAAGAGCTCGCTGGCCTCTATCAAAAGGCGGCATCGGTTTCGTTCGCTGATCTGGCTGGTCGCGGTGCGCGCAAGGTCAAGACACAGGCCCTGGCCTATCTGGCGGCGTCTGATCCGGCTGCGGCGGCGAAGCTGGCCGCCACGCAATTCGACGAAGCTGACAATATGACCGACCGGCAAGGTGCGATGATGGTGTTGGCCGGGCTCGACTGCGCAGAGCGGGGAGAGCGGCTCACCGCATTCTATGATCGTTATCGCGGCAATGATCTGGTGATCGACAAGTGGTTCACTCTGCAGGCGCTGTCGTCGCATCCCGACGTGATCAATCATGTTCGGGACTTGGCCGAGCATGCTGACTTCACCATCCGCAATCCCAACCGGGCGCGATCGCTCTACATGGCCTTTGCCGGAAATCCGCCAGCTTTTCACTCGGAGGATGGCGAGGGTTATCGCTTGATCGCAGACCTGATCCTCGAATTGGATCCGATCAATCCACAGACAGCTGCTCGGTTTGTGCCCGCTTTGGGTCGTTGGCGGCGAATTGAAGCCGGGCGGGCCGGATTGATGAAGGCGCAGCTTGAGCGGATCGCGGCGTCGGACAATCTATCTCGTGACACATTCGAGCAAGTCTCGCGCAGTCTCGAAGGCTGATCAGGCACGTGGTTGAAGATCCGGCCTTTGACATCATACAGGACGAGGCCTTGAGCGGCGTCCCGCATGGCTTCCTGGGCCATTCCGGCGAGCGCTACCAATTCGGGTTTGGTGGCCCTGGCGATCCGGGCGAAGTCCGGGGCATCCGCGCGGCGATCGCTCACGA
Organism: Erythrobacter sp.; assembly: GCA_965216555.1. Classification (GTDB taxonomy): domain Bacteria; phylum Pseudomonadota; class Alphaproteobacteria; order Sphingomonadales; family Sphingomonadaceae; genus Erythrobacter. The sequence continues at coordinate 409,674 of OZ244168.1, forward strand.
ATTGAGCCCCAACGCGCGAATTCTGACGCCGCATCAGGTCCATTCGCCTGACGTGCTCACCGTGACTGAGCCGTGGGAAGACACTCACAAGGGCCGTCCCACCGGCGATGCGGTGGTCACAAACCAGCCCGGCTTGGTGATTGGTGTGGTCACGGCGGACTGCGCGCCCGTCCTGTTTGCCGATAGATCAGCCGGGGTGGTGGGGGCGGCCCATGCTGGCTGGCGCGGCGCACATGGCGGCGTGCTCGAGAACACTTTGGCCGCCATGGAGTGCCTTGGTGCCGACAGATCAGCGATCAGCGTCGCAATCGGCCCCACCATCGCGCAAGCGAGCTATGAGGTGGACATTCCATTCCGCGATCAGTTTGCGGATGAGGATGAGCGCTTCTTTAGCGAGGGGCGCCCGGGGCACTGGCAATTCGACCTTCCGGGCTACATCGCCGCGCGTTTGGCCAAGGCTGGCCTCGGGCGAATTTCACTGCTCGATCTCGACACATATTCCAATCCGGAGCGCTTCTATTCCTATCGCAGAGCGAGCCAGACCGGCGCTGCAAACTATGGCCGTCAGATCAGCGTGATTGCCGCGCCCTGACTGCCTTGCATGAAAGCGAACAGTGGGTGTCGAAAACACTGTTGGATTTGTCTGGTTTTGTGTCTAGGAGCGCGCGCAAGCCGAATTTGCGGTTTGGGGCATGCTGGTATAGTCGAATGTCGACGATCGGTGGTTCCATGACCGGTCGGCCAGGGATCAAATCAAGGATAGGCCGCGCAGGATCAATCCATCGCGGCAAGCAGAGCAGGGTTCGAAAACATGTCAGATCTCAGCGCCACTGCGACGGCGGATAGCACCGGTGAAGGCGTCGATCGCCGTGACTGGATTCATATCGCCGCGGTGAGCACGGCCGGTGTCGGCGCCATTGGTGTCGTCTTCCCGCTGGTATCGCAAATGGCACCGTCGGCAGACGTGCTTGCTGAAAGCACCACCGATATCGACGTTTCGGCGATTGAAGCCGGTCAGAGCATCAAAGCGATCTTCCGAAAGCAGCCGCTGTTTGTGAAGCGCCTGACGGCCGCCGAGATCACCGAATCCAACGAAGTGGATGTCGCCGAATTGCGCGATCCGGAGACTTTGGCGGAGCGGACCTTGCCCGGCAATGAGGACCTGCTGGTGACGATGGGCGTTTGCACGCACCTCGGCTGTGTCCCGCTTGGCGCAGCTGAAGGTGAGAATAAGGGTGAGTATGGCGGCTATTTCTGCCCGTGCCACGGCTCACACTACGACGCGGCAGGCCGGATCCGCAAAGGACCCGCGCCAACCAATCTGACCGTCCCCGATTATGCATTCATGTCCGACACGGTCATCCGGGTCGGGTAATCTGCGTTTCTGCGCTAGATCAAACCAAGCAGACGAGAGAACGTTATGAGTTTCGCCTGGGCTAACCACTACGAGCCGAAAAACCCATTCATGAAATGGATGGATGAGAAACTGCCTTTGCCGCGGTTGGTCTACAACGCGGTCGGCGCCGGCTATCCGGTTCCGCGCAATCTCAACTATATGTGGAATTTCGGCGTTCTGGCCGGGTTCTTCCTCGTCCTGCAGATCGTGACTGGTGTCGTTCTCGCGATGCATTATGCCGCTGATGCTGGCGTTGCGTTTGCTTCGACCGAACACATTATGCGAAACGTCAATTCGGGCTGGCTGATGCGCTATGTGCACGCCAATGGCGCGAGCTTCTTCTTCCTCGTTATCTACATGCACATTTTCCGCGGCTTCTATTACTCGTCCTACAAGGCGCCGCGCGAGATGATCTGGCTGCTTGGCGTCGTCATCTTCCTGCTGATGATGGCCACCGCATTCATGGGTTACGTCTTGCCTTGGGGCCAGATGAGCTTCTGGGGTGCGCAGGTTATCACCGGCCTGTTTGGCGCCATTCCGCTTATCGGCGAACCGCTGCAAGTGTGGATCCTGGGCGGATTTGCGCCTGACGACGCTGCGCTCAACCGCTTCTTCTCGCTCCACTTCCTGCTGCCCTTTGTGATCGCCGGCGTGGTGATCCTGCACATCTGGGCGTTGCATATCCCAGGTTCGTCAAACCCGACCGGGATCGAAGTGAAGCAGGAAAGCGACACGATTCCATTCCACCCATACTACACTGCCAAAGACGGCTTTGGCCTGGGTGTGATCCTGATCCTGTTTGCGATCGTGGTGTTCTTCGCGCCGACCATGCTGGGCCACGCTGAGAACTATATCGAAGCCAACCCGCTTTCGACGCCCGCGCTGATCGTGCCTGAATGGTATTTCTATCCGTTCTACGCCATTCTGCGCGCCTTCACTGGTGACTTGACCATTCCGTTCACCGGCATCGTTTTGATCCCTGCCAAACTGCTTGGTGTGATTGCGATGTTCGGTTCGATCCTGCTGTGGTTCTTCCTGCCCTGGCTCGACAAGAGCCCGGTCCGCTCGGGCGCCTATCGCCCGCTGTTCAAGAAGTTCTTCTGGTTCGGCCTGATCCCCTGCATGGCAGCGCTGTTCTATCTTGGTGGCGCACCGGCGGAGGAGCCCTATGTGATCCTCAGTCAGATCGCGACGGCCTACTACTTCCTGCACTTCCTGGTGATCCTGCCAATCGTGAGCCAGATCGAAGTGCCCAAGCCGCTGCCTTATTCGATCACGGAAGCCGTGCTCGGTAAGGATGAGGCGGCAGAGTCCACTGCAAGTTCGCCACCGGGTGACGATCCCGCTGGTGTTGTGCAGCCCGCTGAATAATCGCCGATTGGCCTGAAGCTTAAGAGAAAGTCCCAGCTATGAGCATTCGTCTCGTTGCAATCTTTATCGGTCTGGCGATCACCGCCGCGATGGTCTTCTGGTCGCTGATTCCTGGCGCATTCAATTACGCTCCGCCTGAGCGTGGTGATTATTATGTGTTCAAGGAAGAATCGCACGGTCCTGAAGGCGGCTTTTCGTTCGAAGGCCCGTTCGGCAATTGGGACTACGCCCAGCTTCAACGCGGCTATCAGGTCTACAAAGAAGTTTGCTCATCATGCCACGGGCTGAAGTTCGTCGCATTCCGCAATCTGCAGGAGCTTGGCTATACCGAGCCGGAAGTGCGCGCTGAGGCAGCGACATGGTTCGTTCCTGGCGTCGATCAGGTGACGGGCGAAGCCGCTCTGGTTCCAGGCTCACCGACGGATCAGTTCCCGAGCCCCTATCCCAACGATATCGCGGCTGCAGCGGCAAACAACAACGCGATTCCACCTGATCTTTCGCTGATGACGAAGGCCCGCAAGAACGGCATCAATTATGTCTATTCCTTGATGACGGGCTATGGCGAACCGGATCCTGAAAAGCTGGCTCAAAGCCCGACTTTCGAGACCCCGGCAGGGCTCTATTTCAATCCCTATTTTGCCAATGTGAACATCGCCATGGCACCGCCGCTGACCGTTGACGGCCAGGTCACCTATTCGGATGGCACTGAAGCGACTGTCAGCCAGATGTCCGCCGACGTCACAGCGTTCCTGGCTTGGACCGCGGAACCCCGCATGGTTGACCGCAAACAGCTTGGCTGGTCGGTCATCGGCTTCCTGCTGTTCGCGACATTCCTGGCCTTCCTGTCGTACAAGCAGATCTGGGCCGGCGTGAAGCCAAAGAAGAAATAGTTCGATCCGCTGATCAAGCGATCGCAACGAACAAAGACGCCTCGCCATCTTTCCATGATGGTGGGGCGTTTTCATGTTGAGGGGACGGCATTGTGTCGAGATTGAGTGTTGAAGAATTGCGCGCGCTGATCCGCACCGTTCCGGACTTTCCGCAGCCGGGAATTCAGTTTCGCGACATCACCACATTGATCGGCGATCCGCGCGGCCTGGCTGACAGTGTCGCGCACCTCGCCGAGATTGCGCGCGAGTGCGGGGCGCAGAAGATCGCCGGCATGGAAGCGCGCGGCTTTATCTTCGGAGCCGCTGTGGCGGTTGAGCTGGGGATTGGGTTCATTCCAATTCGCAAGCCCGGCAAGCTGCCGATTTCAACCATCGGGATCGATTACGCGCTCGAATATGGCACAGACCGGCTCGAGATGGATCCGGACGCAGTGAGCGATGGCGAGAAGGTTGTGATCGTCGATGATCTGATCGCCACGGGCGGCACCGCAGTCGCAAGCGCGCAATTGCTGCGCCAAGCGGGTGCCACGGTCGATCATGCTTTGTTCGTCATCGATCTGCCCGATCTTGGCGGCGCACAAAAGCTGGCCGATATCGATGTCGCTGTGCGCACATTGCTGGAATTTGAAGGCGACTGACCCCCACGTAATTTGCGTCCAAAGACATCGCTGCCTAGGACAGAGCTTCACCGCTTCACGAAAGGGTAACGGGCAAGAGTGATTGAATCGCAAGCGCTTGTCATTGCCGCGATCGGGCTGCTCGGGATCGGCGCACAATGGATTGCCTGGCGCACGGGATGGCCAGCGATCGTGCTGATGCTGGCGGCGGGATTTGTTGCAGGTCCCATCACCGGATTGATCAACCCGGAAGCTGTCTTCGGCGATATGCTTGAGCCGATGATCGGGATTGGCGTCGCGCTGATCCTGTTTGAGGGCGGCCTCAGCCTCGATTTGCGCGAATTGCGCCATTCTGGCGGGGCCGTGATGCGGCTGGCGACGATCGGCGTATTGGTGGGCTGGGCTCTGGGCGCGGTTGCTGCCAGTCAGATAGCGGGCCTGGCCTGGCCGGTTGCGATCCTGTTTGGCGGCATCTTGATTGTCACTGGTCCGACAGTGGTGATCCCGCTCTTGCGCCAGGCCAATATCCAAACCCGCCCGGCGTCGATCCTCAAATGGGAAGGGATCGTCAATGATCCCACTGGTGCGCTTTGCGCGGTGATCGCTTACGAATATTTCCGCAAGATTGCAGAGAATCCCGGCGCCTCGTTGATCGACGTGGTGCCGCCGCTGCTGATTGCAGCGATCATTGCCGGGCTGATCGGCTACGCGGCGGCGCGCGCAATCGCCTATCTGTTTCCGCGCGGTGCGATCCCCGAATTTCTCAAAGTGCCTGTCCTGTTCACTGTGGTTATCGGCGTCTTTGTTGGCGCCAATGCGATTGAGCACGAAGCAGGCCTCGTCGCCGTTACGGTTATGGGTGTGGCGCTGGCGAATATGGGTGTGTCGAGCATGCGCAGCATTCACCCTTTCAAAGAGAATGTCGCGGTCCTGCTGGTGTCGGGCATTTTCATCCTGCTGTCTTCGTCACTCACCTGGGATGAGCTGTCCTATCTCGATCCCCGGGGAGAAGCGGGCCTGCGCTTCATGCTGTTCCTTCTGGCACTGCTGTTCATTGTTCGCCCGGTCACCGTCTTGATCAGTCTGCTTGGATCGTCGGTGCCGTGGAATGAACGTTTCTTTGTTGCCTGGATCGCTCCGCGCGGCATCGTGCTGGTCGCGATATCGGGCCTGTTCGCCCTAAGATTGAACGAGATCGGCTATTCCGACGGCAATGTCCTAATCGGCCTGAGCTTTGCCGTCGTCGTGGCAACGGTGATCGCGCACGGCTTCTCAGTCGATATCGCAGCGCGTCTGCTTGGCATCAAAGGAACTTCGCGACCTGGCCTGTTGCTGGTCGGGTCAACGCCTTGGACCATTGCGCTTGCCAAGGAGCTTCAGTCGCTCAAGACCCCCGTCATGGTGGTTGATCCCAGCTGGCAGCGCCTGGGCGCTGCGAGACGCGAAGGTCTGCCATTCTATCATGGTGAAATCCTCAATGAGGCGACCGAGCACAATCTTGATCTGACCCCGTTCCAGGCCTTGGTCGCGGCGACTGAGAACGAGGCCTATAATGCGCTGGTCTGCAACGAATTTGCGCCCGCTGTGGGTCGAGATTCGGTCTATCAATTGGGCGAAAGCGTCGACGAGAATGATCGTCACGCTTTGCCTGAAAGCATTCGTGGGCGCGCCTTGTTCGAGTCTGGGTTTGGCGTCGCCGATGTCAATCAACGTCGCAGCGAGGGCTGGGTCTTCCGCAAGACCAAATTGTCCGATGCGTTTGATTTTAGCGATGCTCAGCAAAAGCTGCCCCACAGCGCCAATATGCTGATGCTGGTTCGGGAAGCCGGGACGCTGCGCTTTTTCACCCACGCCGCGCGGCCAGAGCCGCGGGCGGGGGACACCATAATCTCATTCTCGCCACCACAGCTGAAGACGCCTGAGGAGCACGCAGCCAAACGGGCAGCCAAAGAGAACAGAAAGAACGGAACGGAGCCGCGGACAACATGATGCAAACAAGAATGCAAAGCCGAACCGCAAGCGTCTCACTCATCCTCGCCACTTTGGCGCTGAGCGGCTGCGGCGATAGGGCGACAGAAGCCGATGCTCCGCCAGTGGTGGAGGAGTCCGCCGAGGCGCCGGTGTCGATCTTGCGGCCAGAGGTTGAGCAACCAACTCAGCAAGCTGCGGTGCTCGAACCGGTGATGCTCACAATCGGGTTCCCGGATGGCGGGTCGGAGCTCGGCTCAGACGCCGTAGAAGCGCTGGAAACACTGCTTCAGAGCGATCAGATCGCTTTGGGCGGACCTATCCGCCTGGGAGGGCATTCTGACGCCTCAGGCAGCGATACAGCCAATCTGGACGCCTCTCAGGCGCGGGCGCTCGCAGTAGCAGCCTGGCTGATCGAGAATGGCATTGAAAGCGACCGCATCGACGTGATCGTGTTCGGCGAACAAAATCCGATCGAGCCTAACGCACTCCCCAATGGCGAACCCAATGAAGACGGTCGCGCGGCCAATCGACGGGTTGAAATCGAAGTGCCGACAATTGCCGTTGCGGACAGCGAAGAGGTGGAATCAGTCGAGGCTGGCGACTAGCTCAAGCACGCGATCAGCCCATTCGCTACGACAAATCAGCAGGTCGGGCAGATAGGTGTCAGCTTGATTGTAGACCAACGGAGATCCATCGATCCGCGAGCAATGCAGACCATGGGCCTGCGCAACAGCGACCGGCGCGCAACTGTCCCATTCATATTGCCCGCCCGAATGGAGATAAATCTCGGCCTCTCCGCGCACGACGGCCATCGCCTTGGCTCCGGCGCTACCCATGCCGACCAGTTCGCCATTCAAGGCCTCTGACACGGCGACGGCCTCCTTGGCGGGGCGCGTCCGGCTGACCACCAGACGCGGCCTTTCAGCCATCGCTGGAAGCTCGCCAATCTGATCGGTTCGCAGCACCACACCGCCATCGAGGCCAGGCAGAGCCACCGCGCCAATTATGGCCTCGCCGTCGATCGCCAGGCCGACATGCACCGCCCAGTCACTGCGCGCTTCGCCATATTCGCGGGTTCCGTCGACCGGGTCGACGATCCACACGCGGCTCTGCTCAAGCCGGGCCAGATTGTCCTTCTCTTCTTCGGACAGCAAACCGTCGTCCGGCCTCTGAGCGCGCAAAGCATGGCACAGGAATTGGTTGGCTGTCGCGTCGCCCGCCGCGCCCAGCGCTTTGCCTTCGAACACGCCGCTCGATCGGGTTTCGATCAGGATCCTACCGGCAACCTTTGCGAGGTGTCCGGCCAGCTCAGCATCACTCATGGCAGGTTTCGTTGTGCTCACCATCGCGCTCACTTCAGCGGCAAGATTTGCTTGATGACATAGTCAGCGGCTTCCTCAGGCGTCATTTCGACCGTGTTGACGCGGATCTCGGCATGCTCCGGCTCCTCATAAGGACTATCAATCCCAGTGAAGTTCTTGAGCTCGCCCGAACGGGCTTTCTTGTACAGGCCTTTGACATCGCGCTTCTCAGCCACTTCGAGCGGAGTGTCGACAAAGATCTCGATGAACTCGCCATCGGGCAGCATGTCACGAACCATTTGGCGCTCAGCCCGAAACGGCGAGATGAACGCGGTCAATACGATCAGGCCCGCATCCGCCATCAATTTCGCCACTTCACCGATCCGCCGGATATTCTCGATCCGGTCTGTCTCGGTAAACCCAAGATCCTTGTTGAGCCCGTGCCGAACATTGTCGCCATCGAGCAGGAAGGTGTGACGGTTCATCATAGCCAGCCGCTTTTCGACCTCATTGGCAATGGTGGACTTGCCTGAGCCAGAGAGCCCGGTGAACCACAGGACGCGTGGTGTCTGGTTTTTGATCGCAGCATGGTCTTCGCGTGTGATCGTGGTTGGCTGCCAGTGTACATTCTGCGCACGCCTGAGGCTGAAGTGAATCATGCCGGCTGCGACAGTCGCATTGGTGAATTTGTCGACCAGGATGAAGCCGCCCAGTTGGCGGCTGGTCGAATAGGGTTCGAAAGTAATCGGCCGATCAGTCGAAATCTCAGCGACGCCAATCGCATTGAGTTCGAGTGTCTTCGCGGCAAGATGCTCAAGCGAATTGACGTCGACTTCGTATTTGGGAGATTGGACGCTGGCCGTGACAAGCTGAGTGCCAAGCTTGAGCCAATAGCCTCGGCCGGGTTTGAGCGCCTCTTCGTCCATCCACACGATCGTCGCTTCAAACTGATCCGCAGTTTGCGGGGGATCATCGGCAGCGGCGATGACATCACCACGGCTGCAATCGACTTCGTCGTCGAGTGTCAAAGTGACCGATTGACCTGCCACAGCCTCGTCCAGTTCGCCTTCGAACGTGACGATGGATTTGACAGTGCTGGTCTTGCCGGCGGGTACGATCCGGACCGGATCGCCGGGTTTGATCGTACCGCTGCTGATCAATCCAGCGAATCCGCGGAAATCCAGATTGGGCCGATTAACCCATTGAACTGGCAAACGGAATCCTCGTTCCTGTGCAGCGGTGTTGGCCAGCTCGACATCTTCGAGGTGATTGATCAGGCTTGGCCCGCGATACCACGGCGTGTTGGGCGACGGTGCCGCGGTGATATTGTCGCCCTTGAAACCGGAGATCGGAATGGCCGTGAAATCTTCGATGCCGATCGAGTTTGCAAACGCGCGGTAATCATCGACAATCGCGTCAAAAACCGCCTGATCATAATCAACAAGATCCATCTTGTTGACCGCCAGGACAACGTGTTTGATGCCGAGCAGGCTGGTGATGTAGCTGTGCCGCCGCGTCTGGACGAGCACGCCCTTGCGCGCATCGACGAGGATCACGGCAAGGTCAGCGGTCGACGCGCCAGTCGCCATATTTCTGGTGTACTGTTCGTGCCCGGGCGTATCCGCGACAATGAACTTGCGTTTTTCGGTGGCGAAGAAACGGTAGGCAACGTCGATCGTGATACCTTGCTCGCGTTCCGCCGCCAGGCCATCGACCAGCAAGGCAAAGTCGATCTCGTCTCCCTGCGTACCCATCTTCTTGCTGTCAGTCTCGAGTGCCGCCAGCTGATCTTCGAAGATCATTTTCGAATCGTAGAGCAAGCGCCCGATCAGTGTCGATTTGCCGTCGTCCACACTGCCGCAGGTGATGAAGTGGAGCAGGCTCTTGTGCTCGTGCTGCGAGAGGTATTCGTCGATATCCTCGGCAATCAGGGTGTCGGTCTGGTAGGATGAGGTGTCCGTCATCAGAAATACCCCTCCTGCTTCTTGTCTTCCATCGAGGCTGACTGACCCTTGTCGATCGCGCGACCTTGCCGCTCAGACCCGGTCGCCAGCAGCATCTCCTGGATGATGGTGCTCATATCGGTGGCGTCGCTCTCGGTCGCACCTGTCAGCGGGTAACAGCCAAGCGTGCGAAAGCGGACCGAGCGCGTAACCGGCTCTTCGCCTTCTTCAAGCCGGAACCGATCGTCGTCGACGACCAGGATCAAGCCATCGCGTTCCACCGTCGGCCGCGGGGCTGACATATAGAGCGGGACGATATCGATCTTCTCAAGATGGATGTATTGCCAGATGTCGAGCTCGGTCCAGTTCGAGATCGGGAACACCCGAATGCTCTCGTCGTCATTCTTCTTTGAATTGTAGAGGTTCCACAATTCCGGACGCTGGTTCTTTGGATCCCAGCGATGCGACGCGGTGCGAAAGCTGAAAACACGTTCCTTGGCGCGCGCTTTCTCTTCGTCGCGCCTGCCGCCTCCGAATGCTGCGTCAAAGCCGTGCTTGGTTAGCGCCTTTTTGAGCGGATCGGTCAATTGGGCTTGGGAATAGAGCGCACTGCCGGTGTCGAACGGGTTGATCCCTTGTGCCTCGGCGTCCCCATTCTCCGCCACAATGAGCTCGAGCCCATACTCTTCGACCGTCTTGTCGCGATGGGCGAGCAGATCCTGAAAGTCCCAACCGCTTGCAACATGCAGCATCGGGAATGGGGGCGGAGACGGATAGAATGCCTTGCGTGCAAGGTGCAGCATGACCGAGGAGTCCTTGCCGACCGAATAAAGCATGACTGGCTTTTCGGCTTCGGCAACCACTTCGCGAAAGATGTGAATGCTTTCGGCTTCAAGGCGTTCGAGGTGAGTGAGAGTGCGCATAGGCCCTATCTAGGATTGTTTCGCGTCGCGGTAAGCGTCTGCCAGCATAGCGCAAGCTTAGAATTACTTGTCACGACGAAAGCCAAAACGAATGCAGTTGGTTCGGTCGAATCCATGTTGACTGATCAAAGGCAATCGTGGCATCGCGCGCGCTCCAAAGCGGGCGGGTATAGCATAGTGGTAATGCTCCAGCCTTCCAAGCTGGCTAGAGGGGTTCGATTCCCCTTACCCGCTCCAGACTTTTCCCTTTGGCACTCAGGCCCTAGCATCGACCCCCATATTGTCGATCAAACGCGTGCCGCCAATGCGGGCGGCGACCAGCAAACGTGTTGGCTGATCCAACAGCGCATTGATGGGTTGGAGCGTATCGGCATTGGCGAGCTCGGCATAGTCGACCGAGGCGAACCCGGCCTCGACCAAATGCTGGCGAAATTGTGCAAGCGTCGCACCGACATCTGCACCGGCCTCCATGGCCGCGATTGATCGCTTCATCAGGCGCGGAAGCGACCCGGCAGCCTCGCGGTCTTCGGGCGAAAGATAACGATTGCGGCTGCTCATCGCGAGGCCATCTTCCTCGCGCACGGTCGGCACTCCTTTGATCGCACCGACATGCGGCCGCGTGAGGTCGAGATCACGCGCCATGGCACGAATAACGGCGAGCTGCTGAAAGTCCTTCTCGCCAAAGAAGGCCATGTCGGGCAGCACTTGGTGAAACAGTTTGCAGACGACGGTTGCTACCCCATCGAAATGGCCTGGCCGGGATGATCCGCAGAAATTGTCGCTCACTCCGCTAACCGAAATGTTCGAACAGAAGCCGCCAGGATACATCACATCGACGGTCGGCGCCCAAAGCAGCGCAACTCCCTCCCGGTCAAGCATTGCGGAATCGGCCTCGAGTTGGCGCGGATAGGCATCAAGATCCTCGTTCGGTCCAAATTGGGTTGGATTGACGAAGATGGAGGCGACCACATGGTCGCATTGGGATTTGGCCACGCGCATCAAAGTCAGGTGCCCCTCATGGAGCGCACCCATTGTCGGGACCAACCCAATCGTCGCCCCGTCTTCGCGCAAAGCGGCGATTGATGTTCTCAACATTTCCATGGTCGTCGTGGTTTGCACGCATCTACCCTTCCGGTATGTCGAACGCGGCTTTAGCCGCTCCTTTTGAGCGGGCACAAGGAATTCGAGCAGGTCTGGTGACGATACAGCGCGCGCATCGCATTGTTTTCGCAAATGAGAAGGGTGGAACCGGCAAATCGACCACCGCGGTCCATATCGCGGTGGCGCTGTCCTATCTTGGCGCGCGCGTGCACACGATCGATCTGGATCCGCGGCAGCGAACAATGGACCGCTATCTCGAGAATCGCGCCAATACGATGGAGCAGCGGGGAATTTCGCTCCCTTCACCCAATTGCGAAGTGTTTCGCGGGCGCAGCGAGCAGGCCTTGTTGCTTCTGATCGACAAGGTGGAAAAGGACTGCGATTTCCTGGTGATCGACAATCCTGGCCGCGATGATCCGTTTGCACGGACCGCGGTTGAGCAGGCCGATACCCTGGTCACGCCGATGAATGACAGTTTTGTCGATTTTGACTTGATCGGGCAGGTCGATGCCGAAACGTTCAAGGTCAAGCGGTTGTCTTTCTTTGCAGAACTGATCTGGGAAGCACGGATGAAGCGCAGCCGTGCGACAATCGAAGAACAGCGCCGTGAAATGGACTGGGTCGTGGTGCGTAACCGCACGGGCCATATGGAAGCACGCAATCAGGTGAGAATCGACAAGGCGCTCAAGGAGATGTCCAAGCGGGTTGGTTTCCGTGTTGTGCACGGACTGTCCGAGCGGGTGATTTATCGCGAGCTTTTCCCCTCAGGCCTGACATTGTTGGACAAGGGGCATTTGGGCGAGCTGGGGACCAGCCATCTGGTTGCCCGGCAGGAATTGCGCGCCTTGCTCAAAGGCTTGAACCTGCCCGAATTTTCTCGCGGTGACCCTGAGCTTGCTCTAGCATAGCGCGATGCTTCGTATTGCGGTCCTCCTCGTTGTCGTGTGTTTGATTTGGCGCTGGGCCTTGGGCTCATGGCCATGGGACGCCTTGCGATCAAAGCCTACCCGCAGCCAGGCTTTGTTCCGAGCACGCAAGCTGCTTGGCGTCGAAGAACGCGCGAGCAGGGAAGAGATCAAAGCGGCCCACAAGCGCCTGGTCGCGATGGTTCATCCGGATAAGGGGGGCAGCAATGCCAAGGTACACGAGGCCAATCACGCCCGTGACCTGCTGCTCAGCGAGCTTCCCAATCCGGGCGCAAAGGTCATTGATGATGAGCCATCGCAAGACTGACACATTTGAAGAGCAATTGCGGCTTGTTCTGAACCCGATACAGACAAGGATTGAACCCCGATGAGCCACCAATTCGATTCCACCGTTCTGCGTGAATACGATATCCGCGGGATTATTGGTGAGACGCTTGGCCCCGACGATGCGCGTGCGATCGGGCGCGGCTTCGCGACCCTGCTGCGTGAGGCAGGCGGAACCACTGTCGCAGTGGGTTATGATGGCAGAGTCAGCTCACCAATGCTGGAACACGCGCTGATCGAAGGTCTGACTGCGAGCGGCTGCGATGTGGTGCGGATCGGCATGGGGCCAACGCCCATGCTCTATTACGCAGAGGCGTCAAGCGAGGATGTACATGGCGGCATTCAAATAACCGGCAGCCACAATCCCGCCAATTACAACGGCTTCAAGATGGTAGTCCAGGGGCGTCCGTTCTTTGGCGCGGACATTCAGCTGATCGGGCAGATGGCTGCCGAGGGACGCTGGAGTGACGGCGCGGGTGCCGTTTCCTCGCACGAAATCCAGTCCGAATATGTTGCGCGAATGCTCGATGGCCTGGCGGGCATCGACTCCCAGAAGCTCGATGGGCTGAAGGTTGGGTGGGATGCCGGCAATGGTGCAGCAGGTCCGGCGCTTGAAGCGCTGGTTGAGCATCTGCCGGGAGAGCATCACCTGCTGTACACTGAAGTCGACGGACATTTTCCTAACCACCATCCTGATCCAACAGTCGAAGCCAATCTCGCAGATTTGCGCACGTTGGTCGCCGAGAAGCAGCTCGATTTCGGAGTGGCTTTTGACGGGGATGGCGATCGGATCGGCGCGATCGACGGACAAGGTCGAGTGATCTGGGGAGATCAGCTGCTGATGATCTACGCCGAAGACGTCCTGCAAAGTCACGGCGGCGCGACGATCATCGCCGACGTCAAAGCCAGTCGCGCGCTGTTTGACCATGTCGCGAAGCATGGCGGCGAACCGCTAATGTGGAAGACGGGGCACTCGCTGATTAAGTCCAAAATGAAGGAAACTGGCTCACCTTTGGCGGGGGAAATGAGTGGGCACGTCTTCTTTGCGGACACCTATTACGGATTTGATGACGCGCTTTATGCAGGCATCCGCTTGCTCGCGGCATCGGCGCGCTTGGGCAAATCAGTGACTCAGCTGCGGTCTGAAATGCCACAGATGCTCAACACGCCGGAAATGCGTTTCCAGGTTGATGAGAGCCGCAAATTCCCGGCTATCAATGAAGTGACCGAACGTATGACAACGAGCCCCGGACCTGGGGTTGAAGACGTCAACGCAACCGATGGCGTCCGGGTTACAACCGCGGATGGCTGGTGGCTTCTTCGCGCGTCCAACACACAGGATGTGCTTGTCGCCCGAGCAGAGAGCGATAGCGAGGATGGGCTCGAGCGGCTGATCGCTCAAATTGACGATCAATTGCGTTTGTCGGGCCTTGAGCGCGGTGAAAGCGTGGGCCACTAAGGTTTGAAAGAACGGAGAGACGACCGATGATCAAGCGAACTTTTTTGACTGCCGGGCTTGGCCTTTCACTGGCTGTGGCCACACCGGCTTTTGCTCAGTCTGAAGGCGACGTCGCAGTCAATGATCAGGAAGTCGAGATGGCCGAGATGGAACAGGCCATGGCGATGCTGGGCAATCTGTTTCAGGTTGAGCCGCTCACGGCCGAGCAAGAGGCACGACTGCCGCTCGCAACCCAGATCGTCGGCAAGATGATCCCGGAAGGGAGCATGGCCGAGATGATGGGCTCGATGTTTGATGACATGCTTGGCCCGCTGATGGATATGGGCGGCGCTGCCGGGACCAGCACAGTCGCTGAGAACCTTGGCGTCACACCCTTTGACCTCGACTTGTCCGATGAGCAGACGGTTGAGCTGGCAAACCTGTTCGATACGGCTTGGGAAGAGCGCCAGCAGCGCACAGCGGACATGTTCCCGCAGCTGATGGGCGAGGTCATGTCAGCGATGGAGCCGAGTATGCGCAAGGCGATGTCCGAGCTCTATGCGATCAATTTCTCGGACCAGGAGCTGACGGAGATTGACACCTTCTTCTCGACTGAGACGGGTGCCAGTTTTGCGCGCAAATCATTCACCATGGCAAGTGATCCACGCGTGATGGGTGCAAGCATGGAAGCCATGCCTGCGATTATTGGCATGATCGGCTCGATGGAAGAACGCATTGCTGAAAGCACCGCTGACCTGCCCGAAGCACGCGCCTTTGGCGATCTGTCCGAGGCTGAAAAGGCTCGCATCACCGAATTGACTGGGTTCACCCCCGAAGACATCGAGGCGAATCTCGAGGCGGCTGAGTTTGCATTCTAGGAATGGCGGTTGCTCGCGTAGCAGCGGGCAACCGTGAGCTTGCGGAGACAGCGATAGCGCTGCATCCTGCCCTGCGTGTCATCCCCATCGCTTCCTCCTGAGATCGCGGCCTGGTTCGACGCGCGCGGCTGGCGCGTGCGCAGGCACCAGATGGACATGCTGGCCAAGGCCGAAGCGGGGGAGCATGCGCTGTTGGTGGCGGATACGGGAGCTGGCAAAACCCTCGCCGGTTTCCTTCCCACCCTGTGCGACTTCGCGCCTTCAACTCTCAACGGAAAGACACCGCCTGACGGGCTGCACACGCTTTACGTGTCGCCGCTCAAGGCGCTCGCGCATGATGTCCAGCGCAATTTGGTCGCTCCGATCGATGAAATCGGACTGCCAATCCGGGTTGAGACCCGCAGCGGAGACACGCCTTCGGATCGCAAGAAGCGGCAGCGGCTGACGCCACCGCATGTGATGCTGACCACGCCAGAGAGCCTGTCGCTGTTGTTGACCTATCCCGAGAGTGCTGACCTGTTTCTCGGCCTCAAACGGGTCGTCGTGGATGAGGTGCATGCCTTCGCCACCGGCAAAAGAGGTGATTTGCTCGCGCTGGCCTTGTCGCGCCTGCAGGCCTTGGCACCTGACATGCAGCGTGTGGCTCTATCGGCAACGGTCTCCAACGCGCTCGGCTTTCAAGAATGGCTGTGCCCGCAAGCTGGAGATGACACGGGTGAGATCTGCGCTGCGGAGCTGGTGCAGGGAGAGAGAGGCGCCAAGCCAGAGGTCGAAATCCTCCTGCCAATCGAAGAGCGTGTGCCTTGGGGCGGGCATGCTGGACGCTGGGCCATCGGCCAATTGCTGGAGCAGATTGCCGCCAACACAACCACGCTGATCTTCACCAACACCCGGTTTCTGGCTGAGTTTGTGTTCCAACTGTTGTGGGAGATCAATGAGGACAACCTCCCGATCGGAATCCACCATGGCAGCCTGTCAAAGGAAGCTCGCCGCAAGGTTGAAGGTGCCATGGCACGCGGCGAGCTGCGGGCCTTGGTGTGCACTGCAAGCCTCGATCTGGGGGTCGATTGGGGCAATGTTGATTGTGTGGTTCAGATGGGCGCACCCAAAGGCAGTTCGCGCCTGCTGCAACGGATCGGGCGCGCCAACCACCGGCTTGATCAGGCCAGTCGCGCCATCCTGGTCCCCGGCAATCGTTTTGAGTTCCTCGAGGCGAGCGCGGCTAAGGATGCGGTCGACCAAGGCCAGCGCGATGGCGAGGATTTTCGACCAGGCGGGCTCGATGTGCTCGCGCAGCATGTGATGGGAAGGGCTTGCGCGGGGCCCTTCCATGAAGACGATCTGTTCACCGAGATCCGCACCAGCCTTTCTTACGCCTGGGTTGATCGGGACGCGTTCAATCGCGTGCTTGGCTTCGTAGAGAATGGCGGATACGCGCTGAAGGCCTACGACAAATTCAAGCGGATCGTGAAGGACAGATCGGGTGTCTGGAGACTGACTCATCCGCAGCATGCGCAGCGCCACCGCATGAATGCCGGCATCATCGTCGACAGTGAAATGCTGATGGTCCGGTTCAAGAATGGCCGCCAATTGGGCAAGGTCGAAGAACGATTCGCGGCGCAGCTTTCGCCCGGCGACACGTTCTTCTTCGCCGGGATGAGCCTTGAAGTCGAAGCCCTCAAGGACATGGACCTGGTGGTCCGAGCGGCCAAGAAGTCGGCGACGATTCCAAGCTATGGTGGGCTGCGCTTGCCGCTGACCACTCATCTCTCAAGCCGGGTGCAGGAGATGCTGGTTGATCGCGCGGGCTGGGCGCGTTTCCCCGACGATGTGCGAGAATGGCTCGAAGTGCAGGATTACCGCAGCCAGCTGCCGGGACCGGGCCAGCTGCTGGTCGAAAGCTTCCCGCATCACAAAAAGCACTACACCGCCTATTACACTTTCGAAGGATGGAACGCGAACCAGAGCCTGGGTATGTTGATCACCCGGCGGATGGAAGAGCGCGGGCTGATGCCGGGCGGGTTTGTAGCCAATGATTACTGCCTCGCCGTATGGGGTCTGAAACCCGTCAAGGATCCGAAGCCGCTGCTGTCTCCCGACATTCTCACCGATGAATTCGTTGATTGGGTGCAGGAATCGCATCTGCTCAGGCGTGCATTTCGCGAAGTCGCGGTGATCAGCGGACTGGTCGAGCGCCAGCATCCCGGCAAACGCAAGACTGGCAAGCAGGTCACCTTCTCGACCGACCTGATCTACGATGTGCTCAAGAAGTATGAGCCCGACCATGTCCTGCTCGAAGCCGCTTGGGCCGATGCGCGCGCGCGCATGACCGATGTCGGGCGGTTGGCCGATCTGCTCGAGCGATCAGAACGCGAATTGGTGCATGTCGAGCTTGAACGGGTCAGTCCGCTGGCAGTGCCGGTGATGACGATGATTGGGCGAGAGGCTGTGCCTCAAGGCGCGGTCGACGAGGAACTTCTGCTCGAGGCGGAAAGCCTGGCCGGCGAAGCGATGCGGGTCGATCCGCCGGCCGACGAGTTGGATTAGCGGTCAAAATCCTTATGCCGCTCATTGCCGACAAAGGCGAAGCGTTTTGCGCCTGCATCTTTGATCAGAGCGATCGTCCGTGAGGCTTGATCATAGCTGGCAAGGTCGGCCGGCTCGAACCGCAGCAACGGCTCCTCATCCATGGCTGCAGCGTAGGTGACCTCCAGCTTGAGCCGTTCCCGCGTCACCGGCTGGCCATTCCAAAGCAATTGATCGTTTGACGTGATCGAGACGGTGTTGGTGATCGGATCGGGATTGCAATCGGGGCAGCCCTGGCCCGGCAGATCAACCTGAGTTTCATGCGTGGCGATCGGCACCACCATGATCAACATGATAATCAGCACCAGAAGGACATCGATAAAGGGGGTCACGTTCATATCGCCCATCGGTCCCTTGCGACCTCCGCGGCGATCATAATTGTTAGCGCGTTCAACTTGGTTCGGCATCAATCCTCTCCTTGTTTGTATGCGCGCGACCCGGCGGGCCGCACATCACCCGCTGGAGGTTAGGGGCCCCAACGGGCGATGCTATTGTATATCATTACCAATAAGTTGCCTAACGCGTACCCGTATCCAGATCGCAACCGATCGCTTGGATGCGTGGACAGGAATACCCCAACAAAAAAGGGGCGGATCGCTCCGCCCCTTCTTGTGTCTGGTTTGTCCGGTATTCGCTTATTGCGATCCGCCGACGCCGACAGCAGGGCCACCTGAGCCGAACTGACGATACTTCTCGTTGCCGACAAAGCCGAACTTGGTCACGCCCGAGCCCTTGATGATCTGCAGCACCTTGGCTGACAGCTCATAGCTCGCTTGTGCCTCGGGCTCGAACTGCAGTTCGGGCTCCGGCGTCATGGTCGTGGTTTCCTGCAACAAGGTAACCAGCTGACTCTGACTAATCGGCTCTGCATTCCACAGGATCTGATTGTCTTGTGTCAGAACAAGCTTGTTCTTGATCGGCTCGATTATGATGTCCTGTGGGGGCGGATTGCCCTGAGGAAGGTCAATATCGACCGAGTGCGTCGCAACCGGAATGGTGATGATGAACATGATCAGCAGAACGAGCAGAACGTCGATCAGCGGGGTCATGTTCATATCCAGCATCGGTTCGCCGTCTAGCTTACCACCTGCCATACCCATGGGTGTATCTCCTGGTTAGTGGAAAGCCGGCTTAGATGCCGGGCTCAACCGGATTGGAAATGAAGCCGACCGTCGGATAACCCGAGGCCTGCACGTTGTAGATCGCTCCCGCGACACAGCGCCACGGCGCATTCACGTCACCGCGAATATGCACCTGCGGAATCTGGTCCGGGTCCTGCATGATCGCTTCGGCACCGCCAGCGCGCAGCACGATCGCTTCAAGGCGCGAAAACGCCTGATCGTAGAGCTCTTCGGAGGTAACCGGAGTGATATTGTTGAAGTAGACCCGGCATTCGCCGCTGCGTGCAGCGCCTTCAAATCCAGGTTCACCCGCGCTCCGGCCAGCCGAATCAGTCGTGCTGACCGTCAACAACAGGTTTTCAACCTTGTCCTTCGACTCAAGCGATTCGAACACTGGAATTTCCAGCTTCTCGATCGTTTGAATTGCCACCGGAACCGCGATGAGGAAGATGATCAGGAGAACCAGCATCACGTCCACTAGCGGCGTGGTGTTGATGTCGGACATCGGGGTCTCGTCCCCACCTCCCGTCGAAATCGCCATTGTAAATTCCTATCCCTAAAATTCGTTTGCAATATGTACCGGGGCGAGGCCCGGAATGCGGGGGCGGCCGAAACCGCCCCACACTATGCAATTACGACTTGGCAGGAGCCGGCTTAGCAGCGGCTTTCGGCGCAGCTTTTGCCGGTGCAGCAACTGCTGGCTTAATCACACCGTTCGAGTTGATGTAGGCGAGGATGTCGGTCGAGAAACCGCTCATCAGGCCCGAAATACGACGGTTGCGAGTTTGCAGCCAGTTAAAGGCAAGCACAGCAGGCACAGCCACGAACAGACCAATTGCGGTCATGATCAGGGCTTCACCAACCGGACCGGCGACCTTATCGATCGATGCCGAACCGGCGATGCCGATGTTGATCAGTGCGCGATAGATACCGATCACCGTACCGAGCAGACCGATAAACGGAGCCGTAGCACCAACCGATGCGAGGAACGGAAGGCCGCCCTGCAGCTTGGCGTTGATCGAGTCTTCCGACGCTTGCAGCGTGCCGTGCATGTAGTCGTGAGCTTCGAGGCTATCAGCCATCTTGCCGTGGTCGGCATTGGCCTTGATCGCGTCGTCTGCGATCTGACGCCATGCGCTGTTCTTCTCAAGCTTGGCAGCGCCTTCCTGGAGGCCGTTTGCACGCCAGAACTTGGCCTGCACTTCGTTCTTGTACTGACGCAGAATTTTGTTCTGCTCGAGCAGCTTCGTGATCAGGATGTAGAACGAACCGACCGACATGATGACCATGACGCCGAGAATGAACCAAGCGACCGGGCCGCCCTGTTCCATGGCTTCCCAGAAGCCGAACTTGTTTTCCGGTGCTTCAGTAGCAGCCGCGAGAAGGGTGGTAATCATTGCGAGTAGTCCTCTTTAAAAAAATCCCCATGGCTCGGACAGATGCGCTGACCGATGCCAAAACTTCATCAATTCAAACGATAGGTGATCCGGGTGCTGTAGCTACCGGTCGTCTCATTCCCGGCAGCATCAAGCGCTGGATTAAACCGGGCGTAGCGTTCCATCCCGCGACAAGCAGCCTGATCCAGAATGCTTGATCCGCTTGACGACGTAACTTGGCAGTTCGCAGCGCGACCATTGGCAGTAACGGTAACCCGCACACCAACAGTGCCCTCGATCTCCTCACGGAGCGCGCGTGACGGATAGTTCTCCTGGATCCGCCTTGCCCAACGACGCTCATTACGAGTGGTCGCACCACGTGCCAAAGATGGCGGAGGTGGTGGTGGCGGCGGCGCGACAGGCGCCGGCGGCGGGATCACCAGCGCCGGTGGAGCCGGCGGTGGAATGGTCGGTTGCGTCTGAATCGGCGGAGGCGCCGGCGCAATGCTAATCGGAGGAGGCGGCGCCACCGGTGGCGGTGGTGCGGCTTCCTGAGGCTCAGGGGGCGGCGGTTCCTCTTCAGGCTCCGGCGGTTCTGGCTCTTCGATATCGACGGTCGTCACACGCTCAACCACGGTCTTAACGGCCGAAATGGCCAGACCGGAGATGAGGAGCCAGCCAATCACCACGTGGATGATTGCTACGACGATTATGGCAACAATCTTGTTGCCGCCCATTTGTTGGTCAGCGTAAGCCATCCAGTCGTCTTCTCTCCATCACTCTAGCCGACAGGGCGTCGGCCAATACTCATTCGCACGTAGCCAAGACCACGATACGAAAACTGAATTCTTGGTCCTCCCAAGCCGGGACTTAGTCCCGACAGATCGACGCCGCTTGCGCTGTGCCGATCATGACCCTCCTTGAACGACAATTGGTCCCCAAAACTCGCTCAAGGCAGCGCCGAGCTTTAACGGTCAAGACAATGACGCGCAAACGCTTTATCAATTCAGCAAGGATTCAGTGTCCCATTGGTGGAACAGTTTGGAGCTTTCGCCTGGCCAATTGGGGCGGCATTGCTATAGCAGGACGATCTATGTTTAAGTCAATTTTAACTAGAAAATTCAACAGCATGACTGCTTTTGCCATGATCCTGCTGGGCGTCTCGGCATTGCCGCATTCGGCGCTGGCGCAAGAGCTTGAAAATTCACTTGCGAACCAAGCCACCTATGCCGATCTGGTCGAAATGTCTGAGCTGAGCACGCTCGTCGCGCGAGTGGAGATTCGCCGCCAGACAGTCGTCAAACCCGAGCGAGCTCCCGGCCTCGCCCCGGGATTCGCGCGACTCTATATTGAAGCGCGGACAGTGGCTTTGATCGCCGGCCAGACCAATCTCGGCGAAGCCGTGGTTTATCTCGCAGACGTGCCCCTCAACGCGAAGGGCAAACCGCCCAAGCTCAAGAAACGGCAGATGATTCTGTTCGCGCGGACAGTCGCCGGACGCCCGGGCGAACTGCAGCTGATCGGTCCGGCGGGCCAGATGGATTATTCCCCTCAGCTCGAGGCGCGCTTGCGTCCGATCCTGACCGAATTGATCGCGCCTGATTCGCCGCCGATTATCACTGGGGTGAGCGATGCATTGTCTGTGCCGGGTACATTGGCAGGCGAATCGGAGACTCAGATATTCCTCGAAACCGAATCGGGCGAACCTGTTTCCTTCACCGTCCTACGTCGCCCGCGCCAGCCTGCGGTCTGGGGAGTCTCGTGGGGTGAAATCATCGACCAGGCGGCACGGCCACCTCGAGGCGAAACTTTGGCCTGGTACCGGCTCGCCTGTGCGCTGCCCCGCATTCTGCCGAGTCGCGCCAATCTGGCCCGCGATCCGCGTAACCGGCGCTTGGCCGAACAGGACTATTCGCTGATTATTGCTGAGCTCGGGCCGTGCGATCGCCAGCTTACGGCTGATTCTGTTTAGTCACACGGGCCTGCACAACTCGACAAACTGCTTTTCTATGTGGCGCAAGCGCGTCTAAGGCGCTGCCGCTGCATATTAGGAAGGTCGAATTCGTGTCGAATGATTCTCAGTCATCTCAGACTGCCACGCCGCTTCGGATTGCAATTGCTGGCCTCGGCACGGTTGGTGCGGGTGTCATTCGTTTGCTCGAGACCAATCGTGAGCTGATTGCGGCTCGCGCAGGCCGACCCATAGAGGTGATCGCGGTAAGCGCGCGCGATCGCGGCAAGGATCGCGGGGTCGACCTCTCTCCATTTGTCTGGGAAGACGACATGGCGGCGTTGGCGCGCAATGCTGAAGTTGACGTGGTGCTCGAGCTGGTGGGCGGTTCAGACGGTCCGGCGCTGGCCCTGGCGCGGACCACGCTCGAATCGGGCAAGGGCTTGGTCACCGCCAACAAGGCGATGATCGCTCATCACGGCTTGGAACTTGCCGAAACCGCCGAGAGCAATGGCGCGGCGCTGAAGTTTGAAGCAGCGGTCGCTGGCGGCATTCCCGTCGTCAAAGCCCTTCGCGAAGGAACCTCAGCCAATGCGTTGACGCGGATTTATGGCATCCTCAACGGCACTTGCAATTATATCCTGTCTGAAATGGAGCAGACCGGCGCCGACTTTGGTGAGACGCTCGCTGAAGCGCAGCGGCTTGGTTATGCCGAGGCCGACCCGACCTTTGATATCGAAGGTATCGACGCCGCGCACAAACTCGCCATCCTGGCTGCCATCGGATTTGGCGCGAGGGTTGATTTTGATGCCGTCCGTGTGACTGGCATCACTCAAGTCCGCGCGGCGGATATTGCGCAGGCCGATGCGCTCGGCTTCGTCATCCGGCTGATTGCGCAATCCGATGTCGAGACAGATGCCGCGGGCGCTCCGCACTTGCTCCAGCGCGTGAGGCCAAGCTTGGTTGCCAAAGATCATCCGCTGGCCCCGGTCGATGGTCCGACCAACGCTGTGGTTGCGGAAGGCAATTTCTCTGGACGCTTGCTGTTCCAAGGCGCGGGCGCGGGCGATGGACCGACTGCCAGCGCTGTCGTTGCCGATCTGATCGACATTGCTCGCGAAGAGGTGGGGGCACCATTTTCGATCCCCGTGGCACGCTTGGCAGCCCTACCGCCGACCGAATCGGGCCACCGAATGGAGCGCACATATTTGCGGTTTACCGTCGCCGATCGTCCCGGCGTGTTGGCCGAAATCACGGCTGCGATGCGCGATGCCGACGTGTCGATCGAAAGCCTTATCCAACAAGGGCAAGCCGATGATCACGGCAATGTGCTGGTGGCGATGGTCACGCATGAAGGGCCAGAACGCAATGTGACGGCCGCGCTCAAGCTGCTCGAAGGGTCTGAAAGCCTTACGGCTGCTCCACTGGTGCTTCCGATTCTTCCGAACTGATCTGCGGGGCCGGCAGGCCCAAAGCCTCTCGTCTTTGACGAATTTCTTCAGGCGTTGGCTCTTCTTGGTTCAACGGCGGAAGCCCGCGTGCAATGCGATCGGCATCAGACCCTGCCGGAGCTTCGGGCAAGGCTTCGACATCGATCAGCAGCGCTGGTTCATCGGGGCAAGGTGGAAGAAAGCACTGACCTGAAACGGTCGCCGGACCGCGGAAGATGCCTCCGCCCGCGACGTTAGGCGTGGCGGGCGAATTGGAAAATGCGGTCTCCTCGGCATAGCGTCGCTGCGCCTCTTCGCGTGATGAGCTGTAATAATTGTCGGGGTCCTCACCAAGCTGGCGGCAGACCACGATCTCGCCAGAAATCTGGCCGGCCTCAACCCGATCTTCGCATTCTTGCACTTGCGCCTGGCTGGGATCGCGTCGCGGCGAAGTTATAGCGAGATTGATGATAACACGTTCGCTCTCATCGTCTTCCGCGGCTTCCTCGTCCGCCTCTGTGTCCTCGGCTTCGGGTTCAGTGACATCGCTTGGCGTAACACCTGCGTCATCCTGCGCGGCCAGGGGATGCGTGGCTAATGCTCCGCCGCAGACCCCAAGGCCAAAAAGAAAAAGGCGGAACACCGGTGCTGCATTGCTCGACAAGCCCGTCTCCTACTGGCTAAGCGCGTGCGCATAGTACATCACGCCTGCATCAGGCGAACAAGGACTGAATTTCGCATGAACACCCTAAGTTCCAACACCGATCTCTTGGGCGAGTCCCATCCTGATTCCGAAAATGCCATTGATCGAGTGCTGGTGCTCGAGATGGTTCGCGTAACCGAAGCGGCCGCCGTAGCGGCGGCCCAGCTGATCGGCAGGGGTGACGAGAAAGCGGCCGATGCGGCTGCTGTGGAAGCCATGCGGCGTGCGTTCGACACTCTTTATATGGATGGAACGGTCGTAATCGGCGAAGGCGAACGCGATGAGGCTCCAATGCTCTATATTGGAGAGAAGGTCGGTGGCGCGCCGGGCAAGGGCCCCAAGATCGATATCGCGTTGGATCCGCTCGAAGGCACGACCATCACGGCCAAGGCCGGACCCAACGCACTGGCAGTGCTTGCGGCGGCTGAGGAAGGCTGTCTGCTCAATGCACCCGACGTCTATATGGACAAGCTCGCAGTTGGCCCGGGATATCCCGAAGACGTGATCGACTTGGCCAAGACGCCGACCGAGAATGTCGAGGCCGTAGCCAAGGCAAAGGGTGTCGCACCGTCTGACATTATCGTCTGCGTGCTGGATCGTCCGCGTCATGCTGACTTGATTGCCGAATTGCGTGCGATCGGCTGCGGTGTCGTTCTGATTGGCGATGGCGACGTTGCGGGCGTGATCGCCGTGACGGACCAGGACACCACAATCGACATGTATATGGGACAAGGCGGTGCGCCAGAAGGCGTGCTGGCCGCTGCCGCGCTGCAATGCGTCGGTGGACAGTTCAACGGCCGCCTCGTGTTCCGCAATGACGATGAGGAAGCTCGCGCCCGCAAATGGGGCATCACCGATCTTGATCGCATCTACAAGCTTGATGATCTGGCCAGCGGGGACTGCATCTTTGCCGCGACTGGCGTGACGTCGGGCTCGCTGCTCGACGGGGTCAAGCAGCGACGCAAGGCATCAGGTGCGACCATCATGACCACTCAGAGCGTTGTCATGCGAGCGAGCTCTGGCACAGTGCGCTGGATCCGCGGCGAACACCGGATTGCGCCTCACCGCAGCGCCTGATGGCTGAAGCCTTCGAGACGATGCTGACGGGCGGCCATCCCAATTCGTTGGGGCGGACAATCGAAGTTGTCGATCTTGTCTTGGCCGACCACACTCGTTTTGAAGAGCTCTATTGCTGCTATCGAAGCGACGATGAAGTTGTTCGGCTGCGCGTGTCGAACGCCATGCGACGGGTCGAAGCAGTCGAGCACTCTCTTCTGGTGCCCTATATTGATCGCTTCATTGAGGAGATCGGCGAGCTCGACCAGCCCTCAGCGCAATGGACGCTCGCCAAATTGTTCGAAGCGCTCGAGCCGGACATGACGGCAGACCAAAGGAACGCGGCCTTGGTGATCATGCAGCGAAATCTTGCTGGGCATGACGATTGGATCGTGCTCAACAACACGATGGAAGCGCTATTCAACTGGTCACGCAACGATCCGGTCTTGGCAGATTGGCTGCGCCCCCATTTGCAGCGTCTGGCAAGAGACAGCCGCAAATCGGTCGCCAAACGCGCGAGCAAATATCTGGCGAAAGTCTGACCCGTCCCTGAAATCTGTCTGATCAGCTGACGACAACCGTCGCTCATCTGTTGCAATTCAATGACGCTTGGCTAGGCGAGTCACCTCACGACAAAGCGGGGGATTCGCATCCATGAAGATCATGTCCGGCAATTCAAACCTGCCGCTGGCTCGGGCCATTGCTGCTTATCTCGAAATTCCGTTGACGGACGCCAGCGTGCGCCGCTTTGCCGACGAAGAGATATTCGTCGAGATTCACGAGAATGTGCGCGGTGAAGACGTATTTCTTGTGCAACCGACAAGTTTCCCGGCCAACGACAATCTGATGGAATTGCTGATCTGTATCGATGCCCTCAAGCGTGCATCGGCCAAGCGGATCACGGCGGTGGTGCCCTATTTCGGCTACGCCCGTCAGGACCGGAAGCCCGGACCACGGACACCGATTTCGGCCAAGCTGGTGGCCAATCTGATCACTCAAGCCGGAGCTGACCGAGTGCTGGCGGTCGATCTCCACGCTGGCCAGATCCAGGGCTTCTTCGATATCCCGACTGACAATCTCTATGCTGCGCCCGTGATGGCAGCCGATATCCAGGCGCGCTACGGCGATCAGGATCTGATGGTGGTTTCGCCCGATGTCGGCGGCGTGGTCCGCGCGCGTGCCTTGGCCAAGCGGCTCGACAACGCGCCTCTGGCGATCGTCGACAAGCGCCGTGACCGGCCTGGCGAAAGCGAAGTGATGAACATTATCGGTGACGTGTCGGGTCGCCATTGCATCCTGATTGACGACATCGTTGATTCCGGGGGAACCCTTTGCAACGCAGCCGATGCGCTGCTCGAAAACGGCGCCAAGAGCGTGGCCGCCTATATCACGCATGGCGTGTTGTCGGGCGGAGCGGTCGCACGGGTAGATGGCTCTCGTCTGACCGAATTGGTGATCACGGATTCGATCCGGCCAACCGAGTCGGCTGACCAATCGGACCGAATTCGGATCCTTACGATCGCGCCGCTGGTGGGAGAGGCAATCCGCCGGATCGCCGATGAAAGCAGCGTGAGCAGCCTGTTTGACTGATTGACCCCCCGTCGACGCAATCGCGAGGATCGCTAGATGAATTCATCCGACATTGCCCTCGCCAACCGGCTGGCCGACGCTGCACGCTCCGAGATTCGCCCGCTTTTTCGCGGCGATTGGGAAGCCGAAACCAAGGCCGACGATTCCGCTGTCACTGAAGCCGACCGCGCTGCCGAAGCGGCAATGCGTGCAATCATCGAAGCCGAGTGTCCTGACGATGGCATCATTGGCGAGGAATACGGCACTCACAACGAAGGTGCTGGCCGGCAATGGGTGCTTGATCCGATTGATGGCACTCAGAGCTTTGTCGCCGGGCGTGCGATCTTCGGGACGCTGATTGCGTTGATGCAGGATGGCTGGCCTGTGCTTGGCGTGATTGACCAACCCATTCAGCGTGAGCGCTGGGTCGGCGTGATTGGCGAAGGAACGACCTTCAATGGTGAACCGGTCAAGACGCGCCCGTGTCTGGCGATCGAAGGGATGTCATTGGCCACGACCAGTCCGCATTGTTTTGATGCAGATCAGGCTGACGCATTCCTCAATGTCGTCACCAATGCATATCCCAAGCGACCATTTCCGATCTATGGCGGCGATTGCTACAATTACGCGATGCTGGCGAGCGGCAATATTGATTGCGTGATGGAAGCCGGCCTGAAGATTCACGACTATGCCGCCTTGGTGCCAGTCGTCGAAGGCGCCGGCGGCATCATGGCGGATTGGCAAGGCAACCCACTGGACGCGGATAGCGATGGCACGGTGATTGCTCTGGGCGATTCAGCCCGGCTGGAAGATTTGCTGGCAGCGATGGGCGCTGGAAACGCGCCGGATTCGGTGCTCAAAGAACCGCCACCATTCAAAATTCCTTGAGCGCGCCTTTGTGGTAGTGTCGGTCACAATGCTTTTGCAAAGGACCTAAGACCATGCCCAAGCTCAAAAACAGCGGAATCAAGGATTGGAAGCCCGAGCAGCTTCCTGACCTGTCCGGAAAACTCTTCGTCATTACCGGCGGCAATTCCGGGATCGGGCTTGAGGCAGCCAAACTGCTGGCGGGCAAGGACGCCAATATCGTCATCGCGGCCCGCAATCCCACCAAAGGTGAAAAAGCGGTTGCCGAAGTCAAACTGTGCGGCACTGGCAAAGTTGATTTGTTGCAGATGGACTTGGCCGATCTGTCTTCGATCCGCTCGGCCGCGTCTGAAGCCAAACAGCGCCTTGGCCCGGTCACCGGGTTGATCAACAATGGCGGGATTATGCAGACGCCCAAGCAGGCGACGGTTGACGGGTTCGAGATGCAGTTCGGCACCAACCATCTCGGCCATTTCCTTTGGACGAGCTTGATGTTCGAGCACCTTGATCAAGCCGTCGGTCGGGTCGTCACCGTATCGAGCATTGCGCACAAATTTGGGCGGATCAATTTCAAGGATCTGATGATGGAGCGGCGATACGATCCGACCATGGCTTACACTCAGAGCAAGCTCGCCAATCTTGTGTTCGCGCTTGAGCTTGATCGGCGCCTGACAGCGGCTGGCTCGAAGGCGGCTTCGATCGCCTGCCATCCCGGCTATTCTAGCACTGCTTTGCAAAGCACGGGCCCGGGTGCGCTGTTGAGCTTGGTCTACACTTTCACGAACGCTGTGATGGCTCAGCCGGCCAAGCTTGGTGCCATCCCCACAGTGCTCGCCGCTGCGGGCTCAGAAGCAATGTCGGGCGGCTATTATGGCCCAACCGGCATGTTTGATGCGCGAGGCCCTGTTGGGGACGCGTGGGTTGAGCGGCGCGCGCTCAAGCAAGGACTCGGCGAACAGCTGTGGCAGGTCAGCGAAGAGCTGGTCGGCGAGACATTCGCGGTCTGACCATGCACCTGTTCTTCTATGGCGTGCTACGCGAAGGCGTTGGCGATTGGCCCTTCCTCGCAGGGCTCGGGTTGGGCTCACCTGCGACCACTCAGGGCGCGCTGTTCGCGATTCCCAATCCAGCGGGGTGGTTTCCGGCGCTGGTCCCGACCCAGGCGCGCTATGCCACCAATGTCCATGGCACGATCCACGATGCCAGCGCGGTTGATCTGGCTGCGGTGGATGCATTCGAAGGACGTGACTATGCGCGGCAACCCGTCAGCGTGGATGGTTGGTCAGGCTTTGGCGATGCTGTCGCCGAAGCCTATATCTGGCAAGGCGAGCTACCGCCTGATGCGCAGCCCATTTCGCATGGCGACTTTGTTCTCTGGCTCGAAGAGACTGGCAACCGGCCTTACCCCGGTGATTGATCGGCACCCTCATTTGGCGGTTCGCCAAAACGATTGGCGTGTGGCTGACCCGGAAGTGCGCAAAAGATGATCAAGGCAATCACGCATATATTATAGCCCATGGTGATGGCCCAAACACCCATAAAGCTGACGATCTTCTGACCTCCCTCCGTACCTCCCCAAAGCAGCGACATGGACGTGCCGGATATTAGGAAAAGAACTGCGGGGATGACGCTCCACCAGCCACTCCGACCAACATCATGCAATCGACGCGAGATCGCCGCTGCGTAGAGAGCGATTGCGACGATGCCTATGGCTAGAGCATACGTCGCCAATGCGCCCATATCTATCCCTGGCTCGAATGAGGGATCATTGATCTCAATATGGTAGCTGCCGGCCCCCCGCGTTATTGTGGCGGAATCTGGGTTCGCCTCCGCATAAGCGCGCATTTTCTCGAACGATTTTGAGACTTCGTTGAAAATCCCAAAAAACAGCGCCCCGGCTAGAAACGGGAATGTCATCATTACGAATAGCCAAAACTGGGCTTGGCTATCGCGTCCTGAAAAACGGAGAAGCCCGGTCAATCCGTTACGCAGGGATTTGATCATCATTGATGTATCGGAGCGCAGTCGGGCTCGCTTTGCAAGTCACGAGTGCTCTTTGGGGTCAAGCGCCTGCTGAGATGCATATTGCCCGATCCAATTGGAGAATCACTTGCCATTGCTGAGCACTGAGCTTATGTGCGCGGCCTTCAACGACACGAATCAAGCGATCGGCCTGGCTGAAAGGGCTGCCAGGGCTGATTTGACGTGTCTCTGACTAAGGAGATGAAAATGCCCAAGCTGAAGACCAAAAGCGGTGTGAAGAAGCGTTTCAAGATCACCGCCAACGGCAAGGTCAAGCACGGCGTCGCTGGTAAGCGTCACCGCCTGATCAGCCACAACGCAAAGTATATCCGCCAGAACCGCGGCACCTCGGTCATCTCCGATGCCGATGCCAAGACGGTCAAGAAATGGGCGCCTTACGGCCTCGATTGAGCTGAGCGCATTGCTCGCTTCCAAATTCTAGAAGGATAATACTATGCCTCGCATCAAACGCGGCGTCACCACGCGCCAAAAGCACAAGCGCCTGCTCGATCAAGCCAAGGGCTATCGCGGCCGTCGCAAGAACACGATCCGCATTGCGCGCCAGGCCGTCGAAAAGGCTGGCCAGTACGCCTATCGCGATCGTAAGGTCAAAAAGCGCAACTTCCGCGCACTGTGGATCCAGCGCATCAATGCGGCGGTTCGCGCCGAAGGGCTCACCTATTCGCAGTTCATGCACGGCGTGAAGCTGGCGGGTATCGAGCTCGATCGCAAAGCCATGGCTGATTTGGCTCTGAACGAAGAAGCGGCGTTCAAAGCCGTTATCGCTCAGGCGAAAGACGCATTGCCCGCCTAATTGCAGGGCATTGCTCGCGCCGTTTATGCGGCGTCTGTCTAATGATCTGATTGCATTGGGGGTGTCGGCCGATAAGGTCGGCACCCCCAAGCATTTGTAACTAAGCGACAGTAATCTTGTAGAATCTCGCCAGATGCGTCAAAGAAGCGCGATGGGGAACGGGGCGCAAAGCAAACAGCCGGCGAGCTGTGATCACAGCGTGAGCAGCGAGTTTTATTCGCCGCCGCCCGAATTCGATGGTTGCTTCACCACATTCTATCAGCTTTCGCTCGATGTCCCCGATGGCGGCGCGCTGGAGGATTATCTTCAGCCCGAATGGGCTAATATCCGCTTCTTTTCAGGCGGCCATCCCAAGACCTGGCTTGGATCAGACCACGCGGTCGAATCGCGCTTTATCGCGACAGGACCCAGCTCACTGCCGTGCCGGTTTGAGCTTGGTACGTCACGGATGTGGGGGATAGGTTTCCTGCCGCTTGGATGGGCCCGGTTCTTCGACAGCGATGCTCAGGATCTTGCCAATGTGGTGTGCGACGGAACGACGCATCCTGCATTCGCCAAATTCGCACATCTGGTTGACGTGCTATGCAACGCAGAGATCCCCGAAGACGAGCAGCATGAGACGATCATCGAAACGATGCGGCAATTGATGCGGCCAAGTCGGGATGAGCCCAAGATCATGCGGGTTCACAACGCCTTGATTGACGAAGACCTGTCTACAGTGGGCGATTTGGCAGATGCTTCCGGCATGAGCGTGCGCACGCTTGAGCGGGTTTGCCGTCGCTATTTCGGCTTCACACCGAAACTGCTGATGCGACGCCAACGCTTCATGCGCAGCCTCTCCACTTTCATGCTCCACAAGGATGCTCGCTGGACCGAGGCGATGGATGATCACTATCACGACCAAGCGCAGTTCACGCGAGAATTTCATGAATTCATGACCATGAATCCCAGCACCTATGCAGCGCTGGATCACCCGGTCCTTTCGGCGTTTATGGAAGCGCGGGCCCGGGTCTGGGGCAGCGCGGCGCAGACCCTCGACAAGCCTGTCCGGGGCTGAGCGGCTCGCGCACCACATCGCAATCATCCTATCTATCTTTTGGGATGACCCGCTCGGGTCAGGCTGATAGCGTGCCATTCTCCTATGTTGTGAGTGAGTTGGAGGGCTAGCAGGACGATGAGGGGGATGAGCGGAGATTCGGTTTCCGTCCGCTTCGCGCTGCCAAGCAGCGACTTGGCACCCTATGTCACAACCTATTATCGCACCGAAATCTCGGACGAGCTGATAGACCCGCTGCTTGAGGATTACTTTCATCCCGAATGGCCCAATCTGCGGTTTGTAAGAGCCAAGCAATGCAAGTCCGCCATTGGCGGAGATCCACTGCAGCCAACGCCTCGGTTCACCGCCAGCGGGCCCACCAGCCGCTCAACGCAATTTGCCGTCAACGCCGGTCGAATCTGGGGCATCGGGCTGCTGCCTTTGGGCTGGGCCAAGTTTATCGAAGCCGACGCCGGCGAATATGCAGATCGATTTGTCGATGGTCGCCAGGACCCGGCCTTCGTGCATTTCTATGATCTCGACGAAAAGCTGGCGCAATCATCCGGCGAATTCGCTGAGGAGCTAGCGATTATCGAACAGCACATGGCGACGCTGATCGATCTACCGCTCAAGAATGCCGATGCGATCCTCGCGATCAATGAGGCATTGGTTGATCCCGACCTGGCGACCGTAGGTGACTTGGCTGATCGGCTGGACATGAATGTCCGTTCGCTAGAGCGCCTGTCGCGCCGGGCCTTTGGCTTCACCCCCAAGCTGTTGCTGAGGCGTCAGCGCTTTCTACGCAGCCTGGCGCAATTCATGCTGGACCCTTCGATGAAGTGGCTAAGCACGCTCGATTTCCACTATCACGACCAGGCTCATTTCGTGCGCGATTTCAAGCGCTTCATGGGTATGGCGCCAAGCGCTTACGCCAAGCTGGAGAAGCCATTTCTGGTGGCGGCCGCGCGCGGACGCATGGCGATTGCGGGCGAAGCAATGCAGGCCTTGCACAAGCCCCCGCAAGAACCGGCAAGCGACGCGGCGGGCTAAGCCGCGCTGCATAGTGGCGTGCCGCGCAAGGAACGCTTTGCCATTGGCGGCAATTCGGGCTAGCGGACCCCCTCGTTTGCATAGAGTCCGACAATGAGTGATTTGACAGATCAAAAGGCGGTATCCTTGGCCGCAATCGCAAGCGCCGAGACGCTCGATGCGCTTGAGGCCGAACGCGTTGCTGCCTTGGGCAAAAAAGGCTGGGTGAGCCTGGCCCTCAAGACGCTTGGCGGGATGAGCCCGGATGAGCGCAGCGCAGCCGCGCCGGCGATCCAGGCGGTCCGTGCGGAAGTGGCTGACGCCATCGCTGCCAAGAAGGACGCGCTCGAAGCCAGCGCGCTTGAAGCGCAGCTGGCGAGCGAGACGATCGATCTGACCTTGCCTGCACCCGATCAACCGGTCGGCTCAGTCCATCCCGTCAGCCAGGTGATGGACGAACTGGCCGAGATTTTCGCGGACCTCGGCTTCGCGGTCGCGACCGGGCCAGAGATCGAAGACGATTGGCACAACTTCACCGCGCTCAACATGGATGAGAGCCATCCGGCCCGCGCGATGCATGACACATTCTACTTCCCCGACGCGGCTCCCGATGGCGGTCAGATGCTGCTGCGGACGCACACATCGCCGGTCCAGATCCGTTCGATGAAGGAGCAGGGCGCCCCAATCCGCATCATCGCACCGGGACGCGTCTATCGCAGCGACAGCGACGCGACCCACACGCCGATGTTCCACCAGGTCGAAGGCCTGGTAATCGATCGCGATATCCATCTCGGCCACCTCAAATGGACTCTCGAGACATTCTTTAAGGCGTTCTTCGAGCGCGAAGACATCGTGCTGCGCCTGCGCCCGTCCTATTTCCCATTCACCGAGCCTTCGGTCGAATTTGACGTTGGCTATGCCAATGAAGGTGATCGCAGGGTTGTCGGCGGCCATGGCGATGATGGTGGGCATGACTGGATGGAGCTTGGCGGCAGCGGCATGGTCAATCCGCGCGTGCTCGAATTCGCTGGCCTCGACCCCGCCGAATGGCAGGGTTTCGCGTTCGGCTTGGGCATCGATCGTATCGCCATGCTCAAATATGGCATGAACGATCTGCGTGCCTTCTTCGATGGCGATCCGCGCTGGCTTGCCCATTATGGCTTCTCGCCCTTTGACCAGCCAACCCTGTCTGCTGGAGTGGGAGCGCGGCCATGAAGTTTTCGCTGACATGGCTCAAGGACCACCTTGAGACCGACGCTTCGCTGCAGGAGATCCTCGACGCGCTGAATGCGATCGGGCTCGAAGTTGAGGGAGTCGAAGATCCGGCTGAGCGTTTGGCAGGCTTCACGGTCGCCAAGGTGCTGACGGCTGACAAGCATCCAGACGCCGACAAGCTGCAAGTGCTCACCGTCGACACTGGTGCGGGCGATCCGCTACAGGTCGTGTGCGGTGCACCCAATGCGCGCGCTGGGATGAAAGGCGTCCTGGGCCAGCCAGGGGCAGTGGTTCCGTCAAACGGAATGGAGCTGCGCAAGAGCGCGATCCGCGGCGTCGAGAGCAATGGCATGATGTGCTCGGTGCGTGAGCTGGAGCTTGGCGAGGATCACGACGGCATAATCGAACTGCCGGACGACGCGCCGGTGGGCGACGCTTTCGCTGATTATCATGGATCTTCGCCCGTAATCGATGTGGCGATCACGCCCAATCGCCCCGATTGCATGGGCGTCTATGGGATTGCGCGCGATCTCGCGGCTGCCGGGCTCGGCGCGCTCAAACCGATCACCATGCCTGGCTTTGAAGCGAAAGGCGCGTGCCCGGTCGAGATCCGCACCGATGATCCGGCTGGATGCCCGGCATTCTATGGCCGGGTGATCAATGGCGTCACCAATGGACCGTCACCTGACTGGATGCAGCAACGCCTGGTCAGCGCTGGCCAGCGCCCAATTTCGCTGCTGGTCGATCTCACGAATTACCTGATGTTGGCGTTTGGCCGTCCGGCGCACGTCTACGATCTGGCCAAGCTGGAAGGCGCGATCGTCGCACGCAGGGCAAAGCCTGGCGAGCAGGTTTTGGCGCTCAATGAGAAAACCTACACGCTCGACGACAGCATGATGGTGATCGCGGACGACAAGGAAGTTCACGACATCGCCGGGATCATGGGTGGTGAGAATTCGGGCGTCAGCGATGGTACGACTGACGTGCTGTTGGAAATCGCCTATTTCGATCCTGCGGGGATTGGTGTCACAGGCCGCAAGTTGGGCTTGGCGTCTGATGCGCGCACGCGTTTCGAACGCGGCGTCGACCCGGCATTCCTTGCCGACGGGCTTGATCTGCTGACAGGCCTGATCGTCGAGCTGGCCGGCGGCAGTCCAAGCGAGGCCGTGCATGCGGGCGCACCGCCTAGCGAGCCCAAAGTGGTCAGTTTCGACACCGGCCTGACGACGCGGCTTGGAGGCGTTGAGGTGGAAGACGACGAGCAACGTCGCATCCTCGAAAGCCTCGATTTCGACGTGGCCGATGATTGGACCGTAACCTGCCCGCTGCGCCGTCATGACATCGAAGGCCCGGCAGACCTGGTTGAAGAAGTGGTCCGCATCAACGGGCTCGACAAGGTCGAAAGCACGCCGCTGCCGCGGCTCGATGGTGTCGCGCGGCCGACTGCTACACCGCAACAATTGCTCGAGCGCAAATTGCGCCGTGCGGCGGCGGCAAGCGGCCTCAACGAGGCGATCACCTGGTCCTTCCTTCCGGTGCCCGAAGCGGAACATTTCACCGCGACGGATGACTTGTGGAAGCTCGACAATCCGATCAGCGAAGACATGAAGGCGATGCGGCCATCCTTGCTGCCCGGCTTGATGATCGCGGCTAAGCGCAACGCGGATCGCGGGGCGACCTCTTCACGACTGTTCGAGATTGGGCGTCGCTATTTCCGCGATGGCAAAGGCATGAGCGACGAACGCCCGACGCTTGGTGTGATCCTGGCTGGCGACAAGATTGCGCGCGGCTGGGCGAGCGGCAAAGCGCAGGGATTTGACGCCTATGACGCGAAAGCGATCGCGCAGACATTGCTTGAGGCAGCAGGTGCTCCGGTGCAGAAATTGATGGTGATGGACCCGGTGGTCGATGGAGATGGAACTCAGTTCCACCCCGGCCAGTCTGCCACGTTGCGGCTCGGCCCGAAGAACGTCCTCGCGCGCTTTGGCATGCTGCATCCGGCGACCCTCAAGACCTTCGACATGGAAGGCCCTGTAGCGGCCGTGGAGATATGTCTCGACGCGATTCCAGCCAAGAAGGTAGCCAAGGGGCCAACCAGCTTTGCAAGGCCAGGATTCACCCCTCCTGCCCTCCATGCGGTAACGCGAGATTTCGCATTCCTGATCCCTCAGGATCTGGCAGCGGGCGATCTCGTTCGCGCTGTACGAGGCAGCGACAAAGCCAATATCACCGGCGCTCGCGTGTTTGATGTGTTCGCTGGCCAGGGCGTGCCGGAAGGCAAGATTTCTGTCGCACTTGAAGTGACACTCCAGCCGCAAGAAAAGAGCTACAAAGATGCCGAT
Organism: Erythrobacter sp.; assembly: GCA_965216555.1. Lineage (GTDB taxonomy): Bacteria > Pseudomonadota > Alphaproteobacteria > Sphingomonadales > Sphingomonadaceae > Erythrobacter. The sequence goes on from OZ244168.1 coordinate 445,870, forward strand.
CTCAAGGCGATCTCTGATGGAGTCGTCGCAGCGGCGGCGAAATTGGGAGCGGAGCTGCGCGGCTAATCGCGCAGACTGATTGTTCGATGTCCAACAGACGCACGTTTGCGATCATCTCGCACCCTGACGCGGGTAAGACCACGCTGACCGAGAAACTGCTGCTGCAAGGCGGCGCAATCCACTTGGCAGGCGAGGTCAAGGCGCGCGGGCAACAGCGTCGTGCACGGTCTGACTGGATGAAGATCGAGCAGCAGCGCGGCATCTCGGTCACCTCCTCGGTGATGACCTTCGAGAAGGAATATGATGGCGAGACCATCACCTTCAACCTGCTCGATACGCCAGGCCACGAAGACTTCTCGGAAGACACTTATCGCACGCTGACGGCGGTCGACAGCGCGGTGATGGTGATCGACGCAGCGAAGGGTATCGAGCCACAAACGCGCAAGCTGTTTGAAGTGTGCCGTTTGCGCAGTGTCCCAATCATCACCTTCGTCAACAAGGTCGATCGCGAAGGCCGCGAGCCATTTGAGACACTGGATGAAGTGGCCGATATGCTCGCGCTCGATGTGAGCCCACAAAGCTGGCCCATCGGCCTGGGCGGACAGTTCCAAGGCATTCTGGATTTCGAAACCGGTGAAGTGTCGCGCCCTGAGGGGCCTTCGAAGGAGTTTCTTGGCACGCGTGAGGCCGACGCTGACATTCCCGAGGAATATGCCGAAGAGGCCGAGCTGGCGCAGGCTGGTTATGCCGAGTTTGATCTCGAAGCCTATCGCAATGGCGATCTGACGCCGGTCTATTTCGGCTCTGCGCTCAAGAATTTTGGCGTCAGTGAACTGATTGATGCGATCGCCAAATACGCGCCACCACCACGGCCGCAACCGGCGGGTGAGGATCAGATCGCGCCCGATCACGGCGAAGTCACCGGGTTCATCTTCAAGGTCCAGGCCAATATGGATCCCAATCATCGTGACCGCATCGCTTTCATGCGTCAGGTCTCGGGCACGTTTAAGCGCGGGATGAAGCTGACGCCTTCGGGCCTGGGCAAGCCAATTGCCATCCACTCGCCGATCCTTTTCTTTGCGCAGGATCGCGAGATTGCCGACACGGCCGAGGCCGGCGACATAATCGGCATTCCCAATCACGGGACGCTGCGAGTGGGCGACACTTTGTCCGAAAAGGATCAGGTGCGCTTTACCGGCCTGCCCAACTTCGCACCGGAAATCCTGCGCCGGGTCCAGCTCAAGGATCCAACCAAAACCAAGCAATTGCGCAAGGCGCTCGACGATTTGTCAGAAGAAGGCGTGATCCAGGTATTCTATCCTGAGATTGGTGCCCAACACATTGTCGGGGTTGTGGGACAACTTCAGCTCGATGTGCTCGTTTCGCGGCTGGCGGCTGAATACAAGGTTGAAGCCGGGCTTGAGGCCGCGCCCTTCGCCACCGCGCGGTGGATCAAAGGCGATGCCAAACCGATGGACGAATTTGAGAGCTTCAACCGCGCCAATCTCGCGCGCGATCGCGATGGCGATCTGGTGTTCATGGCGAAGAGCCCGTGGGACGTGAATTACCAGGTCGAGAAGAACCCCGAGCTTACCTTTTCAGCGACCAAAGAAAGGTAAGGTTGCTTGGGCCGCGCAAAGGCGGCATGGGACGCTGCATGACTGTTGCTGGCCCGACTTCACAGACCTTCATCTCACAGCGCCTCAAGCTCAATTACTTTGACTGGGGCAATCGCGAAAAGCCGCCACTCGTGCTGGTTCACGGCGGACGCGACCATGCAAGAAGCTGGGATTGGGTCGCTGAAAAGCTGACACCGCACTATCACGTCGTCGCAATGGACCACCGCGGCCATGGCGACAGCGATTGGGTGTCAGACGGAAACTATCAATCGAACGATATGGTCTATGATCTCGCGCAACTGGTGCATCAGCTGGGGCGTGGGCCGGTGACGATCATCTCGCATTCGATGGGCGGTAATGTCTCGCTGCGCTATGCCGGGATGTTCCCCGACATGGTGACGAAGCTGGTTGCGATCGAAGGCCTTGGGCCAAGCCCGGAATGGAAGGCCGAGCAGCGCAAGACGCCTTATCCGCAGCGCATGGCGGAATGGGTTGAGAAGAAGCGCAAGGCTGCCGGGAGAACCCCGCGCAAATATGAGAGCATCGAAGCGGCCTATGCGCGGATGATCGAAGAGAATTCGTACCTGACCGAAGATCAGGCGCGTCACCTCACGATCCACGGCGTCAACCGCAATGAAGATGGCACCTATAGTTGGAAGTTCGACCCGCACCTCAATGTCTGGGCGGTGGAAGATGTCGCTGACGAATTCATGGAGGCGGTCTGGGGTGCGATCTCGTGCCCAACCTTGCTGCTCTATGGTGCCGACAGCTGGGCCTCCAACCCTGAAAAGGACGGGCGGCTGCAATATTTCAACAACGCCTCGGTGGTCGAATTCGAGCAAGCGGGGCATTGGCTGCACCACGATCAGTTTGATCGCTTTATGCAGGTGCTGAACGACTTTTTGTGATTGTCAGGAGTTAGACCATGGCTGAATTCTTCGATGCGCTGAACGACAAGCACATTGCGATGATCGAGAAGCAGCCGGTCTTCTTTGTGGCGACCGCTGCGCCTGATGCGCGGATCAATCTCAGCCCCAAGGGCTATGACGCCTTTCGTGTCCTGTCGGGAAATCAGGTCGCCTATCTCGATCTTGGCGGATCAGGCAATGAGACCCATGCCCATGTCACCGCCGACGGACGCATCACGATCATGTTCTGCAATTTTGATCGGCCAGCGCTGATTTTGCGGATCTATGGCCGTGGTCGTCCGGTTTTGCCGCAAGATGCAGAATGGGAGGCGCTGGCGGCCAATTTCACCTTGCTGCCAGGCACGCGTCAGATCTTCGTGATCGATGTCGAGAGCGTGCAGACTTCGTGCGGCTGGGGGGTCCCTTTCATGAGCCTTGAGAGTGAACGCGACACGCTCAAGAAGGCTCACCGCCAATCTGACCCGGATGAATGGGAGGCCAAGATGGCCAAACGCATTAGCAGCATTGACGGACTCCCGACCCGCGCAACAGACCGCTACATCGCTGGTGATGAGAGTTGATCTGCCTAAAATTTAGTCACACGATTAAGAATTGGGCAACGAATCTTTCGCAATTGCACAAAAACCTGAGGATTCCGCTTGGGTAAGTGCCCTAAGGTGAACTGGCACGCCTCTTGCTCTCCTTTGACCGCCGGAAATCGCCGGTGAGCCAAAGGGGGCTTAGATGAAGTTCATCATTGCCATCATAAAACCATTCAAGCTCGATGAAGTCCGCGAAGCGCTGGGCAGCATCGGGGTCGCCGGGATGACCGTTTCCGAGGTCAAAGGCTTCGGACGCCAAAAGGGTCAGACCGAAATCTATCGCGGCGCAGAATATTCCACCAACATGCTGCCGAAAGTGAAGCTCGAAATTGCAGCCAGCGACGAGATCGCAGGCCAAGTCGTCGAGACGATCCAGCAGACAGCCAACACCGAAGCGATTGGAGACGGAAAGATCTTCGTTCTCGATCTTGCTTCCGCAACGCGGATCCGCACCGGCGAATCCGGCGAAACCGCACTTTAAGGGGGACAAGGAAGATGACTAAGAAGATCCTATCATTCGCTGCGTTTGCCCTTGGCGCGGTTGCATTCGCTCAGCCTGCTTTTGCGGCAGCGGCAGCACCGGTGCCCAATCCGGGAAATAACGCATGGATGATGACGGCGACCGTTCTGGTCCTGCTCATGATCCTCCCAGGCCTGGCCTTATTCTATGGCGGTCTGACCCGTTCGAAGAACATGCTCTCAACCATGACACAGATTGGTGCGACCGCTGCGCTTGCAATGGTGGTGTGGATTCTGTGGGGTTACTCAACCGCCTTCGGCCCCGAAGGCAATGCCTTCTTCAGCTGGGGTAATCTGTTCCTCGCAGGTTCAACCTATGAGAGCACGGCGGCAACATTCACTGATGAAGTGATCAGCGAGTTTGTGTTCATCAGTTTCCAGATGACTTTTGCGGCGATCACTGCCGCGCTTATCCTCGGCGCGACAGCAGAGCGCATGAAGTTCAGCGCAGTGATGGTCTTTGTGCCAATCTGGTTGACGATTGTATATTTCCCGATCGCTCACATGGTCTGGGCAGGTGGTGGCTTTCTGTTTGAGAAGGGTGCTCTTGACTTCGCCGGCGGCACGGTCGTGCACATCAACGCAGGTGTATCCGGCCTGGTGCTCGCCTATTTGCTCGGCAAGCGGCGCGGCTATCCGCAAGAACCGATGCCTCCTCACAGCCTTACGCTGACCATGGTTGGCACAGGGCTGCTGTGGGTTGGATGGTTCGGCTTCAATGCAGGGTCGGCCCTCGAAGCAGACGCCTTTGCCGGGCTCGCTATGATCAATACCTTTGTCGCTACCGCAGCGGGTGCGCTGGCATGGATGGTGACCGAGCGAATTGTAGGTCACAAGCCGTCGGCCCTTGGCTTCTGCTCGGGCGTGATTGCAGGTCTTGTTGCCGTGACACCTGCCGCTGGCAACGCGGGTCCGATGGGCGCGCTCATACTCGGCGCGGTGTCGTCATTGGTCTGCTACTTTGCGGTTGCGAAGGTCAAAACCAAGCTTGGCTATGACGACAGTCTGGACGCATTCGGCATTCACGGTGTTGGCGGTATCGTCGGCGCTATCGGTACCGGCCTCGTCTACCAACCATTCCTTGGCGGCCCAGGCGACGGTTCAACAGCTGTTCTGACACAACTCTGGATCCAGACCGAAGGCGTTCTTGTCACCATAGCATGGGCCGGAATCGGCACCTTGATAGCCGCGATGATCGTTAAGGCCATCATTGGGCTTCGGGTTGATGAAGAATCCGAAGTCGATGGGCTCGACATCTCGGAGCATGGAGAGCGCGCCTACAACTAATCCACCAGATTGGCGGGGGAAGTATCTCTCCTCTCCCACTTCTCCCGCCAACACTCGTTCCTCCTGCGAACGTACAAACTAACGAAGGGCCGGAGCGGCGATATCGCTCCGGCCCCTTTTTTGTTGCGACGGTAGGGTGCGACCGGATAAGTCTCCCTCGCTGTTTGAGGATGTGAGTTACAAATACCGCCATGCTGTCAATTCGGATCGCGACGCGCGACGACGCGCCAGCCATCGTCGCCTTGATGAATTCGGCAATCGGGGAGCTCCAACGCGGTTTTCTCGACCCGGCTCAAATCGAGGCTTCGCGCACTGGAATGGGGCTCGACCTTCAACTGATCGATGATGGCACCTACTTCTGCGTTGAAGACAACGGCACGTTGGCCGGCTGTGGCGGCTGGTCAAAGCGTGCGACGCTCTATGGCGGTGACCATTCTACCGGGCGCGACGCTTCACTGCTCGATCCGGCTGTTGACCGTGCGCGGATCAGAGCGATGTACACCCATCCCGGCCACGCGCGTAAAGGGGTCGGCGGTCTCATCCTTAGAACCGCAGAAGACGCCGCGCAGGCGGCAGGATTTGGTGCCACCGAGCTGGTCGGCACGATGGCGGGCAGGCCGTTCTATCTCGCCAATGGCTACGCAATTGAGCGCGAATGGGAAGACACCAACGGGGCAGTCCCGGTCCCGCTCGTGACGATGAGCAAAGTGCTGACTTAGGCCGTCGCGGCTTTGACAAAGTCCGCGCAGCGCTCTCCGATCATGATCGAAGGTGCGTTGGTGTTGCCACTGACGATCTTCGGCATCACGCTTGCATCCGCAATCCAAAGCCCGTCGACGCCGCGCGCCTTGAGGGTTGGGTCAACAACGCTGTCGTCATCACTTCCCATCCGGCACGTTCCGACAGGGTGGTAGACCGTATCAGCCCGATTGCGGATGAGCTCATCCAACGCATCGTCATCGTTGATGTCGATGGGATACCGGTCCTTCGGCCCATATTGCATCAGAGGCGGCGCTTCGGCGATCCGATGTGAAAGGCGCACGCCTTCGCGCAGCACAGCGATATCGCGATCATCATCGAGGAAGTTTGGATCGATCACAGGCGCTGCCGTGGCGTCTTTGGAACCCAGCGTCACCGTTCCTTTGCTTTCAGGCCGCAAGACACATGCGTGCAACGAGAAGCCGTGCTTCTTCACCTTCTCACGACCATGGTCCTCAAGCACTGCAGGCACAAAGTGCCATTGGATGTCGGGAGCGGGGGCATCAGGCGTGACCGTCCAAAATCCCCCTGCCTCGGCATAGCACGTGGTCATCGGACCGGTCCGGTTGCGGCGATGTTCGATCATCGCAGCGGCCATCTTCATCGTGCCCTTGAGCGTCTGCCCGAGCGGCACGTCGCTCTCGGTCTCCCAGGCTGAAACGTAATCGATGTGGTCTTGCAGGTTGCCGCCAACCGCTGGCTTGTCGAGCACGACGTCGATGCCATGCGCCTTGAGATGCTCGGCCGGGCCGATCCCGGAGAGCATCATGATCTGCGGTGAATTGAAAGCGCCAGCCGAGAGAATAACGCCGGACTTGGCGTAGATCATTTCGCTGCGCCTGCCGCGCTTGACCATCACTCCGGTCACGCGGCCTTGCTCGATTACCAGTCGCTCAACAATCGTGTTGGTCCGGATCGAGACATTGCCTTGCTCGCGAATTGGTTCAACATAAGCGCGCGCCGCGGACCAGCGTTCGCCCTCGCGCTGGGTTACCTGGTAAAGGCCGAATCCATCCTGGCTGTCATCGTTGAAATCGTCATTCCTGCGCAATTGCAGGGCCGCCGCCGCCTCAACAAAGGAGTGGCTGGCAGGATTGGGTGATCGCTGGTTCGAAACGAATAACGGGCCGCCTTCGCCGTGAAATTCGTCGCCACCGCGCTCGTTGGATTCCGCCTTCTTGAAGTAAGGCAGGACATCGGAATAGCTCCAACCGGTGCAACCCATCGCTGCCCAATTGTCGTAGTCCCATGCGTTGCCGCGAATATAGACCATGGCATTGATGGCAGAGCTGCCGCCAAGACCTCGACCGCGCGGTTGATAGCCAATTCGACCATTCAAGCCGCGCTGCGCGACAGTATCAAACTTGTAGTTCGACGCATTGCGAATGAAGGGCATGAAGCCGGGCGTCTTGATGATAACATTGTCGTTGCGGCCGCCCGCTTCGATCAAGCAAACTCGCTTGGTTCCATCCACTGCAAGCCGACCTGTGACGGCGCTGCCGGCGCTGCCACCACCGATGACAACATAATCAAAGCTATCCATGTCCTCTCCTCTTGCGGACAGGCTTAGGCAGCTTCGTGCGAGCTTTCAATCGGGTTTCGATCCGCCACTTGATTTGAGTCCATTGCCAGAGCCGCTTGGCGCTCCAACCAGCGCGAACGAATTGTATCCGAAGTGTCGCGGCTGCCATCATGGGTCCAGCCCGGCTCGCGCAGCAGGTATGACAATTTGTGCCGCCATGGAGCGCGCCAAATATCCTGGATCATCCCGATCCATTCATGGAAGACAGCCCACAGCAAGTTGAAGCTGCCCAATTGCTTGATGATGCCGTAGCGGATCTGCTCGTCATCGGTCTCTGGCTCGAAAGTGCCAAACATCTTGTCCCAGATGATGAAGACACCTGCATAATTGCGATCAAGATAGCGCGGGTTGGTCGCATGATGCACGCGGTGATGGCTTGGCGTGTTCATCACCGCCTCAAACCAGCGCGGCATCCGGTCGATCGCTTCGGTGTGGATCCAGAACTGATAGATCAAGTTGAAGCCGCCGCAGATCGCAATCATCACCGGATGAAATCCAATCAGCAATAGAGGCAGGGCGAAAAGCAGGCCGAAGGTGAACGAGCCAGTCCAGGTTTGACGCAGCGCCGTCGACAGATTGTAGTGCTGGCTTGAGTGGTGGTTTACATGCGCTGCCCACATCCAGCGTATCCGATGACCGGCGCGATGCACCCAGTAATATTTGAGATCATCGAGCACGAAGCAAAGCGCCCAAGCCCACCACGCCCAGCCGATGTCAAACAGGCGATAGTCATAGGCGGTGATGAAGACATAGACCGCAAAGCCTCCGAACAGCAGTCCGGCGACAGTCGAACCGAGGCCGAATGCCAGGCTGACCAGCGTGTCTTTGGGCTCATAGGCCTCTGGCGCACGGAATTTGGCCCAGATCATCTCGATCAGGACCGCGACCACAAACAGCGGAACGGCGTATTCGGTGGGTGAGAAATCGGGCAGTTCAGGCATCGGGCTTTGCCCCTAATGCATTGACGGCCTTGGCCCAAGCGTCGGCGCGCTCGATCACCAAGGTTAGCGAGCCATATCGAGCCTCGCCGCTATCAATGAGCAATCCAGTGTCACGGATTTCGGCTTTTGCATCAGAACCAAGGATGCGCCCCGCAAACTGATTGCCATGCCGCCGGATCACCATGACCTCCCCGTCTGTGCTGTTCAGAATCGCAGCAGCACCGTTCGCCGAAATGGCAATGCGATCTGGCTCGAACCCGTCGAAAACTTCATTTGCAGCCTGCCTCACCTGCTGGTCGTTCGAGAATTTTGGTGTGCCCCCCAAGCCCAAAAACCAAGCGAGCCCGGCCAGCGCAAATATGGCGATCAGTGAGCCGCCAAATTGCAAGAGTTGCCCGTCAATTTCCATTGCGAGCAGCGAGCATATCCAGCATCGGCCGGATCGGGGTGACGTCGTAGCCGGCGGATGCGGCGGCGTTTGCAATCGCCCAGGGTGCCATCCCCAGCTTCGCTTGAGCGAGGGACCAAAGCAGTGTCGACCGAGTGCCAGAGCGACAATAGGCCAGCACTTTCCCAGAGGCTCCGTTTAACGCTTCAACCATCTGGTCAACCTGGACTTCGCTGAAGCCGGAATGGCCAATCGGAATCGCTTGGTAGGCAAGGCCTGCGGCCTTGGCTGCTGCCTCTATTTCAGCCCCTTGTGCAGCTCCTGGATCTTCGCCATCGGGACGATTGTTGATCACCAGCGATACGCCCGCAGACTTGGCCGCCGCAATGTCAGCGACCTCGATCTGAGGGCTGGCCAAGACTTTGTCAGAGATTGTCCTGAAATCGCTCATGCCGATGCCTTCTCGGCCTCGAGCCGCTTCTGATTGCGATTTCGGCGCATCATATTGAGCAGCTCGACTGCGATCGAGAAACCCATGGCTGCATAAATATAGCCCTTGGGCACATGATAGCCGAAGCCGTCGGCAATAAGGACCAGCCCGATCATCACAAGAAATGCCAAGGCGAGCATGACCAGGGTTGGGTTCTTCTCGATGAATTGGGCAAGCGGATCCGCGGCAACCAACATAATGCCAACGGTGATCACAACTGCGGCGACCATGATTGGAATCTGATCGGTCATGCCGACTGCGGTGAGAATCGAATCGACCGAGAACACCATGTCGAGGACAATGATCTGAGCGATGACAGCGCCGAAGGTGATCTCTGCCGCGCCAGGCTTGTTCTTGTTGAGCATGTCGTCGGAGACTTCATTGGGCTCCATCGCATGGTGGATTTCCTTTGTGGCCTTCCACAGCAAGAAGAACCCACCTGCCAGCAGGATCAGGTCGCGACCGGAAAATGCCGTTTCAAAGCTGGGTTTGTTGTAGCCTTCAACCATGGGCCCCTGGATACCCAAATCGAACAACGGCGTCTGCAAAGTGACAATCCAACCGATCAGCATCAGCAGGCCAATGCGCATGCCAAGCGCCAGAAACAGACCGATTCTGCGTGCCCGCTGCTGCTGATGTTCAGGCAGCTTGTTCGAAAGAATCGCGATGAAGATGAGGTTGTCGACCCCAAGCACGACCTCCAAAACGACGAGTGTGAGAAGGGCGGCCCATGCGGCCGGATCTGACAGCAATGCAAGAATGTCCATGCATCACTCCTTGCCGCAGCATTTCCTGCCGCGCAAGCGCACGATTCGGCGGGCACCATTTGGCGAAAGTGTCACAATTTTGCGTGATAGGTCCTAAATCAGTTAAATCATTCGCAAAGCTCGGGTTTGTGCGCTATGGTTTGAATCACGGGTGGACGCGCGGCCAATGGCTGCGACCACTTGCGATTGGCGCGGCATGCTGCCTACGGCGCCAACGGTTTGGAGGTCGGGCAGCGTTATAAGGTACTTACGAAGTTATGGGTTACGATAGGGGACGTCGCCGCGGGCGGGACAAGCGCGACGGATTTGGCGAAGACGGTTTCGATCCGTTTGGCGGAGGAATGGACGGCTTCCCACCTCAAGGTGATTTTGGGCAGGACCGTGGCGGAGACCGTTTCGGCGGTGGTGATCGCTTTGGTTCTGATCGAGGCGCTGGCGGCGGAGACCGTTTCGGCGGCGGCGGTCGCGGACCAGGTGGCGGCGGCGGTGGTCGTGGCCCTGGCGGCGGTGGCGGCGGCGGTTTCAACCGCATGCCTGCTCAGGTCGTTGGCACTGGCAAAGGCACAGTCAAATTCTTCAACGGTCAAAAGGGCTTTGGCTTCATCGCACAGGAAAGCGGTGGCGAAGATGTGTTCGTGCATATCAGCGCTGTAGAGCGCGCCGGCCTAGAAGGGCTTGCTGAAGGTCAGGAACTAGAGTTCAATCTGGTTGATCGCGGCGGCAAGATTTCAGCCCAGGATCTTCAGATCGTCGGTGAAGTGATTGAAGTCCCTGCCAAGGGCGGCGGCGCTCCGCAGCGTGAGCTGACTGGCGAGAAGGCGACCGGCACTGTCAAATTCTTCAATTCGATGAAGGGCTTCGGCTTCTTGGTCCGCGACGACGGTCAACCTGACGCTTTTGTGCATATCAGCGCAGTCGAACGCTCAGGGCTGCAGGGCATCAATGAAGGTGAACGGTATGAGTTCGACCTCGAGGTCGACCGACGAGGAAAATATTCGGCTGTGAACCTGGTGCCTGTGCAAGGCTAGCCAGCAAACATACATCCGGCCGTTTGACCCAGTCTGAGAGCGGCCCTATCAAACAGAAAAATGGCGGCTCTCCTCGGGCCGCCATTTGCTTTTCGCGACCATTTCAATTGAAGGATTTCCCAATGTCAATTTCTCCGCTGATGCCCGTCTATCCCCGGTGCGGTGTACGGCCAGTGCGTGGTGAGCACTGCCACCTGATTGACGAGGACGGTACGCGCTATCTCGATTTCGCCAGCGGTATCGCGGTCAATCTCTTGGGGCATTCGCACGAAGGATTGATCTCCGCCATCCAGCAACAGGCTGAGACCCTGATGCATGTGTCCAATCTCTACGGAAGTCCACAGGGTGAGAAATTGGCCCAAAGCCTGGTCGACAACACTTTCGCCGACACGGTCTTTTTCACCAACTCGGGAGCTGAAGCGGTTGAGGCGGCGATCAAAGCGGCGCGCGCTTATCATCAGCATCAAGGTGATGAGACGCGGTATGAACTGATCACATTCTCCAACGCTTTCCACGGTCGGACCATGGCCACGATCAGCGCTTCGAATCAGACCAAGATGCATCACGGGTTTTCACCCCTGCTGCATGGATTCAAATATGCCGAGTTCGACGATCTGGAGGCTGCAAAGGAGCTGATAGGGCCCAATACAGCAGGATTCTTGGTTGAACCGATCCAAGGAGAGGGCGGGATCCGGCCGGCGTCTGAGGCCTTTTTACAGGGCCTGAGAGAGCTTGCTGACGAGCATGATCTAATGCTTGTCTTTGACGAAGTTCAGTGCGGTGTAGCGCGAACTGGAGCGCTTTACGCCTACGAACATTACGGCATCGAACCAGACATTCTCGCGACGGCGAAAGGCATTGGCGGGGGCTTCCCTCTCGGCGCCTGCCTCGCGACCGAAAAGGCGGCCCGAGGAATGACGTTCGGGACTCACGGATCGACCTATGGTGGAAACCCGTTGGCAATGGCGGCGGGTAGCGCCGTCATGGACGCTGTCGCCAACGATGAGTTCTTGGCTTCAGTGCGCGACAAGGGTGAGCGGATTCGCACTCAGCTTGAACAATTTATCGGCAATTACCCGGATCTGTTCGAACTGGTCAGAGGCAAAGGCCTGATGCTCGGGATCAAGATGAAGGTGGAAAGCCGGCCCTTCTTTGTCCATCTCCGCGACAATCACGATCTGCTGACTGTCGCTGCGGGCGACAACACGCTTCGACTCCTTCCGCCTCTCGTGATCGGTGATGAAGAGATCGATGAGTTCTTCGAGAAGCTATCGGCCGGTGCCGCGAGCTACCAGATTCCCGAGACTTCCTAATGAGTGATCAACCTCACGATCTCGCGCCCTTGGTGCGGAATCTTCTCGATCTGTCGGATGCTGGCGGCGATGCGATCGCGGCGATGATCAATGATGCCATTGATCGAAAGTCGGCACGGGCGGGATGGTCAAAGGGTCAGGCCGATCAAGATGCGCCGTTAGCAGGCAAAGTCCTGGCTATGGTGTTTGAGAAGAACTCAACCCGGACACGAGTGAGTTTTGACATCGCGATGCGTCAATTGGGGGGTACTGTCCTCATTCTTGACAGCGGCTCGAGCCAATTGGGCCGAGGAGAGACAATCGCTGACACGGCTCGCGTGTTGAGCCGCATGGTCGATGCAATCATGCTTCGTACCGACGATCACGCCAAGATTGAGGAAATGGCGCGTCACGCCCATGTGCCGGTGATCAACGGATTGACTGATCGATCACACCCCTGTCAGATTGTGGCCGATCTCTTGACGGTGATCGAGCATGGCAAACCGCTTCCCGGTTTGGAGCTCGCTTGGTTTGGCGATGGCAACAATGTGCTGCATTCGATTCTCGAGGCGGCCGGATTGATGAAGTTCAACGTCAGAGTTGCAACACCGCAAGGCTATGATCCGGAACAGGAGTTCGTGGAACTGGCGAGAGCCGGTGGCTCACATGTCACGCTAACCCGAGATCCGGTTGAGGCGGCTCGCGGAGCCGACGTTATTGTGACGGACACTTGGATTTCGATGGGGCAGAAAGATGCCGAAGACAAGCGTCGAGCTCTGGGGCCATTTCAGGTCAATTCCGAGTTGATGACTCACGCCAAACCAGAGGCTGTCTTCCTCCATTGCCTTCCTGCTCATGTTGGCGAAGAAGTTAGCGAAGAGGTGTTCGAGGGGCCTCAGTCTGTCGTTTTCGATGAAGCCGAAAACAGGATACACGCGCAAAAATCGATCCTGCGCTGGTGCTTTGACCAAATCGGCTGACCGCTAGTGCGGTTGGGGCTTACCTTGGCTCAAATCGCCACCATATAGGGGCGATGGAAGCAGCTGCAGAAACATTCGCCGACAGGTTGTTGGGCTTCACGTTGCCAGATCGCAGCGCCCGTGGCCGGGTGGTGCGCCTCGATGGCGTGCTCAAGGACGTCTTGCGGTCCCACGATTATCCGGCGCCGATTAAGCACTTGCTGGGCGAGGCATTGGTGCTTGGCGCGTTGATGGGTGGCCTGCTCAAGCGCGAAGGCCAGATGACAATGCAGGCGCAGACGAAGTCCGGTCCCGTGCAATTGCTCGTTTGCGATTACCGCGCCGGGGAGATGCGCGGGTATGCGGAATTCGACGAGCTCGCATTGGAACATGTGGGAGCGAATCCGTCATTGGCGACCTTGTTCGGTGACGGCTATCTGGCGATCACCTTCGAGACGGGCGGTGATCAACGCTATCAGGGGATCGTGCCGCTCGAAGGCAGCAGCTTGTCGGCGGCTTGCGAAAATTACTTCGTTCAATCAGAGCAGATTCCAACGCTGATACGGGTGGCCGGCAGCTCGACCGACAACGGCGCTCTTGGTGCTGGGATTCTGATTCAACATTTGGCCGACGGGGAAGAAGGGCGCGAGCGCTTGCATGTCCGTCTGGATCATCCCGACTGGGAACATGTCGAGACGATTGCGTCAACGATTGGTCACAATGAGCTGCTCGATCCCGAGCTCTCACTCGAGGCGATCGTTTGGCGCCTGTTTCATGAGGAAAATGAAATCCTGGTCCAACCGGCGGCCGCGTTGAACCGTGGGTGCCGTTGCAGCAATGACTATTACAATTCTGTGATCGCCCGTTTTCCGCCCGAAGAGCAGGCAGGCATGCGCAATGAGCAAGGTGAAATCGTGATCGACTGTGCCTTTTGTTCGCGCGAATTCGTCTTGGATATTTAACGCTTCGTCGCTATTCAGCAACGGCTCATCGTCGATTGTCGATAATGCACAAGAGTCGCCGAGGCGATTCGGGTGAATAGGAACCATGCAAATGCACTCTGGTAAGAAGATATTGCGGATCGGGATTGCGGCGGCAGCCTCTGTGCTGGCCGTGGGCTTGCCAGTGTCTGCCCAGACCGATGGTCTCGCGATGCTAGACGGGCTTTCCAAAGGCGAATGGACCATCACGACTCGCGACAATTCGCCACCGCGCAAGATCTGTGTCGAGAGCGGACGCGAATTAATCCAGATCCGTCATTCCGAAGCTGACTGCAATCGCTACGTGGTCGAAGACGCGAATGCCGAGGTTACTGTCCAATACACCTGCCAGGGTGACAATTACGGCCGCACCAATATTCGTCGCGAGACCAATTCGCTGGTCCAAATTCAGACTCAAGGATTTGCGTCGGGATTGCCATTTCAGTTTGCCGCAGAGGCGCGACGCACCGGCCAGTGTGGCTAGCTGGAATTTTCAGCGATTGCCAAAATGGGCTGCCACGCTAAGCCCAAGCGATGAGTTCACAACTTTCTGAGGGCCAAGCTAAGGCTGTTGTCCTGTTGTCAGGCGGCCTAGATTCGATGGTCACCGCTGCAATTGCGAAAGAGCGCGGCTTCACCGTCACTGCTTTGACCGTCGACTATGGTCAGCGCCACCGTAGGGAACTCGAGTCGGCAAGAGAGATCGGACGTGAGCTCGGCGTTGAAAAGCATACCGAATTGTCGCTTGATCTCAGAGCATTCGGCGGATCAGCACTGACCGACGAGATCGCCGTGCCCAAAACGGGTGTGGGTGACGATATTCCTGTCACCTACGTCCCGGCTCGCAATCTGCTGTTTTTGGCTTTGACGGTCGCCTGCGCAGAATCGGTTGGCGCCAGTGACGTCTTCATCGGCGTCAATGCGCTCGATTACTCGGGTTATCCGGACTGCCGTCCCGAATTCATAAGCAGCTTCGCCGAGACTGCGCGGCTCGGAACCAAAGCGGGTGTCGAAGGCACTCCATTTGTGATTCATGCCCCGCTTCAACACATGACCAAAGCCGACATTGCCCGAGAATGCGCGCGATTGCAGCTGGATCCCGCTTGGAGTTGGTCCTGCTACGATCCAACACCCGAAGGTTTGGCGTGCGGCAAGTGCGATTCCTGCCGGTTAAGGTTGAAGGGATTCGCCGAAGCGGGCATTGAGGATAGTACAAAATACGCGGCACACTAGCGCCGGTCTTCAGGAGAGAGTGATTTGTCTGAACCAACTGGCGATGCCGTCGCAACCAAGGATCCGAAAGTCCCGGCCTATTCTTGGTATGCGCTCACGATTCTTGTCATCGTGTATGTTCTAAACTTCGTCGATCGCAACATCATCTCGATTTTGGCCGAAGATATCAAAGCCGATCTTGGACTCCGCGACGATCAGATCGGCTTTCTCTATGGCACGGCATTTGGCGTATTCTACGCGCTGTTTGGTATCCCGCTCGGCAAACTTGCGGACAGCTGGCACCGCATCAGGCTGATGACAGCCGGCTTGGCCATCTGGTCGGCCTTCACCGCACTTTCTGGCTTCGCCAAGAATTTCACCATGCTGAGCGTCGCTAGGATTGGCGTAGGCGTCGGCGAAGCGACGGCCAGCCCCAGTGCATATTCGCTCATCTCCGATTGGTTCCCCAAGAAGATGCGGGCTACCGCTCTCGCGATCTATTCATCAGGATTGTATATCGGCGGTGGCGTGTCGCTGCTGATCGGCGGCGCGATCGTTGAACGTTGGAATGAAGCCTATCCGCTCCAATCTGACGCGCCTCTCGCACTGGCTGGTTGGCAGGCGGCCTTTATCCTGGTTGGCTTACCGGGATTGTTGTTGGCTTGTCTGGTGTTCACTCTTCGTGAGCCTCTGCGTGGTGAGAGCGATGGTATCGTTACTCCTCCACCGAAGGATCCATTCCGCGGCTTCTTCCGGGAGCTGATTGCCGTCATCCCGCCCTTTACACTTTATGGCGCTTCGCAAGCCGGACCGCGAGGCTTGGCGTTCAACTTGCTAGGCGCGGCCGTTATCGCGGCCATTGCCTATGCGCTGGCAAATGCAACCGGCAATTTCCAACAATGGATTGCGGTTGGAATTGGGTATTATGCGATCTTCTCGTGGGCCTCGACCCTCAAACGACGCGACGCTCCGACTTTCAAGCTGATTTGGGGGACACCCGCATTCCTCACCACAATTCTGGGCTATGGCATGGTCGCATTCATGTCATACGCGGCTTCTTTCTGGGCCGCCCCCTACGCGATCCGCATATTGGAAGAGGCTCCGTCTACCGCGGGTTGGTGGATTGGCGGCCCTGGCGCCGTCGGCGGCTTCCTCGGCGTGATCATGGGTGGACGAGCTGCAGATTGGCTGCGTGAGCGCAATCCCGCTGGCCGACTGATTGTTGTGGCCTTTGGATTGGCTGCAGCTGCACCATTCCTTTTCATTATGTTCACAACACAAAACACCACAGTGTTCTACATCACGGCGTTCTTGCAGTCCTTGCTGGCCAGCTCGGCCTTGGGCGGGGCCGCTGCTACGACGCAAGATCTGGTCTTGCCACGGATGCGTGGCACAGCGACTGCAACCTTCTTCCTGGCAACCACTTTGGTCGGCCTGGCACTCGGACCCTATATGGCTGGCCAAGTCTCATCGATGACAGGCAGCCTCTCGACTGGAGGCTTGAGCCTGTTGATCGCAGTGCCGATTGGTTTGATCTTGCTGCTAGTCGCTTATCGCACAGTGCCAGACGCCGAGCGGACTGTCCTCGAGCGAGCCAAATCGGAAGGCGAAGATCTGGACGAAGCCGGTAGCACTGCGGGCTGATTATTCGCTTGATTGAATGTGCCGCTGAGTGAGCGCGATTTGTTCGAGCAATTGAAAGTCGGCGCTGGTGCAGTGTTGTAACCCTGACGATGCTTTGCTCCGCAGCGTCCAATCTCATCAGGTGATCTGAGGGACCCTGGCGGCACAGTGAGAATTGTCGCAATCCAGCGGAACCCGAGCAGCCCTGCGGCAAATTCCTGTGGAGGCCTCGACCGGCAATTTTGAACATATCAGCCGGCGAGAGCGTTCAACGGCAGCGTCAGAAGCCGTGTCTGGCATATTGGCGAAGCAGCCAGCCGATGGAGACGGTACCAGTCAAGGCAAGCTTCAGTCCTCAAGACACAAAAAAGGGGCCGGATCGCTCCGGCCCCCTAATTGGTTCGCTATGAAGCGGTCCCTTACATGCCCGAACCTGGGCCGTAGGTGACTTCAACACGACGGTTCTGCAGCTCGCGAACACCATCGGCAGTGGCGACACGCTGCTGCGATTCACCAAATGCTTCGCTGGAAATCCGACCGTCAGGGATACCCTGTCCGGTGAGATATTCGCGTACCGACGCATTCCGACGCTCTGCGAGGCCCATGTTGTAGGTGACACTACCCGAGCTATCGGTGTGACCAGCCAACATGACGTTTGCAGTGCCGCAGTTCGCGTAAGCCGAAACCGCACCATTGAGAATCGTCGCTGCTTCCGGAGTGATAACCGACTCATCCCAATCGAAGAACACGATGTATGGACCCGTGTTGCACGGCGGAGGCGGTGGTGGAGGCGGCGGCGGCGGTGGAGGCGGCGGCGGCGGAGGTGGAGGAGGTGGCGGCGGTGGAGGCGGCGGCGGCGGTGGAGGTGGAGGAGGCGGAGCCTCACCACCGAAGTTGTAAATGATCGAACCCAGCAGCGAGTGTGAGCTGATGTCAGTCTCAAGCGGGAGACCAACAGTGTCAGTCAGTTCGATATTCACCGCATTGAAGTAACGATACTTCAGCGCAACATCCCAGCTTTCGCTCAGCGGTGCGCGAACACCAGCCAGAAGCTGCCATGCAAGACCGGTATCCGAGTCATCATATCCGCCCGGGCCGTTGGCATCGATTGTCGCGTCAAGGTCGACGCGTGCAACACCTATACCGCCGCCGGCAAATGCCTGAAGGCCATCATCGGGACCAAAATCGAACAAGCCATTGAGCATAAAACTCAGCGCGTTGAACTCACCATTGGCAATGAACGTGCCAGATGTAGCGCGAGCTGGGTTGCCGTTGTTGGTTGGGGTGCCGGCCTGAATGCCGAACGTGCCCGAACCGGTAATCTCATCGAGGTCGGCCGCACGGTAGCTGGCTTCTGCTTCCAAGCGGAAAGCACCAAAGTCGTAACCGACAGCGCCGCCGAAATCATAGCCCTCATCATAGTTGGCTTCAATTTCGTCCGACTCTCCATTGACGTCAAACGTCTGATCATCGACCAGCATCACACCGCCATCACCTGCGATGTACCATTCGCCCTCGCGAGCCATGGCAGGTGCAGTGAGCGCTGTCGAAGCCATCGCCATTCCAATGACGAACTTGCGCATTTTCTTAGTCCCCTTTTTAACCTTATTGGAGCCGCAATACGTTCTCTAACTTTTCCCCAGTTGCGGCGCAAGCAATCAATGCCGCCAAACTGTTGCAAATAAGCCTCTATCTTTGCGCGTGAGGCACAAAAACGCCCCAAATTCGAATTGGTGCCTCAACAGTGGCTAGAGCGAAGCTGAAAACAAAAGGTTACGACTTCGCAAAAACCCCAGCAATCCGAAGAACTTGAATAAGTTCATCGATCGCCAAGCGGGCCTGTTCATCCACTACATCTCCACCGACTGAAATTGATGGCGGTGTCAGGCCTAACCAGCCATTGTTAAACAATAGCGACTGTTGCAGCGACTGATCCCAAATACGCATGCCAGGTGGTGGCTCTACGAATGACCAATCGCCGGCAATTCGAATTGCAATCGCATCCTCATGTCCCGACCATTCTCCTGTTGCAGTTGCGGTAACACGATAGGCCATGCCGTCTTCTGGGTTGGCGGGAGGCACATTCAAACTGGCTATGACTGATGGTTGCATCACCGCGTCTATCAGAGCCAAGGACTGGTTGACGAAGAACTCTTTTTGGGCTTGCCCAGGAATGAGAAAGGGCATGCCGTAATGCATTGTTTTCCATGTGGTAAACTCTGGTTCGCTCATTCTCTTTCCTCAGCTGAGAGTCGTTTCAAGTGTCAGCGTTGGCGAGTTTGCATAGGTCCCAATTTGGCGGACCCACAATTCGCTAGCGCCGAATTGACTGACTAGAATTTGTCTATCGGTGTCCGTGAGATCGAACGCGGCCGTGCTTCGAACCCACACAGCGTGTGGTCTCAGAATCGGCCCAAAGCCGACTAGGTATGATTCCCGCTCTTCGACGAGAGGGGTGTCCATTTGGTCTGACCACAACCATTGACCGCGTGCGCGACGTGCCCACGCAAATCGCGTGGTCGATTCGTCGATTCTGCGTTTGCTCGGATGAACCGGCGAGAGGGCTCTTCGCGAGAGGCCTGAGTTCGAAACTGCTACGACCTGGGGCGAAGCGTCGCCATGACCAATGGCGGCGATTTTGAGGCTGCTGCTGGCCTGCAATTGCTCGGCTGGCATCGCGGTGATTCGAGAGTCCAGCAACGCGATATGGGTTCCAGCAGCATGGCCGAGGCGCGCCGCTTCCTCCGTTCCGCCGCGTCCGCGCAGCAAACCAGTCAGCTTCCAGCGCCCGGATTCGAGATGCTCTGCGTCACGGAACTGGATCACTTCGTCCCCAACCAGTAAGCGATTCGCCCCTTCCGCCAAGCCTTCGACGGTTGAACTCGTCAGCGCCATGTCGGGATCGATCAATTGGACCGAAGCGATTGCATTTGGTTCAAACAGGGTAGCGGATGAGGGCGCCAAGTGATGTGTCAGTTGCCCGGTTGTTGCTCGATTGCGATCCGTCGAGACAATTGGCACGAGAGCGTCGTTCTGTGTTCGATAGAGCTGCGCGCCCTTCCAGCTAGCGCTTGCGGAGGAGACGGCCGCATAGATCAACGTCTGGTCGATCGATTCTGCAGCCAAAGGCGGCGCTTCGAACGCGTACAGAACAGTCTCACCGATCGGCTCATCTCTGGGCGTGTTGTGTTGACCAGAGTCAGACTGAAAACCTTCGCCCGCCGACACACGCGTCTCCGCATGACTGATTCTCTCCAGCTCGAGCAGGATTCCCGCATCGGACCACTCCCACCCCCAGACTTGCCAAAGACCATTGCGATCGGGAGCAGTCACGATGCTACCCGGCCCGATCTCCGGATCGAGCTCGGAAATCGTTGCGATCATGCGCTCGCGAGCTCCAATGGACCTGAGAGAGGCTGATTGAATCAATTGCTTCGCGCCAGCTGCCGCCATTGTCGCTGGGAGCTCAATAGTATCGGTCGATGCCGACGCTCTCTGGCCAGTCGCGCGCTGGACGCTTGGCTGAAAATCGCGGCCTGCGTCGTAGTATCGAATGGCCAGATTTCTGCGCAGTTCTGCCGCTGGCCTTAGAACTCTCGAAGCGGCGTTTGCAGCCTCCGAATCAATCAATTGTGCGGGCAGCGATTTCGGATCATCTTGCTTGGCTCCAATTGGAACCAGCGACAGTCCGCTTGCCGTGGTTGTGCAACTCAACGGTATCAGGCGGTTGATGACCGAAAGAGTGTCGATAATCCGCCCGCCCTCATCCGAAAACCCGCGAGCAGGTGAAAGCGATCCCTCGACCACGGCATCTCCTTGTGCCGGGACAAGAGCCTTGAGCGGAATCGGAGCTGCGGCGTCAGCGAAAAGTTCGAACGTCAACGCTGGAATGCGATTGCCGAATTCGTTGACCTGCAAGTCCTCGAATACGACATAGGCGAAATCTCGAAACGCGGGAGCCAAGCCAGATCGCTCAGCTTCGATCAGCGGATCGACAGGATCATCCCCATGGCCGCGATAGATTCGAATCTGTCCTGGGATCTTGAGATCACCTTCGGCGCCTCGCAACAGGCTGCCGTCGGCCCAGATCCTGCCAAGACTAGAGATCGGTGTGCTTGAGACAGCGACAGCGAAGGAAATCGAATAGGAATATGTAGTGGTTGACGGCCTGCCTTTGCCGCCGCCGTCGGAATCGCTCGCTTCGACCAAGTCGGTGGCCCATATGATGGAGCCGGCAACCCGCACTTGCCCGAAATTTCGGGCAACAGGTTGGCCATAACTTGAAGTCGTAACCGCGAGTTCTTTGAGTCTTGGACCTTGGACTGATCCATTGCCAATCAGCTTCTGATCGAGCTGCCGACCGAGCAAAGAACCGATGGCCCCTCCAAGAGGACCGCCCACAGCGCTGCCAATCGCAGAGAACACGAGAGTCGCCATCAGAGCTGTCCTTCTAACTGGTCGGCCAGTCGCCATGCCCCCAGCGCCGTTGTCCGATTCTCCACGCGCTGGCTGACAATCCGTCCCAGCGAGGCATGCGCATGAACTGCATGATCGGCGCTGGTCAGAATGAGAATGTGGTGCTGCCCCGGTGCTGGGCGTAGCAACATGACGTCGCCGGCTCGATCGGCGGCGGGGATCGAATAAAGGCCGGACCGCTCGGCGAGGGGCAGCCAGCGCTCGATAGTGTGATTGCGCAATCTGTATCCGCAGGGAAGCGTGGGAGTACGCCCCATTGATCGCAGGCTCGCATCGAGCAATCCTATACAGTCCAGACCGGACTGAGGATCACGGCCGTGCAAGCGAAAACGAGCGCCGACGAAGCTCTTGGCTGCTTCCGCGAGCCGCGATCCCGCTGTCACTTATGCCCCAGTGCCGTATCGCGCGAGCAAATCATTGCCTGGGATGAATGGCTCACCGCGAAAGTTGGCCATGTTGTTGAAGCGCGAGTGGCAGGTTTCAAACCGGTGATCGCACCCTTGAGAAAGCAATACGATCATGCCGGCCTCAACGCCTTCTGCGAGGGGGTGATCGAGCACCAACCATTCCTCAATGATCGCCGCGACCGTGAAGCGCAGGCCGGTCTGTGGGCCTTCCAAGAACCGGATTTGACCACCCACAAAATCTTGGGCCGCGACGCCCACAAAGCTGACTGAATTGGTTTCGAGGTCCACGCTCGCGACAGGGAGCCTTTGAGTGAAGGCAGAGTGGGACAGATTGCATCCCGGACCACAAAATTCAGCGCGGCAGGTGGGACTTGTCCTCGCGACCCAATCCAATTCGAGTTCAGCCTTTGAGGATCGAAGTTGCGCCGTGAAGCCATTATCCGTTCGATCTAGTTGACCCAAAGTCCCTGAATAGACTGGCTGAGATTCGAGTGTGACCCAGTCGACTGCGCCAATTTCTATCGCCGCATCGTCATACAAGCCTGCAGCGAGATCTTGTTCGCGGATAGCCGAATGGCTCAGCGCCCCTTCAACCTCCGCATCGTCTGCCGAAAGCGCGATCGTGCGCTTGATCGAGGCGGGCAGCAATCCTGGCGAGGCTCTGTGCTCCAGCCCGTCAAAGCGAAGCGCTCGGTCATGCGTGGTGAAGCCCAACGCGATCCCGTCACTACGTTCGACGCGCCAATACGTGGCGATGTTGTCGAGCGGGCGGTTGAAGAAAGCGCGCGTCATTCGCTTTCTCTAACTTCAATCAATGGAACGCTTGGTGCCTCACCCGCGGCGAAATTGGTCCCCGAAATGTCGATCCTGTCTTCTGCGAAGCGGACCGGGACATCGAATAGAAATCCCGCTCGGACCGCTGCATTTTGAGATGGAGCAGTTCCAAATCGAACGACACCTTTTTCGCCAAGCGACCAATCGGTGCTCGCCACTCCGTCTACACTGACCACGAGGCTGCCATCACGAGGTCTCGTTATCCGTCGCTGCTGGGCATCTTCGCCGTCGCCATAGGTCTTGATCAGGTCAAAATCGGCCTTCAGACCATCACCAATGCCAAGCAATTGGTCTGTCTGAGTGGGCTCACCCGTCATGCCGTTTGAGCTGTGGTCGAATGGATCACGGATGCGGAAAGCTCGCCCAGCACCCCGGCGCGCGCGGAAGAAGGCCAGCAAGTCAGCCAATTCCCGTTCGGATCGAATGCCTGTCCCCACATCAAACTGAAGCCGCGCATCAGCCCATTGCGAATTGCGGCGCTCGTGCCCTGAAGCGGTCACCGCGATCGCGGTTGAAAACTCCGCCGCAATTGCTGCATTTCGACCAAGCGCGAAGGGATAGAGCACGTCATCGAAGGCATTCATCTGGTCTTCTTCCGTATTTGCAAATCTGGTGTATCCGTCGCGAGCGACTTGCGGCATTGCCCAGACAAATCGCCGCTGGATCCCACGCTCAGCCGCTTCATCGATGCCGGCGTCAATTCGCGGCCAAATATCGTCGGCATGGTCCGGGTTGAGCACAAATCCGGCGAGGTAATCTTGAGCCGCAATCGGATATGAAAGGCGATCGGATATCTCAGTCACGGCCTGCCTTCGAAGGGCGTCTGCGCCAGCCGTTAGCCAGTCGTAATCTTCAGTCTGCAGGCGGTCGAAGGCAGGGCTAGACCATTCCTGCGGCAGATTGGCACGATGAAGCTGTGGCATTTCGGGATCGAGAATGGTTGGTGCAAAAACCAACAGCAGGATCTCGGCGGTGTCATCGGCGGCTTCGCGAATTGCCGCGGTCAGATCTGCCGTCGACTGAGCCAGCAAAGTGCCAGCCTGATGAAGCAATTCCAGTTGGTCACCGTCCAAGTCATCGCGCAAGCTCGCGATCTGGACCGGAGAGCCTCCGAAAGCCTGCCGTGCCGCATCATCATACAGACAGATCTCGCCTGCTGACGTCACCCACCACCACGGTTCCCCGATCTGAGACCGAACAGGAAGCTGCTGATTCTGCAGCAAGCGCGCGAACCCTGCCGCGCTGGACTGAAGCCATGCCATGGCCTCTGGATTGGCCGGTGATAATAGTGTCGAAGGCGGAACCCATCCCGTAAGGGCTGGCGCCCCGTCATGGGTGCGCTGTTTCCAATCCGCGTGACAATATTGATCGAACAATTCGTAAGAGATCGACATGATCACTTCGAGGCCGGCGGCGCGGGCCTCGCGGCAAAACCATTTGTGCCAGTTCCGCGCAGGCGCACAGATTTCCCCGGCTGGATCTACCAGAAGTTCACCGCCCGGTGATGGGGTGAGCCGAGGAAAATGGCTCATCCCGACATAGTGCAACAGCTCTTCACGATAGCCGAGGCCGATTGCGCTGCGCACAACACGCGCAGGAGTCTGGTTGTATTGGTCGTCATAGGCCGTCGCGATGCGCTCGCCATGAGGTGGCACTAGGACATCGCCCAGCTCGAGCATCGCATGACGACCGTCGCACGCGATATCCGAGATGCGAACGTAACCGACGACAGGTGTTTGCAGTCGCTCTTCGTTCCCGGGATCATAGTCCGGCGCGACGATCGATATGAACATTCGGTCGATATCCGCCGGATGGACCGACACACCTGGCAATGACCACCCGCTTTGAAGTTTGGAGAACGGCAAGGTGATGACGGCATCTGTCGGTTCGCCAGAGGCATAATTCCACAGCCGGACATACCAGGTTTGAGGCGCGCCGGATGCGTCTCGCCCCTCGATCGTCAAGGTCGGCCCGTGCGGCTGGTCGAGGGTTGCGACCCCAAACGAGCGCCAACGAAAGCGCAGACATGTGTGCGAATAATCGCGGTTCGTCTCATAAGCCAGCAAAGGGTGATCGAGCGTGTCTTCGCTCTCCCAAATCAATCCAACCAGCTCATTTCTGTGATGCAGTTCAACCGCGACCCATCCGGCATCAGCCGCCGTGGAAAAGAAGGACGCCATCGCCGGTCTGGGGAAATTGACTGTCCAAAAACGCGGGTCAAAGCGCTGCAGGTAGCTGTTGTCTCGCGTGCGCTTGCGCCGCGTCAGCCAGAATGACATCGCGCCCGCCTCCTAGCTTTGTTCCAGCGATTGACGAATCGCGCTCGCGATCTGCCGCGACGATCGGCGCATTGCCGTCGGCGCGCTGGCGGCGCGTGGCGCCGATATCTGGATCGCCACCCGAATGTCGCGCGAACCGGAGCCATTGTTCGTATTCGGCTCAATCCGGCCAAACGATGATGGCACGAAGACTTCCGGACCTCGCTCACCAACCCAATAAGGCTGGCCTTGCGAGACCATGCCCCCATTGGCTCTGCCAGGCAGGCCAAGCAGTGCGCCAAGCGTCGAACCCAGCAAGCTACCAAATGAGGATGTTTGCTCGCCGAACAGCGAACCAATGCCTGACTGCAAGGCATGGGCGGCAATATCGTCCAGCGCGCGAACGCCGATTCTCTTCAGATCGTCGAACCCCAAGCTCCCGCGCCTTAGCGAAGCGATCAGTCCGCGCTCTATGTTTTGGCCGGCGCGATCAAAGCTTGCGACCAGGGTCGTGTCGACGACGCTCGACGTGCTTGCCAGATCTTGCGTGAAGCCGTCAGTTGTGGCGCGCACGTCAATCACCAGCTCTTCGATTGCTTCATCCATTTTGCTCTCGCTCAATCATGTCCTGGATGGATTGTCGGCTGGGCGGGGCATCATTGGGCGGCGACGGGGGCGCCAGTGTCATGACCAGCTCTGATGGCGTCGCGTCCCAGAAAGTCTGAGGTGACCAGCCGATCCTCCCCCCAGCAATCGCGGCAAGCGACTGGGCTTGGGCGGCGAATGTGTCACTCATGCCCGGCCTTTGAGCGCCTCAGACAGAATGGCGCGCACCGGCTGGGTCGCGGCCACCAGACCGATTTCGAGCACAGCTTCCCCCACCTCTTCGCGACTGGGTCGATCATCGCTCGGCAGGCAGTGCCACACTAGTGCGCTGATCTCGCTCAGCGCGAGGGCGCCAGAAGCTGCGCGCTCCACCAGCGCGAACAGCGATCCAATCTCGTTCTCGGCTGCGACCAGGGCGTCAAAGCTTGGGCGCAACACCAGCCGATTTCCGGCAATGGTGATTTCACTCTCACCTCGCAGGGGATTGGCGCCGCGGCTCATAACGCGATCACCGCGCCCGAACTTTCGAGCTGGATCGAGTAGGTTCGCTCGCCATTGAAGTCGCCCGAATAGTCGAGCCGTTGGACGAGAAATCGACCCTCAATCCTCTCGCCGTCTTCGAACGACAATTGGTAGTCGTCGATTGTCCCTGCCAAGGCGTGCGATCGGATCGCTGCTTCGGCTTCGCTGCCCAGAAAAATGCCGGTGGCGCTTACCGACACCGATCGGGTTCCGGCTCCAGACAACAGCTCGCGCCAACCGTCGGATTGCTTGTTGGTGATCACCACGCTGTCACCATTGATCGCCATCTGCGTCGTTCGCAGGCCAGCAATCGTTTCGAAATTGGGGGTAGGGGCGCCGTCGCCAATCTTCAGCAGAAAGGCAGCACCAGATTGAGCTGGCATAGGAGTTACTCCGTTGTGATTGTCAGAAGGCGAAAGCGGAATTCGAGCAGCGAAGCGCGGACGTTCCGAGGTCGTTGCTCGGTGCGCGATCGCAGCAGACGGATCGTGGCAATCTCAAAATGCTCTCGCTGGTCCGGCAGCGATTGGACTCGCGCCACCACCGCATCGACCAGGTCGGCTTCACCGCCGGATTTGTCCTTGCGGAGCTCAAGCTCCAGCGCGATCCGGACTTCGTAACCTGGGCGTTCTTTGCTGCCCCAGTCGATCGCGGCCGAGGCCGCGATGCCAAGCCAGGGCGGACTGACTTTGATTGGACTCTCTTCGGCCACGGCGTTGAGGGCATCGAGCTGCGGATCGGACCGTAACCAATCGAGCAGCGCAGCGCGCAAGCGGGATTCCATATCAATCGCCTCGGAATAGGTTTGGCCAAAGCGCGGACGCTGATCGCCACGGATGGTTCGATTGCCGTCGGTCGCGTCGAATCATCGATGTACGGTTATCAGCCAGCCGGATTGCGTGACGGTGCAGTCTGGCGGTGAGCGCGCCTGTCTTGAGGGCTCTATCCAAACGGATCATGCCAGCGCCCAAATTTTCCATGGCCGCCACAAGGCTGCGACACTGGCGGGTGGCGGCCCTTCCGCGTCGCGGTTCTGGTAATGAAAGGCTGCCAATCGGATCATGCCCTGGCGCAGGCCTCGCGGCGCTTCGTCCCACGACGGGGCCAGTCCGGCCAGCATCTGGATCACGATCGCCCGGCCATCCAATGCCTCTTCGACCGTGATTGTCGCGATCCCGTCGGCGTTGATCTCTGCGCGATAGGCATCAGGGGCAAGGACGGACTCGGTTCCGTCATTCTCATGCACCGCAAATTTGGTCAGCGCGCGGACCGGGCGCGCGGACAATCTGTGCAGCCCAATCCGCGGTGAGACCTGCTCTTCGATCGACGTCTCGATTGGGAACCGACCCGTGAAGGACTCGCAAAGCTCGGCGCTGGCTTGCAGCAATCCCAACAGCAGATCGTCCTCATCGCTGGTCGATACGCCCAGCCATTGCTTGAATTGGATCAATGCACTTCCGGACAGGTCGGGGGGATGGACGATGCGACGCTGCATGGTCGGTCTCCACAATAAGGGGAACGGGATCGCGCAAGGCGCCCGCACCTAAACCTGGTCAGAGAGAGACCGGTGGCGGTGCGGGCGCGCGCGTCGGTGAAGGAGCAGGGGGAACTCGACTTCACCGGGAGGAGCGGTGGGAAGCGGTCGGGTTAAGCCTCGATCTTGAGCAGCTTGATCGCATTGGCATCGAGCACCGATCCGCTTACTCGCTTGGTGGCATAGAAATGCACGAACGGCTTGTTGGTGAACGGGTCACGCAAGATGCGCGTCGCACTGCGCTCAGCGATCAGATAGCCATGGCGGAAATTGCCAAAGGCGATGGGCAGACTTCCCGCACCAATGTCAGGCATGTCCTCGGCTTCGATCACCGGATAACCCAGCAACCGATCTGGCTGATTGTCGGCCAGGCCTGGCTGCCAGATGAAGGCGCCATCATCTGTCTTGAGCTTGCGGATTTCGGCCAGAGTGGCCGAGTTCATCAGGAAACTCGCACCTTGGCGATGCCCCGGCTTGAGCGCATGGACGAGGTCGATGAGCCGCAGCTCGGGCGCGCTGTCGAACCCATTGGCATTGCCGGACCCGAGATATTGTAGCGTGCCAAATGCGCGTGCGCCGTCGTCATTGGTGCTGATCGGCCCTGACAGGAAGCCGGCGGGTTGGTTGGTGCCACTTCCGCTGACAAAGGCCGCGCCCTCCGCTCGTGCGAACTCGGTTGCGATCTCGCTTGCGAGCCAGTTTTCGAGATCGAATCCGGCATCGTCGAGCATGGCTTGGCTAGCGGCCGGGTTGGCGTAGAGCTCGCCGCCGGGTGGCGCGATTTCGGCAAAGTCAGGTGTGTCGGTCTCGCCGCGTGCAGAGGTTTCGCTAACCCAGCCCGAGGCGGTCGCGCCGGTCGTAACAAGCTTGCGATAGCCGCTGGTGCCCGTCTGCACCACGTGAGCGATGGCGCGGATCGGGCTGATAGCGGTCATCTCGCGCGCAATCTGCTGGTCGATCACTTGCGGCACCGCATAACCGCCATCGGACAGGCTGGCGCCGCTGATCGATTTGAGCTCGCGGGTTTCGCCGCGGCGCAGATAGTCATCGACAAAGCCCTTGACTTCGCCGTCCATTGGCTGGCTCGCGCCACCCAAGTGGGGCCGTGCGGCAGCGCGGGCGACCTTTTCCAATCGTCCTTTCACCTCGTCGATGTCGCCTCGGAGCGTGTCGATCGCGATGTCGGTCTGATCCTGCCGGGCGAGCAGGTCAAAGCTCTGCTCGAGAGGGTCAGCGGGTTGGATGTCGGAATTGGGGGTTTCGTTTTCCATGGGGGACCTTTCTTGATGGAAGGGGGGTGTTCAGGCGATCAGGTGGATGCGTGCGGAATGCTGCAGCGGATGCGTGACGAGGCTGATTTCGAACAATTCAATGTCGAGCAGGTCGCGCGTTGTTTCCTGCTTGCGATAATGGCGCGCGCGAAAACCGATGCTCAGACCGGTGACAAGCCGTTTGCTGAGCGCTTGAGCGGCGCGATGTGTGGAATTCTCTATGCGTCCAATGACACGCAAGCCGCGGTGGTCTTCAGCGATGGTTTCGATGATGCCGATCACATGGTTGGGATCGTGTTGCCACAAGAGCGGCACGAAATCGGGTCGCTGCGTGAGGCTGCGACGAAACGCTCCTGAGTGGATCGTATCACCCGCGCCGTCTGCCACATCGAAGATTGCGGCATAGCCGGCAAAGCGCAGCGGGGTCATTTGATCAAGTCCCACACGCCGAGGCGGACCGCGATCCCGATCAACAAGAGCGCGAAGACCGCGCGGACAAGCCAGGCGATCAGCGCTTTCCAGGCGCTCTCCTTGGCGTCACGCCAAGCCTGCAACAATTCGCGTAGCTCATCGAGATCACCCTGCGCTTCAGCATCGCCCAGGCCGAGACGTTCGAGCACGCGATCCGCGGCCAGCTCAGTCGTTTCGGCGATGATCGCCCGCAGGGTCACGATGTCGACCCCGCTTTGTGCAGCCTGGCTGGTCAAGCTGGCGAGCATGTCCGCGCGGCGGTCAGGATCAGTCATGAGCCGGCACTCGCTGGTGTGCTATCAAGCCCCAGCAGCTGGCGTTTCTCGGCGTCGCTCAGAAAGCCCGCATCTGCCACTTGTTTCCACAATCGCTCGCGGTCTTCGGCCAGCGCCGGAACGCGATCGAGATCGACCGCGCATTCGCCGCTTTCAAACCAGGGATCGAGCCCGTCGCGCAGAGCGGACAGCAATTTCCCGGCAAGCGGGAGCAGGGTCAGCCGCCACAATGCGCGGTTGGCCTCGCGGTAATTGGCATAAGTGTTGTCTCCCGGCAGCCCGAGCAGCATGGGCGGGACGCCAAATGCCAAGGCGATATCGCGCGCCGCTGCGCTTTTGAGCGCGGCAAAATCCATATCGGCTGGCGACAGCGACAGGTTCTGCCACGACAATCCACCATCCAGCAGCATCGGGCGCCCGGCATTGCCACTGCCGGCATAGGCCTGCGTCAGTTCGGCCTTGAGACGATCGAACTGATCCTGAGTCAGTCCGGTGCCGTCTGCGGCCTGGTAGACCAGTGCCCCCGATGGTCGCGCGGCATTCTCAAGCAGCGAACGGTTCCAGTGCGAGGCCGCGTTGTGGATCGCAATCGCTGGCCAGGCGGCGCGCAGCGCGCTGGCACCATAATGGTCATCCAGTGGATGCACGCATTTGACGTGGATGAGATTGGGCCAGCCCCGCTCATCCTGGAAAGCGAGCTCAACCACCCGATCCCCGGTGCGATATTCGGCATGGGTCGGCCAGCCATCATTCCCTGCGACCAATGTGATGCGGTCTGGTCGCAGCGCGAACAGATCGACCGGTTGGCCGGCGCCATCCTTGATCACCTGGATGTATCCATTGCCGTGCAACAGGACATGCGTGGCCAGATCCTCAAGCAGGGAACGCCCAGATCCAGGTCCAGAATCTGACCCCGAAATCAGTGTAACAAGCGCCGGATCGCTCGCTTTGATCGGGGCTTGCCCAATCCCTTCGCTGACCAGTCTGACCGAGCGTTGGACGATCGGATTGCCGAGGAACCCCTCGCGCACGGCGCGGTCATAAGCGAAGCTTTCGGCGCCGCTGATGTCGTGCAACGGCCAGGGCGCGCTCGAAAATCCGGCCGCGATCGGCAGCCGGGTTTGCCCGCCGCCTTTGAAGGCAGCGGTGAGTGTATCAAACCAAGCCATGGGCTCTCCTTTTGAATTCAGATTTGCTGGACGCGGGGCACGCCACCCGGACGCAGCATCAGGTCGCTGAGCGCCCAGACCAGTGCATCGGCGCGATCGGGACTGCGGCCCGGTCCGGCATAGCTGCCGCCCACGACCATCCCGCACATTTGGTCTTCAAGCTGCGGGAACACGCCGCAATGGCGCACCCGCTGGGATTCGTAGAGCGCGGCCACCGGTTCGGCCCGCACGATCTTGCCGCGCGTCGCGTGCACCAGTTTGATTGGCAGCGATTGCTGCGCCGCTCGCAGGACGCTGCGGACCATGGCGCCGCCTTGATTGGCTTCGGCGACCACCCGATCGGCCTGCCACGCTCGCGCTGCCTCTGCGACAGCCCCGGCCCATTGTTCGGGACTGGCGCGCTCGCAGCTCGCATCGGCCAACACCCGGGCAATGCCGTCCTCGCCCAAGGCGGCGACGACAATCCCGCAGGCATCGCCGCGTGACGATGCGGGTGGGTCGACCGCCACCACTACTCTTTTGTACGTGATTGCGCTGGTCGTTTCGCGCGCTCGCTCGATCAACGCCCGGCTCCACAGCGCGCCTTCAATATCGCTCAGCAGCTCGCCCGCAATTTCCTGGCGCGCCAGCTGGCTGCCGGCATATTCCTGCTCGATCGCGGTGAGGAA
Source organism: Erythrobacter sp. (assembly GCA_965216555.1). GTDB lineage: Bacteria > Pseudomonadota > Alphaproteobacteria > Sphingomonadales > Sphingomonadaceae > Erythrobacter. Next base: position 477,317 of record OZ244168.1, read on the forward strand.
CCTCTTGGGTAAATTGCCCGAATTGTCATAGGTCGATCCGTGCGTGACCATTGTCGCTCCATGGCCTTGACCTTGCACCAGGCGCGTCACCAGCGGCACCGCGCGCGGGGTTGTGGTGACCGCGATGCGCGGGTCCGTTCCCAGCCTCAGTCCCAATTGCAGATTGTCCCAGCAACGGGTCGCGCGATCATGGCCAAGCGGCCACTTGCCGACTTCGTCACACCAGGCGTGCGAATGTTGTGGCCCTCGCAGGGTCTCAGGGTCCGCCGCAGAATAAAGCTGTGCCTGTGCACCATTGGGAAACCTCAATCGCCGCAGCGACGCTTCAAACACCGGTCGCCGCTCAGGCGGTGAGCAAGCGATGATCCCGCTCTCCCCTTCGATCATCACAGCGCGCGCTTCGCTGAGCGAGCTCGACACCAGGGCGATCCGGGCCAGCGGATCTTGCTCGGCGATGGTGCGCACCCATTCGGCTCCTGCGCGGGTCTTGCCAAAGCCGCGCCCCGCCAGGATCAGCCAGATCCGCCAGTGACCTGGTGGCGGCAATTGTGCGGAGCGAGCAAACAATTCCCAGTGATAGGGAAATTCCGCGCGTTCGGCGGGCGTGAAAGCGCCGATCAATCGATTGCGAACCTGCTCGGATGCGTTGGCGAGCCAGTCCAAACGTTCATTCATCGTGATTTCGACTCGCGCCGCTTTTCCTCGCTCAGCCGGGTTCGAATCTCATCGATCTTGCGGTCGATCGAGGCGCGAACCTCCGCCGCGCTGACATTGCGTTGATCGGCCTGCGTGCGTGCAACATTGTCACGATGGGCGTTGAGCAGCCTTATGGCATTGGCGAAGTCGAACTTGCCGCCCTCTCCGACGGCGGTATCGCCCTCGCGCAGCCTTCGCAGCACTTCCATTTCGAGATGGGTGTAGCCCTCCCACAAGGCCTGCATCCAGGCCCGCGCAAATTTCGGATCCTGGCGGCGAAGTTTGTAGGCGCGGCCGGTTGGGACTCCGGTTCGTCTGGCGGCTTCAGACACGTTTGATGTCTCGGCCAGCAGGTCGAGGAAATGGACACGCCAGCGGGGACTGAGTGGGGTCTCTTCTCCTTGTTTGAATTGGGTTTTGGATCGGGTTCGAGTTCTGCCGCGATCGGCCATGCAGCGTCCTCCAGATTGAGCGAGGCGACACAAAAAGCGGCCAAACCCGTTCGGGCGGCCGCTTGTTCGAATCACATTATCGCGATGTTGAAGTGTTGTAACCAATCAGCGTGACAATGTCAATAGAAAAGTACCAAATAGGTTAAGAATATCAGCTTGCCTCACCGATCCGCCTCGCCTAGTCGAGCGCCTAAGCAATTCTGAAGGGTCCTGCTCAACATTGGCTTGGCTTCGCGCACTTTACGATTGGACGATGGACAAGGCAGCGCACCCGCAAGCGCAGGCCTGGCTGTTCTTCTTCTGCTTCATTGAATCGAGCTTTTTCCCGATTCCTCCGCATCCGCTGCTCGGCCTGATGTGTCTGGCGGAGCCCAAAAAGGCGATCCGCTTTGCACTGATAGCAACAATCGCGTCGGTGCTTGGTGCTCTATTCGGCTATGCGATCGGCTATTTCCTCTATGAGACGGTCGGCGACTGGATGCTCGGCCTGCTGGGCTTGCGCGAGAGCTTCCCCGTCGCGGCCTGCTATATTCGCGATGAGGGCGCAGCGGCGGTGTTTCTCGCAGCCGGCACGCCAATCCCGTTCAAGCTGATGACGATCACCGCAGGCTTTGTGGAAATGAACATCGTCACCTTCACGCTCGCCGCGATTGCGGGCCGCGCGCTGATCTTCATGGTGGTCGGGATTCTATTCCAATTCTTCGGAGCGCCGATCAAAGCCATCATCGATAAATATCTCGGCATCGTCACCACGATCTTCGTGGTGTTGGTCGTTGGCGGATTTATCGCTATCACCCAATTGGGAGGGGGCGATGACGACGCTGACGAAGGGCCGTGCAGCCACATCACCTCAATGGAGCAGGTGACTGGTGGCGGAACAGACTGAACCCAATATCGCGCAGAAGCTGCTGGCTGAGGCCATTGGCGCATTCTTTCTTTTTGGCGGAGTGCTTGGCTCGGGCGTGATGGCGCTTGAACTGGCGGGCGGCAATATTGCTGTCGCGCTGATCGGCAACACGCTGGCGGTCGGCGCCATCCTCTACGTCTTGATCGTCATGCTGCTGCCGATATCGGGCGCGCATTTCAATCCGGCTGTCACTTTCGCTTTCTGGATCCGCAAGGCCATCAGCATCAAAGAGGGTGCTCTCTATATTGGCGCGCAATTGGTCGGCGGCACGATTGGTGCCTGGGCCGTCCATCTGATGTTTGATCTGCCAATCCTGCAATTCTCGACCACCGAACGCACCGGGCTTGGACAATGGGTGGGTGAATTGGTCGCGACCTACGGTCTGCTGATCACGATTCTGCTTCTGGTCAAGCACAAGCCAGCTGCGATCCCGGCTGCGGTCGCGCTCTATATCAGCAGCGCGATCTGGTTCACTTCGTCCACCAGCTTTGCCAACCCGGCCATCACGATCGTGCGCAGCTTCAGCGACACGTTCGCGGGCATCGCTCCGGCCGACGTGCCTATGTTCGTCGCCATGCAGTTTCTTGGTGCGGCTCTCGCTGTGTGGTGTGCAAAAGTGCTCGGCGCGGGAGCCAACGACTAAGCCGGCCTGGAACGGTTCCACGGCATCAGGCTGAGCAGATTGGCCATGCCGCACCAACCCGTGGCACCTGCAAACAGCAGGCCTGCGCCAACAAAGGCTGAGAGGCCATACCAGACTGGCGCCAGTATCGTGCCCAATCCAATCCCGAGGAGGATCAGAAGGCCTGCGGTGATCTGAACCTGGCGCATGATCTCGAGCGGCTGACTCGAATCTTCGGCCACTGCGAGCCCGGAATTGCGCCAATTGTCGAGCCCGCCCTCAAGGATGTAGGCGTCGTCTATGCAAGCCGTCTCGAGCCGTGTGACATTCGAACCCGTGCGCATGCCGGTTTTGCACATGAACACAACGGGTTGATCGAAGGCGCCTTCTGTCAGTCCATCGAGCGGCCGATTATGCGCGCCCGGCACATGGCTGCGTCTGAATTCGTCCGCACCCCTGATGTCCACCAAGCGGGCGCCGGCGGAGACGAGCGCTTGGGCCTTGTCAGGTGAAATAGTCTTGAGTGCCATGGGGGTGTCCTTCACGAACAATAGAGTTGGTAGAGCGTGGCGAGGAGCGTCTCGCAACGCGGATCGGCGATCCGGTAATAGGCGGTCTGCGCATCCCTTCGGGCGGTGACGAGGCCTTCACCGCGAAGCTTGGCCAGATGCTGCGATAGCGCTGACTGAGACAGTCCGACTTCGTCGGCCAGCTCGCCCACTTTGCATTCGCCATACTCCGCCAGCTTGCACATGATCATCAGCCGCCGCTGATTGCCGAGCGCCTTGAGCAGATTGCTCACTTCGCCAGCTCGCGCGGCGAACTCTGCGGGGTCGAGCGGAGGATGGATAGCGGTATTCATTAGCTATTGCTAAATAAGTGATCACTAATATAAGTCAAGGACGAATCGCGTGTGAGTTTGGAGGGCCTTATGAGCAGGCTGGCATTTCAATCGTTCTTCGACGAGCCGACCAACACCGTCAGCTATCTGGTTTGGGACAAGGTTGAGCGTGTGGCCGCGGTGATCGATCCGGTGCTCGATTTCGATCTGGCGTCGGGTGAGGCTGACATTCGCTCCGCCGAAGCCATCCTCGCGGCTGCAGCCCAGAAACAGCTCAAGATCGAATGGATCTTGGAAACCCATGCCCATGCCGATCACCTTTCGGCAGCGCCCTTCATCAAGGCTCGAACAGGCGCTCAGATCGGGATTGGCGAGCACATTCGCGATGTCCAGAAAATCTTTCGCCCGATGTTTGCCGATGCCAGTCTCGCGATCGATGGCTCGGATTTCGATCATCTATTCGTCGACGGCGAAACATTCGCGCTCGGCTCTCTGACCGTCACAGTCATGCATGTGCCGGGACACACACCGGCCGACATCGCCTATCTGATTGAGGACTGCGCCTGGGTTGGCGACACTCTGTTCATGCCCGATTTCGGCACGGCCAGAGCAGATTTTCCAGGTGGCGATGCGCGACAGCTGTTTCGGTCGATCAAGCGACTGCTCGAGCTGCCTGGCGATACGCGGCTCTTCATGTGCCATGATTACAAGGCACCAGGGCGCAGCGAATTCGCTTGGGAAACGACGGTTGGGGAGCAGCGCAGCGCCAGCGTCCACGTCAAAGACGGCGTGACCGAAGACGATTTCGTCGCCATGCGTGAAGCACGCGATGCCAATCTGGACGTCCCCAAGCTATTGCTTCCATCGATCCAGGTGAACATTCGCGCCGGACGATTCCCCGAAGCAGAAGACAATGGCGTTCAATATCTGCGGATCCCGATCAAGCCGGTCGGCCGCGATGTGCTGGGCTAAGCCAGCGCTGCCTGCATCACCCCGTCAGGATCGAGCAGATCGATCTTGCCATAGCGGCGATGGATAAGTCCCTGCTCCTCATAGTCGCGCAGAGTGGCGTTCACCGTCGCCCGGGTTAGGCCCAGTAATTCACCCAGTTCCTGCTGCGAAATCGCAATCTGCGCTGTGTCGTCCGACTTCTCTGAGAGAGTCAGCAGCATCCCCGCCACCCGCGCCGGAGCGGAACCGCGCCGGATGCCCGCAACTACGTCGAGCACTTCTTGCAATTGCAGCGACAGCGCACCGAGCAAAGTTCGCATTGCGCGCGGATCCTGTTGCAACGCCGCTTCGAACCGATCGGCGGCAACATGCCGAAGCTCGCAGTTGGTCCGCGCCACCGCATCGACCACGCGGGGACGTTCTGCAAACATCGCCAACTCGCCCCACGAATCTCCAGGACCCAGCAAGGCAACCCCGCGAAACTCGCCATCACGCAGGAATTGCCCGACTGCGACTGACCCCGCATCGATAAGCCAAAAACCCTTGGGCGCATCGCCGCGCTGCTGGATCATCTGCCCGTCCGAAAATCTCCGCATCGGAGACTGTTCGCGCAACTGCTCACGAACCGCTTCAGGCAATGCCGAGAACAGCATGGGAGCGGAAAGCCGCCTCTGCGTGAATTGTAAATTATTTGACATTCTGGGTTGCGAATACGCCCTATCCCTCTTTCCGTCAAAGGAGAGAGAAATGCCCACCTATTCGATTGTTATTCTCGCGATCTATCTCGGATTCGGCGTGCTCGAGCTGTGGCGGTCCGATCTGTTCACAAAATCTGAGCAGACTCGCGATGATGGGATTGTCGAAGCGGTCAGCATGGCAATGCTGCTGGTCGTCACGCAGCCGCTGATCTTGCTGGCATCGACCAGCCTGATGGCATTTGCCTTTCCCGAACTGGCAGGCTCGCTGTCGGGCATCCATGTGCTCGCGGCGATCGCGCTGTTCCTGGTTCTCGATGATATGACGCAATATTGGTGGCACCGCGCGAGCCACAGCTTTGCTTGGCTCTACAATCTGCATCGAGCGCATCACAATGCGCGCTACATGTCGATGCGCCTCGTCTATCGCAACAACCTGTTTTACTACGCGATGATGCCGGGCCTGTGGCTTTCAGGCGTGCTGATCTATCTCGGCCTCGGTTGGGTCTATGCCTTCTATCTGATCGTCAAGATGACGGTGATCATCGGCGCCCATTCCGACGTCGCCTGGGACAAGCCGCTCTACCAGATCAAATGGCTCTCACCGGTTATGTGGGTGGTTGAGCGGACCATCTCCACGCCCGCCACGCACCATGCCCATCACGGCCGCCATGCTGATGATCCGGCGGTCAATTACAAAGGCAATTACGGCAATCTGCTGTTCTTCTGGGACGTGCTGTTTGGCACCGCCAAGATCACCCGGACCTTCCCCAAGAGCTATGGCGTTGAAAACCTCGCGCCCGCGACTTTGGGCCAGCAGCTGATGTGGCCGGTATTTCCCGAAAACAAACTTGAGCCCGAGGGAGAGCATACCGCTTCCGAAGCGGTGTGAGGGCTGGGCCGGGGCGCGCAACGATGCGAGCCTCGGCCTCATCCAAACGTTCGCCTAAATGATCCCGACGGCTTTGCCAGCGCGTTCGAACATCGCAAGGATCGTCTCTACCTCCTCGCTCGAATGCTCGGCGCAGAGCGAACAGCGCAGCAGAGTCATATTGGCCGGGGTTGCCGGTGGACGCGCCAGATTGACGTAAAGCCCTTCCTTAAGCAGTGCCTCCCACATCATCGCGCCTTGCTGCAGATCGGGCATGATCACGGCGATGATCGCGCTTTGCGGCTCATCGGTGCCAAGGCTGAAGCCAAGCTCAACCAGGCCGGCATGCAGCCGCTTCGAGTTCTCCCACAGATGCGCGCGCTTGTTGGATCCGTGCTGAAGCTTGCGGATCGAGGTCGCTGCCGTCGCCACCACGCTGGGCGGCAGGCTGGCGGTGAAGACATAGGGGCGGCAGACCAGCCGCATAATGTCGAACTTGGGATGGTTGGAAACGCAGAAGCCGCCGACCGTGCCGACGCTCTTGGAGAAAGTGCCAACCACGAAATCGACATCGTCGATCACGCCTTGCTCTTCGCACACGCCGCGACCGTGTTCGCCAATAAAGCCCATTGAGTGGGCTTCGTCGACCAGCACCATCGCACCATATTTCTTGGAGATCGAAACCATCTCCTTGAGCGGTGCGACATCGCCCAGCATCGAATAGACGCCTTCGAGCACGACCAGCTTGCCCGCGCCTTCGGGAATGCGGCGCAGACGTTTTTCGAGCGCTTCGATATCATTGTGGCGGAACGGCACGATTTCGGCATTGCCCATCGCGCAGCCATCATAGATCGAGGCATGGCTATCGATGTCTAGGATGACATAATCGCCCTTGCCGGCGATCGTCGAAATGATCCCGAGATTGGCCTGATACCCGGTCGAAAAGACCATTGCGTGTTCCATGTCATAGAATTCACGCAGGGCGTCTTCGCATTCCTTGTGGCCTTGATAGGTGCCGTTGAGGACGCGGCTGCCAGTGGTGCCCGAGCCGAAATTGGTCAGCGCATCCTTGCCCGCATCAATGACGTCATCGTCAAACGTCATGCCCATGTAATTGTAAGTGCCAAGCAGGATCGTGTCGCGCCCGTTGCAGATCGCCCGGGTTGGCGAGAGCACCTTTTCCATCACCAGATTGTAAGGGTCTTCCACCCCGCTCGCGAGCAGGCCCGCGCGCATCTGGATCAGATCGTCAAACTTGGAAAACAGATCGCCGTCTGGCGTGGTTTCAACCGCCGTGTCGCTCATCCAGGGGTCTCCCTCAGCTGTCCTGAAGCTTGTGGACCGCTGCCACCAGCTGGCCGTAATTCTCGATCTCGGCCTGTTGGTTCATACTGATAATGACATCGAATTCGTCTTCGATCTCGGCGACGAAATCCATCACCGTCAGACTGTCGAATTCAAGGTCGTTGGCGAAGGTCGTCCCGTTCTCGATCGTCACGCCCTTCTTGTTGAAGGGTTCGATCAGGGCGCGGATACGCTCATCGACGTCGGCTTCTGTCATGATTGAAACACTACTCTCATTGTGGTTGCCTGGCGACATACGCCACGACAGGACCGCTGCAAAGCGATTGATCGCAAGGATTGTCAAGTTTTCGCGGTGCGCGTCTGGCTCAGGCGAAGGCTATGAGAGACAGAATGAGCCGGTTGAGCGGCGCAAAGGGCGCCTATTCCTGCGCGGGCAGCAATTCCTTGACCGCGTTCATGAACGGCATGATCGACACCGGCTTGGCGAGATAGCCGGCTGCACCGGCAGAGCGGATGCGCTCTTCATCGCCCTTTCCGGCATAGGCCGTCACCGCAAGGACCGGGATCGGCGCGAGCGTATCGTCGCGCTTGGCAGCCTCGATCAGATCGACGCCCGAAACACCGGGCAGCTGGATGTCCATGATGATGAGATCGGGATTGACGGCCAAAGCGGTTTCAAGGACGTGATGGCCGTCGGCGACCGGTTCGACCTCAAAGCCATTGGCTTTCAGGACATCGCAGAACAATTTCCGGTTGAGGTCGTTATCCTCGACAACCAAGATACGCTTTGCCACAGCTCGTCACACTCCCCGCTTCTGACGATGACTAACGCCACCACGAGGTTGCTACAATTCAAAATCACTCTTCCCCCCAATCCACGTCCAGCGAACGCTCTCCCGAAGCGATGGCCTTGGCCGCGCTCAGTTGGGTGTTGAGCGATGATGATCGCGCGGCGCGCTATCTTGCGCTGACCGGGATGGATCCCGACGCGCTCCGGGCAGGTCTCGACAATCCGGCAATTCTTGGTTCAGCGCTCGAATTCCTTGCCAATCACGAACCGGACCTTATGCGGGCAGCCGAAGCGCTTGCCGTGACACCCGAAGAATTGATCGCGGCCCACCAGGAGTTGACCCGATGACCCGCCCGTTGATTATCAGCGATTGTGACGAAGTGCTGTTGCACATGGTCGTGCCGTTCAAGGAATGGCTGGAAGAAAGCCAAGGCGTGGACTTCGAGATGCAGGGCGGCAATTTCGCCAACGCACTGCGCTGGCAGAACAATGGTGAGCCGCTCGAACCGTCGGATATCTGGCTCTATCTTGGCAAATTCTTTGACACCGAAATGGGTCGGCAAATGCCGATCGCCGGCGCGGTGGAAGGCATCAACACTTTGGCTGAACATGCCGAGGTGGTGATCCTCACCAATCTCGTCGACAAGCGCCGCGACATGCGCGCCGAACAGCTGGCGGCGCATGGCATTCATGCGCGGGTGTTCACCAATCAGGGGCCCAAAGGTCCCGCGCTGCAGCAGATCATCGAAGAATATCAACCAAGCCAGGCGCTGTTTATCGACGATTTGGCTCAGCACCACGCCTCGGTCGCGGAGACGGTGCCGCATGTCACGCGATTGCATATGTGCGGCGAACCGATGATCGCCGGTGGCATCGACTGCGCACACAAGGCTGGACACGCAGCGGCCCGGATCGACAGCTGGTCCGAAGCGCTGCCCTGGATGTTGCAACAATTGGAAGGAGAAGCCGCATGAGCATTGAAGCAAGATTGGCAGAACTGGGCATCACCTTGCCCGAAGCGGCGGCGCCAGTGGCAAGCTATGTGCCTGTCGTCGTCCAGAATGGCATGGCTCATGTCTCGGGCCAATTGCCGTTTGTCGATGGCGCGCTCCAGACCGGACGGCTGGGCGAGGATGTCTCGCTCGAAGACGGCATGGCGGCTGCTCGCGCCTGTGGTCTGATGATCCTGGCGCAGCTCAAGGCCGCCGGCGTGCTCGACAAGGTTGAGCGGGTGGTCAAACTGGGCGCGTTCGTCAATTCGACCGGCGATTTCACCGATCAGCCCAAGGTCGCCAATGGCGCGTCGGATCTGATGTTCGAGGTGTTTGGTGACAAAGGTCGTCATGCCCGCGCCGCGGTTGGCGTTCCGGCCCTACCGCTTGGCGCTGCAGTTGAGGTGGATGCGATCATCGCGATTGCCGAATGAGGCCGGAATGACGCACCGCCGCGCACCAGCATGGCTGACCGAATGGGAATATGCCCATCGCGGCCTGCATGGTGACGGCATTCCGGAAAACTCGCTCGCAGGCGCAGAAGCTGCGATTGCACGAGGCATGGGCATTGAATGTGATGTCCAACGCAGTTTCGACGACCAAGCGATCGTATTTCACGATTGGGAGCTTGATCGGCTGACTGGCGAGCCCGGCTTTGTCGAAGATCGTATCGCTGCCGATTTGGAACGCTATCGCCTTCAAGGAAGCGACCAGGCTCCGATCTCGCTGGTCAAATATCTCGCTGCTCTGCGCGACCGCGTGCCTGTGCTGATCGAGATCAAGTCAAAGCCCGATTATGACGTCGAGTGGACCTGCCTGAAAGTGGCCGAGGCGCTGGCCGATTATTCGGGCGAGCATGCGGTGATGAGCTTTGATCCGCGCGTGCCAGCATGGCTGGCAGCCAATGCTCCTGACATAGTGCGCGGCCTGGTCGGCACCGACACACTCGATAACGGATTTCGCTATCTCTGGCGCAAGCCTGGCAGCATCGAACAGGCACAGCCTGATTTCCTTGCCATCGACGTTCGCGATCTTCCCCATGACCGGTCCGATCAATGGCGCGAGAATGGCGGACCGCTGCTGACCTGGACCGTGCGCACCGGTGATTTGCGTGATCATGCATTGCAAAACGCGGATGCCCTGATCAGCGAAGGCGAAGGGCTGGCATGAGCGAAGACGACGCCCCGCAATCTGATCTCACCGTGCGGCTGGCCCCTTCAGTCGGTTCGTTCGAAGCCGATCAGTGGAATGCGCTGGGTGGCACAGACAATCCCTTTGTCAGCCATGAATTCCTCACCGCGCTTGAGGATTCGGGCAGCGTCGGCGAGGGCACGGGCTGGGACCCGGTCCCGATCACCGTCATGGACGGCTCTGATCGATTGCTGGCGGCCATGCCCAGCTACGCCAAGGGCCACAGCCAAGGCGAATATGTGTTCGATCACAGCTGGGCTGACGCCTTTGAGCGCGCTGGCGGACGCTATTATCCCAAGCTGCAGATCGCCGCGCCGTTCACGCCGGCCAATGGCCCACGATTGCTGCTGAGCGAGGACGCGCTGGCGCCGCATTTGCTTAAGGGCGCTGAGATCGTGTGCCAGCAGAACGGGCTGTCATCCGCGCATGCGACCTTCATCGATGATGACCAATTGCCGCTGTTTGAAGCGGCTGATTGGATGCTGCGCAGCGACCTGCAATTCCATTGGCACAATCGCGACTACGCCACGTTTGAACACTTCCTTGGGGAATTGGCGTCGCGCAAGCGCAAGAACCTCAAAAAGGAACGCGCTGCAGCGCAATCGGGCCTGGTGATCGAGCATTTGCGTGGCGACGATATCAAGCCCGAACACTGGGATGCGTTCTGGATTTTCTATCAGGATACCGGCGCGCGAAAATGGGGCACGCCCTATCTGACGCGCGAAGCCTTCACTCTGTTTGGCGAGAGGATGGGGGATCGGCTGGTGCTGATCCTGGCCAAGGACGGCGACATTCCGATTGCCGGCGCGCTCAACTTCATTGGCGCGGATGCGCTCTATGGCCGTTATTGGGGGTGCACGCAGGATGTGCGCTTCCTGCATTTTGAGCTGTGTTATTATCAAGCGATCGACATCGCGATCGAGCTTGGTCTGGAGCGGGTCGAAGCCGGCGCTCAGGGCGGACACAAGCTTGCGCGTGGTTATGAGCCAGTCAAGACTTGGTCAGCGCATTGGGTGGCCGATCCGGGCTTCCGCAATGCCATTGCCGATTTCCTTGAGCGCGAGCGCGAAGGGGTGGCGACCGATCAGGTGTATCTGGGCGATCGAACCCCGTTCAAAAAGGATTAGGCGACGCGGCGACTGCCATCAGCGAGCCATTGGCGCGCGCGGCGCTGGGCTTCGGCGATTTCGCGTGCGGTCATCTCGTCCGAGATGTCGGCGCGGCACCAAGCGGCCTCTTCATGGCCTTGAGCGGCGGCCAGATTGAACCATTTGTGCGCTTCAACAAGATCGCACTCAGCACCATGGCTGCCGGTTGAGAACGCGACGCCCAGGTCAAACAGGGCAGATGTGTCGCCTTGGGCTGCAGCCGCGAGACATTGCGCAATGATGAGATCAGATTGCGCGTCGGTTGCCTCGGTGGCAGTTTCCACTTTGATCGGCTTGAGTTCCATTCTTGACTCTCCGTTTGGTGCGAGGGGGCAACCCCCTGGCCCTCTCGCAGGACAAGACCTCGCCAATCATGGTCAACAATTGGTTAACACGGCAGCTAATTTTTAGCTCACCCCTCGGTGGGGATTACAAATTCTGAAACAATTTTGGGTTCAAAGGGCCGTGATTATCAAACCGACTTGTGCCGTGAGATACTCCCGCCTATAGGCGCGCCAACGCTCGATAGGGAGCGAGCCATTTCAAACGGCTCGCTGAGGTTACTGGAAAAATCCGGAGCCTTGTATGGGACGGTCGAACGGGAAGTGTTTGGGTTGAAGAGGACCACATGACGGCCGCCACCACCGACGAAATCGACATTCTGGAACAAGCCAAGCGTGAGCTCGGACCGGATTATGTTCCGAGCGATGACGAAGACTATATGTGCGACAAGCATCAGACCTATTTCAAGATGCTGTTGCTCGAATGGAAACGTTCGATCCACACCGCCGCTGACCAGACCTTGCAATCGCTTCAGGACGGTCCAATCCGTGAGGCTGATCTGACAGATCGCGCATCAAGCGAGACAGATTGGGGTATCGAGCTGCGGACCCGCGATCGCCAACGCAAGCTGACCTCCAAGATCGATTCGGCACTGCGTCGGATTTACGAGGGCGAATATGGCTATTGCGAGGTCACAGGCGATCCAATCGGCCTCAAGCGCCTGATCGCACGTCCTGTCGCCACGATGACCGTGGAAGCCCAAGAGGCGCATGAGCGCCGCGAAAAAATCTCGCGCGACGACTAACACATCACCGAAAACCAGTGTCAGAATGGGACGGAGTGCATTTCCGCGCCTGCACCCGGGTATTGATTAAACAATCGTTAGGCTTGGTTTCATAGCTGAAGCTCACAGCGTGCGGCGATTGCGAAGGGCTAAACGGTTCGCTTTCCGCCGGATTGAAAACAATTGGGCATTGAGTGCCGATCAACAGTCGCAGGAGTCAGTCCGGCAATGACGGATTTGGAAACCAGAAGCGTATCACGGGACAGCTTGTTCCTGCTCGCCAGCATTCAGGTGGAGCAGTCGAGCGAGACGCATCGCGTGCGGGTCCGCAATCTTTCTAATGGTGGTATGATGGGCGAAGGCAATTTGCGCGTCCAACGCGGCAATCGCCTGGCCATCGAATTGCGCAATGTCGGCGCGGTAGGCGGCACTGTCGCCTGGGTCCAGGATGATCGGTTTGGCGTCGCCTTTGACGAAGAAATCGATTCCGCTAGCGCCCGCAAGCCGGCCGAAGGCGAGGCTGCTGGTAATGAAGGCGTGATGACGCGCGCGCACCGTGCGCCGCCGCCGCCAGATCTTTCAGCCATACGCAAAGTCTGATTGTTGATCCTGGGCGTGCAGCTAACGCCTGACCAATCGCCATCAACCTGCTAACCAGTTTCGCGATGCGATTCTGGCTATCCCTTTTAGGTTGCGTGCTGCTCGCCGGATGCGGGCCATCCAACAATGACGGACCGGTTACGGTCGCCATCATCGGAGATGAGGAAAGCCTGTTTCAAACCGGGCTTCGCCTGTCGCCCGGAGCCCAGCATCTGGCTGCTGCAACGCATGAAGGCCTGATCGCGCTTGATCCGGGTGGACAGATTGTCCCGGCCTTGGCGGAGCGCTGGATCGTCACCGATGACGGGCAAAGCTACATCTTCCGCTTGCGCGATGCCGAATGGCCCGATGGCGAAGAAGTCTCCGCCGAAGATGTGCGAAATATACTCCGCAACACGCTGCGGCAGCTGGATGGCACCTCTTTGGGTCTCGACCTGGCCAAGATCACCGAGGTTCGGGCCATGACTGGGCGGGTGATCGAGATACGCCTGTCGAGCCCGATGCCCGAATTCCTGCGCCTGCTGGCGCAACCGGAGCTGGGACTGATCAAGAGTGGCAGCGGCGCGGGCCCGATGATCCTGTCGCGCGAAGAGGAGCTGGCCCTGGCGCGGCTCAGCGCCTTGCCGCCAGAGCAAAGAGGGTTGCCCGCACGCGAGGATTGGGAGGATTTCAACCGCGCATTGACCGTGCTTGCCTTGCCAGCAGCGCAAGCCGTGGATGCATTCTCGGGCGGCGAGGCCGATATCCTGATGAACGGCAAGCTGGAAACATTTCCGATGTCGCAGCTTGGACCGCTGTCGCGCGGCAATATTCAGGTCGACCCGGCCCTGGGCCTGCTGGGCTTGGCCATCCGCAACGATGACGGCGTGTTGTCAGACCCAGACCGTCGCGAGGCCTTGTCGATGGCGATTGATCGCAACGCCTTGATCGCTCCATTCGGACTGGGCGGATGGCAGCCGACCAGCTGGATCGTCCCGCCGGGCGTGTCGGAGCAGCGCTCTGCAACGCGCTGGCCCGGCCAAAGCCTCCAGCAACGGCGCGGTATCGCACGCGCACGGATCCTTGAATGGGAAACGATCACCGGCGAGCAGGCGATGGTCAGAGTGGCACTTCCGGATGGGCCCGGCAGCGACCTGTTGTTCGATGAATTGTCTGAAGCATGGGACGCGATTGGAGTGGAAACCGAGCGGGTGGGCATTGGCGAGGGCGCCGAGCTTGAGCTGCGCGATCGCTTGGCGCGCTACGCGTCGCCGCGCTGGTACCTCAACCAGTTCAATTGCGAGCTCGAAATCGGCCTGTGCTCAGCCGTTGCCGACGATATTGTCGCCTCGACCTTGACCATCACCGATTTGGCCGAAAAGCAGCGTCAGTTCGAGGAAGCTCATGCGGAAATGGTGGCGGCGGAGATATTTATTCCGCTTGGAGCGCCGGTCCGCTGGTCGCTCGTGCGCGGGGCGGTTGAGGGCTACCAAGCCAATCAATGGGGGCTCCATCCCTTGTTTCCGCTGTCCCAACCCACCATCTAGGGGTCATGGATGCACGTATGAACAGACCCGAGCAGCCCCAGAATATCTCGTTTCAGCTTCCCACGGGAAGCGATCCGGTGTCGATCCGCCAACGCGTGGAAACGATGGAATTACTGCTTGAACGCAGCTTTCGCATTCCCGGTGTCAATGTGCCGATCGGGCTCGATGCGCTGATCGGCCTGATCCCGGTGATCGGCGATATCGTGACGACCGCTTTGGGCGCTTACATCGTTTGGGAAGCGCGCAACCTCAACCTGCCCAAGTGGAAATTGTGGCGTATGGGCGGCAATGTCGCGTTCGACACGCTGTTAGGCTTGGTCCCGGTCGTGGGCGATGCCGCGGACGTGCTGTACCGCTCGAACACAGCCAATCTGCGGATCATCAAAAAGCACTTGGACAAACATCACCCCGAAACTCGGGTGATCGAAGGCTAAGCTACTCAATAGTTTCATTTGTGACCGGATCGCTCTAGAGATCGGTCCATGGCGAACGACGTCACCTATTCAAGTTATCTCGATCTCGACAAGATCCTGACAGCCCAGCACCCTTCGTCTGCGGCGCATGATGAAATGCTGTTCATTGTGGTCCATCAGGCCAGCGAGCTGTGGCTCAAACTTTGCCTGCATGAATTGACCGAGGCGCGCGACCATATGGCGCGCGATGATCTGCGTCCGGCTTTCAAGATGCTCTCGCGGGTTGCACGGGCGCAGCAGCAATTGATCCAGAGCTGGGACGTGCTCAGCACAATGACCCCGCATGATTATTCGCAGATCCGCCCGTTCCTGGGCTCATCGAGCGGTTTCCAATCGGCACAATATCGCATGATGGAATTCATGCTCGGCGGGCGCGACACCAAGCATATCGCCTTGCACGAAGGCAATGCCGACTGGTCTGATCGCCTGCGCGCCGAAGCGGTCAATGCGAGCCTGTATGACGTTGCCATCCGCCTGCTGGCGCAACGCGGTTTTGCGATCGATGCGGACGTAACCGGGCGCGAGCTAACCGAACAATGGGTGCACAATCCTTCGGTTGAGGCGGCTTGGGCTGAGATTTACCGCGATCCGCAACAACATTGGGACCTGTACGAGCTGGCGGAGAAGCTGGTCGATCTGGAATACCATTTCCAGCGCTGGCGGTTTGGGCATCTCAAGACGGTCGAAAGGATCATCGGGTTCAAGCGCGGTACCGGCGGAACACCGGGCGTGCCCTATCTCGCCAGCGTGCTCAAAGGAGCGTTCTTCCCCGAATTGCTGAGCGTCAGGACCGCGATCTGATGGCAGACGGGTCAGCTCGCAAGATCTGGGATATCTCGCAGGCGCTTGGCCCTGAGCTGCCGGTCTGGCCAGGCGACACAGCCTTCCAGCAAAAGCGGACCTGGCAGATGGAGGAGGGCTCTCCGGTCAATGTTTCGGCCGTGACAATGTCGACGCATACCGGTGCGCATGCCGATGCGCCGCTGCACTATTCACAGACTGCGCCTGACATCGCGACCGTCGAACTGGAACCTTATCTCGGCGAATGCCTGGTGATCGATGCGCGCGGCGTGGGGCCTCTGATTGAAGTCGGCGATCTGCCGCATCTCCACAGCGCCGATCGGGTGCTGTTCCGCACCTTTGAGCGCTTCCCGCATGCCGAATGGGATGGCGACACCACCGCGATCGCAGCTGAAACGATCGAATGGTTGGGTGTCCAGGGCGTCCGGCTGGTCGGCATTGATGGACCCTCGATCGATCCGCAGGATTCCAAGACGATGGATGCGCATAAGGCGGTGCTCAAACACGATATCCGCGTGCTCGAAGGACTGGTGCTCGATGACGTTCCCGAAGGTCGTTACGAGCTGATCGCTCTGCCGCTGCCCATCCTGGGCGGGGATGCATCGCCGGTTCGGGCAATCCTGCGAGAACTGGCATGATCCTGGCCGATCAAGCGCGCGAGCTCGATGCAGCCGATCCGCTGGCATCCTACCGCGATCGCTTCCTCCTGCCCGGAGGGGTGATCTATCTCGATGGCAATTCGCTTGGTGCTTTGCCCAAGGATACGCCGGCCGCGATGCAGCGCGCGATCGAGCAGGAATGGGGCGATGGCCTGATCCGTTCGTGGAACGATGCCGGCTGGTTTGAGCTTGGCAGCCGCGTTGGCGCCAAGATTGCACCGATGATTGGCGCGCAACGACACGAAGTGATCGCCTGCGACACGGTTAGTGCCAATCTGTTCAAGCTGATTGGTGCCGCTTTGGCGATGCGTCCCGGTCGCAAGGTCGTGCTGTCCGAACCGGGCAATTTCCCGACCGATATCTACATGATCGAAGGGCTGGAAAAGCAGGGTCTGGCGGAGCGGCGACTGGCTCAGCGCGAGGATATGATCGCTGCGCTCGATGACGATGTCGCGCTGCTGATGCTGACCCATTCGCATTACAAGAGCGGCGAATTGTTCGACATGGCGGCGCTAACCAAGGCCGCGCATGATGCGGGCGCGCTGGTGCTTTGGGACCTGTCGCATAGCACGGGCGCAATGCCGGTCGATCTCAATGGTGTTGAGGCCGATTTTGCGACCGGCTGTGGCTACAAATATCTCTGCGGGGGTCCCGGTGCCCCGGCCTTCGTTTTTGTCGCTGAGCGGCATCTGAGCGGCCTTCAGCAGCCTTTGACGGGCTGGTTTGGCCACAGCCAGCCTTTCGCCTTCTTAGACGATTACGACGCGGCGCCTGGGATCGAACGATTGCAATGCGGCACCTCGCCTGTGCTCGGACTGACCGCGCTTGAGGTCGGGGTCGATCTGATTGCGGAAATCGGGGTCGATCGCCTTTACCAGAAGTCGCAAGCGCTATCGGAGTTCTTCCTCAACTGCCTCGATGGCCATGGCGTCGCGCTCGACCAGGTCGGGCCGGCTGACAGCGCCCATCGCGGCAGCCAGCTCTCCTTTCGTCACCATTGCGCTTACGCGATCTGCCAAGCGCTGATCGCGCGCGGGGTGATTGGTGATTTCCGCGATCCCGATATTTTGCGGCTGGGCTTTGCGCCGGCCTATTTGCGCTTTGCCGATATCGCCGCGGCGGCGCAGCATCTCAGCGATGTGCTGGCGAGCCGCGAGTTTGAGCGGCCTGAGTTCAATCAACGGGCTGCGGTGACTTAACTCTTCGGTCCACCATTGGACCAATAGCGCTCCATATAGAGATAGGTCACCGAGGCGGTCCAAGTGACCATGACAAGGCCGTTCAACGCGCAAATCCCGCTCAGCAACCGTGCTTCGCCGGTCGGATAGAGATCGCCGATCCCCAAGGTCGTGTAGCTGGTGATGGCGAAATAGAAGGCGTCGTTGAACACGCCCGAATGCGGCCCCTCCAGCGTCGCGACTTCGAACACATGTTCGATCAGGACAAAGCCGATCGCATAAAGGATGACATGCACGACATGCGAAGCGATCGCCGCGGTCAGCATCAGCCACAGCCGTGTGCGCGGGCGGATATTGAGCTCGGTCGCGCCCTGCGACGTCATGCGCAGGGTCTCGTAATGGATGACAATCGTGCATGCGATCAGCAGCACTGACAGGATTACCGAAATCATCGGCGCAGCCTTGAGCCGATTGCGGCCGAGGTCAAGCCTCGAGCTCGATGTCCCAATAGAGCCAGTCGCGCCAGGTCTCGTGCAGATAATTGGGCGGGAATTGTTTGCCGTGCTGCTGCAGCTGCCAGCTGGTCGGCCGGATCGGCCGTTGCTGAATGCTCATATTGGCCTGTTTGGGCGTGCGGCCACCCTTTTTCATATTGCAAGGCGCGCAGGCGGTGGCGATGTTCTCCCACGTCGTCTTGCCGCCCAAGCGGCGCGGAATGACATGGTCAAACGTCAGATTGCTGCCGCTGCCGCAATATTGGCACTGAAAGCGATCGCGCAGGAACAGGTTGAACCGGGTGAAGGCCGGAAACTCGCTCTGCTTCACATATTGCCGCAGCGCGATCACGCTGGGGATTTTCATGTCGAGGCTGGGCGAATGCACTTCGCGATCATAGCTTTCGACAATGTCGACCCGATCGAGGAACACCGCCTTGATCGCGGTCTGCCACGGCCACAGGCTTAGCGGGTAGTAGGAAAGCGGCGTGTAGTCGGCGTTGAGCACAAGCGCAGGGCATGCCGACAGATTGCGTGTCGGGTCCTCATCAGCGCTGCGAAACTGCGCCGCGCTTTCGATCAGTTCGGTTTTGAACACAGCTTAGCGCTCCTCCCTGATTGACCGAATCATGCCGTGGCATGGAAAAGAGTCAAACCCATTACGATGGCGGTTTCCACAGTGGCGAGCTGTGGAAGCGCTGTGGACGGGCACACGCAAGTGCTTGTGACTTGGTGCTTTGTGCGCCGCTGTGCCAAGAGAGTGCCTGTGGAAACTATCACCCGCTTTGCGCCCAGTCCCAACGGGCATCTGCATCTTGGCCATGCCCTCTCGGCGATCATTGCGCATGATCTGGCGCGCGATGCCGGTGGCACGTTTCTGCTGCGGATCGAGGATATTGATGGCGCTCGATCACGGCCCGAACTGACTGACGAATTCCGCCGTGATCTCGAATGGCTGGGTCTCGAATGGTTTGAAGTGCCGATGCAATCGACCCGCATCGAAAGCTATCAATCGGCTGCTGAAGACCTGCTCGAGCGCGGTCTGCTCTATCGCTGCACTTGCACGCGGTCCGAGATCCAGGCGGCCTCGCAGCACGCAGGGCCTGAAGGTCCGGTCTATCCCGGCACCTGCAAGGGTCGCGAGGTCGATCCGGAAAAGCCGTTTGCGCTGCGGCTCGATGTGCACAAGGCAATGCAGGAGGTCGGCGAGCGGATCTGGGTCGACGCCTTGGCCGGTTCGGTGATCGCTGATCCACGCGAGTTCGGCGACATTGTGATTGTCCGCAAGGAGGAACCGGCGAGCTATCACTTGGCGGCGACTTTGGACGATGCGGCCGACGGGGTGACGTTGGTGACGCGCGGGCAGGATCTGTTTCGTTCGACCCATATCCATCGTGTTCTGCAAGAATTGCTGGGCCTGCCTGTGCCCGATTGGCATCATCACGGTTTGCTGATGGACGAGAATGGGAATAAGCTCGCCAAACGTCGCAATTCGCCGTCGCTGGCTGATCTCAGGAACAGCGGTGAAGATGGATTGTTGTTGGCAGAGCAATTGCGATTGCGAAATTTGCCGTCTGGTATCTCGTATTGGAGCGTCTAAGTAACTGCCATGGCCTATATCCTCGTACCCGCGCTCATCATCCTGTGCATCATGGTTCTCGTTTCGCTTGTTCGCGGAATCATCGCATTCCTACAGACCACCAAGGTCGATCTTGAAAGCGGCGAGGGCGAGACCGTCACCGAGATGCAGCTGGCGCAGAACCGCGCAATGTTTGCCCGGATCAAATACCAAGCCCTGGCAGTCGTGGTGGTTGCGATCCTGCTCGCCATATCGCGGTGATGAAGCCGCCCGTCCGCACTGCTAAGGTGGCTCGATGGTAAAGCTCAACAAGATTTACACCCGCACCGGCGATGACGGGACGACCGGACTGGTCGACGGTTCGCGGGTCGAAAAGCACTCCGCACGCATGGCAGCGATTGGTGCGGTCGACGAAGCCAACAGCGCGATTGGCTTGGCGATCTGTGCCATCAGCGATGATGGTCACAGCGCTGCGCTGACTCGGGTCCAGAACGATCTGTTCGATCTTGGCGCCGATCTCGCCACGCCGAGTGAGGATGGCGATTTCACCCCTTCCGAGATGGAATTGCGCATGGTTGCTGGCCAGGTCGAATGGCTCGAACAACAGATCGATGCGCTCAATGACAATCTGGAGCCGCTGACCAGCTTTGTGCTGCCCGGCGGAAGCGAGGCCTCGGCACGCACACATATCGCGCGTGCGGCGACGCGGGCGGCGGAACGCGCGGTCACTGCCATGGCCACGCAGGACGCGGTCAACCCGCACGCATTGGCCTATATCAATCGACTGTCTGACCTGCTCTTCGTGCTCGCGCGCGTGCTCAACGACAATGGTCGCGCCGACGTCAAATGGGTGCCCGGCGCCAACCGCTAGGGCAAGTCTCTGGCCATAATGCAAATGCCCCGCTAACAGGCCCACTTTGCTGCGCTTGCGAAGGGAATGTTGCCATGCAGAAAATCGGCGTAATTGGAGCTGGTCAAATGGGGACCGGGATCGCCCAGACCGTTGCTCAACACGGCATGAAAGTGCTGCTGAGCGATATTGATCTGGCGCGCGCCGAAGCGGGCAAGGCGGCAATCGAGAAGTCGCTGGTCAAGCTGGTCGGGCGCGGCAAGCTCGAAGCCGAGGATGCCGAGAGCCTGCTGGGACGGATTGAGCCGGTCGGCGATTACGCTCCTATGGCCGACGCTTCGCTGATCATCGAAGCGGCAACCGAGCAAGAGCCAATCAAGCAGAAGATCTTCGAGAGCGCTGGAGAGATTCTTGCTGACGATGCAATTATGGCGAGCAACACCAGCTCGATCCCGATCACGCGGATGGCCAATTACTCGCCCGATCCCGAGCGCTTCATTGGCTTGCACTTCTTCAACCCGGTGCCGGTCATGGGTTTGATCGAGGTGATTCCCGGCCTCGCAACCTCGCAATCGACCACTGACCAGATCACGGCCTTCGCCGAAGGTCTGGGCAAGCAGGTGGTGCTGAGCCAGGATGAGCCGGGCTTTGTCGTCAACCGCATCCTGCTGCCGATGATCAACGAAGCGGTGTTCGTGCTGGGCCAGTCGACCGCGGGCATTGAAGATATCGATAAGGGCTGCCGGCTGGGCCTCAATCACCCGATGGGGCCGCTGCAACTGGCTGATTTTGTCGGGCTCGATACCTGCCTCGACATCATCAAAGTGCTCTACAAGACCACGCGCGACACCAAATATCGTCCAGCACCCTTGCTGGTGAAATATGTCGAAGCGGGATGGCTGGGTCGCAAGACCGGGCGCGGCTTCTACGATTATTCGGGCGAAGCGCCGGTCCCGACGCGCTAAGCGTCAAACGGCTTAGAATACGTCCTTAGGCGAGACGCGGGCGCCTTTGCGTCCCGGTTCAGGCACATTTGCGCCAGCAGGGCCGCCGCTAGGCCGTGTGGGCCGCTGAGCCTGACGGGGCCGCTCTGAGCGGCGCGGACGGGCAGGTGGAGCGTCGTTGCGGACACCTTCGGCATTGGCCACAGCCTGCGCGCCGAAGCCACCATTTGGCGCATCGTTTGCGGGAATTTTTTCACCTGTCTCAGGATCCACGTCGGGCTCGTATTCACCGACCATGTCAGCAAAGGATGTCGTCGGCTTGGCCGGCTCACGCGGCTTCGCAGCTGCTTCTTGGACAGGCTCCGGCTCTGGGCGTGCCCCACCACCAACGCCAGTCGTGGCGGCGAAAATCATCGCTCCGCCGATAGTTACGGCAGCAAAGCTCAGCACAGCTTTGTTCTTCTCGAAAATCTGCATCAACATGCAGTCAGAAATAGCGCGATTTCGGTTAAGGATTGGTGGATTTGAGCTCGCGTTGCCATGCGTAAAGCAGGTCTAGCGCTTCGCGTGGAGAAAGTGCATCCAAATCAGTGCTTTGCAGCTTCACCGCCAGATCGTCTTCGGGTTCCGGCTCAGCAGCAGGCGCCGCCGCGGCGAAAAGAGGCAGCTCTCCTAGCCCTGCGGCCAGACCGCCTGTTTCCTCGCGAGCAGCCTCAAGCTTTTGCAAGACTTGCTGCGCGCGGCTGACCACTGCCGGCGGAACACCAGCAAGCTTGGCGACCGCCAGGCCATAGCTGCGATCAGCGGGCCCATCCGCCAGTTCATGCAGCAGCACGAGGTCGCCTTGCCATTCACGCGCCCGAACATGGTGCAGGCTCAAGGCGTCGCAACTCTCGGCCAAGCGGGCGAGTTCGTGATAATGGGTTGCAAATAAGCAGCGGCAGGCAATTGTCGAATGAACCGCTTCAACCACCGCCCAGGCCAAGGCCAATCCATCATAGGTTGATGTGCCGCGCCCGACTTCGTCGAGGATGACAAAGCTGCGATCCGTCGCCTGGCTCAAGATTGCCGCTGTCTCGACCATTTCGACCATAAAGGTAGAGCGGCCACGCGCGAGATTGTCTGACGCGCCGACCCGGCTGAACAGGCGATCCACCAAGCCAATCCGGGCCGAACTGGCGGGCACGAAACCGCCTGCTTGGGCGATCAGCACGATCAACGCATTCTGCCGCAGGAAAGTCGACTTACCGCCCATATTGGGTCCGCCAATAAGCCACAGCCGATTGTCGGGCGCCAGCTGGCAGTCATTGGCGACAAATCTTTCGCCCGTGCTGGCCAAAGCGGCTTCGACCACCGGATGGCGACCACCCATGATGGCTAGACCATCGCCTTCATCGATCTCAGGCTTGCACCAATCGCCTTCCGCCGCCCGCTCGGCGTGACCGGTCGCCACGTCGAGCCGGGCCAGCGCGCTGGCTGTCGCCGCGATCGCGCGTTGTGCCGCTTCGACGGCCGTGGTCAGTTCCTCGAAATGCGCCTCTTCGGCCGCTAGCGCATGTCCGCCTGCCTCAGCAATCCGGGTCGCCTCTTCGTGCAGCGCGACCGAATTGAATCGCACCGCACCTTTCATGGTCTGCCGATGCGCAAAGCCGCTTTCGGGATCCATCAAGGCATCAGCGTGACGGTTTGGCACTTCGATGAAATAGCCCAGCACGCCATTATGCTTGATCTTGAGCGAGGCAATCCCGGTCTCGTCGCGATAGCGCGCTTCCATCGCTGCAATCGCGCGCCGAGCATTGCCGGAGACTTCGCGCAATTCATCAAGCGAAGCATCGAAGCCATCGGCGATATAACCGCCATTGCTGCGTTCGGTCGGGGGGCTTTCGACAAGCGCGCGCTGCAGATGATCGATCAGCGCGCCATGCCCGGTCAGCGCGGGCAGCAATGCGTCGAGCAGGGCGGGGCGATCGCCATGGGCCGCCATGCTGTCGCAAATGCGCTGCGCATCAAACAACCCGTCGCGCACCTGGCCCAGATCTCGTGGTGATCCGCGGCCCGCGACGATCCGTCCTAGCGCACGGCCCAGATCAGGCAGGCCGCGCATGATATCGCGAAGATCCGCGCGATCGATCGGACGGTCGAGCCAGAATTGCACCAACGCCAAACGGTCCTCGATGGCCTGACGATCGAGCAGGGGGGCGGAGAGGTCTTCCGCCAGCAGTCGAGCGCCCGCACCCGTCACACAGCGGTCAACCGAAGCAACCAGGCTGCCAGTGCGCCCGCCATTGCTGCTCTCGAGGATTTCCAGGCTTGTGCGGGTCGCCTCATCCATCGCCAGCGTGGCGCGATCGGCGATTGTGCGTGGTGGCAGCAGAAGCGGCAGGGTTCCGCGACCGACATGGTCAAGATAGGCGATCAATCCGCCCGCCGCTGACAGCATGGCGCGCGAAAAATCGCCAAACCCATCGAGCGTCGACACTTCGTGGATTCGCTGGAGCGACTTTGCACCGGCTTCGCTTGAGAAGTCTCCGCGCGGGCGAAGGATCATGTCCTCGCCAGCAGATGACCAGTCCTCGGCGGCGACAATCTCACTCGCACCAAGCCGGGCAAGCGCAGCGCTCAGCATCTCTGGTGGGCAATCTTCGAGCACCATGTGCCCGGTCGAAATGTCGCAAGAGGCAACGCCGATCGTCCCGCGCACCTCGCTGATAGCCACCAGCAGATTGGCTCGCCTCGGCTCAAGCAAAGCCTCTTCGGTCAAGGTGCCAGCGGTGACAAAGCGGATGATGTCGCGCTTGACCAGCGCCTTGGACGATGGACGTCCTTCAGCCTTGGCGCGCAATTTGGCTTCTTCGGGTGTCTCGACTTGGTCCGCGATCGCAACCCGGCAGCCTGCCTTGATCAATCGAGCGAGATAGCCCTCGGCCGCGTGCACGGGCACGCCGCACATCGGCACTGCATCCCCGTCATGCTCGCCGCGGCTGGTCAGCGCGATATCGAGCACCCCTGCCGCCACTCGCGCATCCTCGAAAAACAGCTCGAAAAAATCGCCCATGCGATAGAACAGCAGGCAATCGCCCGCCTCGCGCTTGAGCGCGAGATATTGCTCCATCATTGGGGTGGATTTGCCAGCCATAACTAACGACTAGCCAGCGCTTAGGTGATTCGGAACGGGTAGCATCGCTCTTTCCCCTATCGCTTGCATCTGAAGGCGGCTAAGCGATCTACGGATCTTAGGGAGACCGGGCATATGTCCAAAGACCAGCAGGTGACATTCACCACGCGCGAAGCACTGTTTTACCACGAGACTATTCGTCCGGGTAAGATCGAAATCGTTGCCTCAAAGCCAATGGCGTCGCAGCGTGATCTGAGCCTGGCCTATTCTCCCGGCGTTGCAGCTCCAGTCGAAGCCATTGCCGAAGACCCCGCGCTGGCCGCGCGCTACACTGCCCGGTCCAATCTGGTTGCGGTGATTTCCAACGGTTCCGCCATTCTGGGCCTGGGCAATCTTGGCGCGCTGGCATCCAAGCCAGTGATGGAAGGCAAGGCAGTTCTGTTCAAGCGCTTCGCTGACGTGGATTCGATCGATATCGAATTGGCGACCGAAGATCCCGAAGCCTTCATCAATGCGGTGGCGCTGATGGAGCCCAGCTTTGGCGGCATCAACCTTGAGGACATCAAAGCGCCTGAATGCTTCATCATCGAAGCCGCGTTGCGCGAGCGTCTCAACATCCCGATCATGCATGATGACCAGCACGGCACCGCGATTATCACCGCGGCTGGCTTGCTCAATGCGTGCTTCCTGACTGATCGCAACATCGAAGATGTCAAAGTGGTCGTGAACGGGGCAGGGGCGGCTGCGATTGCCTGCACCGCTTTGATCAAGGCGATGGGCGTGAAGCACGAAAACGTCATTATGTGCGATCGCTCCGGGCCGATCACGATCGGGCGAGACAATATTGACCAATGGAAGAGCGCGCATGCGGTCGATACCAAGGCCGCCAATCTCGAAGAAGCGCTGGTTGGCGCCGACATCTTCCTGGGCCTGTCAGCCGCTGGCGCGCTCAAGCCCGAATGGGTCGAGAAGATGGCGGACAAGCCAATCATCTTCGCCATGGCCAATCCGGTGCCCGAGATCATGCCTGACGAAGCCAAGGCTGTGCGTCCTGACGCGATCATCGCCACGGGCCGCTCCGACTTCCCCAACCAGGTCAACAATGTTCTGGGCTTCCCGTTCATTTTCCGCGGCGCGCTCGACGTGCAGGCGACGACGATCAATGAAGAGATGAAGATCGCAGCAGCCACTGCCATCGCTGAGCTTGCGCGCGAGCGTGTGCCAGAGGAAGTGGCCAGCGCCTATGGTAAGAACCAGAAGTTCGGCACCGACTACATCATTCCCGCGCCGTTTGATCCACGCCTGATCGAAGTCGTGTCTTCAGCCGTGGCCAAGGCGGCGATGGATTCGGGCGTCGCGATGTCGAAGATCGACGATTTCGAAGAATATGCGACCGCGCTCAAATCGCGGCTCAATCCAACGACTTCGGTCCTGACCGGAGTCTACAACGAAGCCAAAGCCAGCCCCAAACGGATGGTCTTCGCCGAAGCCGAAGAAGAAGTCGTGCTGCGCGCAGCGATCCAATATCGCGATTTCGGTTATGGCACGCCGATCCTGGTCGGCCGGACAAAGGCCGTGGTCGACAAGCTGCATCAGCTGTCGGTGTCCGATCCGGGCAGTTTTGAGATCGAGAATTCGGCCACGTCCGAGCATATCCCGGCAATGGTCGACTATCTCTACCAGCGCCTGCAGCGTCGTGGGTATACACAGCGAGATGTGCGCCGAATGGTCAATCAGGAGCGCAATGTCTTCGCCGCCTTGTTGGTCGCGCTGGGCCATGGCGACGGGATGATCACCGGTCTGACACGCACCTTTGCGCAGACCGTTCGCGAGGTGAATCTCGTGCTCGATCCCAAACCAGACGCGGTTCCGTTTGGCGTGCATATGATGATCGGCAAGAACCACACGACGTTCCTTGCGGATACAACCATGAATGAGCGTCCAAGCGCGTCTGACCTGGCGCATATCGCGCGCGAGACCGCCGCCGTGGCGCGCCGCATGGGGCATGAGCCACGCGTGGCGTTCCTGTCCTATTCGACATTCGGCAATCCATCGGGCCAATGGCTTGGTAACATTCGTGACGCGGTGGCGATCCTCGACGCACAGGATCCTGGTTTCGAATATGAGGGTGAGATGGCGCCTGATGCCGCGCTCAATCCGGCTGTGATGAGCCTTTACCCGTTCAGTCGCCTGTCCGGGCCGGCCAATGTGCTGATCATGCCGGGCCTGCAATCGGCCAATCTTTCGGCCAAATTGCTGCGCGAACTGGGCAGCAATGCGACCGTGGGTCCGATGCTGCTCGGCATGGAAAAACCGGTTCAGATCGTCCCGATGACCGCGATCGCGCCAGACGTGTTGACCTTGGCTGTGCTCGCCAATGCGGGTGTGGTGGGCTGATCCTATTTCCGCCTGAACCGGAAATACCAAACTTCATGGCCAAATGTGTTGCGGGCCTTGTGCTCATAGCGGGTCTCGCACCAGCCGCTGGGGCGGTTCTCCCAGCTTGAGCGGCCTTCGACCACCCATTCAAATTCATCCGTGAAGCGCTGCATCACCATCAGCGCGTGCCGCAGATAGACTGGATGGTCAGTGCCAAAGCGGAATTCGCCGCCGGGCTTGAGCTTGTCTGCGATCATCCGCACTGGTCCGTCATTCATCATCCGGCGCTTGGCGTGCTTGTTTTTGGGCCAGGGATCGGGGTGCAACAGATAAAGCATCGTCAGGCCGCCGTCAGGGACGCGTGAGAGCACTTCGAGCGCGTCCCCATGGTGGAGCCGCACATTCGCCAAGCGTTGTTCCTCGATATGTCCTAGCGCCTGTGCGACGCCATTGAGAAAGGGCTCTGCGCCGATGAAGCCATGATTGGGCAAGAGGTCCGCGCGGTAGGCCAGATGCTCGCCGGCACCAAAGCCGATCTCGAAATGGAGCGCGCAATCCTCGCCGAACAGGCGCTCGGCGGTCACTTCGCCTTCGCTCGGAACGGCGATCTTGGGCAGGAGGTTGTCGACCAGGCCCTGTTGGCGCGCGCGCAGCGGTTTGCCCACCGAGCGTCCATAGAGCCGGCTGAGAGTGGTCGGGTCGCCTTCTTTGTGTGCGGTCATATCGCCGCGCTATGCCGGGTCATAAGTGTTTGTCCAGTGCAGGAATGACTTGAGCAACCGATCACCTTGCCGCTAACCGGCATTGCTATGAGAGATTTGCAAATCGCTTACGCCGAACTTGAGCCCTGGCTGCAGACCACGATCGGAATTGTTGGCCTGCTGGTGATCGCTGTCGCGGTCAATTACCTGCTCAAATACGTCATCCTGCGGGCGGTCGCGCCTTACATGGATGTGCGGAGCAAGACGGCGGATAAATCGGCCGCCTGGTTCGCCACTGTGTTTCCGCTGCTGATCATCTCGCGCGGGATAGAGCTGGTGCCGACGCTCGATGAGGAAGTGCGCACGGTCATCACCAATGTGGCGCAGACCCTGATCGTGCTGTCGGTGGCGATGGGGATCGTTCGCGCACTGACCTATGCCAATGAGCTCTATGAGCGGCTGCCACGATCGCGCAATCGCCCGATCAAGGGCTATGTCCAGGTCGTAAAGATCCTCGTCCTGTGCGGCGCGGCGATCATCATGGTCTCGGTGCTGATCCAGCAATCGCCCTTGCTGCTGCTGTCTGGCCTCGGCGCGATCACCGCGGTTCTGCTGCTGGTTTTCAAGGATACGATCCTGTCGCTGGTCGCCAGCATCCAGATCACCACCAATGACATGATCCGGCGCGGCGACTGGATTGAGATGCCCAGTATGAACGCCGATGGTGATGTGATCGATATCTCGTTGCACACGGTCAAAGTGCAGAATTTCGACAAGACGATCACTGCGATCCCGACCTACCGGCTGGTGACCGATTCCTATCGAAATTGGCGCGGGATGAGCGAGAGCGGCGGTCGCAGGATCAAGCGCTCATTGGTGATCGATCAGAACTCGATCCGCTTTCTGAGCGAGGACGAGGTTGAAGGCCTCAAGCGTTTCCACCTGCTCGAAGACTATTTGGCCTCCAAAGAGGAGGAATTGAGCGAGTGGAACGCCAAGGAGGGGGCTGACGATAGCAGCCCGGTCAATGCCCGACGCTTGACCAATGTCGGAACCTTGCGCGCCTACATCATCGCCTATCTCAAATCGCATCCCAAGATCGAAGAGCACAAATTCACCTTGTTGGTGCGTCAATTGCCATCAGGCCCGCAAGGCCTGCCGATTGAGCTCTATTGCTTCACCAACACCACCAATTGGGGCGAATACGAAGCGATCCAGGCAGACATCTTCGATCACCTCTTGGCGATCACGCATGAATTTGATTTGCGCACATTCCAGGAGCCGAGCGGTCTCGATCTCAGCGCATGCGGACAAAGAAAAACGCCCGAGGAATGATCCCCGGGCGTGAGTTTTGAGTAACTGAGAGAAGAGACTTAGGCAGCTTCGGCCTCGTCTTGCGGATCACGCAGCACATAGCCACGGCCCCAGACGGTTTCGATGTAGTTCTCGCCGCCGCATGCATGGCTGAGCTTTTTGCGCAGCTTACAGATAAATACGTCGATGATTTTGAGTTCAGGCTCATCCATCCCGCCATAGAGATGGTTGAGGAACATTTCTTTGGTCAGCGTGGTGCCCTTGCGCAGTGAAAGCAGCTCAAGCATCGCATATTCCTTGCCGGTCAGGTGGACGCGGGCGCCATCGACTTCAACAGTCTTGGCATCAAGGTTCACGGCCAGCTTGCCAGTGCGGATGATCGATTGGCTGTGGCCTTTCGAGCGACGCACCACAGCGTGGATGCGAGCGACCAGCTCTTCGCGATGGAATGGCTTGGTGACGTAATCGTCAGCGCCAAAACCAAAGCTGCGGATTTTGCTGTCCATTTCGGCAATGCCCGAAAGGATCAGAACCGGGGTTTGCACTTTCGCTACGCGCAGCTTCTTGAGCACGTCATAGCCATGCATATCCGGCAGGTTGAGATCGAGCAGGATGATGTCGTAATCATACAGCTTGCCGAGATCCAAGCCTTCCTCGCCCAGATCGGTCGAGTAGACATTGAAACCTTCAGTGGTGAGCATGAGCTCAATAGCTTTAGCCGTTGTCGGCTCATCCTCAATCAACAGAACTCGCATTGCTGGTCCCCTATTGCCCCAGTCTGGTTGCCGTAACGCCTCGTAAAGAGGTGTTGTCATGTATTAACCACACAAGATGTGAACGGAAAAGGTTAACGCGCCGTAAATGGGCGACCCAAAAAATTGTGAGTCATTTGAGTCACAGGGGTATTTTTGGCGGTTTTCTGCCGATCAGGCCGGATTTCGCGCCGTTGACCTGCGACACCAAGCACAATTTGGCGGCTCCAATCACAGGCTCTGAAGCTTCTTCGCCCGCCTTCTTTGCGCGCTCGAACCGATGCCAATCGCCTCGCGATACTTGGCCACGGTACGGCGGGCGAGGTCAAAACCCTCTTCTTTGAGCAGGTCGACCAGCTTCTGGTCTGACAGCACCTTTTTGGGGTCCTCGCCGTCAACCAGCGCCTTGATCCGCGCCTTGATCGCCTCCGAGCTGGCGCCTTCACC
Source organism: Erythrobacter sp. (assembly GCA_965216555.1). Taxonomy (GTDB): domain Bacteria; phylum Pseudomonadota; class Alphaproteobacteria; order Sphingomonadales; family Sphingomonadaceae; genus Erythrobacter. The sequence continues at coordinate 507,656 of OZ244168.1, forward strand.
ATCGCTCGACGCCACGCCGCTGCTGAAGAAGTATTTGAGCTCAAAGCAGCCGCGCTCGCACGACAGGAACTTGTTGCTGGTGACCCGGCTGACCGTGCTTTCATGCATTTCGATCTCTTCAGCGACTTCGCGCAAGGTCAGCGGTCTCAGCTCGGACACGCCGCGACGGAAGAACCCGTCCTGGTGTTTGACGATCGCTGATGCGGTCTTGAGGATGGTCTTCTGACGCTGGTCGAGCGCGCGGATCAGCCAATGCGCGTCGGCGAGCTTTTCCTTGAGCCAGCCTTGCGCCTCCGGGTCGGGAGCACCATCGCTGAGCTCCACATAATAGTTCCGATTGACGATCAGCCGCGGCAATGTGTCTTCATTAACGGCGATATCCCAGCCGCCCTGGCTGTTCTCATTGAGCAATATGTCGGGCACGACAGTGCTGGCCCCGCCGGCGCCGAACGCCAGGCCAGGCTTGGGATCATAGCTGCGTATCTCCTGCAGCATATCCGCCAGATCTTCGTCATCGACACGGCATAACCGTTTGAGCTTGGCCACTTCACCCCGCGCGACCAGCTCCAGATTGTCGAGCAATCGCTCCATGCACGGATCGAAGCGATTGGCGTCGCGGGCCTGGATTGCGAGACATTCGGACAGGCTGCGGGCGCCTACGCCGCTGGGTTCAAGCATTTGCACTACTGTCAGCGCGTCTTCGAGCTCATCCATCGACACGCCGAGATCGCGCGAGATCTCGAGCAGATCGAATGGTAGGTATCCCGCTTCGTCGAGTAATCCGATGATATGGCGTGCAATAAAGGCCTCGCCATCATTGACGGCGACCGAACCCACTTGTTCGTTGAGATGTTCAGCCAGCGTGGTCTCCGAAGCGCGCGTCGCTTCGAGGTCAGGCCATTCTTCGAACCCGCCGCCGCTGCTTTGGGCTGCACCCCAATCGGACCCGCTGGGAGCGCCGTCGCCCGTGTCGCGATCGCGGTCGAGCGCGCTTGTATCGATATCCAGCGGGGCCTCGCTTTCGCCCTGTGCCTGCGACATCAATTGGTCAGAGGTGAATTCCTCACGCGGAATATCGTCGGGCTCGCCCTCAGGCCCGGTTGCCTCGCTCGAAACCGCGCCCGCCTCGAGCAGTGGATTGGCCTCCAGCGCCTCACCGATGAAAGTTTCGAGCTCAAGATTGGAGGCCGCCAGCAGCTTGATCGCCTGCTGCAATTGCGGCGTCATCACCAATGATTGCGATTGGCGGAGATCCAGCCTTGGTCCGAGCGCCATTGGAATGCCCCCTAGAGCGTAAAGCTCTCGCCGAGATAAAGGCGTCGGACATTTTCGTCAGCGACCAGTTCCTGCGGGGTGCCGGCAAACAGCACCTGCCCTCCATATATAATGCAAGCGCGATCAACGATATCGAGCGTTTCGCGGACATTGTGATCGGTTATCAGCACGCCAATGCCGCGCGCCTTGAGGTCTTTGACCAGGTCACGAATATCGCTGATCGACAGCGGATCAATCCCGGCAAAGGGCTCATCGAGCAGCATGATCGAAGGCTTGGCCGCCAGCGCTCGTGCGATTTCGCAGCGCCGCCGTTCGCCTCCTGACAGCGCCATCGCCGCGGAAGCGCGCAAGCCTTCGAGACCGAATTCGCCCAGCAGCCGCTCCAATTCAGCAGCGCGCGTCTCTGGATCGGGCTCGACCAGTTCGAGCACGCAATTGATGTTCTGCTCAACCGTCATCCCGCGAAAGATGCTGGTTTCCTGCGGCAGGTAACCCAGGCCGAGGATGGACCGGCGATACATCGGCAGCGCGGTGACGTCCTCGCCATCCATCAGGATGCGGCCGGAATCGGGCCTGACCAACCCCATGATGGAATAGAAGCAGGTCGTCTTGCCCGCACCGTTCGGCCCCAGCAGGCCCAGCACTTCGCCTTTGCCAACCGTCAGCGAGATGTCGGTCAGGACCGCCCGCTTGTCATAGGATTTGGCGATCGAGATGACCTCCAGCCCGCCATTGGGCAGCGGAGCGGTGGCGTCGGTCGGCGCATTTTCGATTGTGTCTGTCGAACTCATCAATGCCAGACTTAGCATCGGAATTCGTACAGAAAAGGGCTCAATCGACGATTTGGCAGGATTTTTGCGTGTCGGCGTGAATCTGGCCTGATGATTGCGAAATCTGCAACAAAATTTCGGTTTGGTTACTGCCCTTGCAACAAGCCGCGCGTTTTGGAATAATCCTCCCCGGGAAGAGAATCCGTTGGGGAGCGGAACATGAGTGATTATTCGCGGCACAAAGTGGCCGACTATGCGCAATCAGGCGAAGCGAGTGCCGCAACAGAGGACGGCGCACGCGATTGGCGCAAGGCGATGAGCGACCATGTCGCCTATGCCTTGCTTGTGTATACCGGCCTGCAGATCTTTGTGACTGTGAAGGCAATCACCACGACAGGCATGTCGATCCTGCCATATCTGGCCTTGGTCGTGCTTGTCGCGGCCATCATTCCGGCATGCCGCTGGTTTGAGCGGCGCTGGACCGATCTCTCGGACGAGGTGGTCGCAGATCCGGCTACCGGTTCGGCATTTCGCCGCGACGTGATCGTGCTGTGGATCCTGGCCATTGGCTTGCCGCTGGTGCTCACGGCGTGCTTCCGGGCCGTTGCCAGCGTCATCTGATCGCCCGCCATCGGGCCAGGCGGATCAGTCCTTGGCCCGCTCAATCGCTTCGACAACGATTTTGCGCGCTTCCTCGCGGTCGCCCCACTTGCCGATCCTGACCCATTTTTCCGCTTCCAGATCTTTGTAGTGGGTGAAGAAGTGCTCGATCTGCTGCAGGATGATTGACGGCAGGTCCTTGGTTTCGCCGACATCCGAATAATACGGGAAGGTCGTATCGACCGGCACGCAGATGAGCTTTTCATCGCCGCCATGCTCGTCTTCAAGGTTGAGCACACCGATCGGGCGAGCGCGGACAACACAGCCGGCAATAAAGGGCGAACGTGCAATCACCAGCGCATCAAGCGGGTCACCATCGGGCGAAAGCGTGTGTGGGACAAAGCCGTAATTGGCGGGATAGCGCATCGGCGTGTGCAGGATGCGATCGACAAACAGCGCGCCACTTTCCTTGTCGAACTCGTATTTGACCGGCTCTCCGCCAGTTGGCACTTCGATGATGACATTGAGATCATCGGGCGGGTTTGAGCCGGTTGGGATCTTGTCGATACGCATGGTGAGGGTTTCCTCGTTGGTGTTGTTTGGCCCCTCTCTCGACCTCGGCGCGCGCTTTAGCTTGAGTTGCGCCATTGCGAAAGACCTCCCTTGGTCGTAATCGCGCGGCTAATCGAAAAAGAAAGCAACATGTCCAAGAACACTCCCAAAGCCATTCGCGGCACTCAGGATATATTCGGCCCCGATGCCGAGGGCTTCTCCCGCGTTGTCGAAGCGTTCGAACATGTTCGGCGGCTCTATCGCTTCCGACGTGTCGAGATGCCAGTGTTCGAAAAGACCGAAGTGTTCAGCCGCGCAATTGGCGAGACCACCGACGTGGTGTCAAAAGAGATGTACTCCTTTGAAGATCGCGGTGGGGATTCGCTGACTTTGCGCCCTGAATTCACTGCCGGAATTGCGCGCGCCTATCTCACCAATGGTTGGCAGCAGCACGCGCCGCTCAAGGTCGCAACCCATGGCCCGCTATTCCGCTATGAGCGTCCGCAAAAGGGGCGCTATCGCCAGTTTCACCAGATCGATGCCGAGATTATCGGAGCCGCAGAGCCGCAAGCTGATGTTGAATTGCTGGCGATGGCCGATCAGCTCTTGAAAGAGCTTGGGATTGAAGGCGTCACTCTGCACCTCAACACTTTGGGCGATGCGGCGAGCCGTGAGGCATGGCGTGCCGGGTTGATCGACTATTTCGACAAGGTTCGTGGTGAACTGAGCGAAGACAGCCAGGAGCGGTTGGAGAAAAACCCGCTGCGGATCCTCGACAGCAAGGATCCGCGCGACAGGGCGTTCGTCGCTGACGCACCCAAGATCGACCAATTCCTGTCGGATGAAGCTTTGGCTTTCTTTGAGCAGGTCACCAGCGGGCTCGACGCTGCCGGCGTTCAATGGCAGCGCGCCGAAAGCCTGGTGCGCGGGCTCGATTATTATCGCCACACCGCATTCGAGTTCATCCCTGATGAGGGATCGGCAGCGGCTGATGCTCTCGGAGCACAAAGCACTGTGCTGGGCGGTGGTCGCTATGATGGGTTGATGGAGAGCCTGGGTGGCGCGCCGACCCCAGCGGTCGGTTGGGCTGCCGGGATCGAACGATTGGCTATGCTGGTTGGTGACATGTCTGCTCCACAAGTCGATGTGGTTGTCGTTGTCGAAGATGACGAGATGACAGCGGAAGGGCAGCGGGCTGTCAGCGCAATTCGTGCGGCTGGTCTTTCAGCGGAGTTCATTGCCAGTGGCGGCAAGAAGAAGCGGTTTGACAAAGCGGTCAAAGTCGGAAGCCATGTCATTCTTGCGATGAGCGATGGTGAACGCCGTCTCCGCTACCAAACCGAAGGGTCGACCAAGGATCGCTTGGTCGATGCGCTGAAGGGGCTGAGCCTCGATTGATGCAAATCCCAGCGGAACGCCTTGATCAGATTGCCAATCGCTTTTCCGAGCTCGAAGCACGGATGGCCTCGGGCACGCTCGAAGGCGACGAATTCGTGCGTGCCAGCCGCGACTATGCCGAGCTTGAGCCGGTCGCGAAGGTCGCGGCGGAGGTCAAGGCGATGCGCGACGAGATCAGCGGGCTCGAAGAGATGCTGGCCGATCCCGAGATGAAGGCGATGGCTGAGGAAGAGCTTGCCAATATCCGCGAGGCCCTGCCGGGCAAGGAGCGCCAATTGGCGATCGCATTGTTGCCGCGCGATGCCGCCGACAGTCGCCCCGCCATGCTTGAAATTCGCGCGGGCACCGGGGGCGATGAAGCAGCGCTATTCGCGGGTGATCTTTATCGCATGTATGAGCGCTATGCGGGCGAGAATGGCTGGAAGGTTGAGCCGGTCAGCATGAACGCCTCCGAAGTCGGGGGCTTCAAGGAAATCGTCGCCAATGTCAGCGGGCAGGGCGTCTTCGCCAAGCTTAAGTTCGAAAGCGGCGTGCACCGTGTCCAGCGTGTCCCAGTGACCGAGAGTGGCGGACGCATCCACACGTCTGCGGCGACAGTGGCTGTGCTGCCCGAGCCTGACGAAGTCGACGTCCAGATCGACCAGACAGATCTGAAGATCGACACATATCGCGCGAGCGGGGCCGGGGGGCAGCACGTCAACACGACAGACAGTGCGGTGCGGATCACGCACTTGCCGACCGGCCTCGTCGTGATGCAGCAGGATGAGCGCAGCCAGCTCAAGAACCGCGCCAAGGCGATGCAGGTATTGCGCGCGCGACTGTATGAAAAGATGCGCGATGAGGCGCAGGGCGCTGAGGCTGAGGCGCGCAAGGCGATGGTTGGTTCGGGCGATCGCTCCGAACGGATCAGGACATATAATTTCCCGCAGGGACGGGTTACCGACCACCGCATAGGATTGACCCTGCACAAGCTCGACGAAGTGCTCGCTGGTCCAGGCCTAAGCGAATTGGTCGGAGCGCTCATATCCGAAGACGAAGCCAAGCGTTTGGCGGCTTTGGCAGAGTGACGGTCGCCGAGGCCTTGCGAGAGGCCGCTGAGCGCCTCGCTGAAACGAGCGACACCGGACGGCTCGATGCCGAGCTGCTGATGGCGCACGCGCTGGGAGTGAGCCGGTCGGATATGTTGCTGCGCCATCAGGGCGACCCTGTTCCGGCGAAGTTCGCTCGCGCAATCGAACGTCGCGCTGAGCACGAACCGGTCGCCTATATTGTCGGGTATTGCGATTTCTACGGCCGCGAATTTCGCGTCAATTCGGACGTCCTGATCCCGCGCCCGGATAGCGAAGCGGTGATCGACGCGGCGCTCGAGGTCTGCCCCGATGAGGGCGAGATTATCGATTTGGGCACGGGGTCCGGCGCTTTACTGCTCACGCTGCTGGCCGAAAAGCCAGCACTGACCGGTCTGGGCGTCGATCGCAGCCCAGAGGCGCTGAGGGTCGCACGCAAGAATGCCGAAGCGCTTGGCCTGTCAGACCGATGCCAGTTTAGCGAATGCGATTGGACCAAGGACAATGAGTGGGGAGAGGGTTGGTTCAGCCACCTGCCGCCCGCTGCTCTGGTGATAGCCAATCCACCCTATGTCGAAAGTTCGGCAGATTTGCCACCCAATGTTGCCCAATATGAGCCTGCCGGCGCCCTGTTTGCGGGGTCTGATGGATTGGACGATTATCGCATCATAATACCCTCGCTCCGCGAGTTCTTGCTGATGGAAGCCCCAATTGTGCTCGAAATCGGGCACACCCAAGCCGATTCTGTTAGCGAAATCGCGGAAAATGCCGGATTTTCGGTCGATATCCGACACGACCTTGCAAATCGGCCACGCGCGCTCATTCTGCGTTGACGAAATTGCAAGCAGGGCTTGGCAAAAGGGCTAAGCGTCGCTAACTCCCGAATCGGACCTCCGACGGGCGTTAACCGCAACTCGCAGGGCCAGCTCCAGATTTCAGCTAGATCCGATCGTGTGAATACGTGCTCGATCTGTTTGGCAGGGGCCGCGCCATACGAGAATAGGCGCACAGGACGAGAGGTCTTTTGGCCAGAAGCGCAATCCAACATTGTGTCGGGCCGACGAGAGGGATGAATTTCCTTGAATAACAATCGAAATAACCGTCGCCGTGGTCGCGGCAATCGCAACCAAGGCGGTAACAATCAGCTCAATCGCATTGACAGCCGTGCGCGTGGCAATGCGCCGCAATTGCTCGACAAGTACAAGAAGCTTGCGCAGGACGCCCAGCACAATGGCGACCGCGTTCAGGCCGAGTACTACCTGCAATTCGCTGACCACTATTTCCGCGTGATCGCTGACAACAAAGCACGCCAGGAAGAAGCTCGTGCCAAGCGTCAGGAAGAACGCGAACAGCAGTCCGGCGGCGATGCCGAAGACGGCGAAGAGGGCGACAATCGTCGCCGCAACAATCGTCGCTCGCGCCAGCGTCGCGATGAGGAAACTGCCGAAGTCCAAGAAGGCGAAGCCGGTGTCGAAGGCGAGCCCACTGAAGGAACCGAAGCCAGCGATGGCGGTGAAACCAAACGCCGCGCTCGCAAGCCTCGCGGTGAAGGACGCTCCTCCAATCGCTCAAACGGCCGCAAGCCGCGCAGTGACAATGGCAAGGACGATCAGGCTGGTGGCGAAATCGACGCCGCTGTTTTGCCGCCCGCAATTGGTGGCGATGAAAAGCCATCCGATGATGGCCCCGTCAAGGATGGGCCGGGAAAAGACGGGGATGACAGCCTCGAAGCGGTTGGCTGATCATTGATTGCTCGATTGCGTGACGGCCTGTTAGTCTCACCATGATGGGCAAGATTGCTTTCAAACTGCTGGCATTCGCGCATTCGCGCCCACGGATCACTGCGCTTGTGCTCGGTGCCTTTGCGGCGCTTGGCTTCCCGCCCTTGCACGCATGGCCGATCGCGCTGATCGCCCTCAGCCTGTTCGTCCTGCATGTACATCTGGCACCCGATTGGAAATCTGCTTTGGGCAGAGGCTGGTGGTTCGGCTGGGCGCATCTGACCCTGGCCAACAATTGGATCGCCACCGCCTTCACGCACCAGGCCAAGATGCCCGAATTCCTCGGATGGATCGCAGTCCCGTTGCTGTGCATCTACCTGGCGATTTATCCCGCCCTCGCGGCGCTGGTGGCGCATCTTGCAAGCCGACGTCTGGCGGGGCCATCCGCAGGTGTGGTAGCTTTCGGGCTGCTGCTCGCCGCTTCCTGGATCCTGTTCGAATGGGTGCGCAGCTGGGCCTTCACCGGTTATCCGTGGCCGCCGCTGGGCCTTGTCCTGCTTGGTGGATGGGACACAGCCGGCATTGCGCGTGTTCTGCCTTGGACCGGCACATATGGATTGTCGGGCTTGGCGATCGTGCTCGCCACGCTTCTGGTCAGCCTGACCATGTCGAGGCGGTGGATTATTGGCGGCGTCTTCGTCGCATTGGTGACGGCATTGATGCTGCTGCCAAGTGGTCATGGGCGGAGCTCTGACGGGAAAGTTCCTTTCGCGCTTATCCAGCCCAATTTGCAGCAGGAAGAAATCAACGATCCGACCAAGTTTGAAGAGCAATTCGAACGGATTGCCGATCTGACACTCGAAGGCCGGGGTCAATCGCGCTTGGTCCTATGGCCTGAGAGTGCAATCCCGGACTATCTCGAAGACGGATATCCGCAGCGCTACTATGATCGCATGACGGCAGCCGCAGATCCGGAGTTTGCGCGGCGTCGGATCGGCGCCTTGATCGGCACCGACGCGACTTTGCTGGCGGGTGTGGTAAACTTGGATATCGGAGAGGGTGAATTCGGCCCTAGTGCGGTCAGCGCGCGCAATTCCGTGATCGCGCTGAATGGTTCCGGGACGATCACCCAGCAATACGCCAAGGCGCATCTCGTGCCCTATGGCGAGTATCTGCCGATGAGGACTATCCTCGAACCGCTGGGCCTGTCGCGGCTTGTTGCCGGCGATATCGACTATCATCCGGGGCCGGGGCCGATGACGCTCGATTTGGGCGTCCATGGCAAAGCCGGAATCCAGATCTGTTACGAGATCGTGTTTTCGGGCCGGGTGACCGACCGCGCGAACCGACCCGACTATCTGTTCAATCCCTCCAATGATGGCTGGTTCGGCTGGTGGGGGCCGCCTCAGCATTTGGCTCAAGCTCGGATGCGTGCGATCGAAGAAGGCCTGCCCGTCTTACGATCCACAACCACCGGAATCAGCGCTGTGATCAGCGCCGATGGACTGGCCTATGAAACCATCGGCATGAACCAGGCAGGGCGAATTGACGGTGTCATTCCGCCTGCATACGCGCCGACATTGTTTGCCCGTATGGGCAATACACTGCCATTGTTATGGGCCGTATTGGCCGCCTTAATTGCGGTCGGGCTGCCAAGACTGGTTGCAAGGCGCGGTTCCGGAAGCTAGGGCCGCGCGAAGACATAAAGCAATCCTTATATCTCATCCCCAGACAAGTCCGAGGTCCCATGCGCAGCGAATATTTGTTCACTTCAGAGAGTGTATCTGAAGGCCATCCGGACAAGGTTTCCGACCAAATCTCTGACGCGATTGTAGACCTGTTTTTGTCAAAGGATCCTGAGGCACGTGTTGCCTGTGAAACGCTGACCACCACGCAACGGGTTGTGCTTGCCGGAGAGATTCGCGCGCAAGGCATGTATGAGAATGGTCAATGGGCCGAAGGTGCACTTGATGAGATTGAAAAGACCGTTCGCGAAACGGTGCGTGACATCGGGTATGAACAAGATGGATTTCACTGGCAAAATCTGACTTTTGAGAACCACCTTCACGGCCAGTCAGCAGAGATCGCCATGGGCGTTGATGCCGGGGATGCTGATTCCAACAAGGATGAAGGCGCAGGCGACCAAGGCATCATGTTTGGCTATGCCTGCAATGACACGCCCGATCTGATGCCTGCGACGCTGGATTACAGCCACAAAATCCTTGAGCGGCTGGCAGCGGACCGGAAATCGGGAGTCGCGCCATTTCTTGAGCCAGATGCGAAGAGCCAGGTCACATTGCGCTATGTTGACGGCAAACCGGTCGCTTGCACCGCCGTGGTCGTCTCGTCGCAACACGCTCCCGGATATCACGAAGGTGAGAAAGAGGCCGAGCTCAAGGCCTATGTCAAAAAGGTCGTCGCCGAGATCCTGCCACAAGGCTTTCTGAGCGATGAGACCATCTGGCACATCAATCCAACAGGCGCTTTTGAAATTGGTGGACCCGATGGCGATGCCGGCCTGACGGGTCGCAAAATCATCGTCGACACCTATGGCGGCGCGAGCCCGCATGGCGGAGGCGCGTTCAGCGGCAAGGATCCGACCAAGGTGGATCGCAGCGCGGCCTATATCACGCGCTATCTGGCCAAAAATGTCGTCGCAGCTGGCATGGCGGATCGCTGCACAATCCAGATAGCTTACGCGATCGGCGTCTCCGAACCGCTTTCGCTTTATGTGGATACGCATGGCACTGGCAGCGTTGGAGATGATCGCATCGAGCAAGCCATTATGAGCCTGCCCGAGCTTGGCGGTCTGACGCCGCGCGCCATCCGCACCCATCTTGGCCTGAACAAGCCGATTTACCGCAAGAGCGCGGCCTATGGCCATTTTGGCCGGGTTGCCGAGGGAGACTACTTCCCATGGGAGCGGACCAATCTGGTTGATGCGCTCAAGGCTGCCTTGGCGTAGTCGCGCCGCGATTGATTTCTGCTAGGGCTATCACATGGTGACGCCCGCTCATCCATCCGATCGCATTGTTGAGCTCGATGCTTTGCGCGGGCTCGCCGTGATCGGCATTGTCTGGATGAATGTCTATGTGTTCGCGCTGCCAGCGCAGGCCTATTACAATCCGATTGCCTGGGGCGGCGAAAGCCAGATCGACCGGATTGTGTGGGCGGCCAGCTTTGTTTTCATCGAAGACAAGTTTCGAACCCTGTTTGCAATGCTGTTTGGGGCTGGCTGCGCGATCCTTTTGGAACGCGAAGAGAAGCGGCCCCGGCGGGCCCATTTTGCGCGCATGCTGGTACTGTTTCTGATCGGCCTGGCGCATGCGGTGCTCTTGGCCAATAATGACGTTCTGCGGGCCTATGCCATGGCAGGGTTGGCGCTGCCCTTTATCGCTCATCTTTCCGTCAAAGCGCTGGTTGCCATTGCGATCGGATTGGTGGCCGCACATGTCGGCGGCGGCATCGTAACCTTTGGCGGCGCGATGCTGGATTGGTTTGAGGGCCGGGTCAGCACTGACATGCTGTTCTTCGTAGAGAACAATTTCGGTGCCAACCCCAGCGGTGTGCGATTCATGATCGAGCAGGGGCAAGAGAGCTTTGGGGAGCGCTTGGACCGTCGCTTGGGCTCGATCTCAAGCCAGCTCACCACGATCTCCGGGTCAATTCCGATCAATCTTGCAGCCATGGTCTTGGGCATGGCGCTGTGGAAGGATCGCATGCTGGCGGGCGAGTGGCGGCTGTTCCGCACGCAACGTCTCGCGGCGGTCAGCGCCGGAATTGCCATCCCGATTCTGTGTCTCCAGGCGTGGTGGGTGGCGAGCAATGGCTTTCCAGGGGCATTGGTGGCGCCGGTGTCGCTGATCCTGTCTGCCCCGTTCGATATGTTGCTGGGCCTGGCCTATGCGCTCGCGGCGATCGGACTGTTTCGATCGCGTGGTGTGATCGTGCAGCGATTGGCAGCGGTGGGGCGCCTGTCGCTCACCAATTATTTGATGACGTCACTGATCCTAGCAGGTTTGTTTGCCAGCTGGGGTCTGGGACTGTTCGGCGCTGTCAGCCGCGCACAAGCCTTCACGCTCAGCTTTGTTCCGATCATCGCAATGCTGGCCTGGTCGCCTGCCTGGCTGGCGAATTTCGGGCAGGGGCCGTTTGAGCGTCTTTGGCGGATGGGAGCCCGGGCGCTGTCCTAGTCGTCTTCTCCGAGCCGGGGCGAAGGGCGATCGAGCGCCAATTCCGCACCGGAAAACGTGAAGGGACTGCGCACACCGGGCATGCCATCAAGATCGACCCGCATGCCGCGCGCTTGAACTTGAGGGTCTGCAAACACTTCGTCCAGCCGGTTGATCGGTCCCGCCGGGACGCCGTGATCGGCGCAGGCCTGGAGCAGGTCCGCTTTGGTCCAGGCCGCGGTTGACCGCGCGATCTCGCTATCGAGCTCGCTGGCATGTTCGACCCTGCCACCATTGCTGGAATAGCGTTGATCTTGGGCCAGATCGTCGCGCTTGAGCAGGGTGATCAGTTTCTGGAACAGGCGATCATTGGCAGGAGCCAGGATGACATGGCCATCGCTGGTGGGGAACACGCCATAGGGCGCGACCTGCGCGTGCGCATTGCCCATCCGTGGCGGATTTTCGCCGGTGTGCATCTGGTACATCGCCTGGTTGGCAAGCAAGCTGACCGAACAATCGAGCAAGGCCATATCGATGTGCTGGCCCAACCCCGTGCGCTCGCGCATCAGCAGCGCGGCCTGGATGCCATTGGCTGCCCATACGCCGGTGGTGAGGTCAGAGATTGAGATGCCCATTTTCATCGGATCGCCCTCGGGCTCTCCGGTGATCGACATGAAGCCGCTCATCCCTTGGATGACGAAGTCGTATCCTGCTTCATATTTGCGCGGGCCTGTGTGACCAAACCCAGTGACCGAGCAATAGACCAGGCGCGGGTGATCGCCCGCTAGACTTTCATAGTCCAAGCCAAATTTCTGCAGGCTTCCAGTCTTGAAATTCTCGATCAGAACATCGGCATTGGCGATCAGATCGCGGACGCGGGCCAGCTGTTCGCGGTCACCGAAATCGGCGATGATCGAGCGCTTGCCGCGATTGCAGGCGTGGTAATAGGCGGCTTCAGGCGGGCCATCGGGGTCCGCGCTCTCGCGATCAACCCATGGCGGGCCCCATTGCCGCGTTCCGTCCCCGTCGGGGCTCTCGACTTTGATCACATCGGCGCCGAGATCAGCCAGGATCTGACCGGCCCAGGGCCCGGCCAGGACGCGCGCCAGTTCGACGACTTTAAGGCCTGCCAGGGGCGCGTTGGGATTTCGAGAATGATCTAGCCACATAGGGATTGCTGCTCGGTCAAACCACGCCCGAGGTCAAGCCAGTCGGCAATCTAATTGCGATCCTACGGCGTTGCTTGGTGCCCGCGGTCGTGGCACGTTGATGGGGATTGGGAGGAAAGCATGGCGACGATCTTGAGAATGTTGGCGATTTGGGCCTGCGCGCTGACCGTGATGGCGGTCCCGGCTGCGGCGCAACGCGAATTGCAAATCGATCCGGATGTTGCCTGGACGCATCCGCATAGCGGTATTGTGGTTCCAAGCAGCCTTGCAGGCGCAATCCGGACCAAGGCGCAAGAATTCGCGCCCGATTTCCTCAATATCAGCTTTTCCTTCGAACTTGCAGAAACAGCGGATCAGTTGTCGCTGTACATTTATCGCAACACCAATGGCGCCGTCCCAGTATGGTTTGAACAAGCGCGGCGCGGCATCGAGGGACGCGACACCTACGCCAATCCTCAGCTCGCCTTTGGAATTGAGTCTTATGGCTGGCCAGGGCACCAAGCCTGGCAGGGCCAGCGTGCAATCTACGCGACTCCCGACAGTCGCTATGCAACTAGCACCGGTCTGGCGCTGTTTTCGGTCAATGGTTGGTATGTAAAGCTGCGCGCGACCTCAACAACCATGAGCCCTGAAGAACTGGCGCAATTGATTGATCGAACTTTCGCGGAGCTCACCCCTCCTGAGACGGAATTCAGCCAGCAACCCGTGGTGGCAATTGCCGAATGCGCCAAGAGGCTCGAGTTCAAGAAGAAGGCGAAGGAAGCAAAAACTGATGACGGCGCCAGCCTCCTCGGTTCTTTGTTGGGTGGCCTGGTCGCCAACAAGGTGGCCGAAGAGAAAGCGAGTGCTGAGCCAGGAGAGCCGGTGACTTGGTGCCGCGATGGTGAGCTCAATCGGATGCAAGTGGCCTATCGCGCCAATGAATCGACCGATTCCTATCTCATTGCACTAGGCGATAGTGGAATTGGTGTTTCGGTCGCCCCGGATTCGCTCGGCATGCTGTTGAGCGACGACAAGGGCAAAAAGGACAAACGTTTCTCGATTTCGGTGATCACCGATGATCAGAGGATCAATTTCGTACCGCAGAACCGTTTGCCATCGTTCAAGCGTGTGCTTGACGTGATCAATGACAATCGCCGGGTTGGATCAGTCTCCACCTGGGGTGAGGATTCAACCGTCCAGATCAACTCAGACGCGCTGTAGCTTGCCGTCAGTTAGGCTGGCTGAAGCGCCACCTCGTAATGTGCGGTCGTCTTGGCCGCGACTTCCTCAGTCGTGATCCCGGGGGCCAGTTCGATCAGCCTGAACGGGCTTTGATGGTCGATCCGGTGAAACACACCAAGATTGGTGATGATCATATCGACGACATTGGTTCCGGTTAGCGGCAAGGTGCACTCAGGGATCAGTTTCGGATCGCCGGCCTTGCTGTTGTGATCCATCACCACGATGATCTTCTTGACGCCCGCGACAAGGTCCATCGCGCCGCCCATGCCTTTGATCATCTTTCCAGGGATCATCCAGTTGGCGATATCGCCATTCTCAGCCACTTCCATGGCTCCCAGAACGGTGAGGTCGATATGGCCCCCGCGGATCATCGAAAAGCTGGTGGCGCTGTCGAAATAGGCCGAATGCGGCAATTCGCTGATCGTCTGCTTGCCGGCATTGATGAGATCAGGATCGACTTCGTCGTCGTAAGGAAACGGGCCAATGCCGAGCATCCCGTTCTCGCTTTGCAGCGTGACATGCATGCCTTCGGGAATGTGATTGGCGACAAGCGTCGGAATGCCGATGCCAAGATTGACGTAATAGCCGTCCTCCAGCTCCTGCGCCGCCCGCGCAGCCATTTGATCACGAGTCCAACCGGTTTGTGAATCCGCCATGGAAATAGCCCTTATTTGTCAGCAACGGCGCCTTGCGAAAGCGCCAGGGGGGTGAGGAACCAGCCATCTTCAATCAGCGATTCGACCGCCGCCGCTGAAGAGGTTTCCTTGAGATAGTCGAACAATTCATCAAAGTCCGAACGCGTGTCACCGGCAATCGCAATGATGCAGCCGGTTTGCGCCAGCTCCTCGCGTCGGCTTTGCTTGCGATCCGCGACGTAGCGCATCAGCAGCAAAGTATCTTCGCCGCTCAGATCAAGACCCGAAATGCTCAGGAGCCGCCGGATCGCGCCCGCGCTGTCAGCCGAACGCCCCGAAATCCAGGCGATCGAAATGCCATTCTCGCGCAAGGTCTGGATGCCTTCGGCGAGCGAACGGTCAACCGTCAAAGCCTTGGCTGGATCAAACACGCCGCCAGCCGGATCAAGGTCAATCAGAACGATCGGTGTCCGGCCATCGGGGCAAGATTTGCGCTCACCTGTGAGATCGCCGGGGTTGCTGAGCAGAGCAGACGGATAGGGATTGCGACGGGGCTGGAAGGTCTCCAACCGCACGGCATAGGCGAGGAAGCTGTCATATCCGCCGGGTGCAATTTCGGGCCTCGTGGTTTCGAGCAGTTCGTCGCGCGATGCCGGCGCACCGAATGCCACGTCAAAATTCTCACTGGGTGCGGCGGTGGCTGCCGCTGCCGGATCTGGCTCAGGCGCGACAGGTTCTAGTGTTGGCCCAGTCACTGGCTCTGGCTCAGCCGGCGTCATCGATCCCAGGATCGCGGCGCCAGACGCTTCGGTGACGATGTCGCTATTGGCTGCGATCAGTTCGCTTTCGTCAGCAACCGTTTCGTCAGCGAAAGCCTCATCGACACTAGGACGCGCAACGCTTGGCGGATTGTCACCCACGGCAACAGTCGGCGCGTCCAGGGGCTCTGCGACAGCGAGGTCGGCGGTGTCGTCTGCCACCTCAAAGCCCCGCTCCCCATCGGTCTCGCTGCGCAACACGGCGCCGCCCGCGAGGACGGGGATCGCGGCGGCGATGCACCCGTTGAGTGCAAGCGCGGCCAGAAGCGCTCCCCCGATGCGAAGATGCTGGGCGCGATTCATGCGTCGACCCGCTCCCGCGTGGTGCGGAATTCGATCTGCTTGTCGTATGGCGCGCCTACAATCATGCGTTGGACGAAGACGCCCGGAAGGTGGATCGCGTCGGGATCCAATTCACCGACCGGCACTATCTCCTCGACCTCCACCACACACACCTTGCCGCAGGTGGCCGCGGGTTGATTGAAGTTGCGCGCGGTCTTGCGGAATATCAGGTTGCCTGTCTCGTCTGCCTTCCAGGCTTTGACGATCGCCAGATCCGCAAAGATCCCTTGTTCGAGAATATAGGTCTCGCCGTCGAAGTCCTTATGCTCCTTGCCTTCAGCGACCTGAGTGCCGACACCGGTCTTGGTGTAAAAGCCCGGGATGCCGGCGCCGCCTGCACGCATGCGCTCGGCCAAGGTTCCCTGCGGGCAAAACTCGACTTCAAGCTCGCCAGCGAGGAATTGGCGCTCGAATTCCTTGTTCTCACCGACATAAGAGCTGATCATCTTTTTGACCTGGCGCGTGCGTAGCAGCTTGCCGATCCCCTCATTGTCGATGCCGGCATTGTTGCTGGCGAAGGTCAGGCCGGTAACGCCCGAATCGCGGATAGCGTCGAGCAATCTTTCAGGGATACCGCAGAGGCCGAAACCGCCTGAAGCGATCACCATGTCGTCTTGCAGCACACCTTCCAGCGCGGCGGCAGCGTTTGGGTAAAGCTTGTTCATCACTGATGCCCTGATTGATTAATTGCCATACGGCTCTGATCTGATGCGTCACTAGTGCTTTGCGTTGGCGCTGTCACGTTTGACTTGCTGAGCGCGGGCAAAGCCGTGCAATTGGCACATGCGCGCTCATTGGTGCGCTGCAATATCAACTCGCGATTGCGATGGGTGTCGTTTCATCTGGCGCAACAAGCAGTCTCTCGCTCACGATTTCTTGTTAAGAATGTGTCACATAGGCTGGGAGAATTGCGTTTCTTGCAAGTCAGCATGCGGCTTTCGCACTTGCACAAAATGCTGCACCCGCGCATATGTCCAGCGTGCCTTTCAGGCATCCTCTCCCAAACTTTTCAAGCCCGGTCTTCGGACCGGGCTTTTTCTTTTCTAGCTTCCTCCCCTGCGTGTGCCAGTGCGGTCGGTACAGCTTGCCGCAAGTAAGGCGCTGCCATAGCTCGCGGTGAGGATTTGCAATCGACCGCCAGTCTTCCTAGCTACGGCGTTCCGCTGCGCGGACAGAATCACGGAAGAGGAATGCTCCATGGCTGATGCCGACGCTGCGACCCCAGAGACTGCCTTGCGCCTTCAAGTCGCGCCTGCGCGGCAAGAGGAATCTGGACAAGGCCTCGCCAGAATGCCGCGTGCCGCGTTCAAGGAGCTGGGTATCAACGAAGGCGACGTGGTCGAGATCACCGGCAAGCGCAGGACCGCGGCGATCGCCATGGCAGCCTATGCCGAAGACGACACGCTCGACGTCATTCGCCTGGATGGCTTGCAGCGTGGCAATGCAGAAGCCGGTTCGGGTGAACATGTCGATATTTTGAAGGCAGAGTCACGCCCGGCGACGCGGGTCGTGTTCGCTCCCGCGCAGCGTGAAATGCGCCTGCAGGGCCCAACCCAGGCGCTCAAGCGCAATTTCTTCCGGCGACCATTGGTTGCTGGCGACATCGTCGCCACGGCAGGCCAGCAGCCGGTCCAGAACATGCCTCCTGACGTGCGCCAGCTTCTCCGCACCCCAGCCTATGCATTGACCCAAATTCGCCTCTCAGTCGTCTCTACGGCGCCTAAGGGCATCGTTCATATCGATGAAAACACCGAGGTCGAACTTCGCACCGAATTTGAAGAGCCGCGCGATGGCCGCGCCGAAGTCAATTACGATGATGTGGGCGGGATGGGTGAGACCATCCAACAGCTGCGCGAGATGGTCGAACTGCCGCTGCGCTATCCCGAATTGTTCACCCGGCTGGGCGTCGATCCGCCCAAAGGCGTGCTGCTGCATGGCCCCCCAGGCACCGGCAAGACCCGGCTGGCGCAAGCGGTCGCGAACGAATCCGATGCTGAGTTTTTCACCATCAATGGGCCGGAGATCATGGGCTCGGGCTATGGTGAGAGCGAGAAGCGCCTGCGCGAAGTGTTCGAAGAGGCAACTCGCGCCGCGCCTTCGATCGTTTTCATCGACGAGATTGATTCGATTGCTCCCAAACGCACACAGGTGCCGGGAGAGGCGGAGAAGCGGCTTGTCGCCCAATTGCTGACCTTGATGGACGGGCTCGAAGCGCGCGCCAATCTGGTTGTCATCGCCGCCACCAATCGACCCGACGCCATCGACGAAGCTCTGCGCCGACCAGGCCGGTTTGACCGTGAGATTGTCATCGGCGTGCCCGATCAAAGCGGACGGCGTGAGATTTTGGCGATCCACACGCGTGGTATGCCGCTTGAAGAAGCGGTCGACCTTGATGAGTTGGCGCGCGTTACACATGGCTTTGTTGGTGCGGATATAGCGGCCCTGTCGAGGGAGGCCGCGATCGACGCTGTGCGGCGGATCATGCCCAAGCTTGATCTCGATGAACGCACTGTTCCTCCCGAAGTGCTCGAGGAATTGAGCGTCACACGAGAGGATTTCCTCGCCGCGCTCAAACGCATTTCGCCTTCAGCGATGCGTGAAGTGATGGTGCAGGTCCCAAATGTCGCGTGGAGCGATATTGGCGGGGTCGAAGATGCCATCGACAAGCTCAAGGAAGGGATCGAGCTGCCGCTCAAGAATCCCGATGCCTTCCATCGATTGGGCATCCGGCCAGCCAAGGGCTTCTTGCTTTATGGACCTCCGGGAACCGGCAAGACCCTGCTCGCCAAAGCGGTTGCCAAGGAGGCGGAAGCCAACTTCATATCGCTCAAAAGCTCTGACTTGTTGTCCAAATGGTATGGCGAGAGCGAGCAACAGATCGCGCGCCTGTTTGCACGGGCCCGAGCCGTTGCCCCCTGCGTGCTGTTTATCGATGAGATCGATAGCCTGGTTCCCGCACGCGGGTCAGGCCAAGGCGAACCGCAGGTCACCGGACGGGTCGTCAACACGATCCTCGCTGAGATGGACGGGCTTGAAGAGCTCCAATCGGTCGTCGTGATAGGCGCGACCAATCGGCCCACATTGGTCGATCCCGCGCTCTTGCGCCCAGGCCGGTTTGATGAGCTAGTCTATGTCGGCACGCCTGATGCTGCGGGTCGCGAACACATATTGCGGATCCACACGGCCAAGATGCCGCTCGCCAAGGATGTCGATCTCGCTGCGATTGCCGCCAAGGCTGAGCGCTTTACTGGTGCCGATCTTGAAGATGTTGTTCGCCGTGCGGGCCTGTCTGCCTTGCGACGTCTGGGCGGCGAAGTGAACGAAGTGGCGATGCAGGACTTTGCTGACGCTTTGTCGGACTCACGCGCGACCGTCACCTCCAAGATGGAGGCCGAATATCGCCGCATGCGGGGCGAACTGAAAAAGCGCGCGGTCGAAGCCAACCCGATCGGGTTCCTCGAGCCAGAGAAATTGGAGCCGAGCCGCGCCAAGAAGCACGAGTGATCGCTGATTGGCTTAGTGAGCGGCGTCCCAGCTTGCTCCGGTGCCGATATCGACCTGCAGCGGCACGTCGATGGCAACAGCGGGCATGGCAGCTTCGGCCATCACGCGCTCGATCACTGGGCTGGCCGCGGCAACATCGCCTTCGGGCAGTTCGAACACCAATTCATCGTGCACCTGCAGCAGCATGCGGACATCGGGCAGCCCGGCATCACGCAAGGCTGGCAACATCCGCGCCATGGCGCGCTTGATGATATCGGCGCTGGTGCCTTGGATCGGCGCGTTGATCGCGGCGCGCTCTGACCCCTGGCGTTCGGCCTGGTTCTTTGACTTGATCCGCGGGAACCACGTCTTGCGACCAAACAAGGTCTCCGAATAGCCACGATCGCGCACGGTCTCGAGCGTCTCGTGGATGTATCGTTGGATGCCCGGAAAACGCTGGAAGTAGGTGTCGATCATCGCTTGTGCTTCGTCGGGTTCGACTTCGAGCCGTCCCGCAAGGCCCCAGCGCGAAATGCCATAAAGGATGGCGAAGTTGATCGTCTTGGCTTGCGCACGCGTGTCGCGCGTCACTTCACCAAACATTTCGGTCGCGGTGCGGGCGTGAATGTCCTCACCATTCGCGAAGGCCTGTTTGAGTGTTTCGACATCCGCCATATGCGCGGCAAGGCGCAATTCGATTTGCGAATAGTCAGCCGCGAGCAGCACATTGCCCGGTTCGGGTACAAACGCTTCTCGGATCTGGCGACCAATCGGGGTGCGAATTGGAATGTTCTGCAAGTTCGGGTCGGTCGAAGACAGTCGGCCAGTCTGCGCACCGACCAAGGAATAGCTGGTGTGCACGCGCCCGGTCGCAGGATTGATCGCATCCTGCAAAGCGTCGGTGTAGGTCGATTTGAGCTTGGTCAGCTGACGCCATTCGAGAACTTTTCGAGCGATCCCTGCGCCTTCTCCGGCCAAACGCTCGAGCACGCTCTGATCGGTTGAATATTGCCCGCTCTTGCCCTTCTTGCCGCCTTTGTAGCCGAGCTTGTCGAACAGGATCTCGCCCAATTGTTTAGGGCTGCCAACCGTGAATTCCTGACCCGCCAATTCGTGGATCTCGCCTTCAAGCCGGCTGGTCTCCTTGGCGAATTCCTCTGACAATCGTGCCAGTTGCGCGCGATCAACCTTGATCCCTTCCCGCTCCATTCCGGCAACCACCGGGATCAGAGGACGGTCGACGCGACCATAGATCCTGGTGCCGCCTTCTTCGGCAAGACGCGGCTTGAGATGGTGGTAGAGCCGCCAAGTTACGTCAGCGTCTTCGGCAGCGTATTCGGTCGCCCGGTCGAGCGGAACTTCACCAAACGGGATCGCCTTCTTGCCGGTGCCGCAAACATCCTTGAACGCCAGAGGCGTGTGGCCAAGGTGGCGTTCGGACAATTCGTCCATGCCATGTCCGCCGCCAATCCCGTCCTGACCGCGGCCTGCATCGAGCGCAAAGCTGATCACCATCGTGTCTTCAATCGGGCTGACGTCGATCCCCTGCCGCGCAAGAACATTGAGATCGTATTTGCCATTCTGGAAGATCTTGGTGACGCTATCGGCCTCGAGCAGCGGCTTGAGGGCGGCCAGAGCCGCGCTGGCGGCAATCTGCTCTGGTCGCTCGGCCAAGAGGTCCGTTCCACCATGTTCGAGCGGGATATAGCATGCGTCGTTGGGCCCAAGCGCAAGGCTGATCCCGACCAGGTCCGCCTGCATCGCATCGAGCGAGGATGTTTCGGTGTCGACCGCCACTTCGCGTGCAGCCATGGCACGGTCGATCCAAGCCTGCAGCCGATCCATTGATTGCACGGTTTCGTAAGCGCCGCGATCAAGTTTTGGCATGTCGGGCAGCGCTTGGCGATTGCCGTCCGCATCGCCTGAATCGCCTGCCATCTCGGCCTTGGCGGGGTTGAGATTGGTCGCTCGTTCAGGACTACCTCGGCCAGCATCCAGGCGTTTGAGCAAAGATGTAAAGCCATGCTTGGAGAGAAATTCGGCCAGTGGCTCTGGCGGCACGCCATCAAGCTTGAACTCATCGAGCGGCTGCGGAAGATCGGCGTCTTCCTTGAGCGCAACCAGGACGCGGCTAAGCTCGGCATCGCCCCGACCTTCGATCAGACGCTCTTTGAGCTTTGACTTTTTCATGTCCGGCGCCTGATCAAGCGCGGCGGTCAACGAACCGTGCTCGGCGATCAGCTTGCTCGCGGTCTTGGGTCCGACACCATAAATACCGGGAACGTTGTCGACACTGTCCCCCATTAGCGCGAGGACGTCACCAACCAGCTCGGGCGTCACTCCGAACTTCTCTTCGACTTCCGGGATGTAGATGCGCTGGCTCTTCATCGTGTCGAGCATGTCGATCCGGCCGCCGTCCCGTTCACCCACCAATTGCATCAGATCCTTGTCCGACGAGACGATCGTGACATTCCAGCCCTGCGACTGCGCTGCGCGAGCATAGGATGCGATCAGATCATCAGCCTCAAGTCCTTCCTCTTCGATGCAGGGCAGGCTGAATGCCCGCGTCGCGTCGCGAATCAGCGGGAATTGCGGGACAAGATCTTCAGGTGCCGGTGGCCGATTGGCCTTGTATTCGGGATAGATATCATTGCGGAATGAGCGGCCCGATTTGTCGAGAATCACCGCCAAATGGGTGGGACCATCAGCAGCATCGAGATCGTCAGCCAGCTTCCAGAGCATTGTCGTATAGCCATAGACGGCACCGACTGGCGTGCCTTCGGGATCGGTCAGTGGCGGCAGGCGATGATAGGCGCGAAAAATGTAGGACGAGCCATCGACAAGATAGAGATGCTGTTGAGACATGGACAATTGCTAGCAGTCTCACACGCGCAAGGTAAGGTGGTTTGAAGCGGCGAAATGAGGCGCAAAAGCGCTGGCTGAAAACCGCAGAATTCCGCCAAATATGGCTGAAACATGGCAGAATCATCGTAAATTCGCTTGCGCCGCCACAATGTTGCCATTATTGATTCGACCCGAAGTCGGGGGGGCTACTGCTCGACTTTGGCTCGATCTGGAGGACTGATCGAGCCTATTTAACTCGCTGATCAAGGAATTGAATTTATGCGTAAAATCGTTCTTGCTGCCGCAGTCGCTGGTTCGGCTCTCGGCCTCGCTGCTTGCTCAGGTGCTACTGAAGAAGCTGCAGACACCGCTGAAGAAACCATGGCTGACACTGAGTCGGTTGCTGAAGAAGCAACTGCTGAAGGCGAAGAAGCTATGGCTGAAGGCGAAGAAGCTGCTGAAGCTGCTGGCGAAGAAGCTGAAGAAGCAATGGCTGAAGAAGCCGCCGAATAATTCGGACGCTTTTCAATACGAAGAAGGCGGTGCCGTTTGGCATCGCCTTTTTTGTTGCCTGAATGGTTTCTGGGCGAACCATCAGCGCACAATCAGGTGGTGGCAGGTCTGCCTCCACTTATCCTGCATTCGCCCGAGTCCAACTATCCGTGCTTGCGTGGCCACAAAGTTGCCATTATTGATTCGCGCCGAAGTCGGGGGGTCAACTTTTCGGCTTTGATGCGACCGAGAGGACTGGCCGCATCTATTCCACTCGCTGATCAAGGAATTGGATTTATGCGTAAAATCGTTCTTGCTGCCGCAGTTGCCGGTTCGGCCCTCGGCCTTGCTGCATGCTCGGAAACTGCCGACAAAGCTGGCGAAACCGTAGAAGCAATGGCTGACGAAACCGAAGCTGCTGTTGACGGTGCTGCTGAAGCAACTGGCGACGCTGTTGAAGGCGCTGCCGAAGCTACTGGCGACGCTGTCGAAGGTGCTGCTGAAGCCGTTGAAGGCGCTGCTGACACGGTTGCTGATGCCGCTGAAGCTGCTGTCGACGCTGCTGAAGAAGCTGTCGAGTAAACCTCACAGTCGATCTTCAAATCGAATTAGGGCGGTGCCGCAAGGCGCCGCCCTTTTCATATGCGCTGGAGAGTTGGGCGTCTTAGCCGCCTGTGCGGGGGGCAGACGTCCATTCCGGCTGCAGCTCGGCCTTGGGTGAGAACCCGTCATAGAGCGCACGCGCAATGGCAGCGATCCGGGCCTCACGCGCGCGCCGCGATCCCTGGCCTGTGACATAAATGGCGACCGCCATGGCTTGGCCATCAGGCCCTTCGATGATGCCGATATCGCTCGACGTGTTGTTGAGCGAACCAGTCTTGTGACTGACGACCGCGTCTTCAGGCATATTGGCCTTGATACGCCGCTTGCCGGTGCGGGTGCGGCTCATCGCTTCAAGGATGACGGCCCGGCTTTCCGCTGAAAGAAATTCGCCGCGATAAAGGCCTTCGAGCAGCCGTGCCATGGTTCGCGGAGTGGCTGAATCGCGCGGATCGATCCATGTCGCAGGATCATATTCGCCGTCGTCGCGCACCAAGGTCGCAATGTCGCGATTGATGCTGAACTCCTCCATGCCATGGCGACGCATCCAGTCATTGACCGGTGCGGTTCCACCAACGGCCGCAAGCAGGGCGTCGGTTGCTGGATTGCTCGAGCGCGTGATCATGATCTCGATCAGGTCAATCGCGGTCATGTACTGGCCTTTGCGGACGGGCGCAGCTGGCGATGAGAATTTGGCTGAGCGGATCGGTATCAAAAGCGGGAATTCGCTCGTGAGCGAATAGCGCCCCTGTTCGACCATCTCGAGATAGGTGGCTGCGACAGCAATCTTACTGGTCGACGCCATCGGAAACAATTGATCGCCGAGAACCAGGATCTGATCGCCGCTGGTCAGGTCGATTGCGGCCACCCCGATGCGGCCTTTGTCGCCATCGGCCAGCTCAGCAATACGCTGCTCAAAACTGGTCTCATAGACTGCTTCAAATGTCTGCGGATCGCGCAGCTCGGTGCCGAACGTGTTGTCAAAGCTCGCGAACAGTTCGTCGCCTTGCGCATGCGCTGCCGGTGAGACCGCAAAGGCCGCGGCCAAAGCGGCAAGGGCGAGGGGGAATCGCATTTTGATCATGGTCGTAGCCTATCTGATCGAAGTTAGGACCAAATTAAAGCGCGGCGAATCGCACGGGCAAGTCGTTAACGCGCTGACTGCGGTGAATGGTGTGTTGCAAGCGACCGGATTCGGATTTCGCGGCCATCGAGCGATCAGCGGCGCAATAATCGATCAATCACCCTCGTATTGCCGCAAGGTATGAAGCTGCAGGGAACGAAACTCTCCGTTCAACCTTGACACTAGAGCAGTCACCGGCAGTTTGCCGGACAAGCCCCTAACCAATTTCTAGGACCATTCATGACCACATCCAATCCAGCCGCTCTTGGCGCTCGTTCCCTGCTTTCTGCCTTTCTGCTTGGCGGATCGACAATGGCCCTCGCGCAAGCCGCGCCTATCGTTCAACCCGGTGCCCCGGGTCAGGACAGCCGGGTGCTGACGGCCGAGCAAGCGACACAGCTTGCCGGAGCGACCTATTCGCCAGCCGACGTCAGCTTCATGCAGGGCATGATTGTCCATCATCAGCAAGCCGTCGACATGGCGCTGCTGGTCAAGGATCGCACCAATCGTGAAGAGCTGGTTGCGATCGCTGGCCGTATCGAAGCCAGCCAGGAAGACGAAATCGAGTTCATGAATGCCTGGCTCTCTGAGCGCGGTGAAAAGACCGTGATGGTTGGCATGATGGACCATTCAAACATGGATCATTCGGCCCATGCCATGGTCGATCACTCGCAGATGGCCGGCATGGCGACACCAGAGCAGATGGAAGCGCTCGCGGCGGCATCGGGCGTAGAGTTTGATCGTCTGTTCCTAACACTGATGATCGCGCACCACGAAGGCGCGCTCGACATGGTCAACACATTGCTGCGTCAGCCGGGCAGCGCCGCGGATCCGGTGCTGTTCCAGTTCGTCAGCGATGTTGAGAACGATCAGGCGGCAGAGATCGAGAAGATGGATCTTCTGCTCAAGAGCCTGTCGGAAGATCCACGGGCTTCGCTCGCCTCGGGCTTTGACGATGCCGGTGAGGCGATCCTCAATCTGCGCAAGGTCGTGAGCCTGGCCAAACCGGCTGGCTTCTTTGATCCGGCTAACCCGGCAGATCTGCGTCCACCTGTTCCTCAGGATGAGGAAGAAGAGAGCGAGGAAGAGGCGACAGAGGATGAGGCCACTGAAGGCGACGAGGACGAAACCCCTCTGCGCGAAGAAGAGGAGAGCCTCACCCAGTTCGCTGAGCGTTCACCGCTGCTCGACTTCGCCAACACCGATATGGCGTTCTTCGACGACATCATGATCGCGGGCAATTATCACGGCTTCAACATCTACAAGCTTGGCGATGACGGCGTTCCCGATCTGATGAGTTCGGTCGTGTGCCCGGGTGGCCAAGGCGATGTTTCAGTGGTCGGCGATATCCTGGTGATGAGCGTCGAACAGACCCGTGGGCGCGTTGATTGCGGCCTCCAGGGCGTGGCTGAGGAAGTCAGCGAAGATCGTTTCCGCGGTCTGCGCGTGTTTGACATTTCCGACCTTGCCCGGCCGCGCCAGGTTGGCCTGGTTCAGACGTGTCGCGGCAGTCACACGCACTCAATCGTCGACGCCAATGACGAACGTATCATCGTCTACAATTCCGGCACTTCGGTGATCCGCGAAGAGGAAGAGCTGGCCGGCTGTGTTGGCGGTCATCCGGGCGACACCCGCACAGCCTTGTTCAGCATTGACGTGATCGAGATCCCACTCGCTGATCCATCGCAGTCGCGGATCGTCAAATCGCCCCGCGTATTTGCCGATAACGAGACGGGTGAGATCGCTGGTCTTTGGACCGGCGGCGACAGTGGTGAGGGCACTCAAGACACGCGTCCTACCGACGAATGCCACGATATCACCGTGTTCCCGAGCAAGAATATCGCCGCTGGTGCATGTTCGGGCAACGGCATCCTGTTTGACATTTCGGATCCGATGAACCCGGTTCGGATTGACGCTGTGTTCGACAAGGGCTTTGCCTATTGGCACTCGGCAACCTTCAACAATGACGGCACCAAGGTCGTCTTCACCGATGAGTGGGGCGGCGGAGGCCGTGCGCGCTGCCGCGCGTCAGACCCGATGAATTGGGGCGCCAATGCGATTTACGACATCGTCGACGGCAAGCTCGAATTCCGCAGCCACTACAAGATGCCTGCGCCGCAGGGCGACAAGGAAAACTGCGTCGCGCATAACGGCTCGATCGTGCCGGTGCCTGGCCGCGATATCTTCGTTCAGTCGTGGTACCAAGGCGGCTTGAGCCTGATGGACTTCACAGACAGCTCTAATCCGGTCGAGATCGCCTATTTTGATCGTGGCGCGATCGATGATGAGCAGCTGGTGGTTGGCGGATATTGGTCATCCTATTGGTATAATGGTCGCATTTACGCGACCGAGATCACCCGCGGCATCGATGTGTTTGCCTTGGAGCCAAGCGAGTATCTGACTGAGGCGGAAATCGCAGCTGCCGAAGGCGCAAGCTATGACGATGCGCGCTTTAACCCGCAGACCCAGACCGAGGTGAAATGGGACAGCGCAGCGATTGAGGCTGTCGAGGAAAGTCGCAAGGGCGGCTGATTGCCCCTCGCCTTGAATGCAAAAGGGCCCCGCCGGTTAGCGCCAGCGAGGCCCTTTTTCATTTGCCGTGCAGCTAGGTGCCTTTGACGCTGGCAATCCACTGATCGACGCGCTTTTCTAGCAGCGAGAGCGGAACAGAACCGCCGCCCAGCACTGTGTCGTGGAACCCGCGAATGTCGAACTGATCGCCCAGCTCCTGTTCGGCTTTGGCGCGCAATTCCTGGATCCGGATCATGCCGATCTTGTACGATGTGGCTTGCCCGGGGAGCACGAAATAGCGCCGCACTTCTGATCGCACCGTGGTCTCTGGCATGGGCGAGTTTGCGAGGAAATAATCGATCGCCTCTTGCTCACTCCAGCCCTTGGCATGGATACCAGTGTCGACGACCAGGCGGATGGCGCGCCACATTTCGTTGGTGAGCCGGCCAAAGTCGGAATAGGGGTCTTCATAGCCGCCCATTTCCTTGGCTAGCAGCTCAGAATAGAGGGCCCATCCTTCACCAAAGGCCGAGATGAAACCACCCTGGGCGCGGAATTGCGGCATGCCTTCCAGCTCTTGTGCGATCGAGACCTGCATGTGGTGGCCGGGATTGGCCTCATGATAGGCGATCGCCTCCAGCGCCGGAATTGGCATCGCGCGCATATCGGACAGGTGAGCATAATAGATGCCCGGGCGGGATCCGTCCGGCGTGCCCGCGCGATAGTGCTGGGCAGCTCCGTCCTGCTCGCGGAAGGGCTCGACCCGGCGCACTTCGAGCGGCGCCTTGGGCAAGGTGCCAAAGAATTCTGGCAGCCGTTCGGACAGCGTGTCGATATGCATGGTTGCGCGGTCGATATAGTCCTGCGCGCCCTGATCATCCTGCGAGAAGAAGAACTGATCATCCTCGCGGGTGAAGACAAAGAAATCCTGCAAGTCTCCTTCGAAATTCACCTGGCGCATGATCGCTTCCATCTCGGATCGGATGCGAGCGACTTCGGCGAGACCAATCTCGTGGATCTCATCAGCAGAAAGCTCGGTCGTGGTCATCAGCCCCAGCCGATATTCGTAGAAGTCTTCGCCGTCGCTAAGCGCACTGACTCCTTGCGCTGCCTCATCCGAATTGGGGCGATCCTCGCTGAACCAATCGATCACCCGCTGATAGGCAGGAGCCAGATCGTTGACCAAAGCCAGGCGAGCCTCTTCGCGCAGCTCGTCGGCGCGTTCCTCGGTAATTGTGCCAGCCTCGACAAGCAGGCCAAGCCGCGCTTCGCTGCCGAGCCACAATGGCGATGCTTCCCCATCGTCAAACGGTGCACCGGTGATCAGTTTGGTCGATTCGTTGATGACCGCGTCATATGAAAAGCGCGGCGGGCGCGTGCCTGCCGCGGCATTGGCCTGCGCCCGCGCTAGCAATTGATCCATTGCTCGCCCAATCCCGCTGAGCCGCGCGATATAGGCCTGCATGTCGCTATCATCCTCAACGAAATGCTGGGTGAGCAGGAAGCTCGGCAAGGCCGTATGCGTGCCATTCATCTGATGAAGGATGTATTCCTGATCACGGAATTCAGCGGCAGAAGCTGCTTGATCAGCGCGGAATTTGAACATGTCCCATGACAGTTTGGCATCATCAGACAATGCGTTGAAGTCGAAGTTTGCTTCCATTTCGCGCACTGATGATTTCCACCACGCCGCTTGCCGATCGAGCGCTTCGACACTGAGATCGTCGATCTTGTCGTAATCGGTCTTGCGCCCAAGAGCGGTCTGGCGGATCGGGCTGAAGGCAAGCTCTTCTTCGAATTTGGTCTCAAACCATTGGTTGAGGCATTCGGTCTGAGTCGTTGCGCACTCGATTGTCGCGATAGGTTGTCCCAGCATGTCGCATCCGGCGAGTGCCACCGATGCCAGCAATGCAGCCGCAAATTTGGTTTTCAACGTATCGTCCTCTCATCGTCAACTTCGTGTGCGCGACCATGCGCCAGCTTGGTCTGGCAGGTCCAGAAAGAAAAGGCCCCGGAGGCGTGAACCTCCGAGGCCTGTTCTCAACCGTAAGGTGGAATGAGCGGGCTTAGAAGCCGCCCATGCCTCCCATACCGCCCATGTCAGGCATCGCAGGAGCTGCAGGCTTGTCTTCCGGCAGGTCGACAATTGCCGCTTCGGTGGTGATCAGCAGACCAGCAACCGAGGCTGCGTCTTGCAGAGCCGTGCGGACAACCTTGGTCGGGTCAATGACGCCGGCGCCCACGAGGTTTTCGTAGGTGTCGGTCGCGGCGTTGAAGCCGAGCGTTTCGTCATTGGCGTCCATCAGCTTGCCAGCAACAACGGCGCCGTCATGGCCGGCATTCTCAGCGATCTGACGAACAGGAGCCTGAAGCGCGCGACGCACGATGTCGACACCGCGGGTCTGATCATCATTGCCGCCTTCGAGGCCGTCCAGCGTCTTGGTCGCGTAAAGCAGAGCCGTGCCGCCGCCAGGGACGATGCCTTCTTCAACCGCTGCGCGGGTTGCGTGCAGCGCGTCGTCGACGCGGTCCTTGCGCTCTTTCACTTCGACTTCGGTTGCACCGCCAACCTTGATCACGGCAACGCCGCCAGCGAGTTTGGCAAGACGCTCTTGCAGCTTCTCGCGATCATAGTCGCTGGTGGTGTTTTCCATCTGAGTGCGGATTTCCGCAACCCGCGCCTTGATGTCGTCCTGCGAACCGGCGCCGTCGACGATGGTGGTGTTGTCCTTGTCGATGGTGACGCGCTTGGCTTCGCCGAGCATGCCGAGCGTGACATTCTCGAGCTTGATGCCAAGATCTTCGCTGATCATCTCACCGGTGGTGAGGATCGCGATGTCCTGCAGCATGGCCTTGCGACGATCGCCAAAGCCAGGAGCCTTGACGGCAGCAACCTTGAGGCCGCCGCGCAGCTTGTTGACCACGAGAGTGGCCAGGGCTTCGCCTTCGATGTCTTCTGCAATGATCAGCAGCGGACGTCCGCTCTGAACAGCTGCTTCGAGGATCGGCAGCATAGCCTGCAGGTTCGACAGCTTCTTTTCATGGATCAGGATGTACGGGTTTTCGAGCTCAACCGTCATCTTGTCCGGGTTGGTGATGAAGTAAGGCGACAGATAGCCGCGATCAAACTGCATGCCTTCAACAACGTCGAGTTCGAATTCGAGACCCTTGGCTTCTTCAACCGTGATCACGCCCTCTTTGCCGACTTTGTCCATGGCTTCAGCGATTTTTTCGCCGACTTCCGCGTCACCATTGGCTGAGATGATGCCAACCTGGGCAACTTCTTCCGAGCCAGCGACTTCTTTCGAACGACCTTTGAGGTTGTCGACGATCTGGTCGACTGCGAGGTCGATACCGCGCTTGAGGTCCATCGGGTTCATGCCAGCGGCGACCGACTTCATGCCTTCGGTGACGATGGCTTGAGCGAGCACGGTGGCAGTGGTGGTGCCGTCACCGGCAGCGTCATTGGCCTTCGAAGCCACTTCGCGCAGCATCTGTGCGCCCATATTTTCGAACTTGTCCTTAAGCTCGATTTCCTTGGCGACAGTGACACCGTCCTTGGTGATGCGCGGCGCACCGAAGCTCTTGTCGATCACGACATTGCGGCCTTTCGGGCCGAGCGTCACTTTGACGGCATTGGCAAGCGTGTCGACGCCGGTAAGAATGCCTTCGCGTGCGTCACGCGAGAATTTTACGTCTTTGGCAGACATTGGATTTTCTCCTGGAAAATGATGTGTTCAGGTCAGCGTGATGGGGATCGGCTCAGCCGATAATTCCCATGATGTCGCTTTCCTTCATGATCAGCAGGTCTTCCCCGTCGATCTTGACTTCGGTGCCCGACCACTTGCCGAACAGCACACGGTCGCCAGCTTTGACGTCGAGAGCGACGCGGTTGCCGGAATCGTCACGAGCGCCATCGCCAACCGAGACGATCTCGCCTTCGCTTGGCTTTTCTTGAGCTGAATCAGGGATGATGATGCCGCCAGCGGTTTTCTGATCGGCTTCGATGCGACGGACCACAACGCGGTCGTGCAGCGGACGAAATGCCATGATGAATGACCTTTCTACTTGGGTTGATAAAACTAATTGGCACTCCCCTCTCGAGAGTGCCAGCGGGCCGCATGTGGTTGTGCGAGCGGCATGAGTCAAGGAGTCTGTGCGGATTCTTTTCCGAAGCGTGCCGGGCCGGCTAGGCCTGCCGCGAAGTCAGTCCCAATCGTTCGCGCAAAATCCAGCGATAGGTTAGCAGGATCGCGGCGACAGATAGGCCTGCGGCAAGCCCGATCCACACGCCAACCCCTTCGAGCGGCGTGAAGAAGCCGAGCCATATCGCGGTGCCAAATCCGGGCACCCAATAGCTGAAGATCGCGATCCACATTGGAACGCGCGTATCTTGCAATCCGCGCAGGGCTCCGGCAGCGACCGCCTGCAACCCGTCGACCAGTTGGAACGCCGCGGCGAGCATCAGATATTGCAGCGCGAACCCAACCAAAGTGGCGTTGGTGGGATCGTATGGATCAACATAGATCCGCAGCAATGTCTCAGGGATCAGCAGCATTGCCGAAGCGGTCAGTGCCATGAACCCTGTTCCCAGCGAGAGTGCGACCCAGCCTGCGCGCTTGATGCCCAGCGGATCACCCGCGCCGAAGAAATACCCGACGCGAATGGTCACCGCCTGGCCCACGCCGAACGGCACCTGGAAGGCCAGAGCGGCGATCTGCAGCGCAACGATATGGCCAGCCAGTTCGGCCGCACCGATCCGTCCCATCAGGAACGCCGCCGCGCCGAATACGCCGGCTTCCGCGCTGACCGTCAGCGCGATCGGGGTGCCGATGCGCACGATCTGCCACATGCGCTGCCAATCAGGCCGCCAGAAACGGTAGAAGATCCGGTAGCGACTGAGCTTCGGGCTCAACAGCACGGCCACGAGATAGGAGCCCAGCGTCACCAATGCGGTGATGATGGTCGCAACCGCGGCACCGGGCAGCCCCATTTCGGGTGCGCCAAGCTCACCAAAGATGAAGGCGTAATTGGCCACCGCATTGACCGGGATGCCAAGTGCGGTGATCGCCGTCGCAAAGATTGGCCGACCCAAAGCCGAGACATAATTACGCAAGACCGCCGACAGCAGCATCGGCACCATCGAAAAGATGATGATGACATTATACTGGTTGGCGAGATCGATAATCGTCGCCTGCTGCCCGGTCACACGCATGATCGGATCAAGCAGCAGCGCGAGGCCCATGCCGATAACACCGGTGATAACGGCAAGCCACAGCGCCATCCGCGTGGCACGGCGGACCGGGCGCAGACGAGAAGAATCGGCGCCCAGCGCCTCGGCAATCAACGGGGCGACCGCGCCGATCAGCGAGGTCATAGCCCATAGGATCAGGCCGAAAATGCTGACCGCGAGGCCTGACGCCGCGAGCGGTTCTTCGCCCAGGCTGGCGATGAAGATGACGTCGACAATATAGGTCGCCATCTGCAGCAAATTGGCAAGCGCCAGCGGAGCGGCCAGCAAGGCTGTCGCTCGCAATTCACCTCCCCAGCTGGGGGTTTCAAGAGGCACTTCGTCGCGCATAAATCTATCCACCTGCCGTCAGGCAAGCCGGCCCGGATACGCGTGTAGGCGAGTCGGCCAAAGCTCCTTGTCCACACCGTGCTCAATTCACGGTGATGCTGCGGCTTCGCCGTCACACCTGCACTATGGCAAGAGACGTCGATTGCGCTGTCGGGCTTGGTGTGAGAAACCCGTTTTGAGGGGAGAGCATATGAAGAAACTATATGCAGGAATGGCTGCGCTAGTGCTGACGGCGTCACCTTTGGCAGCGAGCGGCGAAGTGGTTGGCTATGAGGACGCGATCGAGTGCTCGGCGCTGTTCACCTATATTTCCGCGATGGACGATGAAGGGCCGGATCAAGACCTCATCGATCTGTCCGCAAAATGGCTTGTCCTGGCGATGGATCGCGACGGAACCCAAGATGGCAGCCGCGCCGAAGAGGAGCTTGGCCCGCGGGTCGAATTGCTCGCGGAAGAGATCGAGGACATGGGCGATAACGACGATATCATCGAGCAGATGCTGTTTGGTCGCATCGAATATTGTGAAGCGATCCACGAGGAAGTGGTCGACGAGTTCGACGCACTCGAAGGGCTCTAACTCCGGTCTAGCTGCGGATCGAAAAAGGGCGGCGCCATCGCTGGCACCGCCCCTTTTTTTTGCGAACCGAAAGGCTCGAAACGCGCTTGGCGTGTGAACTCTTACTTGAGTTCGACAGTGCCGCCTGCTGCTTCGATCTTGCCTTTGATTTCTTCGGCTTCCGCCTTGTCGACGCCTTCCTTGAGAGGCTTCGGCGCGCCTTCGACGAGACCCTTGGCTTCGGTGAGGCCCAGGCCAGTGATGGCGCGGACTTCTTTGATGACCTGGATCTTCTTGCCGCCGTCACCGGTCAGGATGACGTCGAATTCGTCTTTCTCTTCAGCAGCAGCGCCACCGTCGCCGCCACCGGCACCCGGTGCAGCAGCAACTGCAACAGCAGCAGAGGCGCTCACGCCCCACTCTTCTTCAAGTGCCGTAGCCAGTTCGGCCGCCTCGAGGACGGTCAGCTTCGACAGTTCTTCAACAAGCTTGGCAATATCAGCCATGATGTATCACTCCAAAATTGTGGCGGGGTCCATCGGAACCCCAGAATGTTTGCTTTCGCGAATAACCGCTCAATGCTCTTAGGCAGCGTCTTGGGCGCCATAGGCACCGAAGACCCGGGCGAGCTTGTTGGCAGGCGCATTGACGACCTGAGCGACCTTGGTCGCCGGTGCGTTGATGAGGCCAACAATCTTACCACGCAGCTCGTCGAGACTTGGCATCGAGGCGAGCGCCTTGATCCCAGCTTCGTCGAGCACCTGTGTACCCATCGATCCACCAACGATTTCGAGTTTGTCGTTAGACTTTGCGAAATCGACAGTGGCTTTGGCTGCTGCGACTGGGTCGCCTGACCATGCCAAAGCCGTCGGGCCGCTGAGGAAGTCCTCAAGGCCCGTATAATCGGTGTCTTTCAGGGCGAGCTTGGCGAGACGGTTTTTCGCAACCTTGTAGGAAGCACCGGCTTCACGCATCTTCGTGCGCAATTCGGTGGATTGTTCCACCGTCATGCCAAGATTGCGGGTGACAACCACCACGCCAACCTCGTTGAAGACTGCATTGAGCTGGGCAACCGCATCGGCTTTTTGCGAACGATCCATGCCATACTCCTTCACTGTGGCCGCGAAGCTTTTGGCCGCGCGACCGGCTCACGTAATTTCGGTGCCGAGTATCGACACCAAAAGTCCAACGATGGGGAAGGAGGGGCGCCTGATTGGAGCAATCCAGCCAGGCCAAAGCGACATCGTGCCGCTCAAAATCTCTGTTCCCCGTCTAGGCTGGAAATTAAGGAAGCCCAATTGCTTCCACCAACTGTCTCGGACGGACAATCACCGCGGTCTCCCGAAGTGATCGCGGGCCCATTAACAGGGCGGGTCTTGAAGTCAAGCTGAAATGGGTGCCAGAATGGCTGTGAAGGCCCAGGAACACATGGCGGGAGACGATAATGGCTTGGGGTAGTGCAAGGGGGATTGCGGCACTTGTGGGCGCTCTATGCGCTTCGACAATGGCGCTCGCCATTCCAGCTCCTGACTATCGGGGTGAGAAGGTCGATGCGCGTCTGTGCCACTCGCTGATGTCGCAGTTTGCCCAAGCGACCGCAAGCATTCCGGGCGAGGGGCCCGAGGTGTCAAAGACCTTTCAGGGTCGAGCTGATAGGATCGCACTCTGGATCAAAGAGGAAGAGATGCGCCAAGGCGTATCCGAGCAGCAGATCGACAGCGAATTGGCTCAAGCGATCGAGCAATTTGACGTCGCCGCCTTCGATGCTCTGCCGGAAGAACAGGCCGAGCCGATCATGCTGTGGTGCGAGCAATTGGCCGGGCCGGAAGGCTGACAGCCGGAGTTTTAGCGGACAATCGAACCGTAGTCTGTCGAGGGGAGGTGGCGTCCCGCAGAGTGCATCTGTGATGGCCGAGCTGCAATAGGCTATAGCGGTCGCGTGAGACCACCAGATCATTCCGATTCCACGCTCATCCAGACCAGCGGTACGTATCGCGCCTGGCTGCTGGGACATGGCCGCCCGGAAGTGACCGACCTCGCATGGTACAGCCACACCAGCCATGACGCGTCCGGGCCGCAGCGATTGTTGCCGTTCACCGAGCCATCGCTTGCCTTGCGTCGCCGCTTTGATGGAGACGGTGGCACGACAGATTGGGACTTTGTCATCTATCGCGCTCAGCCAGGCGGGGGTGCCTATGAACCTTCACCTGGAGAGGAGCTGTTTGCCTTGCGGCTCGCGCCTGAGGCGATGGAGGCGGGTTTGCAGATGAAGGCGACCGATCACTTTGCGGAAGACTGTGCGCCTCCACCAGTTTTGGCCGCGCATCTTGATGACGCCACTCGGCTGGCAGATCGCGATGATTTTCACGGCGCTTGGCAAGCCATGCTGCTCGCGCTGCGGCGAATGCCGCTTGATTGCGAAAGCGATCGGATTGGCATCGCCGCGAGCCTTGCCCGCAGATCGAAAGGCGCAATCGGGCCAGCGCAATTGGCTGAGACGGTCGGGCTGAGCGCGCGGCATATGCGACGCGGCTTTGTCGATCGATTGGGTTTCTCTCCGCGAGCGATCCTGCGGCGCCAGCGGCTGACCGCGGCCATGGTTCAGGCTGAGCGGGCCGATCGGCCTGGCTGGGCGGACATCGCCGCGCATTTCGGATTCTCGGACCAGGCGCACATGATCCGCGAATGTCGCAGCCTGACCGGTCATAGTCCGGGCGAATGGCACAGGCTGCGGCGCGACATGTCCGTTTCGTTCAATAGCGACTAGGGCCACGCTGATATCTCCGCACACCAAATGTGTCGCAGGAGGTGTGAATGCGGAGTCTTCGTCTGAAATGTCTGAGTTGGATCGCCGCGCTGGGGGTCGGCACCGGAGCCAGTCCGGCGCTGGCGCAGGAGACGGATGGCGCACCGGCTGACGACGCACCGGCGCTGGTGGAATTCGGTGACTTTAAGATCCGTCCGCTCGGCCCCTCTGACCGGGTGAAGGTCGAGGAACGCGATGGCCAATCCGCTTTGACGATCACCCGCACAGGTGTTGCTCTGGAGGGAGTTCAATTCGCCCAAGGCGTGATCGAGTTCGATCTCGCTTTCGACCGGACGCGCGGCTTTGGTGGATTGATGTGGCACGTCTCGGAAACCAATGACGGCGAGTATTTCTACATCCGCAAGCATAAATCCGGCCTGCCCGATGCGGGCCAATACACGCCGGTCCGCCAGGGCCTTACCTCGTGGCAGATATTCAACGACGTGAACGCGATGGCGCCGTTCGCTTTCACCCATGAAGGCTGGAACCGCATCAAATTCGTAATCGCCGACGACAAGGCGGACATATACTTCAACGGCAATC
The DNA here is from genome assembly GCA_965216555.1 of Erythrobacter sp. GTDB lineage: Bacteria > Pseudomonadota > Alphaproteobacteria > Sphingomonadales > Sphingomonadaceae > Erythrobacter. The sequence continues at coordinate 543,938 of OZ244168.1, forward strand.
CGGATCCTGTCCTGCACGTGCCCGACCTGGCGAGCGACCGCGGATCGGGCGGTATCGGATTTCGGACCAGCGGTCCCAGCGGGGAGATTACCATCGCCAATCTGACCATTCGCGATCTCGCACCAGGTGAAGGCATTGTCGGGGTCGCAAAGGAGGTCGCGCCGCCGCCAGCCGGGGTCATCGCAAGCTGGCTTGTGTCGGATGGCTTTGGCGAGAGCCGGATCGAAGGCGCGCTGACCATGCCGACCGACATTCCGCAGATTCCCTCAGCTGGCACGCTCATGACTGAGCCTAATGGCATCGTTGATATCGGACGGCTGGGTCGACCCAATGATGGTGCGGACACTCGGCTGGCTTCGGTGCGCATCAATTCTGATGCCGCGCGCAAGGTTCGGCTGCGCTTTGGCTATTCTGACCGGATCAGACTGTTCCTCAATGGCGAGCTGGTGTTTGACGGCTCGGCTGGTTTCCGCGCGCGCGACTTCTTCTTTCTCGGCTCGGTCGGGTTTGAGGACGCGGTTATGCTCGATCTGCGCGAGGGCGAGAACAATCTCCAGGCAGTCGTGTCTGAAACTTTTGGGGGGTGGGCGATCGCCGGAGCGATTGAAAACGACGAGGGATTGACGATCCGCCCCTGAGATCGTGACCTAAGTCGGAAGGGCCCCCGCTTACGCGGAGGCCCTTCACTGCTCACGCCTGTTCGGGGAGGTCAGGCGTCGGCGTATTCGAGCAGATCGCCCGGCTGGCAATCGAGTTCGCGGCAGATCGCAGCCAGCGTTGAAAAGCGGATCGCCTTGGCCTTGCCGGTCTTGAGGATCGACAGATTGGCGAGCGTCAGTCCAACTCTCTCAGCCAGTTCGGTCAGCGTCATGCGGCGATCGTGCAGCAGGTCATCCAGTTTGACCATGATCAAGGCTCCTTCGTCTTCTGTTGGCATCACACAGTCCCTTCAAGATCGGCCCGCATCGCGGCACCATGCTTGAACACACGTGCGAGAATGAACAGCACGATCACCATCAGGATTCCTTCGAGATCCAATCCGGCATCGATCGTGATGTCGGCATTTTCGACGCTGTCCGCCCATTTGGCGAACATCAGACCGATGCCCATGGCCGGGACCATCATCACCTGGATTGCCAGAAGGAGCCAGGCCATCAGATTTATGCGATCGGCATTTTCAGGCGCGAAGGGATCGCCTTCGCCAACGCTTGAGATGATCGCGCGCAGCTTGCCAAAGAATACGAACGCAGCCGAAATGATACCAAATGCGATGGCCATCAGCGCCAGAGTGACCAAGATGAAAGTGCTGCCAGAGATCTCTGAGACTTTTTCGGCAAACTCGATGCTCACTTTGTCGTGGTAGATCAACATCAGTGGCGCCGCGATCGAGATTGCGATTCCGCCCAGGACCAGGCCACCTTGTGCGATAAAGGTCAGCACCTTTCCGGCGACCAGCAAAATGTCATTTGGCTTGTCTTGCATCGAATGTCTCCTTGCTCGCTGGATCAGGCCAAGATTGGCATTGAGGCGAGCGCATGGGCCGGCGGAACCGAGATGATGGTGCCGAGCGAGGTCGCGGTGATCAGGATCGCGGCAAAAACGGCGAGACTGTGAGAGGTGAGGCGGGTCATTTATCGAACTCCTTTATGCGCCTTATCGAATATCAATAAGGATCATCTAGGTGATTCGTTTCTTATTGTCAAACGATAATATCGAAAAACAATATGTAGCGTATCGAATTTCGTGATCTCGCTTGAGCGGGCGGCGCCTCAACGCCGTGCAAATGCGTCGATGTCATGCCGGGCTGGCGGTGCTCATAAGGCCGAGCGGCCGCCCATCATTGTCTTCGACAAAGGCCATCCATTCTTCGCTCCCGTCTTCATGGGTGTGGATCAGGTGCGGAGCGGAAACTAAGGTTACCCCGTGGCTGGTCAGGCGCTCGACCTCGCCATGGATATCCTCGGCACGAAAATAGATCAGCGATTCCTCGCTAGCCTCGCCTTCGGACAGCATCAGGCGCACGCCATTGCACGCAAAGAACGCCATGTTGCCAGCGTCGAATAGCGGCTCAAGCCCAAGCACGTCGCGATACCAGCGACGCGCCTCGTCAATGTCACTGACTGTCCGCGCAATCTGACCGATCGACTTCATTGGCATGGCTCCTTTGCTTTGAAATGTGATCGCGCTTCCCGCGGCCACGCCAGACCAGACCTGCAATTCGGATCGCGATGCGAAGCCGAGCTTGCCGAGAATGTTGCTGACGTGAAACTTGACCGCGTCCTTGCTGACGCCCAGCCGCTCTGCGATTTGCGGATTGCTCAACCCGTGACGGACTCCATTGGAGACCTGCCATTCGGCCGGCGTGAGGATATCTGGATGGGGCGGTCTTCCCCGGCTTCGTCGCAGCGTCATAGCGGCCTTGATAGGCTATCCTGCGGCGAATTTCCCTACCCGGTCGATTCCCCTGCAAATATGGCATTTGACACTCGGGCCTTGGCTACCTACATGCCCTCTCGCACGAACGCTTCGAGCGAGACTGATTCATGCGCGGGGATCGGTCCAGGATGGAAGCGGCGGGCCTCATATTCGCGACGATTGAAGAAGCTGCAATTCTGCGGACCGGGATGGTTTACGCTGAATGCGGCCTTTTTCGCGTCTGATGTGGGGCTTTTCTCGCGTAACGCAGCGTTCCATTTAATGGCCGGGAGGCGTCCCGGCTCTTAGATAAGAGGTATACACCCTCCATGCCAACCAAAGCGAAGCCGGCTAAGTCCAAGGCGCCGATCAAGTCCAAAGGAAAGGCGCAAGGGACAGCCAAGAAGCGTATCCGCAAGATCTTTGGCGACATCCATGAAGTCGTCCAGATGCCTAACCTGATCGAGGTTCAGCGCGAGAGCTATGAGCAGTTCCTGCGTTCGGACAAGGAGACTGGCTATGTCTCCGGCCTCGAAAAGACCCTGCGGTCAGTGTTCCCGATCCGCGATTTCGCGGGCACGGCGGAACTGGACTTCGTTCATTACGAACTCGAAGAACCAAAATACGACACCACCGAATGTCGCCAGCGTGGCATCACCTATGCCGCTCCGATGAAGGTGACTCTCCGTCTGATCGTCTTCGAAGTCGACCAAGAGACCGAAACCCGTTCGGTCCTCGATATCAAAGAGCAAGACGTTTACATGGGCGACATGCCGCTCATGACCGAGAACGGCACCTTCATCATCAACGGCACTGAGCGCGTCATCGTTTCGCAGATGCACCGTTCGCCTGGCGTGCTGTTCGATCACGACCGCGGAAAGACGCATTCCTCGGGCAAGCTGCTGTTCGCAGCCCGCGTGATCCCTTATCGTGGTTCGTGGCTCGACTTCGAATTCGACGCCAAGGACATCGTCAATGTCCGGATCGACCGCAAGCGTAAGCTGCCGGTTACCGCGCTGCTCTATGCGCTGGGCCAGGACAGCGAAGAAATCCTGCACTTCTTCTACGACTCTGTCACTTGGGAACGCGCCAAGGACGGCTGGAAGATCCCGTTCGTCGCCGAAGCATGGCGTGGTCAGAAGCCAGCCTTTGCCCTGGTCGATGCGAAGACGGGTGAAGAAGTGTTCCCGGCTGGCCAGAAGATCAGCCCGCGCGCTGCCAATAAGGCGGTCAAGGATGGTCTCAAGGACCTGCTGCTGCCAACCGAAGAAATCTTCGGTCGCTACGCTGCTCGGGACCTGATCGACGAGAGCACCGGCCGGATCTATATCGAAGCCGGTGACGAAGTGTCGCCTGACAATCTCGAACTGCTCGACGGTGCGGGGCTCGACAGCCTTGAACTGCTCGACATCGATGAGGTGAACACCGGTCCTTGGATCCGCAACACACTCAAGGTCGACAAGGCTGAAAACCGCGATGAAGGCCTGGAGGCGATCTACAAGGTCATGCGTCCGGGTGAACCCCCGACCAAGGAAACCGCTGAAGCGCTGTTCGAAGGCCTGTTCTTCGACGGTGAGCGATATGATCTTTCGGCTGTTGGCCGGGTCAAGCTCAACATGCGTCTTGGCTTGGATGCCGAAGATACGGTCACGACCCTGCGCAAGGAAGACATCCTTGCCGTGGTCAAGGAACTGGTCGGCCTCAAGGACGGCAAGGGCGAAGTCGACGACATCGACAATCTCGGCAATCGCCGCGTGCGTTCGGTCGGCGAACTGCTCGAAAACCAGTATCGCGTTGGCCTGCTGCGCATGGAGCGTGCGGTCAAGGAACGCATGAGCTCGGTCGATGTCTCGACCGTCATGCCCAACGACTTGATCAACGCGAAGCCGGCTGTGGCTGCTGTTCGCGAATTTTTCGGCTCTTCGCAGCTGTCGCAATTCATGGACCAGACCAACCCGCTGTCAGAAGTGACGCATAAGCGTCGCGTTTCGGCGCTTGGCCCGGGCGGTCTGACGCGTGAGCGTGCTGGCTTCGAAGTCCGCGACGTTCACCCAACGCACTATGGTCGTATCTGTCCGATTGAAACGCCGGAAGGCCCGAATATCGGTCTGATCAACTCGCTGGCATCGTTCAGCCGGGTCAACAAATACGGCTTCATTGAAACGCCATACCGTCAGGTGGTCGACAACAAGGTCACCGGAGAAGTGAAATATCTCTCCGCGATGGAAGAGCAGAAGCACACCGTTGCCCAGGCATCGGCAGAGCTGAAGGAAGATGGCTCATTCGTTGAAGAGCTGATCTCGGCTCGTCAGAGCGGCGACAACCTGATGGCACCGCGCGATCAGGTTACGCTGATGGACGTGTCGCCCAAGCAGCTCGTTTCAGTCGCGGCATCGCTGATCCCGTTCCTTGAGAACGATGACGCCAACCGCGCCCTGATGGGCTCGAACATGCAACGCCAGGCCGTGCCTTTGGTGAAAGCCGAAGCGCCATGGGTTGGCACCGGCATGGAAGAAACGGTGGCGCGCGATTCTGGCGCTGCAATCGCAGCCAAGCGCGGCGGCATTGTTGACCAGGTCGATGCGACCCGGATCGTGATCCGTGCGCAAGGCGATGTTGAACCCGGTCAGTCGGGCGTTGACATCTACACGCTGCAGAAATTCCAGCGCTCGAACCAGAACACCTGCATCAACCAGCGTCCGCTGGTGAAGGTTGGTGAAGTGATCGAGCCAGGCGACATCATCGCTGACGGTCCCTCGACCGATCTCGGTGAGCTGGCGCTGGGTAAGAACAGCCTCGTCGCGTTCATGCCGTGGAACGGCTACAACTATGAGGACTCGATCCTGATCTCTGAGCGTATCGTGAAAGACGATGTCTTCACCTCGATCCATATCGAGGAATTCGAAGTCATGGCTCGCGACACCAAGCTTGGGCCGGAAGACATCACCCGCGACATCCCGAATGTTGGCGAGGAAGCGCTGCGCAACCTCGACGAGGCGGGCATCGTCTATATCGGTGCTGAAGTGCATCCGGGCGATATCCTGGTCGGCAAGATCACTCCGAAGGGCGAAAGCCCGATGACGCCGGAAGAAAAGCTTCTGCGCGCCATCTTCGGTGAAAAGGCTTCGGACGTTCGCGACACCTCGCTGCGTCTGCCGCCTGGTGTTGCCGGGACCATCGTCGAAGTTCGCGTGTTCAACCGTCACGGCATCGAAATCGATGACCGTACCCGCGCGATCCAGAACGAAGAGATCGAACGCCTGCGCAAGGACGCGGCTGACGAGCGCAACATCCTCAACCGGGCGACCTATAACCGCCTGCGCGACATGTTGCTGGGTCAGACGGCGTCTGCGGCTCCGAAAGGGGTCAAGAAAGGCACCAAGATCACTGAGGACGTTCTGGCCGAGATCGAGCGCCACGAATGGTTCAAGTTCGCGGTGGCGACAGACAAGCGCCAGACGCAACTCGAAGCGGTCAAGTCGCAATATGACGAAGCCGTTGCCGGGATTGATGCCAAGTTCGAAGACCGCAAGGAAAAGCTCGAGCGTGGTGACGAACTCGCCCCGGGCGTGCTCAAGATGGTCAAGGTCTTCGTCGCGGTGAAGCGCAAGCTGCAACCGGGTGACAAGATGGCTGGCCGTCACGGAAACAAGGGTGTGATTTCACGCATTCTGCCGGTCGAGGACATGCCGTTCCTCGAAGATGGCACTGCGGTGGACATCGTGCTCAACCCGCTGGGCGTGCCTTCGCGTATGAATGTCGGTCAGATCTTCGAAACCCACCTTGGTTTCGCGGCTCGCGGCCTCGGCATGGAAATCGCTGACAAGCTCGAAGAGTGGAAAGCGGCCAATCCTGACGCTGCTGAGAGCTACAAAGGCGTCAAGCCACCCGAAGCGGTGCTTGATCGTCTCAAAGACGTCTATGGCGAAGCCTATCACGAAGATCTCGACAGCCGTTCAACCGAGCAGGTCGTCGAACTCGCAACCAATCTGAGCGCCGGTGTCCCAATGGGTACGCCAGTGTTTGACGGTGCGCGTGAGCCGGACGTTTCGGACATGTTGGTCAAGGCTGGCATCGATAGCTCGGGTCAGTCGACCCTGTTTGACGGCCGCACGGGTGAAGCCTTTGACCGCAAGGTCACCGTGGGCATCATCTACATGCTCAAGCTGCACCACTTGGTCGATGACAAGATCCACGCTCGCTCGATCGGCCCCTACTCGCTCGTCACTCAGCAGCCGCTGGGCGGTAAAGCGCAGTTCGGTGGTCAGCGCTTCGGTGAGATGGAAGTCTGGGCGCTGCAGGCATATGGCGCTGCATACACCTTGCAGGAAATGCTCACGGTCAAGTCGGACGATGTCGTCGGGCGGACCAAGGTCTACGAAGCGATCGTCAAAGGCGACGATACGTTCGAAGCCGGCATTCCTGAGAGCTTCAACGTTCTCGTCAAGGAAATGCGTTCGCTGGGCCTCAATGTCGAACTCAAGTCGCTTAGCGACGGCGAGGAAGGCGATGAGGACGAATGGCCGGAGGCGGCGGAATAAGGGAGCGGGGCTTTCGCCCCCCTTCCAAACCCGCTCCTGAAATTTCACCCCCAAGGGGAACAAAGTCATGAATGAACTGACAAAATTCACCAACCAGCTGGCCAAGCCGGAAACTTTTGACCAGATCCAGATCGGGATCGCATCGCCTGAGCGCATCCGCTCATGGTCGTTCGGCGAAATCAAGAAGCCCGAGACGATCAATTATCGTACGTTCAAGCCTGAGCGTGACGGTCTGTTCTGCGCCCGTATTTTCGGTCCGGTGAAGGATTACGAATGCCTGTGCGGCAAGTACAAGCGCATGAAGTACAAAGGCGTCGTCTGCGAGAAGTGCGGCGTTGAAGTCACCGTAACCAAGGTGCGCCGTGAGCGTATGGGCCATATTGAACTGGCCGCGCCGGTCGCTCACATCTGGTTCCTCAAGTCGCTGCCGTCGCGCATCGGCTTGCTGCTCGACATCCAGCTCAAGCAGCTTGAGCGCATCCTCTACTTCGAGAGCTACGTTGTGATCGAGCCGGGCCTGACCCCGCTTGAGAAGTTCCAGCTGCTGACTGAAGACGAGCTGCTCGAAGCGCAGGACGAGTATGGCGAGGACGCCTTCTCGGCCGATATCGGTGCTGAGGCCGTAAAGCAGATGCTGATGGATCTCGATCTTGAGCAAGAGCGTGAAGATCTGCTGGAAGAGCTGGCGACGACCAAGTCTGCGCTCAAGCCGAAGAAGATCATCAAGCGCCTCAAGGTTGTTGAGAGCTTCATCGATTCAGGCAACCGTCCTGAGTGGATGATCCTCGAAGTGATCCCTGTGATCCCGCCAGAGCTGCGTCCGCTGGTGCCGCTCGATGGTGGCCGCTTTGCGACCTCGGATCTCAACGATCTCTATCGCCGTGTGATCAACCGTAACAACCGTCTCAAGCGACTGATTGAGCTGCGCGCGCCGGACATCATCGTCCGCAACGAAAAGCGTATGCTGCAGGAAGCCGTTGACGCGCTGTTTGACAATGGCCGTCGCGGCCGTGTCATCACCGGTGCCAACAAGCGTCCACTCAAGTCGCTCTCTGACATGCTCAAGGGCAAGCAGGGCCGCTTCCGTCAGAACCTGCTTGGTAAGCGCGTCGACTATTCGGGTCGTTCGGTGATCGTGACCGGTCCTGAGCTCAAGCTGCATCAGTGTGGCTTGCCGAAGAAGATGGCGCTCGAGCTGTTCAAGCCGTTCATCTACGCCCGCTTGGACGCGAAGGGTCTTTCGATGACCCTCAAGCAAGCCAAGAAATGGGTCGAGAAAGAGCGCAAGGAAGTCTGGGACATCCTCGACGAAGTGATCCGTGAGCACCCGGTTCTGCTGAACCGCGCGCCAACGCTTCACCGTCTCGGCATCCAGGCGTTCGAACCGGTGCTGATTGAAGGTAAGGCGATCCAGCTTCACCCGCTGGTCTGTTCAGCCTTCAACGCTGACTTTGATGGCGACCAAATGGCCGTCCACGTGCCGCTGTCGCTTGAAGCGCAGCTTGAGGCGCGCGTGCTGATGATGTCGACCAACAACATCCTCTCACCCGCCAATGGTAAGCCGATCATCGTTCCTTCGCAGGATATGGTGCTGGGTCTCTACTACCTTTCGATGGAACGTCAGGAGAATGCTCCTGAATTCATCGAAGAAAAGGGCGGTGAGAAGATCGAGAAGCTGCCGCGTTTCGCCGACATGGCCGAAGTGCACCAGGCGCTCGAAACCAAGTCAGTCACGCTGCACACCAAGATCATCGCTCGCGTTCCGCAGGCCGATGAAGATGGCAACATCGTGATGCAGCGCTTCGTCACCACGCCGGGCCGCATGCTGATTGGTGAATGTCTGCCAAAGAACCACAAGGTTCCTTACGACATCATCAACCGCCTGCTGACCAAGCGTGAAATCGGCGACGTGATCGACCAAGTCTATCGCCACACCGGTCAGAAGGACACGGTGCTGTTCGCTGACGCGATCATGGTGTTGGGCTTCCGTCATGCCTTCAAGGCAGGGATCTCGTTCGGCAAGGACGACATGATCATCCCAGACGCCAAGGAAAAGCTGGTTGATGAGACCAAGGAACTGGTGGCTGGATACGAACAGCAATACCAGGACGGCCTGATCACCCAGCAAGAGAAGTACAACAAGGTGATCGACGCCTGGAGCCGTTGCGGTGACCAGGTTGCCGACGCGATGATGGAAGAGATTAAGGCAACGCCGATCGACAAGGAAGGTCGCGAAGCCGAGATCAACTCGATCTACATGATGAGCCACTCAGGTGCGCGTGGTTCGCCAGCGCAGATGAAGCAGCTCGCCGGTATGCGCGGCCTGATGGCCAAGCCTTCGGGCGAAATCATCGAGACGCCAATCATCTCGAACTTCAAGGAAGGCCTGACCGTTCTTGAATACTTCAACTCGACCCACGGAGCTCGTAAGGGTCTGGCCGATACCGCGCTCAAGACCGCGAACTCGGGCTACCTCACGCGCCGTCTCGTCGACGTTTCGCAAGACTGCGTGATCGTCGAAGAGGACTGCAAGACCGATAACGCGCTTGAAATGCGCGCCATCGTTCAGGGCGGTTCGGTCATCGCATCGCTGGGTGAGCGTATCTTGGGCCGTACTCTGGCCGAGGACATCGTCAACGCTGCGACTGGTGACGTGATCGCCAAGGCGGGCACGCTGGTTGACGAGCCGATGGTGAAGGAAATCGAAGCGGCTGAGACTCAGTCTGCCAAGATCCGTTCGCCGCTGGTTTGTGAAGCCGAGCAGGGCGTTTGCGCCAAGTGCTACGGTCGTGACCTCGCACGCGGTACTCCGGTGAATATCGGCGAAGCTGTTGGCGTTATCGCCGCACAGTCAATCGGTGAGCCGGGTACGCAGCTGACGATGCGGACCTTCCACATCGGTGGTGCTGCGCAGCTCAACGAGACCTCGCATCTTGAATCGATCTCCGACGGTAAGGTCGAATATCGCGACATGCCAACCATCACGGACAAGAAAGGTCGCATCCTTTCAATGGCCCGCAATGGTGAGCTGGCAGTGATCGACGCCGAGGGCCGTGAGCGTGAAATGCACAAAGTGCCTTACGGTACCGTGCTCATGTTCAAGGACGGAGCGAAGGTGAAAGAAGGCGATCGTCTGGCTGAATGGGATCCGTTCACCCTTCCGATCATCACCGAACAATCGGGCGTGGTGAAGTATCAGGATCTGGTCGAAGGCACGACGCTGGAAGAGCAGACCGATGACGCCACCGGTATCGCGCAGCGCGTGGTCACCGAGAACCGGGCAACCGGGCGCAAGAAGAAGGAAGACCTTCGTCCACGCCTGACTTTGCTTGGCGAAGGCCAAAGCGACGATGAAACCGAAGCTCAGCGCTACATGCTGGCTCCGGGCACGACGCTTTCGGTTGAAGATGGCCAGGAAGTGGCGGCTGGTGACATTCTTGCGCGTGCATCGCGTGAGGCGGCTAAGACCCGCGACATCACTGGTGGTCTGCCGCGTGTTGCCGAGCTGTTCGAAGCGCGTCTGCCCAAGGACAATGCGATCATCGCCAAGATTTCGGGCAAGATCGAGTTCGTTCGTGAGTACAAAGCGAAGCGCAAGATCGCGATTGTTCCCGAGGAAGGTGATGCAGTCGAATACCTGATCCCCAAGACCAAGGTGATCGACGTGCAGGAAGGCGACTTCGTTAAGAAGGGCGACACGCTCATCTCCGGTTCGCCGAACCCGCATGACATCCTTGAAGTTCTCGGGGTTGAGGCGCTTGCCGAATATCTCGTCAACGAGATCCAGGAAGTCTACCGACTGCAAGGTGTGAAGATCAACGACAAGCACATCGAGGTGATCGTCCGCCAGATGCTGCAGAAGGTTGAAATCACCAATGGCGGTGACACCACCCTGCTTCCGGGCGAACAGGTTGATTTGGCTGAAATGCTCGAGATCAACGGCAAGCTCGGCAAGGGCAAGAAGCCGGCGGAAGGATCACCGATCCTGCTCGGCATCACCAAGGCGTCGCTGCAGACCCGCAGCTTCATCTCGGCGGCTTCGTTCCAGGAGACCACTCGCGTGCTGACGCAGGCGTCGGTCGAAGGGAAGAAGGACACATTGATCGGTCTCAAGGAGAACGTGATCGTGGGTCGTCTGATCCCGGCTGGTACGGGCGCTGGCATGAATCGCATGCGGGTTACCGCATCGAGCCGTGATGCTGCGCTCAAGGCACAATGGAAGAAGCAGCAGGAAGCGCTGGCCGCATCCGGCGAAGCCGAGGCTGAGCCCGCCGCTGACCCCGTGTCGAGCGAAGAAGCGATGAAGGCTGCTATGGGCGGAGGCGAAGCTCCCGCTGCGGAGTAATCCTAGCCAAGGCCAATCGGCAGAATTGAGAGACCCCGCTGCGGCTTCGGCTTCGGCGGGGTTTTTCTTTACTCCATTGAGTCGAGACCCGGCGTACGCGAACCACGCGGGTTAGTTTACACCGATGCCGACCTTAAACACGTTTGGCTCAATCGGATCGTCAATATTGCGTCTCCAGCCCGCATCGCCGGTACGATAGACGTAGAAAGCGTATCCATCGGTGACGGGACTGTGCTTTGCCGATGCGATTGTGTCGAGGACCTCGATATCCTCATTGACCGATTGCGGTGTAAAGTCTGCCTTCAGTTCTATGAATAGGCGCGACGCGGCACCGCCTCCGCCATTGTCATAGATCACCGCAATGTCGGCTCGATTGGTGAATGTGGGATAGTCATACTCTGAGAGCAGCAACCAATGATTGACGTTCTCATTGCCAGAAAGCCAATCGTAAAGGCATCCGAGCATGATCGCCTGCACGGTCTGTTCGTAGAAATAGCCAGTCGTGGGAGAGTAGTACGTCGCTACGTTAGGGAAGTTGGCAGCTTTGTTGTTGAGAATGGCTGCAACGTCTCCTGCCAGTGTGTTGCTTACATACTGATCGATCTGGGTATAAGGCATAGGTGCGTCCTTCTGACAAAGCCTTGATTCAGTTCAGATCTTTCAGGCGCTCGGCGATGATCTGTTTGCTCTCAGCCATAATTCTGGCCTTCTTTACGGTCCTCAGCTCATCAATCTTTTCATGGATATATGCCAACTGGTCCGACATGAATCCCAGGATCTGCATGAGCTCGGGCAATGCAGAAGCTGGCGTATTCTTGTCCGCGATCTGTTTTGCCAGCTCTTCGATCCTCTGATCGAAGGCGGTAGCAAGTTCGAGATACGCTAGAACCGAATTGAACTTGGCAATGTCTCCAGCCTGATCCGCCGAGAAGTATGACCTGACGAGGTAAAAGTACTGCGCAATCGAGTCGCCGCCGAAGAAGTGCTTGCTCTCCCACACATCCGAACGGATCGACACGAACATCGTTATGCCGGGAGAGACCAGCTGGGCTTTGGTCAGGGCTTTGCCACGATAGCTTTCATCGGTGGCGAAAGTTGTGAGTATGCTTTGAATGGCAGCGAATGCTTTGTTGACCAGAAGCAACTCCAGCGCCTCCATCTCGCCCAAAGCCAATCCAATTTCCTCACCCTTCTCAATTTCCGTATCGGGTGGAGGATCGGAATCGCCGAAAATGGCATCCCGGACTGCCTCAAGTATCTTGGAGATGTTGTCGAGCGACCAGGTTGAAACCTGCTGGACCTCCAAGGCATCCATTTGCAGAAACGGTTTGTAGGACCAGCCACCCGCTGTGTAGTAGTCCTCAATGTCAGTTTTCAGTGCGGCAAGGTCCTTAGCTTTGTCCGCTTCGACCTCACTACGGATCTGTTTAAGATAGGCGCGGAATTCGCCGTCGCGTTCCGCCAGCTCTTCGACCGTTGGCCCTTTTCCCATTTCCGACTCCTGCAAGTGTCTGATCGATCTCAGCATCCTGAAAATTAGTCACCAATGGTATACGTAAGGCCACCTAACATGTGGGTAGCGACCGCAGGTCGCACATATGGCTCCGAACGCATTTAACGCTATTGCGAAGCACTCGCATTTAAAGTAACTCAGCGTGGTCATCAGCTCAGGAGAATCAAGGAATGCCGCATCGCGCGAGCACGCAATCAGCGCAGCAATGGATTGATCAGCTTCAACAAATTCCTCGGATGGAAGGGGTTGGCCCCATCGCCGCCCGCTTCCTCTACTCGCTCCGGCTGATCGCGGTGCATGAGCGTGCCAAGCGCGATCCCGTACCGGAATTGGCAGCGCGCTTGGGAAGCATAGTGATTGCCAGCAAGGCTTTGGCGCTGGCTCACGCCATCAGCTCCACCTGGCCGGAGAACGTCCATGTCTCCCGGTTCTGTTGCTCGATGCTGACGCATGATGAGGCAACAATTGCAAAGATGCTGGAAGCCGCGACAAGTGCCAACAATGCGGCCTTCGAAACCGCGCTACGCGGCTTGGTCAGACCTGAACGGATTCAGCATTTGTGGGAGTGCGCGCTGGTCCTGGCCGAAGCGGAGCTCAGCGGCGGCTAAAGCCTGGATCACGAACGCGCTTGCGGCCTCGCCGAGCCATGGCTACCGGACACCGCATGATTACACGCTTCGCTCCCTCGCCCACTGGCCGGCTTCATGTCGGCAATATCCGAACCGCACTGCACAATTGGATGCTGGCTCGCAAAGCAGGCGGGGAGTTTGTTCTGCGCATTGATGACACCGATGCCGAACGCTCAAAGGAAGAATATGTCGAGGCCATTCGCACCGATCTCGCCTGGTTGGGGATCGATGCGGATCGCGAAGAGCGCCAGTCGCTGCGGCTTGAACGCTATGAGGCCGCCTTCGAGACATTGCGCGCCGCTGGCCGCATTTATCCCGCCTATGAGACGCAGCAAGAGCTTGAGCTGAAGCGTAAGGTCCTGCTCGGTCGCGGCCTGCCGCCAATCTACGATCGCGGCGCATTGGAACTCAGCGATGACGATCGAGCTGCCAAGGAAGCCGACGGCATCAAGCCGCATTGGCGCTTCAAGCTCGATCATGATGAGCCAATCCAGTGGGACGATGGCGTCAGGGGCAATGCGAAGTTCGCTGCGGCGCAATTGTCTGATCCTGTGATCAGGCGCGCCGATGGCTCGTGGCTCTACATGCTGCCCAGCACCGTCGACGACATCGATATGGGCATCACCCAGGTCCTGCGCGGTGAAGACCACGTCTCGAACACAGCGGTTCAGATCCAGATGTTCACCGCAATGGGCGCGACGCCGCCCGCCTTCGCACATGAGGCGCTGCTCGTCGGCAAGGAAGGCAAGCTCTCGAAACGGCTCGGCTCGCTAGGATGCGACGCATTCCGTGAGCGTGATATTGAGCCGGAAGCGATCATCGCATTGCTGTCGCGACTAGGCACGTCGCAGCCGGTCGAGCCAATCGCAGATCGTCAGACACTGCTCGAAAGCTTCGATCTTTCAACCTTTGGCCGCGCGCCAGCCAAGTTCGACGATGCTGAGCTTGAGCGCGTCAACACTGCGATTGTGCATGCCATGCCATTTGCGGCGGTCGAAGCTCGACTGCCTGAGGGTATGGACGAGGCCGGCTGGCACGCTGTGCAGCCCAATATCTCAACGATCGGGGAGGTCGCAGAATGGTGGCGCTTGGTCACGGGACCGATCGACGCTTGCGACTTCTCAGATGAGGATCGCGCCTATCTCGCCGATGCCGCTGGGACCTTGGCATGGAGCGATGACCCTTGGAGCGCACTTACCAGCGCGCTGAAGGAAAAGACCGGCCGCAAGGGGAAGCAATTGTTCTTGCCTCTGCGCCAGGCCCTGACCGGCATGAACCACGGCCCCGATATGCGTGAGTTGCTGCCCTTGATCGGCGAAGAGCGCGCCCGCCGTCGTTTGGAGCGCGCAGCGGCCTAAGCTTGAGGCGTCCAGGCCGCGAGCAACATTGCGAGCGCGACCGGGATCAGCGACACCAATCCAAATGTCATATTGCCGGTGGCAAATATCACGGCGCTCGACAATGCGAAGCCGCCTGCGATCGCCAAGAGCCCGATCCGTCTAAGGCGCGCGACCACGACTGCAATTGCGCCAAGCAGCTGCACCAGTCCGAGCGGAAGCAGCCAGCCTTCGGCAAGTCCGGCACTGGCGAAAAATTGCACTTCAGCCGGGGTGGAAAGAACCTTCGCCAATCCTGCCGCTAGGCTGAGCAGCAGGATGATGGCTAGCAAAACGTTTCGAACATGAGTCATGTGACGCGATCCTGCGATGTTTCGAACGCAAAGCCAAGACTTATGAGCTGAGCCGAGCGCAAGCTTCGGCTCTATCGCTATGCCAGAATGATCACGGCCAACGCCGCATTCGCCACCATCAGGACGAAGTCGATAACGAAGATGCGCAGCATCACGCCCTTGAAGACCTTCCAAAGGCCAGCGCCCTGCCGGTTTTGCAGCGCCATCGGCACATTGCCAAAGAATTGCGAGGCGTGGGCGACCGAGTTGAACGCCAGCAGGACGGCCCATTGGCTCGGCGCGTCAAATTCGCCGAGATTGAACACCAGCGCAACATTGAAAAGCGACAGAGCGAGGTTGAAACCACCCATAAAGCGGCCGCTTTCAACCAGAGCCTCATAGGCTGTGTTGTCGCGGTGCTCTCGAACAGGGACCATCACTTTGCCGAACACAGTGCGGCGAAGGTAGAAGGCGTGGAACGCCATTCCAAACCAAATGGCGTTGAGCGCAAAAATGACTTCAAGCATGGAGTAAGCCCCGTTCGATCAGCCTAATGCCTAGGCCATTGATGCGACGGACTAACCTTATCCGTGGTGTTTTTCCAGCTCGTCCCCGGCCAGTGTCACGACGTTGAGGAGGTTGGTTGAACCTGGTGTGCCGAACGGGACGCCGGCGAGGGCGATCAAGCGGCTGCCGGCTTCGCCAAAGCCATGCCGCAGCGCCATCCGTTTGCCCTTGGCGATCATCTCTTCAAAGCTGCCAATGTCCTTGGTCGCGACAGCGTGTGCGCCCCACAGCAAGCCGACCCGGCGGGCGGTGCTGATCGACGGGGTAAGGACCAAAACCGGAGTGTCCGGCCGTTCCCGGGCCACGCGTCGCGCGGTCGAACCTGATGAGGTGAAGACTGTGATCGCGCTGATGGGGACCGTATCGGCGATCCGCATACAGGCATGGGCCAAAGCATCCGCGGTGGTCGCATCGGGCGGTGTTTCGTGGAAGCGCACGCGTTCGCGATAGCCTTCCTCGCCTTCAACCTGGCTCGCAATCCTGTGCATCATGGCGACCGATTCCTCGGGCCATTGGCCGGCGGCGCTTTCCGCCGACAGCATGACAGCGTCCGCCCCGTCATAGACCGCATTGGCGACGTCAGACACTTCAGCGCGGGTCGGCGTCGGGCTCTCAATCATCGATTCGAGCATCTGTGTGGCGACGATGACTGGCTTGCCCACGGTCCGCGCCGCATTGACGATCCGCTTTTGCAGCGGCGGCACTTCAAACGGTTCAAGCTCAACACCCAGATCGCCACGTGCGACCATGATACCGTCACACATCTCGATAATGGCATCGAGCCTTTCGACCGCTTTGGGCTTTTCAATCTTGGCGCACAAAGCTGTGCTTGGCCCGATCAGTTTGCGCGCTTCGGCCAAATCTTCGGGACGTTGAACAAAGCTCAACGCAATCCAGTCGGCACCTTGTTTGACGGCAAAGGCCAGGTCTTTGCGATCCTTTTCGGTCAATGCCGGGATCGGGACTTCGGCATCGGGCACGTTCACGCCCTTGCGATCCGAGATCACGCCGCCAATTTCTGCGCTGCAGAAGATGCGGTCTTCATTCGCTTCCTTGACGACCAGCTTGATCTTGCCGTCATCGATCAACAGGCGTTGGCCGCGTTCAAGGATACCGAACAATTCTGGGTGCGGCAGGCAAACCCGCGTCTCGTCACCCGGAGTAGCATCGCGATCGAGCGTGAAGTGCCCCGAATGGCGGATCACCGCCTTGCCGTCTTTGAACGTGCCTACGCGCAGCTTGGGGCCTTGCAGGTCGGCAAGGATCGCAATGGGACGGGCAAATTCCTTTTCCAAGGCGCGGATCGAGGCGATCGTTTCGGCATGAGTGGCGTGATCGCCGTGGCTCATATTGACGCGGAAAGCGTCCGCGCCTGCCTTGAACAGCTTGCGGAGCATTTCAGGCGAACGGCTGGCAGGGCCGATCGTGGCCAAAATCTTGACCTTGCGCCCCCTCGGGTCAATCCTCTGCAGATCGCGCTTTGACATGGCGTCCCCCATCGCTGATGCACATGCTATGGCACAGCGAGTATGCAACTCAAGGACGGAAGCCCTTCATGAATACGAATGATTCCACAAATCCCCTCGATTCACTCGACGATGCGGTCGCGGCGGCGGCTTTTCGGCGGCTCGTCCGCCACCTCCAGCACCGTCATGACGCGCAAAACATCGAATTGATGGGTTTGGCCGGGTTCTGCCGCAATTGCCTGGCTGACTGGATCAGCGATGCCGGCTTTGAAGGTGATAAGGCTGCTGCGCGCGCCGTCATTCATGGCATGCCAATGGATGAGTGGAAGGCGACGCGTCAGAAGCCTGCGACGGATGAGCAGATTGCCGCCATGGAAGCGAGCGTGAAGCTCAACCAGCCAGACTAGCGCTCCTCAGCGGGGCGTTGCTCAACGGCAGTCGATCTGATTGGCCTGGCTCTCGGCAAAGGTGCATTCGGCACCGCCAACCACCTCGACCCGGCCAGACCCGCCAATGCCGATCTCTGCGCTGCCTGAGACATCTGCGTAGACTGAGCCTGAGCCACCAATTCCGATCTGCGCCGTGTTCAATCGCAAGCGCTTGGCCTCAATCGAGCCGGAGCCACCGATACCGAATTGGCCGCGATTGGCCATGCCTTTGACCTCGATCGAACCCGATCCGCCGACTCCAAGCTGGACCGTTTCAGCGTCCAGGCCAATGACATTGATCTTGCCTGATCCACCCGTGCCTGCGCTGAAATCGCTCGCCATAGGGAAGCGCACGTCAATCGAGCCCGGTCCGGTGTTCCCGACCGAGCTTATCTTGGGAAGCTGCACGTGAGCATTCATCCCTGAGCCTGGATTCCAGCTCCAATTGACTCCGTCAGCATAGCGGATCGAAAGTGTGTCTCCCTCTACTTCGACCACCGCATCCGCGATCATCTCGGGAGGGCCAGTCAGCCTCACCTGAGGAGTGTCTGAACCCCCACGCGCCGAGACCTTAATCGCGCCGGTGACATCAATCCGCTCGGCGTTTTCGATGGGAATGACCCTGGTTTCATATGGGCTTTCGCCTGGATCCAGCCGGGCCGTTGAACAACCACCCAACACAACACCCGCCATCACGGCCAGAACGAGATTCTTCATGCGACGCCTCCGATGTCCAATTTGCGCAGTGTATCAGTCAAGCAACACACTTGCCAGCGACAAATCACAACGCAGTTGTGGATGGCAGCCTTCACCGCGAACAACCTGCGAGCTAGGTCATGAGCAATCGATTCGATTGTTCGAATTCCCACATGGAGAAATTGCATAATGGCTGAAGCCACTGATGACCGCCTGCGCCTTTTGATTGAGCGGATTGAACGCCTCGAAGAAGAGAAGAAGGGCATCGCCGACGATATTCGCGATGTCTACGCCGAGGCCAAGGCGGTGGGTTACGACGCCAAGATCATGCGTCAGATCGTTCGTTTGCGCAAAATGAAGCCGGATGATCGCAGCGAACAAGAGACGATTCTCGAAACCTACAAAGCCGCGCTGGGCATGGGCTGATCCGGAGGACCGGCATTGAAATCGCATCTCTCTGTATTATATAACTAATACAGTAACAGGAGGAGTTCATCTATGCCGGGACAATGGAAAGACGCGCGTGGCGTGATCGTCAGCACGACTCACACGATCGAGGGCCACCCGATCCAGGAATATCTCGGCGTCGTGACTGGCGAAGTTATCGTCGGGGCCAATGTGTTTCGCGACTTTCTCGCCAGCGTTCGCGACATCGTCGGCGGCCGCTCGGGCAGCTATGAACGGATTTTGGCTGACGCCCGCAACCAGGCAATCGAAGAATTGCAGGCCGAGGCGGCAACCCGGGGCGGCGACGCGGTGGTCGGGATTGACCTCGATTATGAAACGATCGGCGCCAATGGTTCGATGCTGATGGTGTCGGCGAGCGGGACCGCGGTCAAACTGTGAACGTGACGATCCGCGCAGGCGTGGCCGATAAGGACGCGAAAGCCTGCGCGGCAATCTACGCGCCGCATGTCAGCGAAGGCGATGCCAGTTTTGAACTTGAGCCGCCCAGCGCAGAGGAAATGGCGCGGCGTATGCGCAAATACGGATCGTCGCATGCCTGGCTCGTCGCAGAACAAGACGACAGTGTGATCGGCTATGCCTACGGCTCTCCGCATCGGACGCGCGCGGCCTATGCCAGTTCGTGCGACGTAGCCGTCTACGTGGCACCTCAGGCGGCAGGCCAAGGCATCGGACGCGCACTCTACGATGAATTGCTGCCAATCCTGGCAAAAAGATACCACGCCGCCTTCGCAGGCATCGCATTGCCCAATGATGTCAGCGTAAGACTGCACGAAGCCGTTGGCTTCACCCCTGTCGGCATCTATCGCGAGGTTGGTCGCAAACATGGCGTCTGGCGCGATGTCGGCTGGTGGCAAAGACTGCTCTAGCTGATCCCGCGACGGATTGCCCGCAGCGATTGGCTTCGCTAGGGCGTCACCCAACCATTTTAGCCAATCACAGAGTTCCCATGGCAGGTCATTCCAAATTCAAAAACATCATGCACCGCAAGGGTGCGCAGGACAAAAAGCGATCCAACCTGTTTTCCAAGCTCAGCCGCGAGATCACCGTGGCCGCGAAAATGGGCGCGCCCGATCCTGACATGAATCCGCGTCTGCGCCTGGCGGTCAACAACGCCAAGGCGCAATCGATGCCCAAGGACAATATCCAGCGCGCAATCGACAAAGCGTCGGGTGGCGATGACGAGAATTATGAAGAGGTTCGCTACGAAGGCTATGGCCCCGGCGGCAGCGCGATCATCGTCGAAGCATTGACCGACAACCGCAATCGCACCGCCACCGCTGTGCGGACCGCTTTCAGCAAGAATGGCGGCAATCTGGGCACTGAAGGTTCGGTTGCGCATGGGTTTGAACGGCTCGGTCTGATCGAATATCCGGCGAGCGCCGGCGATGAGGACACCGTCTTGGAAGCGGCTATGGAAGCCGGTGCGGACGATATCGAAAGCTCTGATGACGGCCATACGATCTGGACCGCGGCTGACGATCTGCATGGCGTCGCCAGCTCACTCGAAGCGGCGCTGGGCGAAGCAGAGAATGTCAAGCTGGCGTGGAAGCCCAACATCACTGTCGAGATGGATGAGAAAGGCGCGGGCACGCTGCTCAAGCTGATCGACGCGCTCGACGATGATGACGATGTCCAGACCGTGTGGGGCAATTACGAGATCTCCGACGCGGTGATGGAGAAGCTCGACGCGTGACCAAGCTCGAATGGCTGTTTGCGATCGCGCTGGCGGGATCATTTCTGCTCGCGGCGGCGTGGAAGCTCGGCCTTCGAACCGGACTGACGCCGTGATGGATCTGGCGTGATCATCCTCGGCCTTGATCCTTCGCTGACTTGCACCGGCTGGGGTGTCGTTCGCGCCGAAGGATCGCGCCTCACCCATATCGCCAATGGTCAGATCGCCAGCGACGCCAAGTCGCCGATCAGCGTGCGGCTGACAGCGATCCAAGCAGCATTGGCGAGCGTGATTGCCGATCATCAACCCGATCGCGCGGCGTGCGAGGAAGTGTTCGTCAACAAGAACCCCCAGTCGACGCTCAAGCTTGCGCAAGCGCGCGGAGCGGTTCTGGCGGCGTGCGGTGCCGCTGGACTGCAAGTCAACGAGCACGCGGCCCGGCTGGTCAAGAAATCGGTCGTCGGCACGGGCGGGGCAGACAAGGCCCAAGTCCAGGCCATGGTCAAGGTGTTGTTGCCCGGTGCCAGCATTTCAGGTGCCGATGCGGCCGACGCGCTGGCCGTGGCCATCGCCGACGCGCATCTCACCTGAAGTCTGACCCCAGCGCGTTATTCGACGATATCCATCTCATCGATCAGCGCATTTGCTTCGTCGACCTTTTCCATCACCCACAGCATGTAGCGGGAATCGACATGGATGCTGCGCACCGTGCGCGGATCAAAGTCCCAGTCTGAATTGACCGACTCCAAAGTGCCATCGAACAGCAGGCCAACAAGCTCGCCTTGTGCGTTGAGCGTGGCCGAGCCGCTATTGCCACCGGTCACGTCGAGGTCTGACAGGAAGTTGACCGGGACCGAGCCGATATCGGCCAGTTCATACTTGCCATAATCGCCGGCCAGGATCAGCTCGAGCTGCTCAGGCGGCGAATTGAACGGCTCTTCGCCCGTATCCTTCTGATAGATGCCTTCGAGCGTCGTGAAGGGCAAATAGGCCATGCCATCGAGCGGCGATCCGCCCATGACCGAACCGAAGGTTACGCGCAGAGTGCTGTTGGCATCAGGATAGGTCAGGATGCCTTGCTCCTGCTGCCACTCAGTGATGGCGTCCATATAGGCCGGGCGCAGCGCCAGAGAGCGTCCCGAGCGCTCCTCGCTTTGCTGTTCAAGCTCCAGCCCATAATCATACATGGCGACAGCCAATTGCATGAACGGATCGTCGCTGGCAGCCAGCTCCTCTGCTGTCGCATCCATCAGCGCCAGACGATTTTCACCATCACCCAGGCTGGTCTCAGCGTAATAGCGATCAAGCAGGCCGGGCAGGTCTGCCTCGGTGGTTGCCTCGGTCAGGCCCAGCGCCGCGTCGAATGTCGGCACACGCTCGTCCATTGGCTGTTTGAGATAGCCGCTCAGGAACAGCATCCATTCGGCCTTGTCGACTGCCGGATCATAGCGGCGATCGAGCGCCTGCAATCCCTGGCGGAAGAAGGTCATGTCGCGGTCCTGATAGCCGGGCTCGCGCTCGGCATCGGGTTTGAGCTTTTCCTGCGAGAGGCGATAAAGCCGCCGCGCTGCCGAGAACAGCGCAGGACGCGTGACATTGCGATACCAGAAGCCTGTGCGCGCAGCCTGCGCGCTTTCTTCGGACAATTCAGACAGAGCCGCGATTGCGTCGCCATAGGCAGCGCGCGATTCGTCCTCAGCGATCCATTCGGCCAAAGCCGCTTCACGTTGGCGACGACGATCAATCAGGCCCACCTTGCGTGCCCCATCGATCTGGCCGCGCAAATTCTTCTCGAAATTGTTGAGGCCGGCGAGCCGCGATTCATATTTGACCCGTGCGTCTGACCCTTCTGGCGCGGTCGCTTCGATGACATCGATCCAGTCATTGAGCAGGGTGACAAAGGTCGGATAGGTCCATTCAAATGTGTTTATGACCTCTGCCTGCAATGTGTAGCGGCTGGTCGATCCGGGATAGCCGGCCGCCATGACAAAATCGCCGTCCTTGAGGCCCGAGGCGCTGACCTTGAGATGGTATTCAGGCGCGTAGGGAACATTGGCTTCGTCAAAGTCAGCTGCCGATCCGTCGGGCGCGACATAGGCGCGATAAAAGGCGAAATCGCCCGTGTGGCGCGGCCACTGCCAGTTATCGATATCGCCGCCATATTTGCCGATCGAATCCGCTGGTGCGTAGACCAGACGGACGTCCCGCACTTCGAGCCGCTTGATCAGCTTGTATTGTGCGCCCCCGTAAAAGCTTGGCACCTGGCAGCGATAGCCTGCCTCTTCTTCGCATTCGGCGATGATATCCTTGCGGCGCTGTTCGACCAGGTCGTAGCGAGCATTGGGTGACAGATCGAGCGTGTCAGCCCGGACGCGATCAGTCACATCGGTCACTTCAGTGGTCACGTAGATCCGCGAACCAGGCGCGGCTGGAAGCTCGTCGCCTTTGGTTGCGGCCAGAAAGCCATTCTCGAGATAATTGTTCTCAGCCGTCGAATTGAACTGCACCGAACCGCGCGCGCAGTGATGGTTGGTCACCACCAAGCCTTCGGGCGAGACGAAACTGGCGGAACAGCCGCCGAGCGAGACGACCGCTCCCATCGGAAAGCCGGTCAGGTCAGCCAGTTCCTCGGCGGGGATTTCCAGGCCCGCTTCGGCAAGCTCTTCGCTGATCTCAGCCAGCTGGTCGGGCGTGTACATCCCCTCCTTGGCCAGCGCGGATGTTGCAAAAGTGGATGCGCCCAAAAACAGGCTAAGCGAGATGAGCTTTGTGCGATTCATCAGATGGTCCTCAACGAGATTGATTGTCTGCCCCATTTTGCAGGGCGCAGAATGAGATTCTGTATCCTGCCGCGAGAGCTAGAGTGAATTGCGATTAACTGCAATCGCTCGGCGAAGGGCATCCTCCCAGATTTTGGGATCGCGATCGTCGGCTCGAACTTGCTGTCCTACAACAAGGCGCGTCGCTAATGTCAGCCTATGACCGCCGGGCACGCCTCTTCACAGCCAAGACGCATGGGCCATTGCCGCCCATGTGTTTTTAGCATTAGGACCCTGTTCCATGTGTTCCATCCTGTAGGATTCCAAGCATGATCCAGCTCTACGGCATTCCCAATTGCGACACCGTCAAAAAGGCGCGCAAATGGCTTGATGCCAACAATCTCGAATACGCGTTTCACGACTACAAGAAAGTTGGCGCTGACGCCGATAAGCTTGGACAATGGATTGCGGCCAAGGGCGTCGAAGTGGTGCTCAACAAGCGCGGCACGACCTTCCGCAAGCTGACCGACGCGCAAAAGGCTGACGCAGAGGACAGCGCCAAGGCGATTGCTTTGCTGGTCAACAATCCATCCATGATCAAGCGCCCGGTGGTTGAGCATGGCGGCGATATTCTGGTCGGTTTCAAGGAAGCCGAATGGGTCGCGGCCTTTGGCTGAATGTGCGGCTGATCAAGACACGTGAACACGCTTGAGATCATCGCTGTCTGCCTCGGGCTCGCCAATGTTGGCTTGCTCGTCCGGCGCAGCATCTGGAACTATCCGTTCGGGATGGCGATGGTCACCCTGTACTTCTTCATCTTCTGGGAAGCGCGGCTCTACGCCGAATCCGGGCTGCAGATCTTCTTCTTCGTTGTCCAGGCCTGGGGCTGGTATCTGTGGGCGCGAGCAGGCGGCCTGCAAGAGGCTGTGGCGGTGCGCTGGCTTGGCTGGCCGTCGCGGATTGTCTCGCTGATCTGTGTTGGCCTTGTCACGATCGGACTGGGCTGGGGGCTGACCCAATACACCGATGCCGCCATGCCCTATGCAGATGCGGCGATTGCTGGCGGCAGCGTCGTAGCGCAGATCCTGCTGTCGGTCCGGCGGATCGAGAACTGGGTGTTGTGGATCGCGATCGATATCGGTGCGATCTTCCTTTACATCGAACGTGATCTTCATCTTACAGCGGGCCTCTATGTCGCCTTCCTGGCGCTCGCGACGATGGGCCTGATCCAATGGATCAAGGCCGAACGTGAAGGCCATGCCGTGCAATGAGCACCAGGGGCTTCCTGCTGGGCAAGTTTATGCCGCCGCATGCCGGGCATGTCGCGCTGATCGAAGCGGCGCGCGATCTCGTCGACCAACTGACTGTGCTGGTGTGCTGGCTGCCCGATGATCCCATTGCCGGGCTCGAGCGGTTGGCGTGGATGCAGAAGCTGTTCCCCGATTGCCGCGTCATCGGGCACGGCGAAGTGGTTCCTCAGGCCCCTGAAGACAGCGTCGATTTCTGGCCGATCTGGCGCAAGATCGTCGCTGACGCTCATCCCGAGCCGATCGATTATCTGTTTGCTGGTGAGGATTATGGGGCGGAGCTTGCGCGGCAGGTAGGCGGGTTCTTCGTGCCTTTGGGTGGCCGCGTCCTCGGCCTATCCGAAGATGCATTGTCGGGCTTGAGCGCCAGCGAGGTGCGCAAGGACCCGGTCGCGCATTGGGCCATGTTGCCGCAGCCGGTTCAGGCCCATTATCGCAAGGCGATCTGCCTGCATGGCGCCGAGAGCACGGGCAAATCGACCCTGGCTGCGCAATTGGGCGAAACGCTGGGCGCTATCACCGTCGGGGAATATGGCCGCAGCCATTGCGAAGTGCACAAGCAGGAGCTGACACGCGATGACTTGCTGCTGATTGGGCGAGCTCAACAGGCGATGGTCCGGGCAGCGGCGCGCTGGGCCGGGCCCAGGCTGTTGCTCGATACCGACGCGCTGATGACCGCGGCATGGTGCGAGATGTTGCTGGGTGAGCGGCCCGACGAGCTGATGCAGGCCAAGAAGGCGGACCTCTATTTGCTGCTCGAGCCTGACCTTCCGTGGATTGATGATGGGACGCGGTTCTTTTCCGATCCCGTTGACCGTCACCGCTTTGCAAAGATAGTCGAGCAGGTGCTGCACGACGCCGATGTGCCTTTTGTGCGCATCTCGGGTTCAGGTCGGGCGCGCTACGACGCCGCACTCGACGCAATAGGAATGCTGAATGGTTGAACTCACGTTGAAACGATTTGTGGCGCTGTTTGCGGTGCTGTCGGCGGCGATTGCCGGTCCGGCTTTGGCTCAGGAGGATCCCTTGATCATTGCTCATCGCGGCGCATCGGGCGACCGGCCCGAACACACTTTGGCGGCTTATGAACTCGCGATCGATCAAGGCGCGGACTATGTCGAGCCAGACCTGGTCGTGACCAAGGACCTGCACCTCATCTCGCGGCATGAGACCGAGCTTTCGGGCACGACCGACATCGCCAGTCGCGAGGAATTTGCCGATCGCCGGCGTGACAAGGTCATCAATGGCCAACGTGTCGCAGGGTGGTTTGCCGAAGACTTTACGCTTGCCGAGATCCGCACATTGCGTGCGCGCGAGCGCGTGCCGCAGGCGCGCCCAGCCAATGTTGCATACAATGGACTGTACCAGGTTCCGACATTTGAAGAGGTGATCGCGCTGGTCCGGGCCAAGGCAGCAGAGACCGGGCGCCGCATCGGACTTTATCCTGAGCTCAAAGTGCCGACCGCGCTGCTGCAGGAAGCGGGGATCGACACGGTCGACCTGCTGGTGCGTGATCTGCGCGCGGCTGATCTGGCCGACGCAGATGATCCGGTTTTCATCCAGGTATTCGAAGTCACGCCATTGCAGCGGCTCGACAAGCTGATCGACACACGACTGGTCTTGCTGATCGCGCCGCAAGGCGGCCCGTATGATGAGCCGGATATGCGCTGGGCCAATATGATCACGCCCAGTGGGCTGGCAGATATCGCAACCTATGCCGATGGCATCGGGCCGTGGCTCGGGCACGTGCTCGATCCCGAGACAATGGAGCCAACATCTTTGGTGGCTGACGCGCATGCGGCAGGCCTCAAGGTCCATCCTTGGACTTTGCGCAAGGAAAATGGGTTTCTCCCGACGCCCTTGCAGAATCCGGGCGGCCCGGCTGCAGACGGTCAGTATGAGCTGCTGTGGAGCAAGGCAATTGCTTCAGGAGCGGATGGCTTCTTCACCGACAATGTGAAGGAATTCGTGGCCCTCACCAGCGAGGATGGCGATTAGATTCGACGCGCGCTGATGATGTAGTTGAGCGCGTCATTGCTCGACAGGTGATAGCCCTTGGTGGGCAAGAAGCTGATGCCTTGCCGGTCGATCACTTCAAGGCCGACTTCACCAAGCAATGCTTCGAATTCGTCGGGCGTGATAAAGTCGTTCCAGTCATGCGTGCCTTTGGGAACATAGCCAATCGCCTCCGCCGCGCCGACCAGCAGCAGACGTGACGCCGCGGTGCGATTGGGAGTCGACATGACCAGCAAGCCGTTGGGGGCGAGGCAATCGGCGACCTGGCTCAGGAAGGCGCGCTTGTCAGCGACATGCTCAATCACTTCAAGCGAGGTGACGAGATCAAAGCTGCCGATATCGTGCTGACCGACTTCGCCGACGAGATAGCGGATATCGAGACCGACTGCGTCGGCGTGAGCGGCCGCTGCCGAGACATTCTCCGCTGCGGCGTCGACGCCGGTGACATCTGCGCCCAGCCGCGCAAGCGGTTCGCACACAAGACCCGCACCACAGCCAATGTCGAGCGCGGACTTGCCAGCCAAAGGCTTCGCTTCGCCGCCAAGCCCAGGCCAATGCTGATCCAAAGCCGCGCGGATGAACTGCAGGCGCACCGGATTGACCTGGTGCAGCGACGCCATCTTGCCCTTCGGGTTCCACCAGTCGCGCGCCAATGTCGCGAAATGAGCGGCTTCCTCTGGACGGATAGTTACAGATGAGACATTTGCGTTTGCCATTGCGCGCTTCTAACAGCGCGCGCGGGATCAAACCAGCGGGAGTACAAACGTCTTGGCGCGGATCGTGATGAAATTCGGCGGCACATCGATGGCCGGGACCGAGCGCATCCGGCGTGTCGCCAATATTGTGCGCAAGCAGGCCGCGGGCGGAAACCAGGTTGCGGTGATCGTTTCCGCGATGGCGGGCGAGACCGATCGGCTGGTGAACTTCTGCCGCGAGGCCAATCCGCTCTACGATCCGGCCGAATATGACGTGGTGGTTGCCAGCGGTGAACAAGTGACCAGCGGGCTGCTAGCGCTGACGCTGCAAAGCCTGGGCTGCCAGGCGCGCAGCTGGCTCGGCTGGCAATTGCCTGTGAAGACGATTGAGGCGCATGCCAAGGCGCGGGTCGAGACGATCGATGCGCCAGGCATGATCGAATCGCTCGAGCGCGGTGAAATCGCCGTCATTCCCGGATTCCAGGGCGTGTCCGATGATGGCCGCATCACAACAATGGGTCGCGGAGGATCGGATACCTCAGCGGTGGCCGTGGCTGCGGCAATCGATGCGGATCGCTGCGACATCTACACCGATGTTGATGGCGTCTACACAACGGACCCGCGGATCGTGGCCAAAGCGCGCAAGCAAAAGGCCGTGACCTACGAGGAAATGCTCGAGCTGGCTTCAGTCGGTGCCAAGGTGCTGCAGACCCGCTCGGTTGGTCTGGCGATGAAATCGGGTGTCCGCATCCAAGTGCTGTCTAGCTTTGTTGGCGATGATGCAGTGGCGGCGGACGACATACCGGGGACGTTGATCGTCTCGGATGAAGAAATGGATCAATTGGTGGAGAAAGGCGATATGGAACGCCAACTGGTGACCGGGATCGCGCACGACAAGAACGAGGCGAAGATCATCCTGACACGGGTGCCTGACAAGCCGGGCGCGGTGGCTCACATCTTTGAGCCGCTCGCCGATGCTGGCATCAATGTTGACATGATCATTCAGAATGTCGGCCGCGACAAAGGCGAGACCGACGTGACCTTCACTGTCCCGCAGGCTGATTTGGCGCGCGCGCAAGCGCTGATCGAAGATCGCCGCGAAGACATTGGCTTCAATCGCATCATCACCGACAGCCAGATCGCCAAGATCAGCGTTGTCGGTGTGGGAATGAAGAGCCATGCGGGCGTCGCCAGCACCATGTTCCGATCGCTGTCGGATCGCGGGATCAACATTCAGGCAATCTCGACGTCTGAGATCAAGGTCAGCGTGCTGATCGACGAAGACGAGACAGAGCTTGCGGTGCGCGTGCTCCACACCGCCTACGGGTTGGACGCCGACGACGAAGCGGCGTGAATCCGTCGCGGATCTCGCCCGTTTGGTCGGGCTAAGCCCCGTCACGGCCTGTCTGCTAACGAAAACTTAACTCTCGAGGCCAAATCTCTCGGCTCAGGACAAGGAGTCGCAGAAAAATGGTGCTCAAGGCGCATCTCGGCCCGGAATTGCCGGTCGACGCAGAATCAGGAGGCTATCGTGGCGCGCCGCGTCGCGAATTGCTGCTCGAAACCAGCGGCAGCCTGCAAGATGGCGAAGAAGCCAATGTGACGGTGCAGAATGTCTCCGAAACAGGGATGCTGTTCGAAAGCGATATCGATCTGCATCAAGGCGACACTTTGCAGGTTGAATTGCCGCATGCCGGACCAGTGATCGCTGAAGTGGTGTGGGTCAGCGGTTCACTGTTCGGCTGTGCCTTCGCCAAACGCCTGAGCCCCGCGACGCTATCCGCCACACAATTGCGCGCGGATCGCCCTATTCCCCTCGCTGCGCCTGGCGAGACGCTGGGCATCAAGCTCAATCGGTTGCGGCGCGAGCGCGGCCTCACTCTGGCTCAGGTCGCAGAGTTCCTCCAGGTTAGCAAACCAACCGTGTGGGCTTGGGAAAAGGGCAAGGCCAAGCCCGTGGCGGATCGCTACGAAGCGATTGCCGAAGTGCTGCAGGTGTCGGTTGGTGAACTGACCGATGTCTCGCCCAGCAGCGCGGCTCAATCTGTAATCGAAGACAGTCGTCTTCGGATTGCGGCAACCTGCGGCGTCAGGCCCGAGAATGTCCGGATCATGCTCGACCTTTGATCGGTCGTCGGCAAATCCCCTGATACTTTTCGAAAATTATGGTAAATAAAAACCATAATTGATTCGAATATTAGGAAAGTAAACTAACGCAACTAAACAATATTTATACTCCTGCGGCGCTTGATTTGCCTGAGACTATAATATTGATCTCGTATTAGTTGTCCCACTTTACTCGACAAAATCGAATTGATTGAAGGGGAAACAGCCGAGGGGGCGATCGGCATGGAATTGGCGCTGAGCGGTGCGGAAGACAACGCGCTGCGTATGTTGCTCGCAGAGGCGACAGGGGATGTGATCTTGCAACTGGATTGCGGCGGGCACGTTTTGTCTGCCTCAGCGAGCTTGGCAGGTTGTGAGACCAACCCGGTCGATATGCTGTTCAAGCCGCATTTGGCTGATCTCGCACACCGCGACCACCGTAATGAGGTCCGCACATTTCTCGAGGCGTCGCTGGCCGGACGTGATGCTTCAAACTCGATCCAGTTTGCGATGGCAGGAAGCGAGCTGGCACCGAACTCAATCCAGGCACCTAACCTTGCGTGGCAT
Source organism: Erythrobacter sp. (assembly GCA_965216555.1). Taxonomy (GTDB): domain Bacteria; phylum Pseudomonadota; class Alphaproteobacteria; order Sphingomonadales; family Sphingomonadaceae; genus Erythrobacter. The sequence continues at coordinate 573,797 of OZ244168.1, forward strand.
GAATTGGCGGTCCGACGGGTCAGGGATGATTCCGGAGCATTGCAGGGCGCCATGGGGCTGCTGCGTTCGGTCGAGCACATCCGGTCTCTGCAAGGGGAATTGGCGCAAGGTACGACGACCGATGCGTTGACTGGCCTCGCCAATGCGCGATCTTTTCGGGCGCGGATCGAACGGCTGATCAACTCCGGTGGCGCTGGGGTGGTCGCTTTCTGCGAGGTTGAGCATTTCCGCGCGCTGCAGCTTCAATATGGCGTCGATGTCGCGGACGAAGTGATTTGGGCTTTTGCCCGCTTTCTCAAGACCATGGCTGGCAGTGACGAAGGTCTGGCGCGGATCGGGCCAGAGCGCTTCGGATTTGCGCTGCAGAACTGCACGGTCGAACGCGCGCGGTCCTGGGCTCACGACGTTCGTACCACCTTGGCGCGCCTGGCAATGTCGAACAATGCCAAGTCGCCGAGCATCTCGACCAATATCGGTATCGCGCGGATCAGCGGGTCGAGCGAGCGGGTGATGCGCAAGGCAGAGCTCGCTCTGCTGATGGCGCGGGCTGGGCGGGGCGTCAAAGTGGCTCCCGTCAGGCCACTGGCTCCAAGGCCAGATGCTCTTGGAGCAATGGGGATTGCCCGCTAGAGCGCAAGCTATGGCTCATATTGCAACAATCCTTCTACTCGGCTCGGGCGAGCTGGGTCGCGAATTCGTCATCTCCGCCAAGCGCCTCGGCGCGCGCGTGATCGCCTGCGATTCCTATGACAACGCACCAGCCATGCAATTGGCGGATGCGCGTGAGGTGTTTTCGATGCTGGATGGCGAAGCATTGCGCGCTGCGGTTGAAAAGCATGAACCCGATCTGATTGTGCCCGAGATCGAGGCCATCCGCACCGAAGTGCTCGCCGATCTGGAGAATGAAGGGCACAATGTCGTGCCTTCGGCGCGGGCCACTCAGCTGACCATGAATCGCGACGCGATCCGCGATCTCGCCTCGGGAGAACTTGGCCTTACCACGTCCAAATATCGTTATGCCGAGAGCTTTGATGAGGTTCAGGCTGCGATCGAGCATGTTGGGCTGCCCTGTGTGATCAAGCCGGTCATGTCATCATCAGGCAAAGGCCAAAGCAAGGTCGACAGCGAGAGCGAACTGGAGACCGCCTGGGATTATGCGGTTGCCAATATGCGCGGCGATCGGGCGCGCGTGATTGTCGAGCAATTTATCGACTTCGACTATGAGATCACTCTGCTGACGGTGCGCCATGCCGATGGGATTTCCTTCTGTCCGCCGATTGGTCACCGCCAGGAGCGTGGCGACTACCAGGAAAGCTGGCAGCCTGCGGCGATGACAGATCCGACGTTGGCAAAGGCGCAGGACATGGCGACCAAAGTGGTGCTCGCGCTTGAAGGTGGCGGTCGGGGCTGGGGCCTGTTTGGCGTCGAATTCTTTGTCCGCGGAGACGAAGTGATCTTCTCGGAATTGTCGCCGCGACCGCATGACACCGGCATGGTCACTTTGACGTCACAGGAATTGTCAGAGTTCGATTTGCATGCCCGGGCCGTGCTTGGCTTACCAATCCTGGGAGACGAAGTTGCGGCACCATCGGCCTCAGCGGTGATCCTGGCTGATCGCGACAGCGAGGATTTCGGCTTTGAAGGCCTAAGCGATGCGCTGGAGATTGGCCCTGAGATTGACGTGCGGATTTTTGGCAAGCCCAGCACTCGGCCCTATCGCCGGATGGGAGTGGCACTGGCCTATGCCGAAGACACCGATGAAGCCCGCGCCTTGGCCAAGCGCGCGGCTGACGCGGTTCGCATTGCGTATCGGGACTGAGCCGACTAATCGCGCTCTCTATGAGTGAATATTCAAAAACCAACGCGCTGATGCAGCGCGGAATTGACTTTCTGGGTTGCGAGACTGCGATCCTGTGCGGAGCCATGAGTTGGGTGTCCGAGCGCAACCTTGTGTCTGCCATTTCCAATGCCGGTGGCTTTGGTGTGATCGCTTGTGGCGCAATGACGCCCGAACTGCTCGATGCCGAGATTGCCGCGACCAAGTCGCTGACTGACAAGCCTTTTGGCGTCAATCTGATCACCATGCATCCGATGCTGTTTGATCTGATCGCGGTGTGCAAGAAGTACGGCGTCAGCCATGTTGTACTTGCCGGCGGGATCCCGCCCAAGGGCAGCGTAGAGGCGATCAAGGAGTTTGGCGGCAAGGTGATAGTCTTCGCCCCGACCCTGGCGCTGGCCAAGAAACTGCTGCGCTCTGGCGGTGACGCTCTGGTGATCGAAGGTATGGAGGCAGGCGGCCATATCGGTCCGGTTGCGACCAGCGTCCTGGCGCAGGAATTCCTTCCGGCTCTGGCTGAAGACAATATCGTGTTTGTGGCTGGCGGAATTGGCCGGGGTGAGGCGATCGCCGGATACCTCGAAATGGGTGCGGTGGGAGTTCAGCTCGGCACGCGCTTTGCCTGCGCGGCAGAGAGCATTGCCCATCCCGACTTCAAGAAGGCATTCTTCCGCGCCAAGGCCCGCGACGCTGAGGCCAGTGTCCAGGTCGACCCGCGCCTTCCGGTGATCCCGGTGCGCGCGCTCAAGAACAAGGGCACTGAGGAATTCACCGCCAAGCAGATCGAAGTCGCCGGCATGCTTGACCGTGATGAAGTCGATATGGGTGAAGCGCAGCTGCAGATCGAGCACTTCTGGGCTGGCGCCTTGCGCCGCGCAGTGATTGATGGCGATGTCGAAAATGGCTCGCTGATGGCAGGCCAGTCAGTCGGCATGGTCACGTCTGAAGAGCCGGTCTCTGACATCATCACGCAATTGATGGAGCAATGCGAGCACGCGCTCGCAGCCCGCTAGTATGTCCGAGCCGCTAATCCTGACTTTGGGCTGTGATGATCAGCCAGGCATCACCGCCCGAGTGACTGGTTTTCTTTTTGAGCGCGGGTGCAACGTGCTCGAGGCCCAGCAATTCAACGATCGCAGCAATACCGATCTGGGTGACAGGTTTTACATGCGCGTTGCGTTTGATCCGGCCGACAATCCCCGCGAAGAGCTGCGCCAGGCATTTGCCGGATTTGCCGAGCAATTTGCGATGCGCTGGAAACTCGCGCTGCAAGATCGCCCGCGTCGTGTGCTGATCATGGTCAGCAAGTTCGATCATTGCCTGGTCGATCTGCTTTATCGCTGGCGCACGGGCGAGCTCAACATTGACCCCGTGGCGATCGTTTCCAATCATCCGCGCGACGCTGCGATCCGGGTCGATATTGGCGGCGTCCCGTTCCATCACGTTCCCGTCACCAAGGACACCAAGCCTGAGGCCGAAGCCGAAGTGCGCCGGATTGCGGAGTCAGCCGAAGCGGAATTGGTTGTACTGGCGCGATACATGCAGATCTTTTCGGATCAGCAGGCTGACCATTTCGCGGGTCGCTGTATCAACATCCATCACAGCTTCCTGCCCGGATTCAAGGGCGCCAAACCCTATCACCAGGCGCATGCGCGCGGCGTGAAGATGATTGGGGCGACAGCGCATTTCGTCACCAGCGATCTCGATGAGGGGCCGATCATCCACCAGGATGTCGAGCGGATCAGCCATGCTGACAATCCCGACGATCTGGTGCGAAAGGGTCGCGATATTGAGCGTCGCGTACTGGCCGATGCGGTGCGATTGTTCGTGGAAGAGCGCGTGCTGCTTAATGGCAGCCGCACCGTCGTGTTCCGCGACTAGATTGCCCGAGGCGGCGAGCCATTCAAATCGCGAGTGGCGTCGCGATCAACTGCGTGGTTGGATGCAATCATGATTGTTGAACGCCTTGACCATGTGAATATCATCACTGACCGTCTTGCCGAGACGGCGCGCTTTTACGCTGAGCTGCTCGATCTGGAAGAGCGTGACGGTCCGCCGCCGCTCAAGCCCGAACAGGTGCGCTGGATGTACGATTCTGCCGGCCAGGCGATCCTGCATTTGAATTCGACCGATTGCCCGCGCGCGTTCGATCGCGAAGTAACGCCGGGGAGCGAAACCGGCGCGATCCACCATGTCGCGCTGCGCTGTGGCGGTTTTGACGCAGTCAAAGCCCGGCTCGAAACGCGCGGCGCGGATTACACAATAAATGATCTTTCAGCGATCGGCCTGAAGCAGATTTTCACGGCTGATCCCAACAATGTCCTGCTCGAGCTGAATTTCTTCGACGCTCAGGGATAGCCCTTGCTGTAGTGGACCTGGTTGGGGACGCAGGGCCGGCCATCGATCGGCGCGTCATAGGCGATCGCATAGGGCGCGGTCCGACCATTGGTCCACATTGTCGCGACATAGCCAGCGCCGAGATTGGCCGAATAGGGGCAATAGAGCGATCGCGTATTGTAGGTCGGCTCGCTATACTGGCTGCGCTTTTCTCGCAGGCGGCTTATCGCGGTCCGCTTTCGCTCCAGGCAGACGCTGTCAAAGCCTTTGAAATCGCCATCACGATCATAGACCGAGCATTGCTCGTAATCGCCGTCAGACAGGCGCTGTGCCTGTGCCGGGCTCGCAATCATCATGCCGGCCAAGCCGACGGCGCCAACCATTGGAAGTACTATTTTCATCGAGAGTCTCCCCCACTCGCAACCCTGGGAGGAGGACTACCGATCCAGCAATGTAACCAAACTGAATGGCTTTGTTGGCTGAGAGACAGGTTTGCCTAGCCGCCCAGCGCCTTATCCTGATTGGCGCGGTGGATGACATAGGCGCGGACGGCTTCGACCTCTTCCTTGGTCATCGAACCTTCGAAACCAGCCATCCCGTTATCGGTCAGCGCGCCGTCATGGACAATCACTGACCAGGTTGCCTGATTGCCAAGCGAGCCTGATCGACGCAGATCGGGGAGGTAATCTCCGCCCACTGCGGCCGGGCCGTGGCACACCGCGCAATAGCGGGCATATTTGGTGCCGCCGAGCGCGATTGTCTCTTCGCTTGCGCGGCTCGCCGGTGGATCAAGCGGAAGCTTGGCCAGCTCTTGCTCAGGCGGAAGCTCGCCTTCCGCACCCAGCTTGAACACCAGCAACCGGCTGACATTGCGCACGGGTGCCTTGGCCGCGATCAGCTCGCGATCGCCAGTCGTTGCATAGGCGCCGCCCCAGCCAGCCAGCACGGCGACATATTGCTCGCCGCCGACTGTGTAGGTGATGGGTGGAGCGACAACGCCGGTCTGGGCCGCAAAGCCCCACAATTTTTCGCCACTATCGGCTGCATAGGCGTTGAATTCACTGCCGGCTGTGCCTTGGAAAACCAGGCCGCCGCCGGTTGCGAGCAGACCACCATTCCAGGGTCCAGGATGATCGACCGTCCAACGCGGCTCTTGGGCGACCGGATCCCACGCCACCAGCATACCTTTGAGCGTGCCAGCGACTTCGCGCCTGATACCCAGATCAGGCGGCAGGTCGTTGGCTCCCATCTCAAAGCCGACATTGAAGCCACGCGCGCGATCGGGTTTCCAATTGGCTTCTGGCGCGTAGATCATCGCCGCTTCAAAGGCCGGAATATAGACCAGGTTTTCGCCCGGGTGATACGCCATCGGGTGCCAGTTGTGGCCACCCAGGGCGCCCGGCGTGACCAAAGCTGGCTGCCCGGTCTTGTCGATCCGTGCTTCGGGGTTTTCGATTGGCCGGCCGTCGTCATCGATTCCGGTCGCCCAATTGACCGTGACATAGGGCTCTGCCGAGATGAACTCGCCCGTCGCGCGATCGATGACATAGAAGAACCCGTTCTTGGGCGCTTGCATCAAGACCTCGCGCTGCTCGCCCCCAATCTCCATGTCGGCAAGGATGATGTGCTGCGTGGCGGTGTAGTCCCAAGTCTCGCCCGGCGTGGTCTGATAGTGCCAGACATATTCGCCGGTGTCGGGACGGATCGCGACAATGCTTGAGAGATAGAGGTTGTCGCCTTCACCGGTGCCATCCTCGCCCGGCGAACGGTAAGCGCGGTTCCACGGTGAACCATTGCCGACGCCGATATACAGCATGTCGAGATCAGGATCGTATGCCATTGAATCCCACACGGTCCCGCCGCCGCCAATCGCATCCGATCCGGCGAGCGCTTCCATATTCCAGGTTTCGGCGGCGAGCTGCAAATGCTCGGGCGCATCGTCGCCCTCATCGCCAGCAGGAACCGTGTAGAAGCGCCACAATTCCTCGCCGCTTGCCGCATCATAGGCGGCGACATAGCCGCGCACGCCAAACTCGGCTCCGCCATTGCCGATAATGACTTTGCCATCGATCACGCGAGGAGCACCAGTAACGGTGTAGCTCTGCTCTTGGTCGACGGTGACCGTCTCCCACAGGACATTGCCAGTTTCACGGTCCAGTGCGATCAGGCGGCCATCGAGCGTGCCGAGGAACAGGCTTTCGCCCCATGTGGCGAGCCCGCGATTGACGGTGTCGCAGCATGCTTTGACCGCAGTTTCGCCGGGAACCTCAGGATCAAAGTCCCACAGGGGCTCTCCGGTGGCGGCGTCGAAGGCATTGACCTTGCTCCAGGCGGTGGTGAGATACATCCGGCCATCGATCACCAAGGGTGTCGCTTCCTGGCCGCGTGCCGTGTCCATATCGGCGAACCAGGCCAGGCCAAGATCGCCCACCGTCTCGGCATTGATCTGATCAAGCGGAGAGAAGCGCTGCTCAGAATAGGTGCGGCCATGGGTGATCCAGTTGGCGTGATCATCGCCCGCGGCGACCAACTCTGCCGAATTGATCCCATTCTCGGCCGGGCTGGGCAGCAATTCCCCGCACCCAGCAAGCGTCAGCGCCGCGATCAGCGGCAAAGCCAAATTCTTCATAAGAATCCTCTCCCTTAGCGGGCAATTTGCCGAGTCATTGCGTGCTTGTCCATCACCGCAAGCCACCTTAGGCTCGCTCCAAAGCTGCAAAGCGAGGGAGATTGAGAAATGTGTGATGAGGCAAAGCTCAAAGTCTGGGCGAGAGAAACCATTTCGCGCCGCCAGTTCGGAGCCATCACAGGCGTTGCGGCCGTAGCGGCATGCGCGCCAGGCGAAGTGGCAAGCGATGGGGATGCTGATGCGGCTGGATTGCCGCTAACCGAAGCAGCCGTCACCTTCGAAACGGAGGAAGGGACAATGGACGCCGTCTTCGTGCATCCGTCCGAGGGCAAACACCCTGCGGTGATCCTGTGGCCCGATATTGGCTCGATCCGCGAATCCAAGCGCAATATGGCACGGCGCTTGGCGGGCGAAGGCTATGCGGTGTTGATCCTCAACCCCTATTATCGTGATGTTGCTGGCGAGCAGTTCACGGATTTCGCGGACTTCATCAGTCAGGAGGGCTTCCAAAAGGTTCGCCCCTGGCGCGAAAAGCTCAACGCTGACACGATCGGCAGCGACGCCATTGCTGCGGTTGGCTGGCTCGACCAGCAGGACGCCGTCGATACCACACGCGGTATTGGCAATGAGGGCTATTGCATGGGCGGTCCCTTCACAATCTGGAGCGCGGCTGCGGTGCCGAACCGGATCAAGGCCGCGGCCGCATTCCACGCCGGCGGATTGGTGCGGGATGATTATGACAAGAGCCCGCACAAGCTCCTGGCTAGCACGGAGGCAAGTTTCCTGATTGGCGTCGCGCAGGACGATGATGCCGATGCTCCTGATGAGAAGGATGTTTTGGCGCAAGCCGCCGAAGAGGCGGGGCGCCCCGCAGTGATCGAAGTCTATGCTGGCGATCACGGTTGGACGGTGCCTGATAGCCCGGTCTACAATGAGCCTGAGGCTGAGCGCGCCTATGCCGCCAAATTGGAGCTTTATTCGGGCGCTTTGTGACCGAACAATTTTCCTACAGGCCAGCGATTTGCTAGGGTTGTGTCAGGATTCAGCAGCCTCGGATTGAGAGAGGGACACTCACCATGGATTTCGGTTTCTTCATGTTCTTTGCACTGATCGTGCTGCTCGTCGTGTTTCTGTTCATGTCAGTGCGGATCGTGAAGCAGGGTTATGTCTATACGATTGAGCGGTTGGGCAAATTCACCAAGCCGGCTGAGCCGGGCTTGCACATCCTGCTGCCGGTGATCGAAGGGATCGGGCACAAGGTCAATGTGATGGAGCAGGTGCTCGACATTCCTGGTCAGGAAATCATCACCAAGGACAACGCGATGGTGGGCGTTGACGCGGTGGTGTTCTTCCAGGTGCTGGATGCTGGCAAGGCCGCTTACGAAGTGGCCAATCTCTATTCAGCGATCATGGCATTGACGACGACCAATCTGCGCACGGTGATGGGCGCGATGGATCTGGACGAGACCCTGTCCAAACGTGACGAGATCAATGCGCGATTGCTGTCAGTGGTGGATCACGCGACGTCGCCATGGGGCGTCAAGATCACGCGGGTTGAGATCAAGGACATTCGTCCGCCGCGCGACATCTCCGAAGCGATGGCTCGGCAGATGAAGGCCGAACGCGTCAAGCGCGCCGAAATTCTTGAGGCCGAAGGCGACAAGACCAGCGCGATCCTGCGCGCAGAGGGATCCAAGCAGTCGGCCATTCTGGAAGCCGAGGGCAAGCGCGAAGCCGCCTTCCGCGACGCCGAAGCGCGCGAACGCGGTGCGGAGGCGGAAGCCAAAGCGACGCAGATGGTGTCAGACGCGATCGCCAATTCGGGCAATCAGGCGATCAACTACTTCGTCGCGCAGGAATACACCAAAGCGGTCGGCAAATTCGCTGACAGCCCCAATGCAAAGACGATCCTGTTCCCGGTTGAGGCGACTCAACTGATCGGCTCGCTTGGCGGGATCGGAGAATTGGTGCGTGATGCCATCAAGCCCGGCGATGTGACGACCACTATGCCTGACAGCAGCGGAACGCCGCTGCCCAAATCTCGGGCGCGTGCGAGCGTACCCAAGGCGGGCGACAGCTGATGGACGATTTTCTTGCGGCCAATGCGCATTGGGTCTGGATCACGATTGGCCTGATCCTGGCGGCAGCAGAGATGCTTGCGCCCGGCATGTATCTGATCTGGCTGGCAGTGGCGGCGATCATCACCGGAGTTTTGACGCTGGGGCTGGATATCGGCCTGGCAATGCAAACCGTCCTGTTTGTTTCACTGTCCCTGATCGCTGCGTTCAGCGCCAAACGCTTCCTGCGCGATCAGCCAATCGAGAGCTCAGATCCGCTGCTCAACCATCGCGGTTCGCAATTGGTTGGCGACAGTGCCGTGGTGACTCAAGGTTTTGCCGGCGGCACCGGGCGAGTGAGACATGGCGACACAGAGTGGCTTGCACGCGGAGCAGACCTCGCTGAAGGCACGCGGGTGCGCATCACCGGCCATGAAGGCACGCAATTGCTGGTCGAAGCGGAAGAACTGCTCGAACCGCCAACTGAGGGCAGCGATCAGGACAGCGACTGACTAGCCGGCGGCGCGTTCATTGCTGGCGCCAAAGCGCCCGAATTTGCGATAGCGCGTCATCCACTTGTCGAGGAACAGGCCGAGCGGCTTGGGCGTGATGCCCAATTGCTTGAAGCCTGGATGGTCGCCTGATGCGACGCTTCCGGCTTTGAGCAATGTCCATTGATCGCGCGACATCGGCGTGAGTGGCAAGGCAGCAAACAGCGCTGAGACAGCGTCAGACATGGCGAGCAATTTGGGATCTCGACCCTGCGCCTGTGCGATGCGCTGATTGATCTCCATCATGGAAAGCGTTTCCGGCCCGCCCAGTTCGAATATCTTGCCGCCATGCTTGGCCGGGTTCTCAAGCGCAGTCGCAACCGCTTCTGCAACATCGTCGACGTAGACCAGCTGCAATTCCGCCTTGGGTCCGAACACCGGCAGGATGGGCATCATGCTGATCATCTGGCCGAACATGTTGAGGAAATTGTCGTCTTTGCCGAACACGATCGACGGTCGCAGGATTGTCGCCTTGGGATAGGCTTCGAGCACACGTTCTTCGCCCAGCGCCTTGGCGCGCGCATATTCGGCGCTCGAATCCGGATCGGGGCCGATAGCGCTCATATGTACCAGCGCTTCAACGCCGGCCTGCTTGGCGTGCTGCGCGATCACGCCGGGCGCATCACCCATTAGCTTGGTCAAATCACCGTCAAACGCGCCGACCAGATTGACGACATAGGATGAGCCATGCACCGCCGCTGCAACCCGCTCTTCGTCGGTGATGTCGCAATGGGCAAATTGCAATTGGCCAAGATTGGCCAGCGGCTGCAGGCCAAAGCCACGCTCAGGATGCCGGCTGACGATCCGCAGACGGGCACCGCGTTCGAGCAGGCTCTGCGCCACGTAATTGCCGATATAGCCGCTGCCACCGAACACGGTGACAAGCTTGTCTTCCAAGGAACCAGTGTTTGACATCTTGGTGTGCTTTCCAACGTCAATGTTTCGCAGGATTGCCATGTCGCAATGCAACGCGTTGGGCAAGCATTCTCGTGAATGTTGTCGCTTCGGTGTGGATAGCGTTGACGAGCGTGTTCCAGCCCGCTATCTGCCCGCGCCTACCGCGAGCCGAAGCACGATTGCTGGCTCGCTTGTGTGCCCAGATGGCGGAATTGGTAGACGCGCCGTCTTCAGGTGGCGGTGGGGGCAACCCCGTGGAGGTTCGAGTCCTCTTCTGGGCACCATTTACTCAAAGACAAGACACAAATCGTGGTCGATTTTTCGACATTCAGTCGCTGGTGAGAATCAGGCGATGAATTGCTCGATCGCTTGGACCAGCGCCTCGTTCCTAGCCGAATCTAGTGCGTCGGGGTGTGGGTTGGAGAAAGTTCTGCGGTCGTTGTCGTAATATCGTCCCGATGCATTAGCGAATTCGTCACTAAGTGCAGCGCGAGCGAGTATGTCCGCACCAATCGACAGATCATGGCCCTCCTGGCCATAGGCTTCCTTGACCATTTTGCTGCCGAGGAACGAAGCGGGGTTTACCGCGATCATCGCAGGTCCAGCGTTCCCCAATTTCTCCGCCAGAGCGAAGGTCCACATGGTGATCGCCAGTTTGCTTTGTGCGTAGGCATCACTGTCCGTGAACGGGCGATGGGCAAGGAAATCGCCGAACTCGACCGAGGCCTGGGCCGCCGAAGAGAGATTCACCACGCGAGACGTGCCGCCCATGATGGGGAGCAGTGATTTGGTCAGCAGGTAGGGCGCGATCGTGTTTACAATGAAGCGAATGTCATGGCCGTCCTGGGTCAAAGACTGCGCGATCTTGAAGACCCCGGCATTGTTGATCAGCACGTCCAGCGAGTCGAAATCGGCAGTGATCGCCTCAGCCAAGGATTTGACCTCGGAAAGCACCGACAGATCGGCCCGATAGGTCTTGATTTCACCTGCACCAGGGATGGCTGAGACAGCTTTGGCGGTTGCCGCGAGCTTGTCCGCATTGCGTCCATGGAGCAGCAGAGTGTGCCCCTCAGCTGCGAGTAATTTGGCGGTTTCGAACCCGATCCCGTCGGTGGCGCCGGTGATGGCAATTGTCTTGGTCATATCATCTGTCTCTGTGTTGGAGGGCAGGTTGCTAGAATGGAGCAGAGCCGTCTGAAGGGATGGTGGGTACGGTCCAGCGCTCTGTGGCAGAGGCTAGTTCACCACTGGCCCCGTGTTGGTAAGGAATCTGGCCGTGCTGGCCATAGAGCCACAGCACGAGATTGTGTCGCTCGCCTTTCTTGATCGGTTTGGATGCATGCATCGCGCTGCCGTGGTGGATCAGCGCCATGCCGGGCTCGAAGGTCAGATCCGCGGCCTTCTTTGCAATCGGATCGATAAAGCGCACGGCTGAGCCTTCATACTCTTCGCCAGGAAGGTTGAGATTTATGTTGAGCGTCACGCTTGACGCATCGGTGTGCGCCCGCAGATCCTTGTCTCCGCCAGCCTGCCACTGGATCGAAAAGCCAAATGTCTGACTGTCATAACCATAGATATCGGGGAACAAGAGCCGCGCAATTGGCCTCATGAAATGGTCCATCAGATCTCGGTAGAAATGCTGGAATGTGGGCGCGGCGAGATAACCCTCTGAACGCGGATCAAGCATGCCACCACCCCTGTTGAGCACGAGGCCATAGGGAGGTCGCAGCGGAATTCCGGAATCGGCAACCCGTTCCATATATGCCCTCAATTCGCCCAGCTTTGCTGGGTCGAAGAATTGCGCTTTGAATACGCCGGGGAAGACCTCTTCGAACAGGTCTGCAACCGCATCTTCCTTGCTCGGATCGTTCCAAGCGGTGTCGACAGCGCGCCAGAGTTGCGGCGAATAGAGCGAGCGATCGAGATCGATGCCCCCGTGGCCCTGCGCTTGTTCCCACTCCGCCCAGGCGCTTTCGAAGACTTTGCGGTTGGTGTTCCAGAAGTGGTGGACCGATGGCGCGCGCTGGAGCATTTCGTCGCGGCTCGGACGGGCGATGGTGCGTGCTTCGTCGAGAATGGCAGTGGACATGGGGATTGCCTTTCTTGCTTAGGAATAGCGAACGAGAGTGCGGCTCTCGATGCTCTTGCGGGGGACGGTGGCACTCGCATCACCGGGAAGATCGAGTGCGCTGTGAGCCAATTGCGGGCGGCCGCAATTGTCGTAGATGTTGAACACCACGATTTCGTCGGGCGTCATCGCGGATTGATAGAACCATTCGTGGTCCTGGTTGGCAGCGACGCCCAGGATTTGGCCGAAGCGATCCGGGTAGATCAGGCCGATATCCATCCAGTCGTCTGCTTTGACAGAGCTGGGGCGGATAAAGCCAAGCGGTGAAGTCGTGATCACTCGCTCAACCGGGCGCCAGGCATTGACGAAGCCATAACCTGCCGCATGATACTCCTCAGCCCGAGCATTGCCCACAAGGTCGATGAGACGCTCTTCAGCTCCGGCCTGGCTGTAATCATTGTGGACGTTGCGAGCGGGTCGGCGTGGCGCTTCAGGATCATCGATCCGCACGGTGTGGTCGAACACTATGACCTCGGTTGCTCCGAGCTGAGCCTTGAGCAGATCCTGCAGTTCGCGGTCATAGGCTTGCTGCCAGAGATTGTTCGATTGGAAATCCTGCACAGCTGATGGATGGTGCAAGAACACCAGGCCGTCTTGGGCAAAGCTGGGTTGGAACTCGCTGTGGCGGATATCCGCGACTTTGATGTCTGTCGTCACCAGCTCAGGCGAGACAAGATTTCCGACGATCCCATCGACATCAAACTCAAACGCCTGAGGGACCGATTTCTTGACGTGATAGTTCACGCTCGCGTCGATGTGCATCGCGGTTCTCCAAGATGGTGAGCAGGTTCTGCGTCGCCTTCCTGGGTTGAATATAATGCCCGAATTAGGATATAAATGGCACGATTGCATAATCAGTTTTTAGAAAATGGATATAATATGGACACGCAATCGCTGCGTCTCTTCGTCATCGCCGCGGACTTGCTCAATATCAGTGCGGCCGGACGCCAATTGGGACTGGCTCCGGCCGTAGCGGGGGCTCGGCTTGCCAAACTGGAAAATGAAGTGGGTGCCGATCTGCTGCATCGCTCCACCCGCAAAGTCTCCTTGTCGTTGGAGGGGGCCGAGTTCTTGCCGTTTGCGAAGGAGATTATCGCGCAGGCAGACGCTGGGTTGGCCGCGATGGGCAAGGGCAGCCCTGATGCCTCCGGTACACTGCGTTTCGCTTGTTCGAGCACCTTCGCGCAGAAATATGTCGTGCCATTGCTGCCCGAATTTCTTGAGCTCCATCCAAAGATCGATCTCGATCTGCGTTTCTCCGACACGCAAGCCAAGCTGATCGAAGGGGCGTTTGATTTGGCGCTGCGCAACCTTCCCATCGAAGACAGTTCGATGATGGGGCGCAAGCTTGCTGGCGATACCAGGGTGCTCTGCGCCTCACCGGCCTATCTTGAGCAGAATGGGACGCCCGCAATTCCAGAAGATCTGTCCGGCCATCGGCTGATCACTTTCGGCGAAAGCGTCCGCACATTGAGTGCCGCAGGAGAGCGGCAGTGCCAGTTCCCTCCAAGCTTTGCCAAGGAGAGGATTCGGTGTGACGACGGGACGAGCATTCGCTTGGCTACGATAGCGGGCGTTGGCATTTCCATGAATTCGCTTTGGAGTGTCCACCAGGAGCTAAGAGACCGGACCTTGGTGCGCGTTCTGGCCGATTACGAAGTCAAGGATGGCTCCGCAGTCTGGCTGATCTATCCCAAGTCTAACGTGCTAACGCCCAAGGTCCGGGTCATGATCGACTTTCTGGTCGATCGTCTCGGCACATCGCCTGTCTGGGAGGCCTGACCGGGACCCACCCAAGACTAGTGGCGGGCGCTAGGTCTCTCAAAAATCCTGTTCCAAGATGTGATAGCGATGCTAGTCGGTTTGCGACCCGGCAGCGACCCGGCAGCGACCGGGATGAGGAGAGACCGGCATGATTATCGACGCATGGGGCCAGCACCCGACCTTGCGGCACTCGCAAGACCCGATCTTTGAATCACTGCGGCGGTGGACCAAGACACCCGCTCCGACTGAGCCTATCCCGGTCGAGATGACCCTGGCCGCCATGGACGCTGGCGAGGTCGACTCGATGATGATCTGCGCCTGGTACGGACCCAAGAGCGTGATGATCTCCAATGACGAAGTGGCAGAATTTGTAGAGGCATCGAGCGGGCGGTTTGTTGGCATGGGATCGGTCGATCTGTCATCGCCCTCGCAAGTCTTTGGCGAAGTTCGACGCTGCGTCGAAGAGCTTGGTTTCAAGGCGATCAGGGTGTTGCCATGGCTTTGGAGCACACCGCCTGACAATCGCCTGTTCTATCCCGTCTATGTCGCGTGCAGCGAGCTTGGGGTGCCGGTGTGCATGCAGATCGGCCATACTGGCCCGCTGATGCCGTCAGAACCAGGTCGACCGATCTATCTTGATCAGGTCGCGCTCGACTTTCCTGATCTCAAGATCGTCGGCGGACATATTGGCTATCCCTGGACCGAAGAGGCGATTGCGGTGGCGACCAAACACCCCAATGTCTTCATCGACACCTCGGCCTACACGGCAAAGCGCTATCCAGCCGAATTGGTCAGATATATGCGAGGTCATGGTCGGACGAAGGTCTTGTTCGGGACAAATTATCCCATGATCATGCCCGGGCAGGCCCTGGCTGGATTGGATGAACTAAGCCTCGATAATGAAACCCGTGACCTGTTTCTGCACAGCAATGCGAAGCGCGTCTTTGCGCTGTGATCGTGGGGTCTGCAGCGCAAAGCTGTCAGCGGGCATTGACCGCGCCCGGTGATGCTGCAATGCGGCACCCGTCCCAATCACAATCGGGCAGCTAGGAAGGCGACACAGTGACGGCAACGCGCAAGGGCATCATTCTGGCCGGAGGGTCTGGGACGCGGCTCTATCCGCTCACCAAGGGCGTTTCCAAGCAGCTTATGCCCGTCTTCGACAAGCCGATGATCTATTATCCGCTCAGCACTCTGATGCTGGCCGGCATCCGCGAGATCTTGATCATCACAACGCCGGAAGACAGCGAGCAATTCCAGCGCGTGCTGGGCGATGGCCGCGATTGGGGGTTGGAGCTCACTTATGCGGTCCAGCCCAAGCCGGAAGGCCTGGCACAAGCATTCCATATTGGCGCTGATTTTGTGGGTAGCGATCCCAGCGCGCTGATTTTGGGCGACAACATATTCTATGGCCATGGCTTGCCTGACCTGCTCGGCAGCGCCGATGCGCGGACGACGGGCGCCAGCGTTTTCGCCTATCGGGTCAATGACCCGGAGGCCTTTGGCGTGGTTGAGTTTGACGGATCGGGCAATGCGATTTCGATCGAAGAAAAGCCCGAGCAGCCCAAGTCGAATTATGCGGTAACCGGGCTCTATTTCTACGATGGCACTGTGGTCGATCGCGCACGCGATCTGAAGCCCTCGACTCGGGGCGAACTCGAGATCACAGATCTTAACCGGCTCTATCTCGAAGATGGGGCGATGGCGGTTGAGATCATGGGGCGCGGCTATGCCTGGCTTGATACGGGCACCCATGGGTCGCTGATTGATGCGGCGACCTATGTGCGCATCACCGAAGAAAGGCAGGGTCTCAAAATCTCCTGCCCAGAAGAGATTGCCTGGCGTCAGGGCTTTATCGATGATGCGCAGCTTGAGGCTTTGGCTCAACCGCTGCGAAAGTCGGGCTATGGCGAGTATTTGCGGCAGCTGCTGACAAACCCGGCCATGCCATGAACATCATTCCCTGCGACATACCCGGCCTGTTGATCATAGAACCACGCGTGTTCGGGGATGACCGCGGCTTTTTCATGGAATCGTGGAATGCCGCCGCCTTCGCGGATGCCGGGCTCGATATGGACTTTGTCCAGGACAATCACAGCCGGTCGCAAAAGGGCGTGCTGCGTGGGATGCACTTCCAGAATCCGGGCGCGCAAGGGAAGTTGCTGCGCGTCACCAGCGGGGCTGTGTTCGATGTCGCGGTCGATCTGCGTCGCTCGTCTGATCATTTTGGGAAATGGTTTGGCGTCGAGCTGTCGGCTGAGAACAAGCGCATGTTCTGGGTGCCAGAAGGCTTTGCCCATGGCTTCCTTACGCTCGAAGACGATACCGATTTCATGTACAAATGCACTGCGCCCTATGCTCCCCACCATGAGCATTCGCTGGTCTGGAATGACCCTGCGGTGGGTATCGACTGGCCTTTAGATGGGATTGAGCCGATCATTTCGGACAAGGACCGCGACGGTGCCCAAATCGACTCCGTAGAGACCTATCCATGAAGGTGCTGATCACAGGCGCGGCGGGACAGCTGGGAACGGCGCTTCAGCGCTCAGCGCCGGCCGAGGCGCAGATCACCGCGATCGATGTGGCCGAATGCGATTTGACCGACAGCAATGCTCTGCATGCGCTGATCGTAAAGCTGCAGCCCGACATCCTCCTCAACGCTGCGGCCTACACGGCGGTCGATCGCGCCGAAAGCGAGGAAGAGCTCGCCCAAGCCATCAACGCCGATGCAGTGGCAACCATGGTCAACGCGTTAATCGAATGCGGTGGCAAACTGGTGCACGTATCGACCGACTTTGTGTTCGATGGTGAGGCATCGCGGGCATATCAGGCCACTGATCAGCGCAACCCGATTTCAGCCTATGGCCGCACCAAGGCGGCTGGCGAAGACGCGCTGCGACCAAGCGACATCCTTGTTCGCACCGCCTGGGTTTACGCTGCGGGCGGGGCGAACTTTGTTCGGACAATGGTGCGGCTCATGGGCGAACGCGAAGAGCTGGGCGTGGTCGCTGATCAGATCGGTGCGCCAACTTGGGCGGACAGCCTGGCAAGAGTGCTGTGGGGCTTGGTCGAGACCAAGGCCGAAGGGGTGTTTCACTATAGCGATGCGGGCGTGGCGAGCTGGTATGATTTCGCCGTAGCGATTGCCGAAGAGGCGCATGATCTGGGTCTGATCGAGCGTATTCCCACCATCAGGCCGCTGACCACAGAGGATTATCCGACTCCAGCCAGTCGTCCAAAATTCTCGCTATTGGACAGTCGTTCAACGCATTCACAGATCGGCACCGAGCCGGTGCATTGGCGCACCAATCTGCGGCTCATGCTCAAAGAGGAACAATCACTTGGCTAATCTGCTTGTTACAGGCGGCGCGGGCTTCATCGGCGGCAATTTCGTGCATTACTGGGGCGAAAAGCATCCCGACGATGCGATTATCGTGCTCGATGCGCTGACTTATGCTGGCAATCGGTCGACCATTGCCGGGGTTGAGCAGGCGGAGTTGATCGAGGGCGATATTTGCGACACCGATCTGGTCGAGCAATTGCTGCGCGATCGAGACATCGCCACGATTATTCACTTCGCGGCTGAAAGCCATGTCGACCGATCGATCACCGGGCCCGACGCCTTTATCGAGACCAACATCCTCGGCACCAACAGCCTGCTCAAAGCTGCACGGGCGGTGTGGCTCGATAATGGGAGCGGCAGGGATCACCGCTTCCATCACATCTCGACCGACGAAGTGTTCGGATCGCTCGGAGCCGATGATCCGGCGTTCAGCGAAGTCACACCCTATGCGCCCAATTCGCCCTATTCGGCGTCGAAGGCGTCGTCCGATCACCTGGTGCGTGCCTATCACCACACATTCGGCCTTGATGTGACGACCAGCAATTGTTCGAACAATTACGGTCCCTATCAATATCCGGAAAAGCTGATCCCGCTCTTCTTCCTCAACGCGCTCTCAGGCCGGAACCTGCCCATCTATGGCGATGGAATGAATGTCCGCGACTGGCTTCATGTCGAGGATCACTGTCGCGGAATCCACGCATGTCTGGATCGCGGAGTTCCGGGTGAGACCTACAATATTGGCGGCGGGGCGGAGCTTCCCAATATGACGGTGATCGACACGATCTGCCGCGAAGTCGATCTGGCCTTTGCCGAGATTGATGGATTGGCGGATCGTTATCCCGATGCGCCTGCGGCCAAAGGTGGAGAGAGCAGCAGCCTCAAGACCTTCGTGACGGATCGAGCCGGCCATGATCGCCGCTATGCGATTGACGAGACCAAGGCCCGCGCGGAGTTGGGCTATGCCGCTCAGCATGGCTTTGACGAAGGCCTGCGACAAACCCTGCGCTGGTATCTCGATAATGAAGATTGGTGGCGCCCGCTGCTCAGCCAAGGCTGAGCAGGCGATCAATCAGCCGTGCTTGGCAGCAATGATCGCGGCGATCTGTTCGCTCGCTGTGCCATCGCCATAGGGATTGTGAGCCTGTGCCATGGCGGCATAGGCCGCCGGGTCGTCGAGCAAGCGCTCCACGTTGGACACAATTTGCTGCGTGTCCGTACCAACCAGCTTTGATGTGCCCGCTGCGACACCTTCAGGGCGCTCTGTCGTATCGCGCATCACCAGAACTGGTTTGCCCAGGCTTGGCGCTTCCTCCTGGATGCCGCCGGAATCGGTCAGGATCACGTCTGACGCTTCCATCATCGCGACGAAGTTGAGGTAATCAAGCGGCTCTATCAGTGCGACATTGTCGATCCCGCCCAAGGCAGGCTGCATCACATTCACGACATTGGGATTGGGATGCATGGGATAGATTATGGCGGTGTCATCGCGGGTCGCGAGTTCCTTCAGAGCTTCGGCAATCTGGTCCATCCCAGCGCCAAAGTTCTCACGTCGGTGCGCTGTCACGGCGACAATCCGCTTGCCCGCAAACTTTTCGATCAGCGGCGCGACAATTGGGGCCAGTCCGGGCTCCGAAGCAATCCGTTCGCGCACGGTCAAAAGCGCATCGATCACTGTGTTGCCAGTGATATGGATACCAGCTCCAGCGACATTCTCCGCGCGCAGGGCGCTGGCCGCCTGCTCAGTGGGCGCAAAGTGCAAATCGGCGATGGCGCCGGTGACCTTGCGATTCACCTCTTCTGGCCAAGGTGCGTAGATGTCACCGCTACGCAGCCCGGCTTCGACATGGCCGACAGGAATGCGGCGGAAATAGCATGCCATCGTTGCCATCATCGTGGTCAGCGTGTCGCCATGGACCAGCACCCGATCGGGCTGTTCGTCATCCAGCGCTTCGCCAAACTTGGTGATGATCCGGGCGGATAGTGCATCGAGGCTTTGCCCTGGTTGCATCAGATCAAGATCGATATCGGGCGTGATGCCTGCGAGATCGAGCACTTGGTCCAGCATTTCGCGATGCTGCGCGGTCACAGCGACCCGAACATCGAACTGGCCAGAGGCATGCAGGGCCCGAACCACCGGGAACATCTTGATCGCCTCAGGCCGAGTGCCGAAGGTGACCAGGATTTTGGCCTGGCCGGATTGCACGCTCATTGTTTGAGCATTCCACGCGTATCAAAAACGACCTTGTCGGCAAGGCTCGCCAGGTCGAGATGTTTGAAGGCGTCGTGATCTACCAGCACAACGACAATCTCTGCTTCGGCAAGCGCTTGGTCAAGATCGGTCAGCTTGGCTCCGGTGCCTTCGAGGCCTTTGGGGAGGCTCTCAGTATAGGGTTCGACCACAAGCACGCGATCACCGCGGTCAGAAGCGAGATTCTCAGCGATCTCAAGCGCGGGGCTTTCGCGGAAGTCATCAATATTGGGTTTGAACGCCAATCCCAGCAGCGCCACTTTGGCGTCGGGAATGGCATCGACCAAGCCTCTAATCTTGGCTTCGGTATGGACCGCCTTGTGATCATTGACCTCGCGCGCCGTGCGCACCAGCCGTGCAGCCTTTGGCGCTCCCGAGACCAGGAACCACGGATCGACCGCGATGCAGTGTCCGCCGACACCTGGGCCCGGCTGGAGGATATTCACTCGCGGGTGACGATTGGCGAGGCGGATCACCTCCCAAACATCCACGCCGATCTCGTCCGCGATCATCGACAGTTCGTTGGCGAACGCGATGTTGACGTCGCGAAAGCTGTTTTCGACCAGTTTGACGGTCTCAGCCGCGCGCGCATCCGTTCGCAGGCAGTCGCCTTGGACGAAGCTAGCATACAGGGCCGCCGCGCGTTCCGCACATTCGGGCGTAATGCCACCGATCACGCGGTCATTGGAGACCAGCTCTTTGACGATTTTGCCCGGCAGCACACGCTCAGGACAATAGGCGACGGCAATGTCGCTGTTTGACGTATCGCCGACTTTGGGCAGCTTCAGATCCGGACGGGCCTCTGCGATGATCTCGGCCACGCGCTCGGTCGTCCCGACGGGCGATGTGCTTTCGACGATCACGCAGGCCCCGGGAAGCAGTTTGGGCGCGATCGATCGCGCGGCTTGCTCGACAAAGCGAATATCGGGCTGTTTGCCCTCGCCGAGCGGTGTCGGCACCGCAATCATGTAGAAATAGGCTTCTGGAACCGCGTTGGAGGCGACCAGACGTCCGGCTTCGACGCCTTCATGCACGAGGCGGTCAAGATCGCGCTCTTCGATGTGCACGCCGCCAGAATTGACCGTTTTGACCACGCTTTTGGCGACATCAACACCGCATACTGACCAGCCAAAACTGGCCAAAACCGCCGCGGTGGGCAAGCCAATATAGCCGAGGCCAATCACCGCGACTTGATGGTCAAGCGCGGGCTGGTTGGCGGCCTGCGGTCCAATTGCCGCAGCAATGTCAAACGGTGCGTTCATTCGGTCGTGGTCCCAATCTGGCTAATTCAGTGCCGGAAAGGGCTTAAGATCGCGTTAGGCTTGCTGGCTTTTTTACCATGCCAATGCTCTCAAATTCCGGGGCTTGTCAGGATTCGCTGGGCACGCCACACACGCCTCAAGAGGAGTGCTGTGCAATGTCGCAATCAAATGGTCCGCTGTCGGGCCTCAAAGTCGTTGAATTCGTTGGAATTGGCCCGGGACCGCATGTGGCAATGCTGCTGGCGGATTTGGGCGCCGAAGTGGTGCGGATCGAGCGTGCTGGCACACAGATCATGAACCCGGTGGTCGAACGCGCGCGGCATCGCGTGGCGGTTGATGTCAAATCCGATGAGGGCAAGGCTTTCTGTCTCAAGGCTGCAGAGCATGCTGATGTTGTGCTTGAGGGCTTTCGCCCGGGTGTGATGGAACGCTTGGGATTGGGACCAGATGTGCTGCTCGAACTCAATCCGCGGCTGGTGTTTGCGCGCATGACAGGCTGGGGCCAGGACGGCCCGCTTGCCAAGGCAGCAGGGCATGACATCAACTACATCGCGATAACTGGCGCGCTTGCGGCGGTTGGCAAAGCTGGCGAACCACCCATCCCACCGCAGAACCTGGTCGGCGATTTTGGTGGCGGCTCGATGTATTGCGCCTTTGGCATTGTGGCGGCCCTGTTCGAGCGTGAACGGTCGGGCAAGGGCCAGGTGGTCGATGCAGCGATTGTCGATGGTGCAACCAGTCTGATGAGCTTCTTCTTTGGTGTCCGCACGCGTCCCTACCTCACCACCGAGCGCGGCAAGGGGATGCTGGGCGGAGCGGCCCATTTCTACCGCTGTTTCGAATGCGCCGATGGCAAGGACATCTCGCTGGGCGCGATCGAACCGCAATTCTACGCCGAATTTCTCGAAAAGGCGGGCGCGCCTGCGGAACTGGCGGAAGGCCAGATGAACGCTGCGGATTGGGATGCAAACACTGAGAAGCTGGCCGCGCTGTTCAAGACCAAGACCCAAGCTGAATGGGTTGAGCTGCTCGAAGGCAGCGATGCCTGTTTCGCACCCGTTTTGACGATGGACGAAGCACGCGATCATCCCCATCTCAAGGCGCGCGAGGCGTTTGTCGAACGCGATGGAGAATGGCACACTGCGCCGGCTCCGCGCTTCAGTCGCACACCGGGTGTCATTCGCGACAGCCAAGAGGATGGCGATGCAGTCGTGGCGCGCTGGGCGCAGGAGGGATAGTCGAGATGGCGGGCAAATTCTTCGATCAATGGGAGGTCGGCGAGCGGATCCAGCACGAGATCCGTCGCACGGTGACTGAGACAGACAATTTGCTGTTCTCGACCATGACGCACAATCCGCAGCCGCTGCATCTCGATGTCGAGGCGGCCAAGGAGAGCGGCTTTGGTCAGATTCTGGTCAACTCGACTTTCACGTTCTCGTTGTTGGTCGGTTTGTCAGTCGGTGACACCACATTGGGTACGCTGGTGGCCAATCTCGGTTTTGATAAGGTCGTGACACCCAAACCGGTGTTCATCGGCGATACAATGCGAGCTGAGAGCGAGGTCAAGGAGCTGCGCGAAAGCAAGTCGCGTCCCGAAGCCGGGATCGTGACCTTTGTGCATGAACTGATCAATCAGCGCGACGAAGTGGTTTGCCGCTGCGAGCGATCAGCGCTCTTGAGGCGCTCTGGGTAATAATCAGTAGCTTGACGAAACGCATCAGGTTTGCGCACAGTCCCTCCGGGATAAAGAGGAGGGGAACCATGAGGTTCGGCTGGACAAGACTCGCATTGGCGAGCGGACTGTCTCTGGCGCTTGTCGCTTGCAGCGATGAGGTGGAGGTCGATCCGTCGCAAAGCGGTGATGGCGAAGACACTATCGAGCTCGCCGAATTCCCGGACCGGCCCTATTGGGGCGACACCCACCTTCACACCGACAACTCGGTCGATGCCTTTGGTTTTGGCACCAGGCTGGGGCCAGAAGAAGCCTTGCGCTATGCCCGCGGCGAAGAAGTGACGGCCACCACCGGCGCGCAGAGCCAGCTGGCTCGGCCGCTCGACTTCCTGGTCATCGCGGACCACTCTGACGCATTGGGGGCGACCCGTCGCCTGTATGACGCTCCGCGCTGGTATGTGAACTGGGTCATCGGCGATGAAACCGTTCTGCGCTGGTATGACATGATGCATGAAAGCCCGGAGCAATCGACCCGCGCTATTGCAGAACTGATCACCGCGGCGGCCGAAGGCAACGTGCCTGAAGCCATGGCCGATCAGGCGTCAGCCAATGAAGCCACCAAGGACATCTGGAACACCCAGCTCAGTATTCTCGATCGCTACAATGAGCCGGGCGTGTTCTCAGCGATTGCCGGTTATGAATGGACCGCCATGCCGGATGGCAACAATCTCCACCGCGTGGTGATGTTCCGTGATGGCAGCGACAAAACGCGCCAGACGGTGCCGTTCCCCGGGCTCAACACGACCGCTCCACAGCTGTGGGACTATATGAAAGCCTATGAGGAGGAGACCGAAGGCAGAGTTCTCGCGATCCCCCACAATCCCAACTTGTCCAATGGTCTGATGTTCCAGATGACCATGGAAGATGGCTCTCCGATGACGCCTGAATACGCCGCCATGCGCGCATGGGCAGAGCCAGTGGTCGAAGCCACACAGATCAAAGGTGATAGCGAAACGCACCCCTTCTTGTCTCCCAATGACGAGATGGCCGGCTTCGGTGTGCAAGGCTGGGATTTCGGCAATCTCTCGCTGAGCCAAAAGACCGAGCCATCGATGTATGCTGGTTCCTATGTGCGTTCTGCTCTGCTGCGAGGGATTACTCTCGAAGAGCAATTGGGCGTGAACCCCTACGCCTTTGGCATGATCGGTTCGACTGATAGCCATACCTCGCTCGCGACTGGCGATGAGGACAATTTCTGGGGCAAGCATACTGGCAACGAGCAGACCTACACCGAACGAGCAGCCACGGCGCAAAATCTTGGCACACGCGAGGGGCGGTTTGGCTGGCACTATCTGGCTGGCGGATATGCAGCGGCCTGGGCACGCGGCAATACGCGGGCTGAGATTTTTGACGCATTCGCCCGGCGCGAAGTTTACGCCACGACAGGGCCTCGGATGACCGTCAGGGTGTTCGGCGGATTTGACTTCACCGATGACGATTGGGGTGAAGACTGGGTTAGCAATGGTTATGCGCGCGGCGTCCCGATGGGCGGCGAGCTGGCGGCTGAAGACAGGGCGCCAAGCTTCATGATAAGCGCGCTCAAGGATCCTGACGGTGCGAACCTTGACCGCGTCCAGGTGATCAAAGGCTGGCTCGATGCATCAGGACAGATGCAGGAGAGGGTCTATGATGTTGTTTGGAGTGACATGTCGGCGCGTCGCATGAGTGGCGGCAAGGTCCCCGCAGTTGGCGACACGGTAAACCGCGAGGACGCCACCTACACCAACGATATTGGCGCGGCCGAATTGCGGACCGTATGGACCGATCCCGACTATCAGGCTGGTCAACGCCCCTTCTATTATGTCCGGGTGCTGGAAATTCCGACACCACGCTGGACGCTATACGATGCTGTTCGGTTTGGAGTGGTGTTGTCGGAAGAGGCCATGGCCGATTCTGTCGCGCAAGAGCGTGCCTACACCTCGCCGATCTGGCTCAAGCCAAGCTCTTAGGGGGATTGCGTGAAGCTTCCGAATTGGACGCGCGAGCCGCTGGTCCACTTTCTCGTATTGGGCGCTGCCCTGTATGTCGCGCTCACTTGGGGAGGGTCACCGCCGGACCCTACATCGCGCGTCATCAGCGTGGGTTCGGCCGAAAAGGAAAAGATTGCGGAGAGTTTCGCACTATCAATGGGGCGCTCGCCCACCGATGCCGAATTAGATCAGGCGATCGACAATTTTGTGCGCGAGGAAGTCCTCTACCGCGAAGCTTTGCGGCTTGGGCTTGATGAAAGCGACGCCATCGTCCGCCGACGCTTGGTTTCAAAGATGGATCTATCGGCCAGCCTTGCCGCCGAAACGGCCGAGCCGACCGACGACATCTTGCGCGCTTTCCTTGAGGAGAATGCCGAACGTTATGCAGGGCAGGATTCGCAGCGCGCGAGCGTGAGTTTTGACCAGATTTTCTTCGACAGCGAAGCGTCGGCCAGGGCTGCGCAAAGTGCCGGGGCGGGCCTCAATTCAGGCGAGGCGACCAGTCTTCCAGCCAGCACCGATTCCGCCTTAATGCGCGAGGTTGAGACGCGGTTCGGGATGCAGTTCGCACAAGGATTGAGCGAGCTTGAGCCAGGGGCATCGTGGCGAGGCCCGGTGCAATCCGGCTTTGGCTGGCATCTGGTTCGCCTGCGCGAACGCGAGGCGGCGGAACTGGATTTCGAGGCCTTGCGGGGTGTGTTGGCGAATGATTGGCGCAGCGCTCAGATCAGGGACCGCAAGGAGCGCGGCTATGAAATGCTGCGCAGTGCCTATCGCATCGACATAGATCGGTGAGTCGGATGATCCGTTTGCTCATCGGCCTGTTGGCCATGCTGGCGACAGCACCGCTCGCCGCGCATGAGCTGCGCCCATCGGTGGTTGAATTTCGCGAGACGGCGCCAGGCGAGTTTACGCTCGACTGGAAGGTGACTTTGGCCATCGGCAGCGCCGGATTGCTGGCAGAGCGATTGGAGCCCGTGGTTCCCGAAAGCTGCGCGATGAAAAGCGATCCCGTACAGCGGATCCAATCGGCTGCACTGATCGGGCGAGTGAGCCTGCTTTGCGAAGGCACGCTAGCGGGCGAGCAATTTGGCCTCAGCGAATTGCTTGGCAAGTCGGACGCGATTGCGCGTTTCATTCCGCGATCCGCGCCTGTCCAGAGCTTTCGACTGACGGCAGACGAGCCTTCGGCGATGATCTTGGCGGAGCCGTCGGCGCTCAGCGTGTTCTTCGACTATTTCGTGATCGGCGCGGAACACATCGTCTTCGGCTGGGATCACCTGTTGTTCGTCATTGCGCTCGTGCTGCTCGTGCGCGCGCCATGGCCGGTGGTCAAAGCCGCGACTGCCTTCACCATCGCGCATTCGATTACCTTGGTAGCGACAGTTCTGGGCTATTCAGGATTGCCTGGTCGCCCGGTCGAAGCTCTGATCGCGCTGTCGATCGTGTTCCTCGCGGTCGAAGTGGGTATCGCTCTCCGTGATCCGGATCGGCAAACGCTCACACGCCGCTTCCCATGGGCTGTCGCCTTTGCATTCGGCCTGGTGCACGGATTTGGCTTTGCGGGCGCGCTTGCCGATATTGGTCTTCCGCAGACGCAGCTTGCGATGGCGCTGTTCGCGTTCAACATTGGCGTTGAGGCGGGCCAATTGCTGGTGGTGGCACTAACGCTTGTCGTTCTGGCTGGATTGAGCCGCGCACCCGACAAGGCCGAGTACGGCGGGCTTAAATTTGCGACCTATGCGATCGGCGTTACCGGGAGTTTCTGGCTGATCGAGCGCCTGATCGGCTAGCTCTCCTGTTCGAAATCTTCACCGCCCAAGGCTTGCCAGAGAATGATGCGCGCACGCTGTGCGCGGCCCAATGCTGCAGCGGCGCGCTCTCCGCTAGCATCAGCGGCACGACGCGCTTCGAGCACGGTAAGGAAATCGGCCAGCCCGGCGCGATAGCGCGTATTGGCTAGCTCAGCAGCGCGTTGCAGCTCGTCCCGCTCACGCAGAGCCAATTGCGCTTCGCGGTCAGTGCTGGAGATTAGGCCATAGGCTGTCTCGGCGTCACCCAATGCCTGGAACACCGCGCCACGATAGGCTGCGAAAGCCGCGCGTTTGTTGGCCGCGGCGCCGTCAATTTCGGCTTCGATCCTGCCAAAATCGAAAAGGGGTGTGGCGAGACCTGCGGTCAACGTGCCGACAATCGAGTCCTCGTCAAACATGCTTCCAAGGTCGAAGGACAAGAGTCCCAAGGCCGCTGACAGAGTCAGCCGAGGGAAGCGCTGACGGGCCGCAGCAGCGAGATCAGCATCGGTTGCGGCCAATTCTGCAGCGGCTGCCAAAACGTCCGGCCGATTGCTCAGGAGCAGCGATGGGACCGCCGCGGGCGGCCTGCCAGGATTGGCCTCAGGTCCCTCTTCAAACAGGGCTGCATTGATCGTCTGCGCGGTCTGTCCGGTCAGTGTGACCAGGCGACCGACGATCTGTACTCGCTCGCTATCGAGGGACGCGAGACGCGACCGTGAAGCACTCGCGGCTGCCTCGGCACGCACACGATCGAATCCCGGTGCGATCCCTGCATCTTCGCGCGCCTTGGCAAGATCGGCCAATTGCAGCGCAGCATAGACATCTTGCTTTAATGCGGTTTCGCGCGCGCTGAGTGTGCGCCAATCCACCACGCTGGCAGCGATTTCAGAGATCAACGCAATTCGAACGGCTTTGGCAGAAGCGTCGGCGGCATCAATTCGCGCAATCGCGGCGCGCTCCTGCGCTCGCAATCTGCCAAACAGGTCGACATCCCAGCTGGCGACAACATTGTTGCCAAAAGAGACCTGTTCTGTGTCGATGAACCCGCCGGCAGCAGCGCCATCGCCAAATTGATTGGGGTTGATGCGATTGCCGGTCACTGTGCGGTCAGCACTGATATTTGGCATGCGCGCGGCGCCAGCGCCTGCTGCCCCAGCGCGCGCTGCATCGACCCGGGCCAGTGCTTCGGCAAGACTGGGCGCGTCATCGAGTGCGTATCCGGCAAGAGTCAGGAATGCAGGGTCACCATAGGGCATCAAGGAGCCCAGTGCAGCGCGTGATGTCGCATCAGGCTCGTAAAGGAAGGTCTCTGGCAGAACCGGCACAGGCGTGGCGACTTCAGGCGCCGGTCCAGCGACGCAAGCGCTAAGAGAAGCGCCGAGCGATACAGCCAGCAGGGTCCGTGGTAGGGTTCTTGAACGCGGCAGCATCGCCCCTACTCCCCGCTATTGTCGCGGGCGGCGATATAGGCGTCGACCTGCTGCCCGACGCGGAAAGTGTCGCTTTCAGGCAGCTCGTAGATCAATTGCAGCACGCGAACATCGACCCGTTCGGCAGCGCTATTGGTCAGCTGGCGCTTGGGCACGATTTGCGGTTCTGCGCGCACGAACTTGGCCTCCACCTGTTGGTCGGCGGCCCCGCGCGGGCTGACAATGGCTGGCGCACCCATATTGATGCGGACGGCTTCATTTTCGTCGATGTCGATGCGGACATGGAGGGGACGGGTCTCGCCCATCTGGATGAATGGACCGCCATTGGCGCCCTGGGTTGCTACAAACTCACCAGGACGGATGTTGACGGCCAGAATCTCACCGGCGATCGGCGCGCGGACGGTCAATCGCCCAAGCTCGGTCCGGGCGCTCGAGGCAGAGGCACGCGCTGCGGTCAGCCGAGCTTTGGCGACTTGCAGGCGGCTTGCAGCGGCGCTGGCTTCGCCCTCTGCGCGGATCACTTCGGAACGGCTGACCGCAGCGGGATCATCAATCTCGCGATAGAGCTCAAGCTGTTGCGAGGCTGTGGCACTGGCCGTTTCAGCCTCATTGATCGCGGCGCGAGCCTCTCCAATCGCGGCATTGGCTTCCTGCAGGCGCGCGCGTGCCGCACGATCGTCGACCAAGAACAGCACTTGGCCCTTGGCGACGTAGTCGCCGGGCTGAACGCGGACATCGGTAATCAGACCGGACAGTGCGGAGCCAATATCGATGATTTCGCTGGCCGGCTCGACCAAGCCGGCTCCCGCCACGCGATCAGCATTGGCAAGCGCTCCCGTTGCTTTGGCGGGTTCACGATCAGGTTCGGAGATCTCGCGATCCGGCAGTTCGCGAAAAATGAACAACGCAGCGACGACGATACCGATCACAGCAAGGATCGGCAGGATCTGCCTTGAGAAGCTCACATTCTTGGGAAGAAGTGCCATGGGATGTATCCAGTCAGGGGTTCAGAGAGGTTGAGTAGTGCTAGTGACCCTCGGGCATTTCAGTGCCGTCATGGGTGACGCGGCCATCCTCCAGCACGAGGATGCGGTCCGCGAGATCGAAGATGCGATTGTCGTGCGTGACGATGATGCAAGCGCGATCGGGTGCGATGGCCACTTCGCGCAGCAGATCCATCACGCGCCGGCCTGAGCTGGCATCAAGCGCTGCTGTAGGCTCGTCACACACGACCAGGCGCGGCTTGTGCACCAGCGCGCGCGCGATGGCGACGCGCTGCTGCTGACCGCCTGAAAGCTGGCGCGGGAGCTTGTCAGACTGGTCCGCGATATTGAGCGCGTCGAGCAGCTCTATCGCCTGCTCGCGTGCTTCTGACACTCCCATGCCCTGCGCGATGAGCGGGACGGCTGCATTTGCGGCGGCATCGATCGAGGGGATCAAATTGTACTGCTGGAAAATGAAGCCGATATTCTCAAGGCGGAATTTGACCAGCTCGCTATCAGACAGGCTGTAAATGTCGGTGCCAAACACCTTCACCTCGCCTTCGGTCGGCCACAGGATTCCACACATGATCGAGATCAAAGTGGTTTTGCCCGAGCCACTCTCTCCGACGACATAGGTCATTTCGCCGGGCTTGATGTCGGTGTCGATGCCATGGAGGACGCGGATGGTCGATTGGCCAGCCTGGAAGTCGCGCACGATTCCCCGCGCACAAATCGCAGCATTGGGCGCGCAGCCCCCGATAGCACTGGTGTCCATCACCTCTACGGTCTTGTTCACGCCGCTCACCGGAACACCGCCGCAGGTTCAGTGCTCAACACGCTGCGAATGGCCACCCAGCCGGTAAGAGCCAGGATCACGACCACCGCAACCAGGCTGATCAGGGGAATTGGCAATGGGATGTAGAATCCCTTGAACTCGGGCACGCCGCTGAAGGCATACATGAACAGGGCGGTGCCGACGATGCCAAGCGCGTATCCAACCGAACCGACCAGCGCGGCCTGCGCGCCGACCATGCCGATGATCTTGGAATTGGTGACGCCAATCGCCTTGAGCGCGCCAAATTGCTTGATGTTATCGCGAATGAACAGGCTGAAAGTCAGTCCGACAATTGCCACGCCGACGACAAAGCCGAGGAACACGGTAATGCCAAAATTGGTCGGAATGCCGGTGTTCTGGATGATGAAATCGACACCCGCTTGCGCCAGTTCATCGCGCGTTTCGGCCTTGTATCCGGTCTGCTCCTCGATCCTCGCCGCCACTTCCTCAGGCGTGCTGCCTTCGCTGACGCCAGCCAGCACGAAGCTCAATCGATTGCGCGTGCCCGGGACGTAGTTCAGCGCCTGGCTGTATTTGGTGTAGAGCGTGACTTGGCTGGTGAAAGACGGAATTGAATCGGCCACGCCGCGTATCACCGCGCGTTGGTCGTTCAACTCGAGCCGCTGCCCGATCGGGTCGGTCCCGTCTTCGAACATATTGACCACGCCAAGGTCGTCGATGATCACCGTATCGGGCTGAGAGAGCGCCTCTTTGCTGCCTTCGAGCATGTTCTTTGGCATGCCGATCAGCGTTGCGTCATCGACGCCGATGATTGCCACTTGCTCAAGATCGCCGGTTCTTGTTCGCACCGAGGCGGCTGAACGCAGGTGAGGGACGGCCCACTCAACACCGGCGACCGAGCGAACCTGGTCGAGCGCGGTTGAGGGCATTTCGTATTTCACATCGGTGGTCCGGCTGACGGGATCCATCACCCAGACCTGGGCTTCCGCCACATTGAACACGCCGCTCGCGCCGCGTTCGATCAGGTTGACGAAGATCGTCAGCTGCTGAGTGATGAGAAGCGTCGAGAAGCCAATTCCAAACAGCAGCCCATAAAATTTCTGGGCGTCGCCGGTGAGCATACGGATGGCGATCCAAAGCACGTGGGGGAACCTTTTCGTCGAGTGGGGGTTGCGCTGGAGGGACGCATGCGACATTATTGAACGACAGCGTTTAATTGAACGAGGCCGTTCACTTTGTCAACCCATTCATCGGAAAAATCGGAATCCCGGCTTGGTCGGCCGACCGATATTGCCAAGCGCAAATCCATTGTTGAGGCCGCCTCACGGAGCTTTTTCAGTGTTGGTTTTGCCGCCTCCTCGATCGAGCAGATCGCTGCCGATGCTGGCGTATCGAAAGTGACGATCTACAACCACTTTGGCGACAAGCGCACTCTGTTTGCTGCCGCGGTTGAACTCGAATGCGAGAAAATGCGGGGCTATTTCTCGCTCGAACAATTGCCATCGGGATCGATCCGCGAGCGGCTCTCGACCATCGGACATGGCATGCACAATTTCCTTTCACGGCCTGAAATGGTGCAGTTCGATCGGCGGATTGCGGCCGAAACCGAGACTGAGCCTGCGATTGGTCGCGCCTTCCTGGAGGCCGGCCCATGGCGCATGAAATCGGCGTTCAGCGCTTATCTCGCCCACGCGGACAGCATTGGCGAAC
Source organism: Erythrobacter sp. (assembly GCA_965216555.1). Lineage (GTDB taxonomy): Bacteria > Pseudomonadota > Alphaproteobacteria > Sphingomonadales > Sphingomonadaceae > Erythrobacter. The sequence continues at coordinate 605,267 of OZ244168.1, forward strand.
TGTCGATCCCCGATCCTATGCTCGCGGCCGAGCAGTTTGTTGCGATGTGCAAGGGGATGGGAGATCTCGAGCGCCGATTTGGAGTCGATCCTGATCCTGAACAGGTAAATAAGCGCATCGAAGGTGCGGTCGAGGTGTTTCTTGGAGCATACGCTCCAGCTGGCTAGGCCTCGGATGATCGAAATTTCGCGTCTTGGTGTGCGAAAATAAGCATCACGCCAAAGAGCGCGCGTTATCTTGCCATTCACCCGCCTGACCCTACATTGTCGGGATACGAAAGGAATCTCGCATGAGCGATCAAAACGACCCCCAGCAGAACCCACCGCCCGAAGGGCAGAATCCGTGGGTGAAGCAGCTTATGATCTGGGGTGGCATCTTCATGGCCTTGCTGTTGGTCGTGTCGATGGTTGGCAATAATGGTCAGCCCACTGGCCAGTCGATCGATTATTCCGAGTTCCGCGATGCCGTTGTTGAAGGCCGAGTGGAATCGGTCTCGGTGGCGCCCGATCTGATCTCGGGTGAGTTCAAGAATGACGAGAAGTTCACCACCGTTCCAGTCGCGAATGACACCGAACTGCCCACTCTGCTGCAGGAAAACAATGTTCGCTATTCGGGTGAAGCGCCTGAGCAACCCAATGTCTTGCTCTACATTCTCATTCAATCGCTGCCCTTCCTCTTGATCTTGGGCATCGCCTTCTTTGCACTGCGCCAGGTCCAGAAAGGCGGCGGTGGCGGCGCGATGGGATTTGGCAAGTCCAAGGCCAAGATGCTGACCGAGCGCCAAGGCCGGGTTACGTTTGAGGATGTCGCCGGGATTGATGAGGCGCGTGAGGAGCTGGAAGAGGTTGTCGAATTCCTCAAGGATCCGCAGCGTTTCTCCAAGCTTGGCGGCCAGATTCCCAAAGGCGCCTTGCTGGTCGGTTCGCCGGGTACTGGTAAGACGTTGCTCGCACGGGCGATTGCTGGCGAAGCTGGCGTGCCCTTCTTCACCATTTCCGGTTCGGACTTTGTCGAAATGTTTGTTGGCGTAGGCGCCAGCCGCGTGCGCGACATGTTCGAGCAGGCCAAGAAGAACGCCCCGTGTATCGTCTTTATTGATGAGATTGACGCGGTCGGGCGTTCGCGCGGCCATGGCCTCGGCAATTCTAACGATGAGCGTGAGCAGACGCTAAACCAGCTGCTTGTCGAGATGGACGGCTTTGAGGCCAATGAAGGCATCATCATCGTCGCTGCGACCAACCGTCCCGACGTGCTCGATCCGGCATTGCTGCGTCCGGGCCGTTTTGACCGTCAGGTGGTCGTGCCGATTCCAGACATTGATGGCCGTGAGAAGATTCTCGGCGTGCACATGAAGAAGGTGCCACTGGCGCCCGACGTGAACCCACGCACGATTGCTCGCGGTACGCCTGGCTTCTCTGGTGCTGACCTCGCCAACCTCGTCAATGAGGCAGCCTTGCTTGCAGCCCGTCGCAACAAAAGATTGGTGGCGATGCAGGAGTTCGAAGACGCCAAGGACAAGGTCATGATGGGCGCAGAGCGTCGCAGCATGGTGATGACCGAAGACGAGAAGAAGATGACCGCCTATCACGAGGCTGGGCACGCAATCGTTTCGGTTCACGAGGACGCGTCAGATCCGATCCACAAGGCGACGATTATTCCGCGCGGCCGCGCATTGGGCATGGTTATGCGCCTGCCAGAGCGCGACAGCTATTCGTACCATCGTGACAAGATGCACGCGAACCTGTCAGTAAGCATGGGCGGACGCGTCGCTGAAGAGATCATTTTCGGCCACGACAAGGTCAGCTCGGGCGCCTCGTCAGACATCCAGTATGCGACCGATCTGGCCCGCAATATGGTCACCAAATGGGGCATGTCAGACAAGCTCGGCCCGCTGCAATATGAAGCGAGCCAGGAGGGTTATCTCGGCATGGGTCAGACCGCCCGCACCATGGGTGGTGAAGACACCAACAAGCTGATCGATGCAGAGATCAAAGGTCTGGTCGAAGGCGCGCACAAACGCGCCACAGAGCTGCTTGAGAAGCACGAGGACCAGCTCCATCTGCTGGCGCAGGCCTTGCTCGAATATGAAACTCTGACGGGTGATGAAATCACCGAATTGCTCGACACCGGCAAGGTTGATCGACCCGATGAGCCCAAAGGGCCGATCGCGGTGCAACCGTCGCACGGTTCGGCAATCCCCAAAGCGGGCAAACGCTTTGGCTCGAAGGACGATAAGGGTGGGGCCTCACCGCAAGGGGCCTAAGCCTCACAATTGGCAAGATAGGAGAGGCGTCCGCGGCTCAGGCCACGGGCGCCTTTTCATGTGTGAGCGGTCAGAATGCTCCTAGCAGCAGCAGTGCTTGCAGGAACAAGATCAGCACAAAGACAATAAAGACCAGCAAGGCGAAAAACCGCCACAGCGTCGAGAACCGCGAAAGGCCATAGGTGTGTCGCAAATGCTTGTAGACATGCAGTGGAGCGCCGATTGCAAACAGCGCGAATGCCCAGCCGCCATTGATGTCGACCGGGGTCGCCGCCATCAGCGAGATGGTGATGAAGAGCAGCGACATGAAGCTGAGCGAGTAGGTCACGAAAACGGCATGATCATAGGCCTTGAAGCCGCGCCGCCACAGGAACAGCAACCACACGAACGGGATCGAGAGCGGGATCAGCAGCCAGCTGAACTTGTAGCCGTTGGCCTGCAATTTGTAGAGCATCAGGCTGGGGTTATCGTTCCACTTTTCGAGCGCGGAATCGATGAAGCCAATCCCGGAATCGCCAACCTTCAACGACCCGTCATCGCCTTGAACCAGTAGGCTGGATTCTTCGGCCAATTCCTCGAACTGCTTGAGCTCACTTATCCCGCGTTCTGCGGCTGCGATCTCGGCAGCAAGATCTGTGTGTTCCTGCGATCCGACCTCCATCGCGTCCAGGCGCTGTTTGGCATCGGCGATCTGGTCTTCGCCGGAGGTTTGCAGCGTATCGAGGAATTCGGTGCTGCCGGAGGTCAGCCAGGCGGTGAGATTCTGGCCGCGAGTGTCGAGAATGGCCAAATCATTGTTGAGCGTCTCGCGCCGCGTCTCGAGCGTCGCCCGCCGCTCGTCATCGGTATCTTCGGATGCCAATTCTTCGTCGATCTGAGCGATCTGATCGGTGACCGCTTTGCGCTCCGCTTCGACCAGCTGTGTAACACGCGTGCGGGCATCGCCCTCAACGTCGGTCGGGGTGGTCAGACCGACCATCTGGAACACCGCGAACATCAGGAACACGCTGAACAGGAACATCGCCATCGGGCTGACAAAGCGTGCGCGTTCGCCTTCGATATAACGGCGGGTAAGCCGGCCTGGCTTGAAGATGAGCAAAGGCAAAGTGCGCCAGACCTTGCCATCCAGATGCAAGACTCCGTGGATCAGATCATGAAAGATGGCGCTGAGGGAGCGGTGAATGTGCTGCTTCTGGCCGCAATGCTGGCAAAACGCGCCCCCGGGCACCGCGCCGCAATTGAGGCATTTTCCTGAAGAGGCATCCGCGCCATCGGTTTCACCCCTTTTGGGCTCGACAGCGCGACCAGCCAGTGCGCCTTCAACGGCGCCTCCCAGTCCTTCGGTGATATCGCTCATAGACCCCCCGCGGCTGACCCACACCTATAGGCAGCACGCCGCTCGCGGCAAGTTTGGAGTGCCAGAGGCCTTGCTCCAGCGTCTATTTCTTTGATGCGAGTTTGCGCTCGATCGCGGTCCACAATTGCGCAAAGGCACGCGCTGCGGGGGAGCGCGGTGCGAAGGCTCCAACCGGCTGGCGCTCAACCGCACATTGTTCGATCGCGCTGGCAAGTGGCACGACAGGCCATTTGGCGTTTGCCTTGCGGGTTTCCTTGTGAAGGTTGCGGCGCATATCGACCATTGAGAGCACAGGGAGGATCGGCGGATGCTTCTTGCCGCTGCCGCGAACCTCCTCAACCACCAGCTCAAAGGCGCGGGTGGAAAGCGGCGAAGGTGGCAATGGCACAATCACCAGATCGGCCGCCCGCATCACCTGCGCGCTCACTTCGTTGAGCACGGGAGGGCAATCAAAGATGATCCGATCGTAATCCTTACCCAGACTGTCGACCAATTTGGCCAGCCGCTTGCGCTTGCCGATCTTGTTGAACTGCCGATCAAGCGTGCGAATGCTCTCATCGGCCGGCAAGAGATGCAGATTGTCGATGCCTGTCTTCTGGATCAGCTTCGATGGATCGCGATCTTGCGCGATCACAGATTCCGCCCGCCGCTTCTTCTTTGGATCCACATCGAGCAAGAATCCGGAGCCATTCGAAGCGTCGAGATCCCACAGCAAGGTGTGGCGACGCGAGATGCTCGCTGCGCACCAGGCAAGATTGACCGCGAAGGTCGTTTTGCCCACTCCTCCCTTAACGCTGTAGATTGCTATCGACGCCATATCTCTCTCAAGTCGAAGCGCTTAATGCAGTTTATGTTACGGTTAGGTTACGCGCCTGTCGCTGGCATGACGGCATGGCAAAGGCAAGCGAACCGACCCGTGGTCAGACTTCTGTCATTGCTGACACAAAAAAGGCCGCCAATCTGGCAGCCTTTTCCATTCTGAGACAGTTTTGAATAACGTCTGCAGGCTGAATTAGCCCTCGTAGTCTGAGCCGATCGAAGTCGAACGGGTCGGGGCCGACGCGGTGATCCGCAGTGCCTCTGCCGACTGGCTCAGCGAACCGATTTCATCGGCATCTTCCTCATCATCAGGGAGGATTTTTTGCAGGCCGGTGACCAAAGATTCGTTGAGTTCCTTGGGCTTGATCGTCTGTTCGGCGATCTCACGCAGAGCGACGACCGGGTTCTTGTCGCGATCGCGATCGATCGTCAGTTCGCTTCCGCCCGAGATTTCGCGTGCGCGCTGGGCTGCCAGCAGCACGAGATCGAACCGGTTGGGTACCTTATCGACGCAATCTTCAACGGTAACGCGTGCCATATGAGGCCTCTTCTAAATGAGAATGTCGGAAAGAGCAGCGCACCTAGTGATGAGGCGCGTCTGAGTCAAGGAATCGCCGCATCGCAAAGCGATCAATCAAAGCCATAATCGGAATAGTCTTTGAGATTGGGCGACGTGAATTTGGTGAACTCGCTTTGGAAGTGCAGCGGAACCATCCCGGTAGAGCCGTGGCGCTGCTTGGCCACATTGACCGAGGCCTTGTTCTTGAGCTCTTCGTATCTTTCCTCCCAGGCGCGATATTTCTCGATCGCATCGGGACTGCTCGTCTCGGTCGGGAAGTCGGGCTTGATCGCTTCGAGGTAATAATCATCGCGATAGACAAACCACACCATATCTGCGTCCTGCTCGATCGAGCCGGATTCGCGCAGGTCAGACAGCATTGGGCGTTTGTCTTCGCGCTGCTCGACCGCACGGCTGAGCTGCGAAAGTGCAATAACGGGAACACTCAGTTCCTTGGCCAATGTCTTGAGGCCCCGGCTAATCTCGGAAATTTCGTTGACGCGGTTGTCATTTGCGCGCCCGGAGCCCTGCAGCAATTGCAGATAGTCGACCACGATCAGGCCGATATCATGCCGCCTTTTCAAGCGCCGCGCGCGCGTACGCAAGGCAGCGATCGTCAGCGCCGGCGTGTCATCGATAAACAGCGGCAGCTCGGCCAGGCGTTGGCTGGCAAAGGACAGCTGCTGGAATTCTTCGCGGCTCATCTTACCGCTGCGCAGCGCTTCAGATGAAATCTCGGCCTGTTCGGCAAGGATACGTGTGGCGAGCTGGTCGGCGCTCATCTCAAGGCTGAAAAAGGCAGCCGGTGCTCCATAGTTGAACTCGCCACCATCGCGTTGCCATTCGAGATGCGCTTCAGCGCAATTGAACGCGATATTGGTGGCCAGCGCGGTCTTGCCCATGCCGGGACGTCCGGCGAGGATAATGAGATCGGACTCGTGCAGGCCTGACGTCTTGCGATCGATCGAATCGAGACCGGTGGTCTTGCCGGACAGGCCGCCTCCGGAATTCATCGCCGCTTCGACCATCTTGATTGCAGTCAAGGCGGCGTCGCGAAAGCTCTCCGCCTCGCTGCCGGTCGCCGCACCCTCTGCCACTTTGAACAAATCGGCTTCGGCTTCGGCGATGCGATCCATCGGATCGACTTCTTCGGACGTGTCGAGCGCCCCTTCGACCAGGCCGCGACCGACGCTGACGAGTTCGCGCAGAAGTGCCAGATCGTAAATCTGCTGAGCCAGCTCGCGCGGCGCCAACAGGCCTGAGCCATTGGCGGTGAGCTGCGCGAGATAGCTGGTGCCGCCCAGGTCCTTGAGCGCTTCATCGCTCTCAAAATACGGGCGCAAGGTCACCGGGCTGGCGGTCGCATTGCGCTCAATCAGTTTGAGGACGCGTTCGTAGATGCGCTCATGCAGCGGTTCAAAGAAATGGTCGGGCCGGATCGGCGTTTGCAATTCTTCGATCACGCGATTGTCGATCAGCACCGCTCCCAGAAACGCGGCTTCGGCTTCCAGGTTGGAAGGCAGCTTGCGTGTTGTGTCGGAATCGTCAGCGACAAGTGAAAGAGCGGTGGGTTCGGCCATGCGCCCTCAATGCGCTCCCCATACCGGTTTGGGCAAGAGACAATCGCGGTAATTTGGCTTCACTGTGCTGTGGATAGCGGGGATGGATTGCTGAAGTGCTTGAACTGCGCCCCAACGATCTGCGAAAGCACGTCACGATGGTCGACCAGCCGCCCGAATCTTCTCGCCCGACAAAAGGCGATTTCCGCATCGCGCATATCGCGCTCGATGAGGAGACCATTCTGTGGCGCAATGCTGATGTCGAGCAGGAACGCCGCGTGGCGATCTACGACCTGATTGAAGAAAACACCTTCAAGCCGGTGCGCAGCGCAGAGCGCGGCGCTCAAGGCCCTTACAGATTGCAACTGGCGGTGCAGGATGGTCGGTTGGCGATGATGATCGCCGACAAGGATGAGGCTGAGCTTGAGACCTTGCTGATTGGGCTGGCGCGGTTCCGTCGCCCGATCCGCGAATATTTCGCGATCTGCGATTCGTATTACCAGGCCATTCGCAAAGCGACGCCGGCGGAGATCGAGACGATCGACATGGCGCGGCGTGGCATTCACAACAACGCGGCTGAGCTATTGCTGGAGCGGCTCGAAGGCAAGGTCGAGACTGACTTTGCCACCGCACGTCGCCTGTTCACGCTGATCTGCGTCCTGCACATCAAAGGATAGGCCGCACCCATGGCTCGCAAGTCGAAAGGCAAGTCCGCCCGCAAACCGCGCTCGCGATGGATATTCCAATTGGTCGCGGCGATTGCTCTGGTCGGCATCGCCTTCACCGCCTGGTTCTGGTGGGACATGCGCGAATGGCGACCGAGCGCGGACCTCTATCCCGAGCAAGGTGCGTACATAGCGACCGATCTCAACGGAGTGCGCTATGCGACGATCAAGGCGACTGGCGGCCAATTCGTCTATCTCGAACTGCGCGAGGCATCGCTTACGCCCGACGATCAGTTCGCCAATCGATTGACGCAGGCGCTCGCGGCGGACCTCAAAGTGGGAATCGTCTTGCGATTTGATCCCTGTCTGCGTGCGGATCCGCAATCGGCCCGGTTCACTCGCATGGTGCCGCGTTCTGCCGACTTGCTGCCGCCAGCAATTGCGCTGGGAGCGACCGCGCAGGATTGCCCCGAGACTGTCAGCGACGCCGCGGTCCAAAGCGAATTGCTGACACTGGTCAATCAGGTGGAGATGCATGCCGGGTCGCCAGCCATCCTGAAGCTGAGCGAGGATTTCGAACAGCGCCATCGCATCGCCAATGTGATTGATCGCGATCTGTGGCTAGAACGCGATCGCACCCGTCCAAGCTATGCGGGAAGACCATGGCTGCTATGGAGTGCCAATCGCCAATTGGTGAATGAGGCGGTAGAGGAGCCGATCGAATGGGTGGTGGTGCAGAAATAGACCGCGAAGGATTGATCGCAGCGGCGCGTGATGCGGCGAGGCATTCCTATTCGCCCTATTCCAATTATGCGGTGGGGGCCGCGCTGCTGTTTGACGATGGCGGTGTGATCACGGGAACCAATATCGAGAATGCCAGCTATGGCCTGGCGCTGTGCGCCGAGACCAATGCCGTGTCTCGCGCCATGGGTGAGGGGCGTCGTGGGGGACTGATCGCGGTGGCGGTCACAGGTCCCGAAAACACGCCTGATCCGATCACCCCCTGTGGGCGCTGTAGACAGGTTCTGAATGAGTTGGCGCAGCTTGGGGGTACCGACCCGCTAATTCTCTGTGTTGGCCCAGAACACGTCCGTGAGGTCGCCCTATCGGCGCTTTTGCCGCATGCCTTTGGTCCGGCGCATTTGGACGATTGCTAGCTGCCCAAGAGGTCACCCAAAGTCTTGCCAACGCCGTCGAGCGGGTTGCGGCGGAAATCACGTTCTTCCTGGCCTATATAGGAAAAGATCCCGTCCAGGCCCTGGTCGGTCACGCTGCGATTGATGCTCTCGCGATTGAGGCCGGCACGGCGGACAAAGCTGTGCTGTTCTGACAATTTGTCAAACTCGCCATAGACGCCCAATTGCTCAAGCGCGCTGTCTACCAAGGGCTCAAGCTTGCCATGCAGCGTGTCGTTCGAACTGCGCCGCAAATATTGCGTCCCGCCATCGCCCTCGCGGATAATCCCAGGGGCGTCGGTCCAGGACAGGTCGTCAATCGCGTCGCGGAAAATCGGCTTGGCCTCGCCGGCTGCGATCCCAGCGGCATCATTGATCTTGCGGGTGACACCATCGAGCAGGCCCAGACGCTCGCCAGCACTGAACAGCGAGCCGAACAGACCGCCGCCGACATTGCCAACAATGGGCAGTTTGATGCGAATGTCCTCATCATCGTAGAACGCGCCGGGCTGCGCCAGCTTGTCGAGCGCGCCGTCGGTTGCACGACCCAGGATCGAGCTGAGATTGAGGCCTTGCGCCAGCGCGTTTGAAGGCAGCGCGAATGCGAGACAGGTCGCCGCCGATCCTTTGAGCCAAAGTCTGCGATTGATGTGAGTGCCTTGCGACATAGGTCATTCTCCCCCGATTGGAGGAAACTATAGCACAGTCAGTGATGAATCAGGCCTGAAACCTAGCTGGGATCGTCGTCCAACCACTCAAGCAAGGCAGCAAGGCAGTCGCGCGCCAGCATCTTGCATCGTTCTGGCGACCATCCCTGCTCAGGCTCCGGCGCATCGGCGAGATCCTTGTAAGGCATTTCCAGCGTCATTGCGGTGCAGCCGAAACGCTCAGCCACCTGATTGGTGCTGATGCCAAGATTGGCTTTGCCTGCAGGCGTCTTGGGATAGCCAAGCTTGGTCTGGAAATCTGGCGTGCGGCGATCAAGGATGCGTTGATAGCGATAGAAAGTCTCGCCCAACTCGTCCGTCCAGGAAGGAATGCCTTCAAAACCGGCCAGAAACACCGCCGGAATCGCTTCGTCGCCATGGACATCCATCGCGAAGTCCATACCGGTCTCGTCCATATAATTGCGGATCGCGAGCACTTCGGGCGATTTGTCTGCTGTCGGTTCGGCCCATTCGCGATTGAGATTGGTGCCCACGGCGTTGGTGCGCAAATGGCCGCGGCGCGATCCATCGGGATTGCAATTGGGCACGATGTGAAATCTGCATCGCCGGCGCAGCGCCATGGCCACGGGATCAGTCGGATCGGTCAGGCATTCAAGCGCGCCTTCCATCCACCATTCGGCCTGGGTTTCGCCAGGATGCTGACGGGCATAGAGCCACACCTGTTTGTCGCCATCGCCCAGCTCAAGGCAATCGAGCGGCTGGCCATCAAGCGTGGTCCCCAGTCGGATCAGGTCGACACCTTCGCTGGCGGCAGCCTCGGCAACGAGATCGTGGTGCCGCTCCATCGAATAGGGCGCGAAATAGGCAAACCAGGCGGTGTTTGATGCCGGCATATATTCGATGGTGAGCGTGCCGTTTTCTTCCTTCTGATCGAAAGAGCTTTTGGCACGGGCCCAATACTCGCGATCTTCCGACACGCATGCATCATAGCCGGGCCATCCCCCCGGATAGGCGCTGTCATTGAGGCCAGTCAGCTTGAGCGTGACTGGCTCGCCAATCGCGCCGGTCACTCGAAAGTGAAACCATTGGGCGAATTCGGACATGTGATCCTTGGGCACGGCAAGCCGTGCAGTGTTTCCTTCGATCGAAAGGACTTCGATATTGCCGCTGTCAAAACCGGCATCGATCGCAATTTGAGTCATTGGGTTCCTTGAAGTTCGCTGACATTGACCGTCAATGTCTCCCCATTGCCTCCAGGGAAGTCACGAAACAAGGCCGCAGCGAGCGCGCGGGCATTTTGTCCCGGGATTGCGTAAGCAGAATCGGTACTGGTGACCATTTCGGCACGGCCTTCCCACAGAGTGGTGCCGCCCGCATAGTCGGTGATGCGAACAGCAAGTTCTGTGACGAAGCGGGGCTTCTTTTCGCCGCCAAGATTGATGCCAACCCCCAGGCCAAGGCCAGAGCCATAAGTGCCGGTCGATCCGCCCACGCCGACGCTGACGGGGCCACGCGAATCGCCAGGCTGCAGCGCGCTCTGCTCGACGCGGATCCAGGCTTGGTGTGCGGGCACGCCGGCCGGCTCAACGCCATAGCCCTGCCGCGCCAATTCATTGCGTACGGCATCTTCGTATTCGGCTTGCCCAGCAACGCGCTCATCACTGTCGATCACAGCGGTAATGGTGTTTGCCCGCCAATCCGCATGGTTGTCGGCCACAAAGCGATTGACTTCGATTGGTCCGGTATAGGGAGACGCGCATCCTGCGGCCGCAAGTGTTGCCAGAGGGATCAGGGCCCAGCGGATCATTGTGTCATTGCGCATAGTTCTTTCCTCTCACCCCATCGCTATAGCACTGCTTGGCTTTTCATGCTGCGCCACCGTGCTTGTGCAAAAGCTGAACGAGACAGGTCTCTTCGTTACGCTTTTGCAGGTGAATCTTGCTAATTGGTCAGCATGACGGATTCGACCAAACCCTGTGTGATGGTAACCGGCGGTGCCGGCTATATTGGAAGCCACGCTGTGCTCGCGCTTAGAGACGGTGGCTGGCCTGTCGTAGTGATCGACAATCTGACGACTGGCTTTCGCTTTGCCATCCCTGACGGGGTGCAGCTTCACGAAGGCGATATCGAGGATGGGGAACTGGTCGCTGAGGTCATCGCCAAGCATGACGTCAAGGCGATCATGCATTTCGCGGGGTCAATCGTCGTGCCCGAAAGCGTCGAGAATCCGCTCAAATATTATCACAACAACACGGTGAAGAGCCGGGCCTTGATCGAATCGGCCGTCAAAGCGGGCGTGCCGCATTTCATATTCTCATCGACCGCAGCGACTTATGGCATGCCAGAAGTGTCGCCGGTCACTGAGGATACGCCGCGTGTGCCGATCAATCCCTATGGTTGGTCCAAGCTCATGACCGAGCAGATGCTTGGCGATATTGCCGGGGCTCATCCGATCAACTTCTGCGCGCTGCGCTATTTCAATGTTGCCGGGGCTGATCCGCAGGCGCGCAGCGGCCAATCGACCGCAGGGGCGACGCATTTGATCAAAGTGGCGCTTGAGGCGGCGATCGGCAAGCGCGATCATGTCAGCGTGTTCGGTACGGACTACGACACGCCGGATGGCACAGGCGTGCGAGACTATATTCATGTCAGCGATCTTGCTGCAGCCCATGTCTTGGCACTTGAACACTTGATGGCCCATCCAGCGCAGTCATTGACGATGAATTGCGGCTATGGACGCGGGTTTTCAGTGCTTGAAGTGCTCGACGCGGTCGATCGGGTCACCAACCGCAAGCTTGATCGGCGGCTTGAGGGGCGCCGTGCGGGTGATCCTGGCTCGCTCATTTCCGATCCGGCCCGTATTCGTGCGACCTTGCCATGGCAGCCGCAGCATGCCGATCTCGACACCATTATTAGCCATGCTTTGGCGTGGGAGCGCAAGCTGGTCGAAATCCGCGAGAATGGTTGACGAAAGCAGCCTCCGGGGTTAGAGGGCCGCCAGAAATTCCGCGCGTCGGGGCCACCTCGGCGCGCTGTTTATTTGGAAGATAGAACCATGAAGATCCGCAACAGCCTCAAGTCGCTGAAGGGCCGCCACCGCGATTGCCGCGTGATTCGTCGGCGTGGACGGACCTATGTCATCAACAAGACCAATCGTCGCTTCAAGGCCCGTCAGGGTTAATCAGCGTCTATTGGCCGATCGCCTTGCGTGATCGGAATTAGCCATCGGCCCGCCTCCGAATTGGAGAGCGGGCCGTCGCTGTTTTGGGAGATATGTCGGTGCAATCTGAGTCGCGAGAAGGTGCTCCGATGAAGCGGAAGGCCGTCGTGTTCGATGTTGGCCGTGTGCTGTTTCAATGGCAACTTCGCGCCTTGTTCGAAAAGCTGATTGATGATCAGGCTGAGCTCGACTGGTTTCTTGCCAATGTCGTGACCGAAGAATGGCATTTTGAGCATGATCGCGGTCGACCATTGGCCGAGATGGTGCCAGAGCGAATCGCGATGTTCCCGCAGCACGAAGCGCTCATTCGGGCCTATCAGACACGTTTCAACGAAACAGTGCCGGGGCCGGTCGAGGGCTCGCATGCAGTGGTGCGCCGTCTGCATGACGCTGGCGTTCCGCTCTTTTGCCTGACCAATTTTGGGCACGAGTTCTGGGAGATGTTTCGACCGACTCAGCCGCTGTTCGATCTGTTTGACGATATCATCGTCTCAGGCACGGAGAAGGTCGCCAAGCCGGTTCCGCGGATCTACGAGATTGTCGAACAGCGCAGCGGCCGTGTTGGTGGGGAGCTGTTCTTCACTGACGACAACCAGGCCAATATCGATGCCGCCAAGGCGCGCGGCTGGGATGCCCATTTGTTCACGGACGCCGCGTCGCTCGAAATGCAATTGGCTGCGGCAGGGTTCCTGACCTAAAAAAATGCCTCCGGCGCGGGGTACGCCGGAGGCCATCGCTGTCCGTCCAAGATGGAGAGTTTGGACGGGTAAGGAAGTGTGAGGCTTAGTTGCCGTTGCACTTTGCCAGTTTTTCGTCGGCCAGCTCTTTGCCTTTCGACGTGAAGCTGACGATCTCGCCAAACTCACGAGCCAGGCCGCGGCAGATGCGCAGCGGGCGCGACGTGCCCTTATTGGCAACGCAAGTGGTGCCTTCGCATGACCAGGCGACGCCCGAAGCGACGGCACGATTGTCGTCAGCAGGCTGAGCCAGAGTCGCGGTGTAATAGGCGCCGCTCTGAGCCAGAGCCGGGGCGGGTGCGGTCATCACGCCAAAGGTGACGCCGGTGTATGCGAGAGCGAGTGCAAGAACCGAAAGACGGCCGGTGCGGGGGAGGGAGAGAGTCATCGCAGTTTGTCCTTTTACAGCTTTTTGGTGCAACACTAGGTTTCAATTGACAACCCGTTGCGAATCACTACCTATGTTATTAAGTTTCAGGTTGCAACTAAAAACTTATTATTTTTTTTGAGCACTGAGAAAAACCCGCTAAATAGGTTGCTGGGAAGGGACTGAAATGGGCGATATCCGCGAACCACTACGCGAATTAATTGAGTGCGGTCTTCCGCAAGCGCTTGAAGTTATGGGCGAAAGATGGTCGTTCATGATTTTGCGCGCGAGCTTTAACGGACTGCACCATTTTGAAGAATTTTTGAGCGAACTCGGTATCGCGCGGAATATTCTGTCCAATCGACTCGCCAAATTGGTCGAGCATGGCATCCTCAAACGCGAGCCATGTGCCGATGATCGCCGCAAAATTGAGTATCGCCTGACCGAAAAGGGCTTTGATTTGCTGCCTGCGATGATTGCGCTGCGGCAGTGGGGCCAGAAATATGGTGCCGAGTTCGTCAATGAAGATCCGGTGCTGGTCGACGAGCGCGATCGGCTGCCGATTGGACCGGTCTCGATCCTGGGTCATGACGGTCGCATTCTGACGCATCAGGACCTCTGGATGGTCAAGCGTGAGGATCTGGGCAAGCGTCCAGATGGCACGGTCGCCCTGCCAGCAGATGGATTGTCACGCGGCGATGTCGTCGATCTCAGTGCTGTCAAAAAGGCTGGCTAAACCGCCATCTCAATTACAAACGATTGGATAATTGCCGATAGCTGAGCACCTCGGCGATATGTGTCCGACCGACCTGCTCCTTCCCAGCAAGGTCGGCAATGCTTCGAGCAACTCTTAAGACCCTGGTATAGGCGCGTGCAGACAGTCTGAGCCTGTCAGCGGCTTGCACCAGAAGGTCCCGTCCTGCCTCGTCCGGCGTCGCAAATTCCTCCAACGCTTCACCCTCCAGCACAGAGTTCGATCGAATGTTTCGCCTTGATTGCGCGGCGCGAGCACGCGCTATGCGCACAGCGACTTCGGCGCTGCTCTCTGCTGGCGAGGGCAGGTTCAAATCGCTCGCACTGACGGCAGGAACGTCGACATGCAGATCAATCCGGTCAAGCAAAGGCCCGGAAACCCGCGCCTGATACTCGCTGACGCAACGGGGCCAACGTGTGCATCTTTGACTAGCCTCGTTGGCGTGCCCGCAGCGGCATGGATTCATCGCGGCGATCAACTGGACTCGCGCGGGAAAGGTGACATGCGCATTGGCGCGCGCCACATCGACCTTTCCGGTCTCCAGTGGCTGGCGCAGCGAATCAAGCACCGGGCGCTGAAACTCTGGTAGCTCGTCAAGGAACAGCACTCCAAGATGCGCCAGGCTGACCTCCCCGGGACGGACCTTGAGCCCGCCGCCGGTAAGCGCGGCCATGCTGGCTGAGTGGTGCGGTGCGCGAAACGGCCGCGCGCGGCGTATGCGGCCTTCCTCCAGCAAGCCGGCGACCGATTGCACCATCGACACTTCGAGTGCCTCGTCCGGAGCGAGATCAGGCAGAATGCCGGGCAGACAAGACGCAAGCAGGCTCTTGCCCGATCCTGGTGGCCCGATCATCAGCAGATTGTGCCCGCCGCAGGCTGCGATTTCGAGTGCGCGTTTGGCCGTCTCCTGCCCTTTCACCTGTTTGAGATCGGTCGAGGCTGCGACAGGCTCTACCTCTCCGCGAACGGGCTCCGGCAAAAGCTGACTGCCCTTGAGGTGGTTGAGCAGGCTGATCAGATCAGGGGCAGCAATCACTGGAACCCCGCTTGCCCATTTGGCTTCAGCACCTTGTTTGGCCGGGCAAATCAGGCCGGCCTCTTCGCTGCTGGCATGCAAGGCGGCTATCAGCACGCCGGGCGACGCGACGATCCGTCCATCCAGCGCCAATTCTCCTACGGTGATCCAATCACCCAATTGTTCGGCATCGGTGACCCCCATGGCCGCCAGCAACGCCAAAGCGATTGGGAGATCGTAATGCGACCCGTCCTTGGGTAGGTCAGCGGGAGAGAGATTGATCGTGATGCGCTTGGGCGGGAGCGCTAGGCCCATTGCCGCCAATGCGGCTTGCACCCGCTCGCGGCTTTCGCTGACAGCCTTGTCCGGCAGGCCGACAATTGTGAAGCGAGGCAGGCCTGAGGCAACCTGGCATTGAACCTCGATCGGGCGAGCCTCGAGACCAAGATAGGCAACCGTCCTGACAAGCGCGACCACACAAAACTCCTGCGACTACGCCCTCGCAGATGTGATTTTGCAGCGATAACAGATATTTGTCGAGAGCGCGGAGGCGCGTTGGAAAGGAATTCGCAAGCATAATCCTTGGCAAATCTTAAAAAGCGCGCGTCGCATTGTCCCACTATGAGATGGTTTGCGACCCTTCTGGCCTTTGCTCAGCTTGCGCTGATGCCTACATTTGCGCAGGCGCAAGAGGGTACAGCGTCGCGAACTGTCGTCGTCGAAAGCTGGGAAGAAGAGTGGGATCCGAACACTCAGAGCTGGGTGCGTATCGAAGGCTCCACGACGGTTGAGCATCAGGCTCGCGACTCCCAATCGGCCGCTCGCTATGCGCTTCCGACAATTCCCCAGCGCACAGAAGCGGCAATCGCCCAATATGGCCCATTCCAGGTGACTGGCTCGGATCGCGCCGCACTGGTTGGCCCAACCGGACCGATGAGCCCACAATTTTTCCGCGCCATGCTGCGTGATTTTCCTGACATCGCGACATTGGACATGGTTGAGGCTCCCGGCACCAGCGATGACCTCGCCAATCTCGCGGTCGGTCGGATGATCAGAGCGCACGGAATCGCCACGCATGTGCCCAACCACGGGTCGGTCCGTTCAGGCGCGGTCGAATTGTTCCTCGCCGGGGCTCAACGCAGCATGGATGATGGGGCACGCTTCGCAGTTCATTCCTGGCTTGATCATCGCGGTCGCGAGCCGCAGGATTTCGCCGCTGACGCGCCCGAGAACATGCTCTATCTCGACTATTATCGCGACATGGGCATGGAGCGCGATCACGCAGAAGCCTTTTATGCGATGACCAATTCTGTCCCGCATCATTCGGTCAAATGGCTTGGAGCGAGTGAAATGCGTTCATGGCTGCAGCCGCAAGTGGCAGTAGCCGAGCCAACTGAACCGGTTTTGGCCTATGCCGATGTCAGTGTGATTGGCCTCGGATGGCTTGACTCATAGGTGCATTTCCCATAACTGCGCGCGCCTGATGCGGTCGCCTGCGCGGCGACTGTTTTTATTTGCGCGAGATGGCCGGTCGAACGGCGCTTGCGGTACAGATTATTCGAGGACGATATGAAGCGGACTTTTCAGCCAAGCAATCTCGTGCGCGCACGCCGCCACGGCTTCTTTGCACGCAAAGCGACCCCAGGTGGCCGCAAGGTCATCCGTGCGCGCCGCAAGCGCGGTCGCAAGTCGCTGACAGCATAATTTTGAGCGCGTCCGGATGGGCGCCCCAAAATACTCGGCCAATTGGCCATCGGGGTCCCCATTCGGGGACCCTTTGCGTATATGCCAACCATGATCCAGGTCCTGACCAAGCGCGCTGACTTCCTCGCGGCGAACAAAGGATTGCGCAATGCAAGGCCCGGCTTTGTGTTGCTGACTCGGCCCAATCAGGGTCAGGGCATGCGAATGGGCATCACCGTCACCAAGAAGATCGGCAATGCGGTTATCCGTAATCGGATGAAGCGCCGGTTTCGCGAATTGCTGCGCGAGGCCTTGCCCAGCCACGGCCTGATCGACCACGATCACGTTTTGATTGGACGTGTTGGCGGGATTGAGCGAGACTTCGCGATCATGGCTGATGAATTGCTCAAAGCGCTTGAACGGGCCAGGCAAGGCAAAGGCGACGCTGCGCGCGGTCGCCGGCCAAGACGTGGCGATAGACGGCAGAGCAAGCCGAAGCAGGGGAAGGCACAATGAAATATGTGCTCATTTTCATCGCCCGCCTGTGGCAGTGGGGGCCGTCACGTATCCTCCCTCCGACATGCCGCTATGCGCCTTCTTGCAGCGAATATGCGATCCAGGCCGTGCAAAAATATGGTGCGTTCAAGGGTGGATGGCTGGCAACGAAGCGGCTAATGCGCTGCCATCCTTGGGGCGGACACGGCTATGATCCGGTGCCGTAGTACCTATATAACACAGCGCACTTCTTTCTGAACAGGATTTCACTTTGGACAATCAGCGCAATCTTTTGCTTGCCGTCGTTCTTTCCGGCCTGCTGTTTATCGGTTGGGACTTTGCGATGCGGACCTTCTATCCGGATGCCGCCTTCACCGCGCCTACTGAACAGGCCGAGCCGGCAGCCGAGGGCGCTGCGACGCCTGTCGCCGGTGCGGATTCGGTACCCGGTGAAGAGGCCGCAGCAGCTGGACCTGTCGAGCTGGCCGAGGCTTTGGCTGAGCCACAACGTGTGCGGATCGATGCGCCACGCGTGGCTGGTTCGATCAATCTGGTCGGTGCGCGGATCGACGATATCATCCTCAAGGATCACCGCGAGACGATCGAGGCGGACAGCGGACCCGTGCAATTGTTCGCTCCGGATCGCACCGCTGGTCAGTATTTCGCCGAGTTTGGTTTCCTGACAAATGGCACCCGGTCCGCTCCCGACGCGGTATGGACGGCTGATGGCGATACACTCACGCCAGATACGCCCGTCACAATCACGCGCACTGATGAAGCGGGCCTGACCTATTCGATCGCATTCTCGATTGACGACGACTTTATGATCTCGGCTGAGCAGTCGGTTGCAAACACGGGTGATGACGCTGCAGTGATCCAGCCATTCGCGCTGATCAAACGCACAAGCACCACCGCCACGCGCGACGAGTTTATCGTCCATTCGGGGCCGATCGGAGTGTTCGAAGAGACGTTGCAAGACCCACATTCCTATGACGAATTGGCTGATCTTGGCTCGTGGTCACCGGCCGGTCCGACATCTTGGCTGGGCTTCTCCGACCGTTATTGGCTGGGTGCGCTCGTACCCGGTGCAGGCGCGAGCGAAGCCAGCTTCCGGTCGCTGGGCAGCGATCTGTTTCGCGCGGATGTGATCTATCAATCGGTCGCTCTGCCCGCTGGACAGACCATAACGCAGCAGACACGCCTGTTTGCTGGTGCGAAGGACAGTGTGATCCTTGATCGCTATGAAGACAGCGGCATCACTTATTTCGGCAAGGCGATTTCCTGGGGCTGGTTCGAATGGTTCGAAAAGCCTCTGCTGTGGCTGCTGCGCAATCTCTACGAATTGGTCGGCAATTTCGGTGTTGCGATCATCCTGCTGACGGTGATCATCCGCGGGCTGCTGTTCCCGATCGCGCAACGTCAGTTCGCCTCGATGGCACAGATGAAAGCGGTCCAGCCGAAGATGAAGGCGATCCAGGAACGCTATAAGGACGACAAGCAACAGCAGCAGCAAGAGATCATGAAGCTGTACAAGGATGAAGGCGTAAACCCGCTTGCGGGCTGCCTTCCCTTGTTGATCCAGATCCCGATCTTCTTTGCACTCTACAAGGTGCTCATCCTGGCCATCGAAATGCGCCACAAGCCGTTCCTCGAGTTCTGGATTCGGGATCTTTCCGCGCCTGATCCCTGGACATTCCTAAACCTGTTTGGCTTGCTCGATTTTGACGTCACCGGCTCGTTCCTGGGTATCGGTGTGCTCGCGGTCCTGCTCGGTGTCACGA
This sequence comes from Erythrobacter sp., assembly GCA_965216555.1. Lineage (GTDB taxonomy): Bacteria > Pseudomonadota > Alphaproteobacteria > Sphingomonadales > Sphingomonadaceae > Erythrobacter. The sequence continues at coordinate 624,384 of OZ244168.1, forward strand.
TGTGGCTGACCTTCAAACTCAATCCGAGCGCGATGGACCCGATGCAGCAGCAGATCTTCAACTTCATGCCGTGGATCCTGATGTTCGTCATGGCGCCATTCATGTCGGGCCTGTTGCTGTACTGGGTAACCTCAAACTGCCTGACTTTGGCTCAGCAAAGCTATCTCTATTCCAAGCACCCGCAATTGCGGGCGGCGGCCGAGAAGGAGAAGGCGGAGCAAGCGCGCAAGAAGGCGGCTGAGGAAGCGGAGAAGGGCAAAGCGTGACACCTGAAGAAGAGCGCGATAAGAAGCGGCGTGAGGACGCCGCTGCGCGGCTCTTTTCCGGTCGCGTAGACTTCTTGCTGTCTGCGCCGCAGCTCAAATTCCTGCCTGATCCAGACGTGCCCGAAATCGCCTTTTGCGGTCGTTCCAATGTTGGCAAGAGCTCGCTGCTCAACGCGTTGACAGGTCGAAAGTCGATTGCGCGCGCGTCCGTCACTCCGGGGCGCACGCAAGAGCTGAATTTCTTCGAAGTGGGTGAGCCGACCCAGTTCCGGCTGGTCGACATGCCGGGCTATGGCTTTGCCAAGGCGCCGCCCAAAGTGGTCGACAAATGGAAGAAGCTGGTTCGCAGCTATTTGCGCGGGCGCGTTGTTCTTTCGCGAACATTGGTGCTGGTCGATAGCCGTCATGGCCTCAAAGACGTCGATCGCGACATGATGACCATGCTCGACGAGGCGGCGGTGGGCTATCGCGTCGTGCTGACCAAGACCGACAAGATCAAAGCAAGCGAGCTTGAGAAGACCGCGGCCAAGGTTGCCGAAGAGGCGCGCAAGCACCCGGCGGCCTATCCTGAATTGCACCTCACCAGCAGCGAGAAGGGTATGGGAATCGCCGCGCTTCGAGCAGCTGTGATACAAGATGCCTTGGGAATGGACGCGCTCGGCTGATCAAGCGGCGCATTGGCGAGAGGGCTAGACTTGAAGCTCTGGAAGAAAATCGCAATCACATTGCTCGTCTTGGCCATATTGGGCGCGGGCATTGGCTATTGGCTTCTGACAACCAGAGACCAGCGTGAGCCTTCGCTGGTCGCATTCAACGCTGAATGTGCGTCCTGCCATGGCAAGGATCTGGCCGGGACCGAGTTTGGACCAGCGCTGGTGGGCGCTGATCTGACTCATGGCGACAGCACCGAAGATCTGATCCTCGTGATCAGCGCAGGTGTGCCGGAGACGACCATGCCCGGTTACGAAGGGGAGATGACCCCGCAAATGATCAAGGCGCTCGCGCTCTATGTCAGCGAGCGGCGGCAGAACTTCGTCGCAATTCGCGATTCCTATGCCTTTGCGCCAAGCGAAGGTCGGGTGATCGAATCGGAGCATCATCGCTTTCGGCTCGAGCGGGTCGCGACTCTGCAAAGCCGGCCCTATTCGCTCGACGTCTTGTCGAGCGGTGAAGTGATCATCGCCGAAAAGGATCGCGGCCTTTCCATCGTCGGTGCTGATGGCACGCAATCTCCGCTGATTTCGGGCACGCCTGAAGTGTGGGACACGCTGCTCACGTTCGATGGGGCTTGGCTCAATCTGGGCAGCATGCTCGATGTCGAATTGCATCCTGACTATGCCGAGAATGGCTGGGTCTATCTTTCGCACACCGATCGCTGCCAGCTGTCATGCGGATGGCTGGTTCCGGCGACCATGGTGAGAGTGGTTCGCGGACGGATCGTCGACGGAGCCTGGATTGATGAGGAGCTGATCTGGTCGGTCCACCCAGATCATTACACGCCCGTTCCCGATGGCGTTGCAGCAGGCAGGCTCGCCTTTGATGATGAGGGCCATGTGTTCGTCTCGATCGGCGGCAAGAACACGTATGACAAGCTACACCAGCTCGATACGCCATTCGGGAAGATCCACCGCGTGCGCGATGACGGCAGCATTCCAAGCGACAATCCCTATTGGGCACCGGAAGAGGAGCGGCCAGAGGCTTCGACCAAGCACACCGTTTGGAGCTATGGCCATCGCACAGGGCAGGGGCTGGATGGGCATCCCACTGATGGCAGCATCTGGAATGCCGAAATGGGGCCGCGTGGTGGCGATGAGGTGAACCGAATCCTCGGTGGGCAGAATTACGGCTGGCCGCTCTACACCAATGGATTGGACTATGACGGCGAGGAAGTCTCGATCGGCAAGGATCTGGGCCTCGATTTCGCGATCGAGGATACCGTGCTGCCGGTGGTCGATTTTACGCCCGCTCCAGCGGTTTCAAACATGACATTCCATCGCGGGGAGGCGTTCACCGGATGGGCCAATGACATCCTGGTCGGCACACTCAAAGCCGGCGCCTTGTACCGGTTGCGAATCGAGGATGACGAGCTGGTCGAGCAGGAGAAGTTGTTCAGCAATTTCGGCCGGATTCGCGATGTCGAGATGGGCCCGGACGGGCATGTCTATTTCGTGATCGAGCACAATGACAATGGATCGCTATGGCGCATGTCACCGCTCGAGCAGGAGGTCGCTGCCGCTACGACGCAAACAGTTGAGCCGGATCTGCAAACGCCTTGAACTCAAGCGCATTTCCAGCCGGATCGCGGAAGAACATGGTTGCCTGTTCGCCCGGCTGGCCTTCGAACCGGATTGTCGGAGCGATGACGAAGATCGTACCAGCCGCTTCGAGCCGACCCGCCAGCTCCTGCCATTGCTCCATCGACAGGACCACACCAAAATGCGGGACGGGAACGTCGTGGCCATCGACCGGGTTGCTCGCGCGGTCGCCAGCGTCCGTCGCAAGGTGAGTCACGATCTGGTGGCCGTAGAAGTCAAAGTCGATCCACTGGTCTGAGCTTCGCCCCTCCGGGCAGCCCATCACGCCGCCATAGAAGGCACGTGCGGCCGCGAGATCGTCGACCGGGAAGGCGAGGTGGAAAGGGGGGATGCTCACCGCTTGAAGCTCCTTTTTTGGACAGCGTAACCTGTTCAGGCTCGACAGCGAAAGACTGAATATCTACGGCTCGCATAGGTAGCAAGGTGGAGCGCGACCGCGAATGAAACTGATCATCGGCAATATGAACTATTCAAGCTGGTCAATGCGCGGCTGGCTGGCGGCCAAACAGTCCGGCCTTTCATTCGAGACGCTGACCGTGCCGATCATGGGCGAGGATTGGGACAAGACCAAATCCGACATGGGCGAGATTCAGCCATCGAGCGGCAAGGTCCCGATCCTGTGGGATGGCGACAATGTCATTTGGGACAGTCTTGCGATCATGGAATACCTAGGAGACAAGGTTGGGCGCGACCGCTTCTGGCCTAAGGATGAGGGCGCGCGCGGAATGGCGCGGGCCATGGTTGCCGAGATGCATTCGTCCTATCAGTCGCTGCGCGGCGAGCTGCCGATGAATATTCGTCGCAAGGTTCCGCTCGAGAAAGTCTCAGACGCCACGCGCCATGACATTGTGCGGATCCTGGGCTTGTGGGCCGAAGCCCGGGCTCGGTTCGGCCAAAGCGGGCCCTATCTGTTCGGGACTTTCGGAGCGGCAGATATTTTCTACGCTCCGGTTGTTTCGCGCTTTGTCACCTATGGTATCGGTGTCCCCGGCTTCGCCGAAGCCTATATGGAATCGATTTGGGAGCACGCCTGGACCCAGGAATGGATCGGCGGCGCTGAGGAAGAACAATGGGTTATCGAACAAGCCGAGGTGGCTGGCTAAGCCAAATTATCGCCGCGATTGCAGTCGCTGCGGCGATTCTTCCTTCACCCGCTCTGGCGTGGGGATTTTTTGCCCACCGGACGACGGCCGATATTGCGATGGAGAATGTCTCTCCATCAGCGCGAGCCAAGATTGCACGCCTTATGAGATCACAGTCTTTGCTGGGCACGCCGGAATGCGAATTGGCGACTTTGCAGGACGCTTCGGTTTGGCCCGATTGTGTGCGGCGCACGCGCTGGCGTTGGGGCCACACCGCAGCCTGGCACTATCGAACCACGCCCATTTGCGAAGCCTACAGTCCGCGCGCCAATTGCTCCGGCGGGAATTGCATCACCGCTCAGATCGAGCGCAATCATCGCATCCTCGCCGATGAAAGCCTGCCCGACAATGTCCGGCTGCAAGCACTCGCTTTCATGGTGCACTTTGCCGGTGACATTCACATGCCGCTCCATTCGGGCGACAAGTCAGACCGTGGCGGGAACGACCGCCGAACCGATTACGGCATCGTCCCCAACCTCAATCTGCATTGGATCTGGGATGGCCCCCTGGCCGAGCGCGCCATCACCAGCGCCGAGATTCCGATTGTGAGACGATACAGCGATACCGAAAGGGCAGAGCTGGGTGGCGGCAGCGCGATCGATTGGGGCCGCGAGAGCTGGCAGATCAGCCGAGATTTCGTCTATCCAACCGCGTTTGACGAGCAGAATGTCTGCGCGACAGATTTGCCCCAGGCGACCAAGCTCACTCAGGACGATATCGCCCGCAGTATTCCGATCGCGCGGCGCCGCGTTCAGCAAGCAGGCCTGCGGATCGCCGAACTGCTCGAGACTGCTTTTGCTCCCGGGCCGTTACCCGATCCCGCGGCGTTCCAGGCACCCCGTCGGCAATAGGTCTGGCGCTAGGGCACGCGTTCCGTGTCGTAGCGCGATCCGTCTTTCCTGGCATAGCCATCGGCGTCGAAAACCATATCGATGTCAGGATATTCGCCCGAATCCTCATCGCGCGAACCCGCGCTTACCGCGATGAACGTGCAGTCCTTGTCCGTGCGATTGTGCAGTCGGTGACCATTCTCAACCCCAGCGGGCCATGCCAGCACATCGCCCGGCAATACTGTGGACTCTCCTTCGTCCTCAATCAGAATAGCCTCTCCCGAAAGCATCACCAGCAATTCATCCTGCCCGCGATGCCAATGGCGCTGCGAGGAATAGGCCCCCGGTTTGAGGACGACATGACTTGCTCCCATCAGAGTGAGCCCGGCTACGGGTGCCAATCGGCGATACCAGCGACCTTCGACATCTTCGTCAAACGGCGCTGGATAGCCGGTCGCATTGGTTTGTGGGATCGAGGCAAGATCAAGCTTGGGCATAGGGGGTTACTCCTGCTAGGCGGTCCATAATGTCTGACGCTCTCCAAAATGCCAAAACCTTGATGGCTGCGCCCAGTGTCACTCCTGCGACGGGCGAAGTGTTTGACGCGATGGAAGCCATGCTGGCTCCGCTGGGCTTTGCGGTGCACCGCTTCCAGCGCGGGGATGGCGAAGAGGGCAGCGACGAAGCACCGGTCGAAAACCTGTTCGCGATCCGGACTGGCCCGCAAGGCTGCAAGCATTTCTCCTTTGCCGGGCATCTCGATGTTGTACCGCCGGGCGAGGGATGGACCAGCGCGCCGTTTGAGCCTGAGATCAGAGGCGAATTGCTGCATGGTCGCGGCGCGGTCGATATGAAAGGCGCGATCGCGGCGATGGCAACAGCGGTCGAAGATATTCCCGCCGAGGCCGGAACGATCAGCTTCATCATCACCGGGGACGAGGAAGGGCCTGCGCTGCACGGCACGCGCGCGCTGATCGACTATATGCGCGCAGAAGGCATCCAGCCCGACCTGTGCCTCGTCGGGGAACCGACCAGCGTCCACCAATTGGGCGACATGATGAAGATTGGCCGCCGCGGCTCGGTCAATATCTGGATCGAAGTGGATGGCACGCAAGGGCATGTCGCTTACCCGCATCTGGCCGACAACCCTTTGCCCAAACTGGTCGCAATCCTGGCAGAGCTTGATGCGCTGGTGCTCGATGAAGGGACCGATTGGTTTCAGCCTAGCAATCTAGAGATCACCGAGATCGATGTGCCCAATCGCGCGCACAATGTGATCCCGGCCAAAGCCAAGGCACGAATCTCCATTCGATTCAACGATCAGCATTCAGGCGCAAGCCTGTCAGAACGCGTCACAGCCATAGCCGAAAAGCATGGTGGCATAGCCAGGCCGATGATCTCCGGAGAGCCATTCCTGACCGCTCCAGGAGCGTTTTCAGAGATGATCTCCGAGGCAGTCGAGGCAGAAACTGGCCTCAAACCCGAAGCGTCGACGACTGGCGGAACGTCAGATGCGCGTTTTTTGCGCAATGTTTGTCCGGTGATTGAATTTGGCCTTTGCAATGCGACGATGCATAAGCGCGACGAGGCTGTCGCAGTCGACGACTTGGCCACTTTAGCGAGAATATACGCCCGGATCGCCAATGCGGCGCTTTCGAGCGAGTGATGGGAGCTTAGATTTCATGAAAGCCTGGTTTGCAATCCCGCTGTGGCAGCGCGTTATCGGTGCTCTCATCCTCGGCATTCTGGTCGGGTGGTTCTGGGGCCCCGGTGCGGCGAGCATCAAGATTATCGGCGACGTCTTTATCGCCTTTATCCGCATGCTGGTGGTCCCGTTGATCTTCTTCAGCTTGGTCGCTGGCGTTGCCAGTATCGGGGATTTGCGCAAGCTTGGCAGCGTCGGCTGGCGCGCGCTCGCACTCTTTGTGGTGAGCGGCCAAATCGCAGTCTGGCTTGGGCTAGGCCTGGGTACATTTGTCCAGCCCGGAATGGGCGTGGACACGTCTGCAATTGAAATGGGCGCGACGCCTGATCCCAATCCGATGGATTGGCAGACGACCTTGCTCAACGCGATTCCGAGCAGCCCGGTTCAAGTGATGGCCGACATGAATGTGCTCGCCTTGATCGTGTTTTCAATGCTGATCGGGATCGGGATCCTGATGGCGAAGGAAGAAGGCGCACCGGTCCAGCGCATCTTCGATAGCGGCGCGATCGTGATGCAGAAGGTCACGATGATCGTGATGGAGCTGACCCCGTTTGGCGTCTTCGCGCTGATGGCATGGGTCGCCGGGACATTGGGGCTGGATGCGCTTGCCGCGCTCGGCAAACTGGTCTTCCTCAACTACTTTGGCTGCCTGCTGATCATCCTGGTGATGTATTCTTCGATGATCAAATTCATCGCCAAGCTGCCAGTGGTGGATTTCTTCCGCGGCATCGTTGATGCGATTGCGGTGAGCTATTCGACCGCAAGCTCGAATGCGACACTGCCCGTCACTTTGCGCTGCGCAGAGCGCAATCTGGGTGTGTCCAATTCGGTCGCCAGTTTTGTCATCTCGCTGGGTGCGACGATCAACATGAACGGCACGGCGATGTATCTTGGCCTGGCGACCCTGTTTGGCGCGCAGATCTTTGGCGTCGATCTGAGCGTTGGCGATTACTTCCTGATCTCGCTGCTGGCGACAGTTGGCGCGATCGGCGCGGCGGGTATTCCCGGTGCGGGCTTGATCATGATGGCGCTGGTGTTTGGCGCGGTTGGTGTTCCGCTTGAAACGATTGCCTTCGTTGCGGGCGTTGACCGGATCATGGACATGATGCGCACCACCACCAATGTCAGCGGCGACGCTGCCGTGGCAACCACTGTGGCGAGCCTCACCAACGAGATCGATCGTGAGGAAATGATCAGCGCAGACGATGTTTAAGCCGCTGCTAGCGGGCGCAGTGGGTGCTGCGCTGGCTTTGGCCAGCCCGTCAGCCGCTGGCGACGCTGAGCCAAATGCTCAGCTCCAAATCGCAATGGATTATGTCGCGGCCTACAATGCGCGCGACCTCGATGCGATGATGGCGCTGATGCATGACGAGGTTGAGTGGCTCAGCATCGAGGGCAGCACTGCTGTCGCCTTCGCGCAAGGCAAGGACGATCTGGCCAAGCAGATGCAAAGCTATTTCGCTTCGCCCATGGTCACCACCAGCGCAATCGACGGCGATGTCAGCGATGGGCGATTCGTCGCCGTTCGCGAGATTGCCCGCTGGACCGGCTCGGATGGCGAACCGCGCGAACAATCCGCCCTCGCTGTCTACGAGATTGAAGACGGTCTGGTCCGCCGGGTTTGGTATTACCCCGCGACGCGGTGATCGAGGCCCCTACGTATCGTCGCGTTCGAGCACGATCTCGTATTGGTGCATGCGGTTGAACAGAGTCAGCCGGTCACCATAGATCCGATAGATGAAGTAGAGATCGGTGTCCTCGATATGCAGATTGGTCTCGTTGATTACGAATTCCTGGTAGATCTCTTCGCCATCATCACGCCCGCTCATGCGCTCGGTGATGAACTCGCCATATTCATTGATCTCAACCAGGTCTCCGCGTGAAATATCTGCCACGCCGCGGTGGCGGACGACACGCCAATCGCCGATCACTTCCCACGGCTTGGTCCGTCCATTGGTGAGCTTCCTGGCCTTGCTCTGCAGGCCATTGACCAGCGCAATCTCCTGTTCGAGCCCGCTAATGCCTGAGGTGGCAATCCGATCAGACAGGGCGGCGAGCGACTTGGCTGCCTGCTTGGGGTCGCGCTTCTTGTGATAGGCCGCGAGCGCCGATGTCATCGTGACATATTGATCGACCAGCAATTCCGCCTTGGCGAGATTGGCGGGCACGCCCTCTGGGGACAGGAACACGAGGTCACTATCCGCTTCGCGCTTCTGCGTGATCGCGTCGGTGTACGCGACCGTGATCTCTGCCATGGGCGCATCGCCCTCTGCATCGGCATCAATCAAAGTGGCAAAGATCCCGCCGCCATTGCTTGAAAGGAAGGCGCTGCCAATCGTAACGGTCACTGTGCCATTGCCGGCATCGGTGATGAGATCGCCCGGCACGCCATAGATGCTGCCAATCCGAGCGCCGTCGGCCGGATCGATCGAGATCACGAGATCGTGCGCGACCTCGCTCACCATATTGCCGAACTCACGCGCGAACAACTCTTCGGCGGAGTCCTCAAAGTCGACGAAGAAAAGGTTGCCTCCGCGCACGCTTGAGACTTTGGTCGCCAGTGCGCCGTCAAAATGGGATCCGACGCCAATCGTGGTCATCCCCACGCCTTTGCGCGAGCCGTTGATGGCCTGGCCCATAAAGCCGTCAGCCGAAGTGTTGCCGACATTGGGATTCTCATCGGTGAACAGCATCAGCCGGGTTTTGCCGCGGCTGTGGGGCAATTCTTCGAACGCGGTCGCGAAGCCAAGCTTCATCCCCGCTTCCATGTAAGTCGATCCATTGATCTCGATCGCATCGATGGCCCGACGCAGCTCGGCGCGATTGCCGGCGACATCGATCACTGGCTGATGGACCCGCGTGTCCGAGCCGTAGATTACGATGCCCAACCGGTCGCCATCGCGCATCTGGTTGACCACTGAGTGCAGGCTCTCTTTGACCTTGGCGATGGGACCGCCGGTCATCGATCCCGAACGGTCCACGACCGCGATCAGGCTCAATGGCTCCGCCTTGTAGGCTTCCGCCTTTATCCCGCTGTCAAAGCCGAGGCCGATGAAATGGGTGTTGGTGCCAAGGCTCGACGGCTTGGCATGCGCCGCGATGCAGAACAGCTGCTCGCATTCGCTTTTGGGCGGAAGCAGCAGATCATGCTCGCTCAGCAGGCCTTCGACTGTCAGACTGTCGCCCGTCGGCAGGCCCTGCTGGTCAAGCTCATCGAGCGCGATCGATCGAAAGTGCTTGGCGTCTTGCGCGCCGCCCTGCGTGATCCGCGATCCGGTGACGATGATGCCTTGGAGCGCTTCGACTTCATCGTCATCCGACGAATCTTGCGCCCAAACGGGCTGGGTGAACAGAGGCAGGCTGGCGCAGAGCAGCAGCGTGCGGCGAGACTTCTTCATAAGACCCATAGTGTCTCTCCCCGATTGCGACTCGGAGCGTAACCCATTTTGCGGAAATAGCCTAATTTCCGCTACGGAATCCGTGGTTTATGGGTATTCGAATTGAAACCTAGCGGGGCATAGTGTTTAGTGCAGCCTGCGCCAGTTTTCGTACCTCAATCCATCTTTGATCGGTGAAAAGGGCCTCGCGCGTCCACGCTTCCCAATTCTCTTGACCGGAGATTGTCTCGAGATAGGCATCAAGCGCGCGCAGCGCGTCGGCTTGCGAAGGTGACAGCCAATTGTTGTCGAGAACGAATTCCAGCGAGTCGGAAAAATCCAGGGCCAGTTCGTCATTGCCGGTCTGCGATGCCGCCTCGTCAAAGACCGGCGAAAAGATATCCGTGAGCCAGTCAGATTGTGTCTGCGCGTCTGCCGCAAGCCGGGCGACACGATCGCGTAGGACTGAGATCGCCTGCTCGCTCACGCGCGCCCTTTGGGCTTTTCCATCACCTTCTTGCGGAAGCTGCACAGATCGGTGAGCTGGCAGCGCCAGCATTCTGGCGTGCGCGCTTTGCAGACATATCGCCCATGCAAGATCAGCCAGTGATGGGCGTGCAGCCGAAAGGGCGCTGGAACGCGCTTCTCGAGCTTCTCCTCCACCTTTTCGGGCGTCTTGCCTTTGGCCAGGCCGGTGCGATTGCCGACCCGCAGGATATGCGTGTCGACGGCAAAGGTCTCTTGCTTGAACCAGCAATTGAGCACGACATTGGCGGTCTTGCGGCCCACGCCGGGCAGTCGCACCAGGTCATCACGCGTGTCAGGGACTTCGCCGCCATAGTCGTCGATCAGCAGCTGCGACAGCGCGATCACATTCTTGGCTTTTGAATTGAACAGGCCGATCGTCTTGATGTGTTCGATCAATCCGTCGAGGCCGAGATCGAGCATTTGTTGCGGCGTTTTGACCTTCTGGAACAGCGCGCGCGTGGCCTTGTTCACCCCAATATCGGTCGCTTGCGCCGACAGGGCTACAGCCACAACCAGCTGGTAGGCATTGCCATATTCCAGCTCGGTCTCAGGCTCGGGATTGTCCTCCGCCAAGCGGCGGAAGAATTCGAAAATCTGGTCTTTGGTCATTCGGCGGGTGCAGCCTCTGCAGGCTCGGTCTCGTCGGCCATGATCGGCGGTGGTGGTGGCATATTCGCGGCCTTGAACTCCATCGCGTTGCGAACCCGATTCTCCACCGTCGGGTGGGTGTAGAAGATGAATTCTTCGATCGGCCCCGCTTGCGGATAGCGATACTCAGCGGTCTTGATCAGCGCGGCCGACAGGCCATCGGGCAAGCCCACCGTGTCGAGCGAATATTGATCGGCTTCGACTTCGCCGATGCGAATGAGGTTGTTGAGCACGGGTTGCGCCAGCGTGAAGAACAGGCCGACTGCGAACAGTAGGACGGGCAGCCCGCGCACATCGTCAAGCTTGGCTTCAGTGCCGAACTTGCGGGCGAACCAGCCATAGGTTCGCGCGGTGAGGAAGAACACCACCACCGCCATCAGGCTGATGACGATGATCATGCGAAAGACATGGCCGAGCACATAATGGCCGATCTCATGCCCGGTGACAGCTTTCACTTCGTCGAGCGAGGCCTCGCCCAAGGCGACATCGGAAATCGCGATCCGTGCGGAGCCGCCAATGCCCGAAACATTGGCAGTGAAATTGTTCGATTGGCGCGAGCCATCATAGACGAAGATGCGATCTTCCGGGATGTTCGCTTCTTCCGCCAAAGCGAGCACTGCGTCGCGCACTTCGCCTTCAGGGATCGGTTTGTATTCGTTGAACAGCGGTTCGATCACCACCGGTGAGAGCAGCAGCAGGAACGACACCATGACCGCGACCAGGCCGCCGGCCCAGGCCCACCACAGGCTGCCTGTGCGGCGGATCAGGAAATAGACCCCGACTGCGAAGATCGCGCCCAGGATTGCGCTGAGCACCAGGCCGATAGCGCCCTGCGCGAGAAAATCGCCCAGCGGTTGGCTGGTCAGCCCATATTGCCCCTGTCGCCACCAATCGGTGTAAATCGCATAGGGCAGGGTAATCAGGCTGCTGACGACGAAATAGACCGCGCCGACCACGAAGACGCGCAGGTTTTGGCCGCGCTTTTCCAACTTGGTGAAGACTGTGTCGAGCACGCCGCTGCGCACGACCAGCCAGGTCATGATTGCCGACACGATCAGACCGGCGAGGATCAGCCAGTGATTGCCCAAAGTGTAAGCGCGCGCATCGGCCAAGGCCTCCGCCCCCAGCGAATCGATATAGGCCTGCGTTGCCGCCTGCGGATCAAATGCCATCTGTCCTCTCCCCACCATGCTCGCGGCCATCAGCCGAGATTGAGCACATCATTCATTGAGTATCGCCCGGCTGGCTTGCCGATCAGCCATTCCGCCGCACGCACCGCACCGCGAGCGAAAATCATCCGGTTCTCCGCGCTGTGCGAGAGCGTGATACGCTCCTCATCACCGGCCAGGATGACGCTGTGATCGCCAGCCACCGTTCCCCCGCGCAGAGCTGCAAACCCAATCGCGCCGTTTTCGCGCGCGCCCGTATGGCCATGGCGGCCGCTATCCATCGCCGCGCTGAGATCGACCCCGCGTGCCTCAGCAGCGGCTTCGCCCAGCAGCTTGGCAGTGCCAGAGGGCGCGTCGACCTTCATCCGGTGATGCATTTCGAGCACTTCCACATCCCAGTCAGGCCCAAGCCGCGCGGCAGCCTCTTTGACGAGGTGCGCCAGCAGGGTGACGCCGAGCGAAGTGTTGCCCGTCTGCAGGACCGGGATGGCGCCGGCGGCGCCCTCGATCATGGTGAAATGCTCTGGCTCAAGGCCGGTCGTGCCGATCAAGATTGGAATGCCAGCCACACGCGCTGCACCCAGATTGGCTTCAAGCGCGGCAGGCGCGGAAAAGTCGATCAGCACGTCCGAGCTCGCGGCGAGCGGGCCGGGCATTTCGCCCATATCGACCCCGCCAGCATGCTTATGTCCGGCGCTCGCGATCGCGTCGACCAGGGCCTCGCCCATCCGCCCCTTGCTGCCGATGATTCCCAATTGCGCCATTGCCACCTGCACCTTTGCCATGTTCAATGCGGTTCATGGCAGAGATCGAACGCATCGTCATCCTTACAGGGGCGGGAATATCCGCAGAAAGCGGGATCGACACTTTCCGCAGCGCCGGCGGGCTGTGGGAGCAGCACAAGGTGGAAGATGTCGCGACGCCCGAAGGGTTTGCCCGCAACCCTGACCTGGTGCTCAATTTCTATGACATTCGCCGTGAGGCATTGGCCAAGGTCGAACCCAATCCAGCCCATATCGCGCTGGCCCGGCTTGAGCGCGGTTTCGCTGGCCAGCTGCTGCTGGTGACGCAGAATGTCGACGATTTGCATGAGCGTGGCGGGGCCAGCCAGGTGCTGCACATGCATGGCGAGCTCAAAAGCGCCCTGTGCAATTCATGCGGCGTGCGTTCGCCCTGGGATGCGACCATGAGCGATCGGCCACCTTGCCCGGTCTGCCAGGCGCCGACGCTGCGCCCCGACGTCGTGTGGTTTGGCGAAATGCCGTATCAGATGGAGCGCATCTATGCTGCGCTCGGCAATTGCGACCTGTTTGTGAGCATTGGGACCAGTGGTGCGGTCTATCCGGCGGCGGGCTTTGTCCAGGAAGCGCGAATGGCGGGGGCTCGCACATTGGAGCTCAATCTTGAGCCGAGCGAGGGCACACACTTCTTCCATGAGGCACGCCATGGTCCAGCTGGGACCTTGGTGCCGCAATGGGTCGATGAGATTTTGGCTGGCTAGCCGGAGAATGGGCGCAACTAGGTCAGATCCAAGACTTCGCTGACCTGGGTCTTCGCCTTGCAACTGAGCCAGAGCGGTTGCAATTCCTCGCGCGCCGGATCGGCCAGGAAGCTCTCAAACGAGGCTCTGTCTTCGAAGGATAGGAGGTGGGTTTCGCTGGTATTGTCCGATGACCGGACGCGGAAGCGAAGCTCTGCCTTGTGCGAAGCGAGCAATGTCAGCGCTTGCTCCTCATAGCGATCGAACAGTTCCAAGTCCGCCTCGACAAGGTCAATTTGAACCAAAATGAGCATGTTCGCTTTGGCCTCCGATGGATGGCTTTGATTGGTGGCCACAATAGTTGCTTTGAGGGCTATGGCTTTGCAATGGCCCTGCAGGACATCTGATCACCTTCACGGCAGGTCTCGTCGAGTTGCTGGCGGAAAGTCGCAGCGTCAACTCCTAAAGCGGCGCAGGCTTGCTCAAGCTGACGATAACAGGAATGGGCAATTAGCTCGATGCCACGATCTCGGTCGATCGGTTCGCCCATATCTCCCAGATAGATGCGGGCCAATTCAAGGCAAGCTAGTGGTCGGCTGCCTCTGCATGGAATCAGCAGAGCCTGCTCTGCCTTTGCGCGATCAGGATCGCCACCTAGGCCTTCCTTCATTGCCACCCCGTAGAACAAGCACAGCCGTGCTGCCTTGCTTTCCTCGCCGCACATTGCCTCTCCAAGCAATCGGATCGTGGCGTAGTCTTTTGGTCCTCCAGTTCCAGAATAAGAAAACTGCGCAACCATCCCGCACGCGTCGGTCGACCCCAAACGGCAGGCTTTGAGTGCGATCTTGCGAGCCTCAACCAAGTCCTCTGGGCCGCCGCGTCCGTTGTAGAGAAATGCCACATATTCGCGGCAAGACAGTGCGAAATCTGCATCGCACGATTGCTTGTGCAGACGGCGGGCAGTTGCATAATCTTCGGCAGTGTCGGCGGCGACTGCCTGGTCGTAAACTGATTCTTGAGCAGCAGCGGGCAAGCCCACACTCGCAAGTGCTATGCCCATCAGCAGGATAACCATCGTTCTCGTCGCCATAAACATGTGTCCTGTGGTCGATTTGGGCCTCTGCTAGCCGCACCCCTTGCAGGCCGGATCCTTCGCAATCCTGAGCGTTTTCAGCCCCGGCTTCAATCCATCGAGAATGTGCAATTTGCCGAATTGAGGATCGCCCAGAGTGCTGACTCCATCAAGCAGAACACGCACCGCCTGCATCGCGGCAAAGCTGCCAGCCCAACCAGCCATTGCGCCCAGCATTCCGTCCTCGGCGCAGGTGTCGCAATCCTCGGCATCGAAGGCGTCGCCGACAAAGCAGCGATAGCAGGGTTGATCGGGCAGATGTCCGGCGAAGGCGCCGACCTGACCCTGGAAACGACCAACCGCGGCGGAGAGCAACGGAACCCGGGCCGCAACGCAAGCGTCCGACACGGCGAGCCGGGTGGCGAAATTGTCTGTCCCGTCGACGACCAGATCAGCCCCTGTGATCAGCGATTGCGCGTTGCCGCGGCTGATCCTGCTGTCCGAGATTGTCACCTCAAGCGCATCGTCGAAATTGGCCAACCAGCGGCGCGCGCTGGTCGCTTTGCCGTGGCCGACATCGCGGCTGGTAAAGATCGTCTGACGCTGAAGATTGCTGGCGTCGACTGCGTCGTCATCGACCAAGGTGAAGCGGCCGATCCCACTCGCGGCGAGATATTGCAATGCGGGCGACCCAATCCCGCCAAGGCCAATCAGCGCGACATGTTTGCGGGCCAAGGCAACTTGCCCGGCGCCACCGATTTCGGGCAGCACGATGTGCCGCGCGAAGCGGTCCAACCGGGCTGGAGAAAGCGGTGCATCAGCCATGGATAAGCCTGTTGGCAGCTTGTGCCCAAGCTGTGAATAGCAGGTTGAAAGGCCTGTGGACCGATTGGTCGATCAAGCTGTTGAAACTATGCGGAAATTAGGTGCGAATTAACTTTCCAATTGCCGCAAAAGACTGCGCACATCGCCGTCCATATCGGCATCGCGCTGGCGCAGGTCTTCAATCAATCGCACGGCGTGGATAACCGTCGAGTGATCGCGTCCGCCAAATTTGCGACCGATCTCCGGATAGGAACGCGGTGTCAGCACTTTCGACAGATACATTGCGACCTGGCGAGGCCGGACCACGGCACGCGCGCGTCGCTTGGACGACATTTCGCTGCGATCGATGCGATAGAACTGACACACCGTGCGCTGGATCTCGTCGATCGTGATGCGGCGGCGATTGGCCGACAGAATATCGGTCAGCTGCTCTTCGGCGAGCTGGAGCGACACTTCCTGTCCGGTCAGCTGAGCGTAAGCGATCAGCTTGTTCAAGCCACCAACCAGCTCACGCACATTGCGCGTGATGGTGCGGGCGAGAAACTCGATCACATCTTCCGGCACGTTGAGCGGGGCAAAGCGTGACAGTTTGGATTCGAGGATCTTCTTGCGCAGCTCGATATCAGCAGCCTGGATGTCTGCAACGAGGCCCATCGACAGGCGGCTCAGCAGGCGAGGCTCGACCCCGTCCAGCGCTTGCGGCGCGCGGTCAGCGGCGAACACCAGTCGCTTGCCTTCGGCGAGCAGCGCATCGATCGTGTAGAGCAGCTCTTCCTGTGCGCTGGCCTTGCCGATGATGAACTGGATGTCATCCACCAGCAGCAGATCAAAGCTGCGCAGGCGCGCCTTGAACTCGATCATCTGGTTGGCTTTGAGCGCTTGCACGAACTCCACCATGAACCGTTCCGCCGAGCAGTAGAAAATGCGCGCGCGCGGATGTGCTTGAAGGAAGCCGTGGCCGATAGCGTGCAGCAAGTGTGTCTTGCCCTGGCCAGTCGCAGCCTTGAGATAGAGCGGTGAGAATTGCGGTTGTTCCGTCGCTGACATGCGCTGCGCTGCGTTGCACGCCAGCACATTGGCTTCGCCAGTAACGAAGGCAGCGAAAGTCAGCGATGGATCGAGACCGACCGAGCTGGTGAAGCCGGCATCACCGATCGTGCCTGCGGCAACAGCGATTGCGCTGGCACCATCATTGGCCGGACGGCGGCCATCATCGAGATGCAGCTCAGGCAATTGGCGCCGGCCAGGGTGAACCTGAATGTTGACCTTGCGCACTTCGCTGCGGGCGATCTTCCACGCCAGCTGCAAACGATCATGGAATCGATCCTTGACCCAGTTCGCCGAGAATTCTGTCGGCAGGAACAGATCAAGCGTTCCGTTTTCTTTGTTGAGTGCTCCAACCTGGATCGGCTTGATCCACTGGCTGTGCAATTGGTGACCGAGATCCTTCCTCAAACCCTGGCTGATATCAGCCCAGTCGGCGGCGAGATTTACTGCTTCTGCATCTTCCATCAAATCTTCGTCCGCTCCGCGACGCGTTGACCGCGTCTTATCGATTTTGTGCGCCATTGATTACCCAATCCTATCCCCTCTCCGGAATCGCTTCCAGAGTGCAACCAAATTCATTCGGCGGTCATAGCTTCGCCATACTCCGGAATCGGTTTTCCGGAGGCCCCTCAAATGACCAAACTGTAAGAACCCGAGCTGTCCCGCCCCGAGTGGAAGTAGAGTTATCTACGCCTCGCGCAGCAAAGCAAGGGGGGAAAATGTAAAAAAAGCGAAATATATTTGTTGACTCGCCGCAACCCCGCAGGCTTCCGTTTAAATCTCTGATTTATAACTAATTTTGTGTTTATGGGCCCGCGAATCGCGAGGAATCCTTACATTCTGGTCGGTTCGGCCCGTCACAATTGTCGCAAACGAAAAGGGCCGCACCGAAACGGTGCGACCCTTTTTCCACATCACCCGTCCGAAGACGGCGATTGCGTGCGAATCAGAGCGCTGCGACGCGCTTTGAAAGGCGCGACATTTTGCGCGCGACAGTGTTCTTGTGCATCACGCCGCGAGCCACGCCGCGGGCCAATTCTGGCTGAGCAGCTTTGAGAGCAGCCGCTGCGGCGTCCTTGTCGCCAGCTTCGCAAGCCAGTTCGACTTTCTTGACGTGGCTGCGGATGCGACTCATCCGGGCGGTGTTGATTTCCGTCCGGCGGTTGTTGCGACGAATGCGCTTACGGGCTTGTGGCGTGTTGGCCATATCTGTGTCTGTCTCGCGTTTCTGATGGCCACATATGTGACCGAATATCTATCTCGGTGATTCTCGAAAAGCGGCGGTTGTTCGCCGGAAAGCGGCGCACTTAGTTCGTAGTATGGGGAAATGCAAGCATTTCCGGTTCTGTCGGCGACAGGCCTCGCGCTGCTATCAACGCTGGCAGACAGGGCAATAGAAGGTGCTGCGCCCACCCTGCGGGATCCTGCGTATGGTCCCGCCGTCGCTGCGCCGACATGGCTCGCCAACCCGGTCATAGACGTCAAACCTGGTGGCGAAGTAACCCAGCTCGCCATCGGGCTGCGCATAGTCGCGCAAACTTGAACCGCCATCGCGGATCGACTCGGTCAACACATCCTGGATTGCCGGTATCAGCCGAGCGAGCTGGGGCTTGGAGACCTTGCCGCCTTGCTTGCGCGGATGGATTCGCGCCCGCCACAGCGCCTCGCACACATATATATTGCCGAGACCTGCCACGATCGCCTGGTCGAGCAGGCACAGCTTGATCGCTTGCTTGCGACCCGCCAGCGCCGATTTGAGATGCTCAACCGTCAGCGCAACGCTGAGCGGCTCCGGGCCCAAAGCTGCGAATTGCGGCCACGCATCGAGCGCGTCGCTTGCCACGAGATCGACCGAGCCAAAGCGGCGCGGATCGCACAATGCGAATCGATGCGCAGCGGTGTCGATCACCAGATGATCATGCTTGTCGGGTTCGTCCGGATCGATTCGCCAGCGGCCGCTCATGCCAAGATGGAACACCATGCTCTGGCCGCGATCGATGTGGAGCAGCCCGTATTTCGCGCGCCGCGACAGGCTTTCAACGGTCGCGCC
Source organism: Erythrobacter sp. (assembly GCA_965216555.1). Lineage (GTDB taxonomy): Bacteria > Pseudomonadota > Alphaproteobacteria > Sphingomonadales > Sphingomonadaceae > Erythrobacter. The sequence goes on from OZ244168.1 coordinate 642,838, forward strand.
GGTCATGATCTGCACCAGGTCCGGGGGGAAGGGGCGGCGCAAGTCAGGCCGGTTGAGCTGGACGCGCTCAATCCGCGCGCCTTCGAGGAACTGAGCCAGTCCTCGGACCGTTGTTTCAACTTCTGGCAATTCAGGCATCGGGTGTTGCGTTTATCAAGCTTTGCCAGACACACAAACTTCCCTAAGGCACGCGGCATGACTCAATCGACCAACGAGACTGTGTCCTTCGGCTATGAGGAGGTCACCCCCCAGGAAAAGACCGAGCGCGTTGGCGCCGTCTTTTCGAGCGTGGCGCGCAAATACGACATCATGAATGATGCGATGTCGGGCGGGATGCACCGGCTGTGGAAGGACCGCTTCGTCAAGCGGGTCAAGCCGCAGACGGGTGAAGCGATCCTCGATATGGCGGGCGGCACGGGCGACATTGCCTTCCGCATGGCCGAACGCGGTGCTGTCGTAACGGTCGCAGACATCAATCAGGATATGCTGGATGTTGGCGTCGAACGGGCAATCGAGCGCGGGTTGGATAGCCTGGTGTGGTCATGCCAGAACGCTGAAGAGCTGAGCTATGCCAGCAGCACTTTCGATGCCTACACAATCGTTTTCGGCATCCGCAACGTCACCCATATAGATAAGGCCTTGGCCGAAGCGCATCGCGTGCTGCGGCCCGGCGGCCGGTTCTATTGCATGGAATTCTCGACCACAGAATGGCCGGGCTTCAAGGAGGTGTATGATCTCTATTCCGATCATCTCCTGCCCCGTATGGGTCAAGCGATCGCTGGTGACGCCGATTCCTATCGTTACCTCGTCGAATCGATCCGTCGCTTCCCCAAGATGCCAAAATTTGAGCAAATGATCCGCGATGCTGGCTTTGTGAACACCAGGGTCGAGCCGATCCTCGGCGGCGCTGTCGCGATCCACTCCGGCTGGAAAATCTAAGACCTTGCCACGGCCAAGCACACATATTTTCCGCCTGCTCAAATGGGGGCGAACGCTCGCGCGGCATGGCGCGCTGCGGGGTATCGAGAGCGATCCCAACACGCCGCCGCCAGTCAAGCGTTTGGCGCGCCTGGCGCGGTTCGGTACGCGCCAGCCCAAAGTGCCCAATTATGCCGAAGCCTTTCGCGAGATTGGTCCCGCGGCAATCAAGCTTGGGCAGTCGCTTGCGACCAGGCCTGACCTGGTTGGGGAAGAAGCCGCAACAAATCTGCTAAGCCTCCAGGACGCGCTGCCACCGGTCGAGTTCGCGGAGATCGAAGCGTCGATCGAAGCCAGTTTCGGAGCGCCAATTGAGAGCTTGTTTGCGTCGATCGATCCAGAGCCGGTTGGCGCGGCATCGATCGCGCAGGTGCATAAGGGCGTCACAACCGACGGGCGCGAAGTCGCAATCAAAGTCCTACGCCCCGGCATCCGCGAAAAGTTCGCGCGGGATATCCAGACCTATGAATGGGCGGCTGCCCATCTTGAGAGCTTTGGCGGTGAGGCGGCCCGGCTTCGCCCGCGGCTTACCATCGCCAATTTCAAACGCTGGACTCAAAGCGAGCTGGATCTGCGCCGCGAGGCCGCTTCGGCGTCGGAGCTGGCTCAAGCCACAGTCGGGATCGATGGCTATCGCATTCCAGAGATTGACTGGGATCGCACCAATGGCCGTGTGATGACGGTCGAATGGGTCAACGCGACCAAGATCAGCAAGATCGACGAGCTCAAGGCTCAGGGACAGGATCTGCCTGCTATCGCGGACCGGTTGGTGCTTGCCTTTCTGACTCAGGCGATCAGCGCCGGTTTCTTCCATGCCGATATGCACCAGGGCAATCTCTTCATCGAAGAGGACGGTACCATCGTTGCGATCGATTTCGGGATAATGGGCCGGATCGATCGGCGCGCGCGGCAATGGCTGGCTGAGATCCTCTATGGCCTCACCACAGGCAATTATGCGCGCGTCGCAGAGATCCATTTCGAAGCGCAATATGTGCCGAGCTATCATTCGGTCGGTGAGTTCGCGACCGCGCTCAGAGCCGTCGGCGAACCGATGCGCGGCAAGCCGGTGAAGGATCTTTCTGTCGGGCAAATGCTCGATGGGCTATTCGCGATCACCCGCGACTTTGACATGCAGACCCAGCCGCATCTGCTGCTGCTGCAAAAGACGATGGTGATGGTTGAGGGGATCGCGACCCAGCTCAATCCCGACATCAATATGTGGGACACTTCGGCGCCCTATGTCCGCAGCTGGATCCGCGATGAGCTTGGCCCCGAAGCGGCCATTGCTGATCGGATCAAGGAAGATACTGACACATTGCTGCGCCTACCCGGGCTGATTCGCCGGTTGGAAGACCAGTTCCCTGCCAAGGGCGGTGCACCAGACCCGCCACCTTTGCCCGAGATCGAGCTGATCACCGAGCGTCGCCAAAGAACCGGTGGTGGGACTTTGGGCTATGTGCTTGCCGGCTTGGCTGGCGCAGCAGCGACACTCGGCGCCATGGCGCTGGGCCTGATCGGTTAGGTCACGTGCTTTCGGGCAGGACTTTCGCTCCATAGAGGCCCACCACCGTCAGCATGGCTTCGACGATCATCGGCGTCAGGTAGCCCTCAAAACTGCCCTCGATCGCCAAGGCCACCAATCGCGTGAGCAGCGTAACCAGCATAAGCAGCGCACCGATGATCAGCGGGTCAGCCCGGCGCTGGATCGCGCCCCAGATGAAGCACGCGCCGCCGACGCCGAAAAAGGCCGTAAAGTCAGCCCGCATTGATGTGAGCCCGTGCGCGCCATCTGCCGAAAGCCCAAATCCCGCTCCAGCAGTCGCCGGATCGGTCAGGAACCCAAAAGCCAGATAGAGCAGCAGCAAACCGCCGAGCCCGTTCAAAATTCGCAAAGCCATGGTCATGGTCTTTTCCCCTCTCGCTCGGACTATGCTGCCTAAACCATCGTCAACACAACAAAAATTAACCAATATCCCGCAAGGCGCTATGGCAGGCTTGGCGTGCGCGGATCGTGCGGCTAGGCTTGGACGCAATCTTTCCACGCGAAGGGAGACGAGGGAACAATGAGCGGCTTGGCGGGCGCGCAATTCAGGGGTTTGCGGTGAAAGGCGCCGGCCCCAAGATCCTGCTCGTCGTGGGCGGTGGAATCGCTGCCTATAAAGCGTGCGAGCTGGTCCGCTTGATCCGCAAGGGCGGAGGCGATGTGACCTGCGTCGTCACCAAAGGCGGCCAGCAGTTCGTTACGCCCATGTCGCTTGCCGCGCTGAGCGAAAACCAAGTCTACACCAGCCTCTTCGATCTCAAGAACGAAGCCGAGATGGGCCACATCCAATTGAGCCGTGAGGCCGATCTGGTTGTCGTCTGCCCGGCAACAGCTGACCTGTTGGCCAAGATGGCATCGGGCATTGCCGATGATCTCGCGACGACATTGATCCTCGCGACTGACAAGCCGGTGATGGCGGTGCCCGCCATGAATGTGCGGATGTGGGAGCACGAATCGACACAGCGCAATGTCGGCTTTCTCAAGCAAGCCGGCGTGACGGTGCTTCATCCAGACGAAGGCCCGATGGCGTGCGGCGAATTTGGCTATGGCCGTTTGCCAGAGCCAGATGCGATCTGGCGCGCAATCGCAGATCACTTTGGGATTGAGGTTGAGGATCCGACACCAGCAGCCGTCGTCCCGGCCAATGACGAAACTGAAATCGAAGTTGAAGCGCTTGAGCCGGAAGAAGAGTCCAAAGGTGGTGGCCTTGGTGGCCTGCTGTCAGCGATCATTCCTCGCTCAACAGCCAAGCGCTCGCACGAGGACATTGAAGCCGAATATCTTGAAGCCGAAGAGCTTGCAGACAATGCCGAGGCTGCTGAGCTTGAGGAAGGCACTGGCGACGAGGTTGCAGAGGATGTGACACCCGACCTTGAAGGGCCGCTGCTGGCCAAGAAGGGTGATGCGAGCTCCGCTCCACCGATGGATCCAGACGCGATCAATCACGAAGTCGATGATCGCAAGTCGGCCCCCGAGACCGCCGACCCAGCTGGCGATGATGAGAATGACGCCGAGACGGCCAAGAAAGCGAAGAAGGGTGAGAAGGCAAAAGATCTGCCCGAGCCATCGGTCGACGCGATCGAGGACGATGTCCTGGGCGACGGTGGGTTCGACGTGGCAGAGGGCTATGCGCCGCTCGCTGGCCGCCATGTCCTGATCACCGCTGGACCAACCTGGGAAGCGATCGACCCAGTGCGCTACATTGCCAATCGCTCGAGCGGCAAACAGGGTTTTGCCATTGCTGCGGCCGCGGCGGCGCTTGGCGCCAAGGTCACTCTGGTCGCTGGCCCGGTCTCGCTCAAGACACCGGCCGGTGTGGATCGCATCGATGTCGAGAGCGCGCAGGAAATGGCCAAGGAGGTCAAACGCGCACTTCCTGCGGATGCCGCAGTGATGGTTGCTGCAGTGGCCGATTGGCGGCCCAAGGAATATCGCGACGACAAGATCAAGAAGCGCGGCTCTGCGCCACCGGCTTTGATGCTGGTCGAAAACCCGGACATTCTCACCAATGTTGCTGCTGGCGGCAATCGGCCCGAGCTGGTGGTCGGCTTCGCCGCCGAAACCGAGGATGTGCTCGACAACGCCAAGAAGAAGCGCAAGCGCAAGGCGGCTGACTGGATTGTCGCCAATGATGTGTCGGGAGACGTGATGGGCGGTGACGAGAACACCGTACATATCGTCAATTCGGATGGCGTCGAAAGCCTTGAGCAAATGCCCAAGCTTGAAGTGGCCATGGCGCTGGCAGAGCGGATCGCTGCCGCGTTGAAAGCCGAGGCCGCCGAATGAGCGGACAGGTCCCCGTTCAGGTCAAGCGGTTGCCGCATGGCGAAGGGCTCGAGCTCCCATTCTATGCCACTGAAGGGGCCGCGGGTATGGATGTCCGCAGCGCTGAAGAGGTGTCGATCGCACCGGGCGCGCGCCATCCCGTTGCCACCGGACTGGCGGTCGCCATTCCGCCCGGATACGAAATTCAGGTTCGACCGCGCTCAGGCCTGGCGTTGAAACACGGGATCACGGTGCCCAACACACCCGGGACAATCGATTCGGATTATCGCGGTGAGCTCAAAGTGATCCTGATCAATCACGGCAGTGAACCGTTTGCGATTGCACGGGGTGATCGCGTTGCTCAGCTGGTGGTTGCGCCCGTTACGCAAGGGAGCTGGGTTGAGGTCGCAGAGCTCGATGAGACCGATCGCGGCGCTGGTGGCTTTGGATCAACCGGCGGACACAGCAAGCTCTAAGGCTTGACCGAGGCGACGCTCCCGTCCTAATCGGCGCGCAGTTCTTCAGGGAATTTATGTCAGAGATTGTGATCAAGTGATGAGCTGTTGCCGCGCGTCTGCGCGGCCCAGCTGAGCTGCATCGGCGCGGAATGAGCGCCGGGTGCTGATCTGTTGTGATCTCAATCAGGACAATTTCAGTGAACATCTCCAAACGCGAACAGCGGGTGCTTCATGTGCTCGCTCAAGGCGGGATGATTCGATATGTGCGCGACGAGCGCGGTCGGGTCTGCACCGTCGATTGCTTCAATCGCGATGGCTTCCGCTTGGCTGACTGCACTTTGTCGGTCTTCACCAGGCTTAGGCGTCGACGCTTGATCCGAAGCCAGGGTGGCCAGCCTTATCGCATCACGCGATCTGGACTGCTGGCGGTGCGCGCGCAGCTCGACAATCGCTGAGCGCCAACGCGAAAGAGGCGGCGTGATTGCTCGCGCCGCCTCTCCATCCCATCCAAGGGTAGATTGTATGATCGTCTCGCTATTGCGTGCGACGGACGACCTTTTCTTCGGGCTTGATCGTGATGCGCAGCGTCTCTCCCGAATTGCCTGGGAAATCGGTGAACATCGCGTCGACCAGATTGGGCACAAGCTCTTGCAACCGGTTCGAGGTTGATACGGCTTGGGCCTTGCCTTCAAACAGACGCTGGCCAGTGGTGGCGGAGTCGATCTTCATATCGATGCCGCTGGTGTAGATTGTATAGCTGCGGACATCCTGACGGCCTGTCAGAAATGGATCGTAAAAGCCGAAGGCATAGCCGCGGCGGAACGCAAAGCGGCTGCGATGCCATGGGCCAAAGAAGGGATCGTGGAAGCTGGCGCCTGTGCTGCGCACACGCTCCCGGCCATTGTCCACGCCATAGTCAAAGCGGACCAGCAGGCTGGCGTTTTCCGGTGCGGTCTGGGCGTAACCAAGACGTTCCATCTCGGCCTCAACCAGATCGGCGTAGAGCGCGAATTCCAGACCGCCCGCCAGTTTGGGGTCCTCAGCGATCACCGCGAAAGTCTGCCCAGTCGGAGCAGGCAGCTGGCTTTGAAAGCGCGAAACGTCAGCTTTGAAGGGGGTCGCGCAGGCGGCGAGTCCCAACAAAAGCAGCGACGCAGCCACGCCCTTTGCGAATCGGGCGGTTGTTTGGAGCGGATTGATCATATCGTGTCCCTCGTGCTTGCTTTGGCGCCGCGCGCCTCCTGCACCCTCGCGCCCCGCATTGGACGCTAACCCATGGCGGCAAGCTGTCATCAGAGGCGGCCACTGTAAAGTGTCCGGCCTGAATGAATTTTGAACGTCGCCCCAGCGAATCAGGGCGAAATGGGTCAGATTGGGACGCTCAGCCGCGCACCAGACCCAGCGCGGCGTAAGTCCTGGCAAGCGTTGGCGAGCCCTTTTCACGCGCTCGCGCCGCACCCTTGGCAAGGATCGCATCCAAAGCTTCACGATCGCTCGCTAGGTCACGGAATCGCTCAGTGATAGGAGCGAAGCTCTCAACCAGCAGCTCACCCAGAGCAGGCTTGAACGCGCCAAAGCCCTGGCCGCCAAATTGCTGCAGAACGGCGGCGTTATCCATGCCGGCGAGCGCGCCATAGATGCTCACCAGGTTGAGCGCTTCCGCCCGTCCTTCGAGGCCATCTTCCTCGCTTGGAAGCGGCTCAGGATCGGTCTTGGCCTTCTTGACCTTCTTCATGATCGTGTCGGCATCGTCAGTCAGGTTGATGCGACTCATGTCAGACGGATCAGACTTGCTCATCTTGGCCGTGCCGTCGCGCAGGCTCATGATTCGCGCCGCTTCTGGCGGGATATAGGGCTCAGGAATTGTGAACACCGGATCATCGTCCGAAGCGAAGTCGTTGTTGAACTTCTGCGCGATATCGCGCGCCAGCTCGATATGCTGCTTCTGGTCCTCGCCCACCGGGACATGGGTCGCCTGGTAGAGCAGCACGTCCGCCGCTTGCAGCACCGGATAGGTGAACAGCGCAGCGGATTGTCCTTCGCGATTCTTGCCTGATTTGTCCTTCCACTGAGTCATCCGGTTGAGCCAGCCCATCCGCGCTGTGCCATTGAGCAACCATTGCAGTTCGGCATGCGCCGGGACTTGAGCCTGGTTAAACAGGACAGTCTTTGATGGGTCGACCCCGCAGGCCACGAGTGTTGCGACCATTTCCAGTGTCGAAGCGTGCAGCTCCTTGGGATCGTGCGGCATGCTCAAGGCGTGCAGATCAGCCAGAAAGATTAGGCATGATCCACCTGCCGCGGCCGCTTCTTCCTGCAGCTTCACATAATTGACGATGGCCCCAAGATAATTGCCGAGATGCGGCTTGCCGGTGGGTTGGATGCCGGAGACGACGTGCATTTCAGAGTGTTCTTTCCAAGTCAGACGGTTTTGCGAGTCAGCTTGGCGATCCGTTCACGATTGATCGCGCCAAGCATAAAGGCGACCGCGAAGTAGACGATCATTGCGGCGCCGACCAGCACCAACAGCGCAAAGAGTCGCTCAAGTATGCCCGAGGCGTAAAAATCGCTCAGCAGGTCCCGCGCATAGTAAAGCGCCCCGCCCATGGCCGCGGCTGCGATAAGCTGGCGAAGAATCCGTCCGACCAGCGACCAGCTGGCGCGATAATGGCCTCGCGATACCAGCACGACATAGAGGATCGAGACGTTGAGCCAGGCCCCCGCCGCACTGGCCAGAGCCACACCGATCACGCCATAGGTTTCGAGAAACACGATGTTGAACGCGATGAACACGCCCAAGGCTGCGAAGGCTGCGTAAACCGGCGTCTTGGTGTCAGCGCGGGCGTAGAAATTGGGCACCAGCACTTTTATCAGCACATAGGCTGGCAGTCCAAGGACAAGCGCGGTGAGGACTTGTCCGGTTATCGCCGCATCGGACACGGCGAACCGGCCGCCTTCGAAGATCATAGTCACAAACGGCACGCCGCAAATCGCCAGGGCGACGGTCGCGGGCAGGGTCAACAGCATGGCCAATTCGATCGCGTCTGACTGGATGGCACTGGCGCCTTCGTGATCATCGCCGCCAACATATTTGGACAGAGTCGGCAGGATCGCAGTCGACAGCGCGATGCCGATGATGCCGAGCGGCAATTGATTGAGCCGGTCGGCGTAGTTCATATAGCTGACCGAGCCATCATCGAGCTGATTGAGGAAGAACAGCTGCAGCAAGGTGTTGATCTGATAAGCGCCGCCGCCAATCGCCGCAGGCAAAGCGATCACGCTCAATCGCTTCACTTCGGGGGTCAAACGCGGCCATAGCAGCTTCGGCCGGAAGCCCTCGACTCTGACCCAGATATACAGCCACACCAGCTGCATCACTCCGGCGCCGGTCACGGCCCAGGCGATCGCGTAAGTGACCTGTTCTAGGCTTGCGCCTGTCGCCATCCAGCGTTCGCCAATGAGCAAGGCTGCGATCAAAACCAGATTGAGGATGATCGGGAAGCTCGCGCCCGGTGCAAACCGTGAAACCGAGTTGAGCATGCCGGTGAACAGGGTCACGAGGCTGACCAACACGATATAGGGGAACATGATCCGCGCGAAGTCGACCGCAATTGGGAAAGTTCCCGGGTCGACTGGCTTATCCGCGAGCAACCAGATCACTCCAGGCATCGCAATGAGCATGATGGCGCAGAGGACGATCAGCACCGGCAGGAACACGCTCAACACATCATTGCTGAACGATCGCGCCTCCTCGATCCCGCCATCGCCGTGCAAGCGTTTCGAGAACATTGGAACGAAAGCGGCAGAGAAGGCGCCCTCGGCAAACAGCCGGCGGAAGACGTTGGGAATGATGAAGGCCTGGAACCACGCATCGGTCAACGCATTGGCGCCGAGCACGCGCGAAAAGATCATCTCGCGCACCATTCCGGCAACGCGACTGGCAAGCGTCAGCCCGCCGATTGTTCCGACATTCTTGAGCAGGCTCATTCCCTGGCCTCTCCTTCAAGAACCGTTCGCGCTGCCTCGCTCACAGCGCAGCATGCCTTTTGCACGCCAAGGTCGACCAATGTCGAGCCTTGGACTTGCAAAGGGTGAGCAGAAATTGGGGAGATCTGTGACGACGCTCAGGCGTCGCCAGCGGGCGGCTGCGCACCGCCAGCAGCAGCTTCTTCCTGTTGTTTGCGCGCCAATTGCTGGAGGTAGAGACCGTTGAAATCGATCGGATCGATCATCAGCGGTGCAAACCCGGCATCACGAACCGCGTCAGCAATAACCCGGCGAGCGAATGGAAACAGGATGCGCGGTGCCTCTGCAAACAGGAAAGCATGGGTTTGGTCGTCGCCCAGATTGCGCACGGCAGCGAGGCCGCAATAGGCAAGGTCAATCAGGAATGCCTGGCCCTGGTCAGTCGATGATGTGACCGTGATTTTGAGCGTGACTTCATGGGCCTGCTCGTTGACTGGCTCTGCCGCGATGTTGAACTGAACGTCAATCTTGGGCTGGTCTTGCCATTGGTAGACCACCGGAGCGTTGGGGTTCTCGACCGACAGGTCTTTGACATATTGCGTCAGGATGCCGGCGGCCGGCTGGTTGTCAGCGCCATTTGCGCCTGCCGCATCATTGTTCAGATCGGTGAGAATGTCGCCTTCATCGGCCATTGCTAGTATCTTTCTCTTGTCGTGCTATTCTGTTTGCTGACCCGCAAACGTGTCGGCGGGGCGCCTAGCAGGCGAAGGAGCGACCCGCAACAGGACGAAATGATCGTTCAGCTGCGCCAATTGCGGGGCAAAGGTCGTTGTCGAATTGTAATTAGCGCTTATGTAAGGCACGGAGGGGATACAAAGCGGACTGATCATTTTGGTCTGGTCTCCAGTTGAGTTGGGTACTGATTGTGATTGTTGAAATTGTCATCTTGGCCATGATTGCCGCCTTCTTGGGGCTGCGCCTCTATTCTGTGCTTGGTCGCAGGGCAGAGCATGAGGAAGAATCGATTCCGAACCGTTTCGATGCCGGCGATGAGCAATCGCGTGAACAAGTGCCGCCGCAAGCGGTGCCGGCCCCCGCTCCCAAGCCGATTCCAATCGAAGGCGTTTTGCCAGCGGTAGAACGCGGTATTCGCGATATCGCTTCGGCAGACAGCCGGTTTGACGTCACATCCTTCCTCGAAGGCGCGAATGCAGCGTATGAGATCGTGCTTGAGGCGTTCTGGAACGGTGATCGCGAAACGCTCAAAGAGCTTTGCGATGATGACGTCTACGCTGGTTTCTCAGCTGCTATTGACGCGCGCGAAGCCGATCAGCTGACGCTTGAGAATTCGCTCGTCCGGATTGAGGAAACGCGCATCCATTCCGCTCAGATGGACGGCCGGATCGCGCGAATCGCGATCCTGTTTGTCGCTGATATCGCCGCGGTGACGCGCGACAAGGATGGCAATGTCGTTGCTGGCTCGCTCGACGATGCAGTCGAAAGCCGCGATATCTGGACTTTCTCGCGCAATGTCGGCGCGCGCGATCCGAACTGGCTGCTCGACGAAACCGACGAAGGCTGACCAATTGGCGCCGCATAGGCGCATATAGGGGAGTGCAATGCGGTCGAGTCTCGCTCTGGCCTTTTTGCTGCTCCTGACCGGCTGCGGACGCCTGTTTTCGGACGCTGAGGCTCCGACTGCACCCGTCAACGCGCCGACTGCCTTGGCTGCAGGAGTCTTTGCCGGCCCCTCCTTTGCCAGTCTCAACGTTTCCCGCGATGATGCCGCTGGCGCGCTTGCCAGCTTCGTGGAATCCTGCCCACGCCTGCTGTCGCGCGACGACACCAGCGGCCTTACTCAGCAAGATGATTGGCGGTCAGTCTGCCAGGCCGCTCAAGGCTGGCCAAGCGGTCAGGCGAAGCGCTTCTTTGATGATCGCTTCACACTTGTCCGGATTGGATCGGGGGAAGCCTTCGCTACGGGATATTTCGAACCCCAGATCAGTGGAAGCCGATCTCGCCGACCTGGGTTTGACGTGCCCGTCTATGTCTTGCCTGATGATTTGACTCGCGCCTGGCCTGCCAATGTGCCCGCCGCTGAGCGCACCGGGCGTGCGCCGCTTGGGCGATATGACGAGGCCGGCAACTTTGTTCGCTATTATGAGCGGGCGGAGATTGAAGATGGCGCGCTTGCCGGCAAAGTGCCGGTGATTGGATGGGCCGAAGATCCAGTCGAGTTTTTCTTCCTCCAGATCCAGGGGTCGGGCCGCTTGCGCACGCCGGAGGGCGATGTGATCCGGATTGGATATGCCGGGCAAAATGGCCGCGAATATGTCGGCATCGGCCGCGTCATGCGCGAGCGTGGATTGCTGGGTGATGGACCTGGTCAATATGCCGGATCGATGCAGGGCATCATGGCCTATATCCGCGAAAACCCTGCGGAGGGCCGCGAATTGATGCGGCTCAACAAAAGTTGGATCTTCTTTCGCGAATTGACCGGTGACGGCCCGCTTGGTGCGCTCAACGTTCCGGTTCGAGCGACGCATTCAGTCGCAGCGGATCCCAAATTTGTGCCGCTTGGCGCCCCCGTCTGGCTCGACCTCGATCGCGACGTCGCTGATGGCTTGTGGATCGCGCAAGATACGGGCGGCGCAATCAAAGGGGCGAACCGCTTTGACACCTTTTGGGGCGCCGGTGAGAGGGCTAGAGACATCGCCGGCGGTATGACCGGTCGAGGCATTGCCTGGCTGCTGTTGCCAAAACCGGTCGCCAGGCGACTGGTCGATCAGCCATGAGCGTTCCGCGCGGGCTCAATCCTGATGAGGCAGCGGCATGGGCGCGCCTGGCGCATAGTGTGACGCCGCTCGAAGGTCGCTCCAAGCCGGTCTTGCCCAATGAGAGCGCTGCTCCGGTTTCCCAACCACCCAAGCCGGTTGCTGCTGCAACGACAAAACCCAGACCCGCAAATCCGAAGCCTTCGAACACGCCACAGGCGACGCCGGGCGCAGGTCTCGATTCACACTGGGATCGCAAGCTCAAGACCGGCCGTATCGTGCCTGATTACACGCTGGACCTGCACGGCCACACGCTCGATCAGGCCTATGCTCGGATCACCTCTGGACTGGATCAGGCCCGCGCCATGCAGGCCCGTGTAGTGCTGGTGATTGCCGGGCGACCGCGCCCTGTTGATCCCGCAGATCGCGCGCATCGGCGCGGCGCCATTCGGTCCAAGCTGCTCGACTGGATTGCCGCAGGTCCGCACGCCAATTCCATAGCTGCGATACGCTCGGCGCATCGCAGCCATGGTGGGGAAGGGGCGCTATACCTGGTGCTCAAGCGACCGCGCTGAGCCGGTACTCAGCCCATCAGCCACACGCCCATCATACGATCGGGCAGGAATGAGAAGAGGCCGGGGATCAAAAGCGCCCCGAGATACATGCCAACCAGGTGCTTGCGATGCGCAGCAAAATCACGGCGACGCGCGGTCCGTACCACCTGCCATGATCCGATCAGCGTGTAGGGGACGAAGATATGGATCCAGCTGAAATCGGTGCCTCCGCGGACAAAGGTGATGGCGATCGCTGTCGTGACCATCAATCCAACCCAGACCCTGCCCAGCATTTTGTGCAGCTTCGTGCCCTTGGGGGTGAGCAGTAGATAGGCGCCAAGCGGGACAGCGGGGATGACTGTCATCACATGCAGTGTGATCGCCCAATTGCGGTGATGGGAAAGATCCGGGGCCAGTCCGGTCGCCCAGCGAAACAGCGCCACCGCAATTGCCAAGGTCAATACACTGCCGACAATTGACACCGCGGCGCGGGTCAAGGGAGAGATATCGAACTGGCCTTTGTCTGTGTCGGGCAGGAAGCTGCCGAAGGTGAGGGCGGTCATGGATTGTGCTCCGTCTGGATTGGCGATGGAGCAACAATGGCCGATGCCGATTGACGGGCAACCACGCATGCAGGAATGGGCAGGATCCTTCGTGATTGGTCCGTAAATTGCGGGACTTGCCACTTTACGAAGCGCGAATGGGCGCTAATTTCAACGCTATGGACCAGCAGTCATCCACTGAGCCTGCATCATCGCGACGACAATTGGCTCGCAAATTGTTGATCGATTTGGCGATCATGACGGTGATTGGAGTTTTCCTCGCGCTGATCGGTCCGCTCGGCAGCATTAACGATCCGCTGGCTATTCGGCTGATGGTCTGGCTCGGCCTGTCTTATGCCGGTTACATGATCTACTCGCCGATGGGGTGGTTGGTCGAGAAAGCGGCCCAAACGCTCGACCTGCCGCGCATTTGGTTGTGGGTTGCCGGTGTGATGATTGCCACCATACCGATGGCGGTCGTGGTCTGGTCGCTCAATCAGCTATTGGCTCCAGTCTATCGGTTCCCGGCGCCTGATGAGGCTTTGGTCCATTATGGCTATGTGCTGATCATTGGCGGGGGGATCACTCTGCTGTTCCACGTCATCCAGCGACCCGCCCAGCCTGTGGCTGCTCCTCAGTTCGAACCTGAAGTGACCGTGCCGACGTCTTCGGTTCGATTGGTCGATCGGCTCCCGCCCGAGCTGGGGAGCGATATCATCGCGCTTGAGATGGAAGATCACTACGTTCGTGTGCACACGGCGCTAGGGTCTGACATGGTGCTGCTGCGTCTGCGCGACGCAATCGCCGAGCTTGAAGGGTTGGAGGGTCGGCAGGTTCATCGGTCCTGGTGGGTCGCGCGCGGCGCGGTTGAAAGCGTCATTCGCGACGGGCGCAATGTAAGGTTGCAGCTGGCTCGCGAGATCCAAGCCCCAGTCAGCCGAGCGCAAGTGGCTGAGCTCAAAGACGCCGGCTGGCTCTGATCCTATTGGTCGATTGGTGATAGGTCCGGGCGTCGGCCTTGTCCTGCAGCTTCGTGCGCGGCATCCTCAATGGCACGGGCGCAATGATGTAAATTCATTGGGGAATATCATGAAAAGCAAAGTTCTTTCGGCGGCTGCCGCACTGGCAGTCATGGGCACAGGAATCGCACCAGCACCAGCGCATGCAGGCAATGATCCGTTCATTGGTGAAATGGTCATGGTCGGGTTCAATTTTTGCCCGCGCGGCTGGGCAGAGGCCAATGGTCAACTGCTAGCGATCAGTTCGCACACCGCGCTGTTTTCTCTTCTCGGCACGATCTATGGCGGCGATGGACGGACCACCTTTGCCTTGCCAGATATGCGCGGTCGCGTGGCCATTGGCGAGGGAACCGGACCCGGTCTGACCAATCGGCCTCTTGGCTCACGCAGCGGGTCTGAAGAGACGACGCTCAATTCGCTGAACATGCCGGCACATAACCATGAAGCGGGTGCCGGAATTCCGGTTGGTACGCTCAATGACAGCGCTGCCGCCGAAGCCAATGCCCGCAATAACAACCTTGCTCTCGCATTGGCCGACACCGAATTGGGCACGTCAAATCTCAGCATCGACGTCGAGCTGAACGGTGCCAATCAGCCGTTCAACAACATGCAGCCTTACACCACCGTGACGTGGTGCATCGCCTTGGTCGGGACGTTCCCGTCGCGATCATAGCGCCGCTATTGTGGCTTTAGCGTCAGCGTGTCCTGGGCGTGCTCAGCGATCGCGCTGTCGCTAAACCACCAATAGGCCTGAGCGTCTTTTGAGGCCCAGATCGCGTTCTGATCGGCCAGGTTTGCGTTGAAGGTCCGTCCGACCACGCCGCCGGGCAAGACTGCGCGGACCTTGTCCGGATCGTTGAGATCGGCGGTCATCCGCAGCGACGCGAACCATTTTGAATCGAACGGTTGGTCGTAAGGGTAGAGCGCGCGCATCAGCGTTTCACCCGAGCCCGGCATCGCAAGGCTGCGATTGCCCGTCCAGCGTCCTGCAATCCCTTCAAGCCGCAAGGGGCCTTGGAAGTGGATTTGGTGGAGCTTGCCCCAGGCCCAAGCGTCACGATCGCTGCCATAGGTCTCTTCAAGCCGCTCAAGAGCGGCCTGGCCTGCACGGCGGATCAACGCGTCGCGGGTCTCGCTCGCTTCGGTGCTTGTGTCGTCAAACCAGGGTGAAGTTCCCTCCGTCACCAGCGCGTGAAAGCGTTGCTGCCACACATACCAGTTGGACAGATAGGCGGCGGTGGCTTCAGGCCCGAGCTCATCCTCGAATGTCGCTTGGGCGAGCTGGCGGCTGGTCTCCTGGAACAGGGTCGGGGCGATCGCGTCTGCCTCGTCGCGATGGTCCCAATCGGACAGGATCTGCGCGATCTCCTGCAGTTCCGCATTTTCGCTCGCGCTCAGAGCATTGGCGAATATCGGAGCGAGATCGCGGGCATAGAGGTTGAGCGTATCATATTGGGCATCCCACACATCGTCGGCGCTCAGCTGGTCCGCCGCCATGATCTCGCTGATCCGGCGATAGCGGAAATCGGGCGAGGCATAGGTGGTGTAGACATAGGGATAGTCCGCGGTCGCCGTCATGTGGTTGGCGGTTCCGGTCCAGCCGCGCTCCGGGTCGATCTCGCCCGGCATGCTGTCAGCAGGAATCTCTGCACCCCAATTGTCGACGCTGTCGGTGATCGGGAAAGGGCTCATCCCGTCGCCGCGAAGGCGAATGGGTGCCGCTCCGCTGGCGCGTCTCGCAACACGTCCCGTGACGTCACCGATAACGAAGTTGAGCGATACAATCCGCGCGCTCTCGACCGCCGCCAAAGCCTCTTCGATCGTCGAGGCGCTTGCCAGCGCGTCGAGACCGAGATCTGGTGACATATATTCGACCGCTGCCCAGCGAACCGAAAGCACGTGCTCGTCCGATGCATGATCATTGATCACCGGACCGCGACTGGTGAGCCTCACCGGCAATTCCAGAGTGCGATATCCGCCTTCGACTTCGTCATCCTTGATCCGGATGGTCTCCGTCACAGTCTCGAACGGGATCGATTGCTCGCCCTCGAGATAGTTCGCAGGATTGTCGGGATCGATCGTCTCGACATAAAGATCGACCGCGTCGGCATAGGCATTGGTCACACCAAAAGCGACGTTCTCATTGCGACCGATAATCACGCCAGGAAGGCCGGTGCTAACCCCGATTACCCGCATGTCAGGGGTGATCAGGCCAACCGGGTGCCACGGCCCCGGCAGGTTGCGGCTGTCGAGGTGCGGATCATTGGTGACAACGGCCGCGGGGGAACCGTTTTTGGCCCCGCTGATCGCCCAATTGTTGCTGCCACCCATGCCTTGTTGACGCCATCCGCCGTCTGTCCAAGCCGCAAGCTTTGAGGTGTTTCCGCCAGCCCGTGCAACCGACCCAGAGGCATTCTGCGTCGCCACATCATCAGGATTGATCACGAGCGGTGCGATCTGTTCGAAATTCTCAGCGCCAATGGCCTCGATCACCTGGTGGGCAATCAGCTCTCCGTCGAAATTGGCCGCGCTGCCCCATCCGCCGAAATAGGCCAGTGCCAGCAGGTCGGTCTCGGTCCATGGCTCGGGCTCAAATCCGGCCAGGTCAAACTCCATCGGATGCGTGTCCTGGCGCGTCTCGACATAGGCGTTCAGCCCTTCGAGATAGGGCGTCAGCAGCGCGCGCGAGCGTGGCGAGAGGATCTCCGCTTGCCGCGCTGCGATGCGAGCAAAGCCGATTGTGCGCGATTCCTTGTCGAGATTGAGGATGGCGTCCTCGCTGCCCGGGCCGAAGATCTCGGACAGCCTGCCGGTTGCGGCGCGTTTGGCGACTTCGAGCTGGAACAGCCGATCTTGCCCGGCAACAAAACCATGTGCGCGCACAGCGTCGGCGAGATTGTTGGCATAGATATAAGGCGTGCCACGCTCGTCGCGGATCACCCGAACCTGTGATGACAGCCCGGCCAGAGCCAGCTCTCCATTGGTCTGGCGATCATTGTATGATGGCAGGAACAGCCACGCCGCCAATGCCGCCAGCAAAGCCACAATCGCCAGGCCGGCCAGGATCTTCAGAATAATCCGCACGCAACGCTCCTCTTCCTCAATTGGAGGAGGTGTTAGAGCGCTTGCCGCGAAATTTGAACCGGTCTCTTGCCACCAATGAAAAGGCCCCCGGCATCGCTGCCGAGGGCCTTGTTCACTTGAATTGCCAGCCAAGCTTAGGCGAGATCGAAACGATCCGCGTTCATCACCTTGGCCCAGGCAGCCACGAAGTCATTGACGAACTTCGCTTCGTTGCCGCTTTCGGCATAGACTTCTGCCTGCGCGCGCAGCTGTGAGTTTGAGCCGAAGATCAAGTCAGCGCGGGTTGCGCGATATTTCTCGGCGCCCGTTGCCCGATCTGTACCGACATATTCTTCATCACCGCTGCCATCGACGGGTGCCCACTTGGTCGACATGTCGAGCAGGTTGGTGAAGAAGTCCGGCGTCAGCTGCCCAACGCGGTCGGTGAAGACACCGTGGCCAGTGTTGCCGCTTACGGCGCCAAGTGCGCGCATGCCGCCAACCAGAACGGTCATCTCAGGGATCGAAAGGCCCATCAGGTGCGCCTTGTCGACCATCAGGTCTTCGGTTTTCACGCTGGCCTTGGTCCGCAGATAGTTGCGGAAGCCATCAGCAAACGGCTCGAGCGGATCGAAGCTTTCGCCATCGGTCTGCTCGTCGCTGGCATCGCCGCGACCACCAGTGAACGGAACGATCACAGCGTGACCAGCATCGGCGGCTGCCTTTTCGACCGCAGTCGAACCGGCGAGCACGATTGCGTCAGCCATCGACAATTCGCCGCGCAGCTCGTCGATCTTGGCCAGGACCTTGCCCAGCTCGTCAGGATCGTTGGCTGCCCAACCATTCTGCGGAGCGAGCCGGACGCGCGCGCCATTGGCACCGCCGCGGTGATCTGAATTGCGATAGGTTGAAGCCGAGGCCCACGCCGCTTTCACCAGCTCGCTGACTGTGAGGCCTGAGCCAAGGATAGCCGTCTTGAACCCGTCGACAGCCGCATTCGACGGCGCCGAACCGGCTGGGATCGGATCCTGCCAGATCAGATCTTCTGCAGGCACTTCAGGGCCGAGATAACGGACCTTCGGGCCCATATCGCGGTGGCACAGCTTGAACCATGCGCGGGCGAATGCGTCGTCGAGCTGCTCCGGATTGTCGTGGAAACGCTTCGAGATTTCCGCATAGGCCGGGTCCATCTTGAGCGCCATGTCGGCGGTGGTCATGATGGTAGGGACCTTCTTGTTCGGATCACGTGCGTCAGGCGCCATGTCTTCCGGATCAGGATTGACCGGAGTCCACATCTGCGCGCCGGCCGGGCTCTTGGTGAGCTCGTAATCATATTTGAACAGCAGGCGGAAATAGTCGTGGCTCCAAGAGGTCGGGTTGTTCGACCATGAGCCCTCGATGCCCGACGTGGTGATGTTGCCAGCGTCGATTTCGCTCTGATCGGTCAACCAGCCAAAGGCCTGCTTCTCAAGCGCTTCGCCTTCCGGGCTGTCGCTGAACGTGTCTGCCGGCGCAGCACCGTGCGCCTTTCCGAAAGCGTGGCCGCCAGCGGTGAGAGCAACAGTCTCTTCGTCGTTCATCGCCATGCGAGCAAAGGTCTCGCGCATGTCGCGAGCCGAAAGCAGCGGATCGGGATTGCCGCCAGGACCTTCAGGATTGACGTAGATCAGGCCCATCTGGATCGCCGCGAGCGGGTTTTCCAAAGCCATTTCCTTGTCGGGCTGGATCCGCGTCTCGGCGCCGGTATCGACCCACAGTGACTCGGTGCCCCAATAGACAGTCTCGGGCTCGTAGACGTCGGCACGGCCGCCGCCAAAGCCAAATACCGGGCCGCCCATCGATTCGATGGCGACATTGCCGGCGAGGATGAACAGGTCAGCCCAGCTGATATGCTTGCCGTATTTCTGCTTGATCGGCCAAAGCAGGCGACGCGCCTTGTCGAGATTGCCGTTATCCGGCCAGCTGTTGAGCGGCGCAAAGCGCTGCTGACCCGAGCCACCGCCACCGCGGCCATCGCCGGTGCGATAGGTGCCGGCAGCGTGCCAGGTCATACGGATGAAGAACGGACCATAGTGACCATAATCGGCTGGCCACCAATCCTGGTTGTCGGTCATCAATGCGGTGAGGTCCGCCTTGAGCGCGTTGTAATCAAGCGCGTTGAAGGCTTCGGCATAGTTGAAATCGTCACCATAGGGATCGGCGCTGCGGCCTTCGGTCACGAGGATGTCTACGGCGGTGGTTTCCGGCCACCAGTCCTTGTTAGTGCGGCCAAACAGCGAACGGGTTCCTTCGTCGCCGTGGAATGGGCAGCCGCTGATATCTCCAGTCTTTGCGTCCATGAGAGTCTCTCCTCCAATACGAATCTTGCGGGGTTTAATACACTTTATGTTGGCTCAATGACGGTTTTGCGTTGATCCGTCCAATCGATTAATGCGCGCTTATTGATCGATTGAACCACTTAAAGTGCAAGTCGAGCAAAGCGCGGTTTTTCCTCGTTCTGCCAACGCTCAAAACAGAGTTTTGATCCACCTCTATTCGGCTTTGCGAGCGATTTTTGCGCCTGGCGGCAAGACCTCGATACTGGCCCTATCAAGCTGAGCGAATACCTCTTCCCAGCCATGGGCTGGTTTCCAGCCCAGCTCGGTGATGGCTCTCGCTGGATCATACACTCGGTCCAGGCTCTGGGGCAGGCTCCAGCCGCGCCGATCAAACTCGGCCGCGAGCTCCGGCACGCGCGCGCGGATCACCGACGGTGCGTCGCCCGCTAGAGCTTCGCAATCATCTTTGGAGAAGGGTGTCGCGCCAGACAGGATGTATCGTTCGAAGGGATCGCCTTGGCTGGTGAGGGCGAGCACGTGTCCCGTTGCGACATCGCGCGCGTCGACACCGCGGTGCAACCTGTAGGTGGCCATATCAGGCGCGGGCTCGGGAAAGCAGCGCGACATGCGCAGGACGCGGACAGCAAGTGTCTCGTCCGCCGCACTCTCGAGAAGCGTCTCAGCTGCCAGATTGGTGCGGTGATAGATGCTTTTGGGCTGCGGCTGGGTGTCTTCGTCGATCCACACGCACGAGCCGGGCTGAGTGGCATGACCGTGGAGCGCGGTCGTACTCGTGTAGACGAAGCGCTGAACGCCTGCTGCCCGCGCACATTCGAACAGGGACTGCGTGCCTTCGACATTGATCCGCTCGAACTCGGCATCTGGCACCACACCGACATGCGGCGCATGCGGCCCAGCGGTGTGGATCACCGCGTCAGCCCCATCGAGCAGCGGCTTGATCGATTCTGTATCAGCGCAGTCGCCGATCACCTGCGTGGTCGAGAATACACTGCGATCAATTCCCAGGACGTCGTGATCTTCGGCGAGGGCGCCATAGATCGCGCGCCCGATCCGGCCGGATGAGCCGGTGAGGACTATCCGCATTGCGCCCTATGCAGCAATTTGTGGTCTGCCAGCACCAAAGCCATCATCGCTTCGACAACCGGCGTGCCGCGAATGCCAACGCAGGGATCGTGCCGGCCCTTGGTCCGCACCTGAGTCGCTTCGCCATCAGACGTGATCGAATCCACCGGTGTCAGGATCGAGCTCGTCGGCTTGAATGCTACGCGGCAGACTACCGGTTGCCCGGTCGAAATTCCGCCTGCCGTCCCGCCAGCATGATTGCTGGCATAGACGGGCTTGCCATCTTCGCCGGGTGACATCGCATCGGCGTTCTCTTCACCCGTCAGGCGAGCGGCTTCAAAGCCATCACCGATCTCCACGCCCTTGGTCGCGTTGATGCTCATCATCGCTGAGGCGAGGTCGCTGTCGAGCTTGCCGTAGACCGGAGCGCCCCATCCTGCGGGCACTCCTTCGGCCACGCATTCGACCACAGCGCCCAGCGATGAGCCGTCCTTGCGGGCCTTCTCGACCTTCTCTTCCCAGCGTTTGGCTGCCCAGCTGTCAGGGCAAAAGAAGGGATTGCGAGTGATCTCGTCGTAATTGATCGTCGAGCGATCGATCGCGTCGCCTCCAAGCTCGGAGACATAGGCGGTGATTTTGACTTCAGGGATGATCAGCCGTGCGACGGCCCCTGCAGCCACACGCGCCGCCGTTTCGCGGGCCGAGCTGCGGCCTCCGCCGCGATAGTCGCGAATGCCGTACTTGGCGTCATAGGTGTAATCAGCGTGGCCTGGGCGATAGGCCTGCGCGATCTCGGAATAATCCTTGGAGCGCTGATCGGTGTTCTCGATCATCAAATGGATCGGCGTGCCGGTCGTGGTATCCTCGAACACGCCGGAGAGGATCTTCACCAGATCGGCTTCCTTGCGCTGAGTCGTGAATTTGCTCTGCCCTGGCTTGCGGGCCTCCATAAAGGGCTGGATGTCCTTGGCGGCGCGCAGCGACAGGCCCGGCGGGCAGCCGTCAAGCACCACCCCCAGGCCAGGACCATGGCTTTCGCCCCAGGTTGTGTAGCGCAGCATGCGCCCAAACGTGTTCCAACTCATGGGGAGAGCTTTTGCTGAACCGAGCGGATTTGTCCATCACGAGTGCGATGGCGCGACTCATATCTGCGAGCAGCTCGAATCCTGATGGGGCCACTCCGCCCCCAAAACGCTTGCAAAACCCCCCGTAGCCGCTATGTGCGCCGCTTCTCGGCGAAAACCTGAGAAAACCGTGCGGGAGGCTGGACCCAAATCCGGCCGCTGGACCGCTTAACATGAGAGCGTCTTGGCTTCGCTAGGCAAGCGGCGTTCGACAGTGCGAAAGGAAGGCCACATGGCCAAGAAAATCGAAGGCTATATCAAGCTGCAAGTGCCAGCTGGTGTCGCAAACCCGTCACCGCCAATCGGCCCTGCTCTGGGTCAGCGCGGCGTCAACATCATGGAATTCTGTAAGGCGTTCAACGCTGCTACGCAGGACCTTGAAAAGAACGCTCCGATCCCAACCACGATCACCGTTTACGCGGACCGTTCGTTCACCTTCACCTTCAAAAGCCCGCCTGCGAGCTACATGCTCAAGAAAGCGGCCAAGCTGAAGAAAGGCTCAGGCGAGCCCGGCAAAGAATCTGCTGGTACGATCAAGCAGAGCGCCGTGAAGGAAATCGCTGAGGCCAAGATGAAGGACCTCAACGCGAACGATATCGATCAGGCCATGAAGATCATCGAAGGCTCAGCCCGTTCGATGGGCCTCGAAGTGGTGGAGGGCTAAGACCATGGCAAAACTGAGCAAGAAGCAAAAAGCTGTCGCGGAACTCGATCGCGAGAAGCTCTACAGCGTCGACGAAGCCATCGCGACTTTGCGCGATCACAAGGCGAAGTTTGACGAGACCATCGAATTGTCGATGAATCTTGGCGTTGACCCACGTCACGCTGACCAGATGGTTCGCGGCATGATCTCGCTTCCAGCCGGCACCGGCAAGGACGTGAAGGTCGCCGTGTTTGCCAAGGGCGACAACGCTGACAAGGCAAGCGCCGCTGGCGCTGACAAGGTTGGTGCTGAAGACCTGATGGAAGACATGCAGGCTGGCAATCTCGACTATGACCGCGTGATCGCAACCCCTGACATGATGGGCGTCGTCGGCCGTCTCGGTAAGGTGCTGGGTCCGAAAGGCCTGATGCCGAACCCGAAGCTGGGCACAGTCACTCCGAATGTGGAACAAGCCGTAAAGGACGCCAAAGGCGGCCAGGTTGAATTCCGCGTCGAAAAGATGGGCATCATCCATTCCGGCATCGGCAAGCTGTCGTTCAAGGATGAAGACATCAAAGCCAACTTCAAGGCGCTGACCGAAGCTGTGGTGAAAGCCAAGCCGTCGGGCGCCAAAGGCAAATATGTCAAGAAGATCTCGCTGACCTCGACCATGGGTCCGGGCCTCAAGATCGACATCGCCGAGGTTGAAGGCGCGTAAGTCTTGGCTTCAAGCGCTGGCGCTTGAAGCAAACAGAAACGGGCTGGGAGAGCGATCTCCCGGCCCTTTTCTATGAGCGCAGCAGGCCGCGCATTTTGCTCAATGCGCCGGAGCGTTCGGCGAGGCCTTTGGACAAGGCCACAACATCGTCAAAGCCGCTGCGTGCTGAAAGAAGTGCGCGATTGGCGAGCGTTGGCTCAAGCAGGACAAAGCTGCTGCACGCCACCGAATCGGTGCCAAACATGGCCTTGTGCGAGCCTTCACCTTCAGTGAAGTCGAAGTAGCGATAAAGCTGCTCGGCAAACAGTCGGTCCAGCGCTTCCATCTGCAGCACCGTGCCGGGCGAGAGGCGCGACCAGTCTGGATCGTAGCCGAGATGGGCATAGACCAGCGTTTCACCGATCACCGGAAGCGAGAGATAGGCGATCGGGCCAGTTTCACCGTGCAGTAGGAAGCACCGCATTGCGTCGCGCTCTGCCGCCTCGAGCATTTCGGCACGCGCCTCGTCCGTGCTGGGCAGCCCGGCGTCGAGCAGCCGCGCCTGATAAGTCTTCGCCGACAGCGGCAGGGCAGCGTCAAGGAAGGTCTCGATCTCAGCTGGAGTGCGATGTTCGCTGATCGCATAGCCGTCACTGAGCTGCTTGATTAGCTTACGTTGCTTGCGCCGCAGAGTTGAGCGGGTCTTGCCTGAGAAGCGAGCGAGATAGTCGTCATAGGAGCCAGCCATGTCGATATAGTGCCGCTGGTAGTCCTGCCGTCCGCCGATAACATGATCGGGGAAGCGGGACGTGATAGCCTCGACCGCGCTCTGTGGTGCGGAGAGTACGCGCAGCCCATCCGGACCGCTTGCAGGTGGGTCCAGGTCGCGGTCTTCGGCGAGGATGTCTTCGAGCGAGAACGTCCAACTCGCCAAATCGCGATCAAAGGCGAGCAGGCGGCGCGAGCCGATCGTGAAGTCGATGCTGGTCTGGGCGTTCATCAGAGCGCTCCATACAGCGTGTTGGAGACCGCTTGCTCTGCTAGCCTCCAACCAGTTCTCAATGGCGTGGCGGGGAGTGCGTCCAGAGCGCTGTCGCGCGTGCGCACTCGCGGCGGATTGTGACGGAAATCGCCGCTGGCGATCCCATCCATCTCAGCCAGTGTTTTCGCCAGTCCTTCAAAGCGAGCGGCGACGATCTTGTTAAGCGCCAGCGTCCGACGATTGATCAACTCAAACGAATGACTGACCAGGGTGAATGCGTTTTGATCGGTGTCGCGTGCATGGCGCAAGGCCGCCTTCATCTCGCTGAGCGAAAGCGCGGTGATCTGTGCGTGCCGCAGCCCACCCTTGATGGTCGCAATGCATCCGGCGGGGACTTCAATCAGGCCGCAATGCTCGATCGGCTCGCGATCCTCTCGGCTGAGCGACAGCCTGTCATAGCCGCCTTCAATGCCCGGGCAGTGGCTTGAATCATATTGCAGGCCAAGCGAGGCGAGCGCGCGCAATGTGTCGTCATTGGCGCCGTAATTGCCCGCCCGGAACGCGACTGGCGCGGGGGCTCCTGCTTCGATCAGAATTTGCCGCGCAAAGTCGAGCAGAACGAGCTGATCGTCATATCCAAAATCAGCAATATTGGTGCCTGATTTCTGCTCCAACCCCTGCAGCAGTCGATGCGCGGGATCTGCAAAGCCCAGCCATTCGGTGTGGATGTGCAATTGCACGTCCTGCCCGGCATCGATGATCGGGCCGACTATGTCCTCGATCGCAGCCACGCCCCAAACCAAAGCGGGCATCGGATCGACATAAAACACGGCGCGCTGGCCATGCTTGGCCAGCACTTTGAGCTGATGCGCAATGCCGCCAGGGCCGCTTGGCGTTTCGCAGTCGATCGAGCGCTTGAAATTGTCTTCACGCGCAGCCGCATCGGGCCCCTGATAGAGGCCCGAGGAATACTCGGTATCAATCGTGATATAAGCGTGGTTCATCGCACCAGCGATGGTAACGCAGAAGCGTTAAGACCACGTTTGGATTGTTGTTTGGGGCTTCGCGTCAGATCCCGCCCGGCGTGAAGTTATATCCGCTAGTCGCCAAGCCATCGGTGAGGGTGTCGACACAGCTTCGGAGGTCTTCCTCGCTGGTCGACCGGATAACGAAGTTGGCGCCAACCTTGCCTTCGCGGAAGAACGGGTAGGAGCCAATCTGGCAATTCTCATGCGCCTTCTCGACCTCGCGCAGCAGGCCCGCGACTTCACTTTCCGCGATCCAGCAGCCGACGGTCTCTGACAGCAATGGTGCGCCGCCTTCCAATTGACCCGTCAGCGCGTCAAGCATGCCCGCCGTGATGTGCGGTACACCAGCCATCAGGATCACATTGCCGCGGCGAATGCCAGGGGCGCCGGACATGCGGTTGGGGATCAGTTCGGCGCCTTGAGGCACGCGTGCCATGCGCAAGCGGCCTTCATTGAGCCCGCCTTTGTCCGTGTAATACCGTTCGAGGATTGCTCGCGCTTCTTCGTTGATCTCAACCGGTACACCGAGCGCTTCGGACACGGCGTCGACGGTGATGTCGTCATGCGTTGGGCCGATTCCGCCGGTGGTAAAGAGATAGTCATTGGCTTCTCTCAAAGCATTGACCGCTTCGATGATGCGCTCCTGAATGTCGGGAACCACGCGAACTTCGGCAAGCCGGATCCCCTGGACCTGCAGCCAACTGGCAACTTGCGCGATGTTCTTGTCTTGCGTGCGGCCCGAAAGGATCTCGTCACCAATGATGACGAGGCCTGCGGTCCAGATTTTGTCTGAAGCAGTCATGCGCCAATATCTAAGCGAACTCGCTCGGCAAGGCTACCACGAAGACGCGTCTATTCAGCCGCTTCGAGTTGTTCTTCGGCGTGTTGGGCATTGGCGCCCGCTCGCGTGAAGGTAAGCAAGCCGTCATCGAGCGGGTCCTGCGCCATGCGCTTGCGATCAAACACATATTCCTGATTGAGGCGCCAGGGGTATTCGATCGAGGATTTGGGCATGATGTGCTTGCCGCGCTGGATATAGCCGCTCGAGAAATCGAACAGATCATCTTCCTCGATGCCCGCTTCTTCCTGCGGTGTGAGGACCGGCGTTGCGATATCCATTCCGCGTTCGCGCATCGTGTTGAGCACGCGGCAGACATAGTCGGAATTGATATCAGCGCGCAGCGTCCAACTGGCGTTGAGATAGCCGAACACCACCGCTAGGTTGGGCAGGTTCGAGAACATGCAGCCCTTATAATAGAAGCGTTCATGGAACTCGACCGGCGTGCCATTGTGGCTGACCGCGATCTTGCCGGCGATCGCCAGTTTCAGTCCGGTTGCGGTGATGATGATATCCGCCTCGAGCAGCTCACCCGATTTCAGCCGGATGCCATTGGCTTCAAAACCTTCAATATGTCCGGTGACAACCGATGCTTTGCCGGCATTCATCGCTTCAAACAAATCATTGTCCGGGACCAGGCACAGACGCTGCTCCCACGGATTGTAAGGCGGCGTGAAGGCTTCCTTGTCATAGCCTTTGCCCAATGCCTTCTCGATGCCCTTGTAGATCGCGTCTTTGACCTTTTGCGGCTTGTCGCGCGCCACCTTGAAGGCATAATCCTGCATCTTGATGTTCTTGAAGCGGGTGATCTTGTAAGCGATCCCGTCAGGCAGAATCTTGCGTAGAGTGTTCGCGATCCAATCCTTGGCCGGTCGTGAGAACATCCATGTCGGTGTGCGCTGGAGCATTGTCACATGCTCTGCGTCTTCGGCCATCGACGGCACGATCGTGACGGCGGTCGCGCCTGATCCGATCACCACCACTTTCTTGCCCGAATAATTTAGATCCTCGGGCCAGAATTGCGGATGGACGACTTGGCCCTGGAAATCGCCGAGTTGGAAGCCGGCATCATAGGGCTCGTCGTAATCATAATAGCCAGAGCCCAGATACAGGAAATTGGCTGTCAGCAGCTTGCGCGAACCGTCGGCCAGTTCAGTCTCAACATACCAGCGCGCTTCGTCGTCGCGGAAATCGGCCGAGATCACTTTGTGCCCAAAACGAATGTGGTCACGAATGCCGCGTTCATCGGCAATGCGATTGAGATATTCGAGGATGCTGGGTCCGTCGGCGATCGACTTTTCATGCCGCCACGGCTCAAAATCAAAACCAAGCGTGTGCATGTCGCTGTCTGAACGGATGCCGGGATATTGGAACAGATCCCACGTGCCGCCGATATTCTCGCGGCGCTCAACAATGCCATAGCTATGCTGCGGAGTTTTCATCTCCATATGCGCGGCCATGCCGATACCGGAAATCCCGGCGCCGACGATTAGGACATCATAGTCCGGCGCAGTAGCAAGCATCTGTCTTTCTCCCTTACTTACACGAATGTAAGCACAATCTGACCGCAAAAGCGAGTCATGATTGCATTTTGCAACTGACTATCTCTACGCGATAGTCTAGGCGGCGCCACTATGAATAGCACTATTCGGATTGCAGCTTCCACCCTCGCCCTCATTTCCGCTTCTACCGCACTCGCTCAGGACGATTCTGACGAGAATGAGAACGAGATTGTCGTGACCGGTTCCGGGTTGGATCCGGCACCGTCGGGCATCGCCTATGCCGAGACGACGATCATTCGCGAAGAGATCGTCTCGACCGGATCTGGCCGGATCGATGACGTGCTCAAGACCGTGGCAGGTTTTCAGCAATTCCGCCGTTCGGACAGTCGCTCGGCCAATCCCAGCGCTCAAGGTGCGACCTTGCGCGCGCTGGGAGGCAACGCCACCAGTCGGGCACTGGTCCTGCTGGATGGCGTTCCAATCAGCGATCCGTTCTTCGGCTACATCCCGTTCAATGCGATTGCTCCGGAAACGCTTGGCGCGATCCGGGTGACGCGCGGCGGCGGATCAGGACCTTTCGGCGCGGGCGCGCTGGCGGGCACGATCGAACTGGAAAGCGCGGATGCGCAAACGCTTGGTCCGGTGGCGGCGAGCCTGTTGGTCAATGATCGTGAAGAGACCGAGGCCAGCGGCAGCTTGTCGGCGGATCTGGGCCAGGGCTTTGGGGTCATCAGTGGTCGCTGGGATCGCGGCCAAGGCTTCTTCACCACGCCGCAAGATCAACGCGTGCCGGCTACGGCGAGAGCGGGCTTTGAGTCCTACTCAATCGGTGTTCGCGCCGTGGCGCCATTGTCCGACGATGTGGAATTGCAGGCGCGCGGCCTTGTCTATGACGATTCCCGCACTTTGCGCTTCGAAGGTGCGGATTCGACCAGCGAAGGCCAGGACGCGAGCTTACGAGTGGTGGGTCGCGGGGACTGGCAATTCGATGCGCTGGCCTATGTCCAGGCGCGCAATTTCTCGAATGTGGTGATCAGCTCGACCCGTTTCGTTCGCGTGCTTGATCAACGCAACACGCCGTCGACAGGGCTGGGGGGCAAGATCGAAGTCCGGCCGCCCGTGGGAGGTGGCCACACTTTGCGGATCGGGGCCGACTATCGCCGGTCCGACGGTGAACTCCAGGAAGAAGCCTACAGCGCTTTCACCGGCGCGCTGCGCGAACGGCGCCGTGCTGGCGGAACCAACAGCGATCTCGGCCTGTTTGTCGAAGATGATTGGCAGATCGGAACGCTGTTGCTGACGGGAGGCTTGCGTGCTGACCGGACTGTTATTGCTGATGGTTTCTTCCGCGCACTGGATGCGAACAACGCATTGGTTAGCGAGACGATCTCGCCAGATCGCAGCGATTGGTCGGTCAGCTGGCGTGCGGGCGCCGCTTTTGATGCGACACGCGGTCTGCGTCTGCGCGCATCGGCCTATACCGGGTTGCGCCTGCCGACGCTCAATGAGCTGTACCGACCCTTCGTGGTGTTTCCTGTCGTAACGCAAGCCAATGCTGCGCTCGAGAATGAGCGGCTGGAGGGTTATGAAGTCGGCCTGGATTGGCGACCCAATCGCGACGTCCTGCTCACGCTGACCGCGTTCGATAATAGGGTTGAGAATGCAATCGCCAATGTCACTCTCGCGCCCAATCTGCGGCAGCGGCAGAACCTGCCCGCCATTTCGGCGCAGGGCCTTGAGGCCAATCTCATCGTCTCGCTCGGACAGATCAGTTTCAACGGTTCGTTGGCCTACACCGATGCGACGATCGATGGATCGGGCGCGTCAGTCGCGCTCGATGGCAATCGTCCTCCGCAGACACCAGACTTTGCCGCTTCGGCGACGCTGGCATGGGAACCGGCCGAGGGTTGGCGCATCGCCACCACTTTGCGGCATGTCGCGGACCAGTTTGAAGACGATCAGGAAACCACCATTCTGCCAGCAGCAACCACACTCGACGCATTTGTCGAAGCGCCGGTGACGGGTAATCTGTCGTTGGTCATGCGGGGTGAGAACCTGTTCGACGAAGACATCGTTACACGCAATTCCAATGGCGCGATCGATTTGGGCGCGCCGCGGACTGTATGGTTTGGCGTGCGCCTGGGTTATTGATCCTCACGCTGTTTTGGCACGATCGATGACTCGATCTTAAGGATATTTCGCGCTGACGCTACAAAGTATAGCTTTGCTGCGCTGCAGCACGGATTGTTGCATTTTTGCTACTGTTTCCAAATAGCTGCCCGTGACTCTTGTTAGGTGGCTGCGCCCTGTTAGGGTGCACCGCGCAAAGCTCCAATAGGAGCATGTGACAGAACAGGTTTGTGGAGAGGAAACCTATGACACGTAAGCACGCAGTTTATGCGGCTGCCCTGATGGGCGGCACCTTCCTGGCCAATCCGGCCGTAGCTCAAGACAACGATACGGATACTGGCGCGGAAACGCGCGATAACGTCATCATCGTGACGGCAACTCGCCGTGCGGAAGACGTTCAAGACATTCCAATTGCTGTGACGGCGGTGACGCCCGAAGCGCTTGAAAAACAGGGCGTGGTGAACGTCCAGAACATCACCCAGGTTTCGCCAAGCTTCTCGACCTCGAATGCGCAGATCGCATCGGGATCGGTTGTGCTTCGTATCCGCGGTGTTGGCACGACCTCGAATAATATCGGGTTTGAATCTGCGGTTGGTATCTTCGTTGACGGCGCGTATCAGTCGCGCCCCGGCGTCGCCCTGAGCGAGTTCGTTGATATTGAGCGGGTTGAGGTTCTGCGTGGTCCACAAGGCACGCTGTTTGGTCGTAACACCTCGGCTGGTGCTCTGAACATCACCACTGTCGGCCCTGACGTGACCGAGTTTGGCGGCTTCGCCAACGCGACCTATGGCAATTACAATCTCATCAACGTCCAAGGCGCGGTCAACGTGCCGCTGGTTCAGGATGAGCTCGCTCTGCGTGTGACTGGTGCCTATCGCAACCGCGATGGCTATGTCGACATTGTCGATGCCAATGGCACTCTCATCGGTGAGTCAAACACGATCGACCAGTTCCTCGTCCGTGGTCAGCTTGGCTATGAAGGCGAAAGCGGCCTCAACATTCGCTTGATCGCCGATTATTCGGAAAGCGAAAACCAGTGCTGTGCCGCTGTTGAGCTATTGGCGGCTTCACCGCTTGAAGCGACACTGGCTGCGCTGGGCGGTGGCCCTCGTGGCGGCATGGCCGCTCCGTTTGTTACCACGGCTGCGAACGATCAGGCTGGTGCACAGACCGTGCTCGA
Organism: Erythrobacter sp.; assembly: GCA_965216555.1. GTDB lineage: Bacteria > Pseudomonadota > Alphaproteobacteria > Sphingomonadales > Sphingomonadaceae > Erythrobacter. The sequence continues at coordinate 673,525 of OZ244168.1, forward strand.
CAATCTCACCGCGACGGCCAACCGGCTGCCGCAAGCTCAGGTCGAGCAATGGGGTATCACTGGCGAGATCGAATTCCCGATCAGCGACAATGCCGATTTGATTTTCATCGGTTCGTATCGCGATTTCCAGTCGGACGAGAATTATGACTCTGACTTCTCGGGCCTCGATGTGTTCGACGTTGATGATCTCGACACGCAGATCCAGACCTTCACCGCCGAGCTCCGCTTGCAAGGTGATGCGCTGGATGGCGCGCTGACATGGTTGGTCGGCGGCTATTACGCTGATGAAGACATCAACGCTTCGATCGATTTCGCGGTTGGCTCGCAGTTCGATCTGCTCGCCGGCGGTCTGTTCGGTGGGGCGCTTGGCCCGGCACCGCTTGGCCTGCTGACGGACCTGGTCGACGATGGTGTTCCGAATGGCTCGGGCACGACCCCGAACATCACCACGGCGACCAACGTCTATGCTCAGCAAAGTGAAAGCTGGTCGATCTTCACCCACAACACGCTCGACATCACGGACAGCCTTAGCGCCACGATTGGCCTGCGGTATTCGGATGAGAGCAAGACGGGTGGATTCACTCAGACGGCTGTCAACAACCCGGCCTGCTTGGCATTGCTCAATGGCGCGGGCGCCATTGGCGGCATCGTTGGTCCGGCACTCGTGCCGAGCGTGCTCGGCTTGGGCTGCTTCGCGTTTACTGCTCCGGCACTCGGTGCAGATGGCGAAGCCTTCCCGCTGCCGCGTCCGTTCAACGTGCCGTTCAGCGATAGCGAGCTGATCTACACCGGTAAGCTGACCTATCAGTTTGATGCTCCGATCACGGCCTATGCCAGCTTCACGCACGGCTATAAGTCAGGCGGTATCAACCTCGATATTACGGCGAATACTGGCGGCGCTGACCCGACCTTCCTTTCGGAAGAGGTCGACGCCTATGAATTCGGTATCAAGGCGCAATTCCTTGATGATGCGATCACCGCAAACCTGGCGATCTTCCACGAAGACTTCAGCAACTTCCAGGTTCTCGAATTCACCGGTGCTCAGTTCACCACCTTCAACGTGGCGAAAGCGCTCTCAAGCGGTTTCGAGCTCGAAACGCTGATCCGTCCGGATGACAATCTGACGATCAACGCCGGTGTGACGTACACCGATGCGCGTTATCCGAGCGATTGCGCTGGTACCAACACATCGATCAACGTGACGTCGCTGTGCGGTAATCCGCTCACCAACGCTCCAGAGATCGTTGCCATCATGGGTGCGAATTACGATCGTGACCTTGGCGACTATATGCGTGGTTTCATCTCGGGCCAGGTCCGGGTTGAGAGCGATCGTCGTACATCGACACAGGCTGTCATCTTGGCATCACAAACGCCGCTGCCGTATGACATCCAGGACAGCAACACCAAGATCAACCTGCGGGCGGGTATTGGTGCTCAGGACGAGAGCTGGACGCTGGAAGTCTGGGGCGTCAACATCACCGATCAGGTGACGCGTGGTGTGACCTTCAACACCGTGCTTCGCAGCACGTCTCGCTCGGCCTTCCCGCAAGAGCCAGCGACTTACGGGGTTACTGTCCGCACCAAGTTCTAAGCTGACAGTTTATCGAATAGCCTTTGGGAGAGGGCAAAAGGAAGGGGCGGTTCGCACAAGCGAGCCGCCCCTTTCTGATTCTGTGTTTTGAAAACTATCGATTCGCTTACATGCTCCGTGCGATCAGCATCTTCATCACTTCGTTCGAACCGCCGAAGATCCGTGTGATGCGGCCATCGCGATACATTTTTGCGATTGGATATTCGTTGATGTAGCCAGCGCCGCCATGCAGTTGCAGGCATTTGTCGACGACTTCGCTCTGTAATTCGGTGACCCAATATTTGGCCATCGACGCGGTCGCCACATCAAGCTCTCCTTTGAGCAGCTTGGCGATGCAGTCATTGACGAATACCCGCGCCGCCGTGCCGCGCGCCTTAAGATCGGCAAGCACGAATTGGGTGTTCTGGAAGTCCCAAATCGTTTGGCCAAAGGCCTTGCGCGTCTTGACGTATTCAACCGTCACATCGAGCGCTTTCTCGATCGCCGTGGCCGCGCCCATGGCGATAACCAGGCGCTCCTGCGGAAGCTCGCCCATCAGCTGATAGAAGCCTTTGCCTTCGACTCCGCCGAGCACATTCTCGGCCGGCACGAACACGTCTTCGAAGAACAGCTCTGACGTGTCAGCTGCATCGAGCCCGATCTTGTCGAGCTTTTTGCCGCGCTGGAACCCGTCTGCGCCTTCGGTTTCCAGCAGCATCAGCGAGATGCCCTTGGCGCGCTCATTGGGATCAGTCTTGGCAACAACGACGATAAAGTCCGCCGTTTGACCGTTCGAAATATAGGTCTTGGCGCCGTTGATGCGATAGCCATTGCCATCCTTCAGCGCGGTCGTGGTGATCGACTGAAGGTCGGAACCGACCCCGGGTTCGGTCATGGCAATCGCGCTGACCAATTCGCCGGTGACGAGCTTGGGAAGATACTTCTTCTTCTGCTCTTCAGTTCCGTGGCGCACGAGATAGGGCAGGATGATCGTGTTGTGCAGGCTGGCAGCAAAGCCATCGACACCGTGCTTGGCTTGCTGGTCGATCACCACCATGTCGTGACGGAAATCGCCGCCATGGCCGCCATATTCTTCCGGCACCGAAACGCCGAGCAGGCCGGCCGCACCGGCTTCATGCCAGAACTCACGCTCAACCTGGCCATTCTCACGCCAGGTCGCGACGCGCTTTTCTGGCGCGTGTTGCTGATAGAATTTGCCAACCGCGTCTGCGAAGATCGAAATCTCTTCGTCTTCCATGAACTCGGGTTGGGGAACGTCGATAACCGGCATCTTACTTACCTTTCCAATTCGGTGCGCGCTTCTCGGCAAAGGCGGCGGCGCCTTCGCGAGCATCTTCCGATACGAATACCGGTGCGATCAGTTTGCCCTGATTGCTGTAGCGATCTTCCATCGCCCAACCGCGCGATTCCTTGAGCACCTGCTTAGACACTCGGACTGCGAGTGGGCCGTTGGCTGCAATCCGTCCGGCAAGCTCCAAAGCGCCGTCGAGCGCTGCGCCATCGGTCACCGAATTGATCAGTCCCAGCTCATAGGCGCGGCCTGCATCGATAAAGTCACCCGTGAGTGCCAATTCCATGGCGATTCGTTCCGGGATCTGGTCAGGCAGCATCATGACGCCACCGGCAGCGGCGACGAGGCCGCGCTTGGCTTCAGGAATGCCGAATTTCGCTCCCGCATTGGCGACGACCAGATCGCACGCGATCATCAACTCAAGTCCGCCGGCGAGGGCATAGCCTTCAACAGCTGCGATCAGCGGCTTCTTGGGCGGAGCCTGCACCACGCCGCCAAAGCCACGACCTTCAATGCTGGGGCTTTCACCACGAAGGAAGCCCTTCAGGTCCATGCCCGAGCAAAAGGTGCCACCTGCACCGGTGAGGATGCCGACCCGCAGATCATCTTCAGCGTCAAGCCGATCCATCGCCGCAGCGATTCTTTCGGCCGCGGCTTTGTTCATGGCGTTCTTGGCTTCGGGACGATTGATCGTGACGATCAGGACCCCGTCTTTGACCTCGGTCAGGACTTCATCAGTTGCAGACAATGCTCACACTCCCATTTTGAATAAAAACTCATTCTTGTGTGCGTGGTGCGCAAGGTTTACGGACACGTCAACCGCATTTTCGATAAAGATCGAACCAGAAGGAACAGCATTATGGGCGAGGCATATATTATCGACGCAGTCCGCACCCCGCGCGGAATTGGCAAACAGGGGAAGGGCGCGCTCGCCCACATGCACCCCCAGCACCTCGCAGCGACATGCCTCAAGGCAATCGCCGAGCGTAATGATCTCGACACCTCGACCGTCGGCGACGTCGTCTGGTCGGTCTCCAGCCAGGACGGCAAGCAAGCCAGCGATATGGGCCGGATGGCCGCTCTGGATGCCGGCTATGACGTTAAGTCGAGCGGTATGACTCTCGATCGCTTCTGCGGCGGCGGCATCACTTCGGTGAACCTCGCGGCCGCACTGATCATGAGCGGCATGGAAGATTGTGTTGTCGCAGGCGGCACTGAGATGATGAGCCTCACCGCGCAGATGGCGAAGGAGAAGATGCAGGCTGGCATTATGCCGCCGATCATGGGCGCAGGGAATGAGCGGCTGGCCGCGAAGCACCCGCAATCCCAGCAGGGCGTATGCGGTGATGCGATCGCGACGATCGAAGGCTTCACCCGCGAAGAACTCGACACGGTTGCTTTCAAGAGCCAGCAAAACGCCGCTCGCGCCATTGAGGAAGGACGCTTTGACAAGTCTGTCGTTCCGGTGATCGACGATGATGGCAATGTCGTGCTCGACAAGGAAGAATTCCCCAAGCCCGGCACGACAATGGAAATCCTCGGCGAGCTGCCGGCGTCGTTTGAGAAGCTGGCTGACGCATCCATGGGTCCGGGCACGCCGACCTTCCGTGAAATGGTCAACCAGAAATACCCTGACGTCGACATCCAGCATTTCCATGGTCCTGGCAATTCTTCGGGCGTGGTTGATGGCGCGGCTGCGGTGTTGGTTTGCTCAAAGGAATATTGCGAAGCGAATGGTCTGAAGCCACGTGCCCGTGTCGTGGCGACAGCGAATATGGGCGATTGCCCGACGCTGATGCTCAACGCGCCGGTTCCCGCCGCCAAGAAGGTGTTGGAAAAGGCCGGCCTGACGCTCGATGACATGGATCTGTTTGAGATCAACGAGGCGTTCGCCGTCGTGACCGCCAAATTCATGAAGGATCTCGATCTCGATTGGGATCGCGTCAACGTCAATGGCGGTTCGATCGCGCTTGGCCACCCGATCGGTGCGACAGGATCGATCCTGATCGGCACTATGGTGGACGAGCTTGAGCGCCGTGGCGGTCGATATGGTCTGGTGACGATGTGCGCCGCAGGCGGCATGGCACCGGCCATCATTGTCGAGCGGGTCGACGGTTTCGTCGACTGATACGGAGCGCTCAGCATGATCGCCGACAACACCCCCGTCATCATCGGGGTGGGACAATATTCAGAGCGGGTTGACCAGCCTGGATACGAGGCCTTGTCCTACATGGATCTTGGCGGGCGGGCGATTGCGGCAGCGATCGACAATTGCTCGGCGAGTGGAGCCGTTGCTGACGCGATCGACACGCTTGCGGCTATCCGTGCGTTCGAAATGTCACGGCCCGGGAAGGAGCCGCCCTTTGGCGCGCCTGACAATATCCCGGGAGCCTTGGCCCAGCGGGTGGGCGCCAGCCCTGCCAAGCTGATCCTCTCGCCAACCGGCGGACAGACCAATCAGCAATATGTTGGCGAGTTCGCCGCTGCAGTTGCCGCTGGCGAGAGCGATTGCGCTGTGATTGTCGGATCAGAGGTGATCTCGACCGCGCTGGCCCTTGGGAAGCAAGGTAAGATTCTGGACTGGTCCGAAGAGATCGGCGGCGAGTTTGAAGATCGCGGTTTTGGTCTCGATGGGATGATGGAGATGGCCTTGTTCGCGCATGGCGCGTCGGGCGCGATCCCGCTTTACGCCATCGCTGAGAACGCGCGCCGCGCCAAGCTGGGCAAGAGCCTTGATGAATATCGCGGCGATATTGGCGAGTTGTTTGCTCCCTTCAGCAAGGTGGCGGCAGTTAATCCGCACGCGGCCGCACCGGTCGAGCGCAGTGCTGAAGAGCTCGCAACTGTGACCGAGCGCAACCGGATTGTGGCCGAACCCTATACGAGGATGACAGTCGCGCGTGACCAGGTGAACCAGGCTGCTGCAATCATCATTTGCAGCGCCGGGAAAGCGCGTGAATTGGGCGTGCCAGAGGATAAGTGGGTGCATATCCACGCCGTCACACAAGCGACCGAGCTCGAGCTTTCAGTCAGGCCTGACCTGTCCAAGAACCCGGCATCGATCGCTTCGGTTGAGGCCGCATTGGATCGCGCGGGCAAAAGCATGGCTGACATGCAATTCCTCGATTTCTATTCGTGCTTTGCGATACCGGTATTTGGCCAGCTTGATCACTTCGGGATCGCGGTGGATGATCCCCGCGGCCTGACCCTGACTGGTGGCTTGCCCTTCTTTGGCGGGGCCGGGAACAATTACTCCGCACACGCCATTTGCGAGGCGATTGAGCGTGTTCGCGGGGCCTCCGGGTCCTTTGCCCTGGTCGGTGCGAATGGCGGCTGGATGAGCAAATATGCGACCGGTATCTACTCGACCGAGCCAGCAGATTGGTCAGCCAATGATCGCTTCAGCAAGCTGCCCATGGCCAATGATGCAGTGGCGCGCAGCGACCAGCCGTTCGATAGCGCGACAGTGGAGAGTTATACGATCAATCACGGGCGTTCGGGCAGCGACGCGGTGTGGATTGGTCGCAATGCGGATGGCGAACGCGTCTGCGGCAATGCTGATCTCTCTGACGAGGCAACTCGTAGCCTGTTTGAAAGCGGGGAGCCCTTCGGAGCCAAACTGAGCGTTGTGCAAGAGAATGGCCGCAATATCGGCCGTGTTGCTTAGGGCCTAATCGTCTGAGCGCTCTGCTCCAACAAATCGCTGTGGATCGAACCCATCGGGTGAAGCCATTTCGACAATCGGCTCGTCGCGATCATCAAACTCGGTCTTGAGTGCGCGGCTCATGATCGCGTGCATGTGATACATGCAGGTGATGTAAGTCAGCTCTAGGATCTCCTCGTCGGAGAACTCGGCTTTCAGTTGATCAAACAGTGCATCCGGCACCCGGCCGCCATCAACCACCAATCGATCGGCATAGGCGAGCACCACACGTTCACGATCCGAGAAGCAATCGGCTGATTGCCAATGCGGCAGGGCCGCGATCTTCTCCTCCGAATAGCCTAGGCCCCGCAGGCTCTTGCAATGCTGCGAGAAGACGAATTGAGAGCCTGTGGCCCAGCCGGCCCAGACTTGTCCCAATTCGCGGGATATCGGATCGAGCTTGCGATTGTCGCTGCGATAATAGGCGAAGCCTTGAGCTGCGTGTTTGAGCGTGTCGGGTGAATTGGCGAAGACGGTCCACCAATTACCGGGCGTGCCGCTGTCTGTGCCCGGCTCTGCGACCGGATCGCGATCGCCAAACAGCATATGGTAAAGCGGTAGGGCGACCTTTTCGTCCGCTTCGCTGCGGGGAACTTCGCGCAATCTCGGCATGGCTCAGGCGCTCTCCTTACGGGAAGCTCTCGCCGGCTCATGTGCGATATCGTCTGGTCCAAACACCTTGGTGGTCGCGGCGAACTCCATCATGATCCCGTTGGGATCGGTGAAATAGACCGAGCGTACAAACACGCCATCGTGATTGGTCTGCGCGACGCCGCCGGGACTGTCGTCGTGATTGACCACCGCATGGGTGTGCGGAACATTGGCCTCCTGCAAGCGGTCAAGCGCCGCTTCCAGCTCCTCCTCCGCCATATCAAAGGCAAGGTGGTTCATTGAGCCGATTGCAGTCTTGGAATCGAACGGGAATTTCTTGACGGAAGCGATGCCCGGAGCGGCCTCGGGCGCATCCTCCCACCAGAAGAATGCGACGCTGTTGCCATTGCCGCAATCGAAGAAGAAGTGCTGCCCACCATCGGGAAGCTGCACCGTCTTGAACAGGGGCATTTGCAGCACCTGGGTGTAGAACTTAACCGTCTCGGCCATGTCGCGACAGACCAGCGCAACGTGATTGATACCGCGCGTTTTGATCATCATCTCTCTCCTTGTGGGAGAGTGCACGCGATTGCCCTGCCATGCAATCAATCCTGCAATTCTGACCTTTGACAAGAATCACAAAATGGCGTATTTAGTTTCAAACGTAACTAAATTGAGTGATTGAAGGGCTCCCTCCCATGACCATGCATCCAGGTGATCTGTTTGAAAATCCCGCTGGCTTAGACGGTTTCGAATTCGTTGAATTCTGCGCGCCGGAAAAGGGCGTGCTCGAACCGGTTTTCGAGACAATGGGATTCACCTTGGTCGCGAAGCACCGCTCAAAGGATGTCGATCTGTGGCGTCAGGGCGGGATCAATCTCGTGGTCAATTATGAACCACGTTCGGCAGCCTGGTATTTCGCGCAAGAGCACGGCCCGGGCGCCTGCGGCATGGGCTTCCGCGTGCGCGACGCCGCGGCTGCTTACGCTCACGTTCTTGAGCAGGGCGCAGAGCCTGTTGCCAATGCACCTGGCCCGATGGAGCTGAGCATTCCTGCCATTCGTGGAATTGGCGGATCAATTCTCTATCTGATCGATCGCTACTCGGACGAAGATGGTAATGGGCTGTCGATCTACGACATCGATTTTGAATACCTGCCAGGGGTCGAAAAATATCCGACCGGCTGCGGCTTTCAGCTGATCGATCACCTCACTCACAACGTCTATGGCGGCCGCATGGCCTATTGGGCGGACTTCTATGAGAAGCTCTTCAACTTCCAGGAAATCCGCTACTTTGACATCAAGGGCGAATATACCGGCCTGACGTCGAAAGCGCTTACGGCGCCTGATGGCAAGATCCGCATTCCGCTCAATGAAGAGGGTGAGAATGGCAAGGGTCAGATCGAAGAATATCTGCGCGAATATAATGGTGAAGGCATTCAGCACATCGCGCTGATTTGCGATGATATTGTCGCCGCCTGGGATCGTCTGAAGAAGCTCGACGTGCCGTTCATGACGGCGCCTCCGGCGACCTATTACGAGATGCTGTCCGAACGCCTTCCTGGCCATGGTCAGGATGAGGGCGAGCTTCAGAGCCGCGGCATCCTGCTCGACGGCACGACCGAAGGTGGCGCGCCGCGCCTCCTGCTGCAGATCTTTGCAGAACCGCGGATTGGCCCGGTCTTCTTCGAGTTCATCCAGCGTGTGGGCGACTACAAGGATGGCTTCGGCGAAGGCAATTTCAAGGCGCTGTTTGAGAGCATTGAGCGTGACCAGATCGCGCGCGGTGTGCTCGACGTCGAGAGCGAGCCAGCCCAATGACGTCCGCACCGAGCCTGGCCGGAGTTCATCACGCAGCCTATCGCTGCAAAGACGCCAAAGAGACCGTCGAATGGTATGGCCGCGTGCTCGGCATGGACTACACGACCGCATTTGCTGAGGATCATGTACCGTCGACAGGCGAGTATGATCCCTACATGCACATTTTCCTCGATGCGGGGAATGGCAACATCCTGGCCTTTTTCGAGCTGCCCAATCAGCCGGAAATGGGCAAGGATCCGAATACTCCGCAATGGGTCCAGCACTTGGCCTTTCGGGTCGCATCGGAAGAAGAATTGCTGGCCGCCAAGGATCATATCGAGGGGCAGGGCATTGATGTTCTAGGCCCGACGCATCACGGCATTTTCAAATCGATCTATTTCTTCGATCCCAATGGTCATCGCGTCGAGCTTGCCGCCGATATCGGGACCGATGAGCAATATGCCGAACTCAAGCGGGTTGCCCCTTTGATGCTGGACGAATGGAGCGAGACCAAGACGGCTCCTCGTCACGCCGACTGGCTGCACGAAATTGCACGGCAGGAACACGGCAATAGCTGATCTGGCAGTCTAAGCGTCGCTGACCAGGTTCTGGTGGTGGCGCACAGCGAATTCGAGCAATCGATTGGGACCGCGCAGCTCCAGCTTTTCGGCAATGTTGCGACGATGGGCCTGCACCGTGCGTGGACTGATCGACAGCTCGAAAGTGCCAAGCCGCCCCAGTGGAGCGGCGAAGCACACGCTCTGCCCACAAGCTCGCTAGATATAAGCGGAACGCTCTGATATCGATCACATTCGGAGGGTCTATATATGGAGCTAGCATCAGCGGAGCTGATCTTGCCGTCGATCGCACTCGTGTTCACCGCAGCTTTCCTAGGGTTGTGGCAGGCTGATCAAACAAGACCGCATTTGCTGGGGTTTGCAGCAGGGTTCTTTGCTCTGTTCTTGGCCATGTCGCTGCATCTCGCCTTTCCGTCGCTTTGGAGCGCGGTCGGCACCACTCTGCTGCATATTCTGGCGTGTTGCAGTGTGATTGCGATTGCCTGGGGCTCGGCCAGACGGCTCAATCACAAAATCCCCATGGCGGCCATGTTGGCCGTGACTGTGCTTTCAAGCGCGGTTCTCTATCCGGCGCTCGATTTCGAGAACAATATTGTGGCGCTGGTCGTGCAGAACGGCGCGAGCGGGATGTTGTTCGCGATCAGCGCGGTTACGCTTTGGCTTGCGCGTCCGATGAGTATCTTGGATCGAATACTGATCTGGGCCATGGCCTCAATCGCGGCCTTCGGACTGTTGCGACCAGCAGTACTGCTGTTGATGGAAGTCGAAATTGACGCGCTTGTGCAGCGTCAGACGGAGTTCAACACGCTGAGCCTGCTGGTGATGACGGCGCTGACAGTCATTCTGGCGCTGTGCTTGGTTGCCATTGCAATTCGCGAAGCGCTTGAGATTCGGCTCCGCAGTTACCGATCAGACCCGATATCCGGGTTCTTGGATCGCCATACATTTGAGCAGAAATGCGAAACGGCGCTCGCCAACGCACACCGGCTTGGCCTTCCTGCCACATTGGCGATCTTTGAGATCGATCGCTTTGAAGCATTCAAACTGCAATGGGGCGAGGAAACAAGCAATCTGACGGTGCGCGACTTGTCCGACATGCTGCGGGCATGTCAGCGAGATGGCGATATCGCCGGCCGCATTGGAGAGGGCCGTTTTGGCGTCCTGCTGATCGGCATGGGCGCCGATTCCGGCCTGAAATTTGCTCTCACTCTGCGCGAGAATGTGAAGCGCGAATGGGTCAAAGTGGTGACCGGAATGATGAGCATCACTCTCAGCTGCGCCATCAATGAAGGCAAGGAAGGAGTGAGCTTCAAATCGGTATCGAACCGGGCTTACGCTTCACTGAGGCAAGCGAGAATGGTCGGCACCAATTGCATATTCGTCAATGGGGTCGAGTTCGAACGCACCGAGCTTGGGCCAGCTGAGACGTCGAATATCGTCGCTCACGGCTAGAGGTCTTCACGCCTCTAATCCAATTCGAATACGTTATCGTCTGAATTCCTGTCGACGTACTTATTGTACGGATCGATCCCGACAAAACTGGGTTCGTCCTCGGTGACCATGCGGACTTGCTGGACGCCGGACTGGATTGGCCGTCGTTCCATCATCAGCACGTTCGTGGTGTCAAACGCACCCAATCCCGGGCGTGCCGTGAACACGCCTACTTCGATCTGATCGTCGAACGGACTCTCGGTTTCCGTGCCCTCACCATCGGCGTAGAATTTGGTTGCTGCGACGGTCATGACTGTTTCCCAGGTCCCGTCTGGCAATTCGCTTGTTTCAGCCTCTTCCACCTTGAGATCATAGAGCGTTATCCGGCGCAGAAGATCTTCAACCAGCTGTCGCTCCTGCTCGTCTCGAGCGATGCTCACAAAACCCTCAACCAGATCAGTCGAGATGGCATAGGGCGGGCCCTTGAAGCGGTAGCGATCAAGCAAGTCACGAAGCATGGCGTTGACGCGGTCTTCGCCGAGACGGTCCTGCAGCAAGTACATCACCACCGCGCCCTTGCGATAATGAATGTAGCCCTGGTTCTCGACCTGCTCGAGCGGGACTTCTTCGATCGCTTCGCCACCTCGCGAAGTCAGGTAATTGTCGAGCTCGTATTTGAGGAACCGACGCATCTGGTCCTCGCCATACATCTCTTTCATCACCATCATTGCTGAATATTGCGCCATCGTTTCGACCAGCATGGTTCCGCCTTGCTGATCGGCGCTGATCAATTGGTGGGCCCAATATTGGTGAGCCACTTCATGTGCGACGACATAGGTGACAGCGTCGATATCGCCTTCATCAGCATAGTCGGCGACGAAGCCAATGCTTTCAGAATAGGGCATCGTTCCAGCAAAGGCCTGAGCAAAGCTGGCATAGCCAGGGAATTCAATGATGCGGGCATGCGGGAATTGGTAGGGGCCGAGATTGGCCCGGTAATAGTCCAGCGATGCTTCCAGCGCATTCAGCATGCGCTCTACATTCGTGTCGTGAGTGGTGTGATAATAGACCTGCAGTTCAACACCATTGGCATCGCGCTTTGCTATCTCATAATCTGCCGATTGGATCGAGAAGAAGGACAGGATTGGCTCTTCCGACACAAAACGCGCAACCCGGCGGCCGCTTTCGACCGTGTCAGAGACGCGCACCCCGGGAGCAATCGGTGTTTGTCCAGCATCGGTGGTGATCGTGATGTCGGCGGTGACCCAGTCAGCTCCGACATAATTGCGCTCGCGAGAAGCCTCATCGCCCAATGGTGCGGGGCGCAGTTCGGCGGGCAGATCATATTCTCGTCGGGTTGATCGATCCTGCAACAGACCGGCGCGGTTCATCCCGATTTGAGGAGCGAATTCCGAGTTGTTGAGGAAGGTTCCGTTGCGAACCAGCCTGGTGTCATTGCCGCTGTGACGGAAACCGCGCTGCCAGCGCTGGGTCTCGAATGTCAACTCGCTGGTCGCGCCAGGAGTGAGCGGCTCGTCAAACCGATAGATGCGATATTTGTTCTCTGCGTCATTGGTTTCCAGCGTCGCGCCCGCAACTTGGATATCTAGGATCTCCGCATTCGGATCGGGCAAACGCACATGCAGGACATCAATGGTTTCATCGGTGTCGTTCAAAATCGCATAGCGTCCGCGCGCCTTCATGCGGGTGTCCTGTGGCCACAATTCGACGTCGATTGTCATATCGGTGACAGTCGGCTGGATGACGCTCTCATATTGAAGATATTTCTTCTCATAGGCCGCCAGCTGCGCCTCATTGTCGTCGCTCGTGCGGTATTGCTCGACGCGGTTCGTTTGATTGAAAATATACGAACCCGCGCCAATCGCAGTGAGAGCGCCGACGCCGAGCAACGCCCCCGCAGTCGACTTGAGCCGAGCGGGCACTCGTTTGATGCGAGGCTTGAGAGCTGTCTCCGTACCGCGTCGCCAAAGCAGATGGGCCATCACCGCGAGCATCAGCGCGAATGCGCCCCAATACAGCCTCAGCCACCAGCCGAGCTCATAGCCCACAGCATTGCTGTTGAGATCGGATACCGGGTTCGCGCCGGTCGACCCGTATAGATAGAGCGGGTGCTCAAAACCCAGATTGGAGATCACGGTTGTAGCGACGATGTAGAGCACCATGATGCCCCAACCGACAAACTTGTTGGGGCTGAGCGCTTGAACGAACACGGCCAGGATGGCCAGGATCAGCATGTCGATGGTCAGCGGCAGCATGTACCAGCTGAAATATTTCGCGGCTTCAGGCGTGACGCCGCGCATCGATTGGATCAGCATCGCCGAAATGATGCTGATCGCGAGGGCCGCGAAGAGCACGATGGTGACGGCAATTGTCTTGGGCACCATATAGCTCCAGCCCGGCACCGATGTGGAATCGATTATCTCGTGCATCTTGCGGTCGCGATCGCGCCAGACGAGCTCACCTGCATAATAGATCGCGATGATGACGGGGATCAGCGTGAAGCCGCCCTGCAAGATCGGGATCACCGCAAATGTGAGCGGACGGGAAGGGGTGCCGTAAAGCTGGTTGCCAAGGAAAATGGCACCTGTCGTGTTGAACAGACCAATCAGCAGCAGCACAAAGAAAGCCGGGTGCTTGATAACCTGGAGCACTTCAAACTTGGTGCGGGTTAAGAGCCGCGGCCAAGCGCTTTTCTCAGGCCGCAGCGCCGGAAGTGTGTCGACTTTCTGAGGTGCGACGCGAGCCAGCTTGGCCGCCTTCTTGGCTTGCTTGCGCAGCTCTCGCCGAGACGCGCCTTTCTCAGCAAAACTAAAGCGCCAATAGGCCAAAACCAGCATGCCGATGGCAAACCCGATCCAGATAATTCTATTGGCCAGCAGACCGCCCTCAAGCGCTGGCACGAGAGTGTTCGCTTCCGCCGCAGTCCAGTAACGCGTGGCATTGGCTAGGGCACCAAGGCCAAATGGCTCAAACAATGCAGCCGTGTCTTGAAGATCGGGCCGTCCTTGCACGGCTGCGATCAGGATCGTCCAGAGGACCAGAAAAACGACCACCGCAATATAGGTGTACATCATCGATCGCGTCATGGTTGCGATAGCGAAGAACAATGCGGACACCATGAACATGCCCGGCATGGCAAAGATGAAATATGCGCTGGCATAGACCGACAGCTGATTGGGGCCGAGCGTTTCGGGATCGACCCACGGCATCAGCGAACCGAGCCAGATTGCCAGTGGTACGGTCGCGAAAGCTATCGCCGCCGCCAGGAGTGCACCGGTGAATCGGCCGATCAGGTAGTCGAATTTTCGCACGCTCGTCGAGCGGACCATCGGTCCGAAACCGCTTTCATCGTCACGCACGATCACATTCGCGACAAAAGCTGTCGATACGAACATGAAAAACAGCGTCAAAATCAAATGGGTCTGGATCACCGCTAGCGGCGCATTGGCGTTGATATTGCCGCCGCTGCCAATCTGAATGTCGTTGCTGGTGGCGGCGCCAAAGGTGAGCAGAAAGAAGATCACCGCGGCAACCCAGAAGACCGGATTGCGCAGCTGATAGCGCAGCTCAAATGCGGTTATTTTGCCGAACATCGCTTGCTCTCCAATTAGGCTGCAGCTGCTTGGGAGGCTTCGCGCCGCGACTTGGCGAGGGTGGTGAAGTACACATCCTCAAGACCGCCATCGACGCTGGCAAACCCATCGCCCGGATCGCTGTCGGACAGGACGTGAATGATCGTGTTGCCAGCAAATAGGCGCTGCGAGATCACGTCGTAATTGTCGTGATAGGCTTCGAGTTCGTTGCGCGCGATTGTCTTGGCCCAAACGCTTCCCTTGGCCTGTTCGATAAGGTCTTTGGGCGCGCCTTTCTGCTTGATCTGGCCAAGCACAATCACAGCCATTTGCGGACACAAATCGGACACATCCTCAACGATATGCGTCGAAAGGATTACGACGACGCTCTCGCCGATCTCAGCCAGAAGGTTGAGGAACCGATTGCGCTCCTCCGGATCGAGGCCGGCTGTCGGCTCGTCAACAATGATCAATTGCGGATTGCCAATCAGCGCCTGCGCGATGCCAAACCGTTGCCGCATCCCGCCAGAAAAACCGGCGATCGCCTTCTTGCGAACGTCCCAAAGATTGGTCTGCGCCAGGAGGGTTTCGACCGTATCTTTGCGTTCTCCGGCTGATGCCACGCCTTTCAACACCGCCATGTGATCGAGCATGTCATAGGCCGAAACGCGGGGGTAAACGCCAAAGTCCTGAGGCAGATAGCCGAGCGTTTCGCGCAGCTTCTCGGGCTCTTTGAGGATGTCGATTTCGCCGAATGTGATCTGCCCTTCGCTGGGGCTTTGCAACGTCGCCACGGTCCGCATGAGTGTCGACTTACCCGCGCCGTTGGGGCCGAGCAGTCCGTACATTCCCTTGGGAATTGAGAGTGTTACGTTGTCCAGCGCGCGTGTGCCATTGGGATAGGTATGGCTGACATTGACCAATTCGAGCATGAAAGTCCCTCCTGAAGGGAAGGATCCTATCAAGGTGTGCTATGTTAATAAAGCACCGTTCATCGAAGCGCGAAGGCAGTCGGTCGGGTGAGCAAGCGGATTCCGGCCTGCTGCAATCTCAGCCTACCGCGCGGCGGTACAGGTGCCAGGTTGCATGGCCCAATACGGGCAGGACCAGAAACAGTCCCAGCAGCGCGGTGATTGCGGCGACAAGGAGCAAGGTCGCGATCAATGCGGCCCAAACCAGCATCGTGAAGCGATTGGCCTTCATCACCCGCAGGCTGGTGATGATCGCTGTCAGAAAGTCGACTTCGCGATCCACCAGCATCGGCAGGCTGACCACGGTGATCGCATAGAAGGCATAGGCCATCACCGCGCCAAAGGCGCTGCCCACAGCCAGCATTGCCAGGCCATCTGCCGAAAGCAGAAAGGCGAGGCTTTCGGAGCCTGATCCGGCTTCAACCAGAAAGATCGAGAACACCACATGGGCGACGATGACCCAGAAACCGAACGCAACAAAAACGATCACGCCCATGCTGAGGATCTGTTGATCGCCGCGTCCGCGCAGGGCGCCGAGGATCTGCGTCCATGACATGGCCTCCCCAACTTCGCGCCGGCGGCTTACTTCGTAGAGGCCGACCGCAGTGAACGGAGCGAGTATTGGAAACCCGGCCGCGGCGGGAATGAGCCAGGTCAATTGATCCTGGTCGAGCATAACATAGCCAAGGCCCAAGCCCGACAGCACGAAAACCGCTGCGAAGAACAGACCAAATTGCGGATGCGCGAGGAAATCCCCCCAACCAGACCTGAGCGCACTGGCTAGATCCCTCCATGAGAGATCATCGGCCACGTCGAAGGCGGCTGGTTGGGCGGTTTCCGGTTGATCCATTCAGTGCTCTCGCTGCGGTTAGAACCGATAGCTCAATCCAGCACTCAGCACCCAGGGATCAAGTTTGTGCTCGGTTTCGATCACCAGGGTGTTGCCGGCGAACCATTGCGCCGTGGTGTCTACAAAATAGCGTTTGGCATCGACGCTGAAGCCCAAACCGTCATCGTTGAGCGCGACATCGAAACCGGCCTGCAAGGCAAAGCCAAGCTCATCAGACAGATTGGTTTCGGTGACGCCCAGAGGCACAGTCGCGGCACCCGGATCATCCTCGACCCACAGGAAATAGGTCGGACCCGCTCCGACATAGGGCTTCACGCCGCCAAGATCGAAGTGCAGTTTGGCCGTCACGGTCGCCGGAATGAGGCGTGCATTGGAGACGAGCTCAGCCCCGGGCAAGCCGGATACGGCATCAACATCATGCTGAGTGAAGCAGCAGATCGTCTCAATCGAGATATTGTCAGCGACAAAATACTCGATCGCCACGGTCGGCACGAAATTGTCATTGGCTTCGGTCTGCGTGTTGGCTGGCAGGCCGACAGCATCCACATTGACGGCTTCGATTGCACCGTCAGGCAAGACCGCGGTTGCGAGGGCTTTGACCTGTAGCTCACCCGCCCGATCCTCAGCGAGTGCGGGGGACGCCAGCAAGGCGATAGCGGCCGAGGCCAGAACAAAAGTCGGTTTCATTTTCCCATCCTGAGAACAGCAGTGGTCGCCCGTTGCGACCCAGGGTGGTTGCTGTCCTGATCGCGGATAAATCAGCTGCGGCGTGAGTGTTCATTGATCGAGATCAAAGACCGCGCACTGAATCTGGCTCAGTCAGCACACCCATGACAGCCGAATCCAAACTGTCGCCCGAGCCAGGCTCGATGGCGCAATTCCGCAAGGCTATTTTGCGCAATCGCGCGTCTCCTGGGATCGCCGAACAATTATGCGCGTTGGGCACCGCGCATGCGCTGGCCAAAGGCGACGCCTTTCCGCCGTGTGAGGAATCCGATCAGCTCGTCTTTGTCGCCGACGGCTCGGCCAAGTTCATTGCCGAGGCCGAAGCTACGAAGACGCAGGTTCTCGCCTTTCAGTTCGCGGGCGATTTCGTTTCGGTTTTGCGTCGCCGCGACGGGGACTTCCAGCTGGTTGCGCTGACCGATCTCGCGCTGGTCGCGTTTCCCGCAGGCCCATTCCTCGATCTCGCGCAGGAAGAACCGACCGTGCTGCGATCGGTGCTGACGCGTTCGCTGCATGCGCTGCACCGCAGCCGGACCAAGATGCTGCGCCTGGGGCACAAATCAGCGCGCCAACGGATCGCTGATTTCCTTGTCTCGATGTCAGAACGACTAGGCGGCCGGATCACTGGGCCATGCGAAATCACACTGCCGATGACTCGCAAGGATATCGGCGACAGCCTTGGCCTCGAGATCGAGACCGTCAGCCGCCAATTTACCGAACTGCGCGATGGCGGCCTGATCGAAACGCAAGGCCGCTCTGTCGTCAGGATCGCAGACCTGGACGCGCTCGCGCTGGAAGCGGGTCAGACCCAGAAAAGCGAAATTCACCCTCAAAATTGATCTGGATCAAATACCGAATGTGCGCCGCCCGCTAGTCGGGTGGGCAACAAAGGGGAAACTCACCATGGAAGCAGTACTCGGTCGAATTGGGATTTGGGCACTCGTCCTGCTCGCATCGATTGCGGCATTTGTCGGCGCTCAAGACTTTGGTTTCGCCGTGCATATGGCGATCATCGGCTTGGTCGCATTTGGGTTGATGATCGTCACTGCAAATCAGTACGATCCGCTCGCCAAGGCGCAAAGCATCTTCAAAATGCCACCCGGCCCATCGCGCTATGATGATGATGTCATCCGATGGGGCGTGATCGCGACAATGTTCTGGGGTCTGGCGGGCCTTCTTGCGGGCGTTTTCATCGCACTGCAGATGACCTTCCCCGTGCTCAACGTTGAGCCTTACCTCAATTTCGGACGCGTCCGCCCGCTGCACACATCGGCGGTGATCTTTGCGTTTGGCGGCAATGCTTTGCTCGCGACGAGCTTTTACGTCGTGCAGCGCACTTGCCGGACCACGCTTGCCTTCCCTGGCATGGCTCGATTTGTGTTCTGGGGCTACCAGCTGTTCATCGTGCTGGCCGCGACCGGCTACCTTCTCGGCGTCACGCAATCGAAAGAATATGCCGAGCCCGAATGGTATGTCGATCTGTGGCTGACTGTTGTCTGGCTGGCCTATCTTGCGGTGTTTGTCGGGACGCTGCTGCGCCGTCGTGAACCGCATATCTACGTCGCCAACTGGTTCTTCCTCGCCTTCATCATCACCGTGGCCATGCTTCACGTGGTCAACAATCTGTCGCTCCCGGTCAGTCTGCTTGGCTCGCGCAGCTACAGCGTGTTCGCCGGCGTGCAGGATGCGCTGACACAGTGGTGGTACGGCCACAATGCTGTCGGCTTCTTTCTGACGGCGGGTTTCCTGGCGATGATGTATTACTTCGTCCCCAAGCAAGCCAACCGCCCGGTCTATTCCTATCGGCTTTCGATCATTCACTTCTGGTCGCTGATCTTCCTCTACATCTGGGCCGGTCCGCACCACCTGCATTACACCGCTCTGCCTGACTGGGCGCAAACGCTTGGCATGGTGTTCTCGGTGATGCTGTGGATGCCCAGCTGGGGCGGCATGATCAACGGCTTGATGACGCTCAATGGCGCCTGGGACAAGATCCGCACCGACCCGATCATCCGCATGATGGTGCTCGCGCTCGCATTCTACGGGATGAGCACGTTCGAAGGTCCGATGCTGTCGATCAAGGCGGTCAACAGCCTGTCGCACTACACTGACTGGACGATCGGCCATGTTCACTCCGGCGCGTTGGGCTGGAACGGCATGATCACCTTCGCCTGTGTCTACTATCTGGTGCCAAGGCTGTGGCAGCGCGAGCGTCTCTACTCGCTGCGCATGATCAATTGGCACTTCTGGCTCGCGACCCTGGGCATCGTTTTCTACGCCGCCAGCATGTGGGTGGCCGGGATCACCCAGGGCCTGATGTGGCGCGAATATGCCGATGGCTTCCTCGTCAACAGCTTCGTCGACACCGTCGATGCGCTGCACCCGATGTATCTGATGCGGGCTGCCGGAGGCGGGCTGTATCTCGCCGGCGCGATCATCATGACCTTCAACATCTGGATGACGATCGCAGGCAAGCTGCGCGACGAAGCTCCGATGGGTGAGACCGCCTATGACGAGCAGGCTGATCGTCCTCTCCAACCCGAACCGGCCGAATAGGATCTTCAAGCAATGAGCACGACCAAAAAAGAACCGTTTTCCGGCCACAAGAAGCTGGAAAGGAATGTCACGCTGCTGGCCGCGGCCACCTTGGTGACGGTCGCGATCGGCGGCATTGTCGAGATCGCTCCCTTGTTCTGGATCGACAACACGATCGAGGAGGTTGAGGGCATGCGGCCATATACGCCGCTCGAACAGGCCGGGCGCGACATCTACATTCGCGAAGGGTGCTACACCTGCCATAGCCAGATGATCCGCCCGTTCCGCGATGAGGTAGAGCGCTATGGCCATTACAGCCTCGCTGCCGAGAGCATGTATGATCACCCCTTCCAATGGGGTTCGAAACGGACTGGGCCTGACCTCGCTCGCGTGGGCGGTCGTTATTCGGACGAATGGCATGTCCAGCATTTGAAGGATCCGCAAAGCGTGGTGCCGGGCAGCATCATGCCGACCTACAGCTTCCTTGCGGAGACCAGGCTCGATGTGGCCGATCCGGCTGCGCACCTCACCGCGCTCAGCCGCGTCGGAGTGCCTTATTCCGAAACCGATATCGAAATGGCCGAGGCCGATCTCTATGCGCAGGCGGATCCCGATATCAGCGCGGGCGACCTCGCCGAGCGCTATCCTAAGGCGCAAATCCGCGACTTTGATGGCGATCCTGATCGGGTGACCGAGATGGATGCGCTGATCGCCTATCTGCAAATGCTGGGCACGCTGATCGATGTGAACAGCGCCGCTGCCCAGGCCGAACTGGCAGAGGAGAAGGGTCGATGAGCTTCTACGAAATCTTCCGTCATTTCGCAGACAGTTACGGGCTGCTGCTGATCTTCGGGCTCTACCTGCTGCTGTGCGCCTGGCACTTCCGCCCCGGCGCCGGAGAGCATGTCGACGCCGCCAAGCATTCGATTTTCAAGGAAGACGACCATGGCCAATCCTGATGACAAGCGGATCGACGAACCGACCGGCACAGAATTTGTCGGCCATGAATGGGACGGCATTGAAGAGCTCAACACGCCATTGCCGCGTTGGTGGCTGTGGACCTTCTACGCCACGGTCGCTTGGAGCGTGGTCTATGTCGTTCTCTACCCCGCATGGCCCCTGATCACGCAAGCGACCGAAGGCACGCTGGGCTGGTCAAGCCGCGGCCAATTGGCGGAAGATGTCGCTCGCAGTGAAGCCGACAAGGCGGAGATGATCGCGCAGATCGAAGCCACTCCGGTCGCCGAGCTGCCCAACAATCCCGATCTGATGCAGCAAGCGATTGCTGGCGGTGCCGCCGCCTTCAAAGTCAATTGCGTGCAATGTCATGGCGCGGGTGCGGCTGGTTACGAAGAATACGGCTATCCCAATCTCAACGACAATGACTGGCTGTGGGGCGGAGATCTCAACGAGATTGAATACACGCTCATTCACGGCATTCGCTGGGAAGGATCCAGTCAATCGCGCTTCAGCCTGATGCCTGGTTTCGATGGCGCCCTGGATGACGATCAGATCGACGCACTGGTCCAGCACACACTCTCGCTCAGCGGCAAAGCGTCCGCCAACCAATTGGGTGCTGATCTGTACGCGCAGAATTGCCTCGCCTGCCACCAAGCCAATGGCGAGGGTGATCCCACGCAAGGTGCGCCTGCGCTCAACGACGCGATCTGGCTCTATGGCGGCGATGCCTTGGCGGTGCGTCGCCAGATCCTGGCGCCAAGCCATGGTGTGATGCCTGGCTGGGGGGATCGTCTCGACTCGGCGACGATCAAGATGCTCGCGGCCTATGTCCATTCGCGCGGCGGCGGCGAGACGATCGAGGTCGACGAAGCGAGCGAGGCAGACGCAGCCGATATCGAACAGGTTGCCATGGCGGACGGAGGCGATGAATAGCCCTCCTTCCTCCCCCGCTCCGGGTCGCGATTGGGCCGGTGCCGTAACCACAAAAACTGGAGCCGCGTCGACCGGTTCGGCAAGGGCTAGTGGCGGCGGTTCGGGCTCGCCCCCGCATCACGAGCTCTATGAGAAGCGCAAAGCGGTCCACAATCAGCGCATCGATGGCCCGTTTCGTCGTTTCAAATGGTTCGTGATGCTGGTGACCCTGGCGATCTATTACGTCACGCCATGGCTGCGCTGGGATCGCGGTCCCTATGCGCCCGACCAGGCGGTGCTGATCGATCTCGCCGCGCGCCGGTTCTATATGTTCGACATCGAGATTTGGCCGCACGAATTCTATTTCGTGGCCGGCATGCTGATCATGGCCGGGATCGGCCTGTTTCTGGTCACCAGCGCCGTGGGCAGGGCCTGGTGTGGCTATGCCTGTCCGCAAACCGTCTGGACTGACCTGTTCCAGCATGTCGATCGCCTGTTTGACGGAGATCGCAACGCTCGCTGGCGACTCGACAAGGCCCCCTGGGGGCCGGCGAAGATCGCTCGGCGCGGTTCGAAATGGACGGTCTATTTGCTGATCAGCTTTGTGACCGGCGGCGCTTGGATTCTCTATTTCGCTGATGCCCCGACTCTGTTGGTGGACTTCTTCACCGGTGACGCTTCGCCGATCGCCTACATGACGGTCGGCATCCTTACGTTCACAACCTTCTGGCTCGGCGGATTCATGCGCGAACAGGTGTGCGTCTATATGTGCCCCTGGCCGCGGATCCAGGCCGCGATGACTGACGAGAAATCGCTCATTGTCACCTATAAGCATTGGCGCGGCGAGCAGCGCGGCAGCCTCAAGAAAGCCAAGAAGAACCCGGATGATTTCGGCGATTGCATCGACTGCCTGCAATGCGTTGCTGTGTGCCCAACCGGGATCGACATCCGCGAAGGCCAGCAGATCGGTTGCATCACCTGCGCGCTCTGCATCGATGCCTGCGATCGGGTGATGAAGGACATTGGCCGCCCACGCGGACTGATCGATTACGCCACGCTGGAACAATGCGACAAGGAAGAGGCGGGCGAGCCACCCCAGCCGGCCTGGAGGGCGCTGCTGAGGCCCCGTACGTTCGTCTATTTTGCTGTTTGGGGGTCGATAGGCCTGGCGCTCCTTTTCGCGCTCGGAACACGTGTTCACACCGACCTCACGGTGTCTCCAGACCGCAACCCACCCCACATGCTGATGAAGGATGGATCGGTCCGCAATGCCTACACTTTGCGCTTGCGCAATATGGAGGCGCGCCCGCGCGACATGGAGGTGGCTGTAATTGGCCTGCCAGGCGGCCAGATGTGGACTGACCAGATCGGATTGGCGGACGCCGCCGCATCGCAGATCGTATCGGTCGACGCTGACGAGACCCGCACCGTTCGCGCCTATGTGATCGCGCCGAGCGGGACGCCAGCCCAGGAATTCCAGTTCCAACTCACATCGCTGGATGAACAGCGCGAGCAAGACGTCGAAACAACCAGTTTCTCAGCCCCGGGAGGCAATTGATGGCCAAGCAAGCCAAGCAGCGCGAATTCACAGGCAAGCACATGGCGATGGTCATGGTAGGCGGATTTGGGGTCGTGATGGCGGTCAATTTCTACATGGCCAGCCTCGCCACCGGCGGCTTCCACGGCATTGTGGTCGATAATTCTTATGTCGCGAGCCAGAAATTCAACACCTGGCTGGAAGAAGCGCGCAAGGACGACGCGCTGGGCTGGAGCGCCGAACTTTCGCGCGGCGAGGCCGGACATGTGATCGTTGCAACCGAGGCCGTGCCGGAGAATGCGCAAATCTCCGCCGAGCTGCGCCGCCCGATTGGGGCCAAGGAGTTTGCGAGCCTCCGCTTCACTCAATCGCCCGATGGCACATATCGTTCTGACATTCCGGTCAAACCAGGCCGATGGACGGTGCGTCTGACGATTGATGCGGCGGGCCATCGCTGGGACCAGGAAAGTGCGTTGCGGTGAACGCCGAGCTCGCCATTGATACCCAACAGGCGCAGCGCCTGGTCGACACGCGCTTCACCGTGCCCGGCATTCGCTGCGCAGGGTGCATCGCCAAGATCGAGCGCGAATTGCCTGTTGTCGCCGGCGTCGAAGCCGCGCGCGTCAACTTCTCGGCCAAGCGCGTTGCCATCCGCCATGATTCCGCGATCAATGAGGATGATCTCCGCGCAGCCATGCGCAATCTGGGTTTCGAAGCGCAGGCCGTTGCTGACAATCCGCTGGCGGTAGATGATCAGGAGACCAAGCGGCTCAATCGAGCGCTGGGCGTGGCTGGCTTTGGCATGATGAATGTCATGCTCCTTTCGGTCAGCGTCTGGGCCGGTGCTGAAGGAGCAACCAAGGACCTGTTCCATTGGCTTTCGCTGCTGATTGCGCTTCCGGTGATCGCCTATGCGGGGCAACCATTCTTCGCCTCGGCACTGATGGCTTTGCGGCATCGCCGCACCAATATGGACGTGCCGATATCGATTGGTGTGATCCTGGCGACCGGTCTGAGCACTTATGAGACGGTAACTGGCGGTCAGCACGCTTATTTCGAGAGTGCGGTGATGCTGCTGTTCTTCCTGCTTTGCGGACGCGCACTCGATGCGGCCATGCGGACCAGGACGCGCGCGGGTATTGGTGCCTTGCTGAGCCGGATCGGCAAGTCCGCCAGTGTGATCGCGGAGGACGGTTCGACCACGCGTCTCGCCACCGATCAATTGCATGCCGGCATGGTGATCCTGGTGGCCGCTGGCGAAGCGCTGGCTGCAGATGGCGAGGTAATCAGCGGCCAGAGTGCGATCGACAATTCAATGCTCACCGGCGAGAGCGCGGCCGAGCCGATTGCTCCCGGCAGCGCGGTGCATGCCGGTGCAATCAATCTCTCGGCTCCGATCGAGGTGCGGTTGACGGCGGTCGCGGAGGATACGGCGGTCGCGGAAATTGCCCGATTGATGGATGAAGCGGGACAATCGCGCAGCCGCTATGTCCGCATTGCTGACCGCGCATCACGCGCTTACGCGCCGGTGGTCCATTCGCTGGCTGCGCTGGCTTTTGTGGGCTGGATGATCGCCGGAGCTGGTTGGTATCACTCGCTGGTGATCGCCATCGCGGTGCTGATCATAACCTGCCCCTGCGCGATGGGTCTCGCTGTCCCAACCGCGCAAGTGGTCGCTTCCGGAGCGCTGCTGAAGCGCGGCCTGCTGGTCAAGGATGGCAGCGCTTTGGAGCGCTTGGCCGAAATCGATATCGCCCTGTTCGACAAGACCGGTACGTTGACGCTTGGCCAGCCCCGGGCAGAGATCGCCGAACTTGATCCCAAGCAGCGCTCGGTCGCGCTGGCATTGGCACAATCAAGCAGGCATCCGCTCAGTATCGGCCTTGCCGCTGCTTTGCAGGAAGACGGTGTGATCCCGGCGCCGATCACCGATATTCGCGAGATTGCCGGAACTGGGTTGATCGGTGATTGGACCGGACGGCCGGTGGCACTCGAACGGTCCGAGGCCGAGGGTTCTCACTTGGCCAGCCGACTTGTCATCGGAGGTGAATCCACCATCATTGGCTTCACCGACCCTTTGCGACGCGATGCTGGGGAAACGGTCGCGGCGCTCTCTCAAAACGGGATCGAAAGCCGGATCATCTCAGGAGATCGCGATACGGCCGTTGGGGTCGTGGCGGAAGAGCTCAAAGTGCCAGCGCTCGCCGAGGTCACGCCGCAAGACAAGCTGGATCATCTCGAGGGCCTGAAATCCCATGGGTACACGCCCCTGATGGTCGGCGATGGCCTCAATGATGGGCCGGCGCTGGCCGCTGCGCACGCCTCGATCGCGCCAGGCACGGCCAGCGATGTCAGTCAGCAGGCCGCCGATGCCGTGTTCATCGGAGACCGGCTAATGCCTGTGGCAATGGCGATCCGGGTCGCGCGCGCAACCATGCGGATCGTGCGCCAGAACTTCGCCTTCGCAATCGGCTATAATGTGCTGGCTATCCCGCTCGCTCTGTTCGGCTATGTCACACCGCTGGTCGCTGCGATTGCGATGTCGATCAGCTCGATCATCGTCGTCGCGAACTCGCTGCGGTTGGCCGGGGCCGCCAAATGAACGGGCTCGCATTCCTCATCCCGATCGCGCTCGGCATGGGCGCACTGGGCCTTGCCATGTTCTTCTGGGCGATGCGCGACGGCCAGTATGAAGACATGGATGGCGCCGCCAATCGTATCTTGATCGATGATGATGATCTGGAGGGCAAATCCTGATGCGCACAATCACGCTCTTGGCTGGCCTGGCGGTGTTGGGCCTCGCAACCACCCCAGTCACGGCTCAACTGGTCAAGCCGCCGAGCAAGGAGTTGGTGGCAAAGCTCTGCAATGGCGGCGAGATCCGCATTCCGCTGAAATCGTCGCAGGACGAGGACGAGCCGCATTGCCCGGAAGGGAAGGGCTGTCACGCTGGAATATGCCGCAAGGGATTTGATCCCGCGCAAAGACTCAAATCCGATTGAGAGCGAGAAGACTGCTCATGTGGCCCTATCATCCCGACCTGCTCGCGCAGCCCGTACCGCGCTATACCAGCTATCCTACAGCGGCTGACTTTGAAGCTATCCAGCCGCTCGATCTTAAGACCGCGATTGCTGGAGCGAGCGGAGATGTCTCGCTCTACCTGCACATCCCCTTTTGCGAGAAGATTTGCTTTTATTGCGGGTGCAATACGGGCGCAGCGGGCAAGCAAAATCGCCGCGCGGCCTATCTTGCTGCGCTTCACGCGGAGATCGAGACTGTGGCCTCCTTGCTGCCCGCCGGTGCAAGGATCAGGCGGATCGCGTTTGGCGGAGGCAGTCCCAACGCCATCACCACGCAGGAATTCCTCGCTCTGATCGGCGCGATCCACGCCAAGTTCCATCTCGACAATGCAGAATGGTCGATCGAGCTTGATCCCCGTTCGATGAGCAGCGAGTGGAGCCACGCGATTGAAGCCGCCGAAATCACCCGCGCAAGCATGGGTGTGCAGACTTTCGCGCATCATTGTCAGCAAGCGATTGGCCGCGAGCAAAGCGACGCGCTGATCTGCCGCAGCATCGATTGGCTGCGCAGCGCGGGCGTGACGTCGCTCAACTTCGATCTGATGTACGGACTGCCCGGACAGACCACTGAAGACCTGACGGACAGCCTACAATACACCAAGCTGCTGGGCGCGGATCGCATTGCGCTGTTTGGCTATGCGCATGTGCCGCACATCATCAAGCGTCAGCGCGTGATCGACACCAGCGACATGCCCGACGGGCTGCAGCGATTTGAAATGGCCGAGCTTGGCTTCGATTATTTGACCCATGAGGGCTATGTGCCAGTCGGGTTTGACCATTTTGCTTTGCCCGATGATCCGCTCGCACTCGCCGCCAAGGCGGGCACGCTGCGAAGGAACTTTCAGGGGTTCACCGATGATCCCGCGGATGTGGTGATCGGGCTGGGCTCTTCGGCGATCAGCGTGTTCCCCGAATTGCTCGCGCAGAATGAGAAGAATAGCGGTGCCTACCGATCGCTCGCTTCAAAAGGCGAACTGACTGCCGCACATGGCAAGCGTTGTTCCGCTGATGATCAGCTGAGAGCGCGCGTGATTGAAGACCTGCTTTGCTCAGGCTCAGCCGAATTAACGCCCTGCCTGCTTCATCAGGCCAGCGCGCGGCTCAAGCCCTTCCTCGATCGCGAATTGGCGATGATCTCAGGGTTGGAATTGACGTTGCTACCTGCAGGACTGCCCTATGCGCGTGGGATCGCGGCGATCTTTGATGCCTATCGCGCTGCCACCACTCGGCAGTTCAGCTCGGCGATTTGACCTGGATCAGGTGGCGGGGGAGGCAATCGAGCCCGAACTGGTCTTTCGGAATTCTGCAGCGCAGCCGCCGGTCCTATCGGCGCGTATGCGTATTGACCGGCTTTGGCTGATCGACACTGAAAAGCGGACCGACCGCTAGCAACCCAAGAATTGCTGAAAAGAGGTGGTTCAGAGATCGCCGTGCGAGATTGAAAAGGTGGTTTGATTATTGCTCTAGTTGTGGTTGCTTCGGCCATCGAATTGAGAAACAAGCATCGCCAAATCCAACAGGGATCCTCGCATGTCAGAACTTCAGCCACAAATTGACTGGATCGCGCGGCTCGTCCGGCACGACACCACGTCGCGCAATTCCAACCTCAATCTGATCGAGGATGTGGAGGCCTATTTGGCCGAGCATGGCGTCACCTCCACTCGCGTGCCCAACGAGGACGGGACCAAGGCGAACCTCTATTTCACTGTCGGCCCGATGGTCGATGGGGGAGTCATCCTGTCAGGCCACACCGATGTCGTGCCGGTCGATGGGCAGCCGTGGGAGACCGATCCATGGCAGGTGATCGAGAAGCACGACAAGCTCTATGGCCGGGGCACAGCAGACATGAAGACCTTCTCCGCCATCGGCCTGTCGCTGCTGCCCGACATGCTCGCTGCCGGTCTCAAGCGCCCGATCCACTTTGCGTTGAGCTATGACGAAGAGGTGGGGCTTCTCGGCGCGCCAGCCATGATCGAGGAAATTCGCGACCTTATTCCGCCGCCAAGCGCGGTGATCGTGGGTGAGCCCACCGATATGCAGGTTGTCGATGGGCAAAAGGGGATTGCGGTGTTTCGGACCGAAATCACCGGGCATGAAGCGCATTCGAGCCAGCCGCATCGCGGCGCTAGCGCTGTTATGGCCGCCGGACGGTTGATGGCGAAGATCCATCAAATGGTTGAGCGGCGACGCCACTCTGCTGACGAAAACTCACCCTTTATGCCGCCTTACACCACCATGTCGGTCGGCGTGATCGAAGGCGGAACAGCGGCCAATATCCTCGCGCGGCGCTGTGGGTTTACCTGGGATGTGCGCACCGTACCGGGCGACAGCGTCGGGGAGATTCTGGCTGAGTTCAACGCGGAGGCAGACCGGGTCCTTGCCGAGATGCAAGCGATTGCTCCTGGATGCGAGATCATCACTGAAACGCTGGCTGATGGTCCGCCGTTAATGCCCGAACCCAACAATCCCGCCGCCGAACTTGCGCATGCATTGACTGGGGCCAATGGCCGCAGATCGGTCTCCTACGCTGCCGAAGCGGGGCAGTTTCAGGAAGCCGGCTTCTCAACCGTCATTTGCGGACCCGGCTCGATCGATCAAGCGCATCAGCCCAACGAATTTATCACCCTCAGCCAAGTGGCCGAGGGCACCCGCTTTATGCGCGGACTGATCCGTCACCTGAGCGACTGACACGCTGTCAGGCGAATTGCGCGCGATGGCTCTCGCTTTGGGCGCGTGTGAGCAGGCTTACGCCAATCAGCACCGGGATGTGCACCATGAGACCCAACATCCCCTCGTGCAGGTCATAGGGGCGCAGATCAGTGCCAAGATAAGAGCTGATGAAGAAGAACGCCGCCGTGCCTGATCCCGCTACGAAGCCGGCGATCACCCCAGCGGTAGTCGCACGCTGCCAATAGAGCGCTGCAACAATCGGCGGTGCGAGCTGGCAGATGATGCCATAGGCCGTCAGCAGCAGCACCACCAGCGAGACACCCTCCGTCACCGCGAAGACATAAGCGAGACCTCCGACCACCAGGACCAACGCCTGTATCAGGCGACGCCGCGAATGATCGCTAAGCTCTTTGAATGGACGCACGCCGTCCTCGACCGTCACGGACGCAGCCGCGTGCATGAGTGAGTCTCCGGTCGACATCGAAGCCGACAAGGCGCCCGCGCAGAACAGGCCCACGATGATTGCCGGAAGCTCGGCGTTGAGAATCATAAACGGCAGGATGAAGTCCGAAGACGGCGGCGCTTTGGGATAAAGCACGCCGGCAAAGCCAATCAGGAAGACCGGGATCAGGAACACCTGAAAGGTGGGAAACAGAACCACCGTTTTTCGGAGGGTGTCGTCCGATTTGGCGGTGAAGGCTTTCATGAAAAGGTGCGGCCACATCATCAAGCCGACTGCGGACACTATGATCGCGCTGGAATAGCCGCCCCAGGACCAAGGAGTGCCGCTGGCGGTCAGGCCGGGCATGGAAAGCAATTCGGGCCGCTCGGCCAGGATCTGCGAGAACATTTCGCCGACACCGCCATAGAGTGAGATCGGCAGGTAGAGCCCCAGCGACCAGGCCATGGTGAGCATGAATATGCCTTGGAAAGTGTTGGTCCAGCCAACCGCAGCAACGCCTGAAAACAACACATAAATCGTCACGATACCGTAGGCGAGCGCCGCGCCTGCCCACAGGGGGATGTTGCCCTCGGTTACCGCTTCGATGACAATGCCTGCGCCGCGCATTTGCAGCGTTATGTACGGAATGAAGGCCGCGACGGTCAGCACGGCGATCATGAGCGACAGCGCGCGCGATGGGAAACGCCCGCAAATCAGCTGCGCCTGCGTCACATAGCCATGCCGCCGCCCCATTTTGGCCGCTTTGGGGCCGATGAAGAAATAGGGGACGATGCCCAGCACGCCGTAGCAAAGAATGTAGAACGCCGCCGCGCCGCGGCTGTAAGCCCAGCCCGGGCCGCCCAAGAATGCGAATGCGGAAAAGATCGACGCACCCAGAACGAAGTACATCACCAGCAAGCCAAAGTCGCGATCCCCGGCGACATAGCCCTGAACGCTTTTTGACGAACGCCTGCCTGACAGCAGCCCGATCAGCAGCGTCAGCGCCAGATAGGCTGCGATGATAAGCGCGATGATCTGCCAGCGTTCCACTGTCTAATCAGATCCGGACCGCTGTTCACTAACGTAGAGCAAAGCCAACAGCGCAAGCGCGACAATTATCAGCATGGCAATGAAGAAGAGATTGAACGGAAGTCCCATCACCAGAGGCTCGACGCGATTGATCAGTTGAGCGCCTGGCCATGCGCTAAAGCCCAAGAACACAAGCAAATAGGCAAATACAATCCACCTGACGGCGCGTACGCTCAATTGACTTTCCTTCTGTCCTCTTCTCGCTGCACCCTTAGCCTATCGAGCGCGGCAGGCAACTGCAGCGTTCGATCAGGAAAGCAGAGCGTTTTGGAGCTGAGCAAGACTCGACTTTGAGACGAGCGTCCGTTCATTCGCACCCGCAGGTTGCTAACGGACTGTCCGCTCGCAACCAAATTTGCGGACGCTCACTCTTTGTGCGACTTAACTGACCGATGCGCAACTTCCTCGCAATTCTATTGATGGGCTTCGGCCCCTTTTTGGTCTGGCTCATCTACGCTCATTTTTTCCGGGATCTCGGCGGCAATCGCGAATGGCAAGGGGCCGTGCTTATTGGGTTGGCGATGGTTGTCGGGTCTGTAGGCGCATTGGCCCTCGGTTCACCATTCAATCGCTGGGCACTGCTGGCAAAGGCTGGTGGCTACGTTGCTTATGGAACAGCGATGGCATTTGCTATGCCCTTTATCGCGCTTTTCGCGGTCTGCACGACCGGCGATTGCCTTTAGGGTAAATCCGCTTTCACTCCCGTATGACGCCGATAGCAGCCTGTCTGCTTCCGACCCAATTACGGACGAAAAGAGTGCCACCCTCCCAGGCGCTTGAAGCCACGCCAGGCCGTCCAGATGAGGACCAACAGGGCAACGATTATCCCTGCAAGTACCAAATACAACCACGGGTAGTTCTCCAACATCCGGCTGGTAGTGTTGGATCTAACCTGGCTGGCTGTGTCGTAACCCTCTGGCATATCGAGTACGCCGACGCGTTGGGAATAGGATGCGAATTCTTCAAGGAGGTCAGCTAGGATGGCTGGTTCCGCCTCAGACAGATCGCGTGTCTCTCCAGGGTCGAGGCTAAGGTTGAACAGGCGCCATTGTCCGTCGCCGACCGGGGGCATGCTGCGGGTGATCTTGTAGTCGCCTTTGTAGAGTGCAGAATTGCCCGAGACCTCGATCGCGCGGACGTCGTTGGCGGCGTATACGCTGTCTAACTCGCCATTGAGGACTGGCAGCAAGCTTCTTCCGTTGATGGGCTTGGCGCTCGCGGGAGCATCGCTCGCCCCTATCCAATCGAGGAGCGTTGGGGCGATGTCCGTCACCATAGCAGGGCTGTCGATCCTCGTTTGCTCGATCCCCGGCCCGGCAATGATGAGCGGCACACGGATCCCACCTTCGGTGCTGTAGAATTTGTACCAAGCGCCAGGTGTTGCCGCCGCTGAAGCCCATTCTGGGCCGATAAAGCCCCAGCTGCCACGACCGCCCATATTGGCTAGGCCGATGTCATAACCGACCAGTCGGAAATAGAGTCCAATCGCGGCGTTGTTGTCGCCGCGCGAAGGTTCTGGGCCATTGTCTGAAGTTACGACGAAGATCGTGTTTTCGTATTGGCCAATCGCTTGCAGATGGGTGATGAATCGACCGATATGATGGTCCATTGCGTCAAGCATGGCAGCATTTACCTCCATGCGAGCAGCGTAGAGCTCCCGCTCTTCTTCGCTCAGGCTCTCCCACTGGCGCAGGTCAGGTGGAAGATCGGCAAGCGCTGCACCCGACCGAATTAGGCCAAGATCCATCGCTTTTGTGTGCCGCTCCTCACGCAAGGCATGCCAGCCGGCATCGTAACGCCCATCGTATTTGCTGATGAATTCGGTCGGCGCCTGAACCGGAATATGGATCGCTTGAAATGGCAGATAGGCGAGGAATGGTTTGTCGCTGTCGGTCGTATCCAGATATTCGATCATCTTGTCGACGATGAACTTCGAGGAGTAGAAATCCTCGGGCAAGGCTGCTTCGATCCCATCCTCAAACCAAGGCGCATCGGCGTAGAACGGGATGTATGGTTTGTCGTCCCAATTGTCGGCTCCAGACGCCGCCAACGCAAAACTGCGGTCAAAGCCGTGTGCTTGCGGCATCTCCTTGGCACTCTCGCCCATATGCCACTTGCCGACCATCAGCGTGCGATATCCATCGGTTCGAAGCCTATCGGCGATGGTCAAGACGCCAGGTTCAAGAGCCATCGAGTATCCTGGCTTACCGGCTTGCACATTAGGCAAGACTTCCGGAATGGTCGCCACGCCCGTCTGATGGTTATCGATCCCGGTGAGCAGCATAGCCCGCGACGGTGAGCACAACGGTGAGGAGCGATATTGGGTGAACATCGCTCCGCGTTCGGCCAGTGCATCGATATTTGGAGTGCTGGCTTCGCCACCATAGATGCCGAAATCCATTAATGCTGCGTCATCGACGAGGATAACAACGACGTTGGGCCGGTCTGCCGTTTCCGCGGACAACCTTCCGCCAGGATTGAGCAGTGCAATGAGCACAAAGCTCAATGAAAGCATCATGGACATTCGGATTCGTGATCGAAGGATCATGGGTTCTCCCTTTCGCCCTGCCTATGGTGAGCATAGGTGCTTTGACAACAACAAAATGACAGTATAAATGTCAAAAGAATACGACAGGGCTCATGTCAATATAAGGGAGAGGGATGTTGACGCTTTCAATTAAGAGTGCGCTTGGGCGTGCGGGATCAAGTCTTGCTTTGGCCGCGGCGTTGGGCTGCGGGCTGGCTGCAACACCTGCGATGGCTCAGGATAGTGGTTCTGACGGGGGCACGGAGTTGGAAGCCGACGATTCCGTGATCATTGTGACCGCAACACGCCGCGCACAGGACGTGCAGGAAATTCCGATCGCTGTGACGGCAGTCAGTCCTGTACAGCTGGAGCGCCAAGCAGTGGTCAATGTGACCCAGATCACTCAGGTCTCGCCGAGCTTTTCGAGCTCCAATGCGCAGAACTCTGGAGGCACGAATGTGCTGCGGATTCGCGGCGTTGGTACGACATCGAACAATATCGGGTTTGAATCCGCGGTCGGCATCTTCATCGATGGCGCGTACCAGTCACGTCCTGGCGTTGCCTTGTCAGAATTTGTCGACGTTGAACGGTTGGAGGTCCTTCGCGGCCCTCAAGGGACACTGTTCGGCCGGAACACTTCTGCAGGCGCTCTGAACATCACCACAAGACGCCCTGATCTCAATGAGTTCGGCGGCTTTGTGAATGCCAGTTACGGTAATTACGATATGATCTCGGTCCAAGGGGCGCTCAATGCGCCATTGGTCCAAGATACATTGGCGATGCGTCTGACCGGTGCGTATCGCAAGCGCGACGGGTTTGTGCGTGTGGTCGATCAGACCGGAGAACTCGGACGCACAAATGAGCTCGACCAATTCCTAGTCCGCGGACAGCTTGGCTACGAGAGCGAAGGTGGCGTGCGAGCGCGCCTCATTTTCGACTATTCAGAAGTGAATGGTAATTGCTGCGCTGCCGTCGAATTGCTCAAATCACCGCTTGAGACGGGCGGCGTGTTTGGCTTGG
This sequence comes from Erythrobacter sp., assembly GCA_965216555.1. Taxonomy (GTDB): domain Bacteria; phylum Pseudomonadota; class Alphaproteobacteria; order Sphingomonadales; family Sphingomonadaceae; genus Erythrobacter. The sequence goes on from OZ244168.1 coordinate 707,421, forward strand.
CTGGCTTGGGCGCAACGGGAGGCAATTTTGCACCTGGCGGAGCAACCAGCGCCAATGACACCGTAGCGGCCGAAGGCGCGCTTGATAGCCTAACAGCGTCGCACAGCTTCACCCCGACCAGCAATTTGGACCAATGGGGTGTGACAGGCGAAATCGAAGTGCCGCTCGGCAGCAATGCAGACCTGATCTACATCGGGTCCTATCGCGATTTCAATTCGACTGCGAGTGCCGACTCTGACTTCACTTCGCTTGATCTGTTCAGCACTGGTGGCATCGCCGGCTCAAATGGCGTTGACGGCACGAACATCAAGACGATGACGCACGAACTGCGCGTCCAGGGAGAGGCATTGGACGGAGCCCTCGATTGGTTGGTCGGCGGCTATTATTCGGACGAAGAAATTGATGGAACATTCTTCGCCCAACTTGGCTCGCAATGGGATCAATTTGTTGGAGCGCTGCTTCTTCCTTCAACTGGTGGGGCATTCGGTCTCAATCCGTTGACGCTGTTCTCTGGTGGAACAAACCCGGCAGGTTCCAGCTCGACAAACCGCTTCACTCAGGACAGCAAAAGCTGGTCCATCTTTACGCACAACACGCTCGAAATCACGGATGGACTCAAGGCAACAATCGGCCTGCGCTATTCTGATGAGAGCAAGGACGGAGCGTTTGAGCAGCTTGCCACCAATCCAGGTGCCTGCCCGGGCATCGTTAGCAACGTCGTCGGTGCGCCACTAAATGGAGCCCCTTCAATTCCGGCAGCATTGGTGCCGACAATTCTCATCACCGGGTGTTTTCCATTCGTGGCGCCAGCAGATTTGCCCGCCGCAGCGGCATTGCCGTTGCCGCGGACTTTCTCGGGCACGTTTAGCGATGAAGAACTGATTTATACCGGGAAGCTCTCCTATGAGTTTGCGGCGCCAGTGAATGTCTACGCAAGCTTTACGCATGGCTACAAATCAGGCGGCTTCAACCTTGACGCGACCGCAGCAATCGGCGGGGCAGACCCCCGCTTCGCTTCGGAAGAAGTCGATGCCTACGAGTTGGGCATGAAAGCCCGCATGCTGGACAATGCCGTGACATTGAATGTTGCCGTATTCCTTGAAGAATTTTCGAACTTCCAAGTTCTCGAATTCACCGGGGCACAATTCCAAACATTCAACGTGCCAAAGGCTGAATCGGCGGGCTTTGAAATCGAATCCCAGATCCGGCCGGTCGATGAGCTCATTGTCAATCTTGGCGTCACCTACACCGACGCGAAGTATCCGGATGACTGTGCAACGACCGCAGATCCGTTGCGGGTTCAGAACCTGTGCGGAGCTCCGCTGACCAACGCGCCGGAAATAGTCGGAATCATGGGGGCAACCTACACGCAGGAGCTCAATGACGACCTAGAGTTCTTCCTCAACGGTCAGATCCGGGTTGAAGACGATCGTCGCACCTCGACCCAGCCTTCAACGCCACCGACGACGCCTGCTGAACTCGGCAATACGCCGCTGCTGCCCTTCGATATTCAGGACAGCAACACCAAGATCAATCTGCGAGCTGGTATCGGCCAGATTGATGGAGGCTGGGGTATTGAGGCTTGGGTCACCAATCTGACCAACGAAGTCACCCGGGGCGTTACCTTCAATACGACGCTGCGGTCAGGGTCGCGTTCGGCCTTCCCGCAAGAGCCTCGAATGTATGGTGTCACAGTAAGAGGGGAATTTTGACCTACTCTCCATTTAGGTCAGAAACTAAGGGGCGGCAGCGCAATTGCCGCCCCTTTTTCATTGCGATTACCGAGGACCGGCGATGAAGAGATGGAAGAAGATTGTTGGCGGAATCCTGATGGTCGTCATTGTCGCAGTGGCGGCGGCTTACAATTTCCGAACCGAATTGATCTTGTGGGGCGTCAAGAACCGTGACGTGCCCGCGATTGCGCCTGAAACTCCCGAGATAAGATGGGATCAAGGCCCCGACGATGCCAGTCAGCCAATTGGGGAGCGCCCGCCTAATGTCATCCTGATCCTCGCAGATGATCTTGGGATCAATGATATCTCGACCTTTGGGGGCGGCGTTGCTGGAGGTCTTGTTCCCACGCCCAACATTGACCGGCTCGCGGCAGAAGGTGTGAACTTCACCAATGGCTATGCGGGCAACGCCACTTGTGCGCCCTCCCGCGCAATGCTGATGACAGGGCGCTATGCGACCAGCACGGGTTACGAATTCACGCCCACGCCAGCCGGCATGGGACGCGTCGTTAATTCAGTCTCCGGCGGTATCCGGCCTGATCTGCCTTCCGGGGATTACAGCGCTGAGGCGGATTCCTTGCGTCCACCCTACGAAGACCAGGGCCTGCCTGCTGAGGAAGTAACACTCGCAGAAATGCTCGGTCCTGCTGGCTATCACAGCATCCATATCGGCAAATGGCACATGGGCGTCAGCCCAGAGATCGATCCGCTTGGTCAGGGGTTTGATGAGACCCTGACGATGAGCGAAGGACTATATCTGCCAGAAGATGATCCGAATGTTGTGAACGCCAAGGTTGATTTCGATCCAATAGACCGGTTCCTTTGGGCATCGCAGCGTTTCGCTGGGACATTCAACCGGTCTGAACCCTTCGCGCCGGGCGGGTACCTGACCGATTGGTGGACAGAGGAATCCCTTCGCGCGATCGAAGCCAACAAGAACCGGCCCTTCTTCCTCTACTTGGGACACTGGGCTCCGCACACGCCCTTGCAGGCAACGCGCGAAGACTTTGAGGCAGTTGGCGACATCAAGCCGCATCGTTTGCGGGTTTATGCAGCCATGATCCGCGCGCTCGATCGCAGCGTCGGTCAGATCCTCGACAAGCTCGAAGAGGAAGGGTTGGCTGACAACACGGTCGTGATCTTCTCAAGCGACAATGGCGGGGCAGGTTATATCGGCTTGCCCGAGGTCAACGCGCCCTATCGTGGGTGGAAACTCACCCTGTTCGAGGGCGGGGTTCGGGTTCCGTTTATGATGCGTTGGCCCGCCGGTCTTCCGGCTGGTCGGACCGTCGATCAGCCAGTGACCCATATTGACATCTTTCGGACGATTGCATCGATAACGGGCGCCACTTTGCCCGATCGAGAAATAGACGGGGTCGACCTTCTGCCCATCGCGTCGGGTAGCGGTCCGATCGAGCGGGCTGATGATGCGATTTACTGGCAAAGCGGGGGCTATTGGGCCGTGCGCGCAGGCGACTGGAAGTTTCAGATTGACCAATCGCAGGACAAGAGCTGGCTGTTCAATCTGGCTGAAGATCCGACCGAGAGGATCAATCTAGTGGATCAGCAGCCCGAGATTGCGGCGCGCTTGCGGAGTCTGCTCGAAGAACATCATCGCGACCGCAAGCTCTTGTACCCGTCGACAACCTTGATGCCTGCCATGATCGATAAGACGCTGGCCGAGGAATATGAAGACGGCGATGAATTGATCTTCTGGCCAAACTAGTGGGTGGCGAAATGAACCGTGCAAAATGGATTTGGCTCGCAAGCCTTGGACTGATCTATGCCAGCTTCTGGATCTGGTATGGCGGCAATGGCGATCCGCTTTCCGAAGAGGAAGGTTTGGCGATGCTTGCCGAGGTAGAGCAATTGCATGGCGTCAAGCTGGAGGATACTCCGGAGGGGAGCATAAGCCGCAATCTGCGCGCAATGCTCCCCAATGACGACGGCAAGGAATTCTACGCGGTCAACCTCGAGACACGGGCTGAGGGCCCCAAAGCGCTCGAAGCCGAGGCGCGCTACGCTGAAATCGTCTTTCCCCTGCTGCTTGAGCGCGGTGGGCACCCCGTATTCGTCAGCGAACGGGCAGGCCTGATGCTTGGCAAATATGGCGAGGACATAGATCGCGTGGCGGTGGTGCGTTATCGCTCGCTGCGTGATCTGATCGACATGATCGCCGATGAGCGGATGCTTGAAGGCAATGCCTTCAAGACCGCTTCGCTGGCGCATACAGAGGTCTTCATAACTCGGCCGAGCATCACCTTTGTTCAGGTGCGGCTGTTGGTCGCGCTGGCGCTCGGCCTCATTGCGATCGGCGGAATCGCATTGATTGGACGGGTCCAGAAACGCCGCGAGGGGCGGACTGAGTCTTAGGCGCGGACATCCAAATTCTAGCGTCCTGTGGCCAACTTACGGTGTTTTGCGACGCAAGTGTGGAGTTACAGCATGATCGATGCCATTAGCGAAGCCAATCGCAATTCGGAGAGTTTGGCGGTGGTCATATCAACCGCGATCCAAGGTGCCATCGATGGATTTAAGCCGCATGCAGACGGACGGCGGCAGCGCAGTCTGACGAGCCGACGCGCGATTCTGCAGGCAATGATGGAGTTGCTGGCCGAGGGCGAAAGCGATCCGAGCGCAGACCGCGTAGCCGAGCGGGCCGGGATTGGCGTGCGCTCAGTGTTTCGGCATTTCGACGACAAGGAAGGCCTATATCGCGAGATGAATGCGATCCTGGTGGAGGCCTACCGCGAGGAATGGACCGCGCCCTACAAGTCTGAGGACTGGCGTGAACAATTGTTCGAATTGGTTGAGCGTCGAGCTAAGGTCTACGAAGAGATCGCTCCTTACCGTATCCCAACGATTGTGCAGCGGTTCAATTTGCCCGTGCTAATGGAAAACTACCGGCGGTTGCTCAAGACCGAGCACGGAGCTCTATATTCAATCCTGCCCGATTCAGTCCGGAAGGATGAGAAGCGCACTCGGGCGATCCTGTTGGCGACCAGTTTTGATAGCTGGCGTCTGTTCAGGCAGGACGAAGAGCTGTCGAACAAGAAGACGATCGAAGTGATCAAGCAATTGTTGCAGGATATTCTCGATCAAATCGATGGCTGATCGAAGCTCCGATCGACCTTCCAAAAATCGCAGACTGATCACAGCGGAGCACTGAGCTTTCGCATTCGTTCGGCCGTGAAAAAGCTTGGTCAGATATGGACAATCCGCTGCACTCAATCTATTGACAGTATTAGTGCTAATACATGGAGTGAGACCATGAGGGTTGTGAACCAGACCATGCCGTCTGCCGAGCAGATGACGCAATTCTTCGGAGCGGGAGAGGACGGTCCTTTCGTGATGGTCAATCTGCTCAAATTCAAAGCCATGGCGGAATATGCTGATGGCCGTGAAAGCGATCTGAGCGGGGCAGAGGCCTATGCAATCTATGGTGCAGCGGTTCAAAAATGCATCGCCGATGTGGGCGCAACTCCGGGCTTCTCCGGTGAAGTAACCGGGCTCCTGCTCGGCGAGGTCGAAGACAATTGGGACATGGTCGCTCTGGTCGAGTACCCCTCGCTCGAAGCTTTTCGCACGATGATGATGTCGCCCGAATATCAGAAGATCGCTGTGCACCGGTCGGCTGGCCTCGCCGGCCAACTCAACATTCGCGCCAAGAGTTCACCGCTCGGCCAATCGGAGCAATTGTGAAATGAAAAAGATCGCCCTTTTTGCTGCTGTACCGTTGCTTTTGATCCTTGCACTGGCATCGGCCTTACCGTCGATCCTTCATGCCGCCGGGCTGCATCCCGAGTACGAGGGAGAGCAGGTGGACCTAAGCGGAAAGCGGGCGCTGATCATCACGACCAGCCACGCCACGCTAAATGCTCCGGGCGAAACCTCTGGTGATCCGACAGGCGTGTTCGGATCTGAGATGACCGAGCCCTATTACGAGTTCCTTACCGGCGGGATGGCGGTCGACATCGCCAGCATCAAAGGCGGCAAAGTTCCGATCGATCCGCAAAGCTTCCTCTATATGATCAAGACGGAAGCCGATGAGCGCTTCCTGGACGATCCGGAATTTCAGTCCAAGGTTCAGGACTCGATCGCGATCAGTGATGTCGACGTATCGCAATATGACGTGATCTTCCTCGCAGGAGGTTGGGGCCCAGCCTATGATTTTCCGGAATCGGAGGCTTTGGCGAATGTCGTCAGTGAGGCCTACTACGCTGATCACAAGCCGATCCTTGCCGGAGTGTGTCACGGGCCCCTAGGTTTCGTGAGAGCGAAGGATCGCGACGGCGGTTTGCTGATCAATGGACGCAGAATGACCGGCGTGACCGACAAGCAGGTCAAAGAGCTTGGCATCGAGATTACACCTTACCATCCCGAAACCGAGCTGCGCAAAGCGGGTGCCCTGTTTGAATCCTCAACCGCCATTAGAGACATGTTCGCCAATCATGTGACGATCGATGACGAAGAGCGTTTCGTGACTGGCCAAAATCAGAATGCCGGGGCCGAGGTCGCCAACAAGGCTATGGTGCTGGTCAGTCGCCCAAAGACCTAATTGGCTTGCTTCTCTGGCCAGAGAGCCAGCACCAGCATCACCAAGGCAACAATTGGCAGAACATAGGCGGCAGTCTGCCCTGGCGCCGTTTCGACCGTCTCCAATGGCTTGTAAATGCCGACCAGTCGGCGCCCGCCATACTCAAGCAAGATGAACAGCCACAGCAGCGGGACCATCGACCGGTATCTGACGGATGCAAGCAGCATAACCAGCCCCATTGCGAGCTGCGCCAGCCCCCACAGGGCGAAGATTGTGACTATGCCTTGCGCGCCGCCCTGCGTGTAGGTGTCGAGCGGAATTGTTGCGATGCTTTGTGCACCTCCATCGGGGGCGAAAATGTGATGCTGGCTGCGCCACAATGTCATGGCGGTAAGAGGATAGAATAGCCAAAGCGCGATCCGGTTACCGCGATAGACATTGTCAAACTGCGCTGGAAACAGCCGGTCCAAGATTTGTTTCATCGTAAATTCCTCTCACCCTCAAAACAAATGACATGGCAACTGTCAAAAAGCAATTGCCAAGTCCGGCGATGAGTGCAAAATGGCAGTCGCACTGCTAATTCACGGAGGGTGAGGGTGCCTGCACAGATCAGAATGCTGCGCTATCCGGGTGCTGGCTCAACGCGAGACGTTTGGAAGCTCACCCAGGACGAGCCAACCGCGCCTGCAGAAGGGGAGATCGCGGTGGCAATCGACACCATCTCGATCGATCCGGGGATGAGCGGCTGGATCACTGACAAGCGCAGCTACATGCCTCCGGTAAAGCCGGGTGGCGTGATGCGCGCCTTTGGTGTTGGCCAAGTTACTCAAAGTCAGTCCGCCGATTACGAGGAAGGCGACTGGGTGACGGGGTTCACCGGCGTGCAGACGCACGGCGTCTTTCACGAAAAGCGCCTACGCAAGATTGATCCCTCGCTTGCCCCGCCGCGAAAGTTCCTCAGCGGGCTCGGGATGACGGGCTACACCGGCTTCTTCGGCATGAGTGACCTTGGGCGACCCAAGATGGGAGAGACTGTGGTGGTGTCGGCCGCCTCGGGCGCGGTCGGTTCGATCGCCGCGCAGGTTGCTAAGGCGGCCGGAGCTCGGGTGATTGGCATAGCGGGTGGCCCGGAGAAATGTGCGTATCTGCAAGCGGAACTCGGCCTCGATCACGCCATTGATTACAAGAACTGCAATGTCGGCGATGCGCTGGCGAAAGCGTGCCCAGACGAAATCGATCTCTATTTCGACAATGTGGGCGGAGAGACGCTCGAGGCAGTGCTGGGCTTGATGAAGTACCAGGGTCGGATCGTCGTGTGCGGCGCAATCTCGCAATATGACGATTTCGCGGGTGCACTTGGACCGGCCAACTTCATGTCTGTGGTTACGCACAGCCTCACCATTCGCGGCTTTACCATGCGAGACTACATGCACCGCGTGCCCGAAGCCTTGGGATGGCTTGTCCCGGCCTGGAAAGATGGGCGCCTCAAAATGCGCGAGCACGTAGTCGAGGGAATTGAGAAATTTCCTGATGCCTATGAAATGATCTTCCGCGGTGAAAACCACGGCAAACTTCTGCTGAAAGTGAGCTAAGCGCGATGGAGGCCATTCGCACACCAGAGGCGTGTTTTGAGGATCTCGCCGAATATCCCTTCGCGGCCAAATACGTCGACGTTTCGGACCACGAAGGCGGGACCTTGCGACTTGCCTATGTCGATGAAGGTCCGCGCGATGGCCCGCCGGTGGTGATGATCCACGGCAATCCGACCTGGTCGTATATGTGGCGCAAACTCATCCCGGTTCTTGCTGAGCATGGCTACCGCGCGATCGCGATCGACCTGATCGGAATGGGGCGCTCGGACAAGCCTACCGAGATGAGTGACTACACCATTGCCCGCCACGAGGCTTGGGTGACCGAAGCATTGTTCGAAAGGTTGGATCTGAAGGACGCGCACTTCATCCTGCACGATTGGGGCGGGATCATCGGGCTTCGCGCAATCGCCAATGATCAAGGCCGCGTGGCCAGTGTGATCTATTCCAACACGGGTTTTCCGGTGCGCGATCCGAATGAGCCGCTTACGGAGATGGCGCGCAAAGGCGCGACCATGCTCCGCTATTTCCAGCTCTACATTCGCTTTCGCAAGAACTGGAAGCACTGGAAAACGCTGAGCCGTATTGCGCTCAAGGATATGCCTGCCGAAGACATTGCTGGATTTGCTGCACCCTATCCGAACAAGAATTATCTCACTGGCAATCGGCAATTCACCCAGATGCTGCCGACCCGCAACGACAATCCAATGCTGGTTGAAAACTGGCATGCGCTGCAAAAGCTCAAGAGCTTCGAGAAGCCCTTTCTCACGCTCTATTCGGACAAGGATCAGGTCGCGCCCAAGGGTTATCGCAGCGTCCGACCGGTCATCCCCGGCACGCGCGATCATGAAACGATTATCCTCAAAGGCGGGTCGCACTTCCTGCTCGAAGACATCCCGGAAGACTATGCGCGCGAGGTGATTGCATTCCTTGAGCGGATCAAAGGAGACTGACATGGCAACACGCACTGAGCTTTGGGTTACTCGCAATGAGCTTCGGCGGACCAAAATTGCCCAGGCAGAGCAAGCGCCGCTGGCAGACGGCGAGATCCGTGTGGCGATCGATAAGATGGGGCTGACCGCCAACAATGTAAGCTACGCCGTCTCGGGCGATATGATTGGATATTGGAAGTATTTCCCGGCCGAAGGTGAGTGGGGTCAGGTGCCAGGCTGGGCCATGGGCGACGTGGTGGAATCGCGCAGCGACGCCATTGCACAAGGCGAGCGCCTCTATGGGTTTTTCCCGATGGCGAGCGAAGTCGTCTTGCATCCGGGGCAAGTGGCAGATGGCTTCTTCATGGATGCGACCCCACATCGCTTGGAATTGCCGGCGCTCTACAACCAATATCTTCGCACTAAGAACGAACCGAAATATCTGAGCGCACTTGAGGATGAGCGTTGCCTGCTATTCCCGCTCTTCGTCACCTCCTACGTTCTCTACGACTATCTGATCGACAACGAATTCTTCGGCGCGCAGCAAGTGGTGATCGGGTCGGTGTCTTCCAAAACCGGTTTCGGCCTTGCGCATTTGCTCAAGAACGATCTGCAAATTGGCAAGACAGTGATCGGTCTGACCTCGCCAGGCAATGAGAGCTTTGTCGAGAGCTTGGGTTGTTGCGACCAGATCGTTGCTTACGGCGATGAGGATACAATCGACACCAGCCTTCCGACGGCATGGGTCGATATGTCAGGGGACGGGCCGTTGACCAGCAAGCTGCATCACTTGCTAGGCGATAAAATGGTCGAAAGTTGCATTGTTGGTGCCACCCACTGGGAGGCTGAGCGCGGCCGTGAAAAGGATCTGCCCGGGGCCAAACCTACCTTCTTTTTCGCACCTGGTCATATCGCCAAGCGCGATGCCGAATGGGGTCAGGGAGAGATCTGGCGACGTGGCTCCGAAGCCGGCGCGGCGATCGCTAAGTCGATATCCGGTCAGCTCACAGTCGAGCGCGTGACGGGCGCTGACAAGGTCGCTGCAATCTGGTGCGATATGCTGGACAACAGAGTCGCGCCGAGCCGAGGGATTATGATCTCGATCTGATTGTCGAACGCCCTACGCGACAGCTTAGAGAAGGGCGTCGTCATTCATGATTGGCTATCACCCCATATTTCCTGATTGTTCTGACGCTCCATCCTTCGATTGGTGCGCAAGTCCAGGAGGCATTCAAGGTTGGTGGCCGAGAAGCTCGTGCGGATTGCGTCTCGGTCTTGGGCTGACTGCTGATCGAATGCGTCTTGAAGCCTCTGCAGGAGATAAAACCGGTAGGGGATAACGACGGTCGCGATCTCGGTACCGCGCCAGGCAAATGGGGCCAAGCCAAGCCCGCTCTTCATGGATTTGTTGTTGGTGGGTGAGCCACTCTCGATCTCTGGATGGCGTTCCAGCCAGCTGTTGGCGCGTTCGATATGAGCCGTGATTTCAGGGAGATAATCATCAGCGATGAACTGCATGATATGGAGCAGGCTCTTCGGTAGAGCCGCACTTTCAATCAGCTTGCCATCCGCTTCTGCAGATGCCTCATCCACAAAGGTCTCCGCCATGTTCATCCGCTCAACCCACCGGAACACGTTGGGCGCACTGACCTGCAGCAGCCGCAATGGGACGGGGTCACGGCCCAGGTGGGCGTACATTGCTCCGATCAGGCCATAGTCAGCGATGGTGGCATGGCCGCCGAGGACAAAAGGATGCCTTCGAAGGTGCTGTTCCATAAGAAGCAGGAACTGCGCGTAGCTCTCTTCGACCAACCCATATGTCTTGGGAACGACGCCGAAGACTTCGGCGGCTTTTCGCATGCGTCCGCTGGCATGAAGGAAGGCTGCGTCTTCAGCATCGTGTGGCAATCCGGAGGGAAGGACATCGCGGAATGTCTGGCGCAGGAAGGGCAGGTTTACCTCGTCGAAGTTCCAGCGATAGTGCATTGCGGGCCGAAGCAAACCATGCGAACCGAACAGTTCGAACAGATGTGCGATCAGCAGCAGTCTGGGGTCAGTAGGATATATCGGGCTCTTGCTGAATCCAGCGGCGTCCAGATGATCGATGATGTCAGCGCCATCCTGGATAATCTCATCCGTTGGCGTCTTGATGACAGGGATGATCCAACGCCCGATCTGCGGAACCACTTCGCTCGTGAACTCATCGCTTCCAGCCTTCACTTCGGTGAAGGACACTGCGTTTACGCGCATATAGGAGCGCGCTCGGGCCGTGTAGAGCGATCCGGCCATGCCATAGAGTGTGTAGGTCAATTTGCACCCACCAAGATTGCGGTCGAACTATTGACAGTAGTACTGCAAATATATTGGATCCGCAATGGGCTTCCAGATTCGCTTCGCTGCGGTTTGAGCCGGCTTGGATTGATTGCCTTGTCTGCCGAATGTCCGCATCCACCCCCAATCCAGGCCATTAGGCGGAAGCGCGAACTGGGCTGTGAGCTGACAGACAGCTCTTAGGGGTGAGCAAGGGCATTCAAGACGCGCCTACGACGCCATCCTTGGTGTAGAGCTACGCTTAAATGGGGGCTTTTGGCGGGACGAATCTGCAGCGTCTCACAATAATAATTGTGTCTCAGGTAGATAGCGCAAGGAAATGGCGGAGACGGAGGGATTCGAACCCTCGATACCGCTATAAACGGTATGGTCCCTTAGCAGGGGACTGGTTTCAGCCACTCACCCACGTCTCCGCAACGCGTCTTGACCGCGAAGCGCGCGCTATAATCGGGTGACCTTAACGCGGCAAGTCATCCTTGCAAAAAAGGCGATTCTTCGGGTGCGAAGGCCTCTTTGGTGTCCAAATGCTTCACTTCACCGCGTTTTGGATTCGCTTCGCCGCCTCGGAGATTGCTCTAAAGCCGCCGAACGATTCTGCTCCGCGCTGGAACGCTGTTTGAGTTGCGAGGAATCCCTATGAGCTTGGCATCAATCGGTAGAGAGAACGCATTGACCCGAATTGCAATCGCGGTTTTGGCCGCGTGTTGGCTGATCGCATCGCCCGCAGCGGCGCAAACGGTTGAAAGCTTTGATCCAGACGAAGTCTACGCGACCGTCGCGGCCAGCGAAGCGATTGATGCCGATCTGGTTGATCAAGCAGCGACACAGGCTGCCGCACAGGCCGCCGAGGCGGCGCAATCCCAGGCGGCCGAGCCGGTGCAGACGGCCAATGATCGTATTCCGATCTACGGTCCCGAAACAACACCTGCTGAGGCGCCCGTAGGGACGCCTCCTGTTGCCGCTCAGACGCTTCCGGATAGCAACCCCCTGTTCGAGCAGGAATTCGCCTCATACCAATCTGAGGGCGCCTCAGCGGGCGCTGCAACATCGGCGCCGGAGTGGAGCGATCCTGTTCAAGCAGCGGCCGATCCTGATCTGATTCCGCCCGAAGTGATCGAACAGGAAACCACCTATGGTGAGGACGATCTGATCGGCGCGGCAGAAGGTGTGTTCGGCAAGGGAGCCGAAGGCCTTGCGCGGCTGATCGAAGATCTGCTCAAGGATCAAGGCCGCCCCAATGGTTACATCATTGGTCGCGAGGGCGGGGGCGCCTTCATCGTCGGTGCGCGATATGGTTCGGGCACTCTGCATCACAAGGTCGAAGGCGAACGCCGCGTCTACTGGACTGGCCCCTCGATCGGGATTGATGCCGGCGCGAATGCGGGCAGCACATTCATCCTCGTCTACAATCTCTACGACACTGAGGAATTGTTCGAAGTCTATCCGGCAGCCGAAGGCCAAGCCTATCTGGTTGGCGGCATGCACGCCAGCTATGTCCGCAGAGGCGACAAAGTGCTGATCCCAATCCGCGTCGGTGCTGGCCTGCGGCTTGGCGCAAATGCCGGATATTTGCGCTTTTCCGAGAAGCAGCGCTGGCTCCCCTTCTGATCGCGCATACGTACTTTTTCACCTGATCGATAAATCTGTGTTGCAGCAAAGCGGCGCAGGATGCATGGCGCTGCCATCATGCTCGAACAACTCGATTCCCAGCCGCCCGATGCGCTGCTCGCGCTGATCAAGCTCCACGCTGCTGATGAGCGGCCCGACAAGATTGATCTCGGCGTCGGCGTCTATCGCACCGGGCAGGGCGACACGCCGGTCTTTGCCTCGATCAAAGCCGCCGAACAGCGCCTGGTCGATACGCAGGACAGCAAGAGCTATCTTGGCCCAGAAGGCGATATGGGTTTCGTCAACGCCTTGATGCCTTACATTTTTGGCCGCGATGCGACGATGGGCGGACGCATTTCGGGGATGCAGACCCCTGGCGGAACAGGTGCGGTTCGCCTGGCCGCTGCGCTGGCGCAAAAGGCAGGCGTCAAGCGCTTGCATATGGGTGTGCCGAGCTGGCCAAACCACGCGCAGATCTTTGGCGATATCGAACTGGAATTCGTTCCGTTTGAGCATGCCAAGCCCGATGGCAGCGCCAATCTCGACGCCGTTCTCGGCGCGATTCGAACCTCGCAGCCTGGCGACGCCGTGTTGCTGCATGGCTGTTGTCACAATCCAACCGGCGTCGATTACAGCGCGGACGATTGGGAAGCGATCGGCGATGCTGTCGCTGAGACCGGGATCTTCCCGATCATCGACACCGCCTATCATGGCCTGGGCAATGGTTTGGATGAGGATGTTGCTGGCTTGCGCAGCCTGCTGGCCAAGGTTCCCGAAGCCTTCATCGCCTATAGCTGCGACAAGAATTTCGGCATGTATCGCGATCGCGTCGGTGCCTTCTACGTCTTGGCAAAAGACGCGGACACGCTCGACACTGCGTTCTCAAACGCCAATGCTCTGGCCCGCGCAAGCTGGTCGATGCCGCCTGATCACGGCGCAGCTGCGGTGCGTATCATTCTGCGCGACGCAGAATTGACTCAGATGTGGCAGGACGAGCTCGACCAAATGCGCGAGCGCATGCGTCAGGTGCGGACCAAGCTTGCTGAGGCAGGCCAGGTTGGCTCTGTCGATCTCACTCCGCTTGGTCAGCAAAATGGGCTGTTCTCAGTCTTGCCGGTGACCAAAGAGCAGGTCGTGCAGCTGCGCGAAGAGCACGGCATCTACATGGCCGGCTCTGGCCGCATCAACGTGGCCGGACTGACGATGGGCAATATCGACAAATTCGTCAGCGCACTGGGCGAGGTGACCGCCTGAAAGGAGCCTTGGTTTGGACCGGCAACCAACTCTAACCGGACCAACATTGCTGCTGCGCCCCTTGCAAGAGGATGATTGGCAGGCGCTGTTCGCTGTGGCGAGCGATCCGCTGATCTGGGAGCAACATCCCGCGCATGATCGCTGGCAGGAGCCTGTCTTTCGCGCCTTCTTCGACGATGCACTGGCGCAAGGCGGAGCGCTTATCGTGCTCGACAAGGCAAGCGGCGCGGTGATCGGATCGTCGCGCTACCAAGGCCTCGAACAGGATGATGGAGGCTCAGTCGAAATCGGCTGGACATTCCTGGCTCGCACCCATTGGGGCGGGCCGACCAATCGTGAAATGAAACGTCTGATGCTTGCGTACGCGCTTGATCATGTGCGCGAATGCCGTTTCGCGGTTGGCGAGGAGAACTGGCGCTCACGCAAGGCGATGGAAAAGATCGGCGGCGCGTTGATCGAGCGTGAGGATGTGCGCGAAATGGCCGGCGGGACCGTCGCCATGTGCACTACGCGATCACGCGTAAAAGCTTTCGAAGCGGGCCGCTCGCGGCTTAGTTTGGGGCTGTCTGCAGCGATTGCATGCGCTTGAGATAGCGCGCCAGCACATCGATCTCGAGATTGACGCGATGCCCCTCTTGCAGGTCGCCGAGCGTGGTGACCTCGCCCGTATGCGGGATGATGTTGAGTGCGAAGTCGCACGTCCCGTCAGGCCGATCGCGCACATCGTTCACGGTCAGCGAAACCCCGTCGACCGTGATCGATCCCTTGCCCGCAATGAACGGAGCCATGTCTGCTCGCGCACGAATGGCAAGCCGGATCGAACCGCCTTCTTCGCGGCGCATCACGACTTCACCAACCGAATCGACATGTCCTGTGACGATATGTCCGCCCAGCTCATCGCCGAGACGGAGCGACGGTTCGATGTTCAAGCGGCGGCCGGTTTCCCACATCCCGGAAGGCGTGCGCGAGGTGGTTTCGGCGGAGACATCGACGTCGAACCAGGCCTCACCAGCTTCGCCGCCGCGATCAACCACGGTCAGGCACACGCCCGAACACGCGATTGAAGCACCGATATCAATCCGTGCCGGGTCAAGCGGTGCGGCAATCCGCGCACGCAAATCGCCGCGTTGTTCGACCTTTTCAATGGTGCCGATGGCAGTGACGATCCCGGTGAACATGCGACTATCCTTGTTTTTCAGTCTCGATCCCGCAGATAGGCGGTGAATTGATCGCTGCCAAGCTGTCGCTGTTCGGTCAGGCGCCAGCGACCATGGGCCTGATCGAGCGAGCGCAAATCAAGTTCGCCGAGGCCACGCAACCCATCACCGATCAGGATCGGCGCATGATAGAGGTGCAGCTGATCAACCAGATCGGCTTTGAGAAAGCTGGCGGCGGTTTGAGCTCCGCCTTCGACATAGAGATATTGCACGCCTTCAAGCTCAGTGATTTGATCAGGCGTGTTGATGACGCGAACATCGTCTGGTGCGACACCGCGGGTCAGCAGCACGCGTTGCGGGCTGCGATCTTCAAGCCCCGGCAGCCGGACATCGAGGCGCGGTCTGTCAGCGCGCCAGGTTCCACCACCGACCAGGATAGCATCGTGCTGGGCGCGCTGTGAATGGACATGCGCGCGCGCAATCTCGCCCGTGATCCATTGGCTCGAACCGTCAGCCAGCGCGATACAGCCATCAAGCGACATGGCGAGCTTGAGTGTCACCATGGGTCGCTGAATGGACTGTTGCGAAAGATAGCCGGCCACACTTGCGCGGGCGAGGGGATCGTCCAACACGGTGACTTCGATGCCAGACTTTCTGAGCTTTTCGATCCCCTCTCCGGCGGTGCGCGGATCGGGATCGGTCACGCCAATCACCACACGTTCCGGCTTCGCTTCGATCAGCAAATTGGTGCAGGATGGCCCACGTTCGGATTGATGCGCACACGGTTCGAGCGTGACATAGATCGTACTACCTTTGGCACCGCCTTCGGCCAGCTGGTTAAGGCGTGCGCTTCTGCATGCGGTCGGCCCTGCGATTGTGTCCAACCTCTTGCCAGCACCTTCCCATCGCGCACGATCATCGCGCTGACGCCCGGATTGGGGCGACTTTGAGGCCTTGCGCGCATAGCCAGCCGCGCGGTGGCTGCCATCCACGCGGCGTCGTCAGCAGAACGGAGGGAGGCGAGGGTGCTTATGGAGCGCCGCCTTCTTCTGCGGCGCTGTTGTCTCGGTCAGGGAACATTTCGGCACGCCGGGCGGCGGCCTCCGCCTCGGCAGCGCTGCGTTCGGCTTCGGCTTGTTCTTCCATCGCCTCAACATCGAAGCCGCTGGCGGCGCCAAGCGCCTTGTAGAGATCGCGCTTGCGTTCGGCGAGTTCGGCCTCTTGCTCGGCGCGCTCGTCCTTCAGGCGTTGATTGGCCTCGTTCGAAGCCGCGATTTCCTCATCGCTACGATCAGGCGCATAGGTCGAGATATAGGTGATATTGGGCCGTTCGGGCGGGATATAGACCGCTTCCGATCCAGCCCAGGCCAGGATCAAGGCAAAGGGGATCACCGAGACGCCCAAGATCGGCCAACGATAGGGGTTGGGCCGTTTGAACTCATTCCAGAAGTCCAGGATCCCGACAGTCGGGTTGAAGCGCGAATTCCTCAGCATGGAGGGAAATATAGGCATGCAGGCGCGTCAACGCCAGCCTATCGATACTATTGGTATTCGACGCTGATCGGAATTCGGCCACGCAGCTTGCCTCCGCGCGCGGTTTCGGTGCC
Organism: Erythrobacter sp.; assembly: GCA_965216555.1. GTDB lineage: Bacteria > Pseudomonadota > Alphaproteobacteria > Sphingomonadales > Sphingomonadaceae > Erythrobacter. The sequence continues at coordinate 724,169 of OZ244168.1, forward strand.
GGTGACCAGCGTTCCGGCAAAGCGGAATTCAAGCTGACCATCCATGTCGAGCATAGGCAGGGCAGGCAAGTCGGTCACCAGATCGCGCAGCTCGGCTTCGCTCCCGCCCGCATCGCTCATGGTGATGTTCGTAGGGAGGAAGATGCGAACCGGCTCGTTAGGCGCTCCCGTGATCCGCGCGACACCGGTGATCGCAATACCGCCAAGATCATCAATATTGCCGCTTGTGCTTTTGCGACCGCTGTTGAGATCGAGCAGCACTTTGCCTTCGCCGTCGCCAATCAGGACCAGGCGTCCGAAGTCGATATCGGCATCGATTGAGATTTCGAGCGTCTGGCAATTGCGTTGATTGCCGCGACCATTGCCGTTTCCATTTCCACTGCCGTTTCCGTTCCCACGGCATCCGGGAGGCAGGTCACAATTGGGGCATTGCCCCTGGGCGCGAAGAGGCGCGTCCACGGGTATGGCCAGGCTCATGGCGGCCACAAGCAAGGTGGCTAACCGAAACATTCCGGTTTCCTAGGAAATTAGGGTTAATGAAGTGTTAGAGCCAGCGGGCAGAGCAGGCGATCGCAATCAACCGAAGGAGGCGTAGAGACTGCGTCCATTGGCCTTGAGCCAATTGTCAGCGGACTTGATGTCGCCCTCGAATATTCCGCCCAGAAGCGCGTGGAATTCTGGGCTGTGATCAAAATGGACCAGATGCGCGACTTCGTGCGCAACGACGGAACGGCGGACGAAATCGGGCGCTTGGACCAGCCGCCAATTGATGCGGATACGCTGCTTGTCGGAACAGCTGCCCCAGCGCTTTTGCGCGCGCGACAGGCGCACAGGCACGGGATTGAGCTCGGCTGCTTCGCAATAGTCTACGACATCACGCTCAAACATGGTCTGGGCTTCGCGCTCCAGCCAGGTGCGCAATCTTCGCTCCAACCCGCTGAGCGGCCCTCCTATGCGCACTGTCTCGGCTTCGATCTGGGGCTGACGGGATGCGGTTTCGTCCCAGTCGATGCGGTAATGATCGCCCCGATACATCAATGCCGTGCCGGGCATTGGTTGCTGTCGGCTGGGAATCTTGGCCAATTGCTGTTCGAGCCATTCCTGTCGAGCATGGGCGAAAGCGATCGCTTCCGCGGAGCGCGCCCAACGCGGCAGCGTGATGCGAACTTCGCTGCCGTCAGGAGCCATGCGGAGCGTCAATCTCTTGGCCTGTTTGTGCCGCCGCACTACGATCGGCAGAGTGCGGCCTGCGAGGTCAATCTCAGGTGCAGTTTGCTCTTTGCGGAGCCAGTCGATCATTCCGGCTCACCCCCTTCCGGAGCAATCTGGAATCCCATGCTTTGGCTGGCGGTTCCCCAATCGACAATGTGGTGCTCAAGCGGTCCGGCATCGACTTCGCTCACCGCGCGCCCAACCACCGACACTCCAGCCTCGATCACGCCGTCGCGGTCCCCGCTGATCAAATAGTGCCATGACGGCAAGGGGCGCCCAGCGGCGCGGCGGCGATAGGCGCAGGTCGAAGGAAGCCATGGGACGTCCTCGACGATCTTGAGCGTCAGGCGGAGGCAGTCCGGGACGAATGCGCGGCGATTGCGATAGTCGCGGCATCGCGCCGTTTCTGTGTCGAGCAATTTGCAGGCGACATTCGTGTCCGCGATGTCGCCCGTGTCGGCATCTTCCATCTTGTGCATGCAGCAACGACCGCAGCCATCGCACAGGGCCTCCCATTCGGCGCGGTTGAGCTCGCTCAAGGGGAGCTCCCAAAAGGCGTCTCTCAGCTCGCCCATTTCTCGATTTCAGTGGCGACGGCGTCTGGTCCCAAATCAGTCGGCAAGGTTGCCAAGGGTTCGCCATCGGGTCCGAACAGATAGACGATCCGCGAATGGTCGATCAGATAGCCACCGCCTGGCGTGTCCTCGCCGCGAGAATAGAACACGCCAAATGCGTCTGCCGCAGACTGAATCGCTGCGGCCGAGCCAGTCAGGCCGATCAAATCTTCAGAGAAGGCGCGGGTGAACTGGCCGACAATCTCCGGGGTGTCGCGGTCGGTGTCGACAGAAACGAATATGGGCTGGATCTTGCCATCGAGGTCGGGATTGCGGTCGACGGCCTGATTGAGGCCCTGGATCATGCGCTGCACATCGGTGGGGCAAATGTCCGGGCAATAGGCGAAGCCGAAATAGATTATTCGATAGCGACCTTCGAAGTCGCTCCACTTGACCGTGTTCCCGGCGGTATCGATCAATTCAAACTCGCCACCAAGCTCAGCTCCCTTGAGGGGAGGATCGCCAGCAGCGGGCGTGTAGATGCCGTCGGCGCCATCTGCCGTCGGCGTGCTCTCACCGCACGCTGTCAAAGCCAAAAAGCCGGAGGCCAAGGCGGCCATCGCCAGACGTGAAAAATACGGTGCAGCAATCGTAGCGCGGCGGTTCATGGTCTGCTAACCCAATATTGGCGAAGGGCAATCAAGGGAAACCCTTCACGATGTGTGTGACAGGAAATTCGAAAGGATAGAAGCGTGGGGCGCTCTGTTTTACGCAAGTTAGCGATTGCACTGGGATTTGCCAGCCTTGGCATGGCGATTCCGCTCGCAGCCCAGGGATTTTCAAACGGATATGAATTCCTCAAGGCTGTTAAAGATCGCGACGGTGACGTCGCGACCGATATGCTCAATGAGCCGGGCACGACAGTGGTCAACACCCGCGACATCACAACGGGTGAAACGGGGCTCCATCTCGTAACCTTGCGTCGTGACACGCTGTGGGTGCGTTTCCTGCTGCAACGCGGTGCTGACCCTAATATTGCTGACAATAAAGGCGTCACGCCGCTGCAAATCGCTGCGAATCTGGGCTTCATCGAAGGCGTTGAAGAGCTGATCAAAAAGGGTGCAAGGGTCGATGTGACCAATCGCACTGGCGAGACCCCGTTGATGGCTGCAGTGCACCAACGCAACGTCCCAATCATTCGCCGCCTGCTTAAGGAAGGTGCGGATCCCGATCTCAATGACAATTCGGGCCGCTCGGCGCGCAATTATGCCGAACTGCTAAATTCGAACAGCCTGATCATGGCCGAATTTGAGAGGGCAGATGAGGAGCGCGAGGAGAATGCCGCTCCACGCGATTACGGGCCATCGTTCTGAGCAGGACGGACAGGGTATGACAGACATTTCCGACATGACGCTCGATGAGCTGCGCGTAGCGCTGGCCCCGGACATTGCCGCGTCAGCGATCTTTGACGGCTGGAATGAAACGGCGCTGCTCGCTGCAGCGGATATGGCTGGCGCTGATCCTGACATCGCCAAGATCGCCTTCCCGGATGGGCCGATGCAGATGATCGAGGCCTGGATCCACTCGATCGACAAGAGGATGGTTGCGGAATGGCCGCAAGAAAAACTCGCTGAACTCAAAATTCGAGACCGCATCAAAGAACTGGTGTCATTCCGGATCGAAGCGATTGATGGGTTGGAAGAGGCACTTCGCCGCGCGTTGACGGTGATGGCCTTGCCGCAAAATGCCCGCCGCTCGCTGGAAATGGGCTGGCATTCGGCCGATCTGATGTGGCGCCTCGCTGGCGACACGGCGACGGACTACAATCATTACACCAAGCGTACGATCCTGGCGGGTATCTACAGCGCGACGCTGGCGGTGCTGGTCAATGATGAGAGCGCAGACAAGGCGGACACTTACGCATTTCTCGATCGGCGCATCGATGGCGTGATGAAGTTTGAAAAGTTCAAGGCCAAATTGCTCAACAGCGATCGCGAGCATTTCAGCGTGTCACGGTTTCTTGGCCGTTTGCGCTATCCCAGCACCTGATTCAGACAACAGATGTGGGTAAGCGACGCGGGCGCTCGCGTCGTTTGGTCTGCTGCCCTATGGTCGGCAGGGAATCACATATCAACGCACGCTGACTCATCGCGCGCGAGACAAAATCTAAGGGGTTTGAAATGGCGGGTTCGCTCAACAAGGTCATGCTGATCGGCAATCTCGGGGCGGATCCCGAAGTGCGCAGTTTTCAAAATGGCGGCCGCGTCGCCAATCTGCGCATCGCCACCAGCGAGACGTGGAAGGATCGCAACACTGGTGAGCGGCAGGAACGCACCGAGTGGCACACTGTGGCGATCTTCTCTGAAGGCCTCGTCAATGTCTGCGAGAACTATCTCCGCAAGGGCTCCAAGGTCTTCATCGAAGGCAAATTGCAAACCCGCAAATGGCAAGATCAGTCTGGTCAAGACCGCTATTCCACCGAAGTGGTGCTGCGCGGTTTCGATGGCACACTGACCATGCTGGACGGTCGTGGTGATGGCGGCGGCGGTGGTGGCCGGTCAGGCGGCGGCAGCTATGGCGGCGGTGGCCAAGGCGGATCCGGCAGCGGTGGTGCTGGCGGAGGCGGCTGGAACCAGGGCGGTGGCGGATCGGGCGGTAACCAGGGCGGTTACGACGATCTCGACGACGACATTCCGTTCTAAGAGAGCCTAACGCTCTAATCTTTCTTGAGCGCAGCCAGGGCCGCCGCCAGCGGACCATCCTGCTCGCCTTCCGCGACGATGCCTGATTCCTTGCGGACAGCATCAGCATTGGGGCCTTCGGCGTAAGGATCGATTGCCAGGCCGAGCGTCTGCGCGAGCGCCTCGCCGAGATCGATCGCATCGCCTTCATATTCGATCTCGTCGCAATCGGCGGCATCGAGTTCGATCTCGATCTCACCGTCCTCGCTCAGATTAGCCGGGACCGATCCTTGCTCGACAAAGCGGAGCGCTATCGCCTCTTCGATATCGGTTGGGAAGTCGTCGCCCGACACCGCGCAGGTCTGTGTGATCTTGGCGCTCAGCGTGCCTGTAGCCTTGATCGCTTTGCCGCTTTCCTCGACGTCGATCTCAGCACTGATCTGCTCAATTGAAGGCAGGCCAAAGCGAGTGGCAAGGGCGGACAATTCGTCAGCATTGGCGACGATCGAAATCGGATCAGCAGGCAAGGGCCGCACTTTAACAATGCGCGAGAGTTCGGGCGCGCTCATAGCGAGAATTCCGCTCCGATCAGCTTGTCATCGCTCACCTCGGCAAGCTGCCGAGACAGCGCAAGCAATCGATCCGCGACTGCTTGTGGCGATCCGCTCTCCGTCAATGTCACATTGCGCGAAACCGCCCCGACAAGCTTTTCCTTGTCACCATCGACCAAGGCTGAGCGATAGGCGCCAAGCCGTCCGCCCAGCACGCTCATCAGTTTCCCAACCCGTTTGCCAACGACAACATCGTTCACACCGAATTCGCGCAATTGTGCGTCCATGTCCTCGACAAACAATTCCGCTAGTAAAGCGCTTTCCGCCCGCATGTCAGACGCCTCAACACGAACGATCATCGTGCACAGCACCGCCGTGATCATGTCAAAGCGCCCGCCGATGCTGTCGTCGACGCCGCTCTCAGCATAAAACTCCGGATCGCGCGCAATTTCGACCACGCGGTGCCACAAAGGTCGCAATTCCTCGCGCGGGTCCGGCGCAGTACCCAATAGTTTGGAAAGAAACGACATTGAGACAATCACCTGGTTTTGGCCGCCTTGCGGCGTAAAATCGTGGGCATTCAGGCGCAATTCAACCCATTCACCCCAGCTGCAACGCTTCGCGGCGTTGCAAGGCTCGAAGCATCGCCGTAAAGCCGTGCAAACGGCGATATAGGGAGCTGCTTCGCTGCAGCAATAGACGGGTAGAAGAGGTTTGACGACAACCATGATCACGCGCGGTCTAAATTGGCGCAGCATCAAGACGATGGCAGTTGTTGCCGGGCTTGGCTTGGCACTCGCTGGATGCAGTTCGATCCGCGAATCGCGCGGCTACGTTATTGACAATGTGCTGCTGCAATCGATCCAGCCGGGCATCGACAACCAACGCTCGGTTGAAGGGACGCTCGGCCGTCCAACCTTTGCCAGCCAATATGGCGAGCCGACCTGGTACTATGTGTCCAGCGTAACGGGACGCAGCCCGCTGGTGCGGCCTCGGATCCGCTCGCATTCAGTCCTGGCGGTCAAGTTTGATGCCAATGGCAATGTCGTGAACGTTGATCGTGGTGGCCTCGATCGGGTGGTTTTCCTTTCGCCAGATGGCGACAAGACCCCAACCCTCGGACGCGAACGCGGCTTCCTTGAAGACCTGTTTGGCAATATCGGCACGGTCGGTTCAACAGGCGTCGGCGCGCCAGGCGGACCATAATCACGGCTTGATCGCCTGATTTGAGAGCCCATATCTCGGCAATGAGCAATGACAATGCGAGCCACGGCCTGACCCAGTGGCACGGTACGACGATCATTGGCGTCAAACGCGGTGATGCCACCGTGATTGCCGGTGATGGCCAAGTTTCGATGGGTAATACGGTGATGAAACCCAATGCCCGTAAGGTTCGCCGGATAGGTGAAGGGGGCAAGGTTGTTGCCGGCTTTGCTGGTGCCACCGCCGATGCTTTCACATTGTTCGAACGGCTGGAAAAGAAGCTGGAGCAATATTCCGGGCAATTGCTGCGCGCTGCGGTTGAGCTCGCCAAAGACTGGCGGACCGACAAATATCTCCGCAATCTCGAGGCCTTGATGATCGTCGCTGACGCAGAGAGCCTGCTCGTGCTGACCGGAAATGGTGACGTGCTTGAGCCGGAAGGCGGGATCGCCGCGATTGGCTCAGGCGGAAACTATGCGCTCGCCGCTGCGCGCGCGCTGGCTGAATACGAAGATGATGCCGAACAGATCGCGCGCAAGGCGATGCAGGTCGCGGCGGATATCTGTGTGTTCACTAACGGCAATTTGACCCTCGAAACGGTCTGATCAGACCGGGCAGACGAGACGGAAATCCATGATCGAGAATCTAACCCCAAAGGCCATCGTTGCCGCGCTAGATGAGCATATTATTGGCCAGAAGGATGCCAAGCGCGCGGTCGCCGTGGCGCTTCGCAATCGTTGGCGGAGACAGCGGCTTGGGCCGGAGCTGCGCGACGAGGTGACGCCAAAGAACATCCTCATGATTGGTCCGACCGGCTGCGGCAAGACCGAGATCAGTCGCCGTCTCGCCAAGCTGGCAGAGGCCCCCTTCGTCAAGGTTGAAGCCACCAAGTTCACCGAAGTGGGCTATGTTGGTCGCGACGTTGAGCAGATCGCACGCGATCTGGCTGAGGAAGCCATTCGGCTTGAGAAAGAACGTCGTCGTGAAGCGGTCCGCGAAGCCGCTTCGGATGCGGCCATGGAGCGCCTGCTGACCGCGCTGGTTGGAGACAATGCTTCAGAGGCGACCCGCGAGAGCTTTCGAGAGCGCATCGTGCAAGATGCGATGAACGAGGTAGAGGTCGAGATCGACGTGGCCGAGGCACCCTCAATGCCCTTCGATATGGGCAATATGGGCGGCAATGTCGGGATGATCGATCTGTCTGACATGATGGGCAAGGCGCTTGGTCGCAAACCAAACAAGCGGCGCAAGCTGCGTGTTCCGGAGGCGTGGGACAAGCTGGTCGACGAGGAAGCTGAAAAGCGCATGGACCAGGACGATGTGGCGCGCGTCGCTCTGCAAAATGCGGAGACCAATGGCATCGTGTTCCTGGATGAGATCGACAAGATCGCCGTGTCGGACGTGCGTGGAGGATCCGTCAGCCGCGAAGGTGTGCAGCGCGATCTGTTGCCGCTGATCGAAGGCACGACGGTCGCCACCAAATACGGTCCGATGAAGACCGATCATGTCCTGTTTATCGCCAGCGGCGCGTTCCACGTCGCGAAGCCATCTGACATGCTCCCCGAATTGCAGGGTCGTCTTCCAATCCGCGTTGAGCTGCGGGCGCTGACCGAGGAAGATTTCGTGCGTATCCTTGGCGAAACGCGCGCCAATCTGGTCGAGCAATATCGAGCCTTGATCGGCACCGAAAAAGTTGAGCTGGACATCACCGAAGATGCTGTCAGCGAAGTTGCTCGGATTGCCGCACAGGTGAATGAAAGCGTCGAGAATATCGGCGCGAGACGATTGCAGACGGTGATGGAGAAGCTGCTCGAAGAGATCAGCTTTGAAGCCGAAGAACACACCGGCGAGACGGTCACCATCGACGCAGCTTACGTTCGAGAACGCCTCGGCGAGCTCGCCAGCGACAGCGATCTTTCGAAGTATATTCTTTGAGCGGGGAAGGGCCAGTCAGCGACCTTAAGCGTCTGTTGGCAGGCATGGATCCCGCGCTCGATGATGCATCTTACCGGTTCATCAGTCTGAGCCCCGAGGATGGACTAAGCGGAGCGATCGAGCGTCCTTTTGCGATGGTGAGCGAAGAGGAGGGCATGACACTGGTCGTGCCTTCGGAGGAGTTGCAGTTCGACGGCCCAATCGTCACCGAGAAAGACGGCATTCCCCAGATCCGCCCCGCATCGACGCAGGATGCCAGCGGCCAACCGGGGCAGGAATTCGCGCGCATTACCTTGCAGGTTCATTCCGACCTTGAAGCGGTGGGCCTAACGGCGGCTGTGGCGGCTGCATTGGCTGATCATGCGATCGCGTGCAATGTCATCGCCGGATATCACCATGATCATCTGTTTGTGCCTTGGCGTCAGCGCGAGCAGGCGCTCGCAATCCTGCAGGCGCTTTCGCATGACGCAGGTCGATAATTCTCAGCGTTTTGCAGGGTGCGGGCGATACCAGGCTTGAGCCATTTCCATTCAGGAGCATAATCCAATGACACGCAATCCAAACAGGGGCTGGATGATGATTAGGACTATTTTGCTGGCAGGAGCCGCTGCGACCTCGATGGTGATGGCGCCGCCGGCATTGGCGCATGGCGAAGGTGAGCATGCACCAGCAGAGGCATTGACCGCTCCAGAGATCGACTATTCGCTGTGGACCTTGGAAAACGGCCTAACGGTGATTGCATTGCGCGACGTGTCGACCGCCAATGTGACGACGTCTTTGTGGTACAAGGTCGGCTCAAAGCACGACCCTGAGGGGCGATCTGGATTCTCGCATCTGTTTGAGCACATCCTCAGCCGCAAGACGGTCAACATGCCCTACAATATGGTCAACCGCTTGACCGAAGATGTTGGCGGCCAACGCAATGCATCGAACTGGATTGATCGCACCAATTATTACGAGACGGTTCCGGCCCAATATCTCGAAACCATGTTGTGGACGCATCGCGAGCGGATGGCATTCCCGGTCGTCGACGCGGATATTTTTGAGAAAGAGCGCAGCGTCGTCAAAGAAGAATTGCGGCAACGTGTTCTAGCGCCGCCCTATGGCCGTTTGCAGCGCTTCGTGATCCCTGAGAACGCCTACGATGTCTTGCCCATGCGGCGGCCCGGAATTGGCTCAATCGAGGACTTGGATTCGGCGACGCTCGATGACGCGCGCGCTTTCCATCAGGCCTATTATGGACCGGATACCGCCACGCTGATTGTCGCCGGCAATTTCGAGCTCGATCGGCTTCGCGAGCTGGTCGACAAGTATTTTGCTGATATCGCTCCGCGTGCAAACCCGATCAGCCTTGCGATCACGGCTGAGGAGCCAGTCCGCACCGAGCCACGCTCAGTCAACGCCACCGCTCCCAATGTGCCGCTGCCCGTCGTGGGTGGCATTTGGAAAGCGCCCTCGACGATGCACGCTGACGCGGCGGCGTTGGAAGTGCTTTCGGCCATTTTGGCGCGGGGTGACAATTCGCGGCTGCACACCTCCTTGGTCCGCACAGGCAAGGCGGTCGACGCCTCGCATTTCTCTTCCATGACTATGGATGCTGGCTACATCGCCAATTTTGCAGTGCTCAGCCCGGCGGGCGATCAAGATGAAGCCGCCGCCATCCTCAATGCCGAGATCGAGAAAGTGCGTACCGAGCTCGTAAGCGATGCGGAATTGCGCGAGGCCAAAAACGAGATTTTCTCATCTGCCTTGTCGCGCCGCCAGACTGTTCGCGGCCGTGCATTCGAGCTGGGCGAGGCACTGGTCTCGACCGGCAATCCGGACGCAGCTGATATCCGTTTGAAGCGTATCTCTGCCGTCACGGCTGAAGACATTCGAAACGCTGCGATCAAATGGCTTGATCCCAATGCGAAGGTGTCGATGACATACACTTCGGGTGAGGACGATCCGTCGACCTATGCAAACCCGATCCCGCGACCGGATTATGGTTCGGTTCCACCGGCGACGGGTGAACCACGTAAGGTTCTTCCCGACGGTGAGCGGATGGCGCCGCCAGCTCCAGGCGAAGCGCCAACTGTCGTGCGCGCTGACTTTGTTGAAGCGGCGTTGAGCAATGGCATTCCCATCGTGTCGACACAGACCAGCGACGTGCCAATTTCCACCATCACCGTGGTCTTCCCAGGCGGAGACGCGACTGATCCTGTCGGCTTGGGCGGTCTGGCCAGCATGGCCGCCGACCTTGCCAACAAAGGGACAGCCAATCGCAGCGCAACCGACATAGCGGCGACTTTGGAATCGCTCGGCGCAAGCCTGTCAATCTCGAGCGGCGCGGACGGCACCTATGCCAGTCTGACCGCGCCCAATGTCAATCTTGCGGAAGCGGGCGATGTGCTGGTCGATGTGATCCAGAACGCGAATTATCCCGACGATGAAGTGGAGCGTGAGCGCAAACGCACACTCGACGGGTTCGCCGCGACATTGAAAGACCCCGGCGCGCTGGCGAGCCTGGTTGCGGCCCGTGTGATGTATGGCGATGCGCCCTATGGCCGTGTCGCCAATGAAGGCAGTTTGCGCGCGATTTCGCGCGAGAACCTGCTCGAGCACGCCTCACAATGGTGGCATCCGGGCGCGGCCAAAATCGTCGTGAGCGGAGGCATTTCGTCACAGGATGCGCAGGCGATTGCTGAAGGTCTGTTCGGCGATTGGACCAGCGATGCTGAAATCCCGACCCAGATCGCAAATCCTGCCGGCAATGGTGTTGCGCCTCGCGCTGTCGTGATCGACATGGCTGAGGCTGGGCAGGCAGCGGTCGTCGCTGGTGTACGCGCTCTGTCACGCTCTGATCCGGACTTCTACAAGCTGTGGCTCGCCAACACCGTGCTTGGATCGGGCTCCAATGGCCGCCTGTTCGACGAGGTTCGCACCAAACGCGCTCTGAGCTATGGCGCCTATTCCTCGCTGGCCCAGCGCGCTGACACGGCAACGCTGACCGCGCGATCGCAAACCAAGAATGAAACCGCCGATGAAGTGGCTGGCGTGTTCATGGATCAATTCGCGCGGCTTGCCGAAGAACCACTTGAGGAAGAGGCGTTGCAGAAACGGCGTCTGTACCTTGGCGGAGCGCTGGCCCGCAGTTTGGAAACCAGCGGAGGCTTTAACGGTCAGGTTGCAGGTTTGCTCCTACGCGGCATTGATCCGTCGGAGGCGTTCGCGATCGCTGATCGCCTGTCAGACGTCAGCGCCGAAGAGGCTAACGCGATGGCAGCTGAATATCTCGCCGCCGATCGGACATCTTTGGTGATTGTCGGTGACGCGCAATTCTTCATCGAAGATCTCAAACAGAAATTCGACAATGTGGAGGTCATCAGGTTCGAGGATCTGGACTTGGCACAAGCCGATCTTCGCAAGACTGACGAGGGTGAATAGGCCTCACTCAGCGGCCTGATCGTGCTCGTCACTTTCGGCGAGCTGTCTGGTCCACATTTCGGCATAGAGCCCGCGCATGGCGAGCAATTCGTCATGCGTGCCTTGTTCGGCCAGACGTCCGCCATCCAGCACAAGGATGCGATCCGCGTCGGCGATGGTTGAGAGGCGGTGCGCGATTGCGATCGTGGTGCGGCCGCGCGCGATCCGCTTGAGTGTCGTCAGAATTTCTTGCTCGGTTCCGGTGTCGAGCGCGCTTGTCGCCTCATCCAGCAACAGGATCGGCGGATCCTTGACCAGGGTGCGGGCGATGGCAACGCGCTGCTTCTCTCCGCCTGACAGTTTGAGACCGCGCTCTCCAACCATGGTTGCAAAGCCCTCTGGCAGGCGTTCGATCAGCGGCATCAGAGCGGCGTCTTGGGCTGCTTGAGCGACAATCTCGTCGCTCGCCTGCTCGGCGCCGTATCCGATATTGTAGGCCAGCGTATCGTTGAACAGGACACTGTCCTGGGGAACGATCCCGATGGCTGCGCGCACGCTGTCCTGGGTTGTCCCCGCAATGTCCTGCCCGTCGATCAGGATACGGCCATTGGCGGGGTCGTAGAACCGGAATAGCAACCTGCCGATTGTGCTCTTGCCGGCGCCCGAGGGGCCAACGATCGCGGTGCTTGAGCCGGCGGGAACTTCAAAGCTCAATCCGTGCAGGATCGTCCGCTCATCTTCATAGCCGAAAGTGACATTCTCAAACGTGACATGCGGCTGGTTGACGACCAGCGCCGGCGCTCCGGGTGCATCGCGCACCTCGACATCGGTGTCCATCAAGCGGAACATTTCGGCCATATCGACGAGGCCTTGCCGGATCGTGCGATAGACCCAGCCGAGCAGATCAAGCGGTCGAAACAGCTGCATCAGGAACGTGTTGACCAACACCAGGTCGCCGACCGTGAGATCGCCTTTGCTCCAGCCCCAGACGGTGAACGCCATTGCGCCAGCCATCAGCGAATTGGTGATCAGCGACTGCGCGATGTTGAGTGTGCCGAGCGAATTTTCAGATCGGATTGCGGCTTCGGCATAGGCCCTGGCCGATTGCGAATATCGCGCTTCCTCGCGTGCTTCCGCGCCGAAATATTTCACCGTTTCGAAATTGAGCAGTGAATCGACTGCGCGATGCAGGGCTTGGCCATCGAGGTCGTTCATTTCACGCCGCAGCTTGGTCCGCCATTCGGTGATCCAGCGCGTCACCATAATATAGGTCACGACCGTGAAGGCGGTCGCCGCGACAAGCTCCCACCCGAAATTGATGTAGAAGATCACGCCAACTGCAATCAGCTCGATCGCTGTCGGAGCGATGTTGAACAGCAGGAAGTACAGCATCATGTCGATGCTCTTGGTTCCACGTTCGATGATCTTGGTGACTTCGCCGGTGCGGCGCGACAGATGGAAGCGCAGGCTTAGCCGATGGAGGCGATGGAAGACGTCTTGCGCAAGGCTGAGGGTCGCGACCTGACCCACGCGTTCAAACGCCATATTGCGCAGATTGTCGAACAGCACAGATGTGAAGCGACCGAGCCCGTAGGCGGCAACAAGAGCCAGCGCGACAGTTGCACCATCACCAACCGGTCCCGCCATCGCGTCAGCCGCCCCCTTATAGGCGAACGGCAGGGCCAGGGTAACACCCTTGGCTGCCAGCACAAAGGCCATCGCGGCGACGATTCGGACCCGCAATTGCGGATTGTCTTTGGGCCACAGATAGGGGAGGAACCGCTTGAGCGTGTGCCAGCCTTCGGCTTCAGGCGTACTGGACGAAGGTGATGAGCTGGCTGTGTCGGGCGGCATAGGCGATCATGTGGGCGCGCGCGCCATCAAGCGCAAGAAGCAGCCGAAAATCTCAGCTCAACCGCTCGCCGGTGGATCTGTGTCAGTTGAAGCGGGTCGGGTAGGGATTGCGCAAGCGTCGCTGGACTTTGCGAGGCAAGTCAAACAGCACCCTCTGGCGCGAGAAATCGATCGCCACCCGATCGAACATTTTGAGGTGCTGCATGCCGAGCGAGAGCACCGGAGTGTCGCTCAATCCCAGCGCTTCAAAGGCCGGTGTATCGGCAAAGGTGATCGGCACGTTGTTGAGGCCGATGCCGCCAATCTCGAGTGTGCGAACATAGGAGAGATCAGCCATCAGGCTGACACCATTCACATCGGTCGTGCGAACCTCTTGCGCGCGTTTCGAGCGCAGGCGCTTGCGCAGGGCGTTATTGGCGAGGCTCGCTTGGGCGCCCGTATCGATGATGACTGTGGTCTTGATCCCTTCGACCACCGCCTCCGTGATCAGCAATTGACCCAGTTTGTGGCGGGCGCGGACAACGATCTCAAAGCCTTTGCGGCTGTTCTTCTTGGAGACATCCTCTACCGCGATCGTTTCGTTGCGGAAATCGATCAGCACGCGGAAATCTTGCAGACTATCCAGGCCAATGATCCCGTCAGCTCCAACATGCTGGCTGTGGAGGACAGGCGCGGCGAGATTGTTGATGACCTGGCTGCCAAACTCAAGCCGATCAAGCTCGACGACTTCGACCGGGCGGCGGCTGGCCATGCCCACTAGGGTTGCGGTGCCTAGCGATTCAAGACTGAGCGCATCATTGATCTTGTGCGTGACAGCCGTGGCTTGGCTACCCGTGTCGATCATGAAGTCATAGGGTCCAGAGCCGTCGATCGTGACTGGAAGGGTCAAGCGTTCATTGCGCTCTTCCTCGACAGTGAGGATTTCGGTGTTGGGATCGGTCAGACTGGGTGCAACCGCTTGCTCTTCGACCTGCTGGCCAAGTCCAACCAAGGCCATCGAAAACAGAGGCGCCGCCCAAAGGTAGTACATAATCCTATCCCATTGTCTCGGGCCCGGTATGGGGCCCTGTTAGGATGGAGAATACCAGAAGCGGGCCAAAGCCTCAAATCTACGGCGGTCAAGCCTGCGCGGGAAGGGGCGGTCCCGCCTGCTGAGGGCGATTGCGCAGCATGTCCCAGGTCTCAATCACCATAGTGCGCCAACCAATCCAAAGAGTCGCTGCATAGATGCTGGCTCCGGCAAGGGCATTCCACGCCAGATCGAGCCAGTAATAGGGCATGGGCGTGTATCGCTGGAGCGCGAGCACGACCATTGCCATCGCGGCACAGGCGAGCGCTGCAGGCATGATTTCGCGCAGCAAGGCCCAGAACGACACGCCGAGGCGTGGCAATGTCTGTGACAGTGTAAATGCGCAAAGCAGCGGCATTCCTATCCACCACGCAGCCACCAGGCCGCCAATGCCGGAATTCACGCCCCACAAGAATCCAATCGGCATAATGATCGCACCGGCAATTGAGGTCGTTAGATAGACCCTGGGCTTGCCCATCGCGTTGGTGGCAGGCGAGCAGATAAGGTGCAGCGCGAAGATTGGCATAACGATCGCGAGGCCAGCGACGATCGGAATGAGGCCAGACCATTTCTCGCCGAACAGGGTCAGCACGGCGGCCTCACTTGTCAGGGCCAAACCAATATAGATCGGCGCGGTGACCATCATCACCATGCGCACCGTCTTGAGGAAATAGGGGCCAAGCGGTTGCTTGTCCCGGTGCAGCTCGGAATAGGCCGCCAATGCCACTTCATTGATTGGCGGGAGGAATCGTCCCGTTACGATCAAGGTCAGGAACAAGGCTTCGGAGTAGAGGCCAAGGTCGTAGGTCGACAATAGCCGGCCGGCGATAACAATGTCGCTCTGGCTCTGGATGATCCAGAACAGTTGGCACAGCGTCAGCGTGCCGCCAAAGGTTACGAGATCCCAGGCGCCGCGGGGATCAAAGATCGGGCGCACACGCAGGCCGGCGGCGATCGTCAAACCGATAGCGCGTGTGAAGAACATCACGATCGGGGCGTAGACCAAAGCCCACACACCCCATCCTCGCCAAGCCAGAACCAGCGCTACGATCGCACCCAGGACGGCTGCGCTCATATTGACTTGGCCCTGGCGGCGGAACTCAAGCCGCCTGGCCAGCAGCTCTGACGGCAGGGCGGTGAAGGGAACGGTCAGAAAGATGATCGCTTGGATCCGCAACATATCGGCAACCAGCGGTTCACCGAAATAGGCTGCGGCGAGCGGGGCTGACAGAAACTGGATCAGCGCCATGGTTCCATTGAAGAGCAGCAGCAGTCCGAAGATCTGCCCCACTCGTCGATCATCTATCTTCTCGGTCTGGACCAGTGAGGTTGCGAAGCTCTGGCCATTGAGGATGGCGAGCGAGGTCA
>OZ244168.1:742500-3098683 GCA_965216555.1 Erythrobacter sp.
CCGTAGCTCAGTTGGTTAGAGCGCACCCCTGATAAGGGTGAGGTCGGTGGTTCAAATCCACTCGGACCTACCAGTTTTTGTCTGGTCTTTAGGGGCCTTAGCTCAGCTGGGAGAGCACCTGCTTTGCAAGCAGGGGGTCATCGGTTCGATCCCGATAGGCTCCACCAGACAACTTGAACTCCAGGATGAAAAGAGAGCGGATCTCGCTTTTTGCGAGTAGGCGGCTTGGTTGCCGTCATTTGACATTGTGAATGGGTTTTTAAATCGATGCCGTGGCGCATAGATTTGTTTAGAGGGTCTAGCCGGCCCACTGAGCGCTAAGTCTATGCATCACAAATCAATCAAATTGATTATCTGGCTGAGATAATTCCTCCGCATCATCGCGAAGACGTACGGGCTTTTATGCAGGCCTGTCGTTGATGGTGTGGATTCTCAAGCGTGAGGTAAGAGCATTTGGTGGATGCCTTGGCATGTACAGGCGAAGAAGGACGTGGCACGCTGCGATAAGCGTCGGGGAGTTGTGAGCAAACTTTGATCCGGCGATTTCCGAATGGGGAAACCCACCTTCACCATTTCTTTCTGATTACCTTCGGGTGATCCGAGAGAGGTGGATAAGGTATCACCTTAGTGAATATATAGCTTTGGTGAAGCAAACCCGGGGAACTGAAACATCTCAGTACCCGGAGGAAAAGACATCAACCGAGATTCCCGTAGTAGTGGCGAGCGAACCGGGACCAGGCCAGTGCCTTTTATTCAACTAACAGAACACTCTGGAAAGTGTGGCCATAGCGGGTGACAGCCCCGTATGTGAAAGTGATGTAAAAGGACTTGAGTAGGGCGGGACACGTGAAATCCTGTCTGAACATGGGGGGACCACCCTCCAAGCCTAAATACTCGTACATGACCGATAGCGAACACAGTACCGTGAGGGAAAGGTGAAAAGCACCCCGATTAGGGGAGTGAAACAGTACCTGAAACCGGATGCTTACAAGCAGTTGGAGCCCCATAGGGGGTGACAGCGTACCTCTTGCATAATGGGTCAGTGACTTAATCTAGCATGCGAGCTTAAGCCGTTAGGTGTAGGCGAAGCGAAAGCGAGTCTGAATAGGGCGAATGAGTATGTTGGATTAGACCCGAACCCCGGCGATCTAGGCATGATCAGGTTGAAGGTGCAGTAACATGCACTGGAGGACCGAACCGTTGCATGTTGAAAAATGCTCGGATGAATTGTGTTTAGGGGTGAAAGGCCAATCAAGCCGGGAAATAGCTGGTTCTCCGCGAAATCTATTGAGGTAGAGCGTCAGATTTATGCCGATGGGGGTAGAGCACTGGATGGGCTAGGGCTGCGCGAGCGGTACCAAACCTAACCAAACTCCGAATACCATCGAGTCTTGTCTGGCAGACAGACGGCGGGTGCTAAGGTCCGTCGTCAAAAGGGAAACAGCCCTAACCTACAGCTAAGGTCCCCAAGTCATATCTAAGTGGGAAAGCATGTGGGAATCCCAAAACAACCAGGAGGTTGGCTTAGAAGCAGCCATCCTTTAAAGAAAGCGTAACAGCTCACTGGTCTAAATAAGGGTTCCTGCGGCGAAGATGTACCGGGGCTAAAGATATGCACCGAAGCTTAGGGTTGCAGTTTACTGCAGCGGTAGCGGAGCGTTCCGTAAGTTGATGAAGCCGAAGGGTAACCGACGGTGGAGATATCGGAAGTGCGAATGCTGACATGAGTAGCGATAAAGAGGGTGAGATGCCCTCTCGCCGAAAGACCAAGGGTTCCTGCTCAACGCTAATCGGAGCAGGGTTAGCCGGCCCCTAAGACGAGCCCGAAGGGGGTAGTCGATGGGAACCACGTAAATATTCGTGGGCCTGGAGATGTGTGACGGATCGTGGAAGTTGTTCATCCTTATTGGATTGGGTGGGCAGCCAAGCGGTTCCAGGAAATAGCCTCTCCATATAGACCGTACCCGAAACCGACACAGGTGGTCAGGTAGAGTATACCAAGGCGCTTGAGAGAAGTATCCTGAAGGAACTCGGCAAATTGCCTCCGTACCTTCGGAAGAAGGAGGCCCTGAATCGAGGCAACTCTTTTCAGGGGGCACAGGCCAGGGGGTAGCGACTGTTTATCAAAAACACAGGACTCTGCTAAGTCGGCTTCAAGACGACGTATAGGGTCTGACGCCTGCCCGGTGCTTGAAGGTTAAGAGGAGGAGTGCAAGCTCCGAATTGAAGCCCAAGTAAACGGCGGCCGTAACTATAACGGTCCTAAGGTAGCGAAATTCCTTGTCGGGTAAGTTCCGACCTGCACGAATGGCGTAACGACTTCCCCACTGTCTCCAGGATATGCTCAGCGAAATTGAATTCTCCGTGAAGATGCGGAGTACCCGCGGTTAGACGGAAAGACCCCGTGCACCTTTACTGCAGCTTCAGAGTGGCATTAGGAAAGAGTTGTGTAGCATAGGTGGGAGGCTTTGAAACTTGGGCGCCAGTCCAAGTGGAGCCATAGGTGAAATACCACCCTGCTGTTTTCTGATGTCTAACCAACTACCGTTATCCGGTAGTGGGACCCTCTGTGGCGGGTAGTTTGACTGGGGCGGTCGCCTCCTAAAGAGTAACGGAGGCGCGCGATGGTAGGCTCAGGCCGGTTGGAAACCGGCTGCGAGAGTGCAATGGCATAAGCCTGCCTGACTGCGAGACTGACGAGTCGAGCAGAGACGAAAGTCGGTCATAGTGATCCGGTGGTCCCTCGTGGAAGGGCCATCGCTCAACGGATAAAAGGTACGCCGGGGATAACAGGCTGATGATTCCCAAGAGCTCATATCGACGGAATCGTTTGGCACCTCGATGTCGGCTCATCACATCCTGGGGCTGGAGCAGGTCCCAAGGGTTTGGCTGTTCGCCAATTAAAGTGGTACGTGAGCTGGGTTCAGAACGTCGCGAGACAGTTTGGTCCCTATCTGCCGTGGGCGTCGATACTTGATAGGAGTTGCCCCTAGTACGAGAGGACCGGGGTGAACATGCCTCTGGTGTACCAGTCATCCTGCCAAGGGTGCCGCTGGGTAGCTATGCATGGACGGGATAACCGCTGAAAGCATCTAAGCGGGAAGCCTCCCTAAAGATAAGGTATTTTAGAACCGTCATAGACCATGACGCTGATAGGCCAGGTGTGGAAGCGCAGTAATGTGTGGAGCTAACTGGTACTAATGTTTTATTCGCGCTTGAGAGTTCGCACTGTCAATGACAGGCCTGAATAGGCCCGTCTGATGGAGGAGTTCTCCAGCCAGATACGCCCTTTACCAACCCCCTTGGAAATCCAAGGTGGTCATCGATTTAAAACCCGTATTCCGCTGGCTCCATTGCTTGGTGGCCATAGCGTCTGTGACCCACCCGATCCCATCTCGAACTCGGCCGTGAAACCAGACAGCGCCGATGGTACTATGTCTTAAGGCATGGAAGAGTAGGTCGTCGCCAGGCATTGCAGCCAGCGGATTGCGCGGTAAAACCCATTCACTAGTCAAAGGGCTTGCCTTCGGGTTGGCCCTTTTGGCGTCTCTAGGCCTCAGGTCAGGAACGCCATAGCTCGGTGCCGCGGGATGGAGCAGTCCGGTAGCTCGTCAGGCTCATAACCTGAAGGTCGTTGGTTCAAATCCAACTCCCGCAACCACCGTTTTCTAAATAAAAACAGATGGATAGATGTCGTACTGTCTTAAGGCGGTATGGCAAAAATCCGACTATCCAAATCCGACTTATCCGATTTTCGACTAGTCGGGAGTTGCGGACGAGTCCTTGATCTGTAATTATCTCTTCGGGCAGTTAGGAGGCGAATAGGGCGATGTTACAGACATCTTCGGATTCCGCTATGCCTGCTCGATCGAAATATTTGCCACCTTTGGAAATTGGTACGACAAGTCTGCTGAAGATACTTGAGTCTTCGGGCAGGGCGAAACTCGAGCCCAAACAAATGGATTTTCTCGACCGTGCTGCTGAGCGGCGAGGTGAGAAAGACCTTTCGATATTCTATGCAGGCGACATCTCGTTAACGGAGCACCGAGCAATCTCGGTGATTGGCACTAGGAAGGTCTCAGAGGATGGCCGGAAACGAGCTAACAGGTTTGCAAGAGAGCTAGTCGAAGCAGGCGTTGTTGTTGTCTCTGGTTTGGCAGCAGGCGTAGATACTCAGGCTCTCAAGTCGGCCATCAGCGCCGGCGGACGTGTAATAGCTGTGATCGGTACGCCGATCGACAAGGCATACCCTGCGGCGAACAAACGCTTACAAGAGGAGATCTACGACGATCACCTGCTTATCAGCCAGTTCCCAACCGGCACTCGCACATATCCGTCTGATTTTCCCGCCAGGAATAGGACGATGGCAGCGATTTCGGACGCGAGCGTGATTATCGAAGCGTCTGAGTCGTCAGGTACGCTGCATCAGGCATCGGAGTGTGTGCGTTTGGGTCGCTGGTTGGCTATCTCAAAAAGCGTAGTTGATGACCCCAAGCTGAAATGGCCTGCAAAATTTCTCAAGTATGATAAGTGTATTGTACTAGAGACCACCGAGTCGCTTTTGGAGGCCATGTATTCACCATGATTTTTCCAGTCACTGTCAGCTGTGGCTATCCAAGTTACGAGGCTGCAGGGACAGAATGGGAAGATCTAGACTATAGAGCTTGGAATCTCGTCAAAGCTATAAAGGGCAAGCCAATGAATGGTCATGCTCTATTCGGAAATCTGACGGTAGATGGAACCCCTGGCGGTCGTATGAATGCAATGCGTCTGGCAGCCAGCGATGCGGTACGCCGCCTAACTGAGCTCGGACTATCTGCACCTTTGGTCCCAGTCCCAGCATCAGATCACATCGAATTCGAAGGCGACTTTACTGGCCGGCGAATAGCGGCTGCAATCGAGTCCGCCAATCAGCAGTTCTTGAACAGGCCGGTCCTCAAATTTGATCAAGTCCTTACCAAAGCTAGCCAGGGCGGAACTCGCGATCCGGCGATATTGGCCAACCATCTGGAACTGAATCCTGGGACCGAATTCACGCAGTGTATTCTGGTTGATGATGTCGTGACGACTGGTGGGCATCTCAAGGCAGCCGCACGCAAACTAGCACAATCAGGGATCGAAGTTGTTGGCGCCTACTGCGTTGCGAAGACGGTGCAAGATAGACCGGAGCACCTCTTCCGAATTCCAAACGAAACTCTCGACGCTAATCCTGAATGGTGGGAACAAGGCTAAGGGATGAGAAATCCGACTTTTTGACCCTAATCTCCCATAATCGGATCTAATCTTCGAGTTAAGTATCTGATTTCATTGAATGTGATCGACGCTCATAACCTGAAGGTCGTTGGTTCAAATCCAACTCCCGCAACCAGCATCGCTTTGAAAACAAGCACTAAAAAGGCCTCGCTGTCACCAGCGGGGCCTTTTTGCGTTTGGGCTGCAATTTGAAGATGCGACGACATAGTGCTTCGGACGCCAGGCCATCTCGTACCTTTGAAATACCGCAAGCCAAGCCGAGCTTTTCACGCTAAGGGCCTTTGCGGGCGCACTTGCAATCGGTCGCAGCCCGCTTGAGTTGAGTGCAGGGTACGCGCCAGTCTCTCGCCCCCATCACCACGCGCCTTTCCATTGCGCAGTCACCCAAGCGAACAATCATGCCATTTGAAGCCCTCCCTCTGCCTTTGGCCGAGGCATTGAACGATCGAGGCTATGAAAGCCTAACTCCTGTCCAGGCGGCCGTCGTTGCTCCCGAAGCGATCGGTAATGATCTCATTGTTTCCGCGCAGACAGGGTCTGGGAAGACCGTGGCGTTTGGGATCGCTTTGGCGGAGGAATTGCTAGGGAATGTTCGCGGTACGCCGCTAACTGAACAGCCACTGGTTCTTGTAATCGCGCCCACTCGTGAATTGGCTATGCAAGTCAGTCGAGAGCTGGGCTGGCTCTATGGAAAGGCTGGCTTTCGCATTGCAACTTGCGTCGGCGGTATGGATGCAAGCAAAGAACGTCGCGCTCTACGGTCTGGGCCAGCGATTGTTGTGGGCACGCCTGGACGTTTGCGAGATCACCTTGAACGCGGCTCCTTAAACCTTTCCGCCCTTGTTGGTGTCGTCCTCGATGAAGCGGACGAAATGCTAGACATGGGTTTCAGGGACGACCTTGAAGAGATCTTGGACGCGACTCCTGACACGCGTCGTACACTGTTGTTTTCCGCTACTATGCCACGCGCAATCGTGCGCCTTGCGGAAAGATATCAGTCCAATGCCTTGCGGCTGTCGCTGACCGGCCAAGACCGGGGCCACGGCGATATTGCCTATCAGGCGATCACTGTCGGGCCGTCGGAAATCGAAAATGCTGTTGTCAATCTGCTGCGGTTCCATGAGGCAGAATCCGCGATTTGCTTCTGCGCTACTCGCGAAAGCGTCCGGCGGCTTCATGCGACCTTGCAAAACCGTGGCTTCGGGGTCGTCGCTCTTTCTGGTGAACACTCACAATCGGAACGCAACCAAGCGTTGCAAGCCATGCGAGACCGGCGAGCACGGGTGTGCGTAGCGACCGATGTCGCCGCGCGCGGCATTGACCTGCCGACTTTGAGCCTTGTGATCCATGTCGACACTCCCCGCGATGCAGAAACTCTACAGCACCGCTCGGGCCGAACAGGGCGCGCGGGCAAGAAAGGCACCGCAGCGATTATTGTGCCTTACAACCGACGCAGGCGCGTCGAAAGCATGCTGCGCGGGGCAAAGATCAAAGCAGAGTGGCTCGACGCTCCCACGCCAGACGCGATTCGTAAGAAGGATCATGCGCGCCTGATGGAGAAGCTGACCACTCCGGCCGAATATGAGGATGACGAGCGGGCGATTGCGGCGGAATTGATGGACCGCCTGCCGGCACAGGATATCGCCGCTGCACTAGTTCAGGCCCATCGCTCCAAATTGCCGCAACCCGAAGAATTACTAGCCAACACACCGGAGGCTCGCGAGAAGGCGAAAGCGGAGCGGCGGCGCCCAGGATTTGAAGATGTGGTCTGGTTCAAGATGGGTGTTGGCCGCAGGCAGAATGCTGAGCCACGCTGGCTTTTACCGCTGATCTGTCGCCGCGGACACATCACTCGAAATGAAATCGGTGCCATTCGCGTCGGGCCAGAGGAGAGCTGGTTCCAAATACCAAGGGCAATTGCCCCCAAATTCTCCGAGACCATAAAGCGGACCGCCGCTAGCGATGATGAGCAAGATGCGATCTCTATTGCGGAATCAGCGGACGGCCCCCGGATAGAAGCGCGGAGCAATCGCAAGAACACCAAGGCCAAGGTTCAAGCGAAACCGTTTCGCAAAGGGAAAGATGGCAAGCCACATTCTGCGCCCAAAGGGGACAAGAAGGCCGGAAGCTGGAAAGTTGGCGACAAGGCTGCAGGCAAGCTCAAATCCAAACGTAATCTCAAAGCGAAGGGTCGCAGCTATGGAAAGGGCAAGCCAATCGGGAAGAAACGGAACTAGCTCTGCATTCGGCCATCAACGTCACGACGCGGTCTAGTCTTCGATCACTCTCCAAGACCGTTGTCGTCGGTTACTCATCCCCGCGCGTAGGGCTCCATAGCGCCACGCCGCTGACCACAAGGGCGAAGGCTGGAAGAATAGCCCTGATCATGAAACGTGGCTTTGGCCGGTTTCGGAGAATGTCTCGAGCGGTTCATCCTCAGCCCAGCCCGCAAAAACCGATGTGGGCCGATGGTCGGCCAAGGCCACGACACGCTCCACAAACAGGTCGGGCTTTTGGAAAGCCAGGAGTTCGCCACTATCCGGCACCACTTCAACCGTGCTGAGGGGATTGAGCTGGCGGATCTCATCAAAGCCATCGCTGCCAAGCTCAGCCGAGAGCTCAGGTACCAACCAGTGCAAAGGCGTCTGCAGCTGCTTGATCGTTTCAGAGATCTCGTGACCCGCGCAGACCTGTTGCGACCGGCGGAATGCATCATATCCCTGCGCGAAGATGTGATTGACCGTGGCGCGCAAGAGCGGCGGCGCTTCGAGATCCTTGGCCGTTTGGATGTCGGCTTCGTTGCTGGAGAAGATCCGTTTCCAATAGAAATCGGGGCCGTGCTTCTTGATCAGTCGATAGCCTAGCCGGCACGCAATTCCGTAGGCAAAGGGCGCGTCGAGCGACAGTTTGAGAGTGGTCAAATCGACCGAGCGCATGCTCTCGGTTCGCTTGGCGGTGATGTTCCACGGCAGTCCAAAGCTCATCAGCATCGTGAACAGGTCCGGCCGCCGTCGCGCAAGATGGGCGAGGTAGAATTGCGACCCGCGACCCGCGATCGCGGGCAGGGCGCCAAACTGCATCGCCGCACACCATTCTTCGATTGCGGCGCAACCATCTTCGAGCTGATCGCGGTCACCGGCGGGATCGCTGTTGCCAAAGCCCGGGAGCGACAGGCTTATGAGCCTGACTCCGCGCTCTGCCAATTGGTTGCGGACGGTCTCTGGGAAGAGGCTGCAGGTCGTGTGATCGGGAAGATAAAGCACCGGGCGACCACCTTCCGCACCGGACCAAGTGTAAGCGAGTTTGCGCCCATCCTTCCGGGTGATGATGGTCTCATTGTCCAGCGGATCGGCCCAGTGGATGTCGGTCTTCGAGCGCTTGGATGCCGACCGCGCGCACAATTGCGCCAGCAACCGGACCAGGTCGGTCTTGGAATGGACCTCTACCTTGTTGAGGATACTCTTTACTTGCATCCTGACCGTGCCAAGCGCCACCGATCGCTTGTCCGCGATGATCGCCAGATCGCGATGCGCGAACAGCAATTCGCAGATCTCACTCTCAGCCTGAGTCAGACCAAATGCTTTCATCAGCGCTTGGGAAATGCTCGGGTCCCAATCGAGCTCGAGTGAGCGGACCACCGTGTAAGCGCCATCTGTCCCTTCGATCTCGAGCTTGTAGACTTCTGCAATGGCTCCGTCGTCTTGCTCATCATTGATGCGCACAATGGCGTAGTCGATATTGCTTTTCCCGACCCCCGCATCGTGGACAGAGGCGAAGTCCGCCAGCGAGTCCTCGCGCAGCCATTCGGTTCCGGCGCGCAAGCCCTGTTTCACGCCAAAATAGCGCGCGCCGCCAAAGTTAAGCGCAGCGACGAGTCCCCGCGGCGACAGCACCATTGCCGGCGCTGGGGTGGCCGTGAGTTCCAGTTCAACCGGGTCTTCGATCTGCACTTCGCGCCTGTCGCTGAGCAGATGATCGAGCGAGGCGAGCTGGTTGCGCAACACGCTATCGATCAACGGAATCCGCGGGTTCTGCTGGGCCAGGGCGAGTTTGCGACCCCAGGCATCGAGCATCTTCGAATGCGCATCGTGATCCGTCACCGAACGCCAAGAGTTTGAAACGATATCAAGATCCAGTTCGCGACTGTCTTGCGAAATCGTGGTGCGACCCATTTTGTCCTGCCCTCTACCCGATCAATGAGACCATATACCATTTGGTAGATGAAGCGGCGCGCCGCGTCCAATATGCTTGCTGTAGATTTCGCCCGTTGGGCCAAATCGAAACGAAATGATCACAGCAAGGAAGGTTTATGGAAGTGCTGCTGGCTGCCCTTGCCAAGGTTCTTAAAGGGTCAGCGAACGGCACCAAAGCCAGCACGGAGTTCCCCGCACACGAACTTCAACCCCCACGGCGGTCAGTCGCGAATGAGAGTCCAGCACCATCGCCCGACGACGCCAAATAGAAAGATCCACGCGAAGCAAACGCATTTCAATTCCTTCAACTTCAGGCGCTGTGCTTGCCCACTCCCGCTCTTTTCCTCGGGACACCGTCGAGCGGTGGTCTAGCAGCCAAATGGCTCAGAGCTTGAAGTTTCCGTCAGCGGCAGGGTTGCAACGCTGACAACCTATAAGGGGCGGGTGGCGCAAGCTGCTCGCCCCTTTTGCGTCCTGGACGCTAACCAGTGATCGTCTCGTCACCCAATTGCACATAGGGGGTGGCCGAGAGCTGGATGCCAATCGCATGCAGTCGTTTCATGCTGGTGGATCTCGCATTGGGGATGAAGGCGCGCCATTGTGCCTCAGACTCCCATAACGCCACCGTCAGCACTTCGCTTGGATCATCGATGTTCTGGATGCAGAAACTGCCCAGCGCACCGTCCGTGGTTTTGTGAATGCCCGTCGTGACGTCCTGCCAAACGGCCTGAAACTCGCCAAGTCGGTCGTGCGGAACATTCCATCGGTAAATGACTCTGATCATGACCGTTCGAGAAAGCGGGTATCGGCGGTCGCTGTCAACTTTTGCTTGATCCTCTCTCATGCGCGCATCTCTGCTCAAACACGACGATGTCCCACAAGGATCGCGCCGCGCGCTGAGGTGTTGGCTTCGCGCGCATGGCTCGTCTAGGGTCCCTGCAACATCATCATCTTCAGGAGCCGCCATGCTGCGCCGCGCTTTCGCCGCTTTGATCGCCCTTTGCTTCTCAACCTTCGCTTCGCCTCTCCTGGCCAAGCCGGTCGAGTATTTCCAAGTCGAAGGCGTGACCTATGACGCCAGCGTCCCGGCATTTGAGCAAAGCGCCGGCTATGAGATCGGCGAGCGGCCGGTTCGATTTGACGATATGATCGCTTATCTGCGCGGGCTGGCCGAACGGTCTGACCGGATCGCGGTGGAGACGATCGGTTATTCGCATGAGCGCCGCCCGATCCTAACCTTCACTGTCACCAGCGCAGCCAATCACGCCAATCTCGCCAGCATCCGTTCAACCCATCTCGCGCGCTTGCGCGGAGAGGCCGCGCCTGGCGCCGCTCCGATGGTGTTGTGGATCAATTTCGGAGTTCACGGCGCGGAGACCTCGGGCATGGAGGCGGCCGTCCCGGTGCTCTATCATTTCGCTGCGGCGCAAGGCCCCGAAGTCGACGCTCAGCTCGACAATGCGGTGATGATCTTCACCGTCATCTTCAATCCCGATGGGCATGCCCGCCGCATCAACCATGTCGAGACCTTCTGGTCCTATGGTGACAACACCGACATCAACGACGCCGCGCATGATCTGTGGGTCGAAGCGCGCACCAATCATTACTGGTTTGATCTCAACCGCCAATGGCTGCTGCTGACTCAGCCTGAAAGCCAGGCCTGGATCCGCAAATGGCACGAATGGAAGCCGATGGTGTCGGCAGATTACCACGAGATGGGATCGAACTCGCCCTATTACTTCCACCCCGGCGAGGAATTGCGCCGCAACCCGCTGATCCCCGAGCGCGCGCGTGAGCTGACCTTTGGCATCGCTCAGCGCCACGCCGCTTTCCTCGACAGCGAGGCGCGGCTCTACACCACCGAAGAAGGCTTCGATAATTTCTATATCGGCAAGGGGTCGACCTATCCGCAGATCAACGGCTCGCTCGGCATCCTATTCGAAGCCGGCGCGGCGCGTGGCGGCGCGATCCAGACCGAACGCGGCCTGGTCGAAACCGCTGACAATGTCCGCACTCAGTTCCGCACCGCACTGACGACGATCCAGGGCTCGCTTGACCTGCGTCAGCAGATCACCGCCTATCAGCGCGATTTCTTCGTCGAGAATGCGCGCCAGACCGAACGCAGCGGGCGCACGGGCTGGGTCTTCACCGCTGAAGGCGATCCTGAGCGTGCAGCGCGCTTCGTACGCCTGCTCAACATGCACGATGTCGATGTGAACCGGCTCGGTGCCAGCGTCACCATTGATGGCCGCACCTATGACGCCGCGACCAGCTATTTCGTGCCCACCGCGCAGGACAACAGCCGCATGGTCCGCGGCATCTTCGAACGCTTTACCGAATTTGACGAGAACATCTTCTACGACGTCTCGGGCTGGACCCTGCCGCTGACCTATGATCTCGAATATGCCGAGGTTCGCCGCTCGGTCCCGGTCGGCGCCCCCGCGCAAGGCACATTCGCCAGCGCGCCCGCGCCCGATCGCGCCTCCTATGGCTATGTCTTCGACTGGTCGCACAGCAAGGCTCCGCGCGCGCTCAACCGCATCCTCTCGCAAGACCTGATGGCCCGCGCGGCAATGGAAGAGACGATCGTCACCACCACGTCGGGCAATGTTGAGCTGGGCCGCGGCGCGATCTTCGTCCCGCTCGCCCGTCAGGAAGCCAGCGCGGATGACATCCACGCCATCATGCAGACCATCGCGGCAGAGGATGGCGTCCC
Source organism: Erythrobacter sp. (assembly GCA_965216555.1). Lineage (GTDB taxonomy): Bacteria > Pseudomonadota > Alphaproteobacteria > Sphingomonadales > Sphingomonadaceae > Erythrobacter. The sequence continues at coordinate 754,663 of OZ244168.1, forward strand.
GGTTTACGCCGCGACATCCGGCCTCACCCCGGTCACCGGGCGCGATCTTGGCGCCGCCAACATCTTCCGCGCGCTCGACGCCCCGCGCGTCGTGCTGGCCTTCGATGGCGGCCTGTCGCGCTACGATGCCGGCGAAGTGTGGTGGACGCTCGATTACGGCCACCGCATGCCCGTTACCCTGGTGCCCAAGGACGATCTCGGATCGCTCGATTGGGATGGCTACACCCACCTCGTCCTGGTCGGCGGCAATGCCAAGCTCGACAAGAAGCAGACCGCCGCGCTCAAGGACTGGATCAAGGCCGGCGGCACCCTGATCGCCACCCGCAGCGCCGCGCAATGGGCGCAGGGCGCGGTGCTTGGCGATGGCAAGTCAGAAGACGCAAATAAGGACAAAGACAAGCCTGCCGACGCATCACAAAGCGACGAGGAGGCCGCAGACGACCAGGAACAGCGCTTGAACTTCGCCGAAATGGGCGTGCGCGATGCCGAACACGTCATTGGCGGCGCCATCTTCGCGACCGATCTCGACACCACTCACCCGCTCGGCTTTGGCTTTGCCAATCGCGATCTGCCGGTCCACCGCAATGTCAGCTTCACGCTTGATCGCCCGGACGACAATCCCTTCGCGGTCCCGGTCCAATACACGGATGATCCGCTGTTGACCGGCTATGCGTCAGAGAAGCGCCAGCAGGAGATTGGCGGCACGCCTTCGGTCATCGCGCAGCGCGAGGGCCGCGGCACGGTGATCCTGATGGCCGACAATCCGGTCTTCCGCGGCACCTATCCCGGGACCGAGAAATTGCTGATGAACGCGATCTTCTTTGCCGGCCTGATCGATCGCCCGCGCGGCGAATACGAGGCAGGGGGACACGTTCACGATTAGGGACAGTGGAGAGCTTACACCCTCCATCCTAAACACCCCGCAGGATGGCCGTGTGCATATGTTCCGTGCACGCAATCGTGCCGCGTGGACCTGACTAGCCAAAGCACCGGATATGCCTCTGAGCGGCTTCATATTGGGCTGGAAGGTGCGAGGTGCTAGGTGTGGCCGGAAAGCCAAGCGGGAAGGCGGCGTTTCAGTGGATTGTCACCGCAGTCTGGGAGGCCAATTCCATGACCAATTACGAGACTATTGATGCCGACTTGGAAAATTGGGCCAGAGCCAATAATTTGAGGTGGTTCACCAGCTATCACGATGTTGAGGTGAGGGTCTTTAGCCTGAATACGGACAGGCGAGACAAAGTTCAGGTCGGGGTCGACGCTCCGGTCAATGGCCGCGTGACAATACGCGTTGGTCAAAACCGCAATGGACTTTCTCGACTTCACCGGCTGGAACGCTTCGAGTGCGATGTCTTGTCTCTAGGGGAGACCTTGGACAGCGCGCTTATTCTTGCAAGGCGTTGGGCCAGTGATGGATCACGGTGACAAGATTACACTGACAATCCACCAAACCTGACTGGCAATCCTACCCACATCCATTGTCCTCCATCGCCGCGCTATACCGAGCGCTCGCGGGCTCAATTGCGAGCAAATAATATTGCAAAATCTTGCAATTTTCTGATCACGCGGCGCACGCGGAACCGCGAAAGGCGATGCCCTGATCCGCATTCTGGCCGAGCTGAAGCGAACGACCTATCCATTTAGTGGGCGCAACTTACGCCTCCGGACTCCACCAATTTCTGAGAGCATCCTGCATCGGGCCGGTGAAAGCCCCTAAGCCACGCAACTTCCATCGTTTTTCGGATTTGAGTAGAGACTCCGCTTGCCGGGTAAAATCGTTTCTATTGATACTATAGTTAGGCTGTTAACTTTAGACTTGAAACTGTATTCACTTACCGATAGCGTAATGGAAGTGGGGAACTCAACATATAGTGCTGCTGGACTGTGCTTAGATCGTTTTGGAAACGATATGATGTAACGTGGGGGCAGGGTTGAATTCGGCAAAGTTTTTCGCAGTCGGTCAAGACTATAGAGCACGAAACTCGCTTGCTCGTGCGCTTGAGGGCTTTGGCAATGTCGTCCAACTGGACAGCATTGAAGAGATCGGGGTCATTGAAGATCGCGAGACCTACATCTTCATCGATGACAATGATGGCAAGGCCGTCGAGAAATGCGAGCGGCTGGCTGAGGCGGGCACGATTTGCTTTGCAATCGGCTACAACGAAGCCCCGGCCTTGTCGCGCGTGGTTGAGTGCCTGAGCGGCCCACTATGCGGCTATTTGCAATGGCCCGGCGACCAGCAAGAATTGATGGCCACGCTGCGGGCGCTGTCCGACAAGGCGAAGAGCCAGGTCCGTCAGCGGATCTCGCAAGCCAAGGCCCGCAAACGGTTGGGCGTGTTGTCAGAGCGTGAAATGGAAGTCGCTCGGGGAGTCGCCACGGGGCTTTCCAGCAAGGAATTGGCACCATCATTGGGCGTCAGCTTCCGCACCGTCGAATTTCACCGCGCCAACATCATGGCCAAGCTGGGTGTGCGAAACATCGCATCGGTTATCCGCACTGTCATCGAGGCCGGAGAGGCCTATGAAGAGGTTGACGACGATTTGAACTTCGCGGCCTAACCGCGCTCTATCGCGGTATTTCAGAGCTATCGATCGAGCCATTGCCCAGACCATTGGTCTGCGAGCGATCCATCCCATTGAAAATCAAGACCCCACAAGAAAGCCCGCCGCTCGGTGGAGCGGCGGGCTAGTGTCCCGTTGCGTTTGGGCTTGGAAGGATTAACGGAGCAACGAGAGAACGTTTTGCTGGCTCTGGTTTGCCTGAGCGAGCATTGCAGTAGATGCCTGGCTCAGGATCTGCGACTTGGCCAGTGCAGTCGATTCAGCAGCATAGTCAGCGTCTTCAATCCGCGAACGGGCGTCAGACAGGTTGGCGATGTTGCTGTTCAGGTTGTTGACTGCCGATTCCAGCTGGTTCTGAGACGCACCAAGACCTGAACGCGTGGTCGAGACCAATGCGATTGCAGTGTCATAGTTTGCCAGAGTAGCTGTGTCCGGGTTTGCCGTGACCGTGGTGATGCCAGCGTTGGCCGAGAGACCACCGACAGTGATGTCGACAGTATCAGAAGCGTTTGCGCCAGCCTGGATGGTGACAGTTGCAGACGCACCAGCAAACAAGTCAGTGCCGTTGAACTGGGTGTTGGTCAGTACTGAACCGATCTGAGTTGCCAGGGCATCCATTTCAGAGTTGATGTTGGCAAGGTCATCGGTCGAGTAAGTGCCGTTTTCGTACTGCACGCGCAGTTCACGCATACGCTGCAGCATGTTGCCGACTTCTTGCAGAGCGCCTTCAGCGGTCTGCGCCAGCGAGATGCCGTCATTGGCGTTACGAACGCCCTGGCTCATGCCGCGGATCTGCGAGGTCATGCTGTTGGCAATTGCGAGGCCGGCAGCATCATCAGCAGCAGAGTTGATGCGCTTACCAGTAGAAAGACGCTCCATCGCAGTACCGAGCATTTTGCTGGCCGACGTAGAGGCGTTGCTGGCGCGAATGGCGCCAATGTTAGTATTGATAACGGTCATGGTTCTATTCCCTTTTATCTACGATCACTGCCTCGTGTCAGAATGCGGCAGCCAAGAACCAGACCGGCAAAATCGATCAGGGATTAAGTCGGGGCTCCGAACAAATCGGATAACGCGTTAACTAACCTCGTATTTCTACCAGCGCTAAAATTAACCATACTTTGGGCGCCGCGGTGCCACTTCTCGCCTTGTCAATAAGACTTGTCGCTTGGGGGCACTAATGGACAAGATTAACAAGACTAAAGGTTTTTTAAACTCGCACGGGACGATCGACGCCCGGATGGCAGGGATTGCATCTTCTCTCACTTTGGAGAAGCCAGTCACCTTCGCCGATCAGAGCGATCCGGCATCGGCCCGCGATGCCCGTACGATTGTTCTTGCGACTGGCGACACCCCGTCAATCGAACGATCTGGTTCTGCCGGCACCCTGACTTACAGCGATCCCATTGCTGAAAGCAGCATCGCTGCTCTGGTGGCGATGACGTATTCAGACCAGGGGCCAATCGCGGCCGATCCTGCGTCTCTGTCGATCATCGCTCTCGCGGACCGTTTGGCGCAAAGCGAAATTCCCGTGCTGATCAATGGCCCGACCGGAACCGGCAAGGAAGTTCTCTCCAACTTCATTCATCGCCGCAGCAACCGCGCTGACAAGCCATTCATCGCTGTCAATTGTGCGGCAATCCCGGAAACCATGCTCGAAGCCATGCTGTTCGGCCATGTGAAGGGATCTTTCACAGGCGCCAATGCAGCGGGCGAGGGCTTCTTCCGCGCCGCCGACGGCGGAACGCTTCTGCTCGATGAAATCGCAGAAATGCCTTTGTCACTTCAGGCAAAGCTTCTGCGGGCTCTGCAGGAAGGCGAAGTGGTACCAATCGGCGCAACCCGTCCGGTAAAGGTCGATGTACGCATTATCGCGTGCGCCAACCGCGACTTGCCGCATGAAGTGCAAGAAGGCCGGTTCCGCGCTGACCTTTACTATCGCCTGAATGTTTTCCCGATCGAGATGCTGCCACTGCGCGAGCGTCGCGGGGATATCGCACCGCTGGCCTTCGCCATGCTGCTGCGCCATGCCGCGAAAGGCGAGCGCACACCCTGGATTAGTGACGCGGCGCTTGATGCACTCAATCAATATGCATGGCCCGGCAATGTCCGTGAGCTTGAGAATGTCATGCGCAGGGCATTGCTGCTGGCGCAGGGGCAGACCGAAATCGAGGTCGAGCACATTGTCTTCGACATGACCGCTCGCCCGGTAGAGAAAACGCCTGAGCCACAGGCAGAGCCGCAGCCGGAACCGCAGGCTGAGAAGCCCGCCAAGTTGTCCAAGATCGTTCAGATCTCAGAGGCTCGCGCAATCATGGAAGCGCTCGATGCAGTGGGCGGCCACCGTGCCAACGCAGCTCGTGCACTCGGAATCAGCGAGCGGACGCTTCGCTATCGATTGGCTTCATTCCGTGAAGCCGGCATTGCAGTGGGAGGAAGCCGATGAACCCCGTCAATGGTATCAATGGGGCGGGATCGATCGACCAGATCATTGCCCTGAGACAGCAAATTATCGATCGTTCGAAGGTCCTGCAGGAGGTTCACGAACCAAAACCTGTCGCCACGACCGAAGCGACAACCCAAGGCTCGAACTTTGGTGACTCGCTGCGGACAGCGCTCGACAATGTCAACGCAATCCAGGCTGAATCCAGCCGAATGACCGCCGCCTATGAACGCGGGGAAGAAACCGACATCGCCAAAGTGATGCTCGCTCGTCAGGAGGCTGGAATTGCCTTCGAAGCCACCCTCCAGGTGCGCAACAAATTGCTTGCTGCGTATCAGGAAACCATGCGGATGGGGATTTAATCCATGAACGATCTGGTCACTTCCGAAGTCGCTCCGGGTGGAGGCGGTATGCTTACGCCGCTTACCTCTGACACGGGGACGTTTGGTGAGCGCTTGCGGGCCTTCACGGCGCAGCCTTCTGTCAGGAAGGTGTTGCCATGGTTTGTTGGCACTGCCGGGCTGGGATTGATGATCCTGACCTGGGCAATCCTCTCACCAGCTCCTCAACGCGTGCTGTTCCCCTCGCTGGCAGATGCCGAGCGAGCGAGTGTGGTCTCGTCGCTCGAGCAGGCTGGTATCGGCTATAGTATCGACAACAACACCGGGGCGCTGAGTGTCGGTGAAGATGAATTCCACCGCGCGCGGATGCTGGTCGCCAGCGATGGCTCGCTCAGTGGTCCGGTCAGTGGCGCGGATCTGCTTGAGAACCTCCCGATGGGGGCCAGCAGAACGCTTGAGGGTGATCGCTTGCGCGCCGCGCAAGAGCGCGAGCTGATGATGACGATCAGCGAAATTCACGGCGTTGAATCTGTCCGTGTCCACATCGCGAAGGCAGAACGCTCGGTGTTTGTGCGCGAAGACGTCACTCCCACCGCATCGGTAATGGTGAAGATGTTACGCGGACGCCAACTGACCGATGGCCAGGTGATGGCGATCGTGAACTTGGTTGCGGCATCGGTTCCAGGTTTGGGCACTGAAGCCGTCAAAGTTGTCGATCAACACGGCAAGCTGCTGACGCAGGAGCGCGATCCTGAAAACGGCCGGATCGAGATGCAGGCGCGGATGGAGGCCAAGCTCAATGCACAGGTCGAGCAATTGCTCGCGCCGATGTTCGGCAGCAGCGCGTTTTCGTCGCAAGTGCAAATCGAGCTCGACATGAATGAAACCACGTCCGCACGCGAAACCTACGACAAGGATGGAAGCATTCGCCGCGAGACGACGCAGCAATCCCAAAGCGTGGCCTCTCAGGCCGGCGGAATTCCTGGCGTGCTCGCCAACCGCCCTCCAGCCGAGGGCGAAGCAAGGTTTGGCGCGCCCGAAGACACCGAGAACACCGAAGCCGTCAACGGCGTCGGAGAAAGCAGCGCGACACGTGTCTATGAAATGGGGCGTGAAGTGTCAGTCTCCAGCCTGTCGCCAGGATCGATCAGCTATCTGTCGGTTGCTGTTGCCATCGATGAGGCCGCTTTGGCCGAAGCCGATGCTGCCAATCTGGACAGCATCAAAGATCTCGTCTCAGCGGCGGTAGGCGCGCGCGAAGACCGCGGCGATCAGGTGATTGTGGTCACCCGCGCGTTCGAGAAATTCGAAGCAGAAGCCACGCCATTCTACGAAGAGAGCTGGTTCAGCATGGCTGTCCGCAACGGGGTTGCGATCCTCGGCGTGTTGCTGGTGCTGTTCCTGGCGGTTCGCCCGGCCATCAAAGCGGTTCGTCCCGCGCCTCAGCCCGAAGATGACGAAGAGGATGTTGAGCTCGAGGGAGATGACATGTCGCCGGCATTGGCTGGACCCACCTTTGACCGGGCAATGCCGCTCGACCGTCAATCGCTTGATGGTCAGATCGAACTGGCTCAGCGGATCGCTCGCGAAAACCCAGATGACGCCGTTTTGGCTCTTAGGCGCCTTTTGGCCGAGAGCCCCCAACAGGGAGCTTCAGCATGACCGCACCCACCGAAAACCTGCTCGACGGCACTGACAAGGCAGCCATCATGGTGATGCTGCTCGACGAAGAGGATGCATCCAAAATCCTCGGCCGTCTGACGCCTGATGAATTGCGGCAACTGGCCGGCACGATGTGCGATATTGGCGAGATCAAACCGCAGGCGATTGCCGACGCGATTGCCGGCTTCTCGAATTCAACCGAGGATGTCGGAATCTCGGATCACAGCCGAACAGATGATGTGCGCAAATTGCTCGACGGCGCTGTCGGCGAAGTCAAAGCTGAAAACCTGATGCGTCAGGTCGCGCCTGAGGCTGAGGAAGCAAGCCTTCCGGCCCTGGGTTTGCTGCGCTGGCTGGATCCCAAGATCATTGGCGAGATCCTGGCTGATGAGCACCCGCAGGCGATTGCAGTTCTTCTGCTTCAACTCGACACCGATGTCGCAGCAGAGGCCCTTTCAGCCTTGCCTGAAGAGCTGCATACGCCTGTGCTTCACCGGGTAGCGCGGCTGGGACCCGTGTCTCGCCAGGCGATCGAGATCCTCGAGCAGACGCTCAATGCCAAAATCGAAAAGCTGCATGGCACCATACCGATCACGATGGGCGGGATTGAGCACGCGGCTGAAATCATCAATCGCTTGCACGGCAGCGTCGAGAAACGCGTGATGCCGACGATAAACAAGATCGACAAGAAGCTCGCCAAAGAGCTGGCCAACGAAATGTTCAAGTTCGAGCACCTTTTCGTGCTCGACACCAACATGACCGGCGTCTTGCTGCGCGAAATCGAGAACGACACGCTGGTGCTGGCCTTGAAGGGGCTGGAAGAAGAACAGCGCGAGCAGTTTTATGGCGCCATGTCCTCGCGCGCTGCTGATGGTCTGCGAGACGAAATCGAAACGCTTGGCCGGATCAAACGGTCAGACGTTGATGCGGCGCAGAAAGACATCGTCGCGGTGGCCAAACGCCTGGTCGAGCAAGGCGAGCTGGTAATGGGCGAAAGCGGGGGGGATTATGTCTAGAATCGCCTATGCGGCGCTCGGCAAGCGCGGCAGCTTCAACCGCGACAATCGCTATCTAAAGCCGGTGATCGAGGAACCGCCAGTCGAAGGCGATATCGAAAGCCCGGCAGACAAGGCCTATCGCGACGGCTTTCAGGATGGGCAGGAGACGGCCCGCGCTGAGTTTGAGGCCCAATTGCAGGCGCAGATTGATGGTCGCACGGCGATTGAGCTGGCTTTCGCTCGCTTCGATGCGGAAACCGGACGCGAATTGCGCGATCGGCTGCTCGCCACGGTGCATGCGCTTTGTGAAGAGGCTGTGCTCCCTTTGGCGGTTGATACGGACGGGCTGACAAAACGCGTTGAGGCGGCTGTGGCGATGCTGCAGCGCAAGCACGATCAGCGCATTGTCCATATTCACCCGGAAGACCTTGAACTGATCAAAGACAATCTACCGTCCGATTTGGAATTGGTGGCTGACGCCAATGTCGAGCGTGGTGGCCTGCGGGTCGAAACCGATGGTGGCGGGGTAGAAGATGGTCCGCTGCAATGGCGGCGCGCGCTCGCGGAAATGTTTGCGTCATGCGAGCACTGATCGAAAAGACATTTGCGCCGCTCGAGGCGGATAATCTCGACCTCGCGCCGCGGCGCTTTGGCCGTGTCGCGGCTTGCGATGGTGGCCTTATCGAAGTGTCCGGTTTGGGCGTGCCAATCGGCTCAATCTGCACCATTTCCCAAGGCGCATCGACCAAACACCGCGCGGAAACAATCGGCTTTCGCAACGGCCATACCATGATGATGATGCTGGGCGATTCGGTCTTGCTCCGCCCAGGAGCAATCGTGCGCCCGGAGGGACGCCCCGGAATGCTGAGCGTTGGCACCGAATATCTTGGCCGCGCGGTCGATGGATCGGGCGCGCCTATTGATGGCGGCGGCTCGATCATGGCGACGACCAGCTGGCCAGCAGGTGGTCATCGGGTCGGCGCACTCGATCGTTCACGGGTCACCGAAGTGTTTGACAGCGGGATCCGCTCACTCAACGCGCTGACCACGCTCGGCATCGGGCAACGTATCGGCATTATGGCTGGTTCGGGCGTCGGCAAATCGGTCTTGATGGATATGATAGTCGAGGGGGCGGAGGCAGATGCTGTCGTCGTCGGACTGATCGGTGAACGCGCCCGCGAAGTGTCTGACTTTGTTTCGCGCCATATGACCGGCGACCGTGCGGCAAAGACCGCGATTGTCGCGGTGCCCGCTGACCATGCGGCAAACCTGCGCATTCGGGGTGCGATGCTGGCAACTTCGATTGCCGAGCACCTGCGCTCGCAAGGCAAGCGTGTGCTTCTCATCCTCGATAGCCTTACTCGTGTGGCGCATGCGGCGCGTGAGATTGGCAATCTGCTCGGTGAACCCGGCGCGGCGCGCGGCTATCCGCCGTCAGCTTTGTCGACCATCACCAAATTGATCGAGCGCGCCGGCAATTCAGGCGAATCCGGCGGCGCAATCACCGGTATCTACACTGTCCTTGCCGATGGCGATGATCACAACGATCCAGTGGTCGACACGGCTCGCGCGATCCTTGATGGGCATATTGAGCTGTCACGCGAGATCGCGCAGCGGGGCCAGTATCCCGCTGTCGATGTCGGGGCATCACTAAGCCGGGTAATGAATGATGTTGTCGATCCACAACACGCCGCGACCGCACGCCGCTTCAGAGCGCTGAGCGCGGCTTACGAGGCCAATCGCGATCTCGTGATGATGGGGGCATATCGGCAAGGCACCGACCCGCTTCTTGATGAAGCGATAGCGCTGCACCCACGGATGTGCGAATTCCTGTCGCAAGCCGGCAATGAATATGTCGACATGCATACGGCCTATGCCCAGTTGACGGAGCTTGTTGGCCATGAAGCCTGAGCGACGCAAACTCAAGCGTGCGCAACTCATCCAGCGAATTCGATCAGTAGAGCGCATGCAATCGGCCGCTGAGGCCAGCGAAGCCGAGGCTTCGCGCACGCATCTGATGGGAGTGGCTGAACGCACGCGGACCCTGGCAGCGCATTATGCTCAACGCGAAGGCGAGATGGTCGCAGCGGATCTCCGCAGCGGCAAGGCCATGCACGACCAGCTGCAAAAGCTGACCGAGCTCAGCGAGAAGCAGGCCGAAGAGGCGCAGCTGCAATCGCAATTCAAACAGGAAGAATTCGCTCAGTCTGACATGCGCCTGCGCAAGGCCAAGGAAAGCACGCGTGATCTGGTGCGCGCAATCGTCGCCGGGCTGGAAAAAGACCACCATTAGATCAATTTGGCACGCTTCTTGAAAGGATGAGGTCAGACAACAAACGGACCTCTTATGAACCTTTCTTTTAGCCCTTCGAATTCCTCTGAGACATTGACCCTGGTTCCCGGCGTCAAGAGCGATTCTGGTCGTGAAAACCCCGGTTCTACGGGGGGAGACGGCTTTACGGAGCTGTTGGACAACCTTGCTTCGATCGTTCCCGTCTCTGCTTTGGTAAGCGAAGGCGAGAGCACACCGGCAAAGATCCTGCACATTGCCGATTTGCCGACCGGCAAGACTTTGCCGGTTGACGGGGAATCCTTGCCGCATGGCGAAACGACGGCGGCCAAGGGCGGTGCAGGAACAGACGCTGGTGGCAAGGTAATCCCGATTTTGCCAACCGCTAACCCCGCCGCCCCACTTGATCTTGAAGCGGCGGTGGCGACGAAGCCGGCTGCATTTGTGCAGGCTGATGTGGCGGGCAAAGCCATTCCGGCTGATCCGGTACCCAACGAGGTAAAGTCGCAGGCTAAAACCGCAGCGAGCTCGATTGCTCCGACCCTGAACCAGGTGCCGTCAGAGACAGCAATTCCCGCTCCAGCCAAGGGTGAGGGGCTTAAGCTCCAGATCTCACAGGCAACTGATCCCAGCAAGCTGCCATCCGACCTCAAGGCCACGACTGGTCTTTCATCGGTTGAGAGCGTCAAGGCGCGGATCGACAACAATGTACCAGCGGCCGACCTCGCGATGCGTTCCAATACGACGCCAAGCTCGAAAGCGCCCCTGCTGTCGATCGAGCCCGGCAAGGCATCGGCAATGCCCGTGAAAGGTGACGCGGTTGCCAACGCGCAACCCAAGGTGACCCGTGTCACCGCTTCTCTTTCGCAACCTGTAAGCGAGGGCCAGGCTGCGCTCAAAAGTGTGCCGAGCAATCCCGACCTCTCTGCAAAGCAGCCGGCATCAGAAATCAAACCGCAACCCAATGTTGCGACCACCAGCTCTGCGAAGGAGCATCCTGGCCTTACGTCCAAGCGCCAGGATGCCTCACAGCACCTTAGCTCTGCGACGGAGCGTCCTGGCCTTGAGTCCAAGCGCCAGGACGCCTCACAGCACATCAGCTCTGCGACGGAGCGTCCTGGCCTTGAGTCCAAGCGCCAGGACGCCTCACAGCTCACCAGTTCTGCGACGGAGCGTCCTGGCCTTGAGTCCAAGCGCCAGGACGCCACACAGCTCAACAGCTCTTCGTCGGAGCGTCCTGGTCTCGATACAAAGAGCCAGGACGCCCCATTGCGGACTAGTTTTACCGCGGAGCGTCCTGGCCTTGAGTCCAAGCGCCAGGACGCCTCACCGCAACCCACTTTAACGTCGGAGCGTCCTGGCCTCGAACAGAAGCGCCAGGACGCCGCAACGTCAAAAGTGGAGAGGCCCACACGGATTGCGAATGACGGTCTGAAGGCTGCCGCGCCGGCAACTTTGGAGCGCAAGAGCGAATTGAGCGGCTCCAAACCAGCAGCAGAACAAACGCTGGTCGAGCGGAGCGCCGCAGCTGAAAAACTGGCCGTAACCGCACCGCGTAGCCCTACTGTTGTAGAGGCACCCAAGGTAGCGCCTCAGATCCTGGCCGGTGTGACCGAGAACCAAGCCAGCTTCGCGCGCCCGATTGCGACGACTCCTGTCACGACCGTCAATGATCCATTCCTGAATGTCGAACGTGTGGTTGATCAACTCATGACCGCGCGCCAGGTCGACCTCACCAAACCAGCCTCGATTGCCGTCGCGCACCGCGATTTCGGTGCCCTGACGGTGACCTTTGACCAGTCGACCTCGGGCAGCATGAATGTCGAGATCGCGGCTGAAAGCAACGAGGCGCAACGCGCGCTGGCCGCCGCCATGGCCAATGATCGCGGAAGCTCTCGTCAGCAGGATACCGGAACTCAAACCACCGCCGCGCAAAACCAAATGACGCAGGGTGCATCAGATCGTGCCGCATCGTCGAACGCCGGTGGATCAGGCCTCAATCAAGGCAGTTCGGACGATCAGCGTTCGCAACATTCGGAACAACGCAGCCGACACAATGATCGGACTGCAAACCACAATCATGCGCAGGCGCAAAAGCCAAATGATGATGCGCTCTACGCCTAGTTTTTGACCGTCTCACTCACTCAGGAAAGAACCATGTCTAAAGAGAAAGCCAAGAAGGAAGAAGCACCAGCCAAGAAAGGCGGGATGCTCAAGGTTGCTATTTTTGCACTGCTGCTGCTCGCGGTTGGCGGCGGCGGCACTTATGGTGCGATCGCTAGCGGAATGCTGGGCGTCCAAGACGGCGCTGAGGAGGATTTCAATCCCAAGCTCGTGAAGAAGGGCGATGACGATCCCTATCCCTACGGCGCGGGCGACAAGGATAAGGACAAAGCTCCTATCGTCTACGGTGTTGGCGGCGGTGAGTATCGGACTGCCTACTTCGATTTCAAAGACGACTTCACGTCAAACCTCTCTGACGGAATAGCGCTGGTTCAGGTCTCGCTCGCTGCGTCGACGCATTATGATGGGCGGGTTTTGATGTGGCTCGATGAGCACGAGACCGCAGTCCGTTCGCGCATTCTCGTCGAGCTGGCTGAAACCGATCACCTCGATCTCTCTTCTGACGGCGGCAAAGAGCGCCTGCAGGAGCGCCTCACTCAAGCCATCAACACCGTGCTCGAAGAGCGCGAGGGTTTTGGCGGCGTCAACAACGTCTACTTCCGGTCCTTCATCGTCCAATGATGAACTCACCGATCCCTGAGGCAGCCGGACGAGCTGCGTTCCATTGCGACGAGCTGCTGAGCCGCGCGCCATCGCCGGACGAGCTCGGCGTTGAATTTGGACGCTTCGTTGGCGGACTCGCCGAGCACGCGCAATCGCAATTGTCCGAACTCTGCGACGATCGCGGCCTGCAGGCAGAAATTGCCGCAAGCGAAGCCGTGTCGATGGAAGACTGGACCGCAAAGATTGGCGCGCTCCACCGTCACAGCTTTTTTCCAATTGGGAAGCAGCAGCAAGGTGTGTTGGTCTCGATCTCCGTTGGGGAATTGGTCGCTCAATTTGAGCGCATTCTTGGCGGCACTGGAGAGGTGGACCCCGATTGCGCTGTCATTCCAGCTTCTGCGCTGCGGTTTGCCGAACAATTCGAAGACCGCATGGCAACCATACTCGCGCACGCGACCGATGGTTTGACTCTCGCAGCGTCTGGCAATGGCGAGGATGTTGCTGAGGTGGCTCCGTTCAATTCAGGTGATCGTGTCTGGACAGCCACTCTGGTGGTGTCGTCTGCCAATAGCGAGCAATCCTGGCAGGTTCACTTCGCAATGTGCGAGGCGACGGTTGCGGATATCGCCGGAGCGCCTTCTGGCTCGACCGCGTCCCACCGTTCGATCGGATCGATGGGCCTTGAAGGGTCTGTGATTTCCGAAGTCGATCTGCCGCTGCGCGCCATCTTGGTCGATGTGCCGATGTCTGTTGCGCGCTTGGCCAGCCTTACCCCGGGCTCAGTGATCCCGGTTGCGGTCAATCGCAACGTGCCGCTTCTGACCGGAAAATTCAAAATTGCGCAGGGCAGCGTCGGTGAACTCGACGACCGCGTCGCGCTCGAACTCAACCAAACATTTTTGACGGAGTAAAATTCATGGCTTCACATGCAGATGGCTTGGGACTGATCCAGGATATCGATGTTCGACTCACGGTCGAGCTCGGTCGCAAGTCGATGAGCTTGCGCGACGTTCTCGCCCTAGGCGAATCCAGCGTCGTTGAACTTGATCGACTGACTGATGAACCGCTCGACATGCTGGTCAACGGAACGCTGATTGCGCGCGGCGAAGTGGTCGCTCAAGCCGGCCGGTTCGCGATCCGCGTGCTTGAAATCGTCGGTGGTTCTTCTCCCAGCGAAGCGCCAGTCGCGAGCGCTCCAGAAGCGCTTGAAGTCGCGACAGCGGAAGCAGGCGAAGCAAACTGATGCTTTGGTACATTCTCAAACTGGCGGTGCTTCTGCCGCTGATCGGCCTGATGATCTGGGGCAGTCTCAAACTGGCCCGCAAGCTTCAGGGACAAATGGGCGCGCCAGCCGGCGGCGGCAAAGCGGTTCGGGTCGTTGAATCGACCATGCTTTCACCCACGCTGCGGCTCGCGGTGATTGAGTTTCACGGGCGCGAGATCCTCGTCTCGACATCCCGCCAGGGTCTTACGCGGTTGGCCGAAGCACCCGCACGAGTTCAGACAGAGGAAACGGTCCAGTGATCGCACGCCTGACCAAGATCGCGGCAGCGCTGGCCGCATTCACCTACCCGGCAATTGCCTATGCGCAGACGAGCGATGCTGCCGTTTCCGGAGCGCTCGATCGCGCATTCGGCGAAATGGCGGGATCTGGCGGGGAACCGCTCAGCCTGTCGCTCCAGCTTCTGCTGGTTATGGGGCTGCTCACCATTCTGCCGGCCCTGTTGCTGATGATGACCAGTTTCACGCGCATTATCATCGTCCTGGCGATCTTGCGCCAAGCTTTGGGGCTGCAGCAATCACCGCCCAATCAGGTGTTGATCGGGATCGCTTTGTTTCTCTCGATGTTCATCATGGCGCCAACGCTTGAACGCGTGAACGAAAGCGCCATTGCGCCCTATTCGGCGGGTGAAATCGGCGCCGAAGTCGCCATTGAGCGCGCCGGTGACGAATTCCATACCTTCATGGTCAGGCAGACCCGCAAGAACGATTTGGAGATGTTTGCCGACATTGCCGGGGCGGAGAAATTCGAGAGCCCGCAGGACGTGCCCTTCTCGATCCTTCTGCCCGCCTTCGTCACAAGCGAGTTGAAAACAGCATTCCAGATCGGATTCATGCTGTTCCTGCCCTTCCTGGTTATCGATCTGGTGGTCTCAAGCGTGCTGATGAGTCTCGGCATGATGATGATGAGTCCGATGATCGTTTCATTACCCTTCAAACTGCTGCTTTTCGTCCTGGTGGATGGCTGGGCGCTGTTGATGGGATCACTTGCCTCAAGTTTTGGATAGCGACGATGGATGAAAGTGCAGTCCTCCTCTCAATGGCCGATCACATGCTGTGGACCGCTGCCCTGGTTGCAGCACCCATCCTGATGGCCAGCCTCGCGATCGGTCTCGTGATTGGCCTCGTCCAAGCAGCGACATCGGTCAATGAGCAAACTTTGACCTTCGTGCCCAAGCTGGGCGCGGTCGCGATTGTCCTGGTTGTGCTTGGCAGTTCGATGACCGCCTTGCTTGGCGATTTCACGCAAGACATCTTCGCTGAGATCGCGCGGATCGGCGACTGAGACCGCAGCAATGAACGGACTCGACCTTGGAATTGGTGCGTTGGAGCAAGACATGTGGCGGGTCGTCTTCCTGATGACCCGGCTGGGTGCTGCAATGCTCGCCGCGCCTATCTTTGGCGCCAGTTCCGTACCCATGACCGTGCGCGTTTCAGCCACGGGCGCGCTGGCCATCTTTCTCTCGGTCTGGATGCCTGAGATTGCCACACCACCGGCGCTGTTCTCGCTTGAAGGCATGCTGGCGATTGCTGGCGAAGTCGTCATCGGACTGGCGATGGGTTTCATTCTCCAGCTCGCTTTCGCGGCGCCGACAGTGGCTGCGGAATTGATCGGTGGCGGGATGGGAATGAGCATGGCCGTCTCGCCCGATGCAATGGGCGGCGGTACGACCACATCCTTCGGTCAATATTTCATCATCGTGCTGACATTGATCTTTCTCGCGACCGGCGCGCACCTGCACTGGATCGCGTTGGTGACTGAAAGCTACAAAGCCTTTCCACCGGGTGAGACCTGGCTTGGCGCTGATCGCTTTGCGACCATCGCCGGCTTTGCCAGCTATATGTTTGAGACGGCGCTGCGGATTGCATTGCCGGTCACACTCATTCTGCTGCTGGTGCAAGTGCTGACCGGTATTCTGAGCCGCTCTGCCCCGTCATTGAACCTGTTTGCTCTGGGCCTGCCGGCGAGCGTGCTGGCGGGGCTCGCCGCCCTGATCATCTCAGCGCCGCTGATCTTTGATCAATTCTCCGGCCTTGTCGGAGATGCGTTGGGACAGGCAGAAAGCGTGGTGCTGGGATGAGTGAGACAGCCGGCGAAAAGGTCTTTGCACCAACCAAGAAGCGCCTCGCTGACGCCGCCAAAAAGGGTGACGTTCTCCGCTCGAAGGAAACGGGCACCGCGGCGGTGATGCTGTTTGGCGGAGCCTGGCTGGCAATCGCCGGCCCTTGGCTGCTCGATGGATTGTCCAACATAGCGCGCGAAGCCTTTCAATTTGACGCTCGCGATATTGGCGATTTCGGCGTCGAAGGCCTGTTCATGCAGAGCCTTATGTTCGGCATTCCGATGATCCTGACTCTCGCCGTACCTGTCATCATCGTCACCCTGATCTCACAGCTCAGCTTTGGCCAGGGGCGCTGGGTGGGCAGCAATCTCAAAGCCAAAGGCCAGCGGATCAACCCGCTCTCAGGTCTCAAGCGCATGTTTGGACCGCAGGGCCTGGTTGAGATGGGCAAAGGCATTCTCAAGGTGATCCTGCTTGGCAGCATCGCGGCAGCGTGGTGGTGGACCAGCATGGAGACCATTATCGGCCTCGGCCGCGGCAATCTGTCGGCGCAGCTCACAGTCGCGTGGAATTCAATCGTCTCGCTTATCTTCGCACTGGGAGCTGGTCTTATCGTGATCGCGTTCGTCGATCTGCCGATCCAATGGCAGCGCCAGCAGAAACGCTTGAAGATGAGCCACCAGGAAATGCGCGACGAAACCAAGGAAACCGAAGGGTCTCCTGAAATGCGCGCGGCGCGCCGTCAGCGGCAGCGCGATATCTCAGCCGGCTCGGTCTCAGGCGCCATGCGTGAAGCACAGTTCGTGATCACCAACCCGATGCACTTTGCGGTCGCGATGACATACGATCCGGACAAGGCTTCGGCTCCGATCGTGCTTGCCAAGGGCCGCGGAGACAAAGCGCAGGCAATGAAAGAGCTGGCACGCGAGCTAGACCTGCCCATGCTCGAACTGCCGCAGCTTGCGCGTTCGGTCTATTACACCACGCGCGAGCGCCAGATTATCTGCGAAGATCTCTACGCCGCAGTCGCCGCAGTGCTTGCGTATGTCTTCTCGCTCAAACGCGGCGAAACTCCGCCACTGCCTAACGTGGACGTGCCTGAGGCTCTGCGCTTCGACGTCAATGGTCGTTTGGCGGTTAATCCCTAGGGCAAAAGGTCGTTATCAGGACTATGGAAACTTCCACTTCTTCGATTGTATCCACCCTAGGTGCTGGTGGAGCGGGCCTCACCAGCCTCGCTGAGCAGCTGGCTGTTGCCCAATTTGCTGCGAGAAATCAGCGGTTAACGGACCAATCGGAACTGCTTGAACGGCGCATTTCGCTGGCTGGGTCGATCCGCAGCAATCTGTCTTTGTTCGCATCATCCTTGGGAGATCGACTGCGCACAGGCGATCTTGCCCCGCTGCCGAATATTTCCAATTCCGCTGTCGCCAATGTCTCCAGTCCGTCGGGGACGATTGGCGAGGGGACCTATTCGCTCGAAGTGACAAGCCTGGCGAGCAATCAGGTGCTGTCGAGCCCGGTCTATGCCAGCGAGACTGATGTCGTTGGCGCAGGCACTCTGACCATTCGCTTTGGTGAAACGACCAACGCTCTGTTCACAGAAGATGCCAGCAGCACTCCGCTGGATATCGACATCGCGGTTGGAGCCACGCTTCAGGACGTCGCGACGGCAATCAATGTCGAGAATGCCGGCCTCAACGCCTATGTCGCGCAGACCCCATCTGGCGCTCAGCTGGTGGTGAAGGGCGAAGAAGGCCTCCAGAACGGCTTCACGATCACCGCGACCGAAGACGGCGCAAATCCCGGCCTGTCTAACTTGGATTGGCAGCCGGGAAGCGATCCCACCCGCTTGATCCAGACCTCGGCTGACGCCGCCTTCACGCTCGATGGAATCGCACGAACCAGTGAATCCAACACCGTTAACAGCGTTGCACCAGGCCTCTCGCTTGAGCTCACCGGTACCAATGTCGGCGCGCCAGCGACGATCGGCTTCAACAGTCCCGACAGCGCCATTTCGAGCGTGATGCAGGACATCACCGGTGCCCTGAACGAGATTGTCGCCGAGCTGAACGCGGCCACGGATTCCTTCACGGGTGACCTTTCGCGAGATTCCGGTGCGCGTGCCTTGAGTCAGGATTTTGCTGCCCTTGGTACGCTGGAAATCATGCCCAATGCTCCCGACGGATCACCTCGGACCTTGTCCGAGCTTGGCCTGTCGATCGAGCGCAATGGCACATTCACGCTTGATACCGAGGTTCTTGATGCGGTGCTGGAACGTGATCCCGAAGGGGTCGCGGCCATGTTCACCACGGGCATCAACGGGATCTATTCGACGATCGATCGGATTGCTCGCGAAAACAGTCTTTCAAGCGATCCGGGCTCGCTCGCAGGGTCGATCGCTCGTTATCAATCACAATCGCAGGATATCACGCGTGATCTGGAAGACCTTGCTGAGAAGCAGGAAACGTTGAGAGCGACCATGGTCGCTCGGTTTGCTCGCGTCGACAGCCAGGTCGCAGCGTCGCAATCGACGCTGTCCTTCCTAGAGGCTCAGATCGACATCTGGAATTCGCAGAACAATTGATATGCTTGCGAATGCTCAACCTCGTGATGCTTATCGGCAAAGCCATTTTGATGCTCGTCTGATTGCGAGCGATCAGAATGATCTCGTGCTGATCTGCCTGGACGACCTGATCGAGAGTCTCGGGGTTTTGCAGATCGTTGAATCTCGCAATGATCGCGAGGCGCGCAGCCGCACGTTGACGCGCTGCGTAACCGCGGTGACAGCGTTGGAAATCGGTATCGATCGCGATGCTGAATTGGCGACCAGTCTGCTGCAATTCTATGGCGCGGCGAAGAGCCTCCTGCTCGATTCCATTCGTGTCATAGATGTCGAAAAAATCGCTGAATTACAAAATGATATGCGCGAGATCGCGACTGCGTTTCGCGCCGCAAAGAGCGAATAGACTCGCCCCATCTCACTTTAGAAACGCGCATGAAATGAGCGCCCCGATCGATGGATCGCGGGCGTCAATTCACTGGGCTAGAGTGCCGGCGGCTCCGGTCGCGGAGCCGCGCGCCGTGATCACTTCTCGGCGATGACCAGGCGCAGTTTCGACAAGGCCGACGCCTTGAGCTGGTGGACCCTGGGGACGCTTACATCCAGCACGGCCGCGATCTCGGTGAGGTTCAGCTCTTCGACGAAGTGCAGTTTGATGATCAGTTGAAGTCGCTCTGGCAGCGTCGCGATGGCGGCAGCCAATTCCGCCTTGTCATCTTCGACCAAGAGCTGCGCCTCGGCGTCAGGCTCATCGGATTCGAATGCGGGATTGGAATCCGTGTAACAATCCTCAAGATCAACCACGCGAGTGGCCAATTGCGTGCGCATGTCGTGATAGTCCGAAACGGTAACATCCATGGCCGTCGCGATCTCTTCGGCTGAAGGCTCGCGTCCCAGTTCGCAGCGTAGGCGATCCACCGTGTCATCAATCCGGCGCCGCTGAGCGGCCGCACCTCGAGCATGAGGCGATTGCGACCGCAGTAGATCAATCATCGCTCCTCGCACGCGCATCTTGGCATAGGCTGCAAAGCCATCCTCGCCTGGGCGATCATGCCGTTGAGCGCATTCGGTCAGCGCAATCATGCCGGCCTGGAGGAGGTCGTCCACGTCAATTGATGCGCCGCAGCTGCCTTGGAAATGCCACGCAAGCTTCCGGACCATCGGCTCAAACCTTTCGATCCGTTGGCTTATCTCGCTCGCATAGGCGCGCTGCGCGCTGAAACTGGAATGGTCGTACTTCATGCCGCGAGGGTCTCCGTTTCTTGACTGATTTGATTGGGTTGTTCAGGTGTTTCGTCGCCGACGACGGCAATCACTTCGATTGGCTGTGCGGCGGGCAATTCGTTGATCGAGAGCACCAGACATTGCGGTGCGCGCAGGCGGAGCAGGGCCGTCAAAGCGCGGCGTGCTCGCGGTTGAACGATCAGGGCGGGCCGAGTTGCGGCAGGGTCGCGCTCGGAAACGATCGCACCAATCCGCTCGCCAATCGAACGCGCGAGATCGGGCTCGATGACGATTTCACCAGAGGCCGGATCCTGGAGGCCGCCGACAACCATTTCTTCAAGGCCAGCATCCAGCGTGATCACGGGAAGCTTGGCATCGGGCATGCAGGCTTCGCCGACGATCATGTCGCCGAGGTCTGCTCGGACGATGTCGATCAAGTTTTCGTGCTCGGTGGTCTGCTGTGCCGCTAGCGAAATGCTCGAGAACACACGCAGCGAATGGCGCAGCGAAATGCCGTCTGCGAGCAAGGATTTGAGCAAGCGCGTCAGTGCGGCCAGCGAGAGCGGCTGCGGCGTCATCGCCTCGATCATGTGGCTGTGACGGGTCTGCAGGTTGTCGATCAGGTCACGAACCTGGTCGGGGCCGAGCAGATCATGCGCACGGGCGGCCAGCAATTGATGGATCTGGGTCGCGATGACGCTTTCCGGGTCCACTGCAAGATAGCCTTCCGCAACGGCAAGATCGCGCGCGCCTGGTTCGATCCACAATGCCGGACAGTTGAAACTTGGGTCGACAGTCGCTTCGCCCGGCACGGCCTGCGAGTGCATGACATCGCCGGTGTCGATCGCCAGCAAATGGTTGGGCTTGATCTTGCCGCCTCCGATCGTGGCCCCGCCTAAAGTGATACGATAGGCGTCGGTTTCGATCTCGAAGCTGTCTTCGATGCGGAATTGCGGAATGATAAAGCCAAAGGTTTGGCACATCTGCTTGCGCAGCCCGGTCAAGCGATTGACCAGCGTCGCGCCGTGCTTTTCATCAGTGAGGTGGACCAGGCCATAGCCAAGCTGGATGGTGACCAGTGTCTGATCTGACACTTCGTCGATGGTGATCTTGGTGGGATCGGGCGTTTCGACGGTTTCGGGAACAAACTCGGCAATCGCCTCGCGCTTGCGCAGATTATGCCACAGCCAGAAGGCCCCAGCAGAGAGCGGCAGAATGATCGATTGAGGCATGGCCGGGATGCAGCCGATCACGCCGAGAATGCAGGCGACCGGCAGCCAGATCTTGGGATTGGCGAGCTGGCCACCAATCTGACCGGTCAAGTCGCGTGCATCGGCGACGCGAGTGACGATCACAGCAGCCGCAATCGACAGCAGCAGGGCTGGGACCGATGCCACGAGAGCATCGCCGACGGCGAGCGTGACATACAGGCCAGCAGCCTCACCAGCCGAAAGGTCATGCGTCGAAACGCCAAGCACCAGGCCGGCGATCACATTGATCAACAGGATCAGCAGCGCGGCGACAGCATCGCCTTTGACGAATTTGCTGGCACCATCCATCGAACCGTAGAAATCAGCTTCGGTCGCGATCTCGCGGCGGCGCGCCTTGGCTTCGTCTGACGTCAGCAGACCGGCGGCCAGATCAGCATCGATTGCCATCTGTTTGCCGGGCAGGGCGTCCAAGGTAAAGCGGGCTGAGACCTCGGACACGCGTCCGGCACCCTTGGTGACGACCATCAGGTTGATGATCATCAAGATCATGAAAACGAAGATGCCGACAGCGAAATTGCCCCCAATAAGGAAGGCACCAAAGGCTTCGATAACCTTGCCGGCTGCGTCGCCGCCTTCATGCCCGTTGAGGAGCACGATGCGTGTCGACGCCACGTTGAGCGCCAGCCGCAGCAAGGTGGCGAACAGCAGCACTGACGGGAATGACGAGAAGTCGAGCGGCTTCTGTGCGTTCATCGCCGCCATCAGGATCGACACCGACAACGCAATGTTCATGACGAACAGGACGTCGAGCATCGTCGCAGGAATGGGCATGACCATCAGCAGGATGATGGTCAGAATACCGATGGGCAGCGCCAGGCCGGGGTTGAAGAAGGTGCGCGCGCTCATAGTCCGAATGCCTTGAATTTGCTGTAGGCGGCCGCGATGTGCTCATTCGCGCCAGTCGGGCTGGCGGCGCCAGACCCGAAAGTTGCGCGGAGCGTGTCAGCCATGGAAGGCCGGGTGCCGCCAGCGGCCGGCAGGGGAGGAGGCGCCAGATTGCGGCGCGGCTGCCAGGCCGGCGATGCGGGTAGGGGAGCAGTCGCAGGGGCGCCTTGCAGCTCGCCCTGAATGCCGTGATGCCCAAATGAGACGGAGCTGCTGCCGTAAGCGGCGTCGACCTTGTTGCGCATAAGCGCCATCACATCGCCGACCGAACGGGCCGAGCCACCATCATAGAAGATCGCGCGGTTGGCTTTCGCTGCTTTCGGCATCAGCGCGGCAGCTGATTGGTCCGGATTGCTCGCCAGTGCGCCCAGGAATTTGCGTGCTCCGCCCAAGCCCAGGAAGTGCGCGAGGTAGAGCTCGACCGGCTCGGCGTCGCGACCCAGTGTCACGCGCAGGCCATCACCATTGTCGCGCGCCAGTTCGGCCGCCATCAATGAAGCGGTGTCGGCATCGTGGCGCAATGAGAGGAGCTGATCGCGGGTGGCCGCATCGGCAACACGGCCATTGGCGTCGATTGCCATGCCGGCCCAATCCATGCCGTGCTTGGCGCTGTGTTGGTCAAGCGTCCGCAACCAGGTGGATTCGATGAATTGGAACAGTCCCGTGGCTGTCGAAGTCTTGGCCTTGGCATTGGGATCAAGGCCGGATTCGAGCTTTGCCTGAGCCAGCAGGTAGTCGAAGTCGACACCCGTACGGGTAGCCGCGCGCGATATCGCGGCGCGGACCTCGGCTGACTGGACTGGATTAATTGTAGGCACGAAACCTCCGGAAATTACTTTCCAAGGTTTCAGCAAGATGCGTGCCAAACCTCCCGTCTAGGAGGATTTGCCGGCATTAGGCGTGCGCAATATCCGTGTATTGGCGCGGCAAAGTCGCGTAAGGCTGGCCTTCGCCGCCCAGCGATCCAAGCCGGTTTTCGACATTGCTTGCAATCAGGTTGCGCAGGCGGCGATTGATCTGGTTCAGGCGACGGATAGCGTCGAGAACGCCCAGGCATTCCTCGTCCAGATTGGCGTGATCGACGGTCTCCAGCTTGGCGCACAGATCCATCTTGCCATTGGTGCAGGTAACCACCCTCTCAAGATCGAGGGCGGCAAGTGCCTGCCGCTCACCCTGCAAAAGTGCGTGCATCTGTTGCAGGTTGGCTAGAGTTTCCTTCTTGGTCGTCATTTCGCAACCTTCGTAAACAGGCCTGCAGCGATGATCGCATCAGCGATTTCAGCGGGAACAAGCGGATAGGTGTTGTCTTCGATCGCCTTGCGGATCTCTGCCACACGCGCGTGATCGACGGGAGCTTCCGTGCCCGCGGAAACAAGCGAAGCCGAAATAGGGTTCTCGGCTCCGTTTGCTTCAGCGGCAACCCGCTGCGAGGGGAGGACCTTCCCTGCAGGCGAGACGGCCGCGCCAGGACGCGACACTGATCCTTGGAATTCTGGCAATCCGGTAATACGCATTTTTCGCGCTCCACTATCTGGTTGCTCACCAGAACGGCGAAAAATGTAGGTGTTTAACTCCCAGCGTCAGAAAAATTGCCGGTTACGGCAAATCGATGCCGACACGCCCGGGGCGCAGGACGATTGCACGCATGGTTTCGCGCTTCTCTCCAGCGGGGCGAACCTTGATCCATTCGCCCAGGGCACCGTCTTCAGCGGCTGATCCTTGCCGGGTCAGGGTAAAACCCTGGCCGCGGACCAAAATACTCACATTTTCACCGCGTTTGATGACCGTTTCGGGCTCTGCCTGGACAGGGGCACCAGAATAGCTGCCCGCACCATCGACCGCCACATAGATGCGCCAGCCCGCGCTAGGGCAGTGCACCTGGACCGAACGCTGATTGCGACCATACCATTGCAGATCGAGCGCTGACTGGCAGCTTGAAAGGCGCAGACGGCGATCAACCAGGAACTTGGCCCCGCCGGGCTCACCAACTCTGGCGCCCGTGAAATCGGCCACTGCGCGGTCAATGATCGACAAATCCATCAAAGTCGCCGCTGTGGCCGAGGTTGCGCAGAGAGCTGCTGCAAGTGATCCAAGAAGCTTGTAACGCATGGTCTGATCCTTACTCAGGTTCGCAAAATACGAGGCTCCAATGTCTGGGCCCGTCTCGCGATCACTCAGCAAGAACCGTGCCATCTCCCTGCATGCGGTGGAAATCGACCGAGATCAGAATCTCCTGCTTGGTGTCGGGAACCGCGATCAACCGAGCAGCGACGCCAGCAGCCTCGGCTTCGGCCATCAATCGCTCTCCTTCGGTCAACGCTTCGCCGCGGCGATCCGGGGCATAGCTGATCGAGATGGTCGCGACTTGCCGATGATCGGTCACTGAAGAGGCAAGCCATTCGGCTACGGGCTCTCCCGCGCTAGGCCGATGCACCGCCATGGCAGACGACCCTTCCGGAAGGGGAGCGTCTGCGTCATTGTCTGGTAGGGGCTTTGCTGTGTCCTTTTCGGGGGCGGGGCCGTCTCCAATCGACACGGCGGTCGCCAGGAACAGGATCAAAGCCAAATCGGCGGTGATGGTCTGCCAGCCAGAGGATCCGCGCAAAATCATGCTGCAAACCTCGATTCAGGTGGCGTTGCATTGCGCGTGCCAGTGCTCTTGATCCCGTTCGATAGCCATTTGAGGACCTCGTCACGATTGCGCTCTTCGCGCTGCGACTTACGCGCGATCGCGCTGCCAAGCGGCGAAAACAGGAAGTTCGCAGCGACCAAGCCATAAAGCGTGGTGACGACCGCCATCGATACGGCCTCGACCACACCACCGCTGCCCACCACACCATCTTGCGCCTTGCCAAGGGCGATCAGTGTTCCCGCCAGGCCGAGTACTGGCGCGAGCTCAGTTGCGCAGTCCAAGACATGGATTGCAGTCTGAGCGTTGGCCAGCCGTGCTTCCTTGAATTTGAAGTGTTCGGTGTGAAGCGACTGAATCGAGCGCTGGCTGATCATCAGGTCAGACAGGCTGTCAAACTCGCTGTCGCCAAAATGGCGTGGTTCGGTTCTGACGAAGCCTTGATCGGCAATGTCGCGAATCTGCCCGGCCAGGCTGGCTTTTGCCTTGTCGACACTGAATGGTTGTTCGAGCAACCCGCGCAAAGCGCCGAGCGCGACGAAGCTGTCATTCGCTCCGCAACGCAAGAACGTTGCCACCAACGTTCCCATAAGGACGATGGTGACAGCCATCGGATCGAACCAGGTATTCAGCATTGGGTGGCATCTCCTTACCGGCAAGAACGGCGGCCTCCGGCAGAGATTTATCCACGAGGGGAACCGGACGATCTTTGCCGATGACCGGCAAGAGCTTGCCACTTTCGGGAAATTGCGCGTTTTCCCCCCTGTAGATCGAGTTTGGCACGCTCTTTGCTGAATGGGTCCCGTAATCTTTTTCGGAGGCTCACATGAGCGACAGATTATTCGGTATTCACGGAGCTGCACTGGAGATCCGGTCGCAACGCATGGGCGTGCTCGGATCGAATATCGCCAATGCTGCAACCCCCGGATACAAAGCCCGCGACGTCGATTTCGCCGCCGCGCTGGAAGCACGTCTGAGTGGCACAGACGCATCCCGCGCGACCGATTCCGCAATCAAATATCGCATCCCGACCATGGCTAGCCTCGACGGCAACACCGTCGAAATGTCGACCGAACAATCGGCCTTTGCAGAGAATGCCGTCGCTTACACCGCGACACTCAACTTCCTGAATGGCCGTGTCTCCACTCTCACTCGCGCAATCAAAGGCGAATAATCATGCCTGGCCAAATCTCCTTCTTTGAAATCGGTCAGCGCGCAATGTCCGCGCAGCTTGTCCGCATGAACACGGCGGCGTCGAACCTTGCGAATGCGGGGTCGGTCGCTGGCAGTGAGGCAGAAGCCTATCGCCCCATGCGCACCGTGTTTGAACAGGAACTCGATCGCGCGACCGGCCTCTCCTCCGTTCGCGTCGATGGCGTGGTGCGCGAAGATGTCGCTCCCATTCGCCGGCACGAGCCTGGGCATCCTTTGGCGGATGAGAATGGCGACGTCTGGGTCGCTCCCGTCGATGAGAATGCCGAGATGGTCGAGATGCTCGAAGCGTCTCGCCAGTACCGCAACATGGTCGAAGCCATGTCGACCGCAAAGCAGCTCATGCTTGAAACAATGAGGATGAAATAATGACGACGATTTCCGACACCGTGGCGACAACCGCCACGTCCACCACGGCCGTATCCGGGCGCGGAATGGACTCGCTGGGGCAGGCTGATTTCCTACGTCTGCTGACAGTGCAGATGGAACAACAAGACCCGTTTGACCCGGTCGATAACAAGGAAATGCTGGCCCAGATGGCGCAGTTCTCCTCGCTCGCCGGCGTCACCGAAACCAATGCCATGCTCGAGCAGATTGCGGACAAGCTCGACCTGCTGATCGCCAACAACCAATCCGCATCAGACACCTAATCAGGGAGACAATCCATGTCCTTCTATACCTCGCTTAACGGCATGAAGAACGCGCAGACTTCGCTCGGAGTGATCGCGCACAACATCTCGAACTCGGAAACTCACGGCTTCAAACGCAGCCGCACTGAGTTCTCGGAGATCGTCGGCGGCACTGCGCTGACTGACCCTCGCCTGATCCAAGGCATCGGATCATCGGTCAAGTCGATCACGCAGACTTTCTCGCTCGGTCCGATCGAGCGGACGGCTTCTGCACTCGACCTGGCGATCACTGGTGACGGCTTCTTCACGATGCGGTCTGCGATTGACGGTTCGACCGTTTACACCCGCGCAGGCTCGTTCACTCTGGAAGGAACCGGTCACATCGCTGACTCGGATGGCAACCGCGTCCAAGTGTTCCCTGTTGACGCCACTGGCGCGGTCACTGGCACCACTCTGGCCGATGCCCAAGTGCCTTCAACCAACGCCGCCGGCGCTGAATTTGCTGGCGTAACCATCTCCCCGACCGGATTGGTCCAGGCTTCCTATGCTGATGGTTCAGTAGAGCCTGTTGGCGCTGTCGCGCTGGCCAGCTTCATCTCGCCTACTGGCTTGAAGAAGATTGGTTCGGGTAGCTGGCAAGCCACTGGCCTGTCGGGCACGGCCGCCTATGGTTCGCCTGGTTCGGGCGCCTATGGTTCGCTGCTGTCTGGTGCGCTGGAGCGTTCCAACGTGGATATCGCGGAAGAGCTCGTCAGCCTGATCACCGCTCAGCGGAACTTCCAGGCCAATGCCAAAGCGATCGACACCGCGACGCAGCTTTCACAAACCGTGATTAACCTGCGGAGCTAATCGCCATGGACCGTCTTGTTCATACAGCGCTTTCGGGCATGCAGGCATCGATGGATCGCCAGCGTGTTATCGCGAGCAACTTGGCGAACACCAATACAATTGGTTTCCGTGCCGAGTTGTTCGACCAGCGCCCTGTCACCATCGAAGGCCAGCCCAACGAGGCTCGCGCGATGCAGACCGGGCGTGTCCGAGGCGCGAACATGACGGCTGGGGAGATCATCGAAACCGGCCGCCAGCTCGACATCGCCATGCAAACCGACGCGTTGATGGCGGTGCAGGCGGCAGATGGCACCGAAGCCTATACCCGCCGCGGCGATCTCTCGATTTCGCCCACCGGCGTGTTGGTCAATGGCGCCGGGCGTCCGGTGTTGGGCGACAATGGTCCGATCACCATTCCGCCCACTGGAATCGCTGCGATCACTCCCAATGGAACCGTGACCATCTCGGATCCGGCCACACCAGAGCAGCCGCCCGCTGAAATCGGACGGATCAAGCTGGCGTCGTGGGAAGGATCCGCGGTGAGCAAGGGTCTCGACGGACTGTTTCGCGTAGAAGGCGGTGGCATCCTGCCAAACGACGAAGCAGCCACCGTCAAGGTCGGCGCGCTCGAACAATCCAACGTCAAAACCACCGAAGTTCTTGTCGACATGATCGATGCGCAACGGCTGTTCGCCATGCGCACCAAGCTGATCTCGACAGCACGCGAAATCGACGAAAGCGGCGCGCAGCTCATGCGTCTCGGCTAACCAGGGAAAAGGATAAACAGCCATGCCTACTTCAGCTCTTCAAGTGGCCCGTACCGGGCTCGAGGCGCAGGATGCACGTATGCGCGTCATTGCGAACAACCTCGCCAATGTCGGCACCACTGGCTTCAAGCGAGATCGCGCCAATTTCACGACTTTGGCCTATCAGGACGCTCGCGTTGCCGGGCAGAGTTCTTCAGGCGAAACGGCCTATGCGACCGGCCTGAATCTGGGCACCGGCGTGGCGATCCAGTCGACCAGTCAGATCATGACTCAGGGCGCGTTGAACAACACAGACAACGCCTTTGACATGGCGCTGGATGGCAATGGCTATTTCCAGATCGAAATGCCGGGCGGTCAGGTTGGCTACACCCGCGCAGGCAATTTCACTCTGTCGGCGGAAGGCCAGTTGGTGACTCAGCAAGGCTATGCATTGCAGCCGGCCATCACTGTGCCCAATGGTGCCACGGCCATTGCTGTTTCACCTGACGGGACGGTTACGGCCGCGCTCGATGGCGAGGCCACACCGACTGAACTCGGTCAGATCCAGATCGCTCGCTTCACCAACCCATCGGGATTGCGCGCAATCGGCGACAACTTCCTGGTTGAAACCGCCGCTAGCGGTGCGCCCGAACTGGCAGCCGCTGGCGAGAACGGCCGCGGCAATATCCGCCAGGGCATGCTCGAGGGATCGAACGTCAACATCGTCCAGGAACTGGTCGAAATGATCGAAGCCCAGCGTGCTTACGAAATCAGCTCGAAGATGGTCTCGGCCGTCGACGAGATGCTGCGCAACGCCAATCAGACACTTTGAGGATCATTACAATGAAACCCGTTTTCTACACTTTGACTTTGGCGCTTGCACTTTCCGCCTGCGGGGGTGGCTCTTCTCGCCCCACCGGCTTCACAGCCGCACTTCCACCAGCCCCGCAGGCGGTACCCACTCGTCATCAGGATGGCGCCATCTACCAGGCCAGCCATGGCTATGCGCCGCTATACTACGGCAATCGCGCGGCCAAGGTCGGCGATATTGTCACCATCGTTCTTGTCGAACAGACGCAAACGTCGAAATCGACCAGCGGATCAACCAGCCGGGATGGAAGCATTGGCCTTTCATTGCCGCAGTTTATCGGCGTCGACAGCAACGACCTTAATGCCTCGAGCGGATCGTCGTTCAAAGGATCAGGCGATGCGTCGCAGGCCAGTTCGATTCGTGCGGATCTGACCGTGACCATCGCTGAAGTCCGTCCCAATGGAACGGCGCTTATTCGTGGGGAGAAGGTCATGCACTTGAGCCAGGGCGAAGAATGGGTCCAGCTTTCGGGCATCATCCGCCTCGCCGATATCGATCAAGACAATCGTATCCCATCGATCCGGGTCGCAGATGCTCGCATCTCGTATTCGGGTTCTGGTTCCGTCCAACGCGCTAGCCGCGAAGGCTGGCTGTCGCGCTTCTTCGGCGCGATCTCTCCCTTCTGATTGGACCGATCATGATCAGATATCTCTTCCTCCTTTTCGCTGCACTGGTAGCGGCCATTCCGGTCCCAGCGGCGGCTGAGCGCGTCCGCGACCTCGGGCAGTTTCAGTCTGTCCGCTCGAACCAGCTGACTGGCTACGGGATTGTCGTCGGGCTCGACGGATCAGGCGATGACAACTTCGCCTATCTGACCGAAGCCATGCGCGGCGTATCGGGCCGGCTCGGTCTGCAATTGCCGCCGGGCGTCAATCCGGCGCTCAAGAACGCAGCCGCAGTGATCATCACCGCGGAATTGCCGGCCTTTGCCAAGCCGGGCCAGCGCATTGACGTGACCGTGTCGACCATGGGCAAGGCCAAATCCTTGCGCGGCGGCGCGTTGATTATGACTCCGCTCTACGGCGCGGACGGCCAGGTCTACGCTATGGCACAAGGCAATCTTGCGGTTGGTGGCCTGGGCGTGTCGGGCCAGGACGGCTCCAAACTGACGGTCAATGTGCCGACGGTTGGACGGATCGCTGATGGCGCGACGGTCGAGCAGGCTGTGTCGAGCAATTTCGACTTTAGCGAAGTGCTGCGCTGGAACCTGTTCTACGCCGACTTCCTGACCATTTCGCGCGTCCGTGACGCGATCAACGCCACCTATCCGGGCATGGCGCAGATCGAAGACGGCGTTACGCTTGCGCTGATGCTGCCACCGGGTGCCAACACTCGCGCAAACATCATGGCGCGGATCGAAATGCTGGAAATCAATCCGGCAGAGCGCGCTGCCAAGGTTGTGATCAACAGCCGCACCGGCACGATTGTGATCTCGAGCGCGGTGCGACTGGCACCAGCGGCGATCAGCCACGGCAGTCTTGTCGTGCGGGTCGATGAAAACCCGGCCGTGGTTCAGCCCGCGCCCTTCTCACGCGGTGAGACAGCGCTGGAGCCTGACAGCACGATCTCTGCCACTCAGCAGGACAATGTCGTCTCCAATGTCGGCCCCGGCGCTTCGCTGGCTGAAGTGGTCGATGCACTCAACATGCTGGGTGCGAGCCCGGCTGACCTGGTCGCGATTCTGGAAGGCCTCAAGCAAGCCGGATCGCTGACGGCCGAACTGGTGATCATATGACCAATATCCATCTCAATCTCGCCGGCATTTCGTCGTCAATCGAGCGCGAAGCTGCGCCGATCCGTGAGGAATTGCGCGGCGCTGCTCAGCAGTTCGAAGCGATCCTGCTTCGGCAGATGCTGGCCAGTGCGCGCAACGCCGATTTCGGTGGAGACGATCTGTTCGGAAGCGAAGGCCAGGACACGTTCCGCGAAATGCGCGATTCGCAATTTGCGGATCTGGCGTCAAAGTCTGGCGAATTTGGGTTGGCAGCTGCGATCGAACACCAGCTGAGCCGCTTCCTGCCGCAGGGTGAAGACTGATGGCGTCTGATCTGCTCACTATCGCAGCCAGCGGTGCCCGCATCGCGCGCGCTTCGCTCGACGTAACGGCGCAGAATATCGCCAATGCGTCGACCGAAGGCTATGTCCGTCGCTCTCTGTCGGCGGAAGAGGTCTCTGCCTCGCCCATCTCCGGCCGGATCGGCGATATCTCGCTTTCCGGCGTGCGCATTTCGGGCATTGAGCGCAATGCTGACTCCTTCAGGCAAGGCGAAGTGCGCCGGACGTCGGCTGATCTTCAGCGCGCCAATGTCGAATTGTCGGGCCTGCGCGATATCGAAAGCTCGCTTGAGCAAGCCGGCGTGTTCAATTCGATCGTCGAATTTGAAGCGGCGCTGCAGCAGCTTTCCAACGACGTGGTCGATCCCTCGCGCCGCGCGTCGGTCATCGGCACTGCCGAAACCCTGGCGAGCGCGTTCAACATTGCGTCTTCAAGCCTCGACGCAACCGCAGAAGGCCTGCATGTTGACGCCGAAGCGCAAGTCGCCGACGCCAACACAATCGCGTCTGACCTGGCGCAGGTGAATCTGCGCCTGGTGCGGACCAGCGCAGGCAGCGGTGACCGCGCAGCCATGCTCGATCAGCGCGATCTGCTGCTCGAACAGCTGGCCGGTATCAGCTCAATCACAACCCAATTCGCCAGCGACGGATCCGTCGAAGTCTCGCTTGGCGACAGCCCGGCGCAAACCTTTGTTCAAGGCGGCAATGCCGGAACCCTGAGCTCCGCCATCGCGGCCGATGGAACGATCAGCTTCGCCGTCGACGGCCAACCTGTGGCTCCGGGATCAGGCGCTCTTGCAGGTGGTTCGCTGGCTCTGACCGAACTGGCTTCGGTCCGCACCCGGCTCGATACGCTTGCTGTCAGCTTTGCTGATGCCGTCAACAACGCGCAGGCAGCAGGCGTGGCGCTGGACGGCACGCCCGGTCAGCCGATCTTCTCAGGCACGACAGCCGCGACACTTTCAGTGGTCATGACCGACGGTGCTGGCATCGCAACCGCTCCGGCTGGGGCAGCGGCGGGCAGCCGCGACAGTTCCAATCTCGATGCGCTGCGCCAATCGCTGACGTCGCTTGGCCCCGCTCAAGAAATGAACGAATTGCTGTTCGACGTGTCGAGCAAGGTGTCTGGCCGCAGCGTGACGCAAAGCGCGCTTGAGACAATCGCTGATTCCGCGCGCATTGCGCTGCAGGAACAGTCTGGCGTCGACCTTGACCAGGAAGCAGCCAACCTCATTCGCTATCAGCAAGCATTCCAGGCCTCTGGCCGTGCAATGCAGGTTGCCAGCAATATCTTTGACACTCTGCTGGGGATCGGCCGATGATCAGTCTTAGCACCAGTGGGTTCTACGAACGCGGAACCAGTCAACTCGAAGCCTTGCGCTCGCAGGCGGAATCGCTCCAGCAGCAAATCGGGACAGGCGAACGCTTGTCGCGGTCATCGGACGATCCGGCTGCTGCAGCCAGGCTCCGTTTGCTGGCACGCAGTGAACGTATTGCGAGCGTCGATGAACGCAGCGCGCAGCTGGCTGAGGTCGATCTTGCGACCACCGATGACGCACTGCAATCGGTGACCGATATCGTCGTGCGTGTGCGCGAACTGGCTGTCCAAGCAGCCAGCAACACCGTCAATGACGAGCAGCGCATCGCAATCGGCACAGAGATTGAGAGTTTGCGCGAGAACCTTGTTGCAATCGCCAACAGCCGGAATTCGGCCGGCCATGCATTGTTGGGCGGCGAAGCCACTGGCGACGCTTACTCGGACAATGGCACCACCGTTCAGTTCGTTGGCACCGGAAATGTCACTCCGGTTGAGATTGGCGATGGCCAAACCGTCACTCCGGCTCTGACCGGCCCAGACGTGTTCGAATTTAACACTGGCAGCGGATCGACTGATCTGTTCGCGGTGCTTGGTCAGCTTGCGACAGCGCTTTCAGCCGGTGGACCGGCCGCGATCACCGCAAGCTCTGATGCGCTGGCTGATCTCGATGCCGGGCTGGAGAAGGTCGCGACCGCGCAGACAATCGTCGGTTCACGGCTCAACTGGATCGAGCTGATGGACGAGCGCCGCATCGAAAATGCGGAGCGGATTGCCGAGCAGCGTCAGGATATCGGCGGAACCGATATCGCTGAGGCCGTCAGCCGTTTGCAAGAAACCCTAACCGTTTTGGAAGCGAGCCAGGCAAGTTTCGTCCGGCTCTCAAACCTTTCACTGTTCTCAATGCTGCGCTGATCGCGCTTAACTAAAGGATCTTTCGCTATGTATGCGATCATCGGCATCATTATCTTGCTCATCATGGTCTTTGGTGGCTTCGTGCTCAGTGGCGGCGCGATGGGTCCGGTGCTGGCCGCTTTGCCGTTCGAGATGCTTATCATCGGCGGTGCTGCGATCGGCGCGACAGTGGCAGGTAACTCGCTTGACGGGCTGAAAGCGCTTGGCGGCGGTTTCATGAAGATATTCAAGGGTCCCAAGCACACCAAGCAGGATCATATCGACGCGATCGCTCTGACGTCTAACTTGATGAAAATGCTCAAGAATGAAGGGCCGGTTGCGGTCGAGCCTCACTTGGAGGATCCAGGCAATTCGACCGTCTTCAGCGAATATCCCAACCTGCTCAAGAACGAGGCTTTGATCGCGCTGATCTGCGACACTTTGACCTTGCTTGTGGTCTCGTCAGGGACGCTCGACACGCATGCTGTCGAAGAAGTGATGGACAATGCCATGAAGACGCATTTCCACGAATTGCACGAGCCACAGCACAATTTGCAGACGCTGTCTGATGCACTGCCAGCATTGGGAATTGTGGCGGCCGTTCTGGGCGTTGTGAAAACGATGGGTTCGATCAACGAACCGCCTGAGATTCTGGGTAAGATGATCGGCGCGGCTCTGGTCGGAACCTTCCTCGGCGTTTTGCTGGCCTATGGTATCGTTGGTCCGCTCGCCGGGCGTCTCAAGCAAGTGCTCGAGCAAGACGAGATGATCTTCCACGCTGTCAAACAAGTGGTCATCGCTTCGCTCTATGGACACCCGCAGCCGCTGGTGGTCGAAAGCGCGCGGTCAAGTCTTGGCCACACTGTGCGGCCTGGTCTCAACGAACTTCTAGACGCATTGCGGGGACGTTAAGATGGCTAGCGCAAAGGCTGGCCACAACGAGCCGGCACCCATCATTGTCAAGAAGGTGACGATTGTCGAAGGCGGCCATCATGGTGGCGCTTGGAAAGTCGCCTATGCTGACTTCGTGACGGCGATGATGGCGTTCTTCCTGTTGCTGTGGCTGCTCGGCGCAACGACGGAAGACCAGCGCAAGGGCCTGGCTGACTATTTCACTCCGACTTTGGTCAAGACCAAACAGAAGAGCGCTGGTTCGGATGGTATGTTTGGTGGTTCGTCGCTGACGGACCCTGACAATTACCCTCACGCGGCGGCTCAAACCGGCACCAAAGCGCTGACGATTCCGCGTGACGCAACCGGCGGGCCTAATGAAGGCGCGGCAGCGGTCTCGCGCGTGCGCCAGCGTGTGCAAGAGGCTGTGCAAGGCCAGGAAGGCCTCAGCAGACTGATGCGCCAAGTGCGAATGATCGACACGACGACCGGATTGCGGATCGATCTGGTCGACAATGCCAATTTCTCAATGTTTGCATTGGGCACGACGGTCCTCACTCCGGAAGCTGGTGAATTGCTGGCGATTATCGGTGAAGCGATCGCGCCCGAAGTCGGCCAGATCACTGTGCGCGGGCACACTGACGCTTTGGCGTTCCGCAATCCGGGGCGCGTCAACAATTGGTCGCTGTCAGCTGGACGAGCAGAAAGCACACGGCAAAGCCTGATCCGCAGCGGCATTGGCAATAGCCGTTTCCGCCGGATCGAAGGTGTGGCTGATACCGAACCGCTCATCCGCGACGATCCGACCGACCCACGAAACCGTCGGATCTCCATCAGTCTGGATCGATAACCCTGGCTCCGAACCAGACCAAGACCGCGTAGACCTAGTCTGCGCGGTCTTTTGCTGCGCCTAGTTCAAGTTCGCGAAAGAAGGCGCGGCGATATGCCCAATCGTCATCGCTACCTTCTTCGTAAGGGCTGACGGCAATGCCCGCCGTCATGGCTGTCAGATTGATCATCGACAGTCTTGCCGAACGGCCGCTTGTCCAAGCAGCGATGTCTTCGCTCACGACGCCGGCGCCAACAATGAAGAACGAATTGGCTGTTTCCTGCTCGTCACCAACAGCATCCTCGCGGTGGT
Organism: Erythrobacter sp.; assembly: GCA_965216555.1. Taxonomy (GTDB): domain Bacteria; phylum Pseudomonadota; class Alphaproteobacteria; order Sphingomonadales; family Sphingomonadaceae; genus Erythrobacter. The sequence continues at coordinate 790,186 of OZ244168.1, forward strand.
GAACTGTCAAAGGGCGCAAAGCTGCGGGATCGAAATAGAGAAACATCGAGAGGATCTGGTCTGACAGACCGGTCTGGTTGTTCCACGCGGCTGGGTCTGCATACAATTCGCGCGCAACCAGCTCCGTCGCCATGAGGATCGACCAACGATTGGTGTTAAGCACTGTGCTGGTGCGATCAGGCGGCAATCCCAATTGAGTCATTTCAACCGCCAGAGCCATTTCAACAATCCGCAAGGGCGAATAATTCGACGCTTTGCCTTTGATGGTTTCAAAGCCAGCCGGATAGCCTAAGCGATGGAAATTCTTGAGCCGCGATTGAAACGCTGTCCGTTTTGCAGGATCAATCGCGTGGTGTTTTGCTAGCTCGCTTTCGAGCTGCCCAAATGTCCAAGAGCAATCTTTCAGCATAGACTTCAAACCCAGCTATGAAACGTTTCATTGCAATGTTAGTCCAAGGAGAGAGTGTGAACAAGATAAGGTGTGTAAATTTACACAGCAAACTTGCGTAACTTGTGAGCTTGGTAGCGGTTCAAGCGTTCGATCCAGATGCGAAAGCAAAGGCGTCTCGATCTATCAAGCGCACAATCCATAAGTCAGGCAGTCGAATGGCTAAGTGTCGTTTGATTAAGTGTGAAGGCAGCCAGAAGCGAGCAATCTGTCGCTCGATCATGCTTGCGGCCACCGCAGCGCCAACCCCTTAATTTTCCGCTGTTTCGACCGTCTTTTACTAAGCGTTCGCTGAGGAATGAGAGCATTGATTTGATGCGAATTTCTCAGTCCAAGACTGAGGGACATGACAGATGTCGCAGCCAGAGAGTCCAGCAGTGGATTTCAACGAGCAGCTCAATGCAGAAGCTGCTCGGGTGCTCGCTGACGTCATTTTCACCCGAGCGCCTACTCAACGGAGATTGCTGCACTTTTTGGTTGAACGGACCATTTCTGGAACCGGCCCTGTCACGCAATTCGAGATCGCAGTGGATTGCTTAGGCCGAGGCGAAGATTACTATATCGACAGCGACAGCTATCCTCGAGTGCAGACCTCGCGGCTGCGGCGCAATCTTGAAAATTATTATGCTCGCAATCTGCCAGGCAACGGGTTCAAGATCGTTTTGGAACCTGGTTCCTATTCGCTGACATTAGAGCACGTTCCGCCACCGAGCGACGAAGCCAGAGTGGTCTCATTGCCATTGCCGGCTGTTCCGGAAGAGCCTCAGCCAAAGCTGTCTTACTGGAGAGTTGGACTGGCTTTCGTCGTGCTAGCAGGTTTGGTCTCAGCTCCGAATTCGATTGGTGGGCACTCTAAAGCGGCTTTACCAGTCATTCCTGAGAAACCTTTCACATCTCTGGCGATAAATCGAGACGGCTTAAGTGATGCCTCTCAGTCAAACCTGGAATTTGCTGAAACAGCGAGCTGGTTTGCACGAATCCAGCTGATGAAGTCCTGGGTGTCAAAGCCGTTGCCGGCAGGCAATGACTCTAGCCAAGCGCAATATTCTGTCATGCTTGATTTTGACGAAGGAAGCGAAGGCGGTTTCCACGCTGATCTTTCGGTTGTGAATGCGGATGGCGAGGCGCTCTATTCCAAAGGCTTCATGTACAGCCAAAACGCATCCAGCGAAGCAGCAGCGGATCTGCGCGCTGCATTGGTCAGCATTACGTCCCCAACCGGAGTGATCGCTCAAGCGGAAAAGCCGTCGCGAAAAACCTCGACCGGTTCAGACTATGCATGCTTCCTTGCGATTGAGAATGATCGCGCAGTTGGAGCGCGGTCTGGCGCATTGATTGAGGACTGTCTCAAGGCCTATCCCAGCAGTTCATATCGATCCTTCTGGCACGCTCAAAAAGCACTGGCGACGTATGAAGCTGACATCGTAGCTGGACGAGAGATCGCACAATCAGGCGATGCTTGGACTGAATTGCGCGCAGCTTTGGACAGCGACCGCTACAATGCTTTCGCCAATTTCGCCGCGGCCAAAGTCGAGATTGCGCTCGGCAATTGCAATCAAGCTCTGATGCATGTCGATTATGCGCTTGAGCATGGGCAGTCTGATCCAGCGCTCGTCGCTGCGGCAGAGATCAACGTGGCGGCGTGTTCAGCGTCGCTGGACGGCGAAGCCAAGCTGGCTGATCGGATGACAGCTCTGGCGCGGTTCAACCCGGATCCTGATCCTCTGCTGCACCTCTATCTGGTGGTCGGATATCTGGCGGCCAATGATTTTGACGGCGCGAGAATGGTCGCGCGAACCGCAGTGAATGCGGATTCGCAAGGCCAAGTCGCGAAGACCGCAGACTTGCTCAAACAGTCAATCGAAGACCGTTCGCTTGCGCTCGAGAACCGCGAGCAATTGGAGCAAGCGATCAGCCTTTACGTGTGGGATCCAAGGGTCACCCAGGCGGTTGTCACAACCCTCGTAGATTGAGCGAGAACATGTGTCCTGGCGGCGATTAAGCTGCCCGTGGACCCCTATGCCAAACACCCTCAGAAACCGCTTCAGATCGGCTCTATCAGCGCTTTATGACGCCCGAAGGGTAGGGGCGGACGCAAGGCGCCTGCTGCCCCTGTGATTGAAGGCTCAAAGCGCTGCTCAGCAGCGCTGAGCTCAGGCTGCGTTCTTGACCTTCAGCACGGCTGGAAGCTTGCCAGGAATGCCTTTGTTGAAGCCCTGGATCCACTCAATGCCGGCTTGGATTGCGATGGCCTCAAGCGGCTCAGTGTCGACACCTGTCGCGGTGACTTTCATCTTGAGCGTCTTGGCCAAATCCACGCGCGCGCGGAGGATCGAGATGTTGCGCTGCTTCTGAGCTGTCAGAAGCACTTCGCGGTCGATCTTGACCATTGAGACGCCGATGCGTCGCAATTCAGCCACCGAGGTTGGATTGCGACCGAAATTGTCAACCGCGACTTCACAGCCGAGCTTGGTCAAGACTTCAAACGCCGTCGCGAATTGCGGCAAGCGCTCTGCAATCGCGACTTCGCTGACTTCGATGATCAATTGCGATGGCGGCACGCCATGGGCTTTGGCTTGCTCGCCAAGCCAGGTCGGGAAATGCTCGTCCAGCAATTGCAGCCCGCTGACATTGATGCACAGCCGCAAGTCTGGATGTTCCTGAGCGGCTTTGAGCACGGTGCTGGCAACAAAGCGATCGATGTCGCCGATCAGCTGGAATTTCTCAGCCAAGGCGATCGTTTCGAGCGGCCGGATCAGACCGAGCTCGTGATGACGCCAACGCAGGAAGCCTTCCATTGCTTCAATCTGACCTGATGTCGATATGATCGGCTGGTATTCGACAAACAGGCCTTCACCGGTTTCCAAGCTGCTTTGCAGATCTTCAGTCAGGCGCGTGGTGCGATCGTGCAGCTTGCTCATCGCCTTGTCGAAAATGCGGAAGCTGCGCTTGTTCTCTTTGGCGTCATACAGTGCCAAATCAGCCAGACGCAGAATCTCCGAAGCCTGGTACTTGCTTTTGATCAGGCACGCTCCGATGCTGCCCGCAGCGGGACAATCGCCGCCGGACAGCCGGAACGGCTCTTCAAACACTTTGCTGACATAGTCGCATTTCTCGCTCAGCTCGGCTTCGTCCTTGGCTTCGACGATGACAGCGAATTCGTCGCCGCCAAGCCGGCCAAGCGCAGAATCAGGCAGCCATTTTGAAAGTCGGTGAGCCACTGCTGAAATGAGATCATCACCATATTGGTGGCCGAGAGTATCGTTGACTCGCTTGAAGCCGTTCAAATCCATCATCAACAACGCATGGCGTGGGTGTTCGCTCGTCGCCGCGCAGACTTGGTCGAGCTCTTCAATGATGTGCTTGCGGTTGCCAATCCCGGTCAGGCTGTCGATCCGCGCGTCCTGCTTGGCCTTTTGCTCGCTCTCCGACTTGGCGTTGTAGAGTTGCAATAAAGCAGCATGCAGCGCGCTCATGACAAGCACCGTCGCAACAGTAGAGGTCAAGAGTAAGACCCATACCTGCAAGCTGTCAGAGACACTGTTGTGAATAACGAAGAGCGCGATGGCAGAAATGACCATCATCGCTACTGCGGCGCCTACTATAAGCTTAAGTAGTTTATGATCGTGCGTTTTGTCCATGTAGGCGAGGCTACAGGATATTGGTTAATTTCGATTTAATGAGGATCGAGCTCTTCCACTAGGATTGGGTGAGTCTCGCGCTCATATAACGGCAGCGATCGCCAGTGATTTAGGCCTAGTCAAAATTTGTGTTTGCAGCCGGGATCGGACGCTCCAGGCCAAAGCTGCGATCGGTCAGCAGCCGCGCCAATTCCTTATGCGTGAAAGGCTTGGCCAAGCATATTCCGGAACATTCCTTATGCTGCCAACGGACGGTCGCCAGCGACAGCTCGACTCCGCAGAATTCGATCGTGACTTGCGAACGGTGCCTGAGCTTGGGCAAGTCCCGCAGGCACAGCCCACCTTCAGAAATGTTCTCGACGGTGACCGTGTGGGGCTTCCCAGCGACCCAGCAACGCGCAGTCACATCGCACGGAACCCGCAGATCGCGTGACGGGAAGCGCGCTCTTTTGGCGGACGATCCCTGAGCGACATGCTCAAGTCCGAACACGTTTCCGTCCTTCCAGACAATGCGAGCACGCATGCAGGACCGAACAGGCCAGTAATAGCTGATCTCGTCGCCCACGACCGCCTCGATCCGGGCTTCAAGCTGAGCGCCATTGGATGAGAAATTGCGCATAAATCCGATCGAGGCTGTGCCGTCCACAATGATGCAGCACGGGCGAAGGGTCGCGCGGTGGCGGCTGGATGACCGGCGCTCAACCATAGGCGGGAGCGCGGGAGGATCGCTTTCGAGGCGGACGTTAGATGAAGTCAACATAGTGGATCACTTGCTGAGTTTTCGCAGACACCACTTGAGTGCGCGACACATCGGCCCGGTTGGAAAAATCGGATAAGACGATTCTCTCGGGCGAAGGCGAGGACCAATTCAGCCGCACACCCGAGAGAATCGTAACAGTCGAGCTGACTTCTTCCTGCACTGGCGCGGTGCGTTTGGAAGGAAATTCACTGCCCAGGGACGGTGCGGGCAGCCCAAGAACCATGAGTCCTGACAGGGCAAGAAGAAGTCTGTTCGTCATGGCCAAGGTTTTAACCAAAGGGCCGGACGGGTTTCAGTTTCCCACGGTGAATGTCACGTTACACTTGGATTCTGGCGCGGAGCCGACACAATAGGCTCGCTGATGATCGCCGAAGAAATGACGTAATTACAGCGCTCTAAGGATCAAGATCGCGATCAACTGCGTAAATCGCGTCGCGCTGAGATTTACTGTTTGTTGATGGAGTTTAACATCGAAGTAAGGCTAGGGCGGCCCTGTTCGGGCGCCATTTCAGTCGCGCTTCAAGACCTCTTCCAGCAGATCGGCATGCGCGTTGAGCGCTGAGTCCCCCTCAATGAAGTCTCTCACTGCTTCAAGGCTTTCGAGAAGCTGCTCAATATTGGAATGCGAGATCCTGCGATCATTCTTGAGGATTGAGATCGCGACCGTTGCGGCGGTGGAAGCATAGAGTGAAAATGCAAGCGCCGGGTCTTTCATATGACGAATACTCCGTTTTCCCTTTGAGCGGACTACAAGTTAGTCGGAGTTAGCTAACAAGCATGCGTCGTGCCAAAATCACCGCGTTGAAGGAAAACAGCCGCTTACATAGTAAACAAGAGGTAAAAGAAGGTTAATTGTCAAATATTCCGGCAGTTAACTCGCTTCACAACCGGTGATTTGACGCCGGCAGAGCCATGCAAAGCGGCCGCGCAAGGCCTGCCATGTGCAGAGTGATCATCGTGCGCCGAAGCCGCCTTTGGGCATGCCAGTGCGCAAGCCTATGCCTGGCTCAACCGCAAATCGAGCCGCTCGAGGCGGCTGCACTGGATCGCGATGGCGGTGGTTTTGGTTAGTCGGCCGTTTCGAGATAGCTGCAGGCCATCGTGGCCAGGTTTTGACAAAGTCGATCGAGCTTGTCCTCAAACTTTGATCGGGTTTCGGCCTCAGACAAGGTCGCGCCCCGTCCGGTCAGAAACGTATCTCGGAAGGTCGCGGTTGCGATCCGAAGCACGAAACGGCATCTCTTGTCGAGCTCTTTGGTTGATAGGTTGGACGTCCGAATCCTTGCCGCCAACCAATCTGCCGAAGCGGCGCGCGCCGTGTTCATATGGTCGAACGATTCGATATCGTTGAGGTAATTGGCCGCTCGCATGATATGTGCGTTCCTAAGCATATAGCTCATCAAACCGCGGAAATATTCGTGCAGCAGCTGTTGGTCCGTCAGGTCGTCTGCGAAGTCCACATCGTGCATTTGCGGCCGCTCAATGAAGCGCTGGCAAGCAGCGCGCAGGACGTCTTCCTTGTCGACAAAGCGGCGGTAGATCGCACCGGTCGTGACGCCGGCCTCCAGCGCCAGCTCGGACACCGTGACATCGGCGAATGATTTTTGCGCCAGGAGCTTTTCCAGCGCGTCCAACAATGTTTGTTCGGTTTTTAGCGCGCGCGCCTGTTTAGGTCTGCTCGCTTCTGGTCGTTGCTTAGCCATTTGGTCCTCGGGCCGTAATGCGGGTCCAGAACCATCCCCCGAGTCCATTAAGAAAGGTAACACTCTTACCATTACCGAAATGGTTCAAAGAATTGGATAATGCGGGATACACCATAATGTGAACTGACATTTTCTGAGGCAGATACGCGTTTGATTTGCGCGACAAATTCCGTTGGCTCGAACGGGATCGCGCAACCGCGACGGAGCGATCGAGTTAATTGGCGACGTCTAGCGGGCGCTTATCAACGATTAGGAGCTAGCTTTGATCCCGTTCCAGGCAGAGATAGGAGCTAGCCATATCGGCCAGCCGATCGCAAAGCCGCTCCAGCCTTGGATGCACTTTGGCGGGATTGTCATTCTGAGCATCCACCGCACCTCGTCCCGAGACAAAGGTGTCACGGAATGTCGCGGTTACGACCCGCAGAACGAAGCGACACCGATTCCGGAGTTCGTCAGGCTGCAGATTTGACGACCGGATCCGTCCGGCCAGCCATTCGGCCGTATCAGCGCGAGCCTGCGTCATATGGTCAAACGCCTCGATGTCGTTGAGGTGATTGGCCGCGCGCATGATGTGTACATTGTTGAGCGTGAACTGCATCAAGTTCGAAAAGTAGTTTCTCAGCAGCTCGCGATCAGACAACTCGGCTGGATACACAAAATCGTACATCAGCATGCGGTCATGGATAAAGCGCTGGAACGCAGACCGCAGAACATCTTCCTTGTCGACAAATCGTCGATAAATTGCGCCAGTAGTCACGCCCGCTTCGCGGGCGAGTTCAGCCACAGTCAGGTCAGTGAAAGATTTATTCGCTAGGAGCTTTTCTAGCGCGTCGAGCAGTTTTTGCTCTGTCTTGACTGACCGCGCTTGTTTCGGCTTTGGGTTGGCGAAGCTGTGTTGAACCATATTGACTTTGTATCTAATTGATTTTTCGTATTGATGCCAACTGCGGAATATGATAATTCCGTTAGCGTTACCAAAAATGGGACGGGGTAATGGACGCGAGTCCTTCGGGCAAATTAAGCTTTGAGAAGCAAGGCGTGATCACTCGCATCACGCTCAATTCGTCTGCGTCCGGTCCGTCGATCGATTCCGAACAATTGACCGAACTGCAATGCGCCATTCGCGCTGTAGATAATGACGTCGAATGTCAAGTGGTAGTCTTGTCTGGCTTCCAGGAAGCCTTGTTGGCATCCGGCAGTCGCGACGAAGCCGGCTCCGCCTGGGGTGGAGTGTCGGATGAGGACATCGATTCCTATCAAAACGCCGTTGCCATGATCGAGCGGCTCGATCCTGTGATCGTCGCAGTCGTTAGCGGCAAGGAAGCGGATTATGGCGGTTCGCTGACGCTGGCCTGCGATTTGGTGATCGCAACCGATCCTTCGGGCTCGGGCATGCCAACCGTCAAATGGGCGGTTGCACCAGGCGAAGACAGCAATTCAAAGCTTGCCCGGTCGGCCGACCGCCTCAAGGCACTCGAGCCTGCGATCCTGGATCAGCTGGTTACCGTCGGCTAGTCGCGCGGCACACCGCTTCTTCAGACTGAAATCCTACAACTCGTCTCAGACTTAGGCAGCAGCGCGCTTCTTTGCGGCTGGCTCTTCAACCGCGGGCTCAACCTGCAAGCGATTCCACAGGTCAAGCGCGGCAACCTTGTAACCCTCTGCCAGGGTTGGATAGTTGAAGCTGTTCTCGACAAAGTAATCGATCGTCCCACCCAGATTGAGCACAGCCTGGCCGATATGGACCAGCTCGCTGGCGCCTTCACCAATCACATGAATGCCAATCAGCTTACGTGTATCGCGGTCGCAGATGAGTTTGAGGATGCCGGATTCGAGCCCCATAATGTGCCCACGCGAGGTTTCGCGGAAACGCGCAATGCCGCATTCATAGGAAATGCCTGCTTCGCGAGCACTCGCCTCAGTCATCCCGACTGACGACATTTCAGGCACCGAATAGACGCCATAGGGCGGCTCTTGATCGTCGGCATTGATGGGCGTGCCGAAGGCGTGGCAAGCCACGGCTCTGCCTTGCTCCATCGAGGTTGAAGCGAGGCTTGGAAAGCCAATCACATCGCCGGCTGCGTAGACATCTGGATTGGATGTCTGGAACGTGGTGCGATCGACTTCCAACCGGCCGCGCTTATCAGGCTTGAGACCGCAGGCCTTGAGGTTGAGGCTGGAGGTGGCGCCTTCGCGCCCAGCGGCGAACAGGACCGTTTCAGATCCGATCAGCCGGCCATCAGCGAGCTGACAGATCGGGTCACCACTCTCGCTGAAATGAATATGTGACACCGAGCAACCCAGGCGCAGCGTGATGCCGCGTTCGCGCATCGAATGGACCAGGTGGTCAACGATTTCGCTGTCCATGAACTCAAGCAGACGCTCGCGCGGTTCGACCAGCGTCACCGGAATATCAAGCGCGCTGAAGATGGTCGCATATTCGAGGCCGATCACGCCTGCGCCAACCACCGTCAGGCTGCGAGGCATGCGCGGCTGGAGGATGAAGCTGTCGCTGTCGAGAACATTGGTGCTGTTGAAGGGGATGTGCGACGGTCGATAGGGCTTCGTGCCAACCGAGATCAGGATCTTGTCCGCTTCGAAGCGCTCTTTGACCGGCGAACCATCGAGATCGCGCACCACCATCACTTCATTGGGGCCAACGAAATGGCCGCGTCCACTCAATGTGCGGACGCCGTTGCGAGCGAACTGATGTTCGAGCACCGAGACTTCATAGTCGAAGGTCTTGGCAATGCGCTGGTTGAGATCGTCGGACTCAATCGTCGAACGGGTGCGATAGCCTTGCCCGTAAAAGGCGCGTTCACGCCAGCCCGACAGGTTGAGTGCCGTCTCGCGCAAAGTCTTGGACGGGATCGTCCCGGTGTGCACCGAGACCCCGCCGACCTTGTTGCGGTCATCGACCACGAGCACTGACTTGCCGAGCTTGGCGGCTTGAATGGCGGCGCGGCGACCGGCTGGTCCGGCACCGAGAACAAGAAAATCGAAACGCGACATAGGTCCTCCTTGGATCTTAGGACGACCGCGAAGGGGCGAGGTTAACCATGAAATGGGCTGACGCTTGGCCGCCCGAGCCGATTAGCACGCGCGTACACGAACCGCGCTGCAAGTTGAGCGCGGCTGCTGGGTCAGCTTTCGCTGCCTCTAATCTGTTGAATTATTGCCGCTTTATCAGCCTTGGGAAGTTTGCTCAGCCTGCCGTTCGGCAAGGGCGTCAGCCAGCATGACCGCACTGGCTACCAGAGCGAAGGCGGTGAGGGCGACGAACAGGATCGGCACCAGCCGCCATGCGCGGCCAAATTTCGCGTCCCAGCCGCTCGGCCCATTGGACCGCAGATCCCTGATGAAATGTTTGATCTCGTCCGATGTCCAGAACCCATCGTCGACATCCGGCGGCATCGCCCGTGCAAGTTTCTTCATCACAGCTTCGCCCATTTCAAAGTCGGCAGGCCCCCAGGTGGGATCGCCGACAAGCGCTCGCGCCATGACATACTCGATCACCGCATCGTCGACCGACTCAGCGCCGAGCTTTTCCTTGGCGCGAGTGAGATGGCGTTCGACCATCTTGTGCGAAATCGCGCCGCCTGAGACAAGTCGAGCGATTTCCTTGTTTGAAGGTGCGGGCCTTCGAGCCTTCAGCTCAAGCACTTCGTCCTGGCGCGGGGACAGCGAACCAAGCATGCTGTCCGCATCTTCGCGGAGCCCCCCGAGCGGGTCTGCCTGTCTTGTTTCGCTGAGCTGAATCACACGGCGAGAATACTCTTTAGCCGTGTCAGTTCAAGCGACTAACGCCGCGCGTGCCAAACGGAGACGACGGCGGGCGCCAGGGCAGATGACGAGCGCTGCCACAGCCCTCAGACCGGCACCGCCGTCTCATATTTGATCCGTTCCATCGCGAAGCTGGCCGAGACGTCAGACATCGGCGCGGCCTTGATCAGCTTCTTATAGACGCGATCATAGTCAGCGACGTCGCGCACCAGCAGCTTGAGGAAGTAGTCGACCTCGCCCGCCATGCGATAGAATTCGACCACTTCAGCGATCGAGGAGGTGGCGTCGGCAAAACGTTCGAGCCAGTCCGCGCTGTGATCATCCGTCTTGACCGCGACGAAAACGGTGACGTTGAGGCCCACCGCTTCGGGAGGGACCAGCGCAACCCGTTTGTCGATCACGCCCTCCGCCTCCAACCGCTTGACCCTGCGCCAACAGGCATTGGTGGACAGGCTCAGCTTCTCAGCAAGCTTCTCCAGCGAGATGCTGGCGTCGCGTTGAAGCTCGGCAAGAATTTTCCTGTCATTGAGATCGAGTTTTGTCATTGAATCGCTCATTTGTGTGAAAATATCACATCCCGGCGATATCGCAACGAACGCATTTCGGAGATGGCGCCGTTCCGACCCAAGAAAATCCCCGCAACACCAGCTCCAGGACACCCTTGCTCTGCTCAATTGACAACGTTATCATACTCAAATCAAGGACTGGAGGATTGCGATGCGGCTTGCGTTGATTGGTGTGTTAGGAGCGCTGCTGGCGTCATGTGGGGCGGGTGATGTGCCCGCGACGGCGGTGCAGGATTCGTCAAATGGTGATCATGATCACTTACAAGCGACCGCACAGGAACAGGCCGCCGACGAAGGCGACACGCCTTTGCTCACCATGCAAGTCCTGACGCCTAGCGAGTTGGACCCTGTCGACGAAGAATGGGGCGTGTTCGTGGAATATTTCAGCGGCGAGTCGGCGGGGGCGAAGGACATTCTGTCTGGCACTGCCACCCTCAATCCTGGCTTCGAAGCGCATCCACCGCATCGCCATGCCGAGGAAGAATTCTTGATGGTGGTCGAAGGCGAGGGGACCTGGACACTGGGCGACAAGGACTTCCCGGCGAAAACAGGCGACATGCTCTATTCCGCCGCATGGGACCTGCATGGGATCAAGAACACCGGCGATAAACCGCTGACATTCGTGTTCTGGAAATGGAATTCCAAAGGCTTGCCCGTGCCATCCGATCCCGAACAGTGATGGTGCCGCACCCATGACCGAGCTGATCGACTGGACCGCAGAATGGCGGCCATTGCTCGCTGCATTGATTGGCATTGCCGGCCTGTTGGCGATGATATTGATCCGCCGGGTTAACGCCTTTGCGGCCTTGCTGGTTGCCGCTCTGGCGACAGGCTTGCTCGCCGGTCTGGACCCCGCGTCTGTGCTCACATCCGTGCAAGACGGATTTGCCGGCGTGCTCGGCTTTATCGCTGTGATCGTCGGGTTGGGAGCGCTGTTGGGCACCTACCTCGAAGCCAGCGGGGGAGCCGCTGCCTTGGCGCGCTCGATCGTCGGTAGCCGCTCGTCAGGGCCAGCCAGCATTGCGATGGGGTTGGTCGGCCTCGTGGTCGCGATCCCGGTCTTCTTCGATGTCGGGCTGATCCTGCTGTTTCCACTGGTGCTGGCGCTTGCCAAGAAAGCCGGGAAGGCACCCTTGTATTTCGGCTTGCCGCTTTTGGCGGGCCTGGCGACCGCTCACGCCTTCATTCCGCCAACGCCGGGCCCAGTCGCGGTGGCAGAGATCCTCAACGCCGATCTGGGCCTGGTCATCCTCTGCGGCGCTTTGGCAGGATTGCCGGCGATGCTCATTGCCGGGCCATTCTTCGCTCAATTTGCCGATCGCAAGGGGTGGTTGGCGACAGGTGCAATCCGGCCGAGTGAAGAGCCTGATGTCTCGTCAGAGCCCGGCTTGGCCCTTCGCGCTTGCTTGGCGATCCTGGTCCCCATTGGCCTGATCGTGACAGCCGCGCTCGCCAGCCAATGGACCGAGCCGCACTGGCTCATCCGCTTTCTTGGCCATCCCTTTGTCGCGCTCCTCGTCGGTTGCGGGTTGGCGGCATGGGTGCTCCGTCCACAGGATGAGGCTGGCAAAACCAACCTCAAAGACGGAATGGCACGCGCGCTTGAGCCGACCGCGGTCATCCTTTTGGTGACGGGCGCAGGTGGGGCGTTCAAGCAGGTTCTGGTCGATAGCGGCGGAGGCAAGCTCCTCGCTGAACAGTTTCTCGGCCTTGGATTTGGGCCGATCCTGGCCGGCTTTTGCGTGGCGGCGCTTGTGAGAGTGGCGCAGGGTTCAGCAACAGTCGCAATGCTCACAGCCGCAGGCCTATGTGCTCCTTTGGCCGCAGCAGCCGGCCTGGAAGGCTGGGATCTGGCGCGCATGGTGATTGCGATCGCCGCGGGTGCAAGCATCGTCAGCCACGTCAACGATTCCGGTTTCTGGCTGGTCTCGCGCTACTTCGGACTCACTCCGGGTGAGACGCTCAAAAGCTGGACCATCGCTTCAACCCTGGTTGGTGTGGTCGGGTTTGTCGTGATCCTATTGGTGGGGATCGTGATCTAGCGTCTGGGCTATCTCTCGTGTGATCACGCCCACATGCTGACTGGCATCAATCAGCGTGGCGTCGGCAGGTGGATCCAGCGTTTCGAGCTGACTCTTGAGCAGCGAGCTTGGCATGAAATGATCGGTGCGCGCTGACATCCGTCGAGCCAGAATGTCTGGCGCGGCATGCAGCAAGAAAAAGCTCACAGAGCGTCCGGGAATGTCACGCAATCGATCTTGAACCATCGGCGTCAGAGCGGAGCAGGCCAGGACAATTGTCGGGCTCTCTTGCTCATTTATTGCGGCGCAGATCGCGTCGACCCAAGGTCGGCGGTCTGCGTCGGTGAGCGCTTGGCCTTGGTGCATCTGCGCTCGATTGTCAGCGCTGTGAAAGTCATCGGCTTCGAGCATCACCGTGTCGGCCATCATATCCGCCAGCGCGGAGGCAATTGTCGACTTGCCTGCTCCGCTGGGGCCCATGATGATCGCCAATCGTTTGGTCATGCGCGATCAGTCGCCACAAGAGCGGGTGGCGTCGGTGTCCGATGCCAGCCTGATGTCAGAGATCCCGATCGAGCTCGGCCGGTCAGACCGGATAACCAGGCCTGTGCTGAGCGCGGACAGGTCAGCGCCCAGATCGGCAAAACAGGCCAAGGACAGCCTCACTTCGCGCCACTCTGGATCGTCAACTGTTACGCTTAGCCCGGCGGCGCAGTCCTCGCCTTCGTCACAGCCCATGGCAAAGCGCAAAGTGGCTGGTTCGTCGCCTAGGTTCCTGACGAAAAAGGCCAGCTCCATCGCCCCATTGCTTTGGCGAGAGAAATCGACGGGGTCGTGGGTCGCAAATCGGACATAGGCTTGCGGATCGGTCCAATCGATCCTGAGCGAGTCTTCCTGGGCAAATCGGTCCAGGCCGGCAAATTTCAGCGCACCACCGTCCCAATTGCTCGAGTTCAGTCGCGTTTGCGTGCCAGCGACCACGCCATAGAGCGACCACGGATTGGGCGCCTGTCCGCCAGCGAAGAACACATCACCCGAGGCACTCGCTGAGGCATCGATCCCGGATTCTTCAGGCAATGCTGCGATTTCAACCTGGTCTGACAGACCCAATCCATAGCCATAGGCGAACAGCGGATCGTAATCGTCATCGCCGTAATTGAGCGTCGTCTGATCGGCTCGCTTTGGCCATGAGAAGGCCAGTTTGCCCGTGAAGTCAAAGGCGGGATCGCGACGGAAGAGGACATCGCTGACCCCGCCTCCTTCGCTGCCTGGAAGCCAGGCGGCGACAAAGGCATCCGATGCGTTGAGTTCAGGATTTACCCACATCGGACGGCCTGAAAGGAAAACGGACACGACAGGCATGCCCGAGGCGCGGAATTGATTGAGCAGGCCTGTGTCGAATGCGCCATCTTCGAAATCGAGATGGGGGCGATCGCCTTGGAATTCGGCGTAGCTGTCTTCGCCATAGACGGCGATCACCACATCGGCATCGTGGTCGCCCGTGCCATCGCGATCGTAGATCACTGAGCCGCCGGCGGCCGTCACGGCCTCGCGAATGCCGTCGAGGATTGACTGGCCGTTAGGGAATTCATCGTTCGAATGACTCCCGCCTTGCCATGACAGTGTCCAGCCGCCTGAAGCCTTGGCAATGCTGTCTGCTCCATCGCCGACGACAAGCACGGTCTGGCCGGCGTCGAGTGGAAGGACACTGCCATTGTTCTTGAGCAGCACCAGTGATTTGCGCACTGCCTCGCGGGCAATTGCGCGGTGATCAGCGCTTGCGAGCAAACCGGTTTCGCCGGCTCCTGCGCGCGTGCTCGGTGCGCCACGATCGAACAATCCATAATGCAGCTTCACGCGCAGAATGCGCCGAACGGCGTCATCCAGCCGCGCTATGGAAATCTTGCCCGAGCGGACATGCGCCAGTGTGCTCTCATACAATCCGCGCCAACTGTCCGGGGCCATGAACATGTCGATTCCGGCGTTGAATGCCTGCGGGCAATCGGTGTTTGAGCAGCCCGGGATTTGTCCGTGGGCGTTCCAATCGCTGACGACGAACCCGTTGAAGCCCATGCGGTCTTTGAGGACATCGGTGATCAGCGCCTTGTTGCCGGTCATCTTGATGTCCTGCCAGCTCGAGAACGAGACCATCACGGTCTGCACCTGCGCATCGAGCGCGGGGAGATAGCCCATAGTGTGGATGTCGCGCAGCTCTTCCTCGCTGATGCTGGCATCGCCCTGGTCACGGCCGCCATCGGTCGCACCGTCCCCAGTGTAATGTTTGGCGGCCGACAGGATCTTGCCGGGAGCCAGGAAATCTGCCTCGCCAAATGTGCCTTGAAGCCCTTCCACGATGCGATCCGAATAGGAGATCACAATCTCGGGATTTTCCGAAAAACCCTCATAGCCGCGGCCCCAGCGATCATCGCGTGGCACAGCCAAGGTTGGGGCAAAGGTCCAGTCATGCCCTGAAACGATCAATTCGCGCGCCGTCACGCCCATGATGCGCTCGATCAAGTCAGGATCTCGCGCCGCACCCAGACCGACATTGTGCGGGAAGACAGTCGCGCCCAGCAGATTTGTGTGCCCATGCACCGCATCGATACCCCAGATGATCGGGATGGCTATTTCCACCCCTTCCGGGTCGTTCGACGCTTCCCAATATTCGTCCGCGAGCGAGAGCCAGGTTTGTGCATCGGCATAGGGGAGCGGGCCCGGCGCTGAATTGCCGCCGCTCAAAACCGAACCGAGCCGGTATTGCTTCACCTCTTCGGGTGTCACTGCACCCGAATCGGCCTGGATCGTTTGCCCGACTTTCTGTTCGACCGTCATCTGCGCCATGATTGCATCGATGCGGGCTTCGATCGCGGGATCAAGCGCCTGGCGCTCAAGCTCTGGCCAGATCTCGGGCCGGATAGAGACGGCTGGAGCCTCTGCCGATGCAGCCGCCATTGGCGCGGTCGATGCCATCGAGCCCGAGGCGCAGCCAGTCAGGAGTGCGGCCAGCACCAAGCCAGTTTGTGTGACACGCTTCGGGCGGTTCATGGTCAGCTTCCCTCTCCGATGGCCGGCAGCATTAGTCTGCCGAATCTCCAATCTCTCCTTTACAGCAGCGGTTTTTGACAAGGTTGTCAATATTGGAATATCAAGCGTGTGGAGGGAATTGAGTCGTTATGCTGGTCTCGCGCAGGACAATCATGAATTCTGGTTTGGCGGCGGCAGTAGCTGCTTGTGCTCCGCGACCACCGATCGCGGCGGATGAGGCGGCCGCTGATGTGACATACGAGCCATTCGCCTCTGAATTTGGTGATGTGGTGGATCGCACGTCCCAAGCCCGGCTCCTTTCGACAGGTCATTGGTGGGCGGAAGGGCCGGCATGGGACCGTGAACGGCAGAGGCTCTATTTCACCGACGTGCCGCGCAATGTGGCGTATGCCTGGTCAAAGGTTGAGGGTGATCAGACGTTCCTGTCTCCGTCTGGCGCGAAACCCGAAGATGCGGTGGGGATGCGAGAACCAGGGGCGAATGGCCTGCTGCTGTCGCGCAATGGGCAGCTGTTGATCTGCAATCATGGCAAGCGAGCGATTGAAGCGCGCGATCTGGAATCCGGAGAATCGCGCATCCTGGTGAATCGATTTGAAGGGCAGCAATTCAACAGTCCAAACGACATCGTCGAGGCGGGCGATGGAGTGATCTATTTCACCGATCCGCCCTATGGCCTTGAAGGCCTCAACGATTCTCCGCTCAAGCAAATGCGCGTGAACGGTGTCTATCGACTGACACCATCGGGGGCCGTCACAAGGGTTGTGGACGATATGACCTTCCCCAACGGGGTCGTGTTGTCGCCTGACGGACGCTGGCTGTATGTCAGTCAGTCCGATCCCAATGCGCCGCTGGTCCGCCGGTTTGACCTCATGAGCGATGGCGGGATTGGTGAGGGAGAGATCTGGTTCGACGCACAGCCTTTCATGCACGAAGTCGGCGGTTTGCCCGACGGTATGGCCGTGGCTCAAACCGGCCATGTGTTTCTGGCTGGGCCGGGTGGAGTGCTGGTGATCGATCCCGCAGGCCAATGTTTGGGGCGGATCTTTACCGGCCGTCCGACGGCCAATTGCGCCTTCGGCGAGGACGGCCAAACATTGTTCATAACGGCCCAGGATCGCGTGCTGGCGGTCAGGATCCAAGTCGCGGGGCTGGGCCGGTTCTGACATGGCCAGCGTGGCTCAATCTCCCTCTCAAGCACGCGGTGGCTCGGTGATGCCCAATGGCAAAGCCAAGCGCCTTGCGGGCTATGGGATCGGCGATTTCGGGCTCAACATCTACTGGCACAGCCTCTCGCTGATCCTTGTCTTCTGGTATGCCGAGGTTGTCGGTCTTGATCCCAAGCTGGCCGGCTGGATCTATGCGCTGGGTCTGTTGTGGGATGCGATTTCGGACCCGCTGGTAGCGTCGTTCGCGGCCGCCAATCGCAGCAAGAGCGGGGTCTATCGGCCGTTTGTCCTGTTTGGCAGTTTTGGGCTGGGCGCGTCGTTCTGCCTGCTGTTCTGGTCGCCGCCGCTTGAGGGCTGGTTGCTGTTCGCGGCCTTGTTGGGCGCGGCGATCGTGTTCCGGACCTCCTACACGATCGTGGCGGTGCCATACTCGGCGCTGTCCGCGCGGCTCACCTTCAGCTCAGACGAGCGCGCGGAGCTTTCCGGCGTGCGCATGTTCTTCGCGTTCTGCGGCATGCTGTGTGTCACGACCTTCTTCTTCCCGCTGGCGCGGATGCTGGGCGAAGACGGCGAATACTCCGCCGACGGGTTCTTCTGGACCGCCGCGATTGGCGCCCTGGTTGCAACCGTCGCGTTGTCAGCGTGCTTCTTCTTCACCAGGGAGAAACCGCCGCTCGGAGGCGAAGACATACCCCGCGGCTGGAACCCCAAGACCTTCGTCGAAGCCTTTGCGCAGAATGACGCCTTGCGCCTGCTGCTGCTGATCCTCCTGCTCAACTCGGCTGCCGGCGCGAGCCTGAGCATCCCGATGGCGTTCTACATCCAGGCCAATGCTGGAGCCTTCGCGAACAAGGAGGTGATCCTATCCGCCTTCGCCATCGCGACCCTCGCTGGCACGCCGATCTGGACATTGGTGGCGCGCTCGCTGGGCAAGAAGAAATGCTGGTATCTCGCTACCTCGGTCGGCTCGATCGCAGGCGCCTGGCTGTTCACCCAGGGACCGGTCCTCTACGCCGGCGTGCCATTGCAGATCATCCTGTTCGGCTTCGCCAATTCAGCCTTCGCGATCATCATATGGGCGCTGATCCCCGACACGGTGGAATACGGCCAATACGCCCATGGCCGCCGCGATGAGGGAGCGGTGTTCGGCTCCAGCCTGTTCATGCAAAAGGCTTCCGGAGCACTGACCGGCCTCGGTGTCGGCTACCTCCTGTCAGGCATCGGCTACCAGCCCGAGCGCGAGGTCCAGACCGCTGAAACAGCGACCTCGCTAGGCACATTCATCGCATTGGTCCCCGCTGCATTTTTGCTGCTGGCTTCAATTACGCTGTTTGTTATGCCACTTACCCGTGATCTGCATGCGCGGATTGTCGACGAGCTGTCTCGATAGGGGGGAGAATGGCTAGGTCCAAGTCAGAGAATTCGGCCAAGATGAAGGACGTTGCGGATCTCGCCGGCGTTTCCATCAAGACCGTTTCGCGCGTCCTCAACAACGAACCGCACGTGCAGGAAAAGCTGCGCCGTAAGGTGCGTGAGGCAGCGGAAAAGCTCGACTATGTCCCGAGCCAGTCGGCCCGCTCGCTGCGTGGCAACCGGTCGTATGACATCAGCCTGGTCTGCCACATGGCGGGCAGCAATTACGTCAATTCAATCCAATTCGGCGCGGTGATTGCGTGCCAGGAATTAGGCTATCAATTGTCGATCAGCCTGCTCGAAAACCTTGGTCAAAAGCCGATTGCCGAAATCCGCTCTGCCTTTGAAGGCGTGATGCGGCGGCGCAAGCCCGATGGTGTGGTGTTGCTCGCGCCCTATGCCAATGATGAGAAGATCGGTTTTGTGCTGCAAGAGATGGGAATCCCGGTCGTACGGGTTGGTCCGGTCGATTCGCAAAACCAGGGCGTTCTGGTTGAGATCGATGACTACCAAGCGGCGATCGATGTCGTGCGCCATCTGGTCGATCTGGGACACAAGCGCATCGGCTTTGTCCGCGGAAGCGAAGACCAACGCTCATCGCATGTGCGCTATTCGGGCTTTTCTGTGGCGATGGAAGCAGCTGGGCTGACGGTCGATCCAGCGCTTGTCCACCCCGGCACGTTCAACTTCGATTCCGGATATGACGCCGGCCGATATTTTGCCGGCCTCGACGACATCCCGACCGCAATCTTCTCGTCCAATGACGATATGGCGGGCGGCTTGGTCGCTGCGCTGACTGAGCATGGGATCAAAGTCCCTGATCAGGTGTCTGTGGTGGGGTTTGACGATGCAGACATTGCCACGCGCATGCGTCCATTCCTCACTACGGTCCGGCAACCATTGAGCGATCTGGGAGCGACCGCCGTACGCGATCTTGTCGCTTCGCTCAGCGGGACCAGCAAGAATGGATCGAGCCGCACCGTGCTCGATCACGAATTCATCCTGCGCGATACCACCGCGCCGCCGCGCAAGAATTAGTCGAACCTCTGCCTCGGGAGAAAACCAGTGAAACTCGCCCTCAAACTGACAACGTTAGCAACATCAGCCGCCATGCTCGCCAGTCCTATCGCGGCGATCGAGGAAACGCAGTCGCCCGTGGCAGCGGATTTCGACATGAAGCGCTGCGTCAATATGGGCAATGCGCTCGAAGCGCCCAATGGCGCACCCTGGGGGCGGAACTACGCCAAGGAAGACTACCAGCGGATCAAACAGGCTGGGTTCGACACGGTCAGGATTCCTGTGCGCTGGAGCGATTATACCGGGCCGGCTCCTGAGTACCGGATCCATCCAGACTTTGCGGAACTGGTCGACAACAATCTCAAATGGGCCTTGTCGAGTGGGCTCAACGTGGTGCTCAACATCCACCACTATGAAGAGATCATGGATGAGCCGGCAAGCCAAGGTGCACGTTTTCGTGCGATCTGGGATCAGATCTCGCTGCGCTATTCCAAGCTTCCGGCCAATCTATGGTTCGAAGTGCTGAACGAGCCGCACAAGAATTTGAAAGGCTCGCAAATGCGCGCCTACCAGCGCGAAGCGATCGAGATCATCCGGCAAGACAATCCGACCCGGATTATCATGCTCGGCGGTGAAGACTGGTCGGGCATCAATTCTCTGGGAACCAATCTGTCATCCGATGATCCCAATGTGATGTACACGTTCCATTACTACGATCCGTTCAATTTCACCCACCAGCAGGCGACCTGGCTTGGCGACGACATGCCCAAAGGCAAGCGCGGCTGGGGATCGAGCGAAGATCGAGCCGAACTGGCGCGCGCGGTCGAGATTGCGACATCGTTTCGCGAGGCCACGGGCAAGCCGGTCTTTCTGGGCGAGTTTGGCGTGAACTCACCGGTCGACAATGATGAGAGAGTGAAGTGGGCCGGAGCGATCAAGACCGCGATGGAAGCCGAAGGCATTCCATGGTGCCTCTGGGCCTATGGCAACACTTTCGCGCTCTACAGCGAAGAAAATGGCTGGGACCAGGACATGCTGTCGGCCCTCACAGCAGATTGAGACTGAGAAGGGTGAGCTCTCCGCCTCAAGCGAGGCTCACCCTTTGAGATGGGCAAAGCTTCTGCCGACCGACACCAGAGGGTCCTCAGGATTGTCGTGTTCGACATAGAAGCGCTCGACCCCGGCCTGTTCAGCCAGCGGCAGCAAGGTCTTGAAGTCGATTGTGCCATCGCCAACCGCCGACATCTCGCCGGCGGCGGTGCGATCCTTGATATGGACGGCGGTGAAGCGGCCTGGCGCACTGGCGAAGACTTCGAGTGGGTCAACACCTGCATCAGCGACCCAGAAGAAATCGAGCTCCATGGTTACCAATTCGGGGTCGGTCCGCTCCAGCAGGATATCATAGCCGGTCGTCCCGTCTTGCTCGACGAACTCGAATTCGTGGTTGTGATAGCCCAGCATCATCCCCGCGGCCTTGGCTTCTTCACCTTTGGCGTTGAGCAGATCGGCGAGGGCACGGTAGCTGTCGGGATTGCGCTCTTCCTCAGGAATCCAGCCGAGATAGAGCTTGTCCTGTCCAAGCGTAGCGGCGTCATCAATGACCGGTGCCATGTCGCCCCGCAGCCACGGCAAGCGGATATGGCCAGAGCGGCTGATTAGGCCGAGATCATCCATCATCGCGCGAATGTCGCTGGCTTTGTACTCGAACAGGCCGGCGGTCTCGCAGTCTTTCACGCCAATCTCGGCCAACGCCTTGAGCGTGCCCTCGGCATCTCGCTCAAACAAGTCTCTGACAGTGTAGAGCTGGACGCCGAGCATGTCGGTATAGCCTGGAGCTTCGGATGTGTTGGTGTTGGATTCAGGATCGGAAGTGCAGCCAACCAGCGCCCCCAGAGACGTGAGCGATGCGCCTGCAACAAATGCACGGCGATGCGGGTTCAAGATCATGCGATAATTCCTTGTTGCATTTGGTCAGCGGCGTAGTCGACTGCGCGGGCAGTCAGCGCCATAAAGGTCAGTGACGGGTTTTGGCACGCAATCGAGGCGAAGGCTGATCCGTCGGTGGCAAACACATTCGGGACATCGTGGCACTGATTGAAGCCATTGAGCACCGAAGTCTTGGGGTCATTCCCCATGCGAGCGCCGCCCATTTCGTGAATGCAGATGCCAGGCACGGTCTCGCTCTCGAATGGTTCGATATCAACCGCTCCGGCAGCCTCAAGCATGGCGACCGCGTCGCGCTTCATCGCCACCCGCATCTTGCGCTCATTCTCGCCCCAACGAACGTCAAAATGCAGCTGGGGAATGCCAAATTTGTCGGTCTTGCTTGGATGCAATGTCACGCGGTTTTGCGCCGCTGGGAGCTGTTCACCAAAGCCCTGCAGATTGATCCACCAATCACCCGGCTGACGCAGCTCCTGCTTCAGGCTCTCGCCAAAGCCCGATCCACCGAGGCCTCGGGTCCAGGAAGAGCGTCCGCTATTGCCTTGATAGGCAAAGCCGCGGAGGAATTCGCCATCGGTGCGATTGTCGATATTGGCGTAGCGGACGAGATATGTCCCGTTTGGCCTGCGCCCGGCATAATATTGCTCTTCAAAGCCTGGCATGCGCCCACGCGCGCCCACGCGATGATGGTGGTCCATCAGATATTGGCCCAGCACGCCGCTCGAATTGGCAAAGCCATCGGGATGCGCTTCGGACTTGGAATTGAGCATCACTTGCAGCGTGCCGGCGGTCGACGCGCACAGGAAGATGACTTTAGCCGATATGTCTCGCCGTTCGCCCGTCTTGCGGTTCACCACCCGGATGCCGGTGGCCCGATTGCTCGCAGGATCATGCAGAATCCGCTCGGCGATGGAATCGGTCAGCAGCGTCATGTTGCCGGTGTTCTCGGCGGCCGGCAGTGTCGCCGAAACGCTCGAGAAATAGGCACCGAACGAACAGCCCCGTTCGCATTGATTGCGGAACTGGCAGCTGCCGCGGCCCAGGGCCTGCTGCTCCGCCGTGGGTTCGGTCAGATGCGCGGCGCGGCCAATGATGAAGCGGCGATCGGGGAAGGTGGATTCAATGCCTGACTTCGCCGCCCGCTCGACGCAGGTCATGTCCATGGGCGGCTGGAACTCGCTATCCGGCAGTTGCGGCAATCCTTCATACGACCCGCTGATGCCGACAAAGCGCTCAACATAGGAATACCACTTCTCGATATCGGCATATCGGATCGGCCAATCGCTGCCATGGCCGTCTGCCTTGTTGGCGCCGAAATCGGTGTCGCTCCAGCGATAGCTTTGCCGCGCCCACATCAGCGACTTGCCGCCGACCTGGTCTCCGCGCAACCACATGAATGGTGCGTCTTCTGCGGTCGAGTACGGGTTTTCGCGATCATTGATGAAGAAATTGCGGGTGCTTTCGCGGAACGCATAGCACTGGCTCTGGATTGCATAGTCGCTGTCAGAGAGTTGCGGATTGACCTGGTCGCGGAACTCCATGTCCCACGGTTCCTTGAATTCGCCTTGATAGTCAGTACCCCGCTCGGTCGGCTTGCCGCGCTCGATCACGAGCGTCTTCATGCCGCGCTCGCAAAACTCCTTGGCGGCCCAACCGCCGGACATGCCCGAACCGACAACGATGACATCGAATTCCGCAGAGGCGCTCATGAGTGATGATTTCCTTTCAGGGGGAGCGGATCAGACGCCGCGTTCGAGCCAGGCAGAGCCGATTTCGGCGAGCGGCACACAGCCGTCATAACGGCCGGGAATCTCTTCATAGGCCAGCTCTTCGGTGGCCACTTCAGAGGTGTAATATCCAAACACAGTCATATCGCGCAGCTGCTGGAAGATCGCTTTGCTGTGGCTGTCAGAACCGTTGGACAGATCCGCCAGGGCGGCATCCTGCTGAGCTGCGCTGGCGCCTTCAAAGCTGGCCGCTCCTTGCTTTGCGGCAGCGGCGTCGAGAGCGCCAAGCCCTTCTGCAAAATCGAGCTGCTGTTCAGCGGTGAAATGCTGATCATAGACTGCTGCAATGTAGTCAGGAACCTGAGCGGCCAAGGCTCCGCCCGTTTCGGTCGCAGGAATGATGCGATCTGCGACTGCGCCTATCAATCCCATCTTGTCGGTCAGGGCCGGCGGCGTTGCGCTGCATCCGCCCAGCGTAGCGAGGCCGGGAAGCACCACCGCGCTTCCTGCAACGAATATCGTTCCGCGCAGCAGGGCGCGCCGATTGATGGGATTGCTTGCAGTGTTCATGACTACGCCTGCTCCGGCGCGGATTGGATCGAGCTTGCCGATGCCTTGCGGCGATCAAGCAGCCAGACCAATCCGAAGATCACGAGCAGCGGGATCGGAAGCTGCGCAACGAATTCGAACGCTTGCGGTGCGGCTTCGGCTTCGATTGCCTGCAACTGCGCTGCCGCATCCTCGGTGCCCGCGGCGCGCAGAGTCGCCAGTGCGTCAGCTCCGCCAGCTGTTTCAGCCATGGCGGTGTCGTACATCCGGCCCAGGATCGGCAGCAGGAAGTAGATGGCGAGCGCTCCTGCCGAACCGATCAGGCCGATGAACCAGCTGCCGCCCTTGGGGTAACGTTCGGAGACCGAGGCCATCATGGTGGGCCAAAGCAGGCTCACGCCCATGCCCCAGATTGTCGTCGCGACCACGACCATGGCTGGGCTTTCCACCCGCGCCATCAGGAACAATCCGATCATCGCGAACAGACTGCACACCCATAGCAGGCCGGGGTTGGAGAATTTGCGTGACAGCGGCCCTGCAAAGTGCCGCATGACGAACATCAAGCCCGCGACATAGACCAGCAAAAGCACCGCGTTGAATCCCACCTTGGCCGACAGGGCAGCCTCGATCCACGCGCCCGGGCCCAGCTCAAGCGATGCCGTCAGCAGCATGGCGCCAAACCAGATCAGGAAGGTTGGCGCGCGAACAATCTCAAGCAGCATATCGCTGAACGAAATGCCGTCAGCGGCGCGCTCGGTGGAGGGGAACTTCACTCCGAATGACAGGGCCAGCACCGCCAGAGCTGGCACGAAGGCGGTGGCCATGGCCATGCGCCATGGGATGCCGATTGTGCTCACGGCAAAGCCGATCAGGCCGCCTGCAATGATCCCGGCTGGCCACCAAGCGTGGAGAACGTTGAGGCGGTGAGTCTTGTCTTCCGGATAGAGCGCAGTGGTCATCGGGTTGACTGCGGCTTCCATCGCGCCCCAGCCAATGCCCTGGATCAGGAATCCCGCCCAGAACAATGTTTGCGCCGTCTCGGCGGAGCCAAAGCTGGCGCCACCGATGGCCATCGCAGTCCCGGCTACGAAGCACGCGCCTGCGCCGCGCAGGACATTGCCGATGCCGATTGCGTCGAGCAGCGGGCTGGCGAGGAACAGGGTGAAGCCGAATCCGAGGAAAGCCGCGCCAATGGCGGAAGCGATCGCTTCGCCGGGATTGGATTGGCCTGCGAAGATGTCGTCGGCCATGTCGCCGGTGAGGCCGACCCGAAGCGCGAATAGCATCGCGGCGGTGAACAGCGTCAGCACGCCGATCCAGAACAGCTTGGTGCGGGGATATTCGCTGGCTTGCATAATCGTGTCTCTCTCGTATTCCCTGCTCAGGTGTCGGTGTTTGTGGGCGCGATCCCGAGGGCGCGTGCGATCGTGTCAGGATCAGCCGAGCCGCCCGCGAAGTCGTCAAACGCGTATTCGGTTGGCCGGATGATGTGGTCTGCGATGAAGGGGGCGCCTTCGGCGGCGCCTTGCTCGGGGTGTTTGAGGCAGCACTCCCATTCGAGAACTGCCCATCCATCAAAGCCCACTTGCGTAAGTTTGCTGAAAATCTGCCGAAAATCGACTTGCCCATCCCCCAACGAACGGAATCGTCCGGCGCGATCCTGCCAACCTTGATAGCCTCCATAGACGCCGGTGCGGCCATCGGGTCGGAACTCGGCGTCCTTCACGTGGAAGGCTTTGATGCGCTCATGATAGCGATCGATAAACGCCAGATAGTCGAGTTGTTGCAGCACGAAATGGCTTGGATCGAACAGGATATTGGCCCTCGGATGATCGTCCACAGCGTCGAGGAATGCCTCGAAACTTGCCCCGTCATGCAGGTCCTCGCCCGGATGTATCTCGTAAGCGACATCGACGCCATTCTCTTCATAGACGTCAAGGATTGGCCGCCAGCGCCGTGCCAATTCCTGGAAGCCCTCCGATACGAGGCCAGCCGGGCGTTGCGGCCACGGATAGACCAGATGCCACATCAGCGCGCCGGAGAAGCTCGCACAGGCCTTTAGGCCGAGCCTGCGCGACGCAATCGCCGCCTTCTTGACCTGGTCCACCGCCCATTCCTGGCGCGCTTGCGGTTTGCCGTGGAGCTCGCTCGGCGCAAAGGCATCGAACAGATCATCATAGGCCGGATGCACTGCAACCAATTGGCCTTGAAGGTGCGTGGATAGCTCCGTGATGGCGAGTCCGTGCTCGGCGCAACGCCCCGCCAGCTCGTCGCAATAGTCCTGGCTTTCAGCCGCCAGATCGAGATCGATGCAGCGCGTCTCGTTCGACGGGATCTGGATCCCCTTATAGCCCAGGCCCGCGACCCACTCGGCAATGTTGTCGAGCGTATCAAACGGTGCCTTATCGCCTAGGAACTGGGCGAGAAAGATGGCGGGTCCGCGGATTTCCTTCATGACAGCAATCCTTTGCGATCAGGGCCTGCCGAGGGCGGCTTGATGGTTTGCCAGCCACCGCCATTTGCATTGCTGGCGAGAGCGGATTCCAGGAAAGCCATGCCGCGCAAGGCCTCTGCAATGCCCGGCACACCCCGATCTGCTGGCGAGACGTTCTCGCTGATCGCGACGGCGAAATTGCGATAGAGATTGGCGAAGGCCTCAACATAGCCTTCTGGATGTCCCGAAGGCAGACGGCAGCGCGACAAGGCCTCCTCGCAAAGCGGCTTGTCGACGCCAGCGCGATGGACCATCACCGCGCCATTCGAGCGGCGCTCGACAAGCGTGTTGGGCTCCATCTGTTGCCATTCGAGCCCGGCATTTTCCCCATAAACTCTGATCGACAGATTGTTCTCATCGCCAGCGCAGACCTGGCTCGAGATCAGCACTCCCGTAGCACCATTCTCGAGCGTGAAGGAGATCTCGCCATCGTCATCGAGTGCGCGATCTGGGAAATGGCTGCGAAGACGTGCCGACAGGCGATCCATCCGCGAATTGCACACGAATTCCGCCAAGCTATGCGCATGACTGCCGATATCGCCCAGCGCGCCAGCTGGTCCTGCTAGGGCTGGATCTGTTCGCCATTGCGCTTGCTTGCTGCCGCCAGCTTCTGCTTGTGCTGACAGCCATCCTTGCGTGTAATTGACGATGACTTTGCGCACTGTCCTAAACTCGGGTTGTGCGGCAAGGTGCCGCGCCTGCCACACCATCGGATAGCCAAGATAGGTGTGAGTGAGTCCATAGGGAGCGTCGGTCTCGGCCAGGGTCGCAGCCAATTGCTCGACTTCAACCAGGCTGATTCCCGCCGGCTTGTCCGACATCACCGCAAAGCCCGACTGGGCGGCAGCCATGGCCATTGGAACATGCGTGTGATTGGGCGTGACAATTGAGACCAGGCGCATTTTGTCGGCGCCCTTGCTCGCCTCGCTGGCCAGCATCGATTCGAATGTCGAGTAGCATCGGTCTTCGGTCAGGCCGAGTGCCGCACCAGTAGCTCTGCAATTGTCCGCATCACGGCTGAAAGCACCGCAGACAAGCTCAATCTGCCCATCCAATGCAGCGGCCATGCGGTGGACAGCGCCAATGAATGCGCCCTCTCCTCCGCCGACCATGCCCATCTGCAGGCGCGATGCCACTGATACTCCCTCCCAATTGCGTGGCATGCGATGCCATCTTGTCTTACGTTGTCAATTTGTATTACTGAATCGGACAAGACGTCAAGCACGGTGTTTGATTCCTGTGTCTACAACCGCGCATGCGGCGATCATTGACATCGGCGGACCGCGTGCGATTTTGGCGAAGAGAGGGGAATGAGGTGGCCGAGAGAGGCGACACCGAAAAGAAGGTCAATCACGTGGTGGTTGTCGGCGGCGGCACCGCTGGCTGGATGACGGCTGCCGGACTCGCCTCGATGCTTGGCCCCACTGGTTTGCAGATCACTCTCATCGAGTCAGAAGCGATCGGGGTTGTTGGCGTAGGCGAGGCGACTCTGCCTCACATCAAGCTCTTCAATGACACGATTGGCGTTGATGAGGCCGAGTTCATGGCCGCCACCTCCGCCACGTTCAAATTGGGCATCGAGTTCGTCAATTGGGCGCGCAAGGGCGACAGCTACATTCACCCCTTTGGCGAATTTGGCCTGCCCAATGATGGCGTCGCATTCCACCAATACTGGCGCAAGTTTGCTGACCACGCAGACATTGGTCCGCTCGATGATTACTCATTGCCCGTGATCGCTTGTCGGCAAGGCAAGTTCCAACAGCCGAGCGAAGATCCACGTTCGGTGATGTCGACCTATCGCTACGCCTACCAGTTCGACGCGCTGCAATACGCACCCTTTATGCGAGCCCATGCCGAGGCGCGCGGTGTCACCCGTCTTGAGGGCAAGGTCGTCAATGTTGCGCTCGATCCGGAGAGCGGGGCCGTCGCCTCGCTAATGCTTGAGGACGGCCGCAGCGTTGAGGGCGACTTGTTTGTCGATTGCACCGGCTTCTTCGGCTTGCTGATCGAGCAAGCGCTCGAGACTGGGTATGACGATTGGAGTGAATGGCTTCCAGCGGATCGGGCGGTCGCCGTGCCGTGTGAAAGCGCCGGGCCAATGCTGCCTTATACGCGCGCCACAGCGCATGCAGCGGGATGGAGCTGGCGTATTCCCTTGCAGCACCGGACCGGCAATGGCCACGTCTATTCAAGCCAGTTCTTGTCCGATGATGATGCGCGCGAGACTCTGCTCAACGAGTTGGAAGGGGACGCCTTGGCAGACCCGCGGATATTGCGCTTTGTAACGGGCAAACGTCGCAAGCTGTGGAACCGCAACGTTGTGGCAATCGGGCTTTCTGGTGGGTTTCTGGAACCGCTCGAATCGACCAGCATATTTTTGATCCAGGAGGGCATCACCAAACTGCTGGAACTGTTCCCGGCCACTCACGATTGCGGCGTAGAGACGGACGAATACAATCACTGGATGGATCTGCAGTTTGAGCGGATCCGTGACTTTCTGGTGCTGCATTATCACGCGACCGAACGCGATGATTCTGATTTCTGGCGCCATATGCGCACCATGCGCGTGCCTGATAGCTTGCAGCGGCGCTTGGAGCTGTTCGAGGCGCATGGTCATGTGTCAGCGTATGAACATGGCCTGTTCCTCGTTCCGAGCTGGATCGCAGTCCTGATCGGCCAGAGGCGCATTCCATCGGGCTATGATCAACGGGTCGATCGCCTGCCTGACGAGCAGATCCGACAGCATCTCGGCGGCTTGCGAGCGCATATGCGGCGGGCAGCAGAAAGCATGCCTGATCACGGTGAGTTCCTCACCCGTTTTGCCAAGATGAGTGCCGCGGCATGAGTGCCCAGCGCATCGTAGTGACGGGTCCGGCGAACGGGGTCACACTTGCAGCGGCTTTGCTGGCGACCCGTTGGAATGGGCCTGGGAGAGAGGTTGTCGCCTTGATCGACCAGGAGCCCTCAGACCCAATTGTTCTGCGCCCCAGCCATGAGCGGGCGCACGGCCTTTTGGGCCTTGGGCTTGCCGATTTCATCGACGATTTGGGTGCGGCGCCGGCATTCTCCTATGAAGCGGCCTCTGCCGACGGCGTGATCTCCATACCCTTTTCCGGCTATGGGCTTGCGCGATCGGGGGTTGAATTCCATCACTTCTGGCGACGGGGCTTCGACCTTGGCGAAGGGGAAGCGCTTGAGCGTTACTCGCTGGCACTTGCACTCGGCGATAAACCGCAGCGGCTGACGCCAAATGCGCTGGCAAAGCTGCCGGTCACTTATGGCCTTCAGGTGGACAGAAAGGCCTACTCTGACCGCCTCAACGCGATTGCGACGTCGCGTGGTGCGACGATCACTGAGCAGTCAACCAGAGCCGGAATTGACGCCTCGATTGTGTTCAACCTGAACGGCAGATCGGCGAGTGGAAGTGCAAATGAGCTGTTCGTCGCGGCGTCTGAAGCAATAGCAGGGCTGGATTGGTTGTTGAGCGCAAACGCGGTTCTGCGCTTTCTGTCGCTGCCGGAAGCAATCGATCCGCGCTCGCCTGAAAGGGAAGAATTCGACCGGCTAACTTCCAATGAAGCCGATCGGGTCGAGGATATGCTTGAGCTCCTTTCTTCGAAGGATCCGATCAACACGGACCGCCCCGCGCTGAAACGGAAGGTGGATGTGTTCGCGGCCTGCGGACGCATTCCAACCGAAGACTTTGAAGTGTTTGGACAGTCGGAGTGGCTCACGGCGCTTTGGGCCAGAGATATCCGTCCAAGACGGGTTGATAGAATGGCCGAACAATTGCCCGATCAGGCTCTGCTCGAATGGCTAAGCTCGCTCCGTTCACAAGTGGACCAGATCACCACGTCCGAGGGTAGAGCATGAGTGTTCGACCTATCAGGCGTGTTGTGATTGCCGGCGGCGGCACCGCGGGCTGGATGACGGCTGCAGCCCTGTCGAGAATGCTTACGCCGGCTGGCTTGTCGGTCACGCTGGTTGAATCTGAAGCGATCGGTACTGTCGGCGTTGGCGAGGCGACCATTCCACCCATCGCCACATTCAACGCCCAGCTGGGCATCGACGAACACGAATTTATCCGGGCGACCCAGGCAACCTACAAATTGGGAATTGAATTCGTCGATTGGGGAGCGATTGGAGACCGCTATTTCCACCCGTTCGGACGCTATGGCTTTGACCTCGAAGGCGTCGATTTTCACCAATATTGGGCGAGGGCAAAAGCAGGTGGCGATGCTCACGGCCTGGCAGACTATTCGATCAACACATTGTCCGCCTATGCTGGAAAGTTCCTGCGGCCAGAACCTGACCATGGGCCGGTGATCGGACAACTTGGCTATGCCTTTCACTTCGATGCTTCGCTCTATGCCGCCTTCTTGCGGAACTACGCAGAAAGTCGCGGCGTGACCCGGATTGAAGGCAAGATCAGTGATGTGGCGAGAGACCCTGAGACCGGACTCATTGCCTCGCTGTCGCTTGATGGTGAGCGAGAGCTGGAGGGGGATCTTTTCATCGATTGCACGGGCTTTCGAGGCCTCTTGATCGAAGGTGTGTTCGGATCGGAACACGAGGATTGGGGGCACTGGCTGCCTTGCAATCGGGCTGTGGCAATCGCCTGCGAGAAGGTTGCGGATCCGGTCCCTTATACGCGTTCAACGGCGCGATCGGCGGGCTGGCAGTGGCGCATTCCTCTGCAACACCGGACTGGCAATGGGTATGTCTATTGCGATGAGCATATGTCGGCTGAGCAGGCCGAGGAGATCCTGCTCTCCAATCTCGATGGCAAGCCGGTCAGCTCTCCCAACCACTTGCGCTTCCGGACCGGCCATCGGCGCGAGTTCTGGTCCGGCAATTGCGTGGCGATCGGCCTGTCATCCGGCTTCCTTGAGCCGCTTGAATCCACCAGTATTCATTTGATCCAGATGGGGATCGCAAAGCTGGTTGCGCTGTTTCCCGATACGAATGACGCCGCGGTAGAGCGCGCAGAGTACAATCGCCTGATGACCGATGATTTCCTCCATGTGCGCGACTTCCTGATCCTGCATTACAAGGCGACAGCAAGGAATGACGGCCCGTTTTGGGACTATGTCCGCGAGATGGAGATTCCGGACAGCCTGATGCGCAAAATGGACTTGCTGAAATCGCAAGGGCGTTTCTTCAAATACGATGCCGAGCTGTTCGACATAACCAGCTGGCTTGCGGTTGCTGAAGGGCAGGGCTGGGGGCCTCAAGGGCACAGCCCAATCGCCAACGGCTTAAGCGCAGACAATCTGTCGCAGAGCCTCGCCAATATGCGTGGTGCCTACGCCAAGGCCACTAAGGCCATGCCGAGCCATCAGGCCTATATCGACCGTTTCTGCAAGGCGAGTACCGACCCCATAGGAGTGGGTGTGTCATGACAGCGCAATTGCTCGATCGGGTTGTGATCGTCGGCGGAGGCACAGCAGGTTGGATGGCCGCAGCAGCTTTGGGGCATCTGCTTGAAGGCTCGCCAACTCAAGTCACATTGGTTGAATCCGAGGCAATTGGAACTGTCGGTGTAGGGGAGGCGACGATCCCGCCAATCATCGCGTTCAACACCATGCTCGGGATCGATGAGAATGAGTTCGTCCGCCAAACCAATGCGACATTCAAACTCGGCATTGAGTTTGTCGACTGGCTTGAGCTCGGCCATTCCTACATTCATCCGTTTGGCGATTTCGGGCGCGATTTTGATGCCATCCCGTTCTACCAATACTGGCTCCATCGCAGCCTTGCCGGCGAGAAGGACGATCTGTTCTCATACTCGTTGATGGTGGAGGCTTGCCGCCGCGAGCGCTTTATGCGGCCCGTGAAGGATCGACCGCAATCGGCCTATTCCGGGATCAATTACGCCTTTCAGTTTGATGCATCGCTTTATGCGGCGTTCTTGAGGCGTTTCGCAGAAAGCAAAGGCGTGGAGCGGATCGAGGGCCGTATCCAGGACGTAACGCAGGACGCAGAGAGCGGGCACGTCACCGCGGTGCAGCTGGAATCGGGTGCTGCGGTGGCGGGAGACTTCTTCATCGATTGTTCGGGCTTTCGAGGCCTGCTGATCGAAGGGGCTTTGGAGACCGGGTACGAGGATTGGCGGAGCTACTTGCCTTGTGACCGGGCAATTGCCTTGCCTTGCGAGAGCAATGGATTTGCGGTGCCATATACCAGGGCCACTGCGCGCGAAGCGGGATGGCAATGGCGCATCCCTCTGCAACACCGGACGGGCAATGGTCATGTCTATTGCAGCGAGTTCATGGAGGATGACGAAGCAGAGCGGATCCTGCGCGCCAATCTCGACGGGGCGCCTCTCGCAGAGGCCAATCGGCTGAGGTTCGTTACCGGACACCGCAAGCAATTCTGGAATGGCAATGTCCTCGCTCTCGGGCTCGCCGCGGGATTTATGGAGCCGCTCGAATCCACCAGCATCCATTTGATCCAGACCAGCCTGGCTCGCTTGCTGACGCACTTCCCGGACAAGAGGTTCAACCCTGCAGATCGTGAGGCTTTCAATGCGAGGACATTGAAGGAGTATGAGCGGGTGCGCGATTTCCTCGTGCTGCATTACACCGCAACCCGTCGAGAGGATTCCGAATTCTGGCGGCATTGTCAGACGATCGAGCAATCCGATGAGCTTCAGCGAAGGATCGAACAGTTTCGCGAAGGCGGACGAATCTTCGAAGAGCCCAACGATGTTTTCGGGACCGCCAGCTGGCTTGCGGTGATGTATGGACAGGGGATCGAGCCAGTCGCCACCAATCCGCTGATCGCCAAGTTGCCATTCGAGAGAATCGACTCGGTCATTCGCAAGATTCGGGCGACAATTGATAACGCGGCCAACGAAATGCCGTCGCATCAGGAATTCATCGAGAAAAATTGCTCAGCAAAAACATAGGGATACCGGATAGGTGTGTCTCAGCTGCACCCAAATTCACAGTATTTGACAATCAGTGTTGACAACGGTGTCAAGATTAGGTCAAATCACCCTAGATAAGACTGTGCGGCTCCAATAGGGTCGCCTTGGGAGGGAAAATTCGGTGAAAACAGCTCGCGCTCGTGCCGCTAATGGCGTCATAACCAAATCACTGTTCGCAAGTGTCTCTACGCTTGGTCTGCTGGCGGCTTCGCCGGCTATGGCTCAGGACGGAGGTCAGGGAGACGATTCCGCTGAAGCTGTCAGCGAAGAAAATCTGATCATCGTTACTGGCCTGCGTGAGTCGCTGGCTACCTCGCAAGCGCAAAAGCGCAACGCCGACACTGTCGTCGATGTTGTGACCGCGTCAGACATCGGTGCTCTGCCCGATCGCTCGGTTTCGGAGGTCCTCCAACGTGTACCCGGGGTGAGTGTTCTGCGCTTTGCAGGCCCCAACGATCCCGATCACTTTGCGGTTGAAGGCAGCGGTGTGAACATTCGCGGCTTGCCATTTGTTCGCTCCGAATTGAATGGCCGCGACGTATTCGGCGCCAATAGCGGCGCTGTGCTTGGCTTCGAAGACGTCTCTCCAGAGTTGCTGGGCAGCGTCGTGGTCTTCAAGAACTCCTCGGCGGATCTCATTGAAGGGGGCGCAGCCGGTACGATCGATCTGCGCACACGCCTTCCGCTTGATCAATCGGGTCAGGTGATCGCGGGTTCGATCGAAGCCAATTACGGCGATCTCCGCGAGGAGTGGTCGCCATCGGGCTCTCTGCTCTATTCGAACAGTTGGGACACGGCAGGCGGCACATTCGGCCTGCTCGGCAACATCGCATATAGCGAGCTGCTGTCGCGTGCCGATGGTACCGGCCTGGTCGACTTTGCCGAAACACCAGGCGGCTTTGTGCCATCAGGTGGCAGCATCCGGACTCAGGAATTTGATCGCGAGCGCCTGACGATTGCCGCCGCCGCTCAGTACGAAAGCAATGACGGCCGCTGGCTTGCCACTGCACAGTTCTTGCGCTCGGATGCCGATCTGGTCTGGGGTGAGAACGTGTTTGAGACAGGCGCTGACAGCGCCGGTGCCCGGACGGGCCTGGATGCCAGCGACTTCACATTCGATGAGGATGGCGTCTTCACCAGCGGCACTATCACTGACAATTCGCAATGGCGCGGTCCAAATGACAACGCCGTGTTGCTGGGCGCCACTGGCGGCCAACAGATTGCGCTTGATCGGTATCGCTCAGAAGATGACGTTACCGAAGATTATGGCTTCAATCTGAAGTTCACGCCACAAGACAATCTGCGCTTCAATTTCGACTTCCAGTACATCACGTCATCGACTGATATCGTCGACCTCACCGTGCACCGTTCGATCTTCGCGCCGATCTCTGTTGATGGCACCAGTGGTTCGGTTCCGACGCTGCAATATCTGCTTCCGTCAGGTGAAAGTGACAATTACTTCACTGACCCGAGCAGCTATTTCATCCGCTCGGCGATGGACCACATCACAGAGAACGACGCTGATTCGATCGCCTTCCGTGGCGATGTCGAATACGATTTCTCGGGCGATGGTTGGCTCAAATCGGTACGCGCTGGCGCGCGCTATTCGCAGCAAGAACTCGAATTGCGTCAATCGGACTTCAACTGGGGCAACATCTCTGAAGTCTGGAGCGGACGGACCTACAATGATGGTGCTGGCTTGCTGCTCGTCTCTGGTAATCCGGACTCTTCGCTCGACGCGGTGACTGCACCGCTGTTTGGAACCGCAACGTTTGACAACTACCAGCGCGGCCTGCCGACTGGCTTGGGCGGCGCCGTGCCTGCTTATACCGGTCCGTCGGTCGACGATTACGCGGGCTGGGCGTCAGCCTTCAACAACATTCTGAGCGCGATTGGAGGTAGTCCGTCTGGCTGGACTCCGCTGACAAGTCGCAGCGGTGTTGTGTCCGGCACACCATTCCTGCCGAGTGAGATCGGGGCGATCGAACGCGACAGCTTTGCTGCCTATGTTCGGCTTGATTTCGGAGCAGATCTGTCGAACGACGTCGAATTGTCGGGCAATGTCGGCTTGCGCTACGTCCACACTGACCGGAGCGTCGACACATCACTGACTGTTGATGGGTTCGATCAGTTCTTCCCGAATGCGAATCTGTGCGACGCAGGCTTTACGCCAACCGATCCGTCATTCACCATTCCAGACTTCTGCAGTCTCGATCTGGTGTCGCTTGAGGCTGCCTTGGGCACTGGGTTCGCTCTCACGCGGACGGTCGACAAGAGCTATGACGAGTTCCTGCCGAGCCTGAACATCAAACTCGACCTGCCTGGCGATCACGTGCTGCGCTTTGCTGCATCTCGCACCCTGACCAGGCCCGGTGTCGATCAACTCAATGAGCGGATCGACGTCCAGACGGTGACAGGTGCGGCGATCCCCGACGGCACCGGCGGCTCGATCAATCCGTTTGAAGGCTTTGTCGGCAATTCGACCGGCAATGCCAGCCTCGACCCGCAGACATCGTTCAATCTCGATCTGTCTTGGGAATGGTACTTCGACACTGCTGGCTCGCTCACGGTTGCAGCTTTCTACAAGGACATTGACGATTTCATCGCCTTTGCACCGGCTGCAATCGAAATCCCTGAAGGTGAAGTGTCGGCGGACTTCCTAGCCAATTCGCTGCTCAATCCACTGCTGCGCAACACGGTCGTGAACTCGGATGAGAGTGCATCGGTGAAGGGCTTCGAAGTGGCTTATCAGCAGTTCTATGACATCCTGCCTGGCTTCCTAAGCGGGTTGGGTGCGCAATTCACCTACACCTATATTGATGCCGAAGGGGTTGATAATCAGCTCGATCCGTCGATTCCAAGCGATGATCCGCCGACCGCACGTTTCAGTGTTGATGCGGGCATCTTCCCGCGCATTTCGGAGCACAACATCAACGCTGTGGCGCTCTATGAGAAGGGGCCAGTTCAGGCGCGCGTCGCATACAATTGGCGCAGTGAGTTCCAGCTCACACCGCGCGATGTGATCTTCCCGTTCGCGTCGATCTATCAGCCGGCAACCGGCCAGTTGGACGCGTCGCTGTTTGTCGATGTTACCGACAATATCAAAGTCGGCGTCCAGGGCGTGAACCTGCTCGATGACATCACCGAGACGACTCAGACCGTGAACGAGGCTGGCTTGCAGGCTCCACGGAACTACTTCCGCAATGACAGGCGCTACACTTTCATCTTGCGCGCTAATTTCTAGGCCAGGCCTAGTCCCAGCCGAGAGGCTACCTCACCAAGGGCCCGGTCAGACATTGTCTGGCCGGGCCTTCCCATTGGTGCCTAGAAGACGACAAACTATGATGTGGGTCTAACCCTACCGCCGTGCTTCCCAGATCAATTTTCCCGACATAGAAGGTTGTCAGGGCACGGGAATGTGCGTCTTTGACGCGAAAGGGAGAGCGATGTCAGAACCTGCAGGATCCGATGGGGCGAATGATCCGAATGATGCTCCTGATGGAGAAGCCGGATCCGCCAGCTCTTCCGATTTGACCTCGAATGAAGACCAGAGTGCGGCCGAGGGCGCCTATTGGCGCGAGAACATAAGGCTGCTGCTTACCTTGATGGTGATCTGGTTCGCCTGCTCGTTCGGCGCCGGAATCCTGTTCCGGGACTTCCTCGACCAGTTTATGATCGGTGGCTATCCGCTCGGCTTCTGGTTCGCCCAGCAAGGTTCGATCTACATCTTCATCGTGCTGATCTTCTACTACGTCTACAAGATGCGGAAGATCGAACGTAAATACGATCTCGACGATTGAGGGGGTAGGCATGGACACGCAGACTCTCATCTACTTGTTCGTCGGGCTCAGCTTTGCCCTCTATATCGGTATCGCTCTTTGGAGCCGCGCTGGATCGACCAAGGATTTCTACGTCGCCGGTGGTGGGGTAAACCCTGTCGTCAACGGGATGGCCACCGCCGCCGACTGGATGAGCGCCGCAAGCTTTATCTCGATGGCCGGACTGATCGCATTCCTTGGTTATGATGCGTCGGTTTATCTTATGGGCTGGACCGGTGGTTACGTGCTTCTGGCGCTGTTGTTGGCACCCTATCTCCGCAAATTCGGCCAGTACACTGTCCCTGATTTCATCGGCACGCGATACTATTCCAAAGCGGCTCGGGTTGTCGCTGTGATCTGCCTGATCTTTATCAGCTTCACCTACATCGCCGGCCAAATGCGTGGCGTCGGCATCGTGTTTTCGCGCTTCCTCGACGTTGAGATCACTTTGGGAGTGATCATCGGCATGGGGATCGTCTTCATCTATGCCGTGCTCGGCGGGATGAAGGGCATCACTTACACGCAAGTCGCACAATATTGCGTGCTGATCTTTGCATATATGGTCCCGGCCTTCTTCCTCAGTTTCATGATCACGGGGACACCGATTCCGCAGATCGGCTTGGGCTCTCAGGTGGCTGATGGCTCTGGATTGTATGTGCTGGAGAAGCTCAATCTCGTGTTGCTGGATCTTGGATTTGGCGAATACACCGATGGGTCGAAGAGCATGATCGACATCTTCTGCATCACGCTCGCTTTGATGGTGGGAACAGCCGGATTGCCGCATGTGATCGTCCGGTTCTTCACTGTCCCCAAAGCGTCCGATGCTCGCAAATCGGCTGGTTGGGCGCTGATCTTTATCGCTCTGCTCTACACCACCGCACCCGCTGTTGGCGCGTTCGCGCGGATCAATTTTGTCGATACGGTCAACGAACAATCATACAGCCAGGCGCCCGAATGGTTCAAAAATTGGGAGAGCAATGATCTGATCGCTTTCCAGGACAAGAATGGCGACGGCGTGATGCAATATCGCGCGGGCAATGCATTTGAAGGTGCGCCCGAATTCACTGACGAAACCGGACCATCGGGCGAACGGCTGGTCTCCAATGCGCCATCTACGGAGAGCGAGAACGAGGTCTATGTCGATCGCGACATCATGGTCTTGGCCAATCCAGAGATTGGCAATTTGCCAGGCTGGGTGATTGCTCTGGTTGCAGCGGGCGGCCTCGCCGCGGCGCTGTCGACTGCGGCTGGATTGCTGCTCGTCATATCGAGCTCGGTCAGTCATGATCTTCTCAAGCAGACATTCGCTCCCAGGATCACCGAAAAGGGCGAGCTGCTGGCCGCGCGAATTGCGGCGACGGCCGCTATCGTGGTCGCGGGCTATCTCGGCGTCTACCCGCCAGGATGGGTCGCCCAGGTTGTTGCCTTCGCCTTTGGCTTGGCAGCTGCAAGCCTGTTTCCGGCGATCTTCATGGGTATCTTCTTCAAGTCGATGAATCGCGAAGGTGCGATCGCTGGCATGGTGTCAGGCCTTGTCTTCACCTTCGGATACATTGCCTATTTCAAGCTGATGAATCCGGCTGCGAATGTTGCCGACAATTGGCTGTTTGGCATTTCGCCTGAAGGAATCGGTGTTGCCGGCATGGTGATCAATTTCGGCATTGCCATCGTGGTAGCCAGCGTGACCAAGGGGACGCCGATCGAGGTTCGCCGTCTGGTCGACTCCATCCGGGTGCCACGCGGGGCGGGCGACGCTCAAAGCCACTGAGTGCTTGCGGTCGATCTCGCTGTCCCAGCATCGATTGGGGCCTAAAACGGCTTTTCAGCAAGCGAAACGATATTGCGTGATGGGCGTTGTTCCAGCACACTATATACAAATGACATAAGTGGGCGCGCCATCCTTGCGATGCAGCGACGGCCATTGCCGGGAGCAGACATTCGATGGGAAATCCGATCAAAGACCTTTGGCGCAATGCATCCTTCGGAGTGCGCTTGATCAAGGTCCTGCGACAGGTGAAAGACCTGCAACCGGACTCCACTGAAACGATCGCAGACGATTTCGAAGCCACAGTCGATCGTGATCCATCCAAACCCGCTTTCGTGTTCGAAGGCGCGACAATCACCTATGGCGAGTTTGATGCGCGGGCCAATCGCATCGCACAATGGGCCTTGGCTCAAGGGTTCAAACCTGGCGATGCGGTGGCTCTGATCTTGGAGAATTGCCCGGATTACCCAGCAGTATGGTTTGGGCTGGCGAAGGTCGGCGTCATCTCGGCCTTGATCAACACCAATCTCGAAGGCGCCGGGCTGACCCATTGTATCTCAATCGTCGATGCCAATGCGATCATTACCTCTGGCGTTCAGGCGGAGCGAGCCAAAGCGGTCTTGCCGCAATTGAGCAACGCGCCAAAGCTGTGGGATTTCGATGCGCAGTCCGGTGAGGATCTGGAGGCCGCGCTTGCGAGCCAGCCCGACACGCGGCCGGATCGATCCGTTCGCGCTGATCTGCGTGGCGGCGATTCCGCGCTGTTCGTCTACACGTCCGGCACGACCGGCCTGCCCAAGGCCGCCAAGATCACCCATATGCGCGTCCGGATGACCGCGCGGGCGTCAAAATTCCTTGCCGACATCAACGATAAGGACCGCATCTACAACGTGCTGCCGCTCTATCATATGACCGGCGGATGCATGGGGACGGCTGGTCCACTGACATATGGCGCGACATTGATCCTGCGCCGCAAGCTTTCCGTGTCTGGCTTCTGGGACGATGTGGCCGAATATGATGCCAACAAATTCGTCTATATTGGCGAGCTGTGCCGTTATCTGATCAACGCCGACGCGCATCCAAAGGAACGCGCGCACAATCTTGAAATGGGTTTCGGCAATGGTCTGCGCGGCGAAGTGTGGCGCCACTTTGTTGAGCGATTTGACGTTGGCACGATGCGCGAATTTTACGGCTCAACCGAAGGCAATGTCTCGTTTTTCAACTTCGATGGCACGATCGGAGCCATCGGCCAGCTGCCCGAATGGGCTGGACGCAAGATGGGCACGGCGATCGTCAAATTCGACATTGTCGAGGAAAAGCCTGTCCGCGGCAATGACGGCTTCTGTGTGCGAGCGGGGGTCAACGAACCGGGTGAAGTGCTGGGCCGGATTGGCACCAGCAGCCGCGAGGATTTCGGCGGATATCACGACAAGAAAGCGACCGAAGCTAAAATCCTCACAGACGTGTTCGAGAAGGGTGATCGCTGGTTTCGCACCGGGGATCTGATCCGACGCGACGAAGAGGACTACATCTACTTCATCGACCGGATTGGAGACACGTTCCGCTGGAAAGGAGAGAACGTCGCGACCAATGAAGTGTCCGATGTGATTTCCTCCTATCCCGGGGTGGACCTTGCCAATGTCTTTGGAGTGGAAGTGCCGGGCGCCGAGGGGCGCGCAGGCATGGTGGCGATGACAGTCAATGGCGAATTCAAGATTGAAGACCTCGCGACCTACCTCTCGCAGCAATTGCCGCATTATGCCGTGCCCTTGTTTCTCCGGACTCAGCCAGAAGCCGAGACCACCGGCACATTCAAGTTTCGCAAGGTCGATCTGGTCAAGGATGGCTTTGACCCCAAACAGGTGAGCGACCCGCTGTGGTTCCTTGATCCTGGTACCGGCCAATATGTCACGCTGGACGCGGATTGCTTTCAACGCATCGAGCAGGGCGAATATCGCCTCTGATGCTTCTCCCTCGCAATTGATCCCACGTATTTGACTCAACTATCGGCATTAATTATGCCAATAGTTCGATCCACGGATCTAGGCGTGATTGCCGGCGGGGAGAAACATGAGATCTTGGCAGAAAGTCAGCCTCGGAATTGTCGCTGTGCTGTTGGCGCTCGGCGTCGCAGGCTACCTCAATCGCAGCAATCTGGTGCTGGCCTTCATCAGCTATCGGGCCGACATCGAAGTCGCCGCCAATCAGCCGATTGAATGGCAGAGCGGCCCGGCAGAAGCCCAAATCCCGCCTGCAGAACGTCCACCCAATATCGTGTTCATCCTCGCTGATGATCTGGGCATCAACGATATTTCGACCTTTGGCGGCGGGGTGGCCGGCGGCCTGGTCCCGACGCCCAATATTGACAAGCTCGCCGCCGATGGTGCGCTGTTTCATCAGGCCTATTCGGGCACTGGCACCTGCGCGCCTTCACGGGCGATGTTGATGACGGGGCGTTACCCGACGCGGACAGGATTTGAGTTCACACCGATGCCCGACGGGATGGGGCCGGTGGTCGGCATCGTTCGCGATCAGATCCGCGGCGATCTGCCGCCGGGTTACTACGATTCCGAGCTGGCCTCGACCAAGATATCCTACGAGCAGCAAGGGCTTCCCGCCGAAGAAGTCACCATCGCTGAAGTGCTCAAACAGCGCGGCTACCACAACGTCCATATCGGCAAATGGCATCTCGGGCGCGCTGACGGGTTTGCACCCAATGACCAAGGCTTCGATGAAAGCCTGCTGATGGATAGCGGGCTGTTCCTGCCTGAGGATGATCCGAATGTGGTCAACGCCAAAGTCGATTTCGATCCCATCGATCGCTTCCTGTGGGCCGCAATGCGATATTCGGCGAGCTATAATGGCGGTGAGCGGTTTGAGCCGGGCGGTTACCTCACCGATTACTGGACCGATGAATCGCTCAAAGTGATCGAAGCGAACAAGAACCGCCCATTTTTCCTATATCTGGCGCATTGGGGCGTGCACACGCCCTTGCAGGCGACGCGCGAGGACTACGAAGCTGTGGGCGATGTCGGCCCACACCGTCTGCGCGTTTATGCAGCGATGGTGCGCTCGCTTGATCGCAGCGTCGGCCGGATCATGCAAAAACTCGAGGATGAAGGTCTCGCCGACAACACGATCGTAGTGTTCTCAAGCGACAATGGGGGAGCCGGCTATATCGGTTTGCCAGACGTCAACGCGCCCTATCGCGGCTGGAAGATCACGCTGTTTGAAGGCGGCATAAGGGTGCCGATGTTCGTCAAATGGCCGCGGCGGATCGCCGCTGGGACACAAGTCGACAATCCCGTGGCGCATATCGACGTGATGCCAACCCTGGCCGCCGCTGCGGGCGCTGATTTACCCCAAGGGGTCGCGATAGACGGAGTTGATCTGCTGCCCATCGCCACTGGCAATGGATCGATCGAGCGGCCTGACGATGCGATCTATTGGCAAAGCGGGCATTACCAGGTCGTGCGGGCTGGCGATTGGAAGCTGCAAGTCAATGGCAGGCTGAACAAGAAGTGGCTGTTTGACCTGGCTAATGACCCGACCGAGCAAGCGAACCTCGCAGCAAGCAATCCAGTCAAGCTGGCCGAGCTCGAAGCCTTGCTGGACACGCATCAGCAGGGGCGGGTGCCAATGCTCTATCCGCCTGTGACCGATGGTCCAATCATGATCGACAAGACGCTGGCTGAAAGCTTCGCCGAAGGCGACGAATACATCTATTGGCCGAATTGAGGACGACAAGATGAACAAAGCGAAATGGATTTGGCTGGGAGTGCTTGCGGCCGTCTATGCCGGCTTTTGGGTATGGCATGGTGGCGATGGCGAACCAATTGGCGAGGCAGAGGGTGAGCAATTGCTCGTCCAGCTTGAAGAAGCCTATGACGTATCGCGCGACAATCTTGAGGCCGGAAGCGAGAATGGCAGTTTCCTGCGCAATATGGTCGAGATGATCCCCAATGATGACGGGCGAGAATTCTACGCAGTCAATCTGGAGCAATTGAAGGCCGGAGACGAAGCGCGCGCGGCAGATCAGCGCTACGCCCGCATGGTCATGCCGTTGATCTTTGAGCGCGGCGGGTATCCCGTTTTTGTGGGGATGCGCGCCGGTTCGATGCTGGGCGATTATGGTGCCGAAATCGATCGTGTTGCAGTCGTGCGTTATCGCTCGCTCAGGGACATGATCGACATGGCGCTTGATCCCGAAATGCAGGCAGGCAGC
This sequence comes from Erythrobacter sp., assembly GCA_965216555.1. GTDB lineage: Bacteria > Pseudomonadota > Alphaproteobacteria > Sphingomonadales > Sphingomonadaceae > Erythrobacter. The sequence continues at coordinate 833,202 of OZ244168.1, forward strand.
GGCGACAAATTTCTCTCACTCGATCACACCGAAGTGATGATCATCCGTCCGTTCATTTCGTTCGCGCAAATGCGGTTGATTGTGGGTGCGATCTTCGTGTTTCTGGGCGTGATCGGCCTGCTGGTTATTGGTCAGCTGCAGAAACGAGGAAAAGCGAATGACGCTGCAGCCTGAACCCGATGTCAATCCGAATGGCCGGTTGATGACTGATCCGCCAGCGCTGATGCGACACATGCTCAAACATTGGACCAATCGGATCATCCGTCCCGAGGCGAGGGCCAAGCGTCGGGCCAAGGCGGAGGCTGAGCGGACCAAGAATGGGGCACCGCACCTCGTCGAGTACTTCCACCAATTTGATGACCCGTACTCGCACCTTGCCGAGCAGGTGCTCGACCAGCTCCGAGAACGCTATGACATCGAACTTGTGATTCACCAGATCCGCGCCAGCGGTGGCAAAAACCAGCCTGAGCTTGAGAAGCTGGCAGCCTGGGCCGCGCGCGACGCAGACCTGATTGCGCCCCATTACGGGCTGAAGCGCCCAAGCGAATGGAGCGGCAAGTCAGACCAGCCCGCAAGCGACGAACAGCTTGATGCTGGAAGCGCACGGCTGGCCGAGCTCGGGCATTATTCCGGTGCAGTGTTCTGCTATGGCGGAGAGTGGTTCTGGGGCGTCGATCGGCTGTTCTATCTCGAGCAATGGCTGCGCGATGTTGGGGCCTGCAAGGATCCGTCTCTGCCCTATATTTGCCCCCGGCCGGAGATCGATATCAGTGGTATCGATGCGAGCAGCCTCACACTCGATTTCTATCCATCGCTCAATTCGCCTTACACGTCGATCATCTACGACAAGACGATCGCGGTCGCGCGAGAATGCGGGATCAAGCTCAATCACAAGCCGGTGCTGCCGATGATTATGCGCGGCGTGCCAGCCACCCGCGACAAAGCGCGTTACATCATGTTCGATACCAAGCGCGAGGCTGAGCATCTCGGCGTCGGCTTTGGCCCGGTGATGACGCCGATTGGAGATCCCACGCGAGCGCTCTATTCGCTGCTCCCATGGGCGAGCGAGCAAGGCAAAGACATCGAACTGCTTTCTGCAGGATTGAGCCTGGCCTTTGCTGAAGGTGTCGCGCTCCACCGCAAATCCGGCCTGCGCAAGGCGGTTGAGCGAGCGGGTCTCCACTGGTCGGAGGCGCAGGACCATCTGGGCAGCGATGCGTGGCGCGGAATCACCGCGCGCAACCAGCTTGAAATGACCGAGCAATTGGGCCTGTGGGGTGTTCCAAGCTATCGCTTGAGTGGCCAAGATGGCGAACCAGACCTGTGCGTTTGGGGCCAGGATCGGTTGTGGCTTGTGGCTGCGGAAATTCGCCGACGTGCTAGCCAAACAAAGGCAGTTTGAGGCAAAGAGGCATGACGCGAGCATTGGTTCCGACCGAACTCAGAGGGTAAGATGGGCACTGCCAGCCAAGCGATAAAGCAAGCGATGCTGTCTCAGCCGCAGGAGGCTGATGGGCGCAGAGCCCGCAGCGCAGCCAGTCGCCGCAAGATCATTGCCGCGATGAGCGATTTGATTGCAGCTGGTGATCCCAATCCCAGCGCTGCTCTTGTGGCAGAAACGGCAGGCGTCGGCTTGCGTTCGGTGTTTCGGCATTTCGACGACAAGGATTCGATCTTTCGCGAGATTGATCAGATTGTCGTCAGCGCTTTCCAGCCCATGCTCGCCGCACCGTTCCAGTCTGATGATTCCACAGGAAAGCTGTTTGAGCTGATTGAACGGCGCGCTGATCTCTATGAAGCGATTGCACCGTTTCGATTGGCAGCGCATTCCGCCCGCAAGAAGTCTCCTTTCCTGCGCGAGAATTATATGCGTCACTACGAGGCTGAAAAGCGGATGCTGGACGATGTGCTGCCGGAAGCGATCCAGACCCATACGCGCATTGGCCGCAATATCCTGATCGCGACAAGCTTCGATGCCTGGCGATTGCTGCGTCAGGATGAGCAGCTGTCGCAGGACGACACTGTCGCGGCGATCAAGGAAGTGGTGAGCGACATCCTTGCTGGCGCCGGCAACCCAGAGTGAAGCCCCTTGCGATCATCCTGGCGGGCGCACTTGCCCTCTCCGCATGTTCTTCGGCAGAGCAGGCTGATCCATCGATCAATGGCAGCTCTTGCAGCGGCCTCGCCGACGCCGGCATGGTCTGGATTGAGGGCGGAAGCTTTGTGCTGGGCGCGGAAGCTTTCTATCCCGAAGAAGGCCCTCCACGCGAAGTAACGCTGGACGGGTTCTGGATCTCGGCCACCGAAGTTACCAACGCTCAATTCGCCAAATTTGTGGCCGAAACAGGCTATGTCACCGAGGCTGAGCGCGATCCGCCTAAGCTGCCCGGCGCGCCGCCTGAAATGCTTGTGCCGGGATCGGCCGTGTTCCGTGCGCCAACCGACGGCGACCCAAATTGGTGGAAATGGGTGGTGGGTGCCGAATGGCGCGCCCCTTCCGGGCCGAGCAGCTCGATCCTCGGCAGAGACAACGACCCCGTGGTTCAAGTCACCTATCGTGATGCGCAGGCCTATGCCGAATGGGCCGGGATGAGCCTGCCAAGCGAAGCGCAATGGGAATTTGCCGCCAGGGCCGGGGCGGACACATTGCCTGAGCCAAAGGACAGTTCTGGCAAGCCGTTAGCGAATTACTATCAGGGCGTATTCCCGCGTCGCGATACCGGCGATGACGGGTTCCTGTCGCGCGCGCCGGTTGGCTGTTTTGAAGCCAACGCATTCGGACTGCATGACATGATTGGCAATGTTTGGGAGTGGACGGCCAGCGAGCCGCGCCCTGGCGCTCCGATCCGCACGATCAAGGGAGGCTCATTCCTATGCGCCGCCAATTATTGCGCGCGTTACCGCCCTGCGGCGCGGCAATACCAGGAAATAGATCTTGGCACCGATCACATTGGGTTCCGGGTCGTAGACACCAATCGGCCGCCGCCAAGCGACCCCAGCTAAGACGCTAAAGCCTCGACACGGAGGGCGCGTTCTCGTTTTCGGACCTGGATTTGCGGGCCGCTAGTCAAATCGCGCTTCGATCCGCGACTTGAGCTGGGCCTTGGTGACGAACCCGTCTCCGTCCGAGTCGACCCGGCCAAAAAAGCGCGCGAGCCTGGTCATCTTGCCTTGCTTGGCTTCCTTCTTGGTCAGCTTGCCGTCCTTGTTCTTATCGGCGGCTGTGAAGCGCTCTTCAAACTGAGCGAGGGCTTGTTCGCGTGATTGCGCAGCGGCTGGCGCAGCGATCAACGCTGTGATGAGCACGAGAGCGATGGGGGAAATGGCTCGCTTCATTGCAGGAACTCCTTGCAGTTGGCTTTGTCGAGAATGGGGTCGACTGTCGCGCGCGCATCAGCGGACAATCCGGCATAGCGATTGCGCAGATCGCGCAAGCATTTGAGCTGGTATTTGAACATACCCTGTTCGTAGGGCAGGCCATCTACCTCAATCCTGAACGTGTCTTGCCCGGCTTCGGCGGCGGCGGCATTTGCCAGCAGGAAGGGCACGTAGACTTTGCCGGCTTCGGCAAGCAGTTTTTCGACCGCTGGATTCGGTGGTGTGCCTGCCGGATCCCATTCCCCATCGATCCCCGACATATCATCAATGTGGAACAGCCAGCGGAATGCGAAGGGGAAGTCAGCCCGCATCATGTTTTGTGCAGTCGGATCCACACCCAGTTGCGAGAACTGGCCGTAAATGCCCAGCTCAGCGATCGAAGGGCGCGTCCCGAACAGGAAGTGGCGCGTGGTGACATGCTCTTCCAGCGCCTGCAGCACGCGCCGTGTCGACGCTTCGATAAGGGCAAAATTCTCGCGCGTGCAGCCAACCAGGCCCATGCGCCCGACTTGGCGCTCGCGGAAGGCCGACGAATAGGTGTTGATCTGATCGAGCCCGCTGCCCTTGAACGCGTCGAAGGCGAGCCATTGGCTCATCTGGATCTGGTCGACCTCTTCCAACCAACGATAGCCAAACATCGCTTTGGTCAGCCATTCATCCGCGAAATCTTCCAGCAGGTGAGCGAGGAATGCTGTGGCGGGATCGGGGGGAATAACGGAGCGGCCTTCATGCCTCTGTTCGAGATCGTAAACCAAGGGCGTCGAGTCATAGGCCAACGTGCCGTCGGGATATTCGAGGACCGGAATGACCGGAGCCCCAAGCTTGGCTTGCGCCGCCTGTGCCGTCGCGCCGTGAGACCAGACATGCGTGATGCGCCGATATCGCAAAAGGGCGCGCATCTTCATCGAATAGGGCGAGCCCAAGGCGCCATGAATCTGATACATCAGCAAGTCCTCACATCAGGTTGGATTGTTCGATCGCATCGCTGTCTGGCGGAAGGGAAAACAGCATGCCGTCCTCCCCGATCACGATCGGCCCGTCAAAACGGCTCTCTGCGTCGCCTAGAAAGGCAGGATAGAGATATTCGAGGGGCAGTGGGGGTACGAGGTGCGAAAGCACCAGCATGCGCGTATTGGCCGTTTGTGCGCTCTCAGCGGCCTGTTCTGGCGAGGCATGATAGTCCTGGATGTCAAAGAATATCTGCGCGGCGAGCGTGTTGCCACGCGCAATCATGGCCTCGCGCATTTCTTCCACCATCACCGGCTGGAGAGCGTCATGCACGATAATGTCGGTGCCCTGACAGGCCGCCTCAAGATTGGCAGACTTGGCGGTATCTCCGCTGATGCAGACCGAGCGGCCCTTATAGTCGAAGCGATATCCCACTGCGGGTGAAATGGGCGCGTGGTCGACATTGAATGCGGTAATGGTGAGCCCGTCCTGCTCGAGTACCGTGACGCTGTCTGCGCTCATCTCGAAGGGAATCGCAGTCGCACCGCCGCCGCTCGGAGGCACGACCTCCTCCCCATGATGGGCGATGCGATAGGTGTCGTCGATCGCGTAGGCGGCGTTGAACCCCTCGATCACCGCTTCGACCCCGCTAGGCCCGTGCACCGGCAGCGGGGCTGTGCTGTTGCCGCGCGTCCAGTGGAACAGCATCAGCGGGCCCATTCCGTCGATATGGTCCGAGTGAAAATGGGTCAGCATGACACCGGTAAGGTCAGCCGGGTTGAAGCCCATGATGTTGAGCACTTCATTGCCGCCTTCGCCGATATCCACGACGAACACCTGCTCGCCCGCAATGATCACATTGCATGGTCCGGCGCGCTCAAGATTGGGCATCGGGGATCCGGTCCCGCACAAGCCGACATGCAATCCGTCGTCGAGGTTGTCGAGGCTGTTGCGGCCAACCAATTGCTGGGCCGCGCGTTCGAACAGGTTTGCGCCAATCTGTCGCTGGAATGTGAGCGCGCCAGCCATCATCAGGACGGCCAGGCCCACTAGGATCAGTCCAAATTTCTTCATGCGATCAACTCTCCCCACACTTCTTGGTTGTCGGTCCTGTGCACGGGCCGTTTGGTGCGTAGGTCTAGCAGGGGCTCAAGGCCATTGCCCGCAAAGCTCTGCCTGATCGTCGTCTGGCTATCTTTGTCCTGTTTCGCGACCGCGGCTTGAAGTCGCCCAAGGAGGTAAAAACGATAGGGCAGTACCCATGACTGGATTTCGCGACCGCGCCATTGGAACGGCGCCATGCCAATCGGGCCACGCATGACAGGGTCTCGCGAAGAAGTGCCGGTCGTCACCTCGGGATGAGCGTCAAGCCAGTCATTGGCAAATGCGACATGAGCGGTGATCTCCGGGAGGTATTCTTCAGCGACATAGCGCATCAACGCGGTGAGTGTGTCGGGCAAGGTATCGCCGTTAAACAATGCTCTTCCCGATGCCGACTGAGCCTCATCCTCGAACACTTCGAGCATGTTCATCCGTTCGACCCAGCGAAACACGCGCGGCGCTTTGGTTTGCATCAAGTGCAGCGGTTTGGGGTCGCGCCCCAGATGCGCGTACATTGAGCCGATCAGCCCATAGTCAGCGATGGTCGGATGCCCGCCCAGCAGGAAGGGGTAGGCTTCGAGATGGGCGTTCATCAGCGCCAGGAATTCGTGATAGCTCGCTTCGACTTCTGCGGTCGTCTCTTCATTGACGCCGAGCATGGTCGTTGCCTTGCGCATTCGGCCACTGGCATTGAGGAAGGCCGCTTCTTGCCCTTCTTCCGGCGTGCCGGTCGGGATCACATCGCGAAAGGTGTCGCGGATGAAGGGCAGGTTCACCTCGTCAAAATTCCAGCGATAATGCATTGCTGGTCGCAGCAGACCTTGTTGGCCGAACAATTCAAAGAGATGCGCGATCGCGAGCAGCGTAGGATCTTCTGGATAGATCGGCGTCTTGCTGAAGCCGGCTCCATCTAGGTGATCGATAATGTCGGCACCGTCTTGGATGATTGCGCCTTCAGGCGTCTTGATGACCGGAATGATCCAACGACCGATTTGAGGGACGATCTCGCCGAGATATTCCTGGCTGCCGGCCTTGATCTCTTTGAACGGCACACCCTGGGTTCGCATATAGCTGCGCGCTCGCGCGGTGTAGAGCGATGCGGCCATGCCATAGAGCGTGTACATTCAGCAGAATCTCCGTGTCACGAGACTATTGACACTATGAGTGCCGTAAAATGATGTCAACGAGTGCGGGAAGGGAATGGCGCTCACGGCATGACTTGGTCTAACGCCGTGGCATGACTGCATCGCACGATTTTCACGCCGGGGATCTGTTTGGCGAACTCTACGAAGCGGAGGCACCACCGCCCAAGCGCAAGCTGCGCGAGTTTATCCCTGGTCTTGCTGTTTGCGGCACCGCTGCACTGGCTGCTGCGTGGTTGGCTGAGCATTATGGCTTTCCGATCATCCTGCTTGGCCTGTTGATCGGTCTGGCGCTTAGCTTTCTATCGGAACTTGAATCCACGGCGGCCGGCTTTGACTTTGCCTCACGCTATCTGCTGCAGGCGGGCATCGTGCTGCTGGGTCTGCAAGTGACCTTTGGCGAAGTTACTTCGCTGGGCTGGGCGGCCTTCGGGGGGCTGCTGTTGGTGATGGTCGCCTCTTTCGCAGGGGCGGTTCTGACGGCCAAGGCTGTCGGCGAACGGACCGAGGCGGGGATATTGGCCGGAGGTGCCACCGCAATTTGCGGAGCCTCTGCCGCGCTCGCCCTCTACGCGGTGATCGGCAAGGACCGACTTGACCAGGCGCGCTTCTCAGTCACTTTGGTCGGTATTGCGGTGGCCAGCGCCATCGCCATGTCAGTCTATCCGGCGATCGCACAATTGGCTGGACTGACGGATACACAGGCTGGTTTTCTGATCGGCGCTTCCGTGCATGACGCGGCGCAGGCAATCGGTGGAGCATATAGCTACAGCGACGCGGCCGGAGCCAGCGCAACGGTCATTAAACTGTCGCGGGTCGCCATGCTGGCACCGATGGTTGCATTGATGGCCTGGTGGATCGCACGAACCGCGGGACCATCTCCTGCGACTGATCAGAGGCGTTTTCCTCTGCCATGGTTCATTCCGCTGTTTTTCGCGGTGCTGATCATCAACAGCATGATCGAACTTCCTCAAGCCGCGAGCATTGTCGCGCTCGATTTCTCCAAGGCCTGCCTGTTGCTCGCCGTTACAGCGACGGCCATGCGATCGCGGTTGGGGCTTTTGCTCGAAGCAGGTTGGCGGACCTTGGCGCCCGTGATCGTGGCTACATTGGTGTCCTTCGCGCTCGCTTTCGTTTGCGCGACTATGCTTACCTGAGCCAGGAATTGACCAAGTTCTCACATAAGAGAGCTCACATGTGTAAAAATTTTCGAATCTAGAGACGAATGCCCTCAAGATTTGGGAGCATTTTTGGATCCGATCGCGATAAACGTTGGGCCTACTCACCCGAATGGAGCGAAAAGACACATGCGCCGTCTCTTTACCGAACACCCCAATTCCGTTGGCGAGACCTATTGGCAACACCTGCGCCAGGCGAGCAGTTTTGGCGTGCGGATGATCATTGGCGGCTTTGCCTGCATTCTGCACGGCGTGCTGCCATTCCTGTTCGTGAAGACCGGAAGCAAGCAGATTGAAACGCTCCACGGGCGCATGGTTGTCAACCGCAGCAAGCTTCCTGCACCGCTGGACTTTGTGATCTAGTTCTTTGGCGGCGGTCGCTTAGGCGGCCCAGGGACCCGTGATCGCGAATGTCCGCGTTGGCGCATAGGCGTTGACGAAGAACCATTTGCCATCGGGTGAGAAACACCCGCCTGCAGGCTCTGTCTGCATGCGCAGCCGGGCAAATGCATAGGCTTCGCCTGCCGGGGTGATTCCGCGCAGATGGTTGTCGACCACCTCGGTGTATTGATCTTCGCACACGATCAGGTGGCCATTGGGCGAAACGCACAGATTGTCACCATAGTCGAACTGATCCTTGCTTTCGCTTTCAAAGAACAGTTCGACAGTGTCTGGCCCCTGGCCGCGACCCGGCACAAAGCGGAATACCTGGCCGAGGCGCGCAGCTCCGCCGCTTGTCGAGCAGAAATAGAGATCGTCCTTGCCCATATGGATGCCTTCACCGCGGGCAATCAGCGCTGCACCCTTGCGAGCCGCTTGCTCGCGCAAATCGTCCTTGGGCGATTCAACATCGTCCAGATCGACCCAGCTGACGGGATAGCTTTTGCCGAGCGGCATGGTCGCACCATCCCAATTGCGCGTGTCGCTGAGGCCTTCGATCACCATCGCCTGCAGCTTGCCGCCATCGGCCAGTTTACCGGGCGTGTTGGGCAGGAAGCGATAGAGCACGCCCTCATTGCGATCTTCGGTCTGGTAGACATAGCCGGTTTCCGGATCGACACAGGCTGCTTCGTGATTGAAGCGGCCCATAGCGCGCAGCGGCACGGCCTCTACCAAGCCGGTCGCATCGCCCGGGATTTCAAAGGTCCAACCGTGATTGACGGCAAGCCCTTCGCCATAACGTTGGCCTGGGCCGGTCGGCGCCTCCTCGCAGGTCAGCCAGCTGCCCCAGGGCGTAATCCCGCCTGAGCAATTGCGGATCGTCCCGCCCAATGTGCGGAATTGACGTTTCACTTCCAATGTCTCTGCGTCGAGCACGATGTTGGTGGTCCCGCCGGGAACAATATTGCCGTTATGTGTACCAAAGCCGTGCGCGATTGGACCGCCTGAATCATCACTCGGCACCAATTCATGATTGCGCACCAGCACGATTTCGCCATTCCCAAGCGGGAGGCATCCCATCCCATCAGCCTTGTCAGGCACTGTGCCGCCATCGCTCATCATGTCGCCAAGGCTGGAAAGCACGCGATAGGAAAACCCTTCAGGCAAATCGAGCACTCCGGCCGGATCAGGCACCAGCGGGCCATAGCCAGCAGCGCCAGAAACGTCTGACGCCAGGGCCGTGCCGCGCGCCATGCATCCGCTGGCCACCAGCGCAGCAAACGCGGTGCCCGTTGCGGACAGAAACTGGCGACGATTGTGAGCGAAATTCTGCACTGGGGAGCTCTCCTGTTTGAGTGCGCATTGCTAGATCGATGCAAAGACCATTTGATGACGAAACTCAAGCTTTCGCCGTCAATGAGATAATGTACCATCCGACTCGAGGGGAATCGCGCGGCGCGGCCTCAATGTAATGGTTGACCTTACGGCTGAGCTGGACGAGGAAGTGAAGACTGTCGAACGAAATGGGTAGTTCGTCGACAAATTATTGCGTGAGCGGGGAGAGGGGCGGCCTGCCACAGGAAGCAAAAAGGGGTGCTCTGATGAAAATCATGAAATTCTTGATCGCGTGCGCGGTCTCACTGGGGCTTGGCACGGCTGCCATAGCGCAATCCGACGATCAGGAAGACAAAGGGCCTCTTTCCAGCGCCACTTTCAAGGCCTTTGAATTGCGCGGCATTGGCCCGGCTTTGATGTCCGGCCGGATCGCCGACATTGCTATCGTTCAGGACGATCCCGCGACCTGGTATATCGCGGTTGGCTCGGGCGGAGTCTGGAAGACCGAGAATGCCGGCACGACCTGGAAGTCGCTGTTTGACGGCCAAGGCTCCTATTCGATCGGTTCGCTCGGGCTCGACCCGTCCGATCCCAGCCGTATCTGGGTCGGCACAGGTGAGAATCATGGCGGGCGTCACCTCGGCTATGGAGACGGCATCTACCTTTCCGAAGATGGTGGCCAGACCTGGGCCAAGAAAGGCCTCGAAAACTCAGAGCGGATCGGCAAGATCATCGTTCACCCCGAAGATTCGAACACGGTCTGGGTCGCTGCTCAAGGTCCCGTCTGGAGCCCAGGTGGCGAGCGCGGAGTCTACAAGACCACCGATGGCGGTGAGAACTGGGAATTGGTTCTCTCGTCCGACAACGAATACACCGGCGCTGGCGATCTGATGATCGATCCGCGCAACCCGGATCGCCTCTATGCCACGACCTGGCAACGTCACCGCACCGTCGCCGCTTATGTTGGCGGTGGACCGGAAAGCGGATTGTGGCGCAGCGAAGATGGCGGCGAAACTTGGACCAAGCTCAAGACCGGACTGCCAAAGGGCAATATGGGCAAGATCGGCATCACGATCTCGCCAATCCAGCCTGATGTTATTTACGCCGCGATCGAGCTCGATCGGCGCGAAGGCGGCATCTGGCGTTCTAGCGATCGCGGATCGAGCTGGACCAAGATGTCCGACACCGTTTCGGGCGGCACCGGCCCGCACTATTATCAGGAGCTCTATGCGAGCCCGCATTATTTCGACCGCATCTATCTGGTCTCGAACACGTCGCAAATCTCGAATGACGGCGGCAAGACATTCTACAGCTTGAACAATGAGCTGAAGCACGTCGATGACCACGCGATCGCGTTCAGGCCCGATGATCCGGAATACATTCTGTTCGGTTCTGATGGCGGCCTCTACGAGAGTTACGACCACACCAAGACCTGGCGCTTCATCGACAATCTGCCGGTGACTCAGTTCTACAAGGTAGCGGTCGACGATGCTGAGCCTTTTTACAACGTCTATGGCGGCACGCAGGACAACAACTCGCAAGGCGGCCCCTCGCGGACTGACAACCGTCACGGAATTCGCAATTCGGACTGGTTCATCACTCTGTTTGGCGACGGCCACCAATCGGCCACCGAGCCGGGCAATCCTGACATCATGTATTCGCAGTGGCAGCAGGGCAATTTGGCCCGTGTTGACCGCATCACTGGCGAGCTCATCCACATCAAACCGCAGGCCGCCCCTGGTGAGCCGATTGAGCGGTGGAATTGGGATGCGCCGATCTTTGTCAGCCAGCACAATCCGACCACGATCTATTTCGCTTCACAGCGTCTGTGGAAGTCGGAAAATCGCGGCGACAGCTGGACCGCCGTCTCAGGCGATCTGACGCGCGATCAGGATCGGTTGCAGCTTCCGGTCCAGGGTCGTCAGTGGAGCTGGGATGCTGGCTGGGATTTCCTCGCCATGTCGCAGTACAACACGATCACTTCGATCGGGGAATCTCCGCTCAACGCGAACATTCTCTATGTCGGCACCGATGATGGCCTGATCCAGGTGTCTGAAGATGCTGGCGCCAATTGGCGTCGGATCGAAGCGGGTTCGCTGCCGGGCGTGCCTGACACGGCCTTTGTCAATGATATCCGCGCTGACCTGTTCGACGAGAATACGGTCTATGTTGCGCTCGACAATCACAAATATGGCGACTTCACACCGTATCTGCTGAAGAGCACCAATCGTGGACGCAGCTGGGTCGACATCACCGGCGACATTCCTGATCGCCACCTGATGTGGCGGATCGTGCAGGATCACGAGAATCCGAACCTGCTGTTCACCGCAACCGAATTTGGCCTGTTCTTCACGCTCGATGGCGGCAGCAAATGGGTCAAACTCAGCGGCAAGGCGCCGACGATTGCATTCCGCGATGTCACCATTCAGCGTCGTGAGGACGATCTGGTGGCCGCCAGCTTTGGCCGGGGCTTCTTCATCGTTGATGATATTTCGCCGCTGCGGACGCTCAACGAAGGCAGCCTGAGCCAGGGCGCGATGCTGTTCCCGGGCCGCGATGCGTGGTGGTATATCGAACAGCACCCGCTGGCCTTCTCTGAGGGCGGTTCGCAGGGGCATGGCTATTTCCGTGCACCCAATCCGCCGTTTGGCGCGAACTTCACCTATTATCTGCCGGAAGATCTGCCTTCGCTGAAGGACATGCGCCAGGAGCGCGAAAAGCCGCTGATCAAAGAAGGCGCTGATACGCCGTTCCCCGGCTTCCCGGCGATGACGGCTGAGTTGCAGGAGGTTGCACCGGCGATCTGGCTGACCGTTCGCGATGCCGATGGCAATGTCGTGCGCCGCCTCAAAGGGCCGGCGAAAAAGGGCTTCCATCGTGTGAACTGGAATCTGCGCTTCCCCGACACTGGATTGGCGCGCCCCGTTTCGGGCGATGGCGATGAGCCGACCGGCTATCTGGTCGCGCCGGGCCAATACACGGTGTCGCTGTCGCAGCGTGTTCGTGGTCAAACCACTGAGCTGGTTGGACCGCAGGCCTTCACTGTGAAGCCGCTGCGCGACGGCGCATTGCCACCGCAACCAGACGCATCGGCGTTCTGGGCTGAGGTTTCGACCTTTGATCGCTCTGTCACCGCGGCGAGCGCAACCTTGGCGGATGCCAAGAAGAAGCTCGACCTGCTGGCAATCGCGGTTGCGCGGGCGCCGGGCGGTGATCCGACCGTGCTCGACAATCGTCTGCAGTCGATCCGCACCGAAGTGCTCGCACTCGACGGATTGCTCAACGGCAATGCTGCCCGCAACGCTTTGACCGAGCGGACGCAGCCGACTGTTCGCAGCCGTTTGGGCACTGTGCAGACGGGGCTGTTCGCTTCGACCTACGGGCCGACGCAGACGCATCGCGATCAGTTCAGCTATGCTCAGCAGGAATTTGAAGGGATCCGAGCTCGCATCAATGCGTTGACCGAGTCCACCATTCCTTCATTCGAAGCGGAGCTTCAGGCAGCCGGCGCCCCATGGGTGCCCGGCGGCCGAATTCCTTGATGAGATGAACCTCAAACGACTTTTACGCCAAGTCCATTATTGGCTCTCACTTGCAGTGTTTGTGCCCGCCGGGATTATTTTCGCGGCGGGCATATTCCTTATGCTCAAGAAGGAAGTCGCTTGGATCCAGCCCCCGACCGAACAGGGTGTGGTGGCCGATCAATTGCCTGCAGCAAGCTTTGAGCAGCTGCTCGCCGCCGCGAGTGAGCATCCTGAGGCGGGTATCTCAGAATGGTCGGACATCGATCGGATCGATCTGCGGGTCGACAAGGGCATCGCCAAGATCCGCTCACAGAGTGGGTGGGAAGTCCAGGTCGATACCAACACGTCAGAAGTGCTCAGCGTCGCCTATCGTCGCTCGGACCTGATCGAGAGCATCCATGATGGGTCATTCTTCGATGACCGAGTAAAGCTCTATATCTTCCTGCCGACCGGAATCCTGCTGCTGATCATGTGGGGAACGGGAATCTATCTGTTCCTCTTGCCGAGGCTGCAAAAGCGCAAGAAGAAATCCTAAGTACACGCACCGCTCAGAATTGCAGACGAACACCCGCAATCACATGGCGCCCAGGCTCATTGCTGCCTGACCCATGGGCGCGATAGGCCTGATCAAGCAGATTGTTGAGCGATAGGGTAAGGGTGAGGCCTTGCCCGATCTCGGTCCCGCCTCGCAGGTTGAGCAAAGTGTAGCTGGGCGTACCACCTGGCGGAATGCGCTGAGTGTCGAGCAGGTCACCGCTGCTGAGCTCGTCTGCGCGCGCAACCGCTTGCAGCTCTGCCGCGGCCCAGAGCAAATTGCGCTCCCATCGCACGGCGAGATTTCCCGTCAGTGGCTGGATCCGGCTGATCGGTTCTTCGACCAGGCCCGTCACGCTCGGTGCGGTCAATCGCCCGCGCAGCCAGGTCGCGTTGCCATCTATTGAGAAGCCGGCTCCCAGCTCTGCAGTAAGCCACGCCTCGACACCGCTGATGTGCCCAGATGCAGCGTTCTGCTTGGCGACCTCGGTCAATCCTTCGCGGATCTGACCGGTGGGGAGCGTGGCGATGTAGTTGTTGAGCGAGGTCGTGTAGACGTTGGCCCCGCCTTGGACAGCGTCTGATTGAAAGCGATATCCAAGCTCGAACGTGTCGAATGTTTCGGGCACCAGATTGAGGCTTGCGACTTCGATTTCGGTCGAACGACTGCGACCAAAACGGCTGATATCGGCAATATTGGGCGCGCGGAAGGAACGGCTGTAGCCACCCCACACTGTGTGCTGATCACGCTGCCACTGCAGTCTCAGCGAGCCCGAGAGGTTGGACCAATCACCTTCGAACGCAATGGCCAGACCGGTAGTCGGGTCAGCAAACCGGCCAATGCTGGTATTCACCAGCGATCCGCGCAGGCTGGCATCAAGGGCGAGTGTCGGCGTGAGCTCGTGCACCGCGCGGACGAACAGACCCGCCTGGTCATAACGCGCATCGTCACCCACCGGTCCCTGCAGACGCGGAGTTATGGTTCCGGTCAATGTATCTGTGTCAGTCCGAGCGCTGCCGACATTCTCACGGCTTAGATCGATGCCATAACTCAGCTCGGTCTTGCCAAGCTCAGCGGTTGCAACTGCGCTCAGTGCGAACAGGTCTGAATCGAAGCCTTGATCGATCCGCAGTGCATCGCCGCGCAATCGTTGCTCGTCTTCGCTGCGAGATTGGATGGAGGCGGTGATCTCGATCGCCCGCAGCCACGGGCTTTGGGTCCCTCCGCGAAGCTTGAGATAGGTCAGGCTCCGCTCGTGATCCTTCTCGCGCAGCAGGTCAGAGCCAATGCTGGTCCCAGCGAATGGCACCGAAAAAATGGTCGAATGCGTTCGCGGGACGTCATCCTGCCACAAGCTCTGATGGTTGACTGTCAGCAGCCAGTCGGGCCCCAACGCGATATCGAGCCGCGCATTCACCGCTTGCTCGTCATAGCCCGTGTTCGGCAAACTCCCGAGCTCCGCCGCTCGCACATCGCCATAATCGCGCAGAGTAACCCCAGCGCGCAGGCCCCAGGCGCCGCCGCGTCCCACATCAATCTCACTGCGCGAGACGAGGCTGTGATCACCGCTTGAAACGCGAATGCTCTGCTCGCCACCGACAAAGCCATTGGGATTGTCGAATATGCCGGATCGCCGGGTGGCAAGGTTGAGCACGCCGCCCACCGCCTCGCTGCCATAGAGCGCGGAGGAAGGGCCGGAAATCAGCTCGATCTGCGACAGCGCAAAGCTGTCGATCTGAGCGAAATATTCGTTGGCGCCGTCGCGGAAGGTGGCGTTGTTATAGCGTACGCCGTCGATCACCAGCAGCGTGCGATTGCCGGTGAAGCCGCGAATATAGGGAGAACCGTGGCCGGAGGCGGTCTTCTGGACCAACACGCCGGACAATTGGTCGAGCGCTTCGGGCACAGTTCGTGGCAGATCCCGATCCAGCTCTTCCTGGTCGATCACCTGGATCGCGTAAGATTCCTGCTCAAGCTCGCGATTGGAACGCGTACCAGTGATGACGATGCTTCCAGGATCGCTCTCCAGCATCGGCGCCGCGCTGTCCACTGCGGCTATGGCAGGGTGCGCAGCCGATAGCGCACAAACAAAGGCCAGGCCCGCAGCGCCATGCGCTACGGGCCCAGTCGATCCTCGTGGTCTTGCGTGCCTATTGCGGCCAGTTGGGGACGCCGCTGCCCGCGGTATAGGGCGCACCCAATCCGGCAAGCTCGTTCTCCATTGCCACTACCCGGGCTTCGACATCGCGCAGCTGGGCCAGCACAGCTGCGAAATCACTCTTGGCGATTTCGATTGCCGTCTGATCAGAGCCGGTGACGGGTGCCTGGTGGTTCCAGCCCCAGCCTCTGATCTGGCCGACGCGGGCCGAAATCGAGAACGGAGCAGGCTCGTTGCGACTGCTTACCGTGCGATCTCCAAACAGTGCGACATCGGCATTGTCGAGGATCGTCTCCGCGCCCTGGATCTGCGCGCGTTGGGCGTCATTCGCTGTGCTGAGCGATTCGACTGCGACCTTGAGCAAGGCCAGGCGATTGCGCAATTCGCGCGATGCCGCTCCAGCGCCGCTGACAGCACGCGAAAGGTCAGCCGTTTCTTGCTGGAAGGCCAGCACGGCTTCGCGATCTTGTGCCAGCTCTGGGCTGTTCTCAAGCGCTTTGACGGTGAAGGTCTGCGGCGATGCGATCTGAGTGACCACGCCATTGACCCGCTTGGACAGCGTCACGGTGTAGTCGCCGGGTACCACCAGCGGGCCGACCGGAACACCGCCGAACAGCGAGCCGCTGGGCGGAGTCAGTTGAGCGGGATCAGGCGCTGGATAGCGCAGGTCCCATGCCACGCGGTGCAAGCCCTTTGAGCTTGGTCCAGTCATGCGGCGCACGACATTGCCTTGCGCATCAGTGACGGTGAAGACGATCGCAGGAGCATCCTCACGGTCTTCTGCCCGCAGCCGATCCCAAGATGGGTAGGGCGTGTCGCCACCATCCTTCTCGATTGTCTGCTCCGCCTCGCGGCGCGTCTTAGCGAGTGATTTCAGGCCATCGCGAAGCGTGTAGGTGAAGACGGCTCCGAATGGCGGGTTTTCGGCAAACCAGAAATTGTCGCCGTTGAAGCCCTTGGCTCCGCCCCAGGTGCCCCACAGGTCTCCTTCGACATAGAGCCAAGGATCGCGCACGGAGAACAGGGTCGCTTCCGCCGATGCGACACTGGCCGCGCTGGTGCGCAGGGCCGAATAGTCGTCGAGCACGTAGACACCGCGGCCGAACGTGCCGACCACTAGGTCGTTCTCGCGCCGCTGGATCTCGATGTCGCGAACGTCGATCGTCGGGAACTTGTTCTTGAGCTGGTGCCAGTTCTGGCCGCCATTTTGCGAGTAGAACAGGCCAAACTCAGTTCCCACGAACAGCAAGTTGGGATCGACATGATCTTCGGCGATCGTGTGGACCGAGCCCCAGTCTGGAAGATCGCCCGCGATCGACTGCCAAGTGCGGCCGCGATCACTCGAACGGTAGACATAAGGGTTGTGGTCGCCGCGCTTGTGATTGTCGAATGCGGCATAAGCCACATCGGCATTGTGCGACGATGTGATGATGTCCTCGACCAAGGTCATGTCGGGAACCCCGCGGACGCTTTCGAGACGACGCCAATTCGCGCCATTGTCTTCGGTGACCGAGATCACCCCGTCATCGGTCCCGACATAGATCAGGCCTTCGACCAGCGGGCTTTCGCTGAGCGCGATGGCAGCGCCATAGATCGAGGTGGAATCGTTCTTGGCAATCGCATCGACGCTCCAAACCCGGCCCATCACTTCGAGCGCATTGCGATCGATCTGGCGTGTCAGATCCGGGCTGATCTTTTCCCACGAATTGCCGCGATCATTCGACGCGAACAGATATTCAGCCGCATAGTAGATGCGATCTGGGTTGTGTGGACTGATCAGCAGCGGCGTGTTCCAGTTCCACTTGTAAGCGGGTTCACCGGCCTCAGGCTGCGGCGTAAGGAAGACACGTTCCTGCGTGCGCCGATCGTAGCGGGCGAGGCCGCCATATTGATATTGCGTGTAGACAATGTTCGGATCACGCGGATCGATTTGCGGCTTGTAGCCATCGCCGCCCAGCACGATGTGCCAGTCGGAATTGGTGATCCCGTGCACCGTGGTGGTCCGCGATGGGCCGCATAGCGAATTGTTGTCCTGCGTTCCGCCGCAGACATTGTAGAACGGCGCCGCATTGTCGGGCTGGATGCGGTAGAATTGCACGATCGGCAGGTTGTCTGTGTGGCGCCACAAAGTGCCACCATCCCAGCTTTCATAGATCCCGCCATCGCCGCCAATGATCAGGTGATCGGTGTTCTTTTCGTTGATCCACAAAGCGTGGTCATCGACGTGACGCTGACCGACGCCAAGATCAGTGAATGTCTTGCCTCCGTCGCGCGACCGCTTGGAGAATGTGTCGAGCGAATAGAGCGTTTCCGGATCCTTCGGATCGACCACGATCTCGTTGTAATATTGCGGGCTGGTGGTCATGTGGCTCGATCTTTTGGACCAGCTCTGACCAAAGTCGGCCGAGCGGTAGATCCCGCGCTCATCGGGCTGCGCCTCGACAATGGCATAGAGCATGTTGGGGCTCGACGGCGCCATGGCGAGGCCAATCCGACCCATATCGTCCTTAGGCATGCCGGCTTTGATCTCGCTCCAATTCTCACCGCCATCAGTGGTGCGGTGGATGCCTGATCCTGGGCCGCCATTGATCAGCACCCAGACATGGCGTCGACGCTGATAGGAGGACGCGACGATCAGATCGAAATCGTCCGGATGAACAATGAATTCGTTGATGCCAGTGTCCTCATCGATCTCGAGGATACGGTCCCAGCTCGCGCCGCCATCGGTCGTCTTATACAGGCCGCGATCTCCGCCTGAGTTCCACAGCGGACCTTGGGCAGCGACGATGACAGTGTTGGCGTCTTTGGGGTTAATCCAGATCTGGCTGATATGGCCTGAATCCTTAAGGCCCATATTCTTCCAGCTCTTGCCGCCATCGGTGGACTTGTAGACGCCGTCGCCGAAAGCAACCGAACGCTGAGCGTTGTTCTCACCGGTGCCGACCCAGATCGTGTTTTCATCTGACGGGGCAATCTCGACCACGCCAATGGCATAGGTGCCTTCGCGATCAAAGATGGGGGTCCAGGTCGTGCCGGCATTCTTGGTTACCCACAATCCGCCGGAAGCGGTGGCTACGATGTAGTGGTGATGGCCGCCCGAGAAGAACGCGAAATCCGAGATACGGCCGGATGGATAGGCCGGGCCGATAAGCCGCAATGGAAGCGAGGAGAGCGCGCTGGGCTCTTTCTTCTCACCGTCGTCTTGTGCGTGGGCCGCAGGCGCGAAGCCCAGTCCCAGCATCAACGCCCCTGCAACCAGAATTGATACGAATTTCTTGCCCAGTCCGATCATGCGCCGCTCCCCTGCGATCTCATGCATTCCCAATTCCGTTTGTTTTAAACAGGCGAAAGGAATGCGCAATCGCCGAGCATGATTGTTTCGGCTCGCAGTCCGAAAAATGGCGGCAATCCGCCAATCTTTCGCCGAAATGCAGATTCGCTCCGACGAAAATCCGCTCATTTCGCGCCGGCCAATAGCTCTCGCAGCGACGCGAGAACGCGATCCGCGCAAAAAGCGCACACTAGGCCGAATCGGGATTGCCGTTACGGATTCGGGAGTTGCACCGAGATTGCCCGGATTCTCGGCCTTGGCGCTGGTGTTTGAGTGGATTGACAGGCCCGCCAGATTGGCGCTTTCTGCTCCTCGAAATCGCTTGTCAGAGCGTGCAATGCTGCGTCTTGTGATCGCAATCCAGCGCCGCAGCACCGATGGCACAGACACCCCCGGGGTGCGCTGAGCGAGAGTATTCTGGGAGAGAGATCCGATGAATTTAGAGTTCACCGCTGAAGAGATTGCGTTTCGCGAGGAGGTGCGAGCCTTTATCGCTGAGAAGTATCCTAAGCATCTGGGCGACACTGGCCTGCGCGAAGACCTGGCGCGCGAGGACTTTGTCGCATGGCACAAAGTGCTGGGTGAGAAGGGCTGGTCGACACCTGCTTGGCCGACCGAATATGGCGGCACAGGCTGGACGCCGACCCAGCGCTATATCTGGTCGGAAGAGAATGCTCGCATCAATGCGCTGATGCCGCTGCCTTTCGGTGTCTCGATGGTCGGCCCGGTGATCTACACATTCGGCAATGACGCCCAAAAGGCTGAGCATCTGCCCGGTATTCGCAGTGGTAATGTGTGGTGGTGCCAAGGCTATTCAGAGCCGGGCGCTGGCTCCGACCTCGCTTCGCTCAAGACCACGGCAGTGCGCGATGGCGATCATTATGTGATCAACGGCCAGAAGACCTGGACCACCCTGGCTCAATATGCCGATTGGGGTTTCTTCCTGTGCCGCACCGATCCCGATGCAGCCAAGCCACAAGAAGGCATCAGCTTCATCCTGGTCGACATGAAGACGCCAGGCGTTGAAGTGCGCCCGATCAAGCTCATCGATGGCGGCTACGAGGTCAACGAGACCTGGCTCACCGATGTCCGTGTCCCGGTCGAGAACCTAGTCGGTCAGGAAAATATGGGCTGGACCTATGCCAAGTTCCTGCTCGCTCACGAACGCAGCGGCATTGCCGGCGTGGCGCGCTCAAAACGCGGTGTTGAGAAACTGCGCGAGATCGCCAGTTCCGAACTGCTCGATGGTGAGCCGCTGATGAGCGATTTCGACTTCGCGCGCAAAGTGAGCCAGCTCGAAATTGATCTGGCCGCGCTCGAAATCACGGAGCTGCGCACGCTTGCTGGCGAACAGGCAGGCAAAGGTCCCGGCCCGGAAAGCTCGATCCTCAAGATCAAGGGCACCGAGATCCAGCAGCGCCTGACTGAGCTGACACTCGAAGCGGTCGGCAGCTATGGCACGCCGCTCTATGGCAGCATCGCTGATGCTGGTTCGAACGAATATCCGGTCGGTCCGGAATATGCCCAGCATGCGGCGTCGACCTATTTCAACATGCGCAAAACCTCGATCTATGGCGGATCGAACGAAATCCAGCGCAACATTATCACGAAAATGATCCTCGGCCTCTGAGCCGCTAGCGATCACGGAGAGGAATTGTGGACTTCAACTTCACCGAAGAGCAGGACATGGTGCGCGACGGTCTGTCGCGCATGGTTCGTGAGCAATATGACTGGGATACGCGCCGCGGCGTGATCGAAAGCGAGGCCGGCTGGCGTCCTGAGATATGGGCTCAACTGGCTGAGCTGGGCATTCTTGGTATGCCATTCAGCGAAGAGGATGGCGGCTTTGGCGGCGGCGCAGTCGACGCGATGGTCGTGATGGAAGAATTCGGCAAAGGACTGGTGGTCGAGCCCTTCGTCCCGACCGTCGTTTGCGCAGGCGGCTTTTTGAAGCACGCTGGAACAGCGGCACAGAAGGAAGAGCATATTGGCGGCATCGTTGATGGCAGCCGGGTGTTCGCCTTCGCCTATGCTGAGCCGCGCGGTCGTTATGACTATGCCGATCTCACCACCACCGCCAAGAAGGATGGCGACGGCTATGTCCTCAACGGACACAAAGCGGTTGTTATTGGAGCGCCATGGGCGAGCCATCTGATCGTCACCGCACGCACTGGTGGCGGTCAGCGCGACGCTAAAGGCGTTTCTGTGTTCGTGGTCGACAAATCCACTGACGGTGTGGTCACGCGCGACTATCCGACCGTCGATGGTCGTCATGCAGCCGAAGTCTATTTCGAGAATGTCTCAATCCCGGCCGACGCGCTGATCGGCGAAGAAGGCGCGGGTCTGCCGCTGATCGAGCAAGTCACCGACGAGGCGATCGCTGCGCAATGCGCGGAAGTCTGCGGAGTGATGAAGGTCGCCCATGCGATGACGCTCGAATATTCGAAGCAGCGCAAGCAATTTGGCGTTCCGATCGGGTCGTTCCAGGTGCTGCAGCACCGCATGGTCGATATGTACACCGAATATGAGCAAGCAGTGTCGCTGACCTATCTTGCGACGCTCAAGCTTGATGCCGCTGAGCGTGAGCGCAAGCTTGCCGTCTCAACCGCGAAGGTACGGATCGGCCAGGCAGCGCACTACATTGGTCAGGACGCGATCCAGATCCATGGCGGGATGGGCATGACCGATGAATTGGCGATCGGCGCCTATTTCAAACGTCTGACGATCTTCGATTCCGAATTCGGCAATGTTGATCACCACATGAAACGGCATATCGCGCTGTCATAGGCGCGGGCCACCGCGGTCAGGCGATTTGATCGAGGAAAGTTGCGATGGCCTTGGCCGCTTCCGGCTCATTGAGCAGGGGAGCATGGCCACGGCCGGCAACTTCAATGCCGTCGAATGGTCCGGAATGCCGCCGCTCCATCTGTGTAAGAGTTTCAGCGGTGAGGATATCGCTCCGCTCTCCCCGCAGCGCCAGCATCGGCTTGGCGTTCAGCGCGTCCCAGACTGACCACAGATCGGGCGGAATCGTGGCAGGATCCTCCTCCGCCATGCTTGCGGCAATATTGGGGTCATAGGCAAAGCGTATCAGGCCGTCAGGGCCCCGTGTGCACGTCCTGTGTGCGAATTCCAGCCACTCTTGGGGTCCGAGGCCATCGAGCGCCTCTGCGTTAATGGAACGGCACATTCTGGCCGCCTCATCCCAATCCGCGACTGCGTCTCCGACACCGACATAGGAGCGGATCCGGTCGAGCCCATCCTTGCTCACCTGCGGACCAATATCGTTGAGCACAATGCCAGCAATTCGATCTGGCCGCTGCGCCGCCATCACCATCGACATCAAGCCCCCCATTGATGTGCCGATGCAGATGACCTGCGCGATGCCCAGCTGGTCGAGCAGCCGCCACATGTCTTCGACATAGACATCGGGCCGATATTGGGTGGGATCGGGATCGTAGTCTGATCGTCCCCGACCGCGTTGGTCAGGGACGATCATTCTGAATCGCTCGGGGAGTAGAGCGATCAGCGGTTCGAAGTCGGCGCTGTTGCGGGTCAACCCATGCATCATCAGCAAGGCAGGCTCACGATCCGCCTCCACCGATGATGCATAGTCGCGCGCATAGAGTTGCAAGCGTTGGTCGGCGCTCGCAAAGACAACGTCGCGATAGGCCTGTTCGCCGGTCATGCGCTGGCTCCGATCAGAACCGCACCTCGCCAGTGATGTAGAACCGGCGCGGATCGCCGTAGAAGCCGGTCAGCGTGCCTTCGAGGCCCAGTGTCGAGGTGAACGGTGTTCCCCCGGCTCCGCCCGCAACGAAATTGTATCCGGCGACGATATATTCCTTGTCGAACAGGTTCTTGCCGTGGACTCCGATCGAGAAGCGATCCTCGTCATCGGTGTAGACGATGCTGGCATCAACCAGCACAAACCCGTCCTGATCCAGAAATGGATTGGGCGTTTCGAACTGGCTGGCATCCGAACGGAGCGAAGCCGAACCCAGGAAATCGAGATTGCCATCGCCGGTCGGGATGCCAAGCACGAAGCCCATATGCGCGGTAACATCGGGCGTGTTCTGGAACACGCGCTGATCGGCAACATCGACACCGAACGCGTCGATAAAGGTGTTGTATTCGGCATCGAGCACGCCGAGTGACCAATTGACCGAAAGGCGGCTGCCATTGCCGGCAAAGTCGCGTCCGACCAGGGCAGATCCCTCAAATTCGAGGCCATTCACGTCCGCGCTCGCAGCGTTCGACGTGATCCCGATAAAGCTGTCATTGACGCCGTCACCATTGGTGTCGAGCCCGACCGAACCCGGGATTTGAACATCGTCATACTGGCCCAGGAACGCCGCCAGACTGATATTCAACCGATTGTCGAGCAACGAGGCCTTCCAACCAAGCTCATAGCTGTCGACCGTTTCCGGGGCGAAGCGCAGGAATTCGAACTGATCGTCGAAATCGATATCGCCATCACCGTCGAGGTCAGGCGCTGCCGTTGTTTGGCCGCGTGGGTCAAATCCGCCGCCTTTGAAGCCGCGCGAATAGGTGAAGTAGATGTTGTGATCAGGCGTTGGCTGCCAGCTGATCGATGCACGCGGTGTGAATTCTTCGAATGTTTCGCTGCCGGTGAAGTCCGATGTTACCGCGATCGGGATCGCCGGGCTGTTGGGAATGAACAGGTCGGAGAAACCGCCGATAAAGGTGGTGCGGAGCACGCGGCTGGTGCGCTTGTCGCTGGTGAAACGGCCGCCCAGTGAGACGCTGAGCTGATCGGTGAGATCGAAGGTGAAATCGCCAAAGATTGACCAGGTTTCGGTGTTGACGTCGCCCAGTGTCTGCGCGTTCAACCCAGGCAGGCTGATGAGATCGCCGGTCGTGAACAGTGCGACGTCAAAGGCAGTGAAAGCGTCGGCGTCGAGGTAATACGCGCCGAGCACGCCCGACACCCAATCGCCTTCGTAAAGCAGCTGCAATTCCTGGCTGAACTGGCTGTTCTCGTAGATCGCCGGAACGTCGAGGTCAGCGCCGGGTAGGCTGTCAAAGTCGATCGGTGTGGTTGACTTGTCTTCGCGGTAGCCGGTGATCGATTTGATCGTCAGCGTGTCGCTTACCTCAATCGCGATGTTGAGCGCGCCGCCATAGGCTTCGACTTCTTGATCGACGATGTTGAGGCCAGCGCGGGTATCAAACACGTCATCGAGCACCGGTGCACCGGTAAACAGGCTGGTGATCAGCCTTGTGCCTTGGCGCGCCTCGCTTTCATCGAGCACATAATCGCCCGACAGGCGGACAAAGAGCGGGCCATTGTCGAATTCAATCGTCCCGCGGGCTGCCCACACATCCTTGTTGTAATTCTCGACCCCGAGATTGATGTTGTCACCAAATCCACCGCGCGAGAGCCGCGCGCCGCTGGCGCCGATCTTGAGAGTGTCACTGACAGGGATCGAACCAGTGATGATCAGGTCTGCCTGATCGTACGAACCATAGGTGCCGCGGATCTTGAGGCTGGGATCATCAGGCAGTTCGGCGGTGACGTATTTTATCGCGCCGCCAATCGTGTTGCGTCCGTACAATGTGCCTTGAGGTCCGCGCAGCACTTCGATCCGCTCAACGTCATAGACATCGAGCACCGCAGCTTGCGGGCGATTGAGGTAGACATCGTCGACATAGAGACCGACGCCCGCTTCGAAGCCTGCGACCGGATCCTGCTGACCTACACCACGGATAAAGGCGGTGAGGGTGGTGTTGGTGCCACGGCTGACTTCCAGCGTGATGTTCGGCACTTCCTGCGCGATCTGAGTGATCTCTTGCGTGCCTTGCTGGTTGAGCTTCTCGCCGGAGACAGCGGTTACTGAAAGCGGCACGTCAATCAACCGCTCTTCGCGGCGGCGAGCGGTGACGACGATCAGATTGCCGTTGTCATCCGAATCGGCGGTGGTCTCGCTGTCCACCTGGACTGGATCTTGGGCGTGAGCCGGTGCGGCTAGCGCAGCCAGGCTGGCGCCTCCAGCAAGCAGGGCAAGGCGATGGCGATTGATCCATTTGGTCATTTGGTTTCTCTCCCAAGAACTCTTTCTGCGGAGCCATATATTGAAAGTTGAACCAACTTTCAAGTTGAGAACTTGCAAGTGCTCTCATGTGGCCTTAGGCCTAGTCTCAGGAAGGACGTTTGATGGACGCTCCACGCGGAAGCACAGCCATGGTCGGATCAGATGCCGCTGCCGGCGAAAAGGCACCACGGACCGAGCGTGGGCGGCGCACTTTGCGCAAGCTGCTCGATGCCTCTGCTGTCGAGTTTGGTGAGAAGGGCTTTCACGAAGCGTCGGTGAGCTCGATCACGCGTCGTGCCGGCGTCGCTCTGGGCACGTTCTACACCTATTTCGATAGCAAAGAGGCGCTGTTCCAGGCCTTGGTTCGTGACATGAGTGCGCAGGTCAAATCCTATGCCGGCTCTGCGGTCCAGGAATTGCGTGAGGATGGAGTGCCGTCAGCCTTCGACATCGAAGAGGCGGCGCTGGCAAGTTTTCTTGAGTTCGCGCGCGAGCACAAAGAGATCTACCGCATTATCGATGAATCCGAATTCGTCGATCCGCATGCCTATCGCGAACATTATATGGGCACTGCCGAGCGCATCCGTCAGCGTTTGCAGGCTGGTGCTGAGGATGGCGAAATGCGCGCCGACATTGATGAAGCGCATGCCTGGGCAGTGATGGGCATGAATGTCTTTCTCGGTCTCCGCTATGCGGTCTGGTCAGAGGCGAATGACGACACCGACATCGCAGCGATCGCCCGGTCAATCATCGAGCGGGGCTTGAAAGCCGACTAGCCTAGGCAGGCAGATCAAGGTGCTTGGCGCCGAAGACCGATTGCCAACCTGAAATCTCTTCGATCACAGCCTCGTCGAGCGAGCGGACAAGATCGGCTGTTTCGGAATAGCTGACGTCGCCTTCCGATCCCGAAAGCAGCATGTTGGCGCGTGCATGAATATCATCCAGCCGCTCGGCCGCCGCACGCGATATCGCCGCAAACCGCTCAAAGTCGCCAAAGAAGCGGATGCCAGCAAGGTTCGCGCCCAGTGTCGGGAAAGCGACCCCGAGGAAAGTGAACAGCTTGGCGGTGGCATAGGGCCAGCTATCCGGAATCCATGCCATCGCAGCGCCCACTGCGAGCGAGAGATAGGCTGCAACCGACAAGACCGCGAAAAAGAAGCAGGTTTGTGCTGCCTTATCGAGCCGGTGGTGGACGGTGTGGAGGCGTGCAGCCTTGGCCAGGTGATAGTCGCGCTGGCTGACAACATGCGGCACCACCTGGTCTTGCAAGATGAGCCGCAGATAGTCCTGATCCAGGCGCAAGGGCGGCAAGCCGATATGTCGCAAAGCATGCCGCGCAAATTGTTCGGGCCATTCGCGATCGCCGCCGCGCGGCCATCGCCCGACAGGTCTTGCCACGCCCAGCAACAGCAAGGTTGGCGCATGGCGCAAATATTCGGCCACCCGGCGCGTCTCAAACCAGCGCTGATGCCAGCCGCGGCGCTTGCCCAGCATTGTGATCCCCAGGATCATGCCCAGCAAGATCAGCTCGATCGTCGCGAAGATCCATTTCTCATCCGGGAGCCCGAGCGGCAGGTAAGCGACACCAACAATCACAGCGAATGCGGCGAGCACGAAATTGTAGCACATGCTGCTGCGATAGGCGTCTGATAGCCAGGTCGAGATCGTATCAGCGCGTTCGAAGATCGGAAGGATATCGGCCTGTATAGCCTTGGCGATATCGGGCGAACGTTCCGCAATGCTTGGCGCAATCGCACTTGGTTCGCCTCCGCCCGCTTCGCTGGCTTTGCCTGCTTCAGGGCCGCCGAACCAAGTCTCGATCTGGCGGTAAAATGCCAGCACACCCTGACCAATAGCGGGCGCGTCCTTGGCGTTGAGCGTCGTCATCCCCTTCTTGTCGGCCGCCAATGTGGATTGGATGAGCGCCTGCAGCCCGCCAAGCCCTTGCCCGGTCGGGCGGTTGAGCTCTTCCGGGCGGTTGTAGATCTCGACATTCGGAGGGTTGCGCGCATCGATCACCAGGACCGGCGTACCCAGTGCAAGCGCGGCAGCGATGGTGTGACCAGTGCCGCCGCGGTGGTGATGGTCGACGTGATCCCACACCGCGATCATCAGGTCGACGCGTTCGATCATGGTCCGCCCTGCAAGCGCGACATTGTCCGAACAGCGGGCATCAAAGTCCTGCGCCAAGGCCAGATTGCCCGGGTCGGCAAGGCTGGCTTCGAACGCCCCGCGAATAGTCGCGTCATTGTCAGCCAGTTCGAACAGATGCGCATCGGCGGAAACGGCGCGAATGGCCTCTGCGCGCTGCTCAACCAGCGGATCGCTCGCCGGACGCCCTTCGCATAGTGCGATTGCGTCTTCGAGCGTCTTGGGTTGCGCATTGATCGCCAGATTGAGGTCGGCTCCGAAAGGTAAGGGTGCGATCACCGGCCAGCCGCGGGCGCTTCCCAGCCCAGCCGCGATTTGATCAACCCCTTCGGCCAACAGGCAATGCATTCTCACTGGCACGGGTGAGCCATTGAGCGTGCGACAAATGTCATCAACCTGCTCAAACAGATTCACCAGCGATGCGGTAATCGCATCCGAATTTTGGGCAAACGCGGCGTTGCTTTCACGGTGACCAGTGATGCCGATGGCGAGATGCGGCTGCCAGCCGGGATGTGGTCCTGGATTGTCACGCCTATCGTCCATCGACGGTGCTGTGCCTCCCACCCACGGTCTCGCAATGCATTGGAAACCGTGATCAAAAGAGTCCTAGTCGGTTGGGCAAGTCAGGCACAAGGCCCTGCCGGCGATATCGACCGCTCTCTTGACCTGATCGGGCCCGCTAAGGCAGGTTTGCAGGCAGCTGGGGTTGGGAGGCGCCTGTGTCCATCGGAGCATTGAAAGTGTTGGCGGCTGCGACGCTGGCAATGGCCTTGACCCTGCCTCAAGCCGCACTGGCGCAAGTGGCAGAAGAAACAGATCAGCGGCCAGACGGCATTGCCGAGGATCCCGGCTACAGGGAATACAGTCCATTCTCGACGCCCCCGGCTTTGGATTTCAAGTCTGCTGAGCAAATCGAGCAGGAAGAAGCTCTCGCCGAAGCCGATGCAATCGCGTGCGACAGCTTTGAGCTGGATGCGTGCCATTCGCTTGGCGTAGCCTATGAGCTTGGTCGCGGGGTTCCGCAAAACCGGCCCGTCGCAGCCGAGCTCTACTATCAGGCGTGTATTGGACATTATGCTCAAGGGTGCACAGCCCTTGGCAATCTGTATTTGGCGGGGCTTGATCGTGACGCTCAAGCCGACGGTCTCATCGCGCTTGAGCAAGGCTGCGCTCTGGGCTCGCTCGATGCGTGCCGCGAACTCGGTCACGCCATCGGACAAGGCCTTGGTACGGAGTCGGACAAGCTGACCGGCGAAGCGATCATGCGCACGACATGCGAAGCCGGTGACGAGGAAGCATGCCTGACCCTCAGTGCCTATCAAACCGCCCCAGAGCGCGATTTCAACGATCAGGTGGAGGCGGTTCAGCGGCTTGAAACGCTTTGCCGCGAAGGCAATGTCCGGGCATGCGCAAATGGCAGTTACTATTCGCGCTTCTCAAACTATCCGGATGACTATCGGCGCGCCGTCTTTCTCCATTATGGCTGCGTCGCCGAGGATGTTCAGAGTTGCGTTGGAATGGGCGAGGCCGCGTTTCGAGGGGAGGGCGTGCTAGCTGATCGTGAGACGAGCCTGGCATATTTTGATCGCGCCTGCGCAATCGACGATCGCTATTGTCAATTCAGCGAGGCCATGCGCGCTGAGACCGACAATCTCTATGATTGCGAAGCCTTCGAAATGGATGCCTGCCTCCGTCTCGCGCGAGCCTATGGAACGTCCAGCACACCAATCACCGATTTTGCCAAGGCCGAACATTATTTCGTTCGCGCGTGCGAGGAGGGCAATATCGCCGAAGCCTGCCGCGAAGCAGCGCTGAGCCTTCGGCAAGGTACGCAGGACCTCGAACTGCCCAATATTCAATACGGCAACGCCCTGCTGGTTCGCGCCTGTGACGGCGGGGATTCGCTGGCCTGCCGGACCTTCGCGGGCGAGCTTGAGCAGGGAGTCGCCTTTGACCAGGATTTGCCGCGCGCAATCGCACTTTATGAGCAGGAATGCGCGCGTGAAGATGAAGTCTCCTGCGCGGCGATCCAGCGCCTGGCAGGATCGAACCCCGAGATAGAATTGAGCGAGGCGGGAGAGAACTTTCTGCCGCCGATCGAATTCGATGAAAACGGTATCCCCTCCAATGACTGGGTGCCGGCCGAGATTCGCAACTCGCTGACGCCAAATTGCATTGAGTCGAGTGTTGCGTTTCGGGGGCGCACATTCTCGGATCGGATATGCCGCAACAAGGAACTGGCGCTGGGAAGCTACCGCATGCGACCTGGCCAGGCGCCATGGCAGGCCCTGCTGTGGCGGCCATCGCGGATCGGATCCGTCAATGTTGGAAGGGCGCAGCGCGTGCATTGCGGCGGGTCGGTGATTGCGCGTGGTTGGATTCTGACGGCCGCCCATTGCCTGGTCGACCAAGGTCGAAGAATTCAAGGGCAGGATTATCGCGTGCGGCTTGGGGTCTACAATCCTCGCAAAGAGGAAGGCGTGAGCTATCCAATCCTGAGCGTCCATCCACATCCGAAATACGTCCGGCGTACCTATGCTTATGACATTGCGCTGGTTCGCTATGACGCAGATCAGGGCCGGGTCGAGGGACCCACAAACAGCATCGCAACGATAAGGCTCGATCGGCAATCAATGGCCGACCGCCGCATTGCCAAGGGCATGAACGTCTATTCCTATGGTTGGGGGTGGACCGAGCTCGAGAACAGTTCTTCCTCGGACTATCTCCAAGGCGTGAAGCTGCAGCTTGAGAATCCCGATGATTGCACCCGTATCACCGGCTTTAGAGGGCGTGACGAAGGCGCCGCCGTCTGCGCAGCCGGTCAAAACGGAGCGCAGACCTGTTTCGGAGATAGCGGTGGCCCACTGATCACTTATGGCGACCGTGGGCGGATTCCGACCGTGATCGCCGTGGTAAGCTGGGGGCGCAAATGCGGCACCACAGGCACGGCGAGCGCCTTTACCCGGGTGGCCAAAGTCAGCGATTGGATTGAAAGAACCCTGCGCAGAAATCGCTAGGGTCGGTAAGCGAACAGCCGCCGAACCGAACTCTTGCGTCCGGATCAGCGGCTGCCAAAGCTCAATTATTCAGCGGCGGCCTCGTCCGCTTCTGGGGCACCAGGGCCGATTGGGTTGCCGGTACCGTCACGGCCATCATCGCCTTCGCTGCCTTCTTCAGCCATGGCGTCGTCGCCTTCGTCGGTGGCTTCAGCTGCTGCGGGCTCTTCCGCCTCGGCTTCCATCGCAGCCTTGTCTTCTTCGGCTGGAGCGCATGCCGCGAGCGCCAAAGCTGCTGATCCGCTGATCAGCGCAAAAACTGTCTTCCTCATTGTAAATCCCCAGTTTCCATTTTTTGAGACCGAGGGGGTTATCATGAGCTTAGCTGGGAAAGCAATCTTGTTAGGCGCGGATCGCCTCTGAGCGGGTCGAGCAGCGGATCATTTGGCGCAAACAGCATGCCCGGATCAGACTTCGCCAAGGCTTGCTCCAATTCGCGGATTGCGGCGTCAAAATCGCCCCATTGAGCGTGGATTTGCGCCTGCTGGTAAAGGCCGGCATCGCCATATTGAGCCGTCATCGCGTCAAATGCCTGTTGGGCCGCGGCTTGGTTGCCCAGTTTGAAATGCGTGATTGCCGAGCCAACCTGGCTGAACAACGGCACCGTTTCCGCTTCAAAAGCTTCGAGCGCCGCGGTGTAATCTGCCTGCATGAAACGTGCATTGCCGATCGCAAATTGCGCACTGGCCAATTCCGGATTGAGCTCCAGCGCACGCTTCATCCTGGCGATGACCGCGTCGTAGTCGCGAGCAAACAGGCCAATGAAACCTGCCGTGCGAAATGCCCGAGCGTTGAGAGGATCCAGCTCAAGCACGCGGTCGATCATCTCAGTAGCGAGCGCTTGCTGTTCCCCGTAGGCATAGAAGATCGCGACCGAACGCTGCGTGTCTGCATCGCCCGGCGATAGCTGTTGAGCGCTTTGGAAATGCGGGTAGGCGGCGGCGCGATCAAGCCGGCCATTGTTGAGCGCAAATCCCAGCGCCAAATGCCCCTTGGCAAGTTTGGGTTCGATCTCGATCGCTCGTTCAGCCGCGGCTATCGATTGATCGTATAGCGAGGCGATCTCACTTGCATCCGAGGTTGCGTTGGCGACACCGGCGAGCATGTTCGCACGCATGGCATGAGCTGCCGCGTAGAGCGGGTCAGCTGCGATCGCCGCGTCAAATTGCGCCAATGCAGCGCGATCCGTGTCGATGCCTGCTGACAAGTCAAAGAATGCCAGTCCGCGCAGATAGGCCTCATAGGCGATGATGTTCTCGGTGCCGCCTACGCCTGATTGCTCATCGAGGCTGAGCTGCGCATCGGTTTCGCTGGCGATCTCGGCAATCAGTGACAGCGCCACTTTCTCGGCAATCTCGGTCTGTACCGCGAAGACATCAGCGAATGTCCGATCAAACCGGTTTGACCACAGCAACAAACCATCGCGGATCTGAACAAGCTCGGCAGAGATGCGCACTGTGTCGTCCGCCAATTGCACGCTACCTCGTAGGATATTGTCGACCCCCAGCGCCCTGGCAATGGCGAAATCGTCGTCCCCTTCGCCTATGGCGGAGGAGGTGGGGGCGGACACTTGCAGGCGTGGATTGCGCGCGAGAACGCCCCTCAATTCGCCTGAAATCCCGTCGGAGAACCACTTCTGTTCCGGATCTCCGGTCAAATTGGCAAAAGGCAAGACTGCCATGGATACTGACCCGCCAGAAGGCCCGCCGAACAATCCAAATTGCCAGGCGCCAAGCCCTGTCAGTCCCACGACGCCAGCCGCAGCAAGTATGGCATTGCGGCGTGTCGAGCTGAGCTGACCGCTGCCCTCGAATGCATGAGGGGCGACGGCAACTTTGTCTTCCGGATTGTCGCCGCACTGAGCGGCGACCGCAGCCAGGATGCTATCGGCATGAGGGGTTCCCGGCTTGCCTTTCCATCCGGAGATGTCGATCAACTGGAATTGGCGAAATCCCAAGGGGGCCATGGTTCCATCGAGGCTCAACGGGACAAGGCATCCGCGTTCTCGACCGCGCTGGGCTTCGTCGCGCACCCAGTGGGATTCAACCGCGGTTTCGGACCACAGCACTACGATGCAATCGGCGCCTTCAAGAGCCGCTTCGGTCGTCGGGAGATAAGTGTCGCCGCCAGTGAGTAGCCCATCCCACCACACTTCATAGCCTGCCCCTTCAAGCAAGCCGATGACCCTTTGTGCATGGTCAATCTCAGGCCTGGTATAGCTGAGGAATACGCGGCGCTGGCGCGGCGTGGCAGCGCCAGACTGCTCAGCTCCTTCCGCGTCAGCATTGGTTCCCATTGCGCCCCTCCGGCCCTGTTGAGCGCTGCACCCTATCGTCAAGTGCCATGACTGGCTAGACGGGGGCGATGTTCGTGGGTCGCACAAGCAATTGGGATCAGTGACAGATTTGCCAAACGAGACGAGCCTGGATGCGCGCTGGCAGTTTTGGATCGATCGGGGAGGGACCTTCACCGATATCGTCGCGCTGTCTCCTGAGCGCGAAATTCAGACGCGCAAGCTGCTGTCCGTCAATCCGGAAGCTTATGGTGATGCTGCCCTTCACGGAATTCGTCAGTTCCTGGGTCTCGACGCGCGCGACCCGATCCCGGGCGACAGGATCGCGGCGATCAAGATGGGCACGACTGTTGCCACCAATGCGCTGCTAGAGCGGCAGGGCGTACCGACGGTATTTATGACCACGTCCGGGTTTCGAGACGTGACCGAGATTGGCTATCAGGCTCGGCCCGATACGTTTGCCCTCAACATCCGCAAACCCGAGCTCTTGCAAAGCAAGGTGATCGAAGTCGCCGAGCGAGTGTTGTCCGATGGGCTGATTGAGGTGCCGCTTGATAGGGGGTCCGCGCGGCAGCAGCTGGAACAGGCCTTTGGCGAAGGGTATCGCAGTGTCGCGATCGCCCTCATGCACGCGTACCAATTCACCGATCATGAGCGGGAGCTGGCCAAGATCGCCGGTGAAATAGGGTTTGAGCAGGTCTCGACCAGTCATGAGGTGAGCCCCCTGATGAAGATCGTTTCGCGCGCTGAAACGACCATCGTGGACGCCTATCTTACGCCGATCCTTGCACATTATGTCGGCACCGTTCGATCGGCCTTCGCTGACGGAAATATGCCGGGTCAATTGCTGTTCATGCAATCATCGGGCGGGCTCACCGCGGCCGAGCATTTCCGCGGGCGCGATGCTATTCTTTCAGGCCCTGCGGGTGGAATAGTCGGCTGCGTCGAAACTGCACAAGCAGCAGGATTCTCAAAGGTCGTCGGGTTCGACATGGGTGGGACCTCGACCGATGTTTCGCATTTCGCTGGCGAGTTTGAGACGGTCTACGAGACCGAAGTGGCGGGCGTTCGAATGCGGGTTCCCATGCTCCACATCCATACGGTTGCAGCTGGGGGTGGGTCGGTGCTGCGCTATCACGAAGGCCGCTTTCGCGTCGGACCCGAATCCGCCGGTGCCGATCCGGGGCCGGCCTGCTATCGGCGTGGAGGTCCGCTGGCAGTGACGGACATCAATCTGTGCTTGGGCAAGCTGCAGCCCAACCTGTTTCCGAAGATATTTGGCCCAAACCAGGACCAGCCGATTGATCTCGAGGCGGCGCGAACCGGGTTCGCTCGGATCGCTGATGAGATCGATGATGGTCGTTCGGCTGAAGACGTGGCCGAAGGGTTCCTCAACGTCGCAGTTGAGCACATGGCCGAAGCGATCAAGAAGATCTCGCTCGCTCGCGGATATGATGTCCAGGATTATGTGCTCAATTGCTTTGGCGGCGCAGGCGGGCAGCATGCCTGCCTGGTGGCGGAGCGTTTGGGGATATCCAAAATCCTGCTGCACCCCTTTTCGGGTGTCCTTTCAGCTTACGGCATGGGTCTCGCTCCGATCCGTAGCGAGCGGCAATTGGTGATTGATCGAGAGCTAGAGCCAAAGGTCGAGGCTGAAATCGTCCGACGCGTCGAGCAGCTCGGCGTGCAAGCGGAAGTCGACCTGCACCAGCAGGGCGTGCCAGCGGGCCAGACCCGGCGGAGCGCCAAGGCGCTGCTCAAATATGCCGGCACCGATACGACCATCAGCGTTGAGGTCGACGATTGTGCCAGCATGCTCGCGCAGTTCGAACAGGCGCATCAACGCCAATATGGTTTCACCGCCAAGGACAAGGACGTCAGGATTGAAACGCTGATCGTCGAATGCAGCAGTGTGATCGAAACAGAGGTGCAGCCATCCGCACCGGTTGCACTCGGCGCCGATGCGATGATTGGCACCACGCAGTTCTTCTCAAAGGGCACGTGGCACCAAGCCGATATTGTTGCGCATGATAGCCTCGGCCGCGGCTCGCGAATTTCGGGCCCGGCGATTGTGATTGAGGGCAATGGCACCATCGTCATCGAGCCCGGCTGGGTCGGGGCCTTCGATGGCATGGGCAATCTTATTCTGGAGCTCGCAGCAAAGACCGAAAGCGTTGATGCCGCATTGGATGCGGTCGATCCGGTGACGCTCGAATTGTTCAACAATCGCTACATGTCGATTGCCGAACAGATGGGCATCGTCTTGCGCAACACGTCCCAATCGGTGAACGTCAAAGAGCGGCTCGACTTCTCTTGCGCGATCTTCGATGCGGCCGGCAGCCTCGTCGCCAATGCCCCGCATGTGCCGGTGCATTTGGGATCAATGGACGCAAGCGTTCAGACGATTATTGCCAGTGGGCAGACGATCAATCCGGGCGATGCTTTCGTTCAGAACAATCCGCACAATGGCGGCTCGCACCTGCCCGATATCACTGTTGTCTCGCCTGTCTTTGATGAGGATCAGCGCGATATTCTGTTCTATGTCGCGTCGCGCGCGCATCATGAGGATGTCGGCGGCGTTTCGCCCGGATCGATGTCTCCCTTTGCCACAACAATCGCAGAGGAAGGCGTAGTTCTCGACAATGAGAAGCTCGTCGAGCGGGGTGTCTTCATGACCGAACGGATTGAGCGCCTGCTGATGTCGGGGCCCTATCCCGCACGCAATGTGGCTCAGAATGTGGCCGATCTGATGGCCCAGGTTGCCGCGAACAGCGCGGGCGCCAACGGTCTGCTCAAGCTCGTGCGCGAATACGGCCGCGCGACGGTGCATGCCTATATGCAGCACATCCAGGACAATGCCGAGGCCGCCGTTCGGTCTGCCATTGCAACGCTGGATGATGGCGCGGCTGAGATCACGCTCGACAGCGGTGCGCAGATCAAGGTGTCAATTCGGATCGATAAGAATGCCCGATCGGCTGAGGTCGATTTCACAGGGACCAGCAATCAGCTTGAGACCGCGTTCAATGCGCCCTCCGCTGTGGCGCGAGCAGCTGTGCTGTATGTCATCAGATGTCTGGTGGCGGATGATATCCCGCTCAATGCCGGGTGCATGAAACCGATCAAATTGGTTCTTCCGGAAGGGTCAATGCTCAACCCCAAGCCGCCTGCCGCGGTCGTCGCCGGCAATGTCGAGACCAGCCAGGCCGTTACCGATATCGTCTTTGCTGCGCTTGGCCGGCTCGGTTCGGGGCAGGGGACGATGAACAATCTCACCTTTGGCAATGAGCGGTATCAGTATTACGAGACGATTTGTTCGGGCGCGCCGGCCGGGCCCGGCTTTGACGGTGCGGCGGCAGTCCACACGCATATGACCAATACGAGGATGACCGATCCCGAAATCCTCGAGCGCCGCTTTCCAGTGATCCTCGACAGCTTTCGGATCGATCGCAATTCGGGCGGGCGTGGCCAATGGAATGCAGGCGACGGAATCACGCGCACGATCCGCTTTCGCGAACCAATGCAATGTTCGATCCTGTCTGACCATCGCGTCACGGCCCCTTTGGGCGTTGCCGGCGGCGAGCCAGGTCGGATTGGTCGCAACTGGATAACGCGGGTAGACGGCTCGGTTGATGAATTGGGTGGCTGCGGCAATGCTGATGTTGCCTCCGGTGACCGGGTGACAATTCGCACGCCAACGGGCGGGGGATTTGGGCCGCCGCATCAGAGAGATACCAAGGAATAGGACACGATTGATGCTGAAGCGATTGAGCAATTTCGGACCGGGTGCATTGGTCGCAGCGGCCTTCATCGGCCCCGGCACTGTTACGACCTCGACGCTTGCTGGCGCCAATTTCGGATACACATTGCTGTGGGCGCTGTTGTTCGCAACTTTGGCCACGATTGCGCTGCAGGAGATGTCAGCACGGCTCGGCATCGTATCGCAAAAGGGCTTGGCAGAGATTCTCGCAGATCTGCTGCAAGCATCACCTTGGAACTGGCCGCTGATTATTCTTGTTGGCCTGGCGCTCTATCTCGGCAATGCTGCCTATGAAGCGGGCAATCTGTCCGGAGCGGCGCTGGGTATTTCGGCGATCGCAGGTGAGTCAGAGACGACATTCAAGGCTGCGGTTGTGGCGATCGCGACGCTCGCCGCGCTGTTGCTCTATTTCGGCAGCTACCGCCATGTCGAACGGGTACTTGTATTTCTCGTGGCGATCATGGCGCTGGCTTTCATCGCGACGTTCCTGGTTGTCCGGCCTGACCTTGCATCGATGCTCTCAGGAATGTTCAGACCGGCGATTCCCGATGGATCCTTGCTCACAGTGCTGGCTCTGATCGGCACTACGATTGTGCCCTACAACCTGTTTCTGCACGCATCAGCGGTGCGCAACAAATGGAGCGATCCAGAAGACCTCGGAGCCGCTCGGACCGACACTGCTTTGTCGATCGGCATTGGCGGATTGATCGCCATTCTGATCGTATCAACCGCTGCAGCCAGCCTGTTTGCAGTGGGAATTTCGGTCAACAACGCCGCCGACATGGCCACGCAGTTTGAACCTTTGTTTGGACCGTTCTCCAAATATCTGATGGGCATCGGCCTGTTTGCTGCCGGTTTGACCAGTGCGATCACCGCGCCCTTGGCGACGGGCTATGCCATGACAGAAATCCTTCGTCTCGATCGCGCGCAAAATTCCACCGCGTTTCGCATTGTCGCGCTTAGCGTGGTTGCCATTGGGGCAGGGCTCTCGCTCACAGGTATTCGCCCGATCGAAATCATCCTGACAGCGCAATTTGCCAATGGATTGCTGCTGCCAATCGTTGCGGCATTCCTGATCTATGCGCTCAACCAGAAGGCGATCCTTGGTCGGCATGCGAATGGCTGGCTGGCCAATTGCATCGGCATCCTGGTGGTGCTGGTGGCAACAGGACTTGGAGCTCGTCTGATCTACAACGCTATTGGCTAGCAAGTGCGCGGAAGCGGCTGGGCGGCAGCACAAAACTGACCCCTAGTCGCGTGCGGCTAATTCAGGCCGTGAGCCGCATAGGCATCCTCAATTATTTGAGCCAGGTCGGTCGAGAAGCTGGAGTTGATTTTGACGATCTTGTAGCCGGCAATGCCATCAAACTTCTCGCGAATTTGCTGCGCAACTCGAGCGGCTTCATCTTTTTGCCCAGACCTGTGATAGGCCGCTAGAGCCGCCATGGTTGAATAGACTCTGGCCAATCCAAATGACTCAAGCTTGCGCGCGGTTTCGACGGCGAGGTCCAAATCGTTGTTGATCAATCCGATCAAGGTGCGCGTTTCCAAAAGGTAGATTGGGTTGAGCCAGCCAGGGTGCAACGCGTCAGCAAGGTCAAGGTGGTGCGCTGCCTCTGTCGCATTCCCTTTTTGCACTTCCAAGCGAGCAAGATCGGCTTGGGCCCAGAAGCCGGACGGCGAGAGGCTGACTGATTGCCGAAGATATTGTTCGGCTTGCTCGTGTTCGCCAATGAAAAAGCATCGGCGCGATGCGACCAATGCGCAAATCGGATCAAGTGGATCGAGTTCGAACGCTCGCTTTGCGGCAGCCTGCCCGTTGTCCGCGTGGACTTTCATCCCGCGATTCCACGCCCAAAAGAAACGCGTAAGATTGGACATCGATAAACCCGCATGAGCACGAGCAAAGCCGGGATCTTTCGCCACGGCACGCTCAAAGGAGTGAGTCGCCCCGTCGAAATTTGGCACACCCGTCGTCTCGAGATTCGACATGCCGAGGTGGAAATTCTGCCACACACCCAGCTTCTCTGGCACACGCAAACGAGCAAGCCGGTGTTCGTGAATTGAGATGTTCTGATCAATGGCGTTGGCGATCCTGTTAACCACATCCTCGCGCATTTCGTGAATTTCGTTCAGCGAGATCGTAAAGGCATCACGCCAGATGTTGGTTTCGTTCTGCGTCTCGGCAAGCTCGCAAGACATGCGCAGACGATTGCCGATTACTTCAAACTCATTCGAGACCACATATTGCGCCTTGATCGCGGCGCCGACGGCTTTGGGGCCGATCTGAAAGGAATTGTGCTGAAAGCTTGTGCCGCGTGCGAGCACGAACAGCGAGCGCATACGCGAGAGCGCGGTCAAAATCTCGTCGGGAATGGCCTCGCCAAGGAAATCATAGGCGGCAGTATTGCCAACCATTTGCCCCTTCAGGACTGCCACCGAAGGCTGATGAAACAAATCTGCGGCCTGTTGTGCCGATGGATTGGCTTGCTGCGGTGCTGCAACAGAGCTCGCATCCACGCGGACTTCGCCGACAAATCGAAATCCCTTGCCGCGCACGGTCTTGAGCAAAGCTTGCTTGGAGCCGGTATCGCCAATGGCGACGCGCAACGCGCGAATCCTTACCGTTATCGCCGCATCGCTGATGGCTCGACCGTCCCATATCTCATCGACCAACTCGTCTTTGGTGACGAGCCGCGAGCGGCTGACCAATAGGAATTGCAAGATCGACAAGACCTGAGGCGTCGTTTCAACAATCTGATTGCCACGGCGAAGCTCAAACCTCTCCGTGTCAAATTCAAAGTCGCCGAACGTGTATCTCATCGGATCAGACGGTTCCCCTAGGCAAGGCCATAGGCCGTGGCTGAGCTCTTGGTTGCATCAGCCCAATCTTTGTTTCTGAAATTGGTGCGAGAGAACCAATCGGCCACGCGGGCCGGGTTGAATTGTTGCTTCATCTTTTCAGCGGCGACCTGCGCGTGTTCGGTCTTGCCAGCAAGATGAAGAGCAAGGAGGACGCAGGCGAACGTGTTCAGACCCAGCATGCCATGCTCGGCCATCTCCGCAGCTCGCGTTCCGGCGGCTTCCATATCGCTGGCTTCCATCTCGATGATCAGCTTGGTCAATTCGGTTGTCTCTGGA
This sequence comes from Erythrobacter sp., assembly GCA_965216555.1. Lineage (GTDB taxonomy): Bacteria > Pseudomonadota > Alphaproteobacteria > Sphingomonadales > Sphingomonadaceae > Erythrobacter. Next base: position 872,667 of record OZ244168.1, read on the forward strand.
TTGAGCGCGATGGGATCAAGCCGCTCAGCCAATTCCAAGGAGGTCTTGGCCTGTTCGAACTCTCCGAGCACGGCTTGGAGGCGCGCCTGGTCAGCCACAGCGAGGGAATAGCTCGGTGACAGGCTGACGGCCTTGTCGATGTGAGCGCGCCACACCTCGTAATCCCGCATCAAGGATCCAGCGCGTGCCAGCGCAAGGTTGCAAAATGGATCAAATGGGTCGTCGGAAAGGGCCTGCTTCGCGGAGTTAAGGCACGCCTCAGCTGTTTCCTTGGGATCGACACTGTTGCCCCAATGGAGCTGGTAGAAATAGGTTTGCGAAAGTCCCGCGCGTGCTCTTGCCATCGTCGGTTCGAGTTCAAGAGAACGCCGGAAGCACCGCTCTGCCTGGTGATTGTAGCGCACTGGATCGAGATTGAGGTGATGCATCCCGACATGGAAGCTCTGCCAGCTGTCGAGCGAATCGGCGGGGGCGAGCAGGGCTGAGCTAAACTCGCGCTGCTCGATATAGTGCTCCAATTGCAGGCAAATCGATTGCACAATCTCGGTGCGCAGATCGTGGATTTCCTGCGCATCAATGCGCCGCCGCTCTCGCCAGATCACACTTTCGTCTGCCGTTTCGGCAAGCTCGGTCGAGATCACCAATCCGCCTTCGGTCGCTTCGATTGTGCCGGAGACGCAATAGCGGGCTCCCAATTGTTCGGATATCTCTTTCGGGCGCGATTGGTGCGATGAAAACTGAAAGCTCGATCCTCGCGCGATCACCATCAACCATCGCGCTTTGCACAATTCGGTCAGCACCTCGTCCGGAATGGCATAGCTTAGGAACGACATGTCTGCGCGATTGCCGGTAAACAGAAACGGCAAGACGGCAATAGACGGTCTTGGGTCGAGATCTGGGCTCGGCTGGGGATCTGGCTGGGCCTCGACACTCTCATCACCGGCGGCGATCGGGGATCGAGTGCGGACCTCGCCAACAAATCGAAAGCCTTTGCCGCGCACAGTCTTGATCAGGCGCTGGTCCTTGCCGTTGTCGCCGATCGCTTCGCGCAACGCCCGTATCCGCACGGTAATCGCTTCATCGCTGATTGCCCGGCCATCCCAGATCTCTTCGACCAGCTCGTCTTTGGTGACGAGCCGCGAACGGCTGACCAAGAGGAATTGCAATATTGATAGCGCTTGGGGTGTTGTTTTGACCACATTGCCATCGCGCAGCAGCTCAAACCGCTCGGCATCAAACTCGCACTTATCAAACCTGTACCGCATGGACGTATTCCGGTCTGCATGTTCAGGCAGTTATGCAAACTGCCTTTCCTAACCTTGGTTCAGTGACAATCCCTATTTTGCCAACCTTGCGACAACATTGTGCGTTTCCAATCTAACCGACTTGCAAGGACTAAGGGCAATTTTGGCTCCTTTTTAGCGCCTTTTTGGCGCCTTTTTGGTGAACCGATTTCGGCCTTGCCCCAAGCTAGCAATCTCGCACCCAGCGCCGCTTCCAGGACTGTGATGCTACAACATAACATGCTTGTGCTACATAAAAATACGCAATTACAGCGTGTTATCTCATCAAACATAACCGGCAGCTAACAAAACGCCAACCGAAAATGTCACGCAATTGTCGGATGGTTATCATGCAGGCCTGATCGATCTGGCGCATTCGCATCAATCAGGAGCGAGTGTCACCTGTCTTCCCCGATGCTCGTTCCACCAACCTCCTTGGGAGGGAGTGCTTAGGTGTTGATTGTGACGATAGATGTGCGCCGGGGTGATCATTCGCCCAGTCAAAAGCGCAACCTGATCCATCGCATCACCGAAGCGGCGATTGAAGTTGAGGGCGAGATCATGCGTGATCAAGTCTTCGTAAAGATGAATGAGATCAATGCTGACGACTGGTTCGTCGGGGGCATCTCACTCGATCAAGCCGCAGGACTCCCTCGCACTGAGCGGGATCAGGCCGCTGCCGACCGGCAGCATGCTCTGAGCCGGCTCAAGGAGATAATGGATAAGGGAACCTGACATGAATACGAGGGCACGAAAAACGCTCCGCCGCACACTTTGTCTCACCGCTGCCACCACCGCCATGGCAACAGCTATGTTGCTGCCGGCTGCGCCAGCGCAGGCAGAGGATTGCATTGTTGACACCAACAGCGGCTCTAGTGGTGGCCAGGGCCGCGCCGGCGCGCGCAGTGGTGGAGAAGATTCCGCCTTGGCCTGTGGGACGGATGCTCTTGCGTCGAGTGGCAGTACAGCAATTGGTGCCGATGCCGAGGCTGGCGATTCCAGTTTATTCCTTTTAGGTTTTATCAGCGGTGGCAATGCGGTTGCTGTTGGAAGGAGCGCCATCGCTAACAATGAATCAGTAGCGCTTGGAGCGGCTTCTAGTGCCTATGGTCAATTTTCCGTCGCGATCGGAAGCAAGTCGGTAGCCAACGGGCTGTCAAATATCGCGATTGGACATGGCGCGAAGTCCGGTACTGGATCGGATGATGGATCTAACAGCAGCCAAACGCCTAATGGTCCCTCTAATGCAATTGCGATTGGTCGGAGCTCTGAGGCGACCGCAGCCAATGCAACAGTCCTTGGCCATGATGCGCACACTGCGGCTGCAAACACAGTGGTTCTGGGGGCCAATTCCCGGAATACCCGCGCCAACACGGTCTCTGTCGGCAGTGACTCACTAAAGCGCCAGATCACCAACGTAGCGCCTGGCACTCAAAGCAACGATGCGGTCAACAAGGCACAGCTTGATGCGGTCAGCTCGACTGCAAGCTCCGCCGCATCCACAGCAAATTCCGCCGAGTCAACGGCCAACTCCGCCGCCTCAACCGCCAATACCGCTGCATCCACAGCCAACTCTGCCGCCTCCACCGCCGATGCTGCTGCGGATGAACTGCAATGGTTCGCTTTCAACGAAGGCACCGCTCCGATTGATCAGGCGCAGACCGGCAGTCCGGCCAATGCAATCGGGCTCAGGTCGATCGCGGCGGGCGACGATGCCGTCGCGCGGGGAATCGGCTCGGTGGCGATCGGATCCGGTGCGCAAAACGTTGCCGGCACTGAAGGTGCCGTCACAATCGGGTCTGATGCGAGTGTGATGGGAAATCTCAGCGTCGCGCTGGGTGCAACTTCGGTCGCACTAGAGGATAAGACGGTTTCTGTTGGCCGGACTGATGACCTGTCGACTATCAGAGACGAGGAGCTCAAGCGCCGCATCGTCAATGTCGAAGACGGTCGCGATGACAGCGACGCCGCGACCAAAGGGCAGCTTGACGCAGCCATTGCCGCAGTTTCCGCGGGGGCCAATCCCTTCCTCGCCCATAACGGCGTCACCTACACCGCGCCCGCCAGCGCCACCGGGGATGATGCCCTTGCGCTTGGCGGCGGATCGGTCGCTGATGAGGAATTGACCGTTTCGGTTGGTCGGGCCGAAAGCTCCGATGGGGCAGGTGACGGGATTCAGCGCCGCATCGTTAATGTCGCGGACGGAACCGACGACAATGACGCCGCGACCGTGGGTCAAGTGACGACCGCGACAAGCGATCTGATTTACCTTGCTGCGAACGGAACCCCTGGAGAGGGAAGCAATCTTCCTGCGAGCGCAAGCGGCCTTGGGGCAGTGGCCCTCGGTGTCAATGCGGTCGCAGATGGGAACGCCACTGTGGCGCTCGGCGCAGGCTCCGTAGCCACTGAGGTCAATACGGTGTCAATCGGCCGAGCAGCGGTCGGGGACGATCCCAACACTCCTGACGACGAATCCCGTTCTCAATTAACTCGCCGCTTGGTCAATGTCCGGGACGGTGTCGACGACAGTGACGCCGCAACTGTGGGTCAGTTGAATACGGCCAGGGATCTGGCGCAGCAAGCGTTCGATACCGCCGATCTTGCGGAGGACGCGGCGGGAGTTAATGCACTCGATATTGTCGATCTCGATGGTCGTGTGACTGCCAATGAAGGCGATATCACGACCAACACAAACAACATCTCCACCAACACCGGCGAATTGGCGTTCTTCGACTATGAATCCGGTTCGTCTAGAAGTAGTGATGCGGATGCGCCTGCTAGTGCAATCGGCAAGAATGCCCTCGCTATCGGAGGTGGACTCGGACAGGTTGGAGCACGGGCGGCTGGGGATTCCTCAATCGCGATCGGTGTTGATGCTCTTGCCCGATTTGATCGATCAATCGCAATTGGCCGGGATACACTGGCGAGTGGGACACGAAGCGTAGCTCTTGGCTACGGGGCAACGGTAAATTTCACTGATAGCATCGCTATAGGCGGCAATTCCCTTGCAAATGGTGTTTCTTCGGTAGCGATTGGAACAAACTCCCTTTCCACACAGGACTTCACCTTTTCGGTGGGAGCGGATGGCAGCAGAGACATCAACAACGACAATCTCACGGACGCTGACGATGTGATCCGGCGCCGCATCGTCAATGTCGCGGATGGAACAGACGACAATGACGCCGCGACTGTGGGTCAGCTCAATTCCAGGGTCTCTCAATTGAATCAGAGTATCGCTGCGGCGGCCGTCTGTGGCGATGGTGTTGCGACGGGGCCCACCGGCACGGTTCCGAGCGGGACGCTGCAATGTGGCGATGGCGCGCAGGCAAAGTTTGCCAGTTCGACCGCAATTGGCGATGGGGCAGTTGCGAACGACAGCAACAGTGTCGCACTTGGTTTCAACTCGCGCGCAAGTGAGGAAGGCGTCGTATCGGTAGGAAACGATCTTACTGGCCTAAAGCGTCGAATCACCAATGTTGCAGATGGAGATATCTCTTCCAATTCCACGGATGCGGTAAACGGCCGCCAGCTCAATGCTACCAATCAGGCAGTCGAGCAAGTTAGCGCAAGGCAACGGTATATCTGGATCAATGATGCGACTCCTGAAGGACAGTCTGAATCATCCCCTGCCGAAGCTAGCGGCACTTACGGTGTGGCCATCGGGCCGACTGCTAAATCAACTGAAGCACGCAGTGTTGCTTTGGGTTTCCAAACCGAGGCGCATGCCGTGCGGTCTGTTGCGCTGGGAGCGGAGTCCGTCGCTGACGAAAGTCTGACCGTCTCGGTCGGTCGAAAGGCGGTCGCGGATGATCCAAACACTGCCGAAGATGAGACGCAAAGTGCGATCCAGCGCCGCATCGTCAATGTCGCGGACGGAACTGACGACAATGACGCTGCGACCGTGGGTCAGCTCAACACGCTCGAAACCACCGTTCTGGCCAATACGGATGACCTCGACGATATAACCGGCCTTGTCGCGGCCAACACTTCCGGTCTGACCGATCCTGAAGACGCGAAGGCGGATGGCCAAGAATCGCTTGCGATCGGCCCCAACGCCGAAGCGCGTACCGACCGCTCAACCGCGGTGGGTGTGGGCGCGATTGCCGAGGGCTCAACCGCCTTCGGTAACAATGCGCGCGCCATCGGCGAAGGCACCGTGGCGTTTGGTGTCGATGCCTTTGCCAATGCCAAGGGTGCGACTGCCATCGGTGAAGACACCGATGCAGATGGCGACCTTTTTGCGGCGCAAGCATTGGGCGAAGGCTCCACCGCAGTTGGCGCAGATTCCTTTGCTAGCGTCGAAGGCTTTGGCACCGCGTTGGGCGGTGGCGCACGCAGCGAAGGCTTGGGTGCAACCGCGCTCGGCTCGGTTGCCAATGCTGCGGGTGAGTATTCTATCGCGATCGGACGCCAATCGGCCGCGACGGAAGTTGGCGCCCTAGCGATCGGTGCAGACAGTGACATAGATGCAGACAATTTCGGTGCACAAGCGTGGGGCGTGGACTCGACCGCCGTTGGTACGGATAGTGCCGCCATCGGAGAGGGTGCTGCGGCCTTCGGCGCTGGGACGGCAAGTCAAGCGCCAGGGAGCATCGCCATCGGTCTATCCGCCGGCACCACCGCCTTGGCTGAAAGCGCGATTGCAATAGGGGAATTTGCAGCAGCCGAAGGTGCCGATGGTATCGCACTCGGGGCCTCTTCCTTTGCTGACTCTAGCGGAGCCATTGCGATTGGTGGCGATGGGTCTGACATTGACGATCCACTAGATCTGACTTTCGAACAGGGCGCGCAGGCCCTTGCCCTAGACGCCACCGCGATTGGCACAGACGCTTTTGTCGATCAAGCACGGGGCACCGCTGTGGGTGCAGGCGCGAATGTTGGCGGCGAAAGCAGCACCGCGCTTGGCGCCGGTGCGCTGGTTGATATTGGCGTCGAGAACGCCGTGGCCCTGGGTGCAGGTTCGGTCGCCGATGCGTCCAACACTATTTCAGTCGGCAGCGTTGGTAACGAACGCAAGATCACCAATGTCGACGATGGTCAGGACGACACCGATGCGGTGAACATTCGCCAGCTCAACACCGCGATTGCCAATGTCAACGCGTCGAGCACGCAATACCTCGCGACGAACCCGGTCAATTTTGCCGGGCCAGCCTCCGCGACCGGAGCCGACTCGGTTGCGATCGGTGGCAATTCGGTCGCCGATCAGGATCTGACAGTCTCGGTGGGCGACGCAGCCAGTGGCTTGACCCGCAAAATCACAAATGTCGCTGAAGGCGATATCAGCGACACCTCGACCGATGCGGTCACGGGCTCACAACTCTGGGAAACCCAAGAGGATATTGCCGAGAATAAAGCTGATATCCAAGATAACCAAAGAAATATCACAGCCAACTCCACTGAGCTCGCCTATTTCGCGGTCAACAGCGCCGGACCACAAGCGACAGCCAACGGGGTCGATGGCGTCGCAGTGGGTTCGCTGTCCAGGGCCGATGGCCAAGATAGCGTCGCAATGGGCTCTTCGGCTCAGGCGTTTGCCTCCGGCGGGGTCGCTATTGGTGGGGACACCAATGACGATGAAAAGGGTGCTGTCGCTGACGCTCAGGACGCGACCGCTGTGGGTGCCGAAGCGCGGGCCATGTCTGCGCGATCAACCGCGGTGGGCGCAGGGGCCTTTGCCAATGGCTCAACGGCCTATGGCTCAGGCGCCACCGCCAATGGACTTGGCACAGTCGCGGTGGGTACCGACGCGCAAGCTCTGGCCTCAGGCGCGATCGCTATCGGTGAAGACGGTGAAGACGACACAGATAGCGACGCAGCCCAGGCCCTGGCCAAGAATTCTACGGTGATCGGTACGGACGCAATTGCGTCTGCAGCTGCTGAGAATTCGGTGGTCATGGGCGCACAAGCCAGTGCGACTGGCGAGCGTGCGATTGCCCAAGGCTTTATGGCGGAAGCGAGCGGTCGAGACTCAGCTGCGATCGGTGCGCGAGCGTCTGCCAGTGCAGAAGATGCGCTTGCTCTGGGCAGCGGGTCTTCGGCTGAGGCGGTCGGCACTTCGTCTGTCGGTTCCTATTCTCAGGCCCAAGGTCCATTCGCAACGGCGTCGGGTGAGCGCGCCCAAGCTCTGGGTGCGGGAACCACCGCAATTGGTTCGCGCGCGGTGGCGGATCTGAACTTCGCGACGTCGGTTGGCTACCAATCCAACGCTCAGGCAGCGCTTTCGACGGTAATCGGAACACGAGCGGTCGCCTCGGCACAAAACTCGGTCGCGCTTGGCGCGAATTCAGTAGCTGATGAAGCCAACACGGTTTCGGTCGGCAGCGCCGGCAATGAGCGCAAGATCGTCAACGTCGCTGAAGGCGATCTGACTGCAACGTCGACCGATGCGGTGACCGGCTCACAGCTGTTCACGACCAACCAGAATGTCACGAACAATACCACCAACATCGCGACGAACACGACCAACATTGCGAACAACACAACCAACATCGCGAACAACACGGCTGAGCTTGGATTTGTGGCGTTCGGCAATCCCGATAACCGGGGAAATGCCACGGCACGGTCGAACTCGACTGCGATTGGCCCAGGTGCCGCCGCGCTCGCGAACGATAGCGTCGCTATCGGCAATGGTGCTGCTGTTCTACAATCTTCCCCAGTCCAGCCAGGCCTCAATTCTTTCGGCGTGGCGATTGGATACCGCGCACGGGTAAGCGAACCCTCGGGCGTTGCGCTTGGTGCCGATGCAAACGTTGCCGGTGTCGGCGGTACCGCGCTCGGTGATTTTGCCCGCGTCCGTACAGGCGCGGCAGACGGTATTGCTATAGGCCAAGAAGCTCGAGTGGACTCGACAAACGGGACGGCCTTGGGCGCAAATACCATCATTCAGTCGAACACTGATCGAGGCACTGCCTTAGGCAAGGACGCCAGGGTTCAAGAAGGCGCGACACGCGGCGTGGCCCTGGGCGCGAATTCGCGTGTCGATGCAGCCGACACCGTATCGGTCGGAAATTCGACTACTGGTCTAACCCGCAAAATCACCAACGTCGCTGAAGGCGATATCAGCGACACCTCGACTGATGCGGTCACCGGCTCGCAGCTGTTCACGACCAATGAGGCGGTTGATACTGCGCAGCTCTCCGCCGATCTGGCTCAGCAAGATGCGGACCAGAACGCGCTAGACATCGGCGCGCTCGACACGCGGGTCGATAATGCGAACACGGCGATTGCGAATAACACCAGCAATATCACGACCAATACGACCGAACTTCAGTATTTCGCGGTCAACAGCACTGGTCCAGCTTCTACCGCGACAGGTGCTGAGGCGATTGGGATTGGTGCAAGTTCACAGGCAAACGGAAGAAGGGCCATCGCCATTGGTCAGAGCGCCTATGTTGGCCATTTGGCCCCAGGTGCTCCCGCCCCAGTGGATGCGATTGCGATTGGCGGAGGTGCCAACAGTCGCGCTGAAGGAGCCCTTGTAGTGGGTACCGAAGCTCAGGCTGATGGCGCAGGGGGGGTCGCGTTGGGATACGGCGCCTTGGTTGACGTTGTTGACCAGTCTGTCGCCTTAGGCGCGTCCTCCGTTGCGGCGCAGGATCGCGTTGTGTCCGTTGGTGACGCCGCCAATGGCCTCACACGCAAGATCACCAACGTTACCGACGGTATCGATGACAGCGACGCCGCGACGGTTGGCCAGCTTAACAGTCGCGTTGGCACGGCGATTGCCGCGATCGACGATGACGATATCGATGATGGTACCGGCACGGACAGCTCCGAATATGGCGACGGTGCCATTGCCAGCGCTTCGGGTTCGGCGGCGTTTGGCGACAACGCCCAAGCGACCGCCGAGAACGCGCTCGCGCTTGGTGTCGGATCAATCGCGGACCAAGCCAACACCGTTTCGGTAGGCAGCGTCGGGAATGAGCGCAAGATCGTCAACGTCGCCGAAGGCGATCTGACGGCCACGTCTACCGATGCCGTCACCGGCTCACAGCTGTTCACGACCAATCAGAACGTCGCGGCCAATACGGCTGAGCTGCAATACTTCGCGGTGAACAGCACGGGTGCTGCGGCCAGCGCCACCGGCAATGACGCCATCGCGATTGGTGAAAGCGCAGACGCGCACGAGAGTAGAACCATCGCGATTGGCCAGAACGCCTATGCTGGCGTGAGAACCAATGGTAGTGTTCCTCCAGTGGATGCCATCGCGATCGGCGGAAACGCTACCAGTCGCGGCATAGGAGCCCTGGTGGTGGGAACCGACGCGCGGGCCGATGGCGAAGGCAGTGTCGCATTGGGGTACCATGCGGATGCGAACGGCACAGTTGTCCCTGGGGCGAACCGTGGAGTGGCTATCGGTTATGAAGCGACCGCTGCTGCCACAGGATCAATCGCGATCGGCGCCGGCGCGGAGACTTCCGTCAACAATGGGGCTGGTGAGTTTGGTGAGGTGGCTATCGGCTATGCCGCGCGCGCCATGGGTACACGAGGGCTCGCTCTTGGTGCAAGTACAACTATTAGTAGCAGCTCTACTGACTCGGTCGCGCTTGGCTATGGGGCTAATGTTGGCGACTCGGATCAGGCTGTGGCCTTGGGCGCGTCCTCAGTTGCGGCGCAGGATCGTGTCGTTTCGGTCGGTGATGCTGCCAATGGCCTCACCCGCCGCATCACCAACGTTGCCGATGGCATTGATGACAGCGACGCTGCGACGGTTGGTCAGCTGACAAGCACTGTCACCGCTGCGACGGCTTCGCTTGACTACTTTGCAGTCAACAGCACCGGACCGGGATCGAATGCGACAGGTGATGACGCCATTGCAATTGGCGAAGAGACGACTGCATCGGGTGAATCGTCGGTGGCGCAAGGAGCACGCGCGACGTCCACCGGTACTCGTTCGGTCGCGCTTGGCTCGGACAGTTCGGCCAGTGACGACTTTGCGGTCTCGATCGGTGGTGGATCCTCGGCCTCTGGTGACAATGCAGTTGCGGTTGGCGATATCAGTTCAGCGGTCGAGTACTCGGTCGCGATTGGTGGTGATGCGAAAGCGTCAGCAAGCGAAACGACTGCCCTTGGCGATGGCGCGAACGCATCAGAAACGCAAGCGACTGCCTTGGGTAGCAATGCAAGCGCTACCCAGCTGAGCAGTGTGGCGCTTGGTGCCTATTCAAGAGCAATCGCGTCGCGGGCGGCCACGTTGGGCGTCCGATCGTCGGCAACAGCGGAAGGAGCGCTTGCACTGGGCAGCAGCTCAGCGGCGACAGCCGAAGACGCGGTGGCGCTTGGCACCGGTTCGGTTGCTGACGAAGCCAACACGGTCTCCGTTGGTGACGCCGCCAATAGCCTCACTCGCCGTATCACCAACGTCACCGATGGTATCGATGACAGCGACGCGGCGACTATCGGCCAGCTTAGCTCGGTAGCGGCCAGCACCACAGCAAACACGGCTCAACTCGAATATTTGGATGTAAACAGTTCGGGCGGCAATGCCGAGGCGACTGGCTCTGATGCCATCGCTCTTGGCAAAGGCGCCCAAGCCCAGGGCGATCGGTCGCTAGCTCTGGGCGCCGGGGCCATCGCGTCCGGCTCGACTGCCCTCGGAGCAGGCGCGATGGCTTCCGGTACCGGTTCTTTGGCTGCAGGTAAAGATGCGACAGCATCTGCCGCGGGCGCGATCGCTATCGGTGAAGACGGTGAAGACGACACAGATAGCGACGCAGCCCAGGCCCTGGCCAAGAATTCTACGGTGATCGGTACGGACGCAATTGCGTCTGCAGCTGCTGAGAATTCGGTGGTCATGGGCGCACAAGCCAGCGCGACTGGCGAGCGTGCGATTGCGCAGGGCTATATGGCGGAAGCGAGCGGTCGAGACTCAGCTGCGATTGGTGCGCGAGCGTCTGCCAGTGCAGAAGATGCGCTTGCTCTGGGCAGCGGGTCTTCGGCTGAGGCGGTCGGCACTTCGTCTGTCGGTTCCTATTCTCAGGCCCAAGGTCCATTCGCAACGGCGTCGGGTGAACGCGCCCAAGCTCTGGGTGCGGGCACCACCGCAATTGGTTCGCGCGCGGTGGCGGATCTGAACTTCGCGACGTCGGTTGGCTACCAATCCAACGCTCAGGCAGCGCTTTCGACGGTAATCGGGACGCGAGCGGTCGCCTCGGCACAAAACTCGGTCGCGCTTGGCGCGAATTCAGTAGCTGATGAGGCCAACACGGTTTCGGTCGGCAGCGCCGGCAATGAACGTCGCATCACCAATGTGGCTGATGGAACGCAATCGACCGATGCAGCGAGTTACGGTCAGTTGCAAACCATTGCGACCAGTGCAGCGAACGCGCAATCAACCGCCAATCAGGCGCTTGGAAATGCTGCTGCAGCGCAGGCCAGAGCTGACCTGGCCTTTGATGAAGCTGTCGCTGCTCAATCTGCCGCTGATCTGGCCCGCAATGAGGCTCGCGCAGCCCAGATCGCGGCGATGCAGGCCGGTGACGACGCGGCAACTGCCCAGCAAACCGCCGAGCAGGCGTTTGAAGCTGCAGTTGAAGCGCAAGCCGATGCTGACGCCGCGATGACGGCCGCCATGGACGCGCAGGCAGACGCAGATGTCGCCCTGGCCAAGGCTCAGGCGAACGAAGCTGAGCTTGAGTATCTCGCCGTCAATTCCGATGCCGGTGGTGCGGTAGCCGGCGGTGAGAATGCACTTGCAGCCGGGCCGTTGGCCTCTGCTGCAGGCAATGGCTCGGTGGCAATTGGCTACGAGGCCAACGCCTTGGCCGGACAGTCTGTGGCGATTGGTGCCGGCAACGACGCGAGTGGCGACGGCGCTGTCTCGATCGGGGCTGGCAACACTGCAAATGGCCTGGGCGCGGTTGCCCTGGGACTGAACAGCAGCGCGGTGGGTGACGGTGCCATCGCGATCGGCAACAACGCGCAAGCAACGGCGCCTGGTGCGATTGCAATCGGCCCTAACGCTGTTGCCGACGAAGTTGATCTGATCGCGCTTGGTTCTGCCATCAACCGCGTGCGCGCACCTGGCATCACCTCGCAAGCGAGCCGTGCGGCGCAGGAGGGGGCGTTGAGCCTGGTGACCACGGACGCCTTCGGCAATCTGGCCACTTCGACGCTCGACATTAGCACGCTCTCAACACTCGATGGACGGATCAACGTTCTGGACGGGCGCACCAGCGCGCTCGAGCAGGCCGTTGCTTACAATCGCCGGGAATCCAATGGCGGGATTGCAGCGGCCATGGCGATGTCGGGTACCATGATCGTGCCAGATAGCGATTGGTCGATGTCCTTCAACCTCTCCACCTACAATGGAGAGCAGGGCTTTAGCAGCGCGATCACCGGCCGAGTGACCGATCAAATCTATGTCTCGGGAGCGATCAGTGGATCGACGGCCGAAAACACGACTGGCGGTCGCGTCGGCGTGGCAATCGGTTTCTAAGGATCAGCGAGGTGGAGGCATCGGGGTTCACCGGTGCCTCCATAGCTGTTTGCGGACCCTCGATTTAGAAAGATCGGCGCGAGAGAGGAAGCACCCTCAGGCGGCGAAGCCGGACAGACTCGAAACCCCACGCATACGCTTATTTTACCTTACGCAATTAACGCGGTTTCTGGCGCGCTAACCATACTCCTATGGAGGCGTGCAGAGGTAGATCAAGTTGGGGGCGTCTTAGGTGGGACGAATTCAAAAACTTACGCCCGTGAGGGATTCTCTGGCCTGGGAGCTGTTGCAACGCTTCTATGAAGATCAGGGCCCAGAGGCGTGGAAGCAGAAGATCGTGCCGCAGGGAAGCACGGCGAACTGCTACACGGCTGACACCTATGCCGGCATTGTTGCGGCGTTCTTCCGTGACTTGATGAGGGAAGGAAACAGCGAACCACCGATCGTGATTGAACTGGGCGGCGGAAGCGGCCGATTTGCTTGGCAATTCCTCAATCGATTGTTCAATTATCATTTCGCTGACGGCGAAGAATGCCCCGAATTCACTTACCTCCTGACCGATGCTGCGCAGCGCAATCTGTCCAACTGGTCAGCCAAGCATCGCTTTCAGCCGCTGATCGAGAGCGGCGTTCTAGAATTTGCGCAATTGCTGGTCGAGCGGGAACCGGTGATCCGCACTGCGGACGGTGATCGCACTCCTGACGCCTATGCCGGGCGACCGACGATCATCATCGCCAATTATTTGTTCGATTCCATTCCATCGAATTTGCTGCGGGTCCGCGACAAGAAGCTGGAACAGGTCTCGATGTCGTTGATCTCGTCAGAGGCGGGCTTTCTCGACAATCCCGTCACCTCTTTCACCACCGTGACCGAGCAATTTGAGTCGCATCCGCTCAAAGGTGAGGCCAGCGCCAATCCGCTGCTCAACACGATTATCCAGCGCTACGCGGACGAATCCGACGAAGAAGACGATTACCATATCGTCGTCCCCGAAATCGGCTTTGAATTCCTTGAAAGCTTCATGGACCGCACGACACCGCTGATGCTGTTGTGCGGTGGTTTGGGCTATGCCCATCCCGATGATTTTGACCTCAACAGCCCTTTCATTTTCGACAGCTATTTCGCGCATTATTCCAACTTTCACATCTTTGATCAGCTGTTCGAAGCGCATGGCGGCAAGAGCCAGTTCCAGCGCCATCGCGACGCGAATTTCAGCTGTGGTGCGCTGGTTCTTCCGGGCCGAGACAAATGGTCCGGGATCGACCTTTCGGACACGATGCGCTCAGCCAAGGGCTATCTCAAGGACTTCTATCCCTACGACGCGCATGAACTGAGCGAGCTGGTCGAGGAAACGGTGACCGATGCCTCGATCCGTCAGGTTGAGGCATGGGTGCGCTTTTCGAAATACGATCCTGCAATCGCCGAGGCATGTCTGCCGTTCCTGTTCCATCAGCTTGAACAGGGCGAGGACGCTTATGACGAGGTGCAGCTCTACGAGATGTACATGGAGGCCTATCGGTCATTCTTCCCTGATGGCACTCCGGTTTCGTTCGATTGCGGCGTCGCGCATCTCTGTATGAAGCTGGGCTTTCACGATCACGCATTGCGGTTGATCGAGCAATCAAGCGAAGAATTTGGCCCCACCGCTCAGCGCCATTTCGTCCATGCCTTGGCCTTGCTGCGGCTCGATCGCTTCGACGAAGCAGAGGCGATGGCGAAGAAGTCGCTCGAACTGGATGGCAGCTTTGCGCCCACTCAGCGCCTGATCGCCGACAAGTTTGCACCGGAGGAAGAAGAGGCCGCGGATGACGAGCCCGCCACGTCCTATCCGCACCTCACGGTCGCCTTCAGCGATCCTAAGGTGATCGACAAATCGAGCGAAATCCTGACCAAGACCGGAGCCGTTCTGATCGATCAGATTATCAGCCCGGACCTGGTTTCAGCATTGCGCGAAGATTTCGATCGCCAGGCCCGCGAATGGCAAAGCTCTGGCCTAGGGAAGCCCAACAATGTGGGCGACAAGCGCTTCACCGTGCCGATCCGCATTCGCGGCGCGTTTGAAGATCCCGCGGTGTTTGCCAACCCGGTTCTGGTTGATCTGATGACGCGCATGATGGGCGAAAAGCCGGTGCTGCACGCCTTTGGCGGAGTGGTGACCCATGCCGGCGCGCGCATGCAGCATATCCACCGCGAGCACCCGCTCCTGTTCAACACCGATCCGGGCAATACCAATGTTCCGCTCTATGCGACGACAATTCTGGTCCCGCTGATCGATCTCGATGAGGAATCGGGTGGCACACAATTTTGGGCAGGCACGCACACCACCAGCAAGGACGACAATTGGAAGGGCCCTTCCGAGGTCGTCTACACTAAAGCGGGCAGTGCTTTGGTGCTGGATTATCGTACCTATCATGGCGGTATGCCATGCGCGTCCACCCATGGCCGGCCGCTGCTCTACTTCACCTATGCGATGCCGTGGTTCACCGACACTTTGGCATTTGAATCGCACGCGGCCCTAGGCCTGTCCGATACCGAGCGCATGAATATTCCAGAGAAACACCGGTATTTGTTCAAATTTTCCAAGCGGATTGAAAATTAAGCCTGTCACGCGCGGTCGTCCCATCGCGAGACAGCGCTTTCATCCGCATTGCTCACGCCCCTGAATCCGCGTGATGAAGGGCATTAGTCATCCGGCAGCTAACCCGATCTTTCGCTGTCGAACAGTTCGTTTTGGGGGAAACAGTATGAAGTCCCAGAAATTATCCAAGAACGCGTTCCTGCAAGCGGCAGTCGCGGTGAGCTTTGTCGGTTCGACAACGCCGGCCGGCGCGGTTGATCTTCCAGCGCCAGCTCCGAACAGCATCGGCTCAATCGACGGCGTAGACGGCTTGCTGGCCTTCAACGCGTCAGACATCGATGCCGCTTTTGGCTACGGTGATGACGACGACAACAAAGCCAAGAAGAACAAGAAGGGCTCCAAGAAGGGCTCTTCCAAGAAGGGTGGTTCTGGCGGCGGTCACTACGGTGACAATTACGGCGACGACGACGACAACAAGGCCAAGAAGAACAAGAAGGGCTCCAAGAAGGGGTCTTCCAAGAAGGGCGGTTCTGGCGGCGGTCACTACGGTGACAATTACGGCGACGACGACGACAACAAAGCCAAGAAGAACAAGAAGGGATCGAAGAAGGGGTCTTCCAAGAAGGGCTCGAACAACAACGATCACTACGGCGACAAATACGGCGACGACGACGATAACAAGGCCAAGAAGACCAAGAAGGGCTCTAAGAAGGGTTCCAAGAAGGGATCTTCGAAGAAGGGTTCAAGCAGCACCAGCACCAGCGGTGGCTACAGCTCAACCTCTTCGGGCGGTTCGACCAGCTCATCGTCGAGCGGTGGTTCAACCACATCGTCAAGCTCGGGCAGCAGCTCAAGCACCAGCTCTAGCTCAAGCAGCAGCTCGAGCACGTCTGGCGGTTCCAGCTCGTCAAGCTCGGGTGGCACTCCGGTGCCAGCGCCAAGCGGCCTGCTGTTCCTCGGCCTCGGCGCAGCCGGTGTCCTGGGTGGCCGCAAATTGGTCGCCAAGCTTGAGAAATCAGGCGATAAGAAGAAGGGATAATCCTACAAACCAATCGGCTTTCGGATGACAACGGCCGGGCTCAGACATCAGTCTGGGGCCGGCCTTTCCTTTTGGGCGTAAACCAAATCCCAATCTGGTCGCGGTAAAGGTCGGACCATGCGATTTCATGGCCTGACCCTGATTGCGGCAAGTGCGCTGTGCCTATCCGCCTGTTCCGAGCAGGAACCGGCGAGCTTTGCCTCGGCCCAAGCGGCCTATGACGCAAAGGAATTTAGCCAAGCGCGGGTCAAGCTGTTGAGCGTGCTCGATCAGGATGCTGGCAATGACGACGCGCGCGTCCTTCTGGTCGAGACCATGCTCAACCTCTCGGATGGCTATGTTGCCGAGCGCTATCTCAACGAAATTGGCGATCAGCACCTCGATCCGGTCAAGCGGCTGGAACTGCAGGCGCGCAGCCTTGTGGTACGTGGCAAGGCAGAAAATGCGATCGAACTGCTCGAAAGGGAGGAAAACCGCGAGGAATGGAGCGCTGAACTCTATTCGGCGTTGCTCTGGGCTCACCTTGAAGCGGGCACGCTTGAAGATCAGATCGACGTGCTGATCGAAGCGGTCAATCTTTATCCCGATTCTGCGACAATCCATGCCCGCGCTGCCGCCCATTTCAAAACGCTCGACGATTGGGAAAAGGTGGCCGACGCGGTTGGCTATTCGCTCGAAGCGAATCCCGCGCATTACGAAGCCCGTCTGATCTCAGGCGAACTGGCCATTCGCGATGGCGATCTGGTCAAAGCGCTGGAGATCTACTCCGCGCTGGCTGAAGACTATCCCGATCACGCACTGCCGGTTACCAATGTAGCGGGCCTGCAATTGGATCTTGGTCAGACAATCGCTGCTGAGAACACGCTGGTATCGGGTCTCGCTCGCCATCCCGATTTTGGCCTGCTCAATTTCCAGAATGCGCGGCTGCACTATGCCAAAGGCAACTTCCGCAAGAGCGCAGACATTCTCCAGCAATTCTCGACGCCGCTCGCGCGGTATGTTCCGGCCACCATTCTGTCCGCTCAGGTCGACATCAAGCTGGGCAATCGCGACATGGCTCGCGTGCAATTGGCCAAGGCCGCTCGGCATGATCGCTTCGTCGGTGAGGTTGAGCGGATTATTGAAGAAGCCGAACTGCAGGGTCTCTGACACGGCTCAAGCGATCCACCAGCGGATCGCGGAGTTTGACACTGTGAGCTCGATTGGCGATCACTTCGCATGATGAGTGTCGCCCAGCGCAAATTACTGTTGATTGGTGGCGGGCATTCGCACCTCGCGGTCCTGGCGGACTGGATCATCAATGGCCGTCCGACCGAGCAAGCCACGCTCATCTCACCACACAGCCATCTGCGCTATTCGGGCATGGTACCGGGCTGGATCGCCGGTGAATATGACGAGGCCGAGGGGCGGGTGGATATCGCAGCGCTAGCCGAGAGAGCGGGTGTGCGCTTTGTCCAGGATCGCTGCGTCGGGATCGAGCCCGATCAGCAGCGCGTGCAGACGAAGCACAATGGCGATCTCGAATTCGATATCTGCTCGATCAACACCGGTGGCATTGGCCGTGCCCAAAAGGTACTGGGTGAGGACCCCAGAATCCTGGATGTAAGGCCGATTGAGGGCTTTCTGGAAGGGCTTGGCACCCCTGCCAACCAAAGGCCGGAAAAAACCGCTCAGATCGCAATTATAGGCGGTGGAGCGGGTGGTTTGGAGCTGGCCTTTGCCCTCAACAATCATACGCACGCATCAGAGGCTGCGATCACGCTAGTCGCGGGGGCCGAGGGCTTGTTGCCCAGCTTTGGTGGATGGGGCCGAAGGCTGGTGCGTGCGGAGCTCGAACGACAAGGCATTGCCTTGCTGGAGCACGATGCAAGCCTGCGCGATGGCGTGCTTCAGGCCGGTCCTAGCGACCTTGCGGGTATCGATGTGATCGTCGCGGCCTTGGGCAGCGGAGCGCCCGATTGGCCAGGCGAAAGCGGCCTGGCGGTCGACGCCGATGGGTTCATCGCGGTCGATGCACACCAACGCTCGATCTCGCATCCGACGATCTTTGCGGTCGGCGACATTGCCGCGCGCCAGGATGTTGCGGTGACGCATTCGGGCGTGCACGCGGTCCATGCTGGCCCCGTCATTGCGGCCAATCTCCGCTCGGCCTTGAGCGGAACAGAACCCGCTCGATCTTATATTCCGCGACCTGCCAGCCTCTACCTGCTCGCGACCGGGAATGGGTCAGCTATTGGCACATACGGGCCGTTCGCTGCTCAGGGTAAGTGGGTTCACCAGCTCAAACAGTGGATCGACAAACGCTGGACCGCATCCTACGCAAAACTGGCTCATGGGGTGTAACCGCGTGAACAACATGCGCGAATGAGCAGCACAAAGGGGACATCATGAAGAAGATTGCCATCATCCTTGCGCTCGTCGCGCTGATTGCAGCCTATTTCTTCTTCGATCTGGGCGAAGTGCTCACGATCGAAGGGATCAAGGCTCAGGTTGACTCGGCCAAGACATTCTACGCCGACAATCCGGTGCTGGTCATCGCGATCTTCTTTCTGATCTATGTCGCCGTCACCGCCGCTTCGCTGCCTGGCGCTGCGATCATGACACTGGCAGCGGGTGCACTGTTCGGCGTCGTCACCGGCACGATCATCGTGTCCTTCGCTTCGACGATTGGCGCGACCTTGGCTTTCCTCGCTTCGCGCTATGTGCTGCGCGATACGATCGAGGCCCGCTTTGGCGATCGCCTGAAAGCCATCAATTCGGGCCTAGAGCGCGACGGCGCCTTCTATCTTTTCACGCTGCGGATGATCCCGGCGATCCCGTTCTTTGTGATCAACCTCGTGATGGGCCTGACCCGGATCAGAACCTGGACCTTCGCCTGGGTCAGCCAAATCGGGATGTTCCTTGGCACCATCGCCTTCGTCAATGCGGGCACTCAGCTCGCGCAGATCGAAGACACGTCGGGCCTGCTCTCGCCGGTTCTGATCGGTTCCTTCGTATTCCTTGCGATCGTGCCGTGGATCGCCAAGGGCATTATTGGCTGGCTGCAACGGCGCAAGGTCTATGCCGGTTTCACCCGACCCAAGAGTTACGATCGCAACATGATCGTGATCGGTGCGGGCTCGGCTGGCCTGGTCTCCTCGCTGATCGCTTCGACGGTGAAAGCCAAAGTCACGCTTGTCGAAGCGAATAAGATGGGTGGTGACTGCCTCAACACGGGCTGCGTGCCTTCCAAGGCGCTGATCAAGAGTGCGAAGGTCGCTGCTCAGATCCGCCATGCTGACAAATACGGGCTGAAGGCAGCCGAACCCGAAGTGCCGTTCAAGGAAACGATCAAACGCGTTCTAGGCGCGGTCGCTGCGATCGAACCCCATGATAGTGTTGAGCGCTACACCGGCCTCGGCGTTGATGTGATCGAAGGCTATGCCAAGATTGTCGATCCTTGGACGGTTGAAGTGGCGCGCAATGATGGCGGGACTGAGCGGCTGACATCGCGTTCAATCGTGATCGCTGCCGGTGCAGAACCCTTTGTGCCGCCAATCCCAGGCCTTGCTGACAGCAACTATCTCACCAGTGACACGATGTGGGATGCCTTTGCCGAAATGGACCAAGCGCCAGCGCGTGTGGCCGTCCTTGGCGGAGGACCGATTGGTTGCGAGTTGAGCCAGGCGCTCGCGCGGCTTGGATCGCAAGTCACCCAGATCGAAATGGCCGACCGCGTGCTCAATCGCGAAGACGAGGATGTATCAGCGCTGGCCAAGACAGCGCTCGAGGAATCGGGCGTGAGCGTGCTGGTGGATCACCGCGCCGTCCGCGTTGCTGACGGTTCGGTCGTCACCGAGCATAACGGACAAGAAGTCACCGTGCCGTTTGACGTGCTTTTGGTCGCCGTCGGTCGCGCTGCGCGGCTCAAAGGATATGGCCTCGAAGATATCGGGATCGACACCGAAAAGACCGTCGTCACCGATGAATTTCTCGCCACCAAATTTCCCAATATCTATGCCTGCGGCGATGTCGCCGGACCGTACCAGTTCACCCACACCGCTAGCCACCAGGCGTGGTTTGCCAGCGTCAACGCGCTGTTCGGTCAATTCAAACGCTTCAAAGCCGATTACAGCGTCATCCCTGCAGTGACGTTCCTCGATCCCGAAGTGGCGAGGGTTGGCCTCAACGAGACCGAAGCCAAAGAGCAGGGCATCGAATATGAAGTCACGCAATATCACCTGGACGATCTCGATCGCGCTATTGCTGAAAGCGAGACTGCCGGCTTCGTCAAAGTGCTGACCCCGCCCGGCGGCAAGGACAAGATCCTGGGCGCGACTATTGTCGGCGCGCATGCCGGCGAGCTGCTGGCTGAATATGTGCTTGCGATGAAGCACAAGCTGGGTCTCAACAAGATCCTTGGGACGATCCACTCCTATCCAACCATGGCCGAAGCCAACAAGTTCGCGGCTGGCGAATGGAAGAAGGCGCACAAGCCCGAAAAGGTATTGGATCTGCTTGAAAAGTATCACGCCTGGCGCCGGGGCTAGCTTGCGCCGCAACGGCGGAGCTGGCCTTGGCCGCGCTTTTCGGCAACAAGCAATGAGAACCACGCTTAAGGGGCTGCGTAAGTGGAAGTTTTTGACCAGTTGCGAGGACTGATCGGCATTGCCCTGCTGGTGATGGCGGCGTGGGCAATTTCTGAAAATCGCGGCAATCGGCCGACCTGGCAATGGATCCTCGGGGCGCTCGGATTGCAAGCCCTGCTGGCGATCCTGATCGTTCGCGTGCCGATAGTGTGGGACATCGTTACGCTTGCCAATGACGGGGTCGCAGCGATCGAACGCGCGACGCTGGACGGCTCGTCCTACATGTTCGGATATCTTGGTGGAGCGCCGCTTCCGTTTGAGCTCAAAGATGGTGTCGCGCCGCCGGTGGTGATCGCATTCCAGATCCTGCCTTTGGTGATCGTCTTCTCCGCTCTGGCTGCGCTGCTATGGCATTGGGGTGTGCTGCGCTGGGCGGTCAACGGGCTGTCTTTCCTGCTGCGACGGACGCTCAAAGTCAGCGGCGTGGTTGGCCTGTCAGGCGGCGCTAACATGTTCCTCGGCGTGGTCGAAAGCCCACTGGTCGTGCGCGCCTATTTTTCGCGGATTAGCCGGGCTGAACTGTTTCAGGTGATGGTTCTCGCCATGGCCACAATCAGTGGCGCGATCCTGATCCTCTATGCCACTACGCTCTCGCAGACAGTGCCGGATGCAGTGGGCCATATGATCTCAGCCTCGCTTGTATCGCTGCCCGCCGCGCTGCTGGTTGCCAAGTTGATGGTCCCAGGAGACGCAGAGGCTGAGACGGAGACCGCGACTGAGGCCGAGGGCGCCGAGGAGCCTGGCCTCAAATACGAATCCAGTATCGACGCGATTATCAAAGGCACGATGGATGGGATGCAGCTGTTCCTCGCCGTGATCGCGGTGATCATTGTGGTGTTTGCACTGGTGTCGCTGACCGATCAGATGCTCGCTTTGCTACCGCTGGTTGGGGATGAGCCGATCACGCTCAAGCGGGTGTTCGGATGGTTGTTCGCGCCGCTGATGTGGCTGATCGGTGTGCCATGGGATCAAGCGCAGGCCGCGGGTGGCCTGATGGGCACCAAGGCCATTCTCAACGAATATGTCGCTTATCTCGAGCTGGCGGCTTTGCCGGGCGAAACCTTCGATCCACGCAGCCTGCTGATCGTCACCTATGCGCTCTGCGGCGTGGCCAATCTGGCAAGTGTTGGATTGCTTGTTTCCACTATCGGCACGCTGTGTCCCGAGCGGCGCGCGGAGGTTGCAGGGCTGGGCATCAAGAGTTGGATCGGAGGCAATATCGCCACCGCGATGACCGGGGCCTGGATCGGCCTCATCACGTGGCAGCTTTAGGACGCGGCTGACCATGCTCGACGCCAAGCTCCGCCCGTTGATCGATCCGCCGCTCAATCGCATAGGCACGGCGCTGGCCGGCTGGGGCATCACCGCCAACATGCTGACCTTCGTGGGGCTGGCCATAGGGCTCGCTGGAGCGGTTTCGATCGCGTTTGGCCATCTAACCCTCGGACTGGCCCTGATTGCCCTCAATCGGCTTCTGGATGGACTTGACGGGGCAGTCGCACGGGCACGCGGCCCGACCTCGCTGGGTGGCTATTTGGATATCGTCGCCGACTTCGCATTCTACGTGTCAGTGCCGGCTGGCTTTGGCGTGCTCGATCCCGCCAATACCCTTGCGGCATTGATGCTGGTGGCGAGTTTCGTGCTGACCGGTGTGAGCTTCCTGGCCTTCGCTGTGATCGCGGCGGAACGGGGCGAGGAGACCAGCGCGCACGGCAAGAAGAGCTTCTTCTATTCGACCGGTCTGGCCGAAGGCACAGAGACGATCGCCGTGTTCGTCGCGATGGCGCTGTTCCCGGCCTATTTCGTTCCGATAGCCTTCGGTTACGCCGCTCTGTGCGTGCTCACCGTTTTCCAGCGCAGCGCCATGGCAATTGCGCAATTTGGCGAGTGATCACTCGCTCAGGCGGGCCTGAACTGCAGCGCTCAATTCCTCAATCCGGGCGGAGTTGGCGCCAAGATCAGACTGGCCCACGCGGCTGACCGAACGAAAATCGATCTCTCCGTCTGCGACCCGCGCAACGACATCATCCTTGAACCCGAACCAGAATGTTTCGGCGACACCTTCGACCGTGCCCGCGGCAATGTCTGTCTTGAGGTCTGTAAGGCCAATATCGCCCATGCCCGAAGCGATTGCGGAGAGCGCGGCCTCTGTGCTGGCATCGCCGACTGGCAGCGAAGCGAGGTCAGGATAAAGCTCGCTGACCAGGGCGCCATGGGTCGTCCCATCTTCGCCGGCTTCGGCGTAATCTTTGAGCGGGTTGGACTCCGCTTCCGTGCGGAGCGCGACCAGCGCCTCAGAAAACTGAGGTGGATTGGTCGTGTCGGTGGCGATGTCGTGGATTGGGTTTGCACCAGCGACAGTCGCGACATTGCCAAGCATCGCGAATATGCCGGCTGGCACTGCCAAAGCGATCAATGCGAGCAGCCAGCCTGTGCGGGGAGCCTTGCGGACCGACAGGACAAACGCGACGACTGCGACCAGCGCAACTATGCCCAGCAAGAAAGGTCCGGCCCCGATAATCAGTGATCCGAGCCCGACCTGCCACGACCACAGGCCAAATTTGGTTCCGAGCGCTGCGACAGCGAAATAGACTGGCAGCAAAAGGGCCAGTGTCAGGGCGAAGCGGCTATGCCAAGGCTGGTTTTTCATATGGCCCGTTTAATCAGGCTGGCAAATCCTGCAAGCCTAACGGGTTTATCCGAGCCTGCACCTATGATCAGCGATTCCGATTGCTGATCACTGATCCTGCTATAAGCTGCGCCAGTTCGCGAATCGCGGGGTCGGGTGGATATGCGGCACACACTGAAATTACTGGCACTTTCCTTGACACTGGGGCTGGCCGCATGCGGCGCGCCTGTCGCTGAAGAAACGGAACCGGCGCCGAAGCCAGCGAAATTGCTGACTTTGACCAAGGCTTCGACCGAACAGATTAACAGCCTGCCAGCGATTGTGCGGTCGGTCCGGACCACTGATTTGGCGTTCCAGGTCGGCGGCCAGATTGTCGAATGGAATGCGATCGATGGCTCACCCTTGCGTCGCGGCGAAGTGATCGCGCGGCTCGATGCGCGGAGCTTTGAGGCGGCAGTTGAGCAGGCCGAAGCGCAATATCGCAACGCTGACAGTGAGTATGAACGCGCCCAACGCCTGATCGAGGAGGACGCGATCTCGCAAAGCGTGGTCGAAAGCCGGTTGGCGCAGCGCCAGGTAGCCAAGGCTTCGCTCGATACCGCCCAGAAGAACCTGTCAGACACCGTCTTGCGTGCGCCGTTCAGCGGGTTTGTCGGCCTGTCTCGGGTCGAGCAATTCCAAAACGTCGCGCCTCAGCAATCGGTGCTGGTGCTGCAAAGCGCGGCGGTGGAAGCGGTGGTCAACGTGCCAGCCAGCTTCGTGCTGAATTCAAACCGGATCCGCTATTTCGACACCTTTATCGAGCTGGACGCCGCGCCGGGTCGCCGGTTCCCCGCCGTGTTCCGGGAATCCACTGCGCAGGCCGACAATGCCACTCAGACCTTCGAAGGGCATTTCCGCTTCACCCCGCCGGCTGATCTGGTGGTGCTGAACGGAATGACGGCGACTTTGTTCTTCACCACAGAACAGATCGAAGAACCTGATGCACCGGCGACGGTCGAGGTGCCGCTGTCAGCGATCATGGCAGAGGGTGAGAAGCAATATGTCTGGCTCGTCACCGGGCGTGATCGCACGATCGAACGTCGCGAGGTGACGCTGGAAGAAGGCGTGGGGGCGACCATCCCGGTGCGTTCGGGACTGGCTGTGGGTGACACTATCGTCGCCACAGGCGGGGCCTATCTTCAGGCCGGACAGCGCGTCCGGCCG
The DNA here is from genome assembly GCA_965216555.1 of Erythrobacter sp. Classification (GTDB taxonomy): domain Bacteria; phylum Pseudomonadota; class Alphaproteobacteria; order Sphingomonadales; family Sphingomonadaceae; genus Erythrobacter. The sequence continues at coordinate 897,467 of OZ244168.1, forward strand.
TGGCAAGAATAGGCCTGGGGACCACCGCTCTTGGATATCGCCGCCTACAGCATTCGCAACCGGTTGATCATGTGGATCGTGATCGTGCTGTCCTTGCTGGGCGGCTGGATTGCCTATGGAAATATGCCGCGGTTCGAGGATCCCGAATTCACCATCCGCCAAGCGCAGATTTTCACGCCCTATCCTGGCGGAAGCCCTGAAGAAGTCGCGCGCGAAGTGTCCGCGCCGCTCGAAGAGGCGCTGCAAGAAATGGCTGAGGTCAAGGAGATCACGTCGGTTTCATCAGCCGGCTTTTCCGAGATTTCGGTCGAGATCAAATTCGAGGAATCGCCGTCCAAGGATGAGCTGCAGATCATCTGGACCAAGCTGCGCAACAAGGTGGCGGACGCGGCCGCTGATTTGCCGCCGGGAACGGGCGCATCGCAGGTGTTTGACGAATTTGGCGACGTCTTCGGGATCTATTACGCACTCACAGGCGAAGGCTATTCGATGGCCGAATTGCGCCGTTATGCCAAATCGCTGCGGCAGGATCTGCTCGCGGTCCCAGGCGTCGGCAAGGTCAATATTGCCGGTGAACAAGACGAGGTGATCTATGTCGAAATCACCCGCCAGAACGCCGCGGCCCTGGGCACCACGGTCAATGCAATCTTCCAGCAATTATCGACCCAGAACACTGTGGTTTCAGGCGGCACTGTCGACATTGACGGCAAACGCATGATCATCTCGCCCAGCGGCGACATCGATTCCGTTGAGGCGATCAGCAACCTCCTGGTCTCGTCGAGCGATGGCAGTGTCGTGCAATTGCGCGACATCGCGGAAGTCTCGCGCGGCTATCGCGACCCACCTGAATTCATCGCCTATTATGATGGCGAACCCGCCCTGGTTGTCGGGATTGCCGCCGTGTCAGGGTCAAACGTCGTTGCGATCGGCCGGGACATCACGGCCAAGCTGGACGCGATTGCGGGCCAGCGACCAGCGGGTATGGAGCTCCACGAATTTTACCATCAGGGCAAAATCGTCGACAAATCGGTGTCCGACTTTGTCGTCAATGTCGTGATCGCCCTGGCCATCGTGATCGGCGCGCTGATCCTGTTCATGGGGCTCAAATCAGGCATCGTCATTGGGATCGGCCTGTTGCTCACAATCGCCGCAACTTTGGCGACCATGTATTTCATCAATGTCCCGATGCACCGGATCTCGCTTGGCGCTTTGATCATCGCGCTCGGCATGTTGGTCGACAATGCCATTGTGGTGACCGACGGAATCCTGATTGGAGTCCAGCGCGGCCGCAAGCTGGTCGACATTGCCAGCGAGGTGGTCAAACGATCGATGTGGCCGCTGCTGGGCGGGACTGCGGTTGGCATTCTTGCGTTCGCGCCGATCGGTCTCGCACCCGGTGACACGGCCGAGTTTACCGGCGATCTGTTCTGGGTGATCCTGATCTCGCTGCTCTACAGCTGGATCTTCGCGATCACGCTGACGCCCTTCTTATGCAGCATGTTGTTCAGTTCGGTCGAAGACCGGCATTACGAGGATGCCGGTGGCACTCCGGCGAAGGAAAAGCCAACCGGCAGCCTGATGCATCGTTTCAAGGGCGTTGTCGGATATCTGATTGGGCGTAAAGCCGCGACGATTACGGGCGCGGTGGGCATCTTCGTCGCTTCCGTGGTCGGGTTTCTATATGTGACGCCCGGGTTCTTCCCCGCCTCGACCACCCCGCAAATGGTGGTTGATTACTGGTTGCCCGAAGGCACCGACATCACTGTTACCGATGCTGATTTGCGCGAGCTCGAACAGCATATCGCGACCCTTGAAGGGGTGGAGCACGTCCACACTTTGGTGGGCCGGGGAACGCTGCGCTATATGCTCGTCTATCAGTTCGAGAGCACAAACAGCGCCTATGGCCAAATGCTCGTCAAGCTGGACGACTATCGCCGGCTCGATGATCTGATCCCCCAAGTCCAAAGTTACATTGATGAGAATTTCGTGCAGGCGCAGGGCAAGGTGTGGCGGTTTGTCCTTGGTCCCGGTGGCGGTTCGAAGATCGAGGCGACCTTTGCCGGGCCCGATCCCAAAGTGCTGCGGCAATTGGCCAGCGAAGCGCAGGATATATACCGGGCTGATGGCGGAGCGATCGCAATCAAGGACAATTGGCGCCAACCGGTGCCCGCGATTGAGCCGGTTTATTCCGAAGTGAAGGGCAGACGGGCCGGGGTCAGCCGGTCGGATGTCGGCGAGGCTTTGGCGCGCAATTACTCTGGCCAGCAGGTCGGGGTGTATCGCGAAAATGATGACCTGATCCCAATCATGTCGCGCGCGCCGCTCAACGAACGCCGCGATGTTTCGGGCATCGGCTCGATCCAGATCTTGGGCCAAAGCGGGCAGGCGGTGCCGCTCGAGCAAGTGACCGACGGGATCAAGACGGTGTGGCGTGACAGCCGATTGCGCCGGACCGACAATGTCTGGTCCATCAAGGCGCAGGCCGATCCCGCGCCGGGCGTGATTGCTGGCGATTTGCAAGGGCGCGTGCAGCCGCTGGTCGAAGCGATTGAACTGCCACCGGGCTATTCGCTGACCTGGGACGGCGAGTCGGGATCGAGTTCCGAGGCCAATGGCCAGTTGGCGAGCGCAGTCCCATTCGGGTTTGGCGCAATGATCCTGGTGGTGATCTTCCTGTTCAACGCCTTGCGGCAGCCATTGGTGATCTGGTCGGTCGTGCCGCTGTCGCTGTTCGGTGTCGTCTTTGGACTGGTGCTGATGGGCGTGCCGTTCGAATTCATGGCCATATTGGGCGTGCTGTCGCTCGCCGGCTTGTTGATCAAAAACGCTATTGTGCTGGTCGACCAAATTGATCTTGAGATTGCCGAAGGCAAGCCGCGTTTCGACGCGCTGGTCGACAGCGCCGCAAGCCGCGTACGGCCGGTCCTGCTCGGCTCCGGAACAACCGTTCTCGGCGTGATCCCGCTGTTCTTTGATGCGTTCTTCCAATCCATGGCGGTGGTGCTGGTGTTCGGGCTGAGCTTCGCGACCGCGTTGACCCTTGTCGTGATCCCGGTTGTCTATGCAGCGGTGTTCAGAATCTCGACCGACGAGACCGCGAACAACAAGGGCGACAGCAGCGACAACAGCAACGACGCGGAGGCGGTTCCGGCATGACTTGGCTGCGAGTATCCTGTCTGAGCCTGGCTATGGTCGCAACCACTGGCTGCATGAGCTTGAGCACCGATGCAGACGTGGCTGAAGCGACGCGCGCCAGCGTGCCGAGCCTGCCTGACACCTGGGCTGTCGATGGCGCGGTGCCAGGCGAAGTGCAGGTGGGCTGGATCACAGCTTTGGGCGATCCCGTGCTCACCGAACTGGTGCTCGAAGCGCAAGAGAACAATCGCGACATTCGCGCTGCGGCGGCCAATCTCGAAGCCTCGCGCGCGCTTGTACGGCAGGCGCGCTCTGCGCTCTATCCGCAAGTGAACGCCAGCTTCTCGGCCAGCGAGTCCGGGTTTTACGACAACGCGATTGTGCCCGATCAAAGCGCTTACGGATTGAACGCAGCGGCGAGCTGGGAAGCGGATCTGTGGGGCCGGGTGCGCGCTGGGCGCAACGCAGCTTACGCCAATGCGCAAGCCGTCGAAGCCGATTTCCGCTTTGCCCAATATGCGCTGGCGCAAGGTGTGGCGACCGCCTACTTCGCGTCGATCGAAGCGCAGCAGCAGGTGGGCGTGGCGCAGCGCACTGTCGACGCCTTGGCCGAGATCGATCGCATTGTACGCGTGCGGTATCGCGAGGGCTTCGCCTCGGCCCAGGACACAGCAACCGCCGCGTCTGATTTTCAGTCGGCGCAAGATAGTCTGGCGCTGGCGCGCGGAGCTGCCCGGTCTGCCAGGCGGGCGCTCGAAGTGCTGCTTGGCCGTTACCCGGCCAATGCAATCGCGCTTGAGGCTGAACTGCCCGAAACGCCTGCACCACCGCCAGCTGGCCTACCTGCGCAATTGCTTGAGCGCCGGCCCGATGTGATCGCCGCTGAGCGGCGTGTCGCGGCTGCTTTTGCGAGCTTGGATCAAGCCAAGGCCGCGCGCTTGCCCCTGATCTCGCTGACGGCTTCGACTGGGGGGTCGTCGACAGCGCTCGACAGCATCCTCAATGGGCCAAGCCTGGTCTGGTCGATCGCGGGAAGCGTGCTGCAGCCAATTTTTGATGGCGGTCTGCGCGATGCCGCGGTTGACGAAGCGGACGCCAATCAACGCGCGGCGATTGCGGCCTATGCCGGAACCGCGCTGAGCGCGCTGAACGAGGTCGAAGACAATCTCGACCAGGTGCAAGTTCTGGCCGAACGCGAAGCTATTCTTGAGAATGCCGCTGAAAGCTCGGGCACCGCTTACGCGCTGTCGCAGCTGCAATATGCCGAAGGTGAGATTGATCTGATCGACGTGCTCAATTTCCAGCAGCGGCTGTTTTCTGCCGAGCGTAGCCTGGTCAGCATTCGGCGTGCGCGGATCGAGCAATGGGTGGCGCTCAACCTTGCTCTTGGTGGGTCCTGGGAATAGCGGGTCAGATTATGCTGCTTTCGATATCCGCCATACCTGATCCTGCCGATCTCGCGCCGATTGGCGAGCTGATCTCCAAGCTCGAATGGCGCGATGGCCGCGAAACCGCGGGCAAGACCGCGCGCCAGGTCAAGCAGAATGAGCAGGCCTTGATGAACACGCCAGTGGGGCAGAAGCTGCGCGATGCGCTGTTCCCGCTGATCAAGGAGAATGCGGTCGTGAAGGCGGCGGCGCGCCCACGGCGATATTCGAGCCTGATGGTCAGCAAGACCGCCAATGGCGGCCATTATGGCAGCCATATCGACAATGCGCTGATGGGCACCGGCAAATCGCGCATGCGCACCGACGTCTCATTCACCCTCTTCTTGAGCAAGGCCGATGACTATGAGGGCGGAGAGCTGGTGATCCATTCGGCAACGGGCACACAGGCGATCAAGGGTCAGGCAGGCCAATTGGTGCTGTATCCGTCAACTTCGATCCATGAGGTCAAGCCGGTAACCAGCGGTGAGCGTATTGTCTGTGTCGGCTGGATCGAAAGCCTGATCCCCGATCCAACCCAGCGCGAATTGCTGTTCGATCTGGAAAATTTGCGGGTGTCGCTGCGTAAATCGCTTCCGGCTACTTCGCCCGAGCGGCTCACGCTCGATAAGTCGATTGCCAATCTGCTGCGAATGTGGAGCCAACCCTGATCTCGACGTAATCCTCTTTCCTTGGAACCGTATTCGAGATAGATTGCTTCTTGCAACTGAGAGAGCAGACCTGTTGCAAGCGAGAGAGCAGTCATGACAGATTTTGTATTGAACGGCGAACCGGTGAGTGTCGACGCCGATCCGGCCATGCCCATCCTGTGGGTCGTCCGCGAGAAGATTGGCCTGAACGGCACCAAATTTGGATGCGGCATCGCCGCCTGCGGTGCGTGCACTGTACACCTTGATGGCCAGCCCATCCGCAGCTGTTCAACCCCCTTGGCTGAGGCTGAGGGCCGCGAGATCACCACGATCGAAGGGATCGCGGGTGACGACGGCGAAATGAGCAAGGTCCAGCAAGCCTGGATCAGCGAGCAAGTGCCGCAATGCGGCTATTGCCAGTCAGGCCAGATCATGTCGGCGACGGCGCTGCTGCGCGACAATCCGCAACCCAGCGATGAAGACATCGACGCCGCCATGTCGGGCAATATCTGCCGCTGCGGCACTTACACCCGCATCCGCCGCGCGATCAAAGTCGCCGCCGGGATCGAGCAACCCCGCGAAGAGGAGGCCTGATCATGAGCGATGCAACCGAAACCAAGGAACGCAGCAAGCTGGCCAAATGGTCACGCCGCGGCTTTATCGGCGCTGGCGTAGCAGCGGGCGGCGCATTGATCATCGGCGTCGCGGTTCGCCCTGGCAATCCGATCGACAAGCTTGCTCCATTGGTCGCCAATGGCGAAGGCGAGCAGCTGGTCAATAGCTGGGTCAAAATCGACACTGACAACATCATCACGGCGATCGTGCCCCATTGTGAGATGGGCCAGGGCGCGCATTCGGTGCTCGCGCAGATGCTGGCGGATGAGCTGGACGCGGATTGGGAAAATGTCCGTGTGATGCAGGCACCGGCGGACGGCAATTATGTCGTCACCGACACTGCGCGCATGTTCGTTGCTCCGTTCACGCTCAACGCCGCAGACTGGATTGAGCCGACCTGGAACGGGCTGTTCACACAAGTCGCTCGGCTTGCCAATGCCATGATCACAGGCGGCTCGTCCTCGATCCGCACGACCGGCCAACACGGCATGCGTGTGGCAGGCGCTGCGGCGCGCAAGATGCTGGTTGGGGCCGCAGCCGATGAATGGGGTGTGCCTGCCAGCGAGATCGTGACGCGCGACAGCATGCTGATCCACGAAGCTTCCGGCAACAGCGCGACCTATGCCGAGTTTGCGACCGCTGCCGCAGAACAGCCAATGGACCAGACACCGGTGCTCAAGACGGCTGATCAATACAAATTGATGGGCAAGAGCAAGGCACGGACGGACATTCCGGCAAAGGTCAACGGAACCGCCGAGTTCGGCATCGATGCCGTGCCTGAAGGGCTTGATCTGTCCTATGCCGCGGTGCGCCGTCCTCCGGTGCCTGGCACTACGGCGGTCAGCATGGATGCAAGCCAGGCGATGGAAATGCCCGGCGTCTACAAGATCCTCAATATGGGCAATTTCGTTGCCGTGATTGGCGAGGGTTATTGGCACGCCCAACAGGCGCTCAACACGATTCAAGTGGAATGGAGCGAGAGCGAAAGCCCGATCAAGTCGACCGATGACCAGTTCGTTGCCTTTGCGGAGGCGCTGGATGGCGGCGGCGAAAGCGTGGCTGCCAAAGGCGACGCTGCCAGTGCGTTTGAAAGCGCGCCGGTCAAGCTCGAAGCCGAATATCGCGTACCATATCTGGCGCATGCTCCGATGGAGCCGCTCAATTGCACTGCATGGTATCGCGACGGCCAATGCGACATCTGGACCAGCACGCAAGTGCCTCTGATGGCGCGCGCCGCGGTTGGTGAGAGCGTTGGCTTGGATGCCGAAAGTGTGATCATTCACCACCCCTATCTTGGCGGTGCGTTCGGTCGCCGGCTCGGAGCGGAATATGTCGCTATGGCGGCTCGCTTGGCCAAAGCTGCTGGCTATCCGGTCAAGATGATCTGGAGCCGTGAGGAGGACACGCAAAAGGCGCTTTATCGTTGTGCCGACGTGTCGCGCTTTGCGCTTGGCCTCGACGACGATGGCAAGCTGGTGAGCTATGACAGCGTGTTCACGCAGCGCCATGATCCGGCTGAGGCGTGCATTCCGGCGATGTATGACATCCCGAATTCCAACGTGCGCGTCGCTGAGAGCGAACTGCACTTGCCGTTCCAGGCATGGCGTTCGGTCGATCACTCGCAGCAAGGCTATTTCATCGAGAGCATTATTGATGAGGCAGCGAGCGAAGCAGGGGCGGACCCGATCGAATACCGCCTCGCAATGCTCAGCAATGCTCCGCGCCATCGCGCTGTGCTGGAAAAAGCTGCTGAGATCAGTGGCTGGAATGAACCGCGCGCTGACGGCGTTGGAATGGGCGTGGCGATTGTCGAGAGCTTTGGCACGATCGTCGCGGAAGTGGTCGAAGTCGATATGACATCTGGCAAACCCAAGCTCACCAATGTGTGGGCGGTGTGCGATGCCGGCTATGTCATGAACCCCGATGGGTTCCGCAACCAGATCGAAGGCGGGATCGTGTTTGGCCTGACGGCTGCCATGTATGGCGAGCTGGATCTGGTCGATGGAGCGATCAAGCAGAGCAATTTCCACGACTACAAAATGCTGCGGATGAATGAGACGCCGAATATCGAAGTTGCGTTGATCAATAGCGGTGACGTGCCCGTAGGCGGCGCGGGTGAGCCGGGCTTGCCGCCTGCTGCGCCCGCTTTCACCAATGCGATCTTTGCTGTCACGGGTGAGCGTATTCGCCAGCTGCCAGTCGCCAATCACTTCGTGTAGGCGCGCGATTAAGGGAAAGACGATGCGATCAATTGCACTGATGGCGACCGCTTTGGGTTCGCTCACTTTGGCTTCTTGCGGCGGCAGCGAAGAGCAGCCTCCGATCGAGGAAATCACCATTCGCGAACCGGGCGAGGCGGTGGCACCTGTGCCGGTTGCACCTGATGCCGAGCCTGCCAGCGATCTGGTTGCGCAAGGCGAAGCTGCGTTTGCCGTGTGCAGCGCGTGCCATGTCGCCGAAGCCGGCGAAGCATCGATGGCGGGACCCAATCTTCATGGCGTTGTCGGTCGTGCAGCGGGCATGCTCGATGATTTTGCCTATTCGGATGCCTTGGCGTCGTCGGGGATCACATGGACTGAGGCCGAGCTCGATACCTTCATCGCCAATCCGAGCGCCAAAGTGCCTGGAACATCGATGGTGGCGGGCGCAGTGAGTGATGCTGATCGCCGCGCGGCGATCGTCGCCTACCTCGCCTCGCTGTCAGAATAGCGCGCGAAGGGCGCCGCCAATCCTTGCATTTCCGCGACGTATTCGAATTCCTCACCACCAGCCAGTCTGAGGGCAAAGCCTGCGTGCTGGTGACCGTATGCGCGGTCGAAGGCTCTAGCATGCGCAATCCCGGCACCGTCATGGGTGTAGCCGAGGATGGACGCTTCGCAGGTTCGCTGTCGGGTGGCTGCATTGAGAATGCGGTGGTGGCGGAAGCGATTGAGGCGTTGAAGAGCAACGCGCCGCGCATCGTGAGGTTTGGGGCAGGATCGCCGTTCCTTGATATCAAGCTGCCCTGTGGCGGCGGGCTCGATGTGCATTTCCAGCCACTGGACCAGCGCGATTTCGCGACACAATGCCTTGCAGCGATCGACGCACGGCAACCCTTTTCGATATGCATCAGCAAAGAGCGTGCGCGCTTTGAAGCGCGGTGGCAGGCGGCCTCGTTCGACGTCGATGCCGGAACCGGCGTGTTCGGCCATTGGCCGGCGCCGCTGCTTCAGATCATTGGCCATGGCGCGACGGTCGAAGCGCTTGCCTCTCTCGGCGCGCAGATGGGGTACGACATCGTGGTGCTGACACCCGACGATCGCATTCTCGATGCATTCGCTGGTGAGCAATGGCTCGAAGCGCGCAAGCTGGCGAAGACGACCGACACCGGCTTCCTCAAGGGCGATGCCTGGACTGCAAATGTCTTCCTGTTTCACGATCATGATTGGGAAATCGATCTGATGCAGCATGCGATGCAGCTGCCGCATTTCTATCTTGGCGCCATGGGCGGTCGCAAAGCGCATGCCATGCGCAGTGAGGCTCTATCCGCTCGCGGAGTGAGCCAGCAAAGCCTCGACACGATCCACGCGCCGATCGGGCTGTTCCACTCGTCGCGCGATCCGCAATCGTTGGCGCTCTCAGCCCTGGCCGAGATCACGCGCGCCTATCACGCGACTGACTTCGCTGCTGGCCATGGCTGAGGTGGCGGTCGCCATTCTCGCTGCGGGCCAATCGCGGCGCTTTGGCGATCAGGACAAGCTCTCTGCGCTTCTCAATGGCAAACCTTTGGGTCTGCATGTGTGCGACACCATTGCGCCGCTTGGATTCGATCACCGCTGGGTGATCGCATCGGATCCAAGCCATCCCTGCGCAGATGGCTGGAATGCAGCCGGGTTTGCGGCGGTGACAAATCCGCAGGCCGAAGCGGGCATGGGGACGTCGGTTGCCTTGGCGGCGCAGCTTGCGAGAGGCGTCGAGGCCGATGCCCTGCTGGTTTGCCTGGCGGATATGCCGCTGGTTCCGCGCTCGCATTTCGAGGCGATGCTGGAGCGCGCTCAAACAGCCCCTAGGGAGGCCGTGTGCGCATCCTCTGATGGAGCAAATCGACTTCCGCCGGTCTTGTTCGGTCGGGAGCGTTTCATGGCTCTGACGGGCCTTTCTGGCGACGAGGGCGGTCGCGCTTTGCTGGCGGATGCCCAGATGTTCGAATGCGCGCCGGAATTGTTGATTGATATCGACACGCCTGAAGCGCTCGATCACCTCAACCGGCGCGGTTTGCCCGGTTGAGCAACAGGACCGGGATCAGTCCTGCAGCCAGGATCAGCAACGAAGCGGTCGAGGCTTCGGCCAGCTTTTCGTCGCTCGCCAGGCGATAGACCCGCGTCGCCAAAGTCTCGAGATTGAACGGCCGCAGGATCAGTGTCGCGGGCAGCTCGCGCAACGTGTCGATAAACACCAGTGCGACTGCGCTGGCGAGGCTGGGCAGCAGGAGCGGAATATGCACCTTGCGAACAACCCGGCCTGGCTTGGCGCCCAGGCTTCGCGCGGCAGCATCGAGATTGGGCGAGATCTTGGACATCCCCCCGGCGGTCGAATTGAACGCGACCGTGAGAAAGCGCACGCCCAAAGCGTAGATCAGGATGATGCTTGTGCCGCCGAGCAGCAGGCCGTGATCGAGCCCAAATGTGTCGCGTGAGAATCGTGTGATCGCTTGGTCAAACCCACCCAACGGGGCCAGCAGGCCCACAGCAAGCAATGCGCCGGGCAAGGCGTAGCCGAGTGTGGCGATGCGGATCGCGGACGACGTTATGCGGCTTTGCGAGCGGCGCTGAGCGAAGACGAGCACCAATGCTGCGCTGACACAAACGAGCGCAGCCATCACGCCGAGCCACAGGCTGTCGCGGGCATAGGAACCGAGCGTGAGCCAGGAGGATTGGTCGCCGACATCCACCGCTAGCCAGACGAGGTGGAGAGCCGGGATGCCGAAGCCCAACAGCAGCGGGATGAGGCAAAATGCCAGAGCCAACCAGCGACCCGTGGTTGAGAGCTCGACCAATCTGCCGCTGTCGGCATGGCCATCGCGGCTGTCGGTCCGACCGCGGCGATTGCTTGCTTCGAGCGCGATCAAGGCGATCACGAACACCAACATGAAAGCGGCGAGTTTGAGCGCGGTCTGCTTGTCGCCCATGGCAAGCCAGCTGCGGAAGATGCCGGTGCTGAAGGTCGGTATCGCGAAATATTCGGCGACACCGAAATCGGCCAGAACCTCCATCATCACCAGGGCCAGGCCGCCAGCAATGGCCGGTCGGGCAGCGGGGAGGGCAACGCGCCAGAAGGCGCGCGATGGGCCTGCACCGAGGCTGCGAGCCGCGCGAAACTGGGTGACGCTTTGAGAGCCAAAGGCGGCGCGCGAAAGCAGGTAAACATAGGGGTAGAGCGTGACCGCAAAGATCAGCGCCGCTCCGGGCAGCGAGCGCAGTTGCGGGAACCAATATTGCCCAATCTGCCACCCGGTCGCATCGCGCATGCCAGATTGCAGAGGACCGGCGACGGATGTCAGATCGGCATAGACATAGGCGGCGATATAGGGCGGCACAGCGAGCGGCAGGACCAGCGCCCAAGCCAACAGCTTGCGACCCGGAAAATCGCTCGCCGCGACCAACCACCCGGTGCCAATGCCGAAGATTGCTGCCAGCAGCCCTGCGAGCAGCATCAGCGCCGATGTGTTGAACACATATTGCGGCAGTACCGAGCTGGCGAGGTGGGCAAGCGCTTCCCAACCGCCTCCAGGAGCCGCAGCAAGGATCGCGACAATCGGCAAAGCCGCCAGCGCGGCAATAAGGATCGCGGCGATGGTCCAGCCGTCAAGCTGGCCAAGCCGCATGCGAGGCATGGCCGCAGCGTTGGGAGTTGCGTCCGTGCTTCCAAATTGCCTAAGGCGGCTCAGCATGATCGTCCATTCATTCCGGCTGGAACACTGAGTTGAGCCTCGAATTTCGCCATATCGCCCATTCTTACGGTAGCAATCGTGCGCTTGACGAGATCAATCTCGTGGCGCCCGACGGTGAAATCACGTGTCTGCTTGGATCGTCGGGTTGTGGCAAGTCTACATTGCTCAATCTTGCGGCAGGCCTGCTGCCCGTGCAGCAAGGATCGATCCATCTTAACGATAACGTGCTGGCGGACCGTTCGACCAATCCTCCGCCTGAGCGGCGCCCTGTCGGTCTGGTGTTCCAGGATGGCGCGCTGTTTCCGCATATGGATGTCGCCGCCAATGTTGCCTTCGGACTGAATGGTTCGGATCGGGATGAAGCGTCGAAATGGATTGAGCTGGTTGGCCTTGCCGGGCTGGAGGATCGCTTTCCGCACCAGCTTTCGGGAGGGCAGCAACAACGCGCTGCCCTGGCGCGAGCGATGGCGCCTGGGCCGGACGTCTTGCTGATGGATGAGCCGTTTTCCAGCGTCGACATTGTCCTGCGCAGGCGCTTGCGGCGCGATTGTCGGGCGGTGCTGCGCCAACGCGCAACGACTGTCATCATGGTAACGCACGATCCCGAAGAAGCGCTCGAGATTGGCGATCGGATAGCGGTGATGGAAGCGGGCAAGATCGCGCAATTCGGCACGCCTGAGGAACTTTACACATCCCCGGCTTCGGCCAGCGTTGGCGCGATTTTCGGCGACGCTCAAGTCATTGCTGGCAGCGTGAATGGCGAGAGCATAGCGACGCCTTTCGGGAGTTGGTCCAAGGCCAGTCTGGCGCGTCCTGTTGAGGCAGGCGGCGAATGCGACTTGCTGGCGCGTGCCAATCAGTTTGTGATTTCGGCGGCGCCAAATGGTGACGCAGCGCTGACCCTGCGCGATATTCGCCACCTCGGCGAAGCCAGCCAGGCGATCTTGGTCAACCAACACGGTGCTGAATTGGTGGTCGATCATTCAGGTGACGTCGCTCTCGAAATTGGCGGATCCTATGCAATCACCCCCAAAGCCGGGAGCATTCTCGCTTTCCAGTCAGGATAGGGCTTGTATTGCCATAACTAATAATGATAGGCATTCGCAACTAGAGAATCGAAGGACCCTCCATGACATTTGCACTTCCTCGTCACTTGCTCATTGCGGCAAGCGTAGTTGCTCTGGCTGCTTGCTCTGGCGCTGAAACCGAAACCGATATCACCGGTGAGGTGAATATTTACTCCTCGCGCCACTACGACACCGATCTCGCTCTGTATGACGATTTCACGCGTGAAACCGGCATCCGCGTCAACCGCATCGAAGCGGGAGCTGACGCGCTGATTGAGCGGATCGCCAGCGAAGGCGAGTTCTCTCCGGCTGACATGCTGATTACAGTCGATGCCGGTCGGCTCTGGCGCGCCGAAGAGGCAGGCGTGCTGTCACCGGTCGAATCAGCAGTGCTTGACGAACGGCTGCCTGACCATCTGCGCCACCCTGATGGCTTGTGGTTTGGCCTGTCCACCCGTGCCCGCGTGATCATTTACAACAAGGCAGCTGGTGAGCCTGAGGGTCTCGATACCTACCAGGATCTGGCTGATCCGGCCTGGCAGGGTTCGATCTGTGTCCGCTCCTCGTCGAACATCTACAACATCTCGCTGTTGTCGAGCATCGTCGCCAATCAAGGCAGCGAAGCAGCCGAAGCTTGGGCCAAGGGTGTTGTCGCGAACTTCTCGCGCCCGCCGCAAGGCAATGACACCGCCAATATCGAAGCGGTGGCCAGCGGCGAATGCCGCCTTTCGATCGTCAATTCCTATTATCTGCCTCGTTTCGCCAGCGCAGAAGGCAATGAAGGGGCGCTCGATGCGATCGGGATCATCTTCCCCAACCAAGGAACAACCGGCACGCACATCAATGTCAGCGGAGCCGGGGTGACAGCCAATGCGCCCAATCGCGAAAACGCCATCCGCTTCCTTGAGTATCTGACCGAGAACCAGGCTCAGCAATATTTCGCCAATGGCAACAATGAATATCCAGCGGTGCCATCGGTAGAACAATCCTCTGCGGTCGAGGCGCTCGGTGCGTTTGAGCCGGATACGCTCAACGCTGCGGAAATTGGCAAAAACCAGACTGAAGCGGTGCAGATTTTTGACCGCGCCGGGTGGAATTGATCGCGATCAAAGCGGTGAGGCGCTGAAGGGCAGATACCAAGTCTGTCTTTCAGCCCTTATCACTAAACTACCTTGAAGCCGGGCGACCAAACGTCCATTTGCCCCGCGAAGAGTGGTGATTTCACCGCATGCAATTCAATGTCAGAGGTCCGTTTTGAACCAGCCGATAATCGATCGTGAACAATTCACTGAAAGCGCCGCGCTTTCGGTTGAGACCATCACGCACGTCCATCACTGGAACGATGAATTGTTCAGTCTCAAGATGACGCGTCCGCCGAGCTTCCGCTTCCGTTCGGGCGAATTCGTGATGATTGGCCTGCCTGGTGAGAACGGCAAGCCACTGCTGCGTGCCTATTCAGTCGCCAATCCCAGCTATGATGAGGAACTCGAATTCCTTTCAATCAAAGTCCAGGACGGACCGCTGACATCGCGGCTTCAGCACATCCAGGTTGGCGATCCAATCTATCTCGGCAAGAAGCCGACCGGCACCTTAGTCACCGACGCGCTGCTTCCTGGCAAACGCCTGTTCATGCTTTCGACCGGAACTGGCCTGGCTCCGTTTATGAGCCTGGCTCGCGATCCCGAAGTCTATGCCATGTTCGAAGAGGTGATCGTGGTTCACTCGGTGCGGCATGTTGCAGATCTGGCCTATCGCGAATTGCTCGAGAGCAAGCTCGAAGGCGATCCATTGCTCGAAGACGAAGACCGTGAGCGGTTCATCTATGTGCCGACTGTCACCCGCGAAAGCTTTCGCAATCAGGGCCGTATTCAGACGCTGATCGACGATGGCCGCCTGTTTGAGCAGAGCAAGGGGCCCAAGCGCTTCGTTCCGGAAGAAGACCGGGTGATGCTGTGCGGCAGCATGGCGATGATCAAAGACCACGCGGCCGACTTGGAAAAGCGCGGATTTGAAGAAGGCGCCAACAACAAGCCCGGCCAATTCGTGATTGAGCGCGCCTTCGTCGGCTAAGCCGAAAAGCGCTTAGTCGCGGCTGAGATCGCGATAGCCACCACGGAAATAGAGCAACGGCTCGCCATTGGTGGCGTAGCGTGCGCGGACGATTTCGCCGACCAGGATGACGTGATCTCCGCCCTCGTGCACTGCATGCGTCTTGCACTCAAAGCTGGCGAGCGCATCGCGCAGGATCGGGACGTCGTGGTCCCAGGTCTCGAACTCGATCTCGGCAAAGCGATCTGTGCCCTTGGTCGCGAACAGCTTTGACACCTCTTCCTGGCCGCGCTGCAACACGTTCACAGCGAAGTAAGGGCAGGATTCGAGGACAAGCGTGGTTGTTGCGCTGCGAGCAGGGCAGACCAACAGCAAAGGCGGTTCAAGACTGACCGACGTGAAACTGTTGGCAGTCAGGCCGACAGGCTCGCCATGCTCACTTTGCGCGGTGACGATGGTCACGCCGGTCGCAAAGGTGCCCATTGCGTCACGCAGACTGCGCGGATCGGATCCATAATGGTATTCGGGGAAGGGTCGCTGAGCCATGCCCTGCGGATGTGCGGTGCCTGCGCGCAATTTGCAAGCCACGAGAGCTCTGTCAGGCGATTTCGCAGATTTGCTAGGCCTCAATCGCCTTTACAAACACGGCGCGCACCGCTTGGTAGAAAGACGAAGATTGATTCACCCAACAGAGGTACGCCCGATGCTCAACACCGCTCACCGCTTTGCCTATTCCGAAGAACACGAAATGTTTCGCGACACCGTGCGCAAAGTGTTCGCGCAGCATCTTGAGCCGCATCTCGACGAACACGAGGCCAATGGCATTGTCCCGCGTGAAACCTGGAAGGCGCTGGGTGAGGCGGGTCTGCTGTGTCCCACCATCAAGGAAGAGAATGGCGGGCTTGGGCTCGATTTCGGCTATTGCGCCATCGTCGGCGAAGAGATGTCCTATCTCGGCTCGTCGGCTGGCTTCACCCTGCAGAACGACATCACCGCCAATTACTTTGAGCGGCTGGGGTCCGAAGAGCAGAAAGCGAAATACCTGCCCGGCATGATCACCGGCGATGTGATCACCGCGATCGCAATGACCGAACCGGGTGCTGGCAGCGATTTGCAAGGGATCCGCACAACCGCGGTTGAGGACGGCAATCACTTGGTGATCAACGGTTCAAAGACCTACATCACCAATGGCCAGAATGCCGATGTTGTGATTGTTGTCGCTAAGACCGATCCCGCAGCTGGTGCCAAAGGCACGTCGCTGATCCTGGTCGATGCTGACACGCCGGGCTTTGAACGCGGGCGCAATCTCGACAAGATTGGCCAGCACTCGGCGGACACGTCTGAGCTGTTTTTCACCGATGTCCGCGTGCCCAAGACCAATATCCTTGGCGGTGAGAACCGTGGCTTCATCCACTTGATGGAAGAGCTCCCGCAGGAGCGGCTTGGCATCGCTGTTGGCGGCCAGGCAGCGGCTCAGCGCGCATTTGACGAAGCGGTTAAGTTCACCAAGGAGCGCAAGGCGTTCGGCCAGACCGTGTTCGAATTCCAGAACACCAAATTCACGCTGGCCGATCTCAAGGCCGAATTGCAGGTTGGCTGGGCGCACCTCGACTGGGCCTTGCTGCGGCACTTCAAGGGTGAGTTGACGACCGACGAAGCCAGCGCGGCCAAGCTGTGGCACACCGAGCTCCAGTGGAAAGCGGTCGACGTCGCGCTGCAGCTGCATGGCGGGGCTGGTTATATGAACGAATATGCGATTGCCCGGTTGTGGCGCGACGCGCGCGTGACGCGGATCTTCGGCGGCACCAGCGAGATCATGAAAGAAGTGATCAGCCGCTCAATCTAAGAGAGGAGCCGACATGACGGGTGAACTCGACTTTTCCGGCAAGACAGTCCTTGTCATCGGTGGCTCGAGCGGGATCGGCAATGGCATCGCACATGGCTTTGCCAGGCGCGGAGCCAAGGTGACGGTGACGGGCACACGGCCCGATGAGGGCGACTATCTCGAAGCCGAAGACAGCGATTTCACCGGGCTGACCTATCGCCAGCTTGATGTCAGCGATCGCGCTGCCGCCGACGCTTTGTCGCAAGCAATCGGGCCGGTCGATGTTTTGGTCCAGAGCCAGGGCGTGGTGCGATATGGCCGCCAGGAATTCGCCCGCGAAGGCTGGGATGCAGTGGTCGATGTCAACCTCAACTCGGTGATGGACTGCGCGCGCGCATTCCACTCGGGCATGGTTGAGCGCGGCGGGACGATGATCGTGGTGAGCTCGGTCGCGGCGTTCAAATCGACGCTTGGCACGCCCGCCTATGCCGCTTCGAAAGCAGGCGCCGCGAGCCTGGTCAAAACCCTGGGCGAGGCCTGGGCGCGCGACGGTATCCGCGTAAACGGGATTGCCCCAGGCCTGGTGCCTACCAAGATCACCGCCGTGACCACCGAACACCCTGAGCGGCGCGAGGCATCGCTGCGTTCGATCCCGATGCGTCGCATGGGCACTCCGGAAGATATGGCGGGGGCGGCGCTGTTTCTGGCGTCTCCGCTGTCAGCCTATATGACAGGGCAAACACTGGTGGTTGATGGCGGTCTGACGCTGTCATAGGCGAACCCGCAGAGGAGAGAGATCAATGAAGTTCACCCGGCTTGGCAATTCGGGCCTGTCCGTCTCGCGGCTGTGCCTTGGCTGCATGACCTATGGCGACACCAGCAAGGGCTGGCACGGTGATTGGCTGCTTGGCGAGGAGGAAAGCCGGCCTTTCTTCCGCCAAGCGCTCGAAGCGGGGATCAATTTCTTTGACACCGCGAATGGCTATTCCGGCGGCACGTCGGAAGAGATCACCGGCAAGCTGCTCAAAGAGCTCGCTGCGCGTGATGAAATCGTAGTTGCGACCAAGGCGTTTATCCCGTGGCGGCAATCGCCCAATACCGGCGGGCTTTCGCGCAAGAGCCTGATGCAGGCCGTCGATGACAGCCTGGCGCGGCTCGGCATGGATTATATCGACCTGTTCCAGATCCATCGCTGGGACGACGAAACACCGATTGAGGAGACCATGGAAGCGCTTCACGACATCGTGAAGGCCGGCAAGGCGCGCTATATTGGAGCGTCTTCCATGTATGCTTGGCAATTCGCCAAAGCGCAGGAAACAGCGCGCGCCAATGGCTGGACCCGCTTCATCTCGATGCAGAACCAGCTCAACCTGCTCTATCGCGAGGAAGAGCGCGAGATGCTGCCTCTCTGCGAAGACGAAGGCGTGGGCGTCATTCCGTGGAGCCCGCTTGCGCGTGGTCGTTTGGCGCGACCAGTGGGTGAAGAAACCGTTCGCAGCAAAACCGATGGTTTTGGCAAAGTCATCTACCCGGAAGACGAGGTCGATAACACGATCATCGCTGCCGTCGAGGAAGTCGCCAATGCGCGCGGCGTTGCCATGGCAAGTGTCGCGCTCGCGTGGCATTTTACCAAGCCCGCGATGACTGGGCCGATTATCGGCGCGACCAAGCCTCACCATATTGAGGCTGCCGTTGCTGCTGTCGATCTTGAGCTCAGTGACGAAGAAGTCACCAAGCTTGAGCAGGCCTATCGTCCCAAATTTCCAACCGGAATGGGCATGCCGCTTCCGCCAATGACCAACGTCACGGTGCGCTAGCCGGCAAATTTTTTTGCTTATGTGACACGTCTGTCTAGCTCGTCACAAACGCGTCATGATCGCGTCACACAGCACCGCCAACCCCGTTGCAGCAGGCGGGAGCGGTCATGGACGTCATCAACATATTCCTGACCAGTGAACTGGATGAAGTGCTCGATGATTTCGTGCACGACCAGTATCGCTTTACTTTCGATATCATGGGCAAGGATGGCCCAAGCCGGTTGGTCGAAGGGCCGATGTGGGCATTTGTCGACTGGGTTATGGATGATCTGGCTGGCCTCGAAATGTGCCGCCGATTGAGAGCGGATTCGCGCAGTTGCGACGCGCATATCACGATGGTTCTGGAAGAGGACGATCCTGAAGATCGTCGCCGGGCCCTGCGTGCGGGCGCGGATGATTATGTTGTCGGCCCGCTCGATCGCACCATGGTGCTGGATCGGGTCATGGCTTTGCAATCCAACGGTGTCGAACAACATGCGACGCGACGCCTCGAACACGGTGATCTGGTAATCGATATGGCGGCCTTGCAGGCGCGTTGGGCAGATATGCCGATCGAGCTGCGACCGAATGAATTTCGGTTGCTTAGATATTTCGCGGAAAACCCCAATCGCGTGCTCACCCGCGAAGATCTGATCAGCGGGCTGGGCAAACGTGAGCCGCCAATCGACGAACGCACGGTTGACGTGTGGATCGGTCGTTTGCGCCGCGCGCTCAAAGCCGCAGGCGCGGGCAATCCGCTGCGCACTGTGCGATCGATGGGATATGTATTCGACCTGCCGTGATCGGCGAGCGCCCGATCAGTCGCTCACAACCAGCTAGACCGGCATTCCAACAGCGTATGCAAAAAGGCCGCCCTTCGAGGGCGGCCTTTCGTCTTTGCGCACCTGCAAAAGCAGGGGGACTTGCGCACGGGGGTTAGAACTCGGTCGAGATACCGAGCGAGAAGCTGGTGCCAACTTCGTAACTGTTGATCTCGATGCGATTGGCTCCAAGCTGCTGGAACTCGAAATTGTCGCGACCGAAGATGTTGCGAGCTTCGAATTCCAACTCAAACGTCTGGCCGAACAGGCCGACGTCCGAACGTGCGACGAAGTCCACCGTCAAGCCAGGATCTTCGACCACGTCGGGCAGAGCGCCGCCGCGGATCGTGACGCGTTCGCTGGCATAGTTGAACAACAGCGTGAATTGCTGGTTCTTGTCCTCGTCCTCAAGACCAACCGAGATGTTGGCAATATGGTCCGACTGACCCACCAGCGGCGCGCCATCATCAAACAGCTGATCGGCGGCCTGAGTCGGGTTGCCAGGCACCGCCGCAACATCGCCAGCCGCCACAGACAGTTCGGACTGCGTGTAGGTGTAGTTGGCGATGAACAGCAGCGTCTTGGTTTCGAAGAAGCCGCCCCAATCGTAGAGCGGGAAGCCCTTCACAAAGTCGACCTCAGCACCATAGAGATTGGCGCTTGGCGCATTGGCGAAGCTCGTCAGAACCTGACCCGAAGCAGAGATCAACGTGTTCTCGATCGGGTTGTCGATTTCCTTGAAGAAGCCGGCAATGCTCAGGCGATCGGGCCCGCTGAAATAATACTCGGCGCGCGCTTCGAGGTTGATCAGCTCACTGTCGCTGAGGAACGGATTACCACGGAAGCGACGGTTCGATTCCGGATCGAAATAGGTCTGTTCGACCAATTCACGGAATTGAGGCCGCGCGATCGTTTGTGAAGCAGACAGACGCAATTGCAGATCGTCAATCGGCTCCCAGGTGATCGTGCCGCTGGGCAGGAAGTAATCGTTCATCAGATTGGTCGGCGTTGCGCCTACAATCGGATCGTTGAAGATCGTCTGATCCAGATCGACCGTCTGCGTCGCTTCCTCGTAACGCACCCCGGCTTCCACCGTCAGCGTGTCGGCAGCGAGCCAGCGCAGCAGGCCATAGCCAGCCTGGATTTCCAGCGCGGCGTCAAAGGCGGGGAAGGGCGTTGCCTCGGTCAAGGTAACCGTGAACCCGGCCAGGGTCGCACCATTGATGATGTCACCTGGACGGCGAAGACCCAACGCAGGAACGAATGCGTCATCGACCACGTCGCCCGTGATGAATGGACGGAATTCACGGCTTACCGAGCGACGCTGCGTATCGGTGTAGGCATAGCCGACCGTTGCTGACAGCGAGTCGGCCAATTCGTAGGTCAGGTCGACACCACCAAACCACAGCTCTTCGCGCAGATCATCGAACGAGACGGTGGTAATCCCGGCATCCGACAATTGGTTGAAATAGGCCACAAACAGGTTGCCATAGGGGCTCGCCGGGATGTTGGTCCGAGTGTAGCTGACATTGGTGTTGAACGGAGCTTCGCGGTCCGTTTGCGCATAGCCACCACGCAGATCGACCTGCAGCTTGCCAAAGTCGAGCTCGGCAACCAGCTGGCTGTCAATCAGCTGCCGTTCGAACCAGGCGGTCTGCTGATTTTGGAAGTCAAAACCAGTCAGGCCCGGCAAAACGTCCGTCCCGGTTTCGAGACGCGCGGTCTTGAGCGTGTCGCGAATATAGAGATTGGTCCAGCGGATCGTGTGCGGTCCAGTGTCGAGACCCAGGCCGAGCAGTCCATTCACCAGAATGTTGTTGTCGGTAATGAAGGTCGAGAAGTCCTGGAACACCTCAGAGAGATCGGAATTGCCGCTCTGACTGATGACCGTGCGATTGCGCCAGCTATTCTTAATCGAAGCCGTGGCGATCACACCCAGATAGGTGTCGCCGCCAAGCTCAAACGAAGCGCCGCCTGTCAGCGATGCAGAGAAGTTCGCCGGCAATTGCTCGTTTCGCTGCAGCGTCACGAGGTTGAGCGGCATCAACTGGCCTGCAATGCCTTCCGAAACTTCGACCGGAACCGTGCCGATGCGTTCCCCACTATCGAAGAACGCCTGCAGGTTGGACGGAATGTCGCGATTGCCATTGTCGAAGCCGAACGTATCCCATTCAGACCCGAAATAAGTCAGACCATTCTCAAGCAGCGTCTCAGTGTCACCACCGGTGCTGAAGCTGACCTTGAGGAAGTCCTCAACCGGGACGGCCTTGGTGGTAAGGTTGATCACACCACCGCCAAATTCGCCGGGATAGTTGGCCGAATAGGTCTTTTGGACCAGTGATGATGCGATGACATTGGTCGGGAAGATGTCGAGCGGAACAACGCGGCTGAGCGGTTCCGGGCTCGGCAAGGGCAAGCCGTTGAGCAATGCTAGCGAGTAACGATCACCCAAACCGCGCACGAATACGCGGCCATCACCGACCACTGACAGACCCGTCACGCGGCCGAGTGCGCCAGCGATGTCCCCTTCGCCGGTCCGCGCAATATCTGCTTCGGACAAGACGTTGAGAACCTGCGTCGATGCGCGTTCTGGATTACGATTGCGGCGGCCGGTGACGATAATACCGCCACCGGGTACGGAGATATCCGGAGTGTCGAATTCTTCTTGTTCTTCGACGCCATCGACGTCTTCAAGCAATTCGTCGGTCTCTTCTTCGCTGGTCGGCGGAGTGTTGTTTTCCTGCGCATTTACTATCGCTGGGAAACTGAGCGACGTGGTGAGCAACAGCAGCCCTGCAAGGCGCTTGCCGGTCGACATAATACTAGACCCCCTCATGCTTAAGGTCCTGAATCTGGCGGGTGCTAGTGACCCGCAGAGATGGATGAGGGAGGCGCCACCAATCGCGGCGCCTCCCTCTTAGTCGAAAGGCGCGATCAGTAGACCGGCAGCGAGGTGCAATCACCCGTTGCGCTGCCGAAATCGAGGATCGACGAGTTACAGGTCCAGTCACCGAAATCGTCGGCGATGGCGGACTGGATCGCTCCGACGAAACCGGTGTTCGAGAAGAAGCTCGAAAGCGCCGTTGGATCGAAGGCAGTGACACCGTTCTCGTTCGTGCCGTTTACGACCGCGTCGGTAAGCGAGATCGTGAAGGCGACATCGTTGTTGGTGCCAGCAGCGATGATGTCGAGCAGTTCCTGGTCGCTCGCATCAGTGTTGAGCGCACCGCGAACCGGGCTGGTTGCGTCGCAATCGCCAACAACCGAGTCGATGCCGATAATGGCGTCCTGGGTTGGTTGCTCGTCGATACGGAAGCACAGGCCCGAACCGGCATCATCAGCATCGAGGATGCCGTTGCTGAGGCCGAGAGCGGCACCGCCGCGAGCGCGGATCAGCTGCGATGACGAGGACGAGCGCTGGACGAAGGTGAAGTTATTCACCTGCAGCTGGCTCTGCGGCTGAGCATTGCCAGGCGTACCGTCAGCAAGATCGTCCGGAGAGTCGAATTCGATCAGGCTGTCACCTGTATTGGTGCGCTGAACCACAACGACCGTCTGAACATCGGCGCGCGCGCCGCTGTCTACGTCGAGTGAGTCATCAGACGCACCGATCACGGCAAGCTCGCTGATGTTGACGACACCGCCGAAGAATTCGACGCCGTCATCCGAGCTGTTGAATGACTGCAAGTGGTTGATCGTGGTGCCAGAACCGGTGCCGCCCGTGGTCAGCGACTGCAATTCGTTCGATTGCTGCAGTTCGAAGCCAGAGAAGCGGATCTGGTTGTAAGTCATCGAACCCGAGCTATCGGCATCGTCCGCGCCGCCAAATGGCGTTGCAACGGTGGTACCTTCGAGCTGCTGTTCGCACTGCGCGTTGGTCGTGAAGTCACCTGGCGTGGTGTTGAAGACCTGAGTTGAACAGTCAGCAACGCGGGCGCGGCCGAGCAGAACAACGCCGCCCCATTGAGCCTGGCTGGTGTCGCTGGCAACGCCGAGAACGTTGTCGCGGCTGGTCCAGACGATCGGCTGGGTGGCCGTACCGTTGGCCGAAATGGTGTTGCCGCGGTTGACCACGAAGAAGGATTCGGCCTGGCCGAACAGGATCACGCCCGGCTCAATCGACAGGTTGACGTCGCTGCCAGCGCTCGAGAAGCCCTGATCGGTGCCGACGTTCACGCGACCGGAGATCTGATAGAGGAGGCCGGTGATGAATGGCAGATTGTCATCCACGTCAAATGTGGTTGGCAGCTGGCACACACGATAATCGCCGGTCGGCGTATTATCGATCGTGCCGAGATCGGTGAGACCGCCGGTCGATGCGATGGTTGGGCAACCAGCTGCCGCGGTTACCGTCGGCGTGGTGGTTGGCGTCGGCGTCGGCGTTGGCGACGGCGTCGGGTTGTTGATGATGATGTCGCCAGACCTACCGGGCGAGACGATTTCGTCTGCCCCGCACCCAGCAAGCGCGACCAGGCTGCAGCCCAAGACGAAAGAACGATGAAGATTTTTCACAGCAAGCGGTCCCCTAAAAAAACCGAGAATCGATGGAGCGCGACGAACGGCCCAGGGGTGGCGCTAAGGCTGCTGTGTGACAGATTTTTTCGAAAAGTTACGGCTTTGCGTCATTGACTGAACAAAGACCGAAACATGACAATTGTGACAATAACTGACCGCAGTGGCGACCCCGTGGGCAGCAAATGCGTCACGATAAAATGATTTATAATCATATGTTTGCTCACCAAATATGACAGAAACATTGCAATGTTTCATTTTCATTGCAGTTCTGTTTCAGCTCCGTCATTCTGCGTCCAACCAATGGGAGAGGCTTGATGCTAACGACTTCGATGATTGCGATCGCATTGACGGCGACGACGCCGGTAGAGGCGGATCAGGTGGCGGCTAATGCTGCGAGCGAGGACGGTCAGTTGAGCGTTGCTGCCCTGTCTGCTGGCCGTAATGAGCTGGCCATCGCCGAACTCGAATCGAGCGGCGCGCTCACAACCACAGATCCGGCTCAGCTGATCAATCTTGGGATCGCCTATGCGCGGCAGGGTGACAACGAACAGGCGCGCATTCTGTTCAAGGCCGCGCTGACCAGCCCAGAACCGATCGAGCTTGAGACCGCCGATGGTTCGCTAACCGATTCGCGGCGTCTGGCTCGCAAAGCCCTGCGGATGCTCGATGCCGGTGCGTTTGCGCCGGTTGAAAGCACAAGCCGGGTGACCATGCGGCAATAAAGCTTCCCTATCGACCCCGTTTGACGGGGGAGGGCCAAGAGGGCCGGAGTCTCGCCATATGGCGCGATTCTGGCCCTCTTTGCATTTGTCTATGTGCGGGTGCTGCGTGCGCAGTTCGTCTTCCAGTTAACGATCCCTTGCCAAGCATAAGTGTGACAACTGTCACCTGCCTGTAATTTACGCTAAGCAATGGGGCGCAAATGGAGGGTTCTCGATGATTCTCGCGCGGGCGAGCCTGTATTGCTTGATTGCCAGCCTTTCGCTTGGTGCCGCCGACGCGCGCGCTGACGTGATGGTGATCGATGGCGAAGGCGCGCGCTGGGTCGCTGGACCTGCCGCCGATACCGCCAACGGATCCGGCGGAGAGATTGACCTCGATGCCATCATCGTACCCGATCACATCATCGCTGACACAGAAGAGCATGCGCGCGGGGTTCCAGAGCAATATGCCGCCAAGGTCGCGGAACTGGCCGCGCGGTTTGATCTGTCGCCAGCTCTGCTGGAGGCCGTCGTGTGGCAGGAAAGCCGCTGGCGCGAGAACGCGCTTTCGCATGCCGGCGCTCGCGGCCTCGCGCAATTGATGCCGGATACGGCGCGCTATCTGGGCGTTGACCCGGATGATCCATTCGCAAATCTCGAAGGTGGCGCGCGCTATCTCCGCGAACAGCTCGATCGGTTTGACGGCGATCTGGAAAAAGCGCTGGCCGCTTATAATGCCGGCCCTGGCCGGGTCGAGCGCGCCGATGGCGTCCCCAATATCCGCGAGACCAAGCACTATGTCGCGGCCATTCTTGGCCGACTGGCTGATCATTCGCGACCGCAGGAATAGAATGGGTTCGGCAAACGTCGGTCCACAGAAATGGAAGAAAGTAGGTAGTTTGATGTCACTGATTTCCCGCCCGATGCTGTTGAGCACAAAGCTGTTCAGCAAGGCGCGCATTTTCGCCGCATTGGCCTTGTTCGTTGCGCCAGCGACGGCGTTCGCACAGGCCGCTGGGGCGCCTCAGGGCGCTGGGCCAATCGTCAGCGCGCTGGCATGGATGCAGAGCATCCTGCTTGGCCCTGTGGCCACCAGCCTTGCGGTGATGGCCGTTGCCGCGGTTGGTTTCATGATGCTGACCGGCCGGATGAACTGGCGCTTCGGTGCCACCGTCATCATCGGCGTATTCATCATCTTTGGCGCGCCGCGCATCGTCGCAGGCATCAGCACGTTTTAGGTCAGCCATGAGTGATCTCGTTCGCCACCCTGTCTATCGGACTTTGACCCGCCCTCAGATGTTCATGGGCGTGACGATGAACTTCTTCATCATCAATCTGATGGTGACGACGATCGCATTTCTGATCCTGGAGAGCTTCTGGATCATTTTCGTCCCGGTGATCACGCACCTGGTCGGTTACTTCGCTTCTTTGCGCGAACCGCGCATTTTTGACCTTTGGATCACGAAGGTTTCGAAATGTCCGCGCGTTCGGAACTACAAACGTTGGGGCTGCAACAGCTACACGCCGTAAGGCCTGACAAGGAGGGCCATGATGGCCAAATGGATCGGACCAGCAGCATGGAGCGCCAAAGAGGCGCGCGCCGGCGATCGCCTGCCCTATGCGCGGTTGGTCGATGAAAACACGGTCCTGCTGCGCGACGGGTCGGTGATGTCATCGATCCAGGTGCCCGGCCTGCTGTTTGAAACCGAAGACAGTGAGGCGCTCAACGCGCATGCCGCCACGCGCGAGGTGATGCTCCGGTCGACCTTGGATGCACGTTTTGTGATGTATCACCACGTGATCCGGCGCCGCGTCGAAGTCGAACTCGATGCCGAATTTGACGATGTTCTCTCGCGGCATATCGATGCCCGCTGGAAACAGCGGCTCGCGGGTGGATCGCTGTTCATCAATGATCAGTTTGTGACGCTGATCCGGCGTCCGGCGCGCGGCCGCGCGGGTTTGGTCGAACGGTTCACAAAATTTGTCCAACGGCGCGGTCAGGAAGAAATCGAAGCCGATCCGAAGGATCTGCGCAGCCTCAAATCGGCGGTCACAGGATTGGTCGCGTCGCTGTCGGCCTATGGCGCGACAGTGTTGGGCGATTACGAGGCACCCGGCGGCGGCACCAATTCCGAAATGCTGGAATTGCTGAGCGCGCTTTACAATGGCGAGATGCGTCCAGTGCGCAAGCCCAGCGGGGACACCGATATCGGCCATATGCTGCCCTATCGCCGGGCCAGCTTTGGCTTGGACGCGATGGAACAGCGCGGCTCGGCCGACCCCGATTTCTCGACCATTATAGGGCTCAAGGACTATCCCGAGGCCACATCGCCAGGGCTGCTCGATGGCCTTTTGCGGCTGCCCTATGAGATGATCCTGACGGAGAGCTATGCTCCCAATGAACGCACGACGGCGCGCGAGCGGATCGATTTGGCGTTGCGGCGCTCACGCTCGGTTGACGAAGAGGCTGCGGCTGAACGCGCTGACATGATGGCGGCGCGCGATGCCTTGGGCAATGGCGCGGTCGGTTTTGGTGATCACCATCTGACGGTGCTGGTGCGCGAACGCTCGCTCGATCGGTTGGATGACGCCGCGGCTGCGTGTTCTGCAGCTCTGGCCGATTGCGGAGCCATCGCGGTACGCGAAGACACCAATCTTGAGCCGTCTTTCTGGGCGCAATTCCCCGGCAATGAAGAATATGTCGTTCGCCGCGCGCTGATCTCGTCAGCCAATATGGCCAGCTTTGGCAGCTTTCATGGGTTTGCCCTCGGCTCAGCCAGCGGAAATCATTGGGGCGATGCTGTCACGCTGCTCGAGACGACCAGCGCGACGCCGTTCTTCTTCAATTTCCACCATGGCGATCTGGGCAATTTCTCAGTCATTGGCCCGTCCGGTTCGGGCAAGACCGTGGTGATGAATTTCCTCGCCGCACAGGCGCAGAAGTTCAGCCCGCGGACGATCCTGTTCGACAAGGATCGTGGGGCCGAATTGTTCGTGCGCGGAATTGGCGGTCGCTATGATCGGATCAGCGCGGGTGAACCGACCGGGTTCAATCCGCTGGCGCTTCCTGACACGCCGACCAACAAGGCCTTTTTGCGCGATTGGCTTGCGGTTCTGCTCGAAGCCGAAGGGCCGGAAAAGTTCGCGACGATCAGCGCAGCGGTCGATGCAGCCTATGCCAATGACGCCAATCTGCGCCGGCTGCGCCACTTCAAGGAATTGCTCGCCGGTGCTCGTAGACCTGAGCCAGGCGATCTCGCTGACCGTCTCTCTGCCTGGATCGGCAATGCTTCTGGCGATGGCGGCGAACATGCCTGGCTGTTCGATAATGAGCATGATCGGCTTGATCTGGAACAGCGGGTCCTGGGCTTTGACATGACGGCGCTGCTTGAAAATCCGCGCTTGCGCACGCCGGTGATGATGTATCTGTTCCATCGCATAGACGAACGGCTTGATGGTCAGCCGACCATGATCCTGATCGACGAGGGCTGGAAGGCACTGGACGACGAAGTGTTTGCCGCGCGCATCCGCGATTGGCTCAAGACATTGCGTAAGCGCAATGCGCTGGTCGGCTTTGCAACACAGAGCGCCAAGGATGCGCTCGAAAGCCGGATTTCTACGGCTCTGGTCGAGCAGACGGCGACCATGGTGTTCATGCCCAACAGCCGGGCCCGGCCCGAAGATTACTGCGATGGCTTTGGCCTGACCGAGCACGAGCTGGCGCTGATCCGCTCGCTGCCCGCGCATTCGCGCTGTTTCCTGGTTCGCCAACCGGATGCCAGCGTGGTCGTTCGGCTTGATCTGTCTGGTGCTCCAGAGGTTTTGACTGTGCTGTCAGGTCGCGAGAGCGCTGTGCGCCGGCTCGATCTTCTGCGCGAAGCCGTCGGCGACAATCCTGCTGAATGGTATCCGGCCTTGACCGGTCGGGCCTGGCCCGATGGCAGCGGCGAAGCCGGTGAAGAATTATGGCAGGCGGCTGAATAGTGGCGACGACCTGCGATCTTGCCGCCCAGGAAATGGGCACCGGCGTGGCCTCCGCATTAAGTGCGGTGGATTGCATCGCCTCGGAAGTCAGCGAACAGGCCTTTTCGCGCCTGTTTGCCGATGGCGGGTCGCTCACTCTCGCACTGACGATTTTGCTCACGATCTATGTGGCATTCTTCGGCATCAGCCTGATGCTGGGGCGATCCAATCTTTCGATCCGTGTTCTCCTGCCCAAGGTTGTCACAGTTGGGCTGGTGATCACGTTTGCGACAAGCTTCGTGGCGTTTCAGTTCCTGTTTTACACCTTCTTCGTTGAGGCGCCTGATCGCATCGCCGGATTGCTGACAAACACTGACGGATCGGCCACCGCAACCTTTGCCACCAAGCTCGATATCGTTTTCTTGGCGGTCCAGGAGGCCAGCACCGGCCAGACCGACATCAACGCGTTCTCGCCGCCGGGCATGATGTGGCTGGGCGCGATGCTCCTGCTGCTTGGCACTGTCGGATTGCTGGTCACAGCGCGGATTGGCTTGGCCTTGCTGCTCGCAGTCGGACCAATCTTTGTTGTCCTGGCGCTGTTCGACAGCACACGCGGCCTGTTTGTTGGTTGGCTCAAAGGCCTGGTGATGCTTGGCTTGGCGCCGCTCTTCGCAGTCGTTGGCGGGTCCATCATGCTCGAAATGGCAGTCCCGATCCTGGCCGCTTTGGTCGCGGTACCGGGCCAGATTGATCAGCAGGCAGCGATGGCATTCTTCCTGGTCGGAGCGGTTCATGTTGCGCTGATGCTGATGGTTTTGAAGGTGTCCGCGACGATGGTCGCTGGCTGGCAGGTGTTCGGCTTTGCGAGACCCGTTGAGAGCCCTGAGAATGGCGTTCAGACGGCGAATTTGAATTCCCCGGCGCCCACCCCCATCACTGCTCAACAACCCTCTCAGACGGCTCCTGTGGGCGCCACAGGGCAGCGCCGCATTGAGGTGGCAAACATCCCCACAACCAGCGCCGCTAATGACACGACAGGCGGCTCAGGCGGGACGAGCGTTCGCGAAACCAAAGTGTTCGCGACGTCTTCAGGCAATGGCCAGATTGCCCCGCTTAATCCCTCGCAATCGCGCACGCGTGGCATCGGCAATCGCTTCCGCTCGGTCGGAGCTGGCAAGCCGTCGCGCAAATCGGAGAACACCAAATGATCCGCGCCGCTCGCCTTGGGCTGCCTTTGTTCGCCATCGCCATGGCTGTATCGGTCCCCGGCAATGCCAATGATCCACGGCTGATCACGCTTGAATATGACGAGAACGCCGTGGTCCAGGTCAATGGCGTCGCCAATGTCCAGGCGACGATCAAGTTTGCCGAGGATGAATCGATCGAAAATGTCGCGATTGGTGACAGCTCTTCATGGCAAGTGACGCCCAACAAGCGCGCCAGCTTGCTGTTTGTGAAACCACTCGCGGAGACGGCGGCGACCAATATGACTGTGGTCACCAATCGTCGGACCTATCTGTTCGATCTGGTCGCCAGCCCCAAGAACAAGCCGGTCTACGTGCTGCAATTCCACTATCCTGAGCTTGAGGCTCAGAAAGAGGAAGCGCGACTGGCTGCAGAGGCCGCGGCTGCGCGTGAGCAAGCCAATGCGCTTGAACTGCAAGCCGCAAATGATCCGTTGGCTGTTTCGGACCCGGCTGATCTCAACTTTGCCTGGCAGACTGATGGCGATCGCGATCTGTTTCCAGCCCGCGCCTATGACAATGGCGAAGCGACCTTCCTGACCTGGCCCGAAGGCACGCCGATCCCGGCGATCCTTGTCACCAATCACGAAGGTGATGAAGGTCCGGTCAATTTCACTGTCCGCGGCGACACCGTTGTTGTCGAAGGCGTCCCGCGCGAAATCATTCTGCGGTCTGGCCGCGACACAGCGACCCTGACCAATACCGGCCCCGAGCGCTCAAACTCTGACCGCGCGGCAACCACAATTTTCAACTCGCCGCAAATGGCGCTGGTGGAATGATGCGTCCAACCTCAATCACGGAGATGCAGTGATGCGCTTGGCTATGCGACTGCCCAACAAGAAGGGCGTTGGCGGTTCTGGAGACGGCGGAGATCCGCGTGAGAATGAATCTGCCGAGATCATCGATCTGGCGAGCCGCAATGGCTTTCCGGCGGTGTCTGAGCGCAAGGCCAAGGGCGATGGCCTGGGCCTGGCTGCCGGTTTCCTACTGGTCGGCGGCATCGGCGCGCTGACCTGGTGGAGCATGAACGCTGCCCAGGCGCCTGAGCCAGACGCTGGACAAACAGCCGATGCGCCGCAGCAGTCTACAGTTCCTGCGCCGCAAACCGTTGCTGCGCCAGCGCCGCAACCGGTTCGCGCGCCCGTTCCGCGGCCTGACCCGGCGCCGGCGCCGATCTTGGCCAACAACCCCAATCAGGCGCCTGCGGTTAATCCCTATGCCAGCCCAACCATGGTGTTCGACGCTAGCGCTTCACCGGCTCAGGCCGACACGATGGCGGCGGTGGAAGCGGCCACGGCGGCTGCTGTGAATCCCAGTGGCGGGCTAGGCTCAGCCGGTGATTTCGCCGCCCGGATCGGCGGTGTCGGTGGCGCTCCAGCGCGCGCTCAACCAATGTCCAACCCATCGACTACGGTGACGCAGGGCACGCTGATCCCCGCCATTCTGGAAACCGCAATCAACACCGATGTCCCGGGCTATGTCCGCGCTGTCGTGAGCCAGGATGTGCGCAGCTTTGACGGCAAGAACGTCCTTGTTCCGCGCTCCTCGCGCCTGATCGGGCAATACCAATCAGGCGTCCAGAACGGGCAGAAGCGCGCCTATGTGATTTGGACGCGCTTGATCCGTCCAGACGGGGCTTCGGTCAATATCGCGTCTCCCGCGGTTGGGTTTGACGGCACGACAGGGCTTGCTGGCGATGTCGACAATCATTTCTTTCGCAGGTTCGGCTCCGCGATGTTGCTGTCGGTCATAGGTGGCCTGGGCGCGATCGCGTCGGGCGGCACCACCTTGATCACCGGCGCCGGGCAAAGCGCTGCCAGCACGGCATTGCAGCAGGACGGTCAGATCAGCCCGACCATTCGCGTTCGGATGGGTGAACCGATCCGCGTATTCACCGCGCGTGACCTCGATTTTACCGAAGTCGCTGAGTAATTGAGCGGACTGGATCACTAAGAATGAGCGCCGATATCCACGAATTGCCAAATGAGGGTGGCGGCTCGCAAAGCGACATCGCGCGCGAGCACAGCGTCTATCTCGACGCCTATCTGGCACCGTTCCGGCGCTGGCTTGATCTCGACACGGTGACCGAGATCATGGTCAACCAGCCGGGCGAGGTGTGGATCGAGGATTCGACCGATCCCGGGATGAAGAAGATCGAATCTCCCGAGATTGATGATCGCTTGGTCCAGCGTCTGGCTGAGCAGGTCGCGCGGGTCAGCCACCAAGGGATCAATCGCGAGCATCCGCTGCTGGGCGCAACCTTGCCCGATGGTGCGAGGATCCAGTTTTGCGGTCCACCGGCATCACGCAAGCATTGGGTGATGGCGATCCGTCGCCATCGGCGGCTCGACCTGCCACTCGATGCCTATGACACAGGGCCCTTACGCGGCGAGACTGCTGTCGCGATGCCTGATCCGCAGAATGAGCCGATAGCCTATCTGCGCGAAGCCATTCGCAACCGTCAGACGATCCTAATCTCGGGCGGAACCAGCACTGGCAAGACAACCTTTCTCAATGCGATGCTGGGTGAAATTCCCCAGCAAGAGCGCGTCGTCCTGGTTGAAGACACGCCTGAGCTGCGTTTCCCGGGGGAAAATTCGGTTGGACTGGTCGCGGTCAAAGGCGAGTTGGGCGAGGCCAAAGTGACCCCCAATGAACTGCTGCAATCGGCGCTGCGGTTGAGGCCGGATCGGATCGTTCTGGGCGAGTTGCGCGGCGCCGAAAGCGTCTCCTTCCTGCGCGCAATCAACACTGGCCACCCGGGCAGCTTTTCGACCATTCACGCGAATTCGCTGCGTGGAGCTCTGGAACAGCTCTCGCTCATGGTGATGCAGACCGGGATCGGCCTCTCGCGCTCTGACACGATCGCTTATGCGGCCAATGTGATCGACGTGATCGTCCAGCTGGGCAGGGACGCCAATGGCAAGCGTGGTATCACCCAGATCGCCGACAGCAGCTCGCTCGTTTGAACACTGTTCCAGCGCGAATGCGCCCAATCTGACAGCGATGTGACAATGCCTGCTTGGTGATTTACACCTGCGGGAATGCGGCACATGGCGCCGATCTAGCGCGCGTCATATGCTTTTCGAACAAGGTAGTGGAGACATTAACCGAGTTTCGGCTAAGCAGCTGCAGAGAATAGGAATCCTATGGGCAATCAATCGTCGATCAGCGCTGACAAAGCCGCCGGTGGTGGTCCGCTGGGATTCCACGATTCTGCGCCCTATTTTAACCGGGAACTGTCCTGGCTTTCGTTTAACGAACGGGTGCTGGCCGAAGCCAGCAATGAGAAATATCCGTTGCTCGAGCGGCTGCGGTTCCTGTCTATCTCGGGCAGCAATCTCGACGAATTCATGATGATCCGCGTGGCTGGCCTGGTGGGCCAGGTCCAGCGTGGCATTGATCGCCCGGCGATTGATGGTCGGACCCCGTTACAACAATTGGCGGCGATCCGTGAGCAGCTCGAAATGCTCTCGCTTTGGCAGCAGGATATCTGGCGCGATCTGCACGATCAGCTGGCGGCGACCGACATTCACATCGCAGATGAGCGTAGGGTCAGCCCAGCGGCCTACAAATGGCTCGAATCCTACTTCCTTGACGAAATTCAGCCGATCATCACGCCGCAAGCGCTCGATCCGGCACACCCATTCCCCTTTGTCGCGAACGAAGGGATGGGCATGCTGTTCACGCTGACGCGGGATGCTGACGAGGAGCAGATCATTGAGATGATCTTGATCCCCAGTGCCTTGCCGCGGTTTGTGCGCGTCCCGGGCGATGAGGCGATCTACATTTCAATCGCCAGCCTGATCCACCGCTTCGCTGGGCGAATGTTCCCCGGTTTTACAATTGTTGGCGACGGCCTGTTCCGAGTGCTGCGCGACAGCGATATCGAAGTCGAGGAAGAGGCTGAAGACCTGGTCCGTTTCTTCCGCAGCGCGATCCAGCGTCGCCGCCGCGGCCAAGTGATTCAGCTTGAGATCGAAGAGGATTTTGATCCGCAAGCCGAGGCGATCCTGCTCGAGCAATTGGGCGTCCACGAGGCTGCGGTGATCAAGACCGATGGCATGATTGGCATTGATGGCCTGTCAGAGATTGTCGACGAAGACCGCCCTGACCTGAAATTTGATTCCTATTCGCCACGCTATCCTGAGCGTATTCGCGAGCATGACGGTGATGCCTTTTCGGCGATCCGCGAGAAAGACATCATCATCCATCACCCCTATGAGAGTTTCGAGGTGGTGGTCGACTTTATTCGGCAGGCAGCGGTCGATCCTGATGTCGTGGCTATCAAGCAGACATTGTACCGTGCGGGGTCGCAATCAGCCGTCATTAACGCCTTGATTGCAGCGGCTGAGGCCGGGAAATCCGTCACCGCGGTGGTCGAGCTCAAGGCGCGATTTGACGAAGAGCAGAACCTGATGTGGGCGAACAAGCTTGAACGCGCAGGCGTCCAGGTGATCTATGGCTTCGTCGATTGGAAGACCCACGCCAAGGTCGCGATGGTGGTGCGCCGCGAAGAGGACGGCTTCCGCACTTATTGCCACTTCGGTACTGGCAATTACCACCCGATCACCGCCAAGATTTACACCGATCTGAGCTTTTTTACTGCCGATCCAAAGCTTGGGCGCGATGCCGCCAAGATGTTCAATTTCGTGACCGGCTATGTCGAGCCGAGCGACCTTGAATTGGTATCGATCGCCCCGCTCGATCTGCGCGAAGAGATCTATCGGCTGATTGACGTCGAAATCGCCAACGCCAATCGCGGAAAGCCAGCTGCGATCTGGATGAAGTGCAACCAGATCACCGATGAAGGAATGATTGATCGTTTCTACGCTGCAAGCGATGCTGGCGTGAAAGTGGAACTGGTCTGCCGTGGCATCTGCTGCCTCAAACCAGGCGTACCTGGGCTGAGTGAGAACATCCGCGTCAAATCAATCATTGGCCGTTTCCTGGAGCACAGTCGGATCTATGCCTTTGCTAATGGCCACGCTATGCCCAGCGCCGATGCCAAAGTGTTCATTTCATCTGCCGATTTGATGGGTCGGAATCTGGATCGCCGGGTGGAATCACTGATTCCGATCATGAATCGCACCGTGCACGATCAAATCCTGCAACAGGTCTTGCTCGCCAATATGCTCGATACCGAACAGAGCTGGTGGCTCAATGCCGATGGCACCTATGACCGGGTTGAGACCGAAGGCAAGCCGTTCAACTGCCACCGCTATTTCATGACCAATCCGTCTCTCTCGGGACGTGGCGGATCATTGGAGGCGGGCGCTGTGCCCAAGCTTTCCTTGCGCAAGGGACGCTCTGGATGAGTTTGCGCGCAAGGCGGCCGGACCGCGAGGGCACCTTTTCAGGCAACAAGGCCGAACGCGCGATCATCGATATCGGGTCGAACACGGTGCGCATGGTCATCTATGGCGGGACGATGCGCGCGCCAACAACCTTGCTCAATGAAAAGGTCACCGCCCGATTGGGACGGGCAATCTCCGAGACTGGCCGTTTGTCTGACGAGGCTGTCGACCTCGCTTTGCGTGGCCTCAAACGGTTTGTGCTGCTGCTTGATGATCTCGGGATCACCGATGTGGAAACGGTCGCGACGGCCGCTGTTCGCGAAGCGAAGAACGGCGACGCGTTTGTCGATCAGGTGACATCGCTCGGGCTCAATCCCAGAGTCATTTCAGGGGACGAAGAAGCACGAATGAGCGCTTCAGGCGTCTCAGGAGCGTTTCCTGGCGCAGAAGGTGTCGTCGCTGACCTCGGCGGTGGCAGCTTAGAATTGGTCCGCCTTAGCGAAGAGGGCCCAGGCGACGCGGTTTCTCTCCCGCTCGGCACCTTGCGGCTGTCGGACTTCTATGGCGACAGCACTGCTGCGACGCGCAAGAATTTGGAAAAGGCGCTCAAGAAAGGCGGCTGGGGCAAGTCGATCGACAATGCGCTTTATCTGGTCGGAGGCACGTGGCGGACGCTCGCAGTTTACGCCATGCAAAAACAAAAGCATCCGCTGTCAGACCCGCATGGGTTCGAGTTCTCCCGCAAGGCGGCGCACGATCTCGCTGACAAGCTGGTCGATGAGGAACCCGAAGATCTCAAGGCGCTTGATCGCATATCATCAATGCGCGCGGAAATACTCCCCGATGCAGCAATCTTGCTGCAGGCCCTGCTCAACAAGCTTGAGCCTGACCGAATTGTGGTCTCGTCATGGGGCTTGCGCGAGGGTTTGCTGTTTGACCGTCTGGAGCCGCATGCTCGGTTGCAGGATCCGCTCCTGGCCGGCGTCGCCGTGTTCGCGGCGCAGCGCGGCGCTCCGCCCACCTTGGCGACGCGAATGGCTGGATGGACCGTTGCCGCAGCACCCGCAGGCAAGTTTGGCACGGAGCGCTTGCGGCTGGCATCGACCATGCTCGCGCTTGCTTCGATGCAGATCGAGCCGAATATCCGGCATCCTCAGGCGATCGACTGGGCGCTGCACAAGCGCTGGATTGATGTTGACGGGGTCGGCCGCGCTATGATGGCCGCCGCGATCGCAGCCAATGGCAATCACCTCGATCTTCCGGATGAGCTCTATGAGCTGGCGGGCGAGCTCGCGCTTGATGAAGCGATCTGTTGGGGCTTGGCTCTGCGCCTTGCGCGCCGGATTGGCGCTCGCTCACGGCGGAGCTTGCAGGTCAGCCGTCTCATACGCGAGGAGGATCGCTTGGTGCTTCGGATCGCGGAAGGTCACAAGGCCCTGCTAGGCGTTCCAACCGAGAAGGACATGAAGCTGCTGGCAGGGCAGCTCAAGCTCGACTGGGACTTTGAAATCGTACCTGAAGACCAGGACTTGGTGCCAACCGACTAGTCTGGCTCGGCGCCCCGTTTCTCGCTCGCGAAAGGCGAAAAGTCTGTGTCAGTGTCGTAGAGATCGACCCCTTCGGCCTTCTTCAACATTCCATCTATCCGGTAGGCGACTGACGGCAGGATTTCCTACGTGACCACTTCAGCTGTGAGCGACAAGTTTCGATGCTGCCAGATTTTGCCCGGCTATCTGGGGTAGGTTGAGCGCCTCAAGGTATTTTCCAGCAATTATGTCCGGTGCAAATTCGTTCGCCCGCTGGACCGCTGCTTGGCGATCAGCGGTCATAATCAATCGCCTTTCTATGGCCGCAGCAAGCGCTGCGGCATCTCCGACTGGGACCAACTCTCCCAAGCGGTCGGAGTTCAAGATCTCCCCTGGGCCAGAAGGACAATCGGTCGACACAACCGGCAATCCAGCCGCTAGTGCCTCGACAATCACATTGCCAAACCCTTCATAGTCTGAGGACAGAGCGAATAGATCTGCGGTTTGATAAAATGGTGTTGGATCTTCTTGGAATCCAGCAAATCTGACTCGATCACTAATTCGCAGGTTCTGAGCATGGGCCTCTAGCGCGGATCTTTCAGCGCCTTCGCCTACGATTGTGAGAACCACGTTGGGTTCGTCTATCTTTGCGATCGCATCAAGAAGCAGTTTCTGATTCTTTTGCTTCTTGAGGGAGGCAACTGTAAGTACGCGGCTCCTATTGCCGCTATCCCAAATTTCATTGGCTCGTTCTATTCCGGGAGCGGAGGGCACACTCCTTCGCCACAGCGGATTGTAGACGACGTTGAACCGATCGTCATTGAGGCCAGAGAGCGCTGATATGTCCTGGGCGACGCCATTGGACACCGCCACTCTGGAATCAGCTAACCGATATCCCAGCGCCATCGTGACTCTGAGTTTGAGCCAGTGTGAAAATGCGTTGGCTCCATACTGCTTCGACAGGGTGTTGTGTTCCGAGACGAGCACCTTGGTCGATCCTGTTGCAAATCTTGCCGCAATGGGAGCCATGCAGGTCAGCGGCCACGGCGCAGCGATCACAGCCTTCGGTGCATAGCGATTGAGATAACGAACAAGTGGTAGGAAGGTGTTGCGGGCTCGCGTCGCTTCAAGGATTCTGATGTTGGCACCAGCAGGTACAGCTTCGATCAGCGCACCTAGATTTTGTCGCAGCACAAAGTCGACCAGATAGCCGCGCCCGAGGAATTCCTCTGAGAGGACGAGAGAGAGGCGCTCAATACCGCCTGCGGCAAGGTTCGGGAGTACAAAACTTATCAAATCGGGGCGCAATGCATCCTCCATTGCGGAACATGGATGCCCTCGATTCAGTTGTTGGTTTGCAAGTCTATCCGCGCAGGAATTTTGTCGTATGCCCTCGATCGCCGGACATCTCGACTACGCGCTCCAAGAGATTGGTTGACCCATTCATCTCAGCAATTTGCGAAGCTTTGGATATCAGACGAAAGTGAGTTTGCAAGTTGCAAAAAGCTTGGTCGGGCGCCGGGCTCAGTGACCCGCTCCGCGGTTTGGAGCGGCTCGACTGGGACTTTGACATCGTGCCTGAAGACCAGGATCTGGTGCCAACCGACTAGCCTGGCTCGGCGCCACGTCTCTCGCTCGCGAAAGGCGAAAAGTCTGTGTCAGTGTCGTAGAGATCGACCCCTTCGGCTTTCTTCAGCTTGCCGACAACTACATAGGTCACTGGCGTCAGAAACGCTTCCCAAGCAACCTTGAGCAGCCAATTGGTGATCATCACAGTGATGACTGCCTCGGTTGACCAGATCCCGTAGAATGCGATCGGGTAGAAGATCAGGCTATCAACGCCTTGGCCCACGACAGTTGATCCAATCGTGCGCGTCCACAGCGCCTTGCCCTTGGTCCAGACTTTCATCTTGGCCATGACATAGGAATTGACGAATTCGCCCGCCCAGAACGCGGTTATCGATGCCAGGACGATGCGCCAGGTGCTGCCGAACACCGATTCGTAAGTTTGCTGACAGATCGATCCCGGGACGGCATCGGGCGCGCCCTTCATCTCGAGTGATCCGCTGCCAGCGCATTCCCAATAGTCGAAGGCGGGCAGGCTGACGACGACATAGCTCATGAAAGCAAGGAAGATCATCGCCGCGAAACCGGTCCAGATCACGCGGCGCGCGCGCGCAAAGCCGTAGATCTCGGTCAGGATGTCGCCAATGACGTATCCGAGCGGGAAGAACAGGATTCCAGCACCATAGATGAACACGCCTTCAGGCGCTGGCCACCAGCCTTCGGGCCAGAACGACACTTCGAGAAAAGTCAGCTTCGCGGCGCCGATAATGTTCGACAACAGCAGGATCGCGACAAACGCGGCCATGACGAGATCGTAATAGCGAAAGCTAATCGGAGCGCGGCTGGTGGCTACGATTCCATCATTGGGATCGGCGTCGAATTCTGCTGCGGGATCCAGTTTTTCCATGAGCCTGTGCGTAGCCTTATTTGATGCGCAGGCAAACCGCGCTAATGGCA
Source organism: Erythrobacter sp. (assembly GCA_965216555.1). GTDB lineage: Bacteria > Pseudomonadota > Alphaproteobacteria > Sphingomonadales > Sphingomonadaceae > Erythrobacter. The sequence continues at coordinate 936,547 of OZ244168.1, forward strand.
CCTAAGTGCGCGCCCGTAGCTCATCTGGATAGAGCGCGAGACTTCTAATCTTGAGGCAGCAGGTTCGAGTCCTGCCGGGCGCGCCACCATCGCAATTGAGCAAATTAGCCACGCATCACGGTCGACAGCAGTTCGGACGTGATTGGGTAGCCCGCATCTTCCATGATCGTCAGCATGGGCTGATCATTGCGATCATCAATTTGCGGGATGATCGTCTTGACCGGAATCGCTTCGGCTTGCGCGCGCGCTTCAGCAAAACTGCCGAACAGAGCGAGCCTTTCGAGATTGCGGCGCGTGGGGAAGATCAGTTTGATCTCGCCCGTCTCAGCCATATCAAGCGCACCCTGCGCGGTGGTCCAGAACAGTCGCGTTGTCTCCGAATTGTCGGGTGACACGTCGACTTCACCGGTTCCCAAATCAACCAAATAGAACCGCGTGTCATAAACACGAGGGATCCGTTCATTCTTGGGATACCAGCGAGCAAAGGGCACGATCTGATCGAGGTCGAGAGTCCAACCGAATGCTTCGAGAACAGGAGCCAACGCGCCGCGTTCAGCCAGCATGGCGCGGGCTTGTTGCGCTTTGTCAGCATCGATATCGCCGACCAGACCAAGCGCCAGGCCCGTCTCTTCCAGTGTTTCGCGCACCGCCGCAATCTGGTGAGCGGCCTCGTCCTTAGGCAGGTCGGTTGCCAGCGAACGAGCCAATTCGAAATCAGCATCGTCGACACGACCACCGGGGAACACGGCCATCCCGCCCGCAAATGCCATATTGCGCGAACGCACAGTCATCAGGATCTCGGGAGCACCATCACCGTCGCCTCCACGGAAAATCACAATCGTGGCGGCAGGGATGCCGATCGGGCCTTCGGTCGATGTTTCACTCATTGCGTCACTTGATGGCTGTGTTGGAGCCGCTTGCCAACAGCAAAGCGATACGATCTCGTCGCTTTTGTCGGGATCTTTTACATTTTCGGGCCGGGTTAATTTCGCTTAACCATCTAAGTCGCTGTTTTGCGTGCATTGGCAGACTTTGGCACGGGGGGTGCATAAGATGGAGTACCCCGTGTGGTCTTCGATAAAGAGGTGAGACTTTCCTGGTCTCTTGGTTTCACCTCCCCGAAATAGAAAAGCCGCCTCGTTTGGTTCACGAGGCGGCTTTTTTGTATCTCTAACGCTCGATCTGCGAGCACGGGTACAGGTTAGCTTAGGAGGCTTTGGCGACCCCGTTGTCGTCCAGCATCTGTTGAAGTTCGCCCGCTTCGAACATCTCCATCATGATGTCGCTGCCGCCGACAAATTCGCCTTTGACGTAGAGCTGAGGGATTGTCGGCCAATCCGAGAATTCCTTGATCCCCTGGCGCACTTCCATGTCTTGCAACACGTCGACGCTTTCATAGGCGATGCCGCAATGATCGAGGATCGCCACCGCGCGGCTGGAAAAGCCGCATTGCGGGAACAAAGGAGTGCCTTTCATGAACAGGACCACGTCGTTTTCGCCGACGAGGCTGGTGAGGCGAGAATTGATATCTGACATCGGCTTTTGGCCTTCACATTGTCTTGTCTGAATGATGGGCGCTAGGTGGGGACCACGGTGGTAACTTGCAAGGCGTGAAGTTCACCGCCCATGCGATCGCCTAGCGCTGCATAGACCATCTTGTGCTGCGCGACGCGCGTCTTGCCAGCAAATTGCGGCGCCGTGACTGTGGCGGCCCAATGATCATTGTCGCCCGCCAGATCGCGCATCTCGACCACTGCACCGGGCAGAGCGGCGACGATCAAGGCTTCAATCTCTTCGGCTGGCATCGGCATGGATCGGGACCCCGGCCTTAGCTTTCGCTCATCAGCTGACGCTTGGCGACAATCGCCATTTCGTCGAGCTTGGTGCGAATGTCTGCTTCGGTGACATCGGTTTCAGCGCTGGTGAGATCGCCCAGCAGCTTGCGGATCACGTCTTCGTCACCCGCTTCTTCGAAATCAGCTTGAACGACGGCCTTTTTGTAGGCGTCCGCCTCTTCCTCAGTGAGACCCATCAGGTCTGCGGCCCATTCACCCAGCAACCGGTTGCGACGCGCTGCGACCTTGAATGCGGTTTCCTCATCCATTGCGAACTTGGCTTCTTCGGCGCGTTCGCGATCTTTAAAATCAGTCATCATTTTCCTCCAGGGGATATCCCCGCGAGATAGTGTGGCCAACGCCTCTGGACAAGGCGCATTCGGACCGGAATTGTCAGTCCATTGTCACGACGAGCTTGCCGACCGCCTGCCTGTTTTCGAGCTTGGCAATGGCGTCACCCCCGCGTTCCAGCGGGAAGGTCTCGGATACCAGCGGGTCAATCTTTCCGTCGCGCATCAATTCGAACAATTCTTCGACTTGGGCGCGAAATTTGACCGGCTCCCGCGCCGTGAAGGCGCCCCAGAAGACTCCGCAAATGTCGCAGCTTTTGAGCAAGGTCAGATTGAGCGGCATTTTGGCGATCCCGGCTGGGAACCCAACCACGAGAAACCGTCCTTCCCAGGCAATCGATCGGAGAGCGGGCTCGGAATACTGACCACCGACAATGTCATAGACAATGTTAGCGCCGACTGGGCCGCAGGCTTCCTTGAATGCGTTGGCAAGTTCCTTGGACGCGGCCTTGTCCATCTCACCCTTGGGATAGATCACCACTTCATCGGCGCCGGCGCGCTTGGCGACTTCGCCTTTCTCTTCGCTCGAAACGGCGGCGATAACGCGCGCGCCGAACGTCTTGGCGAGTTCGACCGCTGACAGGCCAACGCCGCCAGCTGCGCCAAGAATCAGCACGTTGTCGCCTTCCTTGATGTGGCCGCGGTCCTTGAGACCATGGATCGTGGTGCCATAGGTCATCAGCAGCGATGCTGCTTTGTCAAAAGCGACACCATCAGGAATCGGAAACATTCGGGCTGCTGGGATCACGACCTTTTCAGCGAGACCGCCATTGCCGATGCCGGCCATGACCTTGTCGCCGATTGAATACCCTTCAACGCCTTCGCCAATCGCTTCAATCACGCCAGCCAGTTCCCCACCCGGTGCGTAGGGGCGTTCGGGTTTGAACTGATAGAGATCACGGATCATCAGCGTGTCGGGATAGTTGATGGCGCAAGCCTTCACATCGACCAGCACTTCGCCCTTGCCGGGAGTTGGAACTTCGACCTCGTCCAGAGTTAGCGTGTCCGGACCTCCGACAGCGTGTGTGCGTAGTGCTTTCATGCGTTGATCTCCGTCCCTTTGATTATCCAGTTTTGATCTTGGCTGCGCCGATCTTCGAATGCAGCGATAGCGGTCTGACGCTCGAGAGTCAGCGCCACTTCATCCAATCCGTTGAGCAGGCAATGTTTGCGGAAGGGATCGATATCGAATTCGAAACGATCCTGAAACGGTGTTGTGACCGTTTGCGTGTCGAGATCGACGTCAATCTCATGACCGTCGCCAGCCACCTCCATCAACCGGTCAATGGCTTGCTGCGGCAGGACCACCGGCAGAATTCCGTTCTTGACGGCATTGCCGGAGAAAATGTCGGAATAGCTGGGAGCAATCACTGCGCGAATGCCGAGATCGAGCATCGCCCAGGCCGCATGCTCGCGGCTTGATCCGCAGCCAAAATTGTCGCCCGCAAGAAGAATTGGCGAGCCGGCATAATCCGGGTCGTCAAAGACATTGCCGTCATTCGCGCGGATCGTCTCAAACGCACCTTTGCCCAAGCCTTCACGGGCAATGGTTTTGAGCCATTTGGCTGGAATGATGATGTCTGTATCGACATTTTTCGCGCCGAACGGGATGGCGCGCCCGGATATTCGCTTCAGCGGCTCCATTGTCGCCTCTCCTAGTCCGTTTCTGGTTGCTCACCGGACGGGACTGAGTTGGACTTTTCCTGTTCGCTCTTCTTCTTGCGATGTCCTGCATAGAGCAATGCGGCAGCGATCGCGGCTGATCCGATTGCACCGGCGGCCAGAGCCGCGCGTCCTTTGTTTTTCTTGGTCATATCTATCTCATGGGATGCGCATGCGTCGCATGCAAGGGGGAGTCAGACAAACTCGCGAACATCGGCGAGATGCCCTTTGATCGCCGCTGCAGCGGCCATTGCGGGGGAAAGAAGGTGAGTGCGGGCACCTGGGCCCTGCCGACCGACAAAATTGCGGTTGGAGGTCGAAGCGCAGCGTTCGCCAGCTGGCACCTTGTCAGGATTCATGCCCAGGCACGCGGAACAGCCTGGTTCACGCCATTCAAATCCTGCTTCGGTGAAGATCGTGTCGAGGCCTTCGTCCTCGGCCTGACGTTTCACCAGACCAGAGCCCGGCACAACAATCGCCCAGCGCACATTGGCAGCCTTTGCGTTGCCCTTGAGCACTTTGGCAGCCGCCCGCAGATCTTCGATCCGGCTGTTGGTGCAACTGCCAATGAAGATATTCTCGATCGGAATGTCGGTCATCGCCGTGCCCGGGGCGAGCCCCATATAGTCAAGGCTCTTCGCCGCCGCCTCGCGCTTGCTTTCATCGGCAAAGCTGTCGGGCGAGGGGACCACGCCGCCAATCGGTACAACATCTTCGGGGCTGGTACCCCAGGTCACGGTCGGAGCGATCTCTGCAGCATCAATCACGACGCTTGTATCGAATTCTGCCCCCGCATCACTCGCCAAGGACCGCCAATGGGCCACTGCCTCATCCCAGTCCGCGCCTGTGGGCGCCATGGGCCGGCCTTTGAGGTAGTCAAACACCGTTTCATCCGGTGCGATCAGGCCAGCACGGGCGCCGCCCTCAATGCTCATATTGCAGACGGTCAGCCGCTGCTCGACGCTCATCTGCTCAAACACGTCGCCGCGATATTCGATCACATGCCCGGTGCCGCCCGCAGCGCCGATCACACCGATGATGTGCAGGATCAGGTCTTTGGCCGTCACGCCGGTTGCCAGCATTCCTTCGACGCGGATTTCCATCGTCTTGGACTTTTGCAGCAACAGGGTTTGCGTCGCGAGGACGTGCTCGACTTCGCTGGTGCCAATGCCGAATGCCAAGGCGCCCAGGCCGCCATGGCAGGCCGTGTGCGAGTCGCCGCAAACGATCGTTGTGCCAGGAAGCGAGAATCCCTGTTCCGGCCCGACCACATGCACAATGCCTTGCTCTGCTGCGGTGGCGTCGATGTAACGAATGCCGAATTCGGGTGCGTTGCGCTCAAGCGCGGCCAGCTGCGCGGCGCTTTGCGTGTCTGCGATCGGCAGTCGGTTGCCATCACTGTCGACACGCGGCGTAGTGGGCAGGTTGTGATCAGGAACCGCAAGGGTCAGCTCCGGTCGCCGCACTGGCCGACCAGACATGCGCAGAGCTTCAAATGCCTGCGGACTGGTCACTTCATGTACCAGATGGCGATCAATATAGAGCAGCGACGTGCCGTCCTCGCGGGTCTCGACGACGTGTGCGTCCCAGATCTTCTCGTAAAGTGTGCGGGGTTTGCTAGCCATGAAACGTATCCTTAGCGCGGCGATTAGCGGCCTTGGCGCATCGCTTGCAAGCAAATGCGGAAAATCATTCACTTCGTCATGGAAATGAAAGCTTTTTTGCTCTAACTGACACTTATGTCAGCAGCGCGCTCTTCCTTGCCTTTCTCGTTCCCGATCAAGGTGTCTCCCGAAGACATCGATTTCATGGGACACGTGAACAATGCGCGCTATCTGAATTGGGTGCAGGATGCGGTGCTCGCGCATTGGAACAAGATTGCACCAGCCGAAGATGTGGCGACCAAGGCCTGGGTCGCGCTCAAGCATGAGATCACATACCGCAAACCGGCATTTCTCGAAGATGATGTGATCGCACGCACCGTGCTCGAAAGCTATAACGGGGCTCGGGCTTTTTACCGGACGATCATTCAGCGCGGTGAGGAAACCCTGGCTGAAGTGAATTCGAGCTGGTGCTGCATCGACGCTGAGACTTTGCGCCCGGCCCGCATTGGCGAACATCTGCGCGAGTTCTTTTTCCCCGAAACGGACTGATCTGATAGTCTGACTCCGCATCCAATTGGATTGGCGGAGGGGTCGATGATGATATCAAGAATTCTGGCTGGCGTGCTCGCGCCATTGTTGGCCTGGCAAGCGCCCTTATTCGCGCAAGAATTGCACTCGGACGAGGAAACGGCGGCGCTGCAACAAGCGGCTGCGCTGGGCGCTCAGATCTACCGCTACGATCAGGCTGCCTGGCACACCACCGATGTGTTCATCGCACAGATCCCGGATGCAGCATCAAAGGGATTTCGCGGCTGGGTGGTCAACGAGCTCGGAGATAGTCTCGAAGTCGTGTTCTACCGCGACAATGGCGATGAATTGGTCGCTGGCTGGTCCGGCAATTACGACGGGCGCGAGGTCACTCAAACCAAGATCTATGGCGATGAAGAGCGTGCTTTGACTGCCTCGGAGTTGGCGCAGATCGAGGCAGTGCAATTGGGTGTCAGACAGGAAATGTATCGGTGCTCCCAACAATCCTTCAATCCGGTGGTTCTCCCCACCGGCAAAGAGGATGGCGGGTTGTACGTCTATTTCCTCACGCCGCAGCCGACGCTCAACGACATACCGTTTGGCGGGCATTTCCGTCACGAAGTCGTGGGTGGAGAGGTCGTGGCGAGCCGCTCTTTCACAAATTCCTGCATCACCTTGCCTAAGACCAACAAGGAAGGGGAGCGACCCGTGGCCATGACAATCAGCCACATTCTGGATCCAACTCCGACCGAGATTCACGTCTTCTCTTCATTCGTCGCCGGCATGCCAATCTATGTCATCACGACTCAGAACGAATATGTGTGGTCGACCGAGATCGTCGATGGTGCAGCCCAATTCTCAAAGAGCTCGATAGGCTCAGACTGACGCCTAGAGCAGCGACAGCGTTCTTTTGTCCCGCTCTTGAATGCTCTATGGCAATGTCATTGTGAATGTTGTGATCCCGATCCTGATTGTCCTGGCAACGATTGTGGCGATGGAGTTCGTCGCGTGGTCGAGCCACAAATACATCATGCATGGATTTGGCTGGGCATGGCATCGTGATCATCACGAGCCGCATGAAAACCGGTTTGAAAAGAATGATTTATACGGACTTGTCGGCGCGGCGATGAGTATTTCGATGTTCGTTTGGGGCAGTCCGATGATGCTGGGTGATTGGCACTGGTTCCCGGCCACATGGATTGGCCTCGGCATCCTTTGCTACGGCATCATCTACACCTTGATCCATGATGGATTGGTGCATCAGCGCTATTTCAGATGGGTGCCCAAACGCGGCTATGCCAAGCGGTTGGTTCAGGCGCACAAATTGCACCACGCGACGATCGGCAAAGAGGGCGGAGTGAGCTTCGGCTTTCTATACGCGCCGGATCCGATCAAGCTCAAAGCCGAGCTAAAGCGACAACGCGAGGCTGGCATTGCTGACGTGCGCGAAAGCGTCGGCACGTGACGGGACAGTCGTTAAGCATTGCGGGAGAGTGGCAAGGGACGTTCGCATATCCAGAGGGAGCGGGGCCGACGACGCCTTTTGTCGCAGTGATCGAGCAAACGGGCCGGGGCCTGTCAGGCACAATTATTGAACCCAATACGATGACCCCGGGATATCGCTCGATTGAAGCGGTTCTGTCGGGCCTGAGAGATCGGTCACTGATCGATTTTACAAAGACATATCCAGGCGGTGAATGGGGCTATGAAAACCCAGTCGACTATGTCGGCAGCTTGTCGAGCGACGGTCTGCAAATTCTCGGGACTTGGAGTCTTCTTGATCTAACCGGCACGTTCGAAATGCATCGCGATGGGTCCTCACAAGCCGAACATTCCGAGGAGCTCGAACAAGCAATGCCGAACCCTCTCTCCGTGGATTCCTAGCGCAAACTACTCATTGCGCGTGGCAATCCAGCTGCCGCTGATGGCTAGCACCGCGACCGAAATCCACACCCAGGGATGGCCGAGCGTAAACCACGTCACGCCGACTCCTGCCGCAATTGTGGCGATTGAAACAATCTTGGCCCGGCGCGGAATGGCTTTGCGTTCGCGCCAATCGGAGATCATTGGCCCCCATTTGGGGTGATCTAGGATGCGCTGCTCCCATTCCTTGTTGCTGCGGGCGAAGCAGAACACTGCCAGCAGCAGAAAGGGCACGGTGGGAAGCAGCGGCAAAAAGGCTCCCAATGCGCCAAGGCCTGTGAACAGCAGGCCTGAGGCAAAGTAGAGCCGCCGCATAGGCCTCTACGCCGCGGCGATGCGCGCGGCATGCTCCTTGACCAGAGCGATCATGTTGGGAACGCCTTGCGTGCGGTTGGAACTCAATTGGTTCTTGAGATCGAACGGGGCGAGGGCTTCGGTCACATCCATCGCGGCGACCTCCGCAGCAGGTTGGTCCTGCACGGCGGCGATCACCAGCGCGACAATTCCTTTGGTGATGGCGGCGTTGCTGTCCGCCAGGAAGTGCAGGCTATCGCTGGCTTCGGTCGGGTAGACCCAAACCGATGCGGAACAGCCGCGGACCAAGGTCGCGTCGGTCTTGAGTGCATCGGGCATGTCCTCAAGTTCGCGGCCAAGCTCGATCAGCAAGCGATATCGTTCATCGCCTTCGAGGAATTCATACTCTTCGAGAATGTCTGAGAGGGAACGCATGCCGCGCTATTTAGGGACAAAAGCGGCGATGTCCACGCGCCTCATCTTGGCCAAGGGTGATGAGGCACGATTTTGCTGACCGGTGAAGTCAGAGTTCAACGCCGCTGGCAATCGCTTCCAGCTTCTTGATCCGCTCTTTGAGATCGGCAAGTTCGATCCGAGCCATCCCTACACTGGGCTGGTTCTCGATCTCGTCTTCGGTACGCTCAAGCTCTCTCCGTTTCAGCTCAAGCCAACCATGCCAAGCCTGGAGCAGCGCTACTGCCACTACGCACAAGCCCATCAGGCAGGTTGCCGCGATAATGATGCTGGGGCTGATCATTCGCTCATATCCTCTTTGGGTTTATTGGCGCGATCACCATCTGGCGAACGCAAGCTTTCGATTTCGTCTGCGAGTTGTTTGGTCTCGCGGGCTTCGGGGGAGTTTGCATCGGTCACGATCCGTTCGAGGACCTGGACCCGCTCACGCAATTCGTCGCGCTCGCGTTCGGCCTCGATCAAAGCCTGTCGATCAGCATTAGAGCCAATGCTCTCATTGCCTTTGACATCTCTGACGATCCCGGCGCGGCTGCGATTGATCTGAACGATCCCCCACACGACGATCGCAACGATGGCTATGATGGTCCAACCTGGCATCAGGCATTCCCTTCAGTCTGACTGGGCGCTTCGAGCGCTTCATTGCTACGCAATTCTTCGATCTCGAGCGCCAGATTGTTGCGACGGTCGGTTGCGATCCGTTCAAGCACTTCGAGACGTTCTTCAATCAGGTCGGTGCGATCAGCGATTCCTGTGCCACCTGTCCGCTTGGTGTTGGCCAGGTGTTCGAACTCGCGCATTTCTTTCTTGTGCCGCAGCACCTTGGTGACGATCCCGTTGACCGAAAGTCCGGTGATCGCGAGCACGATAGTGATAAAGCTGAAAATCAGCAGCAATTCGCCGTCCATCAGGCCTTCCCTTCGCTTACATTTTGCTCGCGCAATTGTTCGATTTCGTCTGACAGATCCTGGGCCTGGTCGGTCGCAATCCGCTCCAGCACGCGCACGCGCTGTTCAAGATCGGCTTTGGGTGCGGCAGGCTCTGTCGTCTTTGTGCGAGAGCGCAGTTTGAAGACCGCGACAGTGCTGGCAATTCCGACTGCTGCAACAGCGGCAGCAAGCCCAAGCGCTTCCATGACCAGGGGGGTGTCAGCTCCAAACATCAGGCGCTTCCTTCGTCCGGCAGATGCTCGAGCGCGCGATCGCGCAAGGCGTCGATCTCAGAGCCGAGCTGATAGCCGCTGTCGGTGACGATCCGTTCGACATTGGCGAGGCGATCCTTCACCGAGCCGAGCTCGGCGCGAAGTTCCGCGTTTTCCTGCGTCAGCAAGGTGACGCGTTGCTTGGCCTCGTGATCGGTCGATGGCTTGAGCGCTTGGCCCCATGCTCCATCGAGCGGATAGCCATGCTGGATGCGCAGTTTGGTCGTGTGGACCCAGCCGGCAATGCCAGCCGCGCCAAGCACCAGGCCGCCGCCAATGATCCAGGGGAGGTGGGGGATTATGACACTAGCAGCGTCCATGATCAGGCCTTTTCTTGCTTGTTGATGTTGAGCGGAACACCGCTGTCTGAAGCGGGCTTGGTGTCGCGCAGGGCTTCGATCTCGTCGGCCAGGGTGTAGCCGCGATCGGTCACGATCTTCTCGAGCACGATCATGCGATCCTGCATCTCATCGAGTTTGTTGTTGAGCTCGCGATTCTCGGCCTTGAGCTTCTTGTTCTCACCGGTTTCGCGCGGAAGGGTTTTCCCTCCGAATTCGTCCTCGAGCTCATAACCATGCTTGGCGCGGATCCAGTTGTTCACGATCCAGCCAAAGGTCGAGATCGCAACGATGGCGATGACAAATTCGGGGCTGCCCCAATCCATTATGCTTTCTCCTTATTGGCGATATCGAGTGGGATACCGCTGCCTGTTTCTTCAACTTCGCGGGTGTCGCGCAGCGCTTCGATCTGAGTGGCAACGTCGTAGCCGCGATCAGTCACGATTCGTTCAAGCACCTGGACGCGGTCTTCGAGACGCTGCACCTGGCTGGCATATTGCGCAGCCTTCTCTGCTGTGTGCTCGGCAGTTGTGTTGATTTCCATCTCGGCAATCTTCTGTTTGTGCTTGGCCCAGATGGCGACCATCGGAATCGTGCATCCAAACACGATCGCGATAATCGGTATCATCACTCCGAGGGTTCCAGCGTCCATCTATTCCTCCAATCTGTGAGCGCTGCAGATCAGCGCAATTTCTCTATTTCTTCGGCTGTCCGGCGCGCGGGATCCGTGGCGATGCTTTCCAACACCGCCATGCGATCCTGCAGCATCGCGACAGTCTCTTTCAGTTGTGCCTTTTCATGATCCAGCTTGGGCGCATTCTTGTCGCCATGCTTGATCTTGGCCATTTCGCGGCGGTGCTTGAGCACTGAATGCGTGATGGCAACGGCCGCACTGCTAAGGATCAGTAGAACCAAGACCATGGCGACTGCTTCTGTAGGAAACATGATGTGACCCCCTTGCGTGCTGGATTAGCGAAGCCGCTCGATTTCGGCTGAAAGGCGCGGATTGCTAGTGACGTAATAGGTTTCAACGTCAGCCAGGCGGCGATCAATGTCGCGGAAGCGTGAGCGGATTTCGCGGGCGGTCCGCTTGGGGCTCTGCCGGACGCCTTGCCAATATTGCTGCTCTTCCTGATCCTTATAGAGGTGAGCAGGCTTCTTGTTGAGCAGCATACCGGCGATGAAATAGGCAGGAACGGTCCAGCCACCGGCCATGAAGATTGACATGAAAGCGACCAGGCGCACCCAAAACACGTTGATCCCGGTGTAGTCGGCAACGCCCGAACACACGCCCATCAACTTCGCATTGTTCTTGTCGCGATACAAAGTCGTGCGGGGGGTGTTCATTTGGTGGCTCCCTTTTTCTCGGCAATCAGGTTTTCAAGTTCGCGCAGCTGCTGGTTGTCGGCCTCTTGGTCTGGCAGCAGCCGGCGCGGGGCAAATTCAGGGTTGTCCGACGCAACCAGACGCTCAACCGTGTCCATCCGCTCATCCAGGCGCTTGGCGAGGTTGTAGAGTTCTTCCAGCAACACTTCGTCATCGCTGGTGATTGTGGCTGCTGTCTTCCACCGCGTTACGTAGTGGAGAATGATCCATGGCAAGCCGATGAAGATCGAGATTATGGCTAGGAATGGAATGAAATCGTCCACCAGTTCAGTCCTTTGTATTGACGTCGTCTTTGCCGAGCGCCTTTTTCATTTCAGCGAGTTCGTCGTCGATCGCGTCAGCGCCTTCGAGCGCCGCGATTTCGTCCGACAGTGAGGGTTTGCCGCTCTGATCTGCGATCGACAGCGCTTCCGCGCGGCCTTCGGCATAATCAACCCGGCGTTCGAGCTGGTCGAAACGCGCCAGCGCCTCGTCCGTCCGTTCGGTGCTCATCAGTGTGCGCAGCTTAACGCGGTTCTCAGCGCTTTCGAGGCGCGCAGCGATTGCGGTCTGGCGGCTGCGAGCTTCGCGCAAGCGGTGCTGCAACTTCTGAATGTCATTTTCATAGGCCCGCAACGCATCGTCGAGCACCGCGATCTCAGCTTTGAGCTGCTCGGCCATGTCGGCGGCTTTCTTGCGCTCTACCAAGGCTGCGCGGGCAAGGTCTTCGCGATCCTTTGACAGAGCCAGCTGCGCCTTTTCCGACCAATCGGTCTGCAGCTTGTCGAGCTTGACGACGTGGCGATGCATTTCCTTCTGGTCTGCAATCGTACGCGCCGCGCTGGCCCGGACTTCCACCAGAGTTTCTTCCATCTCGAGGATGATCATCCGGATCATCTTGGCCGGGTCGTCGGCCTGATCGAGCATGTCGTTGAAATTGGCGGCGATGATGTCACGGGTGCGGCTGAAAATGCCCATGAAGGCTACTCCTCCGATGATATTGTTGTCGCGGTTGTCAGTGGTCGCGGCATTCTGAGTTGGTGTTGGACTGCGACGCAGTCGCTCAATCTCGGTGTCGAGTCGAGAGAGCCTACTGACCTTAGCAGTGGAAGAGGGTTGGGCCGGAGCATCGGTGCGCGCATTTTTGGCTGCACCAGCAGGGGTACTCGCGGGGGGGGCTGAACGCTCCGGCCCGAGGGGATCTATTTGAGGTCGCTTGCTCATGCGATTTCAGCAACGATCGCCGTCGAAGGGACTGCAGCGATCATTTCAGGGGCGGCATGCAATTGCGTCGACAGCGCCACGAATGTGACCATTGCTGAAACGCTTGCGATCGCGGCTTGGCCAAGCTTGCTCTGGAAGAAGCTGCGGTCGTACATGGTGAAATTCCTTTGCGGTGGTAAACGTTGTTTGATCTTGTTCACATTCTAGCAATGACTGTGCCAAACTCTGAAAGTACCGGATTTCCAACGTTTTTTCGCGTTTGAACAATTACTCACATAGCCCCTATTGCCAACCATTGGGAATTTTCACTATATATTGGTCATGGATCGTGAAAATCAGCTGGTGGGCCAATCGGGCGCATTCCTCGACGCCTTTGAAAGGGCCTCTGCAGCGGCGGAAATGAACCGCCCTGTGCTGGTCATCGGTGAGCGCGGAACCGGCAAGGAATTGATCGCCGAACGCTTGCACCGTCTGTCGCCCCGTTGGGATGAGCCGCTGGTGACGATGAACTGCGCTGCTCTTCCCGAGACCCTGATCGAAGCCGAACTTTTCGGCCATGAAGCAGGAGCCTTTACGGGCGCTACCAAAACGCGGGCGGGAAGGTTTGAAGAAGCCGACAAGGGCACCTTATTTCTCGACGAACTGGGCACTCTGTCGATGGGTGCGCAAGAGCGGCTGTTGCGCGCTGTCGAATATGGGGAAGTCACCCGGATTGGCTCGTCGCGACCGATGAGAGTCGATGTGCGAATTGTTGCTGCCACCAATGACGACTTGCCTGCCCTAGCAGAACGAGGCGAATTCCGCGCCGACTTGCTCGATCGGTTGAGTTTTGAAGTCATCACCCTGCCGCCCTTGCGGGTGCGAGACGGAGACATCCTCGCGCTGGCCGAACACTTTGGTCGACGGATGGCGGCGGAGCTTGATTGGCATGCATGGCCAGGCTTTGCGTCGCATGTCATCGCGCAGCTTGAAGACTATCCCTGGCCGGGCAATGTGCGCGAGCTGCGCAATGTCGTTGAGCGGGCGGTCTATCGCTGGGCTGATCCCGAGACGCCGATCGCGCATGTGCAGTTCGATCCGTTTGAGAGCCCATGGAAGCCGATTGCTCTGGCGCACCGGACATCACCCGCCGAAGAGACGGTGGCGGCACCGTCGTCTTCTTCAGGCACCACTCAGTCTCCTCAAGCGATCGATTTCGAATCTGTCGACGATTTGCGAGCGGCTGTCGATGCGCATGAGCGGGCGATTGTTGAGCACGCTTTGGGCAAGCATCGCTGGAACCAACGTCAGACTGCAAAGGCGCTTGGCCTGAGCTATGATCAATTGCGCCACGCGATCAAGAAGCACAGTCTGCTTGAAGAGCAGGAAGCAAAGCCGGCAGCCGAGTAATCCGCGCACCTTCTGGCTCGTTTACTCTATTTTTGCATCCGCCCGCTAATGGTTCGCCCGGATCAAGAGGGGCTTCCAATGAGCGTTCTAGACACTGTGAACAATGTGACCGACAGCGTAACCGGCATGGTGCGGCTGATTGTGCTGCTTATCATGGCGGCGATCGCAATGTTCCTGATCTTCACCTACTTTGCGGCTGACAATGCCGTCGACAAGCTCGGCGAACGGGCGGAACGTGTCGGCAGCGAGGCGATCGTCGCGGCTCGCGAAGAAGCGCGCAATGCACAGCTTGCACAGGACGGCTGGGGCTATGATGCCGGCCGTGAGGAGACCAAGGGTTCGCAGGAATCGCGCCGCGGTTACAGCGACGATTGGGGCGATCCTCAATAGTTTCAACGACATGTTGAGCGAATATCGGCCTCGCGTCTGCAAGGCCGATGGCTGATGGATTCTGATGAATCGCAATTAACCAAAATTCAGGGCTTGATGGGCTAGAATCACCGCCTTTCCGAGAGCAATTCAAGGAATCCGTGGTGGAAATGCCGCAATCAGTAACTGGGCGACGTTCGGCACCGCGGCTGCGGTTGAGCCTGCCTGCAAAGCTGATTGCGGTTGAGCGCGCTCACACATGCATCTTGCTCAATTTGTCACGTTCTGGCGCACAAGTCGCGATCCTGGATGCTCTGCGTGAAGGCGAAGGCGCGATGCTACGCTGCGGCCGCATCAACCATTTCGTCATCGTCACGCGCAGTGAGTTCGGCATTAACGGCCTTCAGTTCGATGAAGAGATCCCGGACGAACTGGTGCTCGACATCCGCCGTTATCACGAGAATTTTGAGGATCGCGAACGGCGCGCTTTGGTCGAGACCGCGCGCAAATGGGTAAACGGCGATACCGACGACGAGCGTCCGATCTAGCGCCCTCGCATAGTTGAATTGGGATTGGCTGGTGATTGCACTTGCCAATGGGGGCGAGTGAGCCTATCTCGCGCTCATTCCGACATTGTCGATACAAGGTTTGGATGCTGGCGCCCCAGGGGGCCGGCCCGAAAAGCCTTTGTCGCAATCGTCGTGTAGACCGGAGCAAGAATGACGAACATTGCGCGCCTGATTGAAGTGATCAAACCCGAAGCCGATGCGCTTGGGTTTGAACTCGTGCGCGTGAAGATGATGCCATCTGAAGCCGGCGACGGCGGCCAAGCCTTGCAGATCATGGCCGAAGACGCGGCGACCGGTCAGCTGGTGATCGAGCAATGCGCCGCGCTGAGCCGGGCTGTGTCCGAAAAGATTGATGAGCTCGAAGAGAAGGGTGAGACCCTTGTCGAAGGCGCGTATCATCTCGAAGTGTCATCGCCGGGGATTGACCGCCCGCTAACCCGCGAGAAGGACTTCGCGAATTGGTCGGGCCACGAAGCACGAATTGTGATGATCAAGGGCTTTGATGGCCCGCGTGTCTATAAGGGCACGTTGAATGGTATTGCCGACGGAACGGTGTCGATCACCGATAAGAAGTCCGGCGATGCGCAATTGCCACGCGATGAGATCCATACGGCTAAGCTTGTCTTGACCGATGCGTTGATCGCAGCAACACAGCCGCTCGATACGAGTGGTGCCGACGAACTTGTAGAAGACCTCGAAGAAGAAAAGGCAGACGACTGATGGCCAGTGCCATTTCCGCCAATAAGGCCGAACTCCTAGCGATCGCCAACTCGGTTGCTTCGGAAAAGATGATCGACAAAGCGATCGTCATCGAAGCGATGGAAGAAGCGATCCAGAAATCCGCGCGTAACCGTTATGGTGCGGAGAACGATATTCGCGCCAAGCTTGACCCGCAGACCGGTGACTTGACGCTGTGGCGTGTTGTCGAGGTTGTTGAAGAGGTTGAAGACTACTTCAAGCAGGTTGACCTCAAAGCCGCGCAGAAACTGCAAGATGGCGCCAATATCGGTGACTTCATCGTCGATCCGCTTCCGCCGGTCGATCTTGGCCGGATCGACGCGCAGAGCGCGAAACAGGTCATTTTCCAGAAGGTGCGTGATGCTGAGCGCGAGCGTCAGTTTGAAGAGTTCAAGGATCGCGCCGGCGAGATCATCACTGGTGTGATCAAGTCGGTCGAGTTTGGCCACGTGATCGTCAATCTCGGTCGTGCCGAAGGTGTTATCCGTCGCGATCAGCAGATTCCGCGTGAAGCCGCCCGTGTTGGCGAGCGTGTTCGCGCGCTGATCACCAAGGTTGAGCGCAACAATCGCGGCCCACAGATTTTCCTCAGCCGTGGCGCGCCGGATTTCATGCGCAAGCTGTTCGCGCAGGAAGTGCCCGAGATTTACGACGGCATTATCGAAATCAAGGCCGCCGCCCGTGATCCGGGCAGCCGCGCCAAGATTGGCGTGATCAGCCATGACAGCTCGATCGATCCGGTCGGCGCTTGCGTCGGCATGAAGGGTAGCCGGGTCCAGGCAGTCGTTCAGGAGCTTCAGGGCGAAAAGATCGACATCATCCCGTGGTCGGAGGACACCGCGACCTTTGTTGTGAACGCATTGCAGCCTGCCACTGTGGCGCGCGTTGTTCTCGACGAAGAGGATGGCCGGATCGAAGTGGTTGTACCTGATGACCAGCTGAGCCTGGCGATCGGTCGGCGTGGACAGAATGTCCGCTTGGCCAGCCAGCTGACTGGACACCAGATCGACATCATGACCGAAGAAGAAGCTTCGGAGAAGCGGTCGAAAGAATTCGCCATACGCTCCAAGATGTTCGAGGAAGAGCTCGACGTCGACGAGACGCTGTCACAGCTGCTTGTGGCTGAGGGCTTTGCGATGCTCGAAGAGGTCGCTTACGTCGAGATGTCGGAGCTGGCTGCGATTGAAGGCTTTGACGAAGAGCTCGCCGAAGAGCTGCAGAGCCGCGCTGTCGAAGCCATCGAGCGCCAGGAAGAAGCGCATCGTGCCGCTCGCCGCGAACTTGGCGTAGAGGACGATCTCGCCACCATGCCGCATTTGAGCGAAGCCATGCTGGTGACGCTCGGCAAAGCAGGGATCAAGACGCTTGATGACCTTGCTGATCTGGCAACCGATGAATTGATCGCCAAGAAGCGTGAAGCACCGCGTCGTCGCGGCAATGCAGATGGTCCGCCGATGCGGCGCCAGTCGCAGCGCCAGGAAGACAAGGGCGGTGTGCTGGGCGAATATGGCCTGAGCGAAGAGCAGGGCAATGAGATCATCATGGCTGCCCGTGCGCACTGGTTCGAAGACGAAGAAGACGCTGCTCCCGCTGCGGAAGCAGAGACAAGTCAGGAGGCCGCTGATGCGGACTCCACACAATGAGCGCCTGACGCCAGACATCGCTGACACGCAAAGCTCCCCCACAGGCAAAGCCGCTTCGGGGAGTGAGCGCCGCTGCGTCCTTTCGGGGCATAGCCTGCCGCGCGAACAGCTCATTCGGCTGGCGATATCGCCTGACGGCGATGTCTTGCCTGATCCCGGAGCAAAAGCACCCGGGCGTGGGGCATGGATTGCGCAGGATCGTGCAGCCCTTGAAGCTGCGATCTCCGAGGGTCATCTTAAAGGCGCGTTGGCGCGCGCCTTCAAAGGGGCATCGCTCAACATCCCAAGCGATCTGCCAGATCGGGTCGAGGCTGGCTTGCAGCGTAGCTTGCTCGATCGGCTTGGCCTGGAACTGCGCGCTGGCAATGTCGTGATGGGGTCTGGACGGATCGAAGACGAAGCCCGTGCGGGCCGCTTGGCGCTGCTAATGCACGCATCGGATGCCAGCGAAGATGGCCGCAAAAAGCTCGATCAGGCTTGGCGCGTCGGCCGCATGAATGAAGGCAGCGGAGAGCGCGGAATGGTCTTGCCACTGGACCGGGCCGCTTTGTCTGTGGCATTGGGCCGCGACAATGTCGTCCATCTAGGGGTTTTTGGGGCGCACCGCGATGCTCATGCAGCTCAACGGATTGGTTGGGCAGTGGAGCGATTGAGAGATTTTGCCGGATCGGCTGACAACCGACCAGATGGTGCATCGGCACCGAACGGCGAAAGCGTGGCCAAAATTGGCGACGACATTTTGAATACGTGAAGGATTGACGAGTAAGAATGAGCGACGACGAAAAGAAACGCACCCGGAAACCGTTGGGCCTGAAGCGGGCGGTCGATGCTGGCGAGGTCAAGCAGACCTTTAGCCACGGCCGTACCAACAAGGTCGCGGTTGAGGTGAAGCGCCGCCGCAAGCTCGTTAAACCGGGCGAAGCGGCACCTGAACCAACGCCAGCGCCGGAACCGGCGCCAGAACCCGCGGTCGAAGAGGCCAAACCAGCGGCGAAGAAGGCGCCGGCCAAGAAGGCTGCGCCTGCTGAGACCGCGCAAGAGCGGGTCAAGCGGCTTCAGCGTGAGGCTGAGGAAGAGCGGCTCAAGCTGGCGGAGGAAAACCGTAAGCGCGAGGAAGAAAAGGCCAAACAGGCCGAGGTCGACAAGAAGAAGCGCGCCGAAGAGAAGCGCAAGGCTGAGGAAGAAGAAGCCAAGGCCGCCGCTCAAGCCGCTGCCGAAGCAGAAGCGCAAGCCAAGGCCCAAACCGAAGCACAGCCAGCTGAGACCGCCAAGAAAGGCGGCTCTGACGGGCCATCGCGCAAATTCACTCCGGTCGCACGGCCAGAGCCCAAGCGTCCTGAGAAGAAAAAGGCGCGCGAAGACAAACGCGGTGGTGACCGTGGCGACAAGCGTCGCTCGGGCAAGCTGACCGTTTCAAAAGCGCTCAACGAGGACGAAGGTCGCCGCGCGCGTTCGCTGGCGGCACTCAAGCGTGCTCGTGAGAAGGAGCGCCGGGCCCAAGGCGGCCCCGCCACGCCGCGCGAAAAGCAGGTTCGCGATGTGATCGTTCCGGAAGCCATCACGGTTGGCGAATTGGCCAAGCGTATGGGCGAGAAGGGCGCTGACCTCGTCAAAGAGCTGTTCAATCTCGATATGATGGTCACCGTCAACCAGACGATCGACCAAGACACGGCTGAGCTGCTGGTTGAGCAATTCGGTCACAACATCGAGAAAGTGTCCGAGTCTGATGTCGACATTGACGCCGAAGAGGACGTGGATCCGGAAGAGACGCTGAAAGAGCGTCCGCCAGTGGTCACCATTATGGGTCACGTCGATCACGGCAAGACCTCGCTGCTCGACGCACTGCGTGGCACCGATGTCACCAAGGGCGAAGCCGGCGGGATCACTCAGCATATTGGCAGCTACCAGATCACGACCAAGGACAAGAAGAAGATCACCTTCCTCGATACGCCTGGTCACGCAGCCTTCTCAGAAATGCGCGCACGTGGCGCCAATGTCACCGATATCGTGGTGTTGGTCGTTGCCGCTGATGACGGAATCATGCCGCAGACGATTGAAGCCATCAATCATACCAAGGCTGCGGGCGTGCCGATGATCGTTGCGATCAACAAGATCGACAAGCCCGAAGCGAATGCAGACAATATCCGCAATCGCCTGCTCGAGCACGAAGTGATCGTTGAGAAGCTCTCGGGTGAAGTTCAGGACGTCGAAGTGTCGGCAACCAAAAAGACCGGCCTCGATGAGCTTGTCGAAGCAATCTCGCTGCAAGCCGAATTGCTTGAGCTCAAGGCGCGCCCGGATCGCGATGCTGATGCAACTGTGATTGAGGCTCAACTCGACAAGGGCCGTGGCCCGGTCGCAACGGTGCTGATCACGCGCGGAACGCTCAAACGGGGTGACACCTTTGTGGTTGGCTCCGAAAGCGGACGCGTCCGC
Organism: Erythrobacter sp.; assembly: GCA_965216555.1. Taxonomy (GTDB): domain Bacteria; phylum Pseudomonadota; class Alphaproteobacteria; order Sphingomonadales; family Sphingomonadaceae; genus Erythrobacter. The sequence continues at coordinate 956,486 of OZ244168.1, forward strand.
GCTATCGTCAATGATCAAGGCAAGCAGATCAAGGAAGCCGGCCCGTCAATGCCGGTCGAGGTCCTGGGCCTTGGCGGCGTGCCATCGGCAGGTGACACAATGACGGTGGTTGAGAACGAACAGCGCGCGCGCGAAGTGGCGCAATATCGTCAGGAGAAGGCAACCGAACAGCGGACTGCCCTGGCTCCGACCAATTTCGACACGATGTTCAACAATTTGGCATCGAATGTGATCGAATGGCCGGTGCTGGTAAAAGCTGATGTGCAGGGCTCGGTCGAAGCGATCGTTAATGCGCTGCACAACATCTCGAACGACGACATCAAGGTCCGCGTGTTGCACGCAGGCGTGGGCGCGATCACCGAGAGCGATGTCACTTTGGCAGCGGCTTCAGAAGCACCAATCATCGGCTTCAATGTGCGGCCCAACGCCAAGGCACGCGAACTGGTCAAGCGCGACGATGTGCGGATGATGTATTACGACGTGATCTATCACCTGACCGAGGAAGTCGCCAAAGAGATGGCCGGCGAACTCGGGCCAGAGCGGATCGAAACCGTGGTTGGTCGTGCTCAGGTCAAAGAGGTCTTCAAATCGGGCAAGAAGGACAAGGCAGCTGGCCTGCTGGTCGAGGACGGGGTTATCCGCAAGGGCCTGTTCGCGCGTCTTACCCGCGAGGATGTTATCGTGTCGGCAACGACGATCGCGTCGCTGCGTCGGTTCAAGGATGACGTCGATGAAGTCCGTTCGGGCCTCGAATGCGGCGTCGTGCTGGAAGACACCAACGACATCCAGCCGGGCGATCAGCTCGAAGTCTTCGAAGTCGAGGAACGTGAGCGGACGCTGGAGGTCGGTTGAGGTTTTTCGCCGAAGTCCTTTTGATATGCTGGCTGATTGTCGGCTTGGCCGCCGCGTTCATCGTGTGGGTTTGGGGGGGCGTTGGCACGACGACCGGTAATAAGGTCCTCGCGTTCTCTCTAGCCCCATGGTTGATTGTTTGCGGACTTTGGGCGTGGAGCCGAAGAAAATGAGCACCGAGCAGTATTACCCGAAGGATGCGGGCGACAGCCCGCATACTGCGCTGCTGGACTCGAAATTCGTCTCATTTGACGAAGAGACCCAGACCGCGACCATGCATTTCACCGTAAGGAAGGAAATGACGACCTGGCGCGGCGGCGTTCAGGGCGGCTTGGTCGCGGGCTATCTCGATGAAGTCATGGGCTATGCTTATGTCGCGGCCACAGGCGGGGAGATGGCTCCGCTCAACCTGGATCTGTCGATGTCGCTGATCCGCTTGATTCCTGAAGGGCCATTGATCGGCAAAGGTCGCGTGGTCAAATCTGGCCGCAAGGTGATTTTCCTCGAAGGCGAATTGTGGTCCGAGGACGGCAAGCTGCATGCGCGTGCGACCTCGACTGCTTTGCCAACGCCGCGGCCTTCTCCGACTGAAACGGGCATGGGTGGATGACGCAGATGCTCGCGCTGCTCGGCAGCATCAATGTCGGTGGCAATCGTATCAAAATGGCCGATCTCAAAGCCGCGCTGACTGAGGCGGGGTTTGAGGATGTTGCGACGGTTGCTGCCAGCGGCAACGTGATCTTCTCCGATGATCGCTCACCAGTGGAAATCGAGACCGCGCTCGAAGAATTGTTGAGCACTCGCTTTGGCTTCAATTCCTGCGCAATGGTTCGCACGAGAGACGAAGTCGAGGCGGCGGTAGAGCTCAATCCATTTCACGGCACCGGCGCCGAGCATGGCTCAGACAAGATGGTGCATTCGATCTTCCTAAGCCGCCAACCCGACCAGGCCCGCTTCGAAGCTCTTCTGGACGAGCATGCAAGCAAGGGCAGCGAGCGGTTGGCGCTCGGCGATCGCGTGCTGTTTCTCGACTATGTCCACGGGGTTGGCGTGTCCGACCTGTCGAGCAAGTTTCTTGAACGGCGACTTGAGTGTAAGGGCACCGCACGCAATATGAACTCGCTTAAGAATATCCTCGCAAAGATGACCTGATGGCACGGCAACAACTTACTCGGGAACAACAATCGGTCCGCGTCCTCAAAGTGGGGGAGCGCGTGCGCCATATCCTGTCCGAATTGCTGGCGCGGCAAGACGTCCATGACGAGATTGTCAGCGCGTCGAATATTGCTGTGACCGAGGTCCGGATGACACCCGATCTGCGCCACGCAACGGCCTATGTGAAGCCGCTGATGAGCGTGGAAGAAGACGAAGTGGTGACGGCACTGCGCCAGAACACCGCCTATCTCCAACGCGAGGTCGCCAAACGACTGGGGCTGAAATTCGCGCCGAAACTGAAATTCCGGGCGGATGAGAGCTTTGACGAAGCGGATCGGATCGAGAAGCTGCTGCGCGATCCCAAGGTTGCGAGAGACTTAGATCCTGAAGACGAATAGTCGTCATTCGAAGGAGCCTTTTCGCTTTCCTACACGGTCAGAACACTGTCACAAGTGAAGAGCTCTTTGAAATCGTGACATCCGAAATGGGTACTTTGTTGGACAAGTGTCAACTTTGTCCAATCCGGACAAATCACTGTAATTGAATGAGAAAATTGCAAATCTGGCGGGTGACAATGTGTCAACTTCGTCAACCAAATCCAACAGGGTCTGACTGGCTGGGCTAGCTGGGCACCATGCGTGCGCGGATGCTGATTTTGACCTTGTTGCCGACAATGAGCTGATAGGATCGCATGCCGTAATCGCGGCGATTGATGGTCATTTTGCCCGTTAGCGTAACGGCCTGGCCTGGCGCCGCCTGTTCGGGAGGCGTGTCGAAAGAGACTTCCAACACCTCCTCATTGGTGACGCCTCTGGCGGTCAGCTCCCCCGTGACGGTGCCAGATGTGGGGCTCTTCATCCGCAAATCGTTGCCGACAAATCGGATGCTGGGATATTTCTCGACCCAGAAGAACTTCTCGCCGCGCAGCCGTTTGAGCGTCGTCTCATCGGGTGCTTGAAGTTCGCGAGCGTCAAAGGTGACATCGATCAAAGCGCCCTCCGACTGTCCGGGCACGATCGTCACCTCTCCCGCCATTTGCGGGAACTCAGCGGTCTTGCTGGAAATGCCAAAGAACGGAACCTTGGCGGAAACGCTGCTGGCGCTGGAATCGAGCACGAATGTCAGTGGCACGGCGCTGCTGGCGAGCAGGGTTGATGGTGCCTGCACAGCCAGCACAATCAAAATCCATCGCCGCAGGAACGTCATCTCACTCACTCTCCTCACAAGAGAGTACGCAGAAAATGCGCGTTTGGTTTCTCTTGGTGTGAGAAAGAGTGAGCAGAGCCAGATTTCGGGCCTATCCGCCTCCACCTGGCAGCGTGTAGGCAACCGGGGCATCAGGCCCCAGCGGAATGCCCAGATAGAACCACAGCACGATCAGGACGGTGCCCGAGATCAGCAGGTAGACCGAATAGGGCAGCATCATGGCTGTGAGACTGCCCAGGCCGAATTGCGGCTGCCAGCGTTGCGCGAACACCAGCACAAGCGGGAAATAAACCATCAGCGGCGTGATGATATTGGTCGCGCTATCGCCAACACGGTACGCTGCGGTGGCGCCTTCCGGGCTGATCCCGAGCAGCATCAGCATCGGCACCAGGATCGGCGCGAGCAGTGCCCATTTGGCGCTGGCTGAGCCCACAAACAGATTGAGCAAGGCTGCGAACAACACCATCAATCCCAGCACAATCGGCAAGGGTAGACCGGTGGATTCGATCGCTGCGGCTCCGTGCACTGCAGAAATGAGTCCAAGGTTTGACCAGTTGAACATCGCCACGAAGTGCGCAGCAGCAAAGGCCAGAACCAGATAATAGCCCATATCCTTCATGCTTTCGGCCATCATGTTGACCAGATCACGGTGATCCTTGATCGTTCCCGCTGCTCGGCCATAAGCCCAACCCGTCAGCAAGAAGAGCACAAAGAAGGCCCCAACCAGAGACTGGTAGAGCGGTCGGAGTTCGGTGTGGATCGAGCAATCTGCCGCTGGAATATTGTCGCAGGCCGCTTCATTGACCAGCGGTGTGCCGGGAGCAAACACCATTGCCAACCAGAGAGCCACGACAAACAGCGCGGCCAATCCCGCTGCGCGGAGGCCTTTCGAGGTCAGCTCGCTGTTCTCCTCGGTGGGGTCAGGATTGTCGTCTTGCACCGCGGTTGAAGCGCCGCCTGTCCACGGACCCAGCCGCGGTTCGATCACTTTGTCGGTTACGTACCAGATGATCGGCAGGAACAGGAAAGTCATCACGGAAATGAAGTACCAATTGCCCGCAAGATTGGCTGTCCAGGTTGGATCGAGCGCGCTTGCGCCAACCGCTTCTTCGGTGATGCCAAACAGCAGAGCATCAAGCTGACCCGGTGAGATGTTCGCGGAGAAGCCTCCTGAAACGCCGGCAAAGGCTGCGGCTATCCCCGCCAGTGGATGTCTGCCAGCCGCTGCGAACAGAATGCCCGCCAGTGGGATCAAGACCACATAGCCGGCGTCTGCCGCGTGGTTGCCAAGCATAGCGACCAGCGCCACGACGGGCGTCAGAAGGGCCTTTGGCGCGCTTTTGACCGCGCTAGCCATCCCCGCGGCAAAGAAGCCCGAACGTTCCGCCACGCCCGCACCAAGCATGACCACAAGGACATAGCCGAGCGGGTGGAAGTGCGTGAAAGTCTTGGGCATCTCGACCCACAGGCGCTGGATATTGTCGGCTGAGAGCAGGCTTACTGCCGAGATCACCTGCGCCCCGCCTGTTGCCTCATCCACCTCAGTCGGGTGCAAGGCTGAAACGCCAGCCAATTCGCTGATAACCGAGACCAGGATCAGAGCTGCGATAAGATAGAAGAAGATGAAGACTGGGTCGGGCAGCTTGTTGCCCGTTCGTTCAACCCATCCCAGAATGCCTCCCATACCAGCATTCGCTTCAGGTGTTGGCGCAGCGCTTGCCATGAATCTCAGCCCCTTTTCTGTATTCGTTATTCGCAGGGCTAGCATTGCTGCTCGCGCCTGTCTGCCCTCTGAATGGTCAATGCTCGTTCGCGGCTGTTTATCGCCATCGCCGCGTGGCTGGTGCTTGCGCTGCTTCGACACTAGAGTGCCGGGAAATGGCCAAGCTCTATTTCTATTTTGCCAGCATGAATGCGGGGAAGAGCTCCAACCTGTTGCAAGCCGCGTTCAATTATGGCGAGCAAGGGATGCGGGTTTCGTTGTGGACCGCAGCGATCGACGACCGGCCGGGCTTTGGTGCGATCAGCAGCCGGATCGGATTGTCGAGCGATGCGCATCGATTTGCTGACGACACTGACATTGAAGCGTTTGTTCTGGCCGAGCATGCCGATTCTGAATTCTCATGCGTGATGGTCGATGAAGCGCAGTTCCTGACCAAGGAGCAGGTGTGGCAATTGTCGCGTCTTGCGGACGAGCATGGAATTCCCGTGCTTTGCTATGGCTTGCGGACTGACTTTCAGGGTGAGCTGTTTCCAGGATCAGCAACCTTGCTTGGCATCGCCGACGCACTGGTTGAGCTCAAAGCGGTGTGCTGGTGCGGGCGCAAGGCGACCATGAACTTGCGGGTCGATGAGAGTGGCAAGGCCGTCAAAGTAGGCGCGCAGACCGAGATTGGCGGCAATGATCGCTACGTCGCGCTATGCCGCAAGCATTTCAGCGAGGCGCTGCGGGATTAGGTCGTCAGAGCCGCTCAAACAGCGCGAAGCGTTTGGACGGCAGTTTCAGGCATCACATCGACCGTGAATGTAGCCGTATGTTGCTCCACCGAAGCAAGATACTTCACCCGTCCCTTTGCCCTCAGCAAGGGATAGAACTGCACGGTGAAATGATATCCCGCTGATCCACAGCGGGGTGCGGCATGGAATGCCATCATCGTCGCGGCGGGTTGCTCAAACACTGCGTCATAGCGCCGCGTGACTTCGCCCAACCAGTGCGCCAGCGCGTCCAGCTCTTCGTCAGTGCAATCCCAGGGCCCTTCGCGCCGCACTCTTGGTGCCAGCCACACTTCGTATGGGAAGCGGGCATAGCGCGGGACCAAGGCAGCAATGCCGCCATCCTCGCCAATTCCGTAATCAGGTATCGCGGTCTCGATCTCGCTCTTGAGGTCATATCCATCAGCAAAGGCATCGACTGCGCGTTGCTGAAGATGTGGTACGCGATCAAACCCGTAAATTTGCCCGTGCGGATGGTGTAGCGTCACTCCAACTTCGTCGCCGCGATTTTCAAACGGGAGCACATAGTCGCAGCCGGCAGCAAACAAGGCCTGGTAACGATCTAGCAGCGCTGCGATCAGGACCTGCCGACGATCCTGCCCGATCGAATGGAGATCGCCTTCGCTTTCGGGCGCATAGACCACCACGTCGCAGGCACCCTTGGCAGGCCTGCTCGCGATCCCTGCCAGTTCGGTGGCAGAACTCGCGCTTGGGTGGAAAGCCGCGAACTTGTTTTCGAACACCGCCAGTTCGAAATCCTCAAACGGGATTTCGGTTTGCGGTCCGCCTGGCAAAGTGGGCGCCAGTGGATCGTCCGCGGCCGATGGCTTGAACGTGCGGTTCTGCCGGTGCGCCGCGTAGACATTCCATTCATCGCGCAGCGGATGATATCGGATCTCGCCGCCTTGAGCGATTGGATCAGCGGTCTCTGACTGGAGCGGCAATTCATGCGGCACTCGTCCATAGAGCTGGAGCATGCGCCCATCCGCCTTGCAGTGATCGCGCCGGTAGGTTGGCTTTCCCCCAAGCGAACGCGCCAATTCAACGGCGTCGCTCATAGTGCCACCACTTCGCGGGCGAACCAGGCACGGACTTTTTGCTGCGCGGCATCATCAAGATGCAGGCCCAGCTTGCCCCGGCGCCAAAGGACATCATCGGCGCTCTTCGCGAATTCGTGCTCGATCAGATATTCGAGCTCGCGCGCGTAAAGATCGCCGCCGAAATGCTCGCCCAAATCATTGAGGCCCTGCGCGGCGCCGAGCAGACGTTTGACGCGCGTGCCATAGGCACGGAACAGCCTGCGCAGCATCTCTTGAGGCATTCCTGGATACCGGCTCTGCAGGTTTGCCAGCTCGTCCTCGAACGCTTCGACCGCAACATCGCCGCCAGGCAAGGCCTCCGTGGCAGTCCAATCCCAGTCACCAAAGCCAAGCTTTTCAAGCGCATGCTCGGCGAGTTTGCGATAGGTTGTGATCTTGCCACCAAAGATCGAGAGGATCGCCGGAGCCTCATTTCCGTCAGCATCGCGGTCTTCCAGCTCGAACACATAGTCGCGGGTCACAGTCGAATTGCTGCTGGCTGAATCGTCATAGAGCGGGCGCACTCCGGCATAGCTTGAGACGGCCTGATCGGGCGCGATATCAATTCGGAGATATTCATTGGCCGCATCGCAGATATAGCGCGCTTCTTCTGGCGAGATATCGATGCCGGACGGATCGCCTTCAAAGCCCTGATCGGTCGTGCCCACAAGCGTGAATTCGCGCTCATAGGGAATGGCGAAAATGATGCGATCATCCTTGTTCTGGAAGATGTAACAGTGATCGCCTTCGAACAGTTTGGGGAAGATCAGGTGACTGCCTTTGACGAGGCGCAGGTTCTCGTGCTCCTCGCGGGGAATGGCGCGGCCCAGCACTGCGTCCACCCATGGCCCTGCCGCATTGACCACTTTGCGGGCGACAATGCGTTCGTCGCCCGATGCGCTGCGTAGATTGGCAATCCAGACCTGATCCCTTCGCTCAAGGTCAGTGCATTCGGTTCGCGTGCGGATCTCTGCCCCGCGCTCCTTCGCATCGAGGCAATTGAGCACGACAAGACGCGAATCCTCGACCCAACAATCGGAATACTCGAAGCCTTTGACCAGGCGATCTTCCAGAATGTCACCATGCGGCGCCTGACGCAGATCGATCGTCCTGGTGCCGGGCAGGATCTTCCTCCCACCCAGATTATCGTACAGGAACAGCCCAAGCCGGAGCAGCCAACTGGGTCGCAGACCGTCATCATGCGGCAGCACGAACCGCAAAGGCCAGATGATATGGGGCGCAATCTTCAACAGCCGTTCGCGTTCGATCAGGCTCTCGCGAACCAGTCGAAACTCGTAGTGTTCGAGATAGCGCAACCCGCCATGGACCAGTTTGGTCGACGCACTGGAGGTGTGGCTCGCCAGATCGTCCTTTTCGACCAGCAGCACTTTGAGCCCGCGGCCCGCCGCGTCGCGGGCAATGCCCGCGCCATTGATCCCGCCTCCCACGATCAGCAGGTCATAAATGTCGCCAGTGGTTTCAGTCATTGCTCGGCTTCGAGATGGTAGATCAGGCAGGTGTCAGGATAGGTCTGAGGCAGTTGCAACCCGTATTCCATTAGGGCTGAACCTGCAAAGATTCCGATGTCCTTGGCGAGGGGCGTGGGCCATTGGCAAGCCAAACGGTAATGCCGCTCAAGATCAAGGCCAGCGAACCGAATCCGCGGTGGGTGAGGGGCGCTATGCTGATCGAGGATTGCGATCTGGAACAGCGCCTCTGACCTTTCGCGATCGGCAATGCCCGATCCGGTGATGTGGTCCGGAGTTTCGAGCCGGTGATAGGCGCCCGTATGGATAAGGGCGCGATGCCGCTTGTGAAGAGCGATCGCTTGCTTGAGCGTGTCTCGATCGGCGTCACTCTCTTGAGCGAGATCGAGCTCCATCCCCATATGTCCCAAGATCGCGGTCCCAGCGCGGAAGCTCATGCCAAAGCGCCTGCCGGTGATGTGACACTTTTTTGGCCCAACGTGATTGCCGAGCACCTGAAGTGGCAAGAAGTGCGACGCTCCGCGCATGATGGAATGGCGCGCGCGGGCGTCATTGTTGTCGCTCGTCCAGACCCGGTCCGTCCGGGCAAGAATGCCGTAATCTGCGCGTGCGCCACCGCTTGAACAGCTCTCGATCACCAGGCTGGGATGGGCGCTACGAATGCGGTCAATCAGGCCATAGAGCGCGTTGATCTGGCGATGCATGACCGCTTGCCCAGACGCTCCGCCGGGGTGCTGAATGTCGCGGTTCATATCCCATTTGATGTAGGCAATGCCCAGCTCCGCGACGAGCGATGAGACACGCTCGAACAGATAATCGCGCACGTCTGGTCGGGTTAGATCGAGCGGCAATTGATTGCGCGAAGCAATCGGATCAGCCTGGGAAGCCGCTAGTACCCAATCCGGGTGCGCGCGGAATAGATCGCTGTCTGGATTGACCATTTCAGGCTCAAACCACAGGCCAAATTCCATTCCCAGGCTGCGGACATGATCTGCCAGTGGCTCGAGGCCTCGCGGATAGATGTCACGCGATACAAACCAGTCGCCCAATCCGGCGGCGTCATTGCGCCGCGCGCCAAACCAGCCATCATCGAGCACGAAGCGCTCAGCCCCGATCTCCGCTGCTTGTTCGGCCAGCGCGAACAGCTTTTCGGGAGAATGATCAAAGTAGACTGCTTCCCAGGTGTTGTAATGGACCGGCCGGGCGGTCCCTGCATCTGGCAAGCGCGACAAGGCATGATTGTGCAATCGGTGGGTGAGCTTGCCAAAGCCATGGTTTGACCAGCAGACATTGAGCGCCGGAGTCGAATATTCCGCTCCCGGTGCGAGGATGATCTCGCCGGGCAGGAGCAATTCGCCCGCCTGCACGCTGATGGAATCGTCTGCAAGGCGATCGGCACGTAAGCGATGGTTGCCGCTCCAGCCCAAGTGCACCGCGCAGGCCTTGCCGTGTTTTTCCGTGGTCGAGAGGGTTCCGAAATAGAGGCCCGGATAGCAATCGTGACTGGTTCGCCCGGCGCGGTTCTCGCGCACAAACGACCCGCGGGAAAGTTGGGTCTGCTCAATCTGAAACTCGCCAGCCCATTTGCCGGTGAAGCTGGTGACGTCGATCAGGGACGGATCCAGTGGCAGGCACAGAGCTGCGCACCAATCCAGCGTCACATCCTTGTCAGACCCATTGGTGACGCGTGTCGTGCAAGACAGCACTCCGTCTTCGCTCAGCTCCAATAGGTGTGCGATTGCTAGTCCGGTTGCCGCGTCATTAGTGACGACCTTTACGCTGAGCTCGCTGTCGCGTTCGACATCGATCACGCGCGGATCGAGCGCCCAATCTTGTCCATCTTTATGGGCGAGCAGGCCGGGCGGGGAAGGGTGTCCCGTACCAATGGCGTTGAGAAGGGACGCCTCTATCGGCTGAGCCGGTCCGCCTGGTGCGTGAGTGCGCGCCGCCAGGTGTTCAAGCTCGATCGGCTCAACATTGGGCAAATCAGGACCAGCATAGACAATCCGAGCCCGCTCACCGATCGGTGCGTTGACGACAATCAAGGTCTCAGCCGCGCGTAGGACGATGTGATCGCTGGGTTCTGTCGTGGTCATATCAGCTCGGATGGCGGTCAATTGTCCGTCGCCTCTATCGGATTTTGGCGAAGCCCGCTATCGCGCCGTTTGGGAAGGGAAAATTCGCCATGGACAACGCCATACAGGTAGCAGTGTTTTTGGGCCTTATGGTGATCTTGGCCGTCATGACATGGCGCAAGGTCGCCGCGGCGAGGGCGGCAAGCCAGGCATCGGCCGATCGCGAAATATTCCTCGCTGGCGGCGGCTTGAGCTGGTTCTTCGTCGCCGGTGCGATCACGCTGACCAACCTTTCGACCGATCAGCTGGTCGGCATGAACGGCAACCAGATGCTGCTTTTGGCGTGGTGGGAGCTTGCAGGCTTTATCGGCCTGATGCTGCTCGCATTCGTTTTCGTTCCAATTTACTACCGCAACAATTGCACCACGATCACGCAGTTGCTCGAGCAGCGCTATGACGGCGCCAGCATTCGCACTGTGATCTCCGGTCTGTTCTTGTTCGGCAATCTGTTCATCTACCTGCCAGCTGTGATCTATTCCGGCGCACTCTTCATGCAGACACTGTTTGGTGTCGAAGCGTCGGTAACAGCTATCGCTGCGGTCTTTGCGGTGGTTGGCGCGGCCTATGCGATCCTGGGCGGTCTGCGCGCGGTTGCGGTGCTTGATACCTATGCCGGTGTCGGCATTCTTGCTTTGGCGCTGGTGGTCGTATTCCTGGCGATGCAAGCGGTCGGCTGGGACATCACCACAGGCGTGCCCGAAGAGCGGCTGACCATGATTGGTTCGCTCGACAGTCCAATCCCGTTCCACACCTTGTTCACGGGCATGTTGTTCATCCAGATCTTCTACTGGTCGACCAATCAGAACATCACGCAGAAGGCTCTGGCTGCGCCCAATGTCAAAGAGGCGCAGAAAGGCGTGATGGCAGCCGCCATCGTGCGTGTTTTGATCGTCCCTCCAATCGTTGTGATCCCGGGTATCGTCGCGTTCAAACTGTTCGGCGACGTTGACGATCGCGCCTATGCGATGGTGGTCGGCGAAGTCTTGCCGAGCTGGACCAGCGGTATGTTCGCGGCGATGATCGCGGCAGCGGTTCTCACCACCTATTCAGCCGTCATGAACGCCACGATCACACTGTGGTCAGTCGACTTCCACCGTCGTTTCTTCAATCCGGAAGTCGATGTGAAAAAGCTCAATCGGACCGTCGGCATTGTCGCGATGATCGGATCGATTGCCTTGGTACCCGTCTATGCCGGGGCCGAGAGCATCATAAACCTGCTGCAAGAGCTCAATGGGCTGCTGTCGATGCCGATCCTGTCTGCCTTCATCGCAGCCCTGCTGTTCCGCAATATGGATGCCCGCGCAGCCGTCGCTGGCCTGGTCTGGGGCTTCTCGGTCTACGCCTTCCACACCTTCTATCTCTACGTCCCGGAGAATTTCGACGGTGTTAGCTGGTACGCGACGATTGGCTTGCCGTGGGTGCACTATATCGACGTGATGCTGTTCGTGCTGTTCAGCTCGGTCCTGGTGGCGCTGGTGACCAATCTCGTCGTGTTTGGAAACCGCGCTCGGCTGGTGTTCCTGAGCGATGCGGCTGAACCCAGCAGCGCATGAATGAGAAGAAGCCCGCTCCTCACGGCTGGATAGTGCTCGACAAGCCGCGTGAGCTAGGCTCCACGCAGGCGGTTGGCGCGATGAAGCGCGTGCTGCGCGAAGCCGGTTATGCCAAGCCCAAAGTGGGCCATGGAGGGACTTTGGATCCCCTGGCGGAGGGGGTGCTGCCGATTGCCTTGGGCGAAGCGACCAAGCTGGCCGGCCGTATGCTCGATGCCAGCAAAGTGTACGACTTCACGATCAAGTTCGGGGAGGAAACGGACACGCTCGACACCGAAGGTGAGGTGGTGGCGCGCAGTGATGTCGTGCCATCCGCAGAGGCGATCGTCGCGGTTCTCGCGCAATTCACTGGTCCAATCGAGCAAGTGCCACCGGCCTATTCCGCACTCAAAGTGGATGGCAAGCGCGCTTATGATCTGGCACGGGCGGGAGAGGAGGTGACGCTTAAGACACGGTCAGTCGTCATCCATTCGCTGGCGATGACAGAACACGCGTCTGCGGACGGAGAAGTCACGCTGACAGCGCACGTTTCCAAGGGAACTTACATCCGCTCGCTCGCCAGAGATATCGCACGGGCACTTGGAAGTGTGGGCCACGTCACCTATCTACGCCGCACAAAGGCGGGACCTTTCACCGAAAACCGGGCGATTTCGCTGGACATTCTCAACGAAATCGGTAGAGGCGCGCCACTTAATGACCACCTCCTGCCGTTAGAGGCAGGGCTGGACGACATCCCGGCCCTTCACCTCGACCAGACAGACGCGCAGGCGGTCCGACAGGGCCGGGTCTTGTCTGGGATGCCCCAACCATCCGGGCTCTATTGTGCGATGCTGGACAATGTTCCGGTTGCGCTGGTGGAATTGCAGGATGGGACGGCCAAGGTCGCTAGGGGTTTCAACCTTCCCGATGTCGCTGAGTAAGTGAGAAAAATATGTCGGTTTCAGCCGAGAAGAAACAAGAGATTATCAAGGACAACGCCCAAGCCAAAGGCGATACGGGCAGTCCTGAAGTGCAAGTTGCGATCCTCACCGAGCGTATCCGCAACCTGACTGAACACTTCAAAGGTCATCACAAAGATAACCATTCGCGTCGCGGCCTGCTTATGATGGTCAACAAGCGTCGCAATCTGCTCGCCTATCTCAAGAAGAAAGATGTCGAGCGCTACAACGCACTGATCCAGAAACTGGGACTGCGTAAGTAAGACATTCAAGAGGCGGCCCGCGATTGGGCCGCTTCGCATATCTGGCATCCTTCACAATTCGGTGGAGGGGCCCGGGGCACAGCAAGGCCCCACACCGGACCGGGACGGCAACCCCGGCATGGAAGTATCGCAGTAGAAACTGAATTCCGGTTTCTGCGCCGGCGATACGACCAGACAATATAGGCCCCGCACCGCAATAAGGCCGTGTGGGTTCAGAAGGAAAATCAATGTTCGACACGAAAACCGTATCGCTGGAGTGGGGCGGAAAGACCCTCACTCTGGAAACAGGCCGTATTGCCCGTCAAGCCGATGGCGCCGTGCTGGCCACTTATGGCGAAACCGTGGTGCTGTGTGCAGTCACCGCCGCCAAATCAGTCAAGGAAGGCCAAGACTTCTTCCCGCTGACTGTTCACTACCAAGAGAAATTCTCTGCCGCTGGCCGGATCCCAGGCGGCTTCTTCAAGCGCGAAGGCCGCGCGACCGAGAAAGAGACGCTGACATCGCGTCTGATCGACCGTCCGTGCCGCCCGCTGTTCCCTGAAGGGTTCTACAACGAAATCAACGTTATCGCGCAGGTTCTTTCCTACGATGGTGAGACCGAGCCCGATATCGTTGCGATGATCGCAGCTTCAGCTGCTCTGACCATTTCGGGCGTACCATTCATGGGCCCGATCGGCGCTGCGCGCGTCGGCTTCACCAATGATGGCGAATATGTCCTCAACCCAACTGTCGCTGACGCGCTGGGTGAAGATGGCCGTCTCGACCTGGTTGTCGCTGCTACGCAAGACGCGGTGATGATGGTCGAATCCGAAGCCAAGGAACTGACCGAAGACGAAATGCTCGGCGCTGTCATGTTTGCACATGAAGAGAGCCGCAAGGTCATCGGCGCGATCATCGATCTCGCTGAGCAGGCCGCCAATGATCCTTGGGAACTCGAAGCGCAGGAAGACAAGACTGCCAAGCTCGAAGAACTTCGCAGCGTAATCGGTGGCGACATCGAAGCTGCTTACAAGATCACCGACAAGTCAGCCCGTCAGGATGCTGTGAACGCTGCCCGCGAAAAGGCGCGTGAGCACTATGCCGATCTGCAGGAAAGCGATCCGCACGAATATCTGTCGATGCTCAAGCTGGTGAAGAAGCTCGAAAGCGCAATCGTGCGTGGTTCGATCATCAAGGATGGCACGCGCATTGACGGCCGCAAGCTCGATCAGGTTCGCCCAATCGAAGCCATGGTTGGCCTGCTCCCGCGCACCCACGGTTCGGCGCTGTTCACCCGCGGTGAAACGCAGGCGATCTGCACCACCACGCTTGGCACCAAGGATGCTGAGCAGATGATCGATGGTCTCGAAGGTCTGTCGTACAGCAACTTCATGCTGCACTATAACTTCCCGCCTTATTCGGTCGGCGAAGTTGGCCGTTTCGGCTTTACCAGCCGTCGCGAAACCGGCCACGGCAAGCTCGCCTTCCGCGCGCTCCGTCCGGTTCTGCCTGATGCGGAAGAGTTCCCGTATACGATCCGCGTTCTGTCCGACATCACCGAGTCAAACGGCTCGTCTTCGATGGCGACTGTCTGCGGCGGCGCACTGTCGATGATGGATGCCGGTGTTCCGCTCGCGCGTCCTGTCTCGGGCATCGCCATGGGCCTTATCCTTGAAGGCGAAGACTTCGCCGTTCTGTCCGACATCCTCGGTGACGAAGATCACCTTGGCGACATGGACTTCAAGGTCGCCGGTTCGGAAGAGGGCATCACCAGTCTTCAGATGGACATCAAGGTTGCTGGTATCACCAAGGAAATCATGGAAAAGGCGCTTGAGCAGGCGAAAGCCGGCCGCGCGCACATCCTTGGCGAAATGGCCAAGGCCCTGACTGGTGCACGCAGCGAAGTTTCGAAGCACGCTCCGCGTATCGAAACGATGCAGATCGACAAGTCGAAGATCCGCGACGTGATTGGTACGGGCGGCAAGGTGATCCGTGAGATCGTTGCTGAGACCGGCGCGAAGGTCGATATCGACGATGAAGGCACGATCAAAATCAGCTCTTCGAACCTCGATGAAATCGAAGCCGCGAAGAAGTGGATCGAAGGCATCGTCGAGGAAGCCGAAGTCGGCAAGATCTACACCGGCAAGGTCGTCAACATCGTCGACTTTGGCGCGTTCGTGAACTTCATGGGCGGCAAGGACGGTCTCGTCCACGTCTCCGAAATGAAGAACGAGCGGGTTGAAAAGGTAACAGACGTTGTCAGCGAAGGCGACGAAGTGAAGGTCAAGGTCCTCGAGATCGACAATCGCGGCAAGGTCCGCCTGTCGATGCGGGTGGTTGACCAGGATACCGGTGAAGAGCTCGAAGACACCCGTCCGCCGCGTGAACCACGCGGTGACAAGAAGGGTGGCCGTGGCGATCGCCGTGGTGGCCGTGGACGCGGTCCCAGAAACGATCGAGGCCGTGATGGCGGCGGAGATCGTGGCGGCGACAAGGGCGGCAATGATGGCGGCCCGGCAGCGATGCCCGACTTCCTCAAGGACTAATTGTCCCAATAGAGACGCGAAAAAGGCCGTCAGGAGCGATCCTGGCGGCCTTTCTCATATGTGGCTGGTGGTCAGCAAGTCGAGCCTTTGACCTCACTCAGGCCAGGACAACCCAATCAAAAATCGTAGATCAGTGTAACTCGGCTCAGCGTATCGGTCCTAACCGAGCCGGCTGGCGGATTGGTGTCATGCTCGACTGAATAGGACACGCGCACCGAAAAGTCTCCGGCGATCTTGGCTTGGGCACCGGTATCCGAATTATAAGTGCTGCTGCCTGACTGGATCAGCGCGCTGGCAGCCTGGGTCAGCGTAATTCCCTCGGCCACCGTCCAATCAAAATCGAGCGCGGCCAGGCCGGCGAGATTGCTCGAGCTGCCGCCGCCAATCAGTTCGGTACGGCGCCAGGCTGGACCGGCTTTGATCGACAGGTGCATGTCATCTTCCACGATCACGTCATAGCCGAGGCCGCCCGAGGCCGAATAGCGGCTCGAAAAGCCCTGGAAGCGATCGCGTTCGTATTGCCCCAGCGCATAGGCAAACAGACGATCATTGAGCTTCAGGTTGGGCTCGTAGGCGACGAGAAACTGCTCGCGTGTCGTCGCGCCATTGCTCTCCTGATAGTCGGCACGTCCATTGAGCTTGTGACGCCAATTGATCCCTTCGCGGGTCAGCGCCAGGCCGACAGTGACACCGGTATTCTGCGCGTTGCCGGTTGAGCGGAACGCGCCCAGCTCACCCTGGCCGGTCCAGTTCTGGAACAGACCGGCATTGCGAATCTCTGCTTGCTTCGCATCGGCTTCGGCCTCCGCCAAGGCCTGTTGCCGAGCGTCATACTCCGCCTCCAGCGCATCGAGGTCATTGGCGTCGTCGGGATTGGTCTGCTTGGCCAGCTCAAAGACGATTGCGACCTTGTCTGGGTCACCACTTTCGATCGCAGCGTCGATCATCGCCTTGACTGCGGGTGGAATTTCGGCCGCAGCATGGGTTGGCAAGGCAAAGGCGGTCAGCGCCGCAGCTGCAGCGAACATTCTGATTGTATTGGTCATTTTAGCTTCCGAGGACCGGTGGCGGACCCATATAGTCGCGCTTGCCCAGCGCGAGACCTTTCATCCGCAAGATCCCATAGAATGTGGTTGCGTGGAAGTAGACATTGGGTTGGTTGAAGCCGAGCAGGAAGTTCTGTCCGGTCATCTCCATCAGCCGCTTTCCGCCGAGCACAAAGCCGATCGTCTGGTCGCTGAGCGCTTCGACATCAGCCGGGTCTACGGCCGCGAGTTTGGCCTGCGCGTCGTCAATCATCGCGCGCATCGCCGCAAAGTCAGCTGGCACATCGGTGAAGTCTGGCGTGAACTCACCGCTGGGCAGCAGGCCGAGCGTGTAAGCCGAATGGACCCAGCAGGCACGGACATGCCATGGCAGGTTCCACATGCCCTCATGCAAACGGGCTTCGATCAACTCTGATGCGTCCATGCCGTGTTCGGCCAGATGCGCTTCCGCTTTGTCAATCACACCGGACATGCCTGCCAGAGTGCGCTGGCAAGCGGGGACAAAGGCTTCGTAAAGGCTAAGTGACATTTGATCGCTCCTGATAAAAAGGCCCGGAACCTGACCGGTCCGGGCCTTGGAATTGGTTTAGCGAACCCGCGGCCCGCCAAAGGGCAGCGGTGGAGGGGGACGGCGTGCGCCCCGCGGCAGCTGGGCCTGATAGGCCCGGCCGCAATGTTCGACACAATAGGGGAAGCCGGGGTTCACCGGTTCGCCACAAAAGTGGAAATCAGGCTCGCCCGGATGGCCCATCGGCCAACGGCAAACCTTCTCTGACAGATCGAGCAGGCTGGTCTTGTCCGCGATCTCCGGGCTTGGCTTGGCCGGAACCAGGCGCCGCGGCGGTGCCGGCGGAATCGGAGCCTGCTGGTCGCCTGGACCCTGGCGCAGGAATCCGCCGGGGCCAACCGAAACGATCTTGGGAAGATCAGGCGTCGGATTGGGCAATGGCTGCGACGGTGTGCCGCTGCTTGCTGGTGCAGCCGGCTTGGCAGCGGCTTCGCGCTTGGGCGCGGGCTTGGCAGCCGGTTTGGCTGCCGCCTTTGGTGCTGCCTTCTTCGCAGCCGCCTTGGGCGCAGCCTTCTTGGCGGCCTTCTTCTTCTCATTGGCTTTGACCGGTGAAGGCCGCGACTTGAGGCCAAGCCGGTGCGCCTTGCCGATCACCGCATTGCGGCTGACCCCGCCAAGCTCTTCAGCGATCTGGCTGGCGGTTGATCCGCCTTCCCACATCTTCTTGAGCGTAGCGATACGTTCGTCGGTCCAGCTCATCAAAACTCCAATCTCTGCAGGCTGCTTTCGATCATTCAGCCTGTATCAAATTCTCTGCTCCGGGCGGGCCATGGTTAGGCCCGTCTTGCCAGTTTGCGCACATGCCCCTAACCGCAGCCTCTATGGCTGATCAAGCACAATCCCAACCGCTCGCTGACAATGCTGACAATCCCGGGTTTCCTCCGCGGGGAACCCCGATCATCACCGGGATCAATCGCATTGGTGTGTGGAGCCTCTATATTAAGGAGGTTCGGCGTTTTCTCAAGGTCCAGACGCAGACTGTTTGGGCGCCGGCGGTCACCACATTGCTGTTTCTGATCATCTTCACCGTCGCCTTGGGACGCGAAGGCCGCGAAGTGCTTGGCGTGCCCTTTGCCAGCTTTGTCGCGCCTGGCCTGATCGTGATGGGCATGATGCAGAATTCCTTTGCCAATTCCTCCTTTTCGCTGCTGTCAGGCAAGATCCAGGGCACGATCATTGATCTATTGATGCCGCCATTGTCGCAGGGCGAGTTGATGGTTGGCATTGTCGGCGCCGCGGTGACGCGCGCGATAGCCGTCGGTGTCACTGTTTCGCTGGCAATGATGCTGTGGCCGGGCGTGTCGCTCACCATTGCCCATCTGTGGGCGGTGATCTGGTTCGGCTTGATGGGGGCTGTGCTGTTGGCCTTGCTCGGATTGGCGACCTCGATCTGGGCTGAAAAGTTTGATCACAACGCCGCGATAACGAACTTTGTTATTGCACCACTGTCGCTGCTTTCAGGCACATTCTATGTGATCGACAACCTCGCGCCGACCTTCCAGGCAGTGAGCCGTCTCAACCCATTCTTCTATGTCATTTCGGGCTTCCGCTATGGCTTCCTTGGACAAAGCGATATTGGCGAGGGCGCGAATGTGCTCTTCGCGGCGATCGGAATAGGCCTGCTCAACGCCGTGCTCGCGATCGCCGTCTACCTGACGCTCAAATCGGGTTGGAAGCTCAAAAGCTGAACTGGAAAGACGCTAGCCCAATGGGCCGCGCGGCTGATCAATGCGTCAGCGAACGCCGCATGCGATAGCGGCCGTCTTCGAACTGCTCGAACAATTGCGGCACTGTGGGGTGGTCAATCGGCCCGCCCTTGCTGTCCGCAACCAGATTCTGCTGGCTGACATAGGCGACATAGCTTGAATCGTCATTCTCTGCGAGCAGGTGATAGAAGGGCTGATCGCGATGTGGACGAATGTCTTCGGGAATGGCGTCATACCATTCCTCGCTGTTTGCGAAGACCGGATCGATGTCGAAAATCACGCCTCGGAAGTCAAACATGCGGTGTCTGACAACATCGCCGATGCCGAAACGAGCACGGGTCTGACGCGGGGCGATTATGGTGCGACCAGCCTGATTCGAGAAAAATTCAGCGCTTTCCATATGACAAGTATGGGCTTTCGCAGCTGCAAAACAAGCAATCAATGTGTTCGCTCCCCAGAAAACCCATGCTTTGTGGGCGCATCAGGCCTTGGCAAGGGGGAAGGGCTGCGCTAACGGGCGCGCTTCCGAAGACCAGTTTGCACGCTTCCCTGCCGAGGCGGCGACGCAGATCTCAGTGCGGAGAGATGCCGGAGTGGTCGAACGGGGCGGTCTCGAAAACCGTTGTGCTCTCACGAGTACCCAGGGTTCGAATCCCTGTCTCTCCGCCATTTTCTTGGGTTAAAATCGTGAGAAATAAATACAATATTCAAGTGGGTGTTTTCTGTCCCACCATTTAGCCCCACATTCTAGTGTGGCTCAACGCTAAGGAAAACGTCTTGGGCGTGTCTTGAGTGTGAATTCTCACGCCTAAGATCGGTCCGGCAGCTCACGGCCCAAAGCGCTCTACCGCCTAGTGTCTTGAATTGGGGGTGGAAGCTGTCCTAAGACCGACGGGCCCAATTCGCCTGTGATGGCCGTGTGCATTTGTCCTGTGGCCGTAATCAAGCCGCGCGGCCCCAACCAGCCAAAATGTAGGATTTACCTCTGACGGGGCTTTGAGGGGCCTTAGAATCGCAGCCATCTCTGCCTGAGTGCATTTGCAAGCGCAATCGGGTGATGTACCAATCTCGGCATGCGCCTGCGTCACATTGAAATCTTCTTCCAGGTCTATCGCGAGGGTTCGATCAGCGCGGCCGCGCGCAATTTGAATGTGTCTCAGCCTTCGGTCAGCAAAGTGCTTCGGCACGCTGAGGACCAGCTGGGATTTGCCTTGTTCGATCGCCGCAAGGGGCGGCTCTATCCAACCTCTGCCGCGGACCAGCTCTTCAAAGAGGTGAGCGATATCTATGAGCGAGTGTCTGCGCTCAACCGGACCGCTGGAAACATCCGCAATAGACGCGGAGGGCATGTCCGGCTTGGTGCGCTACCCTCGCTTGGATTTTCGGTTGTGCCTGGTTTTGTCGCCGCCATGCGCGAGACACAGCCCGATCTCAGCTTCGATCTCGCAACGCTTCACAGCGAAGAAATCACGTCTGGCTTGTTGGAACGACGGTTTGATCTCTGCATCGGCTTTGATGCGGATTTTGACCCGCGCATCCGGTGCCAGGCGATCAATTCGGTTGGCCTGTCATTGTTGGCCCCTGCCGGTGCATTCAAGGCCTCGTCAAGCGCAATTGATCCACAGCAGATTGATGGTCAGGCGCTGATTGGATTGCGCGACAGTGGCCCGGTCGCTGATCGGATCGATGCCTATCTTGATGCGCATCAAGTCGAGCCCAATGTGATGGTCTCGGTCCAGACATATTACATGGCAGCAGAGCTGGTTAAGCTTGGCGCGGGAATAGCGATCGTCGATGGATTCACCGCTGATCGGTTCGCTGGCGACGCGCTCAAGGCCTTCGATCTGGCGCATTCGCCGACGCTCCCCTTTGCAGTGATGACGCTGGCAGAAATGGCCGTCGAACCGATCGTCCAGGACTGCCTGGCGGTGCTGCACGACCAATATGGTTGAGCGCTGATCTGATTCAGTTGGCAATCCGACGATCTCAAATAGCCATAACGCAGGGTTATGGCACTATCGGTACATTGTCGGGACACACTGTTGCGCCGCGAGCGTGATTGTCGTCTATTTGTGTCTCACATCGAGGGTTTAACGTCGCCTTTTGGGCGGCGAGGATGGGGGTTTACTGATGGCAAATTCAATTTCGCGCGTTGCGGCTCTGTTCGGTGCGTCGGCCATGGCATTGGCAGCAGCCAGTGCGCATGCTCAAGACGCGGGTGACAATCCGACGACAGATCAAGGCGCCGACGAAGGTCCGGTCATCGTGGTGACCGGTACGCAGATCCAAGGCGCGCAGGTCGATGACGTTTTGCCGGTCACTATCGTGGGCGAAGATCTGATCGATTCGATTGACCCTTCATCGGGCGATGAGATTTTCCGTGCCATTCCACAAGCCGGCTCAGTCGAGTTTAACGAGCAAAGCACTGCCGGTGGTGTAAACGGCGCGCGGGGCGACATCGCCTCGATCAACTTGCGTGGGCTTGGCACTGGCAACACCTTGCTCCTCATCAATGGACGCCGGATGCTCCTAAATCCCGGGTTCCAGACCGAATTGTTCGTTCCCGTTGTCTCTCCCGATACCAATACGATCGCACCGGGAAGTGTGCGCAGGGTTGAAGTGCTGCGTGACGGCGCCTCGGCCGTTTACGGCGCCGACGCTGTTGCCGGCGTTGTCAACACGATCCTGCGGTCTAACCGCGAAGGCGGGTTTCTTCGCGCCAATTGGAGGGCATCTGACGGCACCAGTCTCTATAGTTTCCGCATCAATGGCGGCTTGGGTTTTGACTTCGCTGATGGCCGCGGCAACCTCACCGTCTATGGCGGCTATTTCCATGAGAATGGACTGCTCGCTACAGCGCGCCCATACTCGGAAAGCAGCGACTTGCGCGACTTCCTGATCGGCACTGATTTTGAAGGCGACACCCAGTTCGACAACCGCTCGATCAACTCGCCTTGGGGTGCCTTTGACATCCAAGGATCAAGCGCGACCTCCTCGAACACCACAGTCCTGCGCGACGATGATTTCCACCTGCAGCCATGTTCGCTGTTCGGACCCAATGGAGCGGCCGACAGTGATGGTCGCGTACTCGTCTTGGGCAACGGGATCTGCGCGGACAATGGTGGCACGATCGACCGCGCTATCCGTTATGACATCGGTCGCGATCGCCAGCTCTATTCGGAGAAGGATCGCTACAATTTCCAGGCGCTGTTCAATTATGAGCTGAGCGATAGCGCGGAGATCTATTTTGAGGGGCTCTATTATCGCTCGGAAAGCTTCCGCCAGCGTGAGCAAAGCACCATGCTGAGCGCGGTTCCACTCGGAATTGAAGCGACAGCATTCTGGAACCCGCTTGGGGCTACGACTCTTGCTGACGGATCGCCCAATCCCAACCGGATTACCAATGGGCTTGGACCCAATGTCACAGACGATGGCCGCGCCCTGCTGCTCGAGGATTATCGGTTTATCGACGCTGGTCCGCGCCGCGGTTTCGTCACCAAGGACCAATTCAGATTGGTGGCCGGCCTTCGCGGTCAATTCAGCGGCTGGGATTATGACACAGGGTTCCTGTACGCTCAGGCAAACACGACTGACCTGACCGAGAACCGCATTTCCAGCAGCCTTGTCCAGGCAGCGATCAACCGTACGGACTCTACTGCATACAACCCCTTCAATGGTGGCTGCTTCCCGGATCAGGGCATTGGCGCCAATACGGGTGATTGTACGCCAAATCCGCAAAGCGTGATCGATGACATCACGATCGATGTGTTCCGCAAAGGCGAAACGACGCTAGCATTGGCCGACTTCAAGGTCTCGCGGCCTGACCTGTTCGAAATGCCTGCCGGTGGCGTGGGTATCGCTGCGGGTATCGAATTCCGTCGCGAAACATTTGAGGATGATCGCGATCCCCGTCTCGACGGAACTATCACCTTCACAAACGCTGTGAATGGCGATTTCTTCGGCAGTGACGTGGTGGGTTCAAGCCCATCGCCTGACACAAGCGGCAATCGCGAAGTCTATTCGGCCTTCGCCGAGGCTTTGGTCCCGCTGGTGTCGCCCGACATGGACATTCCACTGGTCAATGAGCTTGAGGTTCAGCTGGCTGCGCGATTTGAGGATTTCTCGGACTCAACCAGCGCCTTCGTGCCTCGTGCCGCCGTGGCGTGGCGCCCGATTGGAGACATTCTTCTGCGTGGTGCGTGGTCACAAGGCTTCCGTGCCCCGAACCTGATCCAGATCAACGACCAAGGCACGACCCGTTCGAACTCGGTGGTTCGCGCGGTTGAGTGTGTGGCCGAGATCATCAAGGGCGATGAAGACGATGTGCCGGATTGCGGTACGCAAGGCACAATCGACTTGCGGACAGGCGCCGCAACGCTGGAACCTGAGGACACGGAAAGCATCAATCTCGGTGTTGTGCTGGAGCCAAGCTTCATTCCTGGCCTTACGCTCACCGCCGATTACTGGCGCGTCAAACAGGATGGCATCATCGGCATCTTTGGCAATCGCAACGCCTTGCTGCTTGACCTTGTTTTGCGCTTGCAGGGCAGCTTCAACCCGAATGTGGTGCGTGACGCGCCTGATGCGGATCAAATCGATCTGTTCGATGGCACCGGGATCAACCCGGCAGGCGACATTCAGCAGATCCTCAACCCCTATCGCAACCTTGACCAACGCACGTCCGAAGGTCTCGATTTCAGCATTTTCTACAATTTCGACACCAGCTTTGGTGAGTTCGATCTGCAGGTGAATGCTGCCCGCTTGCTTGGGTTTGAGCAATCGGCTGGCCCTGATGCCGAGCCATTGTTCACTGATCTCAATCCACTGCTGGAGGCGATCCCTGAACTGTCAGTGTCCGACATCGCCGCCTTGCAGCCAACCGGGTTTGGCGAGCTGCTCGAGATCGATGGTCGTCCGAAATGGCGCTTCTCTGGCTCGCTCACCTATGAGACCGGGCCGGTGCGGGTGAATTTCTTTGGTCGCTATGTCGGCGGCGTGTTCGACCCTGGCGCGCAACAGAATGACACGGCAGCGCTGTTCCCAGTCGATGACTGGTTCACGATGAACGCTTCGATCAGTTACACGATCGAGAATGACACTGCGCTTGATGGCACTCGTCTGCGGATCGGCGTGAACAACATCTTCAACGAGGCGCCGCCTTTGGCCGATGAAAGCTACGGCTTTTACGGCAGCTTGCACAGCGCACGGGGCCGCCAGTTCTCGTTCGATCTGCGCAAGAACTTCTAGCCCAAGGGAACGGGCGGCCTAGCGCCGCCCCAACCCGAAAAACAGCGGAGCTAACAGATGCGCAAATCCGCACTGGGGATTGCTGTTTTTAACGCATTGCTGGTCAGTGCACTGGTCGGACCGGCTTCGGCCCGCACTAGTCCCGCCTCGACCAGCGGTGCAAGCTGCGAGAGCGACGTCGCTGTCATCGACAACAACTTTCCGACCGGGGCCTTCGCGGCTTGCGAAGTGGTCAGCGAGAAGCGCTTCAAACTGACAATCGCGCCCGAGGATGAAGGCGATATCAATTGCAGCGCCTGGTATGCGTTTCGTGTGACGCCGCGTAAGAACACGCGGATTACGGTCGAACTGGATTACACCAAGTGTGGGCACCGATACTGGCCCAAATCGAGCACTGACGGCCAGAATTGGGACTATCTGCCTGAGCGTTATGTCAGTGTTGAGGGCGAGCGCGGTGAAAGAACCGCGACTATCAAGCTCAAGACTGGCAAGCGCGCGCAATTCATCGCTGCACAGGAGATCCTGCCGCCGTCGGTCTATGATGCCTGGCTCGACAGCCAGGAGGGCAAGCCTATCACTGAGCGGCGTCTGCTGGGCAAATCGGCGCATCAACGCGACATCGAAATGCTCACCATCGCCGATCCTGGCTTCGCTCAGCGCGAGACAGTGGTCCTGGTCGGGCGGCAACATCCACCCGAAGTGACCGGCGCGCTGGCGATGTTCCCCTTCATGGAAACGCTGATGGGCGACAGCGAGCTGGCCAAGGCCTACCGCGCGCGCTTTGAGACAATCACGGTGCCGCTGCTCAATCCCGATGGGGTGGTCTATGGCCATTGGCGGCACAACACTGGCGGGGTTGATCTCAATCGCGATTGGGGTCCGTTCACTCAGCCCGAAACGCAATTGATGAATCGCGTCCTGCGGCAAATCGAGGCCGATCCAAACCGCAAGCTCCGCCTGCTACTCGATTTCCATTCGACCAATCGCGATGTGTTTTACACCATCCCGGACAAGCTGCCGACCGACCCGCCTCTGTTCACCAAGAACTGGCTCGAACGCTATCAGGAGCGCATGACGGGCTATGAAGTGGATCGCGATGCGCGCCACACGGTTGGCCGTCCGATCTCCAAAGCGCATACATTCGACATCTATGGTGCGCCCGCAATCACCTTCGAGATCGGCGATGAGACCGATCGGAAGCTGATTACGCGGATCGGCCGTGAATCGGCTATCGCGATGATGGAGACCTTGCTCAAGACCGTCCCGCCAGCGCCGGCTCAGGCCAATCAGGTGCCTCCTGAAACGACCATCATTGCGGGTGGCATGGTCTATGATGGATCGGGACAAGACGGAGCACAGGTCGATATCGCGATCAGTGGCGACACGATCTCATATGTTGGCAGCGATGCACTCGAACGCTTTCCCGAGGCCAAACTGATCGACGCATCCGGGCTGATCGTCGCACCCGGCTTTATCGATCCACACACGCATGCC
Organism: Erythrobacter sp.; assembly: GCA_965216555.1. Classification (GTDB taxonomy): domain Bacteria; phylum Pseudomonadota; class Alphaproteobacteria; order Sphingomonadales; family Sphingomonadaceae; genus Erythrobacter. The sequence goes on from OZ244168.1 coordinate 982,233, forward strand.
GGATCGGACCTCGCTTCCGATGATGCCGAGAGGCGCGCCAATCTCGCCTTCGGGTATCAGGGTGTCACAACGGTCGTGATTGGCAATGACGGCTTTGGCTATCCCGGCGTCTATGAGATGGCCACTGCGGCGGAAAAGCTAGGCATAGGGACCAATGTCGCGTTCCTCGCCGGGCTAGGGCCCATTCGCGAATCCGTGCTTGGCAAAGAGGACGTGGCGCCAAATGCGGCCCAGCTCGAGCAGATGAAATCGCTCACCCGCAATGCCATGTGTGAAGGCGCGTTCGGGTTCTCCGCTGGTCTCTATTACGTCCCGCAAAACTATGCGGAGACCGATGAGGTGATCGCGCTTGCCCGGATCGCGGGAGAGCTTGGTGGATATTACGACACGCATATGCGCGACGAGAGCAACTACAACATCACTGTCACCGGAGCATTGCGCGAAACGCTGCGCATCGGGCGCGAGGCGGACATTCCCGTCCATATCGCACATATCAAGGCTCTAGGGCCTGCGGTCTGGGGCCACAGTGAGCAGATGATCGCCATGATCGAGGACGCTCGGGCCGAGGGGCAACGCGTCACGGCTGACCAATATCCTTGGACCGCCTCAGGTACGCGGATCAGCAACGCGCTTGTCCCACGCTGGGCGCTGGAGGGCGGCCTGGACCAATTGCGCGCGCGTTTGATCGACGAAGAAACATTTGGCCGCATCATTGTGGAAATGGAGCAAGCGCTCGCCCGCCGCGGCGGTGCTGACCGGCTGCTGGTGACGGGGCAATTGGGAGAAGCTGCGGCGCCTATCGGCAAGACGCTGGCCGAAATTGCCGAGCAGCAAGACGTCTCTGCCATTGAGGCCGCGATCGACATCCTGCGCAGTGGTGATGCGCGCGTCGCTTCGTTCAACATGAACCCCGACGACATCGCCGCCTTTGCTCGGCAGGGATGGGTGGTCACAGGGTCAGATGGATCGACCGGCCATCCGCGCAAATATGCCAGTTTCCCCAAGGCCTATCGCGACCTCGTCTCTGACGAAGGCGGTATGAGCCTGGCACGCTTCATTCGGCGCAGCAGCGGCCAGACGGCCGATATCATTGGATTGGAACGTCGCGGATATCTCAAGCCGGGCTATTTCGCGGATATCGTGATCTTTGATCCTGCCGAGTTTTCTCCTCAGGCAAGCTATCAATCACCGCGCGAATACGCGCTCGGCGTCAGGCATCTGATCGTCAATGGTACGCCCTTGGTGAGCGAAGGCGAATATTCAGGCCAGCTGCCGGGCCAGGCGCTGCTGAAGCAAACCGATTGCGGATGATGCGCCTTAGACGCGGGTCAGGACACCAGTCTCGCTAACCGCTCCGCTGATCCCATCGCCAAAGTCCAGCCAAGCGATCCGTGACCGGTGTTGATCGCGATTTCGGGCGCAGGCTGCGCGATCACCGGCTGCGAATTGGGTGTAACCGGCCGCAGACCTGACCACAGATTGTTGATCTGACTGTAATCGCCGGCATTTGGCATGCAGGCCTTCGCTTCGTCGCGCAATTTCTCAATCCGCGCTTTGCTGATGTCGTGCGAAGTGTTGCCCAATTCGGCAAAGCCGGCGACGCGAATTCGGTCGCCCAGATTGGTGAGCACCAGCCTGCGCTTGGCGTCGGTCACGGATATTTGTGGCGATCCTTCTGCCAAAGGCATCTCGAACGAGTATCCCTTCATCGGTTGCAGCGCGATCGAATGGCCGAGCGGCCCGAGCAGCTGGTTGCAGTCCGTGCCTTGGCACACGACAGCCAGATCCGCTTGCCGATGCTCACCATCTCCGAGCTGGATCTGTGCCTTGCCATCGCGACGTTTGAGCGATTTCACTGCCGCGCCAAAAACCGCGGTGACGCCATATTCCCGATTGAGCACCGGCAGCATTGAACGGCAGAAGAGATAAGGATCGCCAATCTCTTCAGATGGGGTCGAAATCGCCCCGATTACCGACTGATCGATATCACCCAATGCTGGATCAACCGCCGACAGATCGGCGCGCGAGAGAACGTCCTGCTCAATACCGACAGAACGCTTGAGCGTTTGCGCCAGCTCGGCCAACTCACGTTCGTGATCGGAATGGAGCAGCTGGACCTTGCCCGCAGCGCGACGAGCAAAATCGAGACTGTGTCGATCGCACAATTCGTCCATCGCTCGGCGTGAGGAAGCCGCGAGCTCGAGCACCGCCTGCGTGTTCTTGCGAAACCGCTCGCGTGTGCAATTGCGCGCAAACCGAGCGAGCCAACAAATATAGGATGGGGACAGCGATAGGCGCATCGAAACACCGCCCGATCCGCCCAGAATTCGGGGCAGGGCAGCAAGCGTCTGCGGACTGCCGAGCGCATCGGCATAGGCATAGCTCAGCTGCGCACCATTGGCGTGCGATGCACCCAGGCCGGGGCCAGATTCGCGATCATAGATGCTGACATGCCATCCTTCGCGCGCAAGCGTGTAGGCCGTGGTGACGCCGATTACGCCCGCTCCGATTATGATCGCTGTTCGCGCCAAGCTTGCAACACCCCCTCGCCGTATCTGCGAGGACTGTGTGCGGTCAGGTCAGCTAGCACCATGAATGATTGACGGACCCGCCATAAATGCCGTCTATAGCTGTATGGGAGGCCTGAGGCATATTCGCTATTCGTTGCGGACGTACATAGTGCCTGCACTGGGATTGTTTGCGGGTTTCACGGCTATGCCGTCGCATGCGATCGATTGCTCTCCATCCTCGGCACGTGCGCTGTTCTCCTATGAAGGCCAGACCCAAACCGTGCTCGATGTCGAGGCGGCTATGGCTCGCGCTCAAGCCAGTCTGGGAGTGATCCCGCAAGCCGCTGCCGCGGATATCAGCGCCAAGGCACGCGTCGAACTGGTGCCTCGAACCGCGTTTGACGAGGAATATGGCAAAGTCCGCCATCGCATGGTCGCCTTGCTCAATGTCTGGCGCGAGAGCCTGGGCCCTGAAGGCGATCAATTCGTACACTTTGGTGCGACCACGGTCGACATTTACGGCACCGCCACGATCCTGCAGCTGGATCAGGCGATCGCGCAACTCGATCTGTGCGCCGCCGAAAGCATGACGATGATGGCGCGGTTGGCGCGTGACCATCAGGCTACGACCATGATCGGGCGCACGCTTGGTCAACACGCCCAGCCAATCACCTTTGGCAAGAAGGTCAGCACCTGGATCGCGGAGTTTGCGCGCCATCGTCAGCGGCTGGCTCAATTGCGGGAGCGCCTGCGCAAGTCAGCGATCCTCAAGGGGCCCGTGGGCAATTATTCGGGGCTTGGCGACAAGGCGATCGCGATTGAGCAGCGCTTTGCCAGCGAGCTTGGCCTTGACCAGCCATATTTCGCGGATTGGAACGGCACACGCGACGTCTTGGCCGAATATGGAGCCGTTCTCGCCCTCATAGCCAAATCGCATCAAAGGATTGGGCAGGAGATATTCCTGCTACAGGGGACTGACATTGCCGAAGTGCGTGAGAGCCTGCCGCAGGGAACCGTCGGCAGTTCGTCCATGCCGCACAAACGCAATCCGCGGATCCCCGAACGCTTGGTGCAGGCAGGTCGAACGATTCCGCGGCTCAGCGAAGTACTCAGCGATGACATCGTCAATCTGTTTGAGCGCGACAACACCTCGCGCATGACACCGGTGATCGAAGACATCACGATCGAATCCGTCGCCGCGATGCGCAATCTCAGCCTGCTTCTCGACGGGCTTGAAGTCGACGCCGAGCAGATGTTCGCAAATATCGGCAAAACGCAAGGATTTGCCATGTCGCAGCGCGTCGCCCTAGCTTTGGCGCGCGCCATGCCCCGCACCGAGGCCGATGCTTTGGTCAAATCGGTCATCGCCAGCGCGCTGGATTCGCAAGTGGATTTCGCCAGTGCCTTGCTGGCGGAGCCTCGCGTGACAGCGGTCTTGAGCCAGGAAGACATCGTAAATCTGCTCGATCCGACGTTTGTTGGCCAACCGGCACTCGAGCAGATCGATGCGGCGATTGAACGCGCCGAGTTTGAGGCGGCAGCACGACATGACTGACACATCCACTCGCTCCGCGATGATGATCTGGACCCTGCGGCTGGGCGGACTTGCACTCGCGGGTCTGGTCTATGCTTTGTTGGGCACGGCTGAAATGTCTGCAGACGCAAGAATTGTCGCGGCGATCGCCACACTGATGGCGGTGTGGTGGATGAGCGAGGCGATCCCGCTCGCGGCCACCAGTCTGCTGCCGATCGTGCTGATCCCCGCGCTGACGGCGCGCTCTGTCGGTGAGACTACAGCCTCCTATGCCAGTCCGATTGTGTTCCTGTTCCTCGGTGGATTCTTGATCGCAATCGCGATGGAAAAGTGGGGTCTGCATCGCCGCATCGCCCTACTGACGCTCAGGTGCGTGGGCGTGACACCGTTTCGGATCGTCTTGGGCATGATGCTGGCGACCGGTTTCCTTTCCATGTGGGTCTCGAACACTGCCACCACTTTGATGATGTTGCCGATTGGCTTTTCGATCCTGGCTCTGGTTTCGGGGCGGGGAATGGCCGGAGGCGGATCGCATGATCCAGCGGAATCCCCACTGGGCGAAGGACTTGATCCTGAGGTTGTGCGGTTTGGCACCTGCCTTGTTCTTGCGATTGCCTGGTCAGCCAGCATGGGCGGGCTCGGCACGCTTTTGGGCAGCCCGCCCAATGCGATCATCGCCGGCTATGCTGCGGACGAGCTTGGCATTGATATCGGATTTGTCGATTGGATGATGCTTGGCGTTCCTCTGGCACTGACCTTCATTCTTATTGGCTGGGTGCTGATGACGCGGCTCCTCTATCGCTTCGAGCTGTCCGAAATCCCAGGCGGGAAAGACCTGATCGAAGGCGAAATCGCCAAGCTTGGTTCGATGAGCCAAGGCGAACGCATGGTGGCGCTCGTGTTTGGCGGCGCGGCCTTCCTGTGGATTGTGCCCGGCCTGCTCGCTGAGTGGCCTGTCATTTCGGCCGCTGCGCCCTGGCTCGGCCAACTTTCCGATCCCGCCATTGCGATCGGGGCCGGCCTCGCGCTGTTCCTGCTGCCGGGTGAAGGCCGGCAGAGCATGGTGCTGGACTGGAAAGATGCCGAAAATGGCCTGCCTTGGGGCGTGCTGCTGCTGTTTGGCGGGGGCCTGAGCCTCGCGGGCGCGGTCGCTGGCACCGGGCTGGATGATTGGTTTGGTCAGCAAGTGTCTGGCCTTGCCGCATTGCCGTTTGTTCTGCTGATTGCATGCGTGGTCGCGATCGTGCTGTTCTTGACCGAGGTGACAAGCAACACCGCAACGGCCGCCACCTTCATTCCGGTCTTGGGCGGGGTCGCGGTGGGCATTGGCGTTGATCCGATGGGCTTGTTGGTGCCAGCGGCATTCGCTGCAACATGCGCCTTCATGCTCCCGGTCGGTACGCCACCCAATGCCATCGCGTTCAGCACCGGCGCCGTCACTATCGCGCAAATGGCACGGGGTGGATTTGTGCTCAATCTGATTGGTATCGCGCTGATAACAGGGTTCGTCTACGCGCTGGGCGCGGCCGCGATGGGGCTCCAGTTCTAGTCCAGCATTCGACTATTCGATCAGGTCATAGGCTCCTGCGGCGATGCCGCCATTTGAGTGAGCCACTCCCGGAACGATCCGCAGGCTCCAACCGAAATCCCAACCATTGGTTCGCGCTATCGTCTGCGCCGAAGTGAAGAATGCGTGTCCGCGCGCCAGTCGATGCGGGCCCTGCGCCATCGCGCCCACCGATCGATTGAGCGAGTCATGATCAGGGTCATTGTCCTGATCACCCAGCAGGATCACCACGTCCTTGGCCAAGGCATTGCGCAGCGCCTCGTCGGAGACGGGCAATCCGCCCAACCCAAACGGGAACGGTGTGTCGGGATTGGCAAAAGTGTACCAACCGGCATTGGCGGCGAGGAAGCGCTCGACCCGCGCTTCGGGCTTGAAGAACAGGAAGCGATGCACGAATTGTGAACCCGCTGAATGGCCATAGAGGGTGTATCCGGTCGCCTCGTTGCCCAGCTGAGCACGCACCTCGTCAAAGATCGGCTCTATTGCAGAGAAGGCCCACACACCCTCAGGCTTGGGTTGGCCGCTCTCGCTGTCGAAGACACCACCAAGATTGTATCCCTGCGCGCGCGGCCAATCCTCTCGGCTGAATTCCGGCGCGACAATGATGAACCCGCTGGCCTTAGCGTGATCGATCCATTGCTCACGATATCGCTGTGGTTCGCGGCGAGCACCGTGCATCACAAACAGAATTGGGGCTGAGGCGCGATCAACGTCCTCGGGAACATAGGTCCAAACTGGTATCGCCGGACCGGACCAGGCCGTGAAATCAAAGCTGTCACGACCGGCAGCGAGCGTTGGAGTAACCGGCGCAGCAGAAGGCTTTTCGGGATCGGACGGCGCGGCAAGAACGGGAGCGTGCAAGACCGTGGCCAAGCCAGCAATCATCAGTGCAGTTCGGGCAATCATCTGCGCAATCGGCATATTTGTCCTCCAGCCGAGTTTGTCGCCCAAAGCACAAGTGAGAGCAAGCAGCGATCAGTTCACCCCCGTTTGCCTCCACAGTCAAATTCTCGGGCCAATAACCTGAGAGACAGTGTCTTGGGCAACGCGCGACAATCGCTTCTCACCAGATGCCCTCACATTCAAATGGGGATCAACACTTTGAAGGGTATTGTAGCGGTCAGTTGAGTCGTTCTCCTCTACCTGAAGACTTCGCCCGCAAATGGGTCGGGAGCCCTTAGTCCGGTGACGCGCTCTGAGGTGCCCAAAGCGGAACTTCCGCAAACGGCCCTGTTCAAACCACACGGCTGCAACCGAAATTGGGGGTGAAAGCGGACCCACTGTTTCTTAGGCGTGTGATACGTCAAAGTAAGATGCCGTTAGACCGTGTTGCTAAGGCAGAACCTCGCAAAGGGCGCCCTGTGACTACGCAATTGACGGTCACATTGGAATAAATCGCAGACTCACTCGTCCTCCTTTCGTCTTTGGTCACAAAGGAGTGAGACGAAATGCGAGCTCGGCTGTCGCGCAATCCGAATTCAATCGGTAATCGGAGATGGTGCCTTTCTCGAACGCGATTTGGCTTGAGTGCGGCGCTCCTCGGGCTAGCGGTTTCGAGCTGTGGAGGTGACGGAAGCGCAGCAGGCGGAGGGACTCCGCCGCCTGTTTCCCAACCGTCGCCTAGTCCGTCACCCGGCGCTGTTTCCGGCTCTTTTGCGACCGAGCAGGGCGTCGCGCGGTTTCTTACGCAAGCCACTTTCGGCCCCAAACCTGCGCAACTGGATGGACTGGTGGGCGCTTCCGATTCCGACTGGTTCGTCGCTCAGATCGGCATGGAACCAACACTCGCGCGGCCCGAATATGAAGATTATGACCGACGTTCTATCGGTGCCGAGACTGAAGAAGCCTCGCTGATCCTGGTCGCGCCCACGGCGATATTCTGGAAGCACGCGATTGAGGCACCGGATCAGCTTCGGTTGCGAATGGCATTCGCGCTCTCCCAGATTTTGGTGGTGTCAGATTTTGGTGGTGAGATTCTCGCTGATCACCCCCAAGCGATGATCGCCTATCAAGATATCCTGCGCGGTCGGGCCTTCGGCAACTACCGCGACCTGCTTGAAGACATCACCTTCAATCCAGCAATGGGCGAGTGGTTGACCTTTATCGGCAATCAAAAAGCGGACGATAGCGGCCGCGTCCCAGATGAGAACTATGCGCGTGAACTGCTGCAGCTTTTCACCGTTGGCCTCGTGGAATTGCTACCGAATGGCGAGCCGCGTTTGGTCGGCGGCCAGCCGGTCGAACTCTATGACAATTCGGACATCACGGGATTGGCCCGGGTGTTCACTGGGTTGGATATGCAAGGGATTGATCGCAGTCGATTCCCGATCCTTGAAGAAGCCCTGTTTGAGCAGGACGATCTGCCGGAATCGTTTTTCTTGCCCATGAGTTACAATGACACGCTGCATTCGCAGGAGGAGAAGCAGTTCCTCAATTGTCGGATCGCCCCGGGCACGCAAACGCTCGACAGTATCGATCAAGCGCTCGATTGTATCATGGCCCACCCCAATGTTGGTCCGTTTGTTTCGCGCCAATTGATTCAGCGATTTACCACCAGCGATCCCGATCCGGCCTATGTTGAGCGGGTCGCAGCAGCATTCGATGCGGGTTTGGCGACTCTTCCGGATGGCCGAACCGTTGGCGAAGGACGCAAGGGTGATCTCGCTGCGACTTTGGCGGCCATTCTTTTCGATGATTCAGCGCGCCGAGATGAGGACCTTTCGGACCCACAATTCGGAAAAGTGCGAGAGCCAGTGATCCGCTTCACCAATTGGGCAAGGGCGTTCAGCGTCGATGCGTCGAGGCCCGAATATGCGCTTGAGCTGTACGATACGAGCGATGTGTCGTGGCTCAATCAACACCCCCATCGCTCTCGCAGCGTCTTCAACTTCTACCGTCCCGGCTATGTCGCACCCGGAACTCTGTCCGGGTCGAGAGAGATGACAGTGCCCGAACTTCAGATCGTCAACGCAACATCGACGACGGGCTACATCAACTACATGACATACTGGGCGTTCGATGGGATCAGCGGCCAAGACCAAGACGAACTGATCGACGAACTGCGCGAACAGGGCGTGCCGGTTGATGAGGCTGAATTGGCGCGGGCCTGGCGCCCCAATTACGCGCGCGAGTTGTCGCTAGCCGGAGATCCGACAGCGCTGGTCGACATGCTCGATCGAAAGCTTGCCTACTCAAGCATGTCGAGCGAAACCAAAGCCGCGATCGCAAGCACGGTGGGGCAAATCCCTTTCGACGGTGAAGAGGAAGAGGACCAGCGCCTTCGCGTCTCCCTCGCGGTCCTGCTCGTCCTAACTTCCCCCGATTTTCTGGTTCAGCGTTGAGGAGTATGGCCATGCGTTACACCGACATAAATCGCCGCAATTTTGTCCGAACGTTGGGCGCGAGCACGATTGCGGCTACCGCAATGGGATCGGCCCCCGGTATCTTCACCAGCCATGCGGCTGACACATCCGGCTACAAGGCGCTGGTTTGCGTCTTCCTCTACGGAGGAATGGATAGCCACGATGTCCTGATACCCTATGACGCATCGAGCTATGATAGTTGGCGCAATATCCGACGTTCCTTTGTGTCACGCCAAGGCAATTCGCGCGAGCGGGGATCATTGCAACCGCTAAGCCGGGTGAGCGAGCCTAATCCGACCGGTCCGCGCTTCGCTCTTCCACCTGAAATGCCGCAGATAAAGGCGCTTTATGATGCCGGCAATGCAGCGATTGTCGCGAATGTTGGCCCCTTGGTCGAGCCCGTGACACGGCAAGCTTTTGAGGCAAGTGCTGCGCGGGTTCCACCGCGTCTGTTCAGCCATAATGATCAGCAAGTCGTGTGGCAGTCTGGAGCTCCTGAAGGCGCGCAATTTGGTTGGGGCGGTCTGTTTGCAGATGCGATCCTCGCTACCGGAGCCAATGGCAATCGAGAGCAGTTTACGACCATCGCAACCGATGAGGTCGGTCCCTTTCTGACCGGACGTCGCGCTAGCCCGTATCGTGTGGATGTTGGCGGAGCCGCGGAAATCGGCGTGATCGAAGATATCATTGGCAACGAGAATCCGCTCTCCAACGCGCTGCGCGATCAGCTGGCGGCCTCGAGCTTCAATCAGAACCATATTATTGAGCGCGATGTCGCGTCCAAGTTTGAGGAAGGATTGGAAACCAATGAGATCTACGCGCAAGCGCTCAGGCAAGGCGCTTCAAACATCTCAGGTTTTGGCGATGGGGCGCTGAGCGCGCAATTGCGTGCCGTTGCGAACACAATTGCGATCCGGGATCGGCTTGTAGCGCGGCGGCAGATATTCTTTGTCGGGCTGGGCGGTTTTGACACTCACTCTGCGCAAGCCGTCGATCTGCCTGCCTTGCTCGCAGAGCTGGATGGCGCGGTTGGTGCGTTCTCTGGGGCGATGAACGCTCTTGGGCTCGGCAACCAGGTGACATTGTTCACGGCATCTGACTTTGGCCGCACCTTGGCCGTCAACGGCGATGGCACCGATCACGGATGGGGAAGCCATCACTTCGTCGTCGGCGGCGCAGTGAATGGTCGTGAGATCTACGGCAATGTCCCACCGCCGGTCTTGGGTCATGCGCAAGAGGTCGGAGGCGGCCGTCTGATCCCTGGTCTCGCCGTCGATCAATATGCTGCGCAGCTGGGCCGATGGTTCGGGCTCAACAGTTCAGAGATCGCAACCGCGCTCCCCAATCTGGGCCGCTTCACGCCGCCGGCTTGGAACTTCATCTAAGATCAGCTTCACGGGATTGCTGCCTGCGATGACGACATCGCAGATAATAGGAAGAGTGGCAGGCGCGTTAGGGGGCGTTCTGCCACCCATTCTCGATCCAAGCCGCCTCGGTTTCGGCATCTGCGCTGTCGCTTGCCATAAGCGCGCTAACAGCGGCATCGAAAGCGGAATTGCCTTCTGAGGCTGCCGTATAGCCCTCTCCTTGATCAGTGAGGGCAGGCCCGGCAGTGGCGACTTGCACGCCCCAATCATCAGCACCAATTCGGCATGCTACCGCTACGGTAGAGCCCGACTTATCGCCAAGCACAAACTCGCGGCAATAATTGCCATCGGTGCTAAAGAAACTGAGCCTGATTTCGGCGCTTTGGCCGCTGGACAGTTGGAGCTTCGTTCCGCTCGGATCGCTCTCGAGCATAGTTTGGAGGGCAGGATCATCGGCGAGGCTTGCAATGGCTGCAGGCGCTTCATCACCGGTGCCCCCAAACGGATTGAGCAGGCTGCCCGCCGTAAACGCCGTCACCAAGGCGACGCTTGCAGCGACCGCGCGCCAGGGCCGATTGTCGTTTGCAGCCGCCGGCTGAGCGGGCACATCTGCCTCATCAAGCATCGCCTCCAATCCAGCAGGAAGGGGACGATTATCAATTGCCGAAAGAGACCGCGTGAAGGCCGTGTTCCCTGCTCTTAGCGCTTCAAGTCGACCCGAAAGTTCGTCATCCAGGATCAAGGCTTCCGCAATCGCAGCATGTGTTTCTGGGTCAAGCTCGCGATCCAAAAAGGCGCTCAATTGCTCATCGGAAAATTCGCTCATGAATCACCTATTGCTTCCGGTTCCAATCGGGTCGTTAGAAAGCTCCTGGCTCTCGCGACCCGGCTCATCACTGTGCCGATCGGAATATCGAGAGCTACGGCGGTCTCCTTGTAAGACGCACCTTCAAGAGCAACCATTGCCAGCGCTGCACGCTGACCCTCTGGCATTTCTTGCATCAGTCTTTCGACATTCTTCACGTCAGAAATACTCTCAATCACGCGTTGGCCATCTTCGACCTGTGCCTCATGCTTTGCGGCCTGTTGCGCCCAATTTCTGCGAACTTTCTGGGCGCGCAATTGGTCGAGCCAGATATTCTTGCAGACGCGAAACGCCCAGCGTTTGCTGTCCGCATCATCGGGAATACCCCTGTCGAGCAGACGCAAGACGGTGTCCTGCAACAGATCATCAGCCTCAACCGCTGACGCGGTGAGGGCAAAGGCGAAGCGCCGCAAATCAGGAACGAGCTCTTTGATCCTTTTGCCTAACGTGCTGTTTGCCAACTTTGCCTCTCAGACGGCTCAGCAGGATGTTTATTCCCGCACTGAATGGAATTTTTTCTCAATCGATACGTCTGATAGTCATGCAGACAGTTCAGCGCCTCGCAAGCGGGCACGTGAGATATTCAACGGAATGCGCACAATGAAACGCGACAATGGTGATCGGATTTTGACCAAGAGCGGGGCAATTGCCTTCGCGATTGCCATGCTCGCAAGCGCAAGTCAGCCGGCGATTGTCGCGGGGATTTCCCACGCCCAGCCCGAAGAAGACATCGAAGAAGAGATCGACGAGGAGATCGAAGACGAACTGGAGGAGGATTTCGAGGACGAGTTCGATGATGATCTTGAGGAGGGTCTCGAAGAGGACGAACTTGAAGAATCTGAATTTGATGATGACGACTTCGAAGATGATGAGCTGGAGGGACCGCCTCCCGATGAAGAATTCGAAGACGACGAGTTCGAAGACGATGAGCTCGATGAAGACGAACTAGAGGAAGAGATCGAGGAAGAAGACGAAGATCACGACGATGACGAGGAAGCGGACGACGAAGGCGACGAGGACGAAGACAACGAAGACGACGCAGAGGGCGAGGACGAAGACGGCGAAGAGGACGAGGAGGAAGAGCCTGAGGATGATCTCGAAGAGATTGAAGAAGAGCGCGACGTCGATGCCTCGCTGAGCCTCACCACGGAGCTCGTATTTGTCGGCAGCGACCCGCAACAATTCGATGTTGCTGGCGGCGAGTGGCTGGTCGTTTCCGATGAGGATGCCATCGCGCAAATGGAGGCTCGCGGATTTGAAGTTCGCTCTTCGGAAGAAGTGGCATTGCTGGATCAGGTTATGGTGCGCGTCACGCCACCGCCGGGTACAGACCTATTGGATAGCCGCCAATTGTTGCTGGAAGTCGTCTCCGAAGATCAAATTGACTACAACCACCTCTATCAACCTCAAGCGCGCTTTCGCCGAAAAGCAGGCGGGACGCAGCCTCTGGCAGCGATGCCGCTTACTCAGGACCAGCGAAACAGCGCAACCAAGATTGGCCTGATCGATACCTCTGTTGTTGCCACCAATGCGACCGCCAATGCCAACATCACCAAGCGCGACTTCGTTCGCAGCCGCAATCGTCGGCCGAGCGAGCATGGCACCGCCATTGCGAATATCTTGGTCGGTCAAAGTCCACAATATCAGGGGCTGATGCCCAAAGCTGAGCTCTATGCGGCCTCCGTCTTCGAGATACTCCCTGATCGAGGCTCGACTGCCTCAACCGCCTCGCTTGTCCGCGCGCTCGATTGGATGGTCGAGAACAAGGTGCCGATCGTCAATATGAGCCTAACAGGTCCGCAAAACGCCATCCTTCAGCGGGCGATTGATCGGGCACGGGCGAATAAAGTGCTCGTCGTTGCGGCAATTGGCAATGAAGGGCCAACGGCCCGCCCGCTCTACCCAGCAGCCTATGACAATGTGATTTCGGTGACCGCCGTTGATGGCGACAATCGCGTGTTCCGCCGAGCCAATCGCGGGCAGTATCTCGACTTTTCTGCGCCAGGCGTCGGCATCCTGCACTATTCCACAAATGGGGAGCAAAGCACGTCCACTGGCACGTCGATCGCGGCACCCTTCGCGACTGTCGCATTGGCGCTTTCGCAAGACGAGCCAAACTCGATCAGCCGAACTGCTCTGCGAGAGGTATCAGGCAATGCGATCGACATTGGCCAACCCGGCCGGGACAGCGTCTACGGCTTCGGATTGATCCGCCCGCCGCGCTGATCTGAATTTATTTCGAGCGCGGTTGGAATAAAGCCTCGCATGTCTCGTCTTCAGTTTGCCAGCAGCAGACTTGCACCATCCGGGCAGGACGAGCACGCGGCTGGCTCCAGACGAAACGTGCCCCGTTCGTCATGCTCGTTCTGCCTCACTCCGCATGAGGTGTTGCAGAATGAGTATCGAACCGATTGTTGAAAGCCGCCCGGCGCAGTCCATCTCGTCTGCGCGCATCGCGAAGGCTAAGCAGAGTTTTGTTACTCGCCGAATGGTCCTTGGCGAAGCGACAATGCTCCATCCATCCATGATGCCTGTTGCAGGCGACCTTTGCCTCGCGCGGCTGGTGCGAAAGGGGCATCATCAGCGGATTGAACTGCCAGACGGCCGGCGTGCGCGGATGCATGATGGCGATGAGATCATCCTGGCCTATGGCAATCGCTATGCGTCGGACCAGTTTCACGGTGTGGTTCCTGTCTCACCGGGGCCGTGCCAATTGGCAGCTGCAGGCGGGATCGCGGCGACAGTTGTTGATCGGCACATGTCCACCAAACGGCCAACCGACATTGAGGTGCTGGGGACGTTGTGCCGTTCGGATGGGACGCCGCTGAATCTTGCCGATCATAGGCTGCCAATGGACCCGGCAATGGGCGGCACGCGGCCATTTGTCATCGCGGTCTTCGGTTCTGGAATGAATGCGGGCAAGACCACGAGCGTTTGCGATATCCTGCGTGCGCTGTCCCAAGCCAATATCCGCGCGTCTGTCGTCAAGATCACGGGAACCGGTGCAGGTGGCGACATTTGGCAATACTGTGATTCTGGAGCGGCAAATGCACTCGATTTCACTGATGCAGGCTTTGCCTCGACGATGAACCTATCGATCGAGGAGCTCGAGCAAATCACCGATCGCTTACTCGAAGCGGCAAGCCCCAATTGCGATTGCATCGTCGTTGAGATCGCCGATGGGCTTTTGCAGCGCGAGACTTCGATGTTGCTGTGCTCGTCGCAATTCCGCGAGGCGATCGACAGCATCGTTCTGGCCACGCCCGACCCGCTTTCGGCGCTGGGCGGCAAGGCGTTTCTCGACCAGCTGGGTTACGATGTTGCCGCCTTTGTTGGGCGCATTTCGACTTCGCCTCTTTTCGTCCAAGAGCTCGAAGGCGCGAGTGCTGTGCCGGTTCTAACCAGCGAAGTGTTGAGCGACGACGAGCGCGCAATTGGAGTGCTGCTCCAACAGGCGGTTCGAAGCGCACCAAAGCTTGTCGCCAGCAATGCCTAAACTGCTCAACCCGTCGCGGTGGAGGTTGCTGCTCCAGCTGATCGCGATCGGCTTCGCTCAGGCATGCGCATTGGTTGCCATCGCAATTCTGGTTCGGTCTGTCGTTTCGTTGAGCGGTGCAATGAGTGCGGTTCCATTGCCAACCCCTATTGCCGCTCTGCTCGCGGCCAATGCGGTGCTGGGCGCGGTGAAATGGTACGAGCATGTTGCCGCAGAAAAGCTTGGCCAGAGCTACATCATCGATGCTCGACTTGCCGCGTTCAGGCATCTTAGTGCCATGTCTGTGCACGCGCAGAGCCAATTTCGCGGCGGCAGTCTGCAATTGCGCTTCGTCAACGACCTTGCGGCATTGCGCCAATGGGTATCGCTTGGGCTCGCACGTATGGTGGTCTCTGGCATCGTCATGCTCGCTGCAACGGTCGCATTGGCGGTGCTCAATCCGATGCTGGGTGCAGTCCTGTGCGGCGTCATTCTTGTCGCGGTTTTGGGCGCTCTGCTGATCGGCCGTAGCTTTGACAAGCGTATAAGAGAGGCGCGCAAGAGGCGCGGCTATGTCGCGGCCAATATCGGCGAGAAGATCAAGAATATGGCGGTGGTCCAGGCCTTCGCCAACATCTCTCAGGAGCGTCGGAAAGTTCGTCGGCAGGCCAATCGCCTGCGCGATGCGATGATTGAAAGGGCATCGGTAACCGGCCTGTTTCGCGGATTCATGGTGTTTATGGTCAGCATCGGCCTTGCCAGCATTGTCGCCGTCGGATTGGCGAATAGAAGCTCAGAATCGGCACTTGCTGACACTCTGCTAGCGCTGATGCTGTTCTCTCTGATTTCTCCCAGCCTGTTCCAGCTTGGCCGGGTATTCGAATACTACAAGAGCGCGACAATCGCCCATGAAAAGCTGAGCGCTTTGTTCGAGCGTGGTCCGCTGATCCAGCCGGCACCAGCTCCCAAATCCATGCCGCAAAAATTTGCGCGACTGAAAGTCGAGCGCGCCAGTATCGAAGGAATTCTCAAGGACGTCTCGCTCCAGATTAGAGCGGGCGAGCGAGTGATTGTTAGAGGCGCCAATGGAGCCGGGAAATCGACGCTTCTGCGGCTGATGCTGCGGCTGATTGAACCAGATCGCGGTTCAATAGAACTCAATGGCAAGCCGATCACTGATCTGCGGACAGGTCAGCTACGCCGCTGCATTTCGATCATTTCCCCGCAATTGCCGCTGTTGAAAGGCACTGTGCGGAGCAACATTGCTTATGGGAGCGTCAAGGCGGATGAATCCCAGATTGCCGCAGCTGCGCGGCTCTGTGCAATGAACTTTGGCGATCGAAAATCGCCTTTCTACGCCAATCGTCAAGTCAGCGAAGATGGCGCCAATTTGAGCGATGGCGAGAAGATGCGGATCATCATTGCACGCGCGCTGGTGGGTGCTCCGCAATTGTTGCTTCTCGATGAGCCGGACAGCCACCTCGACAATGAATCTCGCGTTTTGGTGCACCGGATCCTGCGCGGTTTTGAAGGTGCATGGATACTCGCAACGCACACCGACTTTGCTGCCGATCTGGCAGACCATCACTGGCAGCTCAAAAACCAGACCCTAACCCGAGCAAAGGAGACCTTGCTGTCATGACCATGACGCTTGCCCCAAACACAGCCAAACTTCGGCAGAAACACGCCGACACTGTCGCACCGGGATTGGATCGTGCAAAGCCGATCTCAATCCGTGCCGGTGAGGTCGATCAGCTCGACTACTTCCTCTACGTTCCCGAAAGCGTGCGGGCCGATAGCCCCGTCGTTGCAGCGATCCACGGACTGCGACGCAGCGCCGCGCAGCAGATCTTTCAGCTCAAGGACTTGGCTGAAGCGCATGGGATGATTCTGTTCGCGCCGCTGTTTGCTCGCGATCAGTTTCGTCATTTCCAGTCCTTGGCCGTCAACGAAGCTGGCAGCTATCCCGAAGACGCCTTTGACGTGGCTCTTGCAGATTGCTTGCAAAGGCTCGACCTGGCTAATCCTGGCTTGTTCCTGTTAGGCTTTTCCGGGGGCGCTCAATTCGCGCACCGCTATGTCATGATGGGATCGCGCACGGTCCGTAAGATCGCATTGATGGCACCAGGCTGGTTCACCATGCCGGACCCAGAGCAGCCTTTTCCGTTCGGTCTAGGTCCCTCAGACCACTTGGGCGACCGCAAGGTCGATCTGACCGGGGCATTGGAGTGTCCAACTATGCTTCTGGTCGGAAAGGGCGACACCAAGCGCACCAGTTCACTCAATCAAGATCCGATTATCGACGCGCATCAAGGACTCAATCGCTTGGAACGCGGCGAAAACTGGATCGCCGCCATGCAAGCACGGCAGTCAGGCACCGCCATCGAAGATCTTCAGCTGATCAAAGGCGGCGGCCACAATTTCGAAAAGATGATCCATCGTCGCGGCATGGGTGAACACATCTTCAACTGGTTTGCGAGTTGACCGGGCTGGCAAAGGGACGATCTGCACATGACACGAGCACACGCACTCGCCGCGCTGGCGGCGGCATCCCTTGCAACGCTAAGCTTGGCGCAAGAGATTGAGGCCGATCATCGCGGCGTCACGATTGGCGATGATGACACCAATCTGACGATCGGAGGGCGCATTCATTTTGACCTTGCGACCTTCAACGAGGGCGCGAGCACAACGTTCAAAGATGATGCAGGCTTTCGTAGAGTCCGCGTTGATGCGACGCTTACCGTCAACGAGGACTGGCGTTTCAAGGTCGACGCCGATGTTGGTGGGCAAAACACTGGCATTCGCAATCTATGGGCGATGTATCGCGGGATCGATAACGTCACGATCAAAGCTGGCAATTTTATCGCTCCGCTTGCGGGCGAAAACATGATGAGCTCCAACAACCTAAAGCTGATGGAGCGCTCATTGGCGTCGCGCCTTGCCCCCAATTTCTTGCTTGGGATCGGTGCAACCTATCGCGGCGAAAACGTATCGGTCTCGGCAGGCTATTTTGGCGATCCGCTCAAGCAAAACCCTACCCGCCCTGCGGATTCCGGAGAAAGCGTGACCGCACGGGTCGTTTGGGCTCCCATCCGCAAACGGCGAGAAGTCTTGCATCTCGCCCTAGGTGCTGAGCGTCGCGACTTGGATGCTGGGGCCTTGTCCCGGGTGTCCGTGCGGCCAGAATTCGGTCTCAATGGCGAAACTCTGGTCAATTCCGGCAGGCTTACAGGGATCGAGAGTTACACCAACGTCAATGTCGAAGCCGCCTATATGCGCGGACCGTTCTTGGTGAAGGCAAGTACGATTGCTCGGCGCAACGAAGCGCCAAGCCTAGGCGATCCGACCTTCTACGGCGGCAGTATCGAAGCCGCTTATGTGCTAACTGGAGAACGCCAGCGATATGGTCTGACCAATGGCACATTTGGCGGAATTCGGCCCAAGGGAAAGATCGGAGCGGTAGAGGTCGCCGCGCGCTTCAGCTTTGTTGATCTGAACGACGGCGTTGTCACCGGGGGTCGACAGGAGAACTGGTCGATTGGCGTTAATTGGTACCAGACCCGCAACACCCGGATCATGGTCAATTATGTCAATGCGAGCACAAGCCCTGGGGCGAATGGTCAGCGTGAGAATGTCGGGGCGCTTATGGCGCGCTTTCAAGTCTCTTTCTGATTGTTTGCATGGAGGCGATCAGATAGGCGGCGACAAACGTGGGGGCGCGGGGATGAAATCGATCTGTTCCAAGATATATGGTGCGCTGTCGGCGGTCTTGCTCGTGCAGCCTGTGCTGGTGCACGCACAAGTCGATGGTGCAGCGGGCGCCCAGGACACTGCTTCAAGTGACGGCATTCGTTCGGAAGACCCTGACGATAGAGATCGGAGCACCAGCGCTACCAACAGCGCCGACGGCTTTTCTGCCGAGTTTGGGTTGGAGCTGCGCTATGACGACAATGTCGTTCTCGAAGATATCGATCTCAACACTGGGTTAGGCGATGAAGCGCTGCTGTTCACGGCTCGTGGCGAGTATGAGGGCAGGTTGGATGACAAGACGACCTACGCATTAGGATATCGCTTCTCGCAGCTTTCCTACGAGGAATTCTCCAACCTCGATCTGCAAACGCACACCGTCTCCGCTGAGTTAGAGCACGATTTTGGCGAAGTTGACGGCAATCTCAGCTATCGTTTCATCCATGCGCGGTTGGGAGAGGACGGCTTTGTTGATATCCACCGTGTTTCGCCCAGCATTTCAGGGTTTGCTAGCCGCAAGGTCTTGCTGAGGGCCGCGTACATCTATTCCGACAAGGACTTTCTAGGCCGCGATGATCGCGATGCCGAGGTGCATGCCGTCGATACCGACGTCTATTGGCTGATCGATGGCCCGCGAACCTTTTTTGCCTTTGGCTATCGCTTGGAAGACGAGACAGCGAGCGAAGCACAATTCAGCTATCAATCGAGCGAGTTTTCGGCGCGTTTCTCACAAAGGTTCAAGATAGCAGGCCGCCGAGCGCAATTTCGGCTTGGTGCGCGGTACGAAGACCGCAATTATCGAGACGAAACGCCTAGCATCGGCGCTGTTCGCAACGATGACCGCTACCGTCTCTCAGCCGAAATTGAATGGCGCGCGACGTCGCGGATTGAGCTTGTGGCGGGCTACGAATTTTCGGACTTCCAATCCAATCTGCCTTCCGCGGACTTTAAGCAATCAGTCTTCTCGTTTGGAGCAAAGCTCGAACTTTGACCATGGCCCCTTAGCGTTCGTTATCCCGCGCAAAGGAAGGTCTGCCAATCGGTCGTGAGCCGACCGGGCGCATTTGGTCCGATTTAGGGCTGAAGACCGACGTCCAGCTTCATCACGCAACGCTGGATGGGGCTTCGAGTGCGTCTTTGAGCGCATCCAGCCAAGGCTCGTAGGGCTTCCACGCTCCTTGACCTTTGCGGTTGATTGGCTCCCGAACCTGTTCGCTTGAGGCGGTGCGCACAGCGCGCTCGGTCTGGTGGAACTGAAGGCAGGATTCTTCGAAGGGCAGCTCAAGAAAGTCGAGCATCCGGCGCGTCTGACCTTCCTGGTCGTCGAGCACATCTTCGTGTTGAACGCGAAGGACTTTGCCCGGCAGCACCGTGTCCCAATGCTCCATCAGTGCGACATAGTCTGCATAGTATCGCCCGATCTCACTTAGACCGTAGGTGAACTCCTGACCCTCGGCGAACAATTGCTTGAAGCCCGAGAAACAGCAATCCATCGGCTCACGGCGCGCATCGATGATCTTCGCATTGGGCAGGATCAGCTGGATCAGCCCGATGTGCCGGAAATTGTTGGGCATCTTGTCGATGAAAAATGGTGCGCCTTGGCGGTGAACTTGCGTGTTCTCGATGAAGTCCTGCCCAAATTTGGCCAATTGATCCGCCGAAAGGTCATGCAGGATTTCGGGATAGCGAGACCGTCCTGCCTCGCGTCCACGCAGCTGATGCGCCAGGGCCAGTATATTGGGAAGCTCAAGCGTGCCATCAATTTGCGAATGACTGGCCAATATCTGCTCGAGCAGCGTCGAACCCGCGCGTGGCAATCCCAGGATGAAGATCGGGTCGCGTGCCGGATGACCGCTGCCGCGATGCTTTTCAAACAGGTCGGCCGTACACAATTGCACCTGCTTTGAGAGTTCTTCACTCATCCGATCAGCGCTGTATCGGGTCTGAGTGCGCTTGAGCTGGTTGCCTTCCTCATAATGGGCAAAGCTGCCCTCAAATTCACCGCGATCCTCAAGCGCCTTCCCAAGCGCAAAGGCCAAATGCACGCGATCCATGAATGCCAGGTCTGACCTCGCAGCTTGCTCCTGCATCGCGGCCAGCTCGGCATCCTCAAAGCGATAGGTCTTGAGGTTTGCCAGAGCATAATATGCGTCACCGTGATCAGGCTTTGCTGCGATTGCCGCGCGATAGCTGGCAACCGCTTCATCATGCCTGCCGGTCGTCTTGAGGCCATGTCCGCGACTGGTCAGCGTCGCGTGATCGCCAGGGAGCTTTTCCAGCACGCGGTCGAACAGATCGAAGGCCTGATCGAATTCTCCAACCTGGATGCTCTCAATTGCCAGCCGCGACTGGAACAGCGGATTATCCGGATCGGCTTGGTGCAATTGCTTGGCCTGCTCAAAGGCCTTTTCGAACTTTTGCTTGCGGCGCAGCGCGTCGATAAAATCGAGCTTGAGCTGGACATTGTCCGGCTCCAGCAGGCTCGCCGTCTCCAGCAAGAATTCGGCATCATCGAGAATGCCCAATTCAATTCCGATCTTGGCGAGCAGACGCATTCCTTCAACGTTCCGAGGGTTGCGCTGCATGTAATGCCGGCAGATCTCCTCCGCGCGCGCCAACCTGCCTTCGTGCATGTGATTGGTCACCGCCAAAAGCTCGCGTGGGAGCGCCTTCACCCTCTCGAGCTGTGCCGTTGCTGCTGCTGCCTCTTGCGGACGATTGAGTTGTGCTGCCAGTCGGGCCTGCTCGCGCCAGCTCGCCTCCAGCGCAGGATTAAACCGCGTCGCTTTTGCAAAGGCGCCAAGCGCAGCAAATGTGTCGCCACGGGCGATCGCGAGATGGCCTTGCTCCTGCCAGGCCCTGCCGAACTCGGGCATGGCGCGATGGAGGGCCGTCAGGTGTTTCATCGCTCCGTCCAGATCACCCAGATAGCGCGCTGCCACGGCGGCCATATAGAGCGCTTCGCCATCACCTGGATTGTCGGCAAGCAGCTCCTGTGCCGCCAGCAGCCCATCGCTGAACTTGCCAGCCTGCAATTGCTTCTGGATTGCTTTCAACTGTTCTTCGCGAGACATCTGCGCCGCCATAACAGCAAAGCGGCGGGAGTGAACC
This sequence comes from Erythrobacter sp., assembly GCA_965216555.1. Lineage (GTDB taxonomy): Bacteria > Pseudomonadota > Alphaproteobacteria > Sphingomonadales > Sphingomonadaceae > Erythrobacter. The sequence continues at coordinate 1,003,771 of OZ244168.1, forward strand.
ATGCCACCCCCGCCGCTTCACGAATTCGCTACGATCGATCAGAGTTCGAACGACACCTTCATGCCGACCGTAAGCGGTCGATTGGTGATGATCCGTTCCCGATCATTGCCGAACACACCGGAAATTTCGGCGCGTTCATCTGTGAGGTTTTCAACGAACACCTCGAACCGCCATTGATCGGCGATCACGCCCGCCGACAGGTCAACCAATGTATAGCTGTCCAACTCGATCTTGTTGATCTCGATGATGTCGGTGAACTTCGACGCCGAATAGGCGATCTGCGGCTGGATGAAGGCCTGCAGACTATCCGACAGATCCCACTCGTAACGCGCGCGCAAATTGCCTTGGAAGCCCGGCGCATAGGCCAGCTCTTCACCCGCTATCACGTCGTTCGTGGGGATCAGGATGTCAGTGATCTCGGTGTCGAGGATCGAGAACGCTCCGGCGAATGTCAGGCCCGGAGTGCCATAAGGAGCAATCACGAAATCGGATTCGATCCCGTAAATTTCGGCATTGGCTGCGTTCGACGAGAAGAACAGATTGGTGATCGAAGGATCGAAAATCTGCGTCTGGAGGTTTGAAATGTCGACAAAGAACGCGCTGCCGTTGAAGCGGAACTGGCCCTCGAGCAGGTCGAGCTTCCAGCCCAATTCGTAGTTCTTCACTTCATCGGTTTCGAGCTCGAACGGAACGACAAAGCCGCCTGCGCCCACGGCTCCACCTGGGCGGTTGAGGAAGCCCGGTCGGAAGCCTTCCGAATAGGTCGCGTAGAACAGCATGTCGTCATTGGGCGTTACCGTGACTGTGCCTTTGACGATTGCGCCCTTGGTCGACGCTGTGTCGGGCGCGCGGATCGCGTTGAAGACCTGCTGCGCCTGGGAAGCGGAGAGGCCCGCTGCCTGGATGTCAGCCACGCTGTCATTGAGATCGAAGGTTTGGCGCAATGCCGCGTTGCACGAGCCGATGAAGGTGAATTGCCCATCACCGTCATAGAGATCGCTGATATCGGTGCCGAATGCATTGGCATCTTGCGCGGCTCCGGAATTGCAGAATGACCCGTTGGCGCTGCCTTCGAAATCGACCACGACGTCATAATAGCGCGCACCCAGAGTGACAGAGAGCAAGTCCGGCACGACATCTATCGTCGCCTCGCCAAAAATGCCCCATTGCTCATCCGTGCGGCGGATGTCGTTGCGGAAGATCGTTTCAGCCGGGAATGGTCCGGGGTCCGAGAAGAAGCCGCTCATTTGCGGGAAATTGGTCGCGAATGGCCCGAATGGCTGCGCGATCACATTGCCGGGATAGGCAAAATCCACCCGCTCTTCGAGTGAGAGATCGGAATAGAAACCGCCTGCGGTGACGCGAACCGGCCAGTCAGTCGGCGTGCTGAACCGCAATTCCTGCGTGAAGACCTCGGTCTTGCTGAACGCGTTGATGTAGAGGTTGGGCGCCTGGCATGTGCCGCTGGGATCCGCCGCACCAGGATAGGTCACTGACCCATCGCAGATATAATAGGGCAAATACTGGCCGGCGAAGAGATAGTCGGTGTAATCGGCGCGCTGTTCGCTCTCGCGATCAGTGTATGCGCCGGTGTAAACCACATCGAGCATCGCGATGCGACCTTCTACGGTCCAGCTGGTGTTTGAAAAATCGTCTTCCAACCGGTCGGATTCGAAACGCTCGATCTCGAGATCGTCGAGGCCACCCAATTCTGGATCAGCGAAGAACACGCCGTCACTTTCCAGGCTTTGGCGCTGGTGAGCGACGGTGATCGTCCAGTCGGGAGTGACTTCCCACAGACCAGAAACGCGGAAGCCCGCATACTGCGTGTCGTTAAAGTCTTCTTCGGCCAGTCCGGCATTGTCCGCCTGGAGGAAGGTTACGTTCGAAAGGTCGGCGGTCGACTGAAAGCCAGCGCGAATTGCCGACACAGGCACACCATTGGCACGCACAAACCCTTCCGGACGGAAGCGCGCACTTTCAGTCAGGTCACGAGTGCCTTGGACGTTGTCGATATAGCCGCCCTGATCGTCGAGATAGGCAACACCGCGAAGCGCAAACGTGTCGGTCACCGGCACGTTGATCATCACTTCGCCTTTGTAGCTGCTCTCACCACCCTTGGTGAAGGAAATGCCGGCAGTGAATGCCGCATCGAAGCCACCGAGATCAGGCTTGTTGGTGATCAAGCGGACAACGCCCGCTTGCGAGCTTGCGCCAAACAAAGTGCCTTGCGGACCTGAGAGGACCTCGATCCGCTCAAGGTCAGCGGCGTAGACGTCAAGGTTACGACCAGGTTGCGAAAGTGGCTGATCGTTGAGGTAGAGCGCTACGTTCGGCGCGAGGCCTGCAACACCCGCCACGGTGATATTCGGCGTCGTAGATGCCAGACCGCGAATATAGATCGTGCTTTGACCGGGACCATTGCCACCAGCCGTCACGCTGGGTAGCTGTTCAAGATAGTCTTCAAACGTGTCGATGTTTAGCTCGTCGAGCTGTTTCTCGCCAATTGCAGCCACCGAAATCGGCACGTCCTGCAAGTCTTCACTGCGCTTCTGCGCGGTAACAACAATCGTTGGCACACCTCCGGCGCGCTCTTGCTCGTCCGAGCCAGCCTGATCCTGCGCGGCTGCGGGTGCTGCTACTGCAATTGCCAGCGCACTCACCGAGGCGCCGCATGCATACTTCGTCATGTTGATTGTCCCCTCTCGACCCTTCAGGTCGACGGCGCGGAAACGCGCCTCATTTCAAATTCATCTCAAGCGCAGCAAAGAAAGATGCCGCGTGATTGGAAGCGTTAACAAGCAGGATGTGCCAAGGCCACTGCGAACTGGCGAAAATGGGAAGTTGCGCACACATTGTTGTAACAAATCAACAAAGTAAGAAAAACAATGTATTGATAGAAATATAGATGACGTATTGTCATGTCATAGTCGAATATTTCTGTAGTCTAGTAGGGAAAGTCAAACTTACTCAAGTCCAGCTCAAATGTTCACAATTCTATAAATGGATGATTGTGAGAACTGGGAATAACTACAGTGTCTATTCTGCGGTCGCGGCCTCGCCATCCCATTCCTGGCAAGCTTGAGCGGTCGTTGGCACACCCTGCTGCTCACGCCTGAGGTCAAATGCGATCGCCTTGACGATTGACAGCGCCATCAAAGCCAGAACGATCGAAAACGGAAGCGCACCGATGATCATGGTGATCCGGATTGCTTCGATGCCATTTCCGATTATCAACATCGAACCAACCATAAACGCCAGCGCCGCGCCCCAAAACACGATATGATGCCGACGCTGACCTTCATTCTCGCCAGCACCGTTGATCGTGTTGATGATCAGGATCGCGCTGTCGGCCGAGGTTACGAGATAGGTCAACAGCAGGATCACCACGAGGCCTGAGACGATCCAGGCGACTCCTGGGCTGAGCAAAACATCGAGAGTTGCGAAGAGCTGATCTGAAATACCGGCATTGACGATCGTCCCGCCAGCCGCGCCACTCAATTCCAGATCAATCGCCGTACCGCCGGCGAGAGCCATCCAGATAAAGCACATCAGCGATGGCACGAGTGCAACGCCGAGCACGTACTCACGCACCGTTCGGCCGCGCGAGATGCGCGCGATGAACATGCCCACAAAGGGGGCAAAGGCGATCCACCACGCCCAGTAAAACACCGACCAATCGAGTTGCCATTGCACAAGCGCAGCACTGATCGCGTCGCCTTGGTCGGTGAACAATGTCAGCGAATTCGCCGGCAAGGTGCGGAAATAGTCCCACAGGCCGACGCCGAGCAGTTCAAGGCCTAGCAAGCCCGAGCCCACAAGGGCAAACAGCGCGAGCAATGCAAACGACAATCCCATGTTGAGATTGGATAGCCACTTAATGCCTCGTCCCACGCCGGAGAGCGCGCTGAGGGTCGACGCCCCGACAAGGATCAATAGCGCCAAAATGATGGCTATAGTGCTGGACGTGCCATCCGCGTCGATCAGCCAGTCGCCCAGGCCGACCCGGTGCAAGCCGGCAACGAATTGCTCCACGCCCAGTCCCATGGTCACCGACACACCAAGGATTGTCGCAACCACAGCAACAATGTCGACAAGATGGCCGCTTGGTCCTGAAAGTACTCTTCCGAATAGCGGGCACAGGGCCGATCGAATGGTGAGCGGAAGGTTGCGACGATAGGACACATATCCGATCGCCAACCCCACCAGAGCGTAAGTGCACCAGGCACCAAAGCCCCAGTGAAGAAATGTGTAGATATAGGCTGGCCGAACTGCCTCGGCCGAGCGCGCTTCAATCGTGCCGCGAATGATGTCGGGGTTGCTGCTGAAATGCGATAGCGGTTCGCCTGTCGAATAGGTCAACATGCCGATGCCAATGCCCGCCCCAAACAGCATTGCGAACCACGAAAAGCGGTTGAATTCCGGCTCTTCACCCGGCGCGCCGATGCGCAAGGAGCCCGCGCGCGGCAACAGGGCCAGACCGACACAGACCAGCATCAAGAATGCAACCAGATAGACATACCAGCCGCTGAAGCTCGAAATGATGGTCGAATTGGCGACCGCCAATGTCTCCATCGCGCTGACCGGAAAAAAGATCGCCCACATGATGATCAACGAGACGATGATCTTCGCAGGGATCGTCACCTCACGGGTGAAGCCATCGTAGAATCCCTTGTCATGCGTTTCGATGGGAAGGTCGACGATGGGCGGATCGATTGGAAGTCCGGATTTTGAAAGCATTGGGATGCGCTAAGTCTCGCTCTTTGCGAGGCGTTGCAATTTGGGCTCCAAGGCGAGCCTGAAAAGCAGTGCCAAATATCGGAAAAGAGCAGCGAGCATATCGGCGATCTTCAGGATTGCAAAGTTTTGCCTGCTTCGTGTCCGCAATTGGGTCGGGAGCAGAATGTCAGCTCTTCGCCCTTAACCGCTGGAACCGGACATTCTGCAATCGAACCAAGTATAGACCAAAAAAGTCAGGACTAATCTCGCTGGTTGCCGACCTTCTCGCTCCATTGGCGGAGCTCGTCGAGAATACAGATCGCGGTGCTTCCGAATTCGGTAATTTCGTATTCGACAGACACTGGAGAGGTCGCAACGACCTCGCGTTTGACCATCCCGTGATCTTCGAGATGGCGCAGGCGTTCGGTGATCATTTTCTTGCTCGCGCCGCCAACCATGCGTGCAAGGTCATTGAAGCGCACGGGGCCATCCTTGAGGTGATAGAGGATTGAGCCCGTCCACTTGCCGCCGATGATCCGCATTCCGCGTTCGATCGCACACGGTTCGGTGCAGGCTTCCACCGCCACGCGGCGCCCATTTCCACTCTCGATGACCTTTGCGCGCACCGGCGCCCCCTTCGGAAACTATCTAGCAGGTTACTAAAAGGTAACTGGTTGAAGTTCGTAACCTGCTTCCCTTATTTCGCCTCCACACGCTGATTCGTCAAGGGTCGGCGACAAATCTGCAAGGAGCGAAACCATGAAAGTCCTGATCCTCAACGGTCACCAACCCTATGAATTCGCCAAAGGCGAACTCAACGCGGCGCTTGCCAACAAGGCTCGCGAGTTCTTTGAGGCGCGCGCGTATGAAGTGCGCCTCACCAAGGTTTCCGACGGCTATGACGTCGATGAAGAAGTCGAGAACCACCGCTGGGCCGACCTCGTCTTCATGCAGTTTCCGGTGAACTGGATGGGCGTTCCCTGGTCGTTCAAGAAATACATGGACGAGGTCTACACCGCTGGGATGGACGGACGACTGACGGTTGGCGACGGTCGCACGCCCGAGGCCCCCAAGGCCAATTACGGCATGGGCGGCACGCTCGCCGGCACCAAATACATGATTTCGACAACGCTCAATGCGCCGGCAGAATCGCTTGACGATCCCAGCGAGCCGTTTTTCGAGGGCATGTCGCTCGATGATCTCCTGCGGCCCGTTCATCTCAACGCCAAATTCTTCGCCATGGAACCGCTGCCGACCTTCGGAGCCTTCGATGTGATGAAGAACGCGGAAGTCGAAAAGGACTTCGACCGCTTCGATTCGCACCTGAAAGACGTTTTTGCTGGGAGAGAAGCCCATGTCGCAGCCTGATATCCACCTCTATACCGCCGCGACCATGAACGGCTACAAGCCGGTTATTTTTCTCGAAGAAGCGGGCGTCCCCTACGATCTGACCTTCATCGATTTTTCGAAGCAGGAGCAGAAGGCGCCCGATTATCTGAAGCTCAATCCCAACGGGAAAATCCCGACTATCGTCGATCGCGCCGAAGACCGCCCGATCTTCGAGTCTGGCGCGATCCTTTGGCACCTGGCGGAGAAATACGGCCAGTTCCTGCCTGACAATCCGGTGGGTCGCTCCGAGGTCATGCAGTGGCTGCTCTTCCAGGTCGGCCATATCGGCCCAATGATGGGACAGGCGATGTATTTCCAGCATATTGCCGCGCCCAACGGGCACGAAGAACCCTTCTCGATCAAGCGCTACGTCAATGAAAGCCGCCGATTGCTCGAAGTGCTCGACGCGCATCTGGAGGGACGCGAATGGATCGCTGCCGACCAATACACGATCGCCGACATGATGGCCTATCCTTGGGCGCGCGCCTATGTCTGGGCACGAGTGTCGGTCGACGGCCTCGATAATCTCAAAGCCTGGTTCGAGCGCATCGATGCCCGCCCTGCCGTGCAGAAGGCGCTGACCATTCCCAAGGCCAATCCGCAGTTTTGGGATGAGAAGGCCGATGCCAGCTCCTTTGCGAAAGAAAACGCCGCCCGCTTCGCATCCGACGTGAGATCAGCGAGGTGAACTAAAGGGACAGACTATCTCGAAGTCGCCGATCACATGCCTGCTTTCTCACTAATCAGATCGAGAGCAGTCCGTCCGCTCCCACCCCCAATCTCAGTCGTAGTCTAGTAGCCTGAACTGGGCGACAATCTGACTGTCTGGATTTTGCAACCGTGAACCGCGAAGCGGCCGTCTTCCTATCCAATTGGTCAGAATCGTTGACTTTCAATACTGGCTGCACGAATAGGTCTTCATGACTTCGAAACTGCCGCACAGCCTGACATGCTTTGCCATCGCGATGTATTCGCGAGAGTCGCTGTGCGCGCGATTTTTCCGTTTCTACAATTTGGGAGAAGTGGGCGAGGTCTGAACTTTTCATTGAATTGATGAGTGATTTTCGCCCTTTCGGATGAGACGATCCGGGAGGGTTTTTTATTGGGTTTTTGGTGACATGCTGCTGACGATTTCAACGACGCACAAACCGGCATCTGATCTGGGCTTCTTGCTAATGAAGAACCCGGACAACTTGCACGAGGTTGATCTGTCTTTTGGGAAGGGAACCGTGTTCTTTCCTGAAGCGTCCGACGACGCGTGTACGGCAGCCCTGTCGCTCGACATTGACCCGGTCCAATTGGTCCGCGGTAAGGGACGCCATAGTGGCGCTGAAGATCAGTATGTGAACGATCGGCCATATGCCGCCTCCTCGTTGCTGTCGGTTGCGCTTTCACGAGCATTCGGCACAGCGCTCAGCGGTAGATCGAAGCATAGGCAAGAACTGGCTGAAACTGCGATCCCGCTCACGGCGACCGTCGCGCCATTGCCCGTGCGCGGCGATAGACAAATTGTCGAACAGCTTTTCGAGCCATTGGGCTATTCAGTTGCGGTCGAGCCGTTTGAGCTTGATCCGCAGCATCCTGAATGGGGCACTAGCCCCTATGTGAAGCTCACGATCAGCGGCGCGCACAAAATCGCTGATCTGCTCAGCCACCTCTACGTCCTCATTCCTGTCCTTGATGCCAACAAGCATTACTACATGGGCGATGATGAGGTGGAGAAGCTGCTTCGTAAGGGTGAGGGCTGGCTCGAAGGCCATCCACACAAAGACCTGATCGCAAAACGCTATCTGCGCTTTCGCTCGCTGTCTCGTGCCGCTCTCAGGCGGCTGGATGAGAGTGTCGAGCCGGAATCCGCCGAAGCCATGGCGAAGAAGGATCAAGCCGAGGAGATCATTGAGAAGCCTATCCGGCTCAACGAGCAGCGCATGCTTTCAGTCATGGCTGAACTCGAGCGGTCTAGCGCGTTGTCTGTGCTCGATCTCGGCTGCGGAGAGGGCAAACTACTCAAACGGCTGGTTCAGAAACCCCAGTTTCGCAAGATCTTGGGTGTGGAAGTCGCGCCGCAAGTGCTCGCCATTGCAGTGGAAAAGCTGAAGCTGGAGCGGATGGGCGACCATCAGCGCGAGCGGATTGAGCTTGTGCAGGGATCGCTCGTTTATCGCGACGACCGGCTCAAGGGCTTCGATGCCGCGACTGTTGTCGAGGTGATTGAACATATGGATGCTGAAAGGCTTCCCGCCTTTGCCGACGCGCTGTTCGGACATGCCAAACCTGGCACCGTGCTGATGAGCACACCCAACAGCGAATACAATGTGCTCTTCGAGGGCATGGAACCAGGCGCGCTGCGTCACCCTGATCATCGGTTTGAATGGACACGTTCAGAATTTGAGGATTGGTCGAAGGGTCAGGCCGAGAAGTTTGGCTACGACGTGTCCTTCACGACCATCGGCGAAGTCCACGAAAGTCACGGTGCGCCGACCCAGATGGCTATTTTCAAGAAGGAGGTGTCAAAGTGACTGACACCAAAGAGATTTCCATTCCCGAGTTCGCGCTGGTGCTGTTGATCGGTGCGTCAGGCACGGGCAAGTCGACCTTTGCGGCAAAGCACTTCTTGCCGACCGAAGTCGTGTCATCGGACAAAGCGCGCGGCTGGGTGGGAGACGATGAGACCGATCAATCGGTGACCGGTGATGCCTTCGATATCGTCAAGGCGATCATCGAAAAGCGGCTCAAGAACCGGAAGCTGACGGTGGTCGATGCGACCAACGTCCAGCCAGCTGCGCGTAAATCAATGGTAGCGCTTGCGCGAAAGTGGCACGCTCTTCCGGTTGGGATCGTCTTCAAGCTCCCTGAGAAGCTGGCGATTGAGCGCAACAAAGATCGGCCAGACCGGCAGTTTGGCCCGGGTCCCGTGAAACGGCAGATGATTGATCTCAAGCGCTCGTTCCGCAACATGAAGCGAGAGGGTATCCGCGCGACGCATGTTCTAAACTCGGTGGAAGAGATTGACGCCGTCAAGATCTCCCGTGCCAAGCTTTGGAATGACAGGCGCGAAGAGGTTGGCCCCTTCGACATCATTGGCGATGTTCATGGCTGCGCTGATGAGCTTGAGACCCTGCTCGTCAAGCTGGGCTACTCGATCTCATGGAAAGATGGCGAACCTGAGGTTCATGCGCCTTCAGGACGCACGGCTGTGTTTGTGGGAGATTTGGTTGATCGCGGCCCACGCTCGCCCGACGTGCTTAGGATTGCCAAACACATGGTCGATAGCGGCATTGCTTTGGCGGTTGTCGGCAACCATGATGACAAGCTCAAGCGCTTCCTTGATGGGCGTAAGGTCAAGCTCACCCACGGCCTCGCCGAGACGGTCGATCAGCTTGAAGCGGAAAGCGACGACTTTAAGCAAGGCATGCGCGAATGGCTCGATGGTCTGATCAGTCATTATGTGTTGGATGGTGGCAACCTCGTGGTGGCTCACGCTGGTCTAAAGGAAGAAATGCAGGGCCGCGCGTCGGGCGCGATCCGCAGCTTCTGCATGTATGGCGAAACGACTGGGGAGACCGATGAGTATGGTCTGCCTGTACGCTTCAACTGGGCGGCTGAATATTCGGGCAAAGCCAAGGTCGTTTACGGCCACACGCCGGTCCCAGAGGCTCAATGGACCAACGGCACGATCTGCATCGATACAGGCTGCGTTTTCGGCGGCAAGCTGACTGCGCTGCAATACCCAGAAATGGAGCTTGTCGAAGTTCCTGCCGAGAAGACCTATTATGAGCCGGTAAAGCCCCTGGATGCGGAAACCAATCGCGAAGATCAGGATGCTGGCAAGCTCAACATCTCGCATGTTTTGGGTAAGCAGGCGATCGAGACCCGCGACCTAGGCATCGTCATGGTGCGTGAAGACGAAAGCGCGGCGGCACTGGAAGTGATGAGCCGTTTCGCGGCTGATCCGCGATGGCTTGTCCACTTGCCGCCAACCATGTCACCGCCTGAGACCAGTGAGAAAGACGGCTGGCTTGAGCGGCCCGAAGAGGCCTTTGCCTATTTTAGGGGCCAGGGTGTCGAAACCGTTGTGGTCGAGAAGAAGCATATGGGTTCGCGTGCACTCGTGACGCTCGCACGTGATGCAGAGGCAGCGGCAAAACGCTTTGACGTGACCGATGGCTCGACTGGCATAGTCGTCAGTCGGACGGGGCGGCGCTTCTTCACCAATGCAGAACACGAAAAGGCTGTTGTCGAGCGCATGAATGTGGCGATGCAGGCATGCGGGATGTGGGATGAGCTCGATGCGGACTGGGCGCTTTGGGACACGGAAATCATGCCGTGGAACCTCAAGGCGAGCGGTCTCATCAGCCAACAATATGCGCCCGTTGGGGCTGCCTCTGTCGCAGGCCTTGGCGAGACGGTGAGGCTACTCGATACTGCCAAAGCGCGAGGTCTGCCAATCGACGACTTGCTGGATCAATCCGCGACCCGGCATGCCAATGCCCGTGCCTATCGCACTGCCTACAACCATTATGTCGGCAAGGCGGAGAGCTTTGATGACATCGAGATCGCTCCGTTCCACCTGCTCGCAGCTGGAAACGCAGTTCACTCAGACAAGGATCATGTTTGGCACATGAGCCATGCTCATCGCCTGGCTGAGGCAGATCCAAGCCTGATCACTGCGACGGCTTATCATGTGATCGACTTGACTGATGAAGCTCAGATCGAGCAGGCGATCGGCTGGTGGGAGGAGATTACCGCCAGTGGTGGCGAAGGCATGGTCGTCAAGCCGTTGCAATTCTCAATCAGGGGTAAGAAAGGGCTGGTCCAGCCGGCGATCAAGGTTCGTGGCAAGGAATATCTGCGGATCATCTATGGCCCCGACTACGACATGCCGGAGAACCTCAAGCGGCTTAAACGTCGCGGGCTTGGCCAGAAGCGTCGGATGGCGCTGCGTGAGTTCGCGCTTGGCTTGGAAGGTCTTCATCGCTTCGTCGAGAATGCACCGTTCAGCCACGTCCACCAATGCGCTTTTGGCGTGTTGGCCATGGAGAGCGAGCCAGTAGATCCGAGGCTTTAAGGCGACCAACACGGCCAGCGAAAATTTAGTCGGATTTTGGCCTCTAATGGCCAATGGATCTAGGCGAACTGGGCCTTTGCTGCGCCGGCCGTTTGCACTGCTGCGCTGCCCGGCCCAGCACTGGCGCGCTAGCAGGAGCGGCCAAATAAAATTTGCATACCAAATGGTATTTCATTTGGAGGGCATGATTGTTTTATTATAACTGTGAATCGCGTTGCTCATATTGTGAATCATGAGCAAAGTTTTGCACATTCGCTGTACATCAATTGGGGTCTCGATTGTTTCTATGAATCACAAAAGGCTGTTTCTCGTTAAAGAAAATTAGCTCTGATGGACAAACCTCAAGTCTAGGCAATAGTGTTAAATTTAGCTGACTGAGAACGATCACTTTCAGTCAATTGCAGCATCGTGACATAGCCACGAATTGATGAACTTGACTCTCAATAAATACTTATACAGCTTGCTGCTCATAAGCGAATCGAAGTCACAAAATTGGCTTAACTGTCGGCCTTTTGGCCGATTATTGGGGGTGTCTGCCTGTGCGTACTTCTCACCTGTTGGTCTCAACTGGAATCGCCGCTGTGCTGGTCTCGTCTGCGGCGTATGCGCAGACAAGCACCGAAGACTACACCTACGACGCATTGGGGCGGCTAATTACAGTCGTTACGACGGGCGGATCGAACAACGCTGAAACCCAATCGATCTGCTACGACGATGCCGGCAATCGCACTGACTATGTTGCGAACACGAGTGCCGGTGCGACGACATGCGGAGGAGCTCCACCTCCGCCTCCTCCCCCACCGCCCCCTTCGAACAATCCGCCGACAACAGTGCAGGACTTCGCATCGGGTGCGTGCTCAACAACACTGACCGTCAATCTCACGGCAAATGATAGCGATCCGGAATCGAACTACCCGCTCGTCCTTACTGGGATCACCAAGAACGCAGGCGCGGCCAGCGCTTCAGTTGTTTCGTCGAGCTCAGTCAGCGTGACTTTCGGCCCCATATTTGACGCCTCGAACTTCACTTACACGGTTGAGGATTCGCTCGGTGCATCGTCGACCGGAACTCTCAATCTCCTAACGAACAGCTGTGGTGGAGGAGGGCCGCCGCCGTTCTGAGGAATAGAACGCGTTTTCGGAATTCAGCTCTATCAACGGATCACCAGATGACCTTTTTCTTAAAATCACTTCCAGTCTTAGCTTTGGCGGCTGCTTCAGCGCTGGGCCTGACAGCGGATGATGCCTTTGCTCAAGAGCGTGGCTCAGGCCCCAAGGCTTCGGCGACTTGCATGGTGCGAACGCTTGAGAATGGCGGGGTATTCCCAATCGTCCTCCCAAAGACTGACGTTGCTGCGATGGAAGCCAAGGGCTTCGAGGAAGAGCCATGCCGCAAGGCCTTCGGGTCCCGCGCAAAGGTCGAAGAATGGCGCGACTTCATCTGCAAGATCGCTTCGATCGACAATGAGAAGCGTCAGGAGAAGTTTGAAGAGCAATGGGGCGAACGGCCGGGAGTCCTCTGCGGGATGGCGGAGATGTCGTCGAGCCGATGGGAACGCAGGAGGGCGGCACGATGATCAGCCGCCAAACTCACGCCAGTTCTCTCTCCATTGCGCTGTTCGCCCTTGCCCTAGGCGCGCCCGTTCAAGCGCAAGATGCGCCGCCTCCGCCTGAACAGGATACGGAGTCTGCAACCGGTGTAAGCATGGTTTCTGGCGCGTATTCTACCAGCGCAACAGACCTATCGATTGGTCAAGGCGAGTTCCCGCACTCACTGACGCTGACTCGCGAATATTCGAGCGCAATGAACAAGCGCGACGGCACAATGGACGGCATTCGCGGCTGGGGTTGGTCCACCAATCTCACCATGTACATTACAATTGGTGAGCTCGGCGGGGGCGACTATCCGCCCGATGAGCCGCCTGTCCAAAATGAACGCTATCCGTGGCGATATGGCATCGCCCAAGGCACAAGCACGCTTGCGTCATTTGTCGAGTTGGATCCGATCACCGACCCGATCATTGGACCAAATTACCAAGGCCCATTCGGTGTTTGGGGCGATCCATTTCCTGGCTCCTTGGTACGTACTGGGGACGACCTGATCTTCACCGAGATCAATGGAACCAAGCACTATTTCGAAGGAGGGACCCGCCAGACCTTCCTCGATAACATACCAACCTACCGCACCAAGATGGAGGCGCCAGATGGTACGGTGCTGACTTTTCATGGTAATCGCGGTGCGGACGCGGTCACATCGAATAGAGGCATTGCGATCCTCTTCGAATTCGACACGGACGGTAGGACTTGGACCAAGGCCTGCGCGGTGAACCTAGCAGTTGATTATGCGACAGGCACGTCAAATTGTCCCGCCGGCGTGCCCAGTGTCACTTACCAGCATGCCGCAATTTCTGGTGGGTTTCGCAAGCTCACCGGCGTGACCAATCAGCTGAGCGAGCAGACCACTTACGAATACACGGGTGACGATCAGCTCGATTGCATTAAGGCGCCTGGTCAAACCCAATGCCAGGTTGAAAATTTCTATTCAAACTGCCTGCAAATTCCGAATGAGCCCGTCAACGAATCGATGAACTCTTTTCAGCAGGTCTACCGGCAGGACCTCATCACTGGCGAAACGATCGATTACGATTTCGATCTTCAGCGCTATTGTCCACTCAAGCCGCCTGGCAGCGGTACGCAATACAGTCAGCCCTATTTTGACGATGTCACGATGACCTATCCTGACAACACCACAAAAACTGTACGTGTGACCTATGAAGGCCTTCCACTCAAAATCACCGACCAACTTGGGCGTGAGACGGTGATGGAGCACGGGATCGAGAACTTCGCAAATCGCGAGATCCATCTTACTAAGGTGACGGCCGAAGAAGGCAATTCTTGGAGCTACGATTATCACGGCACTGGACAGGTAACGAAAACGACGATCAAGCCCAAAACTGGTTCGGGAGACCTAGTGTGGGAGACGACCTATGGCGGTGCCAGCGTCTGTTATCAGCCGACCGCGCAGATCGATGCCAAAGGTAATCAGACTGACTTTGTCTATGATACGACCCACTGCGGCCTCTTAAAGAAGACATTGCCGGCCGACGATAACGGCGTGCGTGCTGAGACTCGCTACACATACGGTCAGAAATATGCCTGGCTGAAGAATTCGGGTAGCGGATACAGCCAGGCGGCAAGCCCGGTCTGGGTTCTCCTTAGCGAAGAATATTGCATGACAAGCGCCGCCGATGCCAACGGCAATTGCGCTGCCGGCGCGTCAGACGAAGTCGTCACCACCTACGAATACCAGATTGGCAATGCCAGCACGGGAAGTAATGTCTTTCGCGTCGGGATGGCGGTGACGGCCGACGGGCAGACACTCCGGACTTGCTACGGGCTCGACTACTTTGGACGCCAAATCTCTGAGACCCAGCCCAAGGCTGGCTTGACGAGCTGCCAATAGAGGGGTGCTGGAACGATGAATAAGCTTCTTGCCTCACTTACCCTCGTCGCAGCGCTAATCGCGCCTCAGATCGCTCCTATGAGCGCCTCAGCGCAAAGCTCAGCGTCCGAATACACCTCCGCAACGCGGTATGATGATCTTGGCCGTGTTGTCGGCACGATTTCCCCCGATCCTGATGGGGCAGGCGGCCTCAAATTCCTCGCTACACGGACCACCTATGACAATCGCGGCAATGTCACCAAAGTCGAAACCGGCGAACTGCAGAACTGGAAGAGTGAGTCTGTGCTCCCTGCAAATTGGGGGAATGATTTCGACAATCATATCCATACCACTGTAGATACCACCTATGATGCAGCCAATCGCAAGCTAACAGACAAGACCTTTGACTCGAACGGCAATGCGATCAGCCTGACCCAGTACAGCTATGACAGTGTTGGGCGCTTGGAATGCACAGCAGTTCGCATGAACCCGGCCGCCTATGGCTCACTTCCAGCAAGCGCCTGCACGCTTGGCACCGAGGGCAACGACGGCCCCGATCGCATCACCAAGATGATCTACGATGATGCTGGCCAGGTCCTTCAAATCCGCAAGGCGGTAGGCACTTCGGTCGAGATAGCGGATGTCACCTATAGTTACACCGATAATGGCCAGATCGAACAGGTCATCGATGCCAACGGCAACCGGGCTGAGCTGCGCTATGATGGTTATGATCGTCAAGTGCGTTGGGTCTTCCCTTCGACTGCCGGCGCGTCGTCATTCAATAACACTACGCCGGCCACGGCGATGTCGACCGCCGGTGCTCTCAACAATGGCGACTACGAGGAGTCCACCTATGACGCCAATGGCAATCGTCTGACGCTGCGCAAGCGCGACGGCTCCATCATCACATACACTTATGACGATCTCAACAGGGTCACCAAGAAAGACCTGCCAAACACACGGCCAGAGCTTCCTTCAGCCCATCGGCGCGATGTCTATTACGCCTATGATCTGCGCGGGCTGCAGACCCATGCCCGGTTCAACAGTCATAGCGGAGTTGGAGTTGCTTACTCTTATGATGGCTTTGGCCAGCTAACAGCCGAAGCACAAAACAGCGACGGCAATCTGCGCACAATATCTTCGCAATATGATGACAATGGCAATCGTACAAGGATGACCTATGCCGATGGTGGCTACATCAACTATTCTTACGACAAGCTCAACCGCTATACGGGCGCATCCTGGTGGCACGCAACATCGGGTGGCACGATTGGACTTTCGGGTGCTACGTATAATTCTCGCGGATTGCTGCAGGGTCTGGGCGTAGCCAGCAGCTCAACCGATTTTACATACGACAATGCAGGGCGAATGGGTTCGCTCGGTTTCGATTTCACCGGGACGGCCAACGACGTCACCTGGAGCTACTCGCGCAACCCCGCCTCGCAAATTCTCAGCGAGGCGCAGACCAATGACGCCTATTCCTGGGACGGATTCACGGCGGTCGACCGTGACTACACGACCAATGGCCTAAACCAATATACTGGTGTTGGTGCTGATGCCTATTGCTACGATTCCAATGGCAACCTCACCGCCGATGGCGCAAGCGTCTATCTCTACGATTATGAAAACCGGCTGGTGCAGAAGCGTGCGCAGGTGAACAGCAATTGTTCGTCGCTTGCCTACACCGGTACGCTGCAAGCCAATCTGCATTACGATCCGACCGGGCGGCTTTATCAGCTTGGCGGCGGCACGCATCGCTTCCTCTATGATGGCAATGCGCTGGTTGCTGAGTACAACACTCCAGGCACGATCCTGCGGCGCTATGCCCATGCCACCAATGTCGAGGCGGATGATCCGCTCGCCTGGTGGGAAGGCGGGAATATGACCTGCTCTGGCACGCGATTCATGCATGCCGATTCGCGTGGCTCAATTGTTGGACTGGCTGATTGTTGGGGCGCGCGTCAGGTACTCAACACTTATGACGAGTTTGGCATACCTGACCTTGCCGCTGGGAATGACATTGCGACTAAGGGGCGATTCCGCTACACTGGTCAGGTGTGGATCCCTGAGCTGGGCATGTATCATTACAAGGCTCGGATTTACTCGCCGCAGCTCGGCCGGTTCATGCAGGCCGACCCAATCGGCTACGAGGATCAGTTCAATCTCTATGCCTATGTTGCAAATGACCCGATTAATGGGGTGGATCCGAGTGGGATGTATAAATGCAAGGGGTCAAAGGCTGAATGTGGAGCCATCAAGAGCTATCACGGAAAGCTCAAGGACGCGGCCAGAATGCCCGCCAAAACCGGTTCTCGGTTTGGTAGCCGGGCTGCTAGACGATCGTTGAAGGCTTTGGGCGACCCCAACCAGGACAATGGCGTGGAGATTTCCTTTGTAGACGCAGATAGCGGTCAGGAGTCGGAGGGACGCGCTACAGAGACTACATCTTTCTTAGGAGAATTGACCGGGGAGAGAACCTTTTCGATCACCTTGCGAAGGGATTTGATTCAAAGCGCTGCCAAAGATTTCGGAGTATCAGAAGCCGTTTACGGAGCGGTTGTGCTTGGTCACGAAGGAGCCCATGTAAATCAATTTAGGGAAGGCTTTCAGGGATCTTTGACGCTTTGGGAATATTACGCATATTCTGAAGACGAGTTTATTGGTAGTGCACTTGGCTTACAGCAGATTCCCCGGGGAGTTACGAGGCGAAACTATCTAAAAAATCGTGCGTATCGAGGATGTCTCCTTAATGAGGCACGAACACCCCGGCAGTGCGACAATGAACTAAGTGATCTACTGACCAGGATTAAATGATGCTAGAATCGCTCAAATCTCTGTTTCTTTTAGTCTCTATTGCTGCCCTAATTTCGTGCGTGGACACCAAGCGTGAAAATGAATGCGTTGACGAGATCAGCGAGGCTGGAACAGGATACCATACGGTTCAGATGCGATTGCTTTTGCCAATCTCAGAACAGGGTGGGAGAGTAATCGGACGGAGCATCCGCTGTGACAAGGCTATCAAACGAGTAATTGCGGCGGATGCGACTACTCGGGAACTAAGATCAATCGCTCCTGAAAATGTGGACGCCAACGAATGGCTGGAGGGCAGCTTTGATGTCTATGTGTTTGGCCCACCCGATAACCTTGGGGTTGTCATACTTTCCGTGAATTGAAAACCGACATGCCTGTCAAAGATGCAGCTTACGGTGACAGTGCACTAAGCCCGGCGCCATCACCCCCAATCCCGCGCCTCCAAAACACCACCACTCCCACCGCGCGCAATACGCCGCAGGATGGCCGTGTGCATATGTCCTGTGCCTGCAATTGAGCCGTGTGGACCCAACCAGCCAAAATGTTGGATTTGCCTCTGAGCGGCTTCTATTGGGGCGCAATCCGCGACCTGCTAAACGTGGTCCCAAGAGCAAGCGGGAAGGCGGCGACGATTAAGTGCGCTGCCACCGCAATCCTGCGATTTACTGGCGAGTTGTTAGATGCTTTTTCGACATTCATCATGGCTACCTCCCTTGGCGGGCGTTCTGCTGTCGTCTCTTCTGATATCCTGTGAGGGTTCTTGGGAGAAAAATACCGTTCCGACGGAAGAGAGGTCTCCCTCGCAGCGAGATCAGGAAACGACCTATAAGTCGCTCCTGAACCCAGTGATTTGGGTAATCAAAGGCGAAGAAATGTACTCTGGTTTCGAGCCTGTCGATTATAGTTCAAAGGAATTCCAGGATTCATTTGTCCCGATTGTTCGCTCAGCGGCTGAAACCACGGGCGCCGAATGTATTTTCCCTGAACCTCCAATGGACGGGTATGGCGGCACCATTGCCTTTGGCAAACCTCCCAATAGTGAGTTTGAAGGCTCATTCATATGCGGCAGATTTCGCTTTGATGTGACAAGTTGCTCCGAGTTTGGGATAGAATGTGAAGCACGATACGTTCGCGTATTCAGCATTCCCAACAAGAGATACGTGAATTACCAGCTTTGGGATAGCTGTAGAGGTATCTATCTCATCTCAAGCGCTGACCTCAGCGATCGACCTGAGGACTGGAAGCATTCTGGCCATCCTGTCGATGGAAGAGGATTGTTCTCGACTCAATCTGATAAATGCTAGTGCACTAAACCCGGCGCCACCCATCACTCCCTCCGCGCGCAATACGCCGCAGGATGGCCGTGTGCATATGTCCTGTGCCTGCAATAGAGCCGTGTGGACCCTACCAGCCAAAATGTTGGATTTGCCTCTGAGCGGCTTCTATTGGGGCGCAATCCGCGACCTGCTAAACGTGGTCCCAAGAGCAAGCGGGAAGGCGGCGACGATTAAGTGCGCTGCCACCAAAATCGATGCGGCTCTGGGATTCGTTTTGAAAGGTCTTTGGCCAGAATGACAAAGAAATTCATATCTGGTTTGGCCATTGGTTTTGCAGCAGTCGTTATTGGAGGCTGCACGCAATCTGACACTGGCAAATGCATGGTTGATGATAGGCTGGAAACGGCAAAGATTTCAACATTATATGCTGTGCATTCAACGGCAGATGGCTTTGTACAGTTCCGGTTCTCTCAGGACGCTCAATTTTCCAAACCCGTGCAGCTTTATGTCTCGCAGGGTGCATTGGCCCAGTTGGACTTCTATACCGGTGTGGACAGACAGAAATATACTCGAGAGGTTGGCGAAAGGCCGACTGTATACAAAGTGACTGGTTGGGTGTTCGATAGCGATCCATGCGACAAATACCCTAACAGTATTCAAGTTCTTGAGGCTGTAAGAGAGCTTTCGATTGAACCGTGAAGTTGGTTTTGCAATCGCACACCAGTTTCTCGCGGCTCACTCCCGCCGCAGCGACGCCCCGGCATAGGGATCATAATCCGCAGGAGGCAGCTCTCCGCGCGGCTCTGTCTCGACTTCGGTAATAGGCGGCGCGGGCGCTGGTCCCTCATCGCCCATTGCACCGGCAATCCCTAGCGCCAACACCGGCGCCCCTAGCACCACAAAGCACCCGACAATGACGAACAGACCGCGGCGAATAGGCAAGCGCCCGGTCAAGGCCAGAAAGCCGACCAGCGCCACCGCAAGCATGCACAGCGTAATCGCGACGCCGCCAAACAGAGTCGCCTCAATCCAGTGCAGCGATCCTTCAATCGGCGATCCACCGGCAGGCTCAAACAGGCTGGGTTCGATCGCTAACGCCATGCTCTCACCGTGCCACCAGCACTTCGCTCACTCGGCGTTTGCCGCCGCGTCGTTCGAGCTGGACGAACACGTCAACGCTCTCACGGACATAATGGCGGACATCGTCGCGAGAGAGCCGCGAGCCAGCCTGGAGCACCAGCAGCGCAAGCTGTTCGATCGCGCGTTGCGGGGTGTCAGCGTGGACGCTGGTCATCGAGCCGGGATGGCCGGTGTTGACCGCCCGCAGGAAGGTGAAGGCTTCGGTCCCGCGCAGTTCGCCAAGGATGATCCGATCCGGCCGCATGCGCAGCGCGGCGATCAGAAGGTCTTCGGCGCTCACTTCGGCCTCGCTCAGCTCCCCACGCGCCGCGATCAGGCCAACCGCATTGGGGTGAGAGAGGTGCAGCTCGGCTGTGTCCTCGATCAGGATCAATCTCTCGTCCTGAGGGATCTCACCAAGCAGCGAGTTGAGGAAGGTCGTCTTGCCGGTGGATGTGCCGCCAGAGACGAGGACATTCTTGCGCGATTGGACGGCGGCGCGCAGCGCGGCGGCCGCTTCGCTGCCGGCAAGGGCGTCAAAGCTGCGCGCATCGGCGAGCACGCTCGCCTCGCGGTTGACGTGGGCAAAGGCGTCGGACTCTTCCCAATCGCTGAGCGAAAGCTTGGCCGAGACATGGCGACGGATAGCGAAGGCAAAGCCATCGCGGGTGGCGGGAGGCGCTGCAATTTGGACCCGCGAGCCATCGGGCAAGGTAGCGGCGAGCAGAGGCTGGTTGCGGCTGATACCCTGCGACGAACGTGCAGCGATTTGCTTGGCTAGGCGTTCGAGTAGCTTTGGATTGAGAGCCGGCACGTCCTGGCGCTGAGTGCCGCCGCCAATGCTCTCAGTCCACACTTCGCCCGGTTGGTTGATCCAGATATCGGTTACGTCCGCGCGTTCAAGGAATGGCGCAAGCGGGGCCAGAAAGCTGTCGAGATAATAGCCGGTTTCGGTCGCGCTCATCAATCGACCGTCGAGAAATCGAGATCGCGCGCCACGAAGACAGAGACGCTGGTGCCGTGCTTGATCTTGAGCGTGGGAACGACAGCCTGTGGATCCGTCACTTGCACATTCTGAGTGCTGCCGGGCAGGGCAACGATGACACCGTCGCTCGCCTCATTGACCGCCAGACCGACGCCAATATCGAGCACCGATTGTAGGATCGCATTACCAAACCGTTGGAAGAACTTGCTGTCGACCTTGCCGCGCACGCCCGCACGGCCAAGTGGGTCTGATGAGGGCGAGTCGAGCGCGATTGTGACGCCATCGGGCCGCATCAGCCGTGTCCATTGGACAAGCGCGCGGTTTTGCCCGCGTTGGAGTCCCGCTTCGTATTCGCCATAGAGCCGGCTGCCGCGCGGGATGAGCAGTTTGGTGCCGTCCCAACTCCAGATGTCGCGTTGGACCAATGCGCGGGCACCGCCAGCGCGTGTGGAATCGAGCGCGGTTTCGAGCACGGCGGGGATCACAGTGCCCTGCGGAATAGTGTGCGATGGATTTTGGAAGCGGCTTGCGGTCACTCGCTGGCGATCGGCGTCCCCAGCCACTCCGGTTGTAGGCTGGACGGGGCCGGAGCGCGCTTCGAACACCACTTGTGGCGGCGCGGGCGGCGGAGGGGGCAATTCAATCGGGTCGGGCGGCTGGACCACCGGGATAGGAGTAATTGGTTGGTACGTTGGCAGAGCAATCGGCCGTGGCGGGATCGGTTCTGGCGCAGGCCGCACTTCTTCCATCGGCGCCGTTTCGACTTCGCGTTCGAGCAGTCTTGCAGGCACCGTCAGGGGTGCAGGTGATGCGATGCGCTGGCCCGGTGCTCCTGAGGGAGTAAGCAAGGCCGACGTGCCGGGTTCCTCCTCAGCAGCGGAGAGTATGGAATAGAGCATCCAGCCACCAAGCGCCAGGACGACCAGGAATGCCCAAAGGCCTAGATTGCTCGCACTTCCGGTGGGAACAATGGGGCGCACATCGTGCGGATCAGCAATTGCCGCGTCGCTCATCGCTCACCGTCCTCTCGCTTGTTGCGCTTTGCCCGGGCCTTTTCCTTGTCGATCCGGAACACGAGTTCCTGATGCACTCGATCGATGACGTATTTGCCATCGCGCATATGCCCGTCGACGACTTCCTCATCGCCCGACGGCCCGATCGCAAACACGGCAGGCAATGCTTGGCCTGGAGCGTATTCGATCACGGTTTTGGAACCATTGTCGCGAATTGATGCGGGCCGAACCGAACGATCGCCGCGCAGGCGATACGACCACGTCAGATTGTCGATCGGGGAGGCGGCGGCCTGCGGCTCTCCCTCGCTCAACATCATATGTGCGGGCGGTTCGAATTCGAAACGGACGAGATAGGCGGACAGCAGGCTCTCTCCAACCTCGAGCGCAAAGTCATATCGGCGCAGATCGGTCTCAACCCTCAGCGTGGCTGGTTGAGCATTCACCTGCGGCACAATCTGGAAACTGTCGGTCTCTGCAGAGACATCCACGTCCCACAATCGATTGCCGCTTAGCGTTACGCGCTGAATGCGTTCGCCCGGCTCAAGCATGACCGTAAGCGCCGTCTGCGGGAGCGCTGTCAGCACCACACTTTGATCCGGCTCCCAAGCAACGGTCTGGATACGCGGTGATTGTTCGCCAGGGGTGGGATAGATCTGCGCGGCGACCGAGGCTGCGCTCGCTAACCCAATGAGGGCAAAGAGACGGAAGAAAGAGCTCATGGTGTGGCCTCGTCGATAGCCGATTGCCGCACACCATTGACGATGCCGTCCTCAACCAGAGTCTCAGCGTCGCGACGATAGCGCGTCACCTGAAAACCCAGGGGATTCACCAAACGATCGGCCTCGCTCATCGCAGCACCCGAAAACTGGAAGTCGATCACCGCCGTCCAATGCTGCGGAAGCTGAGCGGCGCCAGCCTGATCGGCGCGAGAGGTTACAAAGCGAACCATGGATCGGTTTTCCGACAGTGCGGATATGCTCTTGATCTCGGTTCGAACCAACCCTTGGGCTGGCAGATAGGAGAGCGGGCTTTGCGGGTTTTCTGCCCGCATTGCGGCTTGGTAGCGCTGTCGCTCGGTACCATCTGACATGAGCGAGACCTTGCGATAATCGTCCTGAAGATTGGCCATGGCAAAGCTTTCGCGGGCAGTGACATACTGGACCAGCATCGAGCGGGTCAGAGCTGTGTCAGGCGACACGGTCTGCGCGTCCAGTGGCGCAAGCGCTTCGACATTGCCGGTCTGTCGATCGACAAGCAAAGTGTATGGCTCGACCGTCTTCAAGGGGATCAGCAAGACCAAAGCGGTCGCGAGCATGGCGGCAATAACCGACGCGCAGATCGCAACAATCCAGGCGCGGCGGTTCGAGCGTTTCAAGTCCGCGGTCACGCTCTCGGCCCAACTGTCAGCAATAGGTAATTCGGCAGGATCGATGTCTGGCTGTGCGGTCATCTTTTTTGATCTCGCATATTGATCGCGCTTGAGCGCCGTTGCATCGGCTTGCGGAAGGTGCTGCCAAGGCGCGAGGGCCCTTCGGCAAAGGCCGGCGCAGATTGACCGGGTGCTGGAACCGTCGCCGTGGGTTCGCTCAGGAGCCGTTGGGTCTCGATCCGGCGTTCGCGCGCGATTGTGCTCTCAATGCTTTGACTAATTCGTTCGACGCGAAGCTGTTCGAGCGGCGCATCGGTCGCGATCGCTCCCAACCGGTCTGGACCCGAGCGTTCAAACCAAGAGCGGTTGGGAAATGCGGGCAATTGCAGCCACCCGCGATAGAAGGTCACCTTCGCCAGAAGCCAAAGCATGGCCAATTGCATGACGGCAAAGCCGAGCATAATTGCAAACAGCTCCATCGGCGCTGAAGGCACCGCGTAGCCTAAGGCTCGAACACGCAGTGCATCGGCCAGCCAGGGTTCGATAACAGAAAGCTGCACGGAAAGGACGATGGTCGCACCGATCGATCCTGCCACAACGAACACAAGGCCCTTGAGCCATCCGGCAAAGATCCCTCGAGACTGCGTGAAGAATAATAGGCCCGCTGCCAACGGCGCCAACGCAAGGAGCAAGCCCCCTCCAATCCTCAATAGGCCGATCGAGCCGATGATAGTTGATAGGTAGAGCAGGCGTGCTGAGCCAAAGGCGCTTTGGTCTTCAAGAGCCGTGCCCTCAAAAGTGTTGTTCGGTCCCTCGTCATCGATGAGCGCGCCGATATTCCTACCGGTCCCGACGGTGGTCAATTCAACCATATCATCATTGGCGCGCTGCAGCCTATCCGGAAGGCTCGCCACGCCGGAATTGGAACCGCCCGACTGGATCACACTTGCGATTTCTGCAGGTCCCTTGAGCGTGACATCGTAAACCAGCGTTCGAAATGCCGGCCAAGAAAAAGCCAAGGTCAGGACAATACCGATCTTGATCACGTCAAAGACGAGATCGCGCGCGCCTGGCGGTGGCCCAAACAATAGACGGATGCCGAAGAACGCAATGAACAGTGTGAGCAGTCCAATGGCCAAAGTTGAACCAATCGATCCGGGCTGGCCTAACGCCTGATAGCCATAGCTGCCTATCACTTGCGCTTGGCAATCGATGTGGGAGAGAACCCGTGTGACGAACTCGTCACCTGTGATGATCGCAGGGCAGGCCATCACGCCGCCTTCTCAAGCAAGAGGTGCAGCCAATTGGCCGGATCATCTCCGGTTTTTTCAAGCAGCTCATCGAGAATGCGCACTGTGCTTTCGCGACCCGAAAGGATCGTGAGCAATTCCTGCTCGCCGGACAGATCGAGCCGCGCAACCACGCTCTCGCGTCCATGCTTGATGAGGAAACAATGCGACGTGTCAGGCAGGGTTCGCACCAATTCAAACTCGTGGTGACTGAGCCCGAAGCCATTGATGTAGTCTTCGGCCCGAGCCTTCGGATTGATCATGAAGATCTGAGTGGCGGCCTGCTCAATAATCGCGCTTGCGATTTGGCTCTCAAGCGCGTCCTGTGCGCTTTGAGTGGCAAAGCCGACAACGCCATTGCGCTTACGGATGGTTTTTTCCCAATCCTTGATCCTTCTAACAAAGATCGGATCATCAAGCGCTTTCCACCCTTCATCGATCACAATAATTGCTGGATCACCGTCCAGCCGCTGCTCGACCCGGTGGAAGAAATAAAACATGGCAGGCGTACGCGCGATGGGATCATCAAGCACGGCGGTCATGTCGAAACCGATTGTCGCGGCAGACAGGTCAGTCTCGTCCTGCGGGTTGTCAAACAGCCATGCGCGTTCGCCATCGCCCCACCAAGGCCGAAGTCGCGCATAGAGATCGTCCGGGCGAGGGCGGTCAGATCCACGAAACAGGTCAACCAGGTGCCGCAAGCGACGCTTGTCTGTCGGTTGGCCAAAATTGGTATCGATTGCTTCGCGAATTTGATCGAGCTCAGCGCTGCTCGTTTCTCCAGCCAGCAATCCAAGCCAATCGATTAAGAACTGCCGATTTTCCGGCGTGTCTTCGAGTTGCAGAGGATTGAGGCCGGCATGGTGACCAGGCTGAAGCCGATCATACTGACCGCCAATCGCGCGAATGAAGAGTTCAGCGCCTCGATCCTTGTCGAAGAAGATGATCCGCGGATCAAATCTTCGCGCCTGGGCAAGCAGGAAATTGAGTGCGACCGTTTTGCCCGAACCCGATGGGCCGATCACCGTGAAATTGCCAAGATCCTGTTGGTGGAAGTTGAAGAAATATGGACCCGCCGCTGTCGTCTCAAACAGCGTAACAGCATCGCCCCAGTGATTGCCCTTCTCTTTGCCGACAGGGAAATTGTGGAGGCTCGCCAAACCAGCAAAGTTCGTTGACGAGACTAGCCCTCTGCGACCGATATAGCGGAAGTTGCACGGGAACTGGGCCCAAAAAGCCGGTTCCAATCCGATGTCTTCGCGCACCGCGTTGATTCCAAGATCGGCAAGCAGCGCGATCACCTGCGCGACATGATCATTCAGACTGGCAAGATCGTCAGCCCGCACAGCAATGGTTGTGTGATGCTCACCAAACCCGGCTCTGCCAGTTGCGACCTCGTCCTTCGCCTGCGTGAGTTCACCACGAAGAGATAGCGCCTCGTCCTCTGCCGCTTGCATTCGCCGGAGCGCCAAATTCATCTGGCCGAGCGCTTGGCCTCGCTCAACGAAGGCAAAACTCTGACTGACATTGATTTCGAATGGTAGGCGATAGAGCTCGTCAAACATGCCCGGAAATGTTGAGCTGGGATAATCCTTGATCGAGACAAGCGCGGTGAATTCTCGAGCTATTATCCCAGTTGGACCGAGTTCGACCGCGTCCTGGCCGAAACTTATTCGCCGGGTTGGGATGAAATGGCCAAGATCACCTCGAGGCAAAGCGACGGGCCGCATGTCGCCATTGAAAAGGTAAGACAGGAACTCAAGCAGCTCGGAACGAGTGCCTTCGCGAGTCTCGTAAATTGAAAGGACGCCAGGATCATAAGCTCCCAGCGAAGCCATGAGCGCCTCGCGAGCACGATCAAGCGCGTGCTTCTCAGTCGCCAGCAGCTGAGCGTTCCGGGTTGCGTTGCGCGTGAACCAGCTTTGCAAACGATCGACAATACCGATGCGACCCTGGAGTGGGCGCCGGACGATAGTGAGGAAGAGATCGTTTACGTAGAGCTGTTTCCCAGAGAGCTTGTCTTGCCAGCGCTCATCCAATTTGGCCGAGAACTCGTCGACCGTCACGGGAGAGAGCGACGCTTCCGCTCGGCGGCGAATGACATGGTGATAGACTGCGAAACGTGAGCTTCCGAGTGTTCTCAGCATCGCGTCGCGCAAAGCGCTTCTGTAGTTGAGTTCTTCGCTGTCGGCAGTTTCAAATAGCAATCCGCCAAGCCGGATTGTTTGAATCAGCAAGCCGTCGCGTGTTTCAATTGTCACGTCGTCGATATGGCGCGCATAGGGCAGGTGAGCTCCGGCTGGAGCTTCGCGGCTTGTGGCCTTAGGGTCAGAACTCAAGGCCGGTAAGAGTTGCATTTCCACAATGTGTAATTCTTGACCCGCGGGCAGTTACGGACTCGGTTGATCCATAAATCGAATATGCGCGGCTCATTGAGGCAAGCAATCATGCCTATTCCATGGATCGCAACTGCAATAAGCAGAACCCACCATGCTTGAAAAATCAGAAACAATTCTACTGCGATAACGGTGTTGATAATGAAGAATGTGTAAGTGACACCAGCGAACATTTGCGGGCGCGTCAGTGCGACGAAAAGTGTGTCTCGACGTAACTGCTCTGACAAGAGCGAATCTCCAATCACAAAGAATTCAGTCTCCTCAATTAGTGGAAAATTGCAACGTAAATTGTTTGAAATCGCGACTATCGATCGAAAAACGAAGATTTGTTAGTTCGTTGTATAACTAAGGTTATGTCAAACGCCCGATTTCACGGGATCGCTTCGATCAATCCACGCGGGCGAGGTCGCGGAACGTTTATGCTCGATCGCTGTTTTCGCGGTTCCTGACGGACAAGAAGCACATGCATTGGCTTCGCTCGGCCTGGAGCAATCGCAGCCGCGTAATTGTCCCTATGATCAAGCTCATCGGATCGACAAGAATGTGACCGCATACCTGTCCTGACGTCGCGTTTTGAGGCGGGAATGGACTGGGTGGAATGCTATCGGACACGCAACAGACGAGCCTGCACGTGCTGCGGGATCGCGTCTCGGACGATCATCAAATCTGTCTAGCGCATTCGCTCGTGTCGAGAGACGGCGTCGGCACGCCGCCAAGCGCCGTTTCCAGGACGCCCCATTGAAACATTGAATGACAGAGAGAGAAACGATGAAACGACTTCTTACCGCCTATGCGATCGCCACTGCCGGCTGTTTGATCGGGGTGACTCCCGCGTCTGCAGCCGATGACCTGACTGCTGGAAAAGCCAATCTCTGCGTCACAGAAGAGAGCTGCAAAAAATTGAAGGTCTCGAATTACTCCGGCGGGCTGGTTACCGCCGTCAACATCACGCGCAAATCGACCGGTGGCGCTTGCGTGAAAAAAAAGCAGCACATCAAGAAGAATCTGGTCGGTGGGATGGGCAGTATGGGCCAGTCCTACGACGTCTATGTCGATCGCAATTGCAACTTCAAGGTCCAGTCCATCACAACTTCGGGCTGCAGCGGAGACAAGTCTGAAGGGCTCACCATCGATGATCTGAAAAGCGCTGGAGAAGTCTATCTGGCAGGGGCGTGCGGATCGCTCCACACCGAAACGGATTGGTGAGCGCTGAAACTGGTGGCCGAGCGGCGGGCTATGCTAGCGCGTCGCTTTGGCCGCCGAGTTTGCTGAGGGGGAGGGTACAGTTCGCGCCTCCAAGTTGTGCGCTCAATACGCCATAGGGTGGCCATGTGCATATGTTCCGTGCCCACAATCGCGCCGCGTGGACCCCTGCCGGCCAAAACACCGGATATGCCGCTGAGCGGCTTCTATTGGGCTGCAACTCGCGCGCCCTCACAGCCCCTAGCGTGAGACAAACACGCCCACCGGCGTAAACTCGCGGAAGCTGCGCACCTTGCCCACCGTCACCTTGCCCGATGCCAGCCAGGCATGCGCTTCGAGCGCCTTGGTTTCGCGATTGCGCTTGGTCCCGAAATAGAGCGCATAGGGAATGTCCAGCGCGCCGAAAATGATCCGCGCCGTCATCGCCTGGGGAAAGCAATTGGAGACCCATGGCGTGTAGCGCGACGCGATCCGCAGCGCAGCGTCGACCGCCAGCGCACGGCGTTCCTGGCTCGGGGTGCAGACGGGCGTGGTCGGGTCCAGCTTGGCCTGCGCGCCCAGCAATGGCGCCAGGCGTTTGAACGGCACGGTCAGGATCGCCAATCGACTGAAGCCCAGCAGGAACCAGCACGGCGCGAGCCACAGCCACACCGATAGAGGTTGCCGCAATGCTGTCTTCAGTTTGCTCATGATCGTTAGGTTAACCTAGCTGGCAAATTTCACCGTGCCAATTGCACCTTGCCGCGTTGTGTGTTCGTCCCATGCCGTGTAGATTCATCGCTGCGACCAGCAAGTATTGTGCAGCAAGGACTTCGCATTGCGGTCGACATTCCAAGCCTATGTCCGCTCATTTGTCGGATTTGCGCGTGGGCGCTTGGCGATAACCATGGTGATTGTGCTGGCGGCCGCGCTGCTTGAAGGCATCGGGCTGTTGGCAATCCTGCCCGTGCTCGAGATCATGACGGCGGGTGAGCAGGGTGCGTTGACCGGGCGTCTCGTCGCACTGTTCGGCGATTTCGGACTGAGCACGCTCAGGCAGCAAATGCTGGCCTTCTTGCTTGGCTTTCTGGTGCTGGTGGCATTGCGCAATCTGCTGGTTTGGAGGCGCAATGTCCTGCTGATCCAGATCGGACAGGGTTATGTCGATCACATGCGCATGGCTGTGTTTGGCGCCATGGCGAGGGCTGACTGGCAAGTGGTCCGCAAGCTCGAAATGCATCAGGGGCTCCATGCCATCACCGACGATGTCGGTCGGCTTTCAGGCGGAACCAACCGTCTGCTCAGCGGATCTGTCACTCTGGTTGTGGTCGCTGTGCAAATGGCAGCCGCCTTCGTTATCTCGCCCAAGCTCGCGGCAAGCCTGATTGGGCTGTTGCTGTTCGCGGCGGTGTTCGCGCCCATCGTCATGCGCCGGGCCAAAGTTCTGGGAACGCGGCGGACAGCTTTCGGCAAGCGAATGTTTCGCACTCTGCTCAATTTCACCACCGTGATGAAGCTCGCCAGGGTGCAGCGAGAAGAAGAGCAATATCTGCGCGACTTTGAAGGTGACATGTTGGAAGTCCGCCGCGAGGCGGCGCGATTCTCATCGCAACAGGCAAGCCTTTCAGCGGTCTTTCAATTCCTTATCGCGCTGCTGATCTGCGTGATCACCTATGTCGGCCTGTTTGTGTTCGAAGTGGGGGTACTCCCGCTTACCGCCATTCTGGTGATCTTGGCGCGGATTAGTGGTCCTCTGGTCAGCCTGCTGCAGGGCGTTCAGTTGATCGCCAACCTGTTACCGGCGTTTGAGAATTTGCAAGCGATCCACCAGCAGCTTGAAAGCAGCATCGGTGCCCAATCGCAAACGGGCGTTGATCAGGTTGCGGACCAGTCACCGGTTCCGGATGGGCCAGCCTCAATTACCTTCGCCAATGTTGGCTTTGGCTATGATGGCCAGAGCGAACGTGTGTTGAACAGGCTTGATTGGCACGTGGCGTCGGGCACGATGGTTGCGCTGCAGGGCTCATCGGGCGCCGGCAAGACGACATTGTTTGATTTAATGACGGGCCTGCTCTCGCCCAGTCAGGGCGACGTAACCATCAGCGGTGTGCCATCGACCAGCGCTTCGCTTGCGCAACACATTGCCTATTGCCCGCAAGATCCGGTGCTGCTCGACAAAAGCATTCGCGAGAACCTGCTGACCGCAGATCCGGCGGCGAGTGATGAGGATCTGCTCAATGCCCTAGCGCTGTGCCAGGCGCGAGACTTCGTCAGCGCATTCCCCAATCGGTTGGAGACGCGCGTCGGCGATCGCGGCCAATCCATTTCAGGCGGAGAGCGCCAACGCATATGCCT
Source organism: Erythrobacter sp. (assembly GCA_965216555.1). Classification (GTDB taxonomy): domain Bacteria; phylum Pseudomonadota; class Alphaproteobacteria; order Sphingomonadales; family Sphingomonadaceae; genus Erythrobacter. Next base: position 1,034,184 of record OZ244168.1, read on the forward strand.
GGCGCGCGCGCTGTTGCGCAAGCCCCGCTTGCTGGTGCTCGATGAAGCCACCAGCGCAGTCGATCAGACCAATGAGCGCGCGATCTTCGAAAATCTCGCCAGATTGCGCGGTGACATGACGATAATCGTAACCACGCACCGTCCGATTGATACAGAGCTGTTCGACGCCGTCTTTGCACTGTCCGATCGAGCAGTGCAGCGGGTCTGAGCACGATGAAAATATCCGATGGATCAGTCGTCAGCCCGGTGCTGACGGCTCGCCAAGCATGACGAACATGGGTTCGTTTCCGTGCGCTCGGATCCGTATTTTCTGAAGCGCAAAGCGGCTGCCGCGAAAATCGACGAAGAACAGGTAATTCTGATCAGTGCCCAGATTCCTAAATGCGAAGGCACCTTCGGAATTGGCCGTCCGGCTTGTAACAATCGAGTTTAGACCATTTTGCACATAGACCGTCGCGCCAGCTGCCGGTTCTTTGTTGGGACCGACCACGATACCGATCAGCGTTCCCGGATCGCTCCTTTCGGAGGCGATTGACGGAGCGGTTGGAGCAAGCATCAATGTTGGGGCGATGGCAAATGCGAATGCATAGCGAATTGCGTTGCGCATGGAGAACGACCTTATTTTGGTACGCTTCCCCAATCACCGCACTATCGGTCTGTCCCTACTAAGTTGTTAATAATAAGATATTTTGATTAGGAACGGACGTGCGCGCTGGAGATTTCTTACGTGCCCAGGTTCTCGTACTCAGACCCAATGTCGCTTGAATCGCCCCCCGCGACCGGCCTCAGATGAGGCTCTGCTTGCCCGCCTAGGGCGGGGACTTTGCGCCAGCGGCGAAGTCTGGCAATAAACCCCTCTATGGCAACACAGATATCGCTCGAGCAGATCCCGCAGCCTCCCGGACAGCCCTTGATTGGCAACGCCCTGACTGTCGATTCATCGCGCCAGATCCAGTCGCTGATGGAATTGGCCGAGCAATACGGCCCGATCTTCCAGCTCGATATCATGGGCAGCCCGATCGTGATCATCTCCGGCGCCGATCTGGTTGCGGAAGTGTGCGACGAGAAGCGCTTCGACAAATCGGTGCGCGGGCCACTCAAGCGATTGCGGCTGATCGGCGGGGACGGGTTGTTCACGGGCGACACTGACGATCCCAATTGGTCGAAGGCGCACAATATCCTGCTGCCATCGTTCAGCCAGAAGGCGATGGGCAGCTACCTGCCGATGATGCAGGATATCGCCAGCCAGCTAATGCTCAAATGGGAGCGGATGAACTCGGACGAAGTGATTGATGTCCCCAAGGACATGATCCGGCTTACGCTCGATACGATTGGCGTGTGCGGCTTTGGCTATCGCTTCAACTCGTTCTACCGCGAGGACTTCCACCCCTTCATCGCCGCGCTGACGCGCACGCTCGAAACCACACAGACCATGCGTGGGCTGCCAGGCGAAAAGCTGCTCAAGGGCGAGCGGATCAAGCAGCTGCATCGCGACGCAGCCTATATGAACAATCTGGTCGATGAGATCATCGCCGAGCGGCGCAACCAGGGTGGGGAGGGGCCGGAGGATCTGCTCGACTTCATGCTGTCCGGGCGCGATGCGCGCACGGGAGAGCGGCTCTCGGACGAAAACATCCGATTCCAGATCAACACATTCCTGATTGCCGGCCACGAGACCACGTCGGGTCTGCTTTCGTTCACGCTCTACTATCTGCTCAAGAACCGCGACGTGCTGGCCAAGGCCTATGCCGAAGTCGATGCGGTGCTGGGCCGCAATATCGACCAACCGCCAAGCCTGCAGCAGATTGGGCAGATGCCCTACATCCGAGCGATCCTCTTCGAAGCCTTGCGGCTGTGGCCGACGGCCCCGGCCTTTGGCCTCGCACCGTTCAAGGACGAAGTGCTGGGCGGCAAATATGCAATCCCCAAGGGCACATTCACAACGGTGCTGATCCCGTCACTCCATCGCGACACAAATGTGTGGGGCGAGGACCCATACGCGTTCAATCCAGACAATTTCTCGGCTGAGGCAGAGGCCAATCGCGATCCCGCCGCATATAAGCCGTTTGGCAATGGCCAGCGCGCCTGCATAGGGCGGCAATTCGCGATCCAGGAATCGATCTTGGTGCTGAGCATGCTGCTGCAGAGGTTCGAGCTTTATGACCATTCGGACTACACGCTCGACATCAAGGAAACGCTCTCGATCAAGCCCGATGAGTTCACCATCAAGGCGCGGCTGCGCGAGGATGTGGAGCGGCTGGGAAGCGGCGTGGCTGAGTCTGAAGGCGACGGCGAAGAGGCCGATGTCGCGCGGGTTGCCAAGCATGGTACCAAGCTGCTGGTGCTGTTTGGTTCAAACCTTGGATCGAGTGAGAGCTTTGCTCGCGAACTGGCTCAAAAAGCAGAGTTTAGTGGGTTTGATGTGAATTTGGCCGCGCTCGATAGCTATGCCGGGAATCTGCCAGAGGAAGGCGCGGTGGCGATCGCCTGCGCATCGTATAATGGCATGCCACCAGACAATGCGGCGAAGTTTGTCGACTGGCTCGAAGAAGGTGCGCGTGGAGCGGATGAGCTGAGCAATGTGTCCTACTTCATGCTGGGTTGCGGCAACAGCGATTGGGCGGCGACTTTCCAAGAGGTGCCGCGCAAGATCGACGCCCGGATGGAGGCGCTGGGTGCCAAACGGATTGTGGCGAGCGAAGAGCTTGATGCCCGAGCCGATGTAGACACGCAGTTCCACAGCTGGCTCGATGATTTGGTGCCGCAATTGGGCGAGCATTTCGGCCTTGATCTCGATGCGAGTTCCGCCGCGATTGCTGAGCCGCTCTACTCGGTTGAGATCACTGAGAGCATCACCGCCAACACTGTCGCGGACCGCGTGGGTACGCGCGAAGTGACGCTCGTTAGCAGCCGCGAGCTCAAGGACACCAGCCAAGATGAAGGGCGCTCGACCCGACATATCGAGGTCGAGCTGGCTGAGGGGATGGATTACGAGCCGGGCGATCACCTTTGCGTCGTGCCGGTCAATGACAGCGCGGTTGTGGACCGTTTGCTCAATCGCTTCGGGCTCGATCGGGACACCTATGTGCGGATTGAATCGCGCAGCGAAATGCGCGGACCATTTCCAAGTGGCAGCACCTTTTCGGTGCTCAATCTCGCCAAGACGGCGGGCGAGCTGCAGGCGGTGGCGACGCGCAAGGATATCGCGACCCTCGCGCGGTTTGTCGAATGCCCCAATTCGCAAGCTGGGCTGCAGGCGCTGGCCGCTCCTCCGGCTGAGGATGGAACTGATCTCTACACCAGCGAAGTGCTCGAGAAGCGCAAATCCGTGCTCGACATATTGGAGGACTATCCGGCGTGCGACTTGCCGCTGGCAGTGTTCCTCGAGCTGATCCCGTTCCTTAGCCCGCGCTACTATTCGATCTCTTCGGCACAAGATGCGAGCCCGGGACGATGCTCGATCACAGTCGGTGTGGTCAAAGGTCCGGCTCTGTCGGGCAAGGGCGAATTCAAGGGCACTTGCTCCAACTACTTGGCTGAGCTTGCGCCGGGGGACCGGTTCCAAGCTGTGATCCGCAAGCCAACGGCCCAGTTCCGCTTGCCGCAGGATCCGGCCAGACCGATCATCATGGTCGGTCCCGGCACTGGCATTGCGCCTTTCCGCGGGTTCATGCAGCAACGCGACATCCTCAAGCAGCAAGGGCAAGAGCTCGGTGAGGCGCTGCTGTTCTTCGGCTGTCGGCATCCCGATCACGATTATCTCTATCGCGATGAGCTGGAGGACTTCCATGCGCGCGGGATTGCGACAGTGCATGCAGCCTTCTCGCGTCATGACGGCAACAAGACCTATGTCCAGCATCTGATCGTTGAGCAGGCCGACCAAGTCTGGGCGATGATCGAAGCCGGGGCGCGGATCTTTGTCTGCGGCGATGGATCGCAGATGGAGCCTGACGTGCGCCGGGCGCTTACCGCTATCTGCCAGGACAAGCGCGGATGCACCGAGGATGAGGCTGAGGCTTGGATTGACGCTTTGATGGATGATGAGCGGTATTTGCTCGACGTCTGGGTGGGTTAGCCAAGAACGGGCTTGAAATTGACCATGCAAATGATTGATAACGATTCGCAACAGGCGCAAGATGCGCGCGCAACCAACGCAACCAGGCAAGGAAGCAGAATATGAAATCGACCGTGAAAGTTTGGACTGGCCTTGGATTGGCAACTGCCCTTGTTGGCACCAGCCTTGCGGGTTGTTCGGGAGAGGCCGGCGAAGGCGAAGGCGGCGAGTCTGCGATTGCTGGTGAAGCTGGTGAAGGAGGCGAAGGCGAGGGTGGCGAAGGTGAAAGCGGCGAAGGCGAGGCTGGCGAAGGCGGTGAAGGTGAAGGCGGAGAGGGTGAAGGCGGTGAAGACGCCATTGGCGCGCTCCCACTGCCGCAGCGTGTCGCCTTTATGTCCGGCCATGTAGAAGCCGGGCTGGCGCTCTATCGCGCCGGTGACGGTTCAGCGGCCGCACCCCATCTCCTGCATCCGGTCTCAGAAACTCATGCTGCTGAGCGTGCCGGTCTCGATGAGCTTGGTTTTGATGCAACCCCGTTTGAAACGGTCTCGGCAGCGCTTGAGGCCGGACAGCCAGCCGAAGAGGTTGAGCCGCAACTCGCTGCGGCCGAGAGCAATCTCGACGCAGTCCGCAGCAAGGCTGGTGGCGATCCGGCCGAACTGATCCGCTTCCTGATGGATACCACTGTCGAAGAATACACCATTGCTGTGAATGATGGCGTCGTGACCGATCCAGGTGAGTATCAGGACGCCTGGGGCTTTGTCGTAGTTGCACGTGACCTCGCAGCTGACGTCGACACGCCGCAAGCGGATCCGATGCGTGACGATCTGGAAACGCTGCTGGGTCTGTGGCCGGAGGCTGCGCCAATTCCACCCGAAGACCCCGCTCCGGTGGGGCAAGTCTCGGCCTTGGCGTCGCGGGTTTTGCTGGCTTTGCCGCAATAGGACTGACTGCGTGCGGATCGGCGGATTCTCGTCGGTCCACGCTTTCTATTTGTGAAAACACGACAATCTCGCGATTCTCGGTGCGATATTGTCGCCGCCACCTTGTCTAATCGAGCCATTCCTATACTACCGGTCGCAGTCTGAAACTGCCCGCAAAGAGGCAGCGACTCGCATGGCGCATGCCATGCTTTCCGTTTGCGGACGGAACCGGGGCGCAACAAAAGTTGGGCGTCGATCGACGCCTTGATTGCGATTGCGGGGGACAGCTTTGACATTTGGCAAAGAGGCTTCAGAAGAATCTTCAGTTCGGCATGTGATGAGCAGGGCTCTCGCGCGGCCATTGCTGGCAGGTTGCCTTGTGGTGGCGTCGTCCGGCATTGCGGTTGGAGCGGCTCACGCACAGACGCAAGTGACGCCGCCTTCTCGCGGCGAGTTGCTGCCGCCCATTTCGACCCGCGATCAAGCGCCACCCAGGCTCACCATTGATGGCGGGATGGAGCGCAGCTCCTGCGCTCTGGACCGTGAGGAATATGCTGATCTGCGGCTGACTTTGAACGGTGCCCAATTCGTGGGTGTCGAGCAGGTCCCGGGTCTGTCTCTCGATGGTGCAGCGGAAAGCTATGTCGGCCGGGAGCTCCCGCTCTCCGTGCTGTGCGACATTCGCGCGCAGGCCAACAGCATGCTGCGCCAGCAAGGCTATCTGGCGACGGTCGAAATCCCGGCGCAGAGCCTGGCTGACGGCGTGCCAGAATTTCGTGTCGTGTTTGGCCGGTTGTCGTCCGTACGCGTGCGCGGCGAAGCAGGCCCATCCGAAGCATTGGTTGCCAGCTATCTTGAAAAGCTGGTTGGGCAGGAGGTCTTCAACACTCAGGCAGCTGAACGCTACCTGCTGCTGGCAGATGACATTCCAGGTCTCGATATTCGTCTGTCCCTGCGGCCCGCTGCTGGCGGGCAGCCCGGTGACCTGATCGGTGAAATCGCTGTGCTCCGCCGCAAAGGAACGGTCGACGTCAATGTGCAGAACTTCGGGTCGAGCCCGATCGGGCGCTTTGGCGGATTGCTGCGCGGCGAGATCTACGATGTCACGGGATTGGGCGATCGGACGTCGCTGGCGGTGTTCAGCACGCTTGAGTTCACCGAGCAGCAGACGATCCAGTTCGGCCATGATTTCCGGGTTGGCAGCGAAGGTCTGCGACTGGGCACCAACCTGACATACAGCACCACCAATCCTGATCTCGATCTGGCGGGCTTTGATCTCGAATCCGAGACATTCGTTGCCAGCATCTTTGCGAGTTACCCGCTCAAGCGTTCGCGCAAGTCGAGCATCTATGCCGATTTCGGGATCGATATTGTCGATCAGGAAGTCGACGTAAACAATGTCCCATTGACCCGCGACAAGGTGCGCACCGTGTTCGCCCGTGTAGCGGCTGATTGGGCCGATCAGGAGAGCATTCAGCGGCTTGGGGGGTATACCCCCTATGAGCCCAAATTTCGCGCCAGAGCGGCCTTAGAGGCCCGTCAGGGGCTCGATATTTTGTCGACCAGCCCCGACTGCCGAAGCAATCCCTTGGGGTGCCTGGTTGGAGGCTTGGCGCCGCCCAGCCGGATCGAAGCCGATCCCACGCCATTTGTGGTGCGTTTGGATGGCGGCGTCGAATATCGGCCCGATCCCCTGTTCACCTTCTCGCTCGAAGCGAGCGCGCAAGTGACCAGCGATCCACTTCCTGCGTTTGAGGAGTTTGCTGGCGGCAGCTTCTCTATTGGCCGCGGTTTTGATCCCGGCGCGATCCTGGGTGACAACGCCTTGGCGGGGTCTCTAGAGCTGCGGTTTGGCTCGCTAGCACCCAAGGATGCGACGTCATTTGCGCTGCAGCCCTATGTCTTTTCGGACATTGCCTATGTGTGGGATGAGGATCCTAGCGCGCAGGGATCAAACCCTGATCAATTGTGGTCCGCCGGCGGAGGTGTGAGGGCTGCCTTCGGTTCTCGCCTGCAAGGTGACGTGCTGCTCGCCATTCCGCTCGAAAAGCCAAATCTCGCAACTGAGCTTGGGGACATCCGGCTGATGTTCACGCTCACCGCTCGCCTGTTCCCGTGGAGAAACTGAAATGACTTTTGGTGCTCAAAACCGTACTAAGCTGCTGCTTGGTTGTGGCGGGATGGCGATGGCGTGCACGCTCGCAGCGACGCCCGATATTCTCCACGCGCAAGCTTTTGAGGCGACGCCCAGTGTCGTGTCAGGCACAGCCACATTTGATCGAACCGTTGATGGCGCGGAGACCATCGAAGTCAGCTCGCCAACCGTTGTCATTGATTGGCGCCCCAATGAAGACATCAATGGCGACGCTCTGACTTTCCTCGAAGCGGGCAATGTCGCGACCTTCCAGGACGCTGCCGGGCAAGGTGGCTTTGCGGCGCTCAATCGAATTCTACCGTCAACCAATGGCAATGTCGTGGTCTTCAATGGCACCGTGATTTCGCGGCTGCAGGACGCGGCTGGCGGGTTCACTCCCGGTGGCACGGTGGCGTTCTATTCACCGACTGGCATCTTGGTCGGCAACACCGCAGTGTTCGACGTTGGCAATCTGATCCTCACCACGCTCGATCCGCAATTGGCCAGTTTCGACAATTTTGCGACGACCGGCGGTACGCTCAACCTTGTCGGCAACACCGGGACGACGGCCACGATCATCATTGATCCGGGTGCGCAGATCCAGGCCACCCCGGAGAATTCCTACTTCGTCGCGGCGGCTGCTGAGGTCCAGATGTTTGGTACCGCCCGGATCAACGGCTCGCACGCCTATATTGCCGGGGAAGCGGTCAATCTTACCTTCTCCAATGGACTGTTCGACATCCAGATTCCGATTGGCTCGACGTCAGATGGTCCCCTGACCATCGATGGCAATGTCGGCGGTCCAGCGAGCACGGGCGCTGGTGACAATCACATCATCTATGCGGTCGCAAGAGCCGCGATTGACCCGATCGGCTTGTTCTTCAGTGGCAATCTCGGTTTTGATCCCGCCGTTGCGGCTGGTGTCGTCAATGGCGAGATCATCCTCTCGGCCAATTACGACGTGAACGGTCGGGTCGTCGAAGGTGGCACGACCGAAGACGGGATCGATGCGGTGTTCGACACGCCTGACATTTTCCCGTTCCCGCAGGCCGACATCACGCTCGACAACTTTGTCGCGACCAGCAGCCTGCTGGCAATTGGCAATGGTGTTACTGCCGCCGACGCATTTGGTGGCAACAGTTCGGTCGATGGCGACTTGCTGTTGGTTGGGCGGCAGAATGCCGAAGCGATCGCTAGCAATGGCAACACATTAGACATCACTGGCGATGTCCTCATCTCGTCGCGCGCCTTTGGCGCGGTTGGCACCGGCCTCAACGATCCCAACTCGATCAACGCGCAAGGTGGTACGGCCTTGCTCGAGGCGATCGATGGGTCGACCATTCGCATAGGCGGGGATGCTCGCGTCACAGCCGATGCAATGGCCGGTCTTGACCAGGGTATTGGACAAGCAGGAACCGCCACTGGCGGTGCGGCCCGGATTAACTCAACCGGAAGCCTAATCGATATCGGTGGCAATGTTGATGTGTCGGCAAAGGCCGACGGGCCGGGCCTGCCCAATATTCTCCTCGGCGCTGATATTACCGGCGGGCAGGCTGACATCACGGGATCGCTCGGCGGTGTCGTCACGATTGGTGGCAATGTCACGACCAATGTCGATGCAATCGCTTCCAACAGCGATACTGCGTTCGTTACGACTGGCTCTGACGCAGAAGCCGGAGACACGCTGATCGCGATCGAAGACGATGGCTCGATCCTGATTACGGGCAATGTATCGATGTCAGCCAATGCCGTTGCCGGCGGATCCAATGAGGCTGCACAGGGTGCGCTGGCCAATGGTGGCGATGCTGCGGTGGATATTCTCAATGGCGGCACGATCCAGATCGATGGTGCAGTCAATCTCTCAGCCACGGCTAGAGGGGCGGACAACACTGGCGGTCAGGGCGGCAACGCTTTGGGCGGTGTGTCCGGTGCCTCGGTGGTCGATTCCGGCGATATCACGATTGGCGGAAATTTCGCTGCGGACTCCTCGGCCCAGGCTGGATCTGGAACCAGCGGAGGTGACGCTGCGGGTGGTATTTCCGGCGGCCGCGTCGGGATCGGATCGATCCAATTCCAGGGTTCCGCCTCAGCGGATGCGTCGGCGATCGGCGGCGATGCCGGCTTTGGATTTGGCGGTGAGGGTGGCGACGGCACGGGCGGTTTGGCGACATTCCGCGCCGAAGGCACCGAAACCTCTGTCGGTTCAATCTCGATTGACTTTGGCGCGACCGTTATCGCCGATGGTGAGGGCGGCGATGGCGGTGTCGGCGACGGTTCGACCGTCGCGCCTGGACGCGGTGGTAACGGACTTGGTGGTTCGGAAGGGACCGCCAATCTTGTTGATCCGGCCTTCTTCAACGGTGCGTCGATCGTTGCCGGTCTCGACAATGGCAGCGTTAGCGTTGGCGGCCCATCCTCGGTTAGTGCGCGCGGAATTGGCGGCACGGGCGGCGATGGCGGCACGGGACAAGATGGCGGCGATGGTGGTGACGCGACCGGCGGTTCGGTCACTCTCGGAACCATTCTGGTCGGCGGTTCGGGCGCTGTCGGTCTGGGCAATGCGAATTTTGGCGATGTCACAGCGACCGCAGCTGGTCTGGGCGGCAATGGCGGTGTTGACGACACCACTGGCGATCCCGGGGCGACTGCCGGCGGTGGTGTAGGCGGCCAGGCATTGCTGTCTGCGGTTGCCGGCTCAATCAATGGCGGTGTCATCGATCTGAATGCAGATGGCACCGGCGGTGCTGGCGGCATTGGTGGTGCCGGTACGGCGGGCTCTGCCGGATTGCGCGGCGCGCGAAACGCAGCAGTTACCCTTGGCGGGTTTGACGCTTCAGCGATGGGCTTTGGCGGTATTGGTTTGCGGACCTTCGGCGGGCAAGGCTCAGGCGGCCTTGCCTTTATCGATTTTGACGACCTGATCGTACAAATCACTGGTGATGCGTCGGTCGATGCCAGCGGCATTGGCGGCGAGTCAGAGGGCGCAGATGGCGCCGGTGGACTTGGCGGGCTGGCGAGCATGGGCATCGTCACCACGACCAGCGGCTCAGGATCAATCACCGGCAATGCCGGGATCGTGGCGATCGGGCTTGGCGGCGAAGGCGGAGATGGCTTCAAAGGTGGAACGGGCACTGGCGGGCAGGCCTCAGCATTGGCCGCGGGTGGCAGCATCATCAGCTTTGGGTCCTTGCAGGTCACCGCCACGGGTGAAGGCGGATCAGGCGAAGATTCTGATGGCGGCGACGGCATTGGTGGCACCGCTTTGATCACAAGCTTCGACACTGGCAGTCAGCTAATCGTTCAATCCAATGTGCCGACTGGCTTTTCCGACACGTTCAATCTTGGAGCAACGGTCAGCGCGCTGGGAATTGGCGGCGTCGCCACCGGTTCAACCGGCACAGGCGGCAACGGCACGGGCGGCAATGTTTCTGTGACAGCGCAATTTGGAGGCCAGGTCGCCTTGCCACCTGATCCGCTCAACGATCCCAACAGCGTTGGTCCGATTGGATTGTTGGCGCAGGGCTTTGGCGGGGGATCGACCGTCGATGGCGGCGCTGGCGGCACGGGCACTGGCGGTTCGGTGACCATCGATATCGACAATGGCACAATCAGCATGGGCCAGACCGTGTTCTCAGCCGCCGGGCTGGGTGGATCCGGGTTGGATGCTCTCGCAAACATTGCTGGCGGTGCCGGAATTGGCGGCGATCATGTGATCGATGTCGTCAATAATGGCGACCTGACGGCGGAAATCTCAACCGGCCTGGCTGCAGCGGTCGGTGGCAATGGCTCGGGGACAGGCAATGGTGGCAACGCCACTGGCGGGACCGTGGCCGTTTCGGTTTCGGACTCAACCGTCAACCTCGTCGGGGCGAATGAGCTGTTCAGCGTCGGCCAAGGCGGCAATGGCGCACAAGGCGGCGATGCAACGGGCGGACAGGCGACTGTGACCGTCAATGGCGGCACGCTCAATTTCGCGCCCAACGCCAATGGCGATTCAACGCTTGAGATCGGCGGCGTGGCGCGTGGCGGCATCGGGGTTAGCCAAGGCGGTGATGCCACGGGCGCGACATCCGCTTTTGACATCACAAGTTCCGACCTGGTCGATGGCAATTTCGCCGTTATCGCTGATGCGGTTGGTGGCAATGCCGACGACACCACGGGTACAGGCGGCAACGCAATCGCAGGCGATGCGACGCTGAACGTCACGTCTTCGACGCTCGATCTGCTCGACGATGTTGGCGTGTTCTCAGACTCGATGGGCGGCGCAGCGGCGACGGGTGGAAACGCGTCGGGCGGCTCCTCGAACGTGTCGCTGGATGGATCGACTGTGACTGTCGCTAGCTCAGGTCAGGGCCTTGGCATATTCCGCATCACCAACGATGCAATCGGCGGCGGCGGAAGCATGAATGGCGACGCGACCGGAATGAGCGCGGAGCTGGAAATCGCCAATTCCACCCTCACGCTTGATCAGTTGCTGGTGTCATCACGCGCCAGCAGCCCAGCCGTTTCGCAGCCGGGCTCGGACGGTGATGTCACCGGCGGCGCGGCGACAATCAATGTCACCAATTCAGGCCAATTGCAGGCCAATGACATTTCCATTCTGGCTGATGCGGTGACCACGCTTGCCGGTGAGGCCATAGGCGGTGTTGCCGGCTTGAACTTGACGTCCGGCGGTGATGAATCGGTCAATGCGATCAATCTCACATTGCGCGCCGACGCGCGTGGCTTGCCGCCGCTATTTATGACCGATGCGTTCCGACCGGACTCGATCGCAGGGCGAGTGTTCGTAAACGTCGAATCTGGCGTTGTCAGTGCTACCAATTTGCAAGCGACCGCAACCGGCGATGTCGAATCGCTGACCCTGCCAGATTCGTCATTCACGGCGACCGGGGGCGACATCTTCGCCGATGTCGGCGATGTTGACGTGACTGGCAATTTCCTGATCCAGACTGCCAATGCGCATGTCATTGGCGATCCTGGCTTGAACGGATCGACCTCGGAATTCTCGGTTCGCTCGCAAGGCACGATCAACATCCTTGGCGATGACGGAGCGTTTGCCGGGTTTGGAGCGTCTACTGTGATCCTCGCCGCCCGCGAGCTCGATATCCAGGCCGGCGCGCTGCTCAATACGCTTGATCTCGATCTCTTCTCGCTCGACGATGACCATGCTGCGGTCATCGGCGGCGATACCGAAGAGGTTGGATTTACGCTGATTCAGGACGAATTCGATCGCCTCTCTTCGCCAGACATTTCGTTCACGGGACCGGCGATTGATAGCGACGATCCGGATCCAAACGATGTCGATATCTTCTTGCGTGATCTGACAGCCACTGGGTCTCTTGGCGGCGGGCTATCAAGCCTGACAATCGAAGGCGATGGTGCCGAGGGATTGATCAGGGTTGATGGCGTTTTCGAACTGACCAACGCCGATGTCGGCGACACTTTGACGGTGAGAGCAGGAGACCGGATCGAAGTGTACACGCCGGCCAGCATCGCAGTGCGTGATGACAGTCTCAATCCGGGCGGCATCCTGCAATTGTTTGCCAACAATATTTGGGTGGCGGATTCAGGCCTGCAAACCGCGCTGCAGGGCGATGTGAACTTTGCGGGTCGGAACGATCAACTGGCTGTCGCTCAGGATGGCAGCGATGATCCGCTTGGCTATGTCATTGGCGGGACAGTTGAGATTGGCGTTGTCGACACTTTGCTTGTTCGCAACACCGGTTCGGCGACCGAGCAGGGCGGTATCCTGGTCGGTGATGGCGGATTGTCGATCTTCACGACCGACGATTCCGGACCAACGCTCGACGCATTTGGTTATGGCCGAAGAAGGGCCTCGGACGGATCGTTCATCACCGGCGAGGCGTTCTTTGATGAGGTCAATTTCAATCTGACTGGCATCAACGCGACGCCTTACACCAATGACAGTGCGTGGAACGATTGCATCATCAATACGGGGGTCTGCCCGAGCGATCCCACGCCGTCGCCAACACCGACACCGACGCCCACTCCAACCCCGACACCGACGCCTACTCCAACGCCCACACCGACTCCAACACCCACGCCGACCACCAACCTGCCGCCGGTCAACAACCCGACGGTTACCCAGGCACCGGTCACGAGCGTTGGGCCAATCACCGGGGTTGAACAGCAGGTGGACGAGAATTTCGGTTCGGACTTCCCGGGTCTGGTTGAAGCGCCGCTGCTGACAGAAGATCCGCCGTTGGAGGATCCGGTCGCCAGTGGTGGCGATACGTCGCGCTATTCGCAAGGCGATGCAGAGGGGGAGAACTGACATGCTTGGCGCATCAATGAAATCAGCGTCTGCCGCTCTGGCTGTATTGGCGATGGGGCTTGGCGCCGTCGCGTCCACACCCATCGCAGCGCAAAATGCGCGGGAAGTGCCGGTCAGCCTGCGCGATACTTTCCCGATCGGTTCCAACGCACTTTGCGAAGCGCAGATCCTTGCGCCAGAGGCCGGTGCTGGACTGTTCGACCGCAAATATTCGGTCATCTGCCGCGATGCCGCCGCGCCGGTTGGCACGCTCTGGGTCAAACGCGGACGGTTGGCGGGAGAGGCCGAACGCCAATTTGGTGGGGCTGCAGCGACTTGCTCAGCCAATGGCTCAGGCGCCAGCGTCGAAGGTCTGTCCAACACCAGATCGCTGGTCTGCCAAAGCGACGCGAGCCCTATTCGGTCCGATCTGATCGTCGGCGAGGTTGGCAATCGCACCTACGCGGCGAGCGGCTTGTCAGCCTATTCCAAGGCACTCGAGCTCGGATTGGGATCCTTGGCGACGGACAGAGTCCTGCCCGGAACTGTCGACATTCCCTTGACGCAGACGACCGATACGATTGCCTTTGCCCGCCAGCAGGCTGAGGCGCTCGCGGCCGATCAGGCATTGGTCGAGGCCTATCGTCGCAGCAACAATGGACAGTTCGCCGAAGCCGCAGAGTTCTTCTCGGCCTCTGCAGCGGCTCTGACCGGCGATGGAGGTGTCGAGGCGATCCTCAATCAGGCGCTGCTCCAATCCAATCTGGGCAACTATTCCGAGGCTCAGCGGCTGTTTGCCCGGACACGGGCGGAAGCAAGCCTGTTGCCCGTTCTCGCCCGCCTCCAGCGCAATTACGAGGCGATCGATGCGCTCAATCAGGATCGCGTGGAGGCGGCTTACACACGGCTCAACACGCCGCTGCCCAATGAGTTTGGCGACCCGGCAGAGCTGCGCGAATTGCGCATTGGAGAAGCGCTTGCAAACCGTCTTGCCGCCGAGAATGAGCAAGCGGCCGGGTCCTCCTTCGCGAACAGCCTGACCGATTTGGAACGTGCGCAATTGCTCGACGGGCAAGCCGACTATTTGCGCGCGACATCGCTGCGATTGCTGGGTCGGGATGATGAGGCGATCTCGCGCCTGCTCTCGGCTAACCGTGATCTCGCGAGTGTCCGGGATGGCCGGGTTATCTCGATCATCTGGCTGCGCGCGCAGGTCCTGGGCGAGCTTGGCGACCTGTCGGAGCGCAATGGCCAGCTCGAACAGGCAGAGCAGCTGCATCTCGATGGAATAGGCTTGCTGGCGGAAATTCATCCGGGCACGCCAGCCTATCAGAGCGCGCGAGCGCGGCTGGCAGGGCTTTATGCCAGAACCGGCCGCACCAGTGACGCGCTCGGTCTCTATCGCGCGATCGTCTCCGAAGCAGGCGGCCAGTCATCGCCGTCCCTGCGCAATCTGCTGGCGCCGTATTTTGACCTTTTGCTGAGCGGCACCGGTCAAGCAGAGGCTGCAAGTGACATCTTTGCGGCGAGCCAATTGCTGCAGCGGCCAGGACTGGCTCAAACCCAGGCGGTGCTTGCAAGAGAGCTGTCGAGCGGGTCTGATGAAGCATCGTTGCTGTTCCGCAAGACTGTCAATCTCGGGCGCGCTGTCGAGCGCGAGCGCAGTTCGATCCAGCGATTGCAATCGCAAGAACCGACTGCGGATTTGGAGTCTTTGATTGCAGAGCGGCAGGAGACGCTGGCACAATTGCAGAGCCAGCAGGCCGAGATCCTACAGCAACTGGCGCAATATCCGCGCTATCGTGCCGTGTCCGACGATGTGATCGATCTGGCCGGCCTGCAGGCCATTCTGCGGCCAGGAGAATCCTATCTCAAGATGATCACGCTGGAGCGCGAGACATTCGTTGTGTTCGTCACCCCTTCGGACGTTGTCGCCTATCGCGCAGCTGCATCACCAGAGGAATTGGCGCTGCTGGTCGCGCGCATTCGAGAGAGCATTGCGATCGCCGAGGGCGGCCAGGTCTTGACCTTCCCGTTTGATCTGGCGGGGGCACGCGAATTGTATGTTGGACTGTTCGGACCGATCGCTGATCGCCTGACGAGCCAGCGACACATAGTGTTTGAACCCGATGGGGCGATGCTCAAACTGCCGATCAATCTGCTCGTCACTGATGATGCCAGCGTCCAAGCCTACAATGATCGCATGCGCGATCCCAATGCGGACGAGTATGATTTCCGTGGGACGGCCTGGCTGGGCCGCAATGCGGAGATCAGCACTTCCGTGTCGCCAAGCGCGTTTCGCGATGTCCGCGCGTCACGGCCATCGGAGGCGAGTAGGTCGTATCTTGGACTGGGCCAAAACCTGCCGATAGAGGGCTCAGCCATGGGCCAGGCGACCACACGCTCTGTGGCGGCTGGTGGCGAAGATTGTCTGTGGTCACCCACGATTTGGGCCAATCCGATTTCACCAGCGGAACTGTATGATGCCGCGTCCAGACTGGGTGGTGAATCCGGACAAGGTACGACCGTCCTCACGCGGGCCGAATTCACCGATACGGCGATCAAATCACGCGAAGATCTGGGCGATTATCGGATCCTACACTTCGCGACCCATGGATTGGTCACCGCGCCGCAACCCGGGTGTCCGCCGCGTCCAGCCTTGCTCACATCATTCGGTGATGTTGGGTCGGACGGATTGCTGAGCTTTGGCGAGATTTTCGGTCTCCGCATCGACGCGGACCTGGTGATCCTGTCAGCCTGCGACACGGCAGGCAGCGCCACAATCGGCGCGACGCGCGAGGCCGGCGTGACCTCGGGTGGCGACTTCGCGCTTGATGGATTGGTGCGGGCCCTGGTTGGAGCCGGTGGTCGGACCATCCTGGCCAGCCACTGGCCAGTGCCCGATGATTTCAACGCAACGCAGCGGCTTGTGTCTGGACTCTTTGCCGAAAGCGGGATGCAGACCGCAGAGGCCCTCAGGCAATCGCAATTGAACCTGATGGATGATGCTGACACGTCGCATCCCTTCTATTGGTCAGCCTTCGCTGTCGTCGGCGACGGATCCGTTGCGGTGATGCGCTAGGAGAATGGCCACGACGGCCGTCGTATGGAACAGCAGGCGGATCAATCTCAGCAGCAAGTGAGCTTGCTTCAGCGCGGCTGGCGCAATGTTCGCGAGGCCGGCACCTTGCAGCTCGCGGCAACCACCCTGCTGGTGGTGCTTGCGCTTTTGATCGGGCGTTTCAGCTGGTTCCTGCCCAATGGAGAATCGCCCACTCCCTTCACCAATGCGGCGGAGAACGCGCTCTATGACGTTCGCTCCTATCTGACGGCCGAGATTATTGAGCAGGATGATCGCATCCTGATGGTGGTCTTTTCCGACGAGACGTTGATCAAGCTGGGAAAAAGATCGCCATTGGATCGCGGCATGCTGGCGGCGGCATTGCGCAATTTGGATGCAATGGGCGCGAAGGCGATTGGCATCGATATCCTGTTCGACCAGCCTCAGGATGAGGACGCCGATCTGATCGAGACTTTGCGATCGATGCAGACCCCTGTTTCGGTCGCCTATGCCAACATGGATACCAACGAAGACGATATCGTCTACGATCAGCAGCAGTACTTAAATGCGTTTATGGCTGAGCTGGAGGGGAGCAATGCAAGACCAGCCAGCATCCGCTTGGACAACACGGGCGGTGTCACGCGCATCTGGCCGAGTATCGAGCCGGGCCTTCCTCCGCTGCTTGGGCGATCGATGCTCTCAGATACCGGCGAATTGCCGGAAGCTTTTGAAGGCTATCTAGGCGCGATCCATTACCGGCTGACGATTGCTGAAGAGCAGGATGGTTCAGGGCTAGATGATACCAATCAGGCAATCGTCCCGTTGTTCACCGAACTCGACATCGATCTTTTTGCCGAGCTCGAACCCGAATTGGTGCCGATCTTTGCCAGCGAAGTCGCGGGCAAATATGTTCTGATCGGCGGCAACATCAAAGATTATGACCGTGTCGAGACATCGTTCACCTCGATCAACGGAGATCGGCCACCTGGATTGCAAGTCCACGGCGAGATCATCGCGCAGATGCTCGATGGCCAGGCGCGCACGCAGATATCGACTTGGACGCTGTGGCTGCTGGCGCTCGCCGTCGTAGCCACCGCGGTGTTCACAGCCTTGCTCGAATGGCCAAGCAGGCGCGTCGTACCTCTTTTGCTGGTCCTGGCGGCCCTGTTTGTCGGGATCCCCATCGCGCTGCAGGCGCGCGGGGTCGACACTTATGGTCTCCCTGCAGTCGGCTGGCTGGTTGGGTGGATCGTCGCCTTCACCGCCGTCACTGCGGCGGCACGTTCGGCCGGTGCAGCACAGCGTAATTTCGCGCACAGCGCGCTGGGAAAATACATCCCGCGCGATATCGCACAGCAGATCATCGATCAGCCGGAATTGCTTTCGCTGCATGGCGAAAAGCGCGAAATCTATGTGCTGTTCAGTGACCTTGAGGGCTTCACCAAGATGAGCCACGCGATCGAGCCGGAAATGGTTGCCAAACTGCTCAACCGTTATCTGGAGATGTTGAGCAAGGTCGTGCTCGACCATGGCGGCGTGATCGACAAATTTGTCGGCGATGCAGTCGTGGCGTTTTGGGGCGCGCCGATTGCCCGCGAAGATGACGCGGTGAGAGCGGCAAAGGCGGGCTATGAGATCTGGCTCGCCGGAGAGGCGTTTCGCGAAGAGGTCGCGGCGATGGATCCGGACTTGCCCAAAGTCGGCAAGACAAGGGTCGGTCTCCACTTCGGTGAGGCGGTTATCGGCAATTTCGGCGGCGACACGAGGATTCAATACACCGCCTTGGGCGACAGTATGAACACGGCGGCGCGGCTGGAAGCGGCCAATAAACCGCTCCAATCGAGCGTTATGGCAAGCCGCGAATTCGTTGAGCAGTCGGATTTGGACTGGTGGCGGCCAATGGGCCGGGTCCAATTGCGCGGGCGCGCAAAACCGGTCGATATCTTTGAACCTGCACCGGAATTCCCGCCTGAGGACCGCGAAAAGTTGGCCAATGCACTGGCTCAGGCTGAACAGGACCCAGCAGCGGCTTCCGCAATCGTTCAGGAAGTGCTTGCTAGGCATCCCGACGATTTGGCGTTACAAAATTTGAGTGAACGGATCACAAAACTCGGTGAAGGGGGAGCATATGTTCTCGGCTAAAATGAAGGCAAGAATGGCTGGTATGGCGCTGATTGGCGCTGCGTTTGCAGCCTCTGCGACGGCCATGGCTGGCGTGGTGGTGAAATCGAGCGGCCCTTCAGCGAGCGAGTATCCCGTTGGCACCAAGCTGGACGATGATGCCAGCATCACTTTGCAAGCAGGTGATACGGTCACTGTTCTCACCTCGCAGGGCACGCGCGTGATGCGCGGCGCCGGCACATTCAGAGTGGGCGAGCGACCCCGCGTCACCACGGCGCGCTTTGCTGCATTGACGCGCAAACGCGCGGCTCGAAGCGTTAGGACCGGGGCAGTGCGGACAGGCGGCGCTGCATTGGCTCCGCGCAACCCCAATCTGTGGTATGTCGATGTCTCTGCCTCGGGCACCGTCTGCCTGTATGATTTCAGCGTGGTCCGCTTCTGGCGACCCGACAGCCAAGGCATCGCGACCTACACGATCGCTGAGGCAGGCTCGGACAGCACAGTCGATGTTACGTTTGATGACAAGATGGGCGTGGCGCCGCTCGACCCGGCGCGGATGACATTGTCCGAGGGCACCGAATATACGATCACTGGCCCGGATGGCGAAACAGTCACCAGCGTAACCTTTGTCGCACTGCCCGAAGAATATGAGCGGGCGGACCAGTTGGCAGAGGCGCTGATCGACAAGCAGTGCAATGTGCAGGTCGATGTTATGGCAACGCGCCTTGGAGGGCCGGTCTGACGGGCTGGATGATCTGGGCGAGCCTGATCGCTTGTCCTTGATCCGCGCTGTGTTAGGATTCGGCTGATCGGAGGGAAATATGCTCGCAACAGCAATTCGTGTGAGTTTGCTGGCCTTGGGCGCAATGTGCGTCAGCCAGACAGCTTCTCCAGCCATGGCGGATTCTTTCGAGGTGCTCGATGCCTTGTCAGATGCCACGGCTGATGAAGCGACTGGCATCGCATTGGCGCGAGATCAGGCCGATCGCGGCGAATATCTGGAAGCGCTTGCAACGCTTGAGCGAGTGTTGGCTGAGAACCCCAAATCGCGTGAAGCGAGGTTGATCCATGCGATCTTCCTGTGCCGGGTCGACGACATTCAAGGCGGATTGGTCGAAATCGATCAGCTCAAGAAGAAACATTACGGGGAAGAAGTGTTGCAGCAGGCTCGCGCAAGTTGCGAACAGGGAGGTGCTTCATGAGCGCCGTCAGATCTTCGCGCATGCTGGCGCTGTTTGGCGCCAGTTCGCTCGCCCTCGCGGCCCTGAGCGCCTCGCCAGCCGCCGCTCAACGCACCGAAGTGGGCAACGCCGCCAGCGTCGTCGGCGATGTGACCATGCAGACAAATGGCAGCGGTGATGAACGCGAAGTCGTGCGCAAGCAGAGGTTTGCCTGGGGCGACACCATCACCACGGCCAAGAAGTCGCAGCTGCAGATCTTGCTGCTCGACCGGTCGACCTATGGCGTCGGTGCCCGCACTCAGCTGCGGATTGATCGCTTTGTCTATGATCCCAATGAGGGGCGGTCATCGATCATCACTTTCTTGAAGGGCGCGTTGCGGTTCTTCTCTGGCCGCAATGACGGCGAGAATTCCGGCGAGGTCAACACGCCTGCCGGCAGGATTGGCATCCGCGGAACGGCGGTCGACATGATGGTCGGCAAGAACGCTGAGAAAATCGCTGAGAAGGAAGATGCGGTCGGCCGTGTCGACAGCGAGAAAGACGAAGCCACGCTGGTGGTGCTGCGAGGTCCCGGCGAAAACACGCGTGGAGGCCTGACACAAGGCCTGGTCGAAGTGGAAGGCGGCGGTGTGACAGTGGTCCTCGATCGGCCCGGACTGGCGGCCTATATTCCCAAAGCCGGCGCCGCACCGATTGGTCCGTTTGCGATCTCAAAAAAGGGGCTGGCACGGGTCCAGGATCAGCACGCTCCCGAGGTTGCGCGCGCGAACAGCGGAAGCATCCTCAACACCCTGATCCCTGCAGCGATAGGCGCTGTCGCATTGGGTGTTCTGATCACCGAGCTGGACGGCGACGATGACGATCCCGACCCGCAAACCACCACCCGCAATCCGGACGATGATGACGTTCAATACGATCCGAGCGGGCGCAACCAGTAGGGGCCGGCCTGTCGCCTATTTTGCGGTGGCCTGAAACACGCCATCCCAGTCTGTGCCGGGCGGCGTTTCGCTGAGATGCTTGATGCGCGATTCAAACAGCGTCGTGAGCAGCGGCACGCCAGCATTGGCGTATTGGCTCTGATGCTCAGCGAGTAGCGAAGCAGCCTGTTCCCACGATTGGGCGCGATAGGATTCCAAGACTTGCGCATGGGCCTTTTCCAGCGCCTCGAAACCAGCGTCGCTGGCGTAGGATTCATCGCCCAACAGGGCAAAAATGCGCTCGGCGCCTTCGCGGCCAACCACTCTCACGCGATCGACCTCCAGCAGTCCAAATCCATCCAATTGTTCAGCCAGAGATTCGCCGACCAGGATCTGCACGCCATATTGCTTGGTCAGCCCCTCCAAGCGCGCGGCGACATTCACCGTGTCGCCGATCAATGAATAGGCCAATCGCTGCTTCGACCCCATATTGCCGACGCAGCACAGCCCAGAGTTCAAGCCGATGCCAATCTTCACTTCGCCGGGCCACACCTTGCCCTTTTTGCTCGGCTGGGTCTGATTGAGTTCGTTGAGCTTGGCGCCCATGGCCAAGGCAGATCGCGCCGCATTCTTGTGATGATCCGGATCATCGAGCGGGGCGTTCCAGAAGGCCAAGATCGCATCACCAATATATTTGTCGAGCGTGGCCTTGTGCGCCATCAGAATGTCGCTCATCGGGGTCAGAAATTCGATCAGGAAGTCGATCACCTCGGTCGGCGAATATTGCTCGGATATGCGCGAAAAGCCGCGCACGTCGCACATCAGAACGCTCATATCGCGTTCTTCGCCGCCAAGCTCCAACCGACCCGGATCACTGGCAATTTGTCGCACCAATTCGGGCGAGAGAAAGCGGTCAAACGCGGAGTGGATATAGCTGCGCTTCTGCTCTTCGCGATAATAGACCACGACGGTCTGGAGTGTGTAGATCAGCGCGAGGGCTATGACGGGATAGGTCGGATCAAACAGATAACTCGCCTGCGTAAATCCAAGCCAGGAGCCGCCGAATACGAGAACAATGCCCCCCATGACCGCCAAGGCTCCGAACAGGGCGCCCATGCGCGGCAGGATCAGAGCAAATCCGATGCCCAGGATCAGGACCAGAACCAGTTCGAGACCAAATGCCCAATCAGGCCGCTGCAAAAACTCTCCTGCGAGCATGTGATCAAGCGCTGCAGCATGGACCGTAACGCCAGCGATCAGGTCACTCAGCGGCGTCGAAACAAGGTCTTGCAGGCCTGTTGCGCTGCCTCCCACCAACACGATCTTGCCGCCAACCGCATCTGCAAGCGCTCGATCGCTCATTGAGCCGGTGATGATGGGCGCAGCGGGAACGAGCGCGCGCGCATTGGGGTCTGGGAAATGCACCCACATTTCGCCCGCATCATTGGTTGGAATTTCAAGGTCGCTGATCCGCACCGCTACGGCTGATCCGGGACTGTCCAATGTTTCGCCGCTGCCATCGCTCGCCAGAAGATTGGGCGACCCGCTGGCCAGTTTGACCCGCAAGGCTTCAAGCGAGAGCGATGGTATCAATCCGCCGCGATGGATCGCCACCAGTGGAACACGGCGAACAATGCCATCTGCGTCGGCGACCAGGCTGACAAAACCATTGCCGGCGGCCGCTTGCTCGAGTTGGGGCAAGGCTTGAAGCGATCCGTCATAGGATTGAACGTCACGGCTTGGCAGCGAACCCGAGATCGTCAGAGGAGCTTTGGGCTCAACATCGCGGCCTAGGCTTTCACGGGTCAGGAAGAGCGCGGTCACGACGGGGACATTCTCGAAGCTTTCAGCGAGCTGAGAATCGTGGCTTTCCTGCTGCGCAAGAGCGTCGATCAAGGGATTGTCGAAGTCCGAACTTCTGAGGCGATCCGCCACTTCCTCGGGAGAGGTCCGGTCGGGCTCGGAAAACACCACGTCGAACACAACGGCACTTGCACCGGCTTGGCCCAGGCGATCGGTCAATCGCGCCAAGTCGGTCCGCGGCCACGGCCATTGCCCCATTTCGGCAATCGACGCCTCGTCGATATCGACAATCGCGACGGGCGGGGTCGAGCCAAGGTCGCGCGGGGAGAGGCTCTGATAGGTATCGAAGACCAGCATCCGCACGCGAGCCAAAGGTTCTGGATCGGCAAATTGAACCACCACAACCAGCGCCAATGCCGCGAGCCCAATCAGCCTCGCGCCCAGCTTTTGAATGCGTTCAATCAGCGATTTCATCGATGCTTTGCCTCGACTCCCCGCACGAATCGTATGAGCCGTCGCAGACGAAAGCAAATTCAACAGGATGAGGGCGTTCAACGCTGTTGCGCTCTACAATTTTGTGCTAGCACTACGGTCGCTTTTCGGGGGGTGGGGATGACTAACCGAATATGGCCTGATTTGGGCGTTTTGGCGCGGCTTCTCGCATGCGTTGCGCTGCTGCTTGTGCTGCCCGCATCCCAAGCCAGCGGCAATGCTCGGTTTGAGGGCGTTGCAACCTGCGCTGGCTCTACCTGTCATGGCCGTGCTGAGGGCAATGGCGCGGTTGTTCGCCAGGACGAGATCGCGACCTGGCAAGAGCCATCATCGGCCAGCGGAGCGCATAGTCGTGCCTATGCAGTCCTTGGCAACCGGCGTAGCCAACAGATCGCGGCCACTCTGGGGCTGGGGCCTGCAACATCGGCTCCAGCTTGCCTCGGATGCCATTCGACTTACGCGCCCAAGGCCCAGCGCGGTTTTCGTTTTCTGCTGTCAGACGGTGTGGGCTGCGAAAGCTGCCACGGCGCGTCAGGTGGCTGGCTGGCTGAGCACTATGCGGTGCCTGCAACCCATGCATCCAATGTGGCCGCTGGCTTGATCCCGCTTGAGCGTCCGCAGGTAAGGGCCAGCGTCTGCCTTGATTGCCACTATGGCTCTGACAAGCCCGGGCAATTCGTCACGCATTCCATGATGGCCGCCGGGCATCCGAGAATTTCGTTTGAGCTCGATCTTTTCAGCGCGCTGCAGCAGCATCATGATATTGATGCGGACTACATTGATCGCAAGGGCAGGGTCGACAATGTGCAATTGTGGGCGGTCGGTCAGGCTGAGGCGGTAAGGCGCTCAACCGGACTGTTCGCCAAACCCAAATTCAGCATGCGCGGCATGTTCCCCGAATTCTATTTCCTCGATTGCCATTCCTGCCATCGCAACATCACCGATGGCCCGACACGCAAGCTGACATTCGAGACCAATCCGGAGCGGCCGGTTCCGTTCGGCAACCCGCCCTTCAATGATGAGAACATCATCATGCTGTCGGCGGTCGCGGGCGCTTTGGCTCCGCAGCAGGCAGAGGCATTCAAAGCCGCAAGCCGCGAATTCCACGGCGCGATGGGCAAGGATGCTGAGACTGCCCGTTCCGCAGCGAGCCAATTGGGCAGCAAAGCCGCTGATCTCTCCAACGCGCTTGCGGGGCGCAGCTATGGCAGCGCTGATACCTATTCAGTGATCGGAATGATCGCCGACAAAGCGACCTCGGATCGCTTCACCGACTATGCCGGATCGGTCCAGGCGGTGATGGCGGTCGATACACTGCTCAACGCGCTGGTGCGTGACGGCCGGATCACAATCGCTGCGGCGGCGGGTATCCGGACCAATATCAATCGTGCTTATGCCGCGGTGCGCGAACCCAACAGCTATAAGCCGGAACAGTTCCGCACAGCCTTGAAAGGCGCAGCGCGCGCAATCGGTGCGCTCAAATGACGCGAAGGAAGGGTTGGACAGCATTGGTTGCGGCTCCAGCCCTGATCCTGGCGTCGTGTGGTGGTGACGGTGCGGCCCCGGCAGGGCCTATTGCCGGACCACCGCCGGCACCACCGCCAGCGCCTCCACCAGCCGGTGGGGTCTATTCGGTCCCAGCGCTCGAATTCCTCAGCGCCGATGATGTCGGCAATGTGATCGCGCGCGCGGCGGCTCAGGCAGATAGCCTGGGTGCTCCTGCGACCATTGCCGTGGTCGATCGTGTCGGCAATGTGCTCGCGGTGTTTCGGATGCCGGGCGCGGCGATGACTGCGCAGATTTCAGATGCACCCAATGGCAACAATGTCGATGCGCAAGGCATTCCAGTCCCGTCAAATCTCGCCGCGATCGCCAAGGCCTTGACCGGCGCCTATCTTTCGAGCGGTGGCAACGCCTTTTCAAGCCGCACGGCGAGCATGATAGTCCAGGAACACTTTCCTCCAGCTCCAACCACGGCTGGGTTGGAAAGCGGGCCCTTGTTCGGTGTTCAATTCAGTCAATTACCGTGCTCTGACCTGTCGGCGCGGGCGATGGATGGAATGATCGGACCCAAACGATCGCCCTTGGGTCTGGCCGCTGATCCCGGTGGGTTTCCGCTCTACAAGAATGGCGTGGTCGTAGGCGGCGTTGGCGTCATCTCCGACGGCCAATACGGGTTTGACGACAATGTCCTCGACACCGACACTGACAGCGATGAGACGATCGCATTGGCGGGAACAGTAGGGTTCGAGGCCCCGGTCGACATTCGTGCTGATCGCATCTTTGTCGACGGCACATCCTTGCGGTTCTCCGACGCGTCATATGGATCGCTGATCGACGTCCAAGCGGCCAGCTTCGCTGGCACTGCAGGCTCGCTTCAGGCCGTCACAGGATATTACCCTGGCAATGCGCTGATCGCTGGCGCGGCCTATGGCAGTGAGACATCTGGCATTCGCGCTTCGACCGCCGCAGAATTCTCCAATATCGATGCCTTCGTCCTGTCTGACGGGGCAGGGACCAACCGCTTCCCGGTGCGCGCGGGGACCGACGGTGCGGATGTGTCAGCCGCGATCAGCGAGGCTGAGGCGACGGCGATCCTCGAAGAGGCGTTCACAATCATGAGCCGCGCACGGGCGCAGATCCGGCAGCCGCTCGACAGCCGCGCGCAAGTGACCATTTCTTTGGTTGATACACGCGGCGAGGTTCTCGGCATTGTGCGGTCGCCTGATGCTCCGATCTTCGGAATCGATGTCAGCCTGCAAAAAGCGCGGACTGCCAATTTCTTCTCCGGCTCGTTCGCCGCGGGTGAGATGCTGGCAGCGCCGGGTGAGATCCCGCAATTTGTCACTGATGTTAGGACATTCCTCAACGATCCAAACGCGTTGACCGGAACATTTGCCTTTGCCGATCGATCGGGTGGAAATCTGTCGCGGCCCTATTTCCCGGACGGCGAGGTTGGTCAGCCGCATGGTCCATTGTCGCGACCGATCGAACAGTTCAATCCGTTTTCGACCGGTCTGCAATCATCGCTGATTGTTGCACAGATCGCGCAGC
The DNA here is from genome assembly GCA_965216555.1 of Erythrobacter sp. GTDB lineage: Bacteria > Pseudomonadota > Alphaproteobacteria > Sphingomonadales > Sphingomonadaceae > Erythrobacter. Next base: position 1,060,198 of record OZ244168.1, read on the forward strand.
ATATCGGCTTTGTGAACGGGTCGAATGCGGTCGATACAAGGCGTGGCTGCACAGGTTTGCCGCAGATCACACCGGGTAACACACGGTTGGACAATGGCATCCAGATCTTCCCCGGCTCGGTCCCGATCTATCGCGGCAACGAGCTGGTTGGCGGGATTGGCGTTTCGGGTGACGGGATCGATCAGGATGACATGATCAGCTTCCTGGGTTTGCACAATGCGGGCGTGCTGGTTGGCGGAATTGGCAATGCGCCCAATGCGATCCGGGCCGATCAAATCCTGGTCACTGTCGGCGGGCGTCAGGTGCGCCTACGCTACATCAATTGCCCCTTTGCGCCGTTCCTCGACACGGCCGAGCAAAATGTCTGCGAGGGGCTCTGACCATGTCGGCTGTCTTCCTTCCCCTCGCTGCTATGCTTCAACCCGCCGAAGTCCCGGCGGAGGCTGCGCAAGAACCGCCGGTTGAAGCGGTCGGTGAGCAAGCTGCTTCATCGGACGAGCCTGAATGGGAAGCAGAGCCGCCACCTGTCGACCCCGAGATCATCGATGGCCGCCGACGTCCTGACTACACCGGACCGCTGCCCGATCCGATCACACAAGACAATCCGGGTGCGGTGCGTGCGCCGCCGCCTGAAGCCTTCGAACAAGATCAGTTTCCGATCCCAGATCGCTGGCGCCTGATCGAGTCGCTCGGCCTGGTGAAAGAGAACTGGTTGGATCCCTACAACCAGAACACCTACAAAGGCGATCGCCCGATCAACCGCGATAAGGTGCCATGGTTGCCGATCACGGGTGATGATTGGTTCTTTGTGGTCAACGCCGTCAGCGACACGGTGGTCGAGCCGCGGACATTCCCCATTCCTGTCGGCATCCAAACGACCGAGGATCCTGATCGGCTCGACATTTTCGGGGGCGATTTCTCGACCGTGCTGTCGCAGACATTCATTGTCGGCGCGGCTTTGATCAAGGGCAGCACCGCCTTCAAGCCGCCTTCGGTCGAATATCGCGTCACGCTGGCTTACAACGTCAATTATGTCGATGTGCCTGAGCGGCGGGTGCTGTTTGTCGAACCGTCGCTCGACAGCGATCGCCTCGATCACTTCCTTGGCGTCCAGGAAGCCTTCGTCGATTACCACTTCACCCAGTTTGACAATGATCGGTTCGACTTCATCTCGATCCGCGGCGGCATTCAGCCTTTCCAGTCGGATTTCCGTGGTTTCCTGTTCAACGATCAGCAATTGGGCGTGCGGCTGTTCGGATCGCGCGACAACAATCGCTTCCAGTTCAATCTGGGTGCATTCTGGCGGCTTGAGAAGGACACCAATAGCGGGCTCAATTCGATCGTGCAGACCCCGCGCGATGACCTTGTGTTCGTTGCCAACGCCTATCGCCAGGACTTCCTGATCCCCGCGCTCACAAGCCAGTTCACGGTCGTCTATAATCGCAACCGCGAAGCCGACGATATCGAGATTGATGATAATGGCTTTCCCGTCCGTCCGGCCTTGCTCGGCAATCTGCGCGGGCGTGACTACGATGTGGTCTATCTCGGCTACAACGCTGACGGCAGGATCGGCCGCATCAACGTGACCGCGAGCGCCTATTGGGCCCTGGGTGAAGACCGCAACAACATCTTCACCGACCGGCCAGCCGACATCAGCGCTCAGTTCGGCGCGGTCGAGCTGAGCTATGATCGCGACTGGGTCCGTTTCCGTCTCTCGGGCGCCTATGCCAGCGGCGATGATGACCCGTTTGATGATAAGGAAACCGGCTACGACGCGATCTTCGAGAACCCCGTCTTTGCGGGTGCCGACACGTCATACTGGATCAGGCAGACCATTCCCTTCGCCGGTGGTGGCCGCGCGGTTTCGGTCAATGGCCGCAACGGCCTGCTCAATTCGTTGCGCAGTTCGAAAGAGCAGGGACAGTCCAACTTTAACAATCCGGGATTGATCCTGCTGGGGGCAGGCGCGGATTTCGATCTGTCGCCCGAATTCCGGATTTCGGCCAATGCCAATCACCTTTGGTACGAGAACACGGCGACGATTGAGACCTTGCGCAATGAAGGCTCAATCCCTCGCGAGATTGGGTGGGACCTGTCGATGGCGGCCATCTGGCGCCCCAAGGCGACCCAAAACATCGTCTTCCGTCTTTCCGCCGCCACGCTGCTTTCGGGCGATGGTTTTCGCGACCTGTTCGACAATCTCGGGCAATCGAATGAGTATTATTCGATCCTCGGCAATGTGGTGTTGACCTACTGATGTCCGCTTTCCGTCATCTTGCCCTGATCTTGGCCTCTATCGCATTCGCAGGGATGCTGTTCGTGTCGCAGACCATGGCTGCGGACAAAGAGAAGGCGGTCAAGCGAGATTACAGCCGTGTGATCGCACCACCAGCGCCAGCGCGCCAGTCAATCGCAGAGATGGACGCCAAATCCGAAGGCTGTCTGACCTGCCATGTGAAGACTGATGCGCCGACAATGCACGTCACGCCTGCGGTGCGATTGGGCTGCACCGATTGCCATGGCGGCGACGTTAGCGTGCGCGGCAATCCGGAACTGCCGCATGACCATCCGGAATATGTGGCAGCGCGCGATCAGGCGCATGTCCTGCCCAAATATCCGGACTCTTGGCACTGGCCGTCTTCAGCCAATCCCGAGCGGAGCTATGCACTGCTCAACAAGGAATCGCCCGAATTCGTCAAATTCGTGAATCCCAGCGACTATCGCGTGGCGCGCGAAGCCTGCGGTGCGTGCCACATTCAAGTGATCGAGGCGGCCGAGCGTTCGATCATGGCATCAGGCGCGATGCTTTGGGGCGGAGCGTCGTACAATAACGGCATCCTGCCGTTTAAGAACTATCTCCTGGGCGAGGCCTATACGCGCGACGGCAAGGCGGCGAAGATCACCACTCCTGGCGATCCTCCCGGCACCCTGACAGATCGTCAGCGTGATCGCGGCGCTCTGGCTGAGCTGTATCCGCTTCCGACCTGGCATGTGATCCCGCCGGGCGATGTGTTCCGCGTGTTCGAACGCGGCGGCCGGACAATCAACTCACAGTTTCCCGAAATCGCCATTCCCAATCCAACCGGCCAAATCCAGCGTTTGGAAGAGCCGGGCCGTCCCGATCTCAAACAGTCCAATCGGGGGCCTGGCACTGGATTGCGCGTGGCTATTCCAGCGCTCAACATTCACAAGACGCGCCTCAACGATCCCTTCACGTGGTTCATGGGCACCAATGATCAGCCCGGTGACTACCGGCATTCGGGCTGTGCCAGCTGCCACGTCATCTACGCCAATGATCGCGAGCCGCGTCATTCGCTGATCTATGCCAAATATGGCCGCGATGGGCAGTCGGTGACGGTCGATCCCACCATTGCCAATAAGCGGCAGCACAAATCGGGATATGATGGCGGTCACGGCAGTTTGAAGCAGCCTGGTGACGACCACTCCGAGGGGGATCTGCCGAAGGAAAAAGGACATCCGCTGCGGCACGTCTTCACGCGCGCGATACCGACCGCGCAATGCATGAACTGCCACATGCACCAGCCCAATATCTTCCTCAATTCCTATCTCGGCTACACGATGTGGGATTATGAGAGCGATGCTCCCTCGATGTGGCCCGAGCAGCAGGCATATCCCACGGCAGAAGAAGTCAGGGCCGTCCTTGACCGCAACCCTGAGGGCGCTGCGCCGCGCGGCAAATGGGCGGATCTCGACTTCCTGCGCAATGTCTATGACCTCAACCCTGAGCTCAAAGACACCCAGTTTGCCGACTATCATGGCCATGGCTGGAATTTCAGAGCGATCTTCAAGCGTGACCGGCATGGCAATCTGCTCGATGCGGACGGCAATATCGTCGATCCCGATGATCCTGAGAAATGGCGCAAGGAAGGCGAGGGCAAGTTTGTCGAGCCTGGCGTGAACCCCGGTAAAGCGGTGCACATGATGAGCATCCATGCCGAGCAGGGCATGCAATGCGCGGACTGTCACTACGCGCAGGACAGTCATGGCAACGGGCTGATCTATGGCGAGGTTGCCAATGCGATCGAGATTGGCTGCAAGGACTGTCACGGTACGGCAGACGCCTATCCGACCTTGCGCACCAGCGGCCCGGCCGCACCGCCCAAAGGCAACAATCTCGCGCTTTTGCGCAATCCTGATGGCCAGCGTCGATTCGAGTGGGTCGAAGACGAGTTCGGCAAGCGCAAGCTGATCCAGCGTTCGATTGTCGATCCTGAACTTGAATGGGAAGTCAGCCTGGTCAAGGACAGCGTCGATCCGGCCTATCCGCACTTCAATGCCAAGGCGGCGCGAGCCAAGCTCATGAGTCGCTATGGCGCCGAAACCGGCAATTTTGAATTTGGAGCGGGCGTCGCGGTTGAGGATCGCGCGCACAAGGATCCCGACATGGCGTGCTTCACCTGCCACCTGTCATGGACAACGTCGTGCGGTGGCTGCCACCTGCCGATCGAGGCCAATTGGAAGACCAAGGTTCATCGCTACGAAGGTGAGAGCACCCGCAATTTCGCGACCTACAACCCACAAGTCGCGCGCGATCAGATGTTCCAGCTTGGCGTGCACCAGACCACCAAGGGCAACCAGACGGCCCCGGTTCGTTCGTCGAGCGCGCTGGTCCTGTCTTCGACCAATATCAACCGCGAACGGATCTACGTTCAGCAGCCGCCTGTCTCGGCAATCGGCTTTTCGAGCCAAGCCTTCGCGCCGCACTTCCCGCATACGGTGCGCAAGACTGAGACCAAGATGTGCTCGGACTGTCACCTGTCGCAGGCCGAAGACAACAATGCGATCATGGCGCAATTGCTGCTGCTCGGGACCAATTATGTGAACTTTGTCGGCCTCAATGCCTGGACCGGGCTTGAAGGCGGCTTCTCAGCGATCCGCGTGACCGAATATGATGAGCCGCAAGCCGTTCTGGGCTCCTACCTGCATAAATACGCCTATCCTGATTACTGGAAGCTCCATGTCGAGCAGAACGATCGCCAACTGCGCAATTGGGTGCGCGGCAAGACGTTTGACGGCGATCTCAGCGGCGAGACCAAGCCGTTTGAAGAATTTGCCAATGTGCATGAGGGCACCAGAGACCGCGTAGGATGCCTGCAATTGCGCGGTGAGTACATGTTCGTCGCTGAAGGCAAAGGAGGCTTCCGGGTCTACGACGTGGCCTCAATCGCCAATAAAGGCTTCTCAGAGCGTATTATCACCGCACCCTTCTCATCGCTTGGGCATGACACCCATGTGAGCAGCGCGAATGCGACCTGCATGGCGCTGGCGACCAACCAGCCAATCAATCCGCTGCGCAACACGCCCGAAATGCGCGAGATGAATCAGGAGCAGCCGTTCCTGCCAATCTACAATTACGCCGTGATCACCGATGCCGAAGAAGGCCTGATCCTGGTCGACGTCAACACGATGGCGGATGGCGATTTCCGCAACAACAAACTGAGCCGGGCTGAGTTGTCGGGTGGGGGGGACGCGTGGAACCCGGATGGTGTTCTCAATGGCGCTTCACACATCCACCTTGCCGGCGAAATCGCCTATATCACGGCAGATCGCGGCTTGGTCGTGGTTGATCTGGCCAATCCGCTCGACCCGCAGATTGCGGCAGTTCGTGAACTCGAAGACGCGCGCGCGAGCGCGATCCAGTTCCGCTATCTCTGGGTCAGCGATGCAGACGGGCTCAAACTGTTCGATGTCACCAATTTGCGCAATCCGGTCGCTCGGCCTCAGGGCACGGTCGAATTGGCCGATGCGCGCCGAATCTATCTGGCGCGGACCTATGCCTATGTCGCAGCCAAGCAAGATGGACTGGTGATCGTCGATATCGAACGGCCGCTCGAGCCGAAGATCTTCCGCAAGGAGACGTTGGGTGGCAACCTCAATGACGCGGAAGACGTCATTGTCGCATCCACCAATGCTTCGCTGTTCGCCTATGTCGCCGACGGCAGAAACGGGCTCAAAGTGCTGCAACTGACCAGCCCTGACAGTCAGCGCAATTTCTATGGCTTCAGCCCGGCTCCCGTGCCCGAACTGGTCGCTTGGGCAAAAACGCCGTCGCCGGCCGTATCGCTGAGCAAGGGCCTTGATCGTGATCGCGCGGTCGACGAGACGGGTGGCCAGATGGCCGTGTTCGGACGGCTGGGATCCAGGCCCTTCACGCGGCCGGAAATGGAGAAGCTGTTCATGACACGCCGGGGCGTTCCCTGGCGGGTATCAGACGATCCCGATCTCGATGCTTGGGTGGCTGCGGACTGAGCCTCTTACGGCCCGTGCCTTACTCTTTTTCGCCGACCAGTTCGCGGATCATGGGCTGCAGATGCGGCCCATACCAGGCCAGCACATTCCAATCGCTGACGGTCTCGTAGTGCGTGACCAAATGCGATCCATCCCAGCGATGCAGGGCATAGACGGGCGGCTCGGTGGTTATGAGTGCGCGATTGTCAGGCGTTTCCGTCGAAATGCTGCGCAGGTCCAGCGAAACGGGCGGCGCAACCGATGGCGTCACGCCCAGCGGAATGCCTTGGAAAGATGTGGTCAGCGGACGATGCAGATGCCCGCAATGCATTGCCAATATCTGATCATGGCCAGCAATTGCTTCGCCCAATAGCTGCATCCATTTCTCGTTCGGTCCGGGGTCCATCCATGCGATGCCGGATACGACCGGTGGGTGATGCAGAAACAGCAGCGTTGGCGTGTCCGGGTGCGCTGCAAGCTGATCGCTCAACCAGGCGGCGCGCGTCTCGCAAAACGCTCCGCCGTGACGTCCGGGCTCAAAGGTGTCGAGCATCAGCATGCGCAGGCCTTTGCTCTCGACCGCATATTGCATGAACCCATCAGCTGTTGGGCAATCGGGAAACACGCGCAGCAGCTCTTCGCGATTGTCGTGATTGCCCGCCAGCGGATGAAGCGGGAAGGGGCAGTTCTCGAGCAGCTCCGCCATCTTCTCATTGCTTTCGCGGTCGCCGCGATCGGTGAGATCGCCGGTGAGCACCAGCATGTCGACCGGGCTGGGCTGCTCCTTGAGCCGCGCAAGCGTTTGTCGGAACCGGACCCGATTGAGCTCCTCCGGCTTGGCGCTCTGATCGAATCCGATATGGATATCGGTCATCTGTGCGACGGTGAGGATTGTGTCCTGGTCTGACATCTTATGGCCCTCTTCGGTTGGTCAGCGCCGCCATATTTGTTCGGTCGCTGGGGTGGTCGAGCGGCGCGGGGCCGGTCGGCACGTGATAAGAGTGGCACATCGCGCAGCTGGAGGGCACATCTGACTCGATTGCGGTTTCACCCATGTGGCAGTCACGGCAGATCGCGAGATCAGGAAGCAGGAGGTCGGTTGCACTTTCGGAAGTCTCGGCTGCGTGACAGGTCGAGCATTCTTCTTGTTCGTGTGCAGCGTGATCAAAATAGCCGTGCAGCATGAAACGGTCTGGCAAGTTGACCGGGATCACGTCCGGCCGGCCATTGGTGGTGCCGGGCAAGTGGCATTCACCGCACACGCCACCCGGAGCAAGCGCACGATCCACGCCGACCAATGAAGGCAGCGGGCGGCCGAAATTGGCGTAATATTGTGATCCGCGCGCGAACTGGCCCGGGCGGCTGCGCCCGGTCACGATCGGGCGACGCGGCGTGCGGTCCATAGCCAGAAGGTTGGCCCGCATCTGTTCGACATCACCATGCGGCAAGCGGCGGAAGACGCCGCCGACCCGGTCAAACACAAGGCTGTGGCAGCTCTCGCACGCGCTTTCCATTTCGACTGGCTGGAAGCCAATCCTGTTGGCATCTTCGGTGTGGCATGAACTGCATTCAAGCGGGCCGCCATAGCCATTGCCGCGTCCCAATCGCATGGCCATGCGGGCGACCCCGCCAGTCTTGTCGAGATGCACGTCATGCGGGAATTTCAGGCCGCTCATTTCTTCAGGATCGTTGTCGAGCGATACGCGGACCGGCTGATCCTGGTTGAGCGCGGTGAAGAAAGTCGGCTGGAACTGTGGGTGTTTCAGGCCAAAGTCGGATGCATTGCCAAGCGAGGTGTCCATCAGCCGCGTGTCGAGCGTATCATGACAGTCAGCGCAGAATTGCTGACTGGCGGGCTCCATCCGAGTGGGGCCTTCGTGCTCGGTGTGGCAGGTCGTGCAGGCGCCTGGCCCTTCCTTGCCGAACATGCTGGCGACTTGCCATTGCAGGTCGTCGCCAAAGCTGTGCGGTGCGCGCCCGTCTGCCAGTCGTGGAGCTGGGGCATGATCGCCCAGTTCCTGGTGACACGCCAGGCAGGTATCGTCTCGCACTGACACGAACGCGTCGACATGGCAGGCTTCGCAATTGTCCTCCAATCCATGGTGAGCGAGGCTGAGCTTGCCTGTGCTCCAGGCAGAATCGAGTGTGACCTGTCCCGGCCTGTCCGCGTCGGGCTCGACCCGCTCGCGTGTGAGGTGCGAATAGATTGGGATCGCGAGCAGCGCGACGAGAATAACCAGCGTGAACGCCCAAGACATGAAGCGCTTGCTGGGCAGGGCGCTCGCCAAGGCAAATCCGCTCAGCGCATCGCCACTTGCCGCGTCCTTCTCTGCCTTGCGGATCGTGATGCCAATGGCATCGCCTTCGTCCTTGGCAATGGTGAGGAGCGATGAGCCGATCGCCAGTTCGGCGCCTTCACCTGGATCGATCGTCGCCGCGTCGGCTTGCCTCCCATCGATCACAAAGCCAAGCGAACTGAGCGCTTCGACTGCGAGCTTGCCATCGGGCTTTTGGGTGATCCGCGCGTGCTGCTGCTCAACCGCGAGGTCAGGAAGGTGGATATCGTTTTCAGACGCGCGTCCAAGCGAAAGGCTGGCCTGGTCCACGGGGTGTTCGCGGACGATTTCACGCCCTGCGGCCGTGTAGTCGATGGTGCGGATCAGAAATGCCATCGTGCCGCCCTCACCAATAATAGAACACGCTGACGACATGCGCGAACAGCGCAGCCAGCAGGGCTATGGTTGCGGGAATATGGATGAACAGCCAGATCTCGAGCAGAGCCTTGATCCGCATATGCCGGCGGATCTGGCCAAGCTGAGACGCACGGCGGCGCAGCAGCGAACGAACCCGTTCCTCAGGGCCGGTATTGTCCTCCATCGTACTGAAATCATCGGGCAAGCCTTTGAGCGCGCGATCAGTCGCGCATTTGCGATAGCGGCCCGTCAAACGCGCCCAAGCGCCACCGGCGAATGTGTCCTGCTCCAGCGCAGCAATCACGAGATCGGCCTTGTCACGCTCCAAGGGTTGCGCGGCCTGTTCGAGCTGACGGTCGATTGCGGCTAGCGATTCGACCATCTCGCGCTTGGTCATTTCCTTGCGATTGGAGCTCATATGGCTGGGGAGCACGGCATAGACTGTGACGCCATAAATGCCTGAAATCACCACCAGCATCATCAGCGCCCAAGCCAGTGTGTGGACGTTCCAGCCCAGCTGGAAGCCCGTGTGAAGCGTCCCGATGACGATCACTGATAAGCCCAGATAGACATGCGCGCTGGTCCACGCTTTGAGGCTCCAGCGCCCTTCGGTCATCTTGCGTTTTCTGATGCCAAGCAGCGCCAGCCAGATGATCAGCAGCAGTCCGATCGTGCCCAAAGTATATCCATACCAGCTGCCACCATTGGGGCGCGGTTCCTGATCGATCAGGAAATAGCCGACCAGCGAGACGAGGCACAGCATGGTGGCAATCTTGGCCCAGCGCATCTTGCGATGCGCAAGGAAGCTCTCATGGTCCGAAGCGCGGCGCGCCTCGTGGAATTCGAGATCTTGATCGGCGGAGGTTGCCATCACTCAGTGTCCTCCAGCCTTGCAACGGACAGGAATTTCTCCGGAGCCACGCGAATGGCGGCGCCGGTGGGGCAGGCGCGGACACAGGCTGGGCCGCCGTCGATCCCGGCGCACATATCGCATTTGATTGCCAGCTTGGCCTGCTCGGTCGATTGCTTTTCTGCTTCGGACTTGCGCCAGGCGTAGGGAGCCTGACCTGGTCCTGGACCTCGTCCAAACAGCATCCATTCGAGCAGCGACGGCTTTTTCGGCGGCTTCGCTTCGAGCCGGATCACATCGTAAGGACAATTGCGGACACAATTGCCGCAGCCGATGCATGTCTCGTCGATAAAGACCTCGCCATCGGCGCCGCGTTGGATTGCATTGGGCGGGCAGTCCGCCATGCAATGCGGATGCTCACAGTGGCGGCATGACGTCGGAACATGCAGGTGAGCGTAAGTCCGCCCTGCTTCACGATCGAGCCGTGACAGGCCTTCATGGCTATCGGCACAGGCCTTCTCACAATTGTCGCAGCCAATGCACAATTTCTCGTCGATTAGCAGCACGTCGGTGGCTTCGCCGATCCCGTTATCGACCAGGAATTGCGCGGTCTCGGAATACATGTCGACCGCGCTGCCGAAATTGTCCTTCCGGCTCTCGACGAATGCGTTGACTTCGCGCCGGCTGGCCATGTCGCTGAGCGCGCGCTGACGCAATTGCGGGTTCTTATCGAGCAAGGCGAGGAAGCCTTCGCCGGGCAGGCGGATCACTTCGGACTTGATCGATGCCTTGATCGATGCCGATCGTGGCAATCCATCGATGATCGCCATCTCGCCGAAATAGCTTCCAGCTGGAAGGTAGGACAGGAAGACAGGGCGTCCGCCAATGTCCTTCTCGACAATCATCGAGCCGCGGCGAATGATGAACACGTCAGTGTCTTCCGCGCCTTCTTCGATGATGGTCTGGCCAGCTCGCACATCCATCACTTCGGCGCTGTCGACCAAGGCCGCGACGTCCTGCTTGGTCAGGCCCGATCCGAACATTTGCAGCAATTGCCGCTCAATCGAGATGCGATTGACGACGTCATTGGCACCTGGCGAGGTGGCGAGCAGCTTAAGCGCCGCATTGCGCGACAATTCGACGCTCACCAGAGGCTCAGCCGCGCGAATGGTTGATCCGCGCCGACGACCGGAAATCAGGCCGACTTCGCCGAAGATAGAGCCCTGTTCGATTGGCACGGTGATGGACGGATCATCTGGGCTCACTTCCACCGCGACCGACCCTTCGGCGATGGCGAACATCGATGAGCCAGGTTCGTTGCGGTTGAAGACTGCTTCGCCCGGCGCGAAAGCGAGTGCGTCACTGTCCAGCATCAATTCACGCAACTGGAGCGGAGAGAGATCGCGGAAAATCTCGATATTCTTGCCGAACACAGTCAGCCATTCGTCAACGCTGCGATTGCCCGGAAGATTGGCAAATTTCTCTGCCAGTATTGGTTCATCAGCGGGCTTGAGATCCGTGTTCCCATTGAGGAACTCGATCACGTCATAGCCCTGGTTCATACAGTGCTTGATCAGCGGATAGCCGGCCAAGGCGCCGATGACGTGTACACCCTTCTTGGTCGTCTCAAACGCTGGCGTCAGCTTGGGGAAGGCGCCGCGATCTTCCCCAGTGAACTCGATTCCAATGCTTTCGACAAAGCCACGCGGCGGCTGCGACCCGGTTCGCGCGATGATGCGATCGCAGCGAATGGTCTCCTGTCCGTCACGCGTTTCGAGCACCAGCTCTGTGTCTTTGACTTCGGCCGGGCTGGTTTCGCGCCGCACGCTGATGCGGCCGTCCTGTTCGGCCTCTTCGAGCAAAGCGACATTGGCAGGCTTGGCCCGGGCGAATTCGGCGCGGCGATTGAGGATGGTAACGGTGTTGCGCTGGGCATCATCAGCCGCCAGCCCTAGTGCGTTCTCGATCCCGGCATCGCCTGAACCGACCACAGTGATGTGCTCGTCAAAATACTCGCCAGGATCATCCAACTGATACTGGATGTGCGGCATGTCTGCGCCCGGCGTCCGCAGCTTGTTGGGATTGCCCTGGGTGCCAATCGCCAGAACGACTGCGGCGGCAACAATGGCCTCGCCATCTTTGAACTTGATCGCGAAATTGCCTTCGTCGCCAGTGATCTCGACAACTTCGGAATTGAGCCTGACATTGATCTTTTGCTCATCGGCTTCGCGGTCCCAGGTTCCCAGGATCACTTCGCGCTTTCCGGCATCAAATTCGAGATCGCTGCGCAGCACCAAATTCGAGGGCGTCGCCATCACGTGCTTGCCCTTTTGGTATTTGAAAATCGTATCAGAGAGGTGGTCGGTCTTTTCGAGCAGAATGTGGCTCATGCCGAGTGCAGCGGCGCGTGCGGCCGCACTCAATCCAGCTGGTCCGGAGCCTACAATCGCTACACGGAACACATCCGACAAACCCCATCTCCCCCATCCCGATGGAACAGTCTCCTGCCTAACAAAATTGGCTGGCTTAGTATAGCAGTCTCGATTGCTGCCTGTGTGCGGCGCTGCTAGGTGCGGGGGATGGCAGAATTGCAAGAAGATCAGAGCGCTACAAACAGCAACTCAAAATCAGGCTACATCCTGCTGGGCATCGCATTGGTGCTTGCTGCGGCGTCTGTCGCCTACAATGTTTTGGGCGGCGAGAGCAGCGCACAAAGCGAAGTCCAAACCGCCGATGGACCGCCTTCGATAGAAGAGCTTCGTGACGCGGCCCTTGCATCGCCGGACGATTCGCTCGCTTGGCAGGAGCTTGGCTTCGCGCACTTCTCGGAAGGCCAATTCGCGGATGCGAGCGATGCCTATGAGCGCGCGGTTGAAATCGATGGTTCGCACTCAGTTCTGTGGTCAGCCTTGGGCGAAGCACGGGTTATGGCGAGCGAGGGTGACCCACTCCCTCCGGCCGCGCTTGAGGCATTCGAGCGGGCGCTTGAGATCGACCCAAGTGATCCGCGCGCGCGTTACTTCATGGCGGTGAAGCAGGACATTGACGGCGACCACACCGGGGCGATCGACAGCTGGCTGGGTCTGCTCAGCGATACGCCGCCCGGCGCACCGTGGGAGGGTGATCTTGTCCGCACGATTGAGCAAGTGGGCCGGATCAACGACATCGACGTAAGCACGCGCCTGGCGACGGTCATCCAAGGGCGCGCACCAAGCCAGACTCTCGGCGCGCCCAATCTGCGCGGACCGACTCAAGAGCAGGTCGCCGCGGCAGGATCTTTGTCGGCCGATGACCAGCGGCAAATGGCTGTGGGCATGGTCGAGCGATTGGAAGAGCGGCTTGCCGCCGATCCTTCAAACCTTGACGGCTGGGTCATGCTTATGCGCAGCCGGATGACCTTGGGCGAGCCCGAGCGCGCTCGAGCAGCACTGGACGCTGCCATCGCGGCCAATCCGGCGGCTGAGCCCGGCCTGCGTGCGCAAGCCGAGCAATTGGGCGTTCGCTAGCCGTTTAGACAACTCCAAAGGCAAGCATGGCATCGGCGACTTTCTTGAAGCCGGCAATATTTGCGCCTTTGACATAGTCGACATAGCCGTCGCCCATATCGCCATAGGCGACGCACTTGCCATGAATGCCTTCCATCAGCTCGGTCAGCATCTCGCCGAGACGATCATGGTTCCACGCGATTCGCTCAGAGTTTTGGCTCATTTCCAGGCCTGAGACAGCGACACCGCCTGCATTGGCGGCCTTGCCGGGGCCATACATGATCTTGCCGTAGTGGAAGATCTGAACCCCTTCGAGAGTCGTGGGCATATTGGCGCCTTCAGAAACGGCAAGAACGCCATTGGCGACCAGAGCTTCTGCATCCTCTTTGTGCAGCTCATTCTGCGTCGCACAGGGAAGGGCGAGGTCACCCGGAACATGCCAAGGCCGCTTGCCTTCATGGAAGGTCGCGCCTTCAAAGTGGTCGGCATATTCAGATATGCGGCCACGGCGCACGGTTTTGAGTTCTTTGATCCAGTCGATCTTCTCTTGATTGATCCCATCCGGATCATGGATGAAGCCGCCACTGTCTGACAATGTCAGGACCTTGCCGCCCAGCTGCGTGATCTTCTCCGCCGCATGGGTCGCGACATTGCCCGAACCAGAGATGATGGCGGTTTTGCCGTCAATCTCCTTGCCGGCATGCTTGAGCATGTTCTGCATGAAGTAAACGGCGCCATAGCCGGTCGCTTCGGGGCGCATTTCCGATCCGCCATATTCGGTCGCCTTGCCGGTCAGCACGCCTTCCCAGCGGTTGGTGATCCGCTTGTATTGGCCAAACATGTAGCCAATTTCGCGCGCGCCGACGCCGATATCGCCCGCAGGCACATCGGTGTCTGGTCCGATATGGCGGTAAAGTTCGGTCATAAAACTTTGGCAGAAGCGCATCACTTCGGCATCGGACTTGCCGCGCGGATTGAAGTTTGCGCCGCCTTTGCCGCCGCCCATTGGAAGGCCGGTCAGTGAGTTTTTGAAGGTCTGCTCGAAAGCGAGGAATTTGAGCACGCTTTCATTGACACTCGGGTGGAACCGGATGCCACCCTTGTAAGGGCCGATCGCATTGTTGTTTTGAACGCGATATCCGCGTTGGACGCGAATATTGTGGTTGTCATCCTCCCAGCAGACGCGGAAGCTGACAACGCGATCTGGCTCGGCAATCCGTCGCAGGATCTGGGCTTCGTGATACTCTTCTTTGTCCGAAATGAAGTCGAAAATGTCTTGCGCCACCTCTTGGACTGCTTGGACAAATTCAGGTTGACCTGGATTGCGCTTCTTCACGCCCTCCATGAAGCCATTGAAATCTACATGATCGGATACAGCCATGAACACTCTCCCCCACGATTAGTGCAACCATTCTGACACACTCAGATATAGTTAAGCACTATCCGACGATTGGTTGTGGGAGGCAAGGGCAAGCAGCCCAATACTCAGGCTTTTCACTCCACTTGTTTGGGATATCAGCACAATTGGTGTGCCGGGCGCCGCTGATCGGCGCCCGCACTAATGTCACTCAGTCGAGTTTGAAGACATAGACCGGGCCGAGATCGATGACCTGTTGCGAGCCGGCGAAGTAGAGCTGCAATTCCGAACCGCCAGGCGTGTAGGCCCGTGGTGCCTTGGTCTTGATCCGCAGCAATTGCCAGTTCGAGCCAATCTTGAAGCGATTGGCAGCGAAGCTTTCAAATGGTGGGGCCGTGCCCTGGATACGCGAGGCAGCGACACCCTTGCCATCGGCAGCCGTTGTGCTGATGGTCCGCGCGACGATGACGACTTCAAGGTCATCATCCTTGGCGATTGCTTGATTGATCGGGATCGTCGCGGACAAATCCGTCAGTTGAGAACCGTCGCTGGCGACTTCGAACCTGGTCGCCTTCATCATCCAGATCTCAGGCTCATCGCGGCTGATATGGTTGCCGACCGAGCCGCCAAATTTCCATACCGCCTGTCCTGGATCGTTGATCAAAGTGCCAAGGCCTTCGATCGCTTCGGGCATTTCCAGTTCCGGTATTTCAACGCGTGCGGCTGCGACCACCGGCCCCTGATCGGCAATCTTGCTGGCGCCGGACACGACGATCGCCTGCCCTATTTCGATGATCTGGCGCGTGCGACCAAATTGAACCGCGACAATCCCGTCTTTCTTGCGCAGTTTCTGCTCGGCCTCGGCGGTCACCTCATACCATTCCCAGTCCTTGCCGATGGTTACGGTTTGCTCGCCAAAGCCAGGATAGGGCTCGACATTCTGTTGAAAGCGAACGCGCAGGACGCCCCTACCGTCTTCGGTCTGAGCTTCGATCGTTCGCGCGTAAAAACCGATTGTGACCGTGTCGCCGCGACTGACGCTTTTGGTCAGCGGGATGTTGGTGCCGGCGGTGTAGATGAATTCGGCCGCGCGGCGGACTTCAAACCTGCGCGCAGCACCGCCGCCGGGAATACTTTCATCGATGACCGCACTGGCAGACAGATCCGCGCCGTAGCTTTCCCAATCGATCGCAGATGGATCGTTCACCAGATCACCCGGCAATTGCGCGTCGAGCGCCGCGAGATCGGCTTCCTGCGCAACAGCAGGTCCGCTGGCGATTGCTCCGATAGCGAATAGGCACGCCGCACCAAGGCCGCGCATTTTTGCGATTACCATGATTCCCTCTCCCGATATGCTGGGAACGTTAACATTAAGGCGCGATCACCTCAAGGTTTTGGGGGCTGAAGCTCGTAAGAATGACTGTCTCTTAGGCAGCCTCTGCCGGGCAGTATTTCTGCAGATATTGGCCGTGGCCGGGCATTTGCTGGACCAGAAAGCGGATCGACTGCTCCATTTCGTCGAGCTCTTTCTTGGTCGCTTCCAGATCGAATGTGTCGGCCATTGCGTTATGGCCTTGCATCTCGATTCCCTGGCCCATCATGACCGCAGCCCAACTCGTTTCCGTGAACAATTCATCTTCCTCGCGGAAGATCTGGCCATTGGCTTTGAAGATCTCGATTTTCTCAGTCAGCGTGTCAGGCACGCTCATCGTTCGGACGTAGTTCCAAAACTCGGTGTCGTCGCGCGACGTCGCATTGTAATGCAGGATGATGAAGTCGCGGATCCGCGCATATTCCTTCGCTGTAAGGCGATTGAATGTGTCTTCCTGAACCTGCGTGACGCCATCGAGCGACATGATCGCGATGAGCTTGTCCACACCGGTGTTGATCAAGTGGATCGAGGTCGACTCAAGCGGTTCCATAAAGCCGGCTGAAAGTCCCAGAGCGACAACGTTCTTGTTCCAGAATTTCTTTCGCCGCCCGGTTACGAAGCGCAGGAAGTTCGGATCAGCCTCCGGTTTGCCAGCGATATTGCCGACCAAGATATCGTGCGCCTGATCATCTGACATGTGGCTGCTGCAATAGACATGGCCATTGCCATTGCGATGCTGCAGCGGGACTTGCCATTGCCAGCCGGCGTCATGGGCTGTTGCCCGGGTGAAGGGCGGTGGCGGGCTGCCATCCTCGCGCCTGCAAGGGAGAGCGACCGCACGATCACAGGGCAGCCAGTGCGTCCAATCCTCATAACCGGTCTCGAGTGTTTGCTCGATCAGCAGCCCGCGGAAGCCAGAGCAATCGACAAAGAAGTCCCCTGAGATGACGTCACCCGAATCCATGGTGACCGATGTGACAAAGCCGCTCTCATTGTCTTGCGATACGTCAGTCACCTTGCCTTCGCGACGAACCACGCCGCGGCCTTCCGCCAGCCCGCGCAAGAACTTTGCATATCGGCTGGCATCGAGGTGATAGGCGTAATTGACTGGCGGCAGATCGTCGCGCGGGAAATCCTGAGTGCGCGCGAACTTTCCGAAATAGGCCGCCATGGTTTCGACGTTGAAAACCTGGATCGGTCGGTTGTCGCCCTGCTGGTTGAAGGCGTGCCAGATATGGTGGAAGGAAATCCCTCCAATGGCATATCCGTAAGCGCCGAACGGGTGGATATAGCTGTCGCCCTTTTTGCCCCAATTCTCAAACTGAATGCCAAGCTTGAAAGTGCCTTGAACCGCAGCAAGCAGCTCGCGCTCATTGATCCCGAGCAATTCGTTGAAACCGACAAAGGGCGGGATCGTGGCTTCGCCAACGCCAACGGTTCCGATCTGCTCCGATTCGATCAGCGTTATCTCAAGCTCGCGTCCTTTCTTGAGACGCGACAAGGCGGCGGCTGCCATCCATCCAGCTGTGCCACCGCCGACAATTACTATGTGATTGATCCCCATCGGGTCCCCTCTGTCCCAAGCGTGTTGCGCATACCTATGCCTGAAAATTCATTGCGACGGCAAGATTACGGTACTTGTGAACGCTAACATTATGCGTTATGAACCCTTCATACAAGGTAGGCGGAAAACGTCACCTTGGGGCTTGGGGAGGTTAATAGTCCATATGAAAACGGCTCGTTTTGCGCCGGCGCGGCGCATTATCGCATTGAGCACGGCTTCGGGTTTGGCGCTTTCAGCCATGACCGCAGCACCAGCTTTCGCTCAAGATGCAGAAACCGAAGAAGATGTCACTGAAACAGTTAGCGACGCTGATTCGGGTAACGCTATCATTGTTACCGGCTTCCGCGCGTCGCTTGAGAATGCGCAGAACATCAAGCGCGATGCAGACACATTCGTTGATGCAGTGACGGCGGAAGATATCGGCGCTTTGCCAGATCGTTCGGTCGCAGAAACGCTTCAGCGTATTCCTGGCGTGAATATCGGTCGCTTTGAGAAGACCACTGACCCTGACCGTTTCTCGGTTGAAGGCACCGGCGTTATCGTCCGCGGCCTCCCATTTGTGCGTTCAGAGCTCAACGGTCGCGACATTTTCTCGGCGACCGGCGGTCGCGTCCTGAGCTTCAACGACGTGTCACCCGAGCTGCTCGGCCGGGTCGAGGTATTCAAGAACGTCACGCCTGACATGATCGATGGCGGCATTGCCGGTACGGTCAATCTCGTAACTCGCAAACCGCTCGACAATCCGGGTTTCCGGCTTTCGGGTTCGGTCGAAGCCAATGTTGGCGATCTGGCAGAAGAATGGTCACCTGGCTTCTCGATCCTTGGATCCGGCACGATCGACACCGATGCGGGCTCGCTGGGTTTCCAATTGAGCTACGCCCAGTCCGAGCTCGTCAGCCGGACCGACGCTTCGCAAGTCACTGACCCCTGCTATCGCGCAACCACGCTCGATGGGCCGTGTATCCGTGCTCTCAGCGTTGCTGATGGCGGATTTACCGGTGTCCAGAACTTTGACGCGAGCAATTTCCCGCCCGCTGACACCGTGGTTGTGCCAAAGGGTGCGGGTGTCCGGACCACCGATCTTGAGCGTGATCGCAACGCTTGGTCAGCGGTTCTTCAGTATGAAAGCCCAGGCGGTGAATTCCTCGCAACCTTTGAGTGGCTGCGCGCAGAGACGTCGTTCTTCACTGACGAATCGGCCTTGCTCGCATTGGTCAATGATGAGGGCTTGTTCCCGGTTCCGGCCGATGGCAGCACCTGGCAATTCGACAGCAATGGCGTGTTCCAGAGCGGGGTTCTCAGCCAGCGCATTGGAGATGCTTATGCGAACCCGTTTGGTCGCGGCGGTATTCCGCTCGAGTCACTCCGCTTCCAGCGTGACACTGAGGCTACCACCCAGGATTTCTCGTTTGATGCTCAGTGGAACGTGACTGATCGTTTCCGCGTGAACTTTGAAGCGCAGAGCATTGAATCCGATCTGCGTCGTGACTCGATCATCGGTGTGATGAGCACTTGGGCCAACATTGATCTGGACCTGACTGGCAAGACGCCGCAGGTCAGTTTCGTTGCACCTCCAGGCGCCGAGTCTGACTATTTCAGCAGCGGCCTGAACACCTATTACTGGTTCCTGCTCGACAGCCTCGAAGAGAATGACGGCAACCTTGAAAGCCTTCGCTTCGATGCCGAGTACGACATTAGTGATGACGGCTTCTTCAAGTCAGCGCGTTTCGGCGCCCGCTGGGCTGAGCGTGAGCGCGTAACCCGCGACACCAATTTCAGCACCTGGGGTAACCTCTCAGCTGTATGGGCCGGTCGTGCGGGCTGTGCACCATGGGGCCAGGGTCCAGGTTGTTTCCAAGGTGGCGGACCGTTCGTTCCGGATTGGTCCGGCTTCACTCCCGGTCGCTATTACACCGGCCTTCCGGGCCAGGAGAACGCGATTTCCGGCGGTGTTTTCACCGACGAATATCCAGAAGCATCTTCGCTTCGCAATCCGTTTGGCGATGGCTTCCAGCGCGGCAATGCGCCAACGCCAATCCCGGGCGGCGCGGCATGGTTCTTTGGCGGGGATGACTTCCTTGGCGAATATCTCGACGGCACGTCGGCACGACAAGCAAGCGAGATCAACACGCTGTCACAGACGCCAAACCCATTCTTTGGCGTCCAAGGGCGTTCGTTCACCGATATTGCTGGCAATGTAACAGCCTGTGATCCGTTCTGTCCGCCAGAGATCTCGGATGTGACCGAAATCACCAACGCTGCCTATGGTCGCATCGACTATGGCACGGACTTTGACAATGGCTGGAACCTCGAAGGCAATTTCGGTGTCCGCTATGTCGAGACTACGGTTCGCACGGGTGGCCTGATTGGCTTCCCGAACCCATTCTTCTTTGATGATCCTGCAACCAGCAATGGCGGCGGCAATGGAGATGGCGTGGTGTCAGTCGCGGAGATCGACGCGGCCTGCGGCTTCGTTCCGCCAGGTCAAACGATCCCGGGCTATTGTAATCTGTCGGATGCTCGCAAAGCCGAATTTGCGGCGGGTCACACCGGCGATATCCTCCTCGACGACCGTGAGATCAAATTCGATCACTGGTTGCCAAGCTTCAACGCGCGGCTCGATACGGGTGGCGGGCTGCTGTTCCGTTTCGCCGTGTCAAAAGGCATTTCGCGGCCGGATCTGCAATTGTTCCGCTCTGGCGGCTCGATCGGCGACAACACCAACGATCTGCGGGCAGAGGGCACGCTTGATACGGGGCCGTTGTTCCAATTGAGCACCGGTAACCGCAATGTTCGACCGGTCGAATCGTGGAATTACGACCTTTCGGCTGAGTGGTACTTCGACGATGTCGGATCATTGACGCTGTCGCTGTTCCTCAAGGACATCGAAGGCATTGTGAACAATGGTTTCGAGATTGTTGAATTCATCGATAGCAATGCCGTTGCGATCGATGTGGAAGTCAACGGTCCGGTCAATGCCAATGGTGGTACGCTCAAGGGCTTCGAGCTCGGGTATCAGCAGACCTACGACTTCTTGCCTGGTCTTTTGAGCGGGTTCGGTTCTGCGATCACCTACACCTATATTGACGGCGGGCAGTTCACCAACGCCAACCTTGACGTGAACCAGGGTCTGTTCTCCTCGTTGCAGCCACTGGCTGGGATTTCGGAGCACACCGTCAATGCGACGCTGTTCTATGAGAAGGGGCCATTTGCGGCGCGCGCAGCCTACAATTGGCGATCAGACTTCCTGATCACGCCGCGCGATGACATCTTCCCGTATTCGCCGATTTGGCAGGAATCGACGGGGCAACTCGACGCGTCGATCTTCTACTCGGTGACCGACTATCTCAAGCTCGGCGTGCAAGGTGTGAACCTGCTCGACGAGGTGACGGTTACGTCACAAGTGGTCGATTTCGATGGCACGCGGATAACGCGCTCTGCATTCCGCAATGACCGTCGCTTCACATTCCTCGCCCGCTTTGATTTTTAGGGGGACTTAGCGGATGAGAGATGAGGGGGACCTTTGCAGAGGGTGCGAAGGTCCCCCTCCTTGTTTGTGCTAATGGCCAATCTGCCGACATGGAGGGTGAGAGATGACATTTGCAAAGATGTGCGGCGTGGCTGCGGCCCTGGTTTTGGCAAGCGGCTGTGAGGCGTCTCAGAGCCCCGTGGAGGCCAAGGATCGAAATTCCGAGTTAGGGCTCGCGGAGACATCTTCAGTCGATCAGAACGGGTGGAAACTGGTCTGGAGCGATGAATTTGATGGCGACGAGCTCGACCGGACCAAATGGAAACCCGAAGAGTCCTGTTGGGGCGGGGGAAACTTTGAGCGCCAATGCTACACCGACCGTGAGGCCAATGTTGAGGTGAAGGACGGCCTACTGCTGCTCAAGGCGCGCAAGGAGCGCTTTACGGGGCCCGACAGGCCACCAGAGATAGCACCGAATCCGAACCCACAGGTCACGCAGGAATACACGTCAGGCAAGGTCCGCACTCGCGGTCTCCATGCGTGGAAGTACGGGCGGATCGAAGCGCGCGCCAAGGTGCCCAAAGGGCAGGGAACATGGACGGCCTTCTGGATGATGCCGAACGATGACGCCTATGGAGGGTGGCCACTATCGGGCGAGATCGACATTCTGGAAGCGGTCAATCAAGGCGCGGCGTGTGACGAATGCGAGGGCGATGTTGGCGAGAACCGCAGCATCAGCGCGTTACATTTCGGAGAGCTCTATCCAGACAACACCTATGTTTCGAAATTCTCCGCACTGCCGAGCAAAGCGCTGCAATCCGATGAATTTCACGTCTATTCGGTTGAATGGGGCGAGGGGTTGATCCGGTTCCTAGTTGATGATCGCGTCCACTTTTCGGCCACTCAGGAGGACTGGTTCACAGCCTCCGCTCTGGCAGAAGGGCGCGCAGCAGCGCCTTTTGATCAGCCGTTTTATGTGATGGCCAATTTTGCGGTTGGAGGGCGATTGTCAGAGAATTACAACGAGAAAGGGCTTGCGGAAAACACCTATCCGGCGCAATTCGAGATCGACTGGGTTAGGGTATATCAATGCGGCCCAGATCCTGAGACGGGACGGGAATGTATAAAGTGAGCAGGTTGGGGGCGTAGCCACATGGCCAAGCGCCGCATGGCGGTGACAATCCGGGACGTAGCGGAAGATGCGGGAGTTTCGCTGCAGACGGTAAGCCGGGTCATCAATGCCGAAAATAATGTACGCCCGCAAATGCGCGAACGGGTCCAGTCGTCGATCGACAAACTGGGCTACGTACCATCTCTGGCTGCGCAACGGATGAGCGGATCGCGCTCGTATATCATTCTCGCCATCAATGATCGTGAACGGACAATCGCGGACTGGCGCAATCGGCAAGGCACGGACTGGGTCGATCAGATGCTGCTTGGCGGAATGCTCACCTGTTCCGAACACGGCTATCGCATGATGGTGGAACTGGTCGATACGCATAGCGACCATGTCGAGCGTGAACTCAGCGCGACGATTGCCGCGCTTCAGCCGGATGGCGTGATCCTGACGCCGCCACACTCTGAAAACAAATTGATCACGCAATTGCTGGAGAGGCGCTCGATACCATTCGCGCGAATTGGATCGACCGAAGAGGGCGCTGGTATCCGTTTGACGATGGACGATACCGGCGCGGCCGAATTGGCCACCAAAAGGCTGATAGCGCTCGGACACACGCGCATCGGATTGATCGCGGGCCCTGAAGAATACAGTCTGAGCGGTTGGCGTATCGAGGGCTGGAAACGCGCCATGCAAGCGGCGGATTTGCAGTGTGATGACCTTTGCGATCGCGGAGACTTTGGACGCGAATCTGGTCTGGCTGCGGCTGATCGGCTGCTTGAATTGGATGATCGCCCGACAGCGATAATTGGCAGCAGCGACCAGATGACATTGGCCGCACTAGAGGTCGCACGCTTCAAGCGGCTTCGCGTTCCGCAGGATTTGTCGCTGATATCATTTGATAATACGCCGATCGTGCGTTTCAGCCAGCCGGCGCTTACTGCTGTCGATCAACCCATTGCAGAGACCGTCTCGGCCGCGACAGAGGCGTTGATCAATTACCATCGAACTCCGCCGCCAACGCACGTAATCAATGTGCGTGCTCAATTGGTTGAGCGCGAGTCGATCGGGCCAGCTCCCGAGGCTAAGTGACCTCAGGTTCATCGACAGAATTGCGGCAGCCGATATGGTTTCTGGTGTTGCTGGCAGCGGCAACCGCGGCTGGTGCGACGGCCTATATTCCGTTTCTGACCGTACTTTTGCCACTCAAGATCACCGCTCTCATGGGAACCGAGGATGTCGGCGCGCTCGCAGAGGTGACATTCTTTGGTGCGATCATCGCGAGCCTGGCGAATATCGCGTTCGGCTATCTCAGCGACCGGACTAAGACGCGCCTGCCATGGATTGTTAGTGGCATGGTGCTTTCCGGCGGGATGCTGATCGCGACCGGTACAGCAAGCTCGCTGACCGAGCTCTTGATCATGGTGATGGTATGGCAGGTCGGGCTCAACATGATGCTTGGGCCATTATTCGCTTGGGCTGGTGACTGTGTTCCAGACTCGCAAAAGGGTCTGCTCGGCGGGTTGCTTGCTTTCGCTCCTGCGCTTGGGGCGCTGGCCGGTTCAATCGTCACGATCGAAGGCCTTGCCGATGCGCAAGGCCGTCTCGTGCTGGTTGCAATGTTTGTTGCTGCGCTGGTCCTGCCAGTGGCGATATTCGGTCGGCGGCGCGAACTGGAGCACCTGACCCGTCCTGTAAATCGCGCCGAAGCGGTTCAAGCGGATCAGCTCCACGGTCAATCGGTCGTTATCAAGATGTGGAGTGCCCGCTTCCTCGTGCAGATAGCCGAGGCGGGATTGTTCGCTTTCCTGCTGTTTTGGCTGCGCTCGATCGCGCAAGATTTTCACGAAAACGCGGCGGCCAACATATTCAGCGCGGTGCTGGTCATATCGGTGCCGCTCGCTTTGCTGCTGGGACGGTGGTCCGATGCCAGCAATCGGCCCATCGCCCCGCTCGCAGCCTGTGCAGCCATCGCGTCAGCTGGTCTTTTGGTCATGGCAGTGGCCAGCGGATTGGAGCTCGCAATTGTCGGCTATGTGTTGTTTGGCGTCGCCGCGACGATCTTCCTTTCGCTGCACACCGGGCAGACGCTGCGTGTGCTGCCGCTCCCACAACATCGCGGACGCGACCTGGGTGTCTTCAATCTTACCAACACGGTCCCGTCGCTGGTGATGCCGTGGTTGACGCTGACTTTGGTGCCGTCATTCGGCTTCTCGGCCCTGTTTGGACTATTCGCTGGCCTGTCGCTGCTTGCCGCACTCTTGCTTGGCAGCGTTCCTCGACCGCGATGAGACCTTGACTCACAGCATGTGAGCGTGTCACCAATCGTTCTTGAGAACGTTCTCATAATGACATAGCGTGTTCTATCTGGGGAGGGATAAGGCGCCATGCGTAATCGTGCGAAGCTGTTCGCCACTACCATTCTTTTGGCCGGGTCGTTGGCCGGATGCTCAGCTTACGGGTCTGCTCCTGTGGCAAGCACGCCCGCCGCGCCAGTGGCAAGCGCGACCCAGGCGGATATGCTGTCTGAGGACGAAGTCGTTTCTGCTCTCGTCGCCAAAATGAGCCTGGAGCGCAAGATCGCTCAGTTGATCCAACCGCAGATCAATTCGTTCACCGCTGAGGACATGGAGCGCTATCGCTTTGGCAGCTACCTCAATGGCGGCAATGGCGGCCCTTATGGCGATGAGTTCGCGCCAGCCTCGGAATGGCTCCGACTGGCTGACGAAATGTATGATGCGTCAGTGAAGCCCTTGCCCGATGGTGAGCCCGCAATTCCCGTCATGTGGGGCACGGACGCCGTTCACGGACATTCCAATATCGTCGGCGCCACTCTGTTTCCTCACAACATCGCGCTGGGCGCAACTGGCGACGCCGACTTGGTTCGCCGGATCGGCGCAGCGACGGCAGCAGAGATCGAGGTGACCGGGATTGACTGGAACTTCTCTCCCACCGTCGCTGTGGCTCGTGATGATCGCTGGGGACGCACCTATGAGAGCTATTCGGAAAACCCGGATCTCGTAGCCAAGCTGGGCGCGGCATTGGTTGAAGGCCAGCAAGGCAAGCCTGGCAGCGACAATTATCTCGGCACAGGCAAAGTCATCGCAACCGCCAAACACTTCTTCGGCGATGGCGGGACCGAACGCGGCGTGGACCAGGGTGACGTCAATGGTGATATCGATGCGCTGCTGGATCTGCATGGCCGCCCCTATCCGGCGGCGATCGAAGCCGGTGTCGAAACCATCATGGCCAGCTTCAATTCGATCAATGGCCGAAAGATGCATGGCAACAAAAGCCTGCTGACGGACGTATTGCGCGGTCAGATGGGATTTGATGGCTTGGTCGTGGGTGATTGGAACGGACACGGCCAGATCAAGGGCTGCACCGTGACCGATTGCCCGCAATCGCTGATGGCGGGCCTCGACATCTATATGGTGCCCGATGATTGGAAGGCGCTGATGGAGTCTCTCATCGCGCAAACCAAAGACGGCATTATTCCAATCGAGCGCGTCGACGAAGCGGTCACCCGCGTGTTGCGCGTGAAGTACCGCGCTGGCTTGCTTGGCGATGATGCCAAGCGGCCGTCAGAGCGCGGCGTTGCGGGGCAATTTGAGTTGTTGGCATCGGATGAGCACCGCGCTTTGGCGCGCGAGGCTGTCGCCCGTTCGCAAGTCATTTTGAAGAACGACGGCGTGTTGCCTTTGGCGGCCGGCGCCAAAGTCTTGGTCGCAGGATCTGCTGCCAACAATGTTGGTATCGCTTCGGGCGGATGGACGCTTGAGTGGCAAGGCATGGCAGAGAGCACGGCCGAGCTGTTCCCCAAATCTTCGACGATCTGGCAGGGTATCAGTGAAGGTGTCGCAGCCAATGGCGGGACCGCCACCTTGTCCGAGGACGGTTCGTTCGAAACCAAGCCCGATGTTGCAGTGGTGGTGTTTGGCGAGCGGCCCTATGCCGAATTCGCCGGCGACCAGGCAGACATGGTGTTTCGCGACGAAGAGGGATTGGCCTTGCTGAAGACATTCAGCGAGCAGGGCATCCCGACCGTATCGGTGTTTCTTTCTGGTCGTCCGATGTGGATGAACCGCGAAATGAATGTCTCGAATGCGTTCGTGGCGTCGTGGCTGCCGGGCAGTGAGGGCGCGGGCGTTGGCGATGTCCTGACTGGTAAGGTGGCACCAAGCGGCAAGCTTTCCTTTAGCTGGCCAGCTGCTTGCGAAGGCAGCCCCGTCAATGGCAGCGAAGGCGCCCTGTTCAACGTAGGCTATGGTCGCGGCTTTGACGATACGTCCGCAACCCCGCAGCTGAGCGAGGAATGCGGCCCGTTGATGGATGTCGATGCGTCTGACTATTTCTCGTCCGGCCGACTAGGCGGGGGCGTTATGGCGCTCGCAATTGTCGGCGGGGCATCGGCCAAACTTGATCAGCTGCGTGGTGATGCCAATGGCGTGA
This sequence comes from Erythrobacter sp., assembly GCA_965216555.1. Lineage (GTDB taxonomy): Bacteria > Pseudomonadota > Alphaproteobacteria > Sphingomonadales > Sphingomonadaceae > Erythrobacter. Next base: position 1,086,806 of record OZ244168.1, read on the forward strand.
GCGCGCGCGGTATCGATCGCAATGCTCAAGAAGACGCGCGCGAGATTACTATTGCCGGTGGCTCGACGCTTGCCTTGGCCGGTCAATCGGACAGCGAGGACGCGTTCCGGATCACGCTTAGCCTGGATGAACGTCCCTTGGGACCGGTGACCCTGCATGTCGGAACAGCATCTGGTGGCCCTCGCTCAAGCGTTGATATTACACAGGCGCTCTCAGTCGCTGCAGGAAAAGGCTGGCGTGACATCGTTGTCACCAGTATATGCGCTCCTGGCGGTGGCACCGCCGTTGCAATCCAACCTGAGCAGGATATCACCCTGCGGATTGCGTCAGTCAGGCGGGAAAGCCTGCCTGAAGGAACCGAATGCACGCTCTGATCAAATGAGCGGCAAGAGCTGCGCGTTGGGGATCGCCGCAGCTGTAAGATAGAGGCGCGCAACAGAATTGCGCCGGGAGAGGGGAGTAAGTCTGTGACGCTCGAAACAATCGATATCGTCATCATCATTGGCTACGCTGTGGCCTTGCTGGGCATTGCGCTTGCCGTGAGCCGCGAGCCTGCTGGGCATGATAAGAACACTGAGGACTACTTCCTCGCTGGTCGCGCATTGCCGTGGTGGGCCATTGGTGCCTCGCTGATTGCGTCCAATATTTCGGCCGAGCAGATCATTGGTCAGTCGGGCCAAGGCTTTGCGGTTGGCGTGGCGATTGCAGCCTATGAATGGCAAGCCGCGATCGTTCTCTTGATCGTCGCGAAGTATTTCCTGCCGATCTTTCTCAAGCGCAAGATCTATACGATGCCGCAATTCCTGCAGCAGCGTTATGGCGACGGCGTCAAGAATCTGATGAGCGTCTTCTGGGTCGCGCTGTACACCGCTGTGAACCTGACCACGGTGCTGTGGCTCGGCGGGCTCGCCGTGCAAACACTGACCGGATGGGGCATCATGACATCGATGATGGCGCTCGCCGGATTTGCGGCGCTTTACTCGCTCTATGGCGGTCTCAAGGCAGTTGCCCTGACCGACATCATCCAGGTCGTGATCCTGATCATCGGTGGGCTTGCCATCACCTGGTTTGCGCTGGATGCGCTGCCAGCTGACGGAGCCTTTGCCGGGTTTGGCTATCTGCTTCAGGAAATGCCCGGTCACTTCGAGATGATCCTCGAGCCTGAGCATCCGGCCTATTCAGACCTTCCGGGCATCTGGACTCTGCTGGGCGGGCTGTGGGTCCTTCACTTCAGCTATTGGGGATTCAACCAATATATCATCCAGCGTGCGCTGGGCGCAGAGAACCTTGGCGAAGCGCAAAAGGGCTTGGCCTTTGCGGCCTTCCTCAAAATCCTCGTGCCGTTCATTGTTGTGGTGCCGGGCATCGCTGCAGTGATCCTCGCGCAGCAAGGCGTGCTTGATGGCGCGGCCTTGGCTGAGAAGTCAGATCGCACCTATGGCGAGCTGATGGGCTTTGCGCCCGCCGGCCTGCGTGGACTTGTCTTTGCAGCCTTGATCGCAGCTGTCGTGTCATCGCTTGCGTCGATGATGAACTCGATCTCGACCATCTTCACGATGGATCTTTATCGCAGCGCGCAGCCGGACAAGCCTGAGCAGCATTATGTGACGGTCGGACGGATCGCCGCGTTCACGGCGATGGCTATCGCACTCGTCTTGGCGCGTCCGTTCATCGGTGGCTTCGAGAGCGGGTTCCAGACGGTGCAGGAATATACCGGCTTTATCGCGCCGGGTATCGTTGTGGTGTTCCTGCTGGGCTTCTTCGACAAGAAAGCGAATGCAGTTGGTGCCTTCACGGCGCTGCTGGGCTCGCTGGCGGTCAATGTGATCCTCAAATTCGCGACACCGGATATTCCGTTCATCATCCGCATCTGGGGCGTGTTCATGTTGTCGCTGGTCGTCGCCATGGTCGTCTCTCGGATGTCGCCACCGCCGGAAGAAGAGCAGACGGTCAAGCTGGGCGATATCGCCTTCGCGACCAACACGTTGTTCAACACGCTGGCGGCACTCACGGTGGCGATCCTGATCGGGCTCTACGTCGTCCTGTGGTAAGATTTTGCTTCGTTCGCCCTATGCGCTCAATCGCGGGCGCATAGCGGCGATCTGAAGGCAAATCCTACATTTTGGCTGGTCAGCTAGGTGACGTTGCTTTGAGGGCCTCCAGCATGTGTGCAACGGCTCGTAACGGGCGATTGCGAGCCAGTGTTAGGTGCGGTCCTATTCTTGCGAGCTAGATCACAATTTCGCTTGCTCCGCGCGACGCAACCGACCAATCTCTCGCTCACAGAGAACGGAGAGGTTGGACGATGAGCTATTTCGGCGCGATGCAGAACGAGATCTACAATGCAGGTCTCAAAGGGATTGTGCCTGACTTCCCGGTTGACTTCGCAACGCTTGAAAAACGCGCGCATGAAGCGCTCGGCCCGATGCTTACCAATTACGTCGCCGGCGGGTGTGGTGACGAGCATACCCAGAACAGCAATTCCGGTGCGTTCCACCATTGGGGAATGATCCCTCGCATGATGGTCGATTGCGCTGAGCGCGATCTCTCGATCGATCTGTTCGGGATGAAATTGCCGACACCATTGTTCATGGCGCCCATCGGCCTCAACGGCGAAGCCAGTCAGGATCGCCATGGTGACTTGGCTGCTGCCCGGGCATCCGCGGCAACCGGGGTTCCATTCTGTGCTTCGACCCTGGCCAATGATCCGCTTGAGGATGTGCATGAGGCCTGCGGGGATACGCCAGCCTTTTTCCAGCTCTACACACCGCGCAATCGCGAACTGGCCGAGAGCCTGATCAAGCGGGCTGAGAAAGCGGGCTACAAAGCAATTGTCGTCACGCTCGATACCTGGGTGACCGGATGGCGACCGCGTGACCTCAACGCGTCGAACTTCCCGCAATTGCGGGGCAAGGTCCTGCAGAACTATTTCACCGATCCCGTTTTCCTTTCGCTGCTTGCTCAGCCGCCGGAAGAAAACATGGAAGCGGCGATCTTCACGTGGGCCGCGACCTTCGGCCAGGTCCTGACCTGGGACGATATGGAATGGTTCAAATCGGTCACGGACCTGCCGATCGTCCTCAAAGGAATATGTCATCCCGACGATGCCAAGCGCGCCGTCGATCACGGGGCTGACGGCGTCTACTGCTCAAACCATGGCGGTCGCCAAGCCAATGGCGGGATCGCAACGATTGATCTGCTTGAGGATGTGGTGAAAGCTTCGGGCGATCTGCCGGTCCTGTTCGATAGCGGGATCCGTTCGGGCACCGACGCGATCAAGGCATTGGCGATGGGGGCGACTGCGGTGGGTGTCGGGCGGCCCTATACTTATGGCTTGGCCATTGGCGGCGATGCGGGAGCGGCCTGGGTGCTGCGATCGGTTCTTGCCGAGGCTGACTTGCTGATGGCGGTCAACGGATATCCGACTCTGGCCGATGTTCGCGCCGCGGGCGTGCAGCGAACAGGCGGCTAACCCCGACTTCCGTCGGCGGCGTGCATCTGAACGAATATGTCACGATTGGGGACAGAATTGCCCGATCCGAAGCCCGAATCTTGACGTTCGCGGAAGATTCTTCACGCCAGCGTCAATTTTAGACTCAGTTTTCCACAGGTTTGGTGTTAGTCTGCGCCTAACAACAGCCGCGAATCGGGGACGCGACTATGGAAAAGCCGACGATCGTATCGAGCCATCCAGATGCTATGGGGCGCACGGTCTTCTACACTGACGAAAATGGCCGCCGCGCGCGCTATGGGCGAATTCGCCCCATGGCGCAGTCGAGTTCGTGGAAAAGCGCGCTGTCGCGCTGGATGCCGCTTTCGGACTGACTACAGTCAAACGGATAGAGCTCCTTCGGGGGAGCTTGGCGGGTTAGGTTGGGGGACCTAACCCGCTTTTCGTTTCAGCCTGATTTTGCGACCGTGACGAGCTTGGTCTCGGTGTAGCCGAGATAACCCTCTTCGCCGCTCTCCGATCCAAACCCGCTATCGCCGATTCCGCCAAAGGGTGTTTCAGGCGACGATACGGCGAAGTGATTGATCGCGACCATGCCCGAGCGCAATTGTTCGCCCAGGAAGTGGGCTTCGTCGAGCGAGCTGGTGAAGGCGTAAGAGGCGAGGCCATAGCGCAGCGAGTTTGCGATCCGCACAGCGTCTTCGATATGGTCATAGGGAACGATACCGGCGATCGGCCCAAACGGCTCTTCGGTCATCAGGCGTGAATCCGCAGAAGGATTGGCGACCACGGTTGGCTGGAAGAAGTAACCGCTCCCTTCGATCGCTGAACCGCCTGTGACGAGCTCGCCTTTGTCACCACCGAGATCGCCCAGGATATTGCGCATCGCCTCGAGCCGGCGCTCGTGAGCGAGCGGTCCCATTTCGACGCTGTCATCAGCACCAGCATCGCCGACCTTCACTTGTTCAGTCTGCCGGGCAAACTCGGCCACGAACTTGTCATAGATGCCGCGCGCGACGAGGAATCTGGTCGGCGACACGCAGACCTGGCCGGCATTGCGAAACTTGCCGGCGACGCAGGCCGCAACGGTGCGTTCAAAGTCAGCGCTTTCGCCAACGACTACAGGCGCGTGACCGCCCAGCTCGGGCGCGAACCGCTTCATGCCCTCGGCCGCCAATGCGCCGAGATGCTTGCCGATTGCTGTTGATCCCGTGAAGCTGACCTTGCGCGTCACAGGCGAGGCGATGAGGCGTTCGGAAACGGGTCCAGGATCGCCATAGACCAGGTTGATAACGCCAGGTGGCAGACCGCCATCGACCAGGCACTCAACCAGCATCTGGGCTGACAAGGGCGTGTCCTCGGCAGGCTTGAACAGGGCCGAACAGCCTGCAGCCAGTGCTCCGCCCAGTTTGCGCGCAGGCAGATTGACGGGAAAGTTCCAAGGGGTGAGCAGCACCGATGGGCCCACCGGCATGTGCATAACCTGTTGAGAAAGCAGATTGGGGCTCCGAGTCGGCACCAGGCGACCGCCGCGACGCTTTGCCTCTTCGGCAAGGAAGTCGATCACATCGCCCGAAACGACCACTTCAGGCAGGGCTTGCGCCCGCGGCTTGCCCATCTCCGCCGTGATGACCGACGCGATTTCCGGCCCGCGCTGGCGCAAGATATCAGCCCCGCGCCGAAGGATGTTATAGCGCTCGATCCCGGGAGTGTTGCTCCAGACCTTGAATGCTTCGTCGGCTGCCGCGAGCGCTGCATCGAGTTGCTCGGGTGACGCTTTGGGGCATTGGCCAATCACCTCTTCGGTCGCCGGATTGACCACAGGCATTGATCCTGCGCCGCCCTCCGCGATCCACTCACCACCGATCAGCATTTTGGGGTTGGAATAGGTGGTCATGCGAGTTCCTTTGGGATTGATGGGGCAGTACTGCGCCAGTGATTTGGTTGCGTTTGTAACTAGGCCGGCAAAATGAGCCAAGCGCTAATCGGCCCAGCCAGGGGGTAAGCGTGGCTCCACCACCTTGCGCAGCACAAACCCGGTCTCCATGCGGACCACGCCGGGAAGCCGAGACAATTCGTCGCGGTGGATCTCGCCAAAGTGATCGAGCGATTGCACCACCACGGTGACGTAATAGTCGTCGCTGCCCGACATCAGGTCGCATTGCGTGACCGAGGGGCTCTGGCGGATCATCTCTTCGAATGCGTCCAGCGTATCGCGGCTCTGGCTTTCAAGTGTGATCTTGAGGTGCACCGTTACGCCTTGGCCGAATTTGGCGAGATCAATATCTGCCAGATAGCCACGGATAACGCCTGCTTCTTCCAGCTGGCGCTGGCGACGTGCAATCGCGGTCGGCGAACGACCGATCTCCTCGCTCAACTGCTGATGGCTTGAGCGGCCATTGGTAGCCAATGCCTTGAGCAGGCTTCGATCAATCTCGTCCAATTCCATGTGATAATCCTGTAATTTGGAAGCACATGATGAAGATAATGGGCGTCAAAGGCAAGATTAGCGTGATATTTTGCTGAGAAAATGCGCTCAAATGCGGGTATTCTCAATCAAGATGTGATCAATGGAGAGAATCATGCTGGTTGGCGTTCCCAAGGAAATCAAAAACCACGAATACCGTGTCGGTCTCACACCTGAATCTGCGCGCGAATACGTCGCCGCTGGTCACCAGGTGATCCTCGAGAGTGGCGCCGGTCTGGGTATCAGCAAGACGGATGACGATTATCGCGCGATCGGCGCCGAGATCGTCGACAGCGCCGAGGAAGTCTTTGCGCGCGCCGAAATGGTGGTGAAGGTCAAAGAACCGCAACCCAATGAATGGGTCCAGCTGCGCGAGGACCAGATCCTCTTCACCTATCTCCACCTCGCTCCCGATCCCGAGCAGGCCAAAGGCTTGATGGAATCCGGCGTTTCAGCCGTCGCCTACGAAACGGTGACCGCTCCAGACGGCTCGCTGCCACTGCTTGCACCGATGAGCGAAGTCGCCGGTCGCCTTTCGATCGAAGCCAGCGCTCAAGCCTCGCACAAGAACAATGGCGGCCGCGGTATCCTGATGGGTGGCGTGCCTGGCGTGCTCCCGGCCAAGGTCGTGGTCATCGGTGGCGGTGTTGTCGGCACGCAGGCGGCGCGTATGGCGGTTGGACTGGGTGCCAATGTCGAGATCCTCGACCGCTCATTGCCACGTATCCGCGAGCTTGATGACATGTTCCAGGGACGGGCGACCACGCGTTACTCAAATGCCGGAACGATCGAGCAAGCGATCACTGATGCCGACATCGTGATTGGGGCCGTGCTTGTGCCGGGTGCCAGTGCGCCGCGCCTGATCACCCGCGACATGCTTTCGCTGATGCAGCCGCGCGCTGTGTTGGTCGACGTGGCGATTGACCAAGGCGGCTGCTTCGAAACGTCCAAGCCAACGACCCACGAAGAGCCGACCTATCTGGTCGACAATGTGATCCATTATTGCGTTGCCAATATGCCTGGCGCGGTGCCGCACACGTCGAGCTATGCGCTCAACCACGCGACATTGCCGTTCGGATTGGCGCTGGCCAAGCATGGCATTGCGGCTTGCGAGAAGGACCCGCATCTCGCGCCTGGGCTCAACGTCCACAAGGGCAAGATCGTCAATGAAGCCGTGGCAGAAAGCCTCGGCTTCTGACACTTGCAAAAAATCGAACAGATACTGCCGGGAAACCACTCCACTTTTGCAAGGTGAGGGCGCACCTAGGAATCAGTTGATCGCGATCAACATTCGAAAGGTGAGCCATGAAGCATATCGACGTCGCACCGCTTGTTCGGGAGATCCGCTCAGAGGTGGAGCTGGATGTTCACGTCGCGCCTCAAAGCCGCAGCGATCGTATTGCCTTTGCCTTTGTGAAGCTGCTGCGGTTCTTCGCTGATCGGTTTTTCGCCAAAAGATACGGCCATCGCGCCGTTGTGCTTGAGACAGTCGCTGCGGTCCCCGGAATGGTTGGCGGGTTGTGGCAACACCTCCATGCGCTCCGCAAAATGCGGGATGATGAGGGGTGGATCCGGACTCTGCTTGAAGAAGCAGAGAATGAGCGGATGCATCTGATGACCTTCATTGAGATTGCACAGCCCAATGCGCTTGAGCGCTTTCTCGTCGCTGCCGTGCAATTCGTTTTCTACAACCTCTATTTCTTCCTCTATCTGTTCGCGCCGCGAACCGCGCACCGTGTGGTCGGCTATTTTGAGGAAGAAGCGGTCTACAGCTACACTCAATACCTCGCCGAAGTGCATGCGGGCCGGCACGAGAACATTCCGGCGCCCCAGATCGCGATCGATTACTGGCAGCTCCCGGCCAATGCCCGGTTGCGCGACGTGATCATCGCGGTCCGCGCCGACGAGGCCGAACATCGCGACGTCAATCACGGCTTCGTCGATGTGATTGACGAGCGTCGCGAACACGGCGCTTCACTCAGCCAGCCCGTGCAATAAAGCCACGCTGTCGTAGGGTGCTTGACGGACACCCCTTTGCTGTGGTCCCAGTTGGACCGCAGGGAAGGGAGATCTGCCATGAAGACGCGTGCCGCCATCGCATTCGCCGCCAAACAACCGCTTGAGATTGTAGAGCTCGATCTTGAAGGCCCCAAAGCGGGCGAAGTTCTGGTCGAGATCATGGCGACCGGAATCTGCCATACTGACGCTTACACGCTCGATGGCCTGGATAGCGAAGGCATATTCCCAAGTGTGCTTGGCCATGAAGGGGCGGGGATTGTCCGCGAGATCGGTCCCGGCGTGACGTCAGTGGCCCCTGATGATCACGTCATCCCACTATACACGCCTGAATGCGGCGAGTGTAAGTTCTGCCTCTCAGGCAAGACCAATCTGTGCCAGGCGATCCGCGTCACACAGGGCAAGGGGGTGATGCCCGATGGCACGTCCCGGATGAGCTATAAGGGTGAGACGATCTACCATTATATGGGCTGCTCAACCTTCTCGAATTTCATCGTCCTGCCGGAGATCGCCGTCGCGAAAATTCGCACCGACGCACCGTTCGACACCACCTGCTATGTCGGCTGCGGCGTTACCACGGGGGTGGGCGCGGTGACCAAGACGGCCAAAGTCCAGCCCGGCGACAATGTGGTTGTGTTTGGGCTGGGCGGGATCGGCCTCAATGTGATCCAGGGCGCGAAGCTTGCGGGCGCCAACCGCATTGTCGGCGTCGACATCAATCCTACCAAACGCGAATGGGGTGAGAAGTTCGGCATGACCGACTTCGTCAATCCCAAAGAGACCAGCAATATCGTCGAGCATCTTGTCGACATGCTCGATGGTGGAGCTGACTATTCGTTTGATTGCACAGGCAACACCGACGTGATGCGCGATGCGCTGGAGTGCTGCCACAAGGGCTGGGGCACATCGATCATCATTGGTGTGGCGGAAGCGGGCAAAGAGATCTCTACGCGGCCATTCCAGCTTGTCACCGGGCGCAATTGGCGCGGCACCGCTTTCGGTGGAGCTAAAGGGCGGACCGACGTTCCGGAAATCGTTGATTGGTATATGAACGGCAAGATAGCGATCGATCCGATGATCACCCATCGGCTGACGCTCGACGAGATCAATAAGGGATTTGACCTGATGCATGCCGGTGAGAGCATTCGCAGCGTGGTGGTGTATTGATGTTGGGCAGACCAGATATGATGACAAAGAGAGTTGTGGCCATAGCCGGGCTTTCACTCGCGACATTGCTGCTGCCGTTCAGCAGTGCGGTCGCAGAGGAAACGACCAGCCATGTCGAGATCACGGCCATCAAGACCCAAGTCTATAACGGCTCGAAAGTTCTGATGAAGCGTGGGCAGGGAGATCTCACTTCCAAAGATGCCGATATCTTCAAACGCGCGATCCTGGCCGATACGCAGGTCGACGAAGCAGAGACGTTAGTGTTGGAGGCGCTGATCAATGGCAAACCCTTTGTAATCAACCCACCCAAATACGGCAGTGCGGTGAACTTTACGCGCAAGGCATCGCCAGAGGCGATTGCGGTTTTGCTCGAAATTTCCTCCTTCTCCTATGATGACCCAGTGCTCCAGCTATGGATGAAGGCAACGGTGGGTAGTATCTCGGACGTCGTACGGCTCTATCAAGCGGGCGGAACTGACCAGCAAAAAGTTCTGCAAATGCTCTCAGACAGAGCCAATTCGGTGCAACGAACTGACAACGCGTTTACAGGTCGGGCGATTCGCAACGAGCTTTCTCTGTGGAGCAGCCGGTGCGATCTACTTGCTCTCGAATCGAGATTGGAGTGTCGCCAGATGATCTATGACGGTATTGTATTCGCGGACAAGAATGGCCGAGATGTCACAACAGGTAATATCCCAGATGTAGCCTATGAACATCTCGCGCCCAAAGAGTAAGTGATGCCCAGCAAGGTCACACTCGAAGACAAGTTCGCACTATTTACCGAGCATTGGGCACCGCGGCTCGCCGCGCGCTACAATGGCAATGAAGTGCGCCTGGCCAAAGTTGAGGGCGAGTTTCAATGGCACCATCATGCGGACACGGATGAGCTCTTCCTGGTCATTGAGGGCGAACTCGATATGGAATTTCGCGATCGCACCGAGACGATGACAGCAGGCGATCTGATAGTTGTTCCCAAAGGTGTTGAGCATCGGCCCTGCGCTCGCAAAGGCGAGGTCAAACTGCTGGTCATGGATGCGGATGGGACTCCCAACACTGGCGACGCTGAAACCGCCTTCGTTCCAGTCGAGGTCTGACCTTGCGCGGCGAGGACGGGCTGTTTGCTGACCTCGACGAGATCGGCATCGCGCACAGCGTATTCGAGCACCCGGCCGTCTTCACGGTTGAGGAAAGCCGCGCAATCAAGACCGACATCGATTGCCTTCACACCAAGAACCTGTTCCTCAAGGACGCGGCTGGCCAGTTCTTCCTGCTGACAGTGCCGGCCGAAGCGAGGGCCGATCTCAAGCGGGTCCCACTGCAATTGGCTTGCAAACGGCTCAGCTTTGGCAAGTCTGAGGACATGGAGCGGCTGATTGGGATCTCACCAGGATCGGTGACTCCTTTGGCGATGATCAACGCAGCTCCGGCTAGCGTCAACTTCGTGCTCGATGCTGAGCTTGCCGGGGCTGCACCGGTTGGCGTCCATCCCTTGCGCAACACCGCCACGATTACGTTGGCGGGCAATGATATTCTGCGGCTCGTCGAGCATTGGGGCCACGATGCGAAGGCCTTACCGATCCCAAAAGTGCCGGAAGGCTAGGGCCTAAGCCTGCACCACCGTCTGTTCGATTGCGCCGAAGATCGAATGGTTGTCAGCATCGCGCATTTCCACCTTCACCGTGTCGCCCGGCGCCATGAAGCGCGTCGAAGGCTGGCCGTCGCGGATCGTCTCGATCATGCGGATTTCGGCGATGCACGAATAGCCGAGGCCGCCATCGCTGACTGGCTTGCCCGGTCCGCCATCTTCGCCCTTGTTCGAGATCGTGCCCGATCCGATGATCGAACCTGCACCCAGATCGCGCGTCTTGGCGGCATGCGCGACCAATTGCGCCATGTTGAAGGTCGCATCGACGCCGACATGAGCGCGCCCAAAGGCCTCGCCATTGTAGTCGACCATCAGCGGCAGCTGGATCAGATTGTCGGCCCAGGCATCGCCCAGCTCGTCTGGCGTGACCGCGACCGGCGAGAAAGCGCTCGACGGCTTGGATTGGAAAAAGCCAAACCCCTTGGCGAGTTCGCCGGGGATCAAGCCACGCAGCGACACGTCGTTGACCAGCATCACCAGCTTAATGTGACTGGCTGCATCTTCTGACGAGACTCCCATCTTCACGTCATCGGTGATGACCGCGATCTCGCCTTCCATGTCGCAACCCCAGGCGGTGTCGCCCAAGGGAATGTCTGCGCGCGGAGGCAGGAAGCTGTCCGATCCCCCCTGATACATCAGTGGATCGTGGTAAAAGCTGTCAGGCACTTCGGCATTGCGCGCCTTGCGCACCAGCTCGACGTGATTGATGTAGGCTGAGCCATCGGCCCATTGATAGGCGCGCGGCAGCGGCGAGTGCGCTTCGCGCTCGTGAAACCGCTCGCACGGTACCGCTTCGTGCTCGACATCCATCGCCAGCACTTCAAGCTTGGGTGCGATCTGCTCCCAATTGTCCAGCGCCGCCTGCAAGGTCGGTGCGATATTGTCAGCCGCGCAATAGCGGGTGAGATCCTTCGAGACGACGACCAGCTTGCCGTCGCGGGTTCCATCATTGAGCGTTGCGAGTTTCATGAAGACCTCTCGGGATTGTCGATCTGATTGTCAGGGTGCGCGCGCTGGAAAGCGGGCAGGGCGAGGCACGCAGCCTCGATACGAGTGATGTGCGGGCTTGCGCTGAGATCGTATTTGAAGCGGCGCGCATTGTAGAGCTGGGGCAGCAAGACGACTTCGAAGATACCGGGCGCATCGAACAGGAAATCGCCCGTTCCGAGTTGCGCCAGCCTCTGCTCAACCGGCTCCAGCGTGCGCGCGAGCCAATGGCGGTACCAGATGTCGATCTCATCCTGCGACTTGTCGTATTCGGATTTGAGATATTTGAGCACGGGCAGGTTGAGCGGCGCGTGCAGCTCGGTCGCGATGGCGTAGGCCAGCTCGCGCGCAGTGTAGCGCGCCTCAATATCCTGCGGCAGCAAGGGATGCTCGGGATAGGCTTCATCGAGCCATTCGATCAGCGCCATGCTTTGCGCCCGATCGCGCCCATCAGCCTCGAGCATGGGCACCGACCCGAACGGGTTGCGCGACGTGAAGGCCTCGTCCTTCTGCTCGGTCTTGAGCAGGTTGACCGGGATATTCTCATAGCTGAGCGCTTTGAGCTCAAGCGCAATACGGAGCCGATATGAGGTCGATGAACGGAAATAGCCGTAGAGCTTCATAGCGTCGCCGCTCCCTCGCAAATCCTACAGGATGGAACACATGGAACAGTGTTCATGAGGTGAAAACTCGATGTCACAACAGACACGACGGAACTCCACAAAACGACGCCCGAACATCGCATTTTTGGGCGATGTAGGACAGATCAATCGTGACTGCTCGCATCAAAACGCAGCGATCCCGGTGACCGCCCGGCCAAGGATCAAGGCGTGGACATCATGCGTGCCTTCATAGGTGTTGACCGTCTCCAGGTTCACCGCGTGACGGATCACCTGGTATTCTTCGCTGATGCCATTGCCGCCATGCATGTCACGCGCGATGCGAGCGATATCGAGCGCTTTGCCGACATTGTTGCGCTTAACGATTGAGATCATGTCAGGTGCGAACCGGCCTTCATCCATCAAGCGGCCAACCCGCAGGGAGGCCTGCAGGCCAAGGCTGATATCGGTCATCATGTCAGCCAGCTTCTTTTGATAGAGCTGGGTTGCTGCGAGCGGGCGGCCAAACTGCTTGCGATCGAGGCCATATTGGCGCGCGGCGTGCATGCAGAATTCAGCGGCGCCCATTGCGCCCCAGCTGATGCCGTAACGCGCGCGATTGAGGCAACCAAATGGGCCTTTGAGGCCCTGGACATTGGGCAGCAATGCGTCCGCGCCCACCTTCACATCGTCCATCATGATCATGCCGGTGGTTGAAGCGCGGAGCGAGATCTTGCCTTCGATCTTGGGGGCGGAGAGGCCTTCCATTCCCTTGTCGAGGATGAAGCCGCGAATGCCGCCGCCATGCTCTTCGCTCTTGGCCCACACCACAAACACGTCTGCAAAGGGCGAGTTGGAGATCCAGGTCTTGGATCCGGAAATGACATAGCCATCGCCGTCCTTGCGGGCGACGGTCTTCATCCCTGCAGGGTCTGATCCGGCATCGGGTTCGGTCAGGCCGAAACAGCCAATCAGCTGACCCGACGCGAGACCGGGCAGGTATTTGCGGCGCTGCTCTTCCGAGCCATAGGCATAGATCGGATGCATCACGAGGCTCGACTGGACCGACGCCATCGAGCGATAGCCGCTATCGACCCGCTCGATCTCGCGCGCGATCAGGCCATAGGCGACGTAGCTTGCGCCAACGCCGCCATATTCCTCCGGGATGGTGGCGCCGAGCAGGCCGGCCTGACCCATCAGCGGAAACAGTTCGGGCGCACTGGTTTCCTCACGAAAAGCCTCGATAACGCGCGGCTGCAATTCGGCTTGAGCAAAGGCATGCGCGCTGTCGCGGATCATGCGCTCATCCTCGGTCAGCTGACTTTCGAGATCGAAGGGATCTTCCCAATTGAACGGGACCATTTCGGCCACTTGGTTTCTCCTGAAACTAATTTGCGCCCCAATTGCAGGCTTGGGCAAGCTCTGCAAGAGGGGTGTCGAATTGTCGAGTGTCTGCACGAGTAATGGCGCGTTGGAGTGGCCTAGGATCGTGCAGGATAGATGCCTTCTACGACGATGCAGTATTTCATCTTGCGAAAGGTGGCGTACGAGTGCCCTTTGATGTTGGGAAGTTTGAATGTGGTCCTGCCATCACCGCCATAGGTCGTCCCCAACAAGGAAAATAAGGCCTGATTTTGAGCAATCGGCAGAGTTTGGCCCTTGGCTTCCATGGTGTTGCGCGGACAGAAAGTGCCGGCAAACAAGAACACTTCGCCGATATAAGCGTCAGCTCCGGCTTTGGCTGGTGCTGTGGTGAATGCGGTTGCTGCCAGCGCAAGGCTGGCCAATGCCATAGTCTTTTTCAAAGTCAGTCCTCCCAATGCTCTCAATGAGCATCAGGAACGCTAAACAATCATTGTGGCCGATTCTGGACCAAATCGTCGACCACGCTGGGGTCAGCCAAGGTCGACGTGTCGCCAAGGTTGGACATGTCGTTCTCAGCGATCTTGCGCAGGATCCGGCGCATGATTTTGCCTGAGCGGGTCTTGGGCAGGCCCGGCGCGAATTGCAGCACGTCAGGCGTGGCGATCGGTCCGATCTCCTTGCGCACCCATTGCACCAGCTCCTTGCGCAGCTCGTCGCTGTCTTCGGTGCCGACATTGGTGGTGACATAGGCGTAGATGCCTTGGCCCTTCACGTCGTGCGGCATGCCGACCACGGCGGCCTCTGCCACGAGGTGATGCTCGACCAAAGCGCTTTCGACTTCAGCCGTCCCCATGCGGTGGCCCGAGACATTGATCACATCATCGATCCGCCCGGTGATCCAGTGATAGCCATCTTCATCGCGGCGGCAGCCATCGCCTGTGAAGTAATAGCCAGGATATTGGCTGAAATAGGTGTCAAAGAAACGCTTGTGATCGCCATAGACGGTGCGCATCTGGCCAGGCCAGCTATCGGTGATGATCAGCGCTCCCGATGTCGCCCCCTCGAGCATCGTGCCTTTCTCTGGATCAACCAAAGCAGGCTGGACGCCGAACATCGGCTTGCTGGCGCTGCCGGGCTTCAGCGCGGTCGCGCCGGGCATCGGTGTGATCATCGCAGCACCCGTTTCGGTCTGCCACCACGTATCGACAATTGGACAGCGTCTTTCACCCACGACGCGGTGATACCAGTCCCAGGCCTCGGGATTGATGGGTTCGCCGACAGAGCCGAGCAAGCGCAATGATGAACGATCGGTCTTGGTCACCCACTCATCGCCCTCGCGCATCAGTGCGCGCAGAGCGGTCGGCGCAGCGTAAAAGATTTCGACCTGATGCTTGTCGACGATGTTCCAGAAGCGCGAATGGTCGGGATAGTTGGGCACGCCTTCGAACATCACCTGGGTCGCGCCGTTGATGAGCGGTCCATAGACGACATAGGAATGCCCGGTGACCCAGCCGACATCCGCCGCGCACCAATAGATTTGGCCAGGCGAGTAATCGAACACATATTCATGCGTCATGCTGGTCCAGACGGCGTAGCCGCCAGTGGTGTGCAGCACGCCCTTGGGCTTACCGGTCGATCCCGAGGTGTAGAGGATGAATAGCGGGTCTTCCGCATCCATCACTTCAGCCTCGCAGTCGGGCGATGCCTCAGCGACAATATCGTGCCACCAGACATCGCGGCCTTCTGCGAACGCGACATCCGCGCCGGTGTGCTTAAACACGATCACCCGCTCGGCCTTGGCCTTTTCCAAAGCGGCATCGACATTGGCTTTGAGTGGGACGACCTTGCCGCCACGCAGGCCTTCGTCAGCCGTGATGACAATGTTGGACTGGCAGTCTTCGATCCGGCCAGCCAGAGCATCGGGCGAGAAGCCGGCGAACACCACAGAATGGATTGCGCCAATCCGCGCGCAAGCGAGCATGGCGATGGCAGCTTCGGGCACCATCGGCAGGTAGATCGTTACCCGGTCACCTTTATTGACGCCTTGCGCCTTGAGCGCGTTGGCGAACGTACAGACCGCGTGGTGCAACTCGCGATAGGTGAGAGTGCGGCCTGGCGTGTCGGGATGGTCTGGTTCCCAGATGATCGCGGTTTGGTCGCCGCGCGTTTTAAGGTGCCGATCCAGCGCATTGGCGCAGATATTGAGTTGCCCGCCCAGGAACCAGCCGATGCGGAAGTCCGCTTCGTGATAGCTCACATCCTTGAGCGTCTCATAAGGCTTGATCCAGTCGATCCGCTGCGATTGCTCAGCCCAGAAGCCTTCGGGGTCGGCGATCGAGCGCGCATAGAGCTCTTGGTATTTCGCGTCGTTGATCTTTGCCTTGGATGCCCATTCTTCCGGCACCGCAAACAGCTCTTGGCTCACTGAGGCTCTCCCAAATTCGATTTAGCCAAGCGATAGGCCAAGCCGACAGGCGAGGGAAGTGGAAGCTGAGCTCTGCGCAAAATTGCGAGGGGCGGTTGGCCCGGTCAGTCGAGCGCCTTGGCCACCGATTGCAGCATTTCGGTGGGTGGGCATGGCTTGAGCAATGTCGTGGCTTGCGGAAAGCGCTGTTCGACATCGTCACGGGTGAACAGGCCCGAATGGAAGATGATCGGCACGTTTTCCTCTGCCAGCACTTCCGCGAGCGGATAGACAACGCTCTCGCCAAGCTGGACATCAAGGATTGCCAGGTCAGGCTTCACCTTCTGGAAAGACAGCATGGCAGCTGAGATATCGCGATGCGGGCCTTCGACTTCGAAGCCCGCCTCTTCAATCGTCTCGCACAGATCGTATGCGACGATCGGCTCGTCTTCCGCGACCAGGATTCGCTGTGCCCCCATTGAGATTCTCCCCCTAACTCAATGGAGTGTAACACATTTTTGCCAAATCGCAGTGTCAGGCCTAGCCGTTCTGTCCAAACTTGCTCGCAAAAGCCGATTCATCGTTTGAAGACAATAGCTTGGCTTGCTCAACCCAGTTGTCGCGACGGATACGACCGGAGAAGCGATCAAGCTGCGCATCGACCCGGTCAATGTCCGAATCGTCCCATGCTGCGATCTGGCTGAATTGAGTGATTCCCATCTCGTTGAGCATGATCGCGATCTTGGGGCCGAGCCCTTTGATCACCGTCAGGTCATCGCCGCCAGACCTGGATCCCGTGGCAGGTTCAGCTGCGGGTGCAGGTTCGGCTTCGGCCGCCACTGGTGCATCGATCAGCGCCTGGTTGCGCGCGGCAGGGGCTGCGCCTTCATCGAGCACATCCTTCTTGTCTTCGCTGATCACCGACGTTTTGCGATTGGCGGCCAGCAGAAACCAGATGAGCGCGATCGCGACCAGCGCGCCGATGACCAGATAGGGCCAATAGAGTTCAACAAATTCGGGCATTGGATATGTCAGTCCTTGTCAGTTCGCGATGGCCCTTAGCAGCGCCGTGTGCACATCCCCAAGCGCAAAAAGAAGGGCGCCGGTAGGGTACCAGCGCCCAAGCTCATTCATGCGCCTGAGGCGGCTTTATGGGCTCCTCAGCCGCCTTTCATGCTGGCAGCGATCTCGTTGAGGCGAATGAACTCCTGGCGCCAGAAATCGCTCTGCCGCCCGGCGAGTTTTCCAACATCGTCGTGATCGAAATCCATCATCAATGTGTCACCGCGCAAGAGCTGGCCATAGGCCGCCACCGCCGCGGCAAAGGCAAAGTCGCCCGTCGGTGCCTTGGCGTCGCGCATGTCCTGGCTGTCGAGCGTGGTATCGATCAGCTTGGACGTGTCGCCATTGGGCATTTTGTAGCGCAGCTTCACATGCGCGATCTCCCCCCAGAACTTGGCAGCCGGCGTGTAACCGGCATAGCGGCGCGGCGAGATCCATCCGTCCGAACCTGCTTTGACGATTTCATAGATCGCAGTGACCTGGTGGCCTGCGCCAATATCTCCGGCATCGACTCGATCATTGTCGAAGTCCTCTTCGCGCAAGATGCGGTTTTCGTATCCGACCAGGCGATATTGGCTGATCGCGCGGGGATTGAACTCGACCTGGATCTTCACATCCTTGGCGATCGTGAAGAGTGTCGAGCTCATCTCCTCGCCCAGCACCTTTTTTGCTTCGAGCGCGCTGTCGATATAGGCGTAATTGCCGTTACCGTGATTGGCGATCTGCTCCATCATGGCTTCGTTGTAATTGCCGGTACCAAAGCCGAGCGTGGTCAGTGTGATCCCGCTGTCGCGTTTGTTCTCAATCATCTCGACCAAGGCGTCGCGATCCGACACACCGACATTGAAGTCACCATCGGTGGCCAGGATCACGCGATTGACGCCACCCTTGATGAAATTGTCTTCGGCAATGTTGTAGGCGAGCTCGAGCCCGGCTCCGCCCGCGGTTGAACCGCCGGCTTCGAGGCTGTTGAGCGCGCGCCGGATCTTCGCAGTGTCGCTGGTTGGCTCAAGCACAAGACCAGCCGCGCCGGCATAGACCACGATGGAAACACGATCCTGTTCGGACAATTCGCTGGCGAGGCCGGACAATGCCGTTTTCACCAAGGGCAGCTTGTCGGGCGAATTCATCGAACCCGACACGTCCATCAGGAACACCAGATTGGCGGCGGGACGTTCCGAGCTGGGCAGATCATAGCCGCGCAGCCCGATCCGCATCAGATAGGTATCATCATTCCACGGCGTCTTGGCGAGATCGGTTGATACAGTGAAGGGCTGCGAGCGATCGCTCGGGCGATCATAATCGTAGCGGAAATAATTGATCATTTCCTCGGTCCTCACCGCGTCGCGAGGCGGCATCATGCCTTGGGTGAGGAAGCGCCGAGCATTGGCATAGGCGCCTGTGTCGACATCGACCGAGAAGGTCGAAACAGGTTCCGCCTGGACCCATTTGACCGGCGAGACTTTCTCGCCATCATAGCGCTCGCGGCTCGGATCGACCGGCACGACCACTGGCGGAACGAAGCTCGCATCGGCTGACATCGCGCGCTCCATTGGCGCGATCCCGATTGCCGGCGCATAGCCCGCCTCTTCAGCGACAGCGACATCAGCCGCCGCGTCAGAACTGGAATAGGCTTGATCGCCCGATTGGGTGCAGCCAGCCAGGACCAGGGTCGAACAGGCCAATCCCAAGCCGATCACACGAAGCTTCAGGTTTCGAGGTTCATTTGTCGTTGAATTTGAATTCTGCATCTCACTCTCCATCCCCAAGAACGGCAGAAGCGCAGCGATTGAGGCCGGTTAGGGGGCGGCCCTGCTGCGGCTGACCGGGCAGGACGGGGGCTTGTCTGACCAGTCGCGATCAAAATTCCCATTGAGTCGGTGAATAGCGAATGAACGCCGCCACATTTTCGCCACAATTGAGGCAGGCTCGTCACAATTGGGCAGGGTGCGGGGTATGGGAGAGTTTATTCGGTTGCTGGTTTGTCGTCGGTGTCACCGCCGACATTGCGGCGGAACAAGACGCGATCCTCGGGGCCGAATCCGCGCTTCCAGATGACGAAGAAGTAGGCCGCAAATATGGCCGGTATGCCGAAGATCAATTCGACCCATTCGGGCAGAAACTCTGTGAATGCAAAGCCGACCAGTACCGCTGGCCCGGTCGCCCACACCAATGCCCAGCGCCAATTGCTCACCGGAGCTTTGAGCAAGGTCTTGAGCACCAGCGCCTTGATCAGACTCGATACGCCCAGAGCCAGGAACAGCGCCAGCGCAGCGCCTGCGGCCTTATAGCCTTCGTCGAGCCCAAGATGTTCTGCCAGCAGAATGAAGCAGACGGTCAGCACGCCTTGAAGCGTGATGATCCCGACCGAGATCGCCAGATTGCGCTTTCGCGCGATGTAGACGAGGACGCTTTCGGAAACGACAGCCATCGACGCGACCACTTCGGCCGCTAGCAGGATTGCCAAGGCGCCGGTGCCGCCAACAATGGCCGGTCCGCCGAGGCCCATCACGGCTTCGCCTGGAATGGCAATGGCAAGCGCAATGCCGAGCTGCAGAGCAATGATCCAGAAGCCCACCTGCCTGACCTGCGCGGCGATTGCCTCCATATTGCCCAGCTTGAGGTTCTTCGTGATCACAGGCGACAGGATCGGCTCGAAACTGGTCTTGAGCTTTTGCGGAACGCTGACGATTTCCTTGGCGAAGAAGTAGATGCCGACCGCCGCAGGAGAAGCCGATTGTCCAAGCAGGAAGACGTCGAGCAGCCGCGTGCCGCGTTCGATCACATCAGCGCCAATCAGTGGCAGTGCTCGCGCGGTCATCTTGCCGAGATATTGGAAGCTTGGGCGCCAATTCTTGGGCAGACCATAGGTCCTCAGGAAAGACCACAAAGCGGTCAGCAGCGCCGCATAGACCGAAGCGAGATAGGCCAGCGCCAATCCGCCTTCGCTGAGCACGGGAATGAAGAACAACACTCCAACGCCGATCGATTTGGTCCATGGTTCGACGATCGCTCGGGCGCGAACCGTTGTTGCAATGTCATAGCGATAGGCTTGCGCGGCGAGCAGGATTTCGGTCAGCGCAAAGGCCGGAATCGCAGCGATCATCCAGGTGTCGAATTCGCTGTTCGTACCACTTGGGAAAATGATGACCGGGAATGCAACCAGTACCAAACACGCCACTATCGCGAACAGGATCGAGATCAGCATTCCGTCGAACACCAGATTTGATGGTGTGTCTTCTGGATTGTCGGACCCGTCGGTCAGGCGTTGCGCCAGCCCGCGCTTTTCGCCGAGAGCGCAGATCAGCGCGAAAATCTCGATGATGACAAAGGCGGCTGCAAAGCGCCCCATCTCGTCGACGCCATAGAGCCGGTAGCCAATGAACAGGAACGGGATTCCGCCCAGCGCGCGGATGATGAATCCCATCGTGTTGGTGCGTCCGCCTTTGGCAAGCGTCGCCATATCCTCTTTGTGGCCGTCGCTGGGCGCTGCGCTTGAAGCCGGGGTTGGTGTGTCGCTCACGCGTTGGTTTCCTGCTCTGACGTGAGCGGCCTGGCCAGCAATCCGGCCACAACCTTATTCGGCGCCTCACCATCGAGGATTGCGTTGACCGCGGACACGATCGGCATAGCGATATCGCGATCTTGCGCCAATTTGTTGAGCACGGGCGCGGTGTGTGCGCCTTCTGCTACCGTGCTGCGATTGCTCATCAGTTCGGCAGCTTTTGATCCTTGTCCCAGTGCCTTGCCGAGCGAGAAATTGCGGCTCGATTCCGATGAACAGGTGAGCACGAGATCGCCCAGGCCACACAGGCCAGCAAGCGTTTCTGGCCGCGCGCCCAGTTCCTCGCCAAAGCGCAGCATCTCTGCATAACCGCGCGCGATCAGCGCGGCGCGGGCGTTCTGGCCAAGGTTCAACCCGTCGACCACGCCGCAGGCAATGGCGAGAACGTTCTTAATCGATCCGCCAATCTCCGCGCCCGTAACATCGTCAGAATAATAGGGCCGGAAGGCTGGGCGGGCGATGGCGCGCGAGATCCGGTCCCATTGTTCGCGTTTGCCTTCACAAGCGAGTGTAACCGCGGTCGGCAGACCGGCAGCGACTTCGTGCGCGAAGGTAGGGCCGGATAGGACCGCGATTTCGCTGCCAGGAAGCGCTTCACGCGCAACGTCGTTCATCAGGCGGCCGCTGCCAGCCTCGATGCCTTTGCTGCACAGAACGAGATCGCGAGGTGCGCTCTTGAGCTGGGACAGGACGGTTCCGAGAACCTGAGCGGGCGTCACCGCCAAGAGAATGTCGAAACGGGCAAGGTCTGCCAGATTATTGGTCGCTCGAATGGTGTCGTTGAGCTGAGCCGCCGGAAGGTAGTCTGCGTTGACGCTGTGTGTGTTGATCTGATCGACCACTTCGGGCTCGAAGGCCCAAATCACCACTTCACGGCCATCGCTCGAGAGCATCTCTGCCAGAGCCGTGCCCCAGGCCCCGGCTCCGATCACACCGATGGAACGCTTTTCAGTCACGCTTTCACTCCTGCACCGCGAACACTTTCGGCATTTTTGTCGAGCGGCCACCGCGGTAGCGCTTTGAAATCGAGCGGCGCAAACTCCGCCAGGGGCAGACGTTCACAGCCAGCCCAAGCGATCATCGCAGCGTTGTCGGTGCAAAGCGCCAATGGCGGAGCGGAAAAACGCATAGAATGGTCCCTAGCGAGCGATTCCAGAGCATTGCGTACGCTGAGGTTCGCAGCAACGCCACCGGCAACCACCAAGGCGGGCCGATGCCCGGTGCGCTTCAACGCATGTTCAAGCCGGTCAAGCAGGCAGTCGATCGCAGCCTGCTGGAAACTCGCTGCGATGTCTGCCGGCTGGTGCTCTCCGCTTTCGACCGCGCGCAAGACCGCGCTTTTGAGACCGGCAAAACTGAAATGAGGTTCTTGCGAGCCTTTCATCGGGCGCGGCAGCGGGACAGCCTTGGGATCGCCGTCCAGCGCCAGCCTCTCGACCGCTGGACCGCCGGGATAACCCAGACCAAGCAGTTTGGCCGTCTTGTCGAAAGCTTCGCCTAAGGCATCGTCAATTGTCGTGGCGAGCCGCTGATACTCACCGACACCCTCAACGCTCAGAATCTGGCAGTGACCGCCCGAAACGAGCAGCAGCAGATAAGGAAAACCGAGTTCAGCATCGGCGAGGCGCGGCGAAAGCGCGTGGCCTTCAAGGTGATTGATCGCCAGCAGCGGCGTGTCGCTCGCCATGGCCAAAGCCTTGGCGCTGACCAGACCGACCATCACACCGCCAATCAGCCCGGGGCCTGCGGTGGCGGCGATGGCGTCGACATCGGCCAGATCCATGCCTGCATCGGCGAGCACCGCCTCGATCATCGGTGCGAGCCGCTCGGCGTGGGCGCGGGCCGCAATCTCGGGCACGACCCCGCCATAGGGCGCGTGTTCTGCCTCTTGCGAGGCGATCCGCTCAGCCAGGATCGTGCGATCATGGCGCACCAATGCAACCGCGGTTTCATCGCAGCTTGATTCGATTCCCAGGACTGTTTGAGACGCTGTGTCCATGCCGCTTCCCCTTAGACGCTGTGCAAGCTAGGGCAAGCGTGCCCATGACTATGACCACGACTAGTTTGCACTCCCCTCAGCCCAAGCAGCAGGCCCGATTGCGCCTTGGGACGCGCCAATCGCCGCTGGCGATGGTCCAGGCCGTCGAAGCGCGGGCACGGCTTTGCGCCGCGCTTGGCTGGGATGAGGACGCGATCGAGCTGGTCCCCGTGGTAGCAAGTGGAGACAAGATCCAGGATCGCCCTTTGGCGGAAATCGGCGGCAAAGCGCTGTGGACCAAGGAACTTGATCAATGGCTCGCCGATGGCCGCATTGATGCGTCGGTACACTCGGCCAAGGATGTCGAAACCGAGCGGCCGGAGATCTTTGCGTTTGGAGCCGTTCTGCCGCGCGCTGATCGCCGCGATGTTCTGGTCGGTGCCGCAAGCGTTGCGGATATCCCGCAAGGCGCGCGGATTGGCACAAGCGCCCCGCGACGCGCAGCACAACTGCTCAATGCCCGGCCTGACTGCGAGATCGTGACCTTTCGCGGCAATGTCGCGACCCGGCTGGGAAAGTTGGACGCAGGCGAAGCCGATGCAACACTCCTCGCCGCCGCTGGCCTGCAACGGCTGGGAGAGGAACATATCGGATCGCCTCTCGACAGCGCAAACTGGTTGCCTGCGGCAGGGCAGGGAGTGATCGTCCTCGAAGCGCGGGCAGACCGTGATGACATTCTCACGGCGTTGGGTTCGATTGACCATGAGGCGACGCGCCAAGAATTGCTGGCTGAACGTGCCTTGCTCGCCGAGCTTGGCGGAACGTGTCACAGCCCGGTCGCGGTTGAATGCGTTTTGCGTGATGGCAAGCTGACCATGCGCGCAGCCTTGTTCAGTCCCGACGGCGCGCAGCGGGTTGATGGGGAAGCACTGTTCGACCCGAGCGATCTTGAACCGCCAGCGTCACTGGCCCGTGATTTGCTTGAGCGCGCGGGTGACCAGATCACGCCGCATTTCAGATTGGCCCAATGACGCGCAGGATTATAGCAATACGACCTGAACCAGGGCTCTCAGCGACTGTTGCGTTGGGCGAAGAGCTGGGCTTGGAGATCACTCCGATGCCGCTTTCGCACGTGGTGCCGAACC
This sequence comes from Erythrobacter sp., assembly GCA_965216555.1. Classification (GTDB taxonomy): domain Bacteria; phylum Pseudomonadota; class Alphaproteobacteria; order Sphingomonadales; family Sphingomonadaceae; genus Erythrobacter. The sequence goes on from OZ244168.1 coordinate 1,110,657, forward strand.
CGTGGGATGCTCCTCCAACCGAGCAAGTGGATGCGCTGCTAGTGGGCAGCGCCAACGCTTTTCGATTTGGCGGTCCGGGTCTCGAGGCCTTGCGACATCTGCCCGTCCACGCGGTTGGCGAAGCAACAGCCAATGCAGCACGGGAAGCAGGATTTTCTGTGGCGCATGTCGGCGTTGGAGGTCTGCAATCGGTGCTCAATCACGCGGCGGACGGGGTTCGCTTCTTGAGGTTGTCTGGCGAGGAGCGGATCGATCTTGAAGTGCCTGAAGGGATCTCGATCGTCGAGCGTGTCGTCTATCGCATTGAGTTCGATACTTTATCAGAGAAGCAAATCAATACACTGAAAGATAACGCGATTTGCTTGATTCACTCGGCTGGGTCTGCACGCCACATCGCACATGAGCTGGACCGCTTGAAAGTAGGCCGATCGACCCTCACATTGTGTGCCCTTGGTCCACGCATTGCTGAGGCTGCGGGATCGGGATGGCGCGACCTACACATCGCCGACAACCCGACTGACGCCGAATTGCTGGCCTTGGCCAAGGACATATGCCAATAATGTCACATAAATCCCCGCTTGGTCGGTCGATACTGATTGTGAATGTGGGTCGCGGAACGGAAAATAATGGAATCGAAATACGGTAGTCGCCGTAAACCTGGATCGTCTCGCGGCATTTGGCTTGCCGCGCTGCTGGCGTTTGCCGCTGGCGGCGGTCTGGTCGGCTATTCTGTCTGGTACAGTATGAGCGGATCTGTGGAAGTTGCCGAGGCGGCTCCGGAAGAAGTCGCTTCAGAAGCAAGCCCGACGCCTGACGTTATCGCCACATTGACGCCGACACCGACGCCCTTGGCTGACGTGATCGAGGCTGAGACGGTCGAGGAAGCGGCAGAGGCCGTTGCGCAGGTTGCCGAGCAACAAGGCGGCCTGGATCAGCGATTGGCTGCGGCGGAGCAGCGCTTGGCACGGCTCGACCTGCAAGCACAGGCAGCTGCTGGCAATGCCGCCCGCGCTGAAGCCTTGCTGATTGCTTTTGCCGCTCGGCGTTACATCGAGCGTGGCGATGAGCTGGGTGAGCTCGCGGTTCAATTGCGCCAACGCTTTGGCGACAACAAGCCCAATGCGGTGCGCACGATCATCGCCTTCTCCCGCAATCCGATCACGACAGACCGGCTGTTGGCGCGACTGCAAGGGTTGGGGCCTGAATTGGCCGAAGGTAACGAGATCACGTCTTGGGGCGATATACAGAGCGCGATCAGCGATCTGTTTGTGATCCGCCGCGAGGACACGCCGTCTCCGCAACCGCAACGTCGATTGGAAAGGGCGCGACTATTTCTGGAAAGCGGACGGATCCAGGCTGCGATTGACGAGGTTCAGAACCTGCCGGGCGCCGCGCAGGCTGAGAACTGGATCGCCGATGCAACGCGACTGCGCGACGTCCAGGATGCTCTCGACCTGCTGGAGTTAGAAGCGGTGCTTGAACCTCGCCAGCTGCGCGACGGCAATGGCAATCTGATTGAGCAGAATTGAGGGCGTGCTAAGCGCGCAGCAATTCGGGCAAATCGCCTGAGACGCCGCGGGCTTCATCCATGAACCAGTGTTTGAGCACGCCTGTGCGCTGTACGCCAGCCATGCCCAATCGGCGGATGGCTGAGGCGGTTTTGCCCGGTATGCCGAACAGCCGCGTCAATCCATCGGTCGCCAAAGCAACCATGAAACTGTCGAGCCCGCGCCAGTTCTCATAGCGCTGCAGGATCTGATGGTCGCCGGGATCCAGACCAATCCGTTGCCCATCCGCAATCACTTCGACCAGGGCCGCGCAATCGCGCAGACCGAGATTGAGGCCTTGACCCGCAATCGGATGGATGCCGTGCGCCGCGTCACCGACCAGCGCGAGACGCTCTCCAGTAATCCGCGCGGTGTGATGGAACCCGAGCGGCCATGAAGACCTCGCGCCCACACTGGTGACTTTGCCAAATATGCCACCGAGACGCTTCTCGACCTCGGCCAGAAACGCCCGATCTGACAGTTTGGTCACGCCGGCTCCATCTTCCTCCGACACCGTCCAGACCAGCGAAGATCGATGCGTACCATCCGCATCGTCGTTCATGGGCAATAGGGCGAAGGGACCGGCGGGGTAGAAGATCTCCCACGCGACATTGTCATGCGGCTTCTCGTGAGTCAGACCGGCGATGACGGCGCGGTGGCTGTAATCCCATTTGGCGACCACCAAGCCGGCTTCTTCGCGGGTCGGCGATCCACGTCCTTCAGCCGCGATCATCAGGCTGGCTTTGAGTTCGGTCCCGTCATGAAGCGTGCAGGACACGCCGTAGGGATCGCGATGGCGATGCGTGATCTCGGACTTTGCGTGCCAATTGATCAGTTCTTCCTTGGCCGCTGCTTCAAACAGTGCGAGCCGCAACCGACGATTGGGGAACATCCTGCCAAGCGACCCTTCGTGTGGTTCAGGCTGGAAATCGATCCGGCCGGGCTTGTTCTGATCGGTCACAGCGATGCTGGCGATGGGGCAAGCGAACTGCTCCAAATGTTCGGCAATCCCGATATTGCGAAACAGGTGCCAGCTGGCAGTCGAAATCGCTGTTGCGCGATCGTCAAAGCCTTCCTTGGTCAGCTCTGCCGGGTCCGCCCGATCGACCACATGCGAGGAAATCCCCATGCGCGCTGCGGCCAGCGCGAGGGTCATTCCCACGAGGCCGCCGCCCAAGATCAGAAGATCGCGTGTGTCGTTCATCGAATGTGTCACCCTTTTCGCGGCAATTGCGAATAGACGATTGCCGCCCTAGGTGGTCCCTAAAGGTATCCCGGTGATCGAAGCAAGAATCTTCCCTCCTGCTCGCATGCTCTTTGTCGCATGCTGCCTTGCGCTTGTTGCAATGCTGGGCGCATTGGCGCCTGCCTCGGCGCAAGAGGCGCGTTTTGGCAGCGACAATATCGCTGTTGAGCTGCGCGCCGACGGGATGCCGCAGGCCGGTCAGGATTGGACGCTCGCGCTGCACTTTGAACCCAGCTCGGACGAATGGCATGGCTATTGGTCAAACCCAGGGGATGCCGGGCAGGGGATGCAGCTGACGCTCGACTTGCCAGAGGGATGGGAACAAGGCGAGGCTGTGTATCCGGTGCCGCAGCGCTTCCTGATCGGCGATTTGATGAACCACATCTACAAGGGCCCGTTCACGGTCCTTGTGCCGGTCAGCGTGCCCGAAGAGGCCGAAATCTCGGACTTCCCGCCGGTCAGCGGCTTTGTCGAATATCTCGCCTGCACCGATTTCATCTGCGTTCCGCAGGATGCGACCCTCACCGCCCGGCCTGGCGGAGACTTTGCACGCTGGCGCGCTGAAATAGCGCCGCTGCTTGATGCTCAGGCGACGGTCGCGAGCGCGGGACAGAGCCTGCAAATCGCCATTCCCTTGCCAAGCTCGGTCAACCTGCCCGATCCGCATGTGTTTGTGGCTGATGACGGGCCTGTCCAATACGCCGCCACACAGACATTCCGGCGCGATGGAGACACACTCGTCGCGCAGATCCCGCTTTGGGAGGGCGAGAGTTACAGCGTCGAAACGATCGACGGTATCCTGGCCTTTGGTGATGGAACTGGTGTCCGCTTTGAGGCGGCTAGGGGCGAGGTGCCCAGAGGCGGAGAGCTGATCAGCGGACCTGTTGGCATGTCGACGCCCCCTTTGTGGACGCTCATCCTAGGTGCGCTTCTGGGCGGAATGATCCTCAACATCATGCCTTGCGTGTTCCCGATCCTAAGTCTCAAGGCAATCAGCCTTGCTCGCGCTGGTGAGAGCGAAGCGCAGGCGCGCCGCGAAGGCGTGGCCTACACGGCTGGCGTTGTAATCGCCTGTGTCGTGCTGGGCGGATTAATGCTCGCGCTGAGAGCAGCCGGTGAGCAAGTCGGCTGGGCGTTCCAACTGCAAGAGCCCGGAGTGGTTGTCGCCCTGCTGTTCCTCGCGGCTGTGATCACCGCCAATTTTGCAGGAATGTTTGAGCTGCCATCGATTTCGATCACACGCAGCGGCGAGCCAGCCAGCGCCTTTGCCACAGGATTGCTCGCAGCACTTGCTGCGACGCCTTGCACCGGGCCATTCATGGCGGCCGCGCTGGGAGCAGCCTTATTGCTGCCTACGCCGCAAGCGTTGATCCTGTTTGCGGTGCTGGGCCTGGGCCTGGCGCTTCCATTCCTACTAATTGGATTTGTGCCTGCACTGCGCGGAATGCTGCCCAAGCCGGGCCCGTGGATGGAACGCTTCCGCAAGGCGATGGCGATACCAATGGGGCTCACTGCGCTTGCGCTGGTCTGGTTGGTGACACGGCTCGGCGGTCAGGGCTTTGCGCTGTTCGCGCTTGTTACTCTGATGGGTGTGATCGGCGCCTTGATGGTGGTCGGCCGATTGCAGCGCGCCGGCAAGATGGCGTGGCCAGCCTTTGGTCTTGTCGCCGCACCTTTCCTTATCTTCGGCGCCTTCGCATTGCCTTCCAGCTATGACGAGCAAGGCACCAATATCACACAGGAATCGATCCATTCGCCGCTTCAATTCAGTGCCAATGAACTCGCAGAGGCGCGCGCCAGCGGGCAGCCAGTCTTCCTGTGGTTCACAGCCGATTGGTGTGTCACCTGCAAGGTCAATGAGAGCGTGGCGATCGAGCGCGAGAATGTCCGAGCAGCGTTTGAGGAAGCTGGCGTCATCACCATGGTTGGCGACTGGACCCGGCGTGACGAGGAGATCACCGCATTCCTTACCGCGCAAGGCGCGGCCGGTGTTCCGCTCTATCTGTGGTATCCGGCGGGAGAAGAGGGCGAGCAATTGCCCCAAGTACTGACAGCCGACATGCTTATTGAGCGGGCTCGGAACTAGCTTCAGGCTCAATCTCCAGCGGAGGCAAGCCGCGACATTCCGCGATCAGCGCCATGGGCATGGTGCTTGGATTGAGAGTAACAGTGCCTGCACCCGGCACTGTGACGATCAATTGGCGCGGCCCGGTAAGCGGCTCCCACAGATCATCGATCGCTGGAGCTTGACCTTGCCAGACACGGCGATTGTTGACTTCGGCTGCGTCGACCGGGACCCGCCCGATATGCCCATTGCCAACCAGCGCCAGCAGCGCTTGCGCGTCCCGGTCAGCCGGGGCGTTGCGTGTGATCGTGAGGGTGTCATCCGCGCAAGCGAGAGCCAGTTGCGGCGGCTGTCCCGGTTGCCCGTAAATGAGCCGCCCGGGCGTAGTGCTCTGCGCCCAGAAGGCACCCTCGCTGTCGGGTGAGTCGATCGGTTCGGATGCAACGCCTTGCGCTGTCCTTGGCATCTCACGCGCCATATCGGCGTCAGTCGGCGGCGGTTTGCAGGCGCTGACCAGAGTGCAAGACGCACCGAATGCAATGAGCCATGAAATCCGCATCTTGCGAGCTTCATAGCGGCTCGATCCACGCTGGCAATGTGCAGTCGACGGAGCGAATTGCCTGCGTGATTTGGCGAAGTCCCGACCGCGTTCTACAAACACGCCATCAAAAAATAAGAGAGGGGGAATTTCATGCCTAAACTGTTTGGATCTTCGCTGGTGGCGATCTTGGTCGCCTCGATCGTGTTTTACATGGTTGGCTTCATGATCTTTGGCGTGCTGTTTGGCGAGCAATGGCTGGCTCTGGTCGAAATGACAGAGGAAGACGCATTGGCGCGGAACGCTGAGCTTGGTGCGATGATGTATGTCTGGGGCTTCGGCATCACTCTGGTCCAAGTTATCGGCCTGGCTTGGGTGATGAACCATGTCGGCGCTTCGGAAATCGGCACGTCATTGAAAGTCGGAGCCACCATCGCGGTGCTGCTGGCGCTGCCCATCTTCGGCTACAATTGGCTCTACGAAGGGCGCGCAGCCGGAGCCGTTGGATTGGACTTTGTGCACCTACTGGTTGGCTATTCGCTGGCCTGCGCCGTGTTGGGATTCTTCCGCGGCAAAGACTGACCGATTGTGGCGGCGTGTCCTTGGGACACGTCGCCCAACAACACGCTAGCGCATCTTCCGCTGCGTTTTGCCATAGCGCATTTTGCGCGTGCCAGGCTTGCCCTCGTTTGATCGGCCAACCCTTGGTGCCTTCTTCTCGGGATCAGGCAGGCCCAGCTCGTCGTTCTCGAGCCGGCGGATCTCGTCGCGCAATCGGCCTGCCTCTTCGAATTCAAGATCGGCTGCGGCTTCGCGCATGCGCTTTTCAAGGTCTTCGATATAGCTCCGAAGGTTGTGTCCGACGAGATTGTTGACCTCGTCATCGCCGGTATCGACTGTGACGCCATCCTGTGATGCCGTGTGCGCGACAATATCGGCAATCTCGCGTTTGATCGTCTGCGGCGTGATGCCGTTCTCTTCGTTGAATTCGCGCTGCTTCTCGCGCCGGCGCTCGGTCTCCGCCATGGCGCGTTCCATGCTGCCGGTGATGCGATCAGCGTAGAGGATTACGCGTCCGTCGACATTGCGAGCGGCACGGCCGATGGTCTGGATCAGCGAGGTTTCCGAGCGCAGAAATCCTTCCTTGTCGGCATCGAGAATGCACACCAGCCCGCATTCGGGAATATCGAGCCCTTCGCGCAGCAGGTTGATGCCCACAAGCACGTCATAGACGCCCAAGCGCAGGTCGCGGATAAGCTCAATACGTTCTAACGTTTCGACGTCGGAGTGCATGTAGCGGACCCGTACGCCGGCCTCATGCATGAATTCGGTGAGGTCCTCGGCCATCCGCTTGGTTAGCGTGGTGACGAGCGTGCGATAGCCTTTCTTGGCTGTCGCAAGGCATTCCTGGATGCAATCCTGAACCTGATCTTCGACCGGCCTGATATCAACCGGGGGATCGATCAGGCCGGTAGGGCGGATCACCTGTTCGGCGAACACACCACCGGTCTGCTCCAATTCCCAGCCACCGGGCGTCGCCGAAACACAGAATGTCTGCGGTCGCATCGCGTCCCATTCGTTGAACCGCAGCGGGCGATTGTCGATGCAGGATGGCAAGCGAAAGCCATATTCGGCGAGCGTCAGCTTGCGGCGATGGTCACCGCGCGCCATCGCGCCGATCTGCGGCACCGTCTGGTGGCTTTCATCGACAAACAGCAGCGCGTTTTCGGGAAGATATTCAAACAATGTAGGTGGCGGCTCACCTGGAAGGCGGCCGGTGAGGAAGCGCGAGTAGTTTTCAATACCCGCGCAGCTTCCAGTCGCGGCGATCATCTCGAGATCAAAATTGGTGCGCTGTTCGAGCCGCTGATGCTCTAGCAGCTTGCCTTCTTCCTCAAGCTCTTCGAGGCGATGTTTGAGCTCGAACTTGATCGCCTCCATTGCCTGCTTCATCGTCGGCCCAGGCGTCACATAGTGCGAATTGGCGTAAACCCTGACCTTGTCGAGCGCCGCGCCCTTCTTGCCGGTCAGCGGATCGAATTCCGCGATCTCTTCGATCTCGTCCCCGAAGAAGCTGATCCGCCAGGCCATGTCCTCATAGTGGCTGGGAAACAGCTCAAGATTGTCACCGCGTACGCGAAAGCTGCCGCGCGCAAACGCGGCGTCATTGCGCTTGTATTGCAGTGAGACGAGCTTGCGGATCAGCTCGCGCTGATCGACCACCTGCCCGGACTTGATGTCGAACACCATGGCCGAATAAGTCTCGACCGAGCCGATCCCGTAAAGGCATGAGACGGAGGCCACGATCACCACATCGTCGCGTTCGAGCAGCGCGCGCGTGGCCGAGTGTCGCATCCGGTCGATCGCTTCGTTTACCGAGCTTTCCTTCTCGATATAGGTGTCGGAGCGAGGGACATAGGCTTCGGGCTGGTAATAGTCGTAATAGCTGACGAAATACTCGACGGCATTCTCCGGGAAGAAGCTTTTGAACTCCCCATAGAGCTGCGCGGCGAGGATCTTGTTAGGCGCCAGCACAAGGGCAGGGCGCTGCAATGTCTCGATCACCTTAGCCATGGTGAAGGTCTTGCCTGAACCGGTCACTCCCAGCAGCGTCTGGGTTTTCTCGCTCTCCTCCGCGCCGGCCACCAATTCAGCGATCGCAGTCGGTTGGTCGCCCGCCGGCTCGTAGTCCGAGACGAGCTTGAAAGGCTTGCCCGGCATGCTCTTTTCAGGGCGCTCGGGACGGTGCGGAGTGAACTCCTCACCAGTCTCAGGTTCTTCCAATCCGCGACGAATAATGAGTTCGGCCATGGCGGAACATATGGAGGACAAATGCACTGTTGTGAAGTGCTGGTTCGACCGATACCTTTGGATATCGACGCGTTGGACCGCAGTGGGTGCGACTCAGCCAGATGGGAGACGGGAAATGAAGCGAATTGCAGGATTGGCAGTGCTGGCCATGGTGACAGCTGGCTGCTCGGGTGGCGGCGCCGACGCTGATGGCGATGGCACGATCACGACCGATGAAGTGATCGCTGAAATGGCTGAAGGCCCCTCGGTCAAGATGCGCCCAGGCATGTGGGAAACCAAGATGGAGTATACCGAGCTTGATCTCCCGGGTGTGCCCGAAGACATGAAAGAGATGGTGATGCGGCGCATGGGCAGCGGCGTCATTTCGTCCCAATGCCTCGACGAGGAAGATATTGAGGAACCGGAAGCCGAGTTCTTCGGTGCACAGCAGCCTGATGGCTGTGAGTATGTCCGGTTCGATCGCTCGGGCAATCGCCTGCAGATCGAGATGACATGCGATATGGGCGGTGCGGGCGTCAACACGACCAAGCTTGATGGCCAGTTCGGTGTCGACACTTACACTTTGTCGATCGACGGCAATGTCTCCGGCGGACCAGGCGGTGAGGTGAACATGAAGGGCACCATTTCCGGCAAGCGCATTGGCGATTGCGAATAGGCCGTCGCTTCACTGATCGTTCAGCCGATTGGCCTAGTGTTACACTTTGATTGCACTTGCAGGCAAAGTAACAGAGGCCAATGTTTGATCGACGCTCTACACCGACATGGTCGCCTGAGGCCCTGACGCGAGGCATCGCGAACAGCGAGCTTGCGCGCCGGATCGAACTCGCGCGGGAAGATCGCTCGGACGACGAGAGCGGTCGCCCCTCGGTGTTACGGCTGGTGGGTGAGCTCGAGGTATTGCTCAAGCTTCCGCTATTGCCGTTTCGCAAGCCACAGGTTGCTGCCAGCAAAAGCCCCAAGATTGTGATGGTGCTGCCGGGCTTCTTCACCAATCCGACGCGGATGCGATATCTCTCGCGCCAGCTTGAGCGGGCGGGTCACAAGGCCAAGCGCTGGGGGTTGGGCTTCAACCTCGGTCCCACGCCCGAGAATCTGGACCTCCTCGAACAGCGATTGATCGAGATTAATGAGCGCTACGACACTCAGCCGGTTCTGCTGGGCTGGAGCCTTGGCGGGTTGTTTGCGCGTGAGCTGGCCAAGCGTCATCCCGACAAGGTGGCGAAGGTCATCACGATGGGCTCACCATTCTCGTACAAGCCGCACGCCAACAATGCCTGGCGGCTCTATCAATTCGTCACCGGCTATCGCGTTGAGAACCCGCCGATCGAAAATGATATTGCTGGCAAACCACCGGTCGAAACTGTCGCCATGTGGAGTCCGCGTGATGGCGTCATCGCCCCGCGTGCCGCGCGCGGAAAGCCTGACGAACGTGATCGTGAGACAGCGCTCAGATGCACGCATATCGGCTTTTCCTATGACCCTGAAGCGATCCAGGCGGTGCTTGAGGAATTGGAACGTAACTGAGCCTTTCCTTTTGGTTTGATGCGGTTAGACTGCCTTGGCACGCTGAGTTGCCGGCACAATCGCTTCAACTGGGGGTAAATGGTCGGACCCGTCGACAATTTTGATGAAATGTATGACGCGGCGGGCGGCACGCGCGCTGCCTATTCTGACTATTCCGGCTGGCTTGGCGAACAGGACGGCAATTGGCTCAAGCGCAAGGATGTTGAGGCCGACAACACTTTTCGGCGCACTGGCATCACCTTCAACGTCTATGGCGAGAACGAAGCCGAAGAACGGTTGATCCCGTTCGACATGGTGCCCCGCATCATCACTGCATCCGAATGGCGCAAGCTTTCGCGCGGGATCGAACAGCGCGTGCGTGCGCTCAACAGCTTCCTTCACGACCTCTATCACCGTCAGGAGATTATTCGCGCAGGCCGCGTTCCCGAACGATTGTTCCGACAGAACGAGGCGTGGCTGTCGAATATGGTTGGGTTCACTCCGCCTGGAGGAATCTACACGCATATTGTCGGGATCGATTTGGTCCGCACAGGGCCAGATGACTTCTTCGTGTTGGAAGACAATGCCCGCACACCTTCGGGCGTGTCCTACATGCTCGAAAACCGCGAAACCATGATGGCCATGTTCCCGGATCTGTTTTCGCGGGTGCCGGTTGAAAGCGTGTCCGACTATCCTCGCCGGCTTGCGCGCAGCCTGGCTGCATGCGCGCCTCCTGGCTTTGCCGCGAGCGGGCGGAGCAAGCCCAATGTCGCTGTGCTCACGCCGGGGATCTACAATTCAGCCTATTTTGAGCACGCTTTCCTGGCTGATCAGATGGGCGCCGAGCTGGTCGAAGGCAGCGACCTACGCGTGGTCGACGGGTTGGTTCAGATGCGCACCACAAGCGGATATGAGCCAGTCGATGTGCTCTATCGCCGAGTGGATGATGAATTCCTCGATCCGCTGACTTTCAATGCCAACAGCGTGCTCGGCATTCCTGGAATCATGGATGTCTATCGCGCTGGTGGCATCACCATCGCCAACGCACCTGGCACAGGCGTTTCGGACGACAAGGCGGTCTACAGCTTCATGCCTGAGATCGTCGAATTCTACACTGGCGAGAAGCCCTTGCTTCCCAATGTGCAGACTTGGCGCTGCGCCGACAAAGACAGTCTGGCCTACGTTTTGGACAACCTTGAGGAATTGGTCGTCAAGGAGGTCCATGGCTCAGGCGGCTATGGCATGCTGATCGGCCCAACGGCGTCAAAACGCGAGATAGCAACCTTCCGCAAGAAGCTCGTCGCTCATCCAGAGAACTACATCGCTCAGCCAACATTGTCGCTCTCAACCTGTCCGATCTACACACGTAAGGGGCTGGCGCCGCGCCATGTCGATCTGCGCCCCTTCGTTCTCGTGTCACCCAATGGCATCGACATAACGCCAGGGGGACTGACGCGCGTCGCGCTCAAGAAAGGATCGCTGGTCGTCAATTCGAGTCAGGGCGGCGGCACCAAAGACACTTGGGTGCTCAAGGACTGATGCTGGGGCGATCGCCATGTTAGGCCGGACAGCCAATGGAATGTTCTGGATGTTCCGCTATCTCGAGCGGGCCGAGAACACGGCCCGTCTGCTTGAGGCTGGCTTGCGGATGGCGCTGACTCGCGACGTGGTGACAGCCGAGAATGAGTGGCGGTCGGTGATTGCAACATCGGGCCAGCAGGCGGCCTACGAAGCCAATAATGACGGCTATTCGGGCACGCAGGCGTGGAACTTTGTCCTGCGTGACAAGGCCAACCCAGCCAGCATTCGCGAAATGCTGGGCGCAGTACGAACCAATGCGCGGATGGCCCGCACCAATATTTCGAGCGAGGTCTGGGAAGCCGTCAATGAAAGCTGGATGGAGCTCGATGCCAAGCTCTCGCGGCCCATTGGACAGAGCGCGATCGGCGATGTTCTCGGGACGATCCGGCAATCCGCTGCACTGGTCCATGGTGCGTTTCACGGCACGATCTTGCGCAATGAAGGCTATCACTTTGCGCGCGCCGGCACCTATGTTGAGCGCGCCGAGAGCACGGCGCGTATTCTCGACATGAAGTATTTCCTCCTGCTGCCGTCGCTGAGCCATGTCGGCTCAAGTCTCGACACAGGCCAGTGGGAACAGGTCCTGCGTTCGGTCGCTGGCGCGCGCGCCTATAGCTGGCTCAATGCCGGCCAGATCGAAGCGCGCGGGATCGTCGAGTTTCTGGTGCTTGATGATCGTTTTCCGCGGAGCCTGGCATTCTGCCGCAGCGCACTGCGCGAGAACCTCGCTGAGCTCGCTCGGATGCACGGCGAAGAGGGAACCTGCAATCGCCTGATGCAAGAGGCTGACAGCCAATTCGATGCACTCACTGTCGACGAAATTTTCGATCGCGGCCTGCACGAATTTCTGGTGGACTTCATGGCTCGCAATTCAGCCATCGGAGCCGCGATTGCCGAAGATTACAGGTTTCTCGCATGAAGCTCTCGATCCGCCATACGACGCGCTATCGGTTTGCGGACCCTGTCGTGCATGCCTTGCAGCGCCTCCGGCTTACTCCCAAAGAAACGCAAGGGCAGAGCATTCTCGACTGGGACATGGAGTACGAGAACGCGCATCCCCAGCTTGAATATGACGACCAGCACTTCAACACGGTGACTTTGGTCGCGGTTGAGCCAGAGGCAACCGAAGTGACGGTGACGTGTCGCGGAACGGTGATCACTGAAGACAATGCGGGCGTAATCGGTCGCCATTCCGGGCATTTGCCATTGTGGAGTTTTCTTGGGCAAACATCGCTGACCAAGCCCGGGGCAAAGATGCGCGCCTTGATCCGCGATCTTCCGAGCCCCGGTGATGACAAACTCGAATTCCTGCATGCCCTGTCGGCGCGGATCCGCGAGGAAGTGGAGTATGAGACCGGACGCACCGGTGTCGATACAAGCGCGGAAGAAGCCATCGAAGCGGGACATGGCGTGTGCCAGGATCACGCGCATATCTTCATCGGTGCCGCGCGCGCTGCTGACATCCCGGCTCGCTATGTTAGCGGCTATTTGATGATGAATGACAGGATTGAGCAGGAAGCGTCTCATGCCTGGGCCGAGGTCCATATCGATGGTCTTGGGTGGGTCGGCTTTGATATTTCCAACGGTATCAGCCCTGATCCGCGATATGTCCGGGTCGCCACCGGATGCGATTATCGCGACGCGGCTCCGGTGACGGGAATCAGCTACGGAACGACCGAACAATTGCTCACCGTCGACGTTGCCGTAGAACAGCAGCAAGACAGCCAGCAGCAATAGCCAATGCTCTGACGCTTGAGCGGCAGACCGATTCCAGCTAGCGGGCTCGCTCAGCTTTGCGGAGACAATCGTGACATATTGTGTGGGAATGGTGCTGGATCGCGGTCTCGTTCTGATGAGCGATACGCGGACGAATTCTGGCGTCGACAATATCTCGACCTTCCGCAAGATGTTTCACTGGCAGGTTCCCGGTGAACGGATGATCACGGTGATGACCGCGGGCAACCTGGCCACGACTCAGGCCGTCGTCAGCCAGTTAGAGGAACGGACCAAGGCTCCGACAGAGCGCGACAATGCGTTGCTCAAAGGCCCAACCATGTTCAATGTGGCGACCGAGATCGGACGCCTGCTGAGAACGACGATTGAAGAACGGCAAGCCGCCAATGGCGATCGCGGCAAGGGCAGGTTTACCGCGTCGATCATTGTTGCCGGGCAGATCCAGGGCATGGAGCCGCGCCTGTTCCTGGTCTATCCCGAAGGCAATTTCATCGAAGCCAGCTGGGACACGCCATTCTTTCAGATCGGCGAGACCAAATATGGCCGACCGATTCTGATCCGCGGTTATGATCGCGACATGTCGTTCGAGGACGCGGTCAAATTGCTGATGGTGTCGTTCGATTCAACGCTCAAGGCTAATCTGTCAGTGGGCTTGCCGCTCGATCTGATGGTGATCGAACGCGACACATTTGAGCCGAGCCATCAGCACCGCATCGAGCATGATGATCCCTATTTCAGCGCTATATCTTCAAGCTGGGGTGATGCGCTCAAGTCGGCGTTCCATTCACTGCCTGATTACTCATTCGAACAAGCCGGAAAGCCTGACTAAACCAAGCTGGATCAGCGATTTAGTTCATTTTGGTGTTATATTGCCGTGTCCGAGCGGTACGAATTCGTCGTTCGCGATATGGTGAACAATCCATTGCTCCAATTCGGCCTTAGTTGAGAGTGAAATCTGCCAGGTCGCGCCGCATAGTCATTGCGATGACAAGCCAGCCGACCCTCCACATTATTTCCGGTTCAAGCCGAGTTCGGGCGGAAATCGCGCGACTGGGTTTTGCACTTGGGCATCATTGTGAAGTGTACAGCTCGGTTAGCGAGCTGGCCGCGCACCCACCCACACAAGGGGTGCTGTTGGCCCACGATGCGGCTCACGAAGGCGGCGTCGTCGCCCTATTTGATCGCCTCAACCAGGTGGGCATTTGGTTGCCTATCATTGTGGTTGACGAGCATCCCAGGCCGCGGCGAATTGTCAAAGCCATCAAAGCCGGCGCGCTCGACTATCTGCCATTACCGCTTGACCCTGCGCGGTTTGAGCTGTGTCTGGAGCGAACGGCCAAGGAAGCAGAATCCTTCCTGATCGCCAAACGCCGCATGATCGAAGCGCGCAACCGCATTTCATCGCTGTCCAATCGCGAGCGCGAAGTGCTCGACTGGCTCAGTGCCGGTAACAGCAACAAGGTGATTGCGCGCCAATTGGATATCAGTCCGAGGACGGTTGAAATCCATCGAGCCAATATGATGTCCAAGCTGGGCGCACGCCACGCTGCCGAGGCGGTGCGGCTCAAGATTGAAGCCAAGCTGGAACCCGAGGCTCTGCCTTAGCGGCAGAATTTCTTGCCGGTTCCTTCAAGATGGAAATGGTCGCGATGCGCGGCATTGTATTCGGGACCAAGAACCGTCCCGAATCGTTTGCAGGCGCTGCGATGGACAACCCGCAGGAACTCGCGCTCGGCGACAGAACCGCCGTTCCAATCTTCCTTGAGAACGATGCGTCGACCGTCCTCAAGGACAAAACCGGATACATCGATCGCTGCTCCGCGAGCATGCGCCGAACGCCGATTGCTGCCCGCAATGTTGCGACAGGCATAGCTGCCCATGGTCTCGATCCGCATCAGCGGGCTACCAAGAATTTGGCGAGCCGCGCGGTCAACCCCGAAGCGCGCCCAATTGCTGAAAGCGGCGGCGGTTTCACATTCAACAGCGCCGAGATTGCTGATGCTGAATTGCGAACGATCGCCTGACAGCGCTGAAAGCTGGACGGTGCCAATCTTATTGCATCCAGGAGCGGAATAGCTGTCTGGGATGGGCGAGAACCTGGCACCCGCCTGCGTAAGTTTGGCGTGGCAGGTGCGTTCTTCGCCGCGCGGCGCGATCACCGCTGGCGTGGATGCCATGCGGGAAGTCGGAGCTGATCGAACCGACTGACGATACTCGCCAGAAGCGCTCGCCGTCGGTGCGCTTGCGCTTGATGCGCCGCTTCCGGGAATGATCCCTCCGCAGGCAGACAGCGCCACAACAGCCGCCAGCAGAAAGCTGTGCTTGATAGGGTGTGTGAAAATCATGGTTAGGACCTATGTCGAGGTCCTGGTTAAAGCTGGTGCAAAGATCAGCCTTAACCCAAAGTAACCATAATTTTCGGGACCCGCCTCTCAAGCGAGGGGGTCAGGGAAGTTCTTCGGCCACTTGTTCCCACAGTTCGATTTTCACACCGTTGGGATCAAGAACCCAGGCAAACTTGCCATAGCCTTCATCAGCCGTGTCGAGCACATCCACACCGCGCTCCTTGAGCAATACGACAAATGCATCGAGATCATTAACCCTAAGATTGATCATGAATCCGCCGCTGCCAGGCTTGATGTACTCATCATCCTTGAAATGGCTGATCAGCGAATAGGGATTGGGCTTTGGATCATCCGACCACGCCATCTGCGGCCCATACTCGCCATCAACGCCCAATTTCTCGCGATACCAGGCCCTGGTCGCCTCCGGATCCGCAGCCACGTAAAACACGCCGCCAAGCCCGGTAACACGCGCTTGTCCATTGTCGGCCATCGAGAATTCTCCCCTCATCGAGTCGGTATTTCAGTCCCCATGTGAGGATGGACCGGACAGTCGGATTAGGGAAGGGGCAAGTGCAATTTGTGGCTGATCAGAAGCGCGTCGTAAACTCGATCAGTCCCTGCGGTAGCGCGTCCAGCAATGCGATCTCGATCACCTTGTCGAAGCCGGTCACGACCATCAAGCCAACGGCCAGCAAGGCGGCGCCAAAGAGAGGTTTGCCGTATTTGGCCAGCACTTGAAGCGTTTGACGGCGTTCGCCAATCGCTTTGCGCGAGCCATAGGCAAAGGCGAGGATCGAAGTCGCGACCCCCAGGCCGAATACGAGGAAGATAAAGAAGCTCGCCAAAAGATCTTGGCCCTGGCTTGCCGCGGCGATCGCAACGCCCAGTGTGGGGCCTACGCAGGGCGCCCAAACGATCCCAAGCAGCAATCCGATGGCATATTGACCATGCCAGCCATCGCCGCTGACCTTGGCCAATCTTTGATTGCCGAAATTTGCGATCGGGGCCGCAGCCGCGCTGAGCGCTGCTTGCGCTTGCGGTACCAGCAGGACGAAGCCTGCGACGGCCAGCAGACCGCCCGCGATCAAGCGGACCAGCTGTTCGTTGATGCCAATCGAATAGCCGAAAGCAATGACTGTGAAGCCGAACAGCGTGAAGCTGGTTACCAATCCTCCGGCGAGAGCAAGCGGACCAAAGCGGCTCTTGCCCAACGCCGATGCGACCAGGATTGGTACCAGCGGTAAAACGCAGGGATTCAGGATCGTCACCAATCCGGCGACGAAGGAAAGAAGCGTGCTGGCAAGCATTAGAAATCAAAGATGACAGTGAAACGACTATGGGTGATCAGAGCGCGCCAAGCACAATGCGGCGCAATTCAGCGCGGTTGGTCTGAGCAATGGTTCGTGCAACCTCGGTCTCGCCCTTGAAGACCAGAATGGTCGATTGGCGCGGGATCCGGTGCGCGCGCAGGAAGGCCTTTTCATCGTCGAAATTGACTTTGACGAACTTGACGCCTTCGCTCTGGTTTTCGACCCGCAGCTCTTCGAGGATCGGGGCCTGAGCGCGGCATGTTGGGCACCAATCGGCATAGACATCGACGACAATCGTCTCGCCCTTGGCCTGCGCCATGGCAAACTCGCGTGCGTCATATGTTGACCAACCCTTGGTCTCCGCAGATGCTGTGAATTGCATCGCGCCGATGATCAGCGTTCCGATAACAGCAATAAGGGCAAAAAGGCGCAACATAGTGGTAACTCCAAAGCAAATGGCCGGCGCAATTGCCGGTGTTCACGATGAAGTTCGATGCGCTGCGGCCTAGGGTTACAGCACGCGCAAACTTTTTTGTTAGAATCCCTGCGCTTGTCCATCTTTGCGCATTTCGGTCGCACCGGTCAGCACACCTGTCTCGGGATCGCGACTGATCGCCTGATAACCACCAAACATGATGCCGTTGCTGACAACCCGCACATTGTGGCCCATCGCTTCGAGTGCAGCGACAGTCTCGGCGGGAATGCCTGGCTCAACGTTGAGCGTGCCTAGCGGGTCGCGCGCCGGGCCGGTGAGGGGCTCGGTCGGTTGTCGACCGCCATCGTGGTTGATCCGCGCCGCATCGCCTGCTTCCTGCAGATCCATCCCGTAGTCGACGATGTTAATCAGAACCTGGACATGCCCTTGCGGCTGCATCCCGCCGCCCATCAGGCCAAGCGTCATGAACGGCTTGCCGTCCTTCTTCACAAACGCCGGTATGATCGTGTGGAATGGGCGCTTCGCCGGCTCATAGGCATTGGGATGGGCGGGATCGAGGCTGAACAATTCGCCGCGATCCTGCAGCATGAAGCCAAGCCCGTCAGGCACCAAACCGCCGCCCATGCCGCGATAATTGGACTGTATCAGGCTCACCATCAGTCCGTCGCCGTCGACCACCGTCAGATAAGTCGTGTCGCCGGGTCCCTCGAGCTTGTCCTCGACTGATATCTCGCCGGGGTCGAACTCGGGCGTCGCCTTGTCTGGATCAATCAGCGCGAAGCGCTGCTTGCCATATTCCTCGCTCAGCAATTCCATCGGGAAAGGCGCGAAATCGGTGTCGGCATAGAACCGCGCGACATCGGCATAGGCCAATCTCTTGGCTTCGGTGATGTAGTGAATCACTTCCGGGCTGCCGCGTTCCCATTGGCGCAGGTCAACATTCTTGAGGATGTTGACCATCTGCAAGGCGGCAAAACCCTGGCCATTGGGCGGCAGCTGGCACAGCTCATAGCCATCGCGATAGGTCGCGCAGGCGGGCTCGACCCAGTCCGATGTGTGGCCAGCAAAGTCCTCAAGCGTGTAGGCCGATCCTTGGCGCTGGAGATAGTCGACCATCACCTGCGCAGTTTCACCTTCGTAAAACTCGTCGCGACCATTGGCACCGATCCGTTCAAGAGTGTCTCCAAGGTCTGGGTTCTTGAAAACATAACCTGCTTCTGGCGCGCCATCTGGAAAGTAGGTCGCCCGCGCATTGTCGAACTCAAATTCGTGAAGCTCTAGGCGCCGCTCATAGGCTGACAGGCTGCGGCGGAAATACATCGCGATAATCGGTGCCAGCGGGTGGCCCTCGCGAGCATAACGCACGGTTGGCGCGAGAATTTCGGCCATCGGTTTGGAGCCAAACTTCTCGTGCATCGCGAACCAGCCATCGACCGTGCCAGGAACGGTCACGGGCAGCGGACCGACCGGTGGCAGGCGATCAGCCTCACCCAGCTTTTCCTTGAGCTGGTCTAGCGTTTGCCCAGCCGGGCTACGGCCAGAGCCATTGAGCCCGTGCAGCTTGCCGGTCTTGGGGTCGTAGATGATCGCAAACAGATCTCCGCCAATGCCGTTGCCGGTTGGCTCCATGAGGCCGAGCGCGGCATTCGCGGCAATCGCCGCATCGACAGCGTTGCCGCCATCCTTGAGAATATCGAGCGCGATCTGTGTGGCGAGCGGATGCGCGGTTGCAGCCATGCCGTTTTGCGCCATGACCGGGCTGCGTGACCAGCCTGTGCCGATCGGGCGCCCACCCGCTCCAATCTGTTCGCCCACAGGCCGAGCTTCGGGCTCAGCAGAGTCATCCTGGGCGGTGGCGGGAAGGGCGATCAGGCTCGCGGAAAGCGCGAGTGCAAGAAGATGGCGCAAGGGGTCACTCCGGAAGGTTTACTAGCCAACCCATTGCTAAGGGCTGGGTTCCGAGGTGGCAAGGCGAGCGCGATCTCGCTTGTTACGCGGCAGCTGACTTGCGCTTGGCCTTTTTGCGTTCGTGCGGGCACAGCAAAGTCTTGCGCAGGCGAATGCTCTGCGGCGTCACCTCGACCATCTCGTCGTCGTCGATATAGGCGATTGCCTGTTCCAGGCTCATCCGACGCGGCGGAGTGAGGCGGATTGCGTCGTCCTTGCCCGATGAGCGGATATTGGTGAGCTGCTTGCTCTTGAGCGGGTTCACTTCAAGATCGTCTGGCTTGGCGTTTTCGCCGATCACCATGCCTTCATAGACCTTCATCTGCGGCGCGATGAATAGCTCGCCGCGTTCTTCCAACGCGTTGAGTGCATAGGCAACGCTCTCGCCGTCAGAGTTCGAGATCAAGACGCCATTGATGCGGCCCTCAATGGGACCCTTGTAAGGGCCGTATTTCTCGAACAGCCGGTTCATGATGCCAGTGCCGCGCGTGTCGGACAGAAACTCGCCGTGATAACCGATAAGTCCGCGCGATGGGGCGGAGAAGGTTATGCGGGTTTTGCCTTGGCCTGACGGGCGCATCTCGGTGAGATCGGCTTTGCGACGCTGCATCTTCTCAACGACCGTACCCGAATGTTCGTCGTCCACATCGATGACGACGGTTTCGTATGGCTCCATGCGCTGGCCATCTTCTTCGCGGAACAAGACCTTCGGGCGGCTGATGCCAAGCTCAAAACCTTCGCGGCGCATGGTCTCGATCAGCACGCCCAATTGCAATTCGCCGCGACCGGCGACTTCGAAACTGTCTTTGTCATCAGCCTCGGTGATGCGGATAGCGACATTGGTCTCAGCCTCGCGCAGCAAGCGATCGCGGATCATGCGGCTCGTCACCTTGTCGCCTTCGCGGCCGGCCAGCGGGCTGTCATTGACCGAGAAACGCATGGCCAGCGTCGGAGGGTCGATCGGTTGAGCAGCGATCGGCTCGCTCACGGCTGGGTCAGCGATCGTGTTGGCGACGGTGGCCTTTTCCAGGCCAGCTAGGGCGATAATGTCACCCGCGCTCGCGCTATCAACGGGCACGCGCTCAAGACCACGGAACGACAGCAGCTTGGTTGCGCGGCCAGCCTCGACGACATTGCCGTCCGTATCGATCGCGTGGATCGGATCGTTGACCTTGAGCGTGCCTGACTGGACGCGGCCGGTCAGAACACGGCCCATAAAGTTGTCGCGATCAAGCAGGGTCGCAAGGAAACTGAATTGACCGGCCTCGTCGAGCCCCGGTGCTGGCACGTGGTTGACGATCAGGTCAAACAACGGAGCGAGCGACCCTTCGCGGGCATTCTCATCGTCGCTGGCATATCCATCACGACCTGATGCGAACAATGACGGGAAATCGAGCTGCTCGTCGGTCGCGTCCAAGCTCGCGAAGAGGTCGAACACCTCGTCGAGCACTTCTTGTGGGCGGCCGTCGGGACGATCAATCTTGTTGACCACGACGATCGGGCGAAGACCCAGGGCCAGGGCCTTGCCGGTCACAAACTTGGTCTGTGGCATTGCACCTTCGGCGCTGTCGACAAGCAGGATCACGCCGTCGACCATGCTGAGGATGCGTTCCACCTCTGCGCCGAAATCGGCGTGGCCAGGCGTGTCGACAATATTGATGCGAGTGGTCTCACCATCATGATCCCACTCGACGCTGGTGCATTTGGCCAGGATCGTGATCCCGCGCTCTTTCTCCAGATCGCCAGAGTCCATGGCACGTTCTTCAACGCGCTGATTGTCGCGGAAGGTGCCAGACTGGCGGAACAATTGATCAACCAGGGTGGTCTTGCCGTGGTCGACGTGCGCGATAATTGCGACGTTGCGGAGGGGGCGTGACATAGCGTCGGTCTTTCAGACAGGCCGAAAATGGCGTGATTAGGTAAGAATATTAGGCGAGAACCACTCTCACCGCGTGTTGCGATGCAACATTCTGCGCGCGCCTAGCGCAGCTGGAACGTTACGGCAAGCACGAGTGGCGCTACCCTGTGTTGCGATGCAGCAAATTTTGGGTGTGTCGGACTTGCAACAAGCCCGATTCCCCCGCGGAATTGCGTGCTTTTGAAACTTGTCGTTGGACGCACTCTACCCTATCACATTGACTAATCGGCCGTGTCAGGATCGCATTTGGGGATGCAGCCTGTGGCCGAGTGGACTGAGGAGAGGAGTTCCCATGCGTTCGATTTCGACCGGCACTGCCGGCGCTACCCGATTCACCCTGCTTTCTGGTGCAGCTGCGATGGCACTGTCCGTGCCTGGCGTTGCCATGGCGCAAGACAACGATACCCCTGAAGCTGATAGCACTTTCAGTGGTACGACCATCATCGTTACGGCGACAAAGCGGGAGCAAACCCTGCAAGAAACACCGATCTCGGTGTCAGTGACCTCCGGCGAGACGATTGAGAACGCGCAGATCCGCGACGTGCTTGATCTTCAGACCGTTACCCCCTCACTGCGGGTTAGCCAGTTGCAGACGGCTTCGGCCTCTACCTTCATCGTTCGTGGCTTCGGTAACGGCGACAACAACTTCGGTATTGAGCCTTCAGTCGGTGTCTTCATCGACGGCGTGTTCCGTTCGCGCTCGGCCGCCGCTCTGTCTGACCTTCCCAACGTCCAGCGGATCGAGGTCCTCAACGGTCCGCAATCGACCCTGTTCGGTAAGAACGCATCAGCCGGTGTTATCTCGGTCGTCACGCGTGAGCCGCAATTTGAATTCGGTGGCTCGGTTGAGGCCAGCTACGGCAATTTCAACGCTCTCGTCCTCAAGGGCGACGTCACCGGCCCAATCTCTGAGAATATCGCGTTCTCGCTCGACGGCAGCTATAACAGCCGCGACGGTTTCGGTACGATCGTCAACCTCAATGAAGAGATCAACAATCGCAATCGCTGGTCAGCCCGCGGTCAGTTGCTGATCGAACCTACTCCTGATCTGCGGATCCGGGCGATTGCCGATTATTCGAAGATTGACGAAGTCTGCTGCACCGTTGGAACGGTTGTTGCCGGGCCGACTGCTGCGGGTATCGCTGCGGTGGGCGGACAGCTGCCGACCGATTTCTTCAGCCGCGAAGTGTTCCTTAACTTCGTGCCGACCAACGAAGTCGACAATTACGGCGGCTCGATCCAGGTCGATTGGCAGTCAGACGCCATTTCGGTGACGTCGATCACTGCTTATCGTGAACTGGAAAACAGCTTCCTGACCGATATCGACTTCTCAAGCGGTGATATTGCGACGGAAACCCGTGCGCAGGACGTCCAGACCTTCACACAAGAGATCCGGATCGCTTCGGACTTTGATGGTCCGATCAACTTCCTGCTTGGTGGTTTCTACTTCGATGAATCCATCACGCAGGACAGCGCGATTCAGAATGGCAGCCAGATCCGTAACTTCTTCGAGATCCTGGCTGGCGAAGATCCGGTAGCCGTGCTTACCGGTCAACCGACGCTGTTCAATGGCCTGGAAGCCAGCTTTGGTTTCCCGCAGGAAAGCATCTTCAACACGCCACTGCTCACCAATGAGCGGTTCTTCATGGACAACCAGGCATGGTCGATCTTTGGTACGGTCGACTTTGAAGTCTTCCCGGACTTCGTCCTGACGGGCGGCTTCAACTACACCGATGACCAAAAGTCATTCGGTGTGACGCAGCAGAGCTTTGACCCGCTGGCGCAGGTTAACTTTGTTGATGCGTTTATCGTGCAGGCGTCTGGAGGCACTGTTACAAACCGTGATCAGTTCCAGGCCTTGCCGGCTGCCAATCAGGCCGCATTGCTGGCCGCAGCAACCGATCCTACCCTTAACCCATTGCTAGGCCTGGCTGCGTTCCAATTCCAGCCGCCATTCCTCAACTTCCCGAACTCGGTTGAGCCGGGCGAGACCAATGACGACAAGTTCACTTATCTGCTGCGCGCTGCATGGCAGATTTCGAACGAAGTCAACATCTACGCCAGCTACGCCACCGGCTTTAAGGCAAGCTCGGTCAACCTGTCGCGTGACTCGCGTCCGGCCAACACCGACTTCCTGGCAGGTCCGGGCGGTTCAACCTTTGCTGCTCCAGACTCGAACATTATCAACGCTGGCTTGGCAGTGCCAAACCTGGTCTCGGGTTCACGCTTTGCAGGCCCAGAGGAAGCAGAGGTCTACGAGATCGGCGTCAAGGCTGCTTGGCCTGGCCTGAACATCAACCTGGCCGTGTTCGACCAGACGATCCAGGGCTTCCAGAGCTTTGCCTTCACCGGCACGGGCTTTGCGCTCCGCAATGCTGGTCAGCAGTCGGTGCGCGGCTTTGAGATCGACTCGACGATCAACCCGGCTGACGGATTGCTGTTCACTTTCGCTGTGACTCACCTCGATCCGCTGTTTGACGACTTCCCAGGAAGCGTCTTGGGCGATCTCACAGGTGTTACGCCGGCTGGTATCCCGGAATGGGCGATCTCGACCTCGGCCACCTACACGCATGAGTGGAGCAGCGGCACACAGCTGGTTACCCGCGTGGACTACAACCATGAGAGCAACACGCTGATCAACAATGGTCTGCCGACCTTTGGCCCGAACAACTTCATGCGCGAAGTGAACCTGGTCAACGGTTCGATCACTCTCAAACTCAACAACGGTGTTGAGGTTGGTGCCTGGGCACGTAACCTGCTCAACGACGAGTATATCCTCACCGTGTTTGATGGTGTGGCGCAGGCCGGAACCGTGTCTGGCTACCCAAGTCAGCCACGCACCTATGGTGGTGTGGCGCGCTTCAAGTTCTAAGAGCGCTGACAAAACTGAAAATGGGGAAGGGGCCTTCGGGCCCCTTTTCTATTGACTAATGTCCGTGCTTGTTCGCACATCGTCCCTGACCGCGCATTAGCGCGGCATCTGACAAGGTCAGATTGAAGGGGGATTTTTATGAATTATGCCGGATTTTGGATTCGGGTCGGTGCCTATTTGATCGACGCCGTGGTCCTGTGGATTGCCCAATTTCTTATCTATGGTGTGTTCGGCGTCAGCATGACCGCACTCTATTCGCTTGACGCGGATGCGGGCGGAATTTTTGAAACGACCGGTGGTTTGATTGCCTATTTCGTCACCTTGATCGGTGGCTTGCTGTATTTTGTCCTGATGGACAGTTCGGCCAAACAGGGCACTTTGGGCAAGATGGCGGTCGGGCTGGTGATCACTGACGAAAATGGCAATCGCATCAGCCCAGCACGGGCCGTGGGTCGCTATTTCGCCAAGATCCTGTCTGTGATGGTCTTCTTCATCGGCTACATCATGGTGGCCTTCACCGAAAAGAAGCAAGGCCTGCATGACATGATCTGCAGCACCTATGTTCTGCACGGCCGGCCGGGTGAAACGGGCTTCGATCCCAACGTGTTTGACTAACTCAAAGAGAATGACTTCGAGGCACCGATTGTGCTCCGAGAAGGGTGCCATTTGCGGGCCCTCGCAGTGCTTGCGAGGGCCTTGCTGTGAACATCTCGGACAAGCCGTTCAAATTCTTAAGCTAGTTGCGCTACGGATAGTGAATGCGGCCACCTTTTAGGAGTGCCGCAGATGCATCTAATTCTATTGCCCTTCCACCGCTATTTCGATTTCAGTGGCCGATCTCGGCGTCTTGAATTCTGGCTGTTCTCTTTGATCAACCTGGCGATTACAATCGCATTTGGGTGGCTAGTTTACGCGTTAGCACCCGAAGAGCTCTCTGCGCTCTTGGCGAAGGAAGAGCTGTCAGCAGCCGAGGAAGAACAGTTTGGCCATCTGTTCTTTCAAGATTCGGCAATCTTTCTGTTGACGGTGACGTACATCACCTACAGTCTGTTCATCCTGATCCCCAGCATCGCGATCTCGGTCAGGCGGTTGCATGACCTCAATCTCACTGGTTGGTTGTATGTAGGATTTGCGCTGCTCACCGCGGTCCCGATTCTAGGACTGCTAGCGCCCCTGCTTTTCGTCATCGTGATGCTGCTTCCAGGATCATCAGGAGCAAACGCTTATGGCGATGACCCGAGGCGGAGCGGGTATGGTTAGACGTTCAATTGGCTGAACCTGCTAAAGTTCGCGCAGGGCCTGCGCGGGCTTTGCTCGCAACAGGGGCAGTGATCCACCAAGCGCGAAGGCCAGCACCATCGCCAGGCCCATGCCCAGGACCGCGATGACCTGCCCCCAATCGGGCAGCCAATCGAACTCGAACATCTGCGTGATCACGACCCAGGCCAGGCCTGAGCCCAGACCCAGTGCGACCACCGCCAGCAAGCTTGCGATGAGCCCGTATTCGGCGAGTTGCATCAGAAGCACCTGGCGCCGGCTGGCGCCCAACACACGCAGCACGACAGTGTCGTACATACGCGCAGCGCGCGCCGCAGCGATGGCGCCCATCAACACGGCCAAGCCGGCAAGGACGGCCACTGAGGCGGCGGCGAGCGTCGCCAGGCCAACCTGCTCGAGGATGGTTCGTGCCTCGTCGAGCACCTCGCGCGTTTCGATGACCGAGCTTGAAGGGAATTCATTGACCAGGGCTCGCAGCAACTCGCCGCGTGCTTCGCTGTCACCCGTCTGCGGCAGTTCGACAGTCGCGGCCAGATTGTGCGGAGCGTCTGCGATCGCGCTGCGCGAGAACACCATGGTGAAGTTGAAGCCCATGCTTTCCCAATCGATCTCGCGGAAGTTCGCGATCCTAACGGTGCGTTCAACGCCCAAGATACCGATGGTGAGATAGTCACCCACCTCAAGACCGACGACCTCGGCAAAATCCTGACTAAGCGACACCAGGGGGGTGTCGTCACTTGCCGCATCCCACCATTCGCCGGTGACCAGGCGATTGCCTGGCGGCAGCGTGTCTGAATAGGTGATCCCGCGCTCGCCATTGAGCATCCATGCCCCTTCGGGCAGCCGCTCAAGGTCGGCCACGCGCGTCATGTCATCTTGCGGGCCATAGGCGAGTACCGCGCCGCGCAGAGTTGGCGTGGTGCGCAGGTTGGCACCTTCGAAGCGGGATTCGATCAGCTGCGCGAATGTGTCCTCCTGCGCGACTGGCACGTCGAGCACGAAGTAATCCGGAGCCTGCTGAGGGACGCTGCGATCAATATTACCGTCCAGCGCGGTCTGAATGGCCGCCAGCAGCACAAATGATGCGAGGCCAAACCCAAGTGCCGTCACCAGTGCGCCGGTGGGCGCTCCGGGGCGGTGAAGGTTGGCGAGCGCGCTGCGCAGAACTGGATTGGATGGCCGCGGCAGTCTGCGCGCCAAGGTCTGGATTCCCACGCCGATGGCTGCCAGCGCCAGCAAAGCGCCCGCTGCGCCAACCAGGAACCCGGCGGCCAGGATTGGCTGCGCAGTGGTTGTGAGCGCCAAAGCGCAAATCGCTGCGATGCCGAGGCCGGTCCAAAGCAGGGCCGCCTTGTCGCGCGCCAAGGGGGCGACGGTTGACCGCATCAGCGCCATGGCCGGGAAGGTGCGAGCGCGCAGCAACGGTGTGGCCGCAAAGGCGAACGCCACAAGCAGGCCATAGGAGGCAGCCAGGATCAGAGGGGCTGCTTCGATCACAAAACCGCGCTCAACAGGCAGCAAGCCGTCAAGCGCCAGAGCTAGGAACGGCGTGACAAGCACGCCCACGGCCAGCCCGGCGAGGCTGCCGATCAGTGCCGCGACGCCGATCTGCAACGCATAGATGCGAACAATGTCGCGAGATGACGCGCCGAGGACCTTAAACGTAGCGATGCTTCCACGCCGCGCTTCAAGATAGGATGACACACCGCCCGCGATACCAATCCCGGCGATGACGAGAGCCGCTAGGCCGACCAGCGTCAAGAAGTCGCTCATTTGCCGGACAAAACGATCAGCACCCGGCGAGGCGCGATCGCTCGATCGGAAATCGAACCCGGCATTGGGAAATTGCTCGGTCAGTTCTTCTTCGACCGTGTCAGCATCATAGGATCCATCAAATGCGACCCGATATTTGGTTTCGTATAGCGATCCCGGCTGGATCAATCCTGCCTGAAGAGGCACTTCTTCGGCGACGATCACGGTCGGACCAAGCTGGAACCCTTCGGACAGGCGATCCGGCTCATTGTCGATGATTCCTTGCGCCACCAACTCGACCGTGCCGATCGTGAACGTGTCGCCAACGGCAATACCGAGCCGGTCGATCGCGCCTTGAGCTACCCATGCGGCATTGCCTTGCGGCGCGCCTGTTTCTGTTCCGTCAGCCAGCGTCAGTGAGCCATAGAGCGGCCACGCATTGTCGACCGCCTTGAGTTCAACCGGAGCGGCACTGTCGGCCGTCGTGGCCATTGCCTGCAGGCGCGTGCCGCCCGAAATTGCGCCGTAGGAGCTGAGCGCGGATTGCTCTTCGGCAGACAGATCGCGCTGCCACACTTCGACTTCCAGATCACCGCCCAGCAGCACCTGGCCATTGGCTTCGAGCTCGCGCTCGATCGCCGCGGTCAGCGAACCGATCGCCGCCAGAGCGCCCGTCCCAAGGAAGATGCACACCAACAGCAAGCGAAGGCCGCGAAACCGCGCATTGAGATCGCGTCTGGCGATGCGCCAGGCTCCGCCCCACGAAAGCCCCTTGTCGGCCGTCTGAAGGCCATCTGAAGCCGATTCTGCGCCTGGGATAGGTGAAGGTACCGCGAGCGTGCTCATTACGCTGAGATCGGCTCCTTGGCCGTGTCAGAGGCGATGACGCCATCAGCCATGGTCAGCACGCGATCGCACTTTTCTGCAAGCGATGGATCATGGGTGATGATCAGCAGAGTTGCTCCGGTTTCAGCCCGCCGCGCGAACAGCAGTTCGACGATCTCTTCACCGGTCGCGGCGTCGAGATTGCCGGTTGGTTCATCGGCGAAGATCAAGCCAGGGCGTGGTGCGATGGCCCGCGCTATTGCGACGCGCTGCTGCTCGCCGCCCGAAAGCTGTGTTGGGTAATGGCCCAGGCGATGGCCAAGGCCCACCGATTCAAGTTCTGCCTCAGCGCGCGAGCGCGCATCCGGATCGCCCGACAATTCCATCGGCGTGGCGACATTCTCTGCGGCGGTCATGGTCGGCAGTAGGTGGAAGGCCTGCAGCACGATGCCAATGCGACCGCGGCGGGCTTGAGCCAGGCCGTCTTCATCGAGCTGAGCGAAGTCTTGACCTGCGACGGTCAAGTCTCCGCCGCTGGCGCGTTCAAGGCCGGACAAGACTGCCATCAGCGAACTCTTGCCGGAGCCTGACGGGCCAAGCAGCGCGACGACTTCGCCGGCCTGAACGTCGAGGTCGATTCCACGAAGGATATCGACCGGCGCGTCGGTGCTGCCGAGCGTGAGGGTGAGATTACGGGCGGATATTGCGAGTTGGGGGTTTGTCACATGCACCAAATGGCATAGGGTTGGGTTGCAAACAAGATACCCACCTGAAAGGCTTGCAGATGCGCATCAGCGCTTGGTCGAATATTCTTACACTTTCAGCGGCTCTGGCGCTGGCTGCCTGCGGAGGCGAGGCCGAGACCGAAGCTCCCGTCAATGAGAACATAGGTCGTAACATCGCGGAGCAGCCTCCGGTTCCCGTAATGGGGCCAGAGCAGCGCATTCTCGCGTTTGGAGACAGCCTGTTCGCTGGCTACGGCGTGGGTCTGGAGAACAGCTACCCCACCAAACTCCAGGCGGCTCTGCGCGCGCGTGGCATCAATGCCGTGATCGCCAATGCCGCGGTGTCGGGCGATACCAGCGCCGCCGGGGCTCAGCGCATCGCCTTCACACTCGACGCGCAGGAAGACAAGCCGGATCTGTTTATCCTTGAACTGGGCGGCAATGACATGCTGCGCCAGATCACCCCTGATCAGACCCGCGCCAATTTTGTCAGCATGCTCGACGAGCTCAAATCGCGTGAAATCCCAGTATTGATTATGGGTATGCGGGCGCCGCCCAATCTCGGGCCGGAATATCAGGCAGAGTTTGACGGGCTCTATGGCGATCTGGCGGAGCAATATGGCGCGCAGATCATCCCGTTCTGGCTTGAAGGCATTTATGAGGATCAAAGCCTGTTCCTGGGTGATCGTGTCCACCCAACAGCAGAGGGCATCGAAACCTTGGTTTCTTCTACAATCGATCAGGTCGCGGCGGCTTTGCCTGAACCGGTAGAACCCTGATCAAATCCGCTCGACTGCACCGCCACTGACTTGCCAGATCGCGGCTTGATCGCGGATCTCCTCGAACGGCGCGAGTTCGGTGCCGGTCATCCAGATCTGCGAACGGCCCGTTGCCAGGCGCTTGAACAGTTCACTGCGGCGGATCGGATCGAGATGGGCTGCCACTTCGTCGAGCAGAAGCAGGCTGGGGCGCCCTTCCGCGGCGAGCACGCTATGCGCAAGTGCGATGGCTATCAGCATCGCCTTCTGCTCGCCCGTTGAGCACAGCGCCGCGGCCTGGCCGGTTCCGGCCATCACAACTTCCAGCTCGTCGCGATGCGGTCCGGAAAGCGCGCGGCCTGCGGCCCGATCCCGGCCGCGTTCGCGCGCGAATTCGGCGAACAGGTCTTCCGCTCCGGTCGGGCCTCCGGCGCGATAAGTGAGCAAGGGTCTGGCAAAAGGCTCGGCGGGCAGGGCAGATAGCTCGTCGCTCAACGTCGCAATCAGGCGCGACCGGTTGGCGCTGACCTGACTGCCATGATCAGCGATTTGCGCTTCAATCGCATCCAGCCATCGCGCGTCGGCGCGGGTTTCCAGCAATCGGTTGCGCTCGCGCAGGGCGGCTTCCAGTCGCGACACTGACCGTGCATGGCCAGGCTCGATGGCCAAGGTCAGGCGGTCGACAAAACGTCTGCGTGTTCCGGCGCTGTCGGTGAACAGGCCATCCATGGCCGGCGTCAGCCAGGATATTGCCAGCCATTCACCCAAGGAGGTGGCGCTGGCTTCCGCGCCATTGACGCGAACGAGCCGTCGATTGGCTTTGTCAGGCTCCATATAGGTGCCCAGGCGCGCAGAGGATTGGCCTTGCTCGATCAGGCTGGCGCCAATTGCAAAACCATGCGCGGCATCGCCGTGGTCAGGCTGTAGAGGCAAATCCGCCAGGGTTGCTCGGCGCATTCCGCGTCCAGGGCTGAGCAGCGACAAGGCTTCCAGAATATTGGTCTTTCCCGCCCCGTTCTCACCGACCAGCAGATTGAACTTTGCCGTGTCGGCAAGTTCGCTCGCGCGGTGATTGCGGAAGAATTCGAGAGAAATACGGTCGAGCGCCATGGGAAATCACGGCGTAGCACGCGGCCCGCAATAGACCAGATCAGCGTCGACAAAATCCCCAATCCCAAAAGATGGGAATTTTCACCAACCTTTCGGATTGATGAACGAGTGGTTCAGAAACGGAAAGTCGAAAAACCGCAGAAATCCGCCATTTTTCAAGTTTGGCACACCTCCTGCAATGTGTTGGGTGTCCCGCAGGAATGGCCTGCAAGACACGAGACAAGATTTAGGAGACCCCCAATGACCTTCACTGCCAATGCCAATCGCCTGTTCGCCGCCGCCTTCTCGCTGGTTCTTTCGTCGGCCGTTTTCGCCGCCACGATCATCCCAGCTAGCCCGGCTCTCTACGCTTAATTCTAGCACCCCCCGAAACCCCGAAGGAAATCCCCCATGTTTAACAGCGAAACCGGAACCCGCCTGTTCGCAGCCTGCTTCTCGCTGGTTCTCTCAGCTGGCGTATTCGCCACCACGATTATCCCTGCTAGCCCTGGCATGTTCGCCTAAGCTATCAACAACACTAGAAAGGAAAGACATTCATGTTCGCTAATGTAGACCTCTCCAGCCGCGTCTTTGCAGCCTTCTCGGCTCTGACGATCTCGGCTGTGCTGATGGCCGCAGCTATTGTCCCTGCCTCACCGAGCCTGGTGGTGCTGGTATGAACAACGTAACCAACCGTCCGAATGGCAAGCCACCGCGCGCTGGTTTCACGCTCGATAAGCACAATGCCAAACTGTCAGGTGTTTGCGGCGGCATCGCCAATTACGCCAATATCGACCCGACCCTCGTCCGCCTTGGATTTGTTGTCGGTGCATTTGTCAGCCTCGGCACCGCCGCGCTGATCTACCTCGCAATCGCGCTGATTGCCGACTGAGCGTAGCAAGAAAAAGCGGATCCCGGTTTTTCGGTCCGCTGCGCAAAGTCAAAACAGCACGTACTGATGCAACCGGGAGGGGCCAGATGGCCCCTCTCTTTTTGTCTACATTGCTGAAATGCCGCCATCGAGCTTGATCTCGGCGCCGGTCATGAAACGGCTTTCGTCGCTGGCGAGATACAGCACGGCGTTGGCGATATCATTGGGCTCACCAACGAATTTGAGCGGGATCTGGCGCGCAAGTTTGTCCATCAAGACACCTTTGTCGAGCTGATGCGCCTTTGCGGTTCCGTCGAGAATCGGCGTGTCGACGAAAGTCGGGTGCACCGAATTGCAGCGGATCTGCATGTTCTTCTTGGCGCAATGCAAAGCGATTGATTTGGACAGCATCCACACCGACGCCTTCGACGCATTGTAGGCGGGCATTGTGTCACTTGCGATCAGGCCGGCAATCGAACTGATGTTGACGATCGAGCCAGGCGCGTGTTCGCGCATCAATGGCAAGGCCTTCTGGCAACCGTGAAAAATTGAATCGACATTGATCGCAAAGCAACGCTGCCAATCTTCGAACTTGCAGTCCTCAATATTCCCGGGAACGCCGATCCCGGCATTGTTGACCAGCACGTTGAGGCCACCAAGATTCTCTCGCGCTGCGTCGACCGCCGCTTCCCATTGTGCAGGGTCGGTTACGTCATGCGCGATGCTGAAGGCGGTACCCGCGCCCATTTCTGCATTGACGATCTCGGCGGTTTCGGCAGCGCCATCACCGTTGATGTCAGTTGCCAGCACGCGCGCGCCTTCTTGCGCCAAGCGGATGCAGTGCGCGCGTCCCAATCCCTGGGCGCCGCCCGTGACCAACGCCAATTTGCCTTCAACCCGTCCGGCCATAATCTCATTCCTCTCCGATAAATCCTGCGGTCAATAACATTGCTACGCGCACATCGACGCCATGCCCTTGCTGGCGCCACGTGGCTACAAAATCCGACAATTCGTTCAGCGCGACACGGTGGACGCGGATATTCTCCTCCGACACTCCGCCGCCTTCAGACACTTTGGACAATCCGCGCGCACGAAGCAGCGAAAAACTCTCGGACACCATACCCGGTGACGAGTAGAATTCGCCCAGATTCTCGATTGATTGCGCTGTGTATCCGGTCTCTTCTTCGAGTTCGCGCAGGCCAGCCGCTTCAGCGGCTTCGCCTTCGCTGCCTTCGGTGTCTCCCACCAGCCCGGCGGGCAATTCCAGGCAGAACTTGCCCAAAGGGACACGATATTGGCTGACTAGGATGACGTGTTTGGTGCCGTCGGGATCGCTGTCGACCGCAAGAATCGCAGCGGCGCGAATTCCGCGCGATCGCCCGACATATTCCCAGCGGCCGCGGCGCTTGGCCGTGATGAACCGGCCCTCCCACTTCACCTCTTCAGGCTTGTCCGCGTCCGCATCGCGGACAAAATCAGAATCGCTCATGCCAAGCGCTTAGACTTCGATCAGCCGGTCGGGAAGCTCGTTTTCATCATCATCCGAACGCGGGAAATGCTGGCTCAAGACAAAACCGACATCGCGCACGCCAACCGCCATGCCTTCGGCGATGCGGCCCTGTTTGATCTCCTTGAGCATATCCACCATCGCCTCACCCCATATTTCGGCGGGGACCTTTTCGGCGATTGGCTGATCCGCGACGATCTCTGCCCGATGCTCTTGCATCGAAAGGTAGATCATGATGCCCGTTCGGCCAGTCGTGCGGCTTTCAGCGCCGACCTTGAAATGCTTGATGGCTTGATTGTGGACCCTCATTGTTTTGATCGGAGCCGGGATCAGCGCGAATTTGAGTGGTTCCCACTGGAACACAAGCCACGACACAACGAAGGTCAACAGGCCCAGACCAATCGTCATGCTGGCCAGTTCCCCGGTTGTCCACTCATGGCCCCAGCCTCCGATCAGACTGTCCCACAGATCCATGAAGGGCAACGGGAACAGCGCGAATAGGCTCATCACCGTGAAGGACAGCGCCGCGCACCAAAGCTGGATGATATCGCTATAGCCATCGGAGCGGTCGGCCAGCACAGTTACGATCTCGCCAGACGTGGTGAGTTCGGCTTCTCCAACAGCATCGGTCACGATTTTGTGTTGTTCGGGTGTTAGATACGCCATTTACCAGCCTCCCGAGGCGCCACCGCCTCCGAATGATCCGCCGCCGCCAGAAAAGCCACCGCCAAAGCCGCCTCCGCCGCCCCAGCTGCCGCCTCCACCGCCGCCGCCGCCTGACATTGCGCCGCGGACAATCGCGCTGCCTACCTCCCACAGGATGATATCGCGCGCGGTGCGGCCCCAGCCGTCATCGTCCCAATCGTCGTCGTCATCGTCGCGCTTGCCCCATGGGCCTTTCTTGCGCTTGCGATATCTGCGGCGACGCCGGCCCATCATCGGCAGGATGAAGAAGAAGAACACGAAGCCGAGCCAGATCAGCATGCCGAATGGGAAACCACTATCGCTCTGACGCGATTGGGATGCCTCCGCTGCAATTTGCGCAGCCTCTTCGGGTGGCAATTGCAAATGCTCAATGATGGCATCGGTACCGGCGACGATGCCGCCTGCCATGTCGCCATCGCGGAAGCGCGGGACGATAGTTTTGTTGATGATCAAAGAGGAATACGCGTCAGTCAGATAGCCTTCGACACCATAGCCGGTGGCGATATGCAGGCGTCGCTCATTCGGCGCGACGACCAGCAATGCGCCGTCATTGCGTTCAGCATCGCCCAGCGCCCATTCGCGCCCCAAGCGGTAGCTGTAATCAGCGATTTCGTATCCCTCGAGCGAAGGAATCGTCGCCACCACCAATTGCCGCTGGGTCTGCTGTTCCAGCGCTGCAAGCTTGGCTGTCAGTTCGGCTTCGGTAGCCGCCGGAATAATGTCAGCAGCGTCGACCACGCGGCCGGTCAATTCAGGGAAATCTTGCGCGGCAAGTGGGGCTGTCAGGAGCGCCGCCAATGCGGCGAAGATAAGCGCCAGGCGTTTCATGCGGCCTCTCTTTGCTGGGGGTTGCTAACTTCGAGCGCCAAGGCTTCGACTCCTTTGGATATCCCCGCCTCGAAATTGCCGGCGCGAAAATCTGGCACGATGAAATTGTTGATGATGTCCGCCGCTTCCTGATTGGTGACGACCGTCAACAGCCCGTCACCAACCGCAATACGCATGCGGCGTTCATTGGGCGCAACCACGATCATCAAGCCATCATTGCGCTCGGCGTCGCCAATCCCCCATGCATTGCCGAGATCGGTTGAGTATTCGCCGATATCGCGCCCGTTGAGTGTCGGCGTCGTGACGACGACCAACTGCACCAATGTTTCGCGCTCGAGCCGCTCCAGTCTTTGTGTGACGTTGCTCTCGAATTCAGGCGACAGAATGTTTGCGGCGTCGACCACCCGCCCGGTCAGCTCAAGCGCTGGCTCGGGAGGCGGGGGATTTTCTGCCTCGGCGGCGCAGGCTCCCAGGAGCAGCGCCGCCAGAGCGAGAAGGAGTGACCGCAGCACGGCGGGCTTAGTTTGACGTCAGGTCGAGCTGGGGTGCTTCTTCGGCACCTTCAGTCACCGCGGAATAGGGGGCCAGAGGCTCCGCTCCATGGATGATGTTTGCGCCGATCGTGTCAGGGAAGGTGCGGATCGTCGTGTTGTACTGCCGAACGGCCTCATTGTAGTCGCGGATGGCGACGGCAATGCGGTTTTCAGTGCCTTCGAGCTGGCTTTGCAAGGCCAGGAAGTTCTGACTTGACGTGATCGTCGGATAGGCTTCGAAACTGGCGAGCAGACGGCCAATACCCTGCCCAATTTGGCCTTGTGCGGCGGCGAATTCTTCCATCTTGGCGGTGTCACCAAGATCGTCAGCCGTCACCTGGACGCTGGTGGCTTTCGCGCGCGCCTCGGTCACTTCGGTCAGGATTGAGCGCTCGTTTTCCGCTGCACCCTGCGCCACTTCGGCGAGATTGGGGATCAGGTTCGCGCGGCGCTGAAACTGCGCTTCAACGTCAGCCCACTTGGCTTTGGCGGTTTCTTCAGCGGCTGGCACCGAATTGATGCCGCAAGCGGCCAGCGTGAGTGAGACGGCGGCGACGACAAACGCGCGCCCGACATTGCGAAAATTCATGGTGTTCCCCTTCCAATGGAGGCCTGCGGGTATGCGAGGTCGCAGGCAAGAAGTCCTGTATTGTTTATATGGCACACCTCGGCGGGTTTTCAAGAACTCCACAGGCATTTGCGGCAACTTGGCATGCGGCGAATTCGCGTTAAACTGGCGCTCCATTCGGGTTCATGGGGAAGAACATAATGTTGTCTGATTTCAAAGAATTCATCGCCAAGGGCAATGTCATGCAATTGGCTGTCGCCGTCATCATTGGCGGCGCGTTTGCGACTATCGTGAAGTCGCTGACCGATGAAGTGATCATGCCGGTGGTCGGCGCCATTTTCGGCGATGTCGATTTCTCGGATAAATATATGATCCTGTCCGGTGAAGAGCTGGTTGAAGCTGGCATGTCGCTTGAAGCGGCGCGCGAAGCGGGAGCTAATGTGCTTGCCTGGGGCGCGTTCATTTCGGCGGTGATCAACTTCGTGATCCTGGCCTTCATCATTTTCCTGCTGGTTCGCTACACGATGAAAGTCATGGAGCAGATGGAAAAGAAGGAAGAAGAGGCGCCGGCGGAGCCAGAGGGTCCAAGCGAGATCGACCTTCTCACCGAAATTCGCGACTCGCTGAAGAAGTAATTTGAACCAGACTCGGTTCGATGGCTTGGCCGATCGCCGGCCAAGTCGTCGGGCGAGGCCTATCGGGCTCTGGTCTGGCCAGCAGCCGCTGATCGAACAGCAGATCGCATCTGCCTAGTGCAATGTGCAATTTCGCTGCGCCGGTCTAGATCAGCGCAGATGAAAGCCGCGACCAATCCAATAAGCCCCGCAGCGTCGTTTGCAGACCTAGCGATTGTCGTCGCCGTCCTGGTCGGCGTGAAGCAGGCTGTCTTGCCCTATAGCCTCGTCTATGGTGGCCCGGCTTCGACATTCAGCGCGATGCTGGTGGCGACCTATCTGCTGCATCGCAGAGGGCTTTCCTGGGCTGATCTCGGGCTGCGCTGGCCGGAACGATGGTGGCACACGGCAGCAATATCCGTTGCAATATTCCTGCTGTTTCTGTTGACCGCTGGGACCAGCAGCGCGCTGGCAGATCTGTGGTTTGATGATATCGGTACGAGCGGTCGCTTCGATTTCGTTCGCGGCAATTGGGCAGGTTATCTGCTGATCATGGCGCTGGTTTGGACGCATGGCTCATTCTTCGAAGAATTGCTGTTTCGTGCATTCATCATCACTAAGCTGGGAGACGGTTTGGGTGGCACCAAAGCTGCCAGCATCATTGCCGTCGTGCTGGCAGCGATATTCTTTGGCTATCGCCATTATTACTACCAAGGCATGCATGGCGCGCTTGTGACAGGCTGTATCGGGCTGGTGTTTGGCCTGATCTATCTGCGCTTGAAGAACACCACGATGCTACCGCTTATCTTGGTCCACGGCGCGGCCAATTCGATCGCACAGACGTCCCGTTTCCTGAGCGCGCCATTGGGCTAGGCAAGGGAGGGGGATCGCACCGTCAATGCGGTCCACTTCACATTAATCTGTAGTGCTCTATATGGAGAGCGTCGGTTTCGGCCGACTATGGCGATAAATTGCAGCGTGCAATAGGCGCAACGGACCCGGGGGCAGTACCCGGCGGCTCCACCATAACCCTCGGAAAACGCTTGCGAATTCTGAGGCTTCTGACGGGGCCGAACTAGGATCGACGTGTGTTGAAAAGCGGTGTTTTTGCCCGGGCTGAGTAACCCGTTAAAGGCTCAAACTTGATAAGTGCCAATGATAATGAAGCACTCGCTGTTGCAGCGTAATTTGATGGCCTAACGGCCTGAATTTACAAAGCTAAAGCGCGGTTGGACCCACCGGGCAACAGAAGCGGATTCCGGGGCTCCGAGGGTAGCTAGCAACAGAAACCCTCACCCTTCCACCAGTTAATAAGCGCCTCTTGAAGGTGTCAGCGCAACGGTCCTCCCTCGGATTTCAAATTGGGGCGGGCGGGCCTAGCAACAGAACCGCCCCACTTTCACTTATTGTTGCTCAGATAGTTGCGTTTTGGCGCGACGGTGCTCCGCCCCGATTTTGAGCAAAAATTGGGGGTAGCTAGCAACAGAAACCCTCACCAAACCCCCCTTGCCATGCATCAGCTCTGGTTGCGCTTGAACGCGCTTGGCCATACGCCTGTGCATCGGGAGAGGGAGAAGTCGGCTTATGTCGCGCACCAAGATCGCTGGCGGAATCGTATTGTTGCTGTTGGCGGTGACATTCCTGGGCGGATCCGCCGTCTGGACGATGCTGTTTGGTGCCACCGATCTCGATATTGATGGCCGGTCTGAGCGATTGGACGTTGTGGCGGCCGAAATTGGTTCCGACTGGAACGCCTATGGCGGCGATAAGCAGGGCACTCGTTATTCATCCGCAAGCCAGATCACGCGGGACAATGTCGGGTCGCTCGAGGTGGCGTGGACTTTTCAGACCGGCGCATTGGACGGAATGGATGCGATCGCACACCGGACCGCGTTCCAATCGACCCCGATCCTGATCGACAATCGGCTGATCTTTTGCACCCAGTTCAATGAAGTGATTGCGCTTGATCCGAGTTCGGGCGAGGCCCTGTGGCGCTACGACCCCAAAGTCGCGACCGATCGCCAACCGGCCAATCAGTATACCTGCCGCGGTGTCAGCCACTGGTCAGATCCCGATGCAGAGGGCGTTTGCGCATCGCGGGTGTTGATGGGAACGGTCGATTCAAGACTTGTCGCTCTCGACACGACATCCGGCGAGCTGTGCCCCGGTTTTGGTGAGAACGGCTCGGTGAAGGTCGAACCCAGCACCGAATTGCGATGGCCGGGCGAGTACCAAATCACCTCGGCACCAGCGATCATCGGCGATATCGTCGTTACCGGGTCGGCAATTGGCGACAATCTGCGGACGCAGGCGCCGCTTGGAACGGTGCATGCCTACGATGTCCGAACCGGCGCGAAGGCCTGGGAGTTCAATCCCATTCCCCAGGATGAGAGTGATCCAGCGCGATCCACTTGGGCCGACGATTCCGCCTTGACCACTGGCCATTCCAACGTCTGGTCCACGATTTCGGTTGATGAAGAACGCGGCATGATCTTCCTGCCGACATCCAGCCCAAGCCCTGATTACTTTGGCGGCAATCGAATTGGCGACAATCGCTATGCGAACTCTGTCGTCGCCCTAGACGGAGAGACGGGGGAGGTGGTGTGGCATTTCCAAACCGTCCATCACGATCTGTGGGATTATGATGTACCCGCGCAGCCGGGCCTTTATTCGGTCTGGCGCGACGGCGAGCAGCACGATGTCGTCGCCCAAGTAACCAAGACTGGCATGGTGTTCGTGCTCGATCGCGAAACGGGCGATCCCTTCCTGCCAATCGAAGAACGCCCGGTTCCGCAAGGAGGCGTCGAAGGCGAGGTGCTGTCTCCGACCCAGCCCTTCACCGTCAACACACCGCCGCTTGTCAGCAATCGCCTCGATCCGAGCGATGCGTTCGGCATCACGCTGTGGGATAAGTGGTCGTGTGCGAATGCCATTTCAGAACTTCGCCAGGATAGTCTCTACACGCCTCCAACTGAACAAGGCACGCTGATGTATCCATTTGTCGGTGGTGGGGCGAATTGGGGAAGCGCCGCTTATGATCCCACTCGCAATCTGTTGGTGATCAATATGAGCAATGTTGCGAGCTTTACCAAGCTGACCCGCAAGTCGGGCGACGAACCCAAGACAGGCGCGATTGTCGATGGCGCCGAATTCGCCCCGATGGAGGGCGCTCCCTATTCAATGACGCGCGCGCCATTGCTTTCGCCGCTCGGCCTGCCGTGCTCGCCGCCGCCATGGGGAATTATCGCCGGGGTTGATCTTGCGACAGGGGAGGTAGTCTGGCGCAGTGTCTTAGGCACGACAGAGGACCTTGCGCCGGGCGGATTGGCACTCAAATTCGGCACTCCGAACATTGGCGGTCCGATCATCACCGGTTCGGGCCTGGTGTTTATCGGCGCGACTCTGGACGACTATTTGCGAGCGTTCGATGTCGAAACGGGCGCCGAGCTATGGAAGGGAAGGCTCCCGGCCGGCGGACAGGCTACGCCGATGACCTACACACATGAAGGCAAACAATATGTTGTGATCGCCGCGGGCGGACATGGTTCGGCTGGAACGCGCAAAGGCGATCATGTGATCGCCTTTGCCATTCCTTAGAGCGTTGACCAAGGGCTGACGGATAAAGCCCTGCCTTGCGATTTAGAACCCGATCGCGACTCCAACCCGCCCACCTGTCGTTCCGCTGACGGTCGAACCGGTGATGCCACCGCTGATATAGACATTGTCCTGCACCTTCCCGATGATCGATGAGGAAAAGCCTTGCTCGCCCTCATAGGTCGCGAGATTGAACGACATTGACCAATCGCTGCCAGGAACGATGGTTGTGCCCGCCAAGGCCATCGCCGCAGCGATACCACCATTGGTGCTGCGCTGGTTGAGCGCAACCGCTTGGTCGAGCAGGCTGAGCTGTCCTTCGAGCGTTGTCACACGGCCGTCGAGCCCGAGCAAAGTGCTAACATCCAGTTCTAGCGTCCCGAGATTGCCGAGTGTGTCCGACGTTACAAGGCTGACAGCGCCTTGTTGTGCTGATCGGCTGGCAGCTGAGGCAATTCCAGGAGCCTGGACGCGGCTGGCGCTGCTGCCGAGTGCGATCAGATTGGCTTCACTGGCAACCGCATTGGGCCCAATTGCCACGGCACCATCGGCGCTGGCGACCGCGCCATTACCCAACGCAATCGCACCATCGCCAGTGGCGGTGTTTTGACTGCCGATTGCGACCGCGCCGGTGCCCGTGGCGACATTGTCCGCGCCCAGCGCAACCGCGCCAGTGCCGGTAGCGAAGTTGGGATCGCCAATCGCGACCGCGCCATCGCCGCTGGCAACATTACCGGCGCCGATCGACACAGCTTGGCCATCGCTGGCTTGAGCAGAGTTTCCGATCGCGACCGAATTGGTGCCGGAGGCGACCGAGTCAGGTCCGATTGCGACCGCATCCGTGCCACTGGCAACCGAATTTCCACCGGTCGAGTTAACGGCGAAATATTCCAGCTCCTCGGCGTTGGCGTTTGCTTGCGCCAAGGCCGCGTCAGCATCCGTTTGTGCATCAATCGCCAACGCTCGAGCGGCATCTGCG
This sequence comes from Erythrobacter sp., assembly GCA_965216555.1. Taxonomy (GTDB): domain Bacteria; phylum Pseudomonadota; class Alphaproteobacteria; order Sphingomonadales; family Sphingomonadaceae; genus Erythrobacter. The sequence continues at coordinate 1,151,136 of OZ244168.1, forward strand.
GCGACCTGAGCGTCGACGGCTTCAGCAAACGCGTCATCTGCACGGGCTTGCGCCGCTGCCGCGTCTGTTGTCGCAGATTGCGCCTCCAGGAGCGCATCACGAGCTTCATCGCGCGCCAGATCCGCTGTCGCCTGGGCCGTTGCTGCATTGGCAAAGGCATCATCTGCCCTCGATTGAGCGGCGGCGGCATCGGTGAGCGCCTGCGTCGCGTCGGCTTGAGCGGCGGCAGCGGCAGCTGTGTTATCGGCGATCAGCACATCTTGAGCGTCGTTCTCGGTCAGTGCCTGCGTCGCGTCAGCTTGTGCTGCATCCGCCGCGGACTGCGCCATTGCTGCATCGGCCAATGCCTGCGTCGCATCGGCTTGGGCGTTATCAGCACTGGTCTGCGCGGCCGCCGCAGCTGCGGTGTTGTCTGCGATTAGGATGTCCTGCGCGTCATTCTCAGTCAGTGCCTGCGTTGCGTCGGCCTGCGCGGCGTCAGCTGCTGTCTGGGCATTTGCGGCATCGGTCAATGCTTGGGTGGCGTCAGCTTGTGCTGCATCCGCCGCGGACTGCGCCGTTGCTGCATCGGCCAATGCCTGCGTCGCATCGGCTTGAGCATTGTCGGCGCTGGTTTGCGCTGCCGCTGCAGCTGCCGTGTTCGCGGCGATAAGCGTATCCTGATCGTCATTCTCGTCCAGTGCCTGAGTCGCGTCCGCCTGAGCGGCCGCCGCTGCGTCAGCCACCACCTTGAGCTGGGCCAGGTTGACCGCGTCATTGTCTTCCGTGCCGTCAGCAACATTGACGACTTGCCGTTCTGCACCTGACGCCCCAACCGAGACTGTGTTTTCCCGATCAGCGACTGACGCAGCACCGATTGCGACCGAATTGGTGGCCGTTGCGGATGCCGCCTTGCCGAAAGCCAAACTCAACGGGGCTGCGGCGCCGACAGAGGCGCTTTCGCCGATTGCCACACCATCAGCTGCGAGCGCCTCGGCATCGTCACCGATCGCGATACCGTTATCCCCGTCGACAAAGCTGTCATCGCCGATTGCAATAGCATCGTCGGCATTGGCAAAGGCCTCAGCGCCCAACGCCACAGCGTCCTCGCCTGATGCCTGTGCGAGCGAACCAATTGCGACTCCGAAATCGCCTGTATCGACGGTAGCGGCGAAGCCAATTGCGACCCCATCGACCGTCGATGCAGTGGCAAAGGACCCGATCGCGACAGCGTCGACCGCATCAGACAAGGCACCGTCACCAATGGCGGTTGCCCCCAGATCGGTGGCCTCCGCATCGGTGCCGATCGCGATCGCAAAGTCTCCGCTCGCCACCGCACCGATCTGCGCCGAGGGATCGAACGGATCGTCAATATCGTCGCCATCGCTGCCAATTGCGATCGAGCCTTCGCCTAGTGAGAGCACCGAACGGCCGACGGCGATTGTGCGCTCGCCCAGTGCAAGCGCGCCCGAGCCCAGCGCCGTGCTGTCGTCGAGGAATGCCGCCGCACCGGCACCTATTGCCGTTGTGTCCGCCCCAATCGCGCTCGATCCATTGCCGATCGCGGTTGCATCGCTGTCGAGCGCTTCGGCGTTGAACCCAGCCGCGAGCGAACCTGCGCCCGTGGCGGTCGTGCTTGATCCGACAGCAGTAGCCTGCACGGGGGAGGCCTCTGCATCGGTGCCACAGGCCAAGTTGCTGTCTTCGCCTGCATTGTCGGTTGCGCCCGCGACACCATCGGCGATCCCATCGCCATCTTCGTCGAGGATACAGGTCTCTGCTTGTGCCTCATTGGGCGAGGCAAGCAGGGCAAGGGCGGATGCGCCGGCCAGCAAGAGTGGCAGCGCGAATGTGTTCTTCTGCATGATGTCTTCCCCGATATGAAACTGTCTTCCGGTCCCTCTTATACGCCCTCAAGAGGTGCAGGGAACTGTGATTGGACGGCGCAAAAGCCGAGATTCCGCAGCGTAATCGGGCTACGCCGCCGCACTCTACTATGCCCTTCGCACAAATCGCAGTTCTCATTGCCCAAGCTTGGTTTCATTACCGCCTGAAAGCTGGAGAGAGTGGATGGATCTTGAACTGACGGGGAAACGCGCATTGGTGCTGGGGGCCAGCAGGGGCCTGGGCGCTGCGATTGCGCAGGAGCTGGCTGCAGAGGGCGCGCAGGTTCTGGCTGTGGCGCGACATCCTGCTGACGGCGTTGCTTGGCCCACATTGTCAGCCGATCTCGCGGAACCTGACGCCGCTCAGACAATCGTCGATCATGCAGTGCGTGAGCTTGGCGGTGTCGATATCCTCGTCAACAATTCGGGCGGCCCGCCGCCGTCGGCTGCACAAGACACCAGCGCGGCGGACATGCTCGCCTCGACTCAGCCAATGCTGTTCACGATCACCGAGCTGACGCGATTACTGCTCCCTGCGATGCGCGCATCGGGCTTTGGCCGGATCTTGACGATCACCTCCGCCGGCGTGCGCGAGCCGATACCCGGCCTTGCATTGTCCAACACCATCCGCTCGGCCTTGCACGGTTGGATGAAGACCTTGGCCAAAGAAGTCGCTGCGGACGGCGTGACCGTCAACATGCTGATGCCGGGACAGATCGACACCGACCGGTTGCGATCCCTGCATGCCTCAACGGCTGAGAGCCTTGGCATTCCGCACGATGCTCTGACGGCCAAGGCGGTTGAGAGCATTCCGGTGGGTAGAATCGGCGATCCGCGCGAATTCGCCGCTGTGGCCGCGTTTCTGGCGAGCCCGCGCGCGTCCTATGTGACGGGTCTGGAAGTGCCAGTGGATGGCGGCTTTCTGAAGTCCTGAACTATTCTTCGGTTTTGGCCGCGGCTGCCTCGCGCAGTTCTTCAAGCTCTTTCTTGGTCTTCAGGCTGTCCAAGATGGCAGCGCCGCCCAGGAATACGGCTCCCGTTGTGGCCAGGAAAAGCAGATTGCCCCAAATGCCGGGAAATTCTTCAAGATAGGCCGCGCCGCGCGACGTGGCGCCGAGCGCCAACGCGTAGATGATCACATAGGCTTCAAACCTATTCTTGATCACAAACAGCCGACCAATTTTGCGCAGCATGCCCTCTCCAGCGTTAACGTTTCATACCAGCAAGCCCCATGCCAAGTACGGGTTAATGCGGAGCTCAATGGTTAATGCAGAGAGGAGTGTAAGCGCCTCCGACAGAGTCGTGCAAACGCGTTAACCCAATTCGCTGAGATCAAGCGCGGTGAGCAGTGCCTGGCGTGCGGCGACAACGCTCTTTTCCAGCGCTTCATCGCCAATATCGATCGGATCGATCTGTTCTGGCCAATGCGCGGCGATGGTTTGCTCGATCAGGTCAGCTTTGCTGTCGTTCAGCATGAATCGCGGATCGATTGTCTCAGGGTCGGCGACGACACGCAGACGCAAGCAGGCGGGCCCTCCGCCATTGGCCATGCTCTGGCGGACATCGACGGGAATAACCTCGCGGATTGGCCCGTTCCCGGCTAGCATGCCTTCGCACCAGCTCCACACAGCGGCGCTCTCACGGCATTCCTCAGGCACGATCAGCGCCATTTCTCCGCTGGGTTGAGTCACCAATTGCGCGTTGAAGAGATAGGTCCGGATCGCCTCTTCGATACTGACGGCATTGGAAGGCACTTCAACCACTTCGAGCGCCGGGAAGACTGCGCGAATGGCATCGTATGCTCCCGCCTGATCAGCGAAGGCCTGTTCGTGCGTGAACAGAACACGCTCATTGGCAACGGCCACCACATCATTGTGGAATGCCCCGGCTTCGATCGCTGCGGAATTTTGTTCAATGAAGACTGCGCGCAGCGGATCGAGCCCATGCAATCGGGCCACGGCGCGGCTGGCTTGCTCATGCTGGCGCGCAGGGAACAGTCCGCCCGGGCGACCATAGACAAACACTTCAACACCGGGTGCGCCATGCCCTTCGCAAAACCGCATATGGTTGGCGGCGCCTTCGTCACCAAAGCTGGCTGGAACGGCATCATGCACCACGAAATGCTCATGATTGCCGAATGCAATGTCGAGCATGCGCTTGGTGTCAGGCCATTCCTGGGCCCGGTGCAGCATTGTGATGAGGTTTGCTGGAGTCAGGTGGCATTTGCCGTCGCTGGTATCGGCAGCGGGGCTGACCGTCGCCGCATTTGCGGTCCACATGCTCGAGGCTGACCATGCAGCAGCCAGCAGCTGGCGGGGGCTTTCCGCGTCCACGGCGAGCTGGCTGGATAGAGAATGGTTCGGTCGCGGCAATGGCAGCAGATAGCCCTGATGGCCCAACCGCGCGAGATTGCCCCGCATCTTGGCAACGCCCTGCAAGGCAGCTGCGCGCGGATAGGACACGTCGCCCTTGTGGCTTGCACTGGCGATATTCCCCAGGCTGAGGCCAGCATAATTGTGGCTGGGCCCGACAATCCCGTCAAAATTGATCTCGACGTGCTGGCTCACCGCGAAACGCTCCAGACCGTGTCGCCAGTGCTCACGTCAAGCGTGTCAGCACTCGCTGAGTCCACCGACACATTGCCATCATTGTCGAGCGCGCGCGCGCCATAACAAGCACGAAAATCTGACAGCGAGCCGGTCGCGAAAATAGCTTTCTCGCCAGCCTCCAAATCAATGTTGGAAATCTTCGATTGGCTGCTTTCAGCGACGCTGATCACACTGTCGGTCCGCGCCAGCATGGTTGGTCCGCCATCGAAAATATCGACATAGCCTTCGAACGCGAACCCTTCTTTCTCGAGCATGCGCATGGCGGCTCGGCCAGTGGGATGCGGCAGGCCGATCACCTTTTTGGCTTCCTCATCGAGCATCGCGACATAGACCGGATGCTTGGGCATCAAATCGGCGATAAACTGATTGCCGTTGATTGCGTTGAAATAGTCCGCTTCCTGAAAGCCCATGCCAAAGAAGCGCCCGGCAACACCATCCCAGAACGGCGATCCGCCACGCTCATCGATAATACCGCGCAATTCCGCCAGCACGCGATCGGCAAAACGCGCGCGGTGCATCGCGATGAAGAGGTAGCGGCTGCGCGCGAGCAGCAGTCCGAGGCCGCCGGCACGCTCATTGGGGTGCAGGAACAGGCCACCCACTTCGCTGGCGCCTTCAAGATCGGTCACCAGGCTCAGCAATTCAGCACGAACCGTGCGATCAAGCTCTTGCGAATATTGGGTCAGCGTGTTGAGGCGATAGGAATAAAACGGCCAGCGCTGCCCAACCTGCGTCATCAATTGGCAGGTGCCGCGAACGGCGCCTGTCTCAACATTCTCCAGCACCAGGACGAAGGTCTCGTCGACCAGTTCGTCTGACGTGTTGCTGAAGGCCTCCGCCGATGTCTCCAATTTGGCAGACAGCGCGTCGCGATCAGCCGGCAAATTGGTGAAGCCGCCCCCGGTCAGCTTGGCCATCTCATAGAGATGTTCGAGATCAGAAAGGCGCGATGCGCGCATGCGAAAGGTCAATTCAGGTCTCCGGCTGCCAGGCGAGAAATAACAAGGGCCGAAAGGGCCGCACGTTCTGCCAGGCTTGCAGTGATAAGGAATTCATCGGCCGAATGGATCGCGCCGCCGCGCACGCCCATCGTGTCCACAACCGGGATACCGCAAGCGGCGATGTTATTGCCGTCGCACACGCCGCCGGTTGATTGCCATTTGATATCCTGGCCCAGCTCTGCGCCGCATTCGCGGACGAGGTCAAACAATCGCTGAGCTTGGTCGTCGACCGGCTTGGGCGGGCGGGTGACGCCGCCATGCCGATGCAAAGACACACCGTGATCAGCCTCGATGCTGCGCAAGACATCATTGAGCTCGCTGTCGAAGCTCTCCATCGCATCGGTCGACTTCGGGCGGATGTTGAAACGCAAAACGGCGTGATCGGGCACGACATTGTTCGCCGCGCCGCCTTCAAGCTTGGCCGGATTCACCGTAATGTCGTCGCGCTCCATCCCCTTGATGCGCAAGATGAGATCGGCCGCCGCGACGACCGCATTGCGGCCCTCATGCGGGTTACGACCAGCATGGGCGGATTTGCCGGTGACGATCACCGAGTAATTGCCCGTCCCGCCGCGAGCATGGGCCAGCGTGCCATCGGGAAGGGCGGCTGGCTCATAGGTCAACGCCGCCAGCTTGCCCTGGGCCATCTCAGCGATGAGATCCGAGCTTGCGAGCGAGCCTGTTTCCTCGTCGGAATTGATCAGCACGTCATAGCCAAGGGCCGAGGCTCCTGGAGACGCTTCGAACGCCATCAAAGCGTGCAGCATTACCGATATGCCGCCCTTCATGTCGGCAAGGCCCGGGCCATTGAGCACACCATCCTCAAGCCAACGCATCGACTGAAATGGGTGATCGGCAGGAAACACAGTGTCCATATGGCCGGTCAGCAGAATGCGACGATTGGCTGTCGGCCTGACTCGCACCACCAGATGCTGGCCATTGGGCTTGTCGAATTCGCTGCCATCGGATGCGATTCCAGTCACTGGAGCAGGATCAACCAGTTCGACCGTACCGGGCAGGCTGGCAAAGGCTTCCGCCAGCGCCTGCGCCTGTTTTTTGAGGCCCGGCAGATTTCCGGTGCCGGTGTTGATCGCGGCCCAGGTCTGGACCTGATCCAGCATCGCCGTAGCGTCGATCGAGGAGAGGAAATTCGGTTTCATATGATACGGTCTCTAGCGAGGCTAGCTGCACACTCCAACCCTGTTGCGAAGCGAGTTGCATTCTCCTGTGCACTTGGCCATATCGCGCCCGTCCTCCTCCCCAGGACCCATTGATTGGAGTCACGAGGACCACATGACACAAATGATCGATCGCGCCGGGCTCAAGATAGCGGAAAGCCTTGCCCAATTCCTGGATAGCGAAGTCCTCGCGCCGCTTGGCCGCGACAAGGACGCGTTCTGGCAGGGCTTTGCTGCATTGGTCGCCGAATATGCGCCGCGCAATGCGGCACTGCTTGCCAAGCGTGATGAGCTGCAAGCCGCCATCGACGCTTGGCACAAGGATCGGGCTGGGCAGCCTCTGGTCCAGTCCGACTATCAGGCATTCCTGCGCGAGATCGGTTATCTGGTCGACGAACCAAGCGACTTCACGATCGGCACTCAGAATGTCGATCCTGAGATTGCGACCATGGCGGGGCCACAATTGGTCGTGCCGATTCTCAACGCGCGATTCCTGCTCAATGCGGCCAATGCGCGCTGGGGCAGCCTCTATGATGCATTCTACGGAACGGACGCGCTCGACGCACCGGCCGCCGAACCGGGTGGCTATGACAAGAAACGCGGCGATGCCGTGATCGCGCGCGGTCGTGAGTTCCTCGACCAGGCGGTGCCGCTGGCTGATGGAAGCTGGGCTGACCTGACCGATGTGACTCAGGGCATCGCGATTGCCGATGAAAGCCAATATATTGGCGAGACCGAGAAGGGCCGCCTGTTCCAGAACAATGGCTTGCACATTGAAGTGGTGTTTGATCCGTCGACGCCGGTTGGAGCGGACGACAAGGCCGGCATAGCGGACATCAATATCGAAGCCGCGCTGACGACGATCGCCGATTGCGAGGATTCGGTCGCAGCTGTCGACGCAGAGGACAAGCTGCTTGCTTACACCAATTGGCTTGGTGTGATCCGTGGGGATTTGCAGGAGAGCTTTGACAAAGGTGGACGGACGCTGACCCGCGCTCTCAACGCGGATAAGGCGTACACTGATCGCAATGGCGAGGCGCAGGCCCTATCGGGCCGCAGCCTGCTGTTCGTGCGCAATGTCGGCCATCTTATGACCAATCCGGCGATCCAATTGCCTGATGGCAGCGAGATCCCCGAAGGGATTATGGACGCGGTTTTCACCAGCGCAATCAGCACGCTCGATGTTGAGGGCCAGGCCACATACGGCAATTCCAAGCACGGCTCGATCTACATCGTGAAGCCAAAGATGCACGGGCCAGAGGAATGCGCCTTCACCAATGATCTGTTCGACGCGGTCGAAGACCTGCTTGGCTTGCCCCGGCACACGGTCAAGGTTGGCGTAATGGACGAAGAGCGTCGCACCAGCGCCAATCTGGGAGCTTGTATCCACGCCGTGCGCGATCGCATTGTCTTCATCAACACCGGTTTCCTCGATCGCACTGGTGATGAGATCCACACATCGATGCAGGCTGGCCCGATGATGCGCAAAGGCGCGATGAAGGGTTCGGACTGGCTTCAGGCATATGAGGCTCGCAATGTCGGCATTGGCCTCAAACACGGCCTTTCAGGCAAGGCGCAGATCGGCAAGGGCATGTGGGCCGCGCCTGACCTGATGGGCCAGATGATGGTCGAAAAGATCGGCCATCTCCGCGCCGGGGCCAACACGGCCTGGGTGCCATCGCCCACCGCTGCGACGCTCCACGCACTGCACTACCATCAGGAAAACGTGTTCGATCTGCAGACGGAATTAGGCGACGTCCCATCGCTCGATCTGCTTCTCTCGATCCCGCTTGCTGATGGCACGAATTGGTCGGATGACGAATTGCGCGACGAGCTCGACAACAATTGCCAGGGCCTGTTGGGCTATGTCGTGCGCTGGATTGACCAGGGCGTTGGCTGTTCAAAGGTGCCCGACATCAATGATGTCGGCTTGATGGAAGACCGCGCCACTTTGCGGATCTCGTCGCAGCATCTCGCCAATTGGCTGCTCCATGGCGTCGTCAGCGAAGATCAGGTGATGGATTCGCTCACGCGCATGGCGGCGAAGGTCGACGCGCAGAACGCCGGTGATCCGCTCTACGAGCCGCTGATCGGCAATGAGGATGCCCCCGCGTTCCGCGCCGCCAAGGACCTCATCTTCAAAGGAGTGGAACAACCGTCGGGCTACACTGAGCCGCTGCTCCACGCATGGCGCTTGGTGAAGAAGGCTGGATAGTGCAGATTGCCGACCATGCGCAAAGTGCTTGCCATGGTCGCCTGCTTCTTCGTTCTCGGCAGTCCAACTCTCGCTGAGCTGAACGACGCTGAACCTTCGTCTGGCGAGGCCTTTAGCGAATGGGCCTATCCGAACCGCGAGCGGCTCGACCAATATTTCGACTTCATCAAGCTTCTGGAGCGCCATGACGTCGAGCTGGTGGTCCAGAACTGGCAGCTTTGGCGGGTGGATAGCCAGTATGCATCGCGCTGCGGCACTGATTACTTCGCCGTTCCACCACGCGAGAACTGGCCTGAAATCATACCGACGCTTGAGCTTATTCGCGACGAGATCATACCTGTCACAGGGCCAGTTGAAGTTGTGTCGGCATGGCGATCTCCTGAGATCAATCTTTGCGTCAACGGCGCGAAAGCGAGCAAGCACTTATCCTTCGCGGCGGTGGATCTGGTGGCGACCGACTTCAAGGACAGAGACACTTTGTTCGGCGAATTGTGCGCGCTGCAGGCGCGTATCGGGCCAAGCAAGCAGATGGGGCTGGGCGCTTACTACGATCCCAAGAGACCATCCTGGAACCGGGCGGGCCGATTTCATATCGACACGTCTGGCTATCGCACCTGGGGATCTGACTATACCAGCAAGACCAATCCGTGCCCCCAGCTCTGACTGGAACGACCTAGGGTTTGCCCACTATTGCGCCCGTAAAAATCATTGATATCATAGATTTAGCGCGACCGACTCGATGGATCGAGAATGGAGGCGCCTATGGCTTGCGGCGAAGAAGTCACTGTAGAAACGAGATATTGGGGCTGGTGCAAAAAGTGGGGCGTCCCCTATCCCTGTCGAAAGACGCGACGCAGCATCCGCTATCGTTATGAGTTCACGCCTTGGAGGCCGCGGATAACTTGGCCATTCCGATGCCGACACGAGGGGTGTTGCGGCGACAACCTCTATTCTTGGACGCGATGGTGCTGGCGCGGCACAGGCAATGGCGCATGGAACGAGCTGACCCCGCGTGTCGAGCACTTCAAGGACAGGCTTTCTCCGACGGGCAAATGCCCGTTTCGCTAGGCCAGCTGTAATTCCTCAAATTCCTTGAGCGCTGCCACGCCTTGCTCGGCCTGTAGCTTGAGCTTGAATTGAGACAGGGCGACAGCTTCAGCCATGACCTCGCATTCGCGGACATAGGCTTTGAGGCGAAGGCCTTCGACAAATTGCGCGCTGGTCGTCTGCTTCAGCCTGCAATTGTCCGGTCCAAGCGCTTCGATTTCATAGCTCTCTCGGCTGGAGACCAGATTGCCGACCGGCGGCTGCATGGTGCAATCAAAGACATAGCGCTCATGCGGCTCGGCCTCGATAATCGCGAAGCAGAAATTGAGATTGTGCAGGCCGTCGATGCACATCTCAAACCGGCACCCGCCACCAAGATCAATAACCGTGTCGCCGCGTGCGCGATGGGCGTTGGCGCGATCACCAAAGTCGAGCAGGCGATACACCTCCTCGGCGCTTGCACCGATTTCCACTTCGTTTTCGAACTCCACTGGGCCTTCCGGCGCAGCAGCTGATCTGAAAAGACCAAACATCCGTTTCCCCCAACTCTTATTGCTGCGCAAAGTAGAGCAAAACGGTTAATGACTGCCGATTGGCGATTATGGTGTAATATCAACTCGTTGATAGACGGGCGTGCCGCCGATGAGGTGCGCTTCGACGAAATCGAAAGTCAATTCGTGCAGCGTCTTGCCGCCCACTTCATTGGTGTCGAGGCCTACCGCCCGGCCGCCATGGCCGGCACCGATCACAGTGTAGAAAGCATGGCTGACGCCGGTGATCTGGGCCTGATCGGTCAACGCGACCGCATTTTGATAATCGACGGTCGCGTCCTGAGTGCCGTGGATCACCAGGAACGGTGCCTCGCCCACCTCCAGATCGGTGGGTCGGATCAGTGCCCCCCAATAGTCAATCACGACATCGGGTTCAGGACGATCAATGCCGAATTGATTGAGGCCATAGGCGACTTGCAACACGGTGAATGCGCCCGCTGATGAACCCCAAAAGGCCAGCCGCGACGTATCGACACAATAGGTGTCCTGATTGTCGCGCAGGAAATTGAGCGCGGTTACAGTGTCTTCAAACGCGGCCGCGATCGCGTCGAGCCTCGGATCGCTTGGATCGCCAAAGCCATCAGCAAGTACATCGTCGACGACCGCCACATATTCGGGCGAGGGTAGCGGATCATCAGGGTCGAGCCGATAATTGATCGACACAAAGGCAATACCGCGCGCATTCATCTCATCAGCGCGGAACTGCGCATTGCCGCTGACCTTATTGCCGCTGGTGAAGCCGCCACCGTGCACGAAGACAACCAAGGGACGATTGGCCGGGCAGGTGTCGTCGGGTTGATAGAGATCGAGCAGCAAGTCGATCGAGCCGCCACTCGTGGCGCCGGTTCCATACTGGATGTCCGATTGGATCACTTGCGAAGTGGTTGGAGTGGGAGTCGGCGTTGGAGTTGGGCTGGGTGACGGACTCGGTGTGGGCGACGGTGCTGAGATGATCGGCTGAGGAGCAGCCTGATCACCGCCGCACGCGCCAAGAGCGAGCGAAAGCAAGGGCAGGCTGGCCAGTGCGGAGAATTTCACGATGTGACCCTAGAAATGCAAACAGACTAGGGATCAAACGAAGCGATTCAGGAAATCCTTCGCGCCAGCTCGATAAATTCGTCGACCGAGAGGGTCTCGGCACGCCGAGTGGGATCAATACCCGCCTCAGCCAACGCGTCGAGCGCGCCTGGCACTCCCTTGAGACTTTGCCGCAGCATTTTGCGCCTCTGGCCAAAGGCAGCCTCGGTAAGTCGCTCCATAACACCCGCCGAGACGCCCGTAGGCATGTGTCCTGGCGTGATATGGACGATCGCGCTCATAACCTTAGGTGGAGGCGTGAACGCGCTCCTATGCACCTTCATGGCCATCTGAGCGCTGCTGCGCCATTGGGCCAGAATGGCCAGGCGTCCATAGGCGCTGGTCCCAGGCTGCGATGTGATGCGTTGGGCGACTTCCTGCTGGAACATCAAAGTCAGCGAGCGCCATTGCGGCGGCCAGCTTTCTCCACCCAGCCAGCGCACAAACAGCGCGGTCCCGACATTGTAAGGCAGGTTCGCGACCACATCGAAAGACTGACCTTCCATCACCTCGCCATGATCGAGCTTCATCGCGTCGCCATGAATGATTTCGAGCTGTCCTGGGAATGCCTCGGAGAGTTCTGCCAAGGCTGGCAAGCAACGCTCATCCATTTCAATCGCGGTGACCCGCGCGCCGGCGCGCACGAGCGCGCGTGTCAGCCCGCCGGGCCCGGGTCCGATCTCGAGCACATTCTGGCCATCGAGGTCGCCGGGGATCGCCGCAATCCGTTCGAGCAATTGCTCATCAAAAAGGAAGTTCTGACCTAAGGCTTTTGACGCGCTCAAACCATGGCGAGCTATCACATCGCGCAGGGGTGGCAGATCAGCCATCTCTAGCCGGCCCGATGCGCCGCGCATTGCGCAGCCATCCGCAAGGCCGCGATCATCGCGCTGGGATCGGCAATGTTCTTGCCGGCGATATCGAATGCGGTGCCATGGTCTGGCGAGGTGCGAATGATCGGCAAACCAAGCGTGACGTTGACGCCCTCATCAAAATCCAGCGCCTTGAGCGGGATCAAAGCCTGATCATGATACATGCACAATGCAGCGTCGTAATTGCCGCGCGCGCGGGCGGTGAACAGCGCATCGCCCGGATGCGGCCCGGTAGCGGCAATGCCCTGATCGCATAGCTGGGCAATCGCGGGCTCGATTATGTCCGCCTCTTCATGGCCAAACTTGCCGCCTTCGCCTGCATGCGGGTTCAGGCCGCAAATCGCCAGGCGGGGCTGTTCAATGCCAAAGTCTCGCTTCAGCGCCGCGGCCGTGATCTGCGCCTTATGAACAATCAGCTCGGTCGACAGCAAGCCGGGCACGTCCTTGATCGCGACATGGACCGTCAGCGGAACCGCACGCAGGCTGGGTCCGGCCAGCATCATCACAGCGTCATTGGCGTCGAGGCCGCACACTTCCGCCAAAAATTCGGTCTGGCCGGGATATTCGAACCCCACTTTGGCCAGCTGCGCCTTGGCGACCGGCGCGGTCACCACTGCAGATGCCTGCCCGAGCAGAGCGCATCGAGTAGCCTCGGCCAGCGAATGCATTGCCAGGGTGGCGCCCTCATGTGTCGGATCGCCGGGGATGTAGCTGCCGTCTGCCTCGCCTAAAACCGGCAGGTTGCGCTCGAAAGCTAGTGGGCTTTCTGAGGGGTGCTCGATCATCTGCGCCATGACATCGAGTGTCCTGCTGGCCGCCGCCGCTTCCAGCACGTCTGCTCCGCCAACGACAAAGAATGGCGGCAGATTCAGCTCTTTGCGCTGACTCCAGGCAGCCGCAATGATCTCCGGCCCAATGCCGGCCGGATCACCCAGCGAAACCGCGATGGGAGCGTCAGCGCTCAATTGTACTCGATATAGGCGTCGTTACGCAGATCGCGCAGATAGCGCTGAGCGCGCTTCTGGATACGATCATTCTCGATCTGCTCCATCACCGAGTCAAAGCTTGGCCCAGATGCGTCTTGCGGATCGTCACGGCCGCACAGCATCAGTACGCGGACACCTTCCTGGATAGAACCGAATGGCGGCGTTGCCTGTCCGACCTGAAGGCCAAGGATGATGCCTTGCAAGGCTTCGGGCAGTGCGCGAGCGCGGATCTGGTCATTGGTGACAACATTTGCGCCAATCAAACCGCGTGCATTGTCGGCATCGGCGCAGCCGCGCAGATTTTCGACAAACAGGCCGAATTCTTCAACCTTGGCATTGGCTTCGGCCTCAGATGTGCCTTCAGGGAATGTCACCGAAATTTGCTTGAGGCTCAAAATGGCGTCGCGCGGATCGGCCGTGAGAACCTGACGGCGGTCGATCATCAGGATGATTGTGAAGCCGCCCGGGATCTCGATCGGGCCAAACAATTGGCCCGGTTGCATCTGGCGCACAGCGTCGGCCATCTGGCTGGGCAGTGTCCCGATCCGCAGGAATCCGGTGTCGCCACCAACCGCAGCGGTCGATGCTTCTGAGAATTGTCGGGCGTAGGCCTGGAAATTCGCGCCTTGCTGAAGCTGTTCAACGATGCGCTGAGCGTTCTGAAGCACGGCTTCGCGGTTCTCGGTCGAGGCCGAGAGGTAGATCTCGCCGAGCCGATATTCGAATGTTCCGCGCGAGGCCTCGAGCCGCTCCAGGACTTCGTTGACCTCTTCTTCAGAGACATTGACGAACGGTATGACATTGCGACGCAGCGCATTCTGCCATGAGAGTTCACCCAGAATCTGCCGCTTGAGCGAAGCCGGTGAAGAACCAATGCCAAGCAGATAGCTGTCCATCCGGCTTGGATCGGCCTCAAAGTTCTGTGCTGCGACGCTGGCATAGCGCTGCTCGACAGCGTCGTTGGTGACGTTTAATTCAAGACTGTTGGCTTCTTGAATTTGCAGAGTCTCGTCGATCAGATTGCGCAGAATCTGTTGCCGCAAGCGATTGCGCTCTTCCTCAGAGATCTCGTTTTGCGAAGCGGCGAGGACAATGGCGAGGCGCTGATCGATGTCAGTGCCCGTGATCACGAAATCGTTCACGATGGCGGTGGCCGTCCGCACATTGGGATTTTCGCTGCCATAGATCGTGACATCATCGGGGATGCCAAAGGCGTTGCCGCTAGGGGCAGGGGCCTGTTGTTGGGCCGTCAACCCCATGGGTGTTGCTGCCAATCCAGCGGCCGCCACCACGGCAAGAATTTTGGTCCAGAATGTTGTCGTCACGTTGTTTGATCCCGAATTCAGCGGAATTGTAATGATTTGCGGTCGAACCGCGCTGTGCCAATTGCTTTGGTCACCGGCGGCTTAACCTTGGCTGAGTTCACCCCAAATTGAACCCCGCGAAGGGGCGGATAGCCGGTTTTGTAGCGCGTGCCAACGCGCTTGCGTTGCGCACGCCCCGATTTGTCCAATCATCACCGGAAACCAAGGTTTGAGAGCGAAAAGAAGATCTGGAACGTATTGCCGCGTTCGGCGTCACCCGCGGTGATGTAGTCGCGCCGCCATGTCAGTCCGAATTCGATGCAATCGTCTTGATAAGCGACGCCAAGCCGGGTGCGAATTGGCTCAAAACCGTCGGGTGAGAAGGTTGGGTCCTCATCGGTGTTGGTGAGGTTGAAAACGCCGGATCCAAACATCGACCAATTGTCATCAAAGGCGACGCGTGCGGCCGCGCGCAGCTCTTCACGATCCTGCAAATCTTCGACGTCCTGAATGTCGCGGTCGAGGCGGAGATATCCGAGCTCGACATAAGTGCGCCGGCTGCCAATCGTCGCATCAACCTCATTGCGGCGGATCGCCAGATCATCCTTGTCGAGCCGGAAGCGGTGCGTGAATTTCAGGAAATCGCGATACCGGACTTCAGTGCGGCCAACGAAGTCAGACAGCTTTTCCGAAAGCCCGGTCCCGTCAGGCAGAATGTCGCGTGCATTATCGAAGCGATAGGACTGTCCGACATTGGTCTTGATCCGCCAGCCCGGGCGTTGCAGCTCCCAGTCCAAGCCCCAGGTCAGCCGAACACCGTCTTCGACGCGGTCATATCCGGGAAAGCGATTGAGCGCGAACAGGTTGGAGTCCTCCAGGTCTATTGCGCGCGCGTCCTCATTGGGAACAGCGAGGTTTTCAATCTTCGGGCTGGCAACCAATTGCACCCGCGGCTTGAGCACTTGCGTGCCGCCAAATGCCTCGCCGACAAATGGCCATTCAATATCAATCGCGGCGGTGGCAATTCCGCGCGCGGTCCAGCCTTCATCACCGCGATAGAGCGCAGTCGTTGTCGCGAGCGTGTTGTCAGTGTGGTAGATGTCTCCGCGGGCAAGGCCACTCAGCGTCACCACTTGGCCAAACCCGGTCAGCCGGCGCAGATTCCACTTGGCGCCTGCAAAAGCGCGCTGCGTGTCCTGGCCATCATTGCGCACCAGGCTGAGCGTGTTGACCTGCAGCTCAATCTCGCCGCCGACCACGGGGTCTTCCAGCCGCTGGCGGAAATCGAACACCGGCAGTGCCAGCGGGACCTGGCCCTGATCAGCGTTGATGCGCAGTGTCTGCGTCGCCCACCCGGCTAGCGAAAGGTAGGAATCGCGGTTGATCCGCTCGATGTTGAAGGTCGAGCGCAAGCGATCGTCGCGACTCAAATCGTAGCGTCGCAGAAAGGTGCGATCGGTCGCAAGCCGGATTGAGGTGGTAAAGCTCCATTCGGGCGAAAACTGGAACCGGCCATTGGCGTTGAGATGACCGCGGAAGACTTCTTCTGAGACTGTCGCCCCTGACGGATTGATGCGGCTGCTGTGGGTCGCATAGCCGGTGATCTGATAGGCGCCGGCTTTGGTCAGATGGCGCCATTCGGCTGATACCATCGGTGCGACCTCAGTGTAGACATAGGCGCCCAATGTCAGGTCATGATCGGAATCGAAGCGGAACAGATACCGCCCGCTGACTTCGGTCCCGTTGCTTTCCGAAATTCGGATATCAGGGACGAGAAAGCCCGATTCGCCCGAGCCATCGGTGCGCAAAGACAGTCCGGGCAGTGGCAGGATACGCGCGCCAAACAGTTCCAGCACCGCGCCAGAAAAGCGGATGCGGTTGTCTTCGGGGTCAAAGGTGACGCGATCGGCCGTGACGCGCCAGCTCGGATTGATGGAACAGCCGTCGGGATCGGCAACCGCACAGGCTGTGTAGGCGGCGTCACTGAGCATCACAGTGCCGTCTTCGCCGCGCGCGGCGGACCGTGCAGCCAATCGGCCACCGGCTCTCAACGCGAGCAGCAATTCGTCCATCGCGCCGGCTTCGAACTTGTCCGTCAGTTCGACGCTTTCGGTGAAGAGCTGGTTGCCGCGTTCATCGACGAAACGAACATTGCCAGTGGCGACGATCGATCCAGTAGGGCGGGTCCAGACAACCTGATCGGCTCTAACCGAGCGATCAGCGCTGCGAAGAATGACATTGCCGCTGGCAATGACCGTGTCGGTCTCGCTGTTGTAGGCCAGCTCATCGGCCTCGAAATCGACGGTTTCGTCAATCAGGCGATTGCCGCGGTCGGTCTGTTCGGGCTGAGCTTCGTCGATTGCGATCTCAGGCAGTTCGACGAGTTCGGGTTGGGGAGCGCTGTGGGGCCTGCGAGTGTCCGCAATGATGATGTCACCGCTCGAATCGGCTTGGGCTTCGCTTGCTTGCTCAGTCTGTGCAGAGGCGGGCACAGCAGCCGCAAAGCACGCCGCAACCAGCGCGCCAAAAGCGGTCGAATTCCTCACGCTGTGCAGATTTGGTAGAGCAGCCGCCAACACGCCGACCTTTGATCCTCCCGACATGGCTTGCCTATCGCACCGGTCGCGCCTAATCGCAATCGCCATTCCACCGGGTGAGCCAAAGACAGGGCCGGGGGCCGATCAACCGTTTCATACGTTGGTCAAAGCGTTCACCCCTCACAAGCATCCGGAGTGCTCATGCAGATCCAATTCACCGACACCGTTCCATCCAACGTCCAACTGACAGCTCGCATCGTCAACAAAGGCGACGCTTTGACCGATTTTGGCGATGCCGTGGCTGATGGGGCGCATGCTGCGCGATTCACCGGCGCGGCCGGCCAAGTCTTCGAAGGATTCGCGATGAATGACGGTGCCCTGCAACGCATCGCCATCGCTGGGGCAGGCGAAGCAGCGGACGGTGCGCGGCGACTGAATGTCGAAAAAGCCGGTGCCGCGCTGACAGCCAAGTTTCTTCGCTCGGGCGAGACCGAGATGGTGGTCGATCTTGGACATGCCGATCTGTCAGGCGAAGAGGCCGCGGCAGCATTGATGGCGCTTCGGTTGCGCGGCTGGAGCCATGACAAATATCGCACCACTTTGCCGCAGAACAAGCAAATCAGCCTGACCAAAGTGCATGTGGTCGGCGCGCCTGCGGGCACCGAAGAGGCATGGGCCGAAGCTAGCGCCTTGGCCAAGGGCGTCGAATTCACGCGTATGCTGGTCGCTGAGCCAGCCAATGTGGTTTACCCGGAGAGCTTCGTCGCGCTGTGCGAAGAGGCTTTTGCTGGGACCGGGGCAGAATTGACCGTCCTTGACGAGGCGCAGATGGGCGAGCTTGGCATGGGTGCGCTCTTGGGCGTCGGCCAAGGGTCTCGGCGCGAATCGCGCTTGCTCGCGATCCGTTGGAACGGTGGAGATGCTGACACGGCTCCAACTGTCTTTGTCGGCAAGGGCGTGACCTTCGATACGGGCGGTATTTCGCTCAAACCCGGACCGGGCATGGAAGACATGAAGTGGGATATGGGCGGCGCGGGCGCCGTTGCTGGCGCGATGCTCGCTCTGGTTTCGCGCAAAGCCAAGGCCAATCTCGTAGGCGTTGTTGGCCTGGTTGAGAACATGCCCGACGGCAATGCTCAACGTCCCGGCGACGTGGTCACAACTATGAATGGCCAGACGGTCGAAGTGCTCAACACCGACGCCGAGGGGCGACTGGTTTTGTGCGACGCGCTGCATTGGGCACAGGAGCAATACAAGCCAACGCAGATCGTCGATTTCGCCACGCTTACCGGCGCCATGATCATCGCGCTGGGTCACGAACATGGCGGCGTGTTCTCGAACGATGATGCCCTGGCAGATCAATTGTCCGCTGCGGGCGCTGCGACAGGCGACAAAGTGTGGCGGATGCCGATCGGCCCGGCCTATGACAAGCTGATCGATTCACCGATTGCCGACATCAAGAATGTGGGTCCGCGTCAGGCTGGCTCGATCACCGCGGCGCAATTCCTGCATCGCTTTATCCAGGACGACGTGGCGTGGGCGCATTGCGACATCGCTGGCATGGTCTGGGCTGATAAGCCAGGCCACAGCTGGGACAAGGGCGCGACGGGCTATGGCGTCCGCCTGATCGATCGCTTTGTCGCTGACAATATTGAGTGACAATCGCCGGGATAGCGCGCTGACATGACCACTCAGGTCGATTTCTACCAACTGAGCCGCGACCCGGTTGAAAAGGTCGTTGCGATGTTGGCGCGCAAGGTCTTGCAGGCGGGGCACCGGTTGCTGGTTGTGACCGATAATGCCGACAGCCGCACCGTGCTATCAAAGGCGCTGTGGAATGCTGGCCCGGCTGAATTTCTGGCGCATGGTGAGGCCGGCCAATCAGGTGAGGCGCAACAGCCGATCCTGCTGTCGGATTCGATCAACACTGCCAATGGCGCGACCATGATCATCCTAGCGGATGGTCAATGGCGTGAAGAAGCCACCGCATTCGACCGGGCTCTATTGCTGTTTGGCGGCGAGCAGACCCAGGCTGCAAGGCAATTGTGGCGCGCAATGGATGGCCGCGAAGGCATAACACAGCAGATCCACAAGCAAGGCGAAGACGGCCGCTGGAGAGCGGGCGCCTAGCTCCAATCACGCAGCATCACGGTGGGCTTGGCCGAGCAGGGGTTGCTCTTGAGAGCGGCTGGCGCTAGTGGCGCGCCGGAATTCAGGTCAATCCTGATGCGATACCCCCAAGGCGCATTTTCTGGCGCTGCACTTCAAGGACTATTCTCATGGCGGTCACCCGTACATTCTCAATCATCAAGCCCGACGCCACGCGTCGCAATCTGACCGGTGCGGTCACTCAAATGCTCGAAGATGCCGGCCTTCGCGTCGTCGCATCGAAGCGCATCCATATGACCCGCGAACAGGCTGAAGGCTTCTACGCCGTACACAAAGAGCGCCCCTTCTTTGGCGAACTCGTAGAATTCATGATGAGCGAACCGGTTGTTGTTCAGGTGCTCGAAGGTGAAGACGCTGTGACTCGCAACCGCGACATCATGGGTGCGACCAATCCAGCCGAAGCCGCAGACGGCACGATCCGCAAGACGCATGCTCTGTCGATCGGTGAAAACACCGTTCACGGATCGGATAGCGACGAAAACGCGAAAATCGAAATCGACTTCTTCTTCGGAGCTGATGAGATCGTAGGCTAATCGACATTTCGATCAGTGAAATCAGAAGGGCTGCCCAATGGGCGGCCCTTTTTGATTCTAGGCGGTGGGTGATCCGGCGAAATTGCTCATCTGGTCGGCATGAGCCAAATGCTGATGCGACACCGCTGCGCTCATCTCGCGCCGCATGGACGCCAGCGCAACCGGGCTGAGCTCCAATCCAAGCGCGTCATAGGCTTGCTCAATTTCGTGCTGCCAATCCGCGCCGAGCGCATCGAAGTGCAGATGCGCGATGGGGCCGTTCCAATCGGCGATCGCGCTCCGCATCCGATCGCGCCGCAAGGCAAGCTTGCGACGGCATTCCTGTTCGATCCAGCCAAGATCTGCGCTGTCGCTTTGAATCGTCATCTGATTGGCGATCAGCGACACCGCGCTGCGCACGACATCTTCGTCATCGCGTTCCGCGATCACCAGACGCGCGTCAGGAAATTGCTTCAGAAGCGTCGCCAAGTCTTCGGCAAATTGGGGCACTTTCATAACCCGCGGCCTTGCCCCGTTATTGCGATGCGCTGCGTCAGTGCGGAGAATTCGGGCAAATTCGCGATAGACCGGTTCGGCGTCGGCCGCTTCGCTGAACGCGATAAAGGACGGGATCGTCCACTGCGCCTCGAACATCGCGTGGTCGAGCGCGCCCGCAAGCCAGCCCAGTTCTTCCTCGACCCGTTCTGAACCCATGGGATGGATCGCGTCGATCCATGGATTGATTTGCCGAGCGATCATCAGGCTCAGTCCGCCCCACAAAGTGCGCATGTCGGGCCAGCTCGGAACCGGATGCCAGCTGTCGCAAAAGCGCGTCGACGAATGGGCGGGATCGGCGGCCAAGAGACGGTGAATCCGGGTCGTTCCAGATCGCATTTGTCCAACCACGATGATCGGTGGCGCCAGCTTGGTTTCGAGCATGTCAGGGCGCTCGCCCCACAATTTGCCAAAGCGCAGACGCTGGCGAATGGTCCGAACAAGCAGGCCATGCGTCATCGTGCGCCCCAACGGATTGAGATCGGCCTCGTCGCGGACGCTGGTGGTGAGGCGTTGCAGTCGCTCACGAAAATCAGTGACCTCAGCCGGCCTACGACCGCTCGCCTCAGCAAGGTTTGCGTGCTTGCCGAGTGGCTTGGCCGCAAACGCCCACAATTTGTCAGGATCAAGGGTCGGCTCAGGCAGCCAACCTTTGTCCCAGGCCTGTTGCAGGCGATGATTGGCGCGATCAACCAATTGCACCCGTGTGAGTGGGTGAGGGCGGGGAGGGTGACGCTTGGCGCGGCTCGCCATCAAAACATGTCCGCAGCGTCGCGCAGCTTTGTCAGTCGAGCCGGCGCAACCGCGCGCCAGCTGCGCTCAAGCCATTCCGCGACATGGTCCCAATCCACGCCGGGGCGATTGAGGATCACACCGACCCATCCGCTGGCGCCATAATAGGCGGGTTTGAAATAGACTTCGGGCTGCGCCTCAACCAGATCGAGCAATTCATCCATGCTGCCCGTCTTCACCAGAATAGCGATGTTCTCGCTGCCATGATGCTGGTCACTGAAATGGGCGAAGAATTTGCCACTCTTCTCTGTCCCCACCCGAAAGCCGGGCGAACCGTGACTTTCGCGCTCATGTGTTTCCGGCAGGGCCAGCGCGTGTTCGCGCACCATGTTGAGCAAGTGCACGGGATCATTGTCGCGCGAGACATAGTCGGCCAGGGCGCTTGGGTAGAGTTGGTGCTCGGCCAGCTTGA
The DNA here is from genome assembly GCA_965216555.1 of Erythrobacter sp. Classification (GTDB taxonomy): domain Bacteria; phylum Pseudomonadota; class Alphaproteobacteria; order Sphingomonadales; family Sphingomonadaceae; genus Erythrobacter. The sequence goes on from OZ244168.1 coordinate 1,172,818, forward strand.
CCCGTTCGGCCAACATGTCGGGTGTGTCGCCGGGATTGATCGCGACTTTGACCTGCGCCAGCACTTCTCCTGCATCGAGCTCGCTGGTGACCAAATGCACGCTCGCGCCACCATGGCTATCGCCGGCTTCGATTGCCCGTTTGTGGGTCTCCAAACCTTTGTATTTGGGCAGCAGCGAGGGATGAATGTTGATGATGCGGCCTTGCCAGCGCTCGACAAAAGCTTCTGACAAGATCCGCATATAGCCAGCAAGCACGATGATGTCGGCGTCAGCATTGACTACGGCCGCTTCCATCGCGGCATCATGGTCCTCGCGCGAATGCCCCTTGTGCGAATGGCTGAACGTTTCAATTCCTTCGAGCCTGGCGAGCTCAAGCCCACCGGCGTCAGGATTGTTGCTGGCAACCAGCACGACTTCGAAGGGAGCGACGGCCAGGCGGCTGGAATAGATCAGCGCCGCCATATTGGTGCCGCCACCCGAAATGAATATCGCTACCTTCGCTGGGCTAGCCAAGGTGGACTGCCTCCCAATCGCCTCTGGCAGACCATGTACCGGCAGAGCCACGGACGGTGCAACCGCGCTCTCCTTCGGCGATCTCGCCGACGCGCAGCACGGTCTCGCCAAGTTCAGCCAGGCGCTCGGTCACCTCGTCCACTTTGTCCGGCGCAACCGCCAAGATCATGCCGACCCCGCAATTGAAGGTGCGCGCCATTTCTTCCGGCTCAATATTGCCCTGCGCTTGCAGGAAAGCCATCAGGCGCGGCTGGTCCCAATTGTCGGCCGACACTTGGGCATGGGCATTCTTGGGCAGTATGCGCGGAATGTTCTCAAGCAGGCCACCACCGGTGATGTGCGCGAGGCCATCGATCAGCCCGTCCCGGATAAGCGGAAGCAGGCTGGCAACATAGATACGCGTCGGTTCGATCAGCGTGTCGATCAGCAAGCGCTCCTGGTCGAACACGGCAGGACGATCGAGCTTCCATTCGAAATCTTCGGCCAAGCGCCGCACCAGCGAGTAGCCGTTGGAATGGACGCCTGAACTGGCCAAACCGAGCAGGACATGGCCGGCTTGCACCTTTTCGCCGGTCAGCTGCTCTCCGCGCTCAACAGCGCCAACGCAAAAGCCAGCCAGGTCATAATCGCCCGGCGCGTACATTCCTGGCATTTCGGCGGTCTCGCCGCCAATCAACGCGCAACCTGCCTGCTTGCAGCCATCGGCGATTCCAGCGACGACCCGCTCGGCCACGCCGTTTTCCAGCTTGCCGGTCGCGAAATAGTCGAGAAAGAACAGCGGCTCTGCGCCTTGGACAATGAGATCGTTGACGCACATCGCGACCAGATCGATCCCAACCGTGTCGTGGCGATCATGCTCGATCGCGAGCTTGAGCTTGGTTCCTACACCATCATTGGCGGCGACCAGCAGCGGGTCTGAATACCCTGCGGCTTTAGGATCAAAGAAGCCACCAAATCCGCCTAATTCGCTGGTCGCTCCCGGGCGAGCGGTTGCCTTTGCCAAAGGTGCGATGGCTTTGACGAGAGCGTTGCCGTCAGCGATCGAAACGCCCGCATCGGCATAGGTGTAGCCGGAATTGTGGTTTTTCCCCGAAGTCATGAACCGCGCTTTACCCTTTCGCGCTTGGAATTCCACTCGCCTTTGGGCAAAAGGCGCGTGATTTTCCCCGATGACGGTATCGACATCACTTTTGGGCCCGCCGACCGAGACGCTCAAGCTGCGCTTACCGCGCATTGCTGTCGTGTGCCTGGCGCTTGTGGCCATTGGATTTGCAGGAATCGCCCTGTTTGCTCAGGTCGGCGGAGAGCGCGGGATCGCGCCAACGGCGTCGAGCAGCGATATCGAAATCAGCGGCATCGAAGTGGACGTCACAGCTGCCAGCGCGGAAGAGGCCCGGCAAGAAGCCTGGCGACGGGCCCAGCGACTGGCCTGGGACAAAGCCGGCGGACCTGCCATTCCGGAATCGCAATTGAGCTCGCTGGTGTCAGCGATTGTGATCGAACGCGAGCAATTGGGGCCAAGGCGCTATATTGCCAGCCTGGGCGTGGTGTTTGATCGTCAGCGCGCTGGACGTTTTCTGGGTGGCGCGATTCAGGGGCGCAGTTCAGCGCCCATGCTCTTGATGCCGGTCACCGCGCAATCGGGCGTCTACACGATGTACGAGGTGCGCAATCCCTGGCAGCGCGCATGGGCAGAATTCAATCCCGGCACCAGTCGGATCGACTATGTCCGGCCGAGCGGAGCAGGTGGCGACTCGCTGCTCCTGTCTTATGGTCAAACCGGGCGTCGCAGCCGTGCCTGGTGGCGCACCGTGCTTGATCAATATTCGGCAGCCGATGTGCTGGTTCCGGTCGCGCGGCTTGACTACGAATATCCGGGCGGTCCGATCTCGGGAACATTCACTGCGCGCTATGGCCCTGACAGTACGTTCCTGGGTCAGTTTGAATTGCAGGCGGCCAATTCGCGCGAACTGCCTGACATGCTGAGCGAGGCGGTCGATCAGCTCGACACAATCTTTGTGCAGGCCTTGGCCGAAGGCAAGTTGCGGCCCGATCCGACATTGCGTGTTGGCGCCACAGGCGAAGTAGACCCTGCGATCCAGCGTCTGATCAATATCGGGCAAGCGATCCGCGCGCGTGATGAGGCAGCTGCTGCCGCGGCTGCTGCGCCGGTTGCGCCAAGTGCGGCCTCTGTGCCGACGCCGCAGCCAAGTGCGGCTGTTGTTCGCGCCTATGTTGTTCAGTTTGCCACGCCCGATGCCGCGGCCTTCGATACCACGCTCAACAATGTGCGCGGTGTGCCGGGTGTACGGGCGCTGGCCGTCACCAGCACAGCGATGGGCGGAACCTCTGTGATGAGCGTCAGCTTTGGCGGCACGCTGGATGAGCTGGCCACGCAATTGCGCGCGCGCGGCTTCAATGTTCGCCAGGGGGCCAATGCCCTTGCGATCAGCCGATAGTTCGGTTTGTCCGATGTCGCAGATTGCACTTCCACTTGAAATTCGCGGATCCAATGCGCCATCTCGGATCGTTGTCGGCGCGGCCAATGCGCATGTCGTCGAGGCGCTGCAGGAAACCCAGAACTGGCCGTTTCACACTGCGGTACTGACGGGACCGCCTCGGTCAGGGAAATCGCTGCTGGGACGGTGGGCTGAGAGCCAAGGCATAGAAGTGCTCGATGGCGTGGAATCCCAAGACGAGACCGAAATCTTCCATCGCTGGAATGCGGCGCAGCAAAGCGGCACGCCGCTGCTTTTGATCTCGAACACCCAGCCATGGGAGATCGAATTGCCTGATTTGCGGTCGCGCATGGGCGGTTCGTTGCAGTTGGAGATCGGCAATCCGGACGACGATATGGCGAGCCAATTGTTGACTGCACTGGCGCAGCAATTTGGCCTGTCTCTGGCCGATGGAGCGGCCGATTATTTGGTGCCGCGGACCACGCGCAGCTTCGCCGCCATCGAGCGATTGGTTAAACAGATTGATCGTATCAGTCTTGAACGTCAGGCCGCGCCCACCATGTCTGTGTGGCGCGCTGCTCTGGAAGCCACTCAAGGACCGGAGCAGCACCGTCTGATTTGACGGTCATTGCAATTCCCGACGATTGGTGGGAGGTTGAAAGCATGTTCGAACGGCTCAAAGCCTATCTGGACTCGGTTCGTGAACGCGATCCCGCACCCCGCTCGCGATGGGAGATTATGCTCTATCCTGGCGTCTGGGCGCTGGGCTTTCACCGCGTCGCGCATTGGCTGTTTGACGCCAAGCTCTATTTCCTTGCCCGCCTGGTAAACCATTTCTCGCGCTTTCTGACCGCGATCGACATCCACCCGGGTGCAAAGATCGGGCGCAATTTCTTCATCGATCACGGCTTCACAGTCATCGGCGAGACTGCCGAGATTGGCGACAATGTCACGATCTACCAATGCGTCACCTTGGGCGGGACTAATCCCACCAATGGGCAGGGCGGAAAACGCCACCCAACCTTGGCGGACAATGTGATTGTCGGGTCGGGTGCGCAGATTATCGGCCCGATCACGGTCGGTGAACGAGCTCGTGTCGGCGCCAATGCGGTGGTGATGGAAGATGTCGCAGCGGGGGCCACGATGATCGGATTCAAGGCCCGCTCGACCCTTGTCCCGGCGGAAGAGTGGATCAAAGAGTTCATTCCATACGGCACCACCCCTGAATGCGAAGATGCCGACGGCAATCGGATCGATTGCATCGAAAAGCTTGAAGGCGAAATCGCCGCTTTGCGCGCGGAGATGAAGGCACTCAGGGACGGTCAGCAAATCGCGGCCGAGCAGGAATTGCCATTGGGCGAACCAGAAGTCGCCAAACGCACGGGGACTGGTGAAGGATGAGTTCCAATTTGGGCGGCGGATCGGTTGTCGCTTTTCCCGGAAATCTCCCCAATCAAATAGGCTTTGAGCGCGACGAATTACAGCGCATCCTGGACCTTTATGGCCGCATGGTCGCCGCCGGCGAATGGCGCGACTACGCGATGGATTTTGATCGCCACGCAGCCAGCTTTGCGGCCTTCAGAAGGGCTGCGGAACGACCCCAAGCGCGGATCGAGAAACGACCTTCTTTGCGTCAAAAGCAGGGCATGTGGACCCTATTTGGTGAGCATGGCCAAGTGCTGAAACGCGGCCATATCCTGGCCAATGTCCTCGCCCCGGTTGAGCGGCGTCTGCTCAAAGCGGTCGAGGAATAGGGGCTTAAGTTCACCGGTCCCGGCTTTCAGCATTTCGTGACCAAAGAGAAATGGCGCATGATCCGGGGACCACGCGCCATTTCTGCTGGGCTAGACGTGAAAGATTTAGGCTGTCGATGTGTTCGCCACAGCCAGCGGCACATCTTCGGTTGTCGGAACCTTGGCCTGAAGGTCTTCGGGCAGGGCCGCGACAACCGCTTTGCGGATCGGCAGCCAGAAGGCCGACAAAGTGAGCAGTGCTGAACCGATCACCAGGGCTGTGAGCGCAAAATTGAGCTCGACCGCGCCAAATTCGTCGAACAGGAATGTCAGCGCCGCCAGGACATAGGCCAGTGCAGAGACCAGCAATGCACGGCGATCAATCGCCAGCGCAACCAGGCCAAATCCGACATAAACTGCCAGCACACCAAAGGCGGCGCCCAGTCCGATATTGTCACCCTCGGTCACGCCAATCAGCGCGAAGATGGGGTGCGCTATCATCGGTGCCGCGAGCAGATGCAGCCAAAACGCTACGTCGCTGCGCCGGGTTGTCCGGTCGCGATCGGTAATGTCCCACCGCATGGCAAAGGTGAACACCGCCAGGCCGGCCAGAAATACGAGGCCCAGCAGCACCTGTTCGTTCATGGCGTCAGGACCCACGATTGAGGCGATCAGGCCGATCGCCGTGCCGGATAGCGCAGCCGCACCAGCGGCAACCGTGATGGGCACCATAAAGCGCTTCCAATGGACATAGGCTGCGCCAGCGGCGACCAGCGCCGAACCGGCACCCAGTATCGCAGCAAGCCGCTCATTACCCAGCTCGGCAAACGAAGCGGACAGGCCGAAAACGGCGGCGAATGTGCCGCCTACAAAAGCCAGCAGCAAGAGGATGGAAGGCAAACCCATGCGGCGCTTGCGGGTAAAGAACTCGGCCAGCGGCCAAGAGGCACCGGCAACGAATCCTCCAGCAAACAGCACCTGGAATGTGTCATGCAATTGGTCGTTGCCACCGGCGAGACCTTCGCCAATGGCTTGGCCGATTGCACCCACTGCGAGCAGCAGAATGACCACACCGATCGATACGAAAATGTCATTGAAGCTGTTGAGCAACCTGAAGTTTTCTTCCGATCCACGCGGCAAATCGCGCATCCGGCTCATATGATTGCGAAAGCTCTGCGCCGCCTCGGGGGACAATGCGCCCGCCGTGACTGCAGAATTGATATCGTCTTCTGAATACATTGAGGCTCTCCCACCTGATCGGGGAAAGCTAGATGAGGTGTATTACTGTGTCAATACGCCTAGGCAGGACGTCACTCAAACGTAGCGGAAACGCTTTCCCCGTGCAGTTGGTCATAGGTCACTTGTTGGACAAGTTTGATGAGGAAAAACGCCGAACCAGCCATCATGATGAGCGCGAGAACATTGAGCAATTCGTTGGCCCAGAACGGGGTTGTTACAAACACTCCAGGAATGCCATTCACCAAGGCGACCAATCCAAGAAGCGTTGCAAAGAACCAAGATCCAATATGACACGCCCACCAGCTGGTCACGGCATCAACGCTGCGGTTTGCATCCCCTACCTCTTCTCCTGCGCTGAGATTCGCGAGTTGTCGCATGGCAAAGAAGGGCACGAACAGATTGGCGATTGGAATAAGGAAACTCACCGATGCCCAAATCGGTGAATATTTCAGGCCTTGCAGGCCACTATCGCGCAAGTTGGCGTGCGCGCGATACACCCAGATCAAGACGAGCACTGCAGCAATTAGGAAGTTGATCGAATTCACTAGGCTTGCGAGGCCCGCGACAGCGAGCATCCAGACCTGTTCGGAAAACTGACTGTAGGCCAGCAGCCAGGTAGCTTGTCCTGCGGCAGCGATGAGCGCGGAAGCGAATACGATCCAAGCCAGCACTGTTATAAAGGTGCTGAGCAGCTTTAGGTTTTCCCCCATTTCACAACACCTTGCCTCGGTTGTCCCTGGCCCAAGGATAGGCAGAGACAACCGGAGGACAAGTCAAAAGTGCAATCGGGTCGGCCCTCAAAATCGCCGAATTGGCGATTGGTGGGAATTACCCGCGTGCGCTGTCAGGACCCGTGCCAGTGACCTTCTGCATGGCCTTGAGGATCGCGCCAGACTGTTCGCTACCCGACTGCGGAGCGATCAGGTTTGAGAAGTCGCTGATGTCGTCCCAACGATCAGCAAAGCCTTCAACCGTGCGCTGGCCATCGGGCAGCCAGACGGCGTCGTTCATGACGGTCCACGCTGAGTGATAGCCACCAGCACCAGCGCCGACGATGGCATTGGTGGGTGCATCTTCGCTGACCAGGAACAGCGCGGCTGGAACCACATTGACCGGATCGAACAGCTTGAAAGCTTCTTCAGGGAAGAGATCTTCGGTCATGCGCGTGCCGGCAACCGGTGACAGCGTGTTGCAACGGATATTGTACTTTGCGCCTTCGAGTTGCAGCGTCTTGGTCAGGCCCGCGAGGCCGAGCTTGGCTGCGCCGTAATTGGCTTGGCCGAAATTGCCGAACAGGCCGGTCGAGCTCGCGGTCATGAGGACGCGGCCATAGGCCTGCTCGCGGAAGGTTTCCCAGCATGCCTTGGTGACGAATGCCGAGCCGGTGAGGTGGACTTTGAGAACGAACTCAAAATCGTCCGGCGTCATTTTGTGAAAGGTCTTGTCGCGCAGGACGCCGGCATTGTTGATGAGGATGTGGACGCCGCCCCATTTCTGCTTGGCGTCAGCGACCATCTTTTCCATCTGATCGTATTCGGTCACCGAACCGCCATTGGAGATGGCTTCGCCGCCTGCGGCTTCGATTTCTTCGACCACTTTGAGCGCCATGTCGGAATGGCCTGTGCCGTCGCGCGAACCGCCCAGATCGTTGACGACAACCTTGGCTCCGCGCCGGGCGAGCTCAAGCGCGTATTCGCGACCCAGACCGCCGCCGGCACCAGTTACGATGGCTACCTTGTCCTTGAAATCGATGCTCATGGAATTTGTCTCCTGCAATTGATTTGGCGCGGTTTACGCGCGCGTAAACTTTGGTTGTGCCGCTCGGTGGCAGCTTTCGTGCTGCGTTGCAACAGGCGGAATCACGAACCCGCCGTGCCGTAGCGGTAAGCGGCGCCTTACAGGGATTCCAAGGCAGGAATCAGGCGGTCGAGCGAATCAATCACCGCGTCGGCGCCCAATTCATGCGGCGGGCGGTCGCAATAGCCATAGGCTGCGCCGATCACGGGCACGCCGGCACTTCGCGCAGCCTTCACATCATAAGTGGAATCGCCAACGAATGCGAAGGAGCCACCCCCGCAGCGTTTGCGCGCTTCGTGGATCGGGTCGGGTGATGGCTTGGCGATGAAGCGCCCTTGATCATCCTTGCCCAGGCTGTTGCCCCCAATCACCGCTTCGAACGGATCGATGAAATCGACCTGAGTCAGGATCGAGCGAGCGAATTCCTCAAATTTGTTGGTCACGACGATGACTTTGACGCCCATGGCCATCAGCTCGGCAACCACTTCGCGCGCATGCGGATAGGGCCGCGAATGGACCGCGTTGTGCTCCGAATAATATTTCAGCATCGCCTTGTAGAGCGCGCGGAAATCCTCCTCCGGCATGCCGCCTTGGGCCTCGACCGCCTGTGCCAACATGATCTTGGCCCCGCCGCCGATCAGATCTTTCGAGCTGCCGACCGGGACCGGATCAAACCCGCCGAGTTCGAGCACATGGTTCACCGCTGCGCCTAGATCGCGGAAAGTGTCGAGCAGCGTCCCGTCGAGATCAAAGCCGACGATATCAAAGGAAATTTTGGCCATAGAGGTGCGCGTGGCGCAAGGTTCTTCATTCTGCAAGTATTTGCTGCCAAGGGCCTCTCACCTTATGGGAGATTGCATGACTGATTTTGCTGCCATCGTGCTTGCAGCGGGCAAAGGCACCCGCATGAAGAGCGACCTGCACAAAGTGTTGCACCCGATTGCGGGCAAACCGATGCTGATGCACCTGCTCGACGAATTCGAGCAATTGGGGCCAGAGCGGACGATTGTTGTGGTTGGCGATCGGCGTGAGCAGATCGACAGCGCGCTTGAAGGACGCAATGTCGCGACCGCGCTGCAGGATCCGCAGCACGGGACAGCGCATGCGGCTCTGCAGGCCAGGGAGGCCCTGTCGGGCTTTGACGGCAATATCCTGGTGACGTTTGGCGATGTGCCAATGGTGCGGGCCGAGACAGTGCGTAAATTGACTGATGCCTTGAGTGGCGGCGCGAAGGTGGCGGTGCTTGGTTTCCGCCCTCACGATCCGCTCGCTTACGGTCGGATCATCGCTGATGCCGATGGCACGGTCGAGAAGATGGTCGAGTTCAAGGATGCCAGCGAGGCTGAGCGCGCGGTCAATCTGTGCAATTCGGGCCTCATCATCGCCCATTCCGACGATATGTGGCCGCTGCTGGACGCGGTCGACAACGACAACGCGCAAGGCGAATATTATCTGCCAGATGTCGCCACTGGAGCCATCGCTCGCGGCGATCGTGTGGTGGTGGTCGAATGTGAGGCAGACGAAGTCGCCGGCATCAATAGCCGTTCCGAACTGGCCGCGGCTGAGATGCGCTGGCAGGCGGCGCGGCGCGAACAGGCCATGGCCGAAGGCGCTACGCTCAAGGCGCCGGACACGGTGTTTTTCAGCTGGGACACTAAGCTTGGCCGCGATGTGACGATCGATCCGCATGTCGTGTTTGGGCCAGGCGTGAGCGTGGCCGATGGTGTGCACATCAAGGCTTACACGCATCTCGAAGGAGCGACGCTCGCCACCGGTGTTCAGGCCGGGCCGTTTGCGCGGCTGCGTCCGGGCGCCGTGCTGGAAGAGAATTCCTTCATCGGCAATTTTGTCGAGATGAAAAAGGCGACGCTTGGTCCGGGAGCTAAGGCCAGCCACCTCTCCTATATCGGGGACGCGACGGTCGGCGCCGCCGCCAATATCGGGGCTGGCACGATTACCTGCAATTACGATGGCTATTTCAAGTATCAGACCGTGATTGGCGAGCGCGCCTTTATCGGTTCGAACAGCGCCTTGGTCGCGCCGGTGACGATCGGGGCGGACGCCATTGTGGCTGCAGGCAGCACTGTGTCTCGCAATGTCGATGCGGGTGAGCTGAGGCTGGTTCGCGCGGAACAGCTCGTCAAACCGGGCTGGGCTGATCGCTTCCACGACACGATGAAAAAGAAGAAGGAAGCGGCGAAGAAGAAATGAGGGCCACCTGGGCCATATTGGGAGGAATAGGGCTGGCCTCTTGCGCCGCCGAACCACCCAATGCTGAGGAGCCCGTAGAAGCCTCTCAGGCGACGATATCGGCCTCAGGGGATGTCGACCCCGCAAAGCCCTCAACTTCGCCACCAGCACGTGCACAAGTGGCTTGTACGGAGTCTGAGGAGCCACTCTTCTCGTGCAAGGTCGAAAACGGCAAACAGCTCGCGGTTTGCGCGGCGGAATCCGGCAATGTTCAATACCGATATGGCAAGGCCGAGGCAGAACTGGTGCTGGATGGCGGTGAATGGGCGAGGGCGGCCTATGCAGGCGGTGGTGAGGCCCAGATTGCCTTCGCCAACGATGATCATCGCTACATAGTGTTCAGTCGCATGGTGCGGACCAATTTTGCTCCGGGCGAGCCCAACATTCCTGCGATCAGCGACGGCGTGATCGTGCTGCGAAATGATGAAGTGCTCTCGGTCCAGGTTTGCGATGATCCGGACCTGCTCCCGGTGCAATATGATGCGGCGGAGCGGGCGCTGCCATTGGCCGATGAATTGTTCACCTATGAGTCCGGTCGGGCCGACCCGCATTAGCGCTGATTGAGACGCGGAAGGTTCCCGATTGAGCGACCAAGAGCAGACATGCTGGCTGTGTGGGCGGCCATTCGACACCTTGATCCAATGGCATCACCCGGTGCCCAAGTCGAAGAAGGGCAGGGGCACTGTGCCGGTCCACCCGATCTGCCATCGGACGATCCACGCCAATTTCACCAATGCCGAACTCGCTCGGATCGGTGATGATGCGGACGCGATCCGCGCTCATCCTGCGGTCGCCAAATTCGTCAAATGGATCGGCAACAAACCGCCAGACTTTCACGCACCGACGCGGCGTTAGGGCGATGACGTCGATTCAAGGCCTGGCCGCATCCGGGAACCATTTGCCCGCGTAACTGCTGTCACAACAACAGCAAAAGGATCTGAACGTGGGCACAGGCAAATGGATGGCGGCAGGGATTGGCTTGCTCGCGCTGGGCAGCGTCGCGGTCTCCGCGCAATACGAACAGACCGAAGAGCCGGCCTATGAGGTGGTCAAGACCGATCGGGCGTTCCAGCTGCGTGACTACGAACCGATGATTGTGGCTGAAGTGACTCACAATGCCAGCAGTCGGCGCGCGGCGAGTGGAGCCAGCTTTCGCAGGCTCGCGGCCTACATTTTCGGTCAGGACCGGCCGGATGGTGGCGAGAGCATCGCCATGACTGCGCCAGTGATCCAGGATCGGCCTGACCAGGACGCGCCGATCGCCATGACGTCACCTGTGATCCATGAAGAGACCAGCCGCGACAATTGGCGCATGCGCTTTGTCATGCCGGCCCAGTACACGCTCGAAACGCTTCCTACCGCGCCGGCTGACATCACTTTGACCGAAGTGCCAGCGCGGCGGGTCGCGATTGTTCAGTTCAACGGATATGGCCGCCCCAATGAGCTGGATCTGATGGAAGAGAAATTACGCGAATGGATCGCGCAGGAAGATCTCATTCCGGAAGGGCCAGTCGAATACGCATTCTATGATGCGCCGATGGTGCCCGCCGCTGCGCGACGCAACGAAGTGATGATTCCCGTTACAATCGAATGAGTTGAGGCAGCTTTATCAGGCGTCTTCAAGGCTGCGTGCCGACGCTTTGGACGTGCCGACTTCGCGCTCCCATTGCTCAAATTCGCTGCGGCTCAGCAGATAGCGATCTCGCGCTTCGGAAAAGCTGATTATGTCTTCGCGTATGGCTTTGACCACATCTGCCTTGCGCGATTTGGACCAGTGCACGCGATGCGACAAAGGCAGACCAGCCTGTTTGATCGCGTCGGCGATGGATATGTCTCGGGGGTAGGCCACATTCATTCTCCTTCATGCCCCCTTGCATGAGGAAGGATGCGATTGTGCGGTTAATTCCACCTATCGAGAGCTGCTTAATTGGCCATTTAGCAAGCCAGTCGTGCCAAGTTCACGATGAGTGGATGCGCGCCTCTTGCTAAACGAGCGCAATCAAAAAGGGCGGCCCTTGCGGACCGCCCCCTTGCTGTGAAGCGTCAAAGTATCAACCGCCAGATTGATCCTCATCGCCACTGTCTTCGCGCATCAATTGTTGCATCAGGTAGACATATTGCAGCGCCTGGATCTTCGCGCGCTGTTCATTGTCGACCCCGCCCGAATGGCCGCCGGTCATGTCTTCGAAGTAGAAATAGGGCTGGCCAAGCTCCTTGAGCTTCGCTGCGCCCTTCCGCGCATGAGCCGGGTGCGTGCGGTCGTCCGCTGTTGAGGCCCAAAGGAACGGCGTCGGGTAATCGACCCCTTCAACGATCTTCTGATAGGGCGAGTATCCTTCGATCCATTTGCGCTGCTCGGGGATACGCGGATCACCATATTCGCCGACCCACGAGGCGCCGCGACCGATCAGGTGATAGCGCAGCATATCAAATAGCGGGATCTGGACGATGGCGCCGCCAAACAGATCAGGCCGCTGCGTGAATGCGGTGCCGACCAGCAGGCCGCCTTGCGATCCACCCATGATCCCGAGATGTTCGGGGCTGGTGAAGCCGCGATCAACCAGATCCTGGCCCACTGCGATGAAATCATCCCAGGTGCGCTGCTTGTTTTCGCGGATCGCGGTCTGGTGCCAACCGGGTCCGAATTCGCCGCCGCCGCGCAGATTGGCGAGAACATAGGCCCCGCCATTCTCGAGCCACAGCTTGCCGGTCGTGCCAAGATATCCTGGCAGGCGCGGGATCTGAAAACCGCCATAGCCGGTCATCAATGTCGCCGTGCTGCCGTCCATCTCCATGCCTTGCGGCTTGACGATGAAGTAGGGGATCTTGGTCCCGTCGGCGCTGGTCGCGGTGTGCTGCTCGACTTCCATTCCGGCTTTGTCGAACCGGCTCGGAGATGTCTTGAGCACTTGTGGTGCGCCGCTGCCATCCGAGTAATAGAGCGTCGTCGGGTTGAGGAAGTCGGTGACCGTGAACATGATCTGCTCGGTCTCATTCGACGACGTTGCAATGCCCAAAGTGGCGTTGTCGGGCAGGTCCACTTGCTCGCTGACCCATTCGCCATCGACAAAGTTGAACTGCAGCACCTTGCCGACGACATTGTCGAGCATTGTGACGAACAGGGCGTTGCCCGTAAGAGCGCCGCCGCGTTTGGTCTGGCGATCGCCGGGCGCCCAAACCAAGGTCTTCTTGGCGCCGTTGGGATCGGCCTTCCATTCTTCGAGGTCGACCGCAATCAGGCTGTCGGCCGGGAATTTCTGTCCGTCCACATCCCAGTCGACATCTGTCGAATAGAGCAGGTGGCCATCGACGATGCCATAAGGCGATGCCTTGAGCGGGATCTCGAGCTTGAGCCACTCGCCATCCTTTTCGACATAATATTCGGTCTCGTGAAAGCTGACGCCGCGAAACGCCGTGCGCGCGTGGACGACCGATTTGTTGTCGCGCAGGAGACTGGCTCCTGACCACACGTCCTTCTTGTCGCCGCGGAAAATTTCAGGCGCATCATCGATGCTGGTGCCGCGTTTCCATTCGCGCGTGGTGTAGGGGTATTCGCTTTCGGTCATCAGCTCTTCGCTGAAATTGCGCGTTACCAGCAGGGTGTCTTCGTCGACCCATTGGATGTTGCCCTGGCTCTCGGGCAATTCAAAACCGCCTTCCACGAACTCACCGGTCGACGTGTCAAACTCGCGCAGAATGGTTGCGTCCTTGCCGCCATCCGACAGCGCGATCATGCATTTGTTGAGCGCGGGTGGGAGGCAGGTCGAGCCCTTATAGACCCATTCCTTTCCTTCGGCCTCAGCCAATGCATCTACATCGAGTACAATCTCCCATTCGGGATCATCGGTTTGATAGCTTTCCAGCGTGGTGCGGCGGACAAGCCCCTTCGGGTTCTCCTTGTCCTGCCAGAAATTGTACAATCCATCAGGACGGAAGGAGACATAGGGAATGCGATCTTCGCTATCGAGGATCGCCAGGGCCTCATTCTTCAAATCGTCAAAGCGCGGATCGGCTTCCATATGTGCAAGCGTGCGGGCATTCTCTGCCTCGACCCATGCAAGCGCTTCGTCGCTGCGGGCTTCTTCCAGCCAGATATAGGGATCCTGCTCAGGGCCAGGCACGCCATCTTCAGCCATGGTCTCGTCAGCCTTGTTCTCGCCATGGCCATCTGCCGCGGCGGGTGTCGCGGACATGCTCATGGCAGCCGCCAATGCGAGGGTGGAAACAATTTTCAAATGTCCTCTCCTGTGGGGGAAGTGCTGCCAATCAATGTGGCGAGCGATTGGCCAATTGTGAAGCGAAATCGGCGCAGAACGCGCGCCGGGATGGCGGCTATGCTTTGGCAGGATAGATTTCGTCTCTGAACCGCTCGAGCCAACCGGCGAGATCGGGATGCGACTGGATCATTGCCTTGATCGGGCTCGCAAACTCAACCAATGCGATATTGGCAAGCAGCGAATAGACCGTTGCGTCGGTCATGCTGATCCGGTCTCCGAAGAACCATGTCTGCTCGCCCAGCAATTCGGCCAGCGCGCCTATGTCCTTTGCTGCGATCGCTTCGATGTCTTCGGGCGAGTGGAGCCCCAGACCATGGCCAGCGAGCTGCTTTTTCACATCGCGTCGAGCCAGCGGGGCGAGGATTGTGCGAACAGGAGTGGGGATGGATCCCAACACAGTGTTTTTGAGGACTGGCCAATTCTCATCACGCGCCCAGCGATCATAGACCATCGCCCAATAGAGGTTTTCTTCGATCAGGCGCTGGATCGCGACCGCGGTGCCACGCTGTTGGGCATTGAGATGGGCGTCAGGATCGACATCGAATTCATGTTTGAGGAAATCGATGATCAGGGTTGAATCGCCCAGCTTGCTGCCCTTGTAATCGATCCATGGCGCCTTCTTCTTGGGGCCGCCAAAGGGGTTGGGCGTGGTGATCGATTCATGCGCTATTCCGGCCATCCGCAAGAATGCGTCGAGCTTGAGGCAGAACGGGCTTACGGAGACGAGGCCCCAGGCTCCCGGAAGGTGATAGGCTTTGAGTTCGCTCATGGATTGTCCTCTCTTGCCAGAAGACATGAGCGGTCTGCGGCCGATCGACAAGGCATCACAGAGTCGCAAAACAAAAAAGGCGGCTCCACAATGTTGTGAGGCCGCCTTTTGGAGATGGGTATCGGATCAGGCTTCGACGTGTTCCGCGAGGACTGTCAGGCCATTTTCGCCGACTTCGGCAAAGCCGCCTTTGACTTCGATCATCTCTGGCTCAGCGCCCTCGCTCTTGAAGACCTGAACCGCGCCATCGCGAATGGTCGACATGAAGGGAGCGTGGCCTTCGAGCACGCCGAATTCCCCTTCAGAGCCGGGTACGACGACCATATGGACGTCTTCCGAGCGGACCAGCTTGGCCGGGGTTACGAGTTCGAAATGCAGTGCCATGGATCAGTTTCCGTCGATTGCTGCGTCGAAAGCGGATGCCGCTTTCTCAAATTTCTCGGTGCAACCAGGGTTGCAAAAGCCGACGACCTTGCCGCGATAAAGCGTGAGGCTGTCCGCAGAGACCGGCTTGCCCGACCATGGGCAGAGTGCGTTGACGCAATCCGCTAGGTCGAGCTGCTGGGCCATTGCGCTTAGGCGTCCTCTGCCATGTCAGCGGCTTTCTTGACCACGTCTTCGATGCCGCCAACCATGTAGAAGGCCTGCTCGGGGAGGTGGTCATATTCGCCGTCGACGACTGCCTTGAACGATTTCACGGTGTCTTCGAGTTGGACGAAGATGCCGTCGATGCCGGTGAAGACCTCTGCCACGTGGAATGGCTGCGACAGGAACTTCTGGATCTTGCGCGCGCGGGCCACGGTGAGCTTATCTTCTTCCGACAGCTCGTCCATGCCGAGAATGGCGATGATATCTTGCAGCGACTTGTACTTCTGCAGCGTTTCCTGAACGCGGCGAGCGGTGTCGTAGTGCTCCTGGCCGACAACGCGCGGTTCGAGAACGCGGCTGGTCGAATCCAGCGGGTCAACCGCCGGGTAAATGCCGAGCTCTGAAATGGCGCGGTTAAGCGTCGTGGTTGCGTCCAAGTGAGCGAACGAGGTTGCCGGTGCCGGGTCGGTCAAGTCATCGGCAGGCACGTAAATGGCCTGCACCGAGGTGATCGAGCCCTTGGTGGTCGAGGTGATGCGCTCTTGCAGGTTACCCATGTCGGTCGACAGGGTCGGCTGATAGCCCACAGCCGAAGGGATACGGCCGAGCAGGGCTGACACTTCCGAACCCGCTTGGGTGAAGCGGAAGATGTTGTCGACGAAGAACAGCACGTCCTGGCCTTCTTCATCGCGGAAATATTCTGCCATGGTCAGGCCCGACAGAGCCACACGAGCACGTGCACCCGGAGGTTCGTTCATCTGACCGAACACCAACGCCACTTTCGAACCCTCAGAGGTCGCGACGCCGTTTTCATCCTTGGCGATGACCTCTGCGTCGAGGAATTCGTGATAGAGGTCGTTACCTTCGCGAGTACGCTCTCCCACGCCGGCAAACACGGACACGCCACCGTGACCCTTTGCGATGTTGTTGATCAATTCCTGAATAAGAACGGTCTTGCCAACGCCAGCACCGCCGAACAGGCCAATCTTACCGCCCTTTGCATAAGGTGCGAGCAAGTCGATCACCTTGATGCCGGTGACGAGGATGGCTGCTTCGGTCGACTGGTCGACGAATTCAGGAGCGTCGGCGTGGATCGGCATGGTCTTGTCCGCGCCAACCGGGCCCAGCTCGTCGATCGCTTCGCCGACGACGTTCATGATCCGGCCGAGTGTTTTCGGACCAACGGGAACCGAGATCTGCGCGCCGGTGTTGATCACTTCCTGGCCGCGGACGAGACCGTCCGTGCCGTCCATCGCGATCGTGCGAACGGTGTTTTCACCCAAGTGCTGGGCAACTTCGAGAACCAGCGTGTTGTCGCCGTTCTTGGTTTCAAGCGCGGTCAGAATTGCCGGCAGCTCGCCTTCGAACTGGACGTCGACAACAGCGCCGATGACCTGGGCGACGACGCCATTGGTGGTCTGGTTGAGAACAGGTGCGGTGGCCATTTTTCGTTCCTTAGCCTTGATTACAGCGCTTCTGCGCCAGCAATAATTTCAATGAGTTCGGTAGTGATCGCGGCCTGGCGGCTGCGGTTGTACTGAATGGTCAACTTGTTGATGAGATCGCCGGCATTGCGCGTTGCATTGTCCATGGCGGTCATCGATGCGCCTTGCTCCGACGCTTCACGCTCGAGCAGGGCACCGAACAGCTGCGTCTTCACATAGCGCGGCAGCAGCTCTTCGAGGATTTCTTCTTCGCCGGGCTCGTATTCAACCACGGCTCCGGTGTCTTCGTCCGTTTCGGGCGAAGGAACCGGGATCAGCTGATTGACAGTCGGATCCTGAGCCAAAGCCGACTTGAACTGCGGGAAGATCAGGTGGGCGACGTCAAACTTGTCGGCGTCGAACAGCTCAACCAATTCGTCGGCAATCTGTGCAGCTTCGTCAAAACCGGGATTGCGGACCGTCGAGGTGTCGAAATGCTGCTCAATCTGGTCAGCATATTCGCGCTTGATCGGTGCACGGCCTTTTTTACCGATCAGGTAGAACGATACGTCCTTGCCTTCACCGGCGAGCTTCTCCGCCTCGGCCTTGGCCGCTTTGACCAGGTTCGAGTTGAGCGCGCCACACAGGCCCTTGTCGGTGTTGACGAGCACCAGCATGTGGCGCTGGTCCTTGCCATTACCAGCCAGCAGCTTCGGAGCGCTGTCGCCCGAAACCTTGCCAGCCAGCGACGCCATCACAGCGCCAAGCCGGGTCGCGTAGGGACGCGCAGCCTCAGCAGCGGCCTGCGCACGGCGCAATTTCGCCGCTGCGACCATCTGCTTGGCCTTGGTGATCTTCTGGGTCGACTTAACCGACCCGATCCGATCCTTGAGTTCCTTCAATGAAGGCACGGCATGCGCTCCTTAGGCGAATTGCTTGGCGAAGGCTGCGAGAGCCGCTTCAGTGCGATCCTTGACGTCGCCTTCGAACTTCTTGCTTTCGCGGATATCGTTGAGGATGTCGGCGTGCTCGGCACGGAAGAATGCGAGCATCTGCTCTTCATATTCACCCACACGCTCAACAGCGACATCATCAACATAGCCGTTGGTACCGGCGAAGATCGACACGGTCTGCTCTTCAAACGGCATCGGCGAGAACTGAGCTTGCTTGAGCAGCTCTGTAAGGCGTGCACCGCGGTTCAGCAGCTGCTGGGTCGAAGCGTCGAGGTCCGAACCGAACTGCGCGAAGGCAGCCATTTCGCGATATTGCGCGAGGTCGAGCTTCATCGAACCCGAAACCTTCTTCATCGCCTTGGTCTGGGCTGCACCGCCCACACGCGACACCGACAGACCGACGTTAATGGCCGGGCGGATGCCCTGATAGAACAGGTCGGTTTCGAGGAAGATCTGACCGTCAGTGATCGAGATCACATTGGTCGGGATGTAGGCCGACACGTCGCCAGCCTGGGTTTCAATGATCGGCAGCGCCGTCAGCGAACCATGACCTTCAGATTCGCTCATCTTTGCAGCGCGCTCAAGCAGGCGGCTGTGAAGATAGAACACGTCGCCCGGATAGGCTTCACGGCCCGGAGGACGACGCAGCAGCAGCGACATCTGACGATAGGCGACTGCCTGCTTGGAAAGGTCATCATATACGATGACGGCGTGCATGCCGTTGTCGCGGAAGAATTCGCCCATCGCGCAGCCAGTGTAAGGCGCAAGATATTGCAGCGGTGCAGGCTCTGACGCGGTAGCGGCAATCACGATCGAATATTCCATCGCGCCGTTTTCTTCGAGCTGCTTCACGATCTGGGCAACGGTCGAACGCTTCTGGCCGACGGCGACATAGACGCAGTAGAGCTTCTTCTTCTCGTCGTCGCTTTCGTTGACAGTCTTCTGATTGATGAAGGTGTCGATCGCGACAGCGGTCTTGCCGGTTTGACGGTCGCCAATGATCAGCTCGCGCTGGCCACGGCCAACAGGGACGAGTGCGTCGATGGCCTTGAGGCCTGACTGCACCGGCTCGCTGACCGATTCACGCGGGATGATGCCCGGAGCCTTAAGCTCAACGCGGCGACGCTCGGCTGCTTCGATCGGGCCCTTGCCGTCGATCGGGTTGCCCAGCGCGTCAACAACACGGCCAAGCAGGCCTTTGCCAACAGGAACGTCCACAATGGTCTGGGTCCGCTTGACGCTGTCACCTTCCTTGATTTCGGCGTCTGAGCCAAAGATCACGACGCCGACATTGTCAGCCTCGAGGTTGAGAGCCATGCCCTGTACGCCATTGGCGAACTCGACCATCTCACCAGCCTGGACCTTGTCGAGGCCGTGGATACGGGCGATCCCGTCACCAACTGAGAGAACAGAGCCGACTTCGCTGACTTCAGCTTCGGTGCCGAAATTGGCGATCTGGTCCTTGATGACCTTCGAAATTTCTGCGGCGCGGATTTCCATTTGAGCGTACCTTTAATTGCCGCGCACTACTGCGCGGGGGCCTTCATGGCTTGTGCAAGTGAATTGAGACGTGTGCGGATCGAGCCATCAATGCGCTGCGATCCGATCGTGACGACGAGGCCACCCAGAAGCTCTGGGTCGACTTCAGATGTGAGTTTGACCGTGCGGCCTTCGCGCGCGGTCAGCTTTTGACGCAGCGATTCAAGCTGTGCGTCTGAAAGCGGGTGAGCGCTGGCCACTTCGGCAGTGACTTCGCCGCGCTGTGCAGCTGCGATCAGCTGGAATGCGCGGATCATGTCGCCAAGCGCCGACAGGCGGCGATTGCTGGCGAGCACGCCCAGGAAATTGGTCGTGAGTTCTGACAGGCCCAGATGCTGCGAAACACCTGCAATGGCCTGGCCCTGTTCAGAGCGTGACAATTGCGGGTTGGTGGTCACAGCCTGCAGATCATCCGAATCGGTCAGCGCAGAAGCCAACGTTTCGAGATCTGATTCGACAGCGGTCACGGTGCCATTCTCGGCAGCGAGATCAAATAGAGCCGAGGCGTAACGCCCTGCGAGGCTAGCCTGAATACCGGCGGAAATATCCACGCGCTTCTAGGTCCTTCTGGATCCGGAAAAAACTTGTTTAGCTCTGTCTAAATGGAGCGCTGGAGGGACACCCCGGCAAAGCTGGCGCGCGCCTAGCATCGGGGTAGGGGGTTTGCAAGCCGAGTCCGTGGCGAAATATGGCACAGATGTTTCACTATCCGCATCTTCGCGCTATCTTCCCTGCAAATGGCGCGCTGACGCCAAGGGAGAGGATCGATGGAACTGACGAAGATGGCGCCGCAATGCGGCGTTGAAGTGAGCGGTGTTTCGCTGGCCAATTGCAGCGATGCCGAGATGGATCAGATCAAGCAGGCGATTTACGAACATGGCGTGGCCGTGTTCCGCGATCAGGAGTTCTCGCCTGAGGATCACATCAAGTTCGGCAAGCGCTGGGGCGGCATCGACATCAACAATTATTTTCCGATCCAGGAAGACTATGGCGAGATCGCCGTGGTCAAGAAAGAGCCGGACCAGCAAACCAATATTGGCGGCGCCTGGCACACAGACCATTCCTATGATCAGATCCCGGCCATGGGTTCGGTGCTGGTCGCGCGCGAACTGCCGCCCAGCGGGGGCGATACGATGTGGGCGCATATGGGGGCCGCTTATGACGCGCTGCCAGACGACGTGAAGGCAGAGATTGAAGGTCTAGAAGCGTTCCACACGGCCGATCATGTCTACAAGTCCGACGGCCTTTATGCGCAGACCGATATGGGCAAGGATTTGCGCGGCCAGGATATGCAAACAGGGGCCGTGCATCCCGTGGTGATCCGCCACCCGCATACGGGTCGCAAGCTGCTCTATGTAAACAATGCCTTCACGATCAACTTTGTTGGTCAGACTCGCGAAGAAAGCCTTCCGCTGCTGCTCAAGCTCACCAGCGCCGCGCTAACCGACGACAATCAGTGTCGCTTGCAGTGGAAGCCCGGCACCGTGGCGATCTGGGACAATCGCACGACCTGGCACAATGCGATGAACGACTATCAGGGGCATCGGCGCGAAATGCACCGCATCACGCTGAGCGGGGAAGCCTTGGCGGCCTGACCTTAGGGTTCGCCACCAATGCTGCCGCCAGGGCGCGTTTCGCAAGAATAGACCAAGCGCTCATTGGGACGATCAGGCAGCAGCGACATCACCTCGGATTGCTGCTCGCCCAATTGCGATGCTGCCTCTGTCACCCCGCATGATGGCGGCGTATACTCGCTGCGAGCATCTCTCGCTGCGCTCATGGCAGACCGACCGAGCAGATAGCGATCGGTGCGGAAGGTGCGCGATTGCGGATCATAATAATTGACGGAAACTGCCGCCTCGTCATCCGGAACGAAGACGCGCGACCATTCGCCGCTCGCCATGCCATATTGCGTGCGTCCATTGACGCAGCCATCGGCTGCCCAGTCGAATTCGACATCGTCGGTCCGCGCTCCCGTGATCCGGCTGCGTTCGGGAACAAGCGTGCAAAGCAGAGTTCCTTCGCTGGCTTGTGAGGATGTCTGGGATGGGTCTCCGTCGCTGTCTTCGTCCATCGCCGCTGCCACGCGATCTTCGATCTCCTCAAATCCAGGACGGGTGACCCAGATCAGAATCGTGCCGATCAGCGCAGCACCGGCAATGCCGCCGGCGATCAAAGCGCGTTGCTGGGTCTCTGGTGATCTCCGCATCTGTGCCGCTAAGTAGCCCGCACCGATTGTCAGCAGCAGGCCGATCATTGCCAGCGCCATGGCGTTCTCGCGTTCTTCCATAACGGCCATCTGCGCTTCCAACTGCGCTTTGCTGCGACGTTCGGCAATTTCAGCGTCGCGCGCCGCGATGCGCTCGCGCGCCTGGGCACGCTGCTGTTCAAACCGAGCGCGCTCAGCGGCATTCAATTCGTCGATCGAACGGCAGGGTAGCGCATTGGTCCGCGGCTCAAGATCATTGGCGCGCAGAAACGGAAGCAATTCGCGCAGTGACACAGCAAAGTAGAATTCGGCGTCTGAACCATCCGAATCCGCTCCGAAGGAATTGACGCCAAGCACGCGCCCGCATCCGTCCAGTAATGGTCCACCCGAATTGCCACGCGCAATCGGTGCGGTGTGCAGAAGCGTATCGAACTGGCGGCTGGGGCGTTCGCCTGACAGGAAGCCCCGGCTCTTTACTGGCGGTTGGGCGCTGAAAATATCGTTGAGATCGAGACCCTGTGCCACGTCCACATTCATTGGATAGCCGACCGCGGAGACCTCTCCCAGTCGGGCCGAGACACCGCCTGCGAAGGTCAGGGGAGGCAGGCGCAGATTGCCTTCGGTGATTTCGATCAATGCCAGGTCATTGCGCGGAGACACAGCGATCGCGCGACCATAGGCTCCGGCTTCGCCCTCGCTCGGCACAATGCCAATCCGCAAAGTATCGTCCTGCAAGGCCTCGCGGATAACGTGGGCGTTGGTCACGATCGTGTTGGGGCTGACAGCAAATCCGCTGCCATGACTCACCGGAAAGACTTCTTCCCCTTCATTGCCAATCAAGACCACCCGCACGACTCCGCGAGCAGCCGCATCAATATCGGCCGGATCGGCCTGGGCAGGTGTCGGCAGCAGGGCGAAGAGAGCGAATAGGGCAATCAAGTGGCGCAACATAATGTGCTGTTTGACTGGCAATCGCTTTGATCGCAAGCTTCGGGACGCATGCTCTTGTGTTCTGGTCCAAAGCTGGTTCATCACAGACCAAGGACCACAATGATGATCAACGACTCCGAAGCCTGGGCAGCCGTTCTGCGCCGAGACCGCGCATTCGATGGCCAATTCGTCACCGGCGTATTGACCACAGGCATCTATTGTCGCCCCAGCTGCGCGGCTCGCCATCCCTCGCGAAACAATGTGAAGTTCTTTGCCTCCGGCGCCGAGGCTCGCGAAGCCGGATTGAGGGCGTGCAAGAGGTGTCTGCCCGATGATGTTGGCCGGGATGAGGCCGCGGTCTTGGCCGCGATCGATGAAATCAAGTCCAGCCATGGCAGGCCGACACTCGATGAATTGGCCAGGCTGACGGGATATTCCGCGTCGCATTTCCAGCGCGTTTTCAAGCGAGCAACCGGATTGTCCCCCGCAGCCTATTCTCGGGCCCTGCGCGAGGAGCGGGCCAAGGATGCGTTGAGCGATGCGGACCGCGTGACCGACGCGATCTATGATGCGGGCTTCGAGGCGCCGAGCCGCTTCTACGACGATATGAAAGGCAAGATGGGTATGACGGCGAGCGATTGGAGAGATGGCGGCAAGGGTCGTGAGATCCATTGGAGCGTGATTCCGACGACTTTGGGCGACATGCTCGTCGCGGCGACCGAAACCGGGGTCTGCTGCCTGTCATTCAACGAGACGGTCGAAGATTTGCGAGCCCGTTTCCCCAAGGCTGAACTGGTGGCTGCAAGCGCAGAGTTTCGGGAACTGTTCGACCAGGTGACCGCTGCGGTTGAGCAACCAGGGACCGGGATCGACATTCCTCTCGACGTCAAAGGGACGGCGTTTCAACAGCGCGTGTGGCAAGAGCTGCGCCGTATTCCGGCGGGCGAGACCCGCAGCTATGGTGAATTGGCGGCGTCTCTGGGCAAACCGTCAGCAAGCCGCGCCGTCGGCGGCGCCAATGGCGCCAACAACATTGCCGTACTGATACCCTGTCACCGCGTGATCCAGGCTGATGGGTCACTAGGCGGCTATGCCTATGGCACCGAAATCAAGGCTGAGCTGTTGAACCGTGAAGGGAAGGACTGATGTCCACGAGGGAAGATTTTGCCGGGCTTCACATCGCTGGCGCTCCGCTGATTCTGTTCAATATCTGGGACGCAGGCAGCGCCGTCGCGGTGGAACGCGTTGGAGCACAAGCGGTCGCCACCGGCAGCCATTCCGTGGCCGGCGCACATGGCTATGGCGACGGTGAGGAGCTTCCGCTCGATATCCTGCTGACAACGGTGAGAGAGATTGCAGGCGCCGTCGAATGCCCGCTGACAGTCGATTTTGAGGCTGGCTTCGCAGAAGACCTTCAGTCGCTTGCCGCCAACGCTCGAGCTCTCATCGAGGCGGGTGCGGTCGGATGCAATTTCGAGGACCAGCTGATCGGTCAAGACGCATTGCGTGACACGAAAGAGCAGGCTGATCGGATCAGCGTCATGGATCAGGCGGGACTGTTCGTGAATGCGCGGACCGACACGTTCCTCAATCCGCTCAAGCAGGGGGATGACCCCAACACTATCGAGTTGGTCGAAGCAGTCGTAGACCGGGGCCTGGCCTATAAGGCTGCGGGTGCGAGCAGCTATTTCATTCCTGGATTGAGCAGTCCTGACCTAATCCGAAAAGTGTGTGAAGTGGTCGATCTGCCGATCAATGTGATGCGCATGCCTGACATGATCAGCAATGCTGAACTCGCTGGGCTGGGCGTGGCGCGGATCAGCTATGGGCCAGCGCCGTGGCGCGATGCAATGGCGTTTGTCGAAACCGCCGCGCGAGACGCTTTGGCGGGCTAGTCGCGCGCTAGGACTGGCCCAGCAATCGGCGGATATGCGCTGCGGCCAAGAGAACGCCACCGATCAAGGTCGGGATTGTCTCATCAATGCCAAAGCCATCTGCAAACAGCGCGCCGCCAACCAGCAATACGCCAAGGCCAGCGGGAACCAGAAAGCCCGGCGCCCTCGCTGAGGGGGCCGTCGCGACCACGCTCAGCGATGCGACAATTGCCAGGATCGCAAACGCCCAATGCACCCATTCTGCGTCTGCGATTGCCGCCAGGAATGGCAAAGACACGGCCAGAACGGGCAATGCCAAGCAATGAATAACGCAAAGGACGCTGCCGATGGCGGCGGTGCGATCAAGATTGGTGGTGGTCTGCATGAAGTCTCAATGTGATAGGGTCACATGCCCGCTATCTGATGGCTTGGTGAGCGTCAATCTCGGATTGATCAGGCCATAGCCATCAACGACTGGTATGCGCCCATCGCCAGCGAGAGGCCGCGCTCGTCACCCGTAAGGCCCTGTTCCATGCGGTTCATGACATAGGACAGGCACATGCGCGCGTCCTGATCGACAATCACAACCGATCCACCATAGCCGCCCCAATAACAAACGTTGGGATTGGGCGCGATCGGCATCACATCATTGTTGAGACCATATCCCAAGCCCAACACGGTAGGGATGCCCAGCACCAGATCGATGCCGCGGGCCTGCTCTTCGAAAATGCGTTTGGTGCCGGCGTCTGAAAGCAACTGCTTACCATTGGCAAATCCGCCATTGGCCATGGCCGTCTGCACTCGCACAACGCCGCGCGCATTGCTGTGGCCATTGGCGGCAGGAATCTCGGCTTCGCGCCAAGCATCGGTGAAGGTCGCTTCGATATCGACCCGCGGGTTGGCAAAGGTTCGCGCGGCGATCGAACCGTCATCCGGCACAGTTATGGTCGATGGTGGCGGTGTCAGGTTGGCAATCCGATCCTTGGTCTCATCAGCCACACCAATCTGGAAATCGGCATCGAGGGGATCAGCGATCTCATGCTTGAAGAAGGTGCCAAGCGATTGACCGGTGATCCGGCGCACAATTTCACCAAGCAGAAAGCCTTGAGTCAGCGCGTGATAGCCCGATTGGCTGCCAGGTTCCCACCATGGCTCTTGCGCCGCCAACGCATTGGTCATCCAATCCCAATCGTAAAGGGCATCGCCTTCTACCGCGACATCCATACCCGACAGACCGGCCTGATGCGACAGCATGTGTGCGATCGTCACATCATCTTTGCCGGCTTGCGCAAATTCGGGCCAATAGCGCGCGGCTGGTGCGTAAAGATCAAGCTCACCCTTATCGGCGAGCAAGAGCAGGCACATCGCCGCCATCGGCTTGGTTGTCGACCATACATTGACAATCGTGTCTTCCGCCCACGCGTCATCGCTATCTTTGGCCAGTTGGCCAGCCCATAAATCGACGACTATCTCGCCTTCAAATGACAGAGCGATGCTTGCGCCAATCTCGTCGCGCGTGGAGAAGTTTTGCTCAAACGCCTGTTTGACCGGTTCGAAGCGCGGATCGCAATGACCGTGAATGATCGTCATGTTGGGAACGCCTTCTCAATCAATCGAGCTTGGGAGGGAAACCCGGCTCGGCCTTGGCCATTGCGGTCTGATAGGCCTCGCGGGCACCGATGCGCTGTAAATAGGCCTTGAGATTGGGCATGTGATCAATCGTCATTCCGTTGAAGGCGCGGCTGGTCGTCAGCTGAAAACCCATCATGATGTCAGCGGTGGTGAGCTGCGATCCACCGAAATAGTCGGCTTCGCCGAGGCGGCGCTCGATCTGTTCCCAGGCATTCGTCACGCGTTTCATCAGCGGCGGCGCCAGCTCGGCTCCGGCAGCGTTGACGGCGATCTGCATCATGCCATTGGTCATGAAAGTCGCGTTGGCGAAGTGGAACCAATAGAGATGGTCTGCAAAATCGGGATGATCAGGGCCCGGCACCAGATCGGTTGAAGGCGCGTATTTGCCGACGATGTATTCGATGATCGCGCCGCTTTCTCCCAGCAGCAGATCATCGTCTTGAAGTAGCGGCGCGATCTCCATTGGATGCAAGGCTTTGAGCTCTGGTGGGGCCAGCCGCGTGTCCGGATCGCGGTTGTAGAGCTTGAGTTCGTAATCGAGGCCAAGCTCTTCACACAGCCAGACGATGCGCTCTGACTGCGAGATGCGAAGGTGGTGAATGGTCAGCATTGTTGGGAATCTCCGAATGGACTTGGCTCACTCATTGCCCTCAATCGCCACCGTGTCGAGACAAATTGGACAAGTTAGACAAAGCTGTAGGGATCGATATCCACGCCAACGCGCAGGCCGGGAGCAAATTCGTGACTGTCGAGCCATGACGTGATGACTTCCTGCAAATTGGCGGTCCGCCGCGCGTTGACGAGGAAGCGATAGCGGTATCGGCCGCGCAGCAAGGCAAGCGGGGCAGGCGCAGGGCCAAGGATATAGAGGTTATCGGATTCCGGTCGCGTATCGCCAAGTCGATTGGCAGCTTCGCGGGCTTCTTTCTCGTCTTCCGACGAAAGAATGATCGCAGCCCAGCGTCCAAACGGAGGCGCGCCTGCATCGCGGCGGGCGTCGGTCTCGGCGGCGTAGAACGCATCGCGATCGCCTGCCTCGAGTGCAGCGATCACGGGTGCGTCCGGGTGACGGGTCTGCAAGAAGACTTCGCCGGGCTTGGATCCGCGTCCCGCACGTCCAGCCACTTGTGCCACTTGTTGATAGGTTCGCTCCGCCGCGCGCAGATCGCCGCCCTCTAGGCCAAGATCCGCATCGACCACACCGACCAGGGTGAGTTCAGGGAAATGGAAGCCCTTGGTGACCAATTGAGTGCCGACAATCACATCGATGGCACCGCTTTCCGCTTCGGCGATGAACTGCGCCGCGCGCTCAGGCGATCCAAGCGTGTCGGAGGTGGCGATCGCAACGCGAGCCTCGGGCAGGATCTCGGCGACCTCATCGGCTATCCGTTCGACGCCCGGCCCGCACGCGACCAGACAGTCTGGCTCGCCGCATTCTGGGCAAACCTTGGGCGGCGACGTTTCATGTCCGCAATGATGGCAGGTGAGGCGCGCGGAAAGACGGTG
The DNA here is from genome assembly GCA_965216555.1 of Erythrobacter sp. Taxonomy (GTDB): domain Bacteria; phylum Pseudomonadota; class Alphaproteobacteria; order Sphingomonadales; family Sphingomonadaceae; genus Erythrobacter. Next base: position 1,200,511 of record OZ244168.1, read on the forward strand.
TTCGACCAGCCACGCGCTGCAATTGGGACATTGGAATCGGTGGCCGCAATTGCGGCACAGAGTGAGCGGAGCGTAGCCGCGGCGATTGAGGAAAAGCAGGCTTTGCTGGCCCTTGGCCAATCGATCTTCGAGCGCGGCAACCAGTGGCGGCGCAAGCCATTTGCCAGCGCCGGGTTTCTCCTCTGTCAGATTGATCAGCTCGATCCGCGGCATCACCGCACCGCCAAATCGATTGGGCAGTTCAAGCCGCTCATATGTCCCACTGGCGGCCATGTGCAGGCTCTCTAGCGCGGGAGTAGCGCTTGCCAGCACAACTGGCACCTGTTCGTACCGCGCCCGCATCACCGAGACGTCTCGCGCATTGTAGCGCACGCCATCTCCCTGTTTGAAGCTGATCTCATGCGCCTCGTCGACAATGATCAGGCCGAGCTGCTTGTAAGGCAGAAACAAGGCAGAGCGGGCGCCCACGATGACTTGCGCTTCGCCATTGGCGATTGCGCGCCAGGCGCGTCGACGCTCGGTCGATTTGAGCGAGGAATGCCACTGTACCGGAGCTGCCCCAAACCGCTCTTCAAACCGCACCAGGAAGTTCTCTGTCAGCGCGATTTCAGGCAGCAGGACCAGCACCTGGCGGCCCATCCGGACGGCTTCGGCCACTGGTTCGAAATAGGTCTCGGTCTTGCCCGACCCGGTGACCCCGTCGAGCAGGAACGGGGCGAATTCCTGTGCTTCGACCGCTTTGACCAGCCGCTTCGCCACCGTCATCTGATCGGCCGACAGCGCGGGCTGGTGGTAGTCGGGATCAGACATCTCAAACGGTCGATCGATCGCCACTGACACCGGTTCGATCACCCCCTGATTGACGAGGCCTCGCAGAACGCCTTCAGACACGCCGGATAACCCCGCCAGCTCGCGGATGGTTGCTTGCTCGCCCTCAAGTGCTTCGATCGCTTGCTCGCGCTGCGGAGTCATGCGCTCGGGCATGCCGCCGCTGAGGCGGTACTCGGTCATTGTCGTCGGCCCGCCAATCGCGCCGCCGCTCGACAACACCATGCGTGCGACACTGGCGAGGGGCGCGCAATAATAGTCGGCGGTCCATTCGATGAGCCTGCGCAACGGCTCAGCCAGCGGCGGTACCGGCAGCACTTCGCGCAGCGCCCGCAATCGGGAGGCGTCAATCTCGGGACCGGGAAGGCGGCCCTCGTCCCATACAATTCCGGTCACCGTGCGCGGACCGAGCGGCGCGACCACGACCTGGCCTGCGACAACCTCGACACCCTCAGGCAGCTTGTAATCAAGCGGACCGAGCGCGGCGTTCAGGATGAGGAGGCGGACGCGTTGCATCGCCGTACATATGGTGGCGATGCCCCGCATTGGGCAAGCCCGGACAGCGAGGCAATCGTCAGCTCAATCGCGTTTCAGAAGGTAAAATCGATCCCGATCGAAGGCGCATAGGCGATCTCGTCGGGAGCGTTTTCTTCAAACCCCTGCTGGCGAATGAAGGTCAGACCGAGCGCGAGATTGTCGCTCACTTCATAGTCGACGCCGACCTGGGTCCTCAGTCCCGTGATCCCGGTATCACCGCCAATGCTGGTGCTGCGCAGGGTCCAGAACAACTCAGCGGATGTCCCAGCGCTCCAGCGTCCGTCTTCGCTCAGGGGGAACTCCAGACCCAGCCGAGGCCGAGCGCGCAGTCCTATTCTACCGCCACGGTTCTCCGAAAAACGCTGTTCGATCCGAAAGCGTGTCTTGAGGACGCCATGGCTGGTTGAGATCTGCTGCAACGCGCGAAATTCGTTGCGCCCGCCATCATTCTCTCGATGCTCAACTGCACCGGCCAGGGTCACATTGTCCGCTACTTTCTGTTTGAGCCAAAGCCGAAAGAAATAAGTGTCAACGCGGCCATCACTGGCGGATCGAAACCGCTGCGAGGTGCTCAACTCGACGCTGGTATCGTCATCCAGGCTCGTGCCAACCGATGGATTGAGCCAGAATTCAAAGGCCTCGTCGCTGGCGAGGCTGGGGGTCGCTGAGAGGAGCAATGATGCGGTCAGAACGCCGCTAACCATGCGATAATTCATCATAATCGGGTCCGTTCTCAGCTTATGAAACAATGTAACCACACTTCGCTTTGAGTGTTCCCGCAAATGTATCCACTTTCACGCCTTGGCCAACGCTGGCCTGCGCAGCGAGGCTGTGTCAATCAGTCCTCCGCGATTCGGGTTTTGGAGGGAGTGCTGATCCATGAAATTCTTCGTCGACACTGCAGAGATTGATGACATCAAAGACCTGGCAGCGACCGGCTTGCTTGATGGTGTCACCACCAATCCCTCGCTGATCGCCAAATCCGGCCGTGACTTCATGGAAGTGACCAAGGAAATTTGCGGCATCGTCGACGGTCCGGTTTCCGCTGAAGTGGTCGCGCTCGATCATAAAACGATGATGAAAGAGGCAGAAGTCTTGCGGAAGATCGCGGACAATGTCTGCATCAAGGTCCCGCTGACAGTGGATGGACTCAAAACCTGCAAGGCGCTGACCGGTGACGGCACCATGGTCAATGTCACCCTGTGCTTCTCGGCCAACCAAGCCCTGCTGGCGGCGAAAGCGGGCGCAACCTTCATTTCGCCTTTCGTGGGCCGCCATGATGACAATGGCTTCGACGGGATGGATCTGATCGAAGATATCCGGCTGATCTACGACAATTACCTGTTCGAGACCGAAATTCTGGTCGCCAGCGTGCGCCATGTCACGCACGTGCTCGAAAGCGCCAAGATCGGCGCTGACGTGATGACCGCGCCACCCAAAGTCATCCACGGCCTCTTCAAGCATGTCCTGACTGACAAGGGCATTGAAGGCTTCCTCAAGGACTGGGAAAAAACTGGTCAAACTATCGGGTAGCCGTGCGGGACCTAAGTCCCTAAATGCAACGTGAATGGCTGAAGAATCCCCTCTCGATAGGTTCAAACATGCATTGACTGGGGCCTCGCGAGCAATTGCGCGCGACGCCGAAGTTGAAGTGGCATGGAGTGCCGATGTCCCCGGTGCGGCTGGCAATCGCTTTCGCGTGCCGCTGCCTGGGCGTGACTTGCCACCAGAACAAGTCACCGAAGCCCGGGGCTTTGCCGATTCCTTCTCGCTCAAATTGCGGCATCATAATGAAGGGCTTCACGCCAAGTCTGCGCCGCCAGAGCCGATTGCACGCGCCTGCTACGACGCGATCGAGCAGGCCCGCTACGAAGCGCTTGGATCAAACGCCTATGGCGGCGTGAAAAGCAATCTCGACGCAGCGGTCGAGCTGCGCATGTCGTCCGACCCGATTGCCAAAGCGCAAAACGAAAGCGAAGTGCCGCTGCAGACCGCTCTCTCACTGATGGTGCGCGAGCAGCTCACTGGTGAAGCTGTGCCCGACCGGGCCAAAGCCGGTGTCGATATGGTCCGCGACTTCATCCAAGACGCGGTGGGCGACGCATTTGATGATCTCGTCAATTCGCTCGAGGATCAGGAAGCCTTCCAGCAGCTCGCGCTTGATATGCTGCGCGATCTTGATCTGACTAGGCCGCAAGACGCTCCGGAAGACAGCGACGACGACAATGGCGAAGACGAAGACGGCGCCGATGATCAGGATGGCAGCGACGACCAGCAGGAAGGCGATGCCGATCCGCAGGCCAGCGAAATGGCTGGTGAAATGGCCGAAGGCGACGGCGAGGCTGACAGCGACAGCGAAATGTCAGCCGAAGAGGAGATGCAGGACGGCGAACCGGGTGAGGAGGGCGATGCTTCCAACGCGCCGGTCCGTCCCAATCGTCCGCAGACTGAGATTCCCGACAATCTCGACTACAAGTCTTACACAGAGCGCTTTGATGAAGAGATCGAAGCACCCGAACTTTGCGACGCCGAAGAACTCGACCGGTTGCGGGCCTATCTTGATAGCCAGCTGACCGGGCTTCAGGGTGTGGTGACGCGCCTCGCCAACCGGCTCCAGCGCCGCCTGATGGCGCAGCAAAACCGCAGCTGGGACTTTGACCAGGAAGAGGGCATTCTCGACGCCGCACGCCTGTCGCGCGTGGTTGTCTCTCCCGGGACAGCGCTGTCATACAAGGTCGAGCGCGACATCGAATTCCGCGACACTGTGGTGACATTGTTGATCGACAATTCGGGCTCGATGCGCGGGCGTCCGATCAGCATTGCCGCGATCAGCGCTGATATTCTCGCGCGCACCCTCGAACGCTGCGGTGTCAAGACCGAGATCCTCGGCTTCACCACGCGCGCCTGGAAGGGCGGACAGGCGCGTGAAGCATGGCTGGCTGATGGCAAGCCTCAGAATCCCGGCCGGCTCAACGATCTGCGTCATATCGTCTACAAGCAGGCGGATGAGCCGTGGCGTCGTGCCCGGCGCAATCTCGGCCTGATGATGCGCGAGGGCCTGCTCAAGGAAAACATCGACGGCGAGGCGCTGATGTGGGCGCATTCGCGGCTGATTGCGCGGCCAGAGGAACGCCGGATCATGATGGTGATCTCGGACGGCGCTCCGGTCGATGACAGCACGCTCAGCGTCAACAGCGCGGGCTATCTCGAAGCCCATTTGCGCCACGTGATCGATTGGATCGAAAAGGTCTCACCAGTGCAGCTGGTGGCGATCGGGATCGGTCACGATGTCACTCGCTATTATCGCCGCGCGGTGACGATCATGGATGTCGAACAGCTTGGCGGCACGATCATGGAGCAGCTCGCGGAACTGTTCGATGACGAAAAGGGGCCAAAGCGACGGTGAGCGCCCGGCACGCATCTGAAACGCCGCTGGCGTGGATCTCGCTGCTTGCGACCACGACTCACTTCGTTCTCGAAACCTGGTACCACGTCGTTTGGGGCCAACCGCTGCAGGCATTGATCGTCGATTACATCGGCAATGCTCTGATGTTCTTTGCTGCGATTGTGTCTTTGCAGATCAAGCCAAAAAGCGCGGCTGGCCTGCTGGCAGGAGCATGGTGCTTCTACCTCGGCTTTGGCTGGCGCAGCGTGTTTGGCCGACTCGAGCTGGCCCAGTCCGGGCAGGCAACGGTCAATGGCGAAGCGAGTTTTGTGCTGCCCTTGATCGGCTTTGGCCTCGGCGTCGTCGGAATTTGCATGATCTGGGCTTTGTGGCTGGCGTATCGACAGGCCGTCTCAACGGGAGAGTCGGAATGAGCACAAGTGAAACGTGTAAGACCGAGACAGTTATTCTTTGGAGACCGACCGGCCCTGAGGAATTGAAGCTAGTTGAAGAGGCTGACTGGCAGGCTTGGCCTCCGCGACTTCCTGAACAGCCGATCTTCTATCCCGTCACGACTGAAGAATACGCAATCAAGATCGCTCGGGATTGGAATGTCAGGGCGAGCGGTTCCGGTTTCGTTACCCGCTTTGAGGTCCGAAAGGACCATCTCGACAAATACGAAGTGCAGCTCGCAGGTGGCAAGGACCACGCCGAATACTGGATTCCTGCGGAAGAGCTGGACGATTTCAATGCTGCTATTGTTGGCAAAATCGAAGTGACACGGACATTTCCAGAATGAGCACAGGTGAATCCGTAACGGTTCGCTTGCTCGGCCGAGGTGATGAGGCGCTCATTCATGCGGCTGCAGATCTATTTGACGACACCCCACTGCCCGATCAGACGCAGGCATTCTTGGCAAGCGAGCGTGATTTTATCTGGGTTGCCTTTCTGGGTGAGGAAGCGGTGGGCTTTGTCAGCGCAACGGTGTTGATTCACCCGGACAAGAAGCCGCATATCTTTGTCAACGAATTGGGCGTCGATGATGATCACCGTCGCAAAGGCATCGGCTCTAAACTGATGGCAGAAGCCGTGGGCTTTGCCCGCAGCAAGAAGATGATCCCGCTATGGCTGGCGGCAGAAGGTGATGACGATCTCGCCAACAGCTTTTATCGCAGCCTTTCTGAGCCCACCGAGCGCGGCTCACGGGTCTATGAATGGGAAAATTAGTAACAAGCATCGTTTCCACAAACGCAGTTTCGGTTTGCAACACTAAACTGCGTCAACGCTAGAGTGAGCCTTTCGACATGAACGTAACTGAAGCCGTCACAAGTCGCCGTTCTGTGCGCGAATTCCTCGACAAGCCGGTTGAGCTCGAAACCATCCGTAGGGTGCTCGACAAGGCCCGATGGGCCGCCTCAGGCTGCAATTATCAGCCATGGGAAGCGGCTGTGGTTACCGGCCAGTCGCTGAAAGACTTGCAAGCCAAGATCACCACCACGCCGCCGCAGGAGGCCGAGTATGATTGGACCGCGCCGGGCCAGGAAGAGGCTTACACTGCGCGGCTTCATGGCGTGTCCAAAGGCATGTTCGGTTCGATGGGAATTGCCCGCGATGACGGCGAAGGCCGGATGAAGGCCATGATGCGCAATGCGACCTCGTTCGACGCGCCGGCTGTCATGTTCACCTATTTTCCGCGCCTGATGAAAGAGGCGCAATGGTCAGACACCGGCATGTGGCTGCAGACTGTCGCCCTGCTGCTCCGCGAGGAGGGGCTCGATAGCTGCTTCCAGGAATATATGGCGCTCTACGCCAATGTGATCCGTGATCACCTGGGCCTAGATCACGATCGCTACATGCTCTTTTGCGGTATGGCGATCGGCTATCGTGATCCTGACGCTCCGCTCAACAATTTCGAACGTGAACGAGTGCCGCTTGACGAGCATGTCAGCTTCCTCGGCTGGGAGTAGACGCGATGTCACGGATCGATCCACCGGCTGACGACAAGCTGACGCCTGAGATCAAGCAGGGCTTTGCCATGGCCGAGGCGTTTATGGGCTTCCTGCCCAATTCCTCGATCGACATGGCGCATTGGCCCGAACTGGCGCAGACTTTCGGCCCTTTCGCGGCCAACATCCTCGCAGGCGGCGAGCTTGATCGCGGGCTCAAGAACATGATCGCAGCCGTCGCCAGCAATTCAGCGGGTTGTCGCTATTGTTCGGCGCACACCACCCATCAGGCAGCGCATGCGGGCGCTGATGCCGAGAAGGTGGCCAAGGTATGGGAATATCAAACCAGCGATCTCTTCAGCGAGGCTGAGCGTGCAGCGCTCGACCTTGCCCTGGTTGGCGGTCAGGTGCCCAATGGCGCCAGCGACGCGCATTTCGCCGAGCTCAAAAAGCACTATTCTGACAAGCAGATTGTCGAAATTGTCGCGGTGATTGCGCTGTTCGGATTCCTCAACCGCTGGAACGATACGCTGGGCACGCAGCTGGAGGATATTCCGCTCGATTTTGCCAAGGCCAACTTCGCCGATCGCGACTGGAGCGAGGGCTAACGCTTGACCGCACCGACATAGGCCAGCAAAGGCCACATCTATGACCGACGCGCCGCTCAAACTGTTCAACTCGCTCACGCGCGAGCTGGAGACATTCACGCCCGTCCACCCCGGCGAAGCGCGCGTCTATACGTGTGGACCGACGGTCTACAATTACCCGCATATCGGCAATATGCGCGCCTATGTGTTTGCGGACATTCTGGGCCGGACATTGAGCCATAAGGGCCTCAAGCTGACGCATGTCATCAACATCACCGATGTCGGCCACCTCACCGACGATGCGGATGAGGGCGAAGACAAGATGGAGAAGATGGCTGCTGAGAAAGCCCAGTCGATCTGGGACATCGCGCAGCACTACACAGAAGCCTATTGGGACGACGTCAAGGCACTCAACATCCGTCAGCCTGCCAAATGGTCGGTCGCAACCGACTATATCGAAGAGATGCTCGAATTCGCGACAAGCATCGCGGACAAGCATTGCTACGAACTGGCGAGCGGGCTCTATTTCGATGTCTCGACGATCGAAGATTACGGGCGCCTTGCGCGCGCTGTGACTGAGGAAGGCGAGGGACGGATCGATACGGTCGAGGGCAAGCGCAACGCCGCTGACTTTGCGATCTGGCGCAAGACTCCTCCGGGCGAGAAACGCCAGATGGAGTGGGATTCGCCCTGGGGGCCTGGCGCGCCTGGCTGGCATCTCGAATGTTCGGTGATGGGTGAGAAGCTGCTCGGCTTTCCGTTCGACATCCACACCGGCGGTATCGATCACCGCGAGATCCACCATCCCAACGAGATTGCGCAGAACCAGGCCTTTTGCGGTTGCGGAGGGCTGGAGACGCCACGCAATTCAGGCGCCAATATCTGGATGCACAACAACTTCCTGGTCGAACGATCAGGCAAGATGTCGAAGTCGTCGGGCGAATTCCTGCGGCTGCAATTGGTGATCGACAAGGGCTATCACCCGCTCGCCTATCGCATGATGTGCCTGCAGGCGCATTATCGCAGCGAGCTGGAGTTCAGTTGGGAAGGGCTTGAGGCAGCGCTGACGCGGCTCAAGCGCATCGTGATGGCCGTCGCGCGTCTTTCAGATGCACCGAGCGGCGGCGCGATCGATCATCCCAAATTCGCCCCAGCGCTCGAAAAGTTCGAAGCCGCGATATCGGATGATCTCAACACGCCGATCGCGCTCACCGCGCTTGAAGATGCATTAGCGACCAAAAAGGTCGATCAGGGCATCAAGCGTGCAGTGGTCGAACATATGGATACGGTCTTGGGGCTCAACCTGTTTGGATTGTCACGCGAAGATTTGCGTCTGCGCCCGGTCAATGCTCAGATCAGCGAGAACGAGATTGAAGACGCGCTCGAACGGCGCAAAGCAGCCCGGGCAGACAAGGATTTCGCCACATCGGATGCCATACGCGACGAGCTCGCTGCTAAGGGTGTTGAAGTGATGGACGGCGATCCCCTGGGTTGGGAGTGGAAACTATGACCAAAGTCGCAATCTCGGGGCTGATCCGCCCGCTGCTCGAGCCGCAATTGCCGGATGACCTCGATGTAAGCTGGTTCCTCACCCACGAGGAGGCGCTCAAGGTTGTTCCCGACGCAGAGATTGGCTGGTTCGATATGAATGACCAGCAGGCCATGGCGGAGACTCTGAAGGCCGCAACCAGCCTCAAATGGCTCAATTCGATCTATGCCGGGCTCGACTTCCTGCCGATGGATGTTCTGATCGAGCGTGGCGTCACCGTCACCAATGGTGCTGGCATCAACGCCATCACGATCGCCGAATATGTGGTCATGGGCATGCTCAACATCGCCAAGGGTTATCGCGATGTGATGCGAGCTCAGGAGCGCAGGGAATGGCTGACCGACAGTCCGGGCAAGCGCGAGCTGCACGGATCCAAAGCTCTGCTGCTGGGGTTTGGCGCGATCGGCAAGCTGATCAAACCGCGGCTCGAGGCGTTCGATGTCGACGTCACCGTGGTGCGTCGCTCGGGCGGAGACGGCGTGTTGACGCCTGACCAATGGCGCGACCAGCTGGGCGAGTTTGACTGGGTGATCTTGGCTGTGCCCGCGACGCCTGAGACTGACGGCATGATTGGCGCAGACGAGCTGGCGGCGATGAAGAACGATGCCGTGATCGTGAACATCGCGCGCGGCGCTGTGATCGACCAGCCTGCGCTGGTCGAAGCGCTCAAATCCCGCAAGATTGGCGGGGCATTCCTGGACGTAACCACCCCCGAACCGCTGCCCACCGAGCATGAACTTTGGACGCTCGACAACGCGCATATCAGCATGCATCTGTCAGGCCGTGCGCAAGACAAGATGTTCTATCGCAGCGCAGAAAGATTCCTCGATAATCTCGCCAAATATCGCCGTGGCGAGGCTGTCGGCCCGATATTTGATCCCAAACGCGGCTATTGATCCTGAAGCGCTTCGGCGCAAGATTGTCGCATCGGAACAAGCGTTACGGACGCTAAGACGGTCTTATAGCCGCCACAGCTGGGGTGTAACGCTTTGCTGCGAGGGCGCGAACTGGGAGTGAGTTCAACGTGCCGATCATCTCGGCATGCCGAAAAAGGGGAACCAATATGAGCGAGACCAAGAAAGCCTCCGACCTGTTTGTCGAGTGCCTGGAAGCGGAAGGGGTCGAGTATGTCTTTGGCGTCCCCGGTGAGGAAAACCTCGATTTCCTAGAAAGCCTGTCCAATTCGAAGAAGATCGAGCTGGTCCTGACCCGACACGAGCAAGGGGCTGGATTCATGGCGGCAACCTATGGCCGTCATACGGGCAAGACGGGTGTGTTCCTCGCGACCTTGGGTCCGGGAGCGACCAATATGGTCACCGCGATTGCTTATTCGCAGCTTGGCGGCATGCCGACGCTGGCGATCACCGGACAGAAACCAATCAAAAAGTCCAAGCAGGGCCGATTCCAGATCCTTGATGTGGTCGACATGATGGGGCCGATCACCAAATACGCCTATCAGCTGCATGCCGGCGACAACGTCCCCAGCCGCGTGCGCGAGGCGTTTCGCTTGGCCGAAGAGGAAAAGCCCGGTGCGGCGCATCTGGAATTGCCTGAGGATATTGCAGAAGAGCTGACCGATGCCCGGCCAATCGCTCGCTCGGTGGCGCGGCGTCCCTCGGCAGAACCCAAAGCGGTGCGCCTTGCGGTGCAGGCGCTCGAAGCGGCCAAATCGCCTGTATTGGTGATCGGCGCGGGTGCCAATCGCACGCTCACTGGGCGTATGCTCAACCAGCTGATCGAAAAGACCGGCATTCCCTTCGTGACCACACAAATGGGCAAAGGCGTGCTTGACGAGCGGCACCCGCTCTTCCTCGGTTGCGCTGCTCTGTCGGCGGGCGATTTCTGCCACCGCGCGCTCGAAGACGCCGATTGCATCGTCAATATCGGCCACGACGTGATCGAGAAGCCGCCCTTCTTCATGCACAATGATGAAGATGGCGAGGTTGGATCGGACAGTCCGCCAACCGTGATCCATATCTCGAACAACACCGCCGAAGTCGATCCGGTCTATTTCCCGCAGATCGAAGTGATCGGCGACATTGCCAATGCGATTTGGCAGATCAAGGAAGACATCGTCCCGCAAGGCAAATGGGACTTCAAGACGATGCTGAGCTATCGTCAGGCCGATATCGCGCATTCAGAGCCGCTTGAGGCTGATGCACGGTTCCCGATCTTCCCGCCGCATCTGGTTCGCCAGGTCCGCCAAAGTATGCCCGAGGACGGCATCATCTGCCTGGACAACGGCGTCTACAAGATCTGGTTTGCGCGCAACTACACCGCTTACCTGCCCAACACTGTGTTGCTCGACAACGCGCTCGCGACAATGGGCGCCGGTCTGCCTTCGGCGATGATGAGCGCGATGCTCTATCCCGATCGCAAGGTGATGGCGATCTGCGGCGATGGCGGCTTCATGATGAACAGTCAGGAGATGGAGACAGCGGTTCGGCTGGGCCTCAATCTCACCGTGCTGATACTGCGCGATGATGCCTATGGCATGATCCGCTGGAAGCAGGCCAATATGGGCTTCAAGGATTGGGGGCTGACCTATGGCAACCCTGATTTCGTGCAATATGCCGAAAGCTATGGCGCGACCGGGCACAGGGTCACCAGCAGCGAGCATCTGACCGATGTGCTGGCGCATTGCCGCGACACGCCAGGCGTGCATCTGATTGATTGCCCGGTGGACTACACCGAGAACGATCAGATCCTGAACCACGACATCAAGGAATTGAGCGCGAAGCTCTGATTGCGCACGCACGAGGAGGACTGGCCAATGCCAACGCTCAAAGACACATATCCGCTCTATCTCAACAACAAAGCGGCGCTGCCCAACACCGATCTTGAGGTGACCGACAAATACACCGGCGAGGTTGCTTTCCGCACTGCGCTGGCCACGCCTGACGTGATCGAGGAAGCGATTGCCGGGGCCGTGCGCGCGACCGAGCCGATGGCCAAGCTCGCCAGCTTTGAGAAGCAGGATGTGCTGATGCACTGTGTTAGCCGCTTCAAGGAACGCTTTGACGAGCTGGCCTATGCTTTGTGCGTAGAGGCGGGCAAGCCGATCAAGGACAGCGAGGGTGAAGTCACACGGCTGATCGACACATTCCGCATCGCTGCGGAGGAATCGGTGCGCAATTACGGTGAAGTCATGCCGCTCGACATCTCTGAGCGCGCGCGCGGTTATTCAGCGATGTGGAAGCGTGTGCCAATCGGTCCATGCAGCTTCATCTCACCGTTCAATTTCCCGCTCAATCTCGCCGCGCACAAGATCGCACCAGCGATCGCTGTCGGCTGCCCCTTCGTGATGAAGCCCGCGTCGAAGACGCCGCTGGGCGCGCTGATTATGGGCGAGGTATTAGCGGAATGTGACGTACTGCCCGAAGGCGCCTTCTCAATCCTGCCAGCCAGCCGTGATGGCGCAGACCTGTTCACGGTCGATGAGCGCTTGAAGCTGTTGTCCTTCACCGGATCGCCGGGCGTGGGTTGGGATCTCAAAGCCAAGGCCGGCAAGAAGCCTGTCATCCTCGAGCTAGGCGGCAATGCCGCGGTGATTATCGATCACGACGCAGATCTCGACGACGCGCTTGAGCGCGTCATTTTCGGTGCGTTTTACCAATCGGGCCAGTCCTGCATCGGCGTGCAGCGGATCATCATCCACGAAGATGTCTATGATCGTTTCAAGGAGATGCTGGTCGCACGAACCGGGACGCTGATCGCAGGCGACCCCAAACTCCGCGACACCTTTATCGGGCCGATGATCTCGAACGGTGAGGCCGGCCGGCTTAAGGGCTGGATCGATGAGGCTGTCGAAGGCGGTGCAACCCTGCTTACGGGTGGCGGCCTGACCAATGGAAACATGCTCGAAGCGACCCTGCTTGAAGGCGTGCCCGGCGATGCCAAAGCGCTCAACGAGGAGGCCTTTGGTCCATTGGCAATTCTCCAGAAGTTCAGCACGTTTGACGAAGCCTTGGCTGAAGTGAACAATTCCAAGTTCGGTCTGCAGGCGGGCATCTTCACGCGCGATCTGTTCAAGATGTTCGATAGCTGGGACACGCTCGATGTCGGCGGCATCGTGATCAATGATGTGCCCAGCTATCGCGTCGACAACATGCCCTATGGCGGCGTGAAAGATTCGGGCCTTGGTCGTGAAGGTATCAAGTTCGCGATGGAAGACATGACCGAGATCCGGAACCTGGTGGTACGCAGAACCTGATTCTAGCTCTCTTCAAGCAACAATAGCACGGTCGTCACGACCAGACGCGGCTCGGGTAGGAAGCTGCTCTCAGTCTTGGTCACTGCCGCATCAGCCACCAGTTGGCCGGGCAGGGTGAATTCGTGGTCTGGAAGATCAACGACGAATTGTTCGCCCGCCTGCATCGCCGCCGCGCCGTCAAAGTCGAGCATCAACTCATGCCGTGTGCCGGTGAAGGTGATCGACGACCAAGCCTTCTCTTCGTGTGTCAGCAGGCTGGCCTTTCCTTGTGCAAGCTCCATCAAGGCTTCGCGCACGCGATCGCCAATTGTCCGGCGCGGGCGATGGCGACGCGCCCTGAGTGATGGTGCGGCGGCTGATTTGGTTTCGATCACGTCAAGCAGCATGCGCCGTCTCCTTGGCTGGCGTTTTGCAGGCAAGCGCGGTCTCAAACTCGTCCATCCAGCCCTCAATTTTGAGTTCGGTCGCGTGGCGCGGAATCCGGCCCATGCGCAAATCGAGCACAAAGCGTGGATCACCAATCGCCAAACGACCGAATTTGGTCGCGGGCATGTCGTGTCGGCGGAGAAATTTCTCGACTTTTCGAATCAGCATGGGGGCTCTCTTCGATGTTGTTTTTGCTGTGCGAATCACTCAATGTTCGCTAAATGTTCCAGTTGAAATCCTACTTGTCTAGGAAAATTCCTACGTATATGGAGGAATTATGCGTGATGAGATCGATCCAGTCCGGAACATGCTGCTGCACTTGTCGCAGCAGAGCGGGGTCAGCCTGGCCGCATTGTCATCGCTGCTCGGGCGCAATCCCTCCTATCTCCAGCAATTTGTGCGTAAGGGATCGCCGCGTCGCTTGGCGGAGCAGGATCGCTACCGGCTGGCTGAATTTTTCGGCGTTGATGAAAGCGCCCTGCGTGAGGACGGTGATCCGACGGGGTCCGGTCCAACGCGTGGCCGAGGCGATGAATGGCTGGCGGTCCGCCGGATCGATGTCTCGGCGTCAGCTGGCCCGGGCGCAATCCCGCATGAGGAAACGGCGTTTGACAGCATTCGGTTTTCCAAAAGGTGGCTGGGTGAACAGGGGCTCGAGCGGGCCGAGCTTTCGGCAATCACCGTCGTTGGGGATTCGATGGAGCCTGTGCTCAATGATGGTGATGAGATCCTGGTGGATTGCGCACCGCGCACCTTCAGCGATGGCATTCATGTTGTGCGGCTTGGCGATCGTTTGATGGTCAAACGTGTGGCGAGCGCTGGGGCAGGGAGGTTTGTTCTGATATCGGAGAATGCAGCCTATCCGCCGGTCGAAACCCAAGCGGACGAGTTGGACATTGTCGGCCGTGTGGTCTGGAAGGGAGGGCGGTTGTGAATGGGCCTGCAGATGCGGTGAGACTTGAGCTTCCGCAGAGCGTAAGCTAGATCGCCCGCTCCACCAGAAAGGGCCTTCAATGAACATCTAAGCAATCTGTCCGTCTTCCCACGACATTTGCTTTGGTGCGCCCATGTTTCATATCTCAATCGACAATTGCTCTTGCGCCGCCCCTGGCGGCCCGGTGCTGTTTTCTGGTCTTTCCACCGCGATATCGCATGAATTGGTCGGGCTGGTCGGCCGCAATGGCTGTGGCAAATCGACGTTGATCGAGGTCGTTGCTGGCCTGCGTCAACCGCTAGCCGGGTCAGTCAGTTGCACCGGCAAGATCGGCCTGATGGCGCAATTGCCGCCATCGGGAGACACCAGCGTGGCTCAAGCCTTGGGGATCGGACACCAGTTGCGATTGCAGGCGCGGATCGAGGCGGGCGAGGCGCGCGAGAACGATCTCGAGAACGCTGACTGGACTGTGCAGGATCGCCTGGACCGGGCGCTCGCATCGTTCGGCCTTGTCGGGATCGATCTTGGGCGGCGGATTGGTTCGCTCAGTGGCGGAGAGCGAACCCGATTGCGGCTTGCCAGCACGCTGTTGGATGAGCCCGATATTCTGCTGCTCGATGAACCCACAAATGATCTTGATGCAGCCGGACGCATGCTTGTGGCGCGGGCATTGGCGGATTGGCAGGGGCCAGCTCTGGTTGCGAGCCATGATCGCGCTTTGCTTGAAAATGTTGACCGCATCATCGAGCTTTCGCCGGCCGGAATCATGTCAGTAGGCGGAGGCTGGAGCGAGTTCGTCGAGCGACGCGATGCGGAACGTATGCGCGCGATCGACGAATTTGAGGCAGCCCGATCCGAGCTCAAATCAGCGCAGCGCCGCCAGCAGGATCGCACCGAGCGCCAAGCCCGACGCGCCAAGCAGGGGAAAAAATCCGCTCAACGGCGTGATGATACCAAGCTTGAGATCAACGCGCGGAAGCGTCAGGCCGACAAGACGAACGCGCGATCGATCAATATCGGTGAGAGTCAGATTGACGATGCGCAGGAGCGCTTGGACACTGCGCGCGAAGGCGTCGAGCGGTTGGTGCCCGTCAGGATTGTACTGCCCAAGTCTGGAACTTCCCCAAGCAAAGTGTTGCTCGATGGGCGGGGCATCATTTGCGCTTACGAAAAGCGGACCCTGTTCGGGCCGCTCGATCTCACGATCCGCGGAGCCGATCGCATTGCCTTGATTGGCGCAAATGGCAGCGGCAAGACCAGTCTGATCCAGATCATCGCAGGCCTGGCCGAGCCAGAGGCTGGCAGCATCGAGGCCGAACGGGAACATTTCGCCATTCTCGACCAGCATCTCTCGCTCTTGCGGGCAGAGGAGACTGCACTCGAAGCGATGCGGCGTCACAATCCATCGCTTGACCGGAATGGCGCCTATGCCGCGCTGGCTGCGTTTGGATTTCGCAACCAATGGGGGCAGCGGATCTGTTCAAGCTTGTCCGGTGGTGAGCGAGTGCGGCTCGCACTGGCATGCCTGTTTTCGCGTCGCATTCCTCCGCGATTGCTGATCCTCGATGAGCCGACCAATCATTTGGACATCGCGGCGACTGAACTGCTTGAGCAGGCACTCAAAGACTATGACGGTGCGATCTTGTGCGTTAGCCACGATCAAGCATTCCGCAGCAATGTCGGTTTGACGCGCGAACTTAGGCTGGGTGAGGGCTAGCGATTCAACCCCAGCCCAATTCGCGGAAGGCAAAACCATCGTTCCAGATCTTGGTAACGTGGCTGACCTTCCCGTCGCGGAATTCGATGACATAGCAATAATGCGATGCGGTCGACTTGCCGGTCGGTGCCACGGGGCCGCCATCGCCACTATGCGTGGCCTTAAACGTCGCAGCGGCGCAGACTGATCCGCGGTCCTCATCGACGCCGAAAGAGAGCATTTCGTAGCTCGCATCTGGCATCGGACCGAAATTGCCGGCCATCCAATTGCTGTATTCTTCGAGCGTCGCCACCCCTGCCAGCGAATCGGCCTGCGCGGCGAAGCCGGCATGGGCAGAGCAATATTGCTGGCACACGTCCCAGCCTTTGCCCGTTTCGCAGGCATCGAAGAAAGCGAGCGCGGTGTCTCGTATGCTCATTTTGGTAGTCCTCCGTGACACAAACTGCGCTTGCAATAGCGCCGAGTCGCAGCCATTTCTTGCACATGTCCGACAAACCGACCCCGCCAATGAAGGCAGCGATTCTGCCTGTTACCCCGCTGCAGCAAAATTGCTCGCTGATCTGGTGCACCAAGACCATGCGCGGCGCGCTGGTCGATCCGGGTGGTGACCTCGACAAGCTCAAGGCTGCGGTCGCTCAATCGGGCGTGACGCTGGAGAAGCTGCTCGTCACCCATGGCCATATCGACCATTGCGGGCAGACCGGAATCCTGGCCAAGGAGCTGGGCCTCCCGATCGAGGGGCCGCATGAGGACGATCGCTTCTGGATCAGCCGTTTGGGAGAAGACGGAGCCAAATACGGCATCCAGGGCGAAGTGTTCGAGCCCGATCGCTGGCTCAATGATGGCGACACGGTGACCGTGGGTGAACTGACGCTCAATGTCATCCATTGTCCCGGCCATACGCCTGGACATGTCGTGTTCTTCCACGAGCCAAGCCGTTTCGCGATTGTTGGCGACGTGCTGTTCCAGGGCTCAATCGGTCGCACCGATTTCCCGATGGGCAATCACCAGGATCTGATTGATGCGATCACGCAGAAATTGTGGCCGCTGGGCGAGGATGTGATGTTCATCCCCGGCCATGGACCAACCAGCACTTTCGGTCAGGAGCGCAAAACCAACGCGTTTGTGAGCGACTACGCGCTGTCTTAGCGGCTCTGCCTACATCATTCCGACGCTTACCAGCACCGCGACGACCGCGAGGCCGAGCAGTGTCAGCAGCGTGATGATGGTGCCGATGAAACGGCCTTTCGAAAACGAACCGCCATCCATTCCGAGTCCATGTGCAACGCGGCCGAGAATGTAGATCCCGGCGACATAGGCGAGCCACGGATCACCTGCGCCAGCCAGCTCAATCGCGCCGATCAAGATCAACACAAATGGAGCGCTTTCAACGAAGTTCGAATGCGCACGCATCCGCCGGATGACATTCTCATTGTCTTCGTCACCGACGAAGATCTTTTCCGCCGAGCGGACCCGTCCAACACGGATCATCAGCCAGATATTGAGGATCGCTGCAGCGGCAGCGGCGGTCAGCGTGACCGGAAGCATAAACATGTGGCAATTCCCTCCCTAGGATTGCCGCCCTTGCTAAGCGGTGCGCGCAGCGCTTGCAACGCGCGATTTTTCCGCTATAGCGCTCGGCTTCCCGCATTGACCGGTAGGGTTCGTAGCGCGCGGCAAAGCTTGTGCGCATATTGACCTTGCCCTAGAGCGGCCCCAATAGACACACAAAGCTAGGTTCTAGCTCGCAAATTTTTGAGGAACAGGTGCCGCCATGGCTGTCCCTAAGAGAAAAGTATCGCCCCACCGCCGTGGCAATCGCCGCGCGCATGATTCGCTCAAGGCAGAAGCATTCCATGAATGCCCGAACTGTGGCGAGTTGAAGCGGCCGCACAACATGTGCCCGCATTGTGGCTATTACAACAATCGCCAGGTCGTCGAAGTCGGCCTTTAAGGCGGACACGGCAAAGGACGGAGAGAGAGCATGAGTCTGCCGCGTATCGCTGTTGATGCGATGGGCGGTGATGAAGGCGTGCGCGTGATGGTCGAAGGCGCTGCGCTCGCGCGTCGCCGTCACGATGATTTCAAATTCCTGCTGGTGGGTGATGAGGCGCGGATCAAGGACGCGCTCGACAATCACCCCAATATGCGCGGCGCATCCGAGATTCTGCATTGCGACGATGTCGTTGGCGGCGATGAACTGCCAAGCCGGGCAATCCGCCGCGCCAAGACCACATCGATGGGGCTCGCCGTCAATGCGGTGAAAGAGGGCGCTGCTGGCGCCGCTGTAAGCGCGGGTAATACGGGCGCATTGATGGCGATGAGCAAGCTGGCCTTGCGGACTATGCCGGGCATCGGCCGTCCTGCCTTGGCCGCGCTGCTGCCATCGCTTGAAGAGCACGATGTCGTGATGCTCGATCTCGGCGCAAACACCGAAGCAAACGCTCGCAACCTGGTGCAGTTCGCTGTGATGGGCGCCGCCTATTCGCGGATCGTCAATGGATTTGATCGTCCTTCGGTAAGGCTGCTCAATATCGGCACTGAAGAGATCAAGGGCACCGAAGCTCTGCGCGAAGCCGCAGCCCAGCTGCAGGATGCGTCAGGCCTGGCATTGCAATTCGATGGCTTCGTCGAATCTGATAAGATCAATCGCGGTGAGACGCATGTCGTCGTTACTGACGGTTTCTCTGGCAATATCGCGCTCAAGGCGATCGAAGGTTCAGCGCGTTTTGTGACTGACCTTCTGCGCCAAGCCTTCACCAGCTCGCTGCGCTCCAAATTTGGCTTCCTGGTATCGCGCCCGGCAACCGAATTGCTGCGCCATCATTTGGATCCGAACAATCACAATGGCGCGGTCTTCCTCGGCCTCAATGGCGTGGTCGTGAAGAGCCATGGCAGCGCCACAGCCAATGGCGTAGCCAATGCCGTTGCGGTGACCGCGAGCCTGCTCAAAAACAAACTGACCGAACGCATTGCAGACGACCTGGCCGAACTGGGCGATGAAGCCATGCGTGACACAGGCGGTTCTGCCGCCAACGAGGCGGCCGAGTGAGCGCGGTCCTCTTGCGCGGCACGGGATCGGCGCTGCCCGATAATGTCGTCACGAACGCCGACCTGGCAGCCCGAATCGACACCAGCGACGAATGGATCATCGAACGCACCGGGATTCGTCAGCGCCACATTGCCGCTCCTGAAGAAACGACCGCAAGCCTGGCGATTGCTGCAGCAAAAGCCGCTCTTGCCGACGCCAATATGGTGGCGGATGACATCGATCTGATCGTCCTCGCCACGGCCACACCTGACAACACTTTCCCCGCGACCGCGACCAAGGTCCAGCACGCGCTGGGCTGCAATGGCGGGGTCGCATTCGATGTCGCAGCGGTCTGTTCTGGCTTTCTCTATGCGCTGACAACCGCCGACTCACTGCTCAGGACGGGAATGGGAACGCGCGCACTGGTGATTGGTGCAGAGACGTTCAGCCGCATCCTCGATTGGGAAGACCGCACGACTTGTGTGCTGTTTGGCGACGGTGCGGGCGCTGTGGTGCTTGAGCGGGACGACAATGCCGAAGCCGGTCAAGGCGTCATCGCATCACGCTTGCATGCCGACGGGGCCCAGCATGATCTGCTCTATGTCGATGGTGGTCCTTCAACGACGCAGACGGTTGGTCATTTGCGGATGAAAGGGCGCGAGGTTTTCCGCCACGCTGTCGTGAACCTGGCACAGGTTTTGGGTGAGGTGATCGACGACGCCGGAATCCAGGTTGAGGATATCGACTGGATCGTACCGCATCAGGCCAATGCACGGATCCTGGATGCGACCGCGAAGAAGCTTGGAATCCCGCGTGAAAAGGTCGTTGTGACAGTTGATCGCCATGCCAATACTTCGGCCGCATCGGTTCCGCTGGCGCTGGATTATGCACGCAAGGATGGTCGCATCAAACCAGGCGACCTGATCATGCTCGAAGCGATGGGCGGTGGATTTACCTGGGGTGCGAGCCTGATCCGGGTCTAGGCGCACGCCTCCAAATGTGCACAAATCCGCCGAATTGTGCGCTGCAAGTTGCGAAAAATGCTCTGTTTCTCTAGAACAAAGTCTTGGTGGGGTCGCGCCTACGAGGGAGAATGCTCATGATGCGTTCAGTGGGAACACTAACCCGCGCCGATCTAGCGGAAACGATCAACCGCAAGATGGGCTTTAGTCGAGCGGAATCGCTCGAGCTGGTTGAGGCTATTCTTGATCAGATGTGCGACGCGCTGGCTGATGGTCAGAACGTAAAGATCTCCGGCTTTGGCAGCTTTGTGCTGCGCGACAAGCGGGAGCGTATTGGTCGTAACCCCAAGACGGGAATCGAAGTGCCCATCACACCACGCAGGGTGATGACATTCCGTGCCAGCCAATTGCTCAAGGAGCGCATAGCAAAAGGCGATTGATTGAATGACTGACTTCGACGACGGCAAGGACGAAAGCGCGCTGCGCACGATCGGCGAAGTGAGTGATGGCTTGGGTATCAAGCCGCACGTCCTGCGATATTGGGAACAGCAATTTTCGATGCTCAAGCCGCTGAAGCGCAGCGGCGGGCGCCGGTATTACCGGCCCGACGATGTTGCTCTGCTTGAGCGGATTGATCAGCTCGTCAATCAGGAAGGCTACACCATCAAAGGTGCGCAGGCGGTCTTGCGCTCTAGCGGCGCTTCGGACTTCGATCGCCGGTTTAATGATCGCAGGGCAGGGGATCGCCGTGCCAAGACCGATGATCGCGGTCTGCGCGTGCCGCTGCCGGCGGCAGAGAATGTCGAGAAGATCAAGGAAACGGTCGTGCGGCTGAAGGCTATTCGTGACCGGTTGACCGCGGCCGTCCAAAACTGAGCTAAGCGGCCCAGTCAGCCAGGTTTGAAACCGCAGACGCCGCTGGCGCAGCCAAAGAAGAAATTCCGGTAAGTTACATCGAGACCTTGCTGTTCGAGTGAGGTCGCGAACCCTGACGCATTACCAAAATTGGTCGAGTAGGTTCCGATCATCGAGAAGTCCTTCGCGCCTTTGAGCAGGGTCTTTTCGACCAGCGGCAAAACAGTCTTTAGGTGAAACAGGTAGAGCGGTCGCAAAATCCATCCCTTCGGATCCGAGGCTTCAATATAGGCGAATTGACCGCCTGGCCTCAAAACGCGCGCGGTTGCCTCGGCGAGCTTCGCCTGCTGCTCAGGGTTGAAGGTCTTGAGGCCAAATGTGGAGATCACGAAGTCGGCGCTTTCGTCAGGCAGTTCGCTGGCAAGCGCGTTGTCCTCAACGAACGCTATCTTGTGCGCGCGCATCGAATGCAGCCGCTCCATCGCCCGTCTATGCATGCCACTTGAGATGTCGACCGCTGTGATGCTTCCAATATTGGGATGCTGCTTCAGCAGGTGAGGCCAGACCTCACCGGTTCCAGCCATCAAGTCATAGCCACTCGCTTGGTCTGGCAAGTTGGACAGCATTTCGGCGCATTGCCGACGCCATATCTCGGTGAAACCCAGCGAGCAGAAAGTGCTGAAGGCGATGTATTTGTCTGAGCAGCGATCGAAGACGTCGCGAACATAGTCGGGATCGTAAATGTCCGGTTCGGCCATCACTCAGCGGCCATCAGCTCCGCTTCACCCAGATCGACGCTGACCAGGCGCGACACGCCTTTCTCTGCCATGGTGACGCCGAACAGTCGGTGCATCCGGCTCATCGTCACGGCATTGTGTGTTACGATCAGGTAGCGGGTCGACGTTGTTCGAACCATTGAATCGAGCAAATCGCAGAAGCGTTCGACATTGGCGTCATCGAGCGGCGCGTCGACCTCGTCCAGCACGCAGATAGGCGCTGGATTGGTCAGAAACAGGGCAAAGATGAGCGCTGTCGCGGTCAAGGCTTGTTCACCCCCGGAGAGCAGCGAAAGGCTCTGGAGGCGCTTTCCTGGCGGCTGAGCGAAGATCTCCAGACCGGCTTCAAGCGGATCATCGCTGTCGATCAGTGCCAGATGCGCTTGGCCGCCCTGGAACAGTCGCGTGAACAGCGTCTGGAAGTGGGCATCGACCTCTTCAAACGCCGCTTTCAGCCGTTCGCGACCTTCGCGATTGAGATTGCCGATCGACCCGCGCAACCGGTTGACCGCTTCGGTCAGTTCGGCCTGTTCGCTGGCGTTGAGGCCGTGCTCTTCCTCGATCCGCGCCAGTTCTTCAGCGGCGACGAGGTTGACCGGTCCAATCCGTTCACGGCTGGCGGTGAGGCGATCCATTTCTTCGCTCTCAGCGGTCGAATCTTTGACCTCTTCCTCAGTGAACTCAAACCGTTCGAGCAGGATGGGAGGAGGGCACTGGAAGCGCTCGCCTGAAATGCGTGCCATCTCGCCGCGACGGGCTTCCTGATTCTCCGCCCGTGTTGCCAGCGTGGCGCGGCTTTCGCGGGCTACGGCCAGCGTTTCATTGGCTTCTGTCAAAGTGTGATCAGCGGCGGTTCCGGCTTCCTTGCGCTCCGCCACCACTTTCTCGGCGGCTTCCAGTTCTTGCGTCAGCCGCGCGCGCATCGTGTCGCCTTGCTCGATCTCAGCCATCAATTCAGCTGGCTTGGCCGCGATCACGGCGCGTTCCTGATCAATCTCCTCCAACCGCTTGGCCGCTTCGGCGACGCGTTGTGCGGCTTCGGATGAGCGCGCTTCCCAGCTCGCACGATCAGCGGTTTGTGCCACGTGCCGTTCGCGCGTCACGGCAAGCGATTGATCGTGCGACGCCAATTCGGCGAGAGTCGCCTGCACAGCCATGCGGGCAGTCTCATGCTTGGCCTGCGCTGCTTCGAGCGAGGCCCGGCCGGCATCGGGTGCGGGAAGAGCTTTGCGCGCTTCCTGCGCCGAGGCCAATTCGGTTTCCGCCGCGCTGAGCTGTTCGCTCAGATCAGTGCGAGCCGCCGCCAATTGCTCGAGCCGCTCAGCCAGCCGCTCTTTTGCAGCCTCCGCCTGGTCGAGCGCACGCAAGGCCTGACGCTCGCCCTCGATCGCTGATGCGATTTCGCGTTCCTGCGCCACCAGCCCAGTTTGGACCGCCGACAATTCGTCGCGTGTAGACTGCTCGGCCGCCGCCGCTGCCTCAGCGGCGTTGCGCAAGTCAGGAAGCTTGGCTTCGAGCTCAGTCAGGCGGTTAGCGGCTTCAAGCCTTGCCGCTTCCGCCGAACCCTCGCCGCGGGCCAAGAAGCCGTCCCAACGGCGCAGATGACCGTCTTTTGTCACCAGCCACTCGCCCGGCGCCAAATCGCGCTGGTCGTCGCTGTCAGCGTAATGGACCAGGGCCAGTCGGGCGCGCAATTCTTCCGGGCAATCGCGGATATGCGCTAGCAGGCTGTCTTTGACCTGCTGGGGAGCCGAAGTGCCTCCCCAAAAGCGACCTTCCGCATCGATTGCGGGCGATCCCAAAGGTGACTTGGAATCGCGGCCCAGGACGGCGGCCATGGCGCGCTCATAGCCAGGCTCAACCTGCACATTGTCGATTGCCTTGGGCAAATCTGCGCTGCCTTGCTTGCGCTTGTTCTGGGCGTCGCGATCGCGCGCCAGCGCGTTGTACTCGCGTTCGATCCCGGCGAGTTCGGCCTTGGCCGCTGCCAGTGCCATTGCGGCGTCATCGCGCGCCGCTTGCAATTCGCTCTTGCGGGTCTGTTCGCTGGATAGCTTCTCGCGCAGCTCGCTCAGCTTCGCGCTGGCTTCCTGCGACTGAGTGCGTGCCGTTTCGACTGCCAAGGCAGGATCGTCTCCGCCAGCTAATTCCTCTTGCTGCTGATCGATCCGGGCGCTTTCATTGCGGAGCCGCGCCAAGCGCTCCTCGGCTTGCTCGATCGCCGCCTCGGCCACCCGCCATTCTGCTTCGACGCCGGCGTGATCGGCGGTTGCCTTGGCCAGATCCAGTTCGGCAGTCCGACCAGCACGTTCAGCGTCTTCGCTTTTGGCAGCGAGCGCTGGCCTGAGCGCTTCGTCGCGCGACAGCTTCTCGGCATTCTCGGCAATCTCGCTGTCGAGCCGGGACACCGCGCTTGCCGCGTCATGCGTCATGCGATCTGCTGCACCGCGATCCTCTTCGAGCCGGGTCTTCTGGCGATCAAGATCGGCCAGTCGTTGCTCGGCGGCTTCGAGCTTTTCAGACAAAGCGGCCATGCGGTGGCCGTGCGCGCTGGCATCGTCGCGGCGATCGGCCAGCTCGTCGCGCGCTTCAGCCAGAGCAGAAGCGGCCTCGGCCTGTGCCTTGAGCGCTTGATCAGCCAGCGCTTGCGCCGCTTCAACCTTCGAATCTGCGCCTTGTGCCGCTTCGCGCGCTTCCTTGGCGGCATAGGCGGCGTCTCTCCAGCGGGCGTAAAGCAGCCGGGCCTCTGCCAGCTGGATTTTCGCCGTCAGCGCCTTGTAACGCTCTGCCTGTTTGGCTTGCCGACGCAGGGACGCGATCTGCGAATCCAGGCCCGCCATCAAATCTTCGAGCCGAGCCAGATTGGTCTCTGTCTGCCGCAATTTGCTTTCGGCGTCTTTGCGGCGGACATGAAGGCCAGCAATCCCCGCCGCTTCTTCCAGCATCTGGCGGCGTTCGGTCGGCTTGGCGGCGATCACTTGCGCAATCTTGCCCTGACTCACCAGCGCGGGCGAATGAGCGCCAGTCGCCGCGTCAGCAAAGGTCAGCGCAACGTCCTTGGCCCGCACATCGCGGCCATTGACGCGATAGGCGCTGCCAGCTCCACGCTCGATCCGGCGGGTTACGACGAGTTCTTCATTGTCATCGTCGCTGGCATGCAGGACGACTTCGGCAAAGGCGCGCTCAGGCCGTGTCGACGTCCCGGCGAAGATGACATCCTCCATCCCGCCAGACCGCATGCTTTTGGGTGAATTTTCACCCATGACCCAGCGGATTGCTTCCAGAAGGTTGGATTTGCCGCAGCCATTGGGCCCGACGACACCGGTCAGCCCGGGCTCAATCCGCAATTCAGCAGGCTCAACAAAGCTCTTAAATCCACTGAGCTTGAGTCGGCTGATTTGCATGGACTGTGACTACCCCCTCTGTGGTCCGCTTAGCGGGCGCCCGCGCGTTGAAGCACCGGCTCGATCTGCGGCCATTGATTGCCGTCAAGGCGCTGATTGTTGAGGAAGAATGTCGGCGTGGCCTGCACGCCCAGTTCCTCCGCCTGCTGACTTGATGCGTTGGCGATGGCTTCGACCGCCTCGGCATCGGCGAGGCAGCTGCGCGCTTGGTCAGCGCTCAATCCGCGCGATGAGAAGAAGTCGATCAGGCCGCCAGCCTCGCCAATCGCAACGAAGCGGTCGGACACTGACAGATCACCCAGGTTTGGAACCTGAGCGATGCCCTGCTGCGCGTTGTTCATCACGTCGTTGAACGAGGCCCAGGCCTGGTCAGCCAAAGGCTGCATGTTTTCAGGCTGGCCGCAGCGCACCAGAGTCGCGATTGCGAGATCGATCGGATCGCGCACGAGATTGCGCAGCTCAAAGCTGACAACACCAGAATCGATATACGAACCTTTGAGGTCTTCGGCCGAGCTCATCGAGAAGTTGGCGCAGGCTCCGCATGTGTGCGAGGCATATTCGACCAGTTTCAGCGGCGCATCCGGGTTACCGACTTGATAGCCGCCAAACTCCGTCACCGTCACAACATCGCCCCATGATTGGCCGTCAGGTGCGGCAATGGCCGCGATTGGCTCACCATCAAGCGCGGCATCGGCGTCATCCGTCGATCCACATCCTGACAGCGCCAGCGCCAAGGGAGCGGCGAAGGCCAGTGCGATAGATTTGCGTGACAATGTCATGGATTCTTATCCTTTGATCGGCCCTCAAAATTAGACGAAGGCATTGGGGGTGAAAAGCGTGCTGCGTAAGATGTGCACAAATGAGTCAGTTGAAAGAAAATAGTTTGAACGTCAGGCTTCGGGAAGCTCGCCATCCATTTGTTCCATCTGGACCGTTCTGACGCGATCTGACAGCACCGGAAACAGAGCCTGCCATGAATGCACATTCTCCAGAACTTCGCCGTCCAAGGCGAAGCTTGGTGTGCCTGTGATCGGAAATTCGGCGCGATCAGCCTTATCGTTGTCGAGCAATTGCTGGGCCACGGTATTGTCGCTGAGGCAAGCGGTGATTTCTGGCCTCGAATATCCGCGGCTTTCCATTTTGTCGGTGAATCCAAGCGCGTTGGCCATGTTGATCCGCGCAGCGGTGTCAGCCCGGCCCCAGATCGCTTGCTGGCTCTGTGGGGCGTTGACAGCCACGGGCAGCCAGTCCTTTTGCGAATAGAGGAAGCGCATATGATTGCGCTTAAACTTCGCAGGATCGCCGCACGCGACCAGCATGGTCACGGTCAGATCGATCGCATTGCGGATCACGGGGCGAACTTCGACGCGAACCTTGCCCGGTGCGACAAACCCCAATTGCATGGCGGCGTCGCCCTGAACGGCGAAACTGGCGCAATGGCCGCAAGTGTAGCTGATGAATTCGATCAACACCGTTTCAGCGTCAGGATTGCCAAGCACATGCGCGCGGTCGGTCTCCTCCACCGCATTGTGCCATTTGCCGTCAGGCAGCCCCTCCGGACGCTGAGCGCTGGCTGGAGCCATGGTCAGCGCGAAGGCGCATGCCAGGCCTGCAAAGAGCTTGCTGTTCACGTTTGGTCGGGCCCCTCATTGCCGTCTTCATCAAAGCTGCGCGCCAGCGATTCGAGCACGGTGCGCAGTTCCGGGTCGCCGATATCGCGCAGGCTGTCTCCCAATTCCATCGGGATTGGCTTGAGCGAAGGCGGCGCGCTTGCCGGGCTTTCAGCATGGGTTGGCTTAACCGCACCTTGCCGCAATTTGACCTTGGCAACTGCCTGATAGCCAAAAAAGCGGTTCACCCTTTCGATGATTTCGGGGATGACTTGCTGGATCAGCGGCGCATGCGCCGGCACGACCACCAATTGCAGGATGCCTTCGGCTTTCTCGCCGGGCGGGAAGCGAATGGCTTCCGGGCTACAAACCTTGGCGTGATGCGGGCCGACGATTTCTGGCCATCGGGTGACGACCGAACTTTGCACAAAGCCGAATCTGCGAAATGCCGTGCGGCCTATTTCAGGCATCAGATCGCCAATCGCGCGTGCGCCCTGGCCGCGGGGCCGGGCAAAGCGCTTGGCAGGTTTCTTGCCGCCTGTGGTCTTGTCACTTCCCATTGCAGGATCAGCCATGCCATAGGCGCGATGTGACTGCCAGCATCTCCGACCTTCTGCTCCACTGGTATGACCGGCATGCGCGCGCACTGCCGTGGCGGGTTCCTCCGGGCGAGCAGCGTCCGGATGATCCGGGTTTTGCCTATCGCGTGTGGCTATCCGAAGTGATGTTGCAGCAGACCACTGTTGCTGCGGTGAAGCCCTATTTCGAGAAGTTCACCTCAACCTGGCCGACCGTGTTCGATTTGGCGGCTGCCAGCGATGATGAGATCTTGGCCGCCTGGGCAGGGCTGGGCTATTATTCGCGCGCTCGCAATCTGGGGAAATGCGCACGTGAAGTGGCGGAGCGTGGCGGCTTTCCCGAAACCGAGGCCGAACTGCGCGATCTTCCGGGATTGGGTGCCTACACCGCGGCCGCAATCGCCGCGATCGCGTTTGATCAGCGGGCTGTGGTGGTCGATGCCAATGTCGAGCGCGTGGTATCGCGCCTATTTGCGATTGAGGAGTCCTTGCCAGGCGCTCGCAAGGTGATCCGCGAGCGAACTGATGAGATCACCCCATCGCAACGATCAGGCGATTTCGCGCAAGCGATGATGGATTTGGGTTCGAGCATTTGCACCAGCAAAGCTCCCAAATGTCTGCTGTGCCCGCTCGCAAGCGCGTGCAACGCGCGCGCCGAAGATCCGGAACGGCTGCCGGTCAAACCGCCCAAAAAGGCCAAGCCCGAGCGGGTTGGTGTGGCTTATTGGATCGAACGAGACGGACGTGAAGGGCGCGAAGTGTGGCTCGTGACGCGGCCCGAAAAGGGGATGCTCGGCGGAATGCGAGCGCTGCCTGACGATGGTTGGACGGCGCGCCAGGACGGCACCGATTCAGGCTCGGTCGTGGAAGGTGGGACCACCCTTGGATCTGTGCGTCACACATTCACCCATGCGCATCTCACGCTCAGCGTGCTGAGGATCGACAGCGAGGACCCTGCTGGCGATGGCGAATGGTGGCCGATCGAACGGCTGGATCAGGCGGGATTGCCGACCTTGTTTGAGAAGGCGGCGCGGCTGGCGCTGGCCTGAGCTTAGATAAAGCCGCCGCCGATCATCAGGCGGACCGCCGCAATCAGCAGCACGATAAGGCAGAAATTGCGGCCGCTATCGCTCGACGACAAGGCGCCCAGCACCACTCCCACTGCGATCAGGGGCAGGGCAAGCCAATTGCCCCAGCCAAGCAGCGGAATCTGCGACGGAATGACGATGACCAGCGAGATCAGGCCGAACAAAATAGAGAGTAGATTGAGCATGTGTCTTATATGAGTATAACACCTGCGAATTTCAAGTCTCAATTGACCACTTACCTTTGCTGCCCCAAACAGCTGCCAAGACCGAATCTGGGAGAACTCGACATCATGGCTTTCCGCACTTTTGAACCGGCTGACCTTTCACGCCGCTCGCTGTTCCGCACTGGCGCCTATCTGGCGGCTGGCGGGATGCTGGCAAGCATGCCGATTGGCAGGGCACTGGCCGCGCACGATGTCGGCTCGGATTTCCCCAATATCGCCAAGCTGTACGAAGACTATGTTGGCGGCGGCAAAGTCGCCAATCTGTTTGTGACGATCGGCAAGGGTCAGGAAGATCACGCGCACACGATCGGCGGCGGCAAGCTGGGCTTTGGCAGTTCTGTCGATGTTGACGAGAATTCGCTTTACCGCATCTATTCGATGACCAAGCCGGTCACCGGCATGGCGATCATGATGCTGATCGATGATGGGCTGATTGGCCTCGACCAGCCTTTGGGCGACATTCTGCCTGCCTACGCTGATATGCAGGTGCTGGTGGATCCAGAGGGTCCGCTGGACAATGTCGTTCCGGCCAAGCGCCCGATCACCATCCGTCACCTGCTCACGCATACGGCGGGCATTGGCTATGGCATCACCAGCAAGGGCCCATTGCTCGACGCCCTTAATGAAAATGGCATTGTCGGCGGACGCGTCAGCCGCATGACGCTGCCGGGCTTCCCCGAAGTCACGCCAGCGCCGGGCCTTGAGGTTTGGGCTGACCGGCTAGCGACGCTGCCCCTGATGTCGCATCCGGGCGACAAGTGGATCTATTCGGCCAGCATCGACCTGCTCGGCCGTGTTGTCGAAGTCGCATCGGGCGAGAAGTTTGAAAACTTCCTGCAGACACGCTTGTTCGATCCGTGCGGGATGAGCAGCACTTACTTCACCGTTCCGGATAGCGAGAAGGGCCGTCTGACGGACAATTACGGCATCCTCAACGGCATGCCGATTCCGATCGATCCGGGATCAAACTCGATCTATCTGGATGAGCCATTTGTTCCCGCTGGCGGCGGCGGATTGGTGAGCTCGCCCAAGGATTACGACCGCTTCCTGCGCATGCTGCTTGGCTACGGCAAGCTCGACGGCACACGCGTTATGGGCGAGTTGGCTGTCCGCGTCGGCACGTCCAACATCCTGCCCAAGACGGTTGATCTGACCGGATCATGGATCGAAGGCGAAGGCCATGGTGCCGGCGGCCGGTCGGTCGGCTCAAGCTTCGGCTGGGGCGGCGCAGCGGGCACGATCGCGGCGATCGACTTCAAGCGTAACATGCGCACGCAGCTCTACACTCAATATATGCCGACAACGGCCTATCCGATGCGCGATGAGTTCCTGGCTGCGCTTGCGGCTGATCTTGGCACGATGGCGGACGCATAAGCCGGATGTCGGGCGACACATCGCACGCCGCACTCGGCGCCACCGGTCCGATAGCCTTTGCCGGATCGCCGATTGATCGCGCGGACCAGATAAGGGTCGATCCAGATGCGCTGGCAGCGCGGATGGATTGGCGCGCCAAAGTGCTCAAGCTCGACGGCCTGCTGCCCGAGATTGACGAGATGGGCGGTCTTATCTGGGGCACTTTGGCTGATGTGCCGCAAGAGGCGGAATTGGTCTTCCTCGGGTTGATGGACGACAAAGCGTGCTTCGCGGCCGTGCCTGATCAAGGCGCGACCGGACCTGCCTATGCCATGCCGCGGGCCTGGCAGGCGATCCAGCAGCTCTCACCGCCCGATCTGGCGATCTATGGCGGTGCTCGCAGCCTGGTTGACTGGCACGCGCGGCACCAATTTTGCGCCAAGTGTGGATCGCAGACCAAGATCACCAAAGGTGGCTGGCAGCGCTCTTGTGACAATTGCGGGGCGGAGCATTTTCCGCGGACCGATCCGGTAACGATCATGCTGGTGGAACATGAAGGACGGCTGCTGCTTGGTCGCCAGCCGCGCTTTCCTCCGCGCAGTTTTTCGGCGCTGGCCGGCTTTGTCGAACCGGGAGAGACGATCGAAGAGGCAGTCGCGCGCGAAGTGTGGGAAGAGGCGGGCCTGCGGGTGCGCGATGTCCAATATATCGCCACTCAGCCTTGGCCATTCCCCAGCCAATTGATGATTGGCTGTTTTTCCATTGCCGACGATGATCAGATCACGCTGGATGTCACCGAGCTTGAAGAGGCTCGCTGGTTTTCACGCGAGGAAGTCGAGCATGCGATGGCCACGATCGGGACCGAGGAAGGGCCGTTCAACGCGCCGCCCCCTGCCGCGATCGCGCATAGCCTGCTAAAGTGGTGGCTGAAGGAGAGAGGCCAATGAGCAATCCGGACCAGCTGACGATCGACATTTATTCGGATGTCATGTGCCCTTGGTGTGCGATTGGATACGGCCAATTGACCAAGGCCTTGGGTGAACTCGATGGCGAGATCGAAGCGGAAATTCGCTGGCGTCCGTTTGAGCTCAATCCAGATATGCCTGCCGAAGGCGAGCAGCAGGAGGCGCATCTCCAGCGCAAATATCGCCGCAGCGCTGAAGAGGGCGCCAAGGTGCGCGGCCAGATGAAGGCGATTGCCGACAGCGCCGGTGTCTCGCTCAGCTATGAAGGCGACGAGGTAAGTGCACCCGATGCGATGATGTGGAACACCCGCGCTGCGCACAAACTGCTGGGCTGGGCGCTTGAGCAGGCAGGGCCCAAGGTGCAGACCGAGCTCAAGCTTGCGCTGTTCAAGGCGCATTTCAACGAGCGCCGCAATGTCTCCGATCGCGAAGTGCTGCTCGACGTAGCAGCCAGTGTTGGACTTCACCGTGAAGCCGCCAAATCAGCGCTCGACGATGCCGATCTCGAAGCGCGTGTATTGGCCGAGGAACGTCAGGCCTGGGATCTCAACATCACCGGTGTCCCAGCGATGATCGTGAATGGGAAATTCATGATTCCAGGGGCGCAAGCGCCCGAAACCTACGTCAATGCTTTGCGTCGGGTCGCGATGAAAAGCAGGGAGGCTGCATCCGCCTGAGGCTGGGCAGCGTAACAATAGCATTATGAAAAGCATCATCGTCTTTCTCATCGTCACCGCCTTTGCTTTTGGCTTCGGCGCGCTTGCTGGCAGCAACAGCCTCACGATTTTCAATTATTCGGCGTTCTTCCTTTGCATCGTCATCGCGATGGTGGTGAATTGGCTCGCCTTCATCCCTGCTGCGATCGCTCAATCGGACAAATATTACGACACGACGGGAGCGATCACCTATCTCACCGTGACCGCCTTCGCTTGCTGGGTTGCCTACGGTGCCTTTGGCTCGCTCGATCTGCGCAGCTTGGTGATCGCGGCAATGATCGCGATCTGGTGCATCCGGCTGGGCTCCTTCCTGTTCATGCGTATTCATGCCGCTGGCGGCAGCGATTCCCGGTTTGAGAAGATCAAGATCAATCCTGCACGGTTCCTGGTCGCCTGGACCTTGCAAGGCCTGTGGGTGTCACTCACGGCCGCCGCCGCGCTCGTGGCAATTACCGCAAGCGAGCGCGCTCCGATTGACATGTTCTTCTGGGTCGGCGCGGCCATCTGGGTGCTCGGCTTTGCCTGGGAGGTGATCGCGGATTCGCAGAAGAAGGCCTTCCGCGGTGATCCGGCCAATGCTGGCAAGTTCATCAATGTTGGACTGTGGCGCTGGTCGCGTCATCCTAATTATTTCGGTGAGATCACTCTGTGGACCGGCATCCTGATCATGGCCGTTCCCGTCCTTTCGGGATGGTCGTGGCTGGTGGTCATCTCGCCGATCTTTGTGTTCCTGCTGCTGACGCGGATCAGCGGCGTCAATCTGCAGGACGGACAGGCGAAGAAACGCTGGGGTGATGACGAAGCCTATCAGCAATATCGTGCCAACACGCCGGTTCTGTTCCCGCGTCCGCCGCGGGCATAATCCACTCTAATCTTTTGAGGCTCAATCATGAGTGATTTCGCACCCAGCACCGCTGTCATCACTGGCGGTGCGAGTGGAATCGGTCTGGCTGTTGCAAAACGGTTGGCTGGCCAAGGCGTCGAAGTCATGGTCGCGGATCTGCCGCATGACAGTCTTGAGCGCGCGAGCCGGATTGACGGGCTGATCACGCATGCCTGCGACGTCTCAGATCTGGACCAGGTTGAGGCGCTCGCCGCAGCTGCCTTTGATCGTTTCGAGAGTGTCGACCTGGTGCTCAACAATGCCGGACAGGGTGGGGTGCGTGGCAAGCTGTGGGAGGTCGATCCCGATCAGGCCCGCGCCCATTTCGATGTCAATTTCTGGGGTGTGTGGAATGGCGTCAAAGCCTTCGCGCCCCGACTGGTCGAGCAGCAGACGCCAAGCGCGATCTACAACACTGGGAGCGAGAACAGCTTCTTCTGCGCGGTTCCACAGACCGCAGCCTATATCGCCGCCAAGCACGCCGTCTTGGGCATGACAGAAAGCCTGCGCGAGGATTTGCCCGATCATGTCCATGCCGGACTGATCATCCCAGGCTGGGTGTTCACGCCGCTAGGGCCAGAGCAATTCATGAAGTTCGGCATGGATGTCGAAGCCTATGTCGACATCATTCTGCCGCAGATTCTCGCACGTCGGCGCTTCGTGGTCAGCCATGGCTATAACCAGGTGCGGATCGATGAACGGATGGATGAGTTGCGCGCCAGCTTTGCCGAGCATGCCGTTCCTGCCGAAGAGGACGCCAAGCACGATGTGCGGTTGGTGTTCGCACAAATGCGCGCCCAACGGGACGCTTAACCGCCCTATTTGATCCGCCAGTGTCGCATCCTCGCGCAGCCCTGCACAACAGCAGGAGATTCACGCGCGGGAGAGAGACCATCAGCATTCTCGACAGGTTCAGCCTAGAAGGCAAAGTCGCGGTTGTAACCGGGGCAGGCAAGGGCATTGGCAAGGCGATTGCTATCGGTCTTGCCGAAGCGGGTGCCGATGTCGCCCTGGCGTCCCGCACGCAAAGCGATCTCGATGCGGTTGCCGACGAGATCCATGCGCTGGGTCGCAAGGCGATCGCGGTGCCGACCGATGCCACTGATGGCGATGCGCTGGAGCATCTGGCGGCAGAGACGATCAAACAGCTTGGTGGGCTATCGATCTGGGTCAACAATGCCGGCGGCATACCCGACGGCACGCCGCGCTATCTGACGCGCACGCCTGAAGCCAATTTCGACGCGCAGATCGCGCTCAATCTCAAAGCGGTTTGGATGGGGTCGACCGTTGCTGCTCGGGCGATGGCGGAAGATGGCGGAGCGATCGTCAACATCTCGTCGCGCTCGGCCTTTGGTCCCCAGGTCAAGAACGGGCCCTATGGCGCGTCCAAGGCCGCTGTGAACAGCCTGACATCAACCCTGGCGGTTGAGGTGGCGCCCAATATTCGCGTCAATGCCGTGGCACCGGGCCCGATCCCGACCGAGAATTTCGACGATTGCATGGGAACCGACACCGATGAAAAGCGCGACAAGCTGCTTGAAATGATCGGCATCCCGCTGGGTCGCTATGGCGATCCTGAGGATATTGCGGCCGCGGTCGTCTATATGGCTTCGCCCGCATCGGGCTGGGTCACCGGCCAATGCCTCTATGTGACTGGCGGGCGCTAGATCCCGGCTAGATCAGTGCGAGCTTTTCAAGCTTGGCGGCAAGCGCGCCAGGCAGAACGTCGCCAATATCCTCACCCTCTTCGAGATCGCGCGGAGCCTTGTCCTCAGTGAGGTAGCGCCAGCCCTGATGCGCGCGCTTTGGCGCAGGGTGCGTCCGGATCAGCACGGGCTCAAGCTCGATATGCCAGCGTCCGTCATCGGTCTTTGAAAAGGCGCGAATGGGTGAGCGCGCGACCAAAGCGTGGTTGAGAACCCAATAGAGCGAGCCGCCAACCATCTCCTCATGCCGCTTGGGCAGATAGCGCGTGGTCAGCTTGATCTCCTTGCGGTTGACGTACCAACCAGCGAGATCGGAATAGCTTTTGGCGCCAAACGCGATTTTGGTCATATGCAGCGGCATGGGTTCAATGTGGCGCGTTCTTGCTTGGGATCAAGCCATGCTCAGTCCGCCATCCACGATGAAGGGCGCGCCGGTGGCAAATTTGCTCTCATCGCTGGCGAGATAGACCACCAGGTGAGCGATATCTTCCGGTTCGCCCATCCGCCCAATCGGCTGTGCGATCGAAAAGGCCTCTTTGGTGGCAGCGGGATCGGGTGTTCCTGCGATCACGCTCTCGACATTGGGTGTCAGAATGGTGCCGGGTTGGACCGAATTGACGCGGACATTGTTCTGCTCGCGCGCGCACCACAGCGCGATCGATTTGGTCATCATCGGGATCGCGGCCTTGGCGCTGTTATAGGCGACCAGGTCGGGACTGGGCTTGTTGCCCGCCGCGCTGGAGAAGTTGACGATCGAACCGCCGCCGCCTTTGGCCATCAGGGGGATCGCCGCCTTGCAGCCCATAAAGATCGAATCGACATCGACCGTGTAGCAGCGGGTGAAGTCCTCGGGATTGAGATCTGCGATCGACCCGAACACGGTGATTGCCGCGTTGTTGACCAGCACGTCGAGCCGACCGAATTTGCTTTCGACCTCACCAATCAGCTCCTGCCAACGATCCCAATCGGTTACGTCTTGCGGGAGGAAATGGCAGTTTTCGCCCAGCTCTGCCGCCGTGGCTGCGCCCGCTTCTGCGTCAATATCGGTGATGATGACGGTCGCACCTTCGGCCAATAGCGCCTTGGCCGAAGCCTTGCCCAATCCCATGGCGCCGCCTGTCAGCAGCACGATTTTTCCGGATACGCGATCAGCCATTGTTCTCTCCCAAATGTGTGTTTGGGAGCGGGGCTATCAGCCGGTCAAACCCATCGCCACTGCCAAACCTAAGAAGGCGAAGAAGCCCATCGAATCGGTGATCATGGTCACAAACACCGAGGACGCGACTGCCGGATCAGTGTCGAGCCGTTCGAACAGGACCGGGACCAAAACCCCGGCCAGGCCCGCAACAATGATGTTGATGATCATCGCCAGAGCAATGACGACCCCCATCATCGGTTCGAACAGGGCGCCCGCGGCGAGGCCGATCAAGACAGCGATGGTCGCGCCATTGAGCACCGCAACGCGCAATTCGCGCCACACGATGCGCCAGGTGTTGGCCCGCGTCAGCTGATTGGTAGCAATAGCGCGCACGGCGACTGCCATGGTCTGCGTGCCAGCATTGCCGCCGATACTGGCGACGATCGGCATCAGCACAGCAAGCGCGACCAGTTTCTCGATCGCTGCGCCGAAGAAGGCGATGATCACCGATGCGACGACCGCGGTGCCTAGATTGGCCACCAGCCAGCGCACGCGGCTGGTATAGGCTTCGGCGATCGGCTCGTTGATGTCACCATCGCCGGCGCCTGAAAGCAGCAGCGCGTCTTCGCCAGCCTCTTCGGAGATGATGTGGACCACGTCATCGACCGTCATCTGGCCAACCAGGCGTCCGCTTTCATCGACCACCGCAGCCGAAATCAGTCCGTATTTCTGGAACATCAGCGCGACTTCTTCCTGATCCATCGTCACCGGGATCAGCGTTTGGTCGCGCTTCATCACATCGGTCAGCTTGATCGAACGCGGTGTGGTGAGGATCCAGTTGAGCGCACATGTGCCAACCGGATGATGGCGCTGGTCGACCACGAAAACTTCCCAGAAATCATGCTCGAGATCACCTTCCTTGCGCAGGAAATCGATCAGATCGCCGATGGTCAGATGCTCGGGCACCGCCATGAAATGGCGGTTCATCAAGCGACCGGCCGTCTCCTCGGGATAAGCGAGCGCGCTTTCAACCGCAGCCTGAGTTTCCGGCTCAAGCTCGGCAATGATCGCGATCTGGTCTTTCTTGTCCAGATCCTCGAGCAGCTGCACCGCATCGTCGGTCTCAAGCTGCTCGGCAATGGTCGCGACGTCTTCGGGCTTGAGCGCCTCCATCATGTCCTCACGGACGTGATCATTCAGCTCGGCGACCACTTCGCTGGTCATCAGATCGTCAAGCGTCGCCGCAAACTCTGTCCGCTCTTCGCGATCAAACAGTTCGAGCAGGTCGGCGATGTCGGCTGGGTGAAGCGGCTCTACCAATTCATGGCAAGCGGCCTTGTCACCTTCCTCTAGGGTTCGGCGGACTTGCGCGACGAATTCCGGCTTGAGCCGGTTTTCTTCGTCGTGACGCTCATCATCGATCCGGTCATCGGGACGTGCACCATCGTCCGGCGAACGCGTTGCCAGCGCTTCATCGTCGAGGCGGATGTCGTCGGCCATGCGGCATGGTCTAGGCGGGGGCGCATGAAAAGCAAGGTGATGGGTGACAGCGACGCACAACTCTCTATATCGGCGCGCAACCAACAGGAGACAGATACATGGCTGACAAGCTGACTTTTACCCTCGAATCCGGCGACGTCGTGATCAAGCTGCGTCCAGACCTGGCCCCGGGCCATGTCGAGCGGATCACCGAGCTGGCCAGCGAAGGCTTTTACGACGGCGTGGTGTTCCACCGCGTGATCCCCGGCTTCATGGCGCAAGGCGGCGACCCGACCGGAACCGGCATGGGTGGAAGCGACAAGCCTGACCTCAAGGCCGAGTTCAATTCAGAGCCGCACACGCGCGGCACGTGCTCGATGGCGCGCACTCAGGTGCCAGACAGCGCCAACAGCCAGTTCTTCATCTGCTTTGATGATGCCGAATTCCTCGACGGCCAATACACTGTGTGGGGCCAGGTCGAGAGCGGGATGGAACTGATCGACGGCCTCGCCGTGGGCGAACCGCCGGCCAACCCAAGCAAGATTGTGAAAGCGACGGTTGGGTAAGCCATCCTCAGCATTCGACTGAAGGGGCGGCCGCGTGCCGCCCTTTTTGTTGAGTCTTTCGGTCCTTGCCGCTAAACGCCCGCACGATCATGAAACCGACCACTCCTCCCAAGACCTATCGGGTCAAAAGCTTCGGCTGTCAGATGAACGTCTATGATGGCGAGCGTATGGGCGAGCTGTTGGCGGAAAAGGGCATCACGCCTGCGCCTGAGGGTGAAGAGGCGGATCTGGTCGTGCTCAACACCTGCCACATTCGCGAAAAGGCGGCGGAGAAGGTCTATTCCGACATTGGCCGGCTCAAGAAGGATGATGGTTCCAAGCCAATGATTGCGGTTGCGGGCTGCGTTGCGCAGGCCGAGGGCGAAGAGATCATGGCGCGTGCGCCAGCGGTTTCGATGGTGGTCGGCCCGCAGGCCTATCACCGCTTGCCCGACATGCTCGACAAAGCGGTTGAGGGCGCTCGCGCGACGGACACAGACATGCCCGCAATCGCCAAATTTGGCGCTCTGCCAGCACGCAAGCGGCGCTCACCCACGGCGTTCCTGACGGTGCAGGAAGGGTGTGACAAGTTCTGCACCTATTGCGTTGTTCCTTACACGCGCGGCGCAGAAATTTCGCGCCCATTCAGCGATTTGGTCGATGAAGCGCACAAACTGGTGGATGCTGGCGCGAAGGAAATCACGCTGCTGGGCCAGAATGTGAATGCCTGGTCGGGCGAGGACACAAAGGGGCAGGATGTCGGCCTGGCGGGACTGATCCATGCGCTGGCCAAAGTCGATGGGCTGGAGCGGATCCGCTACACCACGTCGCATCCCAACGACATGGATGACGCGCTGATCGCAGCCCATGGCGAAGTCGATAAGCTGATGCCCTATCTGCATCTGCCGGTGCAGTCGGGCAATGACCGCGTGCTCAAAGCGATGAACCGCGCCCACACGGCTGAGAGCTACCTCAAACTGCTCGAACGCTTTCGCGAAGTTCGTCCTGATATCGCGCTGTCGGGTGATTTCATCGTCGGCTTCCCGGGCGAGACTGAGGATGAGTTCGAGGACACGCTGCGGATCGTCGACGAGGTTCGCTATTCTCAGGCCTTCAGCTTCAAATACTCGCCGCGTCCGGGCACGCCCGCTGCGACGATGGACAACCAGATCCCGCGTGAGGTGATGGATGATCGGCTTCAGCGGCTGCAGGCGCGCCTCAATCGCGACCAGCTGGCATTCAACCAGGCCCTGATTGGCAAGACCTGCAAGGTCCTCGTCGAGCGCAAGGGCAAGCATGCGGGCCAATGGCTCGGCAAGTCTCCCTGGCTCACCAGCGTGTGGTTTGAAGGCGATGCCGAGATCGGTGACTTGGTCGAGGTTGAGCTTGCCGAAGCGGGTCCTAATTCGATCCAGGGGACGGTGAAACAGGCCGTTTCCGCCTGATCGTCCACGTGACAGCGCGATGACTTTCCACTGTCGTGTAACCCCCGCAAACTTGCACTGAGCGCAGGCAGGCTTACCTTTCCGACTCGGAAGACCTCTTTTCAGGGGCAAGTGCAAAGGACCTTATGGGCCGACGACCATCACGTGTAGAAGATCCGGCGATCTCGCCTGATCCCGTCCCACACCGCGAAATCCGCCGCGCGCAGATTGAGCTCAGCTTCGAAAATCAATCTTTGCTCGGAGCCCTGTTCGGCGAGTTCGACGCCAATCTGGTCCAGGTTGAGAACCGGTTGAGCGTGATGATCCATGCTCGCGGCGACAAGATCCTGATCGAAGGGCCTGAAGACAATGTGGCGCGCGCCCGCGACACGCTCAACACGATGTATGATCGCCTGGCCATGGGACAGGACCTTGATTCGGGAGCGATTGAATCGCTGATTGCGATGTCGAACGAGCCAACGCTCGAAGGCATCATCAATGGCGAGAAGGAAGAGCCGCCGATCATGATCCGGACGCGGCGCAAGACGATTGTGCCGCGCTCCGCCACGCAGGTCACCTATATGCGCAGCCTGGCGCGCGACGATATCATCTTCGCTCTTGGGCCCGCCGGTACGGGCAAGACCTATCTCGCGGTTGCGCAGGCGGTCAGTCAATTGATCACCGGCAGCGTCCAGCGCTTGATCCTGTCGCGCCCAGCGGTCGAGGCGGGCGAGAAGCTCGGCTTCCTGCCCGGCGATATGAAGGACAAGGTCGATCCCTATTTGCGCCCGCTCTACGACGCGCTGTATGATTGCATGCCGCCCGAGCAGGTCGAACGCCGGATCGAAAGCGGCGAGATCGAGATCGCACCCATCGCGTTTATGCGTGGACGGACTTTGGCTGATGCCTTTGTGATCCTCGACGAAGCGCAGAACACCACGCGCGAACAGATGAAGATGTTTCTCACCCGGTTTGGCCAGAAC
Source organism: Erythrobacter sp. (assembly GCA_965216555.1). Lineage (GTDB taxonomy): Bacteria > Pseudomonadota > Alphaproteobacteria > Sphingomonadales > Sphingomonadaceae > Erythrobacter. The sequence goes on from OZ244168.1 coordinate 1,240,353, forward strand.
AGCCGGATGGTGATTTGCGGCGACCCCAAACAGGTCGACATTCCCGGTGGTGACCATATGAGCGGGTTGGCTGACGCGGTGGGCAAGCTGGAACATGTCGAAGGCTTTGGCACGATCCGCTTCACCGCCGCCGATGTTGTGCGGCATCCGATCGTGGGCCGGATTGTTGAGGCCTATGAGGGGCCCAGCGGATAGTGGTTTGAACCGTTCGCCCTGAGCCTGTCGAAGGGCTGTTCTTAATCTGGTACGGCGTTGGAAAGAAAAGTACGGGGCTTCGACAGGCTCAGCCCGAACGGGATTCTTGAGTTGGACTTAGAGATCGACATCGAAGACTGGCCCGCGGGCGAATGGGAAGCGCTGGCTGAACGCGTAGCGCAGGCCGTCGCCGACATCGCGCCCGAACTTGCCAATCCGCGGCTTTCGGTCAGCCTGCTGCTCACCAGCGATGCCGAAGTCCACACACTCAATCGCGAATGGCGCGAGCGCGACAAGCCCACCAATGTGCTGAGCTTTCCCATGCTTGCCCGCGACGAACTGCTCGAACTCGCGCCCGACGGCCCACCCGTCCTGCTGGGCGATCTGGCTCTGGCGCATGCAACCTGTGCCCGCGAAGCGGCAGAGAAAGGCATCTCACTTGAAGACCATGCTGCCCATCTGATGGTCCATGGTTTCCTGCATCTGGCCGGCCATGATCACGTCGATTCTGATGTACAGGCTGAGGCGATGGAAGCGATCGAGATTGCAGCCCTTGCCAAAATGGGGATTCCAGACCCATATGGGGATCGCGACTAAGTAGGAGTCATGGGGCCAGGGCCCAAACGACAATGCCCGATTCGAGTAGTTCAACCGCCGGAGAGGCGGAGAGTAGCAGCGGACTTTGGTCCGCCCTCAGAAAACTTGTTGGAGCCGGTGACGGCGATCGTTCTTTGCGCGCGCAGCTCGAAGAAGCGATCGACGAGCACGAGGACGAAAACGACGACGATGATGATGACGAAAGCGGAAATGGCGATTTGCTGCCGATTGAGCGGCAGATGCTGCGCAATCTCCTCCACTTCAGCGAGCACGATGCCGACGACGTTGCCGTGCCTCGCGGCGAGATCATCGCGGTCGATGCAGCGCTAAGCTGGGAAGAACTGGTCGCCGCATTCAGCGATAATGGCCATTCCCGCATGCCGGTCTATCGCGAGACGCTCGATGATGTGGTCGGCATGATCCACATCAAGGATGTGTTTCCCTATCTCGCCAATGGCAAACCGCCGCCGCGCGACTGGACCACTCTCATGCGTCAGCCGCTCTACGTGCCGCAGGTGCGAGGCGCGCTTGACGTGCTGGCCGATATGCGCGCTCGGCGTGTCCATCTGGCGATCGTGCTGGACGAGTTCTCGGGCACCGATGGCATCATTACAATCGAAGATCTGGTTGAGGAGATAGTCGGCGAGATCGAAGACGAACACGACGAAACTCCCGAAGCGCTGATCGTGCCGATCGGTGAGGGGATGTGGGATTGTGACGCGCGGGCTGAGCTCGAAGACGTCGCTGAGATGGTCGACAAGCGGCTCGCCGAAGTCGAAGAATCGGTCGATACTTTGGGTGGCCTGACCTTTGTCCTCGCTGAGCAGGTGCCGCCCGTTGGCACCGTGGTTGAGCATCAGAGCGGCTGGCGGATCGAAGTGACGGCCGGCGATGACACCCATGTTACGCGGCTGCGACTGCATGCGCCTCAGGATGTGGAAATTGCAACCTGATCGAATCAGCGAAGAATCTTCTTCGATTTTTTGCAACCAAAACGCTCGACAAACGTAGTTCCTGCAAGCAAGGAGCTGTTTATGCCATCTCGTCGCCTTCCTCCGCTGCGTGCGCTTGAAGCCTTCATGCGCACCGTTCGGCTTGGCTCTGCTCGTGCAGCGGCCGAGGAAATCGGGCTGAGCCCGTCTGCATTGTCGCGCCGGATCACCAATCTTGAGGAATTTGTCGGCAAGAAGCTGTTCACGCGTGCACGGCAAAGCATGCAGCTGACCGATGAAGGGCAAGCCTTTTACGAAGCGGTCAATCCGCATCTGGAATCGCTCGCCCGCGCGGTTGAGAGCCAGTCTGACAATGTGTCGCTGCTGAGATTGCGGCTTGGCGTGCTGCCGCTGTTCGGCAGTCAGCGACTGTTCCCGCGGCTGGGTGAGCTGCGTAAGCGCCACCCGCTGCTGCATATCGACATCGACACCGGACCGCATCTGGAAGATCGCGTTGGCGATACGCTCGATGCCGCGATCATTCTGTCACGCGGTCCATCGACCAGCCTGCATGCGGTGCGGCTCGATCACAATCTGGTCCATGCCATTTGCAGCAAGGATGTGGCGGCCGCGATCGGCACAGTGGCCAATCGCGAAGCGCTCGAGAAGCAGACCTTCCTGATCCACAATGAGCTTCCTGCCAGTTTTGAAGCCTGGAAACAGGCGCTCAATATGGAAGATCTCGATCCCGCTGCGATCGATCATTACGATTCAGGGCAGTTGATGCTCGAAGCCGCGGCGCAGGGCCTGGGTATCGCAATTATGCATGATGACCACTTGCGCCGCGCACAGGATACCAGACTGACCGATCTGTTCGGGCTCGAAGTGGAGAGCCCCTATAGCTATTGGTTTGTGTGCAAGCCCACAGCGCTGGAAATGCGCCCGGTGAGGTTGTTTCACGATTGGCTGGTTCGCGCCGGCCTTTGATCGACCGAAGCGTCAGGCGTTTTCGTCTTCAGGCGCTTCGTAGCGAACTGGCGGCACGTCATGCGCGAAGTCACGCAGCGGCTTTCCCAGGCTTTCCAGCAATGCCTCCTCGATCCGGCGCCGTGCTTCGACGCCTATCGCCTTGCGCCCGCGGAAGTCCTCTGGGCTGAACGGTTCGAGAAAATGCACGCGCAGCTTGAACGATCCTCTGCGTGACAGCACCCGCTTGGCGTTGTTGACGCCGCCTTCTTCGCCGACCCATCCGATCCATTCGGCAATGCTGCCATATTCCAGCAGGACGGGCTGGACCATCACGCCGGGCGGAGGAGGCTCCAACACGCTGAGCATGCTGGTCTTGAACGGCAGCAATGACTGGCCGTCGGTCGTCGTCCCTTCTGGGAAGATGGTAACGGCCCAATTGTCGTCCAGCGCTTCTCTGAGCGCGTTGATCTGCGCAGCGACGCCCATGCGGTGTTCGCGTTTTACGAACACAGTGCGGTTGAGCGAGGCAAGCCAGCCAACCACCGGAGCCTGTGCAAGTTCAGCCTTGGCGACAAAGGCGGTGCCACTCGCGCCCGCTAAGGCAAGGATGTCGAGCCATGAAACGTGATTGGCGACGTAAAATACGTCACGCTTGAGATGGGTGCCGACTGTCTCCACCCGCGCACCCGAAACGCGTGCGGCATAGCGCAGGAACAGCATCGGGAAGGGCGAGCCATAGGCGAAGATGCGATAGAGGTAATGCAGCGGCACAAACACGATCAGCAGCAGGACCAGGCCGAGAACGCGCATTGCGAACCGAAACCAGCCAAGCGGCGAGATTGGAGTGCTTTCGCCGCGCGCCGCGGCCTGCCGACGCTCCCATGCCCGCTGCTCGCGCTTGGACATGGTCGATGCCTGCTCGGTGGTCTCAGTCGTCACGAGAGAGCCGGACGCCGTACAATTCCATCCGGTGATCAACCAGGCGGTATCCCAGCTTCTCAGCGATCTGCCGCTGCAGCGCTTCGACTTCGGGATCGACGAACTCAACCACTTTGCCCGTCTCAACATCAATCAGATGATCATGATGCGCTTCGGGCACAGGCTCATAACGGGAGCGGCCATCGCCAAAATCGTGCCGATCAAGGATGCCGGCCTCTTCGAACAGGCGAACGGTGCGATAGACGGTGGCGATTGAGATCTTTGAATCGATCGCAGATGCCCGCTGGTGCAACAGCTCAACATCCGGATGGTCATCGCTTTCGGAAAGGACGCGAGCAATCACACGCCGCTGCTCGGTAATCCGCAGCCCCTTTTCAGCACACAATTGTTCGAGATCGATTTTCGACACCAGCACTCACCTTGCGAAACGTTACGCAATTACCCCTTATCGGGGGCGACCCCTAAGCTCAAGCATCGGCGTCGCTCGATCCCCTGCGACGCGGCTTGTCGCAGCTACTTTTTCTTGCGGCCGCGACGCGCGCCCGGCTTGCGACCGAGGCCAATCTTCTTGGCCAGTTCGCGCCGTTTGGCGGCATAATTTGGCGCAACCATCGGATAATCAGCCGGGAGATCCCACCGCGCGCGGTATTCTTCCGGTGTCATATCGTAATTGGTGCGCAAATAGCGCTTGAGCATTTTCAGCTTTTTGCCGTCTTCAAGGCAGACAATATAGTCGGGCTTGACCGATGCTCGAACTGAAACGGCCGGTTCGGGACGGACCTCTTCTGGTTCTTGGTCTTCCCCCAAAGTCGACAATGCGCTGTATACATTGGTGATCAGGGATGGGACATCGTCAACAGTAACGTCATTGTTGCTGACATGCGCAGCGACAATATCACTCGTTAAAGTGATCAACGTCTCCTTCATCTCAAACTGCAGGTCTTCCATAGGTTCCTCGGGATTTTTTGGTTCGGATTTTTCCGATGCGGCCCCCATGAACCAAGCATGCCGCATTTGCAATCCAGTAGTAACTGTATTCGTGGAATAGTGGCTTGGAATGTAACTATATTTCTCGACCGAAAGTAATCGCGTCGATCCGATCACCACCTTGGGTCTTATAGTAATTCGATCTTTCACCAATTGGTTGAAATCCGAGCTTTTCGTACAGAAACACTGCTGGATTTCCGCGGCGCATCTCCAAGAAGATCTTTCTCACACCGCGCTCACGCGCCGACGCAAACAACTGCCCGATCAAGATCTCAGCCAGCCCCTGACGGCGATGTTCGGGCGTGACCGCGATCAGCAGCAATTCCTCTTCGTCCGCGGCATTACGCGTCAGGACAAAACCGGCTGCGGGACCTTGCAGCGATTGACCATCGAGCGGGCATAGCAAATTCCCCTCAGAATCGATCAACAGCGCATGAGTGTTGGGCATAGCCAAAGCATCGCCAATTTGGCGGCGATTCCACGCTTCGCCATAGGCCGGGTCAAACGCCGTGTGCATGACCGCCATGATGCAATCGACAGCGTCCGTGTGCCCGGCCATGGTCAGGATTGCCCAGCTTGGTTTGAAGCCTGCGGCACTGCGTCAGGCGCGCGGCCATAGATTGGTGCGAGATCGCTGACGATCCAATCTGCCGGCAATGCGATGGCGTCTCGAGCGTCGGGCAGGGCATCAATCGCCTGCGGCGGGCCCTCCATGATCGCGGCGAGCTGCTCAGCACGATTGCCGATGAGGCACTCGCCCCGGACCTCAAGCGCGGCCGCTTCGGGTGTCAAAGACTGTTCCGGAGAGGTGGGGCCATCGGGCGAGAAATGCTGGACGAAATACTCGCCATGCCCGCCATTCATGCAGACAGTGACTGGGCGGGCCCCCTCTTTCCAAGCTTGCAGGGCGACCAATGCCAGAGTTGGATAGCCTTCAACCTTGGCCTTCCAGGCGAGGGCTAGGGCGCGCGCGGTCGCTATGCCGATCCGGACACCGGTGAAGCTGCCAGGACCAAGCGAGACCAATATGCGATCCGCACGCCCCTTGTCGGGCAGCGACGCAATCATCGGAACCAGGCGTTCGGCGTGACCGCGTCCCAGCACGCGGTGATCATGCGCGACCAGGTCGTCCCCATGGAACAACGCCACAGAGCATGCTTCGCTGGCCGTTTCGATCGCAAGAACGCGCATCGCAGCGCCCTGCCTCAGGCGCGTTCACTGCGCAAGGTCAGACGACAGAATTGAAGCGATCGAAATCGGGACGGGGGCTGCGATCGAAAATGCTTTCAGGATCGCCATAACCGATCGAACAGATGAAGTTGACGCGGTGGCGAGGCTCATCGGCAAAGAAGGCTGCGTTGACCGCAGCGGGATCAAAACCCGACATCGGGCCGCAATCCAGGCCAAGTGCGCGGGCTGCGAGCATCAAATAGGCACCTTGCAGCGAGGAATTGCGAAACGCGCCTTCTTCGCGGCCCTTCTCGTCGCCTTCAAACCAACTCTTGGCGTCGGTATGCGGAAACAGCCATGGCAATTCTTCGTGGAAATCGATGTCGTAACCGATCACAGCGGTGACTGGTGCGGACAGGATCTTTGGCTGGTTTGCATCCATGGCACAGGCGGCCAGTTTGGCCTTGGCCTCGTCCGACTTGACCCAGACGATCCGCGCCGGCTGCATATTGGCCGAAGTCGGGGCCATCTTGGCGAGGTCCCAGATCGCATGGAGCTGTTCGTCGCTCACCGGCTTGTCGAGCCAGCCATTATAGCTGCGCCCTTCATTGAAAATCTGATCAAGGGCGTCAGCCGACAAGGCCTGGCCGTGGAACTGCTTGGTCATGAACTGTCCTATCGATGCAAATGGGCTAGGCGGCGCGCACTTCGGTCACTTCGGGCACGTAGTGCTTCAACAGGCTTTCAATGCCGTGTTTGAGTGTGGCCGTGCTCGATGGACAACCTGCGCAGGCACCTTGCAGTGTCAGGTAAACGACGCCGTCGCTAAAACCACGATAGGCAATGTCGCCGCCATCACCTGCAACCGCAGGACGCACGCGTGTTTCTAGCAGCTCGTTAATCGCCGCGATGGTTTCCGCATCGTCAGGGCTCTCTTCAACGATCATGGCTGTGTCTTCAGCCGGAACGGTGATGCCATCTGCGGTTCCGCCGACAAACAGTGGAGCCTCTGAGACGAAATGATCGAGCAGGATTGAGACCACCATCGCCTTGAGCGAACCCCACGATGCTCCGGGCGCTGCCGTGACGGTCACAAAGTCGCGACCATAGAAAACATTGACGACTTCACCAGTGTCAAAGATCGCTTGTGCCAGCGGGCTGGCTTCGGCTGCCTCGGGGCTGGAAAACTCGCGCGTGCCGGATGGCATGACGGGTCGACCAGGCAAAAATTTGAGGCTGGCCGGGTTCGGTGTGGTTTCGGTCTCGATGAACATGGGCGTCATGTAGGGAGCCGGGCGCTTGCCAGCAAGCAAATGTAGCTTGCATGACATTCACTATCCCTTCAGCACTAGCACGCTTATACTGGAGCATATGAACGTGATCACTCGGGCCCTCGCTGCCCTTTGCCTGCTTGCTGCCCCCGCAGCGCTGACATTTCCCTCCTTTGCACAGGATACGGCAGAAGCGCCCGCTCCTGAGCCTACGCTGGCTTTGCCAGCCATCCCGGAACCGACCGGTCTGCAGCTCGGCGACGAAACGCCATGGCTCTATGAAGGCAGCAATGTGCCGATCGATCGCGAATGGGTGTTCGGCGCGATCGACAATGGCCTTCGCTATGCCGTGCGCAACAACCGCGTTCCGCCGGGTCAGGTTTCGATTCGCGTCCGGGTCGATGTTGGATCACTGCATGAGCGCGACTTTGAGCAAGGCTATGCGCACTTGCTCGAACATTTGCTGTTTCGCGAAAGCAAATATCTGGGGCAGGCCAAGGCGATTGAAACATGGCAGCGGCTGGGTGCAACCTTTGGCAGCGACGCCAATGCCGAGACCAGCCCCACACATACGGCTTACAAGCTCGACCTGCCCAATGTCGATCGGGCCAAGCTGGATGAGGCGTTCAAGCTGCTGTCGGGGATGATCCGCGAGCCGGTGCTGACGCAGTCAAATGTCGACATCGAATTGCCGATTGTCCTGGCAGAAAAGCGCGAGCGCGGCGGCGCTGCCGAGCGCGTGAGCATGGCCACAAGGCGCACTTTGTTTGCTGGCCAATTGCTGGCCGAAAGGCAGCCGATTGGAACGGTCGAGACACTGACTGCCGCAACCGGTGACGGACTGCAGGAATTTCATCGCCGCTGGTATCGCCCCGAAAACACCGTCGTGGTCGTTGTCGGCGATGCTGATCCAGAGATTCTCGCCGGATTGGTCGAAAAGTGGTTTGGTGATTGGCAAGGCATTGGCGAGCGGGTCGAAGCACCAGACTTTGGCGATCCCGTGGCGCCCGAAAATGCTGGCCAGGCCGGGGCTTGGCCGATTGGCGAATTGTCGGTCGCGGTTGAGCCTGATCTTCCGCGCAGCCTGACCTATGCCATCATGCGCCCGTGGCGAAAGGTCAACGACACGATCGTCTACAATGAAGGCCTACTGCTCGACGCGATCTCACAAGCGATCATCAACCGCCGCCTTGAATCGCGCGCCCGGGGAGGCGGCAGCTTCCTCTATGCTCAAGTGCGGCAAGATGATGTTTCGCGATCTACGGACGGAACATTCGTTTCCTTCGCGCCGCTGACAGACGATTGGGAAGCTGCGCTGACTGATGTTCGCAGTGTGGTCGAAGACGCGCTGACGACACCGCCGAGCCAGGAAGAGATCGACCGCGAAGTGGCGCAGTTCGAGACCGCCTTTGTCAATCAGGTCGAACAGCGCACTGTTATCGCCGGATCCGAGATTGCTGACACGCTGGTGACCGCGGTCGATATTCGCGAGACCGTTGCATCGCCCGAAACCGTCCTTGGCGTGTTTCGCGGGATGACCGAGCGCTTCACCCCGGAAGAGGTGTCGCTCGCACGCAGAAGCTGTTTGAAGGCGATGTCGTGCGCGGGATCTATGTGACCTCGCGCAGCGGCGAAGCGGACGAAGAGGCGTTCCGCGTCGCGCTATCAGAGGCCGTCGTCGCGGATGATGGCGCCCGGCTGGCTGCGCAATCGATCTCCTTCGATGAACTGCCTGCGATCGGCGAGGCCGGCGAGGTTGCCCAGGCCGGACCGATTGGCCTGTTCCGTCAAGAGCTTGGCGATATCGAGCAAGTGAACTTTTCCAACGGCGTGCGCGTGCTGCTGTGGTCGAACTCGGCCGAGCCCGGTCGCGTAACCGTCAGGACCCGGTTTGGCGCGGGCTATCGCGCCTTTGATGAGAACAATGCGACCTATGCCGCTTTGGGCGAGATGGCTTTGGTCAGTTCAGGTCTGGGCGATTTGGGTCAGGAAGAAATCGACGTTCTGGCAACCGGGCGCAAGCTTGGTTTTGATTTCTCGATTGACGATGCGGTGTTCACATTCACCGCCCAAACGCGATCGGCCGATCTGGCCGACCAATTGTATCTCTTTGCCGCCAAGCTGGGCATGCCTCGCTGGGATGAGGATCCGGTCAACCGCGCGATTGCTGCTGCGAAACTGACCTATCAAAGTTTTGCCACCAGCCCCGGCGGCGTGCTGAGCCGTGATCTCGAATATCTCGTGACGGACAGCGATCCGCGTTTTGCCACGCCTGCTCCGGAAGCGCTTGAGGAAGTCACTCCCGAAGGCTTCCGCGAGGTGTGGGACCCGCTTTTGCGCCAGGGACCGATTGAAGTGCTGGTGTTTGGCGAATTTGATCGCGATGCCACGGTCGAAGCCTTGCGCACGACTTTCGGAGCGCTGCCGCAACGCGATCCGATCCCGCCGCAGATTGCCGCGCGCACGGTTGCCTTCCCGGTCGACGAGCTCGAGCCGCGCGTGCTCGAACATCGCGGGGACGACAATCAGGCAGCCGCGGTCATCGCCTGGCCGAGCGGCGGCGGCGTGACCAATCTGCGCGAATCGCGGCAGCTCGAAATCCTCGTCCAGCTGTTCAACAACCGCCTGATGGAGGCGATGCGCGAGCGGGCAGGGGCGAGCTATGCTCCGCAAGTCATCTCCGACTGGCCGACCGATCTCGCATCGGGCGGCAAGATCACTGCCCTAGCGCAATTGCAGCCTGAGGATGTGCCGGTCTTCTTCGCCGAAGCTGACAGGATCGCACGCGACCTGTCGCAGACCGCACCCGATGTGGAGGAGCTGGAACGGGTCACCGAACCGCTCAGCCAATTGGTGCGACGTGCCTCGACCGGAAACAATTTCTGGCTGTTCCAGCTCGAAGGCGCGACGCGCGATCCGCGCAGGATCGCTCTGGTTCGCAGCGTGGCTCAAGATTATTCCTTCACCTCGCCATCGACCATGCAATTGCTCGCCAATCGCTATTTCGGCAGCCGTCCCGCTTGGCGCTTGGCGATCCTGCCCGAAGGACAGGAATTGGCCGAAACACCGGTTTTGCCGTTGACCTCATCAGAGCCTGCAGCCCCACGACCGCAAGCAGAAGTGGTCGGGCGCTAGAGCTGGCGGTGCGGTGTGATCGGCTTAGGCGATTACAGTTCGGCTGAAATAATGTTATCGGAAAGTCACTTCCGGCTTTACATTTGTAAGCATGGTCCTGTAACCGGCGCCGCCGGTCCATTGAGGGCCGATTTTGATGATTAAGAAGCAAGATTGAGTTGATTGTGGCGCAGAACTGGAACCCAGAGAGTTGGAAAGCACACGAAGCCAAGCACTTGCCGCATTATGAAGATGCGACTGAGCTGGCTGATGCAGAGGCGACCCTGACCGCCTATCCGCCGCTGGTCTTTGCCGGCGAAGCGCGCGCGCTCAAGGACGATTTGGCGCAGGTCGCCAATGGTGAGGCCTTTCTGCTTCAAGGCGGCGACTGTGCGGAGAGCTTCGCCGAGTTCCACCCCAACAATATTCGCGACACGTTCCGCGTCCTTCTGCAGATGGCGGTCGTCATGACTTTTGCCAGCAAGCAGCCGGTGGTGAAGGTTGGTCGCATGGCGGGGCAGTTTGCCAAGCCGCGCTCGTCGCCGACCGAGACCAAAGGCGATGTGACTTTGCCGAGCTATTTCGGCGACAACATCAACGGAATCGATTTCGATCCGGCTCAGCGGCGCAACGATCCGGGACGGATGGTCAAAGCCTATTCGCAGGCCGCTGCGACGCTCAACCTGCTGCGCGCCTTCGCCGGCGGCGGCTATGCCAATCTGCGCCAGGTCCATCAGTGGACGCTCGATTTCATGGGCAACACGCCATGGACCGCCAAGTTCAAGCAGACTGCCGATCGCATCGGTGAGGCGCTCGATTTCATGGAAGCTTGCGGCGTTGATCCGGCCACCGTGCCGCAATTGCAGGGCACCAGTTTCTACACCAGTCATGAGGGGCTTTTGCTGCCCTATGAGCAAGCGCTGACACGGCAGGATTCGCTGACTGGCGATTGGTACGCCACCAGCGCGCACATGCTGTGGATCGGAGATCGCACCCGCTTCCCGGGCAGCGCGCATATCGAGTTCGCCCGCGGCATTGGCAATCCGCTGGGCATGAAATGCGGTCCAAGCCTTGAGCCGGACGCGCTGCTTGAGCTGCTCGACGTGCTCAACCCGGCCCGCGAGCCTGGTCGTATCACGCTGATCAGCCGCTTTGGGCACAATCAGGTCGAAGACGGCCTGCCCAAGCTGGTTCGCGCGGTGAAGGCGGAAGGCCACCCGGTGGTGTGGAGCTGTGACCCGATGCACGGCAATGTCATCAAGTCGGAAAGCGGCTTTAAGACGCGTCCGTTTGATCGGATCCTCAGCGAAGTGAAAGGCTTCTTTGCCGTCCACCGCGCCGAAGGCACGCATCCAGGCGGCATCCATATCGAGATGACTGGTCAGGATGTGACCGAATGCGTCGGCGGCGCTGTGGCAATCACCGATGAACGGCTTGGCGATCGCTATCACACCCATTGTGATCCGCGTCTCAACGCCGAGCAATCGCTCGAACTGGCCTTCCTGCTCGCGGAAATGCTCAACGACGAAATGGCTGATCGCACCGCTCACGCGGCCTGATTTCTTCGCAAAGTTCGTCGCAAAGTCGCAGACCAAGCCTTTCATTCGCTGATACTTTCGGGCATGTCCCGCGGCGGATGAGAGGAAGGTCCCTGTGACTCAGCAATCGCCGCTCGCCGCGGCGCCCCATGCGAGTGATCTGGCCGGTGCGTTCGAACGCACTCGGGCGCTAAGCGAAGCGCTGGTCGAGCCGCTATCCGACGCCGATGCCACGATCCAATCGATGGAAGACGCTTCGCCCGCCAAGTGGCATTTGGCGCATACGACGTGGTTTTGGGAAACATTCCTGCTGCGCGAACACGTGCCGGGATACAGCCTGTTTGACGCCGAATGGCCGTACCTGTTCAATTCTTATTACGAGGCTGAGGGGGAGCGGATTGCGCGGTTCTCGCGCGGGATGCTGTCACGGCCGACGCTCGATCAGGTGATTGAATGGCGCGCGCATGTCGACGCCGCGATGGCGCCATTGCTCGAAGATCCAGCCCATGCAGATCTGATCGCGCTGGGCATCGCGCATGAACAGCAACATATCGAGTTGCTGCTGACCGATATCAAACACGCTTTGTTTCAGAACCCGCTTGGACCAGCCATGTGGGAAGGCTCGCCGGCCAAGGCTTCTGCGCGAGAAGAGACCTGGACCGAGCATCCCGGCGGGGTTGCGCGCGTAGGACATGACGGCAGTGGATTTGCGTTCGACAATGAAGGCCCGGCGCACCGCGTGTTGCTTGAACCATTCGCGCTCTCCAATCGCCTGGTGACCAATCGCGAATGGGACGCGTTCATTGCCGATAGAGGCTATCTGGAGCCCTCCTTGTGGCTTTCTGATGGTTGGGCCTGGATCAACGCGGAACACGTCTCCTCGCCGCTCTATTGGCGCGACACGGCCTGTTTCACCCACCAGGGTTGGCAAGATCGCGATCCCGACGCGCCGGTCACCCATATCTCCTATTATGAGGCTGATGCGTTCGCGACCTGGGCGGGCGCTAGACTACCGACCGAATTTGAATGGGAAGCGATCGCGCGCGGGCAGGATTCCTCTGCGTCTGAGCCGGCACATGATCCGGCATCGGGCAACCAGCTCGATGGCGCCAATGCTCCCATGCCGAGTGGCGCAGATGGATTGTTCGGCGATTGCTGGCAATTCACCCGCTCAGCCTATCTGCCCTATCCGCGCTTCAAACCTGCGAGCGGCGCGGTCGGCGAATACAATGGCAAATTCATGAGCGGACAGTTCGTCCTCAAGGGCGCCAGCTGCGCCACTGTCAGAGGCCATTCGCGCGCCTCGTACCGAAACTTCTTCTACCCCCACCAGCGTTGGCAATTCACCGGGCTGCGCTTGGCCAAGGACCTCTAGGGTCAAAGGATCTTTGATGAGTGCTGAAAAAGGCATTGCGCTGGTCGATCGCGATGATGACGGGATCGACAATGCCTTCCGCGCCGACGTGCTGGCCGGCCTGTCGCAGGCGCAAAAGGCCATCCCCGCGCGCTGGCTGTATGACGACGCTGGCTCGCAGCTGTTCGAGGATATCACTCAGCTGCCCGAATATTATCCGACCCGTGCCGAGACCGAAATCCTGACCGGAGCTGGGAGCGAGTTTGCCAAGCTGATCGGCGCAGGCCGGGCGGTGGTTGAGTTCGGTTCGGGCAGCTCGGTCAAGACACCCTTGCTGCTCTCCGCGATCGAGCCGGCGGCCTATGTTCCACTCGATATTTCGGGCGACTTTCTTCGCGCAGCAGCCGATGAACTTTCCGCAAAGTTTCCCGGACTGCCCGTGCATCCGGTCGAAGCCGATTTCATGCGCGAAGTGGAGCTACCAGACGCCGTGAAACCTCTGCCCAAACTCGGTTTCTTTCCGGGCTCCACCATCGGCAATATGGTCGCGCGCACTGCTGTCGATCTGCTGCGGTCGATGCGTGAGACCCTGGGCGAGGGCGCGCAATTGCTGATCGGGATGGACCTGATCAAGAATGAGGACGTGCTGGTTGCCGCCTATGACGATGCGGCCGGCGTGACGGCGGAATTCAATCGCAACCTGGTGAGGCGGATAAACCGCGAACTCGACGGTGATATCCCGGTCGAGCAGTTCGAACATGAAGCGCGCTGGAACGACGATTATGCGCGGATTGAGATGCATCTCGTCGCGCAGCAGGCGTGCAGCTTCGCTGTCTCGGATCGCACTTTTGCCATGGAAGCGGGCGAGACGATCCACACCGAGAACTCGCACAAGTTCAACCGTCGGACGTCAAACATGCTGCTGCTCGCCGGCGGGTGGGAACCGCAAAAGCGCTGGTTGGACGAGGCCGGGCGTTTCTCGCTGATGCTGGCCGAAGCCAAACCCAATCGCAGCGCGCCTTAGCTGGCTTGAGCGCTGGCTTCTGCGGCGATCAGATCGATCGCTGCATTGGCTCGATTGGCGAGGCCTTCATGCTGATCCCAGACCTGGTGCAGCGCCTGATAGAATGGCTGGCTGCTCGACGACGAGGAGAGGCCCGTTTCCTCGTGATAGGGAACGTGGTCTTTGCCGAGGACGTGCTGCGTCGCACGTCCGATCGCGTAGAATTGGAGATAGTGCCAAAAACGCGAATTCTCCATCCCGTGCCGAGCCAGCGCAGCATTGGCCACCGGCTTCAGGCGGTCACGGATTGGCGAGGTATGCGCCGCCTCGTGGAACAGCATTTCGAGCGCATGGGCGCGGTAGTCCGCACGGGTCGAGCTCATCACGGTGAACACCGAATTGGTATAGGCGCCTGCGCGGCTGGCATAGGGCGACACCACGAACCTGATCGGCTCCTCGCGCCACTCGCTCTCCAAAACCTCTGCGATTGCCGCCGTCATAGCTGGACCGTGCAAGGCGATCTCGCCTTCGGCCAGGGCTTTGAACTCGCTGTTTGCGGCGCGGTGTTGCGGAGCAATCTCCGACAGGTAATGCGGGCGAAATTCGTTCAACGCCTGCTGCAAGTCCAGGTCGGGGTATTCGACTTCCATGCCCAGCGTTGAAGCCACCGCAAAAAGCATGGTTCGATCGAACGCCAGATTGGTCTGGAGATAGGGTTCGAAGGCGGTGGCAACCGGCTCAAATGGTGCGCGCAATCGCTCCAGCGCCTGTGCGTCATGTGGGGTGAGCGGCACGCGCGAATACAATCTCTCAGTGCTAAGTGAACGCGCGGCGTGATAGGCAAACAACAGCAACGAGACATCGTCATGCGATTGGATATCGAATGTGATCGATTGTTGAGACGAGTTTGCCGCCATCAAGGCTGGTCCGGCACACCCGGACGCGGCGGCAGCCAATGCTGTAAGCGAAAACTGACAAACCGATCGACGCGAATGCATGGCGCGAGTCTGGCAAATGCCATTCGCTGACGCAAGCTGCGCCGATCTGTCGCGTGATACTGCGCCCACTGTCCGATTGAGTCCCGCCATTCATGGCAATGCCAGCGATACCGTCCTATATCGGGCGGGTGAGTTTCGAGAATCTCCTTGCCAATCTTTCTGGCGCGTTCACCGCGGTGCCGCGGTCTGAGCTGCTGATCCTCGCTCTCGCGGCAGTCGTGGCTGGCTTTGTCGGCTCGCTGCTGGTTCGTCGCAAGATCCCGCTCGGCAAGTTCATTCGCACTGCCAGCACTTTGGTGCTCGTCGGCATTCTGATCACAGTGATCCTGCAATTGTCGCGGTTTGATCCTCGGATCGAAGTGGCCGTTCCGCAACTTGGCCTGCCCGAACAGGTGGTTGAAGGCGGTGAAACCCGCATTCCCATGGCGCAAGATGGCCATTTCTGGCTCCGCGCCGAACTCAACGGAGTGCCCGCCAATTTCCTGATCGACACCGGGGCGACGCTGACCGCGATCTCGCAAGGCCTTGCCGATGAGGCGGGTCTGGAGCCGCGCCAGGGCGGCCTGCCGATCCAGATTGGCACCGCCAATGGGCCAGTCGCTGCCGAGCTTTCCAGCGTCGACGAGCTGCGCTTTGGCAATGTCGCCGCTCGCGGCCTTGATGTGGTGATCGCACCGAGCCTGGGTGAAACCAATGTGATCGGCATGAACCTGCTGTCGCGATTGGAATCGTATCGCGTCGACAATGGCACCAATGAAATGATCCTGGTGCCCAACCACCCTCAGGAAGCGCTCGAGTTGCGTTGATTGCCAATAGGGCTAGTGGACCATGGCCGATTGATCGGCCAACCCATCGCTGCATCCATAGCGATAGGAGAGTTGGCATGAGCGCGTTGTTTGATCTCACTGGCAAGACTGCAATTGTCACCGGCGCCGGCCGCGGCATTGGCGAAGGGATCGCCTCAACCCTGGCAGAGGCTGGCGCAAATGTTGTCTGCGCGGCGCGATCGACCGATCAGATTGAGCACACCGCCAAAGCCATCAATGCCAGCAATGCAGGTGGGCGGGCGGTGTTCCAGGCCACCGACGTCTCGCAAGCTGAGGCGATGAACGCGCTTGCTCAGCGCGCTGTCGATGAGTTCGGCCAGCTCGATATCTGGGTCAACAATGCGGGCGGTTCACTGGTGTCAGCTCCGCTGGCTGAACTTGATCCGGCAGAATGGGACAAGACGCTGGCGGTCAATCTCTCGTCGATCTTTTACAGCGTCCAGGCTGCCGTTCCGCATTTTGGCGAAGGCAGCGCGATCGTGAATATCTCATCGCTCGCTGCGGTGGAGCCGTTTCCGGGCAGCGCGCATTACAGCGCGGCCAAAGCTGGCGTGAATATGCTCACCCGGACATTGTCGATGGAATTGGGACCCAAGACGCGCGTCAATTCAATCCTGCCTGGCTTTGTGCCGACCGACACCGTCAAAAAGGCTCTCAACATGTCGGATGAGGATTTTGGTCCATTGCTGGAGCAGCTTGCGCTGCCCGCAGGACGCCTTGGGACGCCGCAGGATATTGGCGCGCTGGTGCTCTATCTGGTTGCCCCGGCATCAGCCTGGGTGACGGGGCAATGCATCCAGGCTTCAGGAAAGCCGTCAGCCGGGAGCTAACCGGCGCGCTCAAACAGCGAAGCGAGCCAACACGCCCGCCCGGTCGCTTCAAAGAGGAACGGGCGTGCTGGCTCAGAGCACCGAGACCGACAGTGCTCTTGGGGGCAAGGTCAGCCAGCGGCTGTCTGTTGTGACTGGATACGTCGCCAGCTGGACGGATCAGGTGGCGATGCCTGCCCGAGATTTGTGCAATTGACGCGGAAGTCCTGCTTGCCGTCCTTGTCGCATTGCGAACTGCCAAGGGTGGCCTTGTATCCGCGGCTGCGTGGATCGTTGTTGTTGCGAGTCGTGCCTTTCATCCGGAACACCCTTCGTTGATCCGCATCGGGGGCAAAATTGGTGTCGTCGGTTTTGAGGTCGGACTCGCCGGCAGAGATATTGATGATCAGGCGAAAGCGGGTCCAGTCGGTGCTCTTGTCTGTGAGATCAAAGCATAGCGCTTCTCCCTCTTTGAGCTTTTTGAAGTCGCGGGTCCCACACTTTCCCCAGCACTCTACAGTTGTCCAACTGCCAGTCGCCTTGTGCCCTTGCAGTTTTGCCTCGTCGATCTCGTAGAGGCCGCAATTCTGCACTTCGATCTGATTGGCAAAGTTCTGCGCTACGAGTGAACTGGGTGCCAGTAATGCAAGCACCGTCATGGGTAGTCTTGGAAAAAACATCGTGTCTCGCCTCCCATCTGGTTGACGGAAACAAGCTAGACGGGATGTGTTTGGCGCGCGTTTTCAGACGCCTGCGCAGGAATGCGTAGCGCGAGCAGGAGATGTCGTGGTCAATGTGAGGACGGACTTCAACGCGCTCAAACAGCAAAGCGGTAGCGCGAATTTATGGCTGGGGTGGCAGGATTCGAACCTGCGCATGCCGGTACCAAAAACCGGTGCCTTACCGCTTGGCTACACCCCAGCAAGAGCGGCGCTGTATAGCGCCGTATTCAGCGTTGTGAAGGGGTCAAACTCCAGAATCTCGCCGCTGCGCCAATTCATCCTCGACCTTGGCAATCAGCTTGCGATCGAGCCGATAGAACGCCATCGCCACCCCTGCGGGTAGCAGGATCATCACGGGAAGGATGGCAAAGGCGAACTCGATTCCGGCGAGCGCTTCGGGGCTTTGTGGGCCGCTGGGATCAAACCCGGTTGCTCCCAATACAAAGCCGGGCATCGCTCCGCCCAGACCCATCCCGATTTTGACCGCGAAGATTGACGCCGAGACGACCAGCGCGGTCATCTGCTGGCCCGTCTTCCAGTCGATATATTCGGCAATATCGGTGAACATGGAGAATGCCAGCACCATCAAGAATCCAAAGCCGATTCCGACGACATATTGCGCCAATGTCTGAGGCCAGATTGCATCGACGGGCATGTTGTAGAACGCCAGAATACCCATGACCTTGAGCGTGCCGCCGAGGATCAGCAGGTGCGATTTCTCGAATTTGCGCTGCAGCAGAAAGCCCAGGATCACGCCGCTGACCTGACCCAGCGCCAGCGCTGTCAGGAACAGGCCGAAGCGATCAAGGAACAGGAAGACCGGCGCGCCATCATCGCCCGCGACATATTTGAAGAAAAAGCGCGCGCTGGCCGCGCGGCTGGATATCGCCAGCACACCCATGATGGCCGACAGCGCCACCACGATCCAGGCTGGCGTGGTGATCAGGGTCTTGAGGTCGCGGGAGATCGCGCTGTTGGTCGGCGCGGCGGGAATGCGCTCCTTGGTCGTCCCGAATGTGATGAAGATGCAGATCACCGAGATGATCGCGAACACGCCCATCGTCAGCATGATGCCCTGCGCTTCGTCTCCCGCGCCGAGCTCGCGGATCAATGTCGTCGCAAGCACACCGACAAGAATCCCCGACAGGCCGGAGAAGAACATGCGGAAGGCCGTTACACTGGCGCGTTGCGTGGCTGATGGGGATATGACGCCGAGCAGCCCCGAATAAGGCACATTGACGGCGGTGTAGGCGAGCATCGCCATCCCGTATGCGACATAGGCCCATACGAGCAGCCAACCGGCCGTCAGATCTGGCGCGGCAAACACCGCAAAGCCGGTGATGCCAAAGGGAATGGCTCCAAACAGCAGATAGGGACGATAGCGGCCCCAGCGTGTTCGCGTGCGATCCGCCAGTGCGCCCATCAGAGGATCCGTGACGGCGTCAAATCCGCGCGACAACAGCAGCATCAGGCCCATCGCGGCCGGAGCCACACCGCCTATGTCGACGAAGAAGTAGAGCAGGTAGGCGCCAAAGAAATTGAGATAGAGCCCCGAAGGCAAATCTCCGACGCCATAGCCAAGCTTCTCGCGCAGTGTGATCTTCTCGTGCGGATCAGCCGGCAAACGAATTTCCTCTCATGCATAGGTAAAGGGCCGGAACCCGTTGAGGTTCCAGCCCAGTTACGGTGTGAGTGTTCGCTCGGATGGTTTGGGCCGGTTGGCTTAGAACGAATAGTCGAGTTTTTTGCCTTCGAAATCGGCTGCCGAATGCCGCTCGATAACCTGCGCGTCCTCGTCGCCCCAGGCCTTGTTGACCAGGCGGCCACGCTGGACCGCAGGTCGAGCCGCGATCTCACGCGCCCAACGGCCAACATTCTTGTATTCATCGATCGACAGGAAGGTCTTGGCTTCGTTGTAGATCTGGCCGGCAACGAAGGGCGCGAGCCAGGGAAAGTTGGCCATGTCAGCAATGGTGTAGTCATCGCCAGCGAGGAAGCGCGTCTCGCCCAGGCGTTTGTCGGCCACATCGAAGATACGCTTGGTCTCCATCGCATAGCGATTAATCGGGTATTCGTATTTCTCAGGCGCATAGGCGTAGAAATGGCCGAAGCCTCCGCCGATGAAGGGGCCGGTACCGACCTGCCAGAACACCCAGCTCATCACCTCTGCACGCGCGGCGGGGTCGGTCGGCAGGAATGCGCCGAATTTCTCAGCGAGATGGACCAGGATCGCGCCGCTCTCGAACACGCGGAAGGGCTCATCGCCGCTGCGATCGACCAGCGCCGGGATCTTCGAATTGGGGTTGGCCGCGACAAAGCCGCTGGTGAATTGCTGCCCGTCGCCAATATTGATCGTGTAGGCATCGTATTCAGCGCCGCTGTGACCCAGTTCGAGCAATTCCTCGAGCATGATCGTGACTTTGACGCCGTTGGGGGTCGCCAGCGAATAGAGCTGGAACGGGTTGTCGCCAACCGGCAGGTCCTTTTCTTCGCGAGCGCCGGCTGTGGGCCGGTTGATACTGGCAAAGCGACCGCCATTCTCGGCGTCATAGGTCCAGACTTCGGGTGGGGTGTAAGTGGGATCAGCCATGTCTTGCGGCTCCTGCTATGCACGTGTTTGTGTCTGGTTCGGCAAGTGGGGCATTGTTGTTACGAGCGCAAGCCTTGGTCTGCGACACAGGCTCGCGGAATTCCTTTGAGCGCCGAAAGTTGAGCTTGTGAACGACCTGACCAAACTGTACCGAACTTGTGAACCGCAATTGTCTGGTCTGTTGTGGAGGGCGCAATTTGGCAATTGCGTGCACGTCCGAACAGCCCAAACGCTCCTCTCCTGCCCACACTGTTCTTGATATTGATTGAGCGAGTTGTTCCCAAATGATCAAGCAAGCTTTGCGCGCAACCGCGATCCCGATTGGCAAGTTGTTGCGTTCCATCGGAGTGCCGCTGCCCGAACGGGTTTTTCGCCATCTGCATTTTGTGGGCCCATTCACGGTCACGCTCCCTGATGGCCAGGAGATGGTGCTGAAGTCCTGGGGGAACCGGGTCGAAAACGAAATGGCTTGGCGCGGTTGGGACGGTCATGAGCCCGAGGAGCGGCAAGCCTGGTTGAAGATGGTTGCCAATGCCGACGTCGTTTTGGACATTGGTGCAAACACCGGAACCTTTGCCTTCACAGCCAAAACCCACTCAAGGGACTCGCAAGTCTTTGCCTTTGAGCCGGTTCAGCGAATTGCCGATCGTATCCGCGAGAATGTTGAGGTGTCCGGCCTAGACGTGGAAGTCGTGGAAATGGCGTTGTCGGATGAGTTGGGCGAAGCCCCGATTTTTGATCCAGGCGGTGCCAATGCATACAGCGCGTCATTGGTCAGCGATTTTCTCGAAGGGGACAAAGCCGTCTACAATGTGCCGGTGACGACGATCGACCATTTCTGCGAAGATCGTGGAATTGTGCCGACGGCGATCAAGGTCGATGTTGAAGGGCTTGAGGCGCAGGTTCTCAAGGGGGCTCGGAACTTGTTGTCCAAACACCAAACAGTCGTGCTGTGCGAGTGGTGCGGGAATAAGAAATCGCACCAAAATGCAGCGGAGCTGTTGTATTCGATTGGCCTGAAGGCAGCCAGAATTGGCACGATGGAGCCATTTGACCTTCATCAGCAGAACCCATCCGATGAAGAGCGCAACATTCTGATCGGACCGGAATCTTTGCTGGCTTCACTTAAATAGCTCTCCAGCGCCGCGTAATTCGCTTGAGATTAGTATCCTTTTTGGATACCTAAGCGGCTATGCATTTGGCAGGCCACAAGATTCGCCTCTGGCGAGAAGCGCATGACCCGCCGCTTTCGGCGGAGGAATTTGGCGCGCAATATTGCGATCCTGGCGGCAAACCCTGGCCCAGCAGAACCGTCTATGGCTGGGAAGCCAAGGGCAAGGTCGCACGGCCAATGGTCCAGAAGCGTTTGGCTGAACTTGGCATTTGTGATCCCGGCGACTGGCTGGAAGAAGCGCCAACCGACCCCATATCTGATCCGCCTCCCTCTCGCGCGAATAAGGCCCGCCGTATGACCAAACAGGCTCACCCATTCTACGACATGCACAGCCACGGCTTTGTGCGCGTGGCAACCGCTACCCCAGCGTCGCGCACAGGCGATGTCGAGTACAACACCGCCGGCGTTATCGCCGAGGCGGAGAAGGCGCAGGCTCAGAATGTCGACCTAGTCGTCTTTCCTGAGCTGGCGCTGTCATCCTATGCGATTGATGATCTGCATCTGCAGCGTGCGATGCTGGAAGCGGTCGAGACGGGCCTGGCGGATGTTGTCAAAGCAAGTGCCAATCTCAATCCGGTTTTGGTGGTGGGCGCGCCTCTGCGCAGAGGTGACAAGATCTACAATTGCGCGGTGGTGATCGCCGGTGGCGAGATATTGGGTGTGATCCCCAAATCCTACCTGCCCAATTACCGCGAATTCTACGAGAAGCGCTATTTCGCGCATGGTCGCAATTGCCAAGACTTGTGGATTGCGATTGACGGCGAGGAAGTGCCATTTGGCACCGATTTGGTGTTCGCCGCCGGAAACCTCCCGGGGTTCACATTCGGTGTCGAGATATGTGAAGACTTCTGGGCGCCCAATCCTCCCGGAACGCTTGCTGCACTCGCTGGGGCGCAGATCCTCTGCAACCTCTCCGCCTCACCGATCACGATTGGCCGCGCTGATGATCGCCATTTGCATTGCCGCAGCTCATCGGCACGCTCGATCTGTGCCTATGTCTATTCGGCAAGTGGTCATGGCGAGAGCACGACCGATCTTGCCTGGGACGGGCAGGGCGTCATCTACGAGATGGGCGATCTGCTGGCTGAGAGCGAGCGCTTCGATCTCGCGCCTGAATTGTGCGTGGTTGATATCGACACGCAGCGGATTTCTGCCGAGCGCATGCGCAACCAGACCTTCGCCGACGCCGCCGAGGCACACGACCGCCCTGAAGACAGTTTTCGCCGCGTCGTGTTTGACCACGCCTGGTCCGAAGGCGATGTCGGGCTCATCCGGCCGGTGCGCCGCTTCCCTTTCGTGCCGAACAACCAGCACACGCTCGATGAGGATTGTTACGAGGCATTCAACATCCAGGTCGACGCGCTAATGCGGCGGATCACGGCCACTCACGCCAAGTCCCTGATCATCGGCATTTCGGGCGGGCTCGATTCCACCCACGCGCTGATTGTCGCGGCTAAGGCTTGCGATCGACTGGGCCTGCCGCGCACGACCATTCGCGGCTACACCATGCCCGGCTTTGCAACCTCCGATCACACCAAATCAAACGCGTGGAAACTGATGGAGGCGATGGAGATCCACGCCGAGGAGATCGACATCAAGCCGGCTGCCAAGCGCATGCTGGAGGACATGCAGCATCCCTTTGCAGACGGTGAGCCGGCCTATGATGTAACGTTTGAGAATGTCCAAGCGGGCTTGCGCACCGATTATCTGTTCCGGCTCGCGGGTCAGCACAGTGGCTTTGTGGTTGGCACGGGCGACCTATCCGAGCTCGCGTTGGGTTGGTGCACCTATGGTGTGGGCGATCATATGAGCCATTATGGCGTCAATGCCGGTGTCCCCAAGACGCTGATCCAATACCTGATCCGCTGGACGATCCAGACCGAACAATTCAGCGCCGCTTGCGGCGACGTATTGAGTGCGGTGCTCGACACCGAAATTTCGCCTGAATTGGTGCCTGCTGGCGAAGATGGGGCGATCCAGAGCACCGAGGAGAGGATCGGGCCTTATGAGCTCAACGACTTCTTCCTCCACCACACGATCCGTTACGGCCAATTGCCGAGCAAGGTCGCGTTTCTGGCCTACCACGCATGGAAAGATATCGGCGCCGGTTCCTGGCCGACTGATTTTCCCGATGATCGCAAGAACCAGTATGACATTGCGACAATCGGACGCTGGTTGGAGAACTTCCTCAAGCGCTTCTTTGGTTTCAGTCAATTCAAGCGCAGCGCGCTGCCCAATGGGCCCAAGGTCAGCTCAGGCGGAGCGCTGAGCCCGCGCGGCGATTGGCGTGCACCGAGCGATGGCGTAGCAAATGTCTGGCTCAAGGAATTGAAAGACAATGTGCCGGAGAGCTGACGCTCCCCGGCACTCTGCGATGATCGGTGATTGATTAGGCTGCGAGCCGTTCGATCTCGGAATGGGCAGCGGCGATCTTGGCCTCGCCATCCTGGCTCATAATGCCATCGGCAGCGATCACAGTGACATCGCTGATGCCGAGGAAGCCGAGGAAGAATTTCAGCCAGCTGGTCATGAAGTCGAAGTCGCCGCCAGCGGGAGTGCCGCCTGAGGCAACGGCAATGTAAGCCGTTTTGCCTTCGAGCAGGCCAACCGGGCCATTCTCGGTGTATTTGAAGGTGGTGCCAGCGCGTGCGACCAGATCGGCCCAGGCTTTGACGGTCGCCGGGACCCCGAAATTGTAGATTGGCGAGCTGATCACGATCGTGTCGGCTGCCTGGAGCTCTGCGATCAATGTGTCCGAGATGGCGGCCAATTCGGCCTGTTCGGGTGTGCGCTCAGCGGCCGGAGCGAGATTGGCAGCGAAGCGATCAGCGCTGACAAAGGGCAGGTCATTGGCGGACAGATCGCGCTCGGTGAGGGCAGCACCGTTCTTGGCGATCAAGCCGTCGACCAGCTTGGTGCCAAGCTGGCGGCTGATCGATTGGTCGCCCTGGATGCTGGCGGAAAGATGCAGAATATGGGTCATGGGAAGATACTCCTTGGGGAGAGGGATGGTGTAAAAGGGAAGGGGCCGATCGTGAGACCGGCCCCAGGGGGGATCAGGCAGCGTCAACCAGCACGATCTCGCTGTCTTCGATCGCAGTGACGGTGATCGAATCCATCTGAGTGATGGCTACGCCGTCGCGTTCGCGAGCCTCGACATCGCCGATCTGGATCAAGCCCGTTGCGGGAACCAGGTAGAGATGCCGCGATGGATCGCTGATGTCATACGTGACACTTTCACCGGCTTTGATCGTGGCGCCCAGCACTTTGGCATTGGTGCGGATTGGCAGCGCGTCATTGTCATTTGCGCCGTCTTCGCCAGCAACGCCGCTGGCCAGGGTAACGAACTTCCCAGCGCGGTCGCCTTTGGGAAACTTCTTGGCTCCCCAGTTGGGTTCACCACCGCGCTCATCGGGAATGATCCAGAGCTGGAACAGAGTCGTTTCCTCATCTTCCAGATTGTATTCCGAATGCTGCACACCAGTGCCAGCGCTCATGACCTGGACATCGCCCGCTTCGGTGCGACCTTCATTGCCCATGCTGTCACGATGGGTGATCGCGCCTTTGCGGACATAGGTGATGATCTCCATGTCCTGGTGCGGATGGGTGGGGAAGCCGGCCTGCGGAGCAATGCGATCATCGTTCCACACCCGCAGCGAACCCCAATTGACCCGCGATGGATCATGGTATCCGGCAAAGGAAAAATGGTGGCGGGCATCGAGCCAACCGTGATTGGCCTTGCCAAGGCTATCAAAGGTACGCAGTTCAATCATGGCTATTCTCCTGAGAGCCGGGCCCGCAATGGGCCGCTCTGTTGGGGAGGAGATAGGCGCATCGTTGTGATTGGATAAGTGAGATAAAACTTGCCAAAATGTTCAGATTATCTGAACATATGCGGCATGATGAGACTTGGCGATCCTAGCCTTGATCAGCTCCGCATTTTCCTCGCAGTGGTTGAGGAGGGCAGTTTTGGCGGTGCCGCGCGCAAGATGGGACGCGCCGTTTCGGCAATCTCCTATGGGATCGCACAATTGGAATCGCAGCTTGCTGTCACGCTGTTTGAGCGCGAGGGATCGCGCAAGCCGGTGCTGACCGAAGCGGGAAACGGCCTGTTGGCGGAAGCGCGCTCGGTCGCGGATCGGGTCGATGCTTTGCTGGCCAAGACGCAAAGCCTGCATGCGGGCCTCGAGAGCTCGGTCGGCCTGGTGCTCGATGTCATGGTTCCAGGCGATGTCACGGCTCATGTCCTGCGAGACTTTAGGGCGATGTTCCCGACCGTTTCGCTCAAGCTCAATGTCGAAGGGCTGGGCGCCGTTGCTGCGTGCTTGCTCGATGGCGAGGCCGATCTGGCGATTGGCGGGCCAGTTATCGGCGACCATCCTGAGTTGGAACGGCAAGTGATTGGCGAGACCGAACTGATACCCGTCGCTGCGCCTGACCATCCGCTGACACAGGGCCCTATCAAGCCGGGTGAGAGCCGCAAACATCTGCAGCTGGTTCTGTCAGATCGCTCGCGTTTGACCCAAGGCCGCGAATTTTCCGTGCTCAGCCCGCAGACTTGGCGCCTGGGTGATCTTGGCGCGAAGCACGCTCTGCTCAAGGAAGGGCTGGGCTGGGGCAATATGCCTCGCCATGCGGTGGCGGAGGATCTCGCTAGCGGGCGATTGGTCGAGCTTGACCTGCCAGAGCAGCCGGGAGCGGACTATCAGCTCAGTGCGCTGTGGCGGCGCGATGCAAGGCCCGGTCCGGCGACCACTTGGCTGATCGATGCGGTGCGAGATCAGCTCGCGCAATGCCCTGGCGCCCGATGAATAGACAGGCCTTTATGCGGAGCTCACAGCCAGCGCTTCACTGCGGCTAGTCAAGGACGACTGGTGCAGCGCGCCGATCGCGGCGTTGAGCACTTTGGCCACATCGCCAACTTCCTCAAACAGTTCAGCATAGACTCGCTCTAGGCGCGGCTGGAGCGTGTGAAACCTGGCCATTTGCTGCTGCCCGTCCTGAGTCAGCGCATATTGACGTTCGCGGCGATCAAGCGGGTTTTCGCCGCTCTCAATCAGGCCCAGATCAACCAGCTTGGGCAGCTTTTGCGACACCAATTGGTGCGAGCGCTCCAGCGCGTTGGCAAGGACGCGCACCGAACACGGGCCGTGATGATCGATCGCGACCATCAGCGAGCAGGATTTGGGAGGAATCTCGATTCCTGATGCCAGCAGCAGCTCGCTCGATTGCTGCGCGATGAGATCGCTCAATTCCTCGCTCAACCGGCCCAAGAAATGCCGATCGGCGAATGTGTGTTGATAGGAGTCTGCCATCTCAGGGGACCTTTGCATAAAAGACCGATTGTCCGTCTTTGAATTCTCGCAGAATGCCGTTCACTTGGCCATCTTCATAGGACAGGCGAAAGCGATAATCCTCGGTCCCTTCAACCTTGAACAGACCATCTCCGAGCGGGGTCAGAGCGAGCGAGAATCGCTCCCGCCAGCGATACATCAGGGTGCCCTGTTCGAGAGTGAATGTGCGCCCATCATAGCGGCCCTGGATCGCAGCGATGTCGGGCGCGACCTCGGCAGAGTCAGGTGATCGGGCGAGAGTAAGCAGCCAGTCGGCATCTTCGGCTTCGCTGTTGGCAGCGATAGCATTCAGCGCCAAGGCATAGGCTGTCTCCAGCGCTGCGTGCGATTCGACTTCTTGATCAGGCGCGACACCGCTGCCTTCAAAATCCCCACCGCTCACCGGCCCAAAGATCTTGCCGATCGGCAATTGGACCACGAACTTGTCGTCGATGCGAAAGCGATCGACCGGATGCGCCGCACCGGTCGTACGCTGGCCGACAATGGTCGCGCGTTCGAGTTCCTGCAATGAGAACGCCATCCATTCGGCGGCCGAGAAGCTGGTGGATGAGGTCAGGACATAGACGGGCACGTCAGGTCGGCGCTTTCCAGGAATGGCAGCCATCACCCATTGGCTGCGGCGGATCGTCTCACCGTCATCATTGTAGAAATAGCGAAACAGCGCCTGATCCTTTTCGCTGGAGAAGAGATGGCTGGCGAGGAATTGTGCGGTCTCGAGATAACCGCCATTGTTGTATCGCAGGTCGAAAATCAGCGCGTCGGCGTTTTCGACAAAGCCCATGGCTGAGGTCAGCAATGGATAGGCCACTTCGGGATCGGGGAAGTAGTCGAAGCGGATGTAGCCGATATTGCCGGGCAGGATTTCGAGCCGTTCAAAGCCGAAATTGGCGCGCCGAGCGATTGCCTCATCATCATTCTCGAACAAGGTCTCGCTGTTTGTTTCAGGCAAGTAGGCAACCGAGAAGTGCTGATCCTGCGTGATCCTGACGAGATCGGTGGAGAGCTGACGCGCAAAGTCGTTGGGCTCGATCAATTGATCGTAGTCGCCGTCCGCGAGCGCCTTTTGCACGCCAGCGACGATGTCGGGCGCGTCGTCGGGATAGACGTAATGCTTGGTCAATTGATCGGCCAATCCGGTGATGATCTGCGCTCGCATCTGCGAGGTTAGCTGTTCGGTCGCCCCCTCTTGGGCGTGCAAGGGCGAGGTGAGGGCGAAAACGCCGAGGAGAAACAGAAGAGCCGACCGCATGATCATCTCCGGTAGTTGTACAATATATTGCGCAATATGTTGTATAATGTGATTCGGCAAGCGCTTTTCGTGCCTGTGACGGTTTCTTGGGTTGGGGGGTAGAGGGTGAGCCTTAGTCCTGGCGCAGCCAGGCAACCGCGTCTGCTTCGTTCTCGAACACTTGCAGGTTGAGCGCTTCGCTGACCCGCTGGAATTGCATCTTCACCAGAGCTGACGAGCAGAGGATCGCCATCTTCACAACGCCGAGGGCGGCAGAGCCTTCCTGCGATTGGCGCATCAAATCAGCGATCTCCTGTGTCTGGACATTGAATTCGCGCAGATCGCCCAGCACCCGGATTGGGCGCTTGGCCTCGGTGAAAGGCTTGGCGGTCTTGAGCAATTCCTTGTTGAGCTCGATCACTTTGGCCTCATCCCAACGCCCGCTGGCCGAGAAGTGAATCTCGCCGCGTGTGTGGTCGATTGCGACCGAATAGGAAGGAGCCAGAATGTCCATGCCCTCCGCTATAGCGCCAAGGGGTTAAGACTCGCTTAGGGACGTTTCAGACGCCGGGACCAAACGCAATCGGTTCATCGCCCGCTTGCCATGGCACGAATTTGGGCATGATCGCCTTGAACAGCTCGGAATCAAGATGTCGCTGGAGCCAGGCCTGCAAATGCGGCAATTCTTGCGCGTCGAACCACGCACGATCGGTGTTGGCGAATTGGCGGATGAAGGGGAACAGCGCGATATCCGCCATGCTGATTGCGTCGCCCTGCAGCTGCTTCTGCTCGGCCAAGCGCGCATCGAGCTGTTTCAGGATCGCCAAGCCCTCGGCGCGATGATCCACCGTGCCGTGATCGGGCTCATCGGCATAGCGATTGGGATATTTGTAGCGATCGAGATGGTGTTTGAACGCGCCATCATTGGTGTCGATCAGATCCGCATCATCGCCGGATAGCCAGTCATCAGGGTCATTCTCGCTCAGCGCCCAGCGCATCACCGCAATGCTCTCATCGACCACGCTCCCATCATCGAGCACCAGCACCGGGACGGTTGCTTTCGCAGACGCTTCAACGAGCTCGGGCGGTTTGTTCGCCAGTTTGACCTCGCGCAGCTCGACATCCTGACCTGACACCCACAGCGCCATCCGCGCCCGCATCGCATAGGGGCAGCGGCGAAAGCTGTAGAGGATGGGCAGGCCGGTCATGTCTCTTCGGACAACTCCGCGCCAACATGTTGGGTTCCCCGCGCCTTGGCGAGCTGTTGCTGCTTCTGACGCTCGGCATAGCGCGCGCGTTGCTCTTCGCTGCGTTCGCCGATGCAATGCGGGCAGCTGACACCGGCGACGTAATCGGGCGAGGCCATTTCTTCTTCGGTCAATGGCATGCGACAGGCAAAGCACTGATCGTATGAGCCAAGCTCGAGCCCGTGTTTCACCGCGACGCGCTGATCGAACACAAAGCACTCGCCATCCCACAGGCTTTCCTGCTCGGGCACGTTCTCGAGATATTTCAGGATCCCGCCCTTGAGGTGATAGACCTCGTCGACGCCTTCACCGCGCAGGAAGCTGGTCGATTTCTCGCAGCGAATGCCGCCGGTGCAAAACATCGCCACCTTGGTCTTGCCTTCGAGCAGTTCTTCGCGATGGTCGCGGAACCAGCCGGGAAATTCGCGAAAGCTTTTGGTCTTGGGGTCGACCGCACCCTTGAACGTGCCGACCGCCACTTCATAGTCATTGCGCGTATCGATCACGATCACATTGGGATCGCTGATCAGCTCGTTCCAATCCATCGGATCGACATAGCGGCCCACGCTCTCGCGCGGATCGACATCGGGCTCTCCCATGGTGACGATCTCTTTCTTGAGGCGCACCTTCATCCGATTGAACGGCATTTCGTCGGCATGCGAGTATTTGACGTCCGTCTCGGCGCAGTCGGGCAGCGCGCAGATATGATCGATCACGGCTTTGATGCCATTAGGCGACCCGGCGATCGTGCCATTGATGCCCTCATGCGCGAGCAGCAATGTGCCTTTGACGCCATGCTCATCGCAGATCTGCTGCAGCGGCGCTTGC
Source organism: Erythrobacter sp. (assembly GCA_965216555.1). Lineage (GTDB taxonomy): Bacteria > Pseudomonadota > Alphaproteobacteria > Sphingomonadales > Sphingomonadaceae > Erythrobacter. The sequence goes on from OZ244168.1 coordinate 1,270,199, forward strand.
AGCGCCTCGTGATCAGCAAACGGCGTGAAGCGATAAAGCGCGGCGACTTGGATGTCGGCGTTGGTATGGGTCGGCGTCGTTGTCATTGCCCGGCCAAATATGCCCACAGAGCCCGCGAGGCAATGATCGGTTGAGCGCGGCGTGCCTCGCAGGGCAGATTTTGCAGGTCAGTTTGCCATTCCGGCGACAGCGAGCGGCAGGATATGGCGCTCAAAAGCCTCCTCTGACAGTCTGTGGGCTTCGCGCCTGCCAAAGTCCGTCTTGGTGATGACGGTGACCAAGCCAAGTTCGGGCACGACGATCACCTTATTGCCGCCATTGCCGCTCATCTGCGCGGCCTTGTAGCGCGTCCCGCTCGCTTCAAATTCGCGCAGCCACCACAGGTAGCCATATTCAAATCCGTCCTGATCAGCCACATCGGCCTTGGGCGTGAGCGATTGCTCAACCCATTCGGCCGACACAATGCGCTCGCCCTCGAACAGTCCACCTTGAGCATAGACGCGGCCGATTTTCTCGAGGCTGCGACTGGTCAGCTCAAGACCGCCGCCACCCATCGCCAGGCCAAGCGGGCTGAACTGCCAGCTGGCATTTGCGATCCCGAGCGGGTCAAACAGCCGGCGCTTGGCATAGCTTTCGAGCTGTTCGCCGGTGGCATTCTCTACCACCCCACCGAGCGTCACCACGCCCGCGGTGCAATAGGAGAAGGCGCGGCCATAGGGGCTGTCCTCGGGCTTGAGTGACCAAGCGGGAAAGCCGCGTATGGGCAGATCGAGGAAAAAGCCGACCCAGTCTTCGATCAGATACATGCGCTCTTCATTGCCGCGCGAATAGGGCGTGAAGTCATTGCATTCGAGCGGGCTGCTCATAGTGACGAGCGATTCCAGGCTCATCGTATCCTTGCGCGGATCGGGATTGAGCGGAGTGTGATCGATGAAGTCGAGCACTGGAGCATCGCGCGACGGGATGTGCCCATCGTCGATAGCCATGCCCAGCAGCATGCCGGTCACCGTCTTGGTCACCGAACGTGTGTTGCGCAGTGCCTCGGGCTCTCCATCGTAGTAGCTTTCATGCACGATCTCGCCATTGAGGCTCACGACCACGCTGGTGATCCCGCCATAATTGTCGGCCTCGATCAGATCATCGAAGGCTTGCCAGGTCTCGGCGCTAGCAATGCGATCTTCCTCAGGCGCGTCCTGCGCGAGAGCGGAGGGTGCGTTGAGAGTCAGCACGGCGACGCAGCTGAAAGCTGCCAATCGGGGGACATTGATCATGCGACACAGCTAGCCTGTGTGCAGCGTCACGTCTTGGAAAAATCTAACCTTGGGCGCGCTTGTGTTCGCGCCAACGCGACGGCGGAAGTCCCGTATGCTTGCGAAAGCGGGCGCTCATATGAGCTTGGTCGTAAAAGCCGAAATCGGTTGCGCAATCGGCGAGCGAGGATTGGCCACTCGCGATCGCCTGAGCGCAAAGCTCAATCTGGCGCGCTGATGCCAGTTGCGACGGCGTGATGCCAAAGCGCCTGCGGAACGCGCGCGGCAAGTGGTTTTCGTGCACATCGGCGATCCGCGCCAGCTCAGCCATGGTCAGCGCCCAGGGCTCTGCCGAATCCTGGATCGCGTGGAAGGCTCGCTCGATCCCACTGGGAATGCCAGCCAGATCCTGTGGCCGCTCGGCGCGATAGAGCGCGGCCAGCGTCGCGAGATCATCCTCCAATTCCAGTGCAGTCTTGTGCTCGAGCGATCCCGCCAGGCCATTGCAGAATTGGAGCACCGCAGCGGATTCCGCATGTCGGACATAGTCCTCCGCCAAGCCATCGCAGTGAAGATCGACCGTCATGAACGCACCGCGTCCAGTCACGAAGTGATCGCGATGCCACACGCCGGGCGGGTTGAGCACAGCGACTGGGCGGTCGATAAATCCGTTTTCGCCGGTCACGGGGGTGACATAGGCGCCGCGTGTCACGAACACGATATGCGCATGATCGTGGCCATGCGGGCTGACCGCCTCGGGAGGCGCATTGGCCTCATGCAATTGAATCACGCCGGAGTCTGTCTCGCGCCGCAGCAGATCGCGACCCCAATAGCCGCTGGCTTGGTTTCGGCTGTTTGATCCGGCGATCAAGCGTGCCTCAAATCCGCGTCACCCAGCCATGGGTGTCAGCCACTGTGCCGCGCTGGATGCCAACCAGTTTTTCTCGCACCTTGTTGGTGATCTGGCCGGTCCCGCCAGCGCCGATCGTGAACTCGCCATCAGGCGACGCGACAGTGCCGACGGGCGTAACCACCGCAGCGGTGCCGCAGGCCATGGTCTCAAGCAGCGTGCCGCTTTCCGCCTCGGACTGCCATTGCTGGATCGAATAGGGTTCTTCGCGCACTTCCAGCCCTTCTTCGCGCAGCAGCGCGATCAGGCTAGCGCGGGTGATGCCGGGCAGGATCGTTCCAGTCAGCGGCGGGGTGACGACGCTGCCATCATCGCGGACGAAGAATAGGTTCATGCCGCCCAGTTCTTCGACCCATTTCTTTTCGACCGCGTCGAGGAACACCACCTGGTCGCAGCCTTCGCCGATGGCTTCGGCCTGAGGCACCAGCGAGGCGGCGTAATTGCCGCCGGTCTTGGCCGCGCCCGTGCCGCCGGGGGCGGCGCGCACATAGTCCTGGCTGACCCAGATTTTGACCGGATTGACCCCGCCTTTGAAGTAATTCCCGGCCGCGCTGAGGATCACCATGAACATGTATTTTTTGGCCGGACGCACGCCCAGAAACGCTTCATTGGCGAACATGAAGGGGCGGATATAGAGCGAGCCGCCTTCAATCTCGGGAAACCAGTTCGCGTCTGCCTTTACCGCTTCATTGACGGCGGCAAGAAACAGCTCTTCGGGAATCTCTGGCATTGCCATGCGGCGCGCGCTGTCATTGAAACGGCGGGCATTCTCCTCGGGGCGGAACAGCGCCAGCTCGCCATCGGCGAGACGATAGGCTTTCATCCCTTCGAAGATTTCCTGCGCATAGTGCAGCACGCTGGCTGCCGGATCGAGCGCGATCGCTTCGCGCGGGCCGATCCGTGCGGAATGCCAGCCACCCTGGTCCTCATCATAGTCGATCACCACCATGTGATCGGTGAAGACATTGCCAAAGCCAGGGTCTGCGATCGCCGCATTGCGCTCCGCGTCAGGAGTGGGGGCAGGATGGGGAAGTCTCGTAAACTGCATGTTGGCGCGATTACTGCGGAGCACGGCCAAGGGCAAGATTTGTGTGACGCCTGCGGCAGGCTGTTGCTCAAATAAAAAACGCCCGGAACAAAGCTCCGAGCGGCATCAAACAGCGGGCCACTATTCTGACGTGGGAAAAGTTTTTTTCAAGTCTTGTCTTCGGGAATCACATGACTCACAAAGGTACCTGAGTTCAGCGGCGAACGCGGTACTCGGCCCCCGGTGAAACGGTGTGGCTCTTGGCTCTAAAGCGCGAAAGGAGGTGATCCGATGTCTCATGGTCCAGCAGAGAGGTCGGCAAGTTTCCGCACGGAGCACTATCGGTAATTTCCATACCCTTAGAGGCTTCGTGAGCGGCGCTTGACGCCGCTGACCATGAAGGGGCTGAACCTGCTACGGGCGAGGTTCAGCCCTTTTCATTTTTTCTGTTGCCTCGGGCGCCGGCGCTCACATCCGTTCGCTTGGCTATCCTCGCTTGTGCGACCTGAAGGTCGCAACGCTGCGGGCGGGCAGTCGCCCTTGCGACGCCTGCGGCATCGTTGAGTAGATTCGATTGGCCTGGTCGCGGAGCACGGCCGCTTCAGCGGCCGCAAGCCCGACCGGGCGTCCGCAGGGCCGCTAGGCCCGAGGAGATCGCACGCCGGATGGCGTGCGGAACTCAAAACAATCTACCTACAATCCTCGATTACGCGCGACACTTCGACCCAGGCTGGAATGTAGAGCGTGGGCATGCCAGCTGTCTCGACCGCAAAGCGTCCCTTGGTGATCGCCATCGCATCAAGCACGGGATCGCGTGCGGAGAGCTGCGCCGTGATGACGCTGGCCCCGGCGCGCGGCGGCGTCATTGTCAGAAAGTGCTGACGGGTTTCGGTTTGAATCCGCATTGATCGGGTCGCGCCAGCGCTGTCAGCACGGACCAGCAGGATCATCCCATCTGCCCGATTGCACACCATCATGAAGCTGGCATCGTCGCGGCTGGCGCCAAACACCGCCCGGCTTTGCTCTGCGCGGCCATCATAGAACCAGGTCCCTTCGGTCTGCGGCGCGTCGAGATAGTTCGCGAATTCGGGCTCAGCGAAAGTGGTGAATGACGTCGGCGCCGGACTTGGCGTTGGCGTGGGGGTCGGTGCGGGCGTCGGACTGGGCGTCGCGACAGGAGCGGGGGTAGGAGCTGGCGTTGGCGCAGGCGCATCCTGCTGCGCCGCGCAGCCTGCGATGGCAAAGGTCAGCCCGATCGCGGCGACCGTGTGGAGGGCGATTGCTTTCATACACACTCAATGCGCGCTATCGGCTGCATATTCCATGACCAATTCCACTCCATCCGCAAAAAACACCGCATCCAAGAAACGGCGCGTCGATCAATTGCTGGTCGAGCGCGAGTTGGTCGAGAGTCGCACCCGGGCGCAGGCCTTGATTATGGCGGGCAATGTGTTCTCGGGAGAGATCCGAATCCTCAAGCCAGGCCATCAGCTGCGCGGCGATGCGCCGCTCGAAGTGCGCGGCCGTGATCATCCCTGGGTCAGCCGCGGTGGAATCAAACTGGCGCACGCGATCGAGCATTTCGGACTGGATCCTGCGGGCGCGGTAGCGATCGATGTCGGCTCGTCGACCGGAGGCTTCACCGACGTCTTGCTAAGCCATGGCGCAGAGCATGTGTTCGCCGTCGATAGTGGGACCAACCAATTGGCGTGGAAGCTGCGCCAGGATGATCGCGTGACGGTGTACGAGCAGACCAGCGCCCGCATCTTGACCAGCGAGCAGATCAATCGCGCCTGCAATTGGGTGGTCTGCGATGCCAGCTTTATCAGCCTCGCCAAGGTGCTCGAACGTCCGTTGGAGCTGGCCGCGCCGATTTGTCGGCTGGTGGCGCTGATCAAGCCGCAATTCGAAGTCGCACGCGAAGAGGTGGGCAAAGGCGGCGTGGTGCGCGATCCCGCGCTCCATCAGCGGGTTTGCGACGAAGTGCGCGAATGGCTGGCCGGATCAGGATGGGATGTCGAAGGCATCGTCACCAGCCCGATCACCGGACCGCAAGGAAATGTCGAATTTCTGATTTCAGCCGTGCGAAACCCATAATCGGGTGCAAATTTGGCACATCTGAGCCATTCGAATTTGCGTGGTCGGATCAGCTGTGTATCGCTCTGGTTCGAACAAGGGCCGCGAATCAATCTCTCTCGCGGTGGGTGACTTTTCGGGGAGGGCCATGAGCTTCCTAGCGTCGAAAGAACAATTGCGTGCCAGCCTGATGCGCTGGTCGCTGTTCCTAATCCCTTTGATATTCCTGCTTGGCTATTTGTCTGGCCAATTGGGTGATGCAAATTCGGCATGGTTCCGCGGGCTCGAAAAGCCGTCGCTGTTCCCGCCGCCTTATCTGTTCGGGATCGTATGGAGCGTGCTCTATGTGATGATCGGCTTTTCGGTCGCGCTGATCGCCAGCGCCTGGGGTGCCTATGGCAGGGGCATGGCGCTGGGCCTGTTTGCGTTCCACTTCATCTTCAATCTCGCTTGGACACCGGTCTTCTTCGGTTCGCAGTCGATTGTAGGCGGATTGGTGGTCTTGGGTCTGGTGGTGGTCACTCTGATTCCCGTCATCCTGGTGTTCTTCCAGGTGCGCCGCATCGCGGGCATCCTGCTGGTGCCCTATCTCGCCTGGGTGCTGTTCGCGAGCGTGCTCAATTACCAATTCTGGGCGGCGAATCCCGACGGCGGCGAGAATATTCCGATCCCCGCACAGCGGATTGAGATTTAGTTGTCTTGAATTGCGGACCGGATATCCATCCGGTCCTTCGTGTCGATGATAATACAAAGCCGAGCGAACGGATGTGAGCGCCGGCGCTTGAGGCTAGACAAATCTCACATGGTTCACCATGTGTGCCCCATGCAAAGCGAAAATCCGATCCTCGCCGATATCGTCAAACTCGCCAACAGCGCTGCGGGCACCGTGGCCGGCATGTCGCGCGAAGCGCGCGAGAATGCACGCGAGCGGCTCAAAGAACGTCTGGGCGGAATCGATTTCGTCTCGCGCGAAGAGTTTGAGACCGTCAAACTGATGGCGCAAAAGGCCCGCGAGCAGAACGAGGCGCTTGAAGCACGCATCGCTGAGCTGGAAGCCAAGCTCGCTGACAAATAACAGCGCCCAAGGACCTCGCCCCTGCCTTCGCAGGGGTGACGAGCTCGCCTGACAATGCAACTGCGCGCGCCTGCCATCCTTATCGCTTCACGCGCCCATGGCGAAACCGCTGCAATCGCGCGTTTCATGACCGAGGATCATGGCGTCATCGTCGGTTATGTTGCTGGCGGGCGAGGGCGACAGCTGCGACCCGTGATGATCCCCGGCAACAAGGTCGATTTGGAATTGCGCGCCAAATCCGACGCGCAATTGCCCTTTGCACGGCTGGAGCTGGTTGAGAGCCGCGGGCCATGGCTGACCGAGCCGCTTCCCGCCGCAGCCATTGCCTGGGTCTGCGCACTCACCGCCAGCGCCTTGCCCGAGCGCAATCCTTATCCCGGCCTCCATCAGGCGCTCGACGCGGTGCTGACCGCGATCTGCCACGCTCCCTCTGCGCGAGGCTGGCTGCCCGGCTTGATCACGTTTGAAAGCATGCTTTTGCGAGAGCTTGGCTATGGCGACCCACGGGTTGATCCGGGTGACAGCCTCGAAACCCAACTCGATTCCTTCCACAGGCTGTCCGCTCCGCTTTCGCGCTACCTGCTTGCCGACCGATTTGGCGATGTTATGGCCGCTCGAAACCTATTGGGCGAACGGCTCGCCCGAATGCTCACTTGAGGGGGACATTATGAAAATAGCCGTCCTGCCCGGCGATGGGATCGGTCCCGAAGTCACCGCGGAAGCGGTCAAAGTGCTTGAAGCGCTCGACCTGCCCAGCCTGACCTTGTTCGAGGGAGATGTCGGGGGAGTGGCCTATAAGCGCCACGGCCAGCCGCTTCCCAACGAAACGCTCGAAATGGCGCGCGCATGCGATGCGGTTCTGTTTGGCGCGGTTGGCGATCCTGAATGCGATCGGCTTGAGCGTCTGCTGCGGCCAGAACAGGCCATTCTGGGCCTGCGCAAGGAGCTGGGCCTGTTTGCCAATCTGCGCCCGGCCAAGGTCTATGAAGGGCTGGAACACCTCTCACCGCTCAAACCCGAGATTGCCAGCCAGTTCGACCTGTTGATCGTTCGCGAGCTGACCGGCGATGTCTATTTCGGTGACAAGGGTACGCGCCAAAGCGACGAGCGCGGGCGTGAGGGATGGGACCGGATGTCCTATTCCGAAGCCGAAGTGCGACGGATTGCCCGCGTGGCCTTCCGCGCAGCGCGCGCCGGCGATTGCCGGGTGATGAGCGTCGACAAAGCCAATGTGCTCGAAACCAGCCAGGTCTGGCGCGACACGGTGGTGGATGCGGCTGGCGCTCATCCCGATATTGAGCTCGACCACATGTATGTCGACAATGCGGCGATGCAGATCATCAGCAATCCGCGCCAGTTCAGCGTCATCCTGACCGGCAATCTATTCGGCGATATTCTGTCTGACCTGGCCAGCGCCGCGGTCGGTTCCATCGGCCTGCTGCCAAGCGCATCATTGGGCGAACGTCAGACCGAAAACGGGCTGTTTGGCTTGTATGAGCCGATCCATGGCAGCGCACCGGACATTGCCGGGCAGGACAAGGCCAATCCGATGGCGTCGATCCTGTCAGTGGCGATGATGCTGCGCCACACATTTGATCGCCATGCTGAAGCCGATCGCGTCGAGAAAGCAGTCGAGGGCGCACTGGCAGACGGCATTCGCGGCGGCGATCTGGGCGGCGATCACAGCTGCGGAGCGATTGGCGCTGCCGTGCGCGAGCGGCTGTAATGACTCTGTCACCGCCGCGGGGCTAGGGCGAACGGGATAGCTATGACCCGCACGCTCGACCTTGCCATCATCCTGCCGACGCTCAATGAGCGTGGGAATCTCGCGCCCTTGGTTGAACGGATCGACGCCGCGCTCGGAGATCGCGGCTGGGAAGTCTTGGTAATCGACGACAACAGCTCCGATGGCACGGCCGATGAGGCCCGTGACATCGCGCTTGAAGACCACCGGGTCCGCGTGATCCAGCGGATTGGGCGGCGCGGGTTGGCTAGCGCGGCGATCGAAGGGTTCTGCGCCACGGCTGCGCCCTTTGTCGCGGTGATGGATGCCGATCACCAGCACGATCCGGCCTTGCTCCAGGACATGTTGGCGAGCCTCGAGGCCGGCGAGGCTGAGATCTGCGTCGCTTCGCGCTTTGCCGAAGGCGCCAGCACTGAAGATTGGGACCAGCCCGAACGCGAGAAATTATCCGGCTTTGCCAACGCCATGGCGCGGCAATTGACCGGCGTCGAACTGAGCGACCCGATGAGCGGCTATTTCATGCTGCCCACGGCGACTGCGCGGGCGATGGTTCCGCGCCTGTCTGGTATCGGCTTCAAGATCCTGCTCGATCTGCTGGCGACCGCTGATGCGCCGATGAAGGTGAAGGAATTCCCGCTCAATTTCGCCGCGCGCCGCGAAGGCGAAAGCAAGCTCGACCGGGCGATCCTGTTCGATTTCCTCGCCGGCCTCTACGACAAGACCTTGGGGCGGGTAATCCCGACCCGGTTTGCGCTGTTCGGCACTGTCGGAGCCTTGGGGGTGATCGTCCATATGGCCGTGCTCGCCGCTCTGATCCTAGTGTTGGGCGAAGGCTTCACTCTGTCGCAGGGCGTGGCGGTGTTGAGCGCGATGAGCTTCAATTTCTGGCTCAACAATTGGCTGACCTATCGCGACAAGCGCCTGCGCGGCTTTGGCGAATTGTTGCGCGGCTGGGCCGGGTTCTGCCTCACCTGCGCGGTCGGCGGATTTGCCAATGTTGCGGTCGCGACTCTGCTCGAAGGGGCTGGCGTGTACTGGGTGCTCGCCGCTCTATGCGGGATTCTAATCGGTTCGGTCTGGAACTTCGCGCTGTCGAGCCGCTTCGTCTGGGGACGTTACTGAGGAAGCGTCATCGCTGGCATTGGCTTCGGATCCGCTGCGAAAGGTGATTTTCCCAGCAACGCAGGGTTGATTGGGTTGATCCGTCGTGGTCGCGCGCATCACCCGAGGCATCAACGCGTTCATTCTTCGCGCGCCGAATTCGGAAAAGACTTGCCGCGAAGCGAAGACGCAGTCGACCAGATGACCATTGCCATCGACCCGACAGCGGTAATCGACTTCCCAATGCGACGGCATCCAAGCGTCGGTATTGGTAGGCATGGCTCTCGCATAGAGTTCTTCGTCGACGGCCAGCGTCCCGACTGGCTTAGGGCAATTGAACGTATCATCGGCTGCAGCGGGGCTGGTGAGCAAAAGCGCAGCAATCGCGAAACGCATCGTCACCTCCATCCTGGCAGCCAGCTCCAATAGAGGAAGCTTTGCGGTCCGGCCAATTCGGCCGCAGACAGCACCTTGTAGAAGCCGGCGAACATCAGCACGCTGCCGATCAGAACCGCGCCGCTGATCCAGCGGTATTTCTCGCTTTGCCTAAGATCGCTCAGCGTCAAGGCAAGCGCGCCGAGCAGAAAGATGCTGGGCACGAAATAATGATAGTAGAATTGCACCGGCTTGCCCGCGATCAGCCACAATCCCAGGCTGGCGACATAGCCGAGCACCACCGCCGCTTTGGCCCAATCAGAGCGCAGGGCGCCGCTCACAGCGCACCAGATCAGCGCTGGCAGTCCCAGCAGCATGGTCAGCGGATTGCCGATCAGAAGCACGCCGCGCTGTGCGCCGTCGGCGAATTCATAGAGATACCAGATGCCACGGCTGTTGAGCACCCATTGCGGCCAGGTGCTCTGATAGGGATGTGGTTGCATGACCGAATTCTGCAATTCGAGCATTTCCTGATGTGTGCCCCATAAACCTTTGGCAGCAAGCGGGGAATTGATCAGATCATAACCCGGCCAATGGGTCAGCGAATAGGCCAGCAGCGGCACAATGCCGAGCCACAGGAACGCCTCGACAAGCGAGATGCCGGGGACGGGAATTCCGCGCGTGCTGACGATCAGATGCTGGCGACCGGCGGAAAAACGCGCGGCGAGAAACGCCAGGCCAGGGATCATCGCCAATGGCACGGCATTCCATTTCGACGCCATGGCGAGCCCTAATGCCACACCGGTAACAGCCAACCGCCAGCGGCCCGTCTCCGGCTCACGGATCGCAGCGGTGAACTGCCATGCGGCGAGCGTCAGGAACGCCACCATGAAGATATCCAGCATGCCGATCCGGGCATGGACGAAGAGGTGAAAGCCGGTCGCGATCAAGAGGCCGAAGGCCAGGCTGGCGAAGCGATCATGGCTGGCGTGCCACATCGCTCGGGTCGACGCGAACAGCGCCAGCGTTCCCGCCAGCAGCGGCATGATCCGCCAGCCCAGCGGATTGTCGCCGAACAGCGCCATGCCAATCGCCAGCAGCTCCTTGCCCAGCATCGGGTGTTCGCGATTGAGGAAGGCGCCGCCGTCGAGAAGCGCGCGCGCCGCAGGCAGATAATGCGTTTCGTCGAAATAGGGTTTGCTGGGAATCTCTATCCGCAGCCAGGCCAGCAGCGCGAAGGCAAGCGCCAGTCCAACAGTGGCAATTATCGGATCGCGCGGCTGAGGAGGAGCGTCGGTCATCGCGGGTGCGCTTTAGCAAGCGCTGAACCCGCGACAAGCCTCTAAGCCAAGTTTGCTTGGCTTATTCTGAGGACTGAGCCTGCTGCTCGAGCCAGAACAGACGCGCCAGCATTGCCAGTAGGCCGATCGAAGCGGTGCCGACGACCAATACGGTCCAGAGCGGCAGGTTCATCCCGACCTTGCGCGCCCGGGGAGCCGCGAGGAACAGGCACAGCGCCACAGCAAACAGCAGATCCCACCAAACCTGGACGCCCCACAGATTGTTGGTGTGGTTGCTCCAGATCGGCATGAAACCATCGGCGTAGATCGTGACGGCGGTGTATCCGCCAAAGGCTGCTGACAGCACAGCGGCAATGAAGACATTGCCGGTCTCGACCGGCTTGGCGACGATGTAGATTGCCACCAGGACGACGATGACGAGGCCAATCGTGGCCGACACTTCGAAAACGGACATCTGCGAATCTCCTGCAAGATTGTAGCGACTGCTACATAGGCTTGTAGCAATGTGTAGCGATTGCTACAAGAGGGAATGGCCTCATCGAAGCAGAAACCCAAAGCAAGACCTTTGCCCAAACCCAAAATGTCGCGCGAGACTCTGCTGCCGCTGCTGGCGGCGCATGTGCTCCAGCATGGGTTGGGCGGGGCCAGCCTGCGCCCGCTGGCGAAAGCGGCGGGGACCAGCGATCGCATGCTGATCTATCACTTTGGCAATAAGCGGCAGCTGATCGTCGATGTGCTCGACTTCATCGCGCAATCCTATGCCAGCGCGCTCGATTCCGCCGTGGGCAAGCGGCGCGCTGCCAGTCGCAAGGCTACGCTAACGCGTATCCTGACTGAAACCCGCAAGCCCCAAATGCAGCCCTTCATGGTGCTGTGGTGGGAGATTGTCGCCGGCTGCGCGCGCGAAGTGCCCGGCTATCGCGAGGCGGCGCACAAGATCATCAAGCAATTGCTCGATTGGCTGGAGAAGGAAATGCCCGCCAACGATCCCGATCCGCGCGGCGGCGCGCGCTATCTGCTGACGCTGATCGAAGGATCGCAAATGCTCAGCATGGTCGGCCATGCTCGCGTTGCCCGCGACGGATTGAATGCCAGCAGCGTCTGAACCCACATCAATCGGCTTGCCCCGCACAAGCGGTCAGCCTAAGCCTCGGCCCCTATGAAGAAGACCACTGGCATGGATCGCGCAGCAACGCGCAATTGGCGTCCGGCAACCCGCGCGGTGCGCGGCGGCACCTGGCGCAGCGAGCATGGCGAAACCAGCGAAGCGCTGTTTCTGACGTCTGGCTATACCTATGATGACGCGCAGACCGTCGCGGATCGCTTTGCTGGCGACGCGGAGGGGATGACCTATTCGCGGCTTCAGAACCCAACCGTGGCGATGCTCGAAGAACGGATCGCTTTGCTGGAAGGGGCAGAGGCCTGTCGTGCGCAATCAAGCGGGATGGCGGCGATGACGGCGGCCCTGCTGTGCCAGCTCTCCGCCGGAGATCACTGTGTCGCGGCGCGCGCTGCCTTCGGGTCGTGCCGCTGGCTGGTCGACGAGCTGCTGCCGCGCTTTGGGATCGAGACAAGCGTGATCGACAGCGCGGACAACGCGCAATGGGAAGCCGCGATCAAGCCCAACACCAAGGTGTTTTTCTTCGAAACTCCGGCCAACCCCACGCTCGACATTGTTGACCTGCAATTTGTTTGCGACCTGGCCAAGGCGCATGGCATCACCACCGTCGTCGACAACGCCTTTGCGACCGCGGCGCTGCAACGTCCGCTCGAATTTGGCGCGGATGTGATCGCTTATAGCGCGACCAAGCTGATGGATGGGCAGGGCCGTGTCTTGGCCGGTGCCGTGTGCGGCAGCGAGCAATGGATCAACGAAGTGCTGCTGCCCTTCCAGCGCAACACCGGACCCAATTGCTCACCCTTCAACGCCTGGGTCGTTCACAAGGGTCTCGAGACGCTCAATCTGCGCGCGCATCAGCAAAGCGCGAACGCGGTCCAGCTGGGCGAGTTCCTTGAATCGCGCGTGCAGAAGGCAGGTGGCCATATGCTGCATCCCGGGCTCGCCAGCCACCCAAGGCACGAACTGGCAACAGCGCAGATGGACGCGACCGGGCCGATCTTCGCTTTCGATGTCGGCACGCGTGAACGCGCCTTCCAGATCCTCGATGCGCTGCAACTGATCGATATTTCCAACAATATCGGCGATGCGCGTTCGCTGATGTGCCACCCGGCCAGCACCACTCACGCCAATATGGGCGATGATGGCCGTGCCGAAATGGGCGTGACTGAAGGGCTGCTGCGGATCAATGTCGGGCTTGAGGACGCGCAGGACCTGGCCGAAGATCTCGACCAGGCGCTGGCTGCTGCGGGGATCTAACCGCTTCCAAAAGCAAAGGGCTGAAACCGTTTCCGATCTCAGCCCTTTTCCGACCCGAAGGTCAGATTGGAACGACAGTAATTTCAGGGCCACTTAACCCAGATAGGCACCGAAGAGGATTACACTCTCACAGGCGTGACCTAACAAAAGCGGCACAAACGCAGGTAACACGGTCATAACCATAATTTTGGAGATGGCTGGTGATCGCGACGCTTGCCAATCTGGTTGCATTGTGCAACCACTTCGCCAACACAACAGAGGAATTTTGCATGGCCAAGAGTGTCGAGCTGATTTTCGATTTCGTCAGTCCCAACGCCTATATGATCTGGGGTCCCTTGCGCGACGTGATCAATCGCAATGGCGCGAGTCTGGATATCTTCCCGGTATTCCTGGGCGGAATGCACAAGCTCACCGGCAACGCACCGCCCTTCATGCGCGACGCCGATGTGAAGGGCAAAAACGAATATGCGATGCTCGAAATGCGGCGCTTTATCGAGAAGCACCAGCTGACCAAATACAAGATGCACCCGCAATTCCCGTTCAATTCGATCACTCTGCAGCGCATGCTCTACGCAGCGGATCAGGATGGCCGCGCGGTGCAATTCATCGACGCCATGATGCCGGCGATCTGGGAACAGGGCATTGACCTCGCCGATCCCGCCGCGATTGGCGCGGTGCTGACGGCAGCAGGGCTCGACGCGGAAGATCTGTTCGCGCGCTCGCAGACCGATGAGGTCAAGCAAGGCCTGGTCGACAACACGTCCAACGCGGTTGAGCGTGGCACGTTCGGCATTCCCACCATGTTTGTCGGCGATGAAATGTTCTTTGGCAAAGAGCGGCTGGGTCAGATCGAGGAAGAGCTCGCCAAGGGCTAACGCTGTGCCGCAGGCCTTCAGGGCTTGCCATCGCTCAGCACCGACATAGTATTGCTCCCGGTCATCACTGACTTGGGGGGCGCTCAATGAAATGGCTGGCTGCAGGCGTGCTGCTGTGGGCGGGGGCGATCGCGCTATTCCCGGCGCACGCTCAGGCAATCGCTAAGGAAGGCGCGGGCGAGGAATCCGCTGCGCCACCCGCTGTTGTAACAGAAGGCACTGGTCTGGGTGCTACCGAAATCCCGCCGCTCATTTCGACCACTACCTTTTCTGAACGGCCGGAGTTTCGCATGGCCACGCTTTCGCCGGACGGTCAGATAATTGTGATCCTGCGCGAACGCCTGGGCGCCGTCGAATACGTGGTTGTCGATGCTCAAAAGAAGCAAATGGTGAACACGTTCCGATTGCCGGAATCAAAGTCGCCGGATCGCGTTAGATGGGTCGGAAATGATCGACTTTTGATTCATGAGGGGTTTCGTGGCCGAGCAGTGGATTGGGGCCAGCGCTATTCCAGGCTCGTTTTGGTCGATCCGCTAACAGGTCACGCTGCCTATCTTCTTGATCAGGAGGCAGGGGTCAATGGCGGCGAAATTGTCTACGTCTCTCCAGACGGCGATTTTGTCTTATTGTCGCATCGCGAAGACGAGGACGACGATGGACCATCGGTTTTTCGCTACGCGGTTGACGTAGAGCTCACGACGCCTGCCATTTATGGTACGCCGGCCGAGATTGAGCCGGTCAAGGTTCAGTCCTTTGTCAAGAACGTCGAATTCTGGGTGCCAGATAATAGTGGTGCCGTCCGTCTGGGACTCGGTTGGAAGGGCAAGAGGCTCCACGTCTGGTATCGAGGCGCGAACAAGACAGAATTCGAGAGAATTGGAAAATTTGAGCAATCAGAAGATGATCGCTTCTTTGAAGTGGCTCAGCTGGTTCGCGGGACCGATGTCGGGTTTGTTCTCGAATCCTTTGCTGGCGGCAGGGTCGGATTGCATCGATATGACTTTGCCGCCGGAGAGCATGTTGAGACTGTTTACGAAAATCCTGATTGGGATATCGAAGATGTCTATTTTCGTGACGGCGTGCCAGTCGCAGTGTCTTATTTGGACGACCGGCGGCAGATGGTCTGGTTCAATGAGGATGACCGGGCAACGCATGCCGCGTTGCAATCGGCACTTGGTGACACCGAAGTTTGGGTTTCTTCTCAGTCCGACGATGGCAATTCACGCTTGATTTGGGCCCTTAGTGAAGCCGATCCAGGGGTCCTGTATCTATTCGATCAAAAGCGCCAATCGCTTGAGGAAATCGCCCAGGCACGTCCCGGTATCGATTTCCAAAAATTGGCACGGCCAAAGCCGTTTCAATATACGGCTCGCGATGGAACAGTGATCCCGGCCTATCTCACTTTACCCAAAGGGAGGGTGGCAAAAGACCTGCCATTGATTGTCTTGCCACACGGCGGACCCTTCGGAATTCGGGATTCGCTTGTTTACAACGATGAAGTCCAATTCCTGGCCAATCGTGGTTACGCCGTTATTCAACCCAACTTTCGCGGGTCAGGTGGATATGGCGATGCCTATTATGATCTTGGCGTTGGCCAAGTCGGGCGAAAAATGCAGGACGATGTGGATGATGCGATGGATTGGGCCGTCGGCCAGGGCATTGCTGACCCGAACCGGGTCTGTGTCGTAGGGGGATCTTATGGCGGTTATGCGGCCTTGTGGGCAGTGCTTCGCAATCCAGAGCGCTATCGCTGCGCGGCAAGTTGGGCTGGAGTCACACATTGGGACAAGATCCTTCGGTACGATCGAAAATTCCTGACCAGAAAAGCCAGCCGGCGATGGCGAAACAAGATTGTGGGTGAGACCCGATTTGACATGGACAAAGTGTCGCCCGTCGAATTTGGTCGACGGCTCAATCGCCCGGTGCTTCTTGCCCACGGGACCTATGACCCAATCGTTCCCTTCGAGCAGTTCGTCCTGTTTGAAAAGGCCAGCGCGAAAGCACCAATGCCGCCAGAAACCTTGGTTCTCGAGTGGGTCGGGCACAGTTTTTCTACTGCGAGCAGCCAAAAGGCCTGGCTTGATGCTCTCGACTCATTCCTCGCCAAGCACAATCCAGCCGATCAGGTTGACGAGCAAGGCAATCTCTTGGCCCCCAAAGTAGACACGCTGCAACGCCTCTTGAACCCATCCAAGAGCGACGAAGACGATAAAGAGGCGGAAGCTCCCTTGTCAGGAGCAGAGTCGTGAAGTCCATTCGCAATCTTGTGATCGCCGCTCTGGCTCTAATCCTTGCGCCTTCCGCCCTTGCGCAATCGGAGGATGTGCCTCCGCCAGTGGAGGCCGATGAGGCGAGCATTCCGCCACTGATCGCGAGCGAAACCTTCGCGCAAAGAAGCGAATTCTGGTCTCCCGAATTGTCGCCCGAGGGCATAACGATGGCCTATCTGCGGCGGTCTGGCAAAGGCACCCAATTGGTTGTTGCAGATCCGCGCACTGGTGCGCGCATCGACTCGATCGGTTTTTCGCCAGAGCTCAACGTTCGCTGGTTCCGCTGGGTCAGCGAAGACAAGATGCTGATCCAGGTGTCCGGGCTGCTCCGCAATGCTCAAGGTAATGCCTATGCGCGCTTCACTCGGTTGATCCTGGCCTATCCGCTGACCGGCGAATTTGACTGGCTGGTTGAGAAACCGCGCAGCCTGAGCGGAGGCTATGTCGTCCATGTCGCCGAGGATGGCGAGTGGGCATTGATTGCTCACCGCGGCGACGGGCGATTCCGGTTTCCCAGCGTGTTTCGTTATGAGCTCAAACCCGGCGGCGAAGTGACCCGCGTCCAGGGCCCGATCAAAGGCGTGTGGGACTGGTACGCTGACGACAAGGGTGTGCTGCGGATGGGAATTGGCTGGTGGAACCGGCGCTACGTCATCTTCTATCGCTCCGAGCCGACCGACGAGCTTGAACGGATTGCGCGGATCAAGCCTGGGGATCAGGACGGCTTTTTCGACGCCATCGAGATCATCAGCGACAGCGATCGCGGCTATGTCCTCGACGAGGATGAAAATGGCCGGGTAGGGCTTCGGGTCTACGACTACAGCAAGCGCGAAGTGGTCGAGACATTTTACCAGAATGATGACTGGGACATCGAGCGGGCCTGGCTCGACGACGGCAAGCCGATTGCCGTGTTCTACACCGATGACCGACAGCGTGTGGTGTGGTTCGATGAGCAATATGAGCGTGACTATGCAGCGCTCAACGAAGCGGTCGGCGATCGGGAGGTATGGGTCCAGTCCCGCAGCAAAGACGGCGACCGAATGCTGGTATGGGCGGGGAGCGAGGCCGATCCGGGCGTTCTCTATCTTTATGAGCGCGAGACGCAGGAGATGACCGAGCTCCTGCAATATCGCCCGGCGCTTGATTTCCGACTTTTGTCCAAGCCCAAGGCGTTTACCTACACCGCCCGCGACGGGACCGATATTCGCGCCTATCTGACATTGCCAAAGGGGCGAGAGGCGAAGGACCTTCCTCTGATCATTCTGCCGCATGGTGGCCCCTTCGGGATCCGCGACGAGCTGCGTTACAATGACGAGGTGCAGTTCCTGGCCAATCGCGGCTACGCGGTGCTGCAACCCAATTTCCGCGGATCGGGTGGCTATGGCACCGACTTTTATGATCTGGGCACCGGCCAGGTGGGCCGCGGCATGCAGGATGATCTGGACGATGCGATGGATTGGGCGGTGTCCGAAGGCATCGCCGATTCCCAACGCGTATGCGTGGTGGGCGGCTCCTATGGCGGCTATGCGGCTCTATGGGCGGTGTTGCGCAATCCGGAGCGCTATCGCTGCGCTGCGAGCTGGGCCGGAGTCACCGATTGGGACAAGATGCTGCGCTATGATCGGCGCTATCTCACCAGCAAGGCCGGCAAGAGATGGCAGGTGAAAATCGAAGGTGAGGATGACTTTGACCTCAAGGACGTGTCGCCGTTCCGATTGGCAAAGAACCTCAACCGGCCGGTCCTGCTGGCGCATGGCACACGCGACACCAATGTGCCGTTCAAGCAGTTTGAGCTGATGCAGAAGGCGGCGCGCAAGGCGCCGGTCGCGCTGACCACCCTGGTGATCGAAGGGGAAGGGCACAGTTTTTCGCGCACGGAAAGCGAGCAAAAATGGTTCGACGCGCTGGAGGCCTTTCTGTTTGAGCACAATCCGCCCGACGATCGTGAGCAATTGGCGCGCGCGCCCGAACAGCCCTAAATTGTGCTGTCTGGGATACAGGGTGGATTAAGCGCGTTGCCCCTCTTGTGAGCGAGAAGAGAATCGTTACCTTGAGATTCGTATGAAAGAGCTGTTCCAACACGCTGCCACCACCGACGGGGTCACCGTACGGGTCGCTGTCAACTTCCTGCCCGAGCAATCGCATCCCGATGCCGGCAAGTGGTTCTGGGTCTATCACATCCGGATCGAGAACGGCTCGCACGAGCCGCTGCAGCTGCGCACGCGCCATTGGCGGATCACCGATGCCCGCGGCATGGTCAATCACGTCGATGGCGAAGGTGTGGTGGGTGAACAGCCCATGCTCAAGCCGGGTGAGAGCCATGATTACGTGTCGGGCTGTCCGCTGACGACGCCGCACGGATCGATGGAGGGCTTTTACACCTTCCTGCGTTCGGACGGATCGCCGCTGGAAGTGCGGATTCCGTATTTCCCGCTCGCCGCGCCCGCCGAAGCCGAAGACCAGGCCTAAGCGAAACATTTCCCTGCCGCCGCGCCCTTGCAGCTCTAGGCGCTGCACCCTAAGTCGCTGGCTATGAAGCGGACTCACCTGCCCCTCAACGCCTTGCGTGTCTATGACGCCGCCGCGCGTCATCTCTCTTTCACTCGCGCTGCGGATGAGCTTGCGGTGACGCCCGCTGCCGTCGGCCAGCAAATCCGCGCGCTGGAAGACCATCTCGGCGTGGTGCTGTTTCGCCGCACCAGCAAAGGGCTGGAACTGACGCCCGAAGGCGAGGGCGGGCTGGATTCGCTGCGCGAGGGCTTTCTGCGGTTTGAGGAAAGCGTCCAGGTGATGCAGGCCGGGCAGGCCTCTGACCGCTATACGATTGCCGCGCCGCGCGAATTCTATGCCGAATGGCTCGCGCCGCGGCTGGCGCCGTTTCAGGCGGAGACCCCGGGCGTGCAATATATTCTCGCGCCCGATGAAGGCGCTGATTTCACCGAAGCCAACCTCGATCTGGCGATCCGTTTCATCGCTGGGCCGGGGGAGCTTGAAGGCGTGCAATTGGCACCGGCGCTCAAGGTTAAGGTCGCTGCGCCCGAGGCTCGCGATGCGTGGATTGACTGGACTGAGGCGTCTTTGCCTGAGGACGTCAATGCCTGCATCACCGCCAGCAGCGCCGGACAGGCGATGAGCTCGGCGCTTGCGGGGATGGGCCGCACCGTTCTGCCGCTGGCTTTGGTCGAGGTCGCGCTTGAGCAAGGACGCCTGGTTGCGCTCGACGAGCCGGTCGAAAGCAAGCGCGCCTATTGGCTGGTCGCGCCGCTGCCGCAATGGCGCCAGAAAAAGGTCAAGGCGCTGGTTGCGCATCTCGTTGACCCGGATCAGGCCTCGATCTGACCCACGCGCCATGACACCCGTTTCGGCCCTCTCAACCGAGCGCTTCACGCTCCGCCCAATGCAGCGATCCGACGCTGCGGCTTTGCTGCCGACTCTGTCTGACGAGGCGCAATGCCTCTATCTCACCCGTCCGGGTTTTGAGTCTGAGCAAGAGCTGTGGGGCTGGCTCGCCGATCCTGATTGGAATGGCCGCACCTGGATTGCCGAGGATGCGCAGGGAGCGGTCGCAGGGCGCTTTGTCGCGGTGCCGGGGCACGAACAGGGCGTCGAGGAAGTGGGCTACATCACCTGTATGGAGCGGCAGGGCGAAGGCATTGCGCGCGAATGCATGGCGACGCTGATCGCGCATCTGTTTGACGGCGGCGCGCGCAAGCTCACCGCCGAAGTCGATATCGAGAACATTCCTTCGATCAAGCTGCTCGAACGGCTCGGCTTCACCCGCGAAGCGCATCTGCGCGAACACGAGACCACCCATGCCGGACTGCGCGATGTCTATTGGTATGGTCTGCTGGCGTCCGAACGCGGCTAAATCAGCGCAGCCAGATTAGACTGGGAACACCGGCCGTCCCGAATTGGGCTTGAGCAGGCTGTGATCGGTCTTGAGCTCACCCGCCAGCAGCTGGCTCAGCAATTCCTTCTCCACCGGCGCGTTGAACAGCATGCCGACCTGGCTGTCGCGCCGCCACAGGATCCGCCCGCGCACCTCAAAGCCGGGCATCAGCGACACGACCAGGATCATCCCCTTGCGCAAGCGATCGCTCTCGGTGACCATGCGGCACCCGCCGGGCGAAATGTCGACCACGTGTACGGGGGCCTCGCCGCCAATGAATTGGACGCGGCCATCAAGGGCTACTGGAATGCGATCGTCGGTGCGTACTTCCATCGTCTTTCAACCTACCAGCAACGATTCGTCGAGAATCGCGAAAGACCTTCCAACACCCAGGGTCGGACCATCGCAAAACAAGGTTAAAATTGCGGTAATCGTACCGGGCGCAGGGCGCGTATCCGCGCCGTTTGGCCAAGGAGAAGGGGAGGACATCACAGCCATCGCGCTCACCACACAAATGCGCTTCCCAGCCCCAGCAGCGAGCCAAGCACGGCCGAGGAGGTGAACAGTGTGAACACGCGCTTCTTCATCACGCGCCGCGCCTCTTCATCGCCATTGCGATTGAGGATCAGCCATTGCAGCCCGCCCTGGACATAGCTCGACGCGTCAGACTTCTGATTGCGCGCTTCGAGAATGTCCGACGCGGTGAGGGTGCGCGGCTGAACGGTCTTGGACCCCATCACCCAATCGCGCGCGGCCAGCATGGCTTCGGCGTCTTCATAGGCTTCGGCGTCGACATCCTGCCCCAGCATTTTGAGGACGAAGGCTTTGGGCAGCTTTTGTTCGAACTGCACCCCGATTGAACCGGGGCGGTGCCATTGCACGGTGCAGAAGATCTTGAGCTTGTGCAGTTTGAGCCAGACCGATTGGCCGGGCTCGATTTTCTGGTCAGTCTCGATGCCAGCCCCCTCGATCGACAGATCGAACAGGGTGCAGCGAAACCGCCCACGCGTAATCTCCAAGGTGGCGGCAATCGACACCTCGGCCCGGCCAAAACTGCGTTGGCAGGATGCCTGGAATTCAGGATCTTGGGCTTGCGCGACAGACATGGGTACTTGGCTTAACTCCAGGATTTATGCCGATTATGCGTGGGCGGACCTCACTGACGACGGCAATTTTTGGCTGAAATTAACCCTGTTTTGCGCTTGCCCCCCGCTTGCATGCGGTTTGGCGCATTGCGAGTTAGCTGCTAGGTACAGCGCGCTGACGTCGAATTTTGCGACGGACTTCGGATTTTGACGACCGCCGCTTGCCTTCATTGGCCCCGGCGCAAACCAGACGACGACTTCCTTTCACAGGACGATTTGATGCACGACCGTCCCGCATGTTGCGGTTCGGCAATCCATTGTGTTCTGGAAAGGAACCCACATGAGCAAGACTGGAACTGTTAAATTCTTCAACGACGCCAAAGGCTATGGCTTTATCCAGCCCGAAGATGGCTCGGGCGACAGCTTCGTCCATATCAGCGCTGTGCAGGCCGCGGGCATGCAGACGCTGCAAAAGGAACAGCGTCTCAACTACGAAATCGAGACCGGCCGCAATGGCAAGGAAAGCGCAGTCAATCTGTCTGCCGCTGACTGACCGGCCAACCCAGATCCCTCCCGCGTGTTTTCGCGAACCGCCACGCGGGAGGGATATCCCAACTCACACTTTCGCAGATGAGAGGCAATGATGAGCCAGACATTCGAATTCTATGACGCCCGCGCCAAGGAAGCCGCGCTCGAGGCCGAGCAGGCGACGCTCGAAAATGTCCGCGAGCGCAATCTGCGAGCGGAAAAGACCTGGCGCGGCCTCGCTGATCAGGCGCTCAGAGTGAAGGCGGACCGCGAGAAGGCGGATCGTGAGCGCTTGGCGCGCAAACAGGCCGAAGCAGAAGCTCAGGCGGTCGCTGCCGAGTAATCTGGCGTCTTAGGGCGAAAGCGCGCACGCTGGTTCTTCGTCCTCACGAAGCTCTCATTGAATTTTGATTTTCACGCAGAGGCGCGGAGGGAGCAGAGACGCTGGGGAGCCGGGTGCACTGTTCGACTTCTAGAGGCTGCACACGCGCCGAAGGCGCGATCAGATCTGTATGGATCTTTTTTGGTAGCGGCTTCGCCGCACTTCAGGTGCATGGGCTTGCACATTTCCAGCCGTATCTCCGCGTCTCTGCTCCCTCCGCGCCGCTGCGCGAAACCTAAGGGAGTCTTTGTGTTCCGCACGCTATCCAGCGTGCGATGTCCTCGCGGCTTGCGGACAAGTCCGCGCCGCTGCGGGCGGGCGGTCGCCCTTGCGGTCGCTACGCGCCCGAATCTCCCAACACCCGCTTCCGGCTCGCTTCGGCGTCGCGTTCGCGTTCCCATTGCTCGCGCCAGCGCGCCTTGAAGCCCAGCAGCCATTCGGTGACCTCCTGCTTGCGCTCGGGTGAGAGCCGCGCGGCCGCCTCCTCGCGCTGCAGCTCCTCACGGATTTCCTCGCGCAATTTCTCATAGGCCGGATGGCCGGGGCGCAGCTCGCGCTTGCCATAGCGTTCGGGCCGACGCTGGCGCAGGAAGAACATGGTCAGCGCGTCATTGTGGCGGATTTCGCTGCCCAGCACTTTGCCGGCGGAGACGACCAGCCGCTCTTCACCGGCAATCGCGCGCGCGAGCGCACCGCTTTCAAGCCGCGCCACCCCGCGATCCAGCGCCGCGTCCCAGGCTTCGCGAAAGCCCTCGGCGCCGGGGCGCTGACGCAATTTGTAAATCGCCTCCATCGACTTGCCGATATGCCGCGCGGCTTCGCTGACGATGCCGGTGGCGGCAAGATGCGCGATGAATTGGCGCTGGAGCTTGGGCGTGATCGAATTGCGCCGCAGCTGCTTATGCGGGACCGGGGTGAAGTGGAGCAACGGATCGTCCGGGGCCGGGGGTTCGGCGCTGTGAGCGACGGCGGATGTGGCTTGGCGGGGAGTCTGCCGCTTGTTTGTGGTTGGCTCACTCATTGTGCAATCCTAGTGGCTTGGTCGCGGAGCACGGCGCGCAGCGCCGCAAGCCCGACCGGGCGCCCGAGCTTATGCGAGGGAAGCCAAGCGAACGGATGTGAGCGCTGGCGCTTGAAGCGAAAACAAACAACCGGATGCCCGCCGCCCGGCGTCTGAGGGTCTAAAGAAGATGGGTCTTTCTTTGGGGGCTCATCAATCATAACCCCACGGAACTATGCACATTTTGGCGATGTAGGAAAACGGCATTTGGTTCGAGGCAGGCAAGACGACGCCGAAGAATGTACAGTTGGGACCGAAATCCGCCGGTCCGCTCACGACCCAGTTGCGGACATTGGGGACTGAGGCGTTCTGCCAAATTCCACCGCACGATCCACATTTTTCCGGAAAAACCAAAAAGCGCCGAGTCCGGCAAACTGGGCCAATCGCCTTCCAATACCGAGCGCGCGTCATTGAGAATGTGAGCCGCACCAAAATCGCAGGCCGCCAAGAGCGAGGATCAGTTCTGAACGGGCGGGAGCTGCAAGATGCGATCAAGATCAGCGTCGTAGCTCCAATCAGCTCCATAGGCATGTTCGTAGGCTGACCGCATCGACCGGCCGGCTTTGGATTTGGTCAAATCCTCTGGCGTCCTGCCAAATTCAGCGGCTTGATCGCTTCTTTTCCGGAACATCTCATAAAGCGTCCATTCCGACGCACTGGGTTCATTGCCGTCGAGAACCGAGCGCGCGCCCTCGAGAGGCGGAGCCAAGCCAAGCTCGGCTGCCACTCGTCCATCCATGGGCTGGAATTCGACCAACTGCCCATGAAGACGCTCAGCAAGGTCTGAATAGAATTGCGCGCTGTCCGACCCCGGCTCTTGCGCCCCGCGCAGCTCGCGCGCTGCGTTATATTCCTGCTCAATGCGCGAATAGAGCGTGCGATAGGCGCGACCGAGGCCTTCGCGCGCGGGGTCATTCGGGTCCATCGCGTTCAGCGCTGATCGCATATCTTGAAGGTTCTCGACCCGCTCTGCCTCATCATCTCCATTGTAGAGATCAGGGACGATGCCTTGCACATCATTGCGAACCGATTGGATGGGTATCGCAGGTTCATTGGAGGTGGTCGCAGGCTCGACAGGCGTAGATTTGGGCGGATCAACCGTGATCATGTTCAGCATGTTATCGCATCGCCCAAAGCCTTCATCAACGGTGGGCTCCGTGAGACGTCTCAGCTCGCGTTCGATCCGCGCCTCTTCCGCAGCCTCGCGAGCCAGCTGTGCATCCGTATAAGGGTCAAGCACCCGCATGATCTCTTTCGCCCGACGTTCATATTCCGCACGCTGGACATCGGATTGTTCAAACATTGCCGCGACGATAAGGGCGTCGAGTTCCTCAAACAGACTGCTTCGATAGTACCTGAACACTGTCTCAGACGATTCAGCGGCAAGGGACTCATCCCCTTGCTCGCGGTAGGCAGCCTCCAAGATCCTTTCGACACGTGCGAGGGATTCATCGAATGACCTGTTCTCAGCGGTGTTGTCCGGCGGACAAGAGCTCGGATTGAGAATGACCGGCGGGACTTCTTGATCGCGTAGCAACATGCTGCGCAGCATGGCATCTTGATCAAACACCGCTGGCGCCTGCGCCGGTTCTTGAGGTGTGGCTGGAACACATGGATCGCTGACCTGCGTCCCGCCAGCTCGGCGAAACGGTCCGTGTCCCGACAACGCCGCAATGGCCGTGGGAAGCATATAGAGCTCACCGTTCTGGCGCACTCCAACCCCGCCACTGCGCCAGCGGGCGGTTTCTCCATCGCTTTGCAGATATTCGCCGCCGCGTGCCTCAAAGCGGGTTGTGCCATTTGGTCCAAAGCTTCTCAGGTCGGTCAGACCGCGGAACACGACCATCCCAGCGGTGTATCCGTTCTCCTCCATGTAGGAATTCAAGGAGCCGATCCGCCCCTCAACCGTGCCGCCGGTCATTGTAAAAACCAATGAGCCGCCAGTTGGCGCAGTCCTATCGCCCCACGGGCTGTAGGAGTTCCATGTCCCAAGCAACCAACTGAAATCCCGGCAGGCTTGTTCGCTATTGGTGGTTGAAGGCTGCGCCAATGCTGGGCTGGGCGCTGCGCCCAATGCTGTGATCATAGCCATAGCTGCAACGGTGAGCATAGGTCGACGGATAAACATAAATTCCTCCCCAGCAGTACGCATTCTAGTGCATCAGAGCGTTCGCAAACATCTAACCTGCGGTGTTCTTCTAACCACAGATGGACGGGTAACAGCTAGGAGATTTGCGACAAACTGGCGCTCGACGAACGTTGGCTCATCGAAAAGTAAGGCCATTCTGGGATTGCTCAATGTCCGCTTTCACCCCCATAAGCTGACCTCTCTGTGCATCTGGAGCATCGCCTTTTCCTGTAGTTGGGCGTCGGGCTATGCAAGCCTCGTCTTTTGCTTGGTCATGTCTGGAGAGTGCAATCCCCTTGACCCCCCATCCAATCCCCGCTAACGGGCGCGGCGTTCGCGGAGCAGTGTCTCTGTTCCGTGCATAGAAGTTGAACATTGGCGGTTCGCTTTTCCCTCGTGAGGGATCGGCATCCGGCAAAGTAATCCGGCGCTTTTGGCCCCGGGTGGAGCGTTTCAGCCTCGCGCATGTTTTCCGGCCCGCCTTTTGCGCGGCGCTCCGGGCAATGCGCGAAACTGTTTCTTTCCATCCAAAACCAGAATCGCCAATCGGTGAAGGACCCACTCCTCCACCCGTTCGTGCTGAGCTTTTCGAAGCACCGTACTTGTCTTTTGGGATTGCTCTGGAAGTGAAGAGCGGCCCTTCGACAGGCTCAGGGCGAACGGAAAAGGGCAAGTCTGAAACCGCGCAAAAAAGAAGGTATAATATGCCAACGATCAACCAGCTGGTCCGCAAGGGCCGCACTCCGCAGAAGACCAAGTCCAAGGTCCCTGCAATGGAGCAGAACCCGCAGAAGCGCGGTGTCTGCACGCGCGTCTACACCACGACGCCGAAGAAGCCGAACTCCGCTCTGCGTAAGGTTGCCAAAGTGCGCCTGACCAACCAGCGCGAAGTCATCTCCTATATTCCGGGCGAAGGCCACAACCTCCAGGAGCACTCGGTTGTGCTGATCCGCGGCGGTCGTGTGCGTGACCTTCCCGGTGTGCGTTATCACGTCCTGCGCGGCGTGCTCGACACGCAAGGTGTCAAGGACCGCAGGCAGTCTCGCAGTAAGTATGGGGCCAAGCGTCCGAAGTAAGGTGTTTTTGTGGGGTGCGCCTCAGGCATCCGCCTGAGGCTTGGTGCCCCAGCCAGCCCTCACCCCCGCCCTTCCGCCCTTGAGGATAATTTCCGGGTGGAAGGGCGGGGGTGAGGGCCGGCACAGCGAGGACGCTCACGGATGTGAGCGGCCACTCCGAAGGAGTTAAGAATTATGTCACGTCGTCGTAGACCCGAAAAGCGGGTTATCCTGCCCGATCCCAAATTTGGTGATCAGGTTCTGTCGAAATTCATGAACAACCTCATGCTCGACGGTAAGAAAGCTGTTGCAGAAGGCATCGTCTATTCGGCGCTCGATACGGTCGAAGCCAAAGCCAAGAGCGATCCGGTTCAGCTGTTCCACGAAGCGCTCAACAATGTGAAGCCGCAGGTTGAAGTGCGTTCGCGCCGTGTTGGTGGTGCGACCTATCAGGTGCCGGTCGAGGTTCGCCCCGAGCGTGCCCAGGCGCTGGCGATCCGCTGGATGATTTCGGCCGCGCGCGGTCGTCCTGAAACCACTATGTCGGCCCGCCTGTCGGGTGAGCTGATGGATGCAGCGAACAATCGCGGCAACGCGGTCAAGAAGCGCGAAGACACGCACCGGATGGCTGACGCCAACCGCGCCTTCTCGCACTATCGCTGGTAATACACCCCATGTTTGTGGACAGGCGGGGGCTTCCGTCTTCCGCTTGTCACAAACGTAACTATATGGGAGCCGCATCAAAGCCTGACCCAGGCTGGCCCCCGCACACGTAAGGAATTTGCACATGTCCCGCGAGTATCCGCTGGAGCGCTATCGCAATATCGGCATCATGGCTCACATCGATGCCGGCAAGACCACGACCACCGAGCGTATTCTGTATTACACCGGTAAGTCCTACAAGATCGGCGAGGTGCATGATGGCGCCGCGACGATGGACTGGATGGAGCAGGAGCAAGAGCGCGGTATCACCATCACCTCGGCTGCGACGACGACCTTCTGGCGCGCGCAGGACGGCGAGGGCGATGAGCACCGGATCAACATCATTGATACGCCGGGACACGTTGACTTCACGATTGAAGTTGAGCGTTCGCTGCGCGTGCTCGATGGCGCGGTCGCCGTGTTTGACGGTGTCGCGGGCGTTGAGCCGCAATCCGAAACCGTCTGGCGCCAGGCCGACAAGTACGGTGTTCCCCGGATGTGCTTCATCAATAAGTTGGACCGTACCGGCGCAGACTTTTATTACTGCGTGCAGTCGATCATTGATCGCCTCGGTGCGAACCCGCTGGTGCTGTATCTCCCGATCGGTGCAGAAAGCGATCTGCAGGGTGTTGTCGATCTCGTGAACATGCGCGGGATTGTGTGGCAGGCTGAGGATCTCGGTGCGAAGTTCGACTATGTCGACATCCCTGCTGACCTCGCCGACAAGGCTGCAGAATATCGCGAGAAGCTGGTCGAGACCGCCGTCGAACAAGACGACGACGTGATGATGGAATATCTCGAAGGCAACGAACCCGATGCGGACACGCTCAAGCGTCTCATCCGCAAGGGCACCATGGAGCGTGCATTCGTTCCAGTCCTGTGTGGTTCGGCGTTCAAGAACAAGGGCGTCCAGCCGCTGCTCGACGCTGTTGTCGATTACATGCCGTCACCGCTCGACGTTCCTGCGATTGAAGGCATCATTCCTGACACAGAAGAAAAGGCCAGCCGTCCTTCATCGGATGATGAGCCGTTCTCTGCGCTCGCGTTCAAGATCATGAACGACCCATTCGTGGGCTCGCTCACCTTCACCCGGATCTATTCGGGCAAGCTGGCCAAGGGTTCGGTTTTGAACTCGGTCAAGGACAAGAAGGAAAAGATCGGCCGCATGCTGCTGATGCACTCGAACAATCGCGAGGATATCGAAGAAGCATTCGCGGGTGACATCGTCGCGATCGCAGGCCTCAAGGAAACCACCACCGGTGATACCCTGTGTGCGTCAAGCGATCCGATCATCCTCGAGCGGATGGAATTCCCCGATCCTGTTATCGAACTGTCGGTGGAACCAAAGACCAAAGCTGACCAAGAGAAGATGGGCGTCGCGCTCAACCGTCTCGCAGCTGAGGACCCGAGCTTCCGCGTAACGACTGACCACGAAAGCGGTCAGACGATCATCAAGGGCATGGGCGAGCTTCACCTCGACATCCTGGTTGATCGCATGAAGCGCGAATTCAAGGTTGAAGCCAATGTCGGTGCGCCACAAGTGGCATACCGTGAAGCGCTCGGCCGCGAAGTCGAAGTCACCTACACCCACAAGAAACAGTCGGGTGGTTCAGGTCAGTTCGGTGAAGCCAAGGTTGTCGTCACCCCGGGTGAACGCGGCCAGGGCATCATCTTCGAAGACGAGATCAAGGGCGGTAACATTCCGCGCGAATACATCCCGTCTGTTGAAAAGGGCATGCGCGAACAGGCTGAAAGCGGTTACTTGATCGGCTTCCCGATCATCGACTTCACGATCCGCCTGATCGACGGCAAGTACCACGACGTTGACTCAAGCACTGTTGCGTTTGAGATCACCGGTCGTGGTGCCATGCGCGAAGTCGCCGACCGGGCGGGCATCCGCCTGCTGGAGCCGGTGATGAAGGTGGAAGTGGTCACGCCGGAAGACTATCTTGGTGACGTGATTGGCGATCTCAACAGCCGTCGCGGGCAGATCCAGGGCACTGACAGCCGTGGTAACGCTCAAGCGGTTGAAGCGTTCGTCCCGCTTGCCAATATGTTCGGCTACGTCAACGAGTTGCGTTCGTTCACTCAGGGCCGTGCCCAGTACACGATGCAATTTAGTCACTATGACGAAGTTCCGTCGAGCGAAGCTCAGAAGGTCAAGGAGAAGCTTGCTTAAGGCGAGCGATACGTCTAGGGGCGGCGCCTGATTCAGCGGGCACCGCCTTTCTCCCGCGAAGCAACTAATTTAGACAGAAGGTAATACGAGAAATGGCGAAGGAAAAATTTGAGCGGAATAAGCCGCACTGCAACATCGGCACCATCGGTCACGTTGACCATGGTAAGACGACGCTGACGGCTGCTATCACCAAGGTTATGGGCGCATCGGTCGATTTCGCTGACATCGACAAAGCTCCCGAAGAGCGTGAGCGCGGCATCACCATTTCGACCGCTCACGTCGAATATGAAACCGACAACCGCCACTATGCGCACGTCGACTGCCCAGGCCACGCTGACTATGTGAAGAACATGATCACCGGTGCTGCGCAGATGGACGGCGCTATCCTGGTTGTGAACGCAGCTGACGGCCCAATGCCTCAGACTCGTGAGCACATCCTACTCGCGCGTCAGGTCGGCGTTCCGGCTCTGGTTGTGTACATGAACAAGGTTGACCAGGTCGACGACGAAGAGATCCTCGAACTGGTTGAACTCGAAGTTCGTGAGCTGCTCAGCTCGTACGACTTTGACGGCGACAACATTCCGATCATCAAGGGTTCGGCTCTGGCCGCTCTCGAAGGTCGCGATGCTGAAATCGGCGAAAACTCGATCCGTGAACTGATGGCCGCTGTTGATGAGCACATCCCGCAGCCTGACCGTCCGGTTGATCAGGACTTCCTGATGCCGATCGAAGACGTGTTCTCGATCTCGGGTCGTGGTACGGTTGTTACCGGCCGTGTTGAAACCGGCGTTGTGAACGTTGGCGACGAAGTTGAAATCGTCGGCATCAAGGAAACTTCGAAGACGACCGTTACCGGCGTTGAGATGTTCCGTAAGCTGCTCGACTCGGGTGAAGCTGGCGACAACATCGGTGCTCTGATCCGTGGCGTTGGCCGTGAAGAAGTTGAGCGTGGCCAGGTCCTCGCGAAACCAGGTTCGGTTACTCCGCACACTGAGTTCAGCGCAGAAGTCTACGTCCTTTCGAAGGACGAAGGTGGCCGTCACACGCCGTTCTTCGCGAACTATCGTCCGCAGTTCTACTTCCGCACCACCGACGTCACCGGCGAAGTTATCCTTCCCGATGGCACCGAAATGGTGATGCCGGGCGACAACGTGACGATCAACGTCAAGCTGATCGCACCGATCGCCATGGACGAAGGTCTGCGCTTCGCTATCCGCGAAGGCGGCCGCACCGTTGGCTCGGGCGTGGTTTCGAAAATCACCAAGTAAGCTGGCTTGCTCCGCTCGGAGCGAGTGAGAAATTCGGGGCCCGGTTCTCCTATGAGAGCCGGGCCTCAATTTATAGAAGCGCCGCATATGGCAAGGATGCTTGGCCGCGTCTGAAAGCAGGGTTCAAATTCGCCTGATTTCAGGGGTTGTCAGATCGGCATCGCACTCGTATACGCGCGCCTCCAGTTGAGGATTCGTTCTCAACGACGAAATTTTATGAGGCCGCCCGTTCCGGGAAACCGGAAAAACAGCGGGGCAGGCCTTTGTTTTTGAGGGCTGGCAACAGTTCTTTGGCTCTTTCGCATTGGTATAGGTAATGGAAGCTCAGAATATCCGTATTCGCCTTAAGGCGTTTGACCATCGTGTTCTCGACCAGGCTACTGGCGAGATCGCAGACACCGCGCGTCGTACGGGTGCTCTTATTCGTGGCCCCATTCCAATGCCGACGCGTATCGAGAAGTTCACCGTGAACCGCGGCCCGCACATCGACAAGAAGTCGCGCGAGCAGTTCGAGGTGCGCACATACAAAAGGTTGCTCGACATCGTGCAGCCCAACGCCCAGACCGTCGACGCTCTGATGAAGCTCGATCTGGCTGCCGGCGTTAACGTTGAGATCAAGCTGGCCTAAGCCACTTGATCGGGTCCTTCGGCTGGGACTGAAAACGAGCCGAGAGATTGGGGCACCTTAGGCCCCGCTGCACGGAAGTGCGGCAAGACATAGGGATACCGCCGAGCATGCTCGGGTCTGCGTCCCCCGTCTCGCTCAAACAGCCCGGTGGCTGCGCGAGCATTCAGCCCGGACGGGGCGATGCATAAAAATTGGGTTGAATGGAGCTGCCATCCAAACGGTGGTTCCGCACGCACCTGGGGATGGTCCCCTTGTGCCTCTGTGTAGGAGTTTTGACGATGCGCACTGGCGTGATCGCAAAGAAAGTCGGGATGACCCGCCTGTTTCAGGAGGATGGACGTCACGTTCCTGTGACCGTTCTTGCTCTTGAAGATTGCCAGGTTGTCTCACACCGCACCGCAGACCGTGACGGCTATTTCGCTGTCCAGCTCGGTGCCGGCGAAGCGAAGCAAAAGAATGTAGCCAAGCCACAGCGCGAGCATTTCGCGAAAGCGGAAGTGGCGCTGAAGAAGCAGGTTGCCGAATTCCGGGTTGAGAACGAAGACGGTCTCGTCCCAGTTGGTGCCAAGATCAGCGCTGATCACTTCCTGGCTGGCCAAAAGGTCGACATCACCGGTCACACCCAGGGTAAGGGTTTTGCAGGTGCCATGAAGCGTTGGGGCTTCGGCGGTCTGCGCGCCACCCACGGTGTTTCGATCTCTCACCGTTCGCACGGTTCGACGGGTAACCGTCAGGATCCGGGCCGCGTGTTCAAGGGCAAGAAGATGGCTGGTCACATGGGTGATCGCCAGCGTACCCAGCAGAACCTCGAAGTGGTCCGCACCGATGCAGATCGTGGCCTGCTCTTCATCAAGGGCTCGGTCCCTGGTTCGAAGAATGGCTGGCTGCTGGTTCGCGACGCTGTGAAGCTTCCGCTTCCTGAAGATCTCCCGTTCCCGGGCGCTGTGATTGATACCGCTGCTCCGCAGAACGACGTCGAGGAAGCTGCACCGGTTGAAGAAACCGCAGCAACCGAAGCACCTGCTGAAGAAGCGGCTGCTCCTGAAGCCGCTGCCGAAACTCCTGCGCCAGAAGCCGACGCTCCCGAAGCTGACGCCGCTGCCCCAGAAGCCGGCAATGACGAAAACAAGGAGGGCTAAGCCATGAAGGTGAAGGTCCAGAAAATCGACGGCAAGGCCGTTTCAGGCGCAGGCGCGAACATCGAACTCAACGATGACGTGTTCGGCGTTGAGCCACGTGCTGACATCCTGCACCGGGTTGTGACCTGGCAGCTGGAAAATCGTCGTGCGACCGCACGTCCAACGCGTGAGCGTTCGGATGTTGCCCGCACCGGTAAGAAGTACGGTCGTCAGAAGGGTTCAGGTGGCGCTCGTCACGGTGACCGCGGTGCACCGATCTTTATCGGTGGTGGTAAGGCTCACGGTGCTCGCAAGCGCGACTTCAATCAGTCGCTCAACAAGAAGATCCGCACCCTCGGTCTCAAGATGGCGCTTTCGAGCAAGGCCAAAGACGGCCTGGTTGTCGTCGACAGCCTGTCGATGAAGGATGCCAAGACCAAGGTTCTCAAAGGTCACTTCGACAAAGCTGGCTATGCTGGCAAGGTCCTCGTGATCGACGGTGAGAGCGTCGATGCTGGCTTCCAGAAAGCCGCTGGCAACCTGCCAGGCGTCAATGTCCTCCCGGCCATGGGTGCCAATGTCTACGACATCCTCAATCACGACACGCTGGTCCTGACCAAGGACGCTGTCGAAAAGCTGGAGGCGCGCTTCAATGGCTAAGAAACAAGAAGTCGCTGCGCGTCACTATGACGTGATCCTGGCCCCGCACATCACCGAGAAGTCGACTCTGGCTTCGGAGAGCAATGCGGTGGTCTTCAAGGTGGCAAACGATGCAACCAAGCCGCAGATCAAAGAAGCGGTTGAAGCGATCTACGAAAAGAAGGTCGTTGCGGTGAATACCATCGTTACCAAAGGCAAGACCAAGCGCTGGAAGGGCAAGCCCTACAAGCGTTCGGATTTCAAAAAGGCTGTCGTCACCCTCGCTGAAGGCGAGATGATCGACATCACAAGCGGTATCTGAGGCAGATCATGGCACTCAAGAACTACAAACCGACGAGCCCCGCGCGCCGCGGCCTCATCCTTGTCGACAAGACCTCGCTCTGGAAGGGCAAGCCGGTCAAGTCGCTCACGGAAGGCAAGCGCAAGACGGGTGGCCGTAACAACAAAGGCCATGTCACTTCGCGTGGCATGGGCGGCGGTCACAAGCAGAAGTACCGCTTTGTCGATTTCAAGCGTCGCAAGTGGGGTGTTCCCGCGACCGTCGAACGGATCGAATACGATCCCAACCGGACGGCCTTCATTGCGCTGCTGAAATACGAAGATGGCGAACAGGCTTACATCCTGTGCCCGCAGCGTCTTGCTGTTGGTGACACGGTGCTGGCTGACGAAAAGACCGACACCAAGCCAGGCAACGCCATGTTGCTGGGCCAGATGCCGGTTGGCACGATCTGCCACAACGTTGAAATGAAGCCGGGCAAGGGCGGTCAGATCGCTCGTTCGGCAGGCGCCTATGTCCAGCTCGTCGGTCGTGACCGCGGCATGGTCATCGCGCGCCTCAACTCGGGCGAGCAGCGTTATCTGCGGGCCGATTGCATGGGTACGGTTGGTGCGGTGTCAAACCCTGACAACC
This sequence comes from Erythrobacter sp., assembly GCA_965216555.1. Taxonomy (GTDB): domain Bacteria; phylum Pseudomonadota; class Alphaproteobacteria; order Sphingomonadales; family Sphingomonadaceae; genus Erythrobacter. The sequence goes on from OZ244168.1 coordinate 1,304,172, forward strand.
AGAACCAAAACCTGGGCAAGGCCGGCCGTCGTCGCTGGATGGGCAAGAAGCCGCTTACGCGTGGCGTTGCCAAGAACCCGGTCGATCACCCGCACGGTGGTGGTGAAGGTCGCACGAGCGGTGGCCGTCACCCGGTTACTCCGTGGGGCAAGCCGACCAAGGGCGCCCGCACCCGCAAGAACAAGCAGACGGACAAAATGATCATCCGTTCGCGCCACGCGAAGAAGAAGAGGTAAGACACGATGGCACGTTCCGTCTGGAAAGGTCCGTTCGTCGAGCTCAGCCTTCTCAAGAAGGCCGAAGACGCACAGGAAGCTGGTGGCAGCAAGCCGATCAAAACCTGGTCGCGTCGCTCTACGATCCTGCCGCAGTTCGTTGGACTTACGTTCAACGTTTACAACGGTCAGAAATTCATCCCGGTCTCGGTTTCCGAGGAAATGGTCGGTCACAAGCTTGGTGAGTTCGCTCCTACGCGCAACTTCCCTGGCCACGCGGCTGACAAGAAGGGCAAACGCTAATGAGCAAGGCAAAGGCACCCCGCCGCGTAGCGGACAATGAGGCGCTGGCTGTTGGAACGCAGATTCGCGGTTCGGCACAGAAGCTCAACCTCGTTGCCGAGCTGATCCGCGGCAAGAAGGCCGAAGAGGCCATGAATATCCTCGCTTTCTCGAAGAAGGCGATGGCCAAAGACGCCAGCAAGGTGCTCGCTTCGGCGATCGCCAACGCTGAAAACAATCACAACCTCGATGTCGACGCGCTTGTCGTTGCCGAGGCTTCGGTTGGCAAGTCGATCACCATGAAGCGGTTCCACACCCGTGGCCGCGGCAAATCGACCCGCATCCTGAAGCCGTTCAGCAAGCTGCGGATCGTGGTTCGCGAAGACGAGGAAGCGTAAGATGGGTCAGAAGAGCAATCCGATCGGTCTGCGCCTGCAGATCAACCGCACCTGGGACAGCCGCTGGTACGCCGAAGGGCGCGACTATGCCGGTCTGCTCAAGGAAGATATCGAGATCCGCAAATACATCATCGATAACCTGCCTCAGGCAGCGATTTCGAAGGTGGTGATCGAACGCCCAGCCAAACTGTGCCGGGTATCGATCTATGCTGCTCGTCCAGGCGTGATCATCGGCAAGAAGGGCGCAGACATCGAAAAGCTGCGCGCCAAACTGTCGTCGATGACCGAAAGCGAAGTGAAGCTGAACATCGTTGAGATCCGCAAGCCGGAGATCGACGCCAAGCTCGTCGCTCAGGGCGTGGCAGACCAGCTGATCCGTCGTGTGGCGTTCCGCCGTGCGATGAAGCGCGCCGTGCAATCGGCTCTGCGTCTTGGCGCAGAGGGCATCAAGATCACCTGCGGTGGCCGTCTTGGCGGCGCCGAGATCGCCCGCGTCGAATGGTATCGCGAAGGCCGTGTGCCGCTGCACACGCTGCGCGCCAATGTCGACTATGCCGAAGCCGAAGCGCTGACCGCATATGGCATCATCGGCATCAAGGTTTGGATCTTCAAAGGCGACATCATGGCGCACGATCCGACCGCGCAAGATCGCTTGATGATGGAAGCCCAAACTTCGGGGGTGCGTCCGGCACGCTGAGGCGCGGACCACTGAGATAGGTAGAGACAATGCTGCAACCGAAGAAAACCAAATACCGCAAGGCCTTCAAGGGCAAGATTCACGGTAATGCCAAAGGTGGCACGACCCTGAACTTCGGCTCCTATGGGCTCAAGGCGATGGAACCTGAGCGGATTACCGCGCGCCAGATCGAAGCGGCTCGCCGTGCGATCACGCGTCACATCAAGCGTCAGGGCCGTCTCTGGATCCGCGTCTTCCCCGACGTGCCGGTGTCAAAGAAGCCGGCAGAAGTTCGTCAGGGTAAGGGCAAGGGTTCGGTCGAATACTGGGCTGCTCGGGTTAAGCCGGGCCGCATCCTGTTCGAACTCGACGGTGTCCCGGGTCCGCTCGCCGCATCCGCATTCGAACGCGCAGCGATGAAGCTGCCGATCAAAACCAAAGTCGTCGCTCGTATGGGCGACACGTCGCACCTGGGAGGCTCATAATGGGCGATATCGCAGATCTTCGCACGAAGACCGATGACCAGCTGGCGGTTGAGCTCAACGAGCTCAAGCGTGAGCAGTTCAACCTGCGTTTTCAGGCCGCCACCAACCAGCTTGAGGGCCCAGCCCGGATCAAGCAGGTTCGCCGTACGATCGCGCAGATCAAGACGCTCCAGAACGAGCGTGCAGCGGCAGCAACCAAAGCCACTGGGGCGTAAGGAGTAGACAATGCCGAAACGTATTCTGATCGGAACTGTCACCTCCGACAAGACCGACAAAACCGTGACCGTGAAAGTCGAACGCAAGGTGAAGCACCCGCTCTACGGGAAGATCATCCGTCGTACGAAGAAATATCACGCTCACGACGAAGCCAACGAATACACCGTGGGTGACGTTGTGCGGATCGAGGAGACCAAGCCGATCTCCAAGACCAAGACCTGGGCTGTGAAAGACCGGGTCACCGCAGGCGGCACGCAAGCGGTCGAAGCCGATCTCGAAGTCGAGGCGGCAGGGCAGTAATTTAGACGAGGAACTGCTGAGCCCCGGTCAGTATCGGGTGTCCCAGCAAGCCAAGAGAAGGAACCGGATCGATGATCCAGATGCAATCCAATCTCGACGTCGCGGACAATAGCGGCGCAAAGCGCGTCCAGTGCATCAAAGTGCTGGGCGGCTCAAAGCGCCGGTTTGCCTCCGTGGGCGACGTGATCGTGGTCTCTGTCAAAGAGGCCCAGCCGCGCGCAAAGGTGAAGAAGGGCGATGTCCATCGCGCTGTCATCGTGCGTACGAAGAAGGACGTTCGCCGCCCCGATGGCAGCGTGATCCGCTTCGACAGCAACGCCGCGGTGCTCGTGAACAAGAGCGAAGAGCCAATCGGCACACGTATCTTTGGCCCAGTGGTCCGCGAACTGCGCGGCCGCGGCTTCATGAAGATCATCTCGCTCGCTCCGGAGGTGCTGTGATGGCGTCTGCAAAGATCAAGAAGGGTGACAGCGTCGTTGTGCTGTCAGGCAAGGACAAGGGCCGCACCGGCACTGTCCAGCAAGTCATGCCCAAAGACGGCAAAATTGTCGTCGAAGGCATCAATGTCGCCACGCGTCACCGCAAGCCGAGCCAAGTAAACCCGCAAGGTGGCATCGACCGTTTCCCGGCTCCGATGGATATCTCGAAGGTTGCTGTGGCTGATCCTAAGGATGGCAAGCCAACCCGTGTCCGTTTCGAAGAAAAGGACGGCAAGAAGGTTCGCGTTGCTGTGAAGAGTGGGGAGACCATCGATGGCTGATTACACTCCACGTTTCAAAGCCAAGTACGAAGACGAAATCGTCAAGGCGATGACCGAAAAGTTCGGTTACAAGAACCGTCTCGAAGTTCCGAAGCTTGAAAAGGTCACGCTCAATATGGGTGTGGGTGAAGCAAGCCAGGACAAGAAGAAGGTCCAGATCGCCGCTGAGGAAATGGCGCTGATTGCTGGCCAAAAGCCGGTTGTCACCAAAGCCAAGAAGTCGATCGCACAGTTCAAGCTGCGCGAAGGCATGCCGATCGGTTGCAAGGTTACCCTGCGCCGTGATCGCATGTTCGAATTCATGGATCGTCTCGTCACCATTGCAATGCCTCGCATCCGCGACTTCCGCGGACTGAACGCCAAGTCGTTCGACGGCCGTGGCAATTACGCGATGGGCCTCAAGGAGCAGATCGTGTTCCCTGAGATCAGCTACGACAAGATCGACAAGGTGCGTGGCATGGACATCATCGTCACCACCACCGCGAAGACCGACGATGAGGCACGCGAATTGCTGCGTCTCTTTGGCTTCCCTTTCCAGGGTGAAGCCTCGTCTGAACAGAAAGAAGCGGCCTGAGGCCGGTAAGGAAGAGAGCTTAAGTCCAATGGCGAAACTGAGTTCCATCAACAAGAACGAGAAGCGCAAGCAGCTCGTCAAGAAGTACGCAGCGAAGTACGAAAAGCTGAAGGCTATCGCTAACGATGAATCGCTTGATGAAAGCGAGCGTCTGATTGCGCGCCTGAAGATGGCTGAGCTTCCCCGCAACGGGAACCCAACCCGCGTACGCAATCGCTGCGCCACCACCGGCCGCCCGCGCGGCTATTACCGCAAGTTTGGTCTCAATCGTATCGAACTGCGCGATCTGGCCAATAAGGGCCTGATCCCGGGCGTGACCAAGTCGAGCTGGTAAGGATCTAGATTATGGCAATGACCGATCCCCTGGGTGATATGCTCACCCGTATCCGCAACGGCCAGCAGGCGAAGAAGGATTCTGTCCTGTCGCCGGCGTCGAAACTGCGTGCGAACGTGCTCGAAGTGCTTCAGCGCGAAGGCTACATCCGTGGCTACAGCGAAGATGAAAGCGGCAAGCACAAAGCGCTGCGGATTGAACTGAAATATTTCGAAGGCGAGCCTGCAATCAAGCATGTGAGCCGTGTCTCCAAGCCTGGCCGCCGCGTCTATTCGGGCTCGCAAGAGCTGCCGACTGTTCGCAATGGCCTTGGCATCACCATCGTCTCGACACCGCGCGGTGTGCTTTCGGACAACGAAGCTCGCGCTGTGAATGTCGGCGGCGAAGTGCTGGCGGAGGTGTTCTGATGAGCCGCATTGGCAAAAAGCCGGTGGTTATCCCTGCTGGGGTCACCGCCAATATCGAAGAAGGCACGCTGAGCGTGAAGGGGCCGAAAGGCACCCTCTCGATGGGCCTGTCTGACGCCATCGACTATAAGCTCGAAGACGGTCAGATTTCGGTCAACCCGGCCAATGACAGCAAGCAGGCGCGCTCCTATTGGGGCATGCAGCGCACGCTGGTGTCAAACCTGGTTGAAGGTGTGACCGAAGGCTTTTCGAAGACGCTCGAGATTTCTGGCGTTGGCTACCGTGCGAAAGCACAGGGCAAGAAGCTCAAGCTTGAGCTTGGCTTCAGCCACGACGTTGATCTCGATGTGCCTGAAGGCATTGAAGTGAAGACGCCCGATCAGACCACGGTCGAGATTTCCGGCATCGACAAGCAGGCCGTTGGCCAGTTTGCTGCTGAAATCCGCCGCTGGCGCAAGCCTGAGCCGTATAAGGGCAAGGGCATCAAGTATCGCGGCGAATACGTCTTCCGCAAGGAAGGGAAGAAGAAGTAAGATGGCAAAGCTTTCTCTGTTTGAACGCCGCCGTCGCCGCGTCCGCACGGCTCTCCGCTCGCGCGCTGGTGACAAGCCGCGTCTGTCTGTGCACCGCACCGGCAAGCACATCTATGCTCAGATCATCGACGATGCCGAAGGCCGCACGGTCGCTTCTGCTTCGACGCTGGGTGCGAAGAGCTCGGGTGCGAATGTTGATGCCGCCGTCAAGGTTGGCAAGGACATCGCTGCTGCCGCGAAGAAGGCTGGCGTAACCACTGTCGTGTTCGATCGCGGCGGGTTCCTGTTTCATGGCCGCGTCAAGGCGCTGGCCGATGCCGCTCGCGAAGGCGGGTTGGAGTTCTGATGATGGCTGACGAAAAGAAAACTGAAGAGACTCCGGTCGAAGAAACCGCAGCACCCGAAACTGCAGCTGCAGAAGCTCCTGCCACTGAAGAAGCAGCCGCTGAGGCTGCTCCTGCAGAGGAAGCCCCTGCGGAAGCCGCTCCTGCTGAAGCAGAAGCTGCGCCAGCTCCTGAAGCCGCTCCGGCGCAAGCCGAGCAGCCGAAGGGTCGTGGACGTGGCCGTGGTGGCAACCGTGAAGGCGGTCGTGGCCGTGGACGTGGTCGTGATGGCAATCGTGGCCGCCGCGAAGAGGAAGATGACGGCATCATCGAAAAGCTGGTGCACATCAACCGCGTTTCGAAGACGGTTAAGGGCGGTAAGCGTTTTGGCTTTGCTGCGCTCGTCGTCGTTGGCGATGGTTCGGGCCGCGTTGGCTTTGGCCACGGCAAGGCTCGCGAAGTTCCTGAAGCGATCACCAAGGCAACCGCTGCCGCTCGCAAGAAGATGATCCGCGTTCCGCTCAAGGAAGGCCGGACGCTTCACCACGACGGCAATGGCCGCTTCGGTGCCGGCAAGGTAACCGTTCGCACCGCACCTCCGGGTACCGGCATTATCGCTGGTGGTCCGATGCGTGCTGTGTTTGAGAGCCTGGGCGTTGCAGACGTCGTGACCAAGTCGGTCGGCACGTCGAACCCCTACAACATGATCCGCGCTACCTTTGACGCGCTGCAAGACCAGACGTCGCCGAAATCGGTGGCTCAGCGTCGTGGCAAGAAGGTTGCTGACCTGCTCGGTCGTGGTGGCGCAAGCGAGGCTGAGGCTGCTGCCGACGCCGCTGCAGTTGTGGAGTAAGATCAATGGCTGCGAAGAAAACTATCAAGATCAAACAGATCGGTTCGCCGATCCGTCGTCCAGACAGCCAGCGTCAAATCCTGGTCGGTCTGGGCCTCAACAAGATGCACAAGGTCGTCGAGCGTCAGGACACGCCTGAAGTTCGCGGCGCGATCGCCAAGGTCCCGCATCTGGTTGAAGTGGTCGACTAATGCTCTTTCGCCTTCTGCTTCTCGGGGAAGATTTCCCGGTGAAAGTGGATGGCGAGAAAGCCCTGATGGGTTGGTACAAGACCGTATGGGTCGAGGCTGCTGACCAATCGGAAGCGAAGTCCAAGGCTTTAGACGCAGTAGGGGCTGAACTTCTCGAGGCTGGAATTGAGACCATAGAGGGCTCTAGGATCAGCTGGGACGAAATTGATGAATTCGATAGCGGCAAGGAGCCAGAGGCAATTTCTGGTTTCACGCTCTTCGAAATGGAAAACTAAGCGCGAAGAAAAGCGAAAGCGAGTGCAATTATGAAACTCAACGATATCCGTGACAACGCTGGTGCCCGCAAGGTCCGTGTCCGCAAGGGACGCGGCATTGGTTCGGGCAAGGGCAAGACCGCCGCTCGTGGCCAAAAGGGTCAGAAGAGCCGCTCAGGTGTTGCCATCAAGGGCTTTGAAGGCGGTCAGATGCCGCTGCACATGCGCCTGCCAAAGCGTGGCTTCAACAACCCGTTCGGCAAGGACTATGCTGAAGTGAATATCGGCATGGTGCAGAAGTTCATCGACGCCAAGAAGCTCGACGGCAAGAAAGACGTGACCGAAGAAGCGCTGCGCGCCGTTGGCCTCATTCGTGGCGGTAAGGACGGTGTCCGTCTGCTCGGCAAGGGTGAGCTCAAAGCCAAGGTCAAATTCGTCGTTACCGGTGCCACCAAGGGTGCCATCGCCGCAGTCGAAAAGGCTGGCGGAAGCGTCGAAGTAACAGCCCCAAAGGCTGAGAAAGCTGCCGAAAAGGCAGACTGATCCAATAAAGTTGGGGTGCGGGGGTTCGACATTGGGCCACCCGCTCCCTATCTACCGTGTTCGAGCCGGGGACGGGCCGGCACACAATTAGGATCGAACAAAGAAAATGGCATCACGCGCCGATAGCATTGCGAGCAATCTCAACCTCGCCAATTTCTCCAAAGCCACTGAGCTACGCCAGCGGATTTGGTTCACGATTGGCGCACTGGTTGTGTTCCGTTTCCTCAGCTTTATCCCGCTCCCAGGGGTCAATCCGCTGATCCTGGAAACTCTGTATGATCAGACGCGCGGCGGCATTATCGACGTCTTCAACACATTTTCGGGCGGCAGCCTTGAGCGGATGAGCCTCATCGCGCTCGGCGTGATGCCCTATATTACCGCGTCGATCGTCATCCAGATGGCGGCGGCGCTGCACCCGACCTTGGCCGCACTCAAGAAAGAGGGCGCTGCCGGTCGGCAAAAGCTCAACCAATATACGCGCTATGGCACGGTCTTCCTGTGTACGATCCAGGGCTATTTCCTGGCCGTCGGCCTGGAGAGCTTTGGCGCGACCCAGGGTGTTCAAGCGGTTGTCGAGCCGGGCTATATGTTCCGCATTGGCGCGGTGATCAGCCTGGTTGGCGGCACCATGTTCCTGCTGTGGCTGGGTGAGCAGATCACCAGCCGCGGGATTGGAAATGGCGTATCGCTGATCATCATGGCCGGCATTGTCGCTCAGTTCCCGACCTTCGTTTCAAATGTCTTCGAAGGTGGCCGCACCGGAGCCATCGCACCGGGCGTGATCGTGTTCTTCATTGCCATGGTGTTGGGTTTGATCCTGCTGATCTCGTTCGTTGAGCGGGCCCAGCGTCGTCTGTTGATTCAATATCCCAAGCGCGCGACCCAGCGCGGTATGATGCAGGCTGACCGTTCGCACCTGCCGCTCAAGCTCAACACAGCTGGTGTGATCCCGCCGATCTTTGCCAGTTCGCTTCTGCTGCTGCCGCTGACGATCACCCAGTTCGCTGGCACGCCTACCGATCCAACCAGCGCCACTGGCGGTTTCACTCAGTCGCTGCTGTTCTATCTGCAGCCTGGCCAATGGATCTATCTGACATTCTATGCGGTGCTGATCGTGTTCTTCTGTTTCTTCTACACCGCTGTGGTGTTCAATCCGGAAGAGACCGCGGACAATCTCAAGAAGAATGGCGGCTTCATTCCCGGCATTCGTCCTGGCAAGCGCACTGCCGATTATCTCGAATATGTGCTGACGCGCATTACCGTGGTTGGCGCGATCTATCTCGCCTTTGTCTGTGTGTTGCCCGAATGGGTGATCCGCGAGGCTGGCTTGCCCGTGATTGCATTGGGCGGCACCAGTCTGCTGATCGTCGTCAACGTTACGGTCGACACGATCAGCCAGATCCAGTCGCATCTGCTGGCACACCAATATGGCGATCTCATCAAAAAGGCGAAATTGAAAGGCCGCATGCGTTAAGGCAGGTTGGCCTGTAGATTGGTATCCAACACGGCATAGCTGGGGGAAGTTGGCCGCATGAACATTATTCTTCTTGGCCCTCCGGGCGCTGGCAAAGGCACGCAGAGCGCCGGCTTGGTAGAGCGTCATGGTATGCGCCAGCTCTCAACCGGCGACATGCTGCGCGCGGCCGTTAAGGCTCAGACTCCGGTTGGGCTCAAAGCCAAGGCGGTGATGGATGCGGGTGAGCTGGTCTCCGATGAAATCGTCTCGCAGCTGATTGATGACAATCTCGCGGAGATGGACGCCAGCACCGGTGCGATCTTTGACGGCTATCCGCGCACCGCTGCGCAAGGCGAACAGCTTGATGCGATCCTCGCCAAGCATGGTCGCTCGCTCAATCACGTGATCGAGCTGGCGGTTGATGTCGAGGCTTTGGTCGAGCGTATTACCGGTCGGTTCTCCTGCGCCAATTGCGGCACGCTCTATCACGACACCGCCAACCCGCCTTCGAAGGAGGGCGTGTGCGACACTTGCGGATCGACCGAGTTCAAGCGTCGCCCCGACGACAATGAAGAAACTGTGCGCAAGCGCATGGACGTCTATCGCGCCGAAACCGCACCAATCCTGCCCGGCTATGAAGCGCGCGGGATCGTGACTCGGGTCGATGGCATGGCGGCGATCGATCAGGTGGCCGATTCCATTGACGCAGTGCTTGGCTGACACGCACAGCCCCTTTCACTTGCCCAGCTGATCGCCTAGACCCGTCGCACTGACGAGGAGAGGGATATGCTCGCACGCTTGGGTGTCGCAGCTTTGGCCGGATTGTTTGCCGCTCAGCCGCTTTCGGCTGAAGTGATCGCAACCAGCGAAAATGGCTTTATTACGCGCGATGAGGCGGTGATCGACGCCACCACCAAAGAAGTGTGGCTGACTTTGATCACGCCCGGCGGGTGGTGGAATTCCGCGCACACATGGTCAGGCGACGCCGCCAATATGACGATCCGCCCGCAAGCTGGCGGTTGCTTTTGCGAGCGAATCCCCGAAGACCCCAATTCCGAATCGATCATGCTCGAGGGCAGTGTCGAGCATATGCGTGTGATCCAGGCCTATCCCGAGCGCGCTTTGCGGATGCAGGGGTCATTGGGCCCGCTGCAAAGCGAACCTGTGGTTGGCATTCTCACCGTTGCGATCAGCGAGGTTGAAGAGGGCACCCGAGTGGTGTGGGAATACGCCGTTGGTGGCGCGATGCGTTACGAAGTCCCGGTGATCTCCAAAGCCGTCGATGGCGTGATGACGCAGCAATTGACCGGGCTGGCTGAAAAGCTCGGCGTGGTCCGGATTGGCCGCGTGCCTGTAGCAGAGCCTGAAACCGAGGTGGTCGAGGCGGAAGAGGTGCCAACAGAGGGCGACGCCTCGACGGAAGAGGCACCTCCGATCATCGAAGTCGACAGCGATGCGCTTGATGCCGCGCTCGGCGTCGCCGCTGACGAAGAGGTTGAGGTTGCCGAAGAGCCAGAGCGTGATGGCCCGTCGGTCGACGAGGCCTTTGGCGATTTCCTAGAAGAGGACGGCTGAGCCTCTATTGCAGCCTTGTTCGCAACCGCAATCGGAAGCTGGGTGAGCCAGTTCCTGCGTCCGGTGCCATAAACCCGTTGGGCGTTATCCTGATAAAGCGAACGTCAGGATCGCTGCCATCGCCGCTGTCGCTTGGCACGTAGGAATAGTCGCTGCCATCTTGTGAGAATTCAAAACAGTCGCTGGTGCTGGCAAGGCTGCTAAAACTGCAGCTGAGATCGCTTGCCGGACTGCCCTGTTCGAACAAGACTGGCCCGCTGCCCGGTGCACCCAAATCCGAAACCATCAAATCCAGATGCGCGGGCAGTTGTTCGACCACAACCACCGAATCCTGGTTCGGTCTGGAATTGCCGAGATTGGTCACCGTGATCAGGTAGTCGATCAACGCGTCCGGAATATGGAAATCACTTCCTTGGCCATCGTCTGTGCTTGAGCGAAGCTTGGTCACGCTCAATTGCGCGGCGAGATCGGCGTGAAAGCTTTGCGAGAAGGTGATGATCGAGGCCTGTTCATTGATGTGACCGCGCTCGCTGTCGCGCGACGTGTCCTCGTCCACGGTGAGGCCGATCGTGGTGCTCGACAGGCTGCAGCGCCGCAGCCAGCCACCGTCGCCGCCAATTCGAGTGATCTTCTTGGCGACTGCGATCCGGCTGCTGCTGGTTTGGCCAAAGCCATTGGTAAAGCAACCATTGTCCCACCCGGCAATATTGGTGCCAGTGTTGACAGCGCTCCATGTGATCGTGCTTCCGCCGACACTCGGAAAGGTACCGGACAGGCCAGCGGGGAAGGCGATCCAGCCTATCGTCTCGGCGCTTGGAGCTGGTCCGTTCTGAGCTTCGCTGCGTTCCAGTGCGACCTGGAACCCGGTAAGCCCGACTGAATTCTGTGTCGCCGTTATGAAGGGGCGCGAGCTTTGCGAAGCAACAGTCCGCGTTTCGCTGTTGGCGGTCTGGATCTGGCTGACAACGCTGGGGATGGTCGGCAAAGGCGCGGAGAACGAGACGTTGAACCACGACGTCGTGCCGCTGACGCCCGCCCCGTGCTGCACGGCTGATGTGGTGACAAAGCCGGCCTCGATGATGCGACCGTCAGGCAGGACATGGCGACCCGGCTCGACTGCAATGTAGTGAACCTGCTGCGCGATATGCGTGCCATCCCACGCGTCAGGCTCGATGATCAATTCGTCGAAGCCGGTAGTGGTGACATTGGTGATGCGGATCGCGGCCGATTGGTTACCGGTCTGGTCCGACAAAGCGACGACAATCGGCGTTACGTCGAAGGGCTGCTGAAAGGTGATGCGGACCGGATTGGGATTGGCGTTGGTCGCGTGCGCGGTGAAGGATCCAGCTTCCAATCGACCAGCGAATGCGGGGGAAGGGATTGTCAGCAGCAGGCACGCCAAACAGGCAGCGAAAAACGCCACCCAACAGGATGTGCTGCGCGATTGTCCTTCCATCCGGGCTTCATGCCAGATCATGGTAACCATATGGTTTAGTCGGCACGGGTTTGGCGGAGCTGGGCCATTTTTAGCTGGATTTGTCGAGTGGTTTTGACCCGACCCAGAAACGGGTGTATTTAGGGCTTGAAAAACTCCCGCGACGGCCCATTTGGGCTGCGCGGTTGATTATGCGCGCTTAAGAGTTGACGTAACACTCGATTCGCCCTAAGCGCGCCCTTCATTCGACACGTTCGAGCTGAGTCCGGCAGGCGATTGCATAAGCAGGCGTCACCCGGGCTTTTGCCATTTAAACGAACTTGCCGGTTGAAGCGTTGAGATAGGGGTGGCGACATTCGGTCTTAAGCCCCTGTGGAGCATGGAGAATTAAGTGGCTCGTATTGCCGGGGTCAATATCCCCACAAATAAGCGTGTGATTATCGCGCTCACCTACATTCACGGAATCGGTCGTACCACGGCCGTCAAGATCGCCGACAAGCTCGGCATCCCGCACACAGCGCGTGTTCAGGACCTCACCGATGAGGAAGTTCTGCGCATTCGTGAGACCATCGATAGCGATTATCAGGTTGAAGGCGATTTGCGTCGTGAAACCGCGATGAACATCAAGCGTCTGATGGATCTGCGTTCCTATCGTGGCCTGCGCCATCGTAACCAGCTGCCCGTTCGCGGTCAGCGCACCCACACCAATGCCCGCACCCGCAAGGGTAAGGCCAAACCGATCGCAGGCAAGAAGAAGTAAGCTGGGCTTTGCCCCAAGCTTTTTCCTTCTGACGAGCTAGAGGACTTTCAAAATGGCACGTGAACCAGGTCGCGTAAGACGGCGCGACAAAAAGAACATCAGCAGCGGCGTTGCCCATATCAACGCCAGCTTCAACAACACCATGATCACCATCACCGATGCGCAGGGCAATGCAATCAGCTGGTCCAGCGCGGGCATGATGGGCTTCAAGGGAAGCCGTAAATCGACTCCTTACGCCGCTCAGGTGGCCGCGGACGATGCCGGCAAGAAGGCCGCAGAGCACGGCGTTCGCACCCTCGAAGTTGAAGTGAAGGGCCCTGGCTCGGGTCGTGAAAGCGCACTGCGCGGTTTGGCCGCGGTTGGCTTTAACATCACCTCAATCCGTGATGTCACGCCGATCCCGCACAATGGTGTGCGGCCGTCCAAGCGTCGTCGCGTCTGATCTGAGCCGTTACCGGCAGTTCGTCAGGCTGCCGGATCTGTCCGGGTCGGATGCGCAGGTACCAGCGCTCCGGTCCGCCACATTTTTGAAACGCTGCAAAGCGAATTAGGGGAAATCCATGTCCGTCAACACGAAGAACTGGCAGGAACTCAAGAAACCCAACACTCTCGAGGTTAAGGAAAGCGGCGACAAGGCTCGCAAAGTGACTTTCGTGGCTGAACCGCTGGAACGCGGCTTTGGTCTGACCTTGGGCAATGCCCTGCGTCGCGTGCTGCTTAGCTCGCTTCAGGGCGCCGCGATCACGTCGATCAAGATCGAAAACGTACTGCACGAATTCTCGTCGCTCGCAGGTGTGCGTGAAGACGTCACCGACATCGTGCTCAACGTGAAGCAGATCGCTCTCAAGATGGAAGGCGAAGGCCCCAAGCGCCTGCAGCTTTCAGCCACCGGTCCAGGCGAAGTCAAAGCTGGCGACATTGCTGTCACCGGCGACATCGAAGTGATGAACAAGGACCTGGTTCTTTGCCATCTCGATGAAGGCGCAACGCTCAACATGGAACTGACCGCTGACGTGGGCAATGGTTACGCACCTGCCGTCCAGAACCGTCCGGCTGACGCGCCGATCGGTCTGATTCCGGTAGACTCGCTCTATTCGCCAGTCCGTCAGGTTAGCTACAAGGTTGAAAACGCCCGCGTTGGCCAAGAGCTTGACTATGACAAGCTGAGCCTGACGATCGAAACCGACGGCACTGTCACTCCTGAAGACGCTGTGGCCTATGCTGCACGCATTCTGCAGGATCAGCTGACTCTGTTCGTCCACTTCGAAGACGGTATCCCGCAGCCGCAAAGCGCGATGATCGGTCACGCTGCCGAGCCGCAGGAATCGGACGCCAACCAGCTCAATCGTTACCTTCTCAAGAAGGTCGACGAGCTCGAACTGTCAGTGCGTTCGGCCAATTGCCTCAAGAACGACAACATCATCTATATCGGCGATCTGGTTCAGAAGACCGAAGCCGAGATGCTGCGCACGCCGAATTTCGGCCGCAAGTCGCTCAACGAGATCAAGGAAGTGCTTTCGAGCATGGGCCTGCGCCTCGGAATGGACATTCCGGGTTGGCCGCCTGAGAACATCGAAGAAATGGCCAAGAAGCTCGAACAAGAGCTGCTCGGCTAATCAAGGGCTATCGGCGGCGGGCCCAAACCGCCGCCAGCACTGGGCTACCTCATACGGGCCCTTTTCGAACTGAAGGAAGAAGACAATGCGTCACGGAGTTTCACAGCGAAAGCTGAGCCGTAAATCGGGCCACCGCAAGGCCCTGTTCCGCAACATGGCCGCAGCGCTGATCAAGCACGAACAGATCAGCACCACTTTGCCCAAGGCAAAGGAACTGCGCCCTTACATCGAAAAGTTGATTACGCTGGCAAAGCGTGGCGGCCTTTCGAACCGTCGCCTGGCGATGACGCGCCTGCAAGACGAGACCCAGCTCAAGAAGCTGTTTGACGTTCTCGCTGAGCGTTATTCGGATCGTGACGGCGGCTACACCCGCGTGATCAAGGCTGGCTATCGCGAGAGTGACAGCGCGCAGCTGGCAATCATCGAATTCGTCGATCGTGACGAAGACGCCAAGGGTCAGGATTCTGGCCCGGTCATGACCGACGACGAAGAATTCGAAGAAGCGTAAGCGTTTCCTCATTCAGAGCTAGAAGGGCCCGCGGAGCGATCCGCGGGCCTTTTTGCATGCGCGCTTGACTTCCTGGCGGTTATGTCAGATATTTCTGTCATGACAGAAATAAGTGTCGAGTCGAAGATGTCTCCCGCCATTGCGCGATTTGTCCTTCATTGGGGCGATCTTGGTGGGCAGTGGGGCGTCAATCGATCAGTGGCGCAGATCCACGCCCTGCTGTTTATCTCTGACCGTCCTTTGACCGCGGAAGAGATTGCCGAGACCCTTGGCATGGCACGTTCCAACGTCTCCAACTCGATCAAGGAATTGCTGGGCTGGCGATTGATCCACCGCGTTCCCATGATGGGAGACCGCCGTGACCATTTCGACGCTGAGGCCGATATCTGGGAAATGGCGATCCGCATCGCGGAGGGGCGGAAGGCTCGCGAGATCGATCCCGCGGAAGAGGCGCTGCGGCTGTGCAATGAGGAAGCGGCGAAGGATCCGCATGTCAGCCCCGAAGCTAAGGAAAAGCTCGCCGACATGCTCGACTTCGTCACCACCATGTCGGGCTGGCATGCAGAGATGACGAAGGTGCCAAAGCCGGCGCTGACTGCGCTGATCAAAATGGGGTCAGGCGTCACCAAGCTGATAAATTGGAGGCCCGGCAAGAAGCCTGAGTGAATCGCAGCCCTAGGGAAAGGGGAATGCAGATGGAACGTTCGATTGCACAAGTCCAAAATCCTGCTCAGGCATCCCATTTCCCATCAGCTGGTAAACCTGCCGCGCCTTACGATCTGCGCTTCCGCGGGCTGATAGGCGAGGAGGCCTGGGGCGGTCTTCCCGATGCGGTCAAGCGGCGCTTCTCCAAGCGCATCGCCGGTGCCCGCGTGGTGATGTATCCCGGCAAAATCGAAATCGCGCGTTTCTCTCGCCTCGGATGGCTGTTTGCGCAATGCGCACGCGCGATCGGCGCGCCGCTTCCACTAAGCCGCGATTGCGGCGTGCCAGCGGCGGTTTCGGTGACTGAAGACAGTGCCAGCGGCGGCCAGTTCTGGACCCGGATCTATGGTCGCAAACACGGCTTCCCGCAGGTGATCCACAGCGCCAAGCAATTTGCCGGGCCGACCGGCCTGGAAGAGCATATCGGCTTTGGCATCGGGATGGCGCTGAAGGTGTCGGCGGTTGAAGGCGGATTGGAGTTTGTCAGCGATCATTACTTTGTGTCCGTCCTGGGGCGGCGGATCAGATTGCCCAAATGGCTTGAGCCCGGAGTGACCAAGGTCAGGCATATCGACCAAGGGGAGGGCGCGTTCCTCTTCTCGCTCCACGTGCAGCACCCTTGGTTGGGCGAGCTTGTCTATCAGCAAGGGAGGTTCAGCGATGTCAAAGCGGCGTAAGCCTCTGAGGGTACTAATCATCGGTGCGAGCGGCGTGTTCGGCTCGCGTCTGGCTGAACGAGCGAGCCTGGAGTCCGGCATTGCGCTCACTCTGGCTGCGCGTAACATCGACAAGCTGCGCGCGCTTGCGAACAGGCTGACCGAAGCAGGCGGGTGTAAACCCGACTGCGTTGCGCTTGATCGTGACACGCTGACCGCACTCGATCTGAGCGGGTATGATCTGGTGATCGACGCCGCCGGTCCCTTCCAGGCCTCGCATATGCGGGTGGTGGAATCGGCAATTGCTGCAGGAGCCGACTATGTCGACCTTGCTGACGGTCGCGAATTTGTCTGCGGGTTCGATCGGTTTGATGAGGTGGCAAAAGGGGCGGGGGTGTCGCTGGTGACCGGCGCCAGCTCGATCCCGGCGCTGTCTCATGCTGTGATTGATGATCTGACAGCTGGTTGGCAGGCGATCCACCATCTCAGGGTGGGAATCTATCCCGGAAATCGCGCCCCGCGCGGACTGTCAGTGGTGCAGGCGATCCTATCCTATGTTGGCAAGCCCGTGCGCGTGTTCCGCGAAGGTGAATGGCAGGATGTGCCGGGCTGGGGCCAGATCCACCGCGAGGACATTCCCGATATCGGCCGGCGCTGGGCGAGCATCTGCGACACGCCTGAGCAGGACCTGCTGGTGAAACGCTACCAACCGAGCGAAGGGGCGGAGTTCTTCGCCGGGCTTGAACTGTCGCTGCTGCATCTGGGCCTTGCGGCGATGGCTATGCCAGTGCGGTGGGGCTGGATCCGCAGCCTGCGGCCGATCGCGCGCCCGATGCTGGCGGTGGCGCGCTGGTTTCTGCCGTTTGGCTCTGACAAGGGGGCGATGAGCGTGCAGGCCCGCGGCAGCGATCAAGCGGGAAGGCCAATTGAACGACGGTGGTTGCTCAAGGCGGATGCCAATCGCGGGCCTTATGTGCCGGTTCTCGCCGCTTTGGCGATGATCCGCCGGTTTCGCGACGGAACCGGGCCTGAAGCCGGGGCTGGCGCCTGTTCGGGTGTCCTTGGCATCGAGGATTTCGCCAGCGATCTGCAGGCTCTGGGTATCGAATATGCCGCCGAAGCCCGATCAGGCTTTGCTTGCGCACCGGCGCGCGAAGCTGCGCCCAAGCGAAAGATCCCGGGCGGGCGTATCGCCGCTGTGTGAGATCAGCTCTGGCCCTTTTTGCGAAGGACAGTAAGATCGCGGCAAAGACAGTGAGAGGCCCCCTCAATGAAACACTTAGTCCTTCCGGTCGCGCTCGCCGCGCTGACAATCGCTCCTGCCGCGCAAGCCCAATCCGCTCAGGATAGTCTTGATGCGCATTATGATCGCGCCCTCGCAGCGGGATACAAGGCGCTGTTTCTGTGCAGCGCGATCGCAAATGCCGAAGCCAATGGCGCCGAGCGGACGCCCGAGCATATCCACCAATGGGAGCTGACCGGGATCTATCCCAAGCTGGATCCGATCATTCGCGAGCTTGAATATGAGATCGTACGGCGCCCAACCGGCCATGTTTCGCATGTGAGCGTGCAATGGGATGACGAGATGCCCGGACGTGTCGCTGCCTTCTATGGATTGGACAGCGGGTGCGCGGTTCTGCCAATTGGCGCGCCCGAGGATTGGGCCGATCCCAGCCAGCCGCTCAACGTCAACCCGGAGACCGTGGCGAGAAAGACCGTAGAGCGGCCACAGAGCCAATCTGAGGGCAATTTCGGCGCCGAGGCAACCCAAGTACTCAACGCCGCGTTCGACGGCTCCTACGGCTCAGGAACGCGCTCTACAGCGGTCTTGTTGCGGACGGTCGAAGACGGTGAGATCAGCGCAGAGCAATCGGTCTATGCGGATGGGTTCAGCGCGTCGACACCGCAACGGACCTGGTCCGTCGCCAAGAGCATTGCGGCGACCCTGGTGGGAGTGGCCGTCCTTGCTGGCGAAAACAATGTCAGCGACCCGGTCAACGTCAATTACTGGCGCAGCGGTGGGACGGGCGATCCGCGCGGTGCGATCACGATCGATCATATGCTGCGGATGGCATCAGGCCGCTATTCAGACACGCCAGGCAATCGCACCGATCCGCTCTATTGGGGCGGCACCACTATCAATGAGCGCGCCTTGAGCTGGACGGCCATTGCCAAGCCTGGGACGGTCTATCGCTACGCCAACAATGACACGTTGATGGCGATCAAGGCGGTCGAGCCCTACCTGTCTTACTATCCACCGCACGAATTCTTTGAACAGGTGGGCATGGACCATACGGTGGCGGAAACCGACTGGCGCGGTGGCCTTATGCTATCGAGCCAGGTTTGGGCGACCGCGCCCGATCTTGCCACTTTGGGCCAGCTCTATCTCAATGATGGCATGTGGAATGGCGAACGCGTCTTGCCCGAAGGTTGGCGCGATTATGTATCCGATCCGTCCGGTCCGCAGCCCAGCGGGTCATGGGGCTATGGCGCGGGTTGGTGGACCTTCGCCCGACCCGAAGGCAATGCGTTCGAAGGCATTCCAGACGATGCCTTCGCGGCCCGTGGTAATCGCGGCCAATATGTCGTCGTCGTGCCCAGCAGGAATGTCGTCATTGTCAGGCGCGGAGAAGACCCTGCGGGCAATCGCTTTGATATCGCGGCCTTCACGCGCGACCTTCTGGCTGCGCTCGACTAAGGGCGACGCCTTGCGACACTTCGATACTTCTGTTCAGATAAAATGCGTTTAACCTGAACGAGCGCTGTCATCCCAATTCAGCGTCTCAACATGGCGAATCATCCATAAGGGCTTCGAAGCCGGGGCAACCTGCTCTGGCAAACCCGAGGATGAAACCCATGACTGATTGGAAGAAAACCATCACCAAAGGGACGCTCGGGACTGTCGCGGCTGGCGCGATGGCCCTTGCGTCTGCAAACCCTGCAATGGCGAAAGATCGTCACAAAGACGGCATCGATGCCGGTGACGTAATTGCCGGCGCTCTCGTGATCGGCGGCATCGCCGCTCTTGCTGGCGCGTTCGACAATGATCGTGACCGCTATCGCGACCGGCGCTATCGTGATCGCCATTATCGCGACCACAATTACCGCGGCAACTATCACTACAATCGTGGCTATCAGCATTCCTACAGCTACAACCAAGGCAACCCGCAACGGGCCGTCGAGCGCTGTATTCGGACCGCTGAGCGCCAAGCACGCAAGTTCGGCAATTATCGCTACGCCGATGTGACCCAGATCCGCGATGTCGATCGCACCCGCTATGGCTTCAAGGTCAAGGGCCGGATGGTAGTCGAGGGCTATCGTGGCCAGGATCGCGGAAAGTTCACTTGCTGGGTCCGTCCGGGCGATCGTCCGCAGATCGACTTCAAGAACATCCGTCGCTTGTGACCCTTTGATCCAAGCACCTTAGCTAGTCCTCTTTTGGGGCGGGCGGTTCAGGCTCGGGCAAGCCTGGACCGCCTAGTGCTTTTGCATATCTGAGCGATTGGTGGCCGCTCACCCATAACAGGAGGGAGTCTTACATGACTCAAGTAACCCGTCTTGGCGCGACTTTGGGCCTGGCCGCCGCCGCAGCAATGGCCGCTTCGCCTGCTGCTGCCGCCGATCTTCCAAGCATCGTAAATCCGACGCCCAACGCGGACTACGCACTGGGCGTATTCGATGGCGACGCCGCAAATGCTGAGCATCATCGTTATCGCCGCTATCATCGCTATCACCGTCGCAATCGCATCGACGCAGGCGATGTCATTGCTGGTGTGCTGGTGCTGGGGGGCATTGCCGC
Organism: Erythrobacter sp.; assembly: GCA_965216555.1. Lineage (GTDB taxonomy): Bacteria > Pseudomonadota > Alphaproteobacteria > Sphingomonadales > Sphingomonadaceae > Erythrobacter. Next base: position 1,324,026 of record OZ244168.1, read on the forward strand.
GATTGCGAGTGCAGCCAGCAGCAACAACCGCAATGATCGGGATCGGAACTATGATCGCCGCTACGAAGACCGACGTGACTACGATCGCCGCGGAGACTCCCGCAGCACCGGCTCACGCGGATTGGACAATGCCGTATCGCAATGCGTTGCGCGGATTGAGCGCGACGTTCGCGTCGACACCGTCAACAGCGTTGATCGCAATGGTGAAGGCTGGATCGTGACCGGCTCGCTCTACAATGGCGAAGGCTTCAGTTGTCGGATCGGCAATGATGGTCGGATTGACCGCGTGGACTATGCCGGGGGATATTCTGGCGCGGACGCGTCTGGATCAGACAATCAGTGGAGCGACGAAGACTATTATCGCGCGCGGCAAGCAATGCGCGGCCCTCAGGCCGAGCCGCAACCGGCCTATCCCGGTGGTCCGCTGCCTGATGAGGAAGAGATCGACGCAGACTTGGGCGGTTAGGAACCAGACCCGCTCGCTTCGCGATAGCTCGGCAAAGCGATTTCCCAGATTATGGCAGCTGTGCGCAGCGCAAAGCCTGCGGCGAACGCTACGCCCCAGATCAGCATTGCTGGCAATGCAAGGTCAGGGCGCACAAGCGTGCCGATCACTGTGAGTGCTGAGCTCAAAGCTGCAGCGGTCACATAGAGCTCCGGCCGCATGATGATCGACGGGCGACCGGCCACGACATCGCGGATAATCCCGCCAACGCAGCCGGTGATGATGCCCATCAGCACGGCAGGCACCGGCGGAACGCCATAGGCCATGGCCTTGGCGCTCCCAAGCACGGCATAGGCCGTGAGTCCGGCACCATCAGCAAAGTCGAGCAAGCGACCTTCCCACCAGCGCACCGGAGTAAACCAAGCAATCAAAGCCGTGCCCAAACATATGGCCGCAACCCAGGTGTCGGTCATCCAGAACACCGGTGCATCGATCAGCAAGTCACGGATTGTGCCGCCGCCCACGCCGGTGACCAGGGCAAAGAAAGCCATGGTGACGAAGGTCTGGCGCTCTTTGGCGGCCAGAAGCGCTCCAGTGAGTGCAAAGATCGCGATCCCCAGCACATCGAGGATATCCAAGACGGGGGTTACGACGGTTTCATCCATCACTGGCCTCCGCTGCCTCGCGACGCGACCGGCGACGCCTGAACATGAGAATGCATCCCAGCATCGCGCCGAACAGCGACAGGGCTGCAAACGCAATCAGGATAGGATGGCTGGTGTCCTCTCGCGTCTGCAGATCCATGATGTGCAGACCCCAGGCGAAATCGAACCACCGCCACCAACGCGTGCGAACCGCCTCTACCTCACCTGTTTGCTGGCCGACATAGACGTGTGTGCCGTCAGACAAGGCGACCTGCCAGACCGGTTTGGGGCGTCGAAAATCGAAGGGCGCTTCGTCCGCGTCGAATGCGGTCACCGAAGCAACCTTGTCTCCCCCGACGATCCTATCGGCAACGATTGCCCGCGCATCGGCGGCGGTCAGCTTTGGAATCCTCTCGCCAGAATTGACGTCCACACGGTAAGTCGAGCCTTCCATGGTCGTGAGCACTGCAACCGGGCGGCCATCTTGCATGATCACGCGCATTTCGCGCAGATTGGAATCTTCGGTGGCGAGGTTGCTGTCAGGCAGGATCAGCGGCTGAGCGGTCTGTTCAACCCGCAAATGCTCTCCCCGGACCTCTTCGATCGGTTTGGCCACCATGAACAGGCCGGTCGCGGTCCAGATGACGACGGGAACGCCGACTAACCAGCCCAGCCAGACATGCCATTTGGCAAACCGCCGCATCATATTGGCGCGAGCCATGGCCTAGCCGTGAACGATAGTGCTGATCGCCTCGGCTGCGGCGATGCAATCAAGGTCGGCAAAGCGCGGACCCATGACCTGAAGCCCGCATGGCAGTGTCGCTCCCCGATCAACTCCACTGCCAATTGGAAGAACGGTCGCTGGCAGGTTGGGGAAGGTGGCGATGCCGGCCCAGGCGAGGCCCGACGGACCTGCAATATCTGCCCCATCGACATGGATCGTGTCTTCGAAGACGCGGCCGCCCTCAATATGGGGAATCGCCAGGACCGGAGCAGGCGGTGCCAGCACGAAGTCGTAGGTCTCAAACAGCGCTTCCCATTCGAGCTCATTGCGCGCCTGCGCGTCCAGCAAGTCAAACCAGTCAGTTGCGGTTGCACGGTTTCCATCGGGGCCCGGTCCGCCACGAGCCATGGCGACGTTGAGCATCCGCATATAATTGCCTTGCTGTGCAGCGAGATCGGGCAACAGGTCAGTGCTGCGATCAATCGCAATGCCCGCGGCTTCGAGCGCCGCAACGGCTTCCTCGATCGGACCGAGCACTGATTGGTCTACCGGACTGCCAGGATAGTCTGTCACCACCAGCAAACGGCAGGATTTAAGCGATTTCTGACTGTTGAGCAGTGGAACCGTCGAACCGATCTTCATCAGTGCCGCCAAGTCCTGCGCATTGCGAGCTAGCGGCCCTGCGATCGAAAGTGCGCCGTCATGGCCATCGTGACCGGGCCCTTGCGAGCTCATCGTCGGATGATCGTGGCCGTGCTTGCTGACAATACCCCAAGTGCTCTTGTGTCCCCACACGCCGCAGAAATGCGCCGGGACTCGGACCGAGCCACCAATATCGGTGCCGAACTCGCACGGGACCATACCGCTTGCCACCGCTGCGGCGCTGCCGCCTGATGATCCACCCGGCGAGCGATCATGATCATGCGGGTTGTTGGTTCTGCCATAAACAGGATTGTTCGATTGCCAGTCTGACAGATCAGGCGGGATGTTCGATTTGCCGACAATGATTGCGCCGGCTGCCTTGAGCTGAGTGACCAGCTTGGCGTCACGCGTCGCGACATTGTCAGCGAAACCCTCATGCCCCCAGCATGAAGGCAATCCAGCAACGTCAAAGCTCTCTTTGATCGTCATCGGGACGCCGTAGAGCGGTTGGTTGGGGCCGGCAGAGCCTTCGCTCATGTCCCGTGCCGTCTCAACAGCGCGTTCAAAGTCGGGAACCGCCAATGCATTCACATGCGCGTCGAGCTGACCAATTCTGACAATGGCTGCGTCGACAGCCTCGGATGGGCTGATCTTGCCTTCGCGGATCGCGGCAGCCGTCTCAAGCGCTCCCGGCTTATCGGTCAAACTAGGGTAAGCCATGCGGTCTCTCTCCTCGCGCAGGGTCCTAGGCGAGGGGCAAGAGTCGGGCAATGCGGAAGTTTTATTCCTTCGCGCCGGGCAGTTCGCGGCCAGCCTGAAACAGAGTCAATGACGAGACTTCGCCGCTCTCATTGCGCTCAAACCTGATTTGGGCATCGACGACTTTGTAGAAAAACCGGTCTTTGCTTTCGGGGAAGATCTCGAAGGCGGGCTGTCCCGTTGCTTGCGCCATCAGCGACTCACCATCCTGCGTGATGGCAATCTTGAATGTTGGTGCGAGCGCATATGTGCCGACATATTGCGCTAGGTCAGCGGTCGCGATTTCGCCCTCCACGCGCTCGTCCGGCAAAACCACGTCGCCACCACGAACCAGTTCCATCAATTGATTGCCCAGCTTTGTCGCTGCGCCGCCATTGATGTTGGCCAAGACAACCACTGTCGCATCCGCGTCAGGATCATAGCCAAGCCAGGCGTTGAAGCCTTCGATCCCGCCGCCGTGCCAATAGGACGTGTGGTTGCCATCCTTCCTGATCAGAATGCCGAGCGCGTATTGATCTCCCGAAAACGCATCAAAAGGTGCCGGGGTGAGGTACTCAGCCATGCTGGCTTCGCTCAACACTTGACCGCCAAACAGCGCGCGCTGCCAGCGCAACAGGTCGCCCGTGGTCGAATAGAGCGCGCCGGCACCGGTAGGGATGCCCATGTTCACATATTCGGCGTTCACAGCGCCATTTTCGCCCGGCGTATAGCCTGCGGCTCGCTTCGGCAGGATCACCGCGCTGTCATCGATCCCAGTCTCCTTCATCCCGATTGGATCGAACAATCTCTCGCGCACGAAATCGCCGTATTCCTGCTCGCTGAGTTTGGTCACCAGCGCAGACAGCAAAACATAGCCAGAATTCGAATAGCTCCACCGCGTTCCGGGCTCGAACTCAAGCGGCAGATCTTCGAATTTCGCGATCAGCTCTTCTTGCGTGATCGGCAGGAACTTGAATGTCCCAAACTCGTCCAGCGATGTGACATTGGTGATGCCCGATGTGTGCTGAAGCAGGTGGCGTATTGTGATCGCGTCCCAAGCCTCCGGCGCATCGGGGAAGTGGGTCTTGATCGGGTCATCGAGATTGAGCTTGCCCTGTTCCTGCAGCAGCAGGATCGACACAGCGGTGAATTGCTTGGTGACCGAGCCGATGCGAAACTTAGTGAGCGATGTGTTGTCGACACCCCATTCGAGGTTTGCCGAACCCCATGCTTCATCGAGGATCACTTGATCGCCCTTAGCGACCAGAGCTGCACCCATGAACGATCCACTTGTGGCTTCGGTCTCGACCACCTCCGCCATACGGTCCGCGTCTTGAGCGTGGGCCGGTGCAAAGCCAAGCGGGATCGCGAACGCGGCGATGATTACAGCGAATTTGGGGGAACGCAGCATGCCAATCTCCATGTGTGTTGTGCAGCTAATACACATACAGCATGCGTCCGCGGGTGCAACCCGGTCGCGCGCTTTCAGGATGCGGCGAAGTAGGCGTCTTCGGCGGCGTAGTCGAACAAGTCCCATGGGTAGGCGGCAAGCTGGGGGAACAGTGCGCGCCATTCGGAAGTTTTTTGTTCGCGTAGCCAGTCGATCGCTTCGTAGAGATCACCAACCTGGTCCGCAGAGAATTCAAACCCCGCGTCCAGAGCCTTGAGCGATGATATCTTGAAGGGCTGGGGCAGCGACCATGGCGTTCGCCCGACCGTGCCAATCGGCGGGCCATCCATCAGATGCAGCCGGGCGTGTTTGCCAAAATTGTCTCGCACGATTGCGCCGATCTGTTTGACAGTCAGGGCGTGCTCGTCAGCAATGTTGAAATGGCCGCCCAGACCTTGCTCGGCGAGAAAGTGGCACAGCTCGCCAATCGAGCGCGCCGACGTCATATGGAACTGGCTTTGGCCCTCAAAGGCCAAGGGTATGACACGGCGGCGATCCTTGAAGCGATAGACGAACCACCATTCGCGCGGGTGGCGGCTCCACGGTCCATAGATCGCGCCAGGGCGGATATTGGTCGCCCGGCTGCCAAACAGCTCTTGCGCCTTCTTCTCCATCCGCACCTTGCGGGTGGAGTAGCTTTCCGGTCCGGGATTTACGGTGGCGATCTCTTCGTCGATGCCTTGGCTGAAGTCGGGATATCCGCTCTCACTGGCCTTCTCGAGCGTCCTGCCGCTGTAATCGACGTAGACGCTGGCGGACGAGATCGTGATCAACCGACCCACGGCCTCGGGATCATAGCGCGCAATATCAGGCTCATCGAAAGCGATCGTATCAAGTACGATATCGGCCGCGGGTGAGGGGTGCTCGCCCGCGACATAGTGTTCGTATCTCGCGCCCTTGATGAGCCATAGCGGCTCGCTGCGCGCGAGAATGCGCACATCCCAGCCTTGCTCCACGAAGGCCTCGGCCGCGGCAAATCCGATCTGACCTGCACCGATAATTGCGACTGTGCCGGTCAAATCAGATCTCTGTCACTCAAATGTGGATCGGCTTGCCTTGCACCGCCATCGCGGCTTCCTTGACCGCTTCGGAGTGCGTCGGGTGAGCATGGCAGGTGTAAGCGATATCTTCGCTGGTGGCGCCAAACTCCATCGCCTGGGCGGCTTGGGCGATCATCGTGCCAGCAACGCTGGCAATGCACCATACGCCCAACACGCGGTCACTCTCGGCTTCTGCAATCACCTTCACAAAGCCATCGGGCTCGTGATTGGTCTTGGCACGGCTGTTGGCCATCATCGGGAACTTGCCGACCTTGATGGCCTTCTTGTCTCCGCCCATTTTTTCGATCGCTTCGTCGGTCGTCAGGCCAACGCCAGCAATCTCAGGCCAGGTGTAGACCACGCCAGGGATGATATCGTGGTTCACGATACCAGTCTGTCCAGCGACATTCTCAGCGCAGGCAATGCCTTCATCCTCGGCCTTGTGCGCAAGCATCGGGCCAGGAACAACATCGCCGATCGCCCATACACCGTCGACGCTGGTGCGGAAGTCGTGATCAGTCTCGATCTGGCCACGCTGATTGGGCTCAAGGCCGATATTCTCAAGTCCAAGGCCCTCTGTGTTCGGCCGGCGACCAATTGACACAAGCACACAATCTGCATCGAGCGTTTCGGAATCGCCGCCCGCACTCGGTTCGAGCGTCAATGTCGCTTTCTTCCCGCGCACGGTGCAGCCCGTGACCTTGGTCGATAGGCGCAGCTCCATGCCTTGCTTCTTGAAGATCTTGGCGGCTTCCTTGCGGATATCGTCATCCATGCCAGGCAGCAGCTTGTCGAGGAACTCAACCACGATGACTTCCGCGCCAAGGCGGTTCCAAACGCTACCAAGCTCAAGCCCGATCACGCCGCCGCCGATGACGACCATCTTCTTCGGAACCTTGGCCAGTTCAAGCGCGCCGGTGGAATCGACCACGACTTGCTTGTCATTGTCGACATCGACGCCGGGCAATGGTGTGACCGATGAGCCTGTCGCGATGATGATGTCCTTGGCGGTGACGGTCTCGTCGCCGACCTTGACGGTGTGTGCATCCTGGAAGGTAGCGTAACCCTTTTTCCAGTCGATCTTGTTCTTCTTGAACAGGAATTCGATGCCTTTGGTCAGCCCGTCAACCGCGTCGATACGCTGCCCATGCATCTTGTCGAGATTGAGCTTGGGCTTCACCTCGACACCCATATCGGCCATCGCTCCATTGGCCGCAGCATCGAAATATTCCGATGCGTGCAGCATGGCTTTGGAGGGAATGCAGCCGACATTGAGGCAGGTTCCACCCAGGGTTGCGCGTCCTTCGGCGCAGGCGGTCTTGAGGCCCAATTGCGCGGCGCGGATCGCGGCGACGTAGCCGCCCGGGCCAGCGCCGATGACGAGAACGTCGTAGTCGTATTCAGCCATGGGGAATCTCGTTTCCTTAAAGGTCGATCAGCATCCGGGTCGGATCTTCGATCGCTTCCTTGATAATCTTGAGGGCGGTGACGGCTTCGCGACCGTCGATCAGACGGTGATCATAGCTCAGCGCGATATACATCATCGGCTTGATCACGACTTCGCCATTCACAGCCACCGGACGATCTTCGATCCGGTGCAGGCCAAGCACGGCGCTTTGCGGCGGGTTGATGATCGGGGTCGACATCAGCGAGCCGAACACGCCGCCATTCGAAATGGTGAAGGTGCCGCCGGTCATATCGGCCATCGTCAGCGTGCCTTCTTTGGCGCGCTTGCCGTAATCGGCGATGTCTTTTTCGATCTGGGCAAAGCCCTTCTTGTCGCAATCGCGCACCACCGGAACGACCAGGCCATTGGGTGCCGACACAGCGACCGAAATGTCGACATAGTCGTGATAAACGATCTCATCGCCTTCGATATAGGCGTTGACCGACGGGACATCCTTGAGCGCGAGGCACGCAGCCTTGGCGAAGAAACCCATGAAGCCGAGCCTGATGTCGTGCTTTTTGGCAAACAGGTCTTTGTACTTTGTACGCGCCTCGATCACGGCTGACATGTCGCAATCGTTGAAGGTTGTAAGCAGCGCAGCCTCTTCCTGAGCACCTTTGAGGCGCTTGGCGATGGTCTGACGCATCCGCGTCATCTTGACGCGTTCTTCGTTGCGGCCGGCCGATGGCGCGGCGGTGCCAGGAGCTGCCGCTGCCGGGGCTGGGCTGGGCGACGGGGCGGGAGCGCTCTTGGCCTTTGCCGCGGCGAGCACATCTTCCTTGGTCAGTCGGCCATCCTTGCCCGTGCCTTTGATCGTTGAGGGGTCCACTCCGTGCTCAAGCACGGCACGACGCACGGCTGGTGACATCGTAACGGTCGCCGATTCAGCGGGCGCAGGATCAGCCTTATCAGCTGTCTCCGCAGGTTTGGTGGAGGGAGCTGCGCTGGCTTCGACACCTTCCTCGACGACTGCGATTACCGCGCCGACTTCGACTGTGTCGCCAATCTCGGCCTTGTGCTCTTGCAGCACGCCGGCAACGGGCGAGGGCACGTCAACCGCGACCTTATCCGTCTCAAGGCTGGCAATCGGTTCGTCAGCGGCAACCGCTTCGCCTGGCTGCTTGAGCCATTCTCCGATCGTGCCTTCGGTAACCGACTCACCGAGAGCGGGGACTGTGATTTCAGTGGCCATATTCTTCGGTCCTTTTCGGCCTGATTATTTGTTCGATGCCAATCCAAGAGCGTCGGCCACGAGGGCGGCCTGCTGTTCTTGGTGACGTTTGGCGAGCCCGGTCGCAGGCGAGGCCGAAGCCTCACGTCCGGCGTAAATCGGCCGCATTCCTGTGTGGCCGGCGAGCGTAAGCGAATCTTCGATCTGGTTCTGTACAAAGAACCAAGACCCGTTGTTCTTGGGTTCTTCTTGGCACCAAACCACCTCTTTGAGGTTGGTCATGCGCTTGAGGCGGACCGCAAGCGGCTCACCCGGAAATGGATAGAGCTGCTCGATACGAACGATCGACACATCGTCGATGCCTTTTGCATCCCGCTCTTCAATCAGATCATAAGCGACCTTGCCTGAGCACAGGACCAAACGTTTGATCTTCTTGTCGTCCGCTGTGCCCGGTTCCATCGCGGTGTCGGACTTGATCCGCTTGAACTGCCACTCGCCAAGGAATTCTTCGCGAGGGCTTTTCGCCATCGGGTGACGCAGCAAGCTCTTGGGCGTCATGATCACCAGCGGCTTGCGGAAAGTTCTGAGCATTTGGCGACGCAGGACGTGGAAATAGTTGGCCGGCGTTGTGATGTTGCAGACTTGGATATTGTCACTCGCGCACAGTTGCAGGAAGCGTTCGAGCCTTGCTGAAGAGTGCTCTGGCCCCTGGCCTTCATAACCGTGAGGAAGCAGTAGGACGAGGCCGTTGGCACGCAGCCATTTGGCTTCACCTGCCGCGATATACTGATCGATCATGATCTGCGCACCATTGGCGAAGTCGCCAAACTGCGCTTCCCACATCACCAGTGACTTGGGATCGGCTGACGCAAAGCCGTATTCAAATCCGAGCACGCCATATTCGCTCAGTGTGCTGTCATAGACTTCAAACTTGCCGTGCGGCAGCGTCGTGAGCGGGATGTATTTGTCTTCGGTCTTTTGATCGACCCAAACGGCATGGCGTTGGCTGAATGTGCCGCGACCCGAGTCCTGGCCGGACAGGCGCACGCCATATCCTTCCATAACGAGACTTCCGAAAGCGAGCGCCTCTGCCGTGGCCCAGTCAAACCCTTCGCCGCTTTCGAACATCTGCGACTTGGCTTTAAGGACGCGGCCTAAAGTTCTGTGAATATTCACATTATCGGGGACTTCGGTCAGTACGCGACCAAGCGATTCAAACATTTTCGGTTCGATCGCTGTCTCGATGTTGCGGCGTGCCGTTTCGTCATCGGCGGGCTTGTTGAGTCCCGCCCAGCGGCCCCCAAACCAATCCGCTTCGTTGGCGGAATAGCTCTTGGCTGCTTCAAACTCTTCTTCGAGCATTGCGACAAATTCATTCGCAACAGTCTCGCGGTGACCGTCTGCGATGACGCCTTGGTCGATAAGGCGTTGCTCGTAGACCCGGCTGACCTTGGGGTGCTTGCCGATCACTTCATACATCAGCGGCTGGGTGAATTTCGGCTCGTCACCTTCATTGTGGCCGAAGCGGCGATAGCACCACATGTCGATCACAACGTCGCGGCCGAATTTCTGACGGTACTCGACCGCCAGTTTGCACGCGAAGGTCACAGCCTCTGGATCATCGCCATTGACGTGCAGGATCGGCGCCATCACGCCCTTCGCCACATCCGAAGGGTAGGGTGAGTTGCGGGCAAACCTGGGACTGGTCGTAAAACCAATCTGGTTGTTGATGATGAAATGGATGCACCCGCCAGTGTCATAGCCATTGACGCCGGACAGCGAGAGGCTTTCCCACACTACGCCTTGGCCAGCAAAGGCCGCATCGCCATGGATCAGGACCGGAAGGACTTGCTGTTTCTTCGACAGGTCATCGCGGATCGCCTGTTGCGCGCGGCTTTTGCCAAGCACGACTGGATCAACCGTCTCGAGGTGCGATGGATTGGGGACCAGCGACATGTGCACGCTGATGCCGTCAAATTCACGGTCCGTGCTGGTGCCCAAGTGATATTTCACATCGCCTGAGCCACCAACATCTTCCGGATTGGCGGTGCCGCCGGAAAATTCGTGAAAGATGACCTTGTAGGGCTTAGCCATCACATTCGCGAGCACGTTGAGCCGCCCGCGGTGGGCCATGCCGTAGATGATCTCGCGGACGCCTGAGCTGCCGCCGTGTTTGATCACCGCTTCGAGGGCCGGGATCATCGATTCCCCGCCATCGAGGCCGAAACGCTTGGTCCCGACATATTTCTTGCCGAGGAACTCTTCGTACAGTTCGCCGCGCATGACGGAGGCGAGGATCGCTTTTTTGCCTTCTGGGGTGAACTGGATCGTGTCGCCGGGACTCTCAAATTTGTCCTGCAGGAAACGCCGTTCCTCAGTGTCGGCGATGTGCATGTATTCGAGGCCAACATTGCCGCAATAGACCTCGCGCAAGCGGGCGTAGAGTGCGCCGACAGTGGTCCATTCAAGGCCCAGAACGCCTCCGACAAACACCTCTTCGGCTTCCTTGCCCGCAAGGCCGTGGAAGGCGAGCGTGAGCTCTTGAGGATCGCCCTGCTTCTTTGACAGACCCAGCGGATCGAGTTCGGCACCCAAATGGCCGCGGACACGATAGAGCCGGACAAGCGTCATCGAAGCGATCGACAGGCTGGCGGCATTCTCGATCGCTTTGGGATCAAGCGCTTTTCCGGCCTTCTTGGCTGCCTTTTCGACCGCCACTTTCATCGTGGTCGGGTCGAGCGCCTGTGTCAGCTCATCAGCAGATTCACCACCGGCGATCGGCCAACGCGGATTATCCCATGATGGCCCCGGCTGGGGATCATCGGGATAGAAATCGAACGGTTCGTTGCCCATGGCCTATCGCCTTCTTCTCATGCCATGATCTGCCCGCGCATCCACCTGGGGAGGAGCGATCGCGCGTTCAGATCAGGCCAGTTCTTTCAACATCGCATCAAGCGTCGTTCCCAGCTCGCTGGGCGAGGGGCTGACACGGATGCCTGCATCTTCCATCGCAGCGATCTTGTCGTCGGCGCCGCCTTGGCCGCCCGAGACGATCGCGCCGGCATGGCCCATGCGACGGCCCGGAGGCGCCGTACGGCCGGCGATGAAGCCGACGGTGGGCTTGCTGCGGCCTTTGGCTGCTTCAGCCTTGAGGAACGCTGCTGCTTCCTCTTCCGCCGAGCCGCCAATTTCGCCGATCATGATCATGCTCTTGGTTTCAGGATCGTCGAGGAACAGGTCGAGCACGTCGATGAAGTTGGTGCCATTGACCGGGTCACCGCCAATGCCGACCGCGGTGGTCTGCCCGAGGCCAACCATGGTGGTCTGGTGGACGGCTTCGTAGGTGAGTGTGCCTGAGCGCGATACGACGCCGACCGAACCCTTCTGGAAGATCGAGCCCGGCATAATGCCGATCTTGCACTCATCAGGCGTCAGCACGCCTGGGCAGTTCGGGCCGATAAGGCGCGACTTGCTGCCGGTCAAAGCTGCCTTGGCGCGGACCATGTCGAGCACGGGAATGCCTTCAGTGATGCAGATGATCAGCTCAATCTCAGCGTCGATGGCTTCGCAGATCGCGTCAGCCGCAAATGGCGGTGGGACATAGATGCATGAGGCGGTTGCGCCGGTCGCGTCCTTGGCTTCCTGCACGGTGTCGAATTGCGGCAGGCCGATATGCTCCGTGCCACCTTTGCCTGGCGTCACACCAGCGACCATTTGGGTGCCATAATCAAGCGCCTGCTGGGTGTGGAATGTACCCGTGTTGCCGGTCATGCCCTGGGTGATGACCTTGGTGTCTTTGTTTACGAGGATTGACATCTGCCTGACTCCACTTGCGTTGAATAAAAGGCCGAAACCATTGGGCCCTTTGTTCTTGAAACTTGTTCTAGTCTGCCCACGCGCCCTTCAGCGCAAAACATATATTCGCCTTCGGGCAGTTTTTCCGGACGATATTGAGTGAGCTCGTCGAGATAGTCTTGGATGGGATCGCCATCAGCAAACTGGACGCGCGCGAAGCACAGATCGTCGTCTGGCCTCACCACGATCCAACCTGGATTATTGGGATGCGAATAGATCGCATCGCTTTGTCTGCGTGTCCCATCTTTGGCGACGATTGTTACGGGTGACCAACCATTTGCCGTGACCAGGGTGCGATCGACGGAATTCGTCATGGTCGCTTCGTAGCAAAGCGCATGCGCCTCACGCAGGTCGTCCAAAGTGCCGACCGTGTTCTGGGCAAGCGCCGGAACTGACGTTCCGAACGCTGCCAAAACCAGAAGAGGGCTAAGCCAATTAGGCAAGCGAGCTATCCAAACCCTTGCATGCCTCAAGCAATTCTTCGACCGCGTCGGTGGAGACCTTGAGGTTGGTTTTCTCTTCGTCGGAAAGCTCGATCTCGATCACTTCTTCGGTGCCGCCAGCGCCGATCACGGTCGGGACGCCGACATAGAGCCCGTCGAGGCCGTATTTGCCTTCGACGTAAGAAGCGCAAGGGAGGATCCGCTTCTGGTCGCCCAGATAGGCCTCGGCCATGCTGATCGCGCTGGTTGCTGGCGCGTAATAAGCCGAGCCATTGCCGAGCAGACCAACGATTTCGCCGCCGCCCTTGCGAGTGCGATCGACAATCGCATCGAGCCGGTCTGCCGACACGCCCTTGATCTTGGCGTAGTCATCAACAGGGATGCCGTTGATCGTGGTGTAGCTCTTGACCGGGACCATCGTGTCGCCGTGACCGCCAAGGACGAAGGCGTTGACGTCCTTGACCGAGCAATTGAATTCCCAAGCGAGGAAGGTGGCAAAGCGCGCAGAGTCGAGTACGCCGGCCATGCCGACCACCTTGTTGTGCGGCAGGCCCGAGAATTCGCGTAGCGCCCAGACCATCGCATCGAGTGGGTTGGTGATGCAGATCACAAACGCATCGGGGCAGTTGTTCTTGATGCCTTCGCCGACGGCTTTCATCACCTTGAGGTTGATGCCCAGCAAATCATCGCGGCTCATGCCCGGCTTGCGGGGGACGCCCGCCGTGACGATCACAACATCGGCACCGGCAATGTCCGCATAATCGTTCGAACCCGTAATCTTGGCGTCGAAGCCTTCGATCGGCCCGCACTGGCTAAGGTCGAGCGCTTTGCCTTGTGGCATGCCTTCCGCGATGTCGAACAGGACGATGTCGCCCATTTCCTTCTTTGCTGCGAGGTGGGCGAGGGTGCCGCCAATCATGCCGGAGCCGATAAGCGCAATCTTTTTGCGGGCCATTGTTGGGTGAGTCCTTCCTGATCCCAAGGGACAAAAAGTATTGCGTTTTCGCGGCTCGCCAGTCCCTTACGGCAATTGTCCGCGCGCGTGAGATAACCCGAGCGAGTTAGGCCTCGGGAAAAGCGATTGCAACCAACAAAAGTCCTGATTCAAGAGATATTTTTGCAAGTAGTTCGCAGTATCATTAATGGTGAAGTGTATTGCTGCTTCCATTGGCCGAGCCAACACGCTAGATGGGGCGAAGAGGGCACCCGAATTGCTAGATTTGACTGGTGCTCGTCGTGACTTCTCCGCTTTTCCGCAGACTGGCATATCTGTGTGCCATATTGCTAATCGTAGTCGTGACATTGGTCGCCTCGCGATGGCATTGGCATAAGCCCGAGCGCTACTTGGAAGCGCGCAGTGCCGCAATCTCTGAGCAAATCGCTCAGCTATCAGCGACCGAGCGACGATATGCGGTGATTCTGGGAGACAGCCTGGTCGAGCGCGCCCAACTAAGCAATCTATGCGGGAAGCCAGCTATCAATGGCGGAATTGGTCGGGCGCGGATCAATGACATGACCGAAATGGCGAGAATTGCACGGGCGGGGCATCCCGAAGCACGCGTGTTGTCCATCGGAGTCAATGATATTTCAGCCGGCGTTGAGGTAGAACACTTCCAAAAGCAATATGCAGCGCTGGTTGCTATCTATGAGCCGACCCATGTGGTCGGTGTCACCGGAGCAAAGCGCGATCCGTTTAACAAGGCGATAAGGGAGATTGCTGCCCAATCAATCTATATCGAGCCGTTGGAAGAGAAATGGCTGCAGCTCGACGGCATCCACTATTCAAACGCTGGCGCCCAGGAATGGAAAGATCGGCTGCTTGCTGCCTGCGGGCAGTAATTAAGCGCTGGCTTGCTTTGATGGTTCAGCCTCGCCGCGGCCTTGGGCAAGCAGCATGGCCGCGAGATAGTCAGGCACGGCACGGCTGAAATAGAAGCCTTGACCGAGGTTGCAGCCCGCTTCGCGGACCGCTTCGACTTGCTCGATTGTTTCGAGGCCTTCGGCGACAATGTCCATTTCGAGCGTCAGGCCCATTTCGGCCACGGCGCGGATGATCGCTTCGCTCTTGCGTCCAACATTAGGACCGGAAACGAAGCTGCGATCGACCTTAATCTTCTTGAACGGGAACTTGTTGATGTAGCCGAGCGAAGAATAGCCGGTCCCGAAATCGTCGAGAGCGAATTTGACACCGATCTCGGACAGCTCCTGAATAAAGTCCGCGGTTGCGTGGTTGTCTTCAACAAACAGCGTTTCGGTGACTTCAAGTTCAAGGCGGTGAGGGTCCAGTCCCGCCTCTCGCAGGGCATTCTTGATACCCAGCGCAGCGCCGGGAGCCCGGATCTGAAGCGGTGAAAGGTTGACCGCGACTGTGACGTCTTCAGGCCATTGTGCCGCAGCCTGCGCGGCTTGTTTGGTGATCCAATTGCCCAGCGTCACAATAACGCCTGTCTCCTCTGCGACAGGAATGAACTCGTCTGGCCGCAATTCCCCCTTCTCGGGATGGAACCATCGAACCAGCGATTCAAACGCGCGGATCTGGCCGGTTTCCAGGTCCACAATGGGCTGGAAGAAGATCGACAATTCGTCGCGCTGGAGCGCGGCGCGAAGCTCGTCTTCGATTTCGCGACGACGAACAAGATCGCGAGTCATCGTTTTGTCGAAGAAACAGGTCTGCGCTCGCCCGCCGACCTTGGCATGGTACAGCGCCAGATCGGCGCTTTGCATCAGGGTCTCGGTGTCGCGCCCATCTTCGGGCAGCAAAGCGACACCCAATGATGCGCGAACTTCCAACCGGTTGCCGTCTACACGGACCGGGCGCATGATTTCTGCGTGGATTTCGCTCGACAGAAGCTCCGACTGTTTGCGATCTGTGATCGGGCAGAAAATCACAAACTCATCGCCACCGAACCGGGCCACTGTGCCGCCTTTGGGAGTGACCCCGTTGAGGCGGTTAGCGACTTCGCTCAAAACCTTGTCGCCAACTGGATGACCCAGCAGGTCGTTCACTTCCTTGAAACGGTCGAGATCGATCCAAATCAATGCGTATCGGTCATCCTCGCCAATCTCCATCATGGTTTCGACCATGGCGTGGTTCAGACCAGCGCGGTTGGCGAGATTGGTGACGACGTCGGTCCGAGCCAGATGCTGCATCTGGTCAGCCAAGCGAGCGCTGGTTTCGGCCGCCTCGATCGATTCATGCAAGACCTTGTGGACGTTGAGCGTGATCGAAACCATCGCCGGAAACAGCAAGGCGATCGTCGCGAAGAAAACGTAATAGGCGGGGCTGGCGACCCAGATACAGGCAGCCATGATTGGTAAGCAGACCAGGCCAAGTTGACCCATCGCCAATTTGGGTCGGCCCGCATTTCTGGCGCAGATGCCCACGCCGTAGCACAGGGCATTGGCCGTCATCATGGCTTGCACGCCGTGTCCGGCATTGTCGATCATCGTGATGGCCGCAATGATACCGAGCACCAGAGCATAGCTGAACGCACCGACCTGATAGACCAATTCCAGCTTGCGAGTGCTGGTGTCGACCTTGTCAGGGGACATGCCCAGCGCGGCAGTGACGCGGGCGACCACGATGACGGTGAGAACACCTGACAGCACATAGAGGATCGGCAGATTGTCGAGCCAGGCAGCGGCTGCAGTGGCAGCAATTCCGCAAATCCCGCCGATGGCTAGACTGGATGGCTGGGTGTAGAGTGTTTTGACGAGCGTGCGACGAACGCGCTCGGACACCTGGTCCGAACGCGACTGCTCACTGCCCATCCTGCGAAATTTCGCGATGATTGCACCTACTGCCATAGTCCGCGTGGCTAGGCTAATAAGGTCAAGGTCCGGTTAACGCTGAAAATGCCCGGAATCCCGGGGAGTTGCGCCTGTTTTAAGCGACAGGGTTAAGTTCGGGTATCCGCGGAGCTGGATTGCGCCTTTGCTCCAACTGCGAAGCAAGCCTGCGATCCAGAGTCCGAGTGATCTCCAGCCACCAATCATAGGCCTGCCGATCGCCGGCAAAGAACGCGTCTTCCGCCTTAGCGCGAGCTGCGCGTGCGGCGCCCAGTCCATGTTCGGCAAAATGCCGCAATGCGGCGTGCAGAATCCGCTCCTTGCCTTCCTGCTCTGGTCCATTGTCATTGGCAACACGACCGATCGCGCGGCGAGCAAGCGCACGGGCGATAGGCGAATGTGTTGGTGTGCGCGCGGCGGCGAAATGGATCGTCATGCGGGCGTTTTCCTTTGGGCGCAGCTAGAGGCGCGGAGTTACGTCGATGGCTGCGATCTAGACCCGCTTGCGCTAAGGCTTGGTTCCGGGAGAGGGTTGAGAGCGCGTTAACTTTTGGATCTCGGTTGATCCGCCAGACCTATTGGTCGATTGAGTCCTTGGCCTCGCGCGCAGCTTCCTGAGCCGCCAATACCTCAGCGGCATTGCCTTTCCACTGACCGGCATTGGCATAGTCCTGTTTGACCTGCCCGGTGCTGATCATCGCCGGATTGCTCGGCGCAGAGCCAGTCAACTCAGCGCCGCTAGCCTGGGCAGGATCAGCTGTGCGCGAGACTGGAGCCGCGCTAGAACTCGCAACCCGTGCTGCCGTCCTTGCCCCGCTTTCACGCACCACATTAGCTGCTCCGCGACGCGTCACATCGGGCTCGCTGCCAGCGTAACCCATGGTGAATGCGCGTTGCTCGCCCGAACGTCCGCGCGTCCGATAAAAGCGGTGGGCACCAATCGTTCCAACATGGTCAAGCGTCTTGGCCCAATAGGGATTGACCCAATGAGTGTGGTAATGCGTCGCGTGCCCAATCGGCGCGTAGACGCTGCCGGACAAAGCGTCAGATGCCACCCGCGACGCGCGTGCCCAGCCTGTCTGGCTTGGCCGTCGCGCCAGACTGCCATCACAAGTAAAGGTAAACTGGCAGCCGGTTTTGCGCTGCGAGCCCTGATAGACGACGCCACAGACATTGCCGGGCCAGCTAGGATGCGCGACGCGATTAAGAACCACCTGCGCGACCGCCTTTTGACCAGCGTCACTCTCGCTGGCTGCCTCGTAATACACGGCCTGGGTCAAACATCGCTGCGCTCTAGACAGATCGGTGCCGCCGAAACTGACGAGGAATGGCGATGCGGCAGGCCCGGCATCAATAGCCTCGCCATAGGCACGCCCGCCTGCGTCAAGGTCCAGCGGGTCCGAACTGGGCAATGCGACCAATGCTTCCGCGGGTGGATCAGCGAGATAGTAGAACGCGGACCCGGGAAATCCCTGGCCCGGGGTCTCAAACGGCATGGGCGTGATGGTGTTGGCGGTCGCTTGATCAATCGGATCGATCGCAGCGTCGGCTGCTATAGCGCCAAAATCTCCTGGCGCGGCGAGTGTCGGGACCGCGACAACACCCAACAGCACCGCCAGACGACGCTTGAGCACTTTGTTGCCTTCGAAGCGATGGGTTGATGCTGGCCGAGCACGCGAACGGGATTCGTCCGGCAAGTGGATGACTTGCGGTGAAGATGCTCCCTTGCGGGAGAAAAGGCGCCTGGTTCTGCTCATCGGTGCTCAATCGCGCTTTTGCGCGTAGTCTCGATCGCCTGGCGGTTCGACCACGCTGCCAACGGCGTCCCGAATGCACACAGTCTCAATTTCGGGGTTAATCGCTCTTGCACCAATGCTTGCCGGTCTTAGTGCCGCGCTCTAACGGTCTCACAGTGGCAAAATCGGATCAATTTTCTACCGTACTCGCAAGGCTTTGCGTTGGACTGAGCGCCGGGATGCTGGCGGCGTGTTCTCCGCTTGCTGAAGGCCGCACGGAATCTCCCAAACCCACGATTGTAAGCCTCAATCCATGTCTTGATGCCATCCTGGTTGAAATAGCTGATCCTGATCAGGTCCTGGCGCTTTCGCATTACAGTCATGACCCTGGCGCCAGTTCGATCTCGCCCGAACGCGCAAAGCTCTTTGGTGTCACAGGTGGCACCGCAGAGGAGGTGATCGCGCTTGATCCCGACATGGTGGTGGCAAGCCGCTTCATTTCTCCGTCTGCTCGCGCTGCGATCGAGCGGCTTGGAATAGAGGTCGAGACTTTCGACAGCCCTACGAGCGTTGAGGCTAGCCTGGAGCAGATTCGCGCGCTTGCCGCTGCGACATCAAATGTCGCGCAAGGCGATGCGCTCGTAGAAGTTATCGAGCGGTCGCTGAGCGAGAATGCCGAGCAAGATCCGATATCAACTCTATTGTGGCAACAGGGGCAGATCGTGCCCGGCGAAGTCACATTGATTTCCGAGCTTCTGAGCCGCAATGGCTTCGTCAATCACGGGACCGAACGTGGACTGAAGCAGGCAGATTACGTCTCGCTCGAGCGTTTGCTTGCGGAGCCGCCTGAACTTGTCCTGATCGCTGGAGACAGTGCTGGCCAGCAGCACCCGGTATTGGGTCAGCTCAGTCAGACGCAGGTGGACAGCCTTGATCCACGCTTGTTCTTTTGTGGCGGCCCCAGCATTCTTGCTGTGCAAACCCGGCTGCAAGACATCCGCGAGACCTTGCAATGAACCGCGCGGCGCTGATCTTTGCCG
The DNA here is from genome assembly GCA_965216555.1 of Erythrobacter sp. Taxonomy (GTDB): domain Bacteria; phylum Pseudomonadota; class Alphaproteobacteria; order Sphingomonadales; family Sphingomonadaceae; genus Erythrobacter. Next base: position 1,343,190 of record OZ244168.1, read on the forward strand.
GTCTGTTGGCGCTGGCCATTCCTCTGTCGCTTTTGGCCGGCAGAGTGTGGATCGACCCGGCCACCACTCCCAACGCCACCCTGATCTTGTTTGAATTGCGATTGCCGCGCGCTGTGCTGGCAATCATCATTGGCGCGGGGTTGGGCGCCGCGGGTGCGGCAATGCAAGGCTATTTGCGCAATCCGCTGGCCGATCCCGGACTGTTTGGCATAGCTCCGATGGCTGCATTGGGGGCGGTGGCAAGCTTTTGGCTGGGATATGCTGCAAGCGCTTGGGCGCTCCCGCTCTTTGCGCTGACGGGGGCTGGGCTGGGTATGATGCTGCTGGCGATAATTGCTGGCAGAACCGGCGGTATTGCGCTGTTCACTTTGGCCGGTCTGATGATTGCCAGCCTCGCAGGTGCGTTGACTGCGCTGGCGATTACGCTGGCTCCCAATCCCTGGGCCCTGTCGGAGATTGTTCTGTGGCTGAACGGTGCGTTGACCGATCGATCCTGGCGCGAAGTGACCATCGCCGCTCCGCTGGTCGGCCTCGGTATCGTCGCCCTTATGGTGGCAGCACGACCTCTTGATGCGCTGACTCTGGGCGAAGATGCAGCCAGTTCGATGGGCGTCGACACATCGCGACTTCTGTGGCTGCTGGTGATCGGTATCGGCCTGACAGTCGGCGCAGGTGTCGCTGTTGCCGGGATAATCGGCTTCGTCGGGTTGATTGTGCCGCATCTTGTACGCCCTTTGACCGATCGCTTGCCCTCCAGCCTGATCCTGCCGAGCGCGCTCGCGGGCGCTCTGCTTGTCTTGGTCGCGGACAGCGCGGTGCGGGTGCTGCCATTCGTCACCGAGCTGCGATTGGGCATTGCGCTAAGCCTGATTGGTGCGCCGTTCTTCCTTCATCTGTTGATCAAGATGCGAAAGGGCGCGCTGTGACGCTGGAAATGCGCAACATATCGGTCAATCTGTCTGACCGCCCGGTGCTTTGCGACATCAGCGCCGAATTCACGCCGGGACAGATCGTCGCGATTTGCGGGCCCAATGGTGTCGGCAAATCGACCCTGCTCAAATCCTTGGCCGGGCTGCTGCCGCTTGCTGAGGGCGCGATCGCCTGCGATTCGTCGGATTTGGCTGACTATTCGCCGCGCTTGCGGGCCCAGATGATTGGATATTTGCCCCAGAGCGGAGAGATCGCTTGGGACGTCGCGGTCGAGAACCTCGTCGCGCTCGGCCGAATGCCTTATCGCGACCGCGGGACTCAAGCGATTGAGGCAGCGATTGCCGCGCTTGATCTGGAGACATTGCGTCACCGGCCAGCCAGCAAACTCTCTGGCGGTGAAAAATCGCGCGCGCTTCTCGCGCGGGTGTTTGCTGGCGAGCCCAGATGGATCCTCGCCGACGAACCCTTTGCAACGCTCGATCTGGCGCATCAACACAGCTTGATCTCTTATTTCAAGCAATCGGCCAAGGGCGGCCAGGGCGTTGTCCTGGTTATGCATGATCTCAATCTGGCGATGAACCATGCGGATCGCGTTCTGGTCCTGGGTCCGGGCGAGGATGGCGGCGCACTCACAGCAGAAGGTCCGCCTGAAAAGGCGCTAACGGCTGAAGTAATCGCCAATGTCTGGGGCGTGAAAGCGCATTGGATCGGTGAGCCCGGGGCTCGCGCCTTGGTCACCAAAGATTAACCCTGTTTCAAGGTGTGGTCGCTATCGGAACCGCGACAACAGGGGATCACTTATGCTGCTCGATCGCTTTTCGCGAATTGGATTGATTGTAAACTGGAAGACCTTGGGCATCGCCATTCTTGGTGTGTTCGCGACCTGGTTTTCGCTGCGTCTCAATCTCGTTGCCGACTATCCGCTGACGATTATCTCGACTGCTGTGATCTTCCCAATCGTGTTTTCGATTGGCCATGCATACAAGCGCCGCGAGTCCGCGCTCGACGATTACGGGACCATCAAGGCACATGGCCGCGCGCTCTATTTTGCTGCACGCGACTGGCTGCCCGATCAAAGCGATGATCGCCTGCGCCATGTCGAGCTCGTGCTGGTGCATCTGCTCAAAAGCTGCCGCGACCTGTTCAAAGCGGATCGCCAACAGATCTCCAAGTATGAGCGCGAAGTCTATGCCAGCTTTTCAGAGCTGTCCGAGTTCGTGAAGCGGATGCGCGCGGAAGGACTTGCCTCAGGCGAATGCAGCCGCTGCAATCAGTATATTTCCAAGATGATCGTCGCGTTTGAGAGCGTGAAGCACATCTACCAATACCGGACACCCCGAACACTGCGTGCTTTCAGCGACTTCTTCATCATCATTCTGCCGCTGGTTTACGGGCCATATTTCGCGCACCAGGCGATCGAGTATCAAGCGCCTGAGCTGACCTATGTAATGCCGGTCCTGTTCGCGGTGATCCTGACCGGGCTCGACAACATTCAAAGCCATCTGGAAGACCCGTTTGACCAGATCGGCCCGGATGATGTGGCGATCAATGCCGAGAAATTCGTGGAACTGCTGGCGTGCGGCGAGACTCCGGAAGAGGGTGCCAATCCCGTCCCCGCCGCTGCGATCTGATGTTTTGGTAGTTCCCAAATAAGAAACCCCCGGACCATGCAGGACCGGAGGCTTCTTTAAGGACATAAACGCCTGGCCAATCGGCTAGGCGCGAATGTCGATCACATGAGGATCAGTCTTATTCGCCGTCCATGATCGCTGGAGCCGTAGGCTCGACGCCATCCTGCTCTTCTTCCAACAGACCGCGGCTGATCAGCATCGGAGTCACGTCCGGCTGACGGCCAGCAAAATTTTCGAACATTTCGAAATAGTCCATCGTTCCCCCGCGGCTGAGCACGGTCTTGCGGAAGTGCTCGCCATTCTCGCGTGAGAGCGGACCGTTTTCCATGAACCATTTGCGCGAATCCTTGTCGAGCATTTCGGTCCACAGATAACTGTAATAGCCCGCCGAATAGCCGGCTGGTGAGCTGAAGATGTGGTTGAAATAGTTCGAGCGATAGCGCGGCGGTACCAGGTCGATTTCCAGACCCAGCTCCTCCAGCGAAGCGCGTTCGAACGCATCGACCTTTTCAGCCGTATCGATCGCAGCGGCCTCTTCGGGTGAGAGGGCATGCCATTTCATGTCGAGCAGGGCAGCGGCGACAACTTCGCCGAAATCATAGCCCTGATTGAACTTGGAAACAGCCTGAATCTTGTCGACCAGATCCATCGGGATCGTCTCACCGGTCTCGTAGTGCTTGGCATAGTTCTGCAGCACTTCGGGATGGGTTGCCCACATTTCGAGGACCTGGCTTGGATACTCGACAAAGTCGCGCGCCGTGGCAGTGCCTGAAAGCGAGACATATTGCTGGTCAGCGAAGAAGCCGTGGAGTGCATGCCCAAATTCGTGGAAGGTCGTCTCAACCCAATCGAGGCTCATCAGCTGCACTTCGCCTTCGGCCGCTTTGGGCACGTTGAGCACATTGTAGATGACCGGCTTGGTGCCGAGCACATGGCTCTGCGGAATGAAGTTGCTCATCCACGCACCACCGCGCTTTGACGGGCGCTGGAACGGATCAAAGTAGAACAGGCCAAGCTCGCTGCCGTCCTCTTCGAACACCGTGTAGACCCAAACATCCGGATGGTAGACGGGAATGTCGGTGCGACGCTCAAAGGTCAGACCCCACAGCTTGTTGGCAGTGAAGAAGACCCCGTCTTCGAGCACCTTGTCCATCTGGAAATAGGGCCGCACAGCGCTCTCATCGACCGCATATTGCTCAGCCTTGACCTTCTCCGCATAGCGATACCAATCCCACGGCTTGACCGTGTGGTTGAGACCGTCAGCAGCAATCCGCTCATTGAGCAGTTCGGCTTCGCGGCGCTGTGTGGCGGCGAGGGCAGGGACCATCTGCTCCATGAAGTTGAGCGCGGTCTTGGGCTCCTTCGCCATGCGATCATACATCGTATATGTCGCCCAATCGGGCTGGCCGAACAAAGCGGCCTTGCGCGCGCGCAGCTCGGCTATCTTGGCGAGCGTCAGGCGGGTGTCGTATTCGCCACCCTGATCGGCCCGATAGGCCGAGGCTTTGAACAGCTTCTCACGCACTTCGCGGTTCTCAAGCGCCGGCAAAAGCGGCTGCTGCGTCGTGTTCTGCAAGGCGATGGCGAATTTGCCTTCATAGCCCTTATCTGCGGCGAGCGCGGCGGCAGCATCGATTTGCGCGTCTGACAGGCCGGCAAGCTCTTCACGGCTATCGACCACCAGGGGCTGTTCGTTGGTGGCTGAACGCACCATTTGGCTGAAATCGGTCGCCAATGTCGAAAGCTCGGAATTGATCGCTTTGACTTCGGCGCGCTCGGCTTCGGTCAACAGAGCACCAGCCTGAACCATATCGGCATAGGTCCGTTCGAGCAGCACCGCATCTTCGGGTGTCATCGTCATAGCGGCGCGATTGTCATAGACCGCCTTGACCTTGGCAAACAGCGCCGGATTGAGCGTGATCGCATCGAAATGAGCAGTCAGCTTGGGGCTGATCTCGGTGTTGATTGCGTCGAGGCGATCGGTGCTGTTCGAGCCGGTCAATGCGAAGAAGACCCGGCTAACCCGCGACAGCATGGCACCTGATTGTTCGAGCGCGACAATGGTGTTGGAGAAGCTGGGCGTGGCAGGATTGTCAATGATCGCCTGCACTTCAGCAGACTGGATCGCCATGCCTTGTTCGAATGCGGGGACGTAATCGTCTTCCGTGATCGCGGCGAAGTCAGGCGCGAGGAAGGGTAGCGAGCTGTCGCTGGCAAAGATGCCGGTGCCTTCGGGAATTTCCGGCGCATAGGCGGTGGCTTCAGGAGCCTCTGCAGGCAATTGAGCGGTCTCAGTGTCAGATGCGGAACTCACATCACCTCCATAGGCTGCGGAGCAGCCGGCAGTCAGGGTCGCAGACAGTGCGAGGGCTAGGGCGGGTGTGGCTGTCTTGGCCAGGAATTGGGCCTTCATGATCTCTCCGTGGGGACAAGTGGTCGTCTAGTTCGATTTAAGTGCGAGACGCATATGCCCGGCGGGGCCGAACCGCAATGGCTCAGCCCCGAAAAGGGGTACTGATAGTCCTCTGACTTAGCCCGTTATGGCTGAACGACAGGTGAGTGGAGGTGATCTGGTTTTCGAGCTCGCTAGATCAGGGTTTATCCTCGTTCTCTTTTCCGTCTTTTGCTTCAACTCCTGTCGAAACCACTGATGCACCACCGTTCTCGGCGAGCTTTTGAGCAGCCAATCCGGTGGCGAAGTATTGAGCTAAGCTGATGGTGCCCTCCGCAGCACCACTTCCCGTGCCCCCTCCGCCTCGGGCACCAAAGCTCGCCAGCACCGAGTAGCTATCCTGGTAGGTAACCGTGCGTTCTCCTCCAGCAAGGCTGGTTGTCGTTGTCTCTGTAGCCACGAACTTGCAGGGATGCAGAAGTTCGGCCGCTTCGCCGAGCTCCAATCCGACCTGATCGATGCCGCAAGGCGTAAGCTTGTTAGCGGATTCCGGTTTTTCCTTGGTGTTGGCCAGAAGCGGCATCAGTACCGCCTCTTGTCGATCATATCCGACGTTGATGGCAGGCGTTTCACCTGCAGAAGCACCTGCCTTGATCCCCAAAGACGTGGTCGTCGCGAACACCATTGTGTTGGAATGTCTGATGGCTTGCATGCAGCCGGCGAGGCCGGGAAGCGTGGCGACCAAGGTTAAGGCTGCGAGCTTTTTACATAACATACGTCTTCTCCTTCGAGTTTTTCGAGAATTTGAGATGTGTGTTCAGCTTGGGGATCTGATCGGATCACAATCAGCATTTGGCATTTTGAAGGATCGGCCAGGATCCACTCTCCCTGTTGGAATCCAACCCAGGCTGCGTCACCGGCAATATCGCCATAGCCAAAGCCAAAGCCGGCGCGCCTAATCGCGAGCAGCTCCCCTTTGTGTTCGGGTACAACAAGCCGGGTCACTCCAACGCTCACAATGTCGCGCGAGGAGTTCTCATCGACAATGATGGTTGTGCATCCTGGCAACGCGAACGTGGCTGCGACGATGAGCGCTGCACGAGCTGGCAGATTCAAGAAATTGGCCCCAATCAATTTTGGGGGCGACCGTGAATAGTCTGGTCACGGCCACCCCGTTTGAACTCTTTGCGTCCTAAGGTGCGACCCGAAGGAGCCCGGGGGAAGACTTGCAAAGAGGTGCACAGAATAGGGTTTTGCCCATCCTGCGGCACTTCAGTTTTCCTGTAGGGTCTCCTAGGGCGAAGTGAGACAAGCATTGATCAGGTTCCACCAGAGCGGTCGGATTTCTCGGCTTTGAGAGCCGCGGCGCAGGTTTCGCCTGGCTCTGGATTGGGAACGGCGATCAGCAACAATGCAACGCTGACCAATACTATGGGTGCTGGTGCCTTGGCGAGCGCATTAATGAGGTTGGGAAGGGCGTTGATGAATTCGACCGCGCTTGAGCTGAGCGTGCCGACATCGTCGTCTTCCTTTGATGGCTTCTCGCGCAGCTTATCAAATTCGATATTGGCTTGCTTAATGAGTAGGACAATGGCGGCGACAATCGCAAAGATTGCTAGGCTATTGAAGATGAACTCGAAATATAGGTTTGGCACAAACAGTTCTCGGCAGTGCGCTGCAAGTTCTTTCATAACGTCCTCCAATCAACGTGAATCGTTTCGTTGAATTGAAGACTAGGCTGGATCGATCGCAGCTATGCGTGATGCGCGTCACGCCAATGAAAAAGGAGGCCCTGAAGAGGGCCTCCTTCTATTGAATCCAAACTGAACTCACCGTTTGTCGACTGAACCCGATTCTTGGTCAATCTAGGACCGTCAGAAAACACCCAGGAAGTCGAAACTCTTCGCGATGAAAACCCCAAATGTGAAGTCATCTTCGATGATCTCTGAGCCGTCTTCTTGTTCTTCAATCCTCTCTTCCCAATCGACTCTGACTCCACCCTTGAAGCTTTTGTCTTTGTCCAGGAAAAGATAGATTGGAAGCGACACACCAAACAGTTTGTCCTTGATGTCGTATTTGCCGCGAAGTTCGACAATCGGCGCCAAGTTCGGCTTATCCTCATCGTTTGGCCCAAAGATGTTCGCACTTCTTACGAGGCCAAAAATGTTGTGATCTACGTTACGTTTTGGTGCAGCGAACGCCGATTGCCTGCACAAGAATGGGTCGTCCGGGCTGCTTGCTGGACAGAGAATTTTGGACTTTGATGCCTCGAAGTCACGCTTGTACTGGTAGCCTGCGGCGAAAAACGGCTGATCTTCTCCAGGATGCCATCCTGCACCTGCGGAAAATGCGAATGACGTGCGATCGGTCTTTTGTGATGAAAAATCGCTTGGGTCCAAGTAGCTAAACTCATTGTAGCCGATGGATCCGTTCAGGTTGAAAATCCAGAGATCTCGTTCGTCGGCCTTCTCCTGAGGATCGCATAGCGCACGCTCTTCAGTCGCGTCCAGTAAGCCAAGCTTCAAGAGTTCCGGCGTCGTGCAGATCTTTGCGGCTGTAGGGGCAACGCAGGTACTGCTCAAAAAGGCCTGCTGCAGTTGCTGTTGCCGCGGGCCAGGTTGGATATCTGTGTATCCCTTCAGACTGCGAGCGTTGATATTGCAGTTTTGCTGAAATTTGGCCCGCGCCTCAAATTCAGCCTCTGTAACATCCGGCAAGAAGTCAAAATCAACAATGGTGAGGCCAAACTTGGCCGAAAATTTGTTTCCGACACCGCTCTCTGAAAACAGCGATCCTCGGCCGGTTTCTTTGTCCAAAGGCGCCGAGATGGTTAGGGACGGGATTATCTCGCCATTCGGCCTCAAGTTTTGAGATTTTGGGCCGATCGTCAGCGACACGCTGCTGGCATCATTTGACGCAACCGCTGAGATAGATCCCTTGGGGATTCCTATGCCGGATGAGCCGTCATTTGTTGTGGTTTCGGGCGGCGCCGGCCTAGAAGCTTCATCGTTTGCCTGAAGTGAGAAGGGGGTCAGAAAAACTGACGCCGCCAGCACCGATACGAACGCTCTCTGATTCCGACCAATCATGATGGCACCGAGAGAATGTTCCAGTTGGAGCGTGTAAATTTGCCCCCCGGATAAGGTCGATCAGTTGTGGCATCAATTTTGTCATCGATCTGAATCAGCTTTGTGTCGCCATCATACCAATGGACTTTGATTCCGGCTTCGTCATTTCCAACGATGCCCCACAAGATCGCGTAGTTAGATCCTCGATCAAGTTCGACAGTACGGAAGTACTTCGATCCGACCTTTTTCGTGAATCGATCTATGAACAGGATTTTCCGTTCGCCTTTTATGTCGATTGCCACGATTGGTTTTGCCGAGCCCGAGATCGAAAGCTCGAACTTCACGCGCCTCTTAGCCATTTCCAAACCTCCCTTTTGAAGTTGTCCTTCGTGGGTAGGGGGGCTCAATCGTGCCTGCGCGTGATCGCGATCACGCTGCAAAGATTGTGCGGAATGGAAATCGAAGGTGGCGCGCGCCAGTGTCGGGGAAGGGCGCTGCGCCGACCCTTGACGGGCTGCGTTCAATAGGCGAACATTACAAGAACATCGGAGCTTTTTTGCCCTTGCGGCGTTGGGCTCTGGACTCGTCGACCATCTGCCCCCAAGTGACCCTGTTATGAGCCTCACCAAGATATCTGTACGCGGCGCGCGCGAGCACAATCTCAAAGGCGTGGATATCGATCTTCCGCGCGATGCGTTGATCGTCGTCACCGGCCTATCCGGCAGCGGCAAATCATCGCTCGCTTTCGACACGATCTATGCTGAAGGCCAGCGTCGCTATGTCGAGAGCCTCAGCGCCTATGCGCGGCAATTCCTCGAGATGATGCAGAAGCCCGATGTCGAGCATATCGATGGGCTCTCACCCGCCATCTCGATCGAGCAGAAGACCACCTCGCGCAATCCGCGCTCGACCGTCGCCACGGTGACTGAGATTTACGATTACATGCGGCTGTTATGGGCGAGGGTGGGCGTGCCCTATTCGCCGGCGACCGGTAAGCCGATCAGCGCGCAGACCGTCTCGCAAATGGTCGACCGGGTGATGGAATTGCCCGAAGGCACGCGGCTCTACCTGCTCGCTCCGGTGGTGCGCGGGCGCAAAGGCGAATACCGCAAGGAGCTGGCCGAATGGCAGAAGGCGGGCTTCACCCGCGTGCGGATCGATGGCGAGATGTACGGGATCGAAGACGCGCCCACGCTCGACAAGAAATACAAGCACGACATCGAAGTGGTGGTGGACCGGCTGGCGGTGAAGGAAGGGTTGCAGACGCGGCTCGCTGACAGTTTCGAAACCGCGCTCAAGCTCGCTGAAGGGCTGGCCTATGTCGACCTCGCTGACGGAGTGGTGCCAGGCCGCGAGGATGAGGCGGATACGGGCGGGGCGATGAAGGGCGCGGGCATCCCCGCCAACCGCATCGTGTTTTCCGAGAAGTTCGCATGCCCGGTCTCAGGCTTCACGATCGAAGAGATTGAGCCGCGGCTGTTCTCGTTCAACTCGCCCCAAGGCGCTTGCCCTACATGCGACGGGATCGGCGAGAAACAGCTGTTCGACCCGCAGCTGGTCATCCCCAATGAAGCGCTCACGCTCAAGCAAGGCGCGGTTGCCCCCTGGGCCAAGTCGAACCCGCCATCGCCCTATTACATGCAGGTGCTGACCAGCCTCGGGCGCGCTTACGACTTTGACGTCAACACGCCGTGGAACGAGCTTGAGCCTGATCAGCAATCGATCATCCTCCATGGCACGGGCGGCATGCCGGTCCAGCTCACCTTCAAGGATGGGCGCAAGGAATACACCGTCACCAAGCCGTTCGAAGGTGTGATCGGCAATCTCAACCGCCGGTTGATGCAGACCGAAAGCAATTGGATGCAGGAGGAGCTGTCCAAGTTCCAGACGGCGCAGAAGTGCGAGACCTGCGGCGGCAAACGCCTCAATGAGAAATCGCTTGCGGTGAAGATCCCCAGCGCGAATGGGCCGACCGACATTGCGGAACCGACCGTGATGAGCGTCGCCGATGCCAAGGCGTGGTTCCTCGATCTCGACAACCATCTCAACGACCAGCAGAGCCAGATCGCCAAGCCGATCCTCAAGGAGATCAACGAACGGCTTGGCTTCCTCGATAATGTCGGGCTCGACTACCTCAACTTGGATCGCACCAGCGGCACGCTCTCTGGCGGGGAGAGCCAGCGCATCCGGCTCGCCTCGCAGATCGGCAGCGGCCTCAGCGGCGTGCTCTACGTGCTCGACGAGCCCAGCATCGGCCTGCACCAGCGTGACAATGACCGCCTGCTCGAAACGCTCAAACGCCTGCGCGATCTCGGCAATACGGTGATCGTGGTCGAGCATGATGAGGACGCGATCCGCCAGGCCGATCACATTGTAGACCTTGGCCCCGGCGCGGGTGTGCGCGGCGGCGAAGTGGTGGCGCAAGGCACGCTCAAGCAGATCATGAAGGTCAAGAAATCGCTCACCGCGGACTATCTTACCGGGCGGCGCGAGATCGCGGTCCCCGAGGTTCGCCGCAAGGGCAATGGCCATTCGCTCAGCGTCCATGGCGCAGAGGCGAACAACCTCAAAAACGTCACCGCCAGCATCCCGCTCGGCACCTTCACCTGCATCACCGGCGTTTCAGGCTCGGGCAAGAGCTCGCTGACGATCGACACGCTCCATGCCGGCGCCGCCCGCGTGCTCAACGGCGCGCGCGTGATCGCGGGCAAGCATGATCGCATTGAAGGGCTCGAATATTGCGACAAGGTGATCGAGATCGATCAATCGCCGATCGGCCGCACCCCGCGCTCCAACCCCGCCACCTATACCGGCGCCTTCACCCAGATCCGCGACTGGTTTGCCGGCCTGCCCGAAAGCCAGGCGCGCGGTTACAAGCCGGGGCGCTTCTCGTTCAACGTCAAAGGCGGACGGTGCGAGCAATGCACCGGCGACGGGCTGATCAAGATCGAGATGCACTTCCTGCCCGATGTCTATGTCACGTGTGAGGAATGCGGTGGCAAACGTTACAATCGCGAAACTCTGGAAGTGAAGTTCAAGGGCCTCTCAATCGCTGACGTGCTCGACATGACGATCGAGGATGCCGAGGAATTCTTCAAAGCCGTCCCGCCGATCCGCGACAAGATGCGGATGCTCAACGAAGTGGGGCTGGGCTATGTCAAAGTCGGCCAGCAGGCGACCACTCTGTCAGGCGGCGAAGCGCAGCGCGTGAAACTGGCCAAGGAGCTGAGCAAGCGCAGCACCGGGCAGACGCTCTATATCCTCGATGAGCCGACCACCGGCCTGCATTTTGAGGATGTGCGCAAACTCTTGGAAGTGCTGCATCGCCTGGTTGAACAGGGCAATTCCGTGGTCGTGATCGAGCACAATCTGGACGTGATCAAGACCGCGGACTGGATCGTCGATCTGGGGCCCGAAGGCGGCGTGCGCGGCGGCGAAGTTGTCGCGTGCGGCACGCCCGAGGATGTCGCTCAGGAACCGCGCTCATTTACGGGGCAATATCTGAAGCCGATGCTGGAGCGGGCAGGCGCTGCGAAAGAAGCGGCGGAGTAGGGCGTCGGTCAACCTGAACTTGGTTCAGGGTCCATCCTCCGCTTGATGCTCCATGAGTGCGCTGGCGATGGATGCTGAAACAAGTTCAGCATGACTAGAGGGACGCAGCATGGCCTATGAGATCGACTTGAGCATCGAAGACCTGCCGGACCCTCGCGATGAAGAAGGCATGCGAGCCTTCATCATGGCTTTGGACGGCTACAGCCTGTTTCAGACGCGCGAAGAGCTGTTTGAGACCGCCAAACGGGCGCCACGTGATAGCATCGCAAGCCTGGTTGCTGAGCTGTTCGTCGACTACCGCGCCAGTAATCACCAAGGGTCAGGTGTCGCGGGAGCCTTCTCCAAATATCGCGAACTCTATCCGTACTTTGTGGAGCTGTTGGGGAGGGACAAGTCAGCAGTCGGTACTTGAGCTGGTTGGGGCGGCGAAACAAGCGGCAGAAGAGAGCAATTCGTCGCGCCGGCGGTGGTTGGCATCTCGTGCCACAGAGCGACAACACCTGAGACCCCAGCTTTCGCTTGGGTGACGCATGATCGGGTCACAATCCAATTCCGACATCGTCATCGCGAGGCTCATGGCACTGATCCGCGAAGGTCACTCTGCCGTAGCGGGAGTGAAAGAAATGCGCCGCACAGCTTGGGTGCTGCACGACGCATTCCCACTGGAGAGGTAGGTGTTCACTTCGCCGAAACGCTCAACGGCTGGTCACGCAGAGTTTGACCCACTCGGTCGTGCCACCGCGATTGCGGGTGACAGCGATGAATTCATGAAGGCCCGGCGGCGCGTCCTGCAGCGAGCAAGTCCCGACGACGTCGGTGTGACCGCCTTCCGGGTTGGTGACCCGACCCGAATAGGAGCATTGCCGCCCATTGTGCTGGATTTCGAGATCCATCCATGCCGGCGGAAGGCCAAGCTTAGCATAGGCCTGTGCCCAAATGCGAAGGTCCTTTTCCTTGCTGAGATAGACGGTGGTTCGGACCTCGCCATCACCCGTCGAACAACCGATCATATCTTCGCCGGCTTCGAGCGGTGGTGGTTTTATCTCAAACGGTACTTCGGCACCTGTAGGATAGGGACCGTTGGCGACGGTGATTTCGCCTTCCTGCGCGGAAGTCGACACACTGAGGCTGGCTGCCATGGCCAGGCCGATGGCTGTTGCTCGAATAGACTTGTTCATGGTTTATCTCCTTCTCGACCCGCGGAGGAGAATACGAAGGAGAAGCAGTTGGTGCGCGTGATCGCGATCACGGCGCTCGCATCACTCGATATAGAACACCTGCACCGCCACATCGCCGGGTTCGACGCTGGCTTCGTCAAAGCCGGGCTCGTCATAGGCGCTGGTGGCGCGCGACGTGCCATAGCCTTCGAGCGGGTAGGCGCCCGTCATGTCGAAATTGCCATCGCCATTCTCGTCATGATGCACGCTGACGGCGAAGGGTCCCGCGCCAAGCCCGGAAAAGGCCACGCTGCTCGCTGCGCTGGCCGAAACCGAGCGAATGTCGAGCGCGCGATCCCAATCATAGGCGGCGAATGCGGCGGGATCATCAAACAGCGCGACATGGACCATGCCATTGCCGTTGCGGAGCCCAGAAAGCGCCACTGTGAGGCTCTCGCCGGCTGCCGCGGGGTTGGGCCCACCAGAGCTGCTATCGGCCACAGGAGACGTGTTTACGCCGCCCTCAGATGTTTGTCCGGTCGCACTCTCGCCAGCTGTCTCAACAGCGCTTTCCGCAGAGGCTGCATAGCTGGCCTGGCTGGCGAGCCAGCCACCGGCGAGGAGGAACACACCGGTGGCGAACACGCCGGCGACACGTTGCGAATTGCTGGGCGAATGGACGCGCATGATCAGTTTCTCCAGATAGGGTCAGCTGCGGGGCTTGGGCTCAAATTCGGGCGGGCCAAAGAAGAAGCCGAGCTTGTTGCGCAGCCCCTTGGCGTTCCAGACATTGCTGCCGAGCCGCCACAGGCCGTGGAAGAAGGCGGTGAAGGGGTCGTTGCTCTTGATCGGCTTGACCAGGCCATAGGTGACCTCCTCCTTCTCCTCGGCAAAGGTGCCGAACATGCGATCCCAGATGATGAAGATGCCGCCATAATTGGTGTCGAGATATTGCGGGTTGGAGCCGTGATGCACGCGGTGGTGCGAGGGCGTGTTGAACACCGCCTCGATCGGGCGGGGCAGCTTCTTGATCGCCTCAGTGTGAAGCGGAGTTTGGTAGAGCTGGACGAAGATTTCGGCGAAGGCGACCACGATCGGGTTGAAGCCGAGCAGGACCAGGATCGCTGTGCCGAGCAGCGGCCACACGCCGTCCATCGGGCCAAAGCGATAGGCGACCGAAATGTTGAATTCGGGCGAGGAGTGGTGGACGCTGTGCGTGGCCCAGGCGAAGTTGAGTCGGTGCATCAAGCGATGCTCCCAATAATAAAGCAGGTCTGCCAGAACGATACAGATCAGCACCGTGGCGAGGTTGGTCTCGATGTCGAACAGCGCCCAGGGCTGGATGTCATAAGTCGCCATCACATAGAGCCCGCCAAGCAGGAAGATCGTCACCAGGATGAACATGCCCAAGGTGACGTAATTGGTCAGCGCGTCGCCGACGATGCGCCAGGTGAGGCGACCCATCAGCGCATAGCGGACGAATTCGAGCGCGAGGAACACCAGCGCGCCGATGAAGAAGTAATCGTTGAGCGTGGCATCCCAATTGGCGACCACGGGCGGCGCGATGGGGGTGAAGAGAAAATCGAACATGGGGACTCGCAGTTGATTATCAGCCTTGATAATTTAGCTAAGGCGGGTATGATTGATTGTCAATGGTGATAATTTACGGAGGCGATGATCGCTCGTCCTGATATCAAACAAGAGCGTCGCGAGCAGATCCTGGCCGCGTTTGATCGCTGCGCGGCGCTGCATGGCTTTGCCGGGGTCACGCTGGAGCATGTCGCGCAGGAGGCGGGGCTGGCGCGCGCATTGATCCGCCACAATGTTGGCAATCGTGAGGATTTGGTCGCGGCCGCGATTGAGCGCTTCTTTGATCGCAGCGCGAGCGATTGGGATCAGCTGGTGGACGGTTTGCCCGCCGGTGGGCGCACGCGGGCCTTGTGCGATCGGCTGCTGTCTGACCGCGCTTCGGATGGCGAGATGGTGTTGCTGACCGAGGGATTGATCGCGCTGGCGATGGAGGACCGGGCGCTGGCAAAAAGATTGGAGGCCTGGCTCGACCATGCTTTGGATCGGATCGCGGCGGTTGTGCGGGCGGATCACCCCTCGGCCGAAGCGGAGCTGGTGGCGGGGATCGCGGGCGGGATCCTGTCGGTCTATTTCAACCTCGAGAGCTTTCGCATGCTCGGGCCGATGAAGGGCCTGGAACAAGGATCGCTGTTGGCGGTGCAGGTGTTGCTGGACGCGCTGGAGGCGCGGGCAGGCTAATTGAGCAGCTCAAGCTCAACCTGGGCATGGCCGGCGCGGATCATGCCGATGCGTTCGGCGGCGCCGCGGCTGAGATCTATCTCGCGACCGGCGATGAACGGGCCGCGATCATTGATGCGGACGATCACCGAGCGGCCATTGCGCGGATTGGTCACCCGCACACGACTGCCAAAGGGCAGCGTCTTATGCGCGGCGGTCATCGCGTTCATGTTGAAACGCTCGCCATTGGCGGTCAGGCGGCCGTGAAACCGGCGCCCATAATAGGAGGCGACACCCATGCCGAGATGGCGCGCCGTGCCATCGCGTGGCGGTTCGAAGGTTGAGAGGTCGACCGCGCCGGGCGGGATCGATTCGGGCGCGATCGGCGTGGCATAGGGCGCGAATTGCAATGAGAATTCGGTGATTGGTGCGACTTCCAGCGTCGTCAGAGTTTGTGCCGGGTCGTCTTGCGCGAAGCTGGGTGCAGCGAACAGGGCAGCGGCAAAAGCGAGTCCTCTCCACCGCGTCGCGCGAATGGCGGAACGGGGGTTCAGCAGCGTCGAGGCTGCATGGCTCCGAGGGGCCGTATGCTCTCCCATTGCGGGGGATCATAGGTCAGTCGCTTGGGTCCACGCAAACGAGGCCGGGATAACTCGCCGCACACGCCGCGCATCAGAGCGGGAAGCGAGCCCGACGCGCGACGAATGGAATTGCGGGAATGTTGGATGCGGAGGATCGGAATCAGACTGCTGGCGCAATCTCGCATCCCACAATGCAAATGGGGCCGGCATTGCTGCCGACCCCACTCTCACCAGCGCGTGGGCGCTCTTTCTCGCGGTTCGTTCGGCGAACCTCTCGTTCCGCGTTCCAGAGCGCGCTTGGCGCCCGATGTCTCACCGCTACCGAAGTCGCGGGTTTTGTCACCGGCGCTCGCGCCGGCATCCGACTTCTGCTTGCGTCCATCCGCTGCTTACCCGGGCCGAAGCCCCTGTCTGCTGCGTATGTCCCTCGGGCAGAGCCGAGACCGTTTCTCTTTCCGCCAACTCTCTCAATCGGTTAAGCTGGGCCGGAACCCCTCTTTCCCTCGAATGTTGGCCCGATCCACGGCCATCCGATGGATGAGCTTCGCGATCTCCTCAAACGATCTGGCTTGCATTTGGCCGAAACCTTCTGCTTGCCTTCTCTCGAAGTTCGCGTGGACAACTTCCATCGCGTCGAATGGTATCTAAAAGTCTACAAAATCAGAGTGTTGCCACTCAATTTTGTTTTCTTTCTTTGCCCTTTCGATGTTTAGAGACTGCTCTCGCGAACCGAGTCGCGCAAGTCTGGCAACCCCGACTTTTCCACTTTTGCCCAGATCATCTGTGGACATCAGTGGATAAGTCATCGCTTCGTCGCAATTGACGATCTATATCTGCGTGTTTGGATGAGTTGCGACCCGAAAGGGCTCTGACTTGCTCAGATGCGACACCAACGTGTCACCCCCGAATCGGTTCCGGCAATCACGATTCGCGTTTGCGATCACGTTGAGCGAGCAGCTTCAGCCGCAAGGCGTTGAGCTTGATGAAACCCTCAGCATCGTGCTGGTCATAGGCACCGGCATCATCTTCGAAGGTCACATGAGCTTCTGAATAGAGCGAGTGCGGGCTCTTGCGGCCAACCACACTGGCGAGACCCTTGTAGAGCTTGAGCCGAACAGTACCGCTGACCTTGTCCTGGCTGTGATCGATCGCTGCTTGCAGCATCTCACGCTCAGGGCTGAACCAGAAGCCGTTATAGATCAGCTCGGCATAGCGCGGCATGAGCTCATCCTTGAGATGCGCCGCGCCGCGATCGAGCGTGATCTGTTCAATGCCGCGATGCGCACGTGCATAGATCTCGCCGCCCGGCGTCTCATACATGCCGCGGCTCTTCATGCCGACAAACCTGTTCTCGACCAAATCAAGCCGGCCAATCCCATGTGTGCGACCCAGCTCATTGAGCGCGGTCAGCAATGTCGCCGGCGACATTGCTTCACCGTTGAGCGCGACAGCATCACCGCGTTCGAAATCGATCGTGATGTATTCCGGAGTGTCAGGCGCGTTTTCGGGATGATCGGTGCGCGAATAGACATAGTCCGGCGTCTCTTCCCAAGGATCTTCGAGCACTTTCCCTTCTGACGATGTGTGCAGAAGATTGGCATCGGTTGAGAAGGGCGCTTCGCCACGCTTATCCTTAGGCACAGCAATTTGATGCGCTTCGGCCCAGGCGATCAGCGCCGTGCGGCTGGTGAGGTCCCACTCACGCCACGGAGCGATCACTTCGATATTGGGATCAAGCGCGTATGCCGAGAGCTCAAACCGCACCTGGTCATTGCCTTTGCCGGTGGCGCCATGCGCGATTGCGTCCGCGCCGGTTTCGTGCGCGATCTCAACCAAGCGCTTGGAAATCAGCGGACGGGCGATCGAGGTGCCGAGCAGATAGTCGCCCTCATAGCGCGCATTGGCGCGCATCATCGGATAGACATAGTCGCCGGTGAATTCTTCGCGCAGATCTTCGATAAAGATGTGATTGTCGGGGATGCCCATCGCGCGCGCCTTGTCGCGAGCAGGCTCGATCTCTTCGCCCTGGCCAAGATCGGCCGTGAAGGTGACCACTTCGAGGCCGCGCTCGACGCTAAGCCATTTGGCGATAACGGAGGTGTCGAGGCCACCGGAATAGGCGAGGACGACTTTCTTGATCTCAGGCATGGGCTTACTTTCAAATTGACTGGAGGCGCGGCTAGCAGCGCGCGGTCACATGTCAAGCAAGCGCTGCTCTTCCTGGGCAATGTAGTCGCGTGTCAGCGGGAGCGCGTTGCGGTTGCGTGCGTATTGGATCTGGTAATTGCACATGCCGCCATACTCAAAGACTGTCGCGGCACCCGACAGATAGAACGTCCACATCCGGAAGAAGCGCTCATCATACATATCGATGATGGCATCGCGATTGGCGAGGCAATTGGCGTACCAACAGCGCAAGGTCTTGCCGTAGTGAACCCGCAAGGCCTCGATGTCAGTCGAGATGAGGCGATACTTTTCGCTCGCCTCGACCGTTTCTGAAAGCGCCGGAATGTAGCCACCGGGAAAGATGTATTTGCGGGTAAAGGCATCGGTTGAACCCGGCGAACCCATCCGACCAATTGTGTGCAACAGCATTACGCCATCCGCGGTCAGCAATTTGCTGCAGGCTTCGAAGAATGTCTCGAATTGCGGTTGGCCGACATGTTCGAACATCCCGACCGAAACGATGCGATCGAACTTGCGCCCCGCCGCGGCGAAGTCACGATAATCCACCAGCTCGATCGAGACGAGGTCTGACACGCCCGCTGCCTCGACGCGTTCGCGAGCATAGGCGATCTGCTCTTCGGAAAGCGTGATCCCGGTGACTTTGACGCCATAATGTTTGGCAAGGAAGATCGCCATGCCGCCCCAGCCACAGCCGATATCGAGCACTGTATTGCCAGGCTTGATCGCCAGCTTGGCCGCAATATGCGCCAGTTTGGCGGTCTGCGCTTCGCCCAGCGTCATGTCGTCACTGGGCCAATAGGCGCAGCTATATTGCCAATGCTCTTGGTCGAGCATCAAGGCGTAAAAGTCATTCCCGATATCGTAGTGATGGGCGACATTGCTTTTGGAACTGATGCGATTGTTGACCTGTTCAAACGCATTGCCAGCCAAATTGACCAAGCGCCGCATAAAGCTGGGCGGACCAATATCCTTGCCGTGGTCCCAGCGATTGTTGATGCGAAGCAGCGTGACAAGGCCCATGACATCGTCGTTGTCGATGACCAGCCGTCCGTCCATGAAGGCTTCGGCAGCGCCAAGCCGCGGGTCCAGAATGATATCGCGTGGAACCTTGCCATCAGTCAGCCGCATGCTGATTTCAGGGTAACCTTCGGCCGGCTCACCATAGCTGCGCACTTCGCCATCAGCGAAGGTCACATTTAGCCGGCCCTTGGAAACCCCTCGAGAAAGAAACTTATCAAGCAGTGCTTTGCTCATAAATCCAATCGTCCAGTTTGGATGACCGCCCCCGATGCCCACCCCTTTGAAGAGCAGG
The DNA here is from genome assembly GCA_965216555.1 of Erythrobacter sp. Lineage (GTDB taxonomy): Bacteria > Pseudomonadota > Alphaproteobacteria > Sphingomonadales > Sphingomonadaceae > Erythrobacter. The sequence goes on from OZ244168.1 coordinate 1,362,247, forward strand.
CTTTTGCCGCTGTCAATGATCAGCTACCATTCGCAGAATGGCAGAGAACAAAACCAAGCCGACCGAGGTCTCGGTCGATGACTTCATTGCCGCTGTTGAGCCGCAATCGAAGCGGGAAGATGCTAAGGTCCTGGATGCCTTGTTCCAGAAGGTGACCGGGCTCAAGCCGACCATGTGGGGCCCCACGATCATCGGCTATGGCAGCTATTACTACAAATATGAGAGCGGCCGCGAGGGGCGCAGCCTGCGAACCGGGTTCAGCCCGCGCAAGGCGAAGCACTCGCTCTATCTCATGGGCGGCTATTGCGACGATATCACTGCCAAACACCGCGATGATGCATTGACCCGGCTGGGCAAGCACTCAACCGGCAAGAGCTGCCTATACATCAACAAACTGGCGGACGTGGATCTCGACGTGCTCGAAGAAATGATCCGCAAAGACTGGGAAACGATGAACCGGATCTATCCGGAGGACTAAGCCGACATCACCTCGCCCGCCGCGCGCTCGCCAGATCGGATCGCTCCGTCGATATAGCCGGTCCATCTCGCAGACGTTTCCGTACCCGCCCAATGCAGAGGGCTGATCGGCTTGCGCAGCCATTCGCCATACCGCGCATACAGGCCGGGCGGGGCATAGGCGCCGTAACATCCGCCGGACCATTCTTCGCCGGTCCAATCATTATCGACATATTCGATCGGACTGCGCGCTTCTTCTCCCAGATGTTCGGCCAACATTTCGATCAGCAGATCGCGCCGCGCGTCCTGTCCACGATCGGAAAAATCGAGCGCGTTGTTGCCATCAAAGAAGCCGGCGATGATGCCTTTGGGTTGGCCAGGCGGCGAGACGTCAAAGCAGGGCGCGCAGGGATGATCATCGACAAAAACCATCCCGTTCAGCCCTTTGTCGCGCCAGAACGGGCGATCATAGGCGATCCAGTATTTGATCGCGCTGCCCATGCTCAGCCGGTTGTGGAACGCGGCCTTGGCCATCGGCAGAGGTGGTGAGAAGGCGATCTTGGGGATGAGCGTCGCCGGAACAGTGATTATCACCTTACGGGCTTCAAAGCGTTGGTCAGCGGTGGTGATCACCGCCTTGTCTTCGCTCCATTCAATCGCTTGGACCGCTTGCATCAAGCGCAGCCGATCGCCCAGCTCCTCGCCAACCTTGCGTGCAATTTGGTGCACGCTGCCATGAAAGAGATAGCGCTGGGCGCCGTTGCCCATGGCGGACAGGATCACTTCAAGACCATCGCCAGACTTCACGTAGTGGATGAAGAACAGCATCGACATCTGCGAGGCTTCGGCACAGAAAAGTGAGAAGCAAATCAGGCGATAGGCTATGCGCGTGCGCTCGGTACGGACATTGGCTTGCAGCCATTGCTCAACGGTCATCGCGTCGAGCTCAGCCGCCTGCGGATGATCCCATGGCGCTTCGCAATCGAGCTTGTCGGAGAGCTTGCTCAGCTTGCGGCGCGAATTGAGGTAGTCCACGCCTTCTCGCAGGTTGAACAGCCCGTCTATGTCTTCGCCTTCGCCGTGATGATCCTTTCCTTTGATGCGGAAGCTGCCTTTGCCTTTCATTGGCGTTGAGTAGGTCTGCACTTGCATTTGCTCGGCCCAGGACGCGAGTCTGGCCTGAGTCGGACCCAGCCACATGCCACCCAGATCAATGTCGAGGCCGGCTATGGTTCCTGGTTTGGTTCGGCCGCCAACGCGGTCACGCGCTTCAAGCACGAGGAAATTGTCGACGCCATTTTCCTTCAGCGACTTTGCTGCCGAGAGACCTGCGAAGCCTGCCCCGATGATGATGGCGTCGTGCATGGATCCCCCGTCGCTAGACGAGCGGACTATGACATGATGATCGCGGACTGGTCAAAAAAGCAGTCAGCCGCCCTCGAAAGAGATTGCCGGACACTCAGAGGGTGATTAATGAAACAATATATCATGCCAATCTTGTACTGGGTCTCGCAATGAACGCGCACACACCACGCCTACCCGTAACTGTTCTCTCGGGCTTTCTCGGTGCCGGCAAAACGACTTTGCTCAACCACATCCTCTCAAATCGTGAGGGCAAACGCGTTGCTGTGATCGTCAACGATATGTCGGAAGTGAATATCGATGCTGATCTCGTTCGTGGAGGTGAGGCGAGCCTGTCACGCTCGGAAGAGACGTTGGTTGAAATGACCAATGGCTGCATCTGTTGCACATTGCGCGACGACTTGCTCAAGGAAGTGCGGATGCTCGCTGAGGATGGCAGGTTCGATTATCTTGTCATCGAAAGCACTGGCATTTCGGAGCCGCTACCGGTCGCTGCGACTTTTTCATTCCGAGACGAATATGGCGAAAGCCTGGGTGATGTCTCGCAGATCGACACGATGGTGACGGTTGTCGATGCGATGAATTTGCTGGCGGACTATTCGAGCAGCGATCTCCTATCAGCGCGGGGCGAGACAGCGGGTGAAGACGATGATCGAAGCCTAGTCGGGTTGCTGGTCGAGCAGATCGAATTTGCCGACGTGGTCATCGTCAACAAAGCCAGCGAGGTGAGCCCTGCGCAGCTGGCAATGGTCAAGAAGGTTGTCGCCTCGCTCAATGGAGATGCCAAAATCATCGAGTCAGATTTCGGCAAAGTCGAACTCGACCAAGTGCTCGACACGGGCCTTTATGATGAAGAGCAGTCCGAACAACACCCGCTATGGCTCAAAGAGCTGTATGATTTTGCCAGCCATCGTCCTGAGACCGAGGAATATGGCGTCGAGAGCTTTGTCTATCGCGCGAGGCGACCATTTGACCCGGCCAAGTTCTATCAATTCCTGATCAGCGACAATCTCGACAAGGTGATCCGCTCAAAGGGTCATTTCTGGCTTGCAACTCGGCCCGATTTTCTAGGTGAACTTGCGATCGCGGGCACTCAGAAAAGCGTCAGCAGAATGGGGCGCTGGTGGGCCGCCGTGCCGAAGAACCGTTGGCCCGAGGATGGGACATTCGAAGAGTTTGTGAGCAAGCATTGGGATCAGGCTTGGGGTGATCGCCGCCAAGAGATCGTGTTCATCGGAATTGGCATGGACCAAGCCAGCGTTACCGCCGCGCTTGACGCATGCCTGGTCGAGGCAGACGCGTTCACACCCGATGCGTGGGTGGGAATGGACGATCCGTTCCCGGCTTGGGGCGAACCAGCGCCCGAACCCGTGTAAGATTGCGGCGAAGTCTGATCGTGCGCTAGCTCAGATCCCGGCATACCATTGGTAGCCGGAGCGATCCTCCCAATAGCCGCCTTTGCCATCGCCAATATCGTCAAAGCTGGCGACCGCTTCGATCGCAGTCAGATATTTTGGATGCTTATAGCCCAGCTGGCGCTCGATCCGCATGCGCAATGGCGCGCCGTTCTTTTCAGGGATCGGTTCGCCGTTGAGCTCATGCGCGATGATTGTCTGCGGATGATAGGCATCGATCATATCGACGCTTTCGTAATAATCGCGTCCGGCTAGCGTGTCAGCGCAACGGAAGACGATGAAGTTCGCAGCCTCTTGGACGCCCGCCTGATCGAGCAGCAGCGAGAGCTGAGGACCCTTCCATTCGCCGATCGCACTCCACCCCTCGACGCAGTCATGCCGTGTGATTTGCGTGCGCTGGGGCAGGCCACGAATGTTCTCCATGCTGAGCGAGAGCGGTGTGTCGACCAAGCCGCGAACTTCGAGCCGCCAATTGGCGAAGCCAGAAGCAAGCTCGGCGCGATAATCATCGCTGTCGACGGTGATCGATCCATTGCCGCGGAAAGTCGGTGACCGCTCAGCGCGGGTATATTCGGGTGCAAGGGCCTCGCGATTGGCGAGCAGGCGATGCGCCTGGCGGTGCCAATCTTCAACCCGGTCGAACAGCGATTCTCCTGCCTCGCTGTCGGGGAACTCGGTTGTGCACGCGCTAGCGCCAAGAGCCGCGAAGCCAGCGAAAAAAGTCCTACGCTTCATCTTTGCTCTCCCCTGTGTCGTCGCTCTTTTCAGTCTCAATTTTGCCGCCGGTGATCATGTCTCGCATCAATCCGATCGGTCCTGCCATGAGCACCAACAGGATGTGGATCACGAAGAATGCAAACAGCGCCCAGGCGAAGATGAAATGGAGGCTGCGGGCGCTTTGACGACCACCCAGCAGGTCCACCATCCACGGCGCTGCCGGTTCAAAGCCGGGGCTGATCGCAAGTCCGGTAAACACCATCATCGGCAGGAAAATGCCGAGCACCACGCCGTAAGTGACCTTTTGAAGGAAATTGTACTTCGCATCGCCATGGTCGAAATTGAGTTTGAGGTGCTCGCGCACATCGCTCCAGATTGCGCTTGGCTTCCACTCGCGCGGGCTCGTCGCAATGTCCTTCCAGAAATGCTTGTTGGCGATCATCGCGATCCAGATGAACAGCAGCGAGATCGCGAAGATCCAAGCCGCGAGATTGTGATAATCGCGTGCTTCGGCGAGGTCGTAATTACCGGGTATTGTTGCCCAACCAGGGAAGCGCATTACGCGCGCCCAAGCATCCGCCGGATCGAAGCCATAATCGCCCCAATAAAGGTAGCGATGGGCGTTCGAGATATTGAGGCCGGTCATAAACAGCACGATCAGGGCGACCACGTTCACCCAGTGCCACAATCGTGTCGATAGGCTGTGCTTCTTCATCATTCCCCCCCAATGTCGCCGGATTGCTCCCGCGCGAGATAGATTACGTCACGATCTTGCGACAGCAAATGCTGGCCGCTGTCGACAAACAAGGTCGAACCAGAGCGCAGATGACCACCGGCCAGAAACAGCGCAGCGTCTGCGATCTCGCTGGCCTCAGTCCTGCGTTCCAGCAGGTTGAGCCGATGCGAAGTCTCAACCTCATCTTCGCGCTGATCATGGCTGGCCAGAATGGCTCCTGGCGCAAGACCATAGATCCGGTCACGTTCGCGAGCGGCACCCATCGCCAGCATCGGGATCGATCCGGCCAGCGCATGCTTGCTCATCGTGTAGCTGAAGAAATCCGGGTTTGGATTTTCCAGCTTCATGTCAGTCACATTGATCACCCGGCAGCCTTCCAGATCTCGCGCCGAGGAGAGATAGGCCTGCGCCATGCGCGTGGGTGTGACGGCGTTGACTGACATTGCCTCTTCATTCGTCGCGGGATCGAGCGAAGTTACATCGTCATATTCAAACACCGATGCCGAATTCACCAGGCAGCGCCAGTCGTCGAGACGCGCTGACAGGTCGTGCACCATCCTCACTGCGGCATCGCCATCGCGCAAATCGCATCGCACGCATTCGGCGGAGGGCAAGGTGGCTGCCAACGCATCGGCTTCGGTACTCGAGGATTTGTAGTGGATGATCGTGTGCCAGCCTGCGGCGGAGAACCGTTTGACGATCTCCGCGCCAAGCCGGGCTGCGCCTCCGGTTACTAGAACTGTTGGCTTCGACATGATTTCTATTCAGCAGAATTGAGTCAGCTTTGCTAGGCAGCAATTGGGATAGTGGAAGGTGATATCTTGGAACTCGATCTGATTGATGTGTTTGGCTCAGGACCGCTGAGCGGCAATCCCCTTGCTGTCGTTCATGGCGGAGAGGAGTTGGATGCAGATGCAATGCTCAGCCTGACACGGTGGCTGGGTTTTTCGGAAACGACCTTTCTGTTGCCGCCAAACGATCCGGCGGCCGATTATCGCGTCCGGATATTCTATCCGGCTGGGGAATTGCCATTTGCTGGACATCCTACTCTGGGCAGCTGTCATGCCTGGCTTGCGGCTGGCGGCACGCCCAAGCGGGCTGGCACGGTGGTCCAGGAGTGCGGCGTTGGCCTGGTTGAAGTGCGCCAGGACGCTGATCAACTCGCGTTCAAAGCGCCACCACTGATCAAGAGCGGTCCTCTCACCGAAGCCGAGCGCGAAACCGCGATTGAGCTCACCGGCGTGTCGCCTGATGCGTTGGTCGAAGCCGTGCATGTGCAAAATGGTCCCGGCTGGCAATTGCTTCGGCTGAGGAGCGCAGAGGATGTGCTTGCGGCTGAGCCAGCGGCGAAAGCGCCACAAGGGACTGATATTGGTCTGGCCGGACCAGCTGGCCCCGGTGCGGATGTGGATTGGGAGCTGCGCGCCTTCTTCGCGGATGGGATCGGGCGTTTTGTCGAAGATCCGGTGACCGGGAGCTTCAACGCCGGCGTGGCCATGCATTTGTTCGAAACGGGTTTGGCAGGCGGATCCTACCGGGCGGCGCAAGGTCGCAAGACCGGCGCCGATGGTCTGGTGCATTGTCGCCATGACGATAGCGGCGATGTCTGGATCGGGGGAAGCTGTGTCACCGTATCGAGTGGCGGTGCGGTCGGCGCAATTTCAGGCTGAGGTGAGCTTGGCCTCAGCCTTTTTGCGCCAGCCCGAATAGAGTCGCTCAAGCCGCGCAATCTCGGCGAATTCGTCCTGCGTGGCCTGTCCGCGCATCACCGCTTTGAACACCCGCTCGACGGTCCAACCCTCGTGTCCGATCTCGACGCGTTCAAGCGCGTCGCCAGCTTCCACATCACCGTTCTCGATCACGCGGAAATACCACCCGCTGCGACCCGACTTGACGATCGTCGCGGTCATGCCCTTGGTGGCGAAACGGTGATCGACCTTCCAGCACGGTTGGCGTGGCTGGCTGATCTCGATCAGTGCGGAGCCCAAGCGAAAACGATCGCCAATATTGACGTCGGTCTCGACCAGATCCGCGACGGCGAGATTTGATCCAAACGCGCCCGGATCTTCCAGCGCCGAATGGTCGCCGATTTGCTCGCGCCAAAATTTATGGTGATCGAGGGGATAGAGATGGATCGCCTTTTCAGGTCCACCGTGAACGCGCCGATCGGCCTGTTCGTCCGGCGCGAACCCATCCTCGAAAATCTGGACAACGCCCTCGCGCGGGCGCTTCATGATGGCGCTCAGCTCGGCGCCGTTAAAGGGGCGCGCCGTGCCGGTGCAAATCGCTTCGATCGTGCGTTTCATGGCTTCCTGACAGTCAGAGCAATCCAGTCGCGCTGCGTGCCGTCAGCGCCCTTGCCGGGATAGACCTCTTGATGCTCGATTGAGAAGCCCGCTTCGCGATATCGATCCACGATCCAGTCGATATCGGGAAAATTGTGCAACCGGCCGAGCAAGTCCCGTCCTTCGCCATCGCCCAGCTTGTAACTGGCATAATGCAGTCCTTGCGGTCTCAAGGCGCGGTGAATGCGGTTCAGCACGTCGGGAAGGTCAGCCCGCGCGCAATGCAGCAGGCAAGCATGCGCCCACACAGCGTCATAGCGCTCGTTCGCATCAAGCTCGCCAAACTGCATCACCCGTGCGCCGACATCGAAGCGCTCATTGGCCTTTGCGGCCATAGCCGGCACCCCATCTGTCGCATCAAGCGCGAATCCACGCTCGACGATCCGCGCGGAATCGCGACCGCCTCCGCAGCCCAGCTCGAGGATCCCCGCGCCCGGCTCCAATCGGTCGAGGAATCCGTCGAGATGCTGCGATGGCGCCTGTCCAAAATTAAGCACGTAGTGCGGAGCGCGCTGTGTGTAGAATTCGAGTGTGGCGGGATCGATCATCCCGGCCACGATAGCCTAGTCTTTGAGATGTGCAGCGAAAAACTCGATTGTCGCGGGCCAGATGATCTTTTGCGCGGCGGTGTCGGCTTCGCTGCGTCGATCGCTGGGCTGTCCCGTACCCGATAAGGCATGGCCGGCGTCGGTGAAGACAAGACTGACAGTCGGTAAGCCAGCAGCGGCTCGGCGCTCGGCAATGGCCTGCGCCATTTCACCTGAATTCCACACTAGATCTGCATCGCCGCCTGCGACCAGCACCGGTTCGTCGATCTTCTCTACTGCTATCCGAGCTTTAACTGCCTGGACGGGATCAGCGTTGCGTCCTTTGTCATGAGGCAATCGCAGGCGAGGGCGACCATCGGGGCCTGTCGGATTGGCAAATTCCTCTTGCATGCCTTCGTAACGTACGAAGGGCAGGGCTTCTCCGCGCCAGCTGAAGGAGCTTGGGCGCGTACCATCAGTGGTGCCCCATCCTTCCCACACGACATCGCTCGGTACGATCGCTGCGATGGCGGCAAAGCCATTAATCTTTGTTCCGGCGATAAGGGCAAATTCAGCGCCTTTGGACACTCCATAGAGCGCGATATCCTCAGCCCGGATATCTGCGCGGGCCGCAAGCCAGTCTTTGGCTGTCTCGGCCCGGTCGACAGGGATATTAGCGAAAGCCCTCGGAAGGCCGGGGAATTGCTGCTTTTGATCTCCCCAGGCAGGCGAATAATAGGGCACGCCAAGAATGGCATATCCCTGATCAAGGAACTGTTTGGCCAGGCTGCGCGCTCCGCGGTCTCCACCTTCACTGCCACCAAGCAGGATGATAGCCGGGAAGGGGCCTTCACCCTCGGGTTTGGCAAAAAAGGCACCCTCCAGCTGTTCCCCGACAAGTTCCGTGGAGATTGCATTAGACGGCGAGGCCTCTTGAGCACTCAGCGCGGATGGACTGAACGCGGCCAAAGCGAGTCCGAGTGCGAAAATCGATGGGCGAAGTTCTGTCATGCGATTCCTCTCAAATGCCCTCACGCCTTAAAACTACGCGCTCAGGCCCGGTCGGGATGCAAGGATACGATTGCAATCGGGAAAAGCTCGCGAGTTCAGGCCACTACTGCGCTTTACGTTCGATCGGCATCACATTGTATTTGAGCACTTCTTCCTGGCTCAAACAGTATCGCGTGCTCGGATCTTCGTCGCTCTTCACTGCCTGCTGCTGGTACATGATGTCAGTCAGCAGTTTTCTGCTGATGCCCATGCGGATGAGGAAGTCATTGTCCTCGCTGGCGAGCAGTGCCGATGATTGTTCGATGCTGGCGATTAGCTCTGCCGTGGCTTCGCTGCCATCGATGATCGCTTCATCGATGATGTAGCGATCTGAGGTGTGGGTGAACATATGCACCATGAACACGCCGCCTTCTTCGACGACCCGGCGATCACCGCCCATGAACATGAAATTGCACGCCGAGAAGCAGGTCCAGCCTGCAGGAATGCGCGTCAGCATGCCGCGATAGGAACGAATGATCCGGCCCGCCTCATTGCCCGCTGTGGCCACGCCGCCGCGTGAACGGATCCAGATCTCTCCAATCATCGGATCAGCTTCGATTGCTTCCCTCAGTCGCTCAGGCAGGCTCTCATCGATTACCCCTTCCGCCAGCAAGACGCGTTTCCCGCCGCGATCCGCAGGGGTAAGCGTCATCACCTCGAACTCGCCCCAATTGGGGGCATCAGGGCATGTCGGATTGTCGGGATCGCGCGGCGAAGCTCCCGTCAGCAAGGCAAGCGCCGCGACCGCGCCGAGCAAGCGAGCCGATCGCATCAGGCGACGATCGAATACCGGACCGATCCAGGAGCGCGACACATCCGCTTCTCTGCGGTAGTTTCCTCACCCTGGACGATGATCACGTCAGTCACCGTGATGCAATCGAGCTCGTCCGAAACGGCCTGGCGACCGGTCACGGTCGAACTGCCGCTCACATCGTCGCGCGTGTTGGATGTCCATTCCGCGCTTGCGCCCAGTTCCGGGCGGGCACCTTCTTCGGCCCCGCGAGTGGCTTCGAGCGTGGCATTGGCGGCCTGTTCTTGCTCCTTCGGATCAAGCTTGCAGGCGATTTCTTCTGACAATTGATCGGTAAATTCAGAAACCGGTACGTAGATCGGTAACCCGGCGCTGCGTGCCGTGCGTCCCGCTGCTCCGCCAAGAATACCGCCCAATATGCCGCGCCCGACATTGCCCGTCTTGCCCTCTTCACAGCCTTCAGCCTTTTGCGCGCCGCGCCTACTGTCATTGAAGAGATCGCGGAACTGAGCCTGCGAAGGGGTGGATGTTACGCCCAGCGCGAGTGCGAGACAGGCGAGAATCGAACTTTTCCAAATGATACGCATGCGGTTGACCTCCCCGCCGGTTATCAATGGAGCAAGACTAGGCTTGCGCCCGCCAAGCGTCAATTGGCCTGGGCGGCTTCACGATCACGTTCGGCGCGGCTCTTCTTTTGAGCAGCGGTCTTCAGCTGTCCGCAGGCGGCATCGATATCGCGCCCGCGCGGCGTGCGGACGGGCGCGCTGATCCCGCCTTCAAACACGATATCCGAGAAAGCCTTGATCCGCTTGGGATCAGAGCATTCATATTCCGCACCCGGCCACGGATTGAACGGGATCAGATTGACCTTGGCCGGCAAGTCAAACTGCTTGAGCAATCGCACCAATTCGTGCGCGTCGTCGTCGCTGTCATTCTTGTCCTTGAGCATCACATATTCGAAGGTGATGCGGCGGGCGTTGGAAGCGCCGGGATAATCCGCGCAAGCCTGCAGCAGGTCTTCGATGCCGTATTTCTTGTTGAGCGGGACGATCTCGTCGCGGACCGGCTTGGTGACCGCGTGCAGCGAGACGGCAAGGTTGACCCCAATCTCTTCACCGCAGCGCTCCATCATCGGGATCACGCCGCTGGTGGAGAGCGTGATGCGCCGCTTGGACAGGGCCAGGCCGTCACCATCCATGACGAGATTGAGCGCGTCGCGGACATTGTCGAAATTGTACAGCGGCTCGCCCATGCCCATCATCACGATATTGGTGAGCAATCGCCCATCAGCGGTGTAATGGCCGGCATCTTCGCCGTCATCGAGACCATCCATGCGCCCTTTGGGCCATTCGCCCAATGCGTCGCGGGCAAGCATGACCTGGCCAACGATCTCGCCAGGGGTGAGGTTGCGGACCAGCCGCATGGTTCCGGTGTGGCAAAAGGTGCAATTGAGCGTGCAGCCAACCTGGCTCGAGACGCACAGGGTCCCGCGATCTGCATCGGGGATGAAGACCATCTCGAAGTCATGGCCATCCGGCGTCTGCAGCAGCCATTTACGTGTGCCGTCAGAGCTGTGTTGCGCTTCCACCACTTCCGGCCGGCCAATGACAAAGCGCTCGCTTAGCCATGGCCGCATCGTCTTGGAGATGTCGGTCATCTTCTCGAAGTCGGTGACACCGCGGTGGTAAAGCCAGTGGTAGACCTGCTTCGACCGCAGCTTGGCCTGTTTGGCGTCGAGCCCGGCTTCGGCAAACAATTCCTGGATACGGGCTTTGGGCAGTCCAATCAGGTCCACACGGCCATCCGCGCGCGGCGTGATGTCACGCGCGACGGGGACCGGATCGTTGGGGCCCGGTATGGTCATGAGATTGGTGTCTGCCATGATTGGCCGCGCATATAGTCGCGCACTGCGCGATTTGCCAGCCTGCTCGATTCACTCGATCTGAGCGCACCCGACAACGGCAGCATCGATCGCCGAAGCCACGCCAGCGAGCTGGTAGCGATCTGTGAAGCGGTTCCCGGACACTGATGTGGCGCTAATGCTCATCCGTGTGGCTGATCGCATCGCGGCGACGATCGCCGCGTCCATTCGGGCATCGCGAGCCCAGGCGTCACCTCCTCCTCCCGCCAGATCAAAACTCGTGTCACCGATCACCAGCCGGATTGCGCCTCCGCTGCCAGTGTCGCGCGAAAGCCGGGCGTGGAATTGGTTGCGGATTTCGCGCGCGGGCCATGTAGCAACGCTCGCATAGGGTGCGAAGTCACGTCGTGAGCTTGAAGAGCTAGGCTTGGCGATCGCATAGCAGCGCGGCGTGCCCGGATCGCGAAACGCCGCCCAATTGTCGTAGACGCCGAGGCTGTCCTTCGCCGCCAGCGGGGCGGCCAAACAAATCGCCGAAGCGCAAAGAAGGGCAGCAAACCTAGTCATAAGAGATCGCCATCACTTCCCATTCTTTCGCGCCACTGGGAAGTCTGACGACGCGCAAATCCCCGATCGATGCTCCGCGCAGAGCCTTGGCCATGGGTGAGCTCCAGCCAATTTTGCCTTGTCCCGCATCTTGCTCGTCATCACCCACCAGGGTCACGGTCTTGCGCGCATCCTCCTCGTCAGCCAGCTCGATTGTCGCGCCGAAAAAGGCCCGCTTCTTGTCAGGTTGGTTGCTTGGATCAATGACACGCAACTTTTTCATGCGCCGAGCGAGGTAGCCAAGCTCACGATCAATCTCGCGCATGCGCTTGCGCCCATAGAGATAATCACCGTTCTCGCTGCGATCGCCATTGCCAGCCGCCCAGCTGACGATCTCGACGATTTCGGGGCGCTCGGTTCCAAGCAAATGGTCATAGCGCGCTTTCAGCGCCGCCATTCCTGCCGGGGTAATTGGGGGACCTTCTGCTGCTGGCATAGGCTGCAGGCTAGCGTTGCAGGAAGTGCTCGATCGGCAGCGGTCGCGAGGCCCGATCTGGGTACATATGCGAATAGCTAACGGCGTTTCCGAGTACGCGCATAATGTAATAACGGGTCTCGAAATTGGCCGGGATACGCTCAACCCAAGTGACCCAGTCGATGTCGCCACGACGCGGGTCGCCATTCAGCCTCAGCCACTGATTCACGCGGCCCGGGCCAGCATTATAGGCGCCGATCGCCAGCGGATAAGCGCCGCCATAATAGTCCATCATACGCGCAAAATATGCGTCGCCAAGGCGGATATTGTAGCTCGGATCATTGATCAGGTTGGCCGACATGTAGCGCAGGCCAAGCTTGCCCGATTGCTCGCGCGCGGTTCCCGGCATCAATTGCATCACGCCGCGGGCGCCTGCGTGGCTGACACGGAAGCGGTCGAATTCGCTTTCCTGACGCGAAATGGCATGGATCATGGTCCAATTGCCGCCAGCATGGATATCAACGACCGGAAATCCGAGCCGCTCGAAATTGGCGTGACCGTGCTCGCCCGACGTCGCTCCTGCGACGACTGCCATCTCGTCCAGGCCGGTGGAGGCGGCCAGTTCAGCGACAAGTCTCATTTCCTCAGGTGACTCTGCGCCATCGGAAATGGCTTCGAAAAAGCGACGCTCTGTGCGCCAGTCAAAGCGGTTGGCTGCGATTGCACGGATCGCCTGGACGATCGGGCGCTGTTCGAACTCGGCGCGATCTTCAGCCGTGAATTCATATGCTGGCAGCGCCGCAAATGTGGGCATCGGGCGGTCAAGCTCTGCGAGGGCAAGCTGGCCGTAATAATAGGATGGATAGGCCGCCGCCTGCTCGTAATAGGATGCCGCATCCTCCGTGAGGCCTGCTTGCTGAGCAGCTCGGCCCGCCCAGTAGAAGCCCTTGGCGCGGATCAAGGGCGTTCCGGCGCCCGCTCCATAGCGATAGAACAGCGGAGCGGCGGAGCGGCCGTCGCCAAGCGTCCACAAGGCCTTGGTTCCGCCCAACCACATCAGATCGGTGTATTTGTCGCGCAGGCCAAATGATCCGGTCGAGACGTCATACCCGTCCTCAAACAAGTCGTCGGTCGATGCCGCGATCTGGACCGCGTCTCGCGCCGATGCACCTCTGGCGACCGCAAGCTTGAGCGCGACGAAGTCTTCTGCATCAAACGGAAGTCGGCTGAAGGTCTTGCGCTCAGCCAAGACAGCAATCGCCTCAGCCGTCCGCCGCTTCGATCGCAGCATTTGCGCCTTGTTGTAAACGTAACCCGGATCGCTCTCGGCCCCGGCGGGCGTATCCAGTTCGGCATCCGCAGGGCTTTCGCCATTGATCAGCGCCAGTCGCGCTTCGGCAAGCGGCCGTTCGGCAGGCGCAATGTTGATCATCTGACGGCGCGCGGCTTCGGCATTGCCCTGCCACAGCAGAGCATCCATCCGCGCCGATTGATCCGCGGCGGTGAAGCGTGATCCGAACAGTCCGGTCAAATAGGCTTCGGCCGGACCGCTCATCGTTCCGGCGCGCCATGCTTCGCGTGCGAGTTCCATCGCTTCAGGCCGGCCAGCTCCGCCCAATGCCAGCGCATAGCGGGCCCGGGCTGGATTGGTGAGCGGAGGCAATGCATCGAAGTATGCGAGCATGTCCGCGGTATCGGGCGCTTCGGAATCGAGCGCGGCCTCTGCCCGCAAGCGAATCGTCGCCATCCGCGGAAATTCGGGATAAGCCATCGCGAAGCCGGCATAATCGGCAAAGCTCAGCTCACGATTGGCCTGCAGATATTCCCAGCGCGAGATCGCGGATTCGATCGCCGTGGGCTGTCGCGCCACCATCGTGTTGCCGGAATCGCCATCTGCCATCTGGGCCGAAGAGGGGGTTGCCAAGCTCGCCAGACCGGCTGTGACAATCGCGGCTATCGCCATCGGACTTGCAAGCAATTTTGAACGCATGCTGGACATCGTGCCAATCGGCTCCTTATCAGGCGCTTAACGTAGGCCAGATGCGAACAAAGCACCTGCACAATTCGCGCTCAAGGCCAAAAAGAAGGATATGACAATGTTTAGCGGATCGATTCCCGCTTTGGTGACACCATTTCGCGATGGTTCGTTTGATGAAGCGGCGTTCCGCAAGCTGGTCGATTGGCAAATCGAACAAGGCAGCGCGGCGCTCGTGCCATGCGGTACGACCGGTGAAGCCTCGACATTGTCGAACGCCGAACACCACCGCGTGATCGAGGTCTGTATTGAGCAGGCCGCTGGGCGCGTTCCGGTGATTGCGGGTTGCGGTAGCAACGACACGCAGAATGCCTTGCTCCACATGAATTTCGCCAAGAAAGCCGGAGCAGCGGCCGGCCTTTGTGTGGCACCGTATTACAACCGGCCCAGCCAAGCGGGCTTGATCGCGCATTTCAGCTATTTGGCCGTGCAAAGCAGCCTGCCAATTGTGCTGTACAACGTGCCCAGCCGCACGGTGACCGATATTGAGGACGAAACGGTCGTCGCTTTGGTCAAGAAATATCCGGATCAGATTGTGGCGATCAAAGATGCGAGCGGAGATCTTTCGCGCGTCGCAGACCATCGCATGGGCTTGTCGAGCGAGTTTTGCCAATTGTCAGGCAATGACGAATTGTGGCTGCCGCACTCAGCAGCCGGGGGGAGGGGAGCGATCTCAGTCACCGCCAATGTAGCGCCCGCGCTGTGCGCCGAGTTCCAGGATGCGATTGCAGCCAATGAGTTGAAAAAGGCGCGTGAGCTTAACGACCGCCTGTTCCCGCTGCATTATGCGATGTTCAGCGATGCGTCGCCGGCGCCTGTGAAATACGCACTCAGCCGGGTCCACAATTGGATCAAGCCGACGGTGCGATTGCCACTGGTCGAATGCTCGGATCAGGCCAAGGCCTCTGTCGATGCAGCCTTGGAGCATGCAGGCATTGTTTAACCGCGCGACCGCCTAATTGGGCGGATTGTGCTTGAGCGCGAACGCCACTGCGGCCTCAAGCATCCTTTTGCGCGTCTCCGGCTGCGAAAGGTAATGGTCCTCGCCATCGAGCTCGATGAACTCAACCTCCTTGCCCGCACCGCGCAAGGCGCTGCGCATCACAAACGACTGTTCGATCGGAACGACGGTATCGTCGCGGCCATGGATCAACAGGACGGGGGCGTCGGCCTTTGAGGCATTCTGTCGAGGCGAAATCGCATCGAGATCCGTGTCCGCTCCGAATTGCTTTTCGTAGGAGCGAGTGAAGATATCGCGGCTACCCGTCCGCTCGAAGCGAAGCATGGGCTCTAGATCGCTCACGCCGTTGATCGAGACGGCGCAGCGATAAATGCCCTGCTGCAGCGTGACCCCGGCCAGCGCGGCATATCCGCCATAGCTTGCGCCTACGATGCAGGCGCGATCTGGGTCGACAATTCCTTGCTCCGCGAGAGCCATCAGCCCGTCAGACTTGTCAGTCTGCATTTTGCGGCCCCATTCGCCATCGCCGGCTTCGATGAAACCCAATCCGCGGCCGGTCGAACCGCGGAAGTTTGGCTGAAGCACCGCATATCCCTTTGAGGCGAATGCTTGCGCCAGCCAGTCAAAGCCTTCGCTATCGTGAGCGGTGGGTCCCCCATGCGGCAAGACAATCGCCGGGAGATTTTCAGGCTCACGCCCCGGTGGCAGCGTCAGTATCGCGCGAATTTCGAGGCCATCTTGCGCTTCGTAGGTGATGGTTGAGACATTGCCGATGACCGGGCCTTGGATCGCCGGCCGTTCGAGACCAACGATCGAACGCGCATTGGTGGCGCCGTCGACGCGGTACCACGTCCCACTGTCGTAATTGCCGCTCGTCCTCGCGATCAGCGTCCGGAATTCGGGATCGAAATCAACGATCCGCGCTTCGGAGGCGTAAGAGAACAGGTCGAGCGTTGATTGCAGACGCGACTGCTTGGCTTCATCGGAAAGCAGGACTGTCCGATCGGTGAGCTGCACGCCAAGAATGTTGGAAGTGTAGGGCTGAAAAATATAGCGGTGGATTCCGACGCCGGGCCACAGCTCTTCGCGATCGCCACCCGTCAGTGGAACGGCATAGCGTCGGACGCGCCCTTCCGCGTCGTCCTGGATCCAGTAAATGACTTTCGTCCCGGTGGCATCGAAACCGAGCAGGTCAATGTCACCACGCGCTTGAGAGCCTTCAGCGATCGTCTGGCCTTCGCTGTTTTCAATCTTCCAGCGACCACTGTTGTAGCGGATTTCGAGCCGCGCGCCGACTTCGCCATCGGCATCAACCAGCCATTCCCTCAGGGCGGGGTAATCGCCCGCATAAGCAGCCAGCTTGGCGTCGCCCGTCGCGAGATCGACTGCAAACAGCGCCGGCTCATCATCCAGCCGACGATTGCGATCGCCAGACGTGCTGCCACGCCTGAAGCCGCCGAAATAGCCCACCCAGCGACCGTTGACATTGCGCACGCCATAGGTGCCCATGATCGCGCTGACGATGGATCGCTGATTGGCGAAGATCGAAACCACTTGCTGATTGTCGTCGAGCGGGATGACATTGCCGCGCCACCATTCGATTTTCCGATCGCCGGCAAGGTTGCGATATTGCGGCGGCAGCCGGCCAGTCTCAGTCCTCTGCAGAAGAATTGCTTCCTCGCCGACCCATTCGATCGAACGTACTTTGGCTTCGCCAACCACGATCTGCTTGATGGGCGTGCCTGCGGAATCGAGAATGGTGATAACGCGCTGGCCGCCCGCTGACATCAGCAGAGCCGTGCGCGTCCCACTGGGCGAGATTCGCGCTTCTTCCACCGCGGCCAAATCGCCATAATATTCGAGCGGTGGCGGCGGCATCTGCGCCTGACCGATATCGGGAGAGAACAGCACAGCGCTGAGCGCCGCGACGGCTATCGATGCCAATTTGCGCATGGATTGAGACCCCAAAAATTCAGCTGACATTGTATTTTCCAGTCATCGCCGAAATCAAGGAATATCCCTTGCCATTGCGCATTTTGTCTCAGTCTCTACATGGCGCCTCCTATGGCTAGGCCCAAACCAGAGACGTTCGATAAGCATAAGACTGTCGCGGAAAATCGCCGCGCACGGTTCGATTATCATATCGAAGACAAATATGAGGCCGGGCTGGCCTTGCAGGGCACGGAAGTGAAAGCGCTGCGCGCGGGCGAAGCAAGCATTGCTGAGAGTTATGCGGAGGTTCGCGATGGCGAGGTGTGGCTGATCAATGCCAATGTCCCGGAATACAGCCACGGCAATCGCCTCAATCACGAGCCACGGCGTCCGCGCAAGCTGTTGTTGCACGAACGCGAGATCGGTCGCCTGTTCGGCGCGGTTGAACGCAAGGGCATGACGCTGGTCCCACTGTCGATCTATTTCAACAAGCAGGGCCGTGCGAAGGTCGAGCTCGCATTGGCGAAGGGAAAGCAAGCGCATGACAAGCGCGCGAGCATCAAGGATCGCGACTGGAAGCGCGATAAGGCGCGTTTGATGCGCGATCGGGGTTGAGCCGCCCGTTTCACCCGACCGGCTGAAAATTATCGACAGGTTCACATCTTGGTCAGTGAATATCTGCTACCTATATCGTGTTCGTCGGACGAGAGCCGACGGTTTGCCGAGTTTGACTTGCTCCTGACACACATGACGAGCAAGGCGCGCGGCAGGGTCATGAGAGCGAAATGAAACCGGAACGGCGCAACACCTGGGCAGCGGACACAATCCGCAAATATATGCCGACCCGCGATGAGCTGGCGCGCAATCGCTATCTCGCGCCATTTGCACATCGCTTCCTGTCGCCCGAATTGTGGCGCTTCACGCGTCGATCCGTCCCGCGCGGCGTGGCACTGGGCCTGTTTGCGGCCTTCATCATCCCGATTGGTCAGATCTTCCTGGCTGTGTTCCTCGCCGTCCCGGCGCGAGCCAACGTGCCTCTTGCGGCCTTAGTCACTTTCGTCACCAATCCGCTGACATTCCCGGCATGGATCTATGCTGCCAACCAGCTCGGCAAAGTCATGCTCAATATCGACGCCGCGATTGGCGGGATTGCCGCTGAAGAAATGGAAAGCGGCCGGTGGAGCTGGCTATTCGATCTGTTCCAGGAAGCAGGGGTGACCGTATTCGGGTTTATCGTGCTTGCTGTTGTCTCTTCAGCGCTCGGATATCTCATCGCTGGCGCCACTTGGCGGTATATGGTGACTCGTCGTCGGGCAAAACGGCTGCGCAGAATGGAACAACGGCTCGACCAAAGGCTCCGGGCGAACTAAACCCACAGAATGGACCAGGAACACCGCTTGACGTCGCTCGACACAGCTGCGCTCAGCAGCAGTCGCGCGCTGATAGGCGGGTTGGCTGGCGGTTTCGTGGCGAGCATTGCCGCGATCTGGCTGGTCACCAGCGATACCATCTTGGCAGCTGCTTTTGCGCTGGGCGCTGGCGTGCTGCTGCTCGGCGGCTTCGCCTTTGGCCGGATTCGAGCGCGTCCTGACATCGAAGTGCAGGCATCGCCTGATTGGACCGTCACCGTCGCCGCGATCGAGCAGGTCAATGCAGCCGTTGCGATCACGGATCGCGCCAACCGCATGGTTTGCGCCAACACCGGATTTATCGAAGCGTTCGGAGTTGAAAGCGCGCCGCCTTCGTTGCCTTTGGACCGCGAGCAACTGGAGGTGCTAACCCGGATCGCACGCGAAGCTTGGCGCGACGGATCCGCTGCGGTCGATGAACTCGCCATTCCGGCTCAGGACATAATCTGGTCAGTCTCAGCGACACGCGCTGGTCGCGGCGAAGATCATCTGGTCTGGAGATTCGAGCAAAAGGCAGTCGCATCCAAGGCAGTCTCGGCCGACATCGATGTGACCGGGCCACTGGGAACGATGCTCAGCCGGGCTGGCATTGAAGCGGTGACCACCGACGCGAATGGAATAATCAAGACGGTGAGCGCAGGATTTGCCGAGCGCGCTGTTGGTGATGCGGACGCGACGCTTGCCGGGCAGGAATTCGTTTCTTTCCTTCGCTCGGACGAGCGCGATCGGATTTTCTTCAGCCGCGAAGGTCGGGGCGGAACTCCGCTAACACTGATCCACGTGCCGCTCGAAGACAGCGCATCGCCCGCTGGTTCGGGGCCAGACGAAGGCCCTTCGCTGATGTTGTTGATTGAAAGCGGTGTTGGGATCGGCGGGGGCTGGGAAGGGACCTCACAGGCCGGTGTCGCTCAGCTTGAAGCCTTGCTTGCTCAATTGCCACTTGGGCTCGCGATGACCGATCGCGACGGTCGTTTCCTGTTTGGCAATGATGCGTTTCTGCGTTCGATTGATCGTTCAGATCGAGGACTGCCGGCATTTCCAACTGACCTGGTGGTCCATGAAGACAAGGCCGCGCTGTCCGACGCGGTGCGGCGCCATGGTCGCGGCCCGGCTGCCAGCGGCGACATGGCTGTGCGACTGGTGGGCCAACCTGAAGAGCCCGTTTCGCTCGGTTTGGCTGGCGTTCGCGGGCTGGGTGAAGCCGCTGTGCTGCTTAGCCTGGCGGATTCGAGCGAAGAGACCCAGCTCAAACGCCAGGTTGCGCAGGCGACCAAGATGCAAGCGGTGGGGCAACTTGCGGGCGGCGTTGCGCATGATTTCAACAATGTGCTCACCGCAATCATCGGGACTTGCGATCTCATGCTCCTGCGCCACACACCTGGCGACAGCGATTATGACGACATCCAGCAGATCCGTGCCAACTCCAACCGGGCCGCGGCGCTGACGCGGCAATTGCTGGCATTCTCTCGCCAGCAGACCTTGCGGCCAGAGATCTTGCAACTGCCCGACGTGGTCAGCGAAGTCGGTCCATTGATCTCGCGACTTCTGGGTGAAAAGATCACCTATTACGTCCAGCATGATCGCGACCTCGGGCCGGTGCGGGCAGACCCGCAGCAGCTTGAACAAGTGATCATGAATCTCGCGGTCAATGCGCGCGATGCGATCCAGTCCAATGGCAAGGGAACCGGCCGGATCTCGCTGCTTACGCGCAGCGTGAAGGCCAACCAGGTAGTCAAATTCGGCTCCGAAGTTCTGCCCTCCGCCGACTACACCGTGCTGATAGTTCAGGACACTGGCGGCGGCATCCCAGACCAGGTGCTGCCCAAACTGTTTGAGCCCTTCTTCACGACCAAGGAATTGGGCAAGGGCACTGGATTGGGCCTCTCAACCGCATACGGCATCGTCAAGCAATCGGGCGGCTTCATCTTTGCTGACAACGTCAAGGATTCGGGCGGCAAGCCTATTGGCGCGCGCTTCACGATCTACTTCCCCGTTCACCGTGGAGAAGTGCCGAAGCGGGCCGAGCCGGCCAAGGCTGAACCAAGCTCTGATTGGTCCGTGGGTGGCAAGATCCTGCTAGTCGAGGATGAGGATATGGTCCGCGCAGTCGCGGAGAGGGCACTGGCACGAGCAGGCTACCAAATCACTGCCTGCGCCGATGGAGAGGAAGGCTTGGCCACCATCGCCAAAGGCGAATCGTTTGATCTGGTCGTCAGCGATGTCGTGATGCCGGGTATGGATGGACCAGCCATGGTGCGCGCAATTCGTCAGCAGCGACCGGAAATCCCGGTCCTATTCATGTCAGGCTATGCTGAAGAGAACCTGCGCAAAGACATCGACATTCCCGACATGCATTTCATCGCCAAACCCTTCAGCGTTCAAGCGATCAGCGACAAGGTCGGCGCGGTTATGCAATTGGCCAAAACAGATTGATCCTGCGCTCCCCTTTCTTTTTGCGAACACAACATTCATCATCGATACACAAGACTGGCCGATGATCACGGCTGGGTTTGACGGGAGGCGGAGCGATGAAATTTTCTCGATTGGCAATGACGGTATGCGCAAGCGCGTTGATGGCCTCGGCGGCGTCATCGCAGTCGCTGCCAGACCCTGACGAAAGCGCCCAGGGCGACGTTTCTGTCACGATTTACAACAACAATCTGGCGTTGGTTCAGGATGTTCGCCAGCTCGACATTAGCCAGGGTCGCAGTCGGGTCGAATTTCCCGATGTGTCGGCCAGTATTCGGCCACAAACGCTCAGCTTTGCGGCACCTAACACGACAATTATCGAACAGAATTTCGACTTCGACCTGCTTACGCCGACCAAGTTGATGGAAAAGGCGATTGGCCAAACCGTGACCCTGCTGCGGACAAATCCCGCAACTGGCAACGAGACACGCGAACGCGCCAAAGTGCTCTCGACCGCAGGCGGTGTTGTGGTCCAGATTGGTGATCGTATCGAGGTGCTGCGCGATGATGGCCTGCCGGTCCGCGTAATCTTTGACCGTGTGCCGCCAAATCTTCGCGCGCGGCCGACATTGTCGGTCAATCTCGACAGTTCGCGCGGTGGAACCCGCCCAGTCTCGATCCGGTATCTTTCGAGCGGGCTAGGATGGAGCGCCGATTATGTTGCGCTCTATAATGAAGAGTCTGACTCGATTGACATGCAGGGCTGGGTCACGCTGACCAATTCGACCGGCACCACCTTCCACCAGGCCGACACTTTGCTCGTCGCTGGGAATCCCAACAGTTCGCGCGGGCGCAGCTTCGGCCGCAGCAGCGGTTTGGTCTCGCCCGGCACTGAAAGTGCCGATCGTGAACGGCTGGGAGATTTCTATCTCTATCCGATCAGCGGACGCACGACGATCGCCAATGCGCAGACCAAGCAAGTGAGCTTTCTCGATGTGCAGGGCGTGAGCGCGCGCAAAGTCTATGAACGCAATGTCGGCTGGCTGACCAGTGATCGCCGCCCGGTCAACGCGTCGAGCGCGATCGCGTTCTCCTCTTCGCGAGATCAGGGGCTGGGCGATGCTCTGCCCGCCGGCACGGTGCGGTTCTACCAACGCGACAGCCAAGGCACGCCGCAATTCATTGGCGAGAACAATATCGGCCACACGCCCATGGGCAGCGAGCTTTCGCTGCGCACCGGAGATGCATTCGATATCTTTGTCCAGGCCGAAGTCGAGAAGCGCGAACGGATCAGCGGCGCTGAATGGGAGCGGACCGGTCGCTATCGTGTGATTGAGGAAGGCCAGGTTGTCCGTCAGGTCGAGGTTGAGCGCCCCAAGGTGTTTTACCGCACCACGATGCGTTACACTCTGACCAACGCCAAGGACGAAGCCGTCAATGTTGATCTGATCCAAAGCGGTCTCGATCGCGGATGGTGGTCGAACGACTTCCGCATCGTCAGCGAAGACATTGCTGGTGATCAGCTCAACAATGATCGTCGCAAATGGATCGTCCCTGTGCCTGCCGAAGGCGAGCGCGTGATCCGTGTGACCTTCGAAACGCGTTACTGAGCGCGGAGCGGGCTATGCGGTACGCCGCACTCTTTGCACTGGCCCTAGGGCTGGCATTGCCGACGCAGCTCGAAGCGCGGACGATCGTCGATGCGAGCGAGCCAAGCGATCTGTCGGTCACAGTCTATCGCGATCCCAATCGGACGTCTGACGAGGAGATCAACCGCAATTGGCCGCGTGGCTTTGCGATGATCAGCGAGACCCGTCAGGTCACTTTGCCCGCAGGTGAATCCACGATCCGGTTCGAAGGCGTGGCAGAAGGCATGGTCGGCGTCAGCGCGATCGTCACCGGCTTGCCCGGCGGAACGATCGAAAAGAACCGCAATGCTGAATTGCTGTCTCCTGCGGCGCTGGTCAACGGATCGCTCGGCAATCGCATCACGATCACGCGCACCAATCCGGCAACGGGCGAGGCGAGCGCGGAAGATGCGATCGTGCGGACCCGCGCGGATGGCGGCCTGGTCCTGCAGACAGCGCAGGGATTTGAGGCGGTTCGCTGCGCTGGCTTGCCCGAAGCGCTGAGCTTTGATGAAATCCCCAGCGGGCTTTCGGCAAAGCCGATCTTCTCGATCGATACCAAGGACGATGCCGGCGGCACTTATGAGGTGACGCTGACTTACCTTGCCTGGGGATTTGACTGGCAGGCCAATTACGTCGCGACTTTGCTCGACAAGCCCAAAGGCGACGGTTTTGCGATGAACTGGCTAAGCTGGCTGACTCTCGTCAACGACAATGGGCAATCGTTCGAGAATGCCGAATTGCTCGTCATCGCGGGCACGCTCAATGTCGAAAGCGATTTTGAAGAGCTGTCGGACCCGCCCTATGCGCCGCCAATGCGGCTGACCTGCTACCCAATCGGTAGCACGGCGGCCGGGTCTCCCATTTCCTATCCTGTGCCACCACCACCACCGCCGCCGCCAGCTATGATGGCG
The DNA here is from genome assembly GCA_965216555.1 of Erythrobacter sp. GTDB lineage: Bacteria > Pseudomonadota > Alphaproteobacteria > Sphingomonadales > Sphingomonadaceae > Erythrobacter. The sequence goes on from OZ244168.1 coordinate 1,385,776, forward strand.
ATGCAAGAAAGCGCTATCATGGTGACCGCAAGCAAACGGAGCGCGCCAATGATGGATGCTCCGGTGGCCGTGATGGAAGCGGGCGAAGAGCGCTTGGGCGATCTCAAGCTGTATCGCGTGCCCGAACGGGTGACGGTTTCGGCCAAAGGCATGAAGCAGGTCGCTTTCCTCAATCGCCAGGATATCGAAGGCCGGTTCCTCTATCGCGGATATTGCACTCCGTGGGACTGGCTAGAAGGAGAGGGCGATTTCGATCCGGCCGATCTCCTGCTTGTGACCAAGAATGAGGACAAGAAGGGCCTCGGCATTGCTCTGCCGCAAGGCAATATGACGGTGTTCGAGCCAAGCTCACTCGGCACGCAAATGGTGGCGGAAACCGATCTGCGCGACTTTGCTCGCGGCCAGGATGTTGAGCTTGAGCTTGGCCAAAGCAGCCAGGTCCAGCTGCAATGCGGCCGTATTGCGGAGATGGATCCGCAGGACGCGCGGCGCAAATGGACCGGGATGCGACTGGCGATCACCAATGCGAATCCGCATCCGGTGACAATGCGGGTCCTGCTTGGGAATCCGAGCGAATGGGATTTGCGTTTTCCACGGCACAGGGTGTTTGTGAAGAACGGATACGAAACCGTCGAGGTCACCGTGCCGGCCAATGACACCCGCGAATTCACGTGGAAATTGCGCTACCCCAAGTCGCATTGGGACGAAGAATCCTGACCAGCGAATAAAAATTTGTTCCACTCTTGTTCTGTTGGAACAAATCAGATACAAAGGCTCCTAACACAGGGTGGTCGATAACCATCGGGCACCCCTAGGCAAGCGAAGGAGCCCATGCGATGGCATCAAAACTGAAGCTGGTAGAAAAGGAAAACGACGTGGACCGTCAAAAGGCGCTTGATGCTGCGCTCGCCCAGATTGATCGGGCATTCGGTAAGGGTTCGGCGATGAAGCTCGGCTCGAAAGAGGCGATGCAAATCGAATCGATTTCAACCGGGTCGCTTGGCCTGGATATCGCTTTGGGTATTGGCGGTTTGCCAAAGGGCCGCGTGATTGAAGTCTATGGCCCTGAGAGTTCAGGCAAGACGACGCTGGCGCTACACTGCATTGCCGAAGCCCAGAAAGCAGGTGGCACGGCAGCGTTCGTGGATGCCGAACACGCGTTGGATCCGGTTTATGCCAAGAAGCTTGGCGTTGATATTGATGAGCTGATTGTCTCGCAGCCGGATACGGGTGAGCAGGCTCTGGAAATTACTGACACCTTGGTCCGCTCGAATGCGATCGACGTGTTGGTGGTCGACTCGGTGGCGGCGCTTGTCCCCCGCGCTGAAATCGAAGGCGAGATGGGTGATGCCCATGTTGGCCTGCAAGCGCGACTGATGTCCCAATCGTTGCGCAAGCTGACCGGGTCGATCAACCGTTCCAAGTGCATGGTGATCTTCATCAACCAGCTGCGGATGAAGATCGGCGTGATGTACGGCAATCCGGAGACGACGACTGGCGGTAACGCGCTTAAGTTCTACGCTTCTGTCCGGCTCGACATCCGCCGCACAGGCCAGATCAAGGACCGCGACGAGGTGATCGGTAACTCGACCCGGGTCAAGGTGGTCAAGAACAAGGTCGCTCCGCCGTTCAAGCAGGTCGAATTCGACATCATGTATGGCGAAGGGATTTCGAAGATTGGCGAGATTTTGGATCTTGGGGTCAAGGCAGACCTGGTTGAGAAATCGGGCAGCTGGTTCTCCTATGACAGTATCCGCATTGGCCAGGGTCGCGAGAACGCCAAGACCTATTTGAAAGAGAACCCAGAGATTTGCAGCCAATTGGAAGCCGCCATTCGCGGCCGCACCGATGAGGTTGCCGAGGAGATGATGACAGGTCCGGACGCGGAACCTGACAGCTAATCCTTAAGCGGGCAGCTGCGCATGCCTCTCCGCATGCGTGCCCGGAAAACCGGAAAGCCGGCATGTGCTGGTCCGACAATCGGACTATGCCTTGCCGGTTTTTCTGTGCCTGCAATCCGGTGGCAGATCGGGATGTCCGGTGTGGGCAGGAAGGCGCGGATCGCAGGACGGAGAATGCGAAATGCTGCTCCACTCGCAGGTGTTGCGGATAGGCCGCGAAGCCCGCACCTCCCGGGGATTGATCACGCGGCGTCTTGTCGGTGACCGAACGATTGCCTAACTGCACTCATCATGACGTCGACCAACGATATCCGCCGCTCTTTCCTCGACTATTTCGGGGGTGTCGAGCATGTTGAGGTGCCCAGCGCGCCGCTCGTTCCGTACAATGATCCGACATTGATGTTCGTCAATGCGGGCATGGTGCCATTCAAGAACGCCTTTACCGGGCTTGAAACACCTCCAGGCGTTCGGGCAACTTCATCGCAGAAATGTGTGCGTGCAGGCGGCAAGCACAATGATCTCGACAATGTCGGATACACCGCGCGGCATCACACCTTTTTCGAAATGCTCGGCAATTTCTCGTTCGGTGACTATTTCAAGGAGCAGGCGATTGAGCATGCCTGGACCTTGTTAACGCGCGAATGGGGCCTGCCGGCTGATCGGCTTGTCACGACGGTCTATCATACCGACGATGAAGCCTTCGATCTGTGGCGCAAGATATCGGGTCTGCCAGAGGATCGCATCATCCGCATCGCGACACATGACAATTTCTGGTCGATGGGGGACACCGGCCCATGCGGTCCGTGCTCGGAAATCTTCTACGATCACGGCGAGCACATTTTTGGCGGCCCTCCCGGCAGTCCTGATGAGGACGGCGATCGGTTCGTGGAAATCTGGAACCTTGTGTTCATGCAGTTTGATCAGGGTGCGGATGGAGAACGCAGCGATCTTCCCAAGCCGTCGATCGACACCGGCATGGGGCTCGAACGCATCGCCGCAGTCATGCAAGGTGTGCACGACAATTATGACACCGATACGTTCAAGGCATTGATCGCTGCGTCTGAGCAATTGACCGGCGTGAAGGCCGAGGGTGACAAGACTGCCAGCCACCGCGTCATTGCAGACCATTTGCGATCGACAAGTTTCCTGATGGCCGATGGTGTTCTGCCTTCCAATGAAGGTCGCGGCTATGTGCTGCGACGGATTATGCGCCGCGCGATGCGGCATGCGCATTTGCTTGGAGCAAGCGAGCCTTTGATGCACCGGCTTGTTCCAGCCTTGGTCACCGAAATGGGCCAGGCCTATCCAGAGCTGGGCCGTGGTCAGGCTTTGATCGAGGAAGTGCTTGAGCGCGAGGAAACGCAGTTCCGGCGGACGCTCGAAAAGGGTCTCAAGCTGCTCGATGATGCGACAGGATCGATGAGTGAAGGCGGCGAGCTCGATGGCGAGACAGCGTTCAAGCTCTACGACACCTATGGCTTCCCCTATGATCTGACAGAAGACGCGCTGCGTGCCCGCGGCATTGGCGTCGACAAGCCTGGCTTTGAAGCGGCGATGGAGCGCCAGAAGCAGGCTGCACGCGCGGCGTGGAAGGGTTCAGGCGAAGCAGCGTCTGGAGAGATCTGGTTTGATATCGCCGAGCGCGAAGGCGCCAGCGAATTTACGGGCTATGCCGCGACTTCGGGCGAAGGCACCGTGGTTGCGATCGTCAAGGATGGCAGCGAAGTCCAGAGCGCATCATCCGGCGACAAAGTGGTGATTTTGACCAACCAGACTCCGTTTTATGGCGAGAGTGGTGGCCAGACCGGAGACACGGGTTCGATCACCAGCCAGAATGGGTTTAAAGGCAGTGTCAGCGACACGTCGAAGCCTTTGGGTAGGTTGCATGCCCACCACGTCGAAATTGGCACGGGACACGTCTCTGTGGGCGATACAGTGCATCTTGAGGTGGATGTTGAGCGTCGCACCCGCATCCGCTCAAATCACTCGGCGACGCACCTCGTACACGCAGCTCTGCGCAACCAGCTCGGTGACCATGTGACCCAAAAGGGCTCACTAGTGGCGGAGGATCGGCTGCGGTTTGATTTCTCGCATCTCAAGCCTTTGAGCGCGGACGAAATCTCCGCGATCGAGGCCGAGGTCAACGCAGAGATCCTTGCCAATGAGCCGGTCGGCACGCGGCTGATGAGCCCCGACGACGCGGTCGAAGCGGGCGCGCTGGCCCTGTTCGGCGAGAAATATGGCGACGAAGTGCGAGTGCTGTCGATGGGCCGCGGTGGGTCTGACGGCCGCGCCTACTCGGTCGAACTGTGCGGCGGCACGCATGTCCGCGCCACCGGCGATATCGGCGTGTTCCGTATCATCTCCGAAAGCGCTGTGTCGTCAGGCGTTCGCCGGATTGAGGCGCTGACAGGCGAAGCTGCGCGAGGCTGGCTGGTAGAACGCGAAGATGCTCTCAAGGCAGCCGCAGGGGCCATTCGCGCGACGCCCGAGGAAGTTCCGTCGCGGATCGCGGCTTTGCTCGATGAGCGCAAGCGGCTCGAAAAAGAGCTTGCGGAAGCGAAGAAGGCGCTGGCGCTCGGCGGAGGCGGTGCGAGCGGCGACAGCGCTGGAAATGCCGACGAGGATGTTGCCGGCGTTACCTTCAGCGGCCAGGTGCTCGATGGGTTGAGCCCCAAAGAGCTGCGGCCGCTGCTCGACGAAGCCAAGCAGCGCTTGGGAAGCGGTGTGGCTGCAGCAATCGCCGTCAATGACGGGAAGGCCGCGATCGCCGTCGCCGTGACCGACGATCTGACCGAGCGGTTTGACGCGACCCAATTGGTCCGGATTGGGGTTGAGGCCTTGGGCGGGAAGGGCGGTGGAGGCCGTCCTGACATGGCTCAAGGCGGTGGACCCGATGGATCAAAGGCGAATGAGGCCATAGCAGCGGTCAAAGATGCAATGGCAAAGCAATCGGCCTGATTGCTCGACCAATCAAGTTTGGGTTTGCGGGCTCTTGTCTGTCGCTGAGGTGCGCAATTGTGGCTTGTGATCGAGTTGGCCATCGCGTTCCAATTGTTCGCGATACTCATCCCGTTTTTCGTGAATTGAAGCGATAACAGGGCCCATAGCGACGCCAATATCGACCAGCACAGCCTCCGACAGCTGAAGCGAGCTCTCCAGGTTTTCCGGCACGGCGTGGCTGGCTCCAGCGCGATAGAGCGCCGCTGCATGGTCGGTGTCGCGAGCGCGCGATACGATCAACAGATTGGGGTGATCCTTGCGCAACTTGGTGACGAGGCGCTGCGCCAAGATCGGCTCGTCCATGGTCAGGACAACTGCCGGCGCGCTGTCGATGCCAAGCCGTGACAATGCATCGCCGCGCGCCGCATCGCCAAAGGTCGCGCGATAGCCATCGCGCGCCGCCCGCTGGATCAGGTCAGCATCGGAATCGATCGCAACATAGGGCTGATTGTGCGCCACCAGCATGTCCGCGATAAGCCGTCCAACACGGCCAACCCCGATGATGATGGTTCGCGACTCATCACCATTCTCGTCAGGCAGTTCGGGCACGGGCTCGACGCGGCGAGCGATCACCCGCCCCAGCTTTGCCAGGAGCGGTGTGATGGTCAGCCCGATCGCGGTCACGATCTGCCAGAATTGAGCTGTCTCGGTGTCGACCACCAAAGCAGTGGTCGCAGCCGCCAGCACGATCAGGGTCGTTTCGCTGGGGCTGGCCATCAGAACCCCGGTCTCGGCGGCGGTGCTTCGGCGGGCGCCCATCAGGCGCAAGAGGACACCGGTGACGACCGCCTTGAACACGAGCACACCGACAACCGCAGCCATGATCGTGCCAATATCGGCCCATATTTCGACCAGGTTGATGGTCATTCCGATCGTGATCAGGAAGATGCCAAGGGCGAGGCCCTTGAACGGCTCCATGATGCTTTCGACTTCGCCGTGATATTCGGTTTCTGCGATCAGCAGACCGGCGATGAGCGCGCCAACAATCGGCGACAGGCCGGTTGCCGCGGTGGCGAGGCTGGCTCCGATAACGACCAGCAGCGAGGCAGCAAGGAACAGTTCTGGACTCTTGGTTCGCGCGGCCTGCGAGAACAGATGCGGCAGTGCAAAGCGGCCAAACACCAGCAGAATCAGCACCACCAATCCGCCTTGCCACAGCGTGCTGGTGAGACCACTCCATCCTTCAGCCTGCGCGTGCGGTGCCAGGGCGCCGAGGATAAACACGATCGGGACAATCATGATGTCCTCGAACAACAGCATCGAGAGGGCAGCGCGGCCCACCGGAGAGCGCGTGCCCGATATCGGCAGCACGATGGCGGTGGACGAAAAGGCGAGGGCAAATCCCAGCGCCAGCGCAGCTGTGGAGTCCATCCCGCTGAAGTAGAACAAGAACGCCGCGCCCGAGCTGCCGATGATCAGCAGTTCGAGTGAGCCCAGTCCAAACACCAGCCTGCGCAATTGCCACAAGCGGTTGAACGACAGCTCAAGCCCGATGGCAAAGAGAAGCAGGATAATCCCGAAATCGGCAAAGGGCTGCAGCGCTTCGGGATCGGATATGGTTATGTGGGTTAGCCAGGGTACCTCTTCGACCAGTCGGCCAAGCCCATAGGGGCCGACGGCAATCCCGATCAGGATAAACCCGATAATCGGCGTGATGCGAAACCGTGCAAAGACAGGGATGACGATCCCCGCCGCACCGAGGATCACCAAAGCATCCGACATCACCGGAGATAGAGAAAGTTCGCCAGCCACGGAACGAGGCTTAACGTGGTGCTAGCGCAGTGTCACCCGTGTGAACTGCGCTAAGCATTTATGACCAGTTGGTCATTTCCTTCTCGAGGTTGGTCACGATCGCTTCAAAGAACTGCTCGGTGGTGAGCCAGTTCTGTCCGGGACCGATCAACAGGGCGAGGTCTTTGGTCATTTCGCCATTTTCAACCGTCTGGATGCAAACCCGCTCCAGCGTTTCGGCAAAGCGCACCACATCGGGAGTGTCATCGAACTTGCCGCGATACATCAGGCCGCGCGTCCAAGCGAAGATCGACGCGATCGGGTTGGTCGAAGTCGCCTTGCCTTCTTGGTGCTGGCGATAGTGGCGGGTCACCGTGCCGTGAGCGGCTTCGGCTTCGACGGTCTTGCCATCTGGCGTCATCAGGACCGAAGTCATCAGGCCAAGCGAGCCAAAGCCCTGAGCGACCGTGTCGGACTGAACGTCGCCGTCATAGTTCTTACAGGCCCAGACGAACTTGCCGCTCCATTTGAGCGCGGCCGCAACCATGTCATCGATCAGGCGGTGCTCATAAGTAATGCCTGCGGCTTCAAACTTCTCAGCAAACTCGGCGTCGTAGACTTCCTGAAACAGATCTTTGAAGCGGCCATCATAGGCTTTCATGATCGTGTTCTTGGTCGACAGATAGACCGGCCATTTGCGATCGAGACCGTAATTCATCGAAGCGCGAGCGAAGGCACGAATGGAATCGTCGAGATTGTACATCGCCATCGCGACGCCCGAGCTTTCGAATTCGAACACTTCGAGATCGAGATTGGTGCCGTCTTCACCTTCATAGACGAGGCGCAGCTTGCCAGGACCGGGAATGAGCGTGTCGGTGGCACGATATTGGTCACCAAAGGCGTGACGGCCGACGACGATCGGATCGGTCCAACCTGGAACCAGACGCGGTACGTTGTCGATCACGATTGGTTCGCGGAAGACGACACCGCCCAGAATGTTCCGGATTGTGCCGTTCGGTGAGCGCCACATCTTCTTGAGGTCAAATTCCTCAACACGTGCCTCGTCTGGCGTAATGGTCGCGCATTTCACGCCGACGCCATATTCCTTGATCGCGTTGGCAGCGTCGATCGTGATCTGGTCATCAGTCTCATCACGCTTTTCGATCGAAAGGTCGTAATATTTCAGGTCCACATCAAGATAGGGCAGGATCAAACGTTCGCGGATCCATTGCCAAATGATCTTGGTCATCTCGTCGCCGTCGAGCTCGACGACGGGGTTCTTCACCTGAATTTTCTGCATGGCGATTGTCTCTAAGCCTTTTGGATTGAATGCGCACGACAATGGTGCGTCGAATGAACTCTGCGCGCGCTCTAGCAGAGGTGGGGCTGGGTGCAAGTGGATCGCATCAGCCGAACCAATCTGCATCGTCGCGGTATCAGCAAACACTCAGTATTGATTTGCGCAATCAGTTGCGCAATAAGCTGCGTAAATGGCAGAGGAGCTTGTTGCGTGATCACACCTGGCACCGACTTTATCGCCGACAGTCACGTCGAAGACGCCTATCTTGGCAAACACGCACTGCGGCTCACCGCGGTCACCAGCGAACAGATGCAAGTGGTCTATTCTCAGCGCGGGATTGATATTCCGCTCGAGGTCTCATCGGTGCTGCATTATCTCTTCAAGAATGATGGTGCATCGCTTGCGGACTGCTCAAAGGCTTTGGCGATCAAGCATCAGCTTTGCGCGCAGCGTGTCGGCAAGCTGATCGATCTAGGACTGGTCAAGAAACAGCCAGATCCTGAAGATGCCCGTCGAACCCAATTGGTGCTGACCAAGGACGGACGGAGCCAGGCCGAATTGCTGGTGTCTTGCATGGAAGACACTGCGGAGATCTATCGCGACCTGTTCAAGGAAATCGAGTGTGATCTGACCGAGGCGATTGGCTCGGCCCTCGCGGCGATCCAGCGCAATACTCTGTCCGATCGGTTTGCGCGGAAGTTCGCGCGAGGAGTGTCAGCGCGATGATCAGGCTCAGTGCTCTATTCAGTTTCGCGGCTGCTTGTATGTGTGCCCCGCTGGCGGCCTTGGATGAACTGTCTGAGCCAGTTTCGAGTTTTGATGCCGGATATTATTGCGACACGGTTGATCGCGACGGCGAGACATCAAAGCCTGCCGATGTGCTTGCAATGCTCGACAAAGACGCGCCCAAGAGCAACGGCTATGCACTTGCGAACGCAGTGCTGATCTCGGCCGCGATCGACATTGCCCACGCTTCATCCGATCCTGCGGCGTGCCGTGCGACGATCGCACAAGGCAAGGCTAAGTTTGAAGACACCTATGCTGGCGTGTTGGCTGAGGTGAAGAAGCAGCGCCGCCACCGATACAAACGACGCGAGCCAATCCGGACTATTCAGCAACGCATTGCACAGCACTGGCAAGAGGATCAGGCCGGACGCGTTGCCTATCTCAACCTGCGCACAGACGACAGAGTGGGATCGGATTTTTGGGCCGCTCGGCTGTCGGTCGCCAACTCACGGCAATCTGACGAAGCATCCAAGCGCTATATCGAGCAAGTGATGGACAGCTATGACTGGATCGATCGGAAGCGCTTTGGCGGCGTCTATTCTGATCACGCCTGGATATTGGTCCAGCACGCCGACACCTATCCCGAGTTTCAGGCCGAGGTGCTTCGCAGGATGGAGCCCTATCTCGAGAACGGCGGGGTCAAGCGCAAGAACTACGCCTATCTGTTCGATCGTGTCGCTGTGAACACCGGCCAGCTTCAGCTCTATGGCACGCAGCCGACCTGGGAATGCGAAGACGATGGCACGATGAAGCTGAAGCCGTTGAAGGATCCTGTAACCGTCAATGCCCGGCGCGCAGAGATGGGTCTCAATTCAGTCGAAGCGGGGCTGGCCGAGATGACCAGAAGCGTCTGCGGCGGCTGACCCACATCCCAGAAACGGCAAAAGGCACCGCTTATGCGATGCCTTTCAAAAGCCGTATCCGATGGTGGGCGTAGGAAGAGTTGAACTTCCGACCCCTGCGATGTCAACACAGTGCTCTACCACTGAGCTATACGCCCACACCATCAGGATAGTCGCTCATTTCGAGCGCGGAGCGGCCCATTAACGCGCGCCGCGCATTCGTGCAAGCGATTCGCGCTGACTAAAGCGACGCTTCGCGCTGATCTTCGAAAACGCGCTCCACTTCGAGCACGAGATCGCGCAGATGGAACGGCTTGGACAAGACCTTCGCATTGGGCTGTTCGCGGCTTGCGCGCAGCGTAACCGCGGCAAATCCGGTGATGAACATCACCTTGGTGCGTGGATTGATCTCGGCGCAGCGCTGCGCCAGCTCAATACCGTCCATTTCCGGCATCACGATATCTGACAGCAAAAGATCGAATTCCTCGCTCTCAAGAAGCGGAATCGCATCCGTGCCACGATCTACAGAACGCACCTCGTAACCAGCGTTTGTCAACGCTCGCTCGAGGTAGGTGCGCATGGCTTCTTCATCCTCGGCAAGGAGGATTCGCGGTGCTTGATTAGCTGTCATGGCGGGGCCAATAGCATGGGTCGCTTAAGAAATCTTTCCCGCGACAGGGTCTGACCTGCTTTGAAACAGTCCGATTTCGAAGTGTGAGCTTTGACTTGCACCCGGATTGCGGGCAGCAAAACGGTTAATGGGTTTCCGCAATGTCTTTTCTGCTGATTCGCGCCAGGTCACCGGCGGGTCCGTTTGTGATGGGTCGGACAGTCCCGCCTTTGCCTATTTCGCTCCGCGCAGCATGCCCCTGCCTGTCCTGATTGCTGTGCCGCATGCGGGGCGGCATTACACGTCAGGGTTACTGGCTGATATGCGCGATCCTGATGCTTGCACATTGCGGTTGGAGGATCGCTGTGTCGACCTTCTGGGCGAGGAGATTGCCAAGCAAGCCGGCACGAGCCTGCTGCTGGCCAATGCGCCCAGAGCCATGCTTGATCTCAACCGGGCACGCGACGACGTCGATTGGGACATGATCTCCGGTCGTGAACAACATCGCCCCCGTCATTCGCAAGCGAACCGCAGGGCGCGCAGCGGGCTAGGCCTGATTCCGCGCCGCCTGCCGGGCTTTGGTGAAATCTGGCGCAAGCCATTGGCACAGACAGAGCTGGATGCGCGGATCGACAACATCCACCGACCGTATCATGGCTTCCTGGCGAAAGAGCTGGAGCGGATCCGCGATTCTTGGGGTGCGGCGCTGTTGATCGACCTGCATTCAATGCCACCACTGCGCCGCCGCCCGGGGCAATATCGCGCTCCGGAAATCGTTATCGGCGATCGGTTTGGGGCGTCATGCGACGGCGACTTGGTCACAACGGCATTTCGGCATCTTGAAAAAGAGGGACGGGCGGTGGCGCACAATCGTCCCTATTCGGGCGGCTATGTGCTGGACCGGCATTCCTCGCCGCAGCGCGGACTGCACGCAATCCAGGTCGAAGTGTGCCGTTCTGCCTATCTCGATAAGGCCCTTGTCGAGCCAAGCGAGAAACTGGTGCCACTGGCCCAAAGCCTGGCCAGAATGGTGCGAGAACTTGGCGCGGCAACCGCGCGGATGGGCGACAACAGCCAGCTCGCCCAAGCGGCCGAATAGCTGGACCTCATGTAAAAAAACCACCTCGCGCGATGAGGCACGAGGTGGCCAAGGTTCAGGGAGGTTTGCGCCAAGAGGCGCAGCCCGCAGACGGCCAATGAGGGGGTGCCGTCTCCGAACCTCTGTAATTTAAGGTTGCAGAGGGCTTGGTTCAAGCCCCCGGCAATGATCCTTAATTGGCAGCTGGAGCCTGAGCCGGCTCGGGCAGAGTGCCCTGCGCGTTCTGACGCTCGAACAGGTTCCGCATCAGGTTAAGCGAGAAAAGGTGAGCGTGGATCAGCACGATCATGCCCGTCTTGTTAAGCTCTTCGAACTGCTCGCCAGAGAGTTCGCGCAGCTTCTTTTCGTCAACCATGCGGAAGCCGCGATAGACGAAAGGATTGTCTGGCATGTCGTTGCGGGTGATCGCGATCTCGCCGTCCATCAGCAGGTCGAGCTTTTCAAGCTCGCCCATGAAGTTGCGAGTGCGCTGACCTGATTCTTCGAAGTTCTTGCAGAATTCAAGAACGTTCTTGGTGTACTCGGTTGGCTCGCTGTCATTGAACAGCTGATTGCCTTCGTCGAATTTGCCGACAACGCCTGCACCAGGATCGAAGCAGAGTGACAGATCGTCGCTGTCCTGCTGGATCTTCGCGAGCATAAAGGGATAGCGGCGAATGTAAGCCGGAATGTATGCGTAATCGACCAATTTGCCGTCTTCGCCAATGAAGGTGTTGACGCCTTCATTAAGCCCAAACAGCGCGATCGGCAGCGGGTTGTCGCCGGCGGTGAATACGATCGGGAAGTTGCGCTGCGCATCGACGAACTCGTCGACGGTCAAAGGAATCGCATGCTGCGAAGCCAGGAAGTCAGCATTCTCGAAGGTAGAAACCTTCCATTCGCTGTGATCACGGCTGTTGAGCGGAAGCAAGTCCTTGTAAAACAGAGGAAGCTGCGGCTGTTGCGGCGCGCTGGCCATGGAATTTCTCCGGATTAAATATGTGTCAAAATGGGTTGCTGGACGTAGTCCGTGGATTTGGTCGCGCCGCGCTGTAGGCGGTCAAGGCCAAGGGCGCAAGCGGCCTAGGCGTGCGAAAGGAGTTTGCCGGGGTTGAGCAGGCCCTTTGGATCCATTGCTTGCTTGACCGAACGCATCATCGAAAGGCTTGCCGGGTCACCCAGCCGCTCAAGCTCGTCGACCTTTAGCTGGCCAATTCCATGCTCTGCGCTGATCGATCCACCCCATTCGGCAACAAGATCATACACCACGCGGCTGATCTCCTTGCCCGTTGTGATTTCCCAATCTCCCGACGCGGTGCCTTGTGGTGCGAGCACGTGAAAATGGACGTTGCCGTCACCGAGATGGCCAAATGCCACCCCTTTGGTGCCAGCAAAGGCTGCTTCGACCTTTGGAATGGCAGCAAGAATGAACTCCGGCATGCGTTCAACCGGCACTGAGATATCATGCTGGACGGCCGGGCCGATAGCGCGTTCGGCGGGGGCGATGGAGTCGCGCAACAGCCAGAAGTCTTCGGCCTGAGACTCATTTGCGGCCAAGACGGCGTTTTCAAGCAGCCCATTCTCCATCGCGTCGGCAAGCGCGTCCTCAACCCGATTGCGCAGGGAGTCGACGTCCTCCCGCGTGGCAACAAATTCGATCAGCGCGTTCCATGAATGGCGGTTCGCAAGCGGAGCTCGCGAGTCCGGCAAATGGTCGAGGACGCTCGTCAGGCAATGGTCAGGAACGATCTCGAACCCTTCTAGCGTGTCTCCAAGTTCTTGTTCCATATGGCGCAAAAGCGATCGAGCCGTTGTGACTGAGTCGAGACCCGCCCATGCGACAATCCGGCCTTGCGGTTCTGGCAGCAGCCTCAAATTCACCGCCGTGACGATGCCCAATGTCCCTTCCGATCCGATCAGCAATTGCTTGAGATCAAAGCCGCGATTGTCTTTCTTGAGCGCGATCAGACCATTGAAGATCTCGCCATTGGCGAGAACCGCCTCGATCCCCAGAACTTGGGCGCGCATCGTTCCATGACGCAGGACTTGAGTACCTCCCGCATTGGTGGACACAAGTCCGCCAATCGTTGCAGAGCCCTTTCCGCCCAGAGTCAGCGGAAAGCGTAGTCCTGCTTCCTCAGCGGCTTCGTGGAAGGTCTGAAGGATTACGCCCGCTTCGCACACCGCTTGTCCGGCGTCCCGATCGAGGCTGCGAATGGTGTTCATTCGGCGCAGCGACAGCAGGATCGCGTCACCGCTTTGATCGGGTGTGGCGCCGCCTGCCATGCCGCTGTTTCCGCCTTGAGGTACGATTGGAACCTCGAATTCAGCGCACAATTTCACGAGCGCAGCGACCTCTTCGGTTGAAGCGGGGGAAGCCAATGCCATCGCTCGACCCGTGAATCGGCCTCGCCAATCGGTGAGCCAGGGTTCCAACGCGTCGTGGTCGCTTTCGAATCCCTTGGGGCCGAGGAGATTCGCTGCGCTTTTGAGGAAAGTTTCGGTGTCAGTCATTGTTGCCGCTATGCCACAGGCTCAATCGATAGTGCCAGCGCTTTGCGTTCAAATGTGGTTTGGATTAAGCCACCGTTCAATCACGGGGGCTATTCGATGAGCGTGCGGCTTAGGCTGCGTGACTCGAACAGGGACAGCAAAGGGAACAAGAGACCATGCCTAGCATGCTTGCTTTTGCAGCGCCCATTGCGCTTCTCTTGCCAATTTTGGGCCATGGTGCCGCGACTAGCGCGCCTGACGCCGAAAGCCCGGTACTGTCCGACACGGTAAACCTGTCACCACCCAAGGGTGACGCACCAATTGTCAACCAGTCACCGGTCTCGCCGTTCAATGCCTGGAGCGAGGGGCAGATTGCCCGCCAGGTGCGCATACAGCAGCGAGTGATCATCCGCATTTCACCTGCCCGGCCGGCGCAACGTCGCGACATGTTGGCGCAATTGCCACCGCGCCAAACCACGGCTCAGTTCGAAGAGCGTCAAATTGGCAAATGCCTGGCGGTGGAGGGTATTGCCGGAGTTCAGACCGACAGCGGCAATCGCCTGATCCTGTTTCTCAGGGACCGCCGGATCATTTCGATCAATCTGGAAAAGGCCTGCCGCGCGCGCGATTTCTATTCCGGCTTTTATGTTGAGCGGAATGAAGATGGCCAGGTTTGCGTCGATCGCGACAAGCTGCTTTCACGCAATGGTGCCAAATGCGAAATTGATCGCATGCGTCAGCTGGTCGCAGTGACCGAATAGCATTGCACGGCGCGGTCCCGACCGCCCGAGATTCTTGACTTTCCGAGGCAATTGGGCAAGGGGCTGCGCGGTCTGCACAGCGCTTGCTAGCAGGCGTGTTTGAGCGATGCATTCTATCGCTGGTTATCCGGACATTACGAACTCTATGACTTTTGCCGATCTCGGCCTTTCTCCTGAATTGCTCAAAGCGGTGGATGATGCCGGCTACACCGAGCCGACAGCGATCCAAGCCAAGGCGATCCCGACCGTCCTGATGATGCGGGACCTGATCGGAATCGCGCAAACGGGAACCGGCAAGACGGCCAGCTTCGTGCTGCCGATGATCGACGTCATGGCGGCAGGTCGGCGCCGGGCATTGATGCCGCGCTCGCTGATCCTCGAGCCGACACGCGAGCTTGCTGCTCAAGTGGCCGAGAATTTCGAAAAGTACGGCAAGAACCACGATCTCAAAATGGCGCTGCTGATTGGCGGCGTGCAGATGGGTGATCAGCTCAAGACGCTCAATGAAGGTGTCGACGTGCTGATCGCGACGCCTGGCCGGCTGATGGATCTGTTCGAGCGCGGCAAGATCCTGCTCAATGGGTGCGAATTGCTCGTGATCGACGAAGCCGATCGCATGCTCGACATGGGCTTTATCCCGGACATCGAGTTCATCTGTTCAAAGCTTCCCGAGAGCCGTCAGACCATGCTCTTCTCAGCGACGATGCCGCCGCCG
The DNA here is from genome assembly GCA_965216555.1 of Erythrobacter sp. GTDB lineage: Bacteria > Pseudomonadota > Alphaproteobacteria > Sphingomonadales > Sphingomonadaceae > Erythrobacter. The sequence continues at coordinate 1,400,996 of OZ244168.1, forward strand.
ATCGAAAAGCTGGCCAAGAAGTTTCTCAGCAATCCAACGCGGATCGAAGTCAGTCGCGCGGCTTCGACCAACAAGGACATCACGGCGTTCAAAGTCCCGGTGAAGACGCGCCAGAAGCGCGAGACTTTGCGTTGGCTCTTGCAGCATGACCAAGTTGATACCGCGATCATATTCGCCAATCGCAAGACAACCGTTCGCGAGCTTAACAAGAGCCTCCAGCGACACGGCTTCGCCAGTGGTGAAATCCATGGCGATATGGACCAGAATTCCCGCCTCAAGGAACTGGATCGCTTCAAGTCAGGCGAAGTGAATATTCTTGTCGCATCAGACGTTGCCGCTCGCGGCCTAGACATCAAAGGCGTCAGCCACGTCTTCAATTTCGACACGCCATGGCACCCCGATGATTATGTCCATCGTATTGGTCGGACGGGTCGTGCTGGTGCCAAGGGGCGAGCGTTCACCTTCGTGGCTGACGAAGATGCCGAAGCCATCGCCAATGTCGAAAAGCTGACCGGCAGTGCGATCAAGGTGTTTGGCAAAGAAGACGTGCGGGTCGAGCTGGCTGAGGCCGACGCCAAAGCCGAGAAATCGCGTGACAAGAAGCCGCGCGCCGAAAAGGCCCGCGATGAAGAGCAGCGCGAAGAGAAGCCGAAGAAGCCGCGCCGGGAAAAGCGCGCTCGCGATGAGAGCAGCGACGAAAGACCGCGCAAAGGCCGTTCGCGGCGCAAGGACCAGCAAGATGATGAGCCGGTTCCAGCGGGCGAATGGAACGGGCCGCGGCCGGGCTTCCTTGATTTCGGCGCTGGCTAACTGAGTTTAGGTCGCCGCCTATTGCGGCACAGTGATGATGTGGGCGATCATCTTGTTGCCCTCAAACACCGCAACATCCTCGACCACGTTTTCAGCCACAAACACGAAGTCGAACACGCGATCATTGTCTGCATCGCTGTGCAGCATGACGACATAGGCGTCGCCCGTGGCGGGTGCCGGGTTCAACGTGATTTCGACGTCGGTGTTTGTCCCATCCTCAACAAAGGCAAAACCGGCAACGTGAGTGCCACTGGGTTTGCCGTCGACAAACGGATGCATGACAAGCCAGCCATCGCCATCAATCTGGACCTCTGAGAAGGTGAGCGTGGTGCCATCCCCGCGGCGAATATGCTGTTGATCGCTGGAGGTTCTGATCTCGGTGTAAGTGGAATTCTTACCCCGAGTGACATCATCGACCTTGATCCAGTTCTTTTCACCATTGCCCAGGACAATGCCGCTCGACCCTTCGGAATCTTGCGCCAAGCTCGCGCCGGAGCAGGCGATTGCCGCGGCCATCGCCACATATTTGAACTGCGCCATCATAGAACTGGTCCCTCTCTCTTTGCCGCGAACATCCCATATTCGCTTCGCTTGTAAAGAGGCCAGATGCTTGACCGGCAATCGGAACTCGAACATAATCACCATTATGATGATTCGTTCGGACATTCCAGAGAAGGCACAGGCGATCGCTTCTGCTGCGGTCGAGGCGATCCATGACAGGGGCCTCGATCGGTTCAAGCTGACCGATGTTGCGCGCAAAGCTGGCGTCACCACCGGCGCGGTCACATATTATTTCGAGGACAAGGACGAGCTGTTGATCGCGGCTTTTGACGAGACCTGGCGCCGCATGTTCTCAGAGATCGCCTCTTATGACGGCGGCTGGACGCTCGAACGCTTTGAACACTCGCTTCCGGTGAGTGATGCTCGCAAGCGCGGGTGGAGCGTGTGGCTGTCCTTTTGCGGTCGCGCGCAATCCTCCGCTGACATCAACCGGCACTACCGCGAGTCCTATTCTCGCCTGGAAGAGCTGTTGGCCACTTCCGCGAGCAGCGCTGGCCAAACCATCACCAAGGACGCCATCCGCAGCGTGATCGCGGCGATGGACGGGATTGGCTTGTGCGCGACACTGCATCCCGATCTTTGGCCAGCTGAGCGCCAGCGCGAGGCCTTGCGCGCGATGGTTGGCCACCTGTTTCCCAATTCCTGACAAGTGAGAGCCTCGATGCCCAAGATCACTCACCTCCCAGCTGAAGCGACCACCGACGATCTGTGCGAAGTGCTGGATCGCGATGCCGCGCTTATCGTCGACAACGTCTTGTCAGGCGAGCAACTCATCCAGATACGCGCAGAACTTGCGCCCTATCTCGAAGCAGGAGGCGAGGGCCGCGATGAATTCACCGGGTTCAAGACCAAGCGAATTGGAGCGCTGATAGCGCGCTCACCAGCTTGTCGCGAGCTCGCGCTGCATGCGATCGTGAATGACACGGCAGCGCAATATCTCGCGCCGCACGCGGATGGATATCAACTCCATTTCACGCAGGCGGTGAATATCGGCCCCGGCGAATCCGCGCAGGCGCTGCATCGTGATCGCGGCTTGTGGGGCGGCAAGATTCCGCGGCGAATTGAAACCCAGCTCAGCACCATTTGGGCGATCAGCGAATTCACGGAGGCCAATGGCGCCACGCAACTGGTCCCCGGATCGCATTTGTGGGAGGCAGATAGAGAGCCGCAGCCGGACGAGATTGTTGCGGCGGAAATGCAGCCAGGCTCAGTGCTGATCTATTCCGGCACGGTGATCCATGGCGGTGGAACCAATCGGACCGCAGACGAATACCGCCTCGCTGTGCTGATCCATTACACGCTCAATTGGTTGCGCCAGGAAGAGAACCAATATCTCTCCTGCCCGCCGGAAATTGCCAGAACTCTGTCGCCTGAACTGCAAAAGCTGATTGGCTATTCGCGCGGCGGGCCAGTCTTGGGCTTTTACTCGACCCCTGGCGCTCCAGGCGAGGGACACGAGCTGGCAGATCCAATCAAAGCGCTGGTCTAGCCCTTCGCCGGGCCCTATGGGCCTGAGCGCCATGTACCCAAGCAAGACAGCACCAGAACGCTATGCGGACGGAATTGTCCACGCGATCAGCCTCGTCGGGCTGCTGATTGCCTTCGCATTCTTGCTGCCTCGGGCCGCGATGAACGCCAATCCAGACGCATTCGCTGCGACGCTGGTCTACACAATTGCCGTGCTGCTGTCGGTGGGTATGTCATTCGCCTATCACTTGCTGCCAACTCACGATTTGCGACCGACTTTGCGAAAGTGGGATCACGCGGCGATCTATCCGGTTATCGCGGGCACCTTCACCCCGTTGCTCATCATCGCCGGGACGTGGACCGCACACGCCATCCTGGCGGTGGTCTGGTTGTTCGCGCTGATCGGAATCATCTTCAAGATCATCGGCACCAATATGGACTCACGTTGGTCGCTGATTTCTTATCTCGGTCTGGGCTGGTTCGGATTGCTGGCGCTGCCCGATTTCCTCAATCATTTGCCGGGAATTTCGACCGCAGCAATTGGCATTGGCGGCGTCTTCTACACAATCGGGGCGCTGTTCTATCGCAACAAATCCATGCGCTTCAGATACCCGATCTGGCACACATTCGGCACGCTGGGGGGCACCTCATTCCTGGTTGCTATCTGGATGGCGCTCGGCGCCTAACGCGCTCGTGTTGCGCCTCAGTCAGCCAGTTTGACGAAGCTGTCAATCACCCGCTTGGTGCCTGCCTTTTCAAACTCGATCTCAAGCTTGTTGCCTTCCTGATCCGTCACGCAGCCATACCCGAATTTTTCATGAAAGACGCGCGCGCCGATAGCGATATCGGTGCGCGGCTTGGCGGCGAAGCTGGCGGCTGAGCGTGTTGATTCCTTCACCCGCGTGGGTTTCTTTTCATAACCGCTGGTGAGAGCTCGCTGCCAACCTGGCCCGCGCGCCTGTGAGCGTCCGGGGCGATCGCGCGCGACATGCGCAAACGGATCTTCCTGTTCGCTCCAATTGGCTTGCCACAGCGAAGCGCCACCGCTCAACGTCGTTTCCTGATCGATGTGCTCTTCGGGCAGCTCTTCGATGAACCGCGATGGAATGGAGCTGGTCCACTGGCCATATATGCGGCGATTGGCAGCGTGGAATATCTGGCAGTTCCTGCGCGCTCGAGTGATCGCGACATAGGCCAGGCGCCGTTCCTCCTCGAGGCTGGCGAGGCCGCCTTCATCAATCGCACGTTGTGACGGGAACACGCCTTCTTCCCAGCCAACACAAAACACATTGTCGAACTCGAGACCTTTGGCAGCGTGGATGGTCATGATCGTGACGGTTTCGTCTTCGTCCGCCGCATCATTGTCCATCACCAGGCTGACATGTTCGAGGAAATCGCCCAGCGTTTCGTATTCCTCCATCGCGCGGGTCAATTCAGCGAGGTTTTCCAGCCGCCCGGCGGATTCAGGACTTCGGTCCTTTTGCAGCATTTCGCCATAGCCGGTTTCTTCAAGCACCATGCGCAGCAGGTCAGCCGGTGTCACAGCTTCTGCGGCCTCACGCCAAGCGAGGAACTGGCGCATCAAAGCGCCAATCGTATTGGCTGCGCGCGCAGGCAATTCGTCGCTGTCAGCAAGATCCAGAGATGCCGCGGCAAGCGGCAAGTTGGTGCGTCGAGCATGCTGATGCATTTTCTCCAGCGTCTTGGCGCCGAGGCCGCGCTTTGGCTGGTTGTAGATGCGCTCAAATGCAAGATCGTCTTGCGGTTGCGCGATCACGCGAAGATAGGCGAGGGCGTCGCGGATTTCGGCGCGCTCGTAAAAGCGAAAGCCGCCAATAATCCGATATTGCACGCCGATCTGGATGAAGCGGTCTTCGAACTCGCGCGTCTGATATTGCGCTCTCACCAGGATCGCGACTTGGTTGAGATCGGCACCCTGGCCTTCGAGCCGCTCGATCTCCTCACCCACGCGGCGCGCCTCTTCGGGTGCGTCCCACACGCCGACAACCCGCACCTTGTCGCCGCCATTCCTTTCGGTCCAGAGAGTCTTCTCGTGGCGTTCATTGTTGGCGCGGATCAGTCCCGATGCTGCACCCAGGATATGCGGGGTCGAGCGATAGTTCTGCTCAAGCCGCACAACATGCGCGCCTGGAAAGTCCTTTTCAAACCGCAGGATATTGGCGACTTCTGCGCCGCGCCATGAATAGATCGACTGGTCATCGTCACCGACAACGCAGATGTTCTTGTGCTCCTGAGCGAGCAGGCGCAGCCACAGATACTGGACCGCATTAGTGTCCTGGTATTCGTCAACCAAAATGTATTTGAAGCGCTGCTGATAGTCTTCCAGCACGTCGTGGTGTTTGCGGAAGATGTTGAGCATGTGGAGCATGAGATCGCCGAAATCGCAGGCGTTGAGCGCTTTCAGGCGGTCCTGATAATGCCTGTACATCGCCGCGCCGCGGCCATTGGCGTAACTCTCATTTTCCGCCGCATCCAAATCATCCGGATTGAGGCCGCGATTCTTCCAACGATCGATCAATCCGGCCAATTGCCGTGCAGGCCACCGCTTTTCGTCGAGGTCATTGTCGCTGATCAGCTGTTTGAGCAGGCGCAGCTGATCGTCAGGGTCGATGATCGTGTAATTGCTTTGCAGATCCACCAGCTCGGCGTGACGGCGCAGCATCTTGGCGCAGATAGAGTGGAATGTGCCAAGCCAGGGCATTCCTTCAACGGTCTGGCCGAGATGGCCCGCCACGCGTTCGCGCATTTCGCGCGCGGCCTTGTTGGTGAACGTCACGCACAGGATCTGGCTTGGCCAAGCGCGACGTGTCGCAACCAGATGCGCCAGTCGTGACGTTAGAGCGGCGGTCTTGCCGGTGCCAGCGCCCGCCAGCATCAGTACGGGGCCCTCGGTCGTCAGGACGGCCTCGCGCTGAGGTTCATTGAGCCGCGCCGCATAGGGCGGAAGCTGGCTTTCTGCTGGAGTGTTGCCGTTAGAGAGGGGGACAGGATCGCTCATAGTCGCCCGTGAACAGGTAGAGAACGAATGCGGCGCCCGCAAGCGGCCATTAAGCGGCTTTACGCAGCAATGTGAGCTTACCCTTGCCGAGCTTGCGTTCGGCCTCGATCGTCAATCCTCGGACGTTTACAGGCTCCTGAGCGCCTGTTTCGAGCACCATCCAGGTTCGCTCATCAAACCAGTCCAAACGTTGCAGCCGATCCAGCGCGACCATGCCTGCGCCGGTTTGATAGGGCGGGTCCAGCAGGATCAGATCATAAGGTTGCTTCGCGACAGGCAATTGCATGACCGAGCCCGCATTGATGCTGGTCCGCTCGCGCGCATCGAGCGTCGCGATATTGGCCTTGATGGCGTCAAGCGCGTGGCGGTCTTGTTCGACAAACAGGCAATGCGCTGCCCCGCGCGAAAGCGCTTCTAACCCAAGCGCGCCCGAGCCTGCAAACAGGTCAGCCACCTTCAAGTCTTCAAATGAGCCCAACCGGCTGGTGAGCATGCTGAACAAGGTTTCTCGCGTGCGATCGGCGGTCGGCCTTGTCGCTTCCCCTTTTGGTGCGACAAGTTTCCTGCCACGCCATTCGCCGGCGACGATCCTCATCGTTGCTGCCGCTTGAGCAGGGTCTGAAACTTGCCGAGCTGCGCTCGCGGAATCGAAGCAGCGGCCCCGCGCGCCAGATCGCCCAATTCGAACGGACCATAGGCGGTGCGGATCAAGCGATTGACCTTAAGGCCGAGATATTCGAGCACACGGCGCACTTCGCGGTTCTTGCCCTCGGTGATGGTCATCTCGATCCATTGATTGCGGCCCGATCCACGCTCAAGATTGGCGTCGATCGATCCATAGCGAATGCCATCGATCTCGACCCCTTCGATCAGATCGTCGAGCTGGCTTTGAGCGATCTCACCGAAGGCGCGAGCGCGATAGGTCCGCGGAATGCCAGAGGATGGCAGTTCCATCTCGCGCTTGAGGGCGCCGTCGTTGGTGAGGAGGAGCAAACCCTCGGTGTTGAGGTCCAATCGACCGATTGGCATCAGTCTCGGCGCGTCCTTGGGCAAAGCGTTGCGCAAAGCGGTGTAGATGGTTGGCCGACCTTTGGGATCACGCTCAGCCGTGATAAGCCCGGTTGGCTTGTGAAAGGCGTAGAGCCGGGTCGGTTCGGGCGCGGCGACGGGTTTTCCGTCGACGGCAATCCCTCGCAGCGTTTTTAGAAATGTCGCAGGCGTATCGACGGTCTTGCCATCGAGTGTGATCCGGCCATCCGCGATCATGCGTTCGATCTCGCGGCGGCTGGCGACGCCAGCGCGGGCAAGCAATTTGGCGATGCGATCGCCTTCTGGACGGGGTTCATTCGACATGGCGCGCGCCTAGGCGCTCAATTGGCGGCCCGCAAGGCATCCTCGACGATTTCACTGAATCGCGTGATGCCGCCTTCGAGCGTGCCCAAGGTCAATTGATCGATCGCGCCCGATGACAGGCCCTGTTGCCCCAATTCCGCGGCGCGAAAATCTTCGCTCGCAAAGACACCGCCATCGAGCAGGTTCCAGCTTCGCTCCCAATGATCGCGCGCCTTGTCGGTCGCGGGCTCTTCGGGGATCAGCATGAAATCTTCGACCAAAGTCAAATCGTGCGCCTGTGGCATCAACACCATCACATTGACGTAATCCGGGCTGGGCACAATCACGGTTGCCGGCAACAGCTGATAGGCAAAGGTCACGACCCGCCGCAGCGCATCCATGTCTTCGAGATTGACCGTCTCCATCTCCTCAAGCCGGCCCACCGCCGAGCGTTGGTGTGGGCCGATGCGATCGCCGCTGGTGACGCCATCCTTGAAGAACGGCCCAATCGTGTTCGCGTGCAATCGGGTGACATGGTAGCTTTCAAGGAACGCATCCATGATCAGCTTCCAATTGCCCTTCACCGTGTGGAGCTTGCGCCGGAACAGAAAGCTGTCTTCGACTCCGAAGGCCGAGAAGTCCTCGCCGACCCGCTTGGCATCGGTGAAATCGGCGCCTTCCTGCGGGGCGAACCAGATCATCCCGCCCGCTTCGCAGCTGGGCAATTCGATCAAGCCGTATTCGCCTTTGTCCAAGCCAGGGAAGGTCTCCGGGCGCGGCAGCGCCAGCAGCTTGCCATCCAGCTTGTATGTCCAGGCGTGGTAGGGGCACACCAAGCGCTTGGCGCATTGGATGTCTTCGCCTTCCACCAGCCGCGTTCCGCGGTGGCGGCAGACATTGAGGAAGACATGCACTTCACCCTCGGCGTCGCGTGCGATCAGGAGCGGACGCCCGGTCGCATCATGCGGGATGACCATGTTGGGCTCTGGCAGCAGCAATGACGGCGCAATCACTTGTGGCAAGCGGTCAAACAGCGCGGCCTTCTCGCGAGCAAAGTGATCCGGACAGGTATAGTGGCTGGCTGGCACATGGCTGATCCGATCAGCCTCGCGCCCTTGGCCATGGCGGATTGCCTCTGCCAGCGACAATTGTCCGTCCGTTGGTCGCAATCCGGGCGATTGCGTTGCAACATTGCTCATCCGGGGATTCCCATTTTCTCTCTCTTGCGGCTAGTGTCGCAGAAATTCTCTCGGATCGGAAGGTCGAACGGATTGGGACAGGCAGAGCCGGGACATCGCGGAGGATTTTGGGACTCTATCGCGCCCTATCTCGAGAAGGAATCGCTCGCGGCGCTGTTTCTCGGGATTTCATCGGGGTTTCCCTATGCCATGATTGGCGCCACGCTGACGACGCGCTTGGCGCAGTCGGAAATCGACATCGCAACGATCACCGCGTTCTCGCTCGCGTTTCTGGTCTACAATCTCAAGGTATTCTGGGCGTGGGTGGTCGATGGCGTCCGCCTGCCGATCCTGCATCGTCTGGGGCAGCGTGTGTCGTGGATGATCTTTGCTGGCGTGTTGGTGATGGCGTCGGTGATCAACTTGGCTTTGGTCGATCCGTCGCAGAGCTTGGGCGCGACCATTGTCGCAGCCGTGCTGGTTGGGGTTGCAGGGGCGACATTCGACATCGTCATCGACGCCTATCGGATCGAAACGCTCAAGCCCTATCAGCTGGGCACCGGATCGGGGATGAGCCAATATGGCTGGCGCATCGGCGCGGCGGGAGCGGGCGCGCTCGCGCTGATCGTGGCGGCCCGATACGGCTGGACCGCGGCCTATCTGTCCTGCGCGTTCCTAGCGCTGCCCGCTATCCTAACCGCCTTGATTCTCGGTGAGCCTGCTCGTCGACAGGCAGCATCCACACGGCGAGGTCTGCAAGAGATATGGCGATCGATTGCCGGCCCGTTTGGCGAGTTTTTCCGGCGACAGGGTGCTTGGCCGATCCTCGTTTTCATCCTCGTTCACAAGATCGGTGACACGCTGGCCAATCTGACCTTCCGCCTGCTGTTCGACACGCTCGGATTCACCAATGATGAGATCGCGATCTATGATGTCGGGCTGGGCTTTTGGGCATTCCTGTTGGGGATCTTCCTCGGCGGGGTGCTCTACACCAGGATGGGTCTGCGCAGATCGGTCATGCTCGCTCTGGTGCTCATGGCGGTTTCCAATCTCAGCTTTGCGGTGTTGGCGGCCGCGGGCCATTCGAACTGGGGCATGGCCGCAGCGGTGGGCTTTGAGAACTTCGCCAGCGGCTATGGCGGCGTGGTGGTGGTGGCCTATTTCTCTGCCCTGTGTGATCTGCGTTTCACCGCAGCCCAATATGCCCTGATCAGCGCAGCAGCGAGCGTGGTTGGACGTCTCCTGACGGGTACATCCGCCGGATCGCTGATCGACTGGATGGGCTATGTGAATTTCTACCTCCTCACGACAATTTTGGCTGTGCCGGGGATCGCGTTGTTCTGGTGGATGTCGCGCTCGGGGCTGGTTGACGCGGCGATTGGGTCTGCCGGCAAAGACAGGACAATGGGGGACTAGGCCAAGCTTTCTGCCGAAAGCGCTCCACCGGTCATTTCATTTTCAGGTGAGCCTGCCTAAGCTTGCCGACCAAAGCAGACCGGAAGGACGCGCATGGCAGAAGCAGCCGCAAAGAAACCCGGAGCGTGGCAGGCGCTGGGTGTAGCCCTAAGCAATCGCAAGACGTTCTTCATGCTGGTGTTTGGTTTTGCCAGCGGACTTCCATTTGCGTTGTTCCTTGGAACCCTGTTTGCATGGCTGACCGAGGCCGAGGTTGATCTTGAGACGATGGGGATCTTCTCGCTGATTGGCCTTGCCTATGCGTTCCAGTTCCTATGGTCACCGCTGATTGACAAGGTCGATATTCCGATCCTGCGCAAGCTCGGCAAGCGTAAGCAATGGATCGTGCCGATGCAATTGATGCTCGGTCTGATCCTGGTGACGATGAGCCTGCTCGAACCCAAGACACAGCTGGGATGGTTCTCGCTGCTTGCGGGCATCGGCGCCTTTGCCAGCGCCACCCAGGACATCGCCATCAATGCTTGGCGGATCGATGTCGCTGATGAGGAAGCGACGCTCGATATCCTCTCGACGGTCTATCAGATGGGCTATCGCTTCAGCTCGCTGGTGGGCGGTGCGCTGGGCTTGATCATCGCCGCGCGGATTGGCTGGCCAGAAACCTATATGATGATGGGTGCCATTCTCGCCGCGGCTGGCGTGATCGGACTAGCGGCACCCAATGCCGCGGGTGATGAAGCGACGGTCGACAAAGCAGGCGAGGAACAGGTTCGGGCGCTGCGCAAGGCGGGCGAGCTCAACCCCAAGCTGCGCGCTCAAGCCCTTGGTGTGGTCACGCTGCTGTGGGCAGGCGCGATCGGCATCGTGCTCACCTTCATGATCATGTCGATGACTTACGCGCCAGAAGATCGACCCAACCCGACCGAATTCACGCGCAATTTTGGTCCCTGGATCATCGTCGCGACGATCATCCTGCCAGCGCTGATTGCAGGCTGGCTGGCTTCACAAAAGAAGCAGGGCAATCACCTTCTGACCGAAGACGCTCCAGCGGCCAGCGGCGGCAGCTATGCGCTGGATCATCTTTACCGTGCGCTGGTCCTGCCTTTGGTCGAATTTGTCGGCCGGATGGGATGGTCGCTGGTGCTGATCCTCGCGGTCGTGCTGACCTATCGCATCTGCGACGCAATCTGGGGCACCTTCGCCTATCCGTTCTATCTCGGCGAGTTGAACTACTCCAATGACGAGGTTGCCTTTGCATCCAAGTTCTTTGGTGTCGGCGCGATCATCCTTGGCCTCGCCGTTGGCGGGCTGATGTTGACCAGCATCGGTCGCATGGCGACGCTGCTGATCGGGGGGATCATGGCCGCATTGACCAATTTGCTCTACGCCGATCTCGCGATTGGTGGTGCCAATATGCAAGCGGTCAGCGATGCGGTCGGCTTCTCATGGTTGATCAGCCAGGTGCCGGTGATTGGCAGTCCGTCGCTGGCCAAGCTGACCTTCACGATTTTCTTTGAGAACCTTGCAATCGGGGTTGCGGGCGCTGCCTATATCGCGTGGCTGTCCTCGATCGTGTCGAAGAAGTTCAGCGCGGTGCAATATGCGCTGCTGTCGTCGCTCACCCTGCTGGTCGGCACGCTGGGTCGCGGCGCGTTGGGCGAAATGATCGAGAATCAGGGCTATTTCGACGTCTTTGTGCTGACCACCTTTATCGGACTGGCAGCGGCAGTGCTGGTGGCATTCGAATGGTATCGCCAAGCGCGGGCAGGCGACAAATCAGGCGTGGTGACGCCCGACTCCGCACAGCCGGCTGAGTGACCTAATCAGGGATCTCGTCGTTCAGCCGCAGCACTTCGCCAGCAAGATAGAGCGACCCGGCGATCAGGATCGGGCGTCCGTCTGACGGAAGCTTGAGCAACGCCTCGTCAACCGAGCCTGCCCATCGCGCATCGGACCCGAAAGCACTTGCTTGGTGGTGATCGTGATCGGGCACGGGAACCGCGGTCACACTCGCGAGCCTATCGCTCAGCGGTTCGATCAATGCACCCGGATGTTTCGCCGTAAGCATCCCGATGATCATATGAACCGGCTCATCGAAGTGCTCGGCAATTGCGCGGCCGGCGCTCGGATTGTGCCCGCCATCGAGCCAGATCGCGCTGTCGGGTGCCAGCACGGTGAGCGGACCCTCAGAGAGTTGCTGCATGCGAGCAGGCCAGCGCACTGACCGCAGACCAAGATCTATATCCTCATCGCTCACACTGATTTTGCGCTGCGCCCTCAGCATCGCGATCGCAAGGCCGGCATTGTAGACTTGGTGTGATCCTGGCAGCGCCGGAGCGGCATAGCGACGCTCATCGACGTCGTTCTCGCTGTAATAGAGATGAAAGTCCCCAGCGTTGAAATCGTCGCAATACCAGGCATCTCCCCGCTCGCGCAGATCGGCACCCACGGACTTGGCCTGTTTGCGGATCGCCGCCTGCGCTTCCTCCGGATAGCTTGAGCCCAAGGTCACCAGCGGCACGCCCCGCTTGGCGATCCCGGCTTTCTCAAACGCAATCCGCGCCATCGGCTGCTTCGGCACGCCCTTTTCAGGCGCCAGCAGAAAGCGCTCATGATCGATCCCCAGCGCCGCGATCCCGCAGGCGGCGAGCACGTCCGGTCCCAGCACATTGGTGGCGTCAAAGCGTCCACCCAGGCCGACCTCGACAACGCAGGCATCGGCGGGCGTACGCGAAAAGGCCAGGAAGGCCGCGGCGATGGTGACTTCGAAGAAGCTGGGGGCCAGATCTTCGCCCGCATCAAGCACTTCCTTAAGCAGCAGCTCCAGCGGCTCGTCCTCGATCAGTTCACCGGCAATCCGGATCCGCTCATTGTAGCGCACCAGGTGCGGACTGGTGGTCATATGCACACGCTTGCCAGAGGCCTCTAGAATGGATCTGAGCAGCGCACAGACCGATCCCTTGCCATTGGTCCCGGCGACGTGAAAAACACACGGAAGACGTGTTTCTGGCCGCCCTAGGCGGCCTAACAGGGCATGGATCGTCTCCAGCCCCAAACGCCCTTGTGGAACGCTGAGATTGGCCAGGCGATCAAGCTGTGCCTGGACGCGCGGATCGTCGGACCGGCCGAAATCCATATTGGCTCGTTGGCTTAGGCGGCTTGCGGCTGGAGATAGCCCAACACGTCAGCCAGCGTGGCTTTGAGGTCGCGGCGGTGAACCACCATGTCGACCATGCCGTGCTTGTGCAGATATTCGGCGCGCTGAAAGCCCTCGGGCAATTGCTCGCGGATTGTATCCTGGATCACGCGCTGACCAGCAAAGCCGATCAAGGCGCCTGGCTCGGCGATATGGACATCGCCCAGCATGGCGTAGCTGGCAGTGACGCCGCCCGTGGTCGGGTCACTCAGGATCACGATATAGGGCAGTCCAGCTGCTTTGAGCCGCCGGGTCATCACCGTGGCCTTGGGCATCTGCATCAGGCTGAGAATGCCCTCCTGCATCCGCGCACCGCCAGCAGCGGTGACGACGATATAGGGGCATTTGCGGGCCAGAGCGCGTTCGGCACCGGCGCAGAAGGCCATGCCGACGGCCATCCCCATCGATCCGCCCATAAAGCTGAAATCCTGCACGCCCACGACAGCGGGCCGGCCATCGATCGCGCCGGAACCGGTCACAAAGGCATCCGCATGCGGGTTCTTGGCGCGCGCTACTTTGAGGCGCTCAGTGTATTTCTTGCTGTCTTTGAATTTGAGCGGGTCTTCCGCAACTTCGGGCTGGGGAAGCAATTCAAAGCCCGGATCGAGCAGCAGGCTGAGACGATCATCCGCGCTGATCCGGCCGTGGTGATCGCATTTCGGGCAAACGCTCGAATTTTCCGAATATTCGGCGACGAACAGCATCTCCTGACAGTTCGGACATTTGATCCAGAGATCTTTCTCGGTGCTGTTCTTCTCGGAGCCAAAGCCGAGCGAATTGCGGACGCGGGTGAACCAATTCATTTCTGTTCCTATCGAGCGGTGTGAACCGCTTGTGCGAGAGCCGAAGCCAGCTCCTTTAGCTTGGCAGGGGCCTCGTTGCCAAATTCTCCGACCACATCGACCAGCGCCGAGCCGACAACGACCCCGTCTGCGACCGCACCAATCGCGCTTGCCTGTTCAGGCGTGCGAACGCCAAAACCGACCGCAATCGGCAGATCTGTGGCAGATTTGAGCGCTGCGACCGCGCTTTCGATGCTGGCCTGCGCGGCCTGCTGTTTGCCGGTGATTCCGGCAACCGAAACATAGTAGACAAATCCGCTGGATCCTTCGAGCACGCTGGGCAGCCGCGCTGCGTCTGTTGTCGGCGTTGCCAAGCGGATCGGGGCGATTCCTGCCGCGCGCAGAGCCGGGCCAAGCGCTTCATCCTCTTCTGGCGGAATATCAACGCAAATCACGCCGTCGACGCCCGCATTCTTGGCGGCTTCGGCGAACCATTCTGCCCCGCGGCGGATCATCGGATTGGCATAGCCCATCAGCACCAGCGGCACGTCAGGGTGCCGAGCGCGGAAATCGCTGGCGATCTGCAGCACGTCAGCGGTCGTCGTGCCCGCGCCCAGCGAGCGCAAATTGGCGCTCTGAATCGCAGGGCCATCGGCCATCGGATCGGTGAAGGGCATGCCCAGCTCGATCACATCGGTGCCCGCTTCGACCAAAGCGTCGAGATTGGCAGCGGTGTCGCCATCGCCAGCGGTGATGAAGGCGACGAAGGCCGGATGCGGCTTGGAAAAAGCGGATTGGAGGCGGGTCATTCAGCAGGCTTCCAAAATCCAGCACCAACACCCAGCAACACGGCAATTGCAAGCGCCCATGGCGCAATAGCCGGGGCGTCGATTTCCTGTCCCAACACGGCAAAGCCAAGGGCAGTGAGGATGAATCCGATCGGCAGCCCGATCAGCACAAAGACAAGCGCGCGGGGGAGTGAGAAGGTCACATCTCCACTCCCAGCTTTTCGGCCACGGTGAAAATGTCCTTGTCGCCGCGGCCACACAGATTCATCAGGATGATCTGGTCTTCGCTCATCACCTTGGCGCGTTCTTTGACGGCGGCGATGGCATGGCTGGGCTCAAGAGCAGGAATGATCCCTTCGGTACGGCAAAGCAGCTGGAAGCCATCCAAGGCCTCTTGATCGGTCACCGCAGTGTATTCGACGCGGCCAGTGTCTTTCAGCCAGGCATGCTCTGGGCCAATGCCGGGATAGTCCAGTCCAGCGCTGATCGAATGGCCTTCGGTGATCTGGCCGTCTTCGTCCTGCAGCAGGTAGGTCTTGTTGCCGTGGAGTACGCCGGGCGCGCCGCCAAGCAGGCTTGCTGCATGTTGATCGCCGTCCAAGCCGTAGCCCGCAGCCTCGACCCCCAGCATCTTCACATCCGCATCGTCTAGGAAGGGATGGAACAGGCCAAGCGCATTGGAGCCACCGCCGATGCAAGCGACCAGCAGATCGGGCAGTCGACCGGTGCGGGCAAGCATTTGTGCGCGTGCCTCAAGCCCGATCACGCTCTGGAAGTTGCGCACCAGCTCTGGATAGGGATGCGGGCCCGCTGCGGTACCGATGATGTAGAATGTGTCCTCAACATTCGCGACCCAGTCACGCAGGCCTTCATTCATCGCGTCTTTGAGCGTCGCGCCTCCGCTGGTGACGGGCACGACTTCGGCACCAAGCAGCTTCATACGGAAGACGTTGGGCGATTGCCGCTTCACATCCTCAGCGCCCATATAGATCACGCAGGGCAGGCCAAAGCGCGCGCAGACAGTAGCCGTCGCGACACCGTGCTGGCCGGCTCCGGTTTCAGCGATGATGCGGGTCTTGCCCATGCGGATCGCCAGCAGGATCTGGCCGATGCAATTGTTGATCTTGTGCGCGCCGGTGTGATTGAGCTCATCGCGCTTGAACCACACTTGGGCACCGCCCAGCGCCTCGGTCAGCCGTTCGGCAAAATAGAGCGGCGAGGGGCGGCCGACATAATGCTCGAGCAAATCGTCAAATTCGCGCTGGAATTCAGGATCGGCCTGGGCTGCGCGATATTCACGCTCCAGATCGAGGATCAGCGGCATCAATGTTTCGGCGACATAGCGTCCGCCGAATTCGCCAAAATGCCCGCGATCATCGGGCTGAGTGCGGAAGGAATTGGGCTGGTTAGTCATAGCGAGCGCGCGGCTTTACAGAAGGCAGCGATCTTGTCCACGTCCTTGACGCCGGGCGCGCTTTCAAGCCCGCTCGACGCGTCGACGAAATCGGCGCCTGTCGCTGCAATCGCTTTGGCGACATTGTCCGGATTCAATCCGCCTGCGAGTATCCATGGCAATTGGTGCTTGTGACCATTGAGCAAATCCCAGCGGAAGGTTTCGCCATTGCCGCCTGGCAGTGCCTTGGCAGGCGCATCAAATAGAAAGCGATCAATCGACCCGACATATTTTTTGCTGCGCTTGAGCGTTCCTGCATCGCGCAGGCCAAGCGCTTTCCATCCTTCAACGCCAGTCTTTTCACGCACCAGCTTGATCCATTCGGGCGTCTCATTGCCGTGAAACTGAATGATGTCGGGTTTGACCTTCTCGATCCCCGTCCCGGTGGTGGTGACGTCGGCATTGGTCAGCAGCAGCACTGTCTTCACTTCGGGTGGAACCAATTTGCGCAGCTCAGCCGCGCGCTCAAACGTCACATGGCGCGGGCTTTTGTCGAAATGCACGAATCCGACATGAGTTACGCCGGCGGCCACAGCCGCTTCGATGGTTTCGGGCGTGGAAAGCCCGCAAATCTTGATCTGTGTTGTCATGGATAAGCTCTAAAGCGTGGCTTCAATCGCGCGTGCGGCAGCCTGAGGATCATCCGCGCGGCTGATTGGACGTCCAATCACCAACACGCTGGCGCCGTCATCGCGCGCCTGGCGCGGCGTCACGGTGCGCTTCTGATCGCCAGCGACGATGCCCGCAGGGCGCAGGCCTGGCACTACGAAATAGCCATCCTTCCATTGCGAGCGGACCTTGCCTACTTCCTGGCCCGAGCAGACAATGCCGTCGAGCCCAGCCTCATGCGCCTGTTCGGCGAGCCGCATCACATGCTCTTCAGGCGATCCCGCGACACCGGCACGCGCCAGATCGTCGCGATCAAGGCTGGTCAGCATGGTCACGCCAACAACCTTGCAGCCTTCAGCCGCTGCGGCCTTGGCATCTTCCATCATCGCGCGGCCACCGCTGGCATGCACTGTCACGATTGCCGGCTCATAGACATGAACCGCCTGCATCGCGCCTGCGACCGTGTTGGGAATGTCGTGGAACTTGAGATCAAGAAAGATCGGCAATCCCATATGCGCGATCTCGTGCACGCCATGGCCGCCATGTGCGCAAAAGAACTCCAGCCCCAGCTTTACGCCGCCAATATGATCTTTGACCTTGTTGAGCAGCGCTTTGGCTGGCTCAATCTGGGGAACATCAAGGGCAAGGAATACGGGATTGCTCATTGTCAGCCAGGTGTTTCGTTCTCGTCTGACGGCGTCAGCGTGTCACCGGGCTTGGTGTCGCTGGTGGCCGGGGCAGGCGCGGGAGCAGGCGCCGGCGAAGGCGTCGGTTCGTGGCGTTGCGCGATGGCGTTGGATTTAACCGCGCTTTCGAGCGAGCGAATGCGCCGGTTGAGGCTCCACTTCACGCCACGGTGGTACAGCCACATCGGGATCAATCCCAGGATGAACGACACGATCACAATCGCGGGAACGCGGGTGTCCCAAACCAATCCCGGCCAGATCCGAACATCGGTCTGACGATCGAAATTGCCGATCGTGAACGCGATGATCCCGACCAGGATCAGGACCCAAATGATGGTGCGGACAATTTGCATAGGTGTTCCCCGGGCTCTGCGTGTCTCTTGGCAGCAAGCCTAAGCCTTTTGCGACGCAAGTCTAGCACTGGTCAGGCTTGGTTGAATGTCAGCCAAACACGCGCGCAAAGATCGTATCGACGTGTTTGAAGTGGTAATCGAGGTCAAATTTCTCCTCGAGCTCGCTGTCTGACAGCGCCGCGGCGACTTCCTCATCCGCCTTGAGCAGATCGAGCAATTGCAGGTTGCCGCCGGATTCCCACACCTTCATCGCATTGCGCTGAACCAGTCGATAGGCATCCTCGCGGCTGACACCTGCCTGGGTGAGCGCCAGCAGCACGCGTTGCGAGTGCACCAGGCCGCCCATGCGATCCATGTTGGCTTGCATGCGCTCGGGATAGACCAGCAGCTTTTCGACCACGCCGGTCAACCTTTTGAGCGAGAAGTCGAGCGTGATGGTGGCGTCTGGGCCTATGAAGCGCTCAACCGATGAGTGTGAAATGTCGCGCTCATGCCATAGCGCCACATTCTCAAGCGCGGGCAGGGCATAGGCGCGGATCATGCGGGCCTGGCCCGTCAGGTTTTCGGTCAGGATCGGGTTGCGCTTATGCGGCATCGCCGACGAACCTTTTTGGCCGGGCGAGAAATATTCCTCTGCCTCCAGCACTTCGGTGCGCTGCAGATGGCGGATCTCAACCGCAAGCCGCTCGATCGATCCTGCAATCACCGCCAGTGTCGCGAAATACATTGCGTGGCGATCGCGCGGGATGACTTGCGTACTGACCGGTTCGGAAGTGAGGCCCAATTGCTCGGCAACATAGGCTTCAACCTGAGGGTCGATATTGGCGAAGGTCCCAACCGCTCCTGAGACAGCACAGGTGGCGATTTCCGCGCGCGCGGCGACCAGGCGATCCCGGCAGCGATCAAACTCGGCATAAGCTTGGGCAAGCTTGAGACCAAAGGTGACCGGCTCGGCGTGGATGCCGTGGCTGCGTCCAATCGTGGCGGTGTATTTGTGCTCTTCAGCGCGCGTCTTGATCGCGGCCAGCAAAGCATCGAGATCTTCCAGCAGGATGTCCGATGCGCGTGCCAGCTGCACCGCGAGTGTGGTGTCGAGAACATCGCTCGATGTCATGCCCTGGTGCATGAAGCGGGCCTCATCACCGACTTGCTCTGCGACCCAGGTCAGGAAGGCAATCACGTCGTGCTTGGTCACGGCCTCGATTGCGTCGATGGCTTCGACATCAATCTTGGGGTCGGTGGCCCACCAGTCCCACAGCGCTTTGCCAGCGCTTTCGGGCACAACGCCGAGCTCACCCAACTTCTGGGTCGCGTGCGCCTCAATCTCGAACCAGATGCGAAACTTCGCTTCGGGCTCCCAAATTGCGGTCATTTCGGGTCGGGCGTAGCGTGGGACCAATTGTAAACTCCATCGGGTTGGCTGTTGTGGGGCGGCTATGCGGTGGGCTCGCGGAAGGCAAGAGCGAGCTGGGCAGATGTAACCAAAAACTCGCATGAGCGAATGGCGTGAGTAGGAGGATGTGGATCATGACCAGCGCGATTCAACCGCTGCAGGAAGAGCGTCTATCGCCATTTGTGCGCGTGACGCTGCGCCGATGGGCCAAGTGGTATTCGGGTGGGGCAGAGCTGTTCTGGCCGTTCACCGACTTTGCCATTCGTCTGTTTGTTGCCTTCTACTTCCTCCGTTCGGGCCTGCTCAAGCTGGCCGATTTTGATAGCGCCGTGCTGCTGGCGACTTACGAGTATCCGGTCAGCTGGATGGCGCCAGAAACCGCTGCACTGACCGGTCTGCTGATCGAACTGATCGGCCCGGTGCTTTTGCTCGCGGGATTGTTCACTCGGCCCGCTGCGATCGCCATGGCGACGCTGACGATAGTTGCGCAAGCGGTTTACATCCCGACCACGACCAATCTTTATCTGATCGCGATTCTCGCTTGGTATAGCATAGCTGGACCAGCCACGTTTTCGCTCGATCGCGTGCTGGGGCCTGGCATCAAGCAAAGCGCTCTGCCATTCGGCCGACCGCTGGTTCGCTTGGGCGACAGCCTGAGGGCGCTTGCTGCGCCGCTGGTGATGCTGCTCGTACGGCTGTGGCTGGGCCTGTCGTTGCTCGCCTATGCCGGTGTCGTTGAACCGCCCATTGCGGTGCAGACCTGGCTGACCATCACCAGCTTTGACGGCATGCCATCATGGCTGGCTGTCATATTCGCAGTGCTTGTGGTCCCCGGAATTGCAGCAAGTGTGGTGTCCTATCTGCTCGCCTTCCTGATGGGCTATTTCATGATCACTGGGGTCCACCCGGATATCACGCTGTATCCGATCCTGCTGCTGGCGATCTATGAATCGCGCGGCGCGGGTTATCTCTCGGTTGATCGCGCCACTGCCGGTTGGATGGAACGCAACATTCTGTTCGATCGGGACTATGTCGATATTCCTGATCATTGGCCGCATATCGTCGTTGTCGGGGCTGGCTTTGGCGGGCTCGCCGCGGTCGCCAGGCTCAAACGGCTGCCCGTGCGCATCACGCTGATTGACAAGCGCAATTACCACCTGTTTCAGCCGCTGCTCTATCAAATCGCCACAGCCACGCTCAATCCCGCCGATATTGCGACGCCTATCCGCAGCCTGTTCCGCGAGGACGGCAATGTGCGGGTGATCAAGGGCGAAGTGAACGCGATTGATACCTCCAACAAGCGGCTCGGCTATGGCGATGGGCGCGAGCTGAAATACGACAAGCTCGTCATCGCGACAGGTGCGAGCCATTCCTACTTTGGACGCGATGAATGGGGCGCCTACGCCCCTGGCCTCAAGACGATTGATGACGGCGTTGCCGTCCGCGCATCTATCCTTGAAGCCTTTGAGCAAGCCGAGGCGAGCGATGATCCGGCGCGGATCGAGCGCCTGCTCACCTTCGTGATTGTCGGGGCCGGCCCGACCGGCGTTGAATTGGCCGGCGCGATTGCCGAGCTATCCAAGCTCAGCGTCGAGCGCGAGTTCCGCACAGTAGACCCTGCCGGCGCGCGCATTGTCCTGGTGCAATCGGGACCACGCATCCTTCCTGCTTTCCCGGAGGAGCTGTCAACCAAAGCCGCCGCTGCGCTCGAGGCCTTGGGTGTCGAGATACGGACCGGAGGCAGAGTGACCGAGATCGCCGAACGCCATGTCCAGATTGGCGATCCGCAGAATGGCGACGCAACCCGGATTGAGACCGAGACCGTGCTGTGGGCGGCTGGCGTGACCGCGTCTCCCGCGGCCGCCTGGCTCAATGCCGAGCAAGATCGGTCTGGACGGATTCTGGTTGATGAGCATTTGCGGGTGAAAGGCCACACAGATGTGTTCGCGATCGGGGACACAGCCGGCAGCATGGCGTGGGAAGGGCAGCCCGTTCCCGGTCTCGCGCCTGCGGCCAAACAGGCAGGCACCCATGTCGCAAAACTGGTCGAATGCGAATTGCTCGACAAACCGGCGCCAGCGCCCTTTGCCTACAAGCATCAAGGCAGTCTCGCGACGATCGGGCGCAAGGCAGCGGTGGCAGACTTCGGACGCGTCAAGATGTCGGGTGCGGGGGCCTGGTGGCTGTGGGGCATGGTCCATGTCGGCTTCCTCACCGGCATGCGCAATCGCCTGACCGTGACCATCAATTGGATGTGGAGCTTCTTCGCCAACCACTCTGGAGTGCGCCTGATCACCGGATCATAACACCCGTCCTTGCACGGAACAGGGCTCCCAATTGTGTGTTGCACCCCTACGCGTTTTTTCTAAGGTGGTGGCGACTGTAACAGGGGTCCAATTATGAAATATATCGCCGGATCGGTGGTGCTGGCTGCAATCGCTTCCTCATCAGCAGTGGCTGGGGATGAGGTGCTCTATGGCGATCCGCCCGAATGGGTGATCGAAGCGCCGCTCGACGATGCGCTGGAAGCCAATAAGGGCGATGTTGCGCTGTATGACCGTCAGATCCGCCTTGAAGACGGTGTGGTCACCCGTTTTACCGATCTCGCATACGATATTCGCAACACCGAGAATCTCGAAAGCTTTGGCACCCTGCAATTCACGTGGTTGCCGGACAAAGGCGATCTGACGATCCACCGCCTCGACATCATTCGCGGCGATGAAGTGATTGACTTGCTCGAGCAAGGTGTCGAGCCGAGCGTCATTCGCCGCGAGCGGAGATTGGAAAGCCGCGCAGTTGACGGTCAGTTGACGGCCGCAATCAATGTGCCTGGTTTGCGGATCGGCGACATTTTGCGGCTGACTAGCTCGACAACTGTCAGAGACCAGGCGCTCGAAGGCGAAATGCAGTCGACAGAAGGTGTCACCACACGGCCGACCCGGCTTGGATTTGGCCGGCTGCGCTATTCCTGGCCATCAAGCGAAGAGGTCAATTGGGGCACGATCGGCCAAGTCGACAATCCCGAAGTAACGATTGATGGCGATGACAGCGTGCTTGAGATGGCTTTGCCGATCGCACGGCCACGCAAGATGCCCGAAGACGCTCCTGACCGTTTCACGGTGAGCCCATTGATACAGGTCGGCTCATTCGCTGATTGGCAAGAAGTGTCGTCGGTCATGGCGCGTCATTTCACCACGGCTGGCACGATTGAGGCTGATGGCCCGATCGCCGACGAAATCGCAAAGATCCGCGCCGCTACCGATGACCCGCTTGAGCGGGCTGCCCTGGCGCTGCAATTGGTGCAGGACGAGGTCACCTATCTGCTCAACGGTTTGAACGGCGGCAATTACATCCCGCAAGCACCCGAAGAGACCTGGGAACTTCGCTACGGCGATTGCAAGGCGAA
Organism: Erythrobacter sp.; assembly: GCA_965216555.1. GTDB lineage: Bacteria > Pseudomonadota > Alphaproteobacteria > Sphingomonadales > Sphingomonadaceae > Erythrobacter. The sequence continues at coordinate 1,423,442 of OZ244168.1, forward strand.
GAGCCTGCTGCTGCTGGCGATGCTGCGCGAATTGGGGATCGAGAGCGAGGCCGTGCTCGTCGATATCGATGCAGGCGATGTGGTGTCGGTTTCGCAACCCGTGCCCGGCGCATTCGATCACATGATCGTGCACGCGATGATCGATGGCAAGGATTACTGGCTCGACGGCACGGGTTCCGGGGTCCGGCTCGACACAATCGACGAAGTGCCTGGCTTTGATTGGGCACTGCCGCTCCGCTCTGATGGTGCAGAGCTGGTGAGCATGGAGCAACGCTGGCCGCAAACGCCCGATCGTATTGTCCGAGTGACCTACGATATGAGCCGCGGGGTTGATTTCCCGGCGACTTACGAGGCGGTTGTTGAGCTGCGCGGTTCGATGGGTGCATCGATGCGTCCAATGGCGACTGAAAATGACGAAATGCAGATTCTCGCCAAGGGGATCGAGTATTTCTCTGACCTGATCGGCGGCATGGCCACCGATGCCGAATATTCCTACGACGATGAAACCGGCGTGGCCGTGATCAAGGGCAGAGGCATGCTGTGGGATGTCTTCTCGTTCGAGAACGGCAATGTCGCCTATGCCATCAATGGGCCCAGCGTGGGTTGGGGCTTTGACCCGGATCGTGCCCGGCGGGCATGGAAAGACATTCCGTTCCAGGTCGCGGGTCCGTACACCGTCCGGCGCGAGGCCGAATACCTCTTGCCCAACAGCAACGGATCGGTCGAATTTGAAGGACATGAGCAGCTCGACGAGCTTGCCTCGGGTGTTCGCTTCACGCGGGACGTGACTTTGAGCGACGGCGTGTTGCGCATGGTCGATGGAACCTCGCAGGTTCCGATCGAAATCGCTGCAGAAGACATCCAGGGTGAAAAGCTTGCAATGAGCCGGATCGCCAGCGGTGATCCCATCTTGCGGATCGACGCGCCAGAGCGTTCGTGGGACCTTTCCGATGCGGAACTGCAGGCGCGCTTGTTGCCGATCGCGACGTCGCTCGACGAGATGACTGAGCTGCCTGAAGCATCAGCCGCGGTGCATTTCCTGCGCGGTATCATCTTGGTCCTTGCGCGGCAGTATGACGAGGCGCTGGCTGACATCGACCTTGCCATCGAAGAAGGGGCTGAAGCCGATCACTATTCCGCTCGTGCTGCAATCTACGATGCGATGGGCGATCTCCAACAAGCGCTGGTGAACGCTCAAGAGGCCTATGATCTTGAGCCGAACCTCGAAACGGCGAGCTCGCTAGCGCAGTATCTGGCCAAGAATGGCGATGCCGATTACGGTTTGGACCTGCTCGATGAGCTTGGCTTGGTCGGTGACGAAGCAATCGATATGCAAATGGCGTGGTCGGAACTTTCGGGCGCAGCGCAGCGTGAAGACGAAGCGTGGGAACGGACCATGGCTCTGCTCGAGACGCGGCCAGAAGAGTCCGCTCTGCACAACGCGCAATGCTGGTTGGCCGGGATCTGGTCATTCCGTGTCGCCGAGGCCGAAGAGTTTTGCGAGAACGCGGTGCAATTGTCGGACTCGTCGGCGGGGACGCTCGATAGCCGGGCACTGGTTCGGTATCGCTTGGGTCAGACCGATCAGGCGCTCGACGATCTGAACGAAGCCCTGAGGAAACAGCCGGGGCAAGCCGCAAGTCGATTGCTGCGCGGCATCATCCGGCTTGAGCAAGGTGATGAGACAGGTGGGGCGGGCGACGTTCTGGCAGCGAGCCGCATCGATCCCAGCATCATCGATCTTTATCGCACTTATGGGTTCGACATCTCTGATCCGGAATAGGCGCTAAACCAATCCGCGGCTGCGAAGGCTGACATGGCCCTCATTGCCAATAATCACATGGTCGTGGACGGTGATGCCGAGCAATCGCCCAGCTTCGGCTATTTGTGACGTGATGCGGATGTCAGCGCGGCTTGGCTCTGGACTGCCGCTGGGATGGTTGTGCACCAAAATCAAAGCGCTAGCGCCAACCTCCATCGCTCTGCGGATGACTTCGCGCGGATAAATGGACGCTTCGTCGATTGATCCATCGCTGAAGTGATGATCGTCGACCAGCCGGTTCTTGGCGTCGAGATAGAGCACGCGAACCCGCTCCACCTTGAGGTGGGCCATGTCTACCGTGAGATAGTCGATCAGCGACTGCCATGATCCGAGTACCGGTTTGCCTTTGATTTCGCTGCGCGCCATGCGCCTCGCCGCCAATCCCACGCTTTTGAGTTGAGCTGCGCTAGCCTGTCCTATTCCGCGCACTTGCTGAAGCGCGGCTGGATCTGCCGAAATCACCGCGGCGAGCGAGCCAAAGCGGCGCAGCAGCTCCTTGGCGACCGCCTTGGTATCAGCGCGCCTGATGCTGCCGAACAAAAGGAACTCAAGAAGCTCATAATCGGCGAGAGCGCTGTCGCCGCCTTCCAGCAATCGCTGGCGCAGCCTTGCCCGATGCCCGTGACCATCAGTCATGCGGTTTCGTGGAGCCTCCTTTGGATCCAGTCTGGCCGCGAAACCGCTATAAGTTTGAAAGGGTTAGGGTGCAATGCCTCACCATTTGACCGAGCGTAGTCTTGCGTCAGATGCAAGGGTGGTTACGAATATTGCCCGGAAGTCCGGCTGCTTATTGTTGACTCGTTTCTGACCCCCTTCTAAGGGGGCGGCGCCTTCGGCGGGCAGCTCTTGCCCATGCTGCATCATCCATGGTCTAAATGAGGATTAGGAGAGTGGCATGAGCGACGAAAAGCCCGCACGGGAACCCATTGCCGAGGATGCGCGGATCGACGCACTCGAAGAGCGGCTTAAAGCCGCACGAGAGCGCGAAGAGGAACGCACCCGGTCGCAGGTTACCGGAGCCGATGCGAATTATCGCGCTGGCAACCGGGTACTTGCAGACCTCCTTGGTGGGATTTTCGGCGGCTTGGTGATTGGCTGGGCATTTGATGCTTTGGTCGGAACCACGCCCTGGGGTCTGTTGATCGGCCTGTTCCTTGGAATTGGCGCGGCCTTCAGGAACATTATTCGTGCGGCGAACAACGCCCCCAAGGATCCGCAATAGGTCCTTGTTTCAAGGGGCCGCGTTTTACAGGTATCAGGGATACAAGAGATCGTGGCAGCCGAAGCAGGCAAAGTCGATCCGATGAAGCAGTTTCAGATTGAGCCTCTGCTCGACCTGAATCTTGGTGGCTTCAATCTGGCTTTCACCAATTCCGCTCTTTGGATGGCGATTACCACCGTGCTGCTGTTCGTCTTCGTTGCGGGTGGCATGAAGCGTGAGCTCGTGCCCGGTCGCTGGCAGATGATGGTTGAGACCTTCACCGGTTTCATCGACGACATGCTCGAAGCGAACGTGGGCAAGGAAGGGCGCAAATATGTGCCCTACATCTTCAGCCTGTTCATGTTCATCCTGTTCGCCAACCTGCTGGGTCTGATGCCGATCGGCATTCTTGGCCTGCACCCGTTCACTTTCACCAGCCACTTTACCGTCACTGGCGTTCTTGCCGTGATGAGCTTTTCGATCGTGCTGATCGTTGGCTTCTGGAAGCACGGTTTCAAATTCTTCTCGCTGTTCGTGCCGCATGGCACGCCACTGTGGCTGATGTGGCTGATCCCTGTGATCGAGCTGATCTCGTTCATGGTGCGCCCGTTCAGCCTCGCGCTGCGTCTCTTCGTGGCGATGATGGCCGGTCACGTCCTGCTCAAAGTGCTGTCGAGCTTTGTGATCGACAGCGTCAATGCCGGCGCCGTCTATGGCGGCTTTATCGGCATTCCCAGCTTCACCCTGATGATTGCCATCAGCGCCCTGGAAATCCTGGTCGCTGGCATCCAGGCCTATGTTTTCGCGCTGCTTACGTCGCTCTACATCAACGACGCCGAGCATCTGCACTAAGTCTCAACTTTTCAATTTAACAGATTTGATCCCAAAGGAGTTTTTCAAATGGAACCAGAAGCAGCAAAACTGATCGGTGCTGGTCTCGCAGCAATCGGTGCAGGTCTCGCCGCTACCGGTGTGGGTAACGTGTTCGGTTCGTTCCTTGAGAGCGCACTGCGCAACCCGGGTGCCGCAGACGGCCAGCAGGGCCGCCTGTTCATCGGCTTCGCCGCAGCTGAGCTTCTCGGCCTGCTGGCATTCGTTGTCGCGATGATCCTGATCTTCGTCGCCTAACGATTGAATGTTGGGCCGGCTGTTTTGGCCGGCCACGCATTTCACGCCTGATCACCTCGCAATCCGCGGACTCGATCCATGCCTCAAATCGCACAATTAGCCGAATTCTATGCCAGCCAGATTTTCTGGACGGTTTTCTTTTTCGGCATCACCTTCTTCCTGATCGGTCGCTTCATGGTGCCCAAAGTGATGGGAGCGGTTGAATTGCGTGACAAGCAGATCGCCGACGATCTCGCTGCCGCTCAAGCTGCGCGCGACGCAGCTGATGAGCAGGAAGAGGCATGGCGCGTTCGTGAGAACGAGAACCGCGCCAAGGCGCAGGGCGTTATCGCCGATGCCAAGGCCAAGGCCGCAGCAAGCACCGAAGCCAAACTGGCAGCGGCGCAAGAGGCCTTGGACACGCAGCTCGCCAATGCCGAGACGGCAATTGCCGATGCGCGCAATGCGGCCATGGCTGAGATCGAGACCGTCGCCGCTGAAGCCACGCAAGACATTGTCGCCCGCCTGGCTGGTGCTGACGTCGATACAAGCACCGCTCGTGCAGCGGTGAAGGAAGCGCTCGCCAATGGCTAACATCCTGACCATTCTCGCCAGCGCCGAAGACGGCAAAGTCGCACCATCAGCCCTTCTGCTTGAGGACTATCAGTGGGTGTCGGTCGCGATGCTCGTGCTGATCGGTGTCTTCATCTGGAAGAAGGTGCCGGGCATGATCACTGGCGGTCTCGACAACAAGATTGCCGAGATCAAACGCCAGCTTGATGAAGCCAAGGATCTGCGCGCCGAAGCAGAGTCCCTGCGCGACGAATACGCCACCAAGATTGCCAGCGCAGAGCAGGACGCCGAAGCGATGGTCGCTGGAGCGCAGCGCGAAGCCGACGCGATCCTCGAAAAGGCGGAAGCCGATGGCGAAGCAATGGTCGCCCGTCGCCAGCGCATGGCGGAAGACAAGATTGCCGCAGCTGAACGCGAAGCGATTGACGAAGTGCGCGCCAACGCTGTTGCAGCCGCCGCAGCCGCTTCCAAGACGCTGATCGCAGACAAGCACAATGCCGAAGCGGACGGCAAACTGGCAGACGATATTATCGCGTCGATCTGACGCGCATTCCGAGCTGGAGAGGGGAGAGGCGGCTCAGCGCGATACCACGCGCGGGCCGCCTTTCTTTTTGCCCGATAGCTAGCGCCCCGGTTCAAACACCACTTTGCCGACCAGCTCGCGATTGGCCATCGCTTCAAAGCCTTCGCGCCATTTGCTGAGCGGCAGCACGCGATCAATCGCGGGAGCAATCTTGCCGGCTTCGGCCAACTTGGCGATTTCCGCGTTGATGGCGCGCCCGCGTTCAGGAAAGCGCCGCGCATATTCACCCGCGCGCAATCCGACGATTGAGAAGCCTTTGATCAGCGGAATGTTGGTCGCGACATCGGCGATCCGCCCGCTGGTGAATCCCACCACTACGAGCTTGCCTGCGAAACCGACGCAGCGGGTAGATTCGTCAAACACATCGCCGCCGACCGGATCGAACACGATGTCGCACAACTTGCCATCGGTCAGCTCGCTGACGGTATCGCGGAAGCGTCCTTCAGCGGTGATCACTGCGTCGGGATTGGCCAAAGCGGCAATTCGCTCAGACTTTGACGCGACACCAGTCGCCGCGATCACCTTGGCGCCGAGCGACTTGGCCAGATCGATAGCGGCCAGGCCCACGCCCCCGCTGGCGCCATGCACCAGCACAGTCTGGCCTTCAGACAGCCCACAGAGCTCGACAAGGCCCGTATAGGCCGTCGAATAGGCTGCGCCCATCGCAGCTCCCTGAGCAAAGGAAAGGCCCTCAGGAAGCCGTGAGAGGCCTCTCAGCGGTATGCTGGCCGTTTCCGCGAAAGCACCCGTCTTGTTGCCGCCGATCACACGGTCGCCCGTTTTCAGGCCGCTCTCCGGATCGGCTTCGATCACTTCACCGGCGAGCTCCAGCCCGCTAGTGAAGGGAGGCTCGGGTTTGAACTGATAGTTCCCCTGCGTCATCAGCAGGTCAGGAAAGTTGAGCGACGCCGCGCGGACTTTGACGAGTACCTCGTCTGATGCGCGCGTGGGGAGGTCAGAATTGACCAATTGGACGCCCGACAGATCGTCGGACAGGCGATCGACAATCAGGGCCTGCATGGCTCCTAGAAATTGTCCTTGGCGGCGCGCAAGGCGGCGAAGGTCTCATGTGGTTCGCTACCGCCCCATTTGGCCATCATGGCCGGGTCATCAGCGCGGAGGAAGGGATTGGTCTCGAGCTCGCGCGAAAGCACAGTGGGTACCGTCCACTCGCCGCGCGAGCGCTTGTCGGTGATCTCGTCGACATAGGCTTTGAGCGCGGCGTTTTCTGGATCGGCGTGCAAAGCAAACTTAGCATTGGCCTCGGTGTATTCGTGCGCGCAATAGAGCACTGTGGCGGTCGACATCCGTTTGATCCGCTCAAGGCTGGCCCAGAACTGCTTGGGCTCGCCTTCGAACATGCGGCCGCAACCAAGCGCAAACACGCTGTCACCCACGAACGCGACGCCCATATCGACCAGGTGGAATGCGATATGGCCATTGGTGTGGCCCGATACGTCGATCACCTCCGCGCGGTGTTCGCCCAAATTCACGCTGTCGCCATGATAGAGCACGCGATCGATCGGTGAGAGTTGTTCGACCTCCTTCGGCGCCAAAACGCGCGCGCCAGTCGCGGCAACGATTTCCTTGTTTCCGCCGGCATGGTCTGGGTGCCAATGGGTGTTCCAGATATGCGTGATGGTCCAGCCTTTGGACTCGGCCTGTTTGAGATATTCCTTGGCGTCAGGCGTATCGATCGCCGCGGTCTCATCGGTCACCGAATTGTGGACCAAGAAGCCGTAATTGTCAGACAGGCACGGGAATTGATGGATCTCTAGCATGGCCAGCATTGTAAGCACTCATGCCCGTGTAGGAAAGGGCGCAAAGAAAAACCCGCCACTCCTGATAGGAGGGCGGGTTTTCTCTGTTCGCAAAAGCGAGTGGGGAGGGCTCAGTCGCCCTTCTTGAGCGCTTCGCCGAGGATGTCGCCGAGCGATGCACCCGAATCCGACGAACCGAACTGTGCCACTGCTTCCTTCTCTTCGGCGATCTGACGCGCCTTGATCGAGAAGTTTGGCTTCTTCGAACGATCGAAGCCGGTGACCATTGCGTCGACCTTGGCGCCGACCTGGAAACGGTCAGGACGCTGCTCGTCGCGGTCGCGGCCAAGATCCGAACGCTTGATGAAGCCGGTCGCGCCATCGTCGCCAACCTGCACTTCGAGGCCGCCATCGCGGACTTCGAGGACGGTGACGGTGACGGTCTGGTTCTTGCGCAGCGAGCCAGCGGCGGCGGCACCTGCTTCGGTTGGAGCGCCCTTTTCGAGCTGCTTCATGCCGAGGCTGATACGCTCTTTCTCAACGTCGACGTCGAGAACGATCGCTTTGACTTCTTCACCCTTGCGGTGAAGCGCCAGCGCGTCTTCGCCCGAAATGCCCCAAGCGATGTCTGACATGTGAACCATGCCGTCGACTTCGCCGTCGAGGCCGATGAACAGGCCGAATTCGGTGGCGTTCTTGACTTCGCCTTCGACAACCGAACCAACCGGGTGCTTCTCGGCGAACTCGTCCCAAGGATTGCGCTGAGCCTGCTTGAGACCAAGTGAGATACGACGCTTTTCGCTGTCGACCTCGAGCACCAGCACGTCGACTTCCTGCGAAGTCGAAACGATCTTGCCCGGGTGGACGTTCTTCTTGGTCCAGCTCATTTCCGAAACGTGGACAAGGCCTTCGATGCCGGCTTCGAGCTCAACAAACGCACCATATTCGGTGATGTTGGTGACGGTACCCGACAGCTTGGCGCCAACCGGATATTTCGAAGCGACGCCATCCCATGGATCGCTTTCGAGCTGCTTCATGCCGAGGCTGATGCGCTGCGTTTCCGAGTTGATGCGGACAATCTGGACCTTCACGGTGTCGCCGATGGCGATCACTTCGCTCGGGTGATTGACGCGCTTGTAGCTCATGTCAGTGACGTGGAGCAGGCCATCGATGCCGCCGAGATCAACGAACGCACCGTAATCGGTGATGTTCTTGACGACGCCTTCGATGACTTGGCCTTCAGCCAGCTGATCGATCAGCTCGCTGCGCTGTTCGGCGCGGGTTTCTTCAAGCACGGCGCGGCGTGAAACAACGATGTTGCCGCGACGACGGTCCATCTTGAGGATCTGGAAAGGCTGCGGAACATCCATCAGCGGAGCGACATCGCGCACCGGACGGATATCAACCTGCGAGCCGGGCAGGAAGGCAACGGCGCCGTCGAGATCGACAGTGAAGCCACCTTTGACGCGGCCGAAGATGCGGCCTTCGACGCGCTTGCCTTCGCCAAACTCGTCTTCGAGCTTGTCCCAGGCTGCTTCGCGGCGGGCGCGGTCACGGCTGAGCATGGCTTCGCCATCAGCGTTTTCGACCCGGTCGACATAGACTTCGACTTCAGAGCCGACCGACAGGCCGTGATCGTCTTCGTTGCGTGAGAATTCTTTGAGGTTGACGCGGCCTTCAGATTTGAGGCCCACATCGATTACGGCGTGGCCAGCTTCGATGGCTGTAACCGTGCCTTTGACAACGCGGCCTTCAAAGCCTTCGTCACCGGCACCGCCGAGTTGTTCGTTAAGAAGCGCTTCGAAATCGTCGCGCGTAGGGTTGGGCGAAGTCGCCATAAGAGGATAAATCCTGTTTTCGTTTTGCTACCGGCCACCGGTTTTTCCGGGGTCTTTCTCCGTCTCCTGAGCACCATTGCGCAGGCTTACGGGGCAAGAGGCCGACATCTCCGTGGGGCCGAATGCCACCGCAGAGGTTCCTTCAATCCGACAGATTTCGAGAACGGGCGCGCGCCTAAGCGAATCCTCGGGGAAACGCAAGGTAAATCCGCCTCAGCTCTCGCGCCTCAAATCCTACAGGATGGAACACGTGGAACAGTGTCCAAGCGCTCGAATCAGCCTGCCGGAATATTGGCCATCAGAAGCACGAGCAATTATCGGGAGATGGCTCGAAGTAGGAAAGGTCTGATTGTTAGCGCGCGAGCGCTTGCTTGACCGCGTCTAGTACGGTTTCGAATGCCTCGTCCCTGCCGAAGCTGGTCGTGTCGATGATCATGGCGTCAGGCGCGGCTTTGAGCGGCGCGTCCTTGCGACCGATATCCCGCGCATCGCGGCGCACGATATCCTGTTCGATTTCGGCCAGCGGTATCTCTTCCTCATTGTCGATCTGGGTTGAGATCATCTCCAGCCAACGCCGGCGCGCGCGCTCCTGAACGCTGGCGGTGATGAACAGTTTGACCGGCGCATCGGGCGCGATCACGGTGCCAATATCGCGGCCATCCAGCACGGCACCGCCAGGCTGAGCGGCGAAAGCCCGCTGGCGCTCAAGCAAGGCGGCGCGGACGGCCTGGTGAACTGAAACCTGGCTCGCCATACCGCCCACTTCTTCGCTGCGCAGGATTGGATCATCGAGCAATTCATCGTCGAACCCTGTCGCCGCCAGCGCATCATCAGGATTGTCGGGGTCGCCCCGATTGAGCGCGACCTGCCGTCCGACCGCGCGATACAGCAGACCGGTGTCGAGATAAGGCAATCCAAAATGCGCCGCCAATGCCTTGGCGATCGTGCCTTTGCCTGAAGCTGTCGGCCCGTCGACGGCGATGATCATTGCTGTGCCTTCCGCATGCGCAGTGCCTTTATCAGCCCGAAAATCGCGATCGCGGCCCAAAATCCCTCGAGCACAAGACTGGGCCAATTGGTGTGCACCAGCAGCGAGATCGTCAGCAGCGCAGCACCAGCGAGATTGGTGCCGTGCAGGATGTAGGGATTGGGTTCATTGACGTAAGTCAAATAGGCATAGGCGCCAATGATGCAGGCGGTTCCGATAAAGCCAATGAGCGAGTATAGATCGAGCGCTTCTGTCAATGGAGACATCTCTGATGGGCGTCATCCCCGCGCAGGCGGGGATCTAGATATGGGTGTTGAGACGAACCGTTTCTGTCGCCTGGACTCCCGCCTTCGCGGGAGTGACGGACAGGCCATATTCTCACGACGTTGCCTCGTTGAGCAATTCCATAAAACTCGGGAAGCTGGTGGCGATCGGCGCGGTGTCGTCAATCTCGACACCGTTTGTGCTGGCCAGGCCGGCCACGGCCATGCTCATGGCAATTCGGTGGTCGAGCTCGGTCGCGACAGGTGCATTGGCTGTGCCGCGAAGCGGTTCTCCGCCGCTGCCATGGATCACCAGACCGTCTTCATTCTCTTCAATCCTTGCGCCGACCGACGTCAGCGCGCTGGCCATTGTAGACAGTCGGTCGCTCTCCTTGACGCGCAATTCTTCGAGCCCGCTGGTGCGGGTCGTGCCCTTGGCAAGGGACGCGGCGACAAACAGGACGGGAAATTCGTCGATCATGCTGGGCGCAATCGCAGGATCGATGTCCGCGCCATTGAGCACGGAATAGCGCACGCGCAGGTCAGCGACCGGCTCGCCGCCCACCTCGCGCGAATTGAGCTGTTCGATCGATCCACCCATTTGTCGCAGCGCTTCGACCAGACCGGCGCGGGTTGGGTTGAGGCCGACATTCTCGATCACGAGGTCGCTGCCTTCGACCAGCAAGGCGGCGACCATGAAGAAGGCCGCGGATGAAGGATCGCCCGGGACAATTACGTGCTGTGGCTTCAGATCGGCCTCGCCATGCACGCGGATTACCCGCTCGCCGTCTGCGTGCTCGACTTCGAGCGTGGCGCCGAAGCCGGTCAACATGCGTTCGGTGTGATCGCGGGTGGGGACAGGTTCGATCACTGTGGTGATGCCGGGTGTGTTGAGGCCTGCAAGCAGGACTGCGCTCTTCACCTGCGCACTCGCGACCGGCAAGCGATAGGTGATCGGCATTGCAGGCTGCGCACCGCGCATCATCAAAGGCAGAGTGCTGCCCGAAGACGCTTCAAACTGCGCACCCATCTGACCCAGCGGTGTGATTACGCGCCCCATGGGTCGGCCCGAGAGGCTGGCATCGCCGGTGAAAGCCGCGCTGATGCCGTGGCTCGCCAGGATCCCCATCAGCAAGCGGGTTGAGGTGCCGCTATTGCCCATATCGAGCGCTTGAGCGGGCTCAAGCAGGCTCCCCACACCGATGCCCGATATCCGCCATGTGCCGTCATCGTCGCGCTCTATGCTGGCGCCCAATTGGCGCATTGCATTGGCGGTGGCGATCACATCTTCGCCTTCCAGCAGGCCTTCAACCATGCTTTCGCCGACTGCGAGCGCGGAAAACATCAGCGAGCGGTGGCTGATCGACTTGTCGCCGGGAACACGGATTGTCCCTGTCAGGGCTCCGGAGGCTGAGAAAGTGTGGGCGGGCAAGCGAAAACTCACGAATTAATCGATTTGCGGGACGCGCGTCTTTGACAGTGCCGTGCGGTTCTGGCAAGGCGCCGCGCACTCAGGACTGGGCTCTTGATTCCGGACCCGTCCGGTCCCACAAAATTGCAATATATTTGCCCGCGCGCAATTGGTGCGGGAGACGATCGAGGATTTAGCATGGCGAAGCCAGAATGGGGTACTAAGCGTTCCTGCCCCAAATGCGGGGAACGCTTTTATGATCTCGGCAAAGATGAGCCGGTGACATGCATCGAATGCGGCGAGGAATGGTATCCTGAGCCGGTGCTCAAGTCGAAGCAGCCGATTCCGTTCGAAGAGGACGAGAAGAAGAAGAAAGAAGGCGAAGCCGACAGCGATCTGAGCGGCGACGATGAGCTCGAAGATATCGGTGATATCGACGAGGATGATGACTCGCCCGACAACGACGTTGACCTTGGCGGTGACGACGATCTTGGTGTAACCAAGGGCAAGGGCGACGAAGACGAAGCCGAGACCTAAAAAACCTTGCATTAAGGAAGCGCTCGCCATAATGGGCGCTCCCTGCAGTCCTTCGGGGCTGCAACACATGACTGGCACGGGGCCTTAGCTCAGCTGGGAGAGCGCAACACTGGCAGTGTTGAGGTCAGCGGTTCGATCCCGCTAGGCTCCACCAGTCATCAAATATTGTGGTGAAAGCCGCACGCTGGCCGACGAGGTTTCGTCCGCCGGCGTTTTTCGCGTTTGGCGATATTCCATTCCGGGGATCGCCAGACAAAGACCGGACTGTTTCGACGAGCGTCGTTGAAACTGGCCAGTTGATAGCAATTTTGGGGTGTAGCAGCCTCAAGGAGAACGAAGACGATGTTTGACAATCTGTCCGATCGCCTAGGCGGCGTCTTCGATCGCCTCAAAGGGCGCGGCGCGCTCAAAGAGCAAGACGTCCGCGACGCGATGCGCGAAGTGCGGATCGCCTTGCTCGAAGCCGATGTCGCGCTTCCGGTCGCCCGCCGCTTTATCGACGCCGTCACAGAAAAAGCCGTCGGCCAGGACGTGCTCAAATCGGTCACGCCAGGCCAGCAAGTGGTCAAGATCGTCCATGACGAGCTGGTCGCAATGCTGGGCGGCGATGAGAGCGAAGATCTCAACCTCGAAGCCAAGCCGCCGGTCGTGATCATGATGGTCGGTCTGCAAGGCTCGGGTAAGACGACCACGACCGCGAAACTCGGCAAGCTGATCCGCGAACGGCATGGCAAGAAAGCGATGATGGCATCGCTCGACGTCAATCGTCCGGCCGCGCAAGAGCAGCTCGCTGTGCTGGGTGAGCAGGTCGATGTTGCGACCCTGCCGATCGTGGCCGGTCAGCAGCCGGTCGACATTGCCCGGCGCGCGATGGAATCCGCACGTCTGCAGAATTACGACGTGCTGCTGCTCGACACCGCAGGTCGTCTGCATGTTGACGAAGCTCTGATGGCCGAGATGAAAGCCGTCTCGCAAGTGTCCGAGCCAACCGAAGTGCTGTTGGTGGTCGACAGCCTGACTGGTCAGGACGCAGTCAACGTCGCGCAGAGCTTCAGCGGCGAGGTTCCGCTCACCGGCGTGGTCCTGACGCGGATGGATGGCGATGCGCGTGGCGGTGCGGCGCTGTCGATGCGCGCGGTTACCGGCAAGCCGATCAAATTTGCGGGTACGGGTGAAAAGCTCGACGCGATTGAGACCTTCCGTCCGGCTGGGGTTGCAGACCGCATCCTGGGCATGGGCGACGTCGTCAGCCTAGTCGAAAAGGCCGCGGCGACGATCAAGGAAGAAGAAGCTGAGGAAATGGCCAAGCGCATGGCCAAGGGTCAGTTTGACCTCAACGATCTGCGCACTCAGCTCAAACAGATGCAGGCGATGGGCGGCCTTGGAATGCTGGCGGGCATGATGCCCGGCATGAAAAAGGCCAAGGCAGCGATGGCGGCGGCCGATATGGACGACAAGGTTCTGGTCCATATGGACGCGATCATCAGCTCGATGACGCCCAAGGAACGCGCCAATCCGGCGTTGATGAACGCCAAGCGCAAGCGCCGTGTTGCGGCAGGTAGCGGGACCGAGGTTCCGCAGGTCAACAAGGTGCTCAAGATGCACCAGGAAATGTCGCGTGCGATGAAACAGATCAAGAAGATGGGTGGGCTCAAAGGCCTCGCAGCCATGTTTGGCGGCGGTGGCGGCATGGGCGGCCTGCCTGGAATGGGTGGCGGTGCGCCCGGCGGCGGCGCGGGCAGTCTGCCGGGACTCGGTGGCCCCGGCGGTCAAGGACCGGGGGTCGATCCCAACACGCTCCCACCTGATCTCAGAGACATGTTGAACAAGAAATAATCACGTAGATTTTGAATTTGAAAGGTAGAACACAATGGCAATTGCACTGAGGCTTTCGCGCGGTGGCGCAAAGAAGCGTCCTTATTATCGCATCGTAGCTGCTGACAGCCGCAGCCCGCGTGACGGCAAGTATCTTGAGCAGATCGGCACCTACAACCCGCTGCTCGCCAAGGATGACGACAACCGCGTCAAACTGAACGAAGATCGCGCGCGCTACTGGCTCGGCGTTGGCGCCCAGCCAAGCGACCGCGTCCTGCGTTTCCTCGATGCTGCTGGCATTATGGAGCGTGCACCGCGCAACAACCCGCAAAAGGCTGAACCTGGCGAGAAGGCCAAGGAGCGCGCTGAAGAGAAGGCTGAAAAGGCCAAGGACGCTGAAGAAGCTGCCAAGGCTGCTGAGGAAGAAGCCAAGGCGGAAGAAGCAGCAACCGAAGAAGCTGCAGCAGAAGAAGCTGCAGCAGAAGAAGCTCCAGCCGAAGAAGCTGCTGCTGAAGAAGCTCCGGCTGAGGAAGCCGCTGCTGAAGAGGCACCTGCTGAAGAAGCAGCCGAAGAGGCAGCTGAAGACGAGAAGTCTGAGGGCTAAGGCGCCAATGATCCAATCCGTTCGTGTTGAGCGTGTCGAAACACCGTCCTTTTCCGTTGCAGTGAAGAGCGGCCCTTCGACAGGCTCAGGGCGAACGGAATGGTGAATGTGGTGAGTGGACCGATCGAGCTTGCCGCCGTCACAGGCGCGCATGGCGTGGCAGGCGAAGTCCGCCTGAAACTGTTCGGGGAGGGCGTCGAGGCGCTCTCCCGGCACAGCGAATTCACCGCCAAGGGATCAGACGCTGCGCTGACCCTCAAGAAAATTCGCAGCGACAACAAAGGCGGCGCAATTGCGCGCTTTGCCGAAATCTCCAATCGCAATGAGGCTGAGAAGCTGCGCGGCACCGTGCTGTGCGTGGCGCGCGAGGCATTGGCCGATCTCGAAGATGGCGAATATTACCACGCTGACCTGATTGGTCTTGCGGTGGTCACTGATGAAGGTGATGCGATTGGCACCGTGACCGCGGTCGAGAATTTCGGCGCGACCGATATCATCGAGATCGCCAAAGAACCTGCCCCGGCAAAGGGCCTAAAGCGCTTTATGGTGCCGATGACCGAGCAAGCGGTGATCGAATGGGACACTGAAAAGCTTGTGATATCGGGCGATTTCGTCGACGATTGAGGCATGGCTATCGTCTCCTTCATTATCGGTATTTTGCTCGTTGCGGCGCTGTCCGTCGGCCTCGCGTACATTCTTGACACCCAAGCTCCCAATATGGGTTGGCGGAGGCGCGCGCTTTACGCCGCTTTCGGTGGAGCATTCATCCCGACATTGCTGCCAATCACAGCGGTTCTGCTCGCTGCAGGAGATGAGACTGCTGCATTGATCGCCGGCCTTGTCGGAATCCTGATCGGTGGATTTATGTTCGCGGGGCTCGTCGGTTACCCAGTCGCCTACTGGTTTTGCAAACGCAGGGAGAAGGCGCGTGGCTCGCTTGACCCTGCGAAGGAATTCCTATGACCAAACTCAATGTCGCCATTTGCCAGGCCGCGCCGATCCCGCTCGATTTTGCAGGCGGTATCGAAAAGGCCACAAGCCTCGCCAAGCAAGCGATCGATGATGGCGCGCAGATGGTTGCGTTCGGCGAGACCTTCCTGGGCGGCTATCCGCTATGGCTCGATGAAGCGCCGGGCGCGGCCTTGTGGGATCATCCCGGTTCCAAAGCGTGCCACCAGATCATGCTCGACCAGGCCATCGTGCCCAATGATGAGCGGCTGCTGCCCTTGCAGGAGCTGGTAGATACCAGCGGTGCGCTGATTTCGCTCGGCGCGCATGAGCGGGTGCGCCAGAGCCTCTACAACAACCAGCTGCTGTTCCGCCCGGGCGAGGCGCCGCTCGATCACCGCAAGCTGGTTCCGACCCATGGCGAACGGCTGATCTGGATGCGCGGCGATGGGTCTACTCTGGGCGTGCACGATGCCGAGTGGGGCCGCGCGGGCAATCTCATATGCTGGGAGCATTGGATGCCTTTGGCGCGCGCAGCGATGCACAATCGCGGCGAGAGCGTGCATGTCGCGGCCTGGCCGACCGTGCGCGAGGAATACGCGCTCGCGTCGCGGCATTATGCGATGGAAGGCCGCTGCTTTGTGATGGCCGCCGGACTGGTCCAGGCCAAGGCTGACCTGTTTGACGGGCTTGAAAGGGTCGGCGGCAATGCTGAGGCGGAGGCGCTGTTCAATGCGATCGAGGGTGAAGTCCTCAACAAAGGCGGATCGATGATCATCGCGCCCGATGCGCGTGTGCTGGCGCAAGCGGGTGAGGGCGAGGAGATTTTGTACGCCGAACTCGACCTTTCAGAGCGCGGGCAGGGCCTCGCGAGCTTGGACACCGATGGCCATTACTCGCGGCCCGACGTGTTTGAGCTGAATGTCGATACGCGCAGCAAGCTTGGGGTGAATTGGAGTGACTGAAGGAGGCCTGCTTGATTTCTGCAGGGGAGGGGCATTGTTTTTCTTCCTGCTTTACGGCTTAGCCGGCTTAGTGACGGGACTCTTGGCCGCATTTTTATCGTCCAAAGTCCGCCCACTCGTAGGACGCGTGTTTTTGGTATTTGCTGTTGTGGGGCTAATCTTCGTCCCGGATCTAATTGGCGTTACCCATTCTATTACGCCAGATGATTGCGGCTTCACTCCTGATGGTGTCATTTGGATGTTCTGGAACGCGATCGTGACGCTCCCAGCCTCTTCCTTGGGTTCGTATCTACTTGCTCGGCGACAGTTTTTTTCGGCATGACGTTCGCAGCCACCATTCTCACCCTTTACCCTGAGATGTTCCCTGGCCCCCTCGGCACCAGCCTTGCGGGCAAGGCGCTCGAACGCGGCGACTGGTCCTGCGAAACGGTGCAGATCCGCGAGTTCGCGACCGACAAGCACCGCTCGGTCGACGATACGCCTGCGGGGGGTGGGGCAGGCATGGTGCTCAAGGCGGATGTGCTGGCGCGGGCGTTGGACTCCATCCACCCCTTCAATTCCGCTCATGCTGAGCTTGTCGAAGCATCGTCCTTCACTTCTTCCGGCGATCCAGAAAATAAGGGCGGCCCTTCGACAGGCTCAGGGCGAGCGGATTCTGGTGGTGTCCCCATCCTCGCCATGACACCGCGCGGCAAGCCCATCACTCAGGCTCGGATCCGCGAGCTGGCGGCAGGGCCCGGAGTGACCGTTCTATGCGGGCGATTTGAAGGCTATGACGAACGCCTGTTCGAAGCGCGGCCGCAAATCGAGCAGGTCTCGCTTGGCGATATCGTGCTGTCGGGCGGAGAACCCGCGGCTTTGGCGCTACTTGATGCTTGCATTCGGCTGCTTCCCGGCGTAATGGGCGCGCCTTCAAGCGGGACCGAAGAATCGTTCGAGGACGGTTTGCTCGAGTACCCGCAATATACCCGACCTCAAATATGGGAAGGGCGCACGATCCCTGAAGTGCTGCGATCGGGGGATCATGCGAAGATCGCTGCTTGGCGCAAGTCAATGAGCGAAGAGATTACACGGTTACGCAGGCCGGACCTTTGGGAACGTCACACGGGCGTTCGGGACCAGTCTGCCTCTGGCGCGCGGCGAAAAGACAAGGATACGGACCAGTGAACCTGATCCAGCAAATCGAAGCCGAAGAAATCGCGAAGGCGACCGAAGGCGACAACGCAATTCCTGAGTTCCGCGCTGGCGACACCGTCCGCGTGGGTGTGAAGGTGAAAGAAGGCAACCGCGAACGCGTTCAGAACTTTGAAGGCGTGTGCATCGCCCGTTCTAACCGCGGCATGGGTTCCAACTTCACCGTCCGCAAAATCAGCTTTGGTGAAGGCGTCGAGCGTGTGTTCCCGCTGTACTCGCCAATCGTCGACAGCATCACCGTGGTTCGCCGTGGTGTCGTGCGTCGCGCCAAGCTGTACTATCTGCGTGGCCGCACCGGTAAGCGTGCGCGTATCGCCGAACGTCGCGAGAACGCGCCGAAGGCATAAGCCATTCGCTGATAGCGAACGAAATCATGAGGGCGGCCTTGCGGGGCCGCCCTTTTTCGTTGGGTCGTCGATTGGCGACTACATTTGCGGCAAGGTCAGATCTGCTGCTGGGGTTGCCGATTTCACATCGCGGATCGGGATGTAGAAATCGTAGGACAGGATCAGGTCGCGCGTCTTGGCGTCCACATCCGTGCCGCGTCTTAGCAAAGGCCGCAGCGCGCGCAGATCGATCACGGTAAGATCAATCCCCTCGAGTGCCTCGTAAAAAGGCGATCCCTCATCGAGGCTGTATGGCGTGCAGGGCTTGGGCCCGCCTGCCATTATGTCGTAGGCTTCGCCGCCGAGGCAATCCATCATCACATGCACGCTGGAGAGCCCGCGTGAACGCCCCCATTCCATCATGAAATTGCCCAGGCTGGGAACATTTGTCCCGCTCAGCCCGCGCTCGAGGTGAAATCCGCCAAATTTGAACAGCGCCTTGGGTGGATAGCCAAGCCGCGCCTCGGCCGCGTTGAAGTGGAAAAGGAAGTTGTCCTTCATGTAATTCTCGCGCTCAAGATTGGCCGGATAGATCGGGCCAGTGCCGCGCATGAAGGGGCCGTAGACACGGTGGGTGAGGGCAATCGCATCGGCAATCTGCTCTTCGGGACCAGGGGCGCCTTCAAACGCCTCCTCAAGCGCCTGTATGGCCTCATCAGGCGCAATCCCGAGATACATTGGGTTGCCGCCTACCCCAGCGGCAAATGTGGCCACAGCGGCCTCCTGAGCGGGTGTAGAGACGGCGTCCTGAAGCACCGGGACAATGATCGGACCTGCGCCAAGGAATTCCTGGTCAACACCCCACAGCACATCCTGATCATCGGGCGACAGCGCCACCACCTGTTCGACGAATTGGATCTCTTCGGTGAAGAACAGGAAGGGGAGGGTGAATTGATTGCCAGGTGTCGTGATGAACTCGGCGAGATTGCCTTCGCCCGAACGGATCAGGGCCTCGACCTTCATGGTCGACCACGGGCCGATTTCGGCGACGAAATGCCCATAGCCTTTGGTTGACAGGCCGCGGTGCAATTCCCCGGCGATCTGCGCGATATCGGCAGTCGCGTGGGTTTCTCCGATGAGGAAGAAATGCGCCTCCTCACCCTCTTCCATCAACTTGTCATAGCCGGGGCCAGACAAAGACCCGTCTTCCGCCCGCTCAAGCGCAAAGCTGTTCTCTGCGATGGCGGCGACGAGCGGGTCAGGTTCGGCTGCCGTCTCTTGCGCCATTGCGGGTTGGGCAAAGGCCAAGGACAGAGCAAGCGCGGCGATGACGGATGGTTTGGCCAAGTTACTCTCCCACCTTGGTGTATTGTTCGTATAATACAGCATGATCGTATCCGCTTGGCAAGCGATGGCTCTTGATAGTTTGCGCTTTGCCCATTGCGTTCACGCTGGGGCATGGCATGGAAACGCATTACCCCTTCGCGTGTTGAGAAGGAAAAGAGAGGCCCGTCTTGAAATGCGTCTATTCATCGCTGCTATCGCTTCGCTCGCCGTCACCACACCTGCCTTCGCGGAAGATCATGCGATGAGCGACGGCCCCGAACTGACATTCGAACGCGTGTTTGCTTCGCCTTCGCTCAACGGGCCGGCACCGCGCCAGGCCAAGCTCTCGCCCGACGGCCGCTATCTGACGCTGCTGCGCAACCGCGCTGACGAGCTTGAACGCTACGATCTGTGGGGCTTTGATCTGGAATCGCGCGAATGGTCGATGCTGGTCGACAGCAAGGCGCTGGGCACCGGACGCGAACTTTCCGAAGATGAAAAGATGCAGCGCGAACGCGCGCGCGTCGGCAATCTCAAAGGCATCATCTCATATCAATGGTCGAGCGACGGAACCGGCGTTCTGGTTCCGCTCGATGGCGATCTTTATCTTGCCAAGCTCGACGGCGCGGTGACCCGTCTGACCGACACCGAAGAGAGCGAACTCAATCCCAAGCTTTCGAGCATGGGTGGCTATGTCTCGTTCGTGCGCGAGCGGCAGCTGTGGGTTGGTACAGTCGGCGAAGAAGCCAGCCCGATCACCCCCAAAGAGGACGACACGATCCGCTGGGGCGAAGCAGAGTTCGTCGCGCAGGAAGAGATGAGCCGGCTGACTGGCTATTGGTGGTCGCCCGATGACACCCGCCTGGTGGTCCAGCGGACCGATGAAAGCCCGGTCGGCATCGTCACCAGGGCTGCCATCGGCGCGACGGGCACTCGCGTGTTTGACCAACGCTATCCTGTCGCCGGATCGGACAATGCGATTGTCGAACTGTTCGTGATGGATCCTGATGGCGGCAACAAAGTTAAGGTCGATATCGGCGATGAGACCGATATCTATATCGCGCGGGTCAATTGGGCGCCCGATGGCAGCGCAATCTATGTCCAGCGTCAAAACCGCGACCAAACCGTGCTCGACATGCTCAAGGTCGATCCCGATACCGGAGCAAGCGAGGTGTGGTTCACCGAGAACGCCGCCCGCGCGAATTATTGGGTCAATTTGTCAGACAATTATCGTTTCCTGAAGGATGGCAGCCTGCTGTGGTGGTCCGAACGCGACGGCTATGGCCAATATTATCGCTTTGATGGCAGCGACTGGACCAAACTGACCGATCTGCCGCGCCAGCATCTCGACCTGGTTGGTGTTGATGAGGGCGAGGGCGACTTCTTCTATCAGGCAACCAGCGATGGCGCGCTGACCAAGCAGATCTATCGCGGCAAGCTGGACCAGGTCAGCGAGCCAGTTTTGCTGACCGACAGCAATTACACCAACAGCGCCAGCATGGATGGCGCGGGCAGGGCGCTGCTGGTCACGCGCACCGCCGCCGATCAGCCAGCGCAAACCTATCTTGCGACCAAGGATGGCGACCGCTTCCTGTGGGTCGAAGAGAATGCGCTCGGTGCTGATCATCCCTACACGCCCTACCTGCTAGGTCATACGATGCCCGAATTCGGCACGGTCGAAGCGGAAGACGGCACCAAGCTCAATTGGATGATGCTCAAGCCCGACATCGAGCCGGGCAAGAAATATCCGGTGTTCTTCTATCACTATGGTGGCCCTGGCCCGCAGATCGTCGACAAGGGCTGGGATGGCGCATTGCCGCAGGCGATTGTCGACAAAGGCTATATCTACTTTGCGATCGACAATCGCGGTTCAGCCAATCGTGGGGTCGATTTCGAGCAACCGCTCTTTCACGCGATGGGCGGGGTCGAAGTGCGCGACCAGGCCGAGGGGACCAAATTCCTCAAGAGCCTCGACTATGTCGATGCCGACAAGATCGCGATCTATGGCTGGTCCTATGGCGGCTATATGACGCTCAAGCGGATGCAGGCCTATCCGGGCGAGTATGCCGCCGGGATTTCAGGCGCTCCTGTCACGCGCTGGGGCCTGTACGATACACATTACACCGAACGCTATATGGGCGACCCGCGCAACGTGCCTGAGGCCTATGAAACGGCCAGCGCCATTCCCGACGCGACCAAGATGAGCGATCCGCTGCTGCTGATCCACGGCATGGCGGATGACAATGTCGTGTTCGAGAACAGCTCAGAGCTGATCTCGGTGCTGCAGGAGAACAACGTCCCATTCGAGATGATGCTGTATCCCGGCTACACACACCGTGTCTCGGGTGAGCAGATTTCACCGCATATGTGGAACTCGATCTTCCGCTTTCTTGAGGCGCACGGCGTGACGCCGCCCGAATAGGTCAGTCGGCAAGCCATTCGAGAGCTGTTGTCGCCACTTCGCGCGGCGCCTCGACTTGCGGGTAATGGCCGACACGTGGAAGCAATTGCGCTTTCGCACCAGGCACGACTTCGCACCACTTCTCATAGGCATGCTGGCCTGAGACTGGGTCAAGTGCACCATTGATCAGACCGATCTTGTCCTGTGCCGCGACCAGCGCTGCTTCCCAGCGATCTTTATGCGTCACACGATCACCGATGTAGTGCAGCAGTTTGTGCGTGATGCGGTTGCCGCGATTATGTGCAATGAATTCCCAGAACTCGTCGAGTTCCTTTTCGCTCGGCTGGGTGTCCGGCCCGAACACTTCTGAAAAGCTTTTGCCAAAGCCCTTGCGGCTCATCAGCCAACCAACGACAAAGCCGATCGGTGATATGCCCAATGTCTGGATCGGGCGAGGGCGGTGCTGGTCGGGAAAGATGCCGCCATTGAGGAACACCATTTTGCCAAGACCCTGGGCGCCCGAACCATCCTGCTGGCGCGCCAGCAATTCCTGCCCAACCGATACGCCGTAATCGTGCACCAGCGCGTCAAACTCGCTAACGCCAAGATGCTTGAGGAGGGCCTCCTGCACGTCGGTCTGAAGGTGGATCGAATAGCCTGATCGCGGTTTGTCCGATAGCCCGAAACCCAGCATGTCACATGCGATCAGCCTGTGCCTCGTGCCAAGCACTGACCATACCTGCTGCCAATCCCATGCGCAGGTGGGAAATCCGTGGACGAGCAGGAGTGGTGTGCCCGTGCCGCCAGTCCAATACGCAATCTGGCGACCGTCGAAATCGAAATATCTCGCCTGTTGCCGCCAAGCCTGCGTATCGCCCTGCATACGTTTCCCTCCCAAGAATTGCTTGCTTTACCGCGCTAGCCAAGGCAGCGGCTAAGGTGAAGCAAGATTTGAACGTGGAGACACAAATTGGGTTACCGGGTGGCAGTGGTCGGCGCGACCGGCAATGTCGGACGCGAGATGATGCAAGTGCTCGCCGAGCGCGAATTTCCGTGCGACGAGGTCGCGGCGGTGGCGTCAGGCCGTTCGCAGGGTACTGAGGTTGAATTTGGCGACACCGGCAAGATGCTCAAATGCCAGAATATCGAATATTTCGATTGGGCTGGGTGGGACATCGCGCTGTTCTCGGCAGGCTCTGGTCCGGCCAAGGAGTATGCGCCCAAAGCAGCCGCCGCCGGCTGCATCGTAATCGACAATTCGTCGCTCTATCGCATGGAGCCGGATGTTCCGCTGATCGTGCCAGAGGTCAATCCTGACGCGATTGACGGCTATTCCAAGCGCAACATCATCGCCAACCCCAATTGCTCGACAGCGCAGCTTGTCGTCGCTCTCAAGCCGCTTCATGACGCGGCCACGATCAAGCGCGTCGTCGTATCGACCTATCAGTCGGTTTCGGGTGCAGGCAAAGCCGGCATGGATGAGCTGTTCGAGCAGAGCCGTGCGATCTTTGTTGGCGATCCGGTTGAGCCGACCAAGTTCACAAAGCAGATCGCCTTCAATGTGATTCCTCACATCGATGTCTTCTTGGATGATGGGTCGACCAAGGAAGAATGGAAGATGGTGGTCGAGACCAAGAAAATTCTCGATCCCAAGGTCAAGCTCAGCGCCACTTGCGTGCGCGTGCCCGTCTTTGTCGGCCATTCTGAAGCCGTGAACATCGAGTTTGAGAACGAGCTGTCGGCGGATCAGGCGATGGACATCCTGCGTGAAGCGCCCGGCATCATGCTGGTCGATCGACGCGAGGATGGTGGCTATGTTACCCCGGTCGAAAGCGCGGGCGACGGCGCGACCTATATCAGCCGCGTGCGCGAAGACCCGACCGTGGAAAACGGGCTGACACTCTGGTGCGTGTCTGACAATTTGCGCAAGGGTGCCGCACTCAACGCGGTGCAGATTGCTGAATTGCTGGGGCGGCGTCATTTGAAAAAGGGATGATCTGATGCGGATTGTTATTGCCTGTGCCGGAGCGCTGATTTTGACCGCGTGTGGCAGCAATGACGTCCCATCCCCATCCGAACGACAGCAGGCGGGCGCCTCCGCAGCGGCGGTCGATGCCGATGAGGTGCTGCTGCGCGGTGACGGCCTGACAGTGGGAGCAGAGTCCTTCTACTTCGCCGCGGGCCAGTCCGAAGTTCAGACCGCATTGTCCGAAGTGGTGGGCGAGGCCACAGGCTCCGCTCAAAACGATGAATGCGGCGCGGGGCCAATGGAGATCGTCGACTATTCCGATGAACTGCGCGTCCATTTCCAGAATGGCAGCCTGGTCGGATGGATTGTCGAGGCTTCTAGCGACGGTGTAGCGGTCGTGGGCGATATCCAGGTCGGATCATCGCGCGCGGACACAACTCGCTCGGATGGGTTCGAGATGTTCGCCGAGAGCACGCTGGGCGAGGAATTCTTCCTAGGGCCGGAAATTGGCGGCTTTTTCGGCGAGGACAGTGTGTCGACGCTTTATGCCGGGACTCAATGCTTCTTTCGATAGGACCGATATGACCCTTTCAGCCGATCTCTTCTTTAGCTTTCGTTCGCCCTATTCCTATCTTGCGGTCGGTCGCTACCGCGCGATGAGCGAAGAATACGATCTCGACATTGCGCTGAGGACGGTGTGGCCGATTGCCATTCGCGATCCCGATATTCTGTTCACCGGCAACCCTGCGGCCCCGCGATACATCCTGATGGATTCGATGCGAGCGGGTGATCATCTCGGCATTCCGATCCGATGGCCACGGCCTGATCCCGTGGTGCAAGATCTGGCGACCAGGGAGATCGCCAAGGAGCAACCTCTTATCCATCGCATCTGTCGGCTGGGCCAGGCCGCCACAAGGCGCGGCAAGGGTCTGGCCTTTGCCGATGAAGTGTCGCGGATCATCTTTGACGGCTCGGTCGATGGCTGGGACCAGGGTGATCATCTGGCAGGGGCTGCCGCGCGGGCGGGCTTGGACCTTGCCGAGCTGGAAACCGAAGCCGCAAATGACGCCGACGCACTCGATGCAGAGATTGCTGCCAACCAGGACGCGCTCGAAGCGGCGGGCCATTGGGGCGTGCCGACCCTGGTGTTCGAAGGTGAGCCATTCTTCGGGCAGGACCGCATCGAAATGGCCAAATGGCGCATGGACCAAAAGGGGCTGAGCAAAAGATGAGCGGGAAGGACACATTCTTGAAGCTGGTGCGCAGGGTGACCGCGATCGCCTTTCTGCTGGTCCCGCTCGCGCTGCTGGTTTGGATCGGTCAATCCATGATGCTCAATTCCCAGCGACAAGACCTGATCGAAAAGAAGGAGTTCGGGTTTCTGCGCGAAGAGCGCGCGGAGGATTATGCTGGCGAGGCCTTTGCCACCTCCGATGGCAAAATCATGCTCTACGAATTCGCTTCGGACCAGGACATTAGTCGCATCAGCATCGATGAGGCATCAGACCTGACCTGGCTGCACGCCGCGAGCGGGCGGGAGCGCCGGATCGCCAATGATGACGAGCGCAAGGTCATCTGGCTCGAAGTGATCGGTCGCACGATCGAGTCCGAGGATCGCGACGAGCCCGCACGATACGAGCACTTTGCCTATGTCGCTCGGCTGGCAACGCGTGAGATGTATGCCGAAGGTGTGTCTGACATCGTGGTAGGCACATTGCCCGGGCTCGAACAGCGGACCATCGCGGAGGATGCGCCATTCGTGGATGCGGTGGCGGTGGGCGACAATGATCAGGACTTCGCGCTGGTCTATTGGGACAATGATCGCAGCGCACGCAGACTTGTTATCAATGGTTCGACGCTGGCGACGATCAGCTCGGATTCGGTCGATCTGCCGCCGCCTGAGACCTTTTCGATCAACACTGACATCACCGAATCGCCCGCTATCGAAGAGGCCGATGAATCGGTCGCTGAAATTCTTGCCGAGATGCGAACTTCTGAAGGTGGTCAGCGGGTTCGATGACGCAATCCACTTTCCAATCGTTCGATGGCATAGAGCTGGCGATCCACCGGGTGGGCTCGGGTCGCCCACTGGTTCTATTGCATGGGCTGTTTTCAAGCGCGCATATGAACTGGATCAAGTGGGGACACGCTGATCGCTTTGCTGCGGCCGGCTATGAGGCGATCATGCTTGATTTCCGCGTCCACGGTGACAGCTCATCACCGCGCGAAGCCTCGGCCTATCCCGGAGGTGTGCTGGTGCGCGATGTGGCTGCCCTTATCGATCACCTGGCGCTCGATGACTACGATCTGGCGGGTTTCTCGCTTGGCGCCCGCACCGCGCTGCATGCCGTGGGTATGCAAGTGCTCTCACCGCGCAGATTAGTGGTCGCCGGAATGGGCGTTTCGGGCCTGGCCGAATGGCAGAAGCGATCCGCCTTCTTCAAACGCGTGATCGACGAGTTTGACACGATTGAGCGCGGCGATCCCGCCTATTATTCGCGCCAGTTCCTCAAATCACAGGGAGTCGATCGCGTAGCAGCGCGCCTATTGCTTGATGCAATGGGCGATATGGATTTGGACTTGCTGAGCAACATAGACATGCCGGTCTTGGTGGTGTGCGGCGAGAATGATCAGGACAATGGCTCAGCCAGTGAATTGGCTGATCTGCTGCCTGACGCAATCTATCGCGAAGTGCCTGGAGCGCATCTTGATAGCGCGACCAAGCCCGAATTGGGAACTGAGATGCTCGCATTCTTGGAGGGAGAGACATGATCTCGAAAAAGACATTTGTGCTGTGGTGGATCTGTGGCTTGGTGGCCTTCGCGATCTCAATCTATCTGCACAACCCGCTGAATATTGACGGAGTGCCAGGTGGCATACTTGATCACCAGGCAGCGCCAGACGCGCAGGCGGTCAATGCCATTCACGATGCGTGGAAGTCGGCCGGTGTGTTCAATCAAGTCGCTCTGGCCATGATCAGCGATCTCATCTTCATCCAGATCTATTCGCTGGGTGCGATTCTGGGAGGCATGTATTTCCGCTCGCGTCCGGGCGCGGCCTTGCGAGTTATCGGGGGCTTTGTGCTTGCGGCGGGTGTCATCTTCTATGTCACCGATGTCGTCGAAACCGGATCGCAATTGACCCAAGTCATTCAGGACGCCGGGTCCGACAATTTGGCCTATGTCGCCTCGACAATGCAGCCGATCAAAACATTCACATTCCTGGTGACCTTCTTTGGCATTATCGCGGCGTTGCTGGTCGAGCGTTTCAAGCGCTAGACGCAAATGACCCCCGCCGCTGGATGGCGCGACGGGGGTCTGCAACCGCTCGGGGGGAGTGAGCGGCCTCGCTGAAACGCGTGCTTATTGCGGGCTGTAAGGCAGCGATGAGTGGTGCAGGTTGATCACCAGATCGCCAGCATCATTCTTGGTGTAGCCAAAGGTGTATTCGACCTTGGTTTCATTGCCTTCGGTGTTGGTGAAGAAATAATTGCCCATCGCCATGGCGCTGTCACCATCGACGATTGTGCCTTCATTCTCCCACCGTACGGCCGTGTATGGAGCAATTGCGAAACCACCATCTTCGGTGCCTTCGGTTCCGATGAAGTAGCTCAGCGCGCCGTCGAAATCGCCGCGGAACTGGTCTTCAGCGGCCAGAGTCGGCTTGAACAAGATTTCCATGCCATCTTCGTAGCCATAGTGTGTGTTGATGTGCTCAGTAGCGCGTGCAGCCACATCGCCGCCATCCGTATGGACCTGGCCAATGGCGACAATGCCTTCGCCCCATGCCTGCTGAGCGGCGGCGACTTCTTCAGCGGTGATTGCAGCGCTGGTGTCTTCGGTGGTGTCTCCGCCACAAGCGGCAAGGGTGAGGGCGGTTGCGCCAAGCGCAGGAACCAAAATCAGCTTGTTCATTCTAAACTCCTTGATGGCCACGGCATGCGCCGTAAGACCGAGTGTGAATATGTGAGATCGAATGTGAGAGCTGCGGCACTTTGAAAGGGTTGGCCGCCTCTGCATCGCAATCGATGCGGTCCGACATCACGTGCTCAGCGAAGCACGCCAGAGGGGCCCGGTCCCGCGATGCAACAACATCTCATCTCGGACTGGGTTCCCAAAAATCTCAATTCATTTCGCTCTTGGTCGAATTCCGGAGCCTGTTTGACCAAGCAATCGCGTCGGCCCCTTGGCCGTAGCGGCAACCCGCAGTAGGTTTGCCGCCATGAAAAGATCAGGGATTATTGCTCACACGGCCGCACTGGCGATGCTGGCCACACCCGTCGCCGCTTGCGCTCAAGAGGCCGAAATGGACGCTCCTATGGCCGCTCAAAACGGTCAGCAGGGGACATTGTTCGTCGCCAATAAGAGGGGCAACACTCTGTCCAAGCTCGATCTTGTGACGGGTGAAGAGGTGATGCGTCTCGACAGCTGCACCAATCCGCACGAACTCGCGACGTCACCCGATCAACGCTGGGTAGCCTTGGCTTGTTATGGTGGAACGACGGTCGATATCTTTTCGACCGAGGATTTGACCAAGCTCAAGAGCATTGATCTGGGCGAGAATGCTCGACCGCATGGCATTGTCTGGCATCGTGGCGGTACGATTTACGTGACTGCTGAAGGTCGACAATCCATCTTCTCGATCGAGGAGCCCTTGGTGGGCGAGGCTCGATTGACCGAATATTCCACCGGCAAGCGCGGCAGCCACATGGTTGCGGTCGCGCCCGACGAAAGCGCAGCATGGACGACTGATCTCGGGTCGAGGACTGTGACTCGGATCGATATGAGCGGCGGCGCAGAGCCGTTCTCGGTGGCCGTGGGGGAAGAGCCAGAGGGCATCGACCTGGCGCCTGACGGGCAGACTTTGTGGGTCTCAGCCCGCGGCTCCGATCAGGCCTTCGCCGTTGATCCCGACACTATGGTAATTCGCGAGACGCTTGAAACGGGGCGTTTCCCGCTGCGGCTTGCAATTAGGCCGCAAGGCGATGTCGCGATCACATCTGACCTTGTCGATGGCTCCTTAACGGTGATCGATCTTGCCAGCGCAGAGGTGATCCGCACGATAACTGTGTCTGGCGCTGAAGAGGCGGAACAGCGTTTCCAGGTCACAATCCTGTGGTCGGACGATGGCGAGCTGATCTATGTTGCGGAGACCGCCAGCGATACGATTGCCGAAGTGGACTATTCCAGCGGCGCTGTGCTCCGGCGACTGGAGGTGGGCAAAGGCGGCGATGGCTTGGCGATCGTTCCCTAAGCGACCCTGCCTTGCCTAGCCCGTACAGGTCGCGATCGTTGTGATCTCATAGTCGCCTGCCGGAAATCCGAATGGGTTGTCGGCGCGTGCGTGAATTGTGAATACGTCACCGCTCGATCCAACCGCCACAGGGCTCGTCGCCTGTTCAGTATAGCTTTGGCTAGCGCCCCGATTTGAAGTGAATTGAATTGTGGGTGGCAAGCTGCGGCTAGGGGCGGTTGTCCCCCATTGAGGTGCTGAAAAGGCGACGTGAGCCGTGCCACCAACAGCGGTCACTGTGAGCCGTGCAGGAGAACCGCCTGCCTGATCGGTCGCCAATCGGCTGTAGGTCCGATTGATCGCCAGCAGGCCATCTTGGACTTGCAGCGAACAGCCGACTTCGACAGTCCCTGAGAACTTGATTTGCTCAGCATGTGCTGTTCCGGCGGCCACCAGTCCGGCGATGGCAATTATCAAGGATCGGTGAGTGGGTCGCATTGTAGATCTCCTTGTCTGTCTTGGTTGGCTATTCCGCTGCCATTCGCAGCAATTCCAGTTCTTCGCGCAGGCGGATGATCTCCATCTCGTAAAGGCGTGAACAGTCTAATCGCTTAGGTCGCGCGCCGAGCGGGATGGTGACACGAGCATAGATCAATGCGTGTTTGCTCGGCTCATCGGGATAGTATCGCAGCAGATCCGCCGGCGAGCTCTCGATTTGATCATTGGCGTTGGCCGCGACACCCATGTCGAGATACGCGCCATTGGAATTGATCGATTGCCGGCAGCGTGTGCCGTTGGCGGTTTCGATCGAATCCTCTCCGCCCGGACCTCTAGGCGGCGCGGGCAGGTAGACACCGGTCGTGTCGGCATAGGCTTGGCTAGTTTGACATATGATCAGTCCGACTAGCAGACAGGCTCGAACATACCCTCGCATGGATTGTTTCCTTTTCGATTTGGACGCGCTCAGCGCAGATCGTGAAATCCAACGTCTCACCGGGCGCCAGGCCGCCCGCGACGACGAGGATGCGCCGCTTGGCGCCGCCATTGAGCCAAGTCTTGTCCGGCAGGATCCTTATCCGCTCGGCGATCTCGCTCTGCTCTGGTGGCACGAAGACACGAAACTCGAACGCACGCTCATAGGGATTGGAAAGATTGAGGTAGAAGCCCTTCCGCTCGCTGCTGGTTGATCCCGATTTTTGCAACGGACCGAACGTGACTGCTAATGCTGGCGCTGCCAGTGCCAATACAGCGAGTGTGAGTACGGCTGAACGACCTAGTGATCTCATCGCTAGCTCGAACAGGTCGCAATAGTGAGCACCTCGTAATTGCCGGCGTCAAAGCCTCCAGGTGCCGTGGCGCGCACGTCGACTTCATAGATTTCCGGGTTCGAGCTCAGATATTGCTGAGGTGCCGGATCAGAATATCCGCGAGAGAATCCGCTCTGAGTTCGCCATTTGATTTCAGTCTGCGCTGGATAGGTTAGGGCGTCGGTGCCGAAAATGACCGGCCCGAAATCGATCTTGACTGCGCCACCCAGCGGCGTGACATCCAAACGAGCACTTTCTCCGCCAACTTCTTCGGAAGAAAGGACAGTGTAGTCAGAGTTCGCTGCGAGCACGCCATCAGTCACGATCAAGGTGCAGCCCGCGTCGAGGACCCCGGCAAACCTGATTGTCTCGGCGCTGGCAGTTGAAGTCCAACTTGCGGCGACTGCCAAAGCCGCGAGTGGGATGGTCATTTTGTTCATCCTGTCCTCCTTTGGTGAAGACAGAATGGCGCGAGTGTGTTTGGGACGACTTGTGAGGCCCTTACGCCAT
Source organism: Erythrobacter sp. (assembly GCA_965216555.1). Lineage (GTDB taxonomy): Bacteria > Pseudomonadota > Alphaproteobacteria > Sphingomonadales > Sphingomonadaceae > Erythrobacter. Next base: position 1,454,122 of record OZ244168.1, read on the forward strand.
GGCACGTAAGAAATTGCGCGATAGCTGCAAGGTTAGATGACGGATCAGATCAGGCGTTGCGCGCCATGAGTCCGCCATCGACCGGTATCACGGCACCGGTGATGTAGCTTGCCGCCGGCAGCACGAGTGAAAGCGTGATGTGGGCGACTTCCTCGGGTTCGCCATAACGTCGAAGCGCTGTTCGACGCTTGGCGAATATCTGTTTGTGCTCGTCAGGCACAGCCTCGGTCATCGCGGTGCTAATGGGACCGGGGCAGACGCAATTAACGGTGATGTTGTCCTTGCCAAGATCCACAGCCAAGCCGCGGGTCAACCCGGTGACCCCAGTCTTGGCCGCGACATAGGGCGTGTCGCCGGGGGTCGCGCCCAAACCCTCGGTCGAGGCGATGTTCACAATCCTGGCTGCGTCACTCTGGCGCAAAAATGGCAATGCCGCGCGGACGGTGCGTTGATGCGCGGTTAGCATCACAGCCAAGGCACGGTGCCAGATCTCGTCGTAAGCATCGCCACCATCCAGCGGCGCAAAGCTGGAAACGCCGGCATTGTTGATCAGGATGTCGATCGCACCGAAGTCCGCAGCAATCTGTGCCACCACTGCGGCTATGGCGTCACCATCGCTCACGTCGAGCGAATAGGCCCGCGCGTTCTCGCCGCATTCACGTGCAGCTTCCTGAGCGGCATCAAGGTCGAGATCGGTCACCGCGACCCGCGCGCCCTCCGCCGCAAACAGGCGGGCAGTCGCGCGACCCATGCCGCTGGCGCCGCCGGTGATGATGGCAACGCGGCCAGCGATCGAGCGCAAGGGAGAGGGGTGGTCGGTCAAGCTGTCTACCCGGTACTGCTCAGTTCTTAACGGAAGGGCGGCTCGTTAAACGCGCGCAATTTGCGTGAGTGCAGGCGGTCGCCCTCATCTCTCAAGCGTTTACAAGCCTCTAGCCCGATTTGCAGGTGAGCCGCGATCGCTTGCTCGTAAAATTGGTTAGCTTGGCCGGGCAGCTTGATCTCGCCATGGAGCGGCTTGTCAGAGACGCACAGCAGCGTGCCATAGGGGACGCGGAAGCGATATCCCTGCGCCGCTATCGTCGCGCTCTCCATCTCAACCGCGATGGCGCGGCTGTGCGAGAACCGCTTGGCTGAGCTGGAATAGTGCAGCTCCCAATTGCGATCGTCGGTCGTCACGACTGTGCCGGTGCGCATGCGCTGCTTGAGGTCCGCGCCCTGAACACCGGAAACCGCTTCGGTTGCGCCAGCAAGCGCTTGCTGCACTTCTGCGATCGGCGGAATCGGGATTTCGGGCGGCAGGACATTGTCGAGCACATGGTCGTCGCGCAGATAAGCGTGTGCCAGCACGAAGTCGCCGATCTTCTGGCTCGAACGGACGCCGCCGCAGTGGCCGATCATCATCCAGGCGTGCGGGCGAAGCACCGCCAGATGATCACAGATCGTCTTGGCGTTGGAGGGACCGACACCGATATTCACCAGGGTGATCCCCCGGCCATCTTCGCGGATCAGGTGGTAGGCGGGCATCTGGTGCTTGCGCCAGGCGGTGTCATTGAGCTGATCCTGCGCATTGTCGGCATTGGCCTGGATGTTGAGGCCGGCCGCACCTTTCAGCGCAACATAGCCATCATTGCCGATCTGCTTGGCGCCCCAATTGACGAATTCATCGACGTAGCGATGGTAATTGGTGAAGAGGATGAAATCCTGGAAATCATCGACGCTGGTGCCGGTATAGTGAGCCAGGCGCGCCAGCGAGTAATCGGTCCGCAGTCCGTCAAACAGCGACAGCGGCATCTCGCTGCTTTCGTCAAACTCGATTCCATCGGCCAGTTCGTCACCGATCAAGGCGAGGTCGGTCGATGGGAAATGTTGGGCAATATCCTGCGGCGCGATGCCAACCATGGCCGCGCCAGCATCACCATCGAGCACATAGGGGAAGGGAATTTCTTGCCGCGATCGGCTGACTTCGACCTCGACCTCATATTCGTCTGCGATCAGTCCCAGCTGTTCGCCAAGATAGGACCGGAACAGATCGGGGCGGGTGACGGTGGTTGTGTAGGAGCCAGCGGTTTCAAGCCGTCCGAATGCACGGCTGCGATCCTTGGGATCGCCGACCCCTGAATATCTCAAGGTGATCGCGGGATAGGCATAGCTGCCATCTTCGCGCTTGGCGGGATCAGGAAGAGTGCCATCGCGGCCAAAGGCGATGACGTCCTCGCGCAGCTGCGTCACCGCGCTCTGATAAATTGAGTTGAGTTCTTCAAGAATGGTTTCGACAGGTTTCATAGAATGAGAGTTAGTCCTCCATTGGGATAATTCAAAGACATGGGCTGTTTACAAAAAGGGGCGCGAGTCTGATTGACCCGCGCCCCCTTGTGATTGGCTTGCGTTGAAAAGCGGCAAATCAGTCTTCAGCTTCCTCAGCCGGAGCATCTTCGCTGGCGCTCTCGTCGCTGGCTTCGGCATCTGCCTCAGCAGCTTTGGCTTCGGCCTTGGCTGCGGCTTTAGCCTCTGCCTTTGCAGCAGCCTCAGCTTCCGCTTCGGCTTCAGCAGCGGCTTCAGCTTCGATCTTCTCAGCAACGCCTTCTTCAAGCAGTTCAGCAGGGATCTCGCCCGGCTCAAGGTTGGGGTCGACGCGATTGGCTTCGGCCGCTTCCTCGATTTCCTTCTGCTCGTCTTCGAACAGCTGAGCGAGCACGTCGATGCCCTGGCTCTGCAATTCGGCTTCGTCTTCCGAACGGGCGACGTTAGCTTTGACGGTCACATGCACCTCTGGGTGCAGAGCGATGGTCACTTCGTGCATGCCGATCATCTTGATCGGGGCACCCATAATGACCTGCTTCTTGTTCACGTCGTGGCCCTGTTCGCTAAGTCCAGCGACCATGTCGCGAACATTGACCGAGCCATAGAGCTGACCGGTGTTCGATGCCGCGCGGATCAGAACGACCTCAGCGCCGGTAACCTTGTCGCCAGCCGACTCGGCGAGGGTCCGCTTCTCAGCGTTTTCCTTTTCGAGACGTTCGCGATTGGCTTCGAACACTTTCTTATTGGCGTCATTGGCGCGCAGGGCCTTCTTCTGCGGAAGCAGGAAGTTGCGGGCATAGCCGTCCTTCACAGTGACGATGTCACCGATCGTGCCGAGCTTTTCGACGCGTTCAAGGAGAATGATATCCATGTCGTATCTCCTCTTACTTTACGATGTAGGGCAGCAGGCCGATATGGCGTGCGCGCTTGATGGCTTTGGCGAGCTCGCGCTGCTTCTTCGCCGAAACGGCGGTGATGCGCGAAGGCACGATCTTGCCACGCTCAGACATGAAGCCCTGAAGCAGGCGCACGTCTTTGTAATCGATTTGCGGGGCGTCCTTGCCGGAAAACGGGCAGGACTTGCGGCGGCGGAAAAACGGGCGGGCCATCAGTCACGCTCCTCACGGTCAGAGCGGCGCTTACGGTCACGCTCGTTCTTGCGCATCATCACGCTGGGGCCATCTTCGTGCTCTTCGACACGGATGGTCATGTAACGGATGACGTCTTCATTGATACGGGTCTGGCGCTCCAGCTCTTCAACCACCGTGCCCGGGGCATCGATGTTGAGCAGCACGAAGTGCGCCTTGCGGTTGCGGTCGATCTTGTAAGCGAGCGACTTCAGTCCCCAAGTTTCAGTCTTGGTGACTTTGCCTTCATTCGCTTCGACGATTTCGGTGGCCGTGGCCGCCAGCGCGTCTACCTGGGCCTGCGAGAGGTCCTGACGCGCGAGAAAGATATGCTCGTAGAGAGCCATCTCGCTTCCTTTCATTTCCATGCCGATCGTTGGCTGATCCGCAGCGAATCCGCGGGGCCCCTCCGGCTTTCTTGGTTTCCGTGGGGGCCGTCGCCCTCACGGAAGCGGCGCACATAGCGGGTTTGCGGAGGAATGCAAGCTTTGTGGCGGTGCCTTAACGTCCCGCTCAGCGCTGAGGTTCGCCCTCTTCGTCGAGGACCCGCGTGTAAGACGTCCGCATCGTGCCTTTCGAGAGTATTCTGCAATTGCTCGTATCGTAATTGGATCGACCATGAGTTCCCGAAAGCGTCATGAGATCGTCTGAAAGGGCAAAGGAGAAATCCTCGAACATATCTAGCTGGCACCGCGCATAATGCACGCGCTGAGGGCGTCCAAGCAATCGACCGGTCACCCTGTTGCCTTCGATCGTACCATTGAAGTTGATCCCGCCAATCTCGTGGGCGAAGCGGGCCGGGCGCGAGGCATAGTCGGATTCCAGGCGCGATCCGGTGTGGGTGAACCGGAAAAGGGTCCCGTCGCTGCGCCGCCAGAGCCCTGTGAGATCAGTCTCAGGATGAGCGATTTTCACGACGTGATTGCCATCTGCCAGTTGCTCGAAATTGGTCCATTTGGCTTCGAGAAAATCAAGCTCGGGCACTGTGCTTGGTTGGCCATCGAGCGAGTCATGGCCATCATTGCCTTTGCTGGCGGCAACGAATAGCTGGACCTTGTTCTCGCCCTCAAAGCCTGTACCGGACAGCTTGGTGCCGATCCATTGCGTGCCATTTCGTTCACGGATTTGTTTCCAGTCGAGCAGGAAATCATCGCCAAATTTTAAAATCGGTTCAACCGACATCGGCTGATTGAAGAAGGCGCGGATGGTGAGCTTCCCATCCCGCAGAGCTTTGGCTGGAACCCCTTCGTCGAGCTTTTTCACCAACACCGGAGAGCGTCCGTCCAGGGCAAGCTGAAATTGGATGGCTGCTAGCGATACGCGCAATTCCTTGCGCAGCTCGATCATCTCGCGATCTGCGAGGAGTGATTGGCTGAACAATTGCGATGACACTTCAAATTCGAAGTTGGCTTTAACGAATGCCTTTCTGGTGCTGTCCAATTGGTCCGAGATCAGCTTGTTCACGGCAGCCTTGCTTAACGAAGTGATGATCGCCGCCGGTGCTGCCTTCTTCATAGAATTGAGATAGCCACGACCAATGCTACCCACTTGTCCACCGCCCTTGATCAATCGCCAACGTACAGGATCTGTGGCATCTCCCAGACCGGCACCGATTGAGGTCTCGATTGCATCGGACAGCACGATGCTGGCTCCAGAATTGGATATGCCGGTTTCATAGCTCACGAAATCGTCGAGAGCGCTGCCGACCTGCTTTCCCCCGGCCTTCTGGTTAAGCGCTTCTGTGGTTATGGCGGAGACTTCCTTGGAAACCATGGCATTGATCGCATTCGCCGCACGGGGATTCTTGAGGAAGGCTTTCTCCAAAGCGGTCCGAGCGATGGCGTCGGTCACTGTGTCCGTTGCCGTTGTTGCTCCGCCAGTGGTCAGGACGTCGACGATAAAGGCGGTTGAATCGATCACGATCGGTGCCCACGCCTTCGCCCACTCGAGATATTCGATTGAGTCGGCTTGTCCGACAATAGTCGCGGACGCACTTCGCATTGTTTGCGCCAGACTCCTTCGCTGGAGTGCGTGAGCCTCCAGGATCTCGTCCATCTCGTTGAGATCAGCCTTTAGTTCTTCTTCGACCTTTAGCAGTGCAGCCTTGTTGGCCGTCGGACCTGCCTCGCCATCTTCAGTGAGTTCCCAGCTCGCTGCATAATAGGTGGTCGCGCCATCACTGACTTCGATTTTGCTGAGGTAGGGTGGAGGATATTTGAGCATCTCTTCGACGTAGATGCCGGTTGTTTGCAACAAGAGTTCTTCGACATTTGTGAGGTTGGTCAGAGCCCTTTGTTCGTAAGTTTGAGCGATGCCCATCCGCGCCAACAATTCAGCTAATGGATCGCTCAAGATCAGATCGCTGTGGACCTTGTTTGCTGAGCTGTACTCAATCTTGGCTACGTCCCAGATCGCCTTCAGGCGTGCCGTCTCAGCGGTTTCTCTTGCCTGCCGCCTGGCATCCTCGCTGCCAGGTCGGTACTGCCTTTTCCGGTCGGACTTGATCGAAGCGCGGTAATTCCTCTCAGCAGTGATCGTAGCGGCGCGAGCAGCCTCCTTGATACGGGCCGCTTGGTCGATATTGTTCTGATGTGCGGCGAATGCGGAGCGATAGGCATTCTGTGCTGCAGCGGCCTCCTGAGCTGCTTGTTGATAGGCCTGCTCCACTTGCTTCGACAGCGCCTTCACATCCTCATAGGAAGCTTTGAAGGGCGCCAGCCGCTCTCCGATCGTGGGCAAATCAGGTAACGCTGTCTGCTGGGCTTGCGCCGGCGAAACCAAGGCTGTCGAAATTCCCAACGCAAGAACATAACCAATCGCACGCACCTGCATCGCGCTCCTCCCCAAAAGCAGTCCCGGTGATCCCGTTGTGGCGAAAGTTATCACCTCGATCAGGGCTGGCAAGGGCTCGCTGACCGCGGTCGCACTTTGGGTAGCTTGTGCATGAAGCGAGCAGAGCTTAGGCCGCAAATATGACCAAACCTGTCCTCTACACCTGTGCCCGCTCACGCGGATTGCGCGCGACCTGGGCCGCTGAAGAAGCGGGCGTCGATATCGATCTCAAGATCCTGCCATTCCCGCCGCGGCACATGGCGCCCGAATATCTCGAGATCAATCCGCTCGGCACTGTGCCCCTGCTGATCGATGGAGACGCGCGGATGACCGAAAGCTGCGCGATCGCGCATTACTTCGCGACCAGGGACGGGCAGACCGATCTGGCGATTGCGCCCGGCGAGCCTGACTACGCCGCCTATTGCGATTTCACCTATCACGCCGATGCGACGATCACCTTTCCGCAGACCGTCTATATGCGCTTCGCGATCTTCGAGAAGCATAAGGGATGGGAAGAGGCGGGGCAGGCCTATGCCAAATGGTTTTACAAGCGGCTGGTCAAGGTTGAGGAACGTCTGGCGACCCGCGACTATCTGTGCGCGGATCGCTTCACCATGGCCGATGTCTGTGTGGGCTATGCGCTGATCCTGGCACAGAGCGTGGGCCTGGATGAGGGCGTGCCTGACAGTTTGAAACAATATCGCGAGCGTCTGACCGCGCGCGAGGCCTATCAGCGCGCGTTTGATCGCGAGGAGGCCGGTCGCAAGGCGTTGGATAACGCGAAGGGGTGAGAGGGCGGATTGGGGCCGATTTTGCCTTCCATGTCAGCAACTAGGTGAAAGCCAACAAAACTTGACTTTCATATTTTCCTATTTAGGAAAATATCTATGGAGAAGGCGTTCAAGGCATTGGCCTCAAATCCGAGGCGCAGAATTCTGAACCATCTGGCCGGTGGTCCGATGACCGTGGGCGAGGTTGCATCGAAGTTCGATATGGCGATGCCTTCGATTTCGAAGCACATTTCCGTTCTCCACGACGCTGGTCTTCTGCACCGCCAGAAGCGTGGACAAGAAGTGATCTACTCGATTGCGGCCGATAACCTCGCCAACAACCTCTACTCATTCCTGACCCCTTTTTGCCCAGAGGCCCGCGCCCTCGCGGCCGAGCGAAAACTTGCGTCCCCAGATATGGATGAAGACGAATGAGCGCGACACAAGGCGAAGCCGCAGATGGTGCCTTCAAGGTCAACTCTCTGTCCGGTTTGGAGGAGGCCGATCCTAGTAGTGGGAAATTGGTGTGGGACTGGCCGCGCTCGCTCTGGAACATGGGGTTCATTGCAGGAGCGCTGATCCTAGGGCCATTGTTCTTCACTTGGGATGCCGTTCTCGTCTTTCTGATATTGTCTGGCTTCACACTCTGCGTCGGGCACTCGGTTGGATTTCACCGTCGATTGATCCATCACACGTTTGACTGTCCAAAGTGGCTCGAAAGGGTGATGGTATATGTCGGCGTCCTCGTTGGCATGGGCGGCCCACTCTGGACTGTAGGCCTTCACGACATTCGGGATTGGGCGCAACGCCAAGAGAATTGCCATTGGTTTCTTTGTCACAAGAAGTCGGTTCTTGTTGACGGTTTTTACTATCTCAATTTCCGCTTGATCTTCGACAAGCCGCCCAAATTTGATGCGGGGCCAGGTGTGAGCGACGATCCATTCTACATTTTCCTCCAACGCACATGGATGCTGCATCAAATCCCAGTGGCCCTGATCCTATTTTGGATAGGAGGGTGGCCATGGGTTGTTTGGGGCGTGGTCGTTCGCGTGGCGACTTGCTTCACCATGCACTGGTATATCGCACACGTCGCGCACCGACGCGGACATCAAGATTGGTATGTGGAAGACGCCGCCGTTCAGGGATATAATATCGGGTGGCTTGCCATTCCAACAATGGGCGAGAGTTGGCACTGTAACCACCACGCCTTTCCGGCTTCTGCCCGGCACGGCCTTTATCCCGGCCAGATCGACTGGGGATATGACTTCATTCGGCTTTTGGCATGGCTTGGCCTCGCCAAGAACATTCAGCTTCCTAAGAATCTCCCAGCTCGTTCTTCGATCACGCCATTGACCGAAAGGGCATTGGGCATCGCCTCGCCAGATCAGGCGAGTGCATCGAAGCGTCATCAGCCAACATCCGCATCTGGGTCGCTCACTGACCGCCGGGATTAGAACGAAAAAGTGACAATGAGCGCAGCCATGACTAGCTTTAGCCCATGATCAGGCGATGGCTCATGCGCATTACCGATATCGGTATGCTGGCCTATTGGAGCGTTACGGCGCTGATGGCGCTGTCGATCATTTCCATTCCTGGCGAGTGGCTGTTCAAGGACTACCATGATCCCCGCGTCGTCGCGTGGAACTGGTCCTTCATGCCGCTTGATGTCGTGTTCGCAATCACCGGACTATGGGCCTTGCGGTTGGAGCGGGCCGGTGATCCGCGATGGCGGGCATGGACTATCGTATCGCTCAGTCTGACAGTGTGTGCCGGTTTGATGGCGATAAGTTATTGGGTGATCGTGAGAGATTTCGATCCCGCTTGGTGGATACCCAATCTGTTCTTGATGATCTGGCCGATACCGTTCCTGTTTGCCTTGTCACATGAGCCAGGCCAGGCCGGTCTCGACCATTCACGAGATGCTGACGACACTGTGGAGCACTGAAGATAGCCTAGTCTTCGAGCAGGTCGCTCACAGCATCATAGCCAGACATGATTGCTCCATGCACGGTGCCTTCCTGACCATGTTGCTGCAAAGATGAGCCGGCGAAATAGACTTTATTGTCGAGCGGAGCCCGGAGCAGATCCATTTGCTCTTCGCTTCCGGTCTCTCCTGTCCATGTGCCGTATGTGAAGGCATGGCGACCCCAGTCGGTAAGGATATAATCGCCTGAATAGTGCTGCGACGCCTGCCCATCGTAGATGGCATCCAGTTCAGCGAGGATACGGTCGATGATCGCCATTTCATCGCCCTCTGTATAATAATCATTGGCGACCTCTCCGGTCACCAAAACGGCCATGACATTGTCGCTGCTGTCCTTGCCATAGGCGGCGTCGAGATAGATCCGACTGCCATCATCATCGTCATGCTCGACGATGTCGGCGTAGAAATCGCGCTCGAATTTCAAGAATGCCTTGAAGCCTGGCAAAAGCCGGGTGGCATTGATCGCCTCGATGCGTTCAGCGGACGGAGCAGGGCTGAACGTGATTATGCCTTTCTGCAGGACGCTGGGCGACACCGTGACGATCACACGATCAGCCACATAATCCATGCCCGCTTGAGTGGTCACAACCACCCGATCGCCGCCATAATCGATGTTTGATACCACCTGCTCATAGATGATCCGGTCCTCGACCGAGCGGGCGAAATGCTGGTCGAGAAAGTCAAACCAAGTGGTGTCCTTGAACTTGTGTTCGACATAGCTCCATTGCCCGAACCTGATTTCGGCGAGTGAAATTTTTGTCCGTTCCGCGCCATCCCACTGATAGATTTCTGACGGGTCGTAATCGATCAGCTCGACCGGCGGCTCGTCTGCGTCGGAGCCGATCAAGCGATTGAGGATCGACGCGTCGTGATGGATCCATTCCGCTCCCAAGTCGATCGGGAATTCAGCGAAATCGGCGTTCTTCTGCACCCGACCACCAAAGCGATCGCTGGCTTCCAAAATGGTGAATTCAACGCCGTTGCGCTGAAGGGCATTGGCAGCTGCGAGTCCGCTGGCACCGGCGCCAATAATGATGGCCTCGCCATCAAAATCATGCTCGACCTGTTTGACCAGGACGTCTGGCGAACTGTCGCCTAGCCAGGTCAGCCAACCGCGTCCCAAGAAGGCGATCGCGATGGCGAGCACGACGAGGATTGCGATAATGGTGAGCAGCTTGTTCATGGTCTTGTTGAATTGTCCGTAGCGTGGTTCGCAGCCATAGCCGCGCGCGCAATCAAGCCGCTTGGTCCTCGGTCACCGGCCGCGCTGACAATTCGCGGCGCAGCAATTTGCCGATCGGATCGCGCGGCAGGCTGTCGACGAATTCGATATAGCGCGGGCGTTTGTACCCGGCGATGCGGTCCTTGAACCGTTCGGTGATCTCTTCGCGCGTCAAAGTCGCGCCCGGATTGAGCACCACGAATGCCTTCACCGCTTCGCCCCATTGCTTGTCGGGCACTCCGGCGCATCCTGCGTCAGCCACTTCGGGCATTTCGGCAAACACGGCATCGACTTCGGCTGGATAGACATTTTCGCCGCCAGTCTTGATCAGCTCCTTGGACCGACCGAGCAGGTAGCCCAGGCCCAGTTCATCCATCGTGCCGAGATCGCCGGTCCGCAGCCATCCCTGGCCAAGCGCGGCTCTGGTGGCCTCTTCATTGCGCCAATAGCCCAGCATCACCGACGGGCCCCTGAGGCAGATCTCGCCCTCTTCGCCTGGAGGCAGCTGGTTGCCCGCTGGATCGAGGATTGTCATTTCGACATGCGGCAAGGTCCACCCGATCGAACGCGGGTGTTCGAGCATGTCGGGATAGTCGATAAAGGTGGCAAAGCCGCAGACTTCGGTCTGACCATAGCCGCCGACCACGCGGGCATCCCAATCCTTCTCGATGAATTCGTACATTTGCGGGCGACCCGTGCCAGCGCCGCCGGTGTAATTGGTCAGCGGCATGACGCCGTCGCGCACCGGGTTCATCTCAAGCCAGGGGAAACAGATGGTGGGGAAAGCACTGGTCGAGGTGCAGCCTTCGCGGTGGACCAATTCGAGCACAGCGGCGCTGTCATCATCGCGTCCCGCGAACACCGAGCAGCCACCGCAGGCGATCATCGCCGCGACTTGCTGCATGCCCACGACATGGAACAGCGGATTGATCGACAGCAATCGCTCCTGCTTGGTGAATTGGCGTCTGAGCGCGAAACCCAGAGCTGAGGATCCGATCGCGCCGCCGGCTTGCAGACAGCCCTTGGGGTGGCCCGTCGTGCCGCTGGTATACATCATGTAGAGCGGGCGATCGGCGGGCAGATCGGGGATCAGCAAGCGTGGCTGGTCTTCGGCGACAACGCTCTCAAACTTTCCATGCGGATCGTGATCTTCGGCGACTTCGAACAGCTCGCCCGGACTGGCTTCGGCGAGGAGCTGTTCGAAGCGCGGATTGTAGAACGTCATGGCTGGATCAGCATTGCCAATGATCCATCCGATCTCGCCTGGGACGAGCCGCCAATTGAGCAAGACGGCAATGGCGCCAATGCGCCCGCAGGCGAGCAGGGTGGTGAGGAAGGGTGATCCGTCGGTTAGCAACAGCGCGATGCGATCGCCTGGATTGATGCCTTCTGCCACCAGCCACCGCGCCAGCCGTTCGACGCGTTGATCAAGCTCGGCATAGGTCAGGCGCTGCGTCCCATCGACGGTCGCTTCGCGCTGGGCGTGCTGGGTCGCACTGGCCTTGAGCAAAGTGTCCAACGAGAAATCGCGCGCATGCATGGCCTGTCTCCTCTCAGGCGAGGTTTAGAGCGCCTTGCGCGGCTCCGCTACCCGGCAATTTCACGAGCTATTCTTCGGGTTCCTGATCCAGTTGCAGCTGGCAATTGCTGCACTGCCTGGTTGGCCATGGCAGCGCGATCAATCCACGCAGGAACAGGTTTTTGCCGCATCTCGGACAGTTTAGCTCAAGCATGCGGGCATTGGCGATCACCAACACGATGATCGCGATGACAAAAGCAGGGGTGGTGAATCCGAAAATGCGCTCGAATGTGATCACGAAGAAGATCGTCACCAGCAGCGCGAAAGCCATCATCTGCGCATGGCGGACCGCGAGCCGGTAGACCGTCATGACAGATCCTTGAGCAGAGATTTGGCAAACTCGGTCAGCGTGTCATCGCGTGCGCCCATCACGACAATGCGATCGCCCGGCTGCGCCAGTTCGACGATCCGCCTGCCGCATTGTTCGCGTTCGGCGACATGCTCGGCCGATCCGCCCGCGGCTTCGATCAGACCAATGATCCGCTCGGTGCCTTCGCTGCGATCCACCGTGCCGCCGTAATAGACCGGATCGCACATGATCGTGATGTCGTCTTTGCTCAGCTCGCGCGCAAAAGTCTCTGCCAGCTCGGCTCCCATCTGACGCAGCGGACCATATCCATGCGGCTGGAAGAACGCGATCACGCGGCCGGGCGTGGATTTGAGCGTGCGCAGGGTCGCCGCGCATTTCTCGGGATTGTGGCCGAAATCATCGATCACGGTGATGTCGCTGGCGCTGGTGCCGATCACATCAAAGCGGCGTGCCAGGCCCTTGAAGCGATTGAGCGCCGCCACTGCTGTGTCGAGATCTATGCCGGCCGCGCTGGCAGCGGCGATGGCGGCTAGCGCGTTGGACAGGTTGTGCCGCCCGGGCATGGGCAGGGCCAGCTGCTCCGTGTCGCCCGAACGCCGATCCATGATCGTTGCAAGCGTTGAGCGCGGCCCAAGTTCGATCGAATCAGGCACCACGCCGATATTGGCACTGTCATTATCGATCCCAAAGGTGACTTGCTGATTGGCTTTGTCAGCCAGTGCCAGCGCTTCGGAATTGTCTGCGTTGATCACGCCGCAGCCCGACGCCGCGAGGTATCCGCCGAACAGCGCCCGCAATTCCTCCATACTTTTGTGATCAAGGCTGACATTGAGCAGCACGCCGATCGTCGGCCGATAGAGCGCGATGGATCCATCGCTTTCATCAACCTCACTAACAAAGATATCCGGCCGGCCGACGCGGGCGCTGGCAAAGGGATTATCCGGCGTGACGAAATTGTTCATCACCGCGCCGTTCATGATCGTCGGATCGTGATCGCAATGATCAAGGATCGCTCCGATCATGCCGGTGACGGTCGACTTGCCGGAGGTTCCTCCAATGGCGATCGAATATCCAGCGGCGTTGAACAGCCGCGCGAGCGTTTCGGCCCGGGTCAGGCGTTCGCAGCCGAGCTCACGAGCCTTGGCGACCTCGGGAACCGAATCCTCGATCGCGGCCGAGGCGACCAGCACCTGATCACCGTTCGTGATCCCGCTGCCATCTTGCGGGAACAGCGCACATCCATTGGCTTCGAGCCAGGCGAATTTCTCAGGCGTTCGTCCTTGATCGCGGCTGCGATCCGAACCCGCGACTTCGCATCCCTGTCCAGTCAGGATCTGGGCGAGGGGCAGCATGCCTGATCCACCGATTCCGCAGAAAAAGAACGGGCGATCGAGAAAGGCTGCGTCTTCAAGCGGTGTGGATTGAGGCCCTTCGTCCATAGGCAAGGGGAGCTATTGACTTGCGGCAAGCAAGACAAGCGAATTAGAACAATGGCTATGACGAAAATTGCCATTTGTGCCCCAGCGACGCCAATCACTCGCGAACATGCCGATGCGCTGGAGCAATTGGTGGCGCAGGAATTCCCTGAGCACAGCCTGACATTCCATGATCAATGCTTTGAGCTGGAAGGGCATTTTGCCGGCCCTGACATTCGCCGCACCGAGGCTTTGCTCGATTGTGCCAATGATCCCGCTTTTGACGCAGTGTGGTTTGCCAAGGGCGGCTATGGTTCAAACCGCATCGCCGAAGCTGCCATCGTGCGGATGAACCAGGCGGCGCGGTCAAAGACCTTTGTCGGCTTCTCGGACTGCGGATATCTGCTCGCTGCGCTCTATCGTGCTGGAATTGGTCAATCGGTGCATGGCTCGATGCCGGTGAGTGCGCGCTCGGAAGGCGGGCGCGAGGCTGTGCGCCGTGTGCTGCATTGGTTTTCGGGTGACAATCGCGGGCTTGAGCCCAGCCTGGATGGCAAGACTCCGGCCGTCGCCTTCAACCTGATCACGCTGGCGATGGTATCCGGCACGCCGATGATGCCCGATCTCACCGATCACGTGGTGATGGTCGAGGAAGTCAGCGAGCATCTCTATGCGATCGACCGGCTGTTCTTCAATCTGGCAGGCAGCTTGCCGCGCATTGCCGGCTTGAGGCTCGGCGCGATCACCGATGTGCCGGAAAACTATCGCGACTTTGGCCAGGATGCGGAAGAGATCGCCAAATTCTGGTGCGCGCGTGCAGGCTTCCCCTATCTCGGACGCGCCGAGATCGGCCACACATCTGCCAACAGGGTTGTGCCATTCGGCCTTGCCAGCCCGCCAGCGGGGCAATAACCGCCGCCGCCAAAGGAGATAGACATGCGTGCATTCGTTTTTCCGGGTCAGGGCAGCCAGAAGGTCGGCATGGGGGTAGACCTTGCCGCCGCCAGCCAATCGGCCCGCGCGGTGTTTGAAGAGGTCAATGACGCGCTCTCGCAGGACCTGTCGGCAATCATGGCCGAAGGACCGGAAGACCAACTGACGCTGACCGAGAATGCGCAGCCCGCAATCATGGCCAATGCAATAGCGACCTTGCGCGTGCTGGAGAGTGATTTTGGCGTGTCGCTGGCCGATGCAGGCGATTGTGTCGCCGGCCATTCGCTGGGCGAATACACCGCCTTGTGTGCTGTCGGTGCGTTCAGCCTGTCAGACACGGCGCGGCTGCTCAAACTGCGCGGACAGGCGATGCAATCCGCTGTGCCTGTGGGCGTTGGCGCGATGGCGGCGCTGTTGGGTGCGGATGTCGACAAAGCGAGCGCGCTGGCCGCTGCTTCTGCTGAAGGCGATGTATGCGAGATCGCCAATGACAATGATCCGACACAGGTCGTGATCTCAGGCCATAAGAGCGCGATCGATCGCGCTGTCGGCCTGGTCAAGGATCATGGCATCAAGCGCGGCATCCCGTTGCCTGTTTCGGCGCCGTTCCACTGTTCGCTGATGCAACCCGCAGCAGACCGCATGGCTGAGGCTCTTGCGGAAACATCACCGGGCGCCCTGGCGCTGCCGGTGTTTGCCAATGTGACCGCGGCCAAGACATCAGACCCAGCCGAAGAGCAGCGCCTGCTGGTCGAACAGGTGACGGGCCGGGTGCGATGGCGCGAAAGCGTGATGGCGATGCGCGCCGATGGAGTTGAGCATTTCGTAGAGCTTGGCGGCAAGGTGCTGGCGCCGATGATCGGCCGGATCGATCGCGACGCTTTGACCACCAGCCTGATCACGATGGAAGACCTCGAAGAGTTCGCAAAGACTTTGTGATGGCGGGTCAATTCGCCCGGCATTGGATCGATCAGGGCAATACCGAGCTCTTGTCCAATGTTGCGCCGGGCGTGTTCGATCACGCTATCGATCCAGATCGCTTGGCCAAATATCTGAGCAGCGCGGGCAACTGGATGTGCGTGGCGCTGCACGATGGTCTGGTTGTCGGCATGTGCATGTCAGTAATCCACGATCATCCCGACAAACCGACCGAACTCTTCCTTGACGAAATCGGCACAGGCGATGATTGGCGGAGGAAGGGGATTGCGCGCGATCTGATGCAAATGGTGTTTGATCGCGCTGATGAAGAGGGGATAGATGAGATCTGGTTGGGAACCGAGCCTGACAATGTGGCGGCACGGGGTCTTTACGAGAGCACCGGAGCCAAGCCGGAACCGGCGATGATCTACTATCTCGAATGGTAAGGGAATTACGATGTTTTCACTGGCAGGAATGAACGCACTGGTCACCGGCGCAAGCGGCGGGATCGGATCAGCCATCGCCATGGCGCTGGCAAAGCAGGGTGCGCGTCTGGCTCTTTCGGGCTCCAATGGCGACAAGTTGCGCGTCTTCCGCGAGCAATTGATTGACGAGATTGGCGGCGATCATGTCGAGATCACCTGCAATCTCTCCGATACCGAGCAGGTTGAAGAGCTGATTCCTGCCACAGTCGATACGCTTGGCGGGATCGATATTCTCGTCAACAATGCCGGCATCACGCGCGACAATCTCGCCATGCGGATGAAGGACGATGAGTGGGATCAAGTGATCTCTGTCAACCTCGAAGCCGCCTTCAGACTGATGCGCGCCAGCGCGCGACCGATGATGAAGGCGCGGTTTGGCCGCATCATCAACATCACCAGCGTGGTGGGAGCGACCGGAAACCCCGGTCAGATGAATTACGCCGCAGCCAAGGCCGGGCTGGTTGGGATGACCAAGAGCTTTGCGCAGGAAGTCGCCAGCCGCGGCATCACCGCCAATTGCGTCGCGCCTGGATTTATCCGCACCGCCATGACGGCGGCCTTGGACGAAAAGCAGCAGGACGTGATCAATGCGCGCATTCCAGCAGGCAAAATGGGCGAGGGCGGCGATATCGGCGCAGCTGTGGCCTATCTGTCGAGCAAGGAAGCAGGCTACATCACGGGCGAGACGCTGCACGTGAATGGCGGCATGGCAATGCTGGGTTAAGGGCTTGGGCTAGGCCCCCGTTCCAACACCCGTCAGAATGGCCAGAAAGATATGTCCTGTTGACGATTGGGCGCTGGGGCAGGAGAGGGTGCTCAGGCCTGCTTTTGGCCTTCATTTGGCTTCCTGAGGCGTCTGAGCGCCTTTATCCCCAAGGAATCGGCCTCGCACGGCCTCCGAAAGTTTGCCCGGTTTGGCTGCACCGCTACTATCAGCGAAGCAATCCGGCGCTTGATGGGCGATTCCGGCCCCAAAGTGCCACAAAACAAAGGTAATGGGTAAGCAATGAAGGCTACGATCGAACGCGCGACGCTTTTGCGGTGCCTCTCCCATGTTCAATCAGTGGTTGAGCGGCGCAACACGATCCCGATCCTGTCCAACGTCCTGATCGATGCGGACGAGGATGGCGGGGTCAAGGTGATGGCAACCGATCTCGATCTGCAAGTGGTGGAAACCATGTCCGCCGCGTCGGTTGAGGCGGCTGGCGCGATCACCGTTTCGGCCCACCTGTTGTTCGACATTGCCCGCAAACTGCCCGAAGGCAGCCAGGTAAGCCTGGAAACTGGCGAAAACCGGATGGAGATCAAGGCCGGCCGCAGTCGCTTCAAACTGCCGACCCTGCCGCGCGATGACTTCCCAGTGATTGTCGAAGGCGATCTACCAACATCGTTCGAACTTCCTGCCAAGACCTTGGCGGAAATGATTGATCGCACTCGATTTGCGATCTCAACCGAAGAGACCCGCTATTATCTCAACGGCATCTTCCTTCACGTCACTGACGAAGATGAGCCGGTGCTCAAAGCGGCCGCGACCGATGGCCACCGTCTCGCTCGTTTCACGCTTGCTCGCCCTGAGGGCGCCGAAGGCATGCCCGATGTGATCGTGCCGCGCAAAGCTGTGGCAGAGCTGCGCAAGCTGCTTGAAGAAGCGCTCGACGGAAACGTGCAGATCGATCTTTCAGCCAGCAAGATCCGCTTCACACTTAGCGGCGAAGGCGGCGTGGTGCTGACCAGCAAGCTGATCGATGGCACGTTCCCGGATTACAGCCGCGTTATCCCGACCGGGAATGACAAGCTGCTCAAGGTTGATCCGGCCACCTTCTTCCAGGGCGTTGATCGTGTGGCGACCATCGCCACTGAGAAGACCCGCGCTGTGAAGATGGGGCTCGACAAGGACAAGGTTACGTTGTCGGTCACGTCACCAGACAATGGCACCGCGGCTGAAGAGCTTGAGGCGGAATACAGCTCTGACGGGTTCGAGATTGGCTTCAACGCCAATTACCTGAAGGACATCCTGCATCAGATCGACGCCGATATGGTTGAGCTGCATCTGGCCGATGCCGGCGCGCCAACCTTGATCCGCAAGGATGACAAGAGCCCGGCTCTTTATGTTTTGATGCCAATGCGGGTGTGATCGTGCTGCGCATCGCGATGATCACGCCTTTGGCACTCGGTTTGGCTGCACTGCCGATTGCCGCTCAGGAGGCGCCTGCTGAACAAGCGGCTCCGGTCTACACCCCAGAAGACGACCTCGACTGTGCGATGTTTGTATCGGCGGTGCTCGGAACTCTCGGTGAAGATGCGTCTGCCGAGGATGCGTCCGGTCTGATTTCTGGGATGACCTATTTCGTCGGACGCTATGAAGCTGTTTCGGGCGACAATGTCGATACCGCTATGCCGGCGCGCTATCCGATTTTCGCGCAGAATGATTTCGAGAATTATCGGACGACGTGTTCGAGTCGCATGGTGGCGATTGGCGCACGATTGGAAATCGCTGGCGGAGCAATAACTGCAATTGAAGAGGCCGAGCTACAAGAGAGCGCTGTCCCACCGTCGTCGGGCGAGTAGCTTCGTGGCACCCACCGTCCGCATCTTCGGAACGGTCATCTCGACCTATACTCGCATCGTGCAAATCATTTGCGACGAAGCGGGCGTTTCGCATGAGACCATCGCCACTCCAGCGCACTCGCCCGAGAACCGCCATCCCTTTGGCAAAGTGCCAGTGGTTGAGGTCGACGGGCTCGAACTGATCGAGAGCGTCGCCATCACACACTACATCGACAACGCGCACAATGGCGCGGCCCTGCAGCCCGATGATCATGCGCAGCGGGCGGTGATGGATAAGTGGATCGCGCTGTCGAACAATTACCTGTTCCCGCTGTTCGAGCATGGATTGGTGATGCCGTGGATCATGCACCGCGTCGCCGGTTTTCCATTAGAGCGCGAAAAGATCGATCGCGCGCTGCCACAGATCAGCCGAGCGCTGGGCTTTGTCGAAGCCGAGCTCGCCAATGACGGGGCCTGGACCAACAGCGATTTCGATCTCGCCGATGTGTTTCTCTATCCGGTCCTGCGCGGGCTCGAGCTGACGCCGCAAGGGCAAGTGGGCATCGCGCAATGCGATCGCATCGCGGCGTGGCTGCGAGAAAGCGAAAAGCGGCCCTCAATCGCGGCAACACGCTGGGAAAGCGAACCCGATTGAGATAGGACCTTCTGCAAAGAGGAGGTTCCCCAATGAGCGTATCGCAAGTCCATGTCCGCAAGGATGAACTCAATCAGGCTGTAATGGTCGATGTCGACAATGGTGAGCTCGCCGATGGCGCGGTGCGCCTCAAGGTCCAGAGCTTTTCGGTGACCGCGAACAACATCACCTATGCTGTGGTTGGCGATGGCTTCAAATATTGGGATTTCTTCCCCGCGCCCGACGGACTTGGCATCGTTCCTATGTGGGGGCATGCCGAAGTGATTGAGAGCAAGTCGGACGAGATTGCCGTTGGCGAGCGGGTCTATGGCTATCTGCCGATGGGCACGCATCTCGACGTGGTTCCCGGCAATGTCACGCCGATGAATTTCTCGGACCGGACCGATTATCGCCAGCCGATGAGCCCGGTTTACAACAATTACACCCGGCTCGCGGCCGATCCCGAGCATGACCCCGCGCGCGAGAATGAGCGGATGATTTTCGGGCCGTTGTTCAAGACCGGCTTCATCATCGAATACTTCATGCGCAATGAAAGCTGGTTTGGCGCCAGCCAGGTGATCCTCACGAGCGCGTCCTCAAAGACGGCTATGGGGCTTGCGAGCGTGGCGCAACAAAACTCGCCGGGCATCAAGCGGATTGGCCTGACCTCTGCAGGCAATGTCGATTTCGTCAAAGGCACCGGCCTGTATGACGATGTCTTGTCATACGACCAGCTGGGCGAGCTGGACGTGACCGATAGCGTCAGTGTGGACTTTGCAGGCAATGCGCGCCTGCTCGCTGGCATTCACGAGCATTTCGGCGACGGTCTCAAATATTCCTGCCTGGTCGGCGCAACGCATATCGAAGAACGCGGTGGCGGCCTTGGCGGAGGCGGCGGCAGCCTGCCTGGTCCGCAGCCGACCCTGTTCTTCGCACCCGATCACTTCGTGGCCTTCTTCAAGGAACACGGACCGGTTGAAGGCGGCAAAATGGCCGCAGCGGCGTGGAACGCCTTCCTCGATGCGGTTGGCTCCTCGGTCGAGATCGTTACGCTTAACGGCCTCAACGGCGCCAAGTCGACCTATCTTGAAATGATTGGCGGGCATGTCGACCCATCGAAGGGGATCGTGGTCCAGCCGTGACGAGGATGTGATGGCGGCGGAGCTTTTACTCCGCCGCTTCAGCCATCTCGGCGCGCTGCGGGCCGCGAATGAGTCCGCCGGGCGCTTCACCGGTCCAGGTCCCTTCGCGGAATGTCACCACCCCGTTCTTGATTGTGCAGACATAGCCATCGGCCTTCTGCAGCAAGCGCTTGCCACCCGCCGGCAGATCAAATTCAAGCCATGGGCGGCCCAGTTTGAGCGCGTCCATATCGATCACGTTGATGTCGGCGAGATAGCCTGCCGCGAGCACGCCGCGATCTTCCAGCCCATACAGCACGGCGGTGTCGCGGCACTGGCGCTTTATCGCGTTCTCCAGCGTGATGCGGTCGCCCCGTTTGCGATCGCGCACCCAGTGCTGAAGCATGAAGGTGGGCGATGCGGCGTCGCAGATCGTGCCACAATGCGCGCCGCCATCTGACAGCGAGTTCACCGTATCATCGGTGTGCTGCAGAGGGTGGAGGAAGTCGAGATTGCCGTCAGCATAGTTGAGGATCGGCAGGTAGATGAACCCGGTCGCGTCCTCGCGGCACAGCATGTCATAGGCGTATTCCTGCGGATCAATCCCGGCGGCAATAGCGCGCGCGTTCACGCTGGCGGTCTCATCCGGCTCGTAGTCAAAGTCCGGATCCATCTCATATTGCAGCGCCCAGCCTTGGGTGATCACCATCACCACGCCGATAATGTCCATTGGCGCTTCGGAATAATCATTGGCTTCGGAAAGCAGCTGCTTCTTGAAAGCTGGATCGAGCAATTTCGCCTTTTGCTCTTCCCATGGCAGGTCCTTGATGGCCTCCCAGCTGGGGCGGAACGCGAACGGATTCACCGTCCCTTGCCAGGCCATGATGATGCCATTGCCGCGCAGCGCGATCTGAGCGACGATATTGGCGCCATTGTCGTTCTCTGCGCGCATGGTCTCGATCTGCTCTTTCAGCGGCATCTCCTTGGCGATGCTTTCAAGCGCAGCGAAGGTAACAGGCAGGCCGGTCTCGCGGCTGAGATTGCCCATCCATTCAAATTCGTTCCAGTCGCGCTGAAGGTCGCTCGCCATTTCGAACACGCCATAGCCGACCCGGCCCATCGAACGGCCAATCGCGACCAGCTCTTCGGGCGTAGCGGTGGTGCCGGGCACCAGCTCACCATCGACCGATTTGTGCAGGACGGTGCGCGATGTCGAGAAGCCGAGCGCGCCGGCGCGGACGCCTTCTTCAACGATGTCCGACATCTTGGCGATGTCATCCTCAGTTGGAACAGCACCAGGCTGCTCGCGATCTTCGAGCACATAGGCGCGCACCGCGCCGTGCGGCACATGGGTGCCAACATCGACCGTGCGGGGCAGCTTTTCGAGCGCGTCGAGATATTCGGGGAAGGTCTCCCAATCCCAGGTGATCCCTTCAGCAAGCGCGGTGCCGGGAATGTCCTCAACGCCCTCCATCAGGCTGATCAGCCAATCGTGCCGATCAGGCTTGGCGGGCGCGAAGCCAACGCCGCAATTGCCCATCACGACCGTGGTGACGCCGTGCCAGCTCGACGGAGCCATTTCCTGATCCCACGTAGCCTGGCCATCATAATGCGTGTGGATGTCGACAAACCCGGGTGCCACGACTTTGCCAGTCGCGTCGATCTCCTCAGCGGCATCGCCCGTTACTTCGCCCACTTGCGCGATCAGGCCGTCCTTGACCGCGACATCGCCTGTGAAGCGCTCTGCGCCGGTGCCGTCGACAATCGTTCCGCCTCGAATGATCAGGTCAAATGCCGCCATTTCCGTCTCTCCCAGTTTTTCTTTGAAACCGGCTTATCACATTGGGGGAAGGGCTGCTACGCTGTTTGCATGACAATGCCAGCAAGCGGACCGGCCAGCTGGACGCCGGACAGTGACAGCGGAATCACCATCGACTGGGTCGAAGCCAACGGGCTGACATTCGAAGTCGCGCAGGCGGGCGAGGGTGATCATCTCGCGCTGTGCCTGCATGGCTTTCCCGAGATCCATTACAGCTGGCGTCACCAGATCCCCTTGCTGGTCGAAATGGGATACCGCGTGTGGGCGCCAAATCTGCGCGGCTATGGCGGGACGTCGCGGCCTGACAAGGTTCGCGACTACGCGCTCGACCATCTCACTCAAGATGTCGCGGCTCTGATTGATGCCAGCGGCGCCAAGAAGGTGACTCTCATCGCGCATGACTGGGGCGCAATCATCGCTTGGATGTTCGCAATCCTGAAGCTGCGGCCTTTGGAGCGATTGGTGATCATGAATGTTCCGCATCCCGCGGTCGGACGGCGCGAATTGAAGAATTGGAGTCAGCTCAAGAAGAGCTGGTACATCTTCTTCTTCCAGCTGCCTGTCTTGCCGCAATTGGGGCTGGGAAGAGGCGATAGCCGCGCCGTCGGCAGCCTGATCGCCAACACCAGCTGCAATAAGCACCGCTTTGGCCGCGACGTGCAGGAGATGTACAGCGCCGCCGCCCGTCGTCCCGGGGCTCGCACGGCGATGGTGAGCTATTATCGCGCCTTGTTGCGACATCGGGACTCGGTTGATCCGGGCGACTTCCGGATTGAGACACCGACGCTGATGGTGTGGGGTGAAGAGGATGTCGCTATCGACATCAATTGCACTGTAGGTACCGAGCAATGGGTGCCCAACCTCACGCTCAAACGCTTTCCCGGAGTGTCGCATTGGGTCCAGCAGGACGCGCCCGAAGAGGTGAACAAGGAGCTGCGCGATTGGCTGCCAAACGCCTGACGCGCGGATGCAACAGATTTGAGCTATGGAATCCAGATGACTGATTATCCGAAGATTTTGAGCACAGCAGCTGCGCTTTCATTGATCACCGCACCGGCGCAGGCACAGATCGAATCTGGCACCTGGCGCTTGGCGCCTGAGACAGACCTGTCGACCATGCTTGATTGCCTCGAGGCCGCAGACACCACGCTGATCTCTGCGCATCGCGGTGGTCCTTCACCAGGCCTGCCAGAAAACGGTCTGGAGACCATGGACGCCGTGCTCACCGCAATCCCCGCTGTCATGGAAGTGGATGTCGCGCAGAGCACGGACGGCGTGCTCTACCTAATGCACGATCGCACGATTGATCGAACCACCAACGGGACCGGGTCTGTTGCCGATCTGGCTTGGAGCGAGATCGAACCGCTCTTCCTGCGCGATTCCGCCGGTTGGGTGACGCCTTACAAAGTGCCGACCCTTGATGCCGTGCTCGATTGGGCCAAGGACCGCACGGTCTTGCAGATCGATTTCAAGCGCACTGCTTCCTACGAGGATACGATTGCGCTGATCCAGTCAAAGGACATGGCAGACCATGTCATCCTGATCGCTTACTCAATCGGTGCCGCCGCGCGCCTGCATGAGCTCGCGCCCGAGATGATGATCTCGCTGTCGATCAACAAGCCGGGCGATCTCGTTGCAGCCACCACTGCCGGGATAGCCAAGGATCGGATCGCCGCCTTCACCGGGATCAGCACCGCCCGGCCTGATCTTTACGCCGCGCTCGACGAAGAAGACGTCGAAGTGATCTTCGGAACGCTAGGCCGGCCGTCAACTTCGCTCGATGGCGTATTCGACCGCTTCGGCACGGATGAGCGCTATGCTGAGCTCAGCGCGGGCGGGGTCGACATTATCGCGACTGACAGGCCCCGCGCCGCCGCTGCCGCGCTAGGCGAAGCGGGACGGCTACCGGTCGCAGGTCAGTGTGGGGTCAGCGGACCGACCAGTTAGGCTGCCGCGGCCTGGGCCTCGTCCTGAGTCTCCGGCGCGTCCAGAAAATCGCGGATCGCCTCGACGCTTTCCTCTGTGTGCGTAAGCAGGAACAAATGTCCTCCGCCTTCGAACATCTGCAGGGTGGCGTTGGGCATCATCGAAGCCAGAATCTTGCCATTGATGGGGCGAACGATCTGATCGTCCTCGCCCATCATGATCAGCGTTTCCTTTGACAGGAAGGGCAGGGCTGGAAGGCTGGTCCAGCCGAGCATGCACAGCAGCTGGTAGAAGTAACCGCGCGGGGAAGGGGGCTTGAGCCGTCCGATATGGCTGTCCTTCTGGTGCGCTGCGCCGTCGGCATCGACACCCCCATAGAGCGTCGCAAAATGCTCATTCATGAAGTCAGGATCGATGTAGCGCCGCGGATTGGCCATCTTGGTGAAGGCGGCCGGATTGCCGGGGACCATCGCCATACCCGGCGTTGTCGCGATCAGGATCAAGCGGCGGGTGCGGGCAGGATGCTGAAGTGCAAAGTGCTGCGCCATTGCGCCGCCCCAGGACACGCCCATCACATCGACGTGCTCGATGCCATGCCGCCCAAGCAGCTCAGCCGCGGTCCAGCTCATTGTAAACGGGTTGTAGGGGACGATTGGATCGGGAGATTCACCCACGCCTGGCATGTCGAACATGATGAAGCCACGCTCGGGCAGAGCCTCGGTGAGCGGCGCGACCGCTTCGATATTCGCGCCAATGCCGTTGAAGAACAGGATCGGCGGGTGATCGGACGGCTCGTCCAATCTCCAGGTGGCCACACGCAGCGTGCGACCGCCGACATGTTCCATCGAAATCGTGGCGTCTTTCATTGCGTCAGACAAATAGGTTTCCTCGTTGGCTCAGTGTGCCGCGATGATCGCGAGCATCACATTGTTGCTCGTTTTGGTTTCTCGTTCCTGGCAGAGCAGCGCTCTGTCAGTCCACCTCTTCCACTACGTAGAGACCGGGGGCCGGGTCCAGCGGCTTATAGGTATCATTGCCCAGATTTTCTGGTGCAGGCTTCTGGTCGCCCGAGCGTTTTTGGATCCACTCCATCCAATAGGGCCACCAGCTGCCTTTGACCTCTTCGGTGCCCTGCAGCCATTCATCGGCAGTCGCAGGGAGCTTGCCCTTCTTCTTCTGGACGAAATACTTGGCCTTGGGATTACCCGGTGGGTTGAGGATCGCCTGCATGTGGCCCGACTGGCTGAGAACGTAGGTGACGTTCTTGCTGCCAAACAGGCTGGTCGAACGATAGGTCGCCTTCCACGGCGTGATGTGGTCAGTCACCCCGCCCAGGATGAACAGGTCAGATTTGACCTTGGAGAGATCGACCTTGTGATCGGCCATTTCGACTTCGCCCTTCTTGGTGAAGGCGAGCGTTTCATAGAGCGTCAGGAAATCGCCCATTAGGCTGGCGGACAGGTTGGTCGCGTCTGCGTTCCAGAACAGCACGTCAAATGCCGGTGGATCCATGCCCAGCAGGTAGTTGTTGATCACATAGTTCCAGATCAGATCATTGGGGCGCAGCCAGGCAAAGCCGCGCGCCAGATCGTCTGCCTTGATGACGCCAGCCTTCTCTGCGCGTTTGCGCGCGATCGCCATGCCGTTCTCTGACACCAGCGATCCGGCTTCGATATCGGTCTGTTTGGGGTGAAGCACGCAGACCATCAACGTCAGCGTGCCGAGCACGTCATTCTTGGTCGCCGCAAGCTTGGATGCCAGGACAGACGCCGTCTGGCCGCCCGAACAGCCCGCAGATACATTGACCTTCTTCGAGCCGGTGATGTCAGCGACTGCAGCCAGTGCCTCTTCGCAGGACGCAATGTAATCGGCCATTGCCCAATGGCCCTGGTCCTTCGACGGATTGCGCCACGAGATCACGAATGTCTGCAGACCGTTATCGAGCTGCCATTTGATGATCGACTTCTCCGGAGAGAGGTCGTTGATGTACATCTTGTTGATCTGCGGCGGGATCGTCAGCTGCGGGATCTCGTACACTTCATCGGTCGTCGGCGCGTAGTGGACCAGTTCGAACATTTCGGTGCGGTAGACCACTGACCCTGCAGACGTGGCGACATTCTCGCCAATCTTGAACGGACGCTTGTCGACCTGGCTGACCATGCCCTTGTTGTTGACGATGTCATTATAGGCGTTCTGAAGGCCCTTGAGCAGCGACAGGCCGCCCGAATTGATCACTTGCTTCTGCGCGGCTGGGTTGCCGATCAGAGTGTTGGTCGGCGCCAGACTGTCGAGAATGATATTGGAAATGAAGTTCGCGCGGTTGCGCTCCAACTCGTCGAGCTCAAGCTCTTCCAGCCAGTTGCGCATGCCCTTCTGCACTGCGAGGTAATATTGCGCACCGGCACGGAAGAACGGATTGTACTGCCAGGCCGGATCCATGAACCGCTTGTCTTTGGGATGCGGGGCCAGCTCGCTCTTGCCCGTCAGGATCTGGACCATGTCCTCACCCATCGACTGGGCGTGCCGCATAAAGCGCTTAGGATCGGACGCGGTTTCGCGCAGAAGTAGCGCCACTGCTCCAACAAAGTCTTCGCGAGCAACGCCGATCAGCGGCCCGAGAGCGTTGGTTGACTGTGCGGCTTCGTTTTCAAGCTCAATTTTCTCGGCCATGGATCCCTCTTAAGACCTCTGAATGTGTCGGGCGGTGTAAGCCCCCGTTTCACAACGTCATAACCTGCGCCTTCGCACTTGCAAAGTTGACGCGACCGTCAGCTGTCCCGGATTGGGAGGATCGAGTCTGAAATGTCAGTAAACGGTCATTCGCCTGTCGAATTCGAAAACACGGTTAAGACTTATTTACCATTACAAATTATGGCCTTGCGTGACGGAACAACCGCTTGGGCAGAAGAGGGCGACGATCAGAATGGCAGGCTTATTCTCACGACGCCTGAAAACCGAGTCTGAGCCGGCCCCTGAGGCCGAAGTGGAAGAGCAGCTTGCCCCCATCAGCGCGCAAGATCTCCAGCGCCGGGTGGAATTGCTCGACGCCTTGGAGAATTCAGGAATTGGCTGGTTTTGGGCCAGCGATGCACAAGGTCGACTGATCTATGTTTCGGCTCCTGCGCTTGAGGCGCTGGAAGTCTCGGAAGATCAGACAATCGGTCGCAAAATCAGCGATTTCTTCGCAGAAGACCTGGAGGCCGAGGGAGAACGTGCACAGCGCTCGCTCAAATTCCTTCTCGCCGCTCACAACTCAATCAGTCCAGTGACGGTCCAGGTTCGGGCCGGCAATGATCAGCATTGGTGGGAGATCGCCGCCAAGCCGCATTTCGATGCCAATCAGAATTTCGCTGGCTATCGCGGTGCCGCGACCGATGTCAGCAACACTCACGAGGCACGCCGATCGGCCGAGCGTCTGTCGCAATATGATTCACTGACCGGACTGGCCAATCGCCACCGCATGTCGAAGCAGTTGGAATCGACGCTGAACGCGTTCAAATCGGCCAAACGATCTTGCGCTCTGATGATGCTCGATCTGGATCGGTTCAAGCAGGTCAATGATACGCTGGGCCACCCGGCGGGCGACGAATTGCTCAAACAAGTTGCGGCGCGGATCAAACGCATTGTCGGTGAACGCGGTGAAATTGGTCGCCTCGGCGGTGATGAGTTCCAGGTCATTCTTCCGGATGTCGACGATCGCGGTCATCTCGGTGAGATGGGCCAACGGCTGATCCAGATGATTTCGCAGCCTTACTCGATCAATGGATCGCGCGCGGTCATCGGATCGTCGGTGGGGATCGCTGTTGCGCCCTACGACGGAATTGAGTCCGAAGAGCTGGTCAAGGCTGCCGACCTCGCGCTCTACGCAGCCAAAGGTGGCGGACGCGGACAGCACCGCTTCTATTCCACCGATCTGCGGGCGAGTGCCAGCCATAGGCACCAATTGGAATCCGATCTGCGCGACGCAATCGTCCGCGACGAACTGCAAATGCATTTCCAGCCGATCGTTGATGCGAAGACGCACGAGGTTGCTTGCATGGAAGCCTTGATGCGCTGGGAGCACACCGAGCGCGGCATGATCTCGCCCGGAGATTTCATTCCGGTGGCTGAAGAAGTCGGGCTAATTAGAGAGCTTGGCGAATGGGCGCTCAATCAGGTGTGCCGCGACGTCACTCAATGGCCGTCGAGCATCAAAGCGGCGGTCAATGTTTCCGCCGTCCAGTTTTCGTCTGACGATTTCCTCGACATCGTTCGCAAGGCGCTCAAGACCAGCGGTGTGAACCCGGCGCAAGTTGAGCTCGAGATTACGGAAAGCGTGTTTGTCGGCGACGTCGATCGGACATTGCAATTGTTCAAATCACTCAAGGAGTTGGGCGTCAGCCTGTCGCTTGATGATTTTGGCACCGGCTACAGCTCGATGAGCTATCTGCGCGACGCTCCGTTCGACAAGATCAAGATCGACCAGAGCTTCGTGCGCGGCTGCTCAGCGCCCGACAACAACAATTCGGCCATCATCAGCTCGGTTGTGAGCCTGGCTCAGGCGCTGCGTATGGACACCGTCGCAGAAGGCGTTGAGACCAAGGATGAACTCAAGCACGTTACAGATATTGGCGCGACGCATCTGCAGGGTATCCTGTTTTCGCGAGCGGTGCCCTCAGCGGAGATCCTGGAGCGCTTCGAGGCTGGTGATCTGAAGTTCAATCCGCGCGGACCAGAGCGCTATCGCGCCGATCGGCGGACCGAGTTCCGGCGCATCGGGCTGATCCACGGCGATCATCGCTACAATGTGTTCCTGCGCAATCTCTCGAAGACGGGGGCCAAGGTCGAAGGCTTGCTGGGCGTCCCCAAAGGGACAGATGTTGTGCTCGATCTGGGCGGAGGTCAGCTCGCTGTGGCGACTGTCCGTCGCTCCGAAGGCAGCAGCCAGGGCCTCGAGTTCGAGACCCCGCTTATCAGCGATGGCGCGGATGGGCTGTGCACGCGGCACCGAGTTTCACCCTATGAAATCGAAGCCGCTGGCAAACCCTTGGCTTCGCTTGGTCATGATGCCTATTCGGGGATCGCCAATCCCTCACCCGCTGGCAACCGTGCCTTCGTTGAAGTCGAGGTCGGCTAAGCAGCAGCTGCGTCCTTGAGCGCGATTAAGAATTGTAAACCTTTGCCATCTATCCCGGACTGACAGGGCAGACCACATTAACCCAATGGGTCAGAACAGATGGCTTCCCTGCTATCCCGCATTACTGGATATGAACCCGACACGGGGGGCGTTCCCTCGTCGCTGTTGCGCAATCTGGAAAAGACCGGCGTCAGCTGGTTTTGGGCCAGCAACGCCGACGGTCAGCTGGAATATATCTCAGAGGCCGCAATCGACGCGCTCAACGCAAGCAAAGACGAGCTTATCGGCACGGCCCTTGCCGAGCTCTTCAAGGATGATGACACGAGCGAGGGCGAAACCAGTGGTCGGCCGCTCAAGCTTCTGCTCAAGGGCCGGAGTTCGATCACGCAAAAGATCGTTTTCGTCGAGGCTGACGACAGGCGATATTGGTGGGAAATCTCTGGAAAGCCCCTGTTTGAATCTGGCGGCTTTGTCGGCTTCCGCGGCGTCGCGAAGGATGTCAGCGGCATTCTTGAAGCGCGACTGGAGGCAGAGCGGCTGTCGCAATATGACTCGCTGACAGGCCTGGCCAATCGCTACCGCATGGCGCGTCAACTCGATACGGCTCTCGTAGCAGCGCAATCGACCAATCGACCCTGTGCTTTGGCGATCATGGATCTCGACCGATTCAAGCAGGTGAACGATACGCTCGGGCACCCGGCCGGCGACGAATTGCTCAAACAGGTGGCTGATCGGATAGCGAGGGTCGTAGACGAGAACTGTGAAATCGGCCGCTTGGGCGGTGACGAGTTTCAAGTGATCCTGCAGGAGGTTGGCGATCGCGAAGAGCTTGAGGTGCTGGGCAAGCGCATCATTCAGATGGTCTCGCAGCCGTACCAGATCGGCGGCGCCAGAGCTGTCATTGGCGCTTCTGTGGGCATCGCCGTTGCACCGAATGACGGCGATACATCGGAAGAACTGGTCAAAGCGGCAGATTTGGCGCTCTACGCTGCCAAAGCCGACGGACGCGGACAGTGTTGTTTCTATTCGGACGATATGCGCGCCGGCGCGGCGCTTCGGCACCAGCTCGAAGTCGATCTGCGCGAAGCCATCGTCAAAGACGAGCTGCAAGTGCACTACCAACCGATAGTCGATGCAGGCAGTCACTCAGTTACGTGCCTTGAGGCGCTGATGCGGTGGAAGCACACCGAACGCGGGATGATCTCGCCCGGTGATTTCATTCCTGTGGCCGAGGAGGTCGGAATTATCCGCGAGTTGGGGGAGTGGGCGCTCAACGAAGTCTGCCGCGAAGTGGTGCAATGGCCATCGACCGTGAAAGCCGCTGTCAATGTATCGGCGGTGCAATTCGCGTCGGATGACTTTCCTGATGTTGTAAGCCGTGCACTCAAATCGAGCGGCGTCAATCCAGCACAGATCGAGTTGGAAATCACCGAAAGCGTGTTTGTCGGTGACATCGAACGCACGTGGCAATTGTTCAAGGCGTTGAAGAAATTGGGGGTTGGTCTGGCACTCGATGACTTTGGCACAGGCTACAGCTCGTTCGGATATCTGCGCGACGCCCCATTCGATAAAATCAAGATAGATCAGAGTTTTGTTCGTGGTTGTTCAGCAAAGAACTCAAACAATTCAGCGATCATCAGATCGGTCGTCAGCCTGGCTCGCTCGCTTGGAATGGACACAGTGGCAGAAGGTGTCGAAACCAAGGACGATATGCGCCAGGTGACCGAACTGGGTGTCACGAACCTGCAGGGATTTCTGTTTTCGAGAGCTCTGGAAAGCGAAACGATCAAAGCCAGGATCGACGTCGGTGATCTGCGTTTCATTCCCAGTGGGCCTGAACGATTTCGGGCGCCGCGCCGTACAGAGTTCAGGCAGATCAATTTGGTCCATGGCGATCACAAATACAGCGTGTTCCTGCGCAATATCTCCCAGACAGGAGCCAAGATTGAAGGACTTCTCGGGGTACCGAAGGGTACAGAAGTGGTGCTCGATCTGGGCGATGGGCAGCTCGCTGTGGCGGTGGTCAGGCGCACCGAAGGCAACAGCCAAGGCGTTGAATTCGAAACACCTTTGGTCTCGGACGGGAAAGACGGTTTGCGCACGTCCGGCCGCGTTCCGCTGCGAGAGATTGAGGCCGCTTACAACCCGCTGGCAGGCATGAAGGTTGGGCCTGGTACTGTGGTGGTTGCGAACCAGCCAACCCTGTCCAAAGCCTTTGTAGAAACCGAAATTGATCGAGTGGCTGGTTAACATTCGCAACTCAGCACTTTTCGACGGCCATTTTATCTCGGCAAATTAACTCTTTTTCAAAGCGAATTGAGGCATTTTGCCTCAGTGACCACAAACACCACTCGGAAGTTTGCGGGACCGGACCAGGGGCCACGCAATTCTGGGCGCGATTTGCGCTCGCTTGCGCGTGCGCGTGCGGCACAAGAACGAGCCGCTAAGAATGAACGCGCATCCGGCGATCGTCGCAAGCCCGATCGGTCCAATGCTCCGCTCCCGCATTCGCGTAGCAGCGCCAATGCGGGGATCACTCCCGAGCACAAATTCTTCATCCCTCAAGACACAAGGCCGATGGCCCTGTTCCTGCTGCTGGCGTTTATCATCGCAGGTGGTGTGGCGCAGAGTGTCTTGCTTGGCCTTCCAGGACTCGGCGCCATCGTTTCGATTGCGATTTTCGGAGTTGGTCCCGCCTTCGCATCGATGGAACGCCGGTCTGGCATGCCGCATGTTGTCAGGATCGCCCTGTTTCTGTTTGCCGTCGTGCTGCCAATGGCGCTGGCTGGCTTTGCGCTTGGAGCCTGGGTCGTCAAAGGGCTGGCGTGGCAATGGGCCGTCGCCACTATCATCTGCATCAATGCAGCATCTGCCAGCCTGTTTGGCATGCGGATCCTGTCGCTGTTCTTGGCGAAGATCGCGGTCTGGGCTGCTTTTGCGCTGATCAGTCCAAGTGCGCTGACCATTTCGGCGCTCGCCGGCGCCGTGCTGGCGTTAACTCTGATCGCTCGCCTTGATTGGAAAGCGGTTGAACGTCGTCGGCTCGAGCGGGAAGCCCGCGAACGTGTTGCTGCCCGCGCTGAGGACATTCTTCGCAGCTTTGAGGATAGCGGGCAGGGCTGGTTCTGGGAGACAGACAGGCGCGGTACGATCAGCTACATCTCGCCATCGGCTGCAAAAGTGTTGGGCAAGACGTCTGACGAATTGCTGGGCCGTCCGCTGACTGAAATCGTAGAGGTCAATAGCGGGGCGACTGAGGCCGAGCGCACGCTCGCGTTTCATATTTCGGCACGGTCAGCCTTCCACGAAATCGAAATGCGGGCTGCGGGCACTGATCCGGAGCGCTGGTGGGCGCTTACGGGTCGGCCGGTCTATGACTCGTTCAAGAACTTCTGCGGTTTCCGTGGCCATGGCGCCGACCTGACTGAGCAACGTCGCAGCGAGCAACAGGTCACTCGCTTGGCGCACTTTGACTCGCTCACTGGTCTCGCCAACCGGCTGCAAATGTCACAAACACTGGACCGCATTCTGGCGGCCCCTCGTGAGCGTGATCGCAGCTGCGCTGTCCTGATGCTGGATCTCGACCGCTTCAAGCACGTTAACGATACACTCGGCCACCCGGCGGGCGACGCCCTGCTCAAGCAGGTCGCTCAGCGCTTGGAACGTGTGGTCGACGGCAATGGGCGCTGCGGACGTCTTGGCGGTGACGAGTTCGAGGTGATCATTCCTGGTCACCAGAAGCGCGAAGCACTGGCTCAAATGGCCGAACAGATCATCGCTTCGCTATCGCAGCCATATTCGATCGATGGCCAGAGCGTAATCATCGGCGCATCTGTTGGCGTCGCAGTTGCGCCCGAGGACGGCGTGTCCAACGATGCCTTGATCCGCAATGTTGACCTTGCACTCTACGCAGCAAAAGACGCCGGGCGCGGTTGCCACCGCTTCTATGCCGAAGATTTGCATTCGGCGGCCGAAGAGCGCTCAGCGCTTGAGAAGGACCTGCGTCACGCGATCGCGACCGGTGGCCTCGAATTGCATTACCAACCCGTTGTCTACGCGGCGACAGAGCGGATTGTTGGTTTCGAGGCGTTGCTTCGTTGGCAGCACCCAGAGCGGGGATGGATGTCCCCTGCCAAGTTCATTCCGATTGCCGAAGATGCTGGTCTGATCGATCAGCTGGGACAATGGGCGCTGCGCACCGCATGTTCGGATCTCGCGAAGTGGCCGGAATCGATCCGTTGCGCGGTCAATGTGTCGCCCTTGCAGTTCTCCAATCCGGAACTGCCGACGATCGTTGCCAATGCGCTGGCGCATGCTGGCGTCGATCCATCGCGGCTAGAGCTTGAGATCACTGAAAGCGTGTTCTTGAACGACAATGCCGGCACCGACGCGATGTTCAAATCGCTCAAGCGGGTTGGTGTGCGATTGGCGCTCGATGATTTCGGCACCGGCTATTCTTCGCTGGGCTATTTGAAGAAGGCCCCATTCGACAAGATCAAGATCGACCAGAGCTTTGTGCGCGGCGCGACCGAGCAGGGCAGCCGCAACGGCGCCATTATCGCGTCAATCACCAGCCTCGCTGAAGCTCTGCATATGGACACAACCGCTGAAGGCGTTGAAACGCTGGATGAGCTCGAACTGATCCAGGCGCTCGGCTGCAGCCACGTCCAGGGCTACATCTATCACAAGCCGATGAACGCCGAAGATGCGAGTTCGCTGGTTGAAGGCGATCTTGCAGCCGAAGCCGATGGTCCGCAGGCCGCGCGTTCGCCGCGTCAAGTGCTGCTGCGCCGGGTAACGGTTGTTCACAACGGCAATCGCCTCAACGCTACGATCCGGAATATTTCCGATAGCGGCGCGATGGTCGAAGGCCTTTGGAACATGCCCGCGGGCAGCAAGATTCAGATCGAGTTCTCGAAGGACAAGGTTGCGCCAGCGCATGTCCGCTGGTCGCGCGAGAACCGCGTTGGCGTGGAATTCCCTGCGCCGCTCAAGCGACGCGCTGACGGGACCTTTGCCGTGCTGCGCGGCAAACCTGACCAGATGGCGTTCGCCAACGGCTAATCCTGCAAATTTTGGTTTGTCTGATGCCGGCTGGGGGCATTCCTTACCACGCCGGTAATCAGTGCTGTTAGCACAAAACTAACCAACCGGCTTTACGGACAAGTGACGAGTGGCAAGTCGATCGACTTTTGGAAAGGATGTAAGCGGGTGCCCCTGAAGGGACTGTTGTCTTCAAAAAGCGAGCCTGCACCAGAGAAGAGCGGTGCCGCATCGACGCTTTCCGATGGCGAGAAGCTCGCCATGCTCAATGAGCTCGAGCAGTCAGGCATGGGATGGTTTTGGGCCAGCGATGCCAAAGGGAATCTCACTTATCTGAGCGCAGCATTGGCAGAGCGCATCGAGTTCGATCTCGATGATCTTCTTGGCAAACCGCTGGCTTCCACCTTCGTGCCGCTTGAAGGCGAGGGCAGGACAAAATCGCTCGCGCTGATGCTAGGCGCTCACAAGGCGTTTTCAGGTTTTGCTGTGCGCGCATCGGGCAATGCGAATTCTGCCGTTTTGCGCC
Source organism: Erythrobacter sp. (assembly GCA_965216555.1). GTDB lineage: Bacteria > Pseudomonadota > Alphaproteobacteria > Sphingomonadales > Sphingomonadaceae > Erythrobacter. The sequence goes on from OZ244168.1 coordinate 1,488,733, forward strand.
TGTCTGGCCAGCCGACATTTTCGGCGGGAGATAAGTTCGCCGGTTTCCGTGGGACTGGTTGGGACATCACCGAAGAATATCATCGCGAGGAAGAGACCGCGCGGCTTGCGAAGTTCGACTCGCTGACCGGCCTATCAAATCGCCATCGCATGACGCATTTGATCCAGTCGACACTGACGGCCTTCCAGGCTGCCAAACGCAATTGCGCGATCATGATGCTCGATCTCGATCGATTCAAACATGTCAACGACACGCTGGGCCACGCGGCCGGCGATGAGCTGCTCAAGCAGGTTGCCGAACGGCTCGGTCGTGCGATCGATCGCGAGTGCGAGATCGGTCGACTGGGCGGCGACGAATTCCAGATCATGCTGCCGGATATTGATGACCGCGGCGTGCTGGGCGAGTTGGCGATGAAGATCATTGCAATGCTCAAGCAGCCCTATTCGCTGGACGAGGGTCGCTGTGTGATCGGTGCGTCGGTCGGGATTGCGATCGCGCCGCATGATGGCGTGACGTGCGATGAGATTGTGCGTAGCGCGGACTTGGCGCTGTATGCAGCCAAGAATGGCGGGCGCGGTCAATTCCGTTTCTTCTCTGGCGAGCTTGAGAATGAAGCGTTGTTTCGCCGCCGTCTTGAAGAAGACCTTGGTGCCGCGGTCCGCGATCAGCAATTGTTCCTCAAATATCAGCCAATCGTGTCATCGAGCAGCCAGACGGTTGAGACACTCGAGGCGAAGATCTGTTGGAATCATGATCAACGTGGTGAAATCGACGAGGAAGAGTTTGCTTCCATCCTCGATGGTTCAAGCGCAGTCGTTGATGTTGGCGTGTGGGCGATCGAAGAGGCGTGCAAGCATGCCATCGAATGGCCTTCGACAGTCCGTGTGGCAGTCAATGTGCCGGTCCAATTGTTCGCCGTCGATGACTTCGTTGATCGGGTCGCAAGCGCATTGCAGCAGGCGGACCTGGCCGCCGGCCGGCTGGAGCTGGAAATCAGCGAGGCCGTGTTCTTTGGCGACGCAAACAGTGTAGATCGCACGCTTGGTGCGCTCTTCAAACTTGGTGTTCGCTTGACGCTGGATGAGTTCGGTAGCGGCTATTCCTCGCTCGCTTATTTGCGCAGGGCTCCGTTCGATACGATCAAGATCGACAATACGCTGACCACCGAAGCGGCAGAGCCGGGGAGTAATGAGCTGAGCCTGATCAAGGCGATTGTCGCGCTCGCTGGCGCTTTGGACATGGAAACCATTTCGAGCGGTATCGATTCGATGGAGCAACATGAGACCTTGAGCGGATGCGGGATCACCTCGCTGCAGGGATCAATCTATTCGGACCCGGTTACTGTCGAAGCGGCGCACACCGAACTGACTGGCGACGACTGGAAAATCGCTCCCGACAAGGATCGCACCAAGCGGGCGCGTCGGCGGACGGTGTTCCGCAAGATTCAGGTCATTCACGACGATCACTCCTACGAAGTGACTCTGCGCAATTTGTCGAAGACGGGTGCGCTGATCCAAGGGTTGGCAGACGTGCCCAAGGGGACGCAATTCGTGGTCGATCTTGGCGGTGGTCAGTTGGCGGTGGCCACGGTCATCCGCACCAATGGTGACACGCAGGGCCTCGAATTCGAACAATGTCTGGTTGATGATGGTTCGGGCGGTCTGTGCACCCGCAACCGTGTGTCACCCTACGCCCTCAGCTCCGCCGGTGCGCCTCTCGCTGCGCTTTCGCCCGGAAGCTACAAGGGTATGGAAGGCGGCATGTTGGGGCAGGGCAGCAGCGTCCCGCAATTCGGATACGCCACCAATTTCCGACACGAAGCGGCATAGAAATCAGAGTTTTCCTGCACGCGAACTGATGGCTATTTGAGTAATCCGGTTTTCGCGAATGACACGCGGCAATTCGCTCGCTAAATGGCCGGTCAAATGACTGACCTCTCTAAGATCCGCAATTTCAGCATTATAGCGCACATCGATCACGGCAAGAGCACACTTGCCGACCGCCTGATCCAGTTCACCGGCGGGCTGACCGAACGCGAAATGTCCGAGCAAGTGCTTGATAACATGGACATTGAGCGCGAACGCGGCATCACCATCAAGGCCCAGACCGTCCGCTTGAACTACACCGCCAAGGACGGCGAGACCTATCAGCTCAACCTGATGGACACGCCCGGCCATGTCGACTTCGCCTATGAGGTCTCGCGCTCCCTTGCCGCTTGCGAAGGCGCGCTCCTCGTCGTCGACGCCGCGCAGGGAGTCGAAGCGCAGACCCTCGCCAATGTCTACCAATCGATCGAGCACGACCACGAGATCGTCCCCGTCATCAACAAGGTCGATCTGCCCGCAGCCGAGCCCGAGCGGGTCCAGCTCGAGATCGAGGAAGTGATCGGCCTCGACGCGTCCGATGCCGTCATGACGTCAGCCAAAACCGGCATTGGCATCGAAGACGTGCTCGAAGCCGTCGTCGCCAAAATCCCGCCGCCCGTGGGTGAGCGTGACAAGCCGCTCAAGGCCTCGCTGGTCGACAGCTGGTACGATCCCTATCTCGGCGTCGTCATCCTCGTCCGCGTGATCGAAGGCGCGCTGACCAAGGGCCTCAACATCAAATTCATGCAAGGCGGCACTCAGCACCTGGTTGACCGCGTCGGCTGCTTCACCCCCAAACGGCAAGACCTGGCCGAGCTTGGCCCGGGCGAAATCGGCTTCATCACCGCGCAGATCAAAGAGGTTGAGCAAGCCCGCGTCGGTGACACGATCACCACCGTCAAAGCTGGCGCTGACGAGCCGCTGGAGGGCTATAAGGACGTCCAACCAGTCGTGTTCTGCGGCTTGTTCCCGGTCGACGCGGCGGATTTCGAAAAACTGCGCGAAAGCATCGGCAAATTGCGCCTCAACGATGCCAGCTTCTCCTATGAGATGGAAACCAGCGCCGCGCTCGGCTTCGGCTTTCGCTGCGGCTTCCTTGGCCTGCTACACCTCGAGATCATCCAGGAACGGCTCAGCCGCGAATATGATCTGGATCTGATCACCACCGCGCCCTCGGTCGTCTATCGCCTGCAATTGGGCAAGACGCGCAATGAGGAAGCGCAGGAGATCATGCTCCACAACCCGGCCGATTGGCCCGATGTCAATCGCATCGAGATGATCGAGGAGCCGTGGATCAAGGCGGTGATTTACACGCCCGACGAATATCTCGGCGCGATCCTGAAGCTGTGCCAGGACCGGCGCGGGATTCAGACCGAGCTGACCTATGTTGGCGGCCGCGCGCAGGTCACTTATGAACTCCCGCTCAACGAAGTCGTGTTCGATTTCTACGACCGTTTGAAGAGCATCAGCCGCGGCTATGCCAGCTTTGATTATGAGCAGATTGGCCTGCGCGAAGGCGACCTCGTCAAGATGAACATCTTGGTCAACGCCGAAGCGGTCGACGCGCTGAGCCTGATCGTCCACCGCAGCGTGGCGGAAGAGCGCGGCCGCGGCATGTGCGAGCGGCTGAAAGACCTGATCCCGCGGCACCTGTTCAAGATCCCGATCCAGGCCGCGCTGGGCGGCAAGATCATCGCGCGCGAAACCATCGCGGCCCTGCGCAAGGACGTGACCGCCAAATGCTATGGCGGCGATATCTCGCGCAAGAAGAAGCTGCTCGAGAAGCAGAAAAAGGGCAAGGCGAAGATGAGGGAGTACGGCAACGTATCAATCCCTCAAGAGGCCTTTATCGCGGCGCTACGGATGGGCGAGGAATGAAGCCCCGCGCCTAGCTAGTTGGATGGTGCTGATCCGGCGAGCGACCAGCGAGCCGCAAGGGCGGAGTCGAAGCCGAAGGCGCAGACGTGCAAAGCACACCTGCAAGGCCGCCCGAGCATATGCGAGGGAAGCCAAGCAGACGGATGTCTGCGCTGGCGCCTGAAGCAATCAAAAAGATCGCGGGCCAAAAGCTGCCTCAACGCTGAACGGCTCCTTTGCGCCCCAGCGTCAGTCTTTAACTCGACCGAAGTCTAGTCCCAAAAGCGGTCATACAATCCCTGCCTCCAGACGCCTCCGTCCCAGCTAGCTATCGAGAAGGCCATTCATCGGGGACCAGTTTGTCTCCCTCCCGCCAACGCTCGACAACACTGTCCTGAAACCAATCTTCTTTCTCATCGGCGTGGTCTAGCACGATTGTCTGAAAGGGCCGGTCCATTGCACTTCTTTCGTGCATGAACCTGAACAAGCGAACTACCGATTTCCGATCATCATCATCAACGTCACTTAGATCGTCGAGTTCGGGCGGGTAATGTGCCTTTGAGGGTTGGTCGAAAACAACAAACGCAGGGACCGGTCTATTTTTGGACCTGAACCAATTGTGCAACGCGATGTGGGAAATCACATGGCAACCGACCCAATTATCGCCGCTGCCCATATCTTCGAGCGGAATCGAGCCGTAGCGCGTTTCCGACACTACCGTAAGCCGACGAGTATCAAGTCGAGTTTGTCCATCCGAATGTTCGAGTTGAAGGTCGCGAGCGTACTCTGTCATGAGTCGCTCGAGGTTGGCTTCTGCGTTGCGAAGTCGTGCAAAGAAGTCGTCGCCATCGATGTTGGATTCGATTTGAGCAATGGACCGCCTCAGTTCCTCAGCTTTCAATTCCAGCTCGTCGCGCTCCTCGGAGGAACTCTGCTGTTCTAGAAACGCACTTATCCGTCCTTGAACGCGGGCGCGTCTCGCCTGTAGGCTGCGTATCTCGCGAAGTTGCTCCGCTTGTGCCAGAATCCCGTTGATCTGAGCCTGACTGCTCGAGATTTGCTCGCGTAGTTCCATCTGGCGCGCTTCCAGGCGTGAGATATGGGCTTGAAGTCGGGGACCATGCACCTGCAGTTCAGCTATCCTATCAGATACGTCTGAAATCTCGCCGCTGAGAAGAGAAAGCAGTTCTGCGCTGTCTCGGTCTACTTTGTTGCAAAGAGGACAAACAACTGTCTCGTCAGCGCTCTCTGGCAAGAGCGAGAGGCGTGCGCGCTGTTCAAGAAGCTCAGTTCCGTATTCCTTTCGGCTGACCGAAAGGCTCAGTGCATCGTCGATCCGCCTGCCTATAGCGAAATACTCATCCCTAAGGCCATCTCGCTCGTCTTCCAACTTTTCGAGTTCGTCATCCATGTCCATGAATTCCGGATCCTCGAGAGTCATTGACGGAATGTCAGCAAGCAACTCGAATACGGCGTCGGGCAATACAGGGCGTTGTTCTGGCGCTATGAGTCGGACTTGGCGTGCCTCGGCTAAGAATGACTGGGCCCGATCTATGGCTGCTTCCTGCCAGCTAATTGCAATCGCTAGCTGCTTCTCGAGCTGCTTCAATCGCCTTTTCATATTGGCCAGGCGGTTTTGGTTGAGCAACTCGTCCTGGTCCACAGCTCCGAGAAAGTACGGCAGCGTATCGCGAATAGCCAACTCCACGAATGACTCGTTCTGGCCGTAAAAGAGCTGATTCTTGTTGTCGATCAGGCTTTGGTCTTGAAAGCTGTATATTATCGCATGACGAAAATTTGCTTCGAGCGGATCGCGCGTCTGCCCTTCTGCTGGGACATGAAGGTTCTCATCGATGCCCACAGCCGACGAAAGGAGCCTGCGCAAGCCTTCCAAGTTCGCGTTGGCCTCAAGCTCTTCGTGCGAAACAGGCGCGATGTCAGGTTCGGTATCCAGGAAGATCTCATGTGAGGTCTTCTTGCCTCCATCAGGGTTCTTACGCGCGACAAATAGCTCGCCATCGTCGAGTACTAGTTTGACCGCGTACCACGCGACCTTCTCTCTGATTATGCCGAGCGGCACATGGCAATTCTTCGAGCCGAGGCAGTAGTCGAGAATATGGATGATTGCTGATTTGCCTGACTTGGATTCACCAGTGATGATGTTCAGTCCACTCGAGGCAAAGGTGATCTTACGTGACTGGCCATCATGACTGTATACGAGGATTTCACCGATACGCATGTCAGAAGCCAATGCCGAGGATGCTGAGGACTGTTGGTTGGTTGCCTGAGACGGAAAGCCACCGCCCCATAAACTGACTCTTCTTCATGATTTCCTCGACCTCATCCGACTGTTTCAGTTCTTTCTGGGCTGATTTGGGATTGAACTGCGATCCGGCACGCATTCGAGCTTTGTCATCGAAACTGATGATGTCGAAATGTGTGCCGACCAATATCGCGCTTCTGACTGCAGCCTGCAGTTCGCGTGTATGATCAGGCAAGAATGCGAGTTCAGCCGAGTTCTTGTGGGCCCAATCCGGTAGTTTTGAGGTGATCATTTTCGGCAGGACGATACGCGTGTCTTTGTGAAGGACCAGCGGTGGAATAATAAATGCCATGACGAAGGGGAGTCCTTGATCCCGGTGCTCGACATATCCAGCAGCCGCGTGACCAATCACGGTAGCCAAAAAAGCTGGGTTCAGGAGGCGAAGTGTTTCCGGAGTCATTGGTCAGCTCCAAACATGTCGGAGAAATCCGGATGCCATCCAACGGTCAGCGCATCGGCCAAAGCATGATATGAGCCACTCGTTAGGTAGACGCTGCGAGTGGACCTGATTGGAACTTCGCTCGTCTCAGCCCATCGCAATACAGATTTGCCCACGTTTATTTTGTCGTCAGCTGTGGCTCCAGTTGAGAGCAAGTCGCACTCGCCAGCGTGATAAGCTTCCCATCTGTTCCGCAATTCGTCGTCGAAACTGTCGAGTTCAGTCGGATCAATACGGTGCTCGCGCACCCATTTTGACCTTTGCACTTTGGCGCGCAGAAACGCCTTTTGCGCATTGCGCAAACGGCGGTCGCTTTCAGTCACTGCACGGACCTGCTTGATGAAGACGCTGTCTTCCATGAGGTCTTCGCAATCCTGCTCTGGCACATCAAGGGGGAGTTCACTTAGCTTGTAGCGCTCCTTTAGAAAGCTCACTTGCGCGCCAAGCTCCTCAAGCTCGATTTGTGCACCTCCATCAGCAACCCATTTGTCAAACACGCGTCCGATCCACCAACCCTCTAGATCCCTACGAAAGTCAGCGACCTGTTCCCCTTCGCAGGCGTAGCGAATTTGTTGTTCTATGTCGGTTGCGATTGCTTCAAGATTTGGTTTGGCGTCCGCAAGCCGAATGCGCCGGACCAACGACAACCTCTCTCCGTCTGAAGCCTCCAAAAAGGCTGAGCGGTCGCTTGCAGTGGTTGTGCTTGAAGAGCTATTTGCGGCCGCTTCCAATCCTTGAAGCGCCGCATTTACATCGAGATCGGTCGGCACGGGACGAAGGTGATGCAGCGGATTTTCGTCGTCGACCTCAGCGGTCGTTATGAAATGAAACTCGTGATGGTCGTCTACACCTTGCCGTAGGCGGGTAAGCCAGATTGCGAGTGTCCGCCAAATTGCTGGACTGAACTTCGAGATTTTTTTCCCGGAATCGACTGAGTGCTTGAGTTGGCTGTCGACCGTCAGGTTTTGGCCAGCGATTGAGACATCGTCCAAAGTTTCGATAGAGACGATAGACGTTGGATGTTTGGGAAAGACTTCCAAGGCACGGAGCAATCCGTATCGCAGTTGATAAAAGTAGCCAGCGGCAGGGCCAACTGCTGAGCTACTGGATACTACTGCTTCCCCCATCATGACGCAAACAGATGTTATTTACAATTTGTTGTCAAGAATTTGTGCCCATGAACACGGATACTTTCGCGAAATTCGAGCATTTTAGATCGCGCCAAACGACTGACCGAAGTAATCTTTGATCAAATAGAACTTATCCGGCCCACCAATATGCTCATATTGAAACGTCTCTCCGTGGAGATCGCTGAGATCGAATTTCATACCTCCGAATTCATATGAGCGGCGGTAACGCTCTCGAATCTCCCACTTGGGCTCGGCTATATCATGCGCAAACGCGTTCCTAATCTGATAGATCAAGGCGATGCACTGCTCTTGTTCGCTGTCGATCGGATTCGGCAGGGTAAGACCAATTTCCTCGCGAACACGATTCAACGTGATAGCTGCTGCGCCAAATGCGATGGTGAGATTGTTTTCCAGAGCAACAATTAGGTCTTCAGGTTGCTCGAGCGCTTTAGGCACCACAAAGATGATGTTGGCATCCTGAAACGTGACTTCCGCGTCCAACTCTGCCGGGTCGATCAGTCCATTCAGACCATAATTGTATAGCTTCCAAGCAAATGCGAGCTGGCCAAAGGCTGTAGGCAGGTACTTCATTCGTCAATGCTAGGTGCGACTATGTCGTAAGTCGATCTTTGATCAGCCGCCTGTGGTGGTGATTTGGCCGTCCGCTTCTTGATCGCCGTCTTTTGGAAACGGACAGTCTGCAATCGGCCCAGCTCAAGTCATTGGCGCTAATCCCCATTGCTTGTCAGACTATTCTCCCCCAAATCCCTCGCCTTCAGCTCTTCAAACCGCTCCCACGCCGCTTTGGTCTCGTCTGACAGCGCGTCCCATTCGCGTTTTTTCTGCGCCTCCACCCGGACGCGGATTTGCTCGATCTTGCGATTGATGCTGTCGTGCAGCTCGGCGGGGGAGACGCTGCGTTGCTCGGCCTCCCATTCGGCGCGCCATTGCTTCTTCTTGCGCGCAAGCTCCATCTTGCCGATCGCGTTCATGCCCTTGGCCTTGCCCTCGGCAAAGCGCTCGGGCGCGCGGTTCCTGAGCATGAACATCAGCAGCCGGTCATTGTAGCGCTTTCGCGTGCCGACCAGCTTGCCATAGGAATAGAGCGGCTCATCCACGCCGTTGAGCGCGCGGTCCATCGCCACATCCTCGATCCTTTGCACACCCAGATCGAGCGCGGCCTGCCACGCGGCGCGAAAGCTCTCGGCGCCAGGCTGGCGGCGCAGATGATAGGCACCGCCCTGGCTCATATCGACGGCTCTGCACGCGGCATGGACCGAGCCGGTGTCAGCCAAGGCTTCGATGAAATCGCGCTGGCGCTCATCGGTCCAGCCATCATGGCGCTGGTATTGGCGCGGGACGGGGGTGAAACTGGGGATCTCGCCCGCGGGGACGGGCAAGCGGACGGTGCGGGGGTCTTTGGTGCGGGTGATTGGTTTGTTCCTTCTATTTTTCGCACGCCATTCGGCGTGCGGTGTCCTCGCTCACGCGACCTGAAGGTCGCATCGCTGCGGGCGGCCAGTCGGCCTTGCGGCTGCTGCGCAGCCGTGCTCCGCGACCAAGCCGATTGGTGGCACAATTCCGACGCCAGAAGCGTCGCAAGCGCGACCGCGCGCCCGGAGGGGTGGCCCGCAGGGGTCGGGTCCCCGGAGGATAGCCAAGTGAACGCATGGCGCGCGGACACATTGAATCGACAATCAATCGAACGCCGGCGCCTGAGGCCTAACCAATCAAACCCATGTAGGAAAATGGAGGTGATGGTTTTGTGCAGCCGTGCTCCGCGCCGCACGTGCACATCACTCTATTCCTCCAACGGCGCGGGATCGGTTTCAGCATAGCCTTGCGCATCGAAGATCCGCGTGAACGCGATGCTCCAGCCATCGATCGGGTAGGGCCGATCAGCATAGGTATCGGCGTTGATTGAGCGCAGCCGAAGTTTCTGCGAGCTGTCGATCGCGCCGGCGTAAGATGTCACAGTGTTGCAGTGATCGCTGTTCTCAGGCTTGTACATCTGCTGCCAAAGCACCGTGAAGCCCAGCGTGCCGGTGTTCTCATTGTAAAAGCCGGTGAAGTAGTTTTGACCGCGGCGGCAGGGATAATCGTCAAAGCCTGAGCGGAACCAGCCCGTGATGCGGAAATATCCGTGCTGGCCAGCTTGGCCTCCATCCTTCTCGACGGTTGAGAAATACAGGCGATAGCCGTCTTGGCTGTATTCGTCCGTTCCTTGCCAATATGTTTTGACCAGATCCCAAGCAGCCGCCTGTTGCAGGGGGGCAAAGGCCAGCGCCAACCCTCCCATCCATGTGAAAATCCGCATGACCCATCCTCCTAAAAGACTCGATAAAACAGAATCTTACAGGAATTTCACACGATGATCAAAATTGCGCGCCAGCCATTGTGTTCGCGGCTAGTGTGAAGACGTCGAACCGGTTCATGCCCCAGATTTCGATGGTGCTGCTCCGCGTCATGGTGGTCGCGAGTGGTTTTGCAGTGCGGAAGTGTCCGCAAACTGCGAGGATTTCGCGCGTCGGATGGCGGGCGTACACAAAAAACCGAACCGCTCATTCAACTTCACTTGGCGTTCAGTCCTGTGCTGGTTATACCGCGCGGCATGACCACATTATCCCGCGCGTTTCGCAATTCGATCCTTCTCACCGGCCTGGCCGGAACCACTCTGGCTCTGTCGGGCTGTTCGGGCGGTTCGGCCGATGAAGATGTCGCCTATGTCGCGCGCGATGTGGAATCGCTTTATGCTGAGGCCAAGCGCCGACTTGATCGCGGCAACACTTTGCTCGCTGCGGCCTTGTTTGACGAAGTGGAGCGCCAGCATCCCTATTCGCCCTGGGCCCGCCGGGCGCAGCTGATGAGCGCGTTCAGCTATTACGTTGCGCGCGATTACAACAAGGCGATCCAGAGCTCGCAGCGCTTCCTGTCGATCCATCCGGGTAACAAGGACGCGCCCTATGCCTATTATCTGATCGCGCTCTCCTATTACGAGCAGATCAGCGATGTGAACCGCGACCAGAAGATCACCGAGCAAGCGCGCACCGCCTTGCGCGAGGTCAATCGCCGCTTCCCGCAGAGCGAATATGCCGCCGATGCGCGGCTCAAGCTTGACCTGGTGGATGATCACCTTGCGGGCAAGGAGATGGAGATCGGCCGGTTCTATCAGCGTTCGGGCCGGTGGCTGGCTGCGACTTTGCGGTTTCAGAATGTGATCAACCAGTATGATACGACCAGCCATACGCCTGAGGCACTGTACCGGCTGACCGAGAGCAGCCTGGCGCTGGGCATTCGCGAGGAAGCGGTCAAATACGCTGCTGTCCTGGGTGCGAACTATCCGGGCACGGAATGGTATGACAAGGCCTATGAGCTGGTCGAAGACCACGCCGCGGGCGTCGTCCCCAGCTAAGCGTTTCTATTCTGATGACGGAGCAGGGGCTTTGGGTTAGAGCCTAAAGCGCAATGCTCACTCGGCTTTCCATCCGCAATATCGTGCTGATCGAGGCGTTGGACCTCGACTTTACGCGTGGCTTGGGGGTGCTGACGGGGGAGACGGGCGCGGGCAAGTCGATCCTGCTCGACGCGCTGGGACTGGTGCTGGGCGATCGCGCGGAGACCGCCTTGGTGCGCGCGGGAGAAGCAAAGGCCAGCGTCACTGCCAGCTTTGAATTCGCGACGCTTCCCAAGACGATCGAAACCGCGCTCGACGATGCAGACATTGAGCTTGAACCGGGCGAGCCGCTGATCATCCGCCGCCAGGTCAAGGCCGATGGCGGATCCAAGGCGTTCATCAATGATCAGCCCGCAGGCGTGGCGCTGCTGCGCGAACTGGCCGGATCGCTGGTCGAGCTCCACGGCCAGCATGACGATCGCGGCCTGGTCAATCCGCGCGGCCACCGCGCGCTGCTCGATCGCTATGCCGGGACCGATATCGCTGGTCTCGAAGCGGCGTGGCAGACCTGGGCGACCGCCGATGCCCGGCTGGCAGAAGCGCGCGAGACGGTGGAGCAAGCCAAGGCCGATCAGGACCTGCTGATCGCACATCTGGCTGAGCTGACCGCGCTCGAGCCGCAGCAGGGCGAAGAAGCGCGCCTGGCCGAAGCGCGTGCCGATATGCAGAAGGGTGAGCGTCTGTCGGGCGATCTCGAAGAGCTGCGCCATGTCTGGGAGGGCTCGGATTCGCCGCTCGCCCATTTGCGGGTCGCGGCCCGGCGGCTTGATCGTATCGCGGAGGAGCACCCGCTGCTTGCTGAGGCTTTGGAATCGCTTGATCGCGCGGTGATTGAAGCGGGTGAAGCAGAAGAGCGCCTCGAAGCCGCCGCCGAAGCATTGGTGCACGATCCGGCCGAGCTCGACGCTGCCGAAACGCGGCTGTTTGAGCTGCGCGCCATCGCCCGCAAGCATCGCTGCGATGTTGACGACCTGCCCAAGGTGATGCGCGATATGCGCAGCGCGCTTGACGCGATCGAAGGCGGCGAGGCTCAGCTCGACGCGCTTGAGGCCGCCGCGCAAGAGGCGCGCTCAACCTATATCACAGCTGCTGAGAAAGCGCATGACAAGCGGGTCAAAGCCGCCAAAAAGCTCGACAAGGCAGTCGCTGCCGAGCTTGCCCCGCTCAAGCTTGATGCGGCGCGCTTCCTCACATCGATCGGTTCGCTGCCCGAAGACAAATGGGCCGCGCATGGCCAGGACAGCATCGAATTCATGATCGCGACCAATCCCGGAGCCGATTTTGCGCCTTTGGCCAAGATCGCCTCGGGCGGTGAGCTGTCGCGCTTCATCCTCGCGCTCAAAGTGGCACTGGCCGAAAAGGGCGGGGCGGCGACCATCATCTTTGACGAGATTGACCGCGGCGTCGGCGGCGCTGTGGCCTCGGCAATTGGCGAAAGGCTGGCGCGATTGGCCGATGATGAAGGCCAATTGCTCGCGGTCACGCACAGTCCGCAGGTGGCAGCGCGCGGTGGGACACACTATCTGATAGCCAAGGCCTCCTCTGGCATGGTGACCAAGACCAGCGTCACCCTGCTCGACGATGAAGGCCGACAGGAAGAAATTGCCCGCATGCTGTCGGGCGCAGAGATCACAAGCGAGGCAAGGGCGCAGGCCGATCGCTTGCTGGAGGGAGTGTAATGGAGATTCTTGGCGGCATAGCATTGGCCTTGGTGCTGTTGGCCTTGATCGGCGTGGTCACCGTGGCGGCGATCCCCTTAATGGTGGTGATGAGCCTGTTGACCGAAATGAGCTTCAAGCGGGTGTTTTTCGCCTCGTTCGCCTTGGCATTGCTCGCACCGATCCTGCTCGGCGTGGCGATCGGCGAAGCGGTTGAAGACGGGTCGATCCAGCGCGAGATCCAGAACGATTTCCGCGACTCCTTCTCGCAAAGCGATCTGTCGGACAGCGATCTGCAAGAGCTGCGCGATTTGCGCGACGCGCTTCCGGCTGAACGCAGGGAGCGGATCGAGCAGTTCTTTGAAGAGCGCCCCGATCTGCAACAGATCCTGCCGCCCGAAGTGGTCGATATCATCGAGAATCGTGATGTACGCGAGGATGTGGTCGTGATCGAAGGCAATGCCGAGCCGGTTGAGCCAGATCCTGAACCGGATACCGACGACGCGAACGAATGACGGACCTCTCCGAAGCCGATGCTGCCAATGAGCTGATGCGGCTGGCGCGCGAGATTGCGCGGCATGACAAGCTCTATCACGCGCAAGATGATCCCGAGATCACCGACCAGGAATATGATGCACTGGTGCGGCGCAATCGCGAATTGGAAGAGGCGTTTCCGCATTTGATCCGCGATGACAGCCCCTCCAAAAAGGTCGGCCATGCCATCGCTGCCTCGCCGCTGAGCAAGGTCACGCATGAGGTTCGCATGATGAGCCTCGACAATGGCTTTTCGCGCGAAGAGATCGAGGATTGGGTCGCGCGGGTGCGGCGCTTTCTGTCGCTCGCTGACAGCGAACCGGTGGCGATGACCGCAGAGGACAAGATTGACGGCCTGTCGTGCTCGCTGCGTTATGAAAAGGGAAAGCTGGTCCGCGCGGCAACCCGCGGTGACGGGCAGGTGGGCGAAGATGTGACGCCCAATGTCGCGCATATTGCGGACATTCCGCAGCAGCTGCCTGATAGCGTACCCGACGTGTTCGAAGTGCGCGGCGAGGTCTATATGGAGCGTGCCGCCTTTGCCGAGCTTAACCGCAAGGCAGAAGAAGAGGGCACCAAGCTATTCGCCAATCCGCGCAACGCCGCGGCTGGGTCGCTGCGTCAGAAAGACGCCAAAGTCACCGCGAGCCGGCCCTTGCGATTTTGGGCACATGGCTGGGGCGCGGCCTCCGATGTTCCGGGCGACACACAGAGCGACGTCGTCGACGCCTTGCGCGCATGGGGCTTTCCAATCTCTCCGCTGTTCACGCGGGTCGACAGTGTCGATGCGCTGATCGCCCACTACGACGCAATTGGCGCGCAGCGGCCTGATCTTGACTATGAAATCGACGGCGTCGTCTACAAGGTTGATCGGCTCGACTGGCAGGAGCGGCTTGGGTTCGTTGCCAAAGCTCCGCGCTGGGCCCTGGCGCACAAATTCCCCGCTGAGCGCGCTGAGACGACGCTAGAAGCAATCGATATCCAAGTTGGCCGAACCGGCAAGCTGACCCCGGTGGGGCGGCTGGCGCCGGTTTTGGTGGGCGGAGTGACCGTCACCAATGTGACGCTGCACAATCGCGACGAAATCGAACGTTTGGGGGTCCGTCCCGGCGATCGCGTGGTTGTGCAAAGGGCGGGCGACGTTATTCCACAGCTTGTGGATAACCTCACTCGTGAGGTCGATCGTGAGCCCTTTTTGTTCCCCAAATGTTGCCCAGAATGCGGCAGCGAAGCGGTTGCGGAGGAAGGCGAAGTCGATGTGCGTTGCACAGGCGGTCTCATATGTCCCGCGCAACGCACTCAAAGGCTTGAACATTTTGTTTCTCGCAAGGCGCTCGACATCGAAGGCCTGGGCGAAAAGACGATTGCGCAATTCTTCGCGCTGGGATGGCTTGAAAGCCCGGCGGACATCTTCCGATTGCACCAGAAAAGGGATGAAATCCTCGCTCTGGAGGGCTGGCAGGACAAGTCTGTGGACAATTTGTTGGCATCTGTGGAAGCCAAGCGCGCGCCTGATGCGGCCAAATTGCTGTTTGGCCTGGGCATTCGCCATATTGGCGAAGTCACTGCGCGCGATCTGATGAAGAATTTTCACGAGCTGCCGGCCTTGCGCGAAATCGCCGAGAAGGCGCGTGCTGGCGATGAGGAAGCCTCGCTCGAAATCGCGTCGATCGACGGCGTGGGGCCAACCGTTGTCGCGGCTTTGGGAGACTTCTTCCACGAACCGCACAATGTCGCGGTATGGGAGGACATGCTGAGCGAGCTCAACCCGCCGCGCTATGAAGTGGAAGTGCTCGACAGCCCGGTTGCAGGCAAGACAGTGGTCTTCACCGGCAAGCTTGAGACCATGAGCCGCGATGAGGCCAAGGCGCAGGCAGAACGGCTGGGAGCCAAGGCGGCTGGTTCGGTGAGTGCCAAGACTGATCTGTTGGTGGCCGGGCCGGGCGCGGGATCGAAGCTCAAAAAGGCGCATGATTTGGGCATCGACGTGACCGATGAAGCGGGCTGGGCGAAGATTGTGGAGCAAGCCGGCTGATGGATTTCGTCAACGAAACGGGCGCGCGGGTTTCGCAATTCTTCAAGACGCTGAAGAAAGATCTCGAATCCCATCGCGAGGTACGGCGCTTTGGCAGCGGTTGGCTATCGGGCTTTTTCGCGCTGCTGCTGGCGATCAGCGGGCTGCTGATGGTGGTCGCGCTGCGATTTCCCGATTGGTTTGCGACACCCGAGCTCGAGATCGTCAAAGAATGGGCCGGCTTTAGGGTCGCGGTCCACGCGATCCTGCTGACCAGCTATGCTCTGGCACTGCTCAGTCTGTTGCTGCGGCCGCGCAAGGCGCTGGGCTTCTTTGCGCTGATGATCGGCTTGTCCGCTGCCTTGCTGGGCGGCGCCAATGTCCAGCCCGAGGAGACGCGATCCTGGGGAATCTTCTTTGGCCTGGATTTCTTCGTCGTGAACCTGCTGGCCACGGGCTTTATGTTCGCGCCGCTCGAGCGGCTTAAACCGCACAAGCGCGAACAGCGACTGTTCCGCAATGAATGGCGCGAAGACCTGTTCTATTTTCTCGTCAGCTCGATGTTCGTTCAATTGCTGGGTTTCCTGACGCTCGCCCCGTCGGAAATCATCAATGACAACACCAGCAGCTGGGATGCCTTCCGCGCTACGATCGCTGGCCTGCCCTGGCTGGTCCAGTTCATCATCGTCCTGGTGGCGTCGG
Organism: Erythrobacter sp.; assembly: GCA_965216555.1. GTDB lineage: Bacteria > Pseudomonadota > Alphaproteobacteria > Sphingomonadales > Sphingomonadaceae > Erythrobacter. The sequence continues at coordinate 1,504,709 of OZ244168.1, forward strand.
ATATGGCGCAATATTGGTACCACCGGTTGTTCCATCAGGTGCCGTTCCTGTGGGGATTCCACGCAATCCATCACAGCGCGCAATCGATGGATTGGCTGGCCGGATCGCGCATGCATTTTGTCGAGGTGATCTTGCTGCGCGCAGTCACCTCGCTCCCGCTGTTCACGCTCGGCTTCAGCCCATCGGTGATGCAGGCCTATCTGGGGTTCATCTATGTCTGGTCGTCGCTGCTCCACGCCAATATTGGCGGCAATCTTAACCGGCTGGGACATTGGATTGCGACGCCACGGTTCCACCATTGGCATCATGGTCTCGAAGACGAAGCGTTTGATGTGAATTTTGCGATCCATTTCCCGTGGATCGACAAGCTGTTTGGCACTTTCCATCTGCCCGAGGATCGCTGGCCCAAGGATTATGGCATCCCGGAGGATGTGCCGCGCAATTATGTCGGCCAGTTCCTCTATCCATGGACACGGACAGGAAAGAAGACCGACGATGCTTGAACAATGGCATGATCAATCGGTGCGGATCGCGGGTCTGCTGCGCGAGCGTGGCGAGAAAATCGCGGTCGCGGATGGGGCCACCGGAGGTCTGATTGCGGCGAGCCTGCTTACGGTGCCGGGCGCGCTCGATTTCTATGTTGGCGGTGGCATTGTCTATTCGTTCCGCGCGCGGGACGTGCTATTTGATCTTGCGCCGCACACCTACAAAGGCATGCGATCGGCAACCGATGAATATGCGCTGCTTCAGGCGCGCGCGATCCGTGACAATTTCGAAGCGCAATGGGGCATCGCGGAAAGCGGTTCCGCGGGCTCAAGCAAGCATCCACTTGGCGTCGCATCGGGTCGCAGCGTCGCCGCAGTGGTGGGCCCCGCCGCAGAGCAAGTGCGCGACGTAGAGACGCAAAGCGACATGCGGATCGACAATATGTATGCCTTCACCAGAAATGCGCTCAATCTGCTCGAAGACGCGCTCAAAGCCTGATTTTTCAAAAAATTCTGAGCCGTTGTCGAATCTGGCTTGCCTCATCCGTCTTATGCTCGGAACCTCGCCACACCGGCGCGGCCAGCAACGGAGTACGGACAATGCAATACATGCTGATCATCAATGAGGACGAGAGCATCTACGAAGGCGACGATGGCGCCGCGCTGATGGAAAAGACACTCGCGGGCCATATGGCGCTGGGCCAGGCACTGGCAGAGAAGGGCATCGCTTTCTCGGGCGAACGGCTCAAGCCAGGCGATACTGCGACCACGATCAAGTGGGATTCGGGTTCGCACAGCCTGCATGACGGCCCATTTGCGGAAACGCATGAGGAACTGGGTGGCTTTTACATCATCGACGTTGCCAGCCTCGACGAGGCGCTGGACTGGGCCAAGCAGATCCCGATCCCCGGCAAGGGCGCGATCGAGGTTCGCCCAATCTGGCCGATGAGCGAGTGAGCCTGGCGGCAGTCCTTGCGGAAGCGCGGCCACGGGTGATTGGTGCCCTGGCCGCGCAGTTTCGCGATCTCGACCTGGCGGAGGATGCCTTCGCTGAAGCGGCGGCGGCCTTCGTCGAGACATCGGACGATATCGCAAATCCCGCTGGCTGGTTGCTGACTGTGGCGAAGCGCAAGGCGCTTGACGGGCTGCGCAAGCAAGCAGCGGAGGCCAAGGCTGCCGATCAAATTGCTCTGGTGACCGACATGGCTGACATCCTCAAACTTCCCGACCCGATCCCGGATGAGCGCTTGCGGTTGATCTTCATCTGCAGCCACCCAGCGATTGCATTGGAGGCCCGCACTGCGCTGGCGCTGCGCATCATCTGTGGCTTGCCGGTGGCGGAGATCGCGCGCGTATTTCTGACCAGCGAAGCGACCATGTATCAGCGCATCACCCGCGCCAAGGCCAAGATCCATGAGGCTGGCATCGCGTTCGAATTGCCGCATCGCAAGGCGTGGGGCGAACGGCTCGATGCCGTGCTGCTGACGCTCGAGCTGGCTTACACCGTGGCGTATCAGGACGCGGCGCAGGAGCGCGATGGAGAGCTTTCGGGCGAAGTCGCACGGCTGGCGACGATGCTGGCGGAGCTTTTGCCTCAGGAGCCCGAAGCGCTGGGGCTGGCGGCACTCGTCGCGCTGGCGCGATCGCGCGAATATGCTCGCGTTGATGCGGAAGGCGCGATGATTCCGCTCTCAAAGCAGGATCCGCTTCTGTGGGACCGCGCGGCGATTGAGCAGGCGCGCCAATGGCTCGAACAAGCGGCGCAAGCGGGCCGGACGGGTCCGTATCAGCTGATGGCCGCGATCCAGCTGACCCATGCAAGGCGAGCGTTCGACGGGGCGACCGATTGGGCAGCGATCGTCACGCTGTATGACGCTTTGCTGTCGATCCGGCCAAGCGCGGTTATCGGCCTCAACCGGGCGGTGGCGCTGGCCAAGGTCGAAGGTGCAGCAGCAGGTCTCGCTGCCATTGATGCTCTGCCCGTGAATGACCTTGGCAATCTGCGCCCGATGCACGTTGCGCAGGCGTCTTTGCGACATGAATTGGGTGACCACGAAGGCGCCAAATCAGCCTATCACAAGGCGCTCGCGCTTGATCCTCCTGCGGCGGAGCGCAAATACCTCGAAGCCTGCCTTGAGGCGGTCAGTTCTGACTAATTGCCGGGCAGCTCGGTTGAGTAGGGCGGCGCCCATTTCATCACGCCTCCCGAAAGCGGGGTCCACCACCCGGTTCGGATGCCGGCATCTGCCAAACGATCGCTGGTCCACTGGTTGCAGGTGGTCGACATCGTATAGCGCCGCGCAGACGCGTAATAGGCATCCTGTGGCCCATAATCGGCCCGTTCGAAGGTTCGAAATCCCGTATCGCCAAGTGCCGGCAAGTCGCGCAGAATGCTCTCGACGAGCTTGCGATATTGTTCGCGCGATATGTTCATGGATCGCCGATCCGGTCCCTGCTGCGGCGTCACCAGATTGGTCACCCGGATCATGCCTTCGCCACCCACACCCGCGACACGCAGAGCTCGCGCGAATGTGAGATCCTGCCAGCGCGGCGTGTTCATGAAGACGTCGCGCTCGCCAAACCCGATCGTGACATGGGTCGGTCTGTTGCCCATTACCCATTCATTGGCGCTCGGAAAGGTCTCCCGCCAGTCCTTGATCTCATTCTCGATCGGCAGCACCAATTGCGTGTGAATGCCATTGGTCTCAATCAAGATCGCAACGGGGCGATCGATGTCTTGCAGACGCTCTCCCCGCGGGATGGATGAGCCAATCCAGGCGGCGAGCAGGAACCCGACGAGAATGGCGGCGACCAGCCCGCCGACAATCGCCCCGATCCGCAGCGCAAGCATCTTTGCGCGCATCACCAGCTCCGCCGCTTGCGAAACCACAGGATTGACCAATCGCCGCGGACCAGGCGTGCATTCAACCGGAATCCGACCCGGCGATAGGCGCGGCGAATACGCGGCTCTTGCTCGGTCAGCAGACCGGCCAGGACGACACTGCCTCCAGGGCTGACCGATGCTGAAAAGTCAGGTGCCAGTTCGACCAAGGGGCCTGCCAGAATGTTGGCGATCAGCAGATCGTATGGCCCGCGCAGCTGCAGCAACGGATCATCCATTCCATCGGCGATGACCATGGTCATTTCACCCGCATCGACGCCCATATCGACGCGGTTGAGATCGGCATTATCTTCGACCACCTGAGCGCAGATGGGATCAATGTCCGAAGCGGTCGCCATGGCGCCCGGCCACAAGGCCAATCCCGCAAAGCCCAACAGACCTGTGCCGGTACCAATATCGGCGAGATTGCGCGACACGACGCCCCGCCGTTTCATCGCCGCCAGCATTTCAAGACAACCTGCGGTCGTTTCGTGCTGGCCGGTCCCGAATGCCTGCGCCGCCGGAATGGCAAAGTTTATGGCATTGTCGATCGGATCAAAGTCAGGCGTGTGGACATGAAAGGGCCCCGCATAAATCGGTTCGACACCCTCCTGGCTGATCGCCAGCCAGTCTTCGTCACCCAGCTTCTCGACTTCGATCTTGGGTGCTTTGCCATTGAACAGCGAGGCCAAGGCCTGCGTCTGTTGCTTGCCTGGCTTGCTTGGATACCAAGCCTCAAGCACCCAGTCCTGCGGTTTGTCCTCTGAAATCTCGCGCCCGGAGATGACGAGGTCAAAATCCCATTCTTCCAGCTCGTCATGCGCAAGCAATGCCGCCTGGATTGTGCGCTTCTTGGCATAGGCGCTCAATTTCCAGCTCGTGCTCACAACAGTGCTTTCCAAAAGAAGTAAGTGTCAGCGGACATAGCTAGCGCCATTGGCATCAATCACTGCGCCGGTCATGCTTGGTGGGGCGTCGAGCGCGCAAAATGCGATGATCCGCGCAATTTCCTCTGGCTCGGCGACCTTGCCCAAGGGGATGTCTGCCAGCAGGCCGGCTCCTCCGCGGCTTTCGAGGTAATCGTCGGCCATGGCTGTGTCGGTAAAGCCCGGCGCCACCGCATAGCTGTAAATGCCTTCGCTGGCATAGGCGCGCGCGATCGTCTTGTGCATCGCCAGCATCCCGCCTTTGGCCGCAGCATAGTGCCAGTGCGCTGGTGAATCTCCGCGATGGCCAGCGCGGCTGGCAACATGGACCACGCGCCCGGTCACGCCGCGCTGCTGCCAATGGCGCACAGCGAATCGCGCCAATTGCGCAGCCGCTGTCAGATTGATGCGCAGAGTGTCGTCCCAAGCATCGAGCCATTCGATGTCCGAACGATCCAATCGATTGGCTTCGAACAGGCCGGCATTGTTGACCAGCACATCCACTTCCCCACCGGCCATTTCAAGCGCCGATTGCCACACCAATTCAGGCGCGGACGGGTCGGTAAAGTTCGCAGCGATAGTCTGGCAATCGATTGCGCGCGTCGCCTGGCCAATGACCTTGGCGCCGCGTTCTTCGAGCGCAAGACGGGCGGCAGCTCCAATTCCGCGGCTCGATCCGGTCAACAAAATGTGTCCCATGCAAGCGTGTATCCAAAACTTTGCAACCAGAGTCGAGCGCTGGGTGCTTGCCACACGCGCGTGGAGCGCTAAGTGACGTGTCAGCAGAATTTGAGAGAGCAAGGACACAATGGCTGAAAGACCGCTTTCCCCGCATCTTCAGATATGGCGGTGGGGGCCGCATATGCTGACATCGATCCTGCACCGTGTATCGGGCGACGGGATGGCAATTGTCGGGCTGGCCCTGCTGGTGACGTGGCTGGGAGCCATGGCGAGCGGCGAAGCCGCCTATTCGGCATTCTACGGCTTTATGACGACGCCTTATGGCTATGTCTTGATGATCGGTTTGAGCTGGGCGTTCTTCAACCATTTGATGAGTGGCCTGCGCCACTTCGTGCTCGATATCGGCGCTGGGTATGAACTCAACGCCAATCGCATGTGGTCGATCGCATCGCCGATTATCGCCATCCTGCTCACCGCGGCCCTGTGGGCCTACATTTTCAATAAGTGAGGCCTGATCGTGGGTAACGGAACATCAATTGGAAAGGTGCGCGGCCTCGGCTCGGCGCATCACGGGGCACATCATTGGTTGCTCCAGCGTTTCACCGCTATCGGCAATCTGGTCCTGTCGATCTGGCTGCTGGTCAGCTTGGTCGTGCTGCCTGATCTGCAATATGAAACAGTGACTACATGGCTGGCTCAGCCGATCCCAGCGACCGCCATGATCCTGCTGATCATCACCACATTCTGGCATGCGCGCCTTGGCCTCCAGGTCCTGATTGAAGACTATGTTCGGGACACCGGAACCAAATTTGGCGTGTTCGCGCTTCTTAACATCGCCGTGATTGGCGGCGGCGCCTTCGCTATCTTCAGCGTCGCCCGTCTCGCGCTTGGAGGTATCGCCTGATGGCAACTTCACCAGCAGGCCCTGCTCTCAAGGGCGAATACAAGATTATCGACCATACCTATGACGTTGTGGTTGTCGGCGCCGGCGGATCTGGCCTGCGCGCCACTATGGGAGCGGCTGAGGCCGGCCTTCGCACGGCCAATGTCTCAAAGGTTTTCCCCACCCGTTCACACACGGTTGCGGCGCAGGGCGGCATCGCCGCGAGCTTGGGCAACAACACGCCCGACCACTGGACCTGGCACATGTATGACACCGTAAAGGGGTCTGACTGGCTGGGTGACCAAGACGCGATCGAATATCTCGCTCGGGAAGCTCCGCAGGCTGTTTATGAGCTAGAGCATGCAGGCGTTCCCTTCAGCCGCAATGAGGACGGCACGATCTATCAGCGGCCATTTGGTGGCCATATGCAGAATATGGGCGAGGGGCCTCCGGTCCAACGCACCTGTGCTGCTGCAGACCGCACTGGCCATGCGATGCTGCACGCGCTGTATCAGCAGAGCCTCAAATACGATGCCGACTTCTTCATCGAGTATTTTGCGCTCGATCTGATCATGGACGGCGAAGGCGCTGACAAGCGCTGCGTTGGCGTGACGGCGATGTGCCTGGATGACGGAACAATTCACCGTTTCCGCGCGCAATCGGTCGTGCTGGCCACGGGCGGCTATGGCCGGTGCTATTACACCGCGACATCAGCCCACACATGCACCGGCGATGGCGGTGGCATGGTCTTGCGGGCAGGCCTTCCGCTGCAGGATATGGAGTTTGTCCAGTTTCACCCAACCGGGATCTACGGCGCTGGTGTGCTCATCACCGAAGGCGCGCGCGGCGAGGGCGGATATCTGACCAACAGCGAAGGCGAGCGCTTCATGGAGCGCTATGCTCCATCGGCCAAGGATTTGGCCTCGCGTGACGTCGTGTCGCGGTCGATGGCGCTTGAAATGCGCGAAGGCCGCGGTGTCGGCGCGGATGGTGACCATATCCATCTGCACCTCGATCACATTCCGGCCGAGACGCTGGCTCAGCGTCTCCCTGGCATCACTGAAAGCGGCAAGATTTTTGCTGGCGTTGACCTGACGCGCGAAGCGCTGCCTGTTACGCCGACGGTCCATTACAATATGGGCGGCATTCCCTGTAACTATCACGGCCAGGTGGTGACGCTTGGCCCTGATGGCGATCCCGATCATGTGGTCCCGGGCCTCTATGCCGTGGGTGAGGCAGCCTGCGTGTCGGTCCATGGTGCCAACCGTCTGGGATCAAACTCATTGATCGACCTTGTCGTGTTCGGCCGGGCAACAGGATTGCATCTGAAGGACAATCTGACGGCGGGTGCGACGCAGGACGAATTGCCCAAGGATAGCGCGGATCTCTCGCTCAGCCGGCTTGATCACTTCCGTTACGCGGAAGGCGGCTCACCGACCGCAGCGATCCGGGCTGACATGCAGAAGGCGATGCAAAAGCACGCGGCCGTGTTCCGCGACACCGCGCTGATGGATGAGGGCGTGAAGCTGCTCGCCGAGCAGAACAGCCGGATGCAGGACATCCATGTGACGGACAAATCGCTGATCTGGAACAGCGACCTGATCGAAACGCTCGAGCTCGACAATCTGATGAGCCAAGCCAATGTGACGATGGCCAGCGCTGCCAATCGCAAGGAAAGCCGTGGTGCGCACGCGCATGAGGACTTCCCTGATCGCGATGACGAAAACTGGATGAAGCACACGATCGCTTGGTTTGATGGCTGGGGCGGCGGCGCGGCTGGGTCGGGCAAGGGCGATGTCAAAATCGACTATCGTCCGGTGCACGAATACACGTTGACTGACGACGCGACCTATATCGAGCCGAAAGCGCGGGTGTATTGATTTGGGGTGCGAGCAGGCTTGACCTTTGGTTGACCTGCGAGCAGCGTGCAAATCAATGATCCGGGGCGTTTTTCAGAAACTTTTCTGCACGGTCGCAGCAATTGGAATTGCTGCCTTCCCGCTTGCCGCACAGGATAGTCCCAACCAGCCGCCAGAGCATTCGGCGGGCTGGCCAGGTCTGGCCTCGGGAACCGACAAAGAAGAGCGCGACGCCAGCATCGAGGCGGGGCCTGAGCTTCAGCGCGGTGTTCCTGTCGCCGAGATTGTGCGCCAGCAAAGCCTGCTGCTCAACGCGCTCAACACATTCGAGCCGCAGCGCCCAGGCGTGGTTGATGCCTATGTCATCTCGGTCGCGCTCGACAGCGATCCCGTGTTTGCCCGTGAAGCGCGCGAAGCGGCGAAGGTGCTGGCGCGGCGCTATGGTGCCGAAGGGCGGACAATTACGCTGGCAGGTCCGGATGGACAGGTTGATGACCTCCCGCAAGGATCAATCCGGGCGCTCACTCTGGCGCTGGCGCGGGCGGCGGCGGTGATGGACAAGGATGAGGACGTGCTGGTGCTCTATTCGACCAGCCACGGCCTGCCGCAGGGATTGGCCTATCATTACGGCGACACCGGTTATGGCATCCTCTCTCCGCAACGGTTTGCTGCGATACTGGAAGAGTTGGGTATCAAGCGGCGGTTGATGATTATCAGCGCTTGCTATTCGGGTGTGTTCATCCCGGCCTTGGCGGACGACGACAGCGCGATTTTGACCGCGTCGGCGAACAATCGAACCTCGTTTGGCTGCTCGCCTGAGAATGACTGGACCTTCTTTGGCGACGCGTTGGTCAATCAGGCGCTGCGCAAGCCGCAATCGCTGCAGGCAGCGTCGAACGAAGCGAACCTCGCTATCGCTGGATGGGAGGCGCAGGCGCGGGTGCCTGCTTCCTTGCCGCAGCGGGCGATTGGAGCCAATGTGGACGCCTGGATGTCAGCTTTGGACGCGCGGCGGCCTGCGACTGCTACGGAGCCGGTGGGGCGTCCGTCGATTGAGACGCTTCGGGAGCTTCTTCAACGGGCGCGCGGCGGGCGTCGATAATCACCACCGGATCGGCCAGCATCTGGCCGACCATCCAGCCTTCACCGAGATTGGGATCGATCGGTGAGCCGTGGATCGCTTCGACCACATCCATCCCATCGGTGACATAGCCAAATACGGCATAGCCATGCTGCCACACCGGCTCTTCGGCGTCGGGTCGGGCGTCGAGGCCGATTTGATCGCGTATCATGATCGAGAAGTCGCCATTGGCCGTGCCCGGCTCACCCATTGCCATTGAAAGCGCGCCACTGGTGTGGCTGAGGCCAGTGACATTGGTCGGTTCGTGCGGAATGCCGGGTAGGACGCGGTCGGGATCCCATCGTGCGCCGCCTTGGACCAGACCATTGGGCAAGGGCTCGCGATCCAGCCGCATGGCGCGATAGAATGCCGTCCCGTCGAGCCTGTCCTCATCGACATAGCGCAGGAAATTTGCGGCGGTGATCGGCGCGCGCTCGGTTTCGAGTGCAATCGTGATCTCGCCCAGAGCTGTCTCAAGCACGACCGAGACCGTCTCGTAATTCTGCGCGGGTTCGGTCACCGGGACTGATCCGGGCGGCGGCGCACCGGACTCGATCGGTGCCTCGCTGACAATCTCGAACTTGTACAACAATGTTCGCTGGCAGCTGCCCGAGCTGCGATAAGCGCAATTGTTCAGATTGTCGTCCGAGATCAAATAGAGATAGGTCTTGCCGCGATCCTCGCGCACCGCGAGCCCTTCAAAATTGTCGATCGCGAGTGGCGGTGCGAAGCTCGCGAGCTCGGTCGCCTGATTGTCGACGCCCAGCTCCATGATTGCGATGCGATTGCCATAGCCGGGCTGGTAGGATCGAAACAGGACGTAACAGGTGCCGTCCGATGCGCAGCTGGCATCGGTCGGGGCGGCCCCGTGTTCGACCAGAGCTGGCGCCGGCGTGAGCTCGAATGCCTCGATCTGATCGCCCATGCTGCGAATACAATTGGGTACCTCACTATTGGTCCATTCGCCGCAGGCAAGAATGCCGTCGGGCGTGGCGGTGAGCGTCTCTAGGCCCGAATTGTCGAGCGCCTGCGCAGCTGCGATCAAGGGGGAGATCGGCAGATCAGCGTCAGACGCAGCGCCGTCAATCTCGGAATAGCGCCAGACACGGTCTTCAAGTTCAAAGCTCACCAGCCAATCGCCATTGGCGTCGCGCGTGATCGCTTCTGCATTGCGTTGCTGGCGACCAGGCCGTCTTCCTCGCGGATCAAGCAGGCGGCCTTGTTCAACGCTGAACAGATCGACCAGTTTCCCGCCAATCTCATCAGGTGTGATGATCAGCCAATTGCCATTATCCGAAACCGCATAGAGCGCGTCGTCGTGCCATTCGAGCCCCGAAATCCCTCCGATGTCGCGGGCGCCATCTTCTCCCGGAGCAATTACCAACCCGCCCCGAAAGATCAGAGCACCGTAAGAGGGGGCCGCATCAAGATTGATGATCTCGGTCTCAGTCCTGACTTCCTCCGCGCTGAGCGGCGACGCGATCGCACCGAGCAAAGCGACCACGGGCATTAGAGCTTTCGAAAACGTCATCTATCCGAAGATATCGTCGGTTTATCGAAGCACAAGGCCGCACAGTACTTGTTCACCTAGCCTTCATGTTTACATCCGTAGTCGCAATGACTACAGGCGTAATCAGAGAGTGGGAGGTTCGCTTGGCTAAGTCCGACGATATGAAGCCCGAACGCATCAGCGAAGCAGAGCATGCTGTGATGGAAGTGCTGTGGGAACGCGGCACTGTTACGGCAGCCGAAGTGGCTGAGGCTGTGGGTGAGAAGCGCGGCTGGAGTCTGCCAACCGTGAAGACTCTGCTTTCGCGCCTGGTTCAAAAGCAAGCGATCGAGACCCGGCCTGACGGGCGGCGCTACCTCTATTCGGCAATGATCAAGCGATCAGAATATGTCGGCGGCGAGTCTCGCCGGCTGGTCAATCGCCTGTTTGGTGGAAAAGCGTCATCGCTGTTTGCGCATCTGGCTGAGCAGGAAGCGCTTACCGAGGATGATCTCGCCGCGATTGAAGCTCTGTTGAAGGAGCTTAAGCAATGACCGACTGGTTGATGGATACGCTCATCTGGACCGCGGCTCTGATCGCTGCCGTCCTTGTTCTTCGTCGTCCGGTGGCAAAGTGGTTTGGCCCGCACGCCGCCTATGCGCTTTGGGCTTTGCCCGTCGCGCGGCTTTTGCTGCCGCCAATTGAGCTGCCAGCCTGGCTCAATCCCGCGCCCGTTGAGAGCTCGATCAGCGATGTCGTGACTTTTACTATTATTGAATCCAGCGCCCCAATTGCGACCCAGGGGCCGGACACGGCGGCGCCATTGGAAGCCGCGCAAATAGCCCCGCTGCCAATTCTCGAGATTGGTATAGCAGCATGGCTTATTGGTGCCGCCACCTTCTTGTTCCTGCGTTTCAGAGCCTATTTCCAGCTTCGCCACGACCTGTTGGACGAAGCACGCGAAGTTGGTCGTGACGGTCGAGTGCGTTTGCTTGAAACACCCAACACGAATGCTCCCTTGGCATTCGGGGTGATCGATCCGGTGATTGCGCTGCCGGTTGGCTTTATGGCCCAGCATGATCGCCTTGGGCGTGACCTGGCGATTGCGCATGAGCTCTCGCATCACCGCGCGCACGACTTGCTGATCAATGTTTTGGTGCAACCGCTTTTCGCGCTGCACTGGTTCAACCCGCTTGCGCATTACGGCTGGCTCGCGCTTCGACGTGACCAAGAGGCAGCCTGTGACGCTCGCGTCGTTGAGGCCAAGCCGGTTGAAGAACGCGCAGCCTATGCATCCCTTATCGCCAGCACTGCGGTCGGTCCGACTGCAACTTTGGCCGCCCCGATGGCCTGCCCCGTGCTCGGCGACAAATCGATAGTTCACCGTTTAAGGAGTTTGAAAATGACCGACATCTCACGCCGCCGCCGCTTCGCAGGCTATGGCCTGCTGGGCGCCGCCGCAATGGCCCTGCCGCTCACCGCTTCGATCACATATGCTGAAGCGCCCTCTGTGGATGTGCCAATTGCCCCGGCTGCGCCAGCAGCACCGGCCGCGCCAGGTGTCTCAGTTGCTCCGCCTGCCCCGCCAGCTCCACCAGCACCTGTTGCGCCCCCTGCAGCTCCCCTGGCGCCGCTTTCTGCGCAGGCTATCGCTGTGGTTGATCCGGACACGGGCGAAAAGCGCAAGGTCCACAAGCACAAGGATCGCATCGTGATTGAGATCGATGACGACCAAGAAGGTGGTCACAAGAAGAAAGTGATCAAGAAGGAATACATGGTCCATACCGACGGTCGCCATCTGTCGGATGAAGAACTGTCCGAGATCATGGTCGAGGTCCGCGAAAGCCTGGCCGAGGTCGATGAAGTTCTGGCCGAGACCGATGTTATCGTCGCCGAAGCCCTGGCCGAAGCCGGCGAGAACCGCACCGAAGTCCGCATGGAATGCAGCAATGACAGCGACGAAGTGTCGACGGTTATCGAGAATGAGAACGGTCGGACGGTCCTTATCTGCAAAGCCCGGATCATGGCACACGCATTGAGTGGTCTTAGGGAAGCACGCGAACAGATCGCCAATGATTCCGAAATGAGCGATCGGATGCGCCAGCAGGTACTCGAAACACTCGACGCTCAGATTGAGCGTTGGGAAGAAGGCGAAGGCTAAACACTCCTGGCGTCGAAAGGCGCCACGACAACCCTGACGGCGAGCGTTTCACGACGCTCGCCGTTTGTGTCTGTGAGGTTCAGCCAAAATTCATTTCATCGCTCACAATGCACAGTTCGTCGCAGCACAAGGAGGATGAATTGTGGCACGTGAACGATCCCCAGGAGTCAAATTGCTGTTCGCCGGATTGGTAGGCGCAGCGCTCGTTATTCCCCTATTGATGGTCTACGCCTTGGTGGCAGACCGACAGCATCAGGCGCGCGTCGCGCAAGATTCGATTACCGCCGGTTGGGCCGGAGCGCAGATTGTCGCCGGTCCGACCATGGTCATTCCCTACAATGCAGAAAGGGTCACCAACGAGGTGGTCGATGGCAAAACCGTAACGCGCACAGTTACGGTTCGTCAGCACCTCTTTCTCGCGCCCGACAGTCAGCAGATCGACACCACGATCAATCCCGAAATCAAATCGCGTGGATCGATCTATCAATCGGTGATTTATGATGTTGATCTAACCGGTTCTGCGGAGTTTGTGCTGCCCGACGATCTTGATCGTTTGGGTGTCGAGCAGCGCCAATTGCTGCTCGACGAAGCGGAAATCCGTTTTCCCATTTCTGATACGGGAGGGCTTGAGACCGATGCCCAACTGACGGCAGGCGGTGAGGCGCTGTCCTTGCGGCCGGGGCTTGGCGCTGACGCGAATGGCAGCGGCATGCATGCCCTGTTTGATTGGGAAAGCGGCGAACCAGTGTCGTTGGATTTTGCCTACTCGCTGCGCGGCAGCAGTTCTTTCACCATGGTCCCGCGCGGCAAGGAAACGCGCTGGAATGCGCGATCAAGTTGGCCGCATCCCAGTTTTACGGGGGGCTTCCTGCCTCCGGCTGACCAGGTCGAGCAGTCCGAGGACGGATTTTCAGCCAGCTGGTCGATCTCCAATCTGGCTTTGGGCCAATCGCTGGTTCGCACATCGGAGCATGTCCTGCCCGCCGCTCACGAAGTCGAGAGTGCAGGCCTGTATCAGCCCGAACCGGGGTCTCCGGCGGCCAATATCGCGAGCATTCGGCTGGTCGAGCCGGTCGATCTGTACAGCCAGGTCAATCGCTCTGTGAAGTATGGCTTTCTATTCATCGGCTTTACCTTCCTGACCTTCCTGATGTTCGACATCATCGGCGGGGCGAGGGTGGCTTCAGCTGAATACTTGCTCACCGGAGCAGGGCTGGTCCTGTTCTTTGTGATGCTGCTGGCCTTTGCTGAACTGATCGGTTTCGTCGCGGCTTATGCGGTCGCCAGCGCGGCTATCATTGGCCTGCTTACTGCCTACTCCTCAGCCGTGTTGGGAAGTTGGAAACGCGCTTGGGTGATCGGAGCAATATTGGTCGGTCTTTATTCCGTGCTCTACGTTCTGCTCAATCTTGAGACCTGGTCGCTTGTGATCGGATCGCTGATGCTGTTCGTTGCACTGGCCGCGGTGATGTACACCACGCGCAAGATCGACTGGTCAGAAGTGTCGAACCTGGCTTCAACCGATGAGGCTGAGCCTCAACCGCAATAGCTTGAGCCTACCCGCAAGAGCAATGGCCGGGGCGAGATCTCGCTCCGGCCATTCTCGTTTCTGGCCGTTATTGGAAGTAGACGTCGCAAGCGTCGCTATCGGCGCTTTGAAGTCCGAGGCGAAGCGCTTCCATCCTCTGTGCGCTGGTGCCGTGTGTGAAGTTCTCTGGATTGATGCGTTGGCCTGCACGCCTCATGATCGAGTCATCTCCGATTGCACTCGCTGCGCGGAGGCCTTCTTCCATATCCCCAGGTTCGATCAATCGGCGGTTCTTTCCGGCCCAGACACCGGCATAGCAATCCGCCATCAATTCCATCCGCACCTGCAATTCGTTGGCGCGGCCGGGATTCTGCGATTGCGCGCTGCGCACCTGCGACGCCAATCCGGTGAGATTCTGAATGTGATGGCCGTATTCATGCGCGATCACATAATAGCGGGCAAAGTCGCCGCCTGCGCCCATCTGGCGCGCCATTTGGTCGTAAAAGGCTGTGTCGATGTAGATGCCCAGATCAGCCGGACAATAGAATGGGCCAGCAGCTGACGATGCGTTGCCACAGCCATTGGTGCTGACGGGACCGGATGGATAGAGAACAAGCTCCGGCTGCTCAAAGCGGATACTCGCGCGCGCGAATTCGGGTTCCCACGTTTCGTTCAAGCTCTGCAGGGCATTGCACGCTTCGGTGGCGTAGGGGCTGCTGGTGCACAATTGCTGTTCGCTGACATTGGTTTGCGAGCTTTGCGGCGCATTCCCGACCTGCGAACCTTCAAGCATTCCGATTGTCTGCATCGGATCAGCGCCAAACAACAAGGCGGCGATCAGCACGATCACAAGCGTTCCGCATCCAAATCCGCCTGCACGGCCGCCCGGCATGCGTCGGCCGCCTCCGCGCACTTTGATCTTTGACGTGTCGAATGGATTCAGCCGCATGATCTTACCCTCCAAGGACTGACCTTACGCAGCTGAGTTAGCTGACGCCACGCTAAACTGCTGGACAGAGGCGGTTTCGCGCGCAAAATACGTCGGACTGATATCAGCAATAACAGGGGATCTGGCAGTGTTTCTGACTGGCAAACGCGCATTGGTAACTGGCTCGACTTCGGGCATTGGCCTGGCGATTGCGCGTGCACTCAGCGCTGAGGGTGCCGAGGTCATCATCAATGGCTTTGGCGATGCGGATGAGATCGCCTCGTTGTGTGAAGAGATCGGTGCGGTGCATAGCGGCGCAAATCTGCTCGACGTCAGTGAGATCGAGCAGATGATGGCTGATGCCGGTCCGATCGACATCCTGGTGAACAATGCTGGCATGCAGCACGTTTCGCCGGTCGACGAATTCCCCAATGACAAGTGGGATGCGGTGATTGGCCTCAATCTGACAGCTGTGTTTCACACCACGCGGCTGGCCGTCCCGGCCATGCGCGACAAGGGATGGGGCAGGCTGATCAACACGGCGAGCGCGCATTCGCTCACAGCTTCTCCGTTCAAGAGCGCCTACAATGCCAGCAAGCACGGCGTGGTGGGCTTCACCAAGACTGTCGCGTTGGAATTGGCGCAGTCTGGCGTCACCGCAAACTGCATCAGCCCAGGCTATGTCTGGACGCCTTTGATCGAAGGGCAAATCCCCGACACGATGAAGGCCCGCGGGCTATCGCGTGAGGAAGTGATCAACGACGTCCTGCTGGCCAAGCAACCGACCAAGAAGTTCGTCCAACCCGATGAGATTGGCGCGCTGACAGTGTTCCTGTGCCGCGACGAGGCTGGGAATGTGACTGGTGCCAATTGGAGCATCGATGGAGGCTGGACCGCCGAATGATTGTGACCGGGTCGCGCCTTTTCGGATTGTTCGCACTGTTCCTGGCTTTGGCCAGTTGTGCCCGCATGCCGATTGCGGAAGCGCCCGTCATTTCGCGCGACGCCATTGCGTCCAATCTTATGCGCGACATTTCTTACCTGGCGAGTGACGAGCTGAGCGGTCGTGTCCCGGGGACTAGAGGCGAAACGCTGACCACGGATTACGTGATCGACGCGCTGGGCGCGGCCGGTCTCCAATCGGGTACCAACGATCCCGCAAATGCCTGGCGCGCGCCGGTTCGTTTGGTCAGCATAACGCCCAGCGACAGCCGGTTGTCCCTGAAAATGGGCAGGAAGACCTTGGCTTTCGAGCCCGAGTCCGGCGCCGCATATACGTCGCGCCGCAGAGCACTGATCGAGGGCGCCGATGTCGTCTTTGTCGGTCGCGAGGCTGACAGCGTTGATGAGGATCAGGTCAGAGGCAAGGTCGTCATCATGCTAGCACAACCGGGCTTCAGCCCGGCACGCCGCGAAGTGCTGTTCGAGAAACAACCCGCGGCGGTGGTGACGGTCATCGAAACCGCATCTGGTTTGCGGGCCGTGCGTGAATTCTATGAGCGCACATCGATCATTCTCGCCAAGGACGAAAACCCCAATGTCAGCGCGTTCGTGACCTACCAGGCCATGGCGGATGCTTTGGGTACGGCGGAATGGGCGGAACTGGTCGAAGAAGCTGGTTCGCAGAGCTTTGCGCCGGTCGAACTGGACGGCACCGCGACGATCGAGGCCAATTCTGCGAGGCGTGAATTCACCTCTTACAACGTGATCGGGCTCTTGCCCGGCCAGGCGCCCAGCGCCGGTTCGGTCCTGCTGATGGCGCATTGGGACCATCTGGCCAGCTGTGCGAGCGAGGATGACAATGACCAGATCTGCAACGGCGCGGTCGACAATGCCAGCGGCGTTGCGGTGATGCTCGAACTGGCGCGCCGCCTGGCTTCCTCCGGGCCCTATGATCGTGACATCTTCATCATGGCAACCACCGCGGAAGAATCGGGCCTGCTTGGCGCGCGAGCCTTTGCTGACGCTCCGCCCGTGCCGCTCGATACGATCGTTGCGGCGTTCAATTTTGACTCTGTGGCCATCGCCCCTGAAGGGAGCCCGGTTGGCTTTGTCGGCGAGGGGAGAACGCCGCTTGATCGGGTGATTAGGCAAGTGATGGCGGAGAGCGGACGGACATTTGGCAGCAAGTCGGTGGCAGAGCCCTACCTCCAGCGACAGGACAGCTGGGCGCTGCTGCAGCAAGGTGTGCCAGCGGTCGTGCTGTCGACCGCGTTTGGATCCGAAATCACGCTTGGGCCCTATCTGGAGGGTCGATATCACCGATCATCCGACGAAATCGAAGGGATTGAGCTTGGCGGCGCGATCGACGACCTTTTGCTGCACGAAGAATTGGTAAAACGCCTAGCGAATACCGCGACCTATCCTGCCAGCGGAGGATAGTCGCACGAAGGCCCCTAGCACATGCAGCAAAGTGCGGTTACATGGGCCGCCACGATTCTCCCCCTGCAGTGCATGAAAGTGGCAAATATGGACATTCCTCTCGGTCTTACATTCGACGACGTGTTGCTGCGTCCGGCCGAAAGCGATGTCCTGCCCAGCATGGCGAACACAGCGACGCGGCTTACGCGTGAGATTGGGCTCAATATTCCCATCCTTTCCGCCGCGATGGATACGGTCACTGAGGCGGATATGGCGATCGTCATGGCGCAGCTAGGCGGGATCGGCGTGTTGCACCGCAATCTTGAGCCAGACCAGCAATGCGCCGCTGTTAGAGCGGTGAAGCGCTATGAGAGCGGCATGGTCGTCAACCCAATCACGATCGGGCCTGATGCGGTGCTGGGCGATGCGCAGGCGCTGATGGAGCAAAACAAGATCAGCGGCATTCCCGTGACCGATGGCAATGGCAAGCTGGTCGGGATCCTGACCAATCGCGATGTGCGCTTTGCGGAGAATCCCCAGCAACCTGTGCGCGAGTTGATGACCACCGAAAATCTCGCAACCGTGCCGCTTGGCACCAGCCAGGAAGATGCGCGCCGCCTGCTGCACCAACGCCGGATCGAAAAGCTGCTGGTTGTCGATGACGATTATCGTTGCATCGGGCTGATCACCGTCAAGGATATCGAGAAGGCCGTGACCTATCCCGATGCGACCAAGGACGCCGCTGGCCGATTGCGAGTCGCCGCCGCGACCACCGTGGGTGACAAGGGATTTGCGCGGACCGAGGCCCTGATCGACGCAGAAGTCGACGTGGTCATCATCGACACCGCGCATGGCCATAACAAGGATGTCGCACGCGCCGTTGAGAAAGCGAAAACGCTGTCCAATTCGGTTCAAGTCGTGGCCGGCAATGTCGCCACGGCTGAGGCGACCCGCGCGCTGGTGGATGCCGGCGCCGACGCGATCAAAGTCGGCATTGGCCCAGGTTCGATTTGCACCACACGCGTGGTGGCCGGCGTTGGTGTTCCGCAATTGACGGCGGTGATGGAAAGCGCCGAAGAGGCAGCCAAATCGGGCGTTCCGGTTATCGCGGATGGCGGCCTGCGGACCAGCGGCGACGCGGCCAAAGCATTGGCCGCTGGCGCTTCGACCGTGATGGTTGGTTCCATGCTGGCAGGCACGGCTGAAAGTCCTGGTGAAGTGTTCCTCTATCAGGGACGCAGCTACAAGGCCTATCGCGGCATGGGATCGGTTGGCGCAATGGCGAGGGGCAGCGCAGATCGCTATTTCCAGCAAGATGTTTCGGCGATGAAACTGGTGCCTGAAGGCATCGAAGGCCAAGTGCCATTCAAAGGCGCGGCGGCTGATGTCATCCACCAACTGGTCGGCGGCGTCAAAGCAGCGATGGGATATACCGGATCTGCGACGATCAAGGATCTGCAAGAGCGCGCGACCTTTGTCCGCATTACCAATGCCGGACTGTCCGAAAGCCATGTGCACGATGTCGCCATCACGCGGGAAGCACCCAACTATCCGACCCGCTAAGCCGGGCTTGGCGCGATGACGCCCGCTGCACGAGTCCAAGCCGCGATTGAGTTGCTTGATCAGATTATCGACGCGGCCAAGCGCGAGGGTGCGCCCGCTGACCGCTTGATATCCGGCTATTTCCGTGAGCGCCGCTATGCCGGTTCGAAAGATCGCCGTGCCGTGCGCGAATTGGTCTACCAGGCGATCCGCATTTGCGGCGAGATACCCGGATCGGGCCGGTCTGCCATGCTGGCCCTGGCCCAACGCGACGCGTCACTGCTGGAGCTGTTTGATGGCTCAACCCATGGACCTGCGATCCTCACAGGTGATGACACGCCTGCTCAAGAGGGCGCTGCGCCGCAATGGCTTTGCGACCGATTGACTGCGTCGGGCGTTTCTGACGAGGGCATAGACGCCTTGCAAAGCAGGGCGACGCTCGATTGCCGCGTGAACACCCTCAAAAGCGACCGAGCGAGCATCGAGCTTCCCGAAGCGGGAGAGCATTTGGCTTCGCCTTGCGGGCTTCGATTTGCGCAGGGAACCCAGGTTGAACAATGGTCAGCCTATCGCGAAGGGCTGATCGAAGTGCAGGACCATGGCAGCCAATGGATCTGCAATGCGCTCAATGCACAGCCCGGCGAGACGGTGATCGATTTGTGCGCAGGCGCGGGAGGCAAGACATTGGCCCTGGCCGCGGCAATGGAAAATCGAGGCCGGCTGATCGCCACCGACAGCGATCGATCAAGGCTGGCGCGCCTCGGCCCTAGGGCGGAGCGGGCCGGAGTGAGCAATTGTGAGACCAGGCTGCTCAACCCCAAACAGGAAGTGGAAGCCCTGGCAGACCTGAAGGGGCAAGCCGACCTTGTGCTGGTGGATGCGCCCTGTTCGGGTGTTGGCACCTGGCGGCGAAAGCCCGAGGCTAAATGGCGTCTGACACCCGAGCGACTTGACCGTTTCGCACTTTTGCAAGACCATCTGCTCAATGTCGCAGCATATTGCACCAAATCCGGGGGTCGGATTGCCTTCGTTACCTGCTCGCTTCTCGATGGAGAGGGCGCGGAGAGGATTGATCAGTTCCTCGAACGGAATCCGAACTGGAATGCTGAGGCCATCAGCCTTCCGATTGGGCGGACACACGGGCAAGGATATCGGCTGGAGCCGTTTCATGACGGTACGGACGGCTTTTTTGTCGCCATCGCACGTTCAGGATGATAGCGATATCGATTATGGCTAAGCCGTCATTAACTCGCTTGGCCGCTCTCAAGGAGATGCTCATGCGCTTCGCGCCCGCCGCCGCCGCTTTGTCTTTGGTTTTTGCTGCAACCTCCAGTGTCACACTGGCGGATGATCAAGCTCCAGACCCGCGTGCTGCTGCGTTGATTGCTGAAGGCAGAGCTGCATTGGCTGCGGCGGACACGCAAGGCGCAATCGACGCGCTCGAGGCGGCCTGGGCGGTCGATCCAGCTCACACACCAATCTTGATCGAGCTGGCTGAGGTTGCTCGCGCCGAAGGACTGCAGGGCAAGGCCATCCGCTATTATCGCGAAGCGCTTGCCCGCGATCCTGGGAACTTTGCCGCGATTTCGGGAGAAGGGCTGGCCTTGGTGGAAAAAGGCGCCTTGGAGAAAGCCAAACGCAATTTGGCCAAACTCGAAAATCTGTGCGGCAACAATTGCCCGGAAACGATCGCGCTGCAATCGACGATCGCCATGGGAACGCAGAATCGTCTTGCGGTTGAGACGATCGCTCCTGACGACAGCGTCGTTTCAAACTGAGCAGCAAGCCAGTTTTGATTTTCGAGCAATAGCCGGCAGTGCTGGAGGGGAATTGTCATGCTTACATTGCATCACCTTGAATATTCGCAGAGCTTTCGCATCCTGTGGCTGTTCGAAGAGCTTGGCGCCGAATATAAGCTGAAGAGCTACAATCGCGACCCAGAGACCAATCTGGCGCCCGATGACTACAAGGCGCTGTCGCCGCTCGGCACAGCACCCGTCATCACCGATGGTGATCTTGTCCTGGCTGAGAGCAACGCGATCATCGATTACATTCTCGATTCCTATCCTGACAGCACGCTTGATCCTGCCGCTGGCCATCCGGACCGTGCGCGTCACCTGTTTTGGTATCACGCGTCCCCGGGTTCGCTGATGAATCTGCAAGGGATTGCGATGATCCTGAATGTTTTGGAAATGCGCTCACCATGGCCAATTTCAAAACTGCTCGGCGCGGTGTTTGGGCAAGCGCGCAAACTGTTCCTCAATCCACGCACAGCGGCGTTGCTTGACCTGATGGAAGCGGATCTGGGCAAACAGCCATTCTTCGGCGGTGACAATCTCACCGGCGCAGACATCACTTTGGTCTATCCCATGTACGCTGCGCGCGATCGCGGGCAGTTCGAGGGACGTCCCAACATCCTTGCATGGTTTGATCGGATCGAGGCGATGGACTCGTTCAAATCCGCCCGCGCCAAGGATGATCGCGACGCGATTGCGTTCAGTTTTTCGAAGTAGTCAGATGAGCGGGCCGAATTCGGCAACCAGCTGCTCATAGACGGCGCGCTTGAACGGCACGATCAGCTCGGGCAATCGTTCGACATCGACCCATTGATAGGCTTCGAATTCGGCGGGCTCATGCGCCGCCAGATCGATATCCGCATCTGTGCCCAGGAACCGGCCGAGGAACCAATGCTGTTCCTGACCGCGATATTTGCCTTTCCAGACCTTGCCGAGCAGTTCAGGCGGTAGGTCATAACGCAGGGGGCTGCGGGCCGGCGCGATGATCTCCACCAGATGAGCGCCGATGCCGGTTTCTTCCGCAAGTTCGCGCAACGCCGCTTGCTGGGTATCCTCGCCCGGATCGATCCCGCCCTGCGGCATCTGCCAAGCGCCGAGGCGGCTTGAATCGATCCGCTGGCCGACAAACACTTTGCCGGCCTGGTTGACGAGCATGAAGCCGGCGCAGGGACGATAAGGCAGATCTGTCATCGCAGGTTCCCTTCAGTCTCGCTCAAGCATCAGTTTCATCGCCGCAGCCATCCGTTCCAGATCGGTCTGGGCGCTAGGCACGGCCTGTCGAAGATTGGTGAAGGAGTGCGTGACGCCCTTCATCTCCAGGAATGTGCAGTCAATGCCGGCCTGTGCCAGGGCAGCTCCATAGTCCCGGCCAGAATCGCGGATCGGATCAAGGCTGGCCGTGACCAGCACGGTCGGCGGTGCCTTTGAGTGGTCGCCCAGGATCGGCATTGCCCGCGGGTCATTGCGGTCAGGAGCATATTGTGCGTCGAAATACTCGACCGCCGCTTTGGTCAGGACAAAGCCATCGGCAAACTCTTCCAAGCTGGCAGATCCCATCGCGTCGCTCGCCAACGGGAAGATTGGCACTTGCAAGACGACTGGCGCGTTAGCCGGATTGTCGGCCAGCATTTGCCCGACCACGATGGTTGCATTTCCCCCAGCGCTGTCGCCGATCGTTATCAGTCCCGTGACATCACGGCCCAACTCGCTGGGTGACGAAGCGATCCAGCGCGTTGCGGCTTCGCAATCAAGGATCGGCGCGGGAAAGGGGGCCTCTGGCGCGCGGCGATAATCGACGGCAACCACAGGCAAATCCATCAATGCCGCGATCTCGCTGCACAATGCGTGGTGTGTTTCGAGGTCTCCGATCACAAAGCCGCCGCCATGATAGAAGACAATCGCCGGGCTGGCATCGCGTGTTTCGCGGGAATCGTAAAGGCGCAGGCCGATCTCTCCATCGGGGCCGGGACAGGACAGATCGCGCATGATGGGCAGATCACGCGCGGGTCGATCGGCCATTCCATGAAGAGCAACATAGGACGCCCGCGCTTCCTCCAACGTCATATCGGCAATCGAAGGTCCGCCCATTGCGGCTAGGGCGTCAAGGAACGCCTTCATGTCGGGCCGTACATATGCGCTCATCACAATCCTCTCATTATCATTGCGTGCGATGCGTTAGGACGGTCAGTCGCAAAATTCCACCAGGAAGGGATCATTCCGTTCTTGTTGATTGATCAACGCTTTGCCAATTGGCGGGACACGGCTAGATCAGCGGCAGAATGAAGTATTCCGTCAAGACCAATTCCCCTGTGGTTCTGCTGTTTCCGATCGTCGCGATCATTGCGGCCTATGCGCTGCCATTGCGGAATTGGGTGCAGGTAGCCCTGGCCGGTATCGCGATTGGGGCTGTTGCATCGGTGGCGGCGAAAGGCCTGGTTCAGCGCAGCTTTGAACCAGCGGATGCACCGCTTTCGGAGAAGCGCCGCGTGGTGGCTGGTTTTGCGATTGCCCGGCTCGTGCTTGGCTTTGCTATCATGGCGATAAGCGTCGCACTGTTCACTGATTGGCTGGCGCCCGCTTTTATCGCCCTTGGTGGCTATTTGGCTGGATCGACCGCGGCTACGCCGTTGCGCGAACAGGATTTCAATCAATGAGAGGGTTCCCTTGGACAATCTAACCCATGGCCTGACCGGAGCCTTGATGGCTCAGACAGGTCTCAAGAAGAAGACAGGCCTTGGCATGGCGGCGCTGATTTTTGGCGCGAACCTGCCGGATATCGACGTCGTCGGACTGCTGTGGCTTGATAGCGACGAAGCGTTGGGATTTCGGCGGGGGATCACGCACGGACCATTCGGAATTCTGCTCTTGCCGCTGGGCTTGGCCGCGCTTCTTTATTGGTATGACCAATGGCAGGCCAAACGCGGCAAACGCCCCGAGCACCGCCGACCGGTCAACTTCAAATGGCTCTATTTGCTCGGAGTTATCGGCGCGTTGTCGCATTCATTGATGGATTGGCTCAATGTCTACGGTGTGCGGTTCCTCTATCCGCTCGACAGGAGCTGGTACTATGGTGACACGCTGTTCATCATTGATGTCTGGCTCTGGGCGTTCCTTGGGCTGGCGGTATGGTTCTCGCTGCGCCGCGAAAAGCGCGAACAGGATTGGCAAAAGCCGGCCTGGATATCGGTAGCCATTGTGCTGGCGTATATCGGTGCGAACTGGGGCGTCACCACAATCGAAGAGGATCGCACCAGGCTGTCCGAGCCATATCCTACAATGGCGATTGCATCACCGCCTCCGGCGGCTTCGTGGGTGCGTGAACGGATTATCCAGACAGCCGATGGCCTGTGGTACTCGGATGCTTGGCAAGGCGACGAATTGATCGACGGATATCGCGGACCAGAGGGTGTTCCGTGCAAGGTGCCAGAAGACGCTGCTGAGCAATCGAGCCAAGCTGCTGGCTTTATGACTTGGTCGCGCGCGCCGTTTGCGATTCGCGCCGAAGATGGCTCGGTGATCCTCTATGATGCGCGCTTCTATGATCCCCGCGCACGTGGACGCTTCTCGGTCGAGCTACCAAATGTCCGGTGCGAGGAACTACCACGTCGGTAGCCGTGTTGTGAGTGCATGACCTCGCCACACATCGTCTGGTTGCGCCGCGATCTGCGTATCGCTGACAACCCAGCACTCTACGAAGCGGCCAAACTTGCGCCGGTCGTAATTGTCTACGTGCTCGATGACACGGCTGCTGGACACCACGCTTATGGCGGAGCCTCGCGCTGGTGGCTGCATCATTCTCTCGCGAGCCTGGCCAAGGGCCTCGAAGCACTCGGTTCGAAGCTGATCCTGCGCAAAGGGGATGCCGTCGAGCAATTGACCACTATCGCGGATCATTTGGGCGCTACTGCCATCCATGCCAATCGCCATTACGAGCCATGGTGGCGCAAGACGCAGGCGCGGATCAAGGAACTGGGTGAGCTCAAGCTCTACGACGCCAATTATCTGATGCCGCCAGGTGCTGTGCTCAATGGCTCGGGCAATCCCTACAAGATCTACACGCCGTTCTCGAAAGCGACCTTGGCGCAGCTGCCACCGCGTGATCTAGTGCCCGCTCCCGACCGGCTTGGCCTTCCTGAGGTTTTGCCAGAGAGCGACGACCTTGACGATTGGGGCCTTCTTCCGACGCGGCCTGACTGGGCTGGCGGAATGCGCGAGGCATGGACTGTTGGCGAACAGGCTGCGCATGATCAGCTCGATTGGTGGATCGATCACGTCGATGATTATGCAGACAAGCGCAATTTCCCGTCGCTCGACAAGGTCTCGCGCCTAAGCCCGCACCTGCATTTTGGCGAGATCAGCCCGGTGCAGATCTGGCATCGCCTTCGGAACAGCGGGTCGCATGGTTGGAAGGTCTTCGAAAAGGAGCTGATTTGGCGCGACTACGCGCAGAATGCGATCTGCCAGTTCCCGGCCTATGCGAGCGCGAATTATCGCGCGGAATTCGATCAAATGAAATGGCGCGACCCGGACAGCGATCCCCAAGCGGCGGCCGATCTGATGGCCTGGCAGAAGGGCATGACAGGCTATCCGATTGTCGATGCAGGCATGCGTCAATTGTGGCAAACCGGATGGATGCACAATCGAGTGCGGATGATCACGGCCAGCTTTCTGATCAAGCATTTGCTGATCGATTGGCGACACGGCGAGACATGGTTCTGGGACACGCTGGTTGATGCTGACTATGGATCCAATGCGATCAACTGGCAGTGGAATGCCGGATCGGGAGTCGATTCCAACATGTTTGTACGGATCATGGCGCCATTGTCGCAGAGCGAGAAATTCGATTGCGCCAACTACATTCGCACATTCGTCCCTGAACTCGCCGCGCTCGACGAACCCTTTCTGCACGATCCCGAAGAATATGGCTGCAAGCCGGACAACTACCCGGCCAAGGTCGTCGGACACCGCGAGGCACGCGAGCGAGCTCTAACCGCATACAAAGAAATGAAGGCTGATTAGCTTGCGGGTAGGAGCGCTTCGTGAGTAAAGGAGCGCCATGTCTGTGGAGGGAGTCAGAGGCGAGCGGCTGCTCAGCGGCGGAGCGCGATTTGCGAGCGCTCCCGGCCTGTTTTCAAGGCTGATCGCGCCGGGCTTTGGCAAAATCCTGGATCACATTGATCACGGTCTTGAGCGCGGCATGCTGGTCGGCCACCTGCCAGATGGGACCACGCGCACGCTTGGCGGCAGGTCCCCAGGCTTTGAAGCTCAGGTTTGGCTCAAGGATTGGCGACCGCTTCTAAGGCTGGCGACGGACGGCGTGATTGGCTGGTTCCAGGGATATGAGGCGGGCGAATGGGAGACCGACGATCTCGCCCGGATGTTTGCGGTGATGTCGGCCAATGTTCGCTCTCTGGGCAATGTGGCGCGCACATCGGGACCATTCAGGCTGGCTGCTTGGCTGGCGCATCGGTTCAACCGCAACAGCAAGGAAGGCTCGCAGCGAAACATCTCCGCGCATTACGACCTCGGCAATGACTTCTACGAGCAATGGCTCGATCCGAGCATGACCTATTCCTCGGCGCTCGACTGGGGCGCTGACGGCCTTACGAGCGCTCAGCAGCGCAAGCTCACGGGCATATCAGAGCGGCTCGGTGCCGACGCCAAATCAGTGCTCGAAATTGGCTGTGGGTGGGGCGCTCTGGCCAATCACCTGGCCGGCGAGGGCAGGACGGTCACCGCCATCAGCCTTTCCGATCAGCAATTGGATTGGGCCCGCACAAACGCCGCGCCAGCGATTGATTTTCGCAAGCAGGATTATCGCGACACTGACGGCCAGTTCGATGCCATCGTCAGCGTCGAGATGGTCGAAGCGCTAGGCCGCGAATATTGGCCGACTTTTATGGATTGTGTCGCTCGCAATCTTAAGCCCGGAGGCCGGGCTGCGATCCAGTATATCTCGATGGCTGATGATCTGTTTGAGGCCTATGCCAGCAATGTCGATTTCATCCAGGCCTATGTCTTTCCCGGCGGGATGTTGATCAAGACGAGTGAGTTCCGGCAGCTGGCCGAGCAGCGCGGCATGTCCTGGGTCGACCAGGTCGATTTCGGCGGCGACTATGCCGAGACGCTGTGTGAATGGCGCAAAAGGTTTGACGCGGCGGTAGAAGAACAGCGCCTGCCAAGCGGCTTTGACGATCGCTTCGTCAAGCTGTGGCGATATTATTTGAGCTATTGCGAAGGCGGGTTTCTCGCTGGCAATATCGATGTTCACCAGGTCACGCTGGTCAAAAACTAGGTTGAGAGGACCCCCATCATGACATTTCCTAAAACTCTTCTGGCTGGGGCGGCAGCAATTGGCTTGAGCCTTAGCGTGCATGCAACGGCCCAGGACGCAGCGGTTGAAGCAGCTGCCGATGCGGCCAGTGCGGCAGAAGCCGCGATGCAGAGTTCGACTGTCGAGATGGTTATTCCACCCGAACACGATCCTTCCGAACTGCAGGTGCTGTTTTGGGATGATCCGACCCGGTCTGCGCGTTTCCGCGACATGGAAAGCTGGTTTGCAGGCCATGAAGTGCCGGCCGCTTCAAAGACACGCGAATTGCCGCAAGGAGCGGCTCTCAGCGCCGATCTGGCTGGTGCGATCGACGCTGCCATGGAGCAGACCAATGCTGTTGGGGTGATGGTGCTTCAGAACGGCAAGGTTCGCTATGAGAACTACCGCTTGGGCATGGGCGCCACCGATCGCTGGACCAGTTTTTCGGTAGCGAAGAGCTTTACATCGACATTGCTTGGCGCGGCTTTGGCCGATGGAGCGATTACGAGCCTTGATGATCCTGTAACACAATATGTGCCGGGTCTGGCCGGTTCAGCCTATGATGGCGTCACCGTTCGTCAGATTGCGACCATGACCAGCGGTGTGGCCTGGAATGAGGACTACACCGATCCCAACAGCGACGTGGCGCAGATGAATCGCTTTGTGGTCGAGTATGGGCCGGATGCGATTGTTGAACAGATGAAGCGGCTCGATCGCGAAGCGCCTGCTGGCGAGAAGTGGGTCTATAAGACCGGCGAGACCAACCTTATCGGAATGGTGGTTGAAAATGCCGTGGGTATGAGCCTGGCTGAGTATGCCCAGAGCAAGATCGTAGAGCCCGCTGGGTTCGAAGGTGGACTGTTTTGGATGGTTGACCCCCGAGGAGGCAATATCGGCGGCTGTTGCCTGTCTCTGAGGCTCTCAGACTATGCTCGCATGGGCCAGTTCGCGCTTGAGGGCGGCAAAGGCACCGTCCCTGATGGCTGGTTCGAAGAGGCCGGTTCGCAATTGGTGGATTTTGAGAATGGCGGTTTCGGATACGGCTATCAGTGGTGGACCTATCCCGGCGGCAATTATGGCGCGCAGGGTATCTTCGGTCAGTCAATCACGCTGATCCCGGATTCCAACCTGGTGCTGGCTGTGGTCAGCAATTGGAGCACCGCGACCAGCGGTGAGTATCGCGGCGTGTGGGGCGGACTGGCATTCCAGATCGCCACTGCTCAATAGCTGGTTGATTGATGGAGCGCGTCGCTAGGCCAAGCGACGCAATCCAGATCAGGTCGCGCTGCGATAGATCCCGGTATTGCTATAGCGCTGCAGGATATTGTCGTGCACGATCGGGCTCAGCAGCTCGTTGAACGCGCAGCCGACAATGCAATTGTCCCACCACACAACCTGGCTTTGAAGCGATTCGAGGCCGGGAAGGGTGAGCCAGCACATCTGGCCGTCATGCATGCGGTTGATTGATGCGGCCGAAAAGCCTGAGATCGAAAGATCGTGAACGACAGTCTGGAATGCACGACCGCCTGATGCCCGCAAAGTGGCAGGGATCGTTAGTTTGGTCCGCGGTGCGCAGCGATCTTCTTGCGCAGCAAGGGAATATCGGTCTGTATCAGTCTGCATTGTCTTTCGGCCTTTGTCCAAACGGCTTGTGGTCTCTTACCGTTGGTCGCACTGCCTCTTTGAGGGGCAGGCGATTGCCACACAATTGCTGACTATAGTTACTCGAAATTAACCATCCGCTTCGACGCGCTCGCGGTGACTGGTCTCAAACCCGTCGGTCAACAACGCGCAAAGGCGATTTGCGACGACTTCCGGTGGTTTGACGCTCTGTGGATCTTCGCCTGGAAAGGCGCGTTCGCGCATCGCGGTGCGGGTGGCACCGGGATCGATAATCGCGACCCTGACATTGCTGATTTTCGCCACTTCGGCAGCGTAGCTGTCGAGCAAATTGTTGAACGCCGCTTTGGTCGAGCCATAGGCGGACCAGAAAGCCCTCGGGTTGGCGCCCACGCTGCTGGTCAAACCGATGACACGGCCGGCTTCAGCCCGCTTGAGCATCGGATCAAAAGCGGCAAGCAGCGCCTGCGTGGCCGAAACATTGGTCAGCAGCGCTTGGCTGAACTGTTTGGGATCAATTTGGGTAACAGGCGTCAATTCAGGCAGATAAGCAGCCGCAAGGATCAGGAAATCCACCGTGTTCCAACGCCCCGAAATGGCCTTTGATAGGCGCACCACCGCATCAGACTCGGTCAAATCGACCGGCGCGATTGTCGACGTTCCGCCGCTGGCATGAATCGCGTCTTCAACCGCTTCGAGGCCTTTGACGTCCCGTCCGACCAGGATCACGTGGACGCCTGCTTCAGCCAGGGCCGTAGCGGTTGAAGCGCCGATCCCCTTGGACGCACCGGTGACGATGGCGGTCTTGCCCGCCAATGGCTTGGATTGGTTCATGCTTAGGCTGCCTTGGGATCAGCGAATGGGAGCTGTGCCGCATCTTGCTCAGTCATTGCCAGATCGGTCAATGACGTTGGATAGTCACCCGTGAAGCAGGCGTCACAGAATTGCGGGCAATCGGAATCCCGACCGTCAGCACCGACCGCGCGATAGAGGCCGTCGATCGAGATGAAGGCCAGGCTGTCGGCGCGAATGAACTCGCGCATGGGTTCCAATTCCATCCGTGCGGCTAATAGCTTGGATCGTTCGGGCGTATCGACGCCGTAGAAACAGCTGTGCGCCGTGGGCGGGCTTGCGACGCGGAAATGCACTTCGCTGGCACCGGCCTCGCGCATCATCTCAACGATCTTCATGCTGGTTGTGCCGCGCACGATCGAATCGTCGATCAAAACAATGCGCTTGCCTTCAACCAGTCCGCGATTGGCGTTGTGCTTGCGCTTTACGCCCGAATGGCGCGCACTGTCGGATGGCTGGATGAAGGTCCGGCCAACATAGTGCGAACGGATGATGCCTAGCTCAAATGGCAGGCCGGATTGTTGCGCAAATCCGATCGCGGCGGGAACGCCGCTGTCTGGAACGGGAACTACCAGATCGACGTCGCACGGGGCCTCCATGGCCAGCTCAGCGCCAATTGCCTTGCGCGCTTCGTAGACGCTGTGGCCGGCAAAAAAGCTGTCAGGTCGGCTGAAATAGACATGCTCGAAGATGCAGGGGCGCGGGGCGGGGCTTCCAAAAGGATGCACGCTCTTGATCTCACCCGAAAAGTCCACCTGCAGCATTTCGCCTGGTTCGACTTCGCGGATCAGCTCTGCACCGACAACGTCAAAGGCAACGCTTTCGCTTGCGAACAGGATGGCGTCACCCATTCGGCCCATCACCAGCGGCCTGATGCCAAGCGGATCGCGGCAAGCGATCATGCCTTCGGGCGTCATCACGATCAGCGCATATGCCCCTTCGACCAGACGCAGCGCATCGACCAGACGATCCGCCACGGTCGGGTAGCGACTGGTCGCCACCAGGTGGATGATCACTTCTGTGTCAGAGGTTGATTGGAAGATCGATCCGCGCCCGACCAGCTCTTCACGCAGGGCCATCGCATTGGAAATGTTGCCATTATGGGCGACAGCAAAGCCGCCACTGGCAAGCTCTGCATAAAGCGGCTGGACATTGCGCAGCCCGGCTCCGCCTGTGGTGGAATAGCGGACATGGCCCGCCGCCATATTACCGGGAAGTTCGGCAATCGCCTCTGACGATGAGAAGTTTTCTGCGACGTGACCGAGGCCGCGACGCGAGAAGAATTCCTCGCCATCAAAGCTGGTGATGCCAACGGCTTCCTGGCCGCGATGTTGAAGTGCGTGGAGACCCAGCGCCGTGGCAGCCGAAGCGTCGGCCGCGTTGATCGCACCAAAGACGCCGCACTCTTCGCGCAGCTTGTCTCCGTCATCGTCCCGAAATGGGTGTGTGAAGTTCATTGCCGAGCCTGTCCCGCTAAGCCGCTCTGACGATGGGCGCTCTAATGGCGGTGTTACGGAACAATTACAAGGCCAGCGAGCGACCGTTCAACGAGTTTTTCTCACAGGCGTGACCCGATCGCACATTGCGCGGATGATTGCGGCGACCTACAGCCTCTATTCAGTTAGGAAGCGTCAGAAGCCGCAGCACTTTGATACTAAGCCCATTCGAACGGATGATCGCCAAACGCTACCTCTTGCCGGGCAAGGGGGAGGCTTTCATCGCCCTGGTTGCAGGCATTTCCGTTGGCGTCGTGATGCTGTCGGTGGCCATGCTGGTCGTTGTGATGAGCGTGATGAACGGCTTTCGCGCCGAACTGCTCGACAAAATCGTTGGCCTCAACGGACACGCGATTGTCCAAGCCTATGGCGGTCGGCTCGACAATTGGGAAGGCGTGCTCCAGCAAGTTCGCGAGACCGACGGCGTGGTCGAGGCATCACCGCTGATCGAGCAGCCTTTGCTGACCAGCTTCAACGGCAGGGTCGAAGCGATCCTGGTGCGTGGCAACACCGAAGAAGACATCCTCAGCTTGCGCGACAAGACCGTATTTGGCGATGTTCGCTTGCTTGAACCGGGCGAGAGCAAAGTCGCGATTGGAGTCCGTCTGGCGCAGAATATTGGCGCCCGCGTGGGCGACACGATCACGATCATCAATCCGCAGGGCCGCACGACGCCCTTTGGTACGGTTCCGCGTCAGATCGGATATGAAGTCGCCGCCATCTTCGAAGTCGGTGTCTACGACTACGACCAGGCCTTCGTGGTCATGCCAATGCAGGATGCGCAAACCTTGCTGTTATTGGGTGAAACCATCGGCATGATCGAGGTGACGGTCGAGGATCCGGATGAAGTCGGCGAGATCCTTGAACCGGTCGAGAAAGCCCTGGTTGGCAGGGCAGTCGTGGCCGATTGGAAGACCATCAATTCGACGCTTTTCGAGGCGCTCCAGGTTGAACGCGTGGCGATGTTCTTTGCGCTGAGTTTTATGGTGTTGGTGGCAGCATTTAACATTCTTTCGAGCCTGGTGATGCTCGTGCGAGCCAAGACGCGAGACATTGCCATTATGCGGACGATGGGGGCGACGCGACGGAGCCTGCTCAAGATCTTTGTGACCACCGGTTTCACCGTCGGGGCAATGGGCACTGTGCTCGGGCTCGCATTCGGTTTTGTCGTGCTCTACTTCCGCGAACCTATCGTCTCCTTCATTGCATGGACGACCGGTCAGCAAATCTGGGATCCAGAAGTACGGTTCTTGTCGACGCTGCCTTCGAAGACCGACCCTTGGGAAATCGCTGGAATTATCGCTCTAGCGCTGATCCTCAGCTTCCTCGCGACTTTGTACCCGGCGCTCAAGGCGTCGAGCACCGATCCGGTGCAGGTGTTGCGCTATGAGTAGCGGGGGCAGCACCAGCGTGGTTTCGCTGCGCGGCGTCAAACGGAGCTTTGAGCAAGGTGGCGAACGCATCGATGTTCTGCGCGGGATCGATCTCGACGTCGCACCCGGCGAAATCGTCGCGCTGCTTGGTCCCTCAGGTTCGGGCAAATCGACCATGCTGCAGGCGGTGGGTCTGCTCGAGGGTGGATTTGAAGGGACGATCGCGATTGCGGGCCAAGCGGCCGAAAAATTGCCAACCGACAAGCGCACCCAATTGCGGCGCGAGCATCTGGGGTTTGTCTATCAGTTCCACCATCTCCTGCCTGACTTTGACGCCAGCGAGAATGTGGTGATGCCGCAGATGATCGCAGGGGAGGATCGCGCACAGGCCGAAGCGCGAGCCGAGCAATTGCTGATCAGCCTCGGCCTGGGTCATCGCTTGACGCACCGGCCAAGCCAGCTTTCAGGCGGTGAACAACAGCGCGTTGCGGTTGCCAGAGCGCTGGCCAACCGTCCCACACTGGTGCTGGCGGATGAGCCGACCGGCAATCTCGATGAGACGACGTCCGACACAGTCCTGGGGCAGTTCCTCGAATTGGTGCGCGGCGAAGGCAGCGCGGCTTTGGTGGCGACGCATAATGAGCGTCTGGCCTCGCGGATGGACCGCGTTGTGCGGCTTCACGACGGCGTGCTTGAGTAGCGCGCTCGACTGATTGCTTGCGGCATTGGTCGATCCCATGCTGCACCCCCGAATTGCCTGATCTATGCCCCATCCCAAGGGGGAAATATTATGCCTATTCTCACAGCTGCATTGCTCGTTCTTCAGTCCGCTCAACCCGCTGCCGACGATCAGTCCTCCAACCCGCAGCCACCCGCTCCGCCGCCACCAGCCTGCGCCAGCGAGGAGCATGACGGGTTTGATTTCTGGGTCGGCGAATGGGACGTTTCGATCAATGGACGGGAAGGCAAGGTCGCGGACAGCACGATTGAACGCGTCTCGACCGGATGTGTGATCCGCGAGCATTGGCAGCCGCTTTCGGGTCGCGATGGCACCAGCATGTCGTTCCTCAATCCCGCCAACAATAGGTGGGAACAGGTCTGGGTTGGCAGCGATGGACGCCGCGTCGAGTTTTCGGGTGGAGTCCATGAGGGCAAAATGGTGCTTACCGGCTTTTGGGCCGGGTCGGGGCCCAATGCCGAAGACGCGCTGGTGCGCATGACCTATTCCCTGCAAGAGGATGGCAGCGTCCGTCAGTTCGGTGAGGCCTCGACGGATCAGGGGCTTTCGTGGCAAACAGGCTTTGATCTGATTTACCGCCCGAAGGCGCCAACCGAATAGGACCATAAATGACCACCATTGCCGATTTCACCGTCACCACCAATCGCGGTGAAGAGCTCGACCTTGCTGACAAGCAGGGCAAGGTGCTGTTGATCGTTAACACCGCGAGCAAATGCGGGTTTACGCCGCAATATGACGGGCTCGAAAAGGTCTATCAGCAATTCAAGGATCGCGAGTTTGAAGTTCTCGGATTTCCTTGCAACCAGTTCGGCGCGCAGGAACCGGGCAATGCTGACGAGATCCAGGAGTTCTGCAAGATCAACTTTGGCGTCACATTCCCTCTGATGGAAAAGATCGACGTCAATGGTCCAAACGCCTCGCCGCTCTATGGCTGGATGAAGAGCGAAGCCAAGGGCCTGATGGGATCGAGCTCAATCAAATGGAACTTCACAAAGTTTCTGGTCAATCGCGATGGCGAGGTCGTCAAACGCTATGGCCCTCAAGACACGCCGGCCCGGATCGCCAAGGACATCGAAAAGCTGCTCTGAGGCGCAGGTCGTCATCGCAGCGATGGCTGGGACCGACGAGCGGACTGTCGGCAAACGACCCAATGATGGTCGTTAGCTGCTGGCTTAAGGGTAGCGCAATTACGGGGGCTAGCATTCGTAACCGTGGTCCCGCAGAGAGCGGTAGAACTGTTCTCTGGCGTCAACCAACGGCTTCCGGGCAATTCGAGCGCAGATCGCAGGAAGCATGTCTGCCTTTGCATCAGGTTTCGCCTCACTCAACAACAAAGCTTGAAAAGTCTCAGCATTGACGCCCGCTGAAAGGGCGAGTGGGGCTCGGCCCAACTCGTTCTCTTCGCCTAAGTCAAAGCCACACTTGCCCAGCGCGAATATGTCTTCGGCTGTCCCTCGCACTGCGGCATCATGAACTATGGTTGAGTAATGATCGAAGATACTGTTTCCCTCGATTGGAGCGAATCTCTTCGCTGTATCCGTCGTTCCGGCACACGCCGCTGCGGCAAATAGCTCAGCATCACCAAGCGAAAGGATGGTTCTGATTGGGTATTGGTCGTCGCCTTGCCTTACAAACGGATCAGCGCCAGCGACTATGAGTTGGCCGATCAGTTCACGATCTGGTTCAGCCGCTACCGTGGCACGATAAAGAGGAGTGTGGCCGTCCTCATCAATCGAGTTGATGCTATTGGCTATTTCTTCATCCGACAATTGCTCCTGCTCAAACCGTGCTAGGAACTCATCAGAGCCGCTCGGGGGCATTAGCATGTCACACGACGCAACTAGTAAGCCCAAAAATACTGCGAGTTTCCTGACCGACCACATCGTTGAAGTTTTTTGACGCAGAAATTTCAAGAAAGCAATGTCCGCCTCCAACCCCACGACCCTACAGTTCGACCTTCCTGCATTGACCACCAATCAAACCGGCGGACCGTAGCGAAATTCTTGTGGATGCAGCCCTTGGCGAAGGGCGTGCTTCTCCGCATATTCGCAGGATGCCGTTTGCGCCTTTCGTCCCACTTCGTGTTTTGTCGTCTTACTCAATGCTCGAGGGAGCAATTGAGCCCAAGGCAATCGCAAAACTCGCCACCGAACGCGGCTTCCCGGCGATCGCGACTTGTGATCGCAATGGCTTATACGGTGCGGTCATGTTTGCATCGGCCTGCAAGGCCGAAGGCGTGCAACCGATCATTGGCACGTTGCTGGGATTGGCGCGTCCAGGTTCGGAAGACCGAGACACGACTGTCGTCGACTATCTCCCGCTGTTTGCGCAGGATGAGGCAGGATATGACAATCTCTGTCACTTGGTGTCCAAAGCGCATCTCGACCGCCCGCTTGAACTCGATCCGCATGTTCAGTTTGCCGATCTCGAAGACCATTCGGCTGGTCTGATTGCGCTGACGGGTGCTGGGGAGGGCGGGCTCACCCGCTTGCTTGCGGAAGGCCAATCGCCAGCTGCCGAAACCTATCTTGAGAATTTGCAGCGTCTGTTTGATAGTCGCCTTTATGTCGAGCTGGCGCGCCATGGTGATCCGGTGGCGCAGCAGGCCGAAAGCAAACTCATCGACATTGCCTACGAACACGATCTGCCCCTGGTCGCATCGAACCCGGCAAACTTTGCTGATCCGCAAATGCATCAGGCTCATGATGCGATGCTGTGCATTGCCGGCTCAACCCATGTTGAAGCCGAAGACAGGATCCATTCCAACGCCCAGGCCTTCGTCAAATCGGCCGAGATGATGGAAGAGCTGTTTGCCGACCTGCCCGAAGCCATCGCCAACACGCTGGTCATCGCTCAGCGCTGCGCCTTCGCGCCTCCCTATCGCGATCCGATCCTGCCAAGCTTGGCTGGCGATCTTGAAGGTGAGGCCAAGATGCTGGCCGAGGAATCCAAGGTTGGATTGGAAGAGCGTCTCGCCCCCTATGGTGAGATGTCGGCTGATGAGCGCAAGGTCTATTTTGACCGGCTCGACTACGAAATCGACATCATCGTGAAGATGGGTTTTCCGGGCTACTTCCTGATCGTTGCCGACTTCATCAAATGGGCCAAGGACCAGGGCATTCCGGTGGGGCCGGGCCGTGGTTCTGGCGCGGGTTCGATTGTGGCGTGGTCGCTCACCATCACCGATCTCGATCCGATAAAGCTGGGCCTGCTGTTTGAGCGCTTTCTCAATCCCGAGCGCGTCTCCATGCCGGATTTCGACATCGATTTCTGCGAAACCCGGCGCGGCGAAGTCATCCGCTATGTCCAGCAGAAATATGGCGATGATCACGTCGCGCAGATCATCACCTTCGGAAAGCTCAAGGCACGTGCCGTGCTGCGCGATTGCGGCCGGATTCTGCAAATGAGCTACGGGCAGGTGGATCGGCTGTGCAAGATGGTTCCCAACCATCCCACCGATCCATGGTCATTGCCGCGTGCGCTCAACGGAGCGGCGGATTTCAAGCGCGAATACACCAACGATAACGAGGTCAAACGGCTGGTGGATCTCGCGATGCAGTTGGAAGGATTTCCGCGCAATTCATCGACGCACGCAGCGGGCGTGGTGATTGGCGATCGGCCGCTGGCCAAGCTGGTCCCGCTCTATCGCGATCCCCGTTCTGACATGCCGGTGACGCAGTTCGACATGAAGCATGTCGAGAGCTCAGGCCTCGTCAAATTCGACTTTCTTGGCCTCAAGACTCTGTCGGTGCTGCGCAAGGCTGTCGACCTGCTCGAGCTGCGCGGGATCGAGATTGATCTCGGGCAATTGCCGCTCGATGACAGCGCGGTCTATGACCTTATGCAGGCCGGTAACACGGTTGGCGTGTTCCAGCTGGAATCCGAAGGGATGCGGCGGACGCTCAAGGCGGTCAAGCCAAGCAATTTCGGAGACATTATCGCGCTTGTCTCGCTTTATCGGCCTGGTCCGATGGACAACATCCCGCTGTTTGGCCAGCGCAAGGCGGGCGAGGTTGCGATCGAATACCCGCATCCCAAGCTCGAAGGCATTTTGGCGGAGACCTATGGGATTTTCGTCTACCAGGAACAGGTCATGCAGGCGGCGCAGATCCTGGCCGGATACTCGCTCGGCGATGCTGACCTTTTGCGCCGAGCAATGGGCAAAAAGGTCCAGGCTGAGATGGACAAGCAGCGCGGCAGATTTGTCGAAGGTTGTAAGGACGTTTCGGATATCGACGCAAAACAAGCCAACGAGTTGTTCGACTTGATCGACAAGTTCGCAGGTTATGGCTTCAACAAATCGCACGCTGCGGCCTATGCGCTGCTCGCCTATCAGACCGGGTGGCTCAAGGCCCATTACCCCGAGGAATTCTACGCCGCGTCGATGTGCTTCGATCTGCACCAATCGGAAAAACTCAGCGCCTTTGTCGATGACGCGCGGCGTTATCCAAGCGAGAAGGGCGGCATTGAAGTTCTTCCGCCGGATATCAATGCGTCTGAGGCGCGCTTCACGGTCGAGCAGACCGATCATGGCTATGGCGTGCGCTATGCCCTCGCAGGCATTCGCAATGTCGGCGAGAAGGCGATGGAATCGATCGTTGCCGAGCGTCAGGAGAATGGGCGCTTCACCAGTTTGAAGGACTTCTTCGAGCGCTTGCCGCAGGGCTCAATGAACCGACGCCAGCTGGAGGGCCTCGCAGGCGCCGGTGCGCTGGACGGGCTTGAGCAAGATCGTGCGGCGGTGTTTGAGAACGCCGATCTGCTGCTCGCGATT
Organism: Erythrobacter sp.; assembly: GCA_965216555.1. Taxonomy (GTDB): domain Bacteria; phylum Pseudomonadota; class Alphaproteobacteria; order Sphingomonadales; family Sphingomonadaceae; genus Erythrobacter. The sequence goes on from OZ244168.1 coordinate 1,542,516, forward strand.
GCTGACGCAGCAGAGCGGGAGCGCTCAAGCGGGCAAGGCGGCCTGTTCGGCGGCGAGGAAAGCGCGGAAGAGGATCTGCGCCTGGCAAAGACCGAGCCGTGGAGCCGCACCGAGCAAATGGCGAAGGAGCGAGAGAATTTCGGCTTCTACTTCTCGGCTCATCCGGTGCAGCAATATCGCGACGTGGCATCGGCCAATGGCGCGAGGACCTATCAAAGCCTGATGGAGGCTGGGGCACCGCCGGGCGGGCGTGGTCATGCCGTGATGGCGGCCATGGTCGAGGGCATGAACAAGGCTAGGACCAAACGCGGTGGCGAGTTTGTGCGCGCTGATTTTTCCGACACGACGGGCCAGTTTTCGGCGGCCTGTTTTGAAGAGAGCCTCGTCCCGCAATTTGAGCAATGGGCGGCGGAAGGCGCTTGCCTGCTGCTCAATGTCGAACTGGATTCTCCCAACCCTGGCGAGCCGCCGCGCTTGACAGTGCGAGGAGCCAGGCCGCTTGAGGCGGTGAGTGGCTCTACGCCCATGCAGCTGCGGTTTTCGCTCCATTCGCACGAAGCGCTGGCTGATTTGAAGCTTGAGCTGTCTACCAACGAAGAGGCGCAGGGCGAGATCGTGGCGCAGCTTTGGTTGGACGATGATCGTCACGCCTTTGTTCGGCTAGGGACCAATTTCGTCCTTAATGGGGAACTGGCGGAGCGATTGGCGACCGTGGAAGGGATCGACAATGTCGAACTCCAGCCAATCCGCGGCAGAGCGGCTTTAAAGCTCGTCGCCTAGGTCTGGATTGTCTGTTTTCCGCTCGCTTCCAAACACGGCAAAGTAACGAGCAGCCACCAACAGCACTGTTGGGGCAAGCATGGTGTTCGCCATGTCTTTGATATTGCCCCAGATCCAGATCACCCCGTCATCAGCCAGGCTGTCGCGCACGTCCAAATATTCATTGAGGCATTGCGCAGCGAGCACCAACAGCCAAGGCTTCCATTGGCTCGGCTTCCAACGGAAGAGGATGCACGCGCCGATGAAAATCGCCAAAGCGGCGTAGATATGCAGCGCATCTTGAGAGAGGTTTGCGTGATCGCGGATGGCGTCTTTGGTGTCTTGCCAATCAAGTAGGGCATACCATTGCTGGATTTTTTCCGTAACAGCCATGATTGGTTACTGACGGTGATTGCCTTGGCTGGCAAGCAAAGGCATGAGGGAAAAGAACCAAGAATTGGAAACGGAGAGAATGTCGATGCTTGGAGCAATGCAGGACTGGACGATGCGGGTCACCGCAGTGATCGATCACGCAGCCAAGGAAGCGGGTGAGCGCGAGATCGTGACGCGCTGGGCGGACGGTCAGGAAACGCGCACCAATTGGGCTGGTATCCGCTCTGATGCATTGAAGATGGCGCAAGCACTGCAGGCATTGGGCGTCAAACCGGGCGATCGCGTGGCGAGCCTGGCAATGAACCATTCGCGGCATTTGGTGAGCTGGTATGGTGTCGCAGGCATGGGCGGCGTGCTGCACACCGTCAATCCGCGCCTGTTTGAAGACCAGCTCGAATATATCGCCAACCACGCTGAAGACCGCGTGCTGCTCTACGATGCGGCGTTCCAGCCCATCATCGACAAGATGAAGTCCAAATGGACCACGATCGAGCATTATGTCTGCTACGATCCGCCAGAGGGATTTGACGGCCTCGGTTTTGAGGACTGGATCGGCGCCCAGGATGGCGACTTTGAATGGGTCACGGGCAGCGAGCGTGATCCGTGCATGCTGTGTTACACCAGCGGCACCACCGGCAATCCCAAAGGCGTGCAGTACGAGCATCGCTCGACAGTGCTCCACGCGATTTCGGGCCTGCAGCCCGCAGCGTTCAATTTCAGCTCGTCATCAGTGATGCTGCCGGTCGTGCCAATGTTCCACGCTGCCAGCTGGGGCTTGCCCTATGCCGGCGCAATGGCGGGTATCAAATTCGTATTCTCGGCGGTCAATGACCCTGCTGTGCTGCACCAGCTGATGATGGATGAAGGCGTGACTGACAGCGCCGGCGTCCCGACCGTGTGGCTGGCGCATTTCCAGTATTGCGACAAGGAAGGCATCGATCTGCCTCCGCTCAAGGCAGCGACAATCGGCGGATCGGCCTGTCCGCGCTTCATGATCGAGCGATTGATGAAGAACGGCACCCGCGTGCAGCACGCCTGGGGCATGACTGAAACTTCGCCGATCGGGACGGTTGGCGGCCCGACCTGGGATTGGGACCAACTCAGCTTTGAGGAGAAGGTCGACAAGACCGCGATGCAAGGTCGCCCGGTCTTTGGTGTCGAGCTGCGGATCGTCGACCTCGACGACATGGTCACCGAGCTCCCGCGCGATGGCAAGATCAGCGGCGCGCTGCAGATCCGCGGTCCGTGGGTGATCAAGCGTTACTTCAAGGCTGATCAGGATGCGACGAACAATGAGGGTTGGTTCGACACTGGTGATGTCGGGATCATCCATCCTGATGGCACGCTGCAGCTGACGGACCGGACCAAGGACGTCATCAAATCAGGTGGTGAGTGGATCAGCTCGGTCGAGCTCGAGAATGCCGCTGTCGGCCATCCGGGTGTCGCTGAGGCGGCCTGTGTCGGCATGCCACACCCCAAATGGGATGAGCGGCCAGTGCTGTTCGTGATCAAGAATGAAGGCGCCGATGTGAGCGGCGAGGATATCATCGATCATCTGAAGCCGCTGATCGCCAAATGGTGGCTGCCCGATGCGGTCGAATTCGTCGATGACATCCCGCATACGGCAACCGGCAAGATCTCGAAGAAAGACCTGCGCGACCGCTTCTCGGACTACACGCTCGAAGCGTAGTGGCGCTGTTCGGCCTGTATCTGGCGTGGGTCCTGTTTGGGGGCATCGCCAGCGCTCTGGCATGGCGTTATGCGCTGCAGCGCTGGGTATTCCGGTTTGAGAACAGGCTCCTCGCTTGGTTCTTGAGCTACCTCGTCATGGCCGCGCTCTACGGCTTCAGCATGTGGTTTCTCGACTTTTCAGGGTGGAACCTGAAAGGTGGTAATGAACAGCCGATCAAACAGGCCGCCGGCATTCTCTTCTTCCTTTCTCCGATTGGAATTCCGCTTGCCGTCGGAGGGCCAATCGTGTTCATTTTCGATGCTGTTACTGCGTGGAGACGGTCAGAGGAGCCTTACAGATGACGACTTACATTGATCCGTCGAAAGACAATTGGCAGGCTTTCAAGGACCTGCCGCGCGACGAGCCGATCCATATGCTCAACCTGCTGCAATATCGCGATCTGGCCGAGTACCCAGAAGGCCATGAGCATCACGGCAATGGTTGGAGCGGCCAACGTGCCTATGAGGAATATGGCACGACATCCGGGCCGATCTTCCGCCGCGTCGGCGGCCAGATCATGTGGCGCGGTGCGTTCCAAACGATGGTGACAGGGCCCGACGGCAAGGCTTGGGACGATGGGTTTGTGGCGTTCTATCCCAATTCGGGCGCGTTTCTCGAAATGGTGATGGACCCGGATTACCAAATCGCGGTTCAAAACCGCACGGCTGCCTTGGTCGATAGTCGTTTGATGCGGTTTTCACCTGGTGAAGTCGGCGAGGGCTTTGGATGAGGGTCGGGACCCTCTCGCTCGGATTGCTTTTGGCCGGATGCTCATTGGGCGCGGATGTCTCGAGTCACCTCAAAAGCGATGGAGCGCAGATTCGTCAGCTCGGGCATGACGAAGCAATTTTCGTCACTATGCAGGATGATGAAATCGATCCCCGCTTAATAGACTACAGAGAATATGTTCGGTCTTCCGTCTTTGTGGAAATTGGACCCAACCAGACGATCTATTCGCGGAGAGTTTCCATAAAATTGAGCGGAAGCGGGTCAAATGACATTGAGATTGAGACCTTAGACCAAGCTCAACTTGATCCAGAGCGCTCGCAAAGGATCAGGAGCCGACTTGCTGTCTATGGCCAACCTGTTGAACCGAATAAGGACGTGACCATCACTCCCAAGGATTGCGCGATTCCTTTGGGCCTGACTTCTCCGGCGTACATCTCCTTCGGCAAAAGCTACTCGGACGCAGATACGGCATTTGTCTTCCCAGCCTTATGCGACAGCCCTAGCGGAGAGATCGTCAAGAACGATATTCAAGACATTCTCAGAATGATCCCCGCACTGGATGGACTTGAAGGCTACCCATCGTGGTGATGCGGGCTTTGGGTGAGGGTAATGCATAGGCCATTTGCGGACATTCGCGGCTGCGCTAAACGACAGCATGGCAGATGTCCCAAATATGGTCCTAAAGGGACCGCGTGGATCGCTTCAACTCAGACTTGTCAGATATCAGTTTCCTTCGATCACCGATGATAAGTGGGACGCGAACTGGTTGATAGTCTCAGGCATGGTTGAACTAAATGGTAGGGTGTGGAGATTTGAAGATCCGTGCCTTACCAATATTGAAGCTGCACGGCTTGCAGATTGGCTGGATGATTTAGTCGCGGGCAAGACAACCAAAGGCGTTGGTTTCGTTGAGCCCAATCTACAGTTTGATTTTCAGGGCGCAGATACATTCAGGATTGCGTTCGCTCTCGAGTCCGCCCCACCCTGGGCTGGAGATAGAGACGACTGGGATGAGCACGGATTTGAAGTTGCAGTGAGTTCTGACCTCAGCGACGCCGCGAACGCGCTTCGACTGCAGCTCAGTCAATTTCCAATTCGTGGTGACTATTCGAAATAAGGAATTCGCGATTTCGGTGAAATGGTGCCCAATCGCTACCACCTCCTCGCTGGCGCTTGCATCGAGGCGTCGCAGCTCGCGCAACGCGGCCTAATAGAAGCCGCTCAGAGGCAAATCCAACATTTTGGCTGGTCTGGCCCACGCAGTTCGATTGCGGGCACAGGACATATGCACACGGCCATCCTGCGGCATTTTGAAGGCGGAGGGAGAGGGGTGATGAGTGGTCCGGATTTGGGCGCACTATCACCGCAGTCTGATGCGATTTGCTCCGGGCGAAGTCGGCGAGGGCTTTGGGTGAGGGCAAGGCCGAACCGGTTGCAGACTGGTCAGTATCGGCTACAATCGTCCATCCGCCATTGAGAGCTCAACCGCGTATGAGCCTTTTCAAATCATCGATCTTAGCTCTTGCGATTGTCGTCGCAATTTCAGGGGTTTGGTTGTTGCGCCCGGGGACGCATGACAGCTCGCTTGCTCAGTTGGAGCGTTTGTCCGGCGCCAATTTCTGTGCTGATGGTGGTGTCAAAGATGGAGACCAGGTCCTCGGTCTGTCATCGACAATTAGCAGAAGTAGCTCTGAGAACTCATTCACGATCGCACCTGACCCTGATGCCTATCGAGCTCGCGTGGTAAGTCGATTTGACACTGCGGAATCAAACTGTCTTGATATGGATTTCGTTTCCAGCTCCTTCGGCTTGGGGCCGTTTCGTCAATCGAATGTTAGCCGCAATTCCGGAACGATAGAGATCGATGGCCGGCGGGTTCCGCTCATCATCTCAAGGATAGAAGCAGATCGTGCCACTGATCAACCTGTCGACAGCATCCAAACAATCTATGTTCGCGTAGGTGGAGGCCCGGGAGCGGTCAACATTACCGCCCAATCTGACGAATTCATTGAGTATCTTGAGGGCGATTATCTAATCGACTTCTACTACACTGGTCACGGGTTCAACATCGTTCATCCTAGCCCGAGCTTCGAAATCGCATTCACACAATTGGCGAAGTTTCTTGAGCAAGTTCGTGCGCGGAATCCGGAAAGCAAGATTGTTCTTCTGGGCCAGAGCCTAGGAGCCGTTCTCTCGTTGGAAGCAATCAGAAACTCCGAAATATCGGACCGATCATCGGCTCCGGCAGCTGACAAACTTGTATTGCTAAGCCCTCCATTCGGCAGCCTAGATCGAACGGCAGAACTGCTCGAAGAACTGCGAGTTGCTAGGGGTGTGGAAGGGACAAAGTGGCAATATCGCGTTCGAGAGCCGAGCCAAAACTATAACGATTACGGTCGTTTGGAGTCTCATGAACAGATGGACGTTTTTAGGAGTTTCTATCAGCAGCAGAATGAAAAAGCAGACCTACTAGAACGCGTTAAGAACGTAAGCAGCTCGCTTCCGATACTAGTTATTTATGGCGATGCAGATGTGCGGATTTACCTTGAAAAGGCCAAAGCATTTGCAGCCCAAAAAATCGGCAACGTCAGGGTATCTCGGCTCGAAGGTATGGACCACCAGCCTGGAACGCTCGACCAAATCAGATCGATTAGGGAACAGCTCCGCGATTTTGTTGATGAGTGATCCGTTGCGTCACAGATTGTAAGCCGGCTTCACTAATTGGACTCAGGCGTCCACACCCACCCCCAATTCCCCTCACTCAAAACAACTTCATCTGACCGCCTGTCTCCGGCCGTATGAATTGCGAGCAATCGAGATCGAATTTTGCGCGGCGTGGGGGAGGGATGCCCGCGCGTTTGCAGGCGATGCGGAAGCGTGATCGGAACAGGTCCGCCCACACGCCGCTGGGCTTCATCCGGGTGAAGAAATCGGGATCATTGTCGCGCCCATTGCGGATCGAGCGGACGATGCTCATCACCTTGCCGGCACGATCGGGATAATGGACCGCGAGCCATTCACGGAACAACGGCGCGACCTCATGCGGGAGGCGCAGCGGGATCCATCCGGCGCTGCGAACCCCCAATTCTCCCGCCCGCGCGATAATGGCTTCCATGAATTCATCAGTGATCGCGGGGATGATCGGCGAGACCGAGCAATGGACGGGAATGCCCGCTTCGACCAGCCGTCCAAGCGCAGCCAAGCGTTTGGCGGGCGCGGCACAGCGCGGCTCAAGCTTGCCCGAAAGCTTGGGGTCGAGCGTGGTGACCGAGATCGCAATAGCAACCAGATTACGGCGAGCCATATCAGCCAGCAGCTCAATATCATCGACCACACGATCCGATTTGGTGGTGATGGTGACCGGGTGGCGCGCTTCGGCGCAGACATTGAGGATGTCGCGCGTGATGCGATAGCGCCGCTCAATCGGTTGATAGGGATCGGTGTTGGTGCCCAGCGCTATTGGACGAGGGCGGTATTTGGGCTTGGCGAGGGTCTCCCGCAGCAATTCTCCAGCATTGGGCTTGGCATAGAGCTTGGTCTCAAAATCGAGGCCGGGCGAAAGGTCGTGATAGGCATGGGTGGGGCGGGCAAAGCAATAGACGCAGCCATGCTCGCAGCCGCGATAGGCATTGATCGAGCGGTCAAACGGAATGTCAGGCGATTGGTTGAAACTGAGGATCGTCTTGGGACGTTCCTCGATGATCTCGGTGCGCAGCTTGATGGGTGGGCCATCGAGGCTTTCAATATAATCGCGCCAATCGCCATCGGCCTCCCTTTCGGCAAGGCCAAAGCGCGTCGGCACGTTTCCGGATTGGGCGCCGCGGCCAGAAACAGGGGATTGCTTGCGCTGTTCCACAATTAGAACATATCAGGAACATGCTGACTTGTGAAGTTGGCGGTGGCCGCCTTTCAGCCACTCAAATTCATCAAGTTGGGATCAGCTCTCGGTGAGGCGCGGCATCAGCTCGACGAAATTGCAGGGGCGATTGCGGCTATCGAGCTGCTCGGCAAGGATCCCGTCCCAGCCATCCTTGACCGCGCCGTTGGAGCCGGGGAGCGCGAACAGATAGGTGCCGCGCGCGACAATCGCGCAGGCGCGCGACTGGACCGTGCTGGTGCCGATCGTCTTGTAGCTGAGCCAGCGGAACAGCTCGCCAAATCCGGGAATGTCGCGGCCGCCGCCGGTTGCCTTGATCCGTTCATAGGCCTCTGGCGTGACGTCGCGGCCGGTCAGACCTGTCCCACCCGTGCTGACAATTGCATCGATCTGCGGGTCATCGATCCAGGCGTTGAATTGGGCAGCGAGCGCATCCGCGTCATCCTTGACAATGGTCCGCGCGGCCAGGGTGTGCCCGGCGGTCTGGATGCGATCTGCCAGGATGTCACCTGACGTATCGGTCTCAGGCGTACGCGTGTCGGAAACGGTTAGAAGAGCGATCTGGATCGGAGTGAATGTCCTGCTCTCATCGATCGCCATCTGGGTTCCACCTTTCCGCTAGTTTTCAACCTTAAGCTGAGCGGTGTGGGTGATAGCGTGGTGCGGAAACTCTGGCCAGCGGCCTTGTGCCAAGGCGCGGCGGCTGGGGGATTCGACGCCTGCTGCGCGTTCATACATCCAGTAATTGCGCATCACGATCGCGACATAGCCGCGCGTCTCCCAATAAGGGATCGATTCCATATACAGCAGCGGATCGTTGAAATCGCGGATTTCCTGATTCCAGCGGCCAACCGGCGTCAGGCCGGCATTGTAGGCGGCCATGATTTTGGGCAGGTGGCCTTCCGTCGCGGCGCTGTCGCGCAGCATTTCCAGATGACGCTGGCCATAGGTCAGATTGACCTCAGGATCGTTGAGATCGGTATAGCTCGCGCCGAGATTGAGTCGGCCTGACCAATCGCGCGCCGTGCCGGGCATGATCTGCATCAGGCCGCGCGCATTGGCGGGGCTCACCGCGCTGGCGCGGAAGTTCGATTCCTGCAGCGCATGGGCAAAGGCCAAAGCCGGATCAACGCGCCAACCCGTTTTGGGCTGCCAATTGGCGATCGGATAGCGCAGCGCTGTGTCCGGCTGCATGCCGTATGGCGCATTATGCGCGAGGAACAATTGCGTGCTTGGCAGGCCAAGGCTGCGGGCAAAGCGCGACAGGGCCTGATAATCCTGCACGTCGCCCACGCGCGCCTGGTGGCGCAGCACATCATCGGCGATGCCGGGGCGGCCAATCTCGATCAGGGCTTTGGCGATGCGCACATTGTAGACCGTCTCGATCGCCTGCCAGTCATCCTGAGTGAACGGCACGGCTTGCGCTTCGGGCGGGAGGAAGATCCCCAGTTGCTCGCTCGCAAGCATGCCATACAGCGTCTCGCTGTAACGCGATGCCGCGGCAAGCTGCGTTTGCGCCTGGCCGGGTTCACGGCATCTCAGCAGTGAGCGGTGTGCCCAGTAATGCGCGGCCGCGGTCAGTTCTTCATTGGTCGATTGCGCTGCAGCACGGGCAAATGCTTCGCCTGAAAGGGCGCAATAGCCCAACCGCCAAGCGGCCAGTCCAGCCACCCATTCGCCTTCGGCAACCCATGCGCCGCTGCCGTCTCTGACGGTTTCAGCCAGGCCAAAAGCGGCTTCATCATAATTCTCGATATAATACGACCACGCGACGCGTTGGCGCCATTCAGCGCGCGCTTGCGGGCTCAGTTGCGGGTCGATCTCATTGAGTAGCTCATGCGCGCCAACAGGATCATCGTCGCGGATTCGGGCCAGGATTTTGCTCCGAACCGAATTCGGGAGCGATCCATCCTGCACCGTCTTAGGCCGGACGCGTTTTGGAGCCGAGGGCTGCCACTGGAAATTCTGCACGCGCGGCAGTTCCGGAATCCGTTCGAGACCGCGGGTGGCGCCAAGCCGTCCCAATTGCTCAGAATGGGGCAGATGCACGCCGGCTTTGAACCAATCCGCAATCTGATCGGCAGACACCTTGGGGCTTTTTGCGTGGGTGTAGAATTCTGCAGCCGCTAGCTGATGCAGCACGCCGCCTTCGCGGTCTTCGAGCATATCCTCGACGCGATCCCACTTTTGCTCGTCAATCGCGGCAAAGAGCTTGCGATAAAAACGTTGCTCATCTGCGGAAAGGACATCTGGCGCCTGATAGCCTTGCGCGGCCATGCGATCATAGCGCGCGACCAGACTGTCTGACTGCGCAGCGGCAGCGAACGGAACCGATGTGAGAGTAATGAGTGATGCAGCCAGCGCCAAAGAGCGCGCAAGGTCTTTCATCATTCGTCCGCCGACCATTCCAACCAACTCCGCCAAAAACGTGCTTTGAGGCGAGGACTTGCCATCAAGCTGTCGAGCCCCTCGCTCATCAAGAGTGGCGTATTTGGTGCAGTAGAGTTGATTTCACGTAAATTTTTGGCGTTTTTCGGCACGTCGTTGCCGATAAGCGGCAAGATGTTGCCGCCAAAGGCCAGCAATCTCTTGGGCTGAACCAGGCTGATATGGTGGTGCAAGATCTCACTCATGCCCGATTTTGCCAAGGTCTTGGTGTCCGCCATGGGCGTGTGTCTGGTCAGCGCCGATGCGAAATAGACGTCGGATTGATCGATCTCGCAGGCCCTGAGGAAATTGCTCAGCAGCGTGCCACCGGGGCCTGACAGCAGCGTGTCTTTGTCCTGCGGCTCGGGATCAACCACCAGCACCATCAATTGCGGCTCTTGCGACCCATGCGGCGCAATCCGCCCGCGCGGTCCAATCTGATCGAGGCCCGGTTCGGTCAGCCACCAATCGCGGAAAGATTCGAGATCCGCCGGTGGCTGATCTCCCAAAATGATGCGATTGACTGGCTGATCCGAAGAATTTTCAGCAGCGGCTTTTTCGGCAGATTGGGCCGAGCTAAGTTCGCTTGGTCTGTCCGGTTTGGGGCTGGACTGCTCATCTGCTGGCTTGGATTGAGAAAGCCAAACCGTAGCGTCAGCATCAAAGTCCTGATCGACGCCAGCGGCCCGCCACCATTGGATGGCAGCGTCGATCTCTTCGTGGATTGTTGGGGCGGATGGCGGCATACTATCGAATGCAAGCCTTGACTGTCCAAGGGGGACTTAGCAAGTGCAAGTGAGACAGAATGTTTGGATAACGGTCCGAACAGATTTGGCGATTGAGAGAGCAGATGAGCGAACGTGAATCCATGCCATGTGATGTCGTGATCATTGGCGGCGGGCCGGCAGGCCTGGCGGCTTCGATCCGACTTAAGCAAATCAATGAAGAGCTTGAGGTGGTGGTCCTCGAAAAGGGCTCAGAAATCGGTGCGCATATCCTTTCTGGCGCGGTGGTTGACCCCAAAGCGCTTGATGAGCTGCTGCCCGAATGGCGCGATATGGATTGCTCGATGGCGGAAACCCCAGTGACCGACAATTGGCACTGGGTGCTCTCGAAGAATGGCAAGATGTCGCTCCCACATATCTTCATGCCGCCGCTGATGAGCAATCACGGCTGCTACACCGGCTCGCTGGGCAATCTGTGCCGCTGGCTGGGCGAACAGGCCGAAGCGCTTGGCGTCATGGTGTTCCCGGGATTCCCGGCTGCCGAAGTGATGTTCGACGATGCTGGCAATGTCTCTGGCGTGATCACGCAGGATATGGGCATCGCCGAAGATGGATCACACAAGCCCGATTACGAACCGGGTATGGAAATCCACGCCAAATACACTCTGTTTGCCGAAGGCGCGCGTGGCAGCCTGACCAAGCAGATGAAAGCCAAGTTTGATCTTGAGGCGGATTGTCAGCCGCAGGTCTATGGCCTTGGCATCAAGGAATTGTGGGATGTTGATCCCAAGAAGCACGTCCCCGGACGCGTACTCCACACGCAAGGCTGGCCGCTGACCGAAAGCGACAGCTGGGGCGGTGGCTTCCTCTATCACCAGGCCAATGGCCAGGTCGCGCTCGGTTTCGTCACCGCGCTTGATTATAAGAACCCATGGGTCTCGCCCTATCAGGAATTCCAGCGCTGGAAGCAGCACCCTGCGATCCGCGAATATCTCGAAGGCGGCACTCGCGTCGCCTATGGCGCGCGCGCCATCAATGAGGGCGGCTGGCAGGCCGTGCCTAAGCTCGCTTTCCCGGGCGGAGCCTTGATCGGCTGTGCCGCTGGCTTTGTGAATGTTCCGCGCATCAAGGGCAGCCACACCGCGATGAAGAGCGGGATGCTGGCTGCGGAAAGCATCGCTGCAGCGATTGCCGCTGGCGACGAGAAGACCGAGCTTAACGATTACGATGCAGCCGTGCGTTCAAGCTGGATCGCGGATGAGCTCAAGCTGGTCCAGAACGCGCAGCCAGCAGTCGCCAAATATGGCGGCGATATCGGCACGGTCCTGGCTGGGGCAGACATGTGGATGCGCACGCTCAAGATCGGCCTGCCAATCTCGATGAAGCATCATCCCGACTACACCCTCACCGGTCGGGCCGATCTCTATCCGAAGATCGACTATCCCAAGCCCGATGGCGAGATCAGCTTTGATCGACTGACCAATGTAGCCTTTAGCTTCACCAACCACGCGGAGGATCAGCCGGTCCATCTGCAGTTGGGCGACGCCGCGCTGCAAAAGGCGAGCGAGCACGATATCTTTGGTGGTCCTTCGACGCGTTATTGCCCGGCGGGCGTCTATGAGTGGATCGAGGAAGAGGGCCAGGAGCCCAAGTTCCAGATCAACTCGCAGAACTGCGTCCACTGCAAAACCTGCGACATCAAGGACCCCAATCAGAACATCAACTGGGTAACACCGGAAGGTGGGGGCGGACCGAACTACCCGAATATGTGATGAGTGCTGCGGTCAGAAACGCATTACTCGGGGTCACCTTAGCCGGCGGGGCCTTCTGTCTCGGCATGTTGTTTCAGAGCAAACGCCAGGCGCCACTCTCCGAGGTTGAGGACGAGCAGTTTCTCGATGTCTATAGAGAAGCAAGGAGCCAAGGTTTCTATGACGCCCTTCGGCGGGAAGAGCTTGAGGATGATCCTCAGGCTTTGGATGCCCTAGGTCGATGGGCAGAGAAGAATGGTGTTGCTTCATACGATCCTGAAGATTTCGCTATCCGGAAGATGTTCATTCCGGTCAGGAATCAAGGTGACGGACAAAGCTGCATCTCGCTGGCGGCAAACCCACCGTCACCAAGCGGGACACCCGTGTATTGCTATCGTAACGAGACGACGGACCTTGTCTTAGAATACAGCGACGTTGAATGATGCGCGAAACCGCCTACGCCAAGATCAATCTCGCGCTGCATGTGCGACAGCGGCGCGACGATGGCTATCACGAGCTTGAGACGCTGTTTGCGTTTGTCGATGCAGGCGACACGCTGAGCGCCCGAGCGGCCGAAGAAGACAGCGTGACGTCACTCGGCGAGTTTGCCGATGGCATCGACAACCCGCTCGATAATCTGGTCGCTAAGGCGCTGAATGCCCTGCCGCGCATAGACGGAATTGCCATAACTCTGGAGAAGAACCTGCCGGTGGCGGCGGGTCTTGGGGGCGGCTCTGCCGATGCCGGCGCGGTGTTTCGGATCGTTGAGAGAATGTATGGTCTGCCTGAGGATTGGCACGAGCGCGCAGCAAGACTGGGTGCGGACGTACCGTGCTGCGTGCGCAGCGAGACCGTGGTTGGGCGAGGGACCGGCACCGAGTTGGCGCCGATAGAGAGCGATCTGGCCGGTCTGCCGGTCCTGCTGGTCAATCCGCGGGTCGCCCTGGCGACAGGGCCGGTGTTCAAGGATTGGGACGGCAAGGACCACGGCGCGCTGCCAGATGGCGATGCGCGCGCCATCGCCATGGCGGGTCGCAACGATCTGGAATCGCCAGCCATCGGCATCTGTCCGCCGATTGCGGATGTGCTCGTAGCGTTGCGAGCAACCAGTCCGTGGCTCTCGCGCATGTCTGGTTCAGGCGCGACCTGTTTTGCGCTGTACGACAGCGTCGAGGACCGCGATGCGGGCGCAAACTATATTCGCGAGCGACATCCGGAGTGGTGGCAGCTATCAGGGGCGCTGCGATGAGCAGTGATCTTCCCTATCGCCAGCTTGGCCAGCCAAGCAGAGGCGGCATTGTGTGTGTGTCTGATCACGCTTCCAACCACGTGCCCGAGGATGTGCCGTTGGGAGTTGGCGCTGATCTGCTGGGCCAACATATCGCGGTCGATATCGGGGTTGAGGGGATCGCTGAGCGGATGGCGCGGCGGCACAGCATCCCGGCACATCTGGCGACGATCAGCCGGTTGGTGATCGATCTCCATCGCGAGGAAGATCATCCCAATCTCGTTCCCAGCGAAAGCGATGGACATCTCATTCCCGGCAATATCGGAGCCGATGTCGATGGCCGGCTCGATCGCTTCTACCGGCCTTATCATGACGCGATGGCCAAATGGCTCGACGCGATCCAGCCCAAGCTGATCCTGTCATTGCACAGCTTTACACCGCAATTGGCCACCAGCGACGAAGAACGGCCGTGGGAAGTCGCTTTGCTCTACAACGAAGATGATCGCGCCGCGCGGCATGCGATCCGCCTGTTTGGCGAGCTTGGCCTCAATGTCGGCGACAATGAGCCCTATTCGGGCAAAGAGCTCAACGCGACGATGAATCGGCATGCAGAAGCCAATGGCCGATATTACTGCGCGATCGAAGTGCGGCAGGACCTGATTTCGACCCGTGCAGAACAGTCACGCTGGGCGGCAATGATCGCCGACGTTGCGGGAAGGGTTGCGCTGGCGCTCGACTGACGGCAGGGCTGTTTCGCAAACACCGCCAGTCAGGAAAGAATATGTCATCGCGTTTCGACAAATCGAAACTTCCCAGCCGCCATGTGTCGGTTGGTCCAGAGCGTGCGCCGCATCGCTCGTATTATTATGCCATGGGTATGAGCGAGGAAGAGATCGCTCGTCCCTTCGTCGCGGTTGCCAGCGCGGGCAATGATAGCGCGCCGTGCAACACCACGCTTGATCCGCAGGCGAATATTTGCCGCGAAGGCGTGATCGAGAATGGCGGGACACCGCGGCGTTTCAATACGATCACCGTCACCGATGGCATCGCGATGGGTCACCAAGGCATGAAGAGCTCGCTGGTGAGCCGCGAAGTGATTGCGGATTCGGTTGAGCTTTCCGTGCGCGGCCATTGCTATGACGCGCTGGTCGGCTTTGCCGGTTGCGACAAGAGCCTGCCGGGCATGATGATGGCGATGCTGCGGCTCAATGTGCCCAGTATCTTTGTCTATGGCGGTTCGATCCTGCCGGGCAGCCATCACGGCAAGGATGTGACTGTGGTCGACGTGTTCGAAGCGGTGGGGCAGCATGCGGCTGGCAATTGCCCGCTGCAAGAGCTGATCTCGCTCGAAAAGGTCGCCTGTCCGGGCCATGGGGCCTGCGGTGGCCAGTTCACAGCCAACACGATGGCCTGTGTGGGTGAAGCGATCGGATTATCACTTCCAAACAGCAATATGTCCCCAGCACCTTACAAATCGCGCGAAGACATTGCGCGCGCGGCTGGGCGGCAGGTTATGGAGCTGCTGGAGATCAATCTGCGTCCGCGCGATATCTGCACCAAGGCGGCGTTCGAGAATGCCGCACGAGTGGTCGCAGCGACCGGCGGATCGACCAATGCTGCACTGCACCTGCCCGCCATGGCGAGCGAATGCGGGATCGATTTTGACCTGTTCGACGTGGCCGAGATTTTCAAGTCGACGCCCTATATCGCTGACCTCAAACCTGGCGGCCAATATGTCGCCAAGGACATGCACGAGGCGGGCGGCGTCTATATGGCGATGAAAACGCTGCTGGATGGCGGGTTCATCGATCCCAATCCGATCACCGTGACCGGCAAGACGATCGGCGAGAACCTTGATGAGATCACGTGGAACCCGGATCAGAAAGTGTTCTATGATGTGAAGGCTCCGATCACGCCAACCGGCGGTGTAGTCGGCCTCAAGGGCTCGCTCGCGCCCGATGGTGCGATTGTGAAGGTCGCTGGAATGGAGCGCTTGCAATTCACCGGCCCAGCGCGGGTGTTTGAATGCGAGGAAGACGCCTTTGCTGCGGTCGAAGCGCGCGATATCGCCGAAGGCAGCGTGATCATCATTCGCTATGAAGGGCCCAAAGGCGGCCCGGGCATGCGCGAAATGCTGGCAACAACCGCTGCGCTCTATGGCCAGGGCATGGGCGAGAAAGTGGCGCTGATCACCGATGGCCGGTTCTCAGGCGCGACGCGCGGTTTCTGCATCGGACATGTTGGCCCCGAAGCAGCCGAATGTGGACCGATTGCGCTGGTCGAAGACGGTGATGTGATCAGCATTGATGCGGAAGCGGGCACGATTGATCTCGAAGTTGACGACAGCGTGCTTGAACAGCGGCGCCAGGCATGGACCCCGCGCAGCAATGACTATCAGTCGGGCACGTTGTGGCGTTACGCGCAGAATGTCGGCTCAGCCCGCAATGGCGCGCTGACCCATCCTGGAGCCAAGGCGGAAACCCATGTCTTTGCGGACATCTAGCGCGCTCCCGATCCTGTTTGCGCTCTCCGCCTGCGGCGGGGGCGTCGAAAGCCCTGAGCCGGAGGGCGACACGGTGGATTGCGCGGTTGGCCCGGGCGCGGAATATTCCTCGGTCTGCACGGTGGAATGGCTGCAGGCTGAGTGGGATGGCGAATTCATCATCCATCACCCTGATGGCAGCTTCCGCCGCATGCAGGTGACGCCCGATGGGATTGCCAGCTTTGATGGCGCAGCAGAAGTCGTGAATATCGGCGATTATGCCGAGACATTTGTCGAATTCTCTGTTGATGGGGATCGCTATCGATTGCCCGCTGCGCCCTATCCCGGTGACTGAATGAGCGCTGCGCAAGTCCTCACCGTCGCTCAGATGCAGGCCGCCGAACAGGCGATCTTTGACGCCGGGACCAGCGTTGACGAGCTGATGGACATTGCCGGAACTGGTGCTGCCGAATGGATCCGCCGGATCGCTGCGGGCAGGGCGGTGACCGTTCTGTGCGGACCGGGCAATAATGGCGGCGATGGCTATGTCATCGCGCGGCGGCTGAGCGAATTCGGAAATGCTGTCACCGTGGTCGCTCCGCTGGAGCCGGCGACGGATGCCGCGCGCAGTGCCAAGGCAGAGTATTCAGGTACGGTGCTGACGTCTGGCAAACAGGCCAAGGGTGAAGTCCTGGTCGATTGCCTGTTCGGCTCAGGCCTGTCGCGCCCTCTGTCGCCAGAGCATGCTTTGCTGCTGCTCGACCTTGCTGATCGCCACGCAATCTGTGTGGCGGTCGACCTGCCTTCCGGTGTGGAGAGCGATAGCGGCGCGCTGCTCAATGACCGGCTGCCGGACTTTGATGTGACCCTCGCTCTGGGCGCGTGGAAATTCGCGCATTGGCGCTTGCCTGCGCGCGCAAAGATGGGGAGCAAAAAGCTGGTGCCGATCGGTGTGGCGCCAACACCGGGAGCGGCGGAATGCATTGGCAGGCCAAAGCTCGCTCCGCCGGCCGTCGATAGCCATAAATACAAGCGCGGCCTCGCTGCTATAGTCGGCGGCGATATGCCTGGCGCAGCCTTGCTCGCAAGCCATGCGGCGATGCGCGCGGGCGCAGGATATGTGAAGCTGTGCAGCGCCAAGCCGGTCAACGCTTCGCCGGACATAGTGACAAGCCATGACGATCCAGCCGATCTACTCAAAGACGAGCGGATTGCTGCGGTTCTGGTCGGGCCGGGTCTGGGGCGTGGGGCTGAAGCGCAGGCACATCTCAAACAGGCGCTCACCGGCAATCACCCGATCGTGCTCGATGCCGACGCTCTGATGCTGCTTCAGCCAAACCTGTTGGTGCATGATTGCGCTGCATTGATGACCCCGCATGACGGCGAGTTGGATGCCCTGTGCAAGAGCTTTGCGGTGATTGCCGAAGGACGCCAAGCGCGGGCCCAAGCGCTTGCCAAGGCGAGCGGCGCCGTGGTCTTGGCAAAGGGTCCGGATAGCGTGATCGCATCGCCCGATGGCCGTCTGGCTCTGGCAGGACCGGCTTCGAGCTGGCTTTCGACGGCGGGCAGCGGCGACGTGCTGGCGGGAATCGCGGTGAGCCGGATGGCGACGGGCACTGGACCCTTTGAGGCGGCAATAGAAGCCGTCTGGTTGCATGGAGAGGCCGCTCGGCTGTCGGGGCCCGGATTCACTGCTTTCGAGCTCGGTACACATGTTTCTGACGCTCTCAGGGCCGCTCTCTGACCGTGCCGAGCACGATAATCCGGATTGCGGCCAAGGGCGATGGCCTGGCCGAAGACGGGCAGCATGTTTCGGGCGCTGCGCCGGGTGACTTGGTTGAGGATGGCAAGGTCATCGAGCGCGGGCCGCATCACACTGATCCGGCGTGCCAGCATTTCGCGCGCTGCGGCGGTTGCCAACTGCAGCATTGCGACGTTTCTGTGCTGGAGACCTTTGTCCATGATCGTGTCGTCAACGCGGCTATCGGACAGGACATTGAGATAGGGGAAATCCTCCCGGTCCATCTGTCCCCGCCGGGCAGTCGCCGACGTGCGACGCTACACGGCATGCGGACGCAAAAGGGGGCGGTGCTGGGCTATCGCGAAGCCGGTTCGCACCGCATCGTTGATCTCGCGCAATGCCCAGTGCTCGATCCGGCCTTGGTCGATCTCGTCGACCCCTTGCGAGCCTTTATTGGCGCGCATGGCGGCAAGGGCGCGATCGATGTTGGGCTGACGCTGTGCGATCAGGGCGTCGATTGCACCATTTCAAACCTTCAGCTTGATGGACTGGCGGCGACCGAAGGCGCCTTGGACCTCGCGCGCGATCTTGGCCTTGCGCGATTGAGCATTGATCAAGGTTACGGCCCTGAGACTGTGTGGGAGCCCGAGCCCGCTTCGGTGACGCTCAGTGGCCGTGCCATTGGACTGCCGGCGGGAGCTTTTCTGCAGGCGACGCCGGATGCCGAGGCGCGACTGGTCGAAGACGCTAAGGCCTGGATTGGCGAGGGTGGCCCAATCGCCGATCTGTTCGCCGGCCTGGGGACATTCGCCTTCGCTCTGGCGCAAGGACGCAAAGTGTTGGCGGTCGAAGCCGATCGCGCCGCGCATCTGGCATGCAAGCAAGCATCCGCTCTGACGAATGGCGCCGTCCTCACGCTGCACTGCGACCTGTTTCGCAATCCGCTGACCGCAGATGAGGTGTCACGCTTTGCCGGGATCGTACTCGACCCTCCAAGAGCAGGCGCGCGCCAACAGGTTGAGCAGATCGCGGCAAGCGAGATCAAACGCGTGGTCTATGTCAGCTGCAATCCATCAAGCTGGGCGCGTGATGCGGCCAAGCTGGTCGAAGCCGGCTTTCGATTGTCCAAGTTGCGCCCAGTTGGACAGTTTCGCTGGTCAACCCATGTCGAGCTGGTCAGCCTGTTTGACCGCTAAGCGCGAAGCGCTGCGAGGATCTGGTCGCGCAGCCATTTCCGAGCATGCGGTTCGACATAGGAATGCCCAGCGCCTTCGCAGCGATGGATCCTTGGATCAGCCACATCCCAGCTCGCATCAAACATCTGCGCCGTGCGATCATTTTCGGCCAGCAGAAAGCGCACAAATCCGGGATAGCGAGCCAGTCCTTCGCGCATCTCATCTGCCAGACTGGTGGGCTTTGGCGAAGGCATTATTGCCTTGAGCATGCCGCGTCCGAGCTTGCGCAGGCTGACCCCGCCAGTGAGCAGCCGTTTGATCTCGGCCGGGTCGCTGAGTTTCTCGACGTAGCGGGAGCGGATGGCGGCCGGTGGAGGCGTGGTGTCCTCCCCTCCATCGTCGTCCTCGTCTTCGATCGTCCAGGGATTGGACAGGATAAGCCCGTCGCATTCGAGACCGCCCGCCAGCATCAATGCCGACGCGGCATCGCAATTCCCGAACGCAACGATCCGCTCGACCTGAGGCGCGATCGCTTCGAATGCGTGCAGAGCGGCGCTGATATCACCCTTGGTGCTGCGAAATCCGCGATTCTCGCCTTCGCTGTCGCCAATGCCTCGGCGATCAAAGCGGAACACAGGAAAGCCGGCTTTGGCTATTTCGGAAGCGAGCTGGGCGTGGCCGGAAAAGGCGCCCGAGCGAATTTCATTGCCCCCGCTCACGATTAGCAATCCGGTCGTGCCAGGCGCGGTGTCGAGCGTGCCCGCCAGCTTGAGCGTGCCGCAGCCAAAGTCGAGTTGCAGCCTGCTCATGCCGCGACCAACGAGGATTGGATTATCGCAGCAAGCGCTGCACTCTGGTCAGGCGCGTCGTCAGGCTCTGCCCGCAGCCACAGGCCGGGCCCGCCGAGATCTGACTGGGCGATTTCGCTGTGGTGCTCGGCGGCGCTGATGTCGCTTGCCTGAAGCTCCTGGATCATGGTTGCACCAAGGTCCCAGCCAGACAGCAAAAGGCCATCGGTCAATCCGGTGTCGAGCAGATCTTGCGAATTCTCTGCTCGGCCGTCTTCGCGCGCGGCGATTGTCCTGGCCCGGATCATCCCGCGCAGCTGCTTCGCGCCAGCGATGGGGGCATAGAGCCATCCCGGCAAGTCTGCGGGTGCCAGCAAAGCACCGGCCCGGATCGCCAGAATATGGGTCGCCTGGGTCGTTTCCTGCGCGGATGCAATGGCCGTGCGCCAAGCGCTCAGGCTTTGCTCCGACAAGGGCTCGGCGCTTTCATTGCAGCCCGGCAGATCGGGCAAGAATGAGTCGATTCCAGCTTCGTTGAGCTGGCGCATCAGGCTGACGGTGAAACGGCGAAGCTTGTTGGCTTCGTCAAACAGGGCGGGAATGATCAGGACGCGGAGGCTGCGATCTTGATCAAACTGAAGCAACAATTCGTCGCTATGGGTCCCATCAGGGCAGGGCGCTGACCAGCTGGCGATCACCCCAGCATCCTCAACCAGCGATGATCTTGGTCTCGGCGAATGCGAGCAGACCGCCATAGGTCTCAAGCATTTCGCCATCGACGTCATCGTCATCGATCACGATATCGAGCCGGTCTTCCATCTCGGTGAGCAAGCCCGCGACAGCCATTGAATCCAGTTCCGGCAAATGACCGAACAGGCCGGTGTCGTTTTCGAACTGATCGGTTTCTTCGGCGTCGATGCCCAGCACTTCGGAAATGATCGCCTTGAGCGCGCGATCAAGTGCGGAACGGCTCATGCCAATCCCGGAGGTGTCCTGGGCTTCATCACTAACCGGATTCGTGCTCATCGCGCTTGCTGCTCCGCTGTAACGGGCGCCGCGTTTAGCTTTGCGACGTATTCGTTGCAAGCTGTAGCGCAAAGCGCTTGAAAAGGGGAGGCCAGGCACGCCATTGGCCCGGGTTGAGACAATCGATCCGAAAGCGCGGGCGGACCTGTTCCATCCAGTCGCGCTTATAGGCCTCGTCACCCGTCCCGAAGTCGACCATTTCGACCTGGTCTTGATCGATGACACGCTCGAACAGTGACGCGCTGAGTGTGGTGCCCGCGGACAGGTTCTTGAATTCTTCCAGATGGGCCAGCTTGTGAATGAAGGCGGTCTTGCCTTCGACAGTCCAGAACTGGGCCGCGACGGCGCGGTTGTCGGCATAGGCGAGAACGAGCCGCATACGGCCAGCGGCTGCTTCGTCCCGCGCAAACTGGCGCAGCATGGCCGGTTGATCTTCGGCTGGTTTCCAGCTTTGGCGGTAGATCTCTTCGTAGTCGTTCCAGGCCTGCGGATCGAACGCGCTGAAATGTTTGACCGTTACCTTCTTGGCCTTGCGCTTGAGCGTCGTGCGCAGCTTGCCAGGCCTGCTGGCCCAATACTCGGCGAAGCTGCGGCCCTTGACCGGGAGGACGTGGTTCACATCGCATTGTTCGCTGCGCACGGACCAACCTGCATCAGCAAAGGCGCGCTCGAGTTGCCGGGCTGACCCGTTTTCATCGGGCACCGGCTCCAATGTCACGCGGAACGCGCGCTGGCGCAGCTGCGACGCGATTGCGTGCAGCAGCCGGTCACCCGCTTCCCCGCTGGGAGCCAGTGGGCGCCATGTGAAACTGTACCAATTGCGCAGCGGCGTGATGTGTCCACTGGCTTCGGTCAGGGCGAGGGCAGCCATATCGCTGTCGTCGCGCGCCATGGCGATCAGTGGATCGAGACCCGTTTCGGCAAGCAGCGCAAACCATTCGCGGCGATCGAACGGCGAATGTGCACCATTATCCGCGTCCTGCTGACACGCACGATCCAACACGTTAACGCTATCCTGATACCACGCTTCGATCACGCGACTTTGCTCCATTCATAGGACCTAATGGCCAACCAACCCGATCCCGTGCCGCAGCCACTTGATCACCTCGCTGAACGCGGGGTGGCGATGGGGCTGGGCGAAGCACCGGCATTGGTGTTGCGCGATCAGACCCTTAGCCATCAGGAGTTAAGACAGCGTGTCGCCTGGTTGGCGGGATGGTTGAAGGACCAGATCACTGTGCCGGGCGGACGCGTCGCCAGCTGGGCTGCCAAGGGCGAGCTCACCTGTCTTCTGCCCCTGGCGGCGGCGCGCGCCGGTCTGGTGCACGTTCCGATTAACCCGCTTTTGAAACGGGCGCAGGCAGCGCACATCCTGGGCGATTGCGGCGCTAGCCTGTTGATCGGCAATGCAGCGCGGCTCAAATCGCTTGAAGATGGCGATGTGCCTTCGGATTGCGCCATGATCGAAGAAGGTGAAGCGCTGGCGGCAGCGTGGGAGCTGCAATCCGCAGCGCCGGCTTCGACTGCCGACCCCGAGGATTTGACCGCGATCCTTTACACCAGCGGATCAACCGGCAGGCCCAAGGGCGTAATGTTGAGCCATGCCAATCTTTGGCTGGGGGCGGTCAGCGTTACCCATTATCTCAAGCTGGCCAGCGACGATGTCACGCTCGCGGTTCTGCCGCTATCGTTCGATTACGGGCAAAACCAATTGCTCTCGACCTGGTATGCTGGCGGATCGGTTGTCCCGCTCGATTACTTGTTCCCGCGCGATGTCGTGAAGGCCTGTGCCAAGCATCACATCACGACGCTCGCTGCGGTTCCACCACTCTGGGTGCAATTGACCGAGCTTGATTGGCCTGAGGAGGCGAGTGGGACGATGCGGCGGCTCACCAATAGCGGCGGCGCGCTGACAGTTGAGCTGGTAGGAGCGCTGCAGGCGGACTTCCCGCGCGCAGATCTGTATCCGATGTACGGGCTGACCGAGGCGTTCCGGTCGACTTATCTCGATCCTGCATTGGTGGACGAACATCCCACATCGATGGGGACGGCGATCCCGTTTGCTGAGATTCTGGTGATCGACGATAATGGAAACGTCGCTGAGGCGGGTATAGAGGGCGAATTGGTGCATTGTGGGCCGTTGGTGGCTCAAGGGTACTGGAATGACCCGCAGCGCACTCAGCAGCGCTTTAAACCGGCTCCTGAGGCGTCTGAATATGGCGGCCTTTCCGTCTGGTCAGGCGATCGGGTGAAACGTGATGCGCAGGGCTTGCTTTTCTTCGTCGGTCGGCGCGATGCTATGATCAAGAGCGCGGGCAATCGCATCAGCCCGCAGGAGATTGAGGAAGCCGCTATCGCGACCGAGTTTGTCACCGAAGCTGTTGCGCTGGGCATACCCGATCAGCGGTTGGGCCATGCGGTCCATCTTGTTGTCCGCGGGTCGGACGACAATACCGATGCAGAGGCTGCGCTCTCCAAAGCGCTCAAGCGCGATCTGCCCAATTTCATGCAACCGCATGCAATCCATTGGCGCGACGCTATGCCGCTCAATCCTAATGGCAAGATTGATCGCACCGCCTTGCTGCGGGAGTTGAACCAATGAAGGCCAAGCCGACCGGTCCCACTCCTGCCGGATTTGCCGCGCTCGATGGCGAGCTTGCCATTGGTGGCCGCCGTGCGAGCGATCTGGTCGCTGAGGCCGGACGGACGCCGCTGTTTGTCTATGCGCGCAGCCTGCTTGATCAGCGTGTGGCAGAATTGCGCTCAGCACTGCCAGAGCGGATCGGGATCAATTACGCGGTCAAGGCCAATCCCTTTGGTCCGGTGATCGAACATATGGCCGGCCTGGTCGACGGGTTCGATATCGCGTCAGCGGGCGAACTGCGCAAAGTTGAGGCAGCGGGCATCGATCCTGTCAAAGTGAGCTTTGCCGGCCCGGGTAAGCGCGATGAAGAGCTTGAGGCGGCGATCACTGCCGGCGTTACGCTCAATTGCGAGTCCGAAGGCGAGGTCCGCCGCGGACTGGCAATCGGTGAGCGGCTGGGCATAGCGCCGCGCATGGCTGTAAGGGTCAATCCAGACTTTGAGCTCAAAGGCTCGGGAATGAAGATGGGCGGGGGCGCCAAGCCCTTCGGTGTGGACGCGTCTGCCGTACCGTCATTGGTCAAGCACCTGATCGATGCCGGAGCCGAATGGCGCGGACTGCATATCTTCACCGGAAGCCAGGCTTTGAGCGCAGATGCGATCATAGAAGCGCAGTCCAATGTCCTGAAATTGGCCGATGAATTGGCGCAACAGATCGGCGCGCCTTTGCCCAAGCTCAATATGGGTGGCGGGTTTGGCATTCCCTATTTCCCGGGCGATGAACCGCTCGATCTTGCGGCCATTGGCACCGCTCTGAAAGCAGCGGTCGAAAGCCTGCCTGATACGCTTGCGCAAGCGGAACTGTGCCTCGAGCTGGGCCGATATCTGGTTGGCGAGGCGGGGGTCTATCTTTGCCGCGTGATCGATCGCAAAGTCAGCCATGGCACGACCTATCTCGTCACCGATGGGGGCTTGCATCACCAGCTTGCCGCATCGGGCAATTTCGGCACCGTGGTGCGCCGCAACTATCCAGTTGCCATCGCATCGCGGTTCGATGCTGACGTCAATGACGTCGTGAATGTGGTTGGCTGTTTGTGCACCCCGCTTGACCGATTGGCGGATCTGGCCGCGCTTCCGCGAGCCGATATTGGCGACCTCGTCGCGGTGTTTTGCGCTGGGGCCTACGGGGCAAGCGCTAGCCCGGCGGAGTTTTTGGGGCACGGTCCGGCCGCAGAATTGCTCGTTTAGAGTTTGCTAACCCGCTGTCCCGAAACGGGATAGGACCGCAATTCCCCCCGTATTCCTAATATTATGTTCACCATTTTGAGCGAGGACATCTGCGTCATTCGCGGCTCCCGGTTTTGCAGGTCGCTCCTGCATTCATGACCGGCGAGGCGCAGCGCTAGGGCAAGGATACGTATCGATGTTTAACATTCCCCCTGTAACCCGTTTCTTGGGAGCAATCCTCGCGGTGTTTGCCGTTGCAGGTTGTGCTGGTGGTTCCGGACAGGAACTGCCGCCAGCGACGTTCGCGTCTGCTGTTGAAGGGCCAAGCGAAGCCTATCGCATTGGACCCGCTGATGAGATCACCATCCATGTGTGGCGCAATCCAGAGCTGAGCGCGGAGCAGATCCAGGTTCGCCCTGATGGCCGCATCACGATCCCGCTGGTCAGCGATCTCCCGGCAGTCGGCAAGACCGCGACCGAGCTTCAGAACGACATCCGCGATGTGTTGGCTCAGTATATCGAACAGCCGATCGTTTCGGTCATCGTCAATGAATCGCGCGGCACTTACAACCAGCGCGTTCGGATCGTCGGATCGACCGAAGAGCCTGCTTCCTTGCCTTACAGCGCGAACATGACCGTGCTCGACGCGATGATCGCGGTCGGTGGGCTGAGCGAATTCGCCGCCGGCAACCGCGCCAAGCTGATCCGGCTTGATCGCACCAATGGTCGGCAGATCGAATATCGGCTGCGTCTCAAGGACCTTCTCAAGAAGGGCGATAGTCGCGCCAATGTCACGCTGATGCCGGGCGACGTCATCATCATTCCAGAGAGCACTTTCTAAGGGACGCCGCTTCAATGAACGAAGTGTTCGAAGAACTGCGCACAGCGCTTTACTCGGTCTGGCACCGCAAATGGCTGGCTTTGGCCGTGGCCTGGGGCGTGTGCCTGCTGGGCTGGCTGGTCGTCGCAATCATTCCCAATTCTTACGAGGCAAAGGCCCGCATCTATGTTGATGTGGACGATGTCCTGTCAGAGCAATTGGGCATTGCCGGCGATGGCCGTGAAGAGATCATGCGTGTTCGCCAGACATTGGCCAGCGCGGTCAATCTCGAGAAGGTGATCAAATCGACCAAGCTGGGCGAAGAGATCTCCGAGCGCGCGCAGATGGACGCTGCAATCGCCAAGCTTAGCGAAGACGTCACTGTCACGAGCGAAGAAGACAATCTGTTCGAGATCACGGCAACGGTCGGCAAGGGTGACCTTTCCGATGCGGAGAACGCCGTTTTGGCGCGCGACGTGGTTCAAAAGCTGATCGACATCTTCCGCGAAGAACACATTGCTGGGAGCCGTGTCGAAGTGAAGGACGCGATCTCAGAGCTCAATGACCAGCTCGAAGAGCGCAAGCAAGAACTCGAAGCAGCCGAAGAACGCCGCCTGGCGTTCGAAGCGCAATATCCCGATTTGATCGGCGGTTCTGCCACGCTCTCGACCAAGATCCAGCAATCTCGCACCGAGCTGCGCGGCATCGATGCCGATCTCGCCGCAGCGCAAAGCGCATTGGCAGCAATCAATGGTCAGCTGGCTGGAACACCGCGGACATTGGCTGGCAGTGCCGAGAATGGCGGTTCGCGCGGTGCGCTGGCGCAAGCGCAGGCAAGCCTCGCTCAGCTGCGTGGCCGTGGCCTCACCGAAGAACATCCCGATGTCATCGCAACCAAGCGCCAGGTCGAATTGCTGACGCGCCAGGTGCAGTCCGAAGGGCCGAACAATATCAGTGGCACGCCCAATCCGGCCTATACGTCGCTGGTTGCTATTCGTGCCGAGCGCCAAGCCGGTGTCGAAGCGCTGCAGGCGCGCCGCGCCGCGGTGCAGTCCGATATTGCGGCGCTGATGGGCAGCCAGGCGGCCGAACCTGCGGTGGCTGCCGAAGCCAACCGTATCAGCCGCGACTATGACGTCCTGCGTCAAAACTACGAAGATCTGCTGCAGAACCGTGAAGAGATCCGCACCCGCGGCAATGTTCAGGACAAGAGCAGCCAGTTCAAATTCAACCTGACCGATCCACCGGTCGTGCCTCAGGCACCAGCGGCGCCAAACCGGCCCTTGCTGTTGTTTGGCGTGCTGATCGTCGGCCTCGGCGCGGGTGCAGGCGCTGCCTATGGCGTCGGCCAATTGCGCTCGACATTTGCCACGTCGCAAAAGCTTGAGCGCAGCCTTGAGCTGCCGGTGGTCGGGTCAATCTCGCTGGCCATGTCGGATGCTGCGCGCGCGCTTGAGCGCAAGCGTTTCAAGCAATTCTCAGGCGGGGTTGCTGCATTGGTTGGCGTGTTTGTGATCCTGCTCGCGATTGAGTTCGTGACAGTTGGATCGGTGGCGTGAGGAGACGGAGATGACTGAGCACAGCAAGATCCGTCGCGAAGGCGCCAAGCCAGCTGACAGCAAGGGCTCGCTGTTTGAGCGTGCCAGTTCAACCTTTGGCTTGGACAAGCTGATGCCTGCCCAAGCTCCGGACGACCTGCCCG
The DNA here is from genome assembly GCA_965216555.1 of Erythrobacter sp. Taxonomy (GTDB): domain Bacteria; phylum Pseudomonadota; class Alphaproteobacteria; order Sphingomonadales; family Sphingomonadaceae; genus Erythrobacter. Next base: position 1,569,681 of record OZ244168.1, read on the forward strand.
AAATCGAGCAACGTGTACCGGCGGCCGTGCAACGCGCATCGGCCAAGCGCTCGGCCGAGCCGGCTGAACCACAAGCAGTTGAAACCGCTACGCCCGCTCGGCGGCAAACAGATAAGCCTGAACAGGCTGCGCCCGAACCGGCCAAGCCCGCAAAGCCAACCAAGCCCGTCGTGCTTGGCGGCTCGCATCAGGAAGTGGAACGCTGGCGGATGCGCGAAGAGGGCCTGATCGTGCCCGAAGACACCGTGACCGCAACTCTGGAAGAGTTCCGCATTGTGAAGCGCGAATTGCTGGCTGACGCCCGCGCGAGCAAGGATGACAAGGCGCGCAGGATCGTCGTCACGTCACCACATCCTGCGGAAGGCAAGACCTATTGCTCGCTCAACCTGGCGATCGCCTTGGCAGCCGAGCGCGAGATCGAAGTGCTTCTGGTCGATGCCGACGTGATGAAGCCATCCATTCCCAAACGGCTTGGCTTTACCGCAGAAGAGGGCCTGATGGATGCTCTGGCGGATGACAGCATCAAGCCAGAGAAGCTGGTAATCTCGACCGATATCGAGCGTCTGTTTGTGCTGCCCTTGGGTCAGCGCACGGCGCGTGATGCCGAATATCTTGCCAGCAATCGCACGGGCGAGGTGCTCGATCGCCTGACCCGCGATGCGCCCAACCGGATCGTGATTTTTGATACGCCGCCCGCTTTGGCGGCGTCGGCAGCCGCGGAATTGGCGTCGCATGTCGGCCAGGTCGTGCTTGTCGCACGCGCCGACGAAACCGCCCGTGCTGCGCTCGAAGACGCCACGCATCTGATGTCCGCATGCGATGACATCAAGCTGCTGCTCAATGGCGCACAATTCAGTCCGTCAGGTCGCCAGTTTGGCGATTATGGCGTCGAGGAGGAATGATCATGCGTTGGATCAGTGCACTGTTCCTGGTCGGCCTGGCCGCAATCGTTGCGATTGCGCCGGCGCAGGCTCAAGAAGAGGAACGCGAAAACCGTCGCGTCAGCATCCAGCCCTATATCGAAGTGGCGCAGATTCTGTCGGCTGAGCTAAGCCCCGGCGATGAAGTCCTGACTTACACGCAGGTCGCCGCTGGCGTGGACGTAGCAGCAATCGGCCGCAATGCCGGTGCGTCAGTCTCGGTCCGCTATGAGCGCAATATCAGCTATGGCGATGATGTCATCGATTCAGACACGGTCAGCGGAATTGCGCGTGCCTATGTCTCGGTGATTCCTGATGCCGTTACGCTGCAGGCCGGCGCATTGGCGAGCCGCACGCGCGTTGATGGCGCAGGTGGTACCACCTCAAATCCACTGGTTCGCGACAATGATGTCGAAGGCCAGGTTTACAGCGGCTATGTTGGCCCAAGCATCGCGACGCGGATCGGCGTGCTCGATGTCACTGGCGCGGCGCAAGTGGGCTATACCCGCTTCGAAACCGACAATGTCGTGGTCGATTCTGATGGCGATGCCGTCGACGTGTTTGATGACAGCGTCACCTACAATTCGCAGCTGCGCGTGGCGACACGCCCAGGAAACCCACTGCCGGTTGGCCTCGGGGTCGAAGGCGGTTTCTACCAGGAAGATATCTCAAATCTCGATCAGCGCGTGCGCGATGCCTATGTCCGGGCTGACGTAACCATTCCGATCGATTCCAACCTCGCTGTTGTTGGCGGCGTTGGATATGAGGACGTTGAGATCTCAAGCCGCGATGCGGTGCGCGATATCAATGGCGATCCGGTGATCGGCGATGATGGTCGTTTTGTCACCGACAGCGCTTCTCCGCGTGTCCTGGCCTATGATGTCGATGGCGTGTTCTGGGATGCCGGATTGATCTGGCGCCCAAGTCGCCGCACTTCGCTGACCGCGACGGTTGGTCGTCGCTATGACTCGACGACATACACCGGCTCGTTCAGCTATGTGCCTAACAGCCGCAGCCAGTTTGCCATTTCGGCCTATGATGGCGTGACAGGCTTTGGCGGCTTGCTGACCAACTCACTGTCAAACCTGCCGACCGAATTTGAAGCAGTGCGCAATTCACTGACTGGCGATTTCGGCGGCTGTGTTGGCACGGATGACGGCGCGAGCTGCGTCGATGTGCTTGGCTCGGTTCGTTCGGCAACTTTCCGCGGACGCGGGGTCCAGGCAAGCTATCAGCGCCGGGTTGGACGTTTCAACGCTGCCGTCGCTGCTGGCTATGATGAGCGCGAGTTCATTGCAGCGGCAGGTACGGTTCTGGCTGCTGCCGACGGTTTGACGGACAAGACTTACTACGTAACCGGCGCGCTTTCGCGCGACATCGGCGACAATGCCAGCCTGCAGGCCAATGCCTATGCGAATTGGTTCAGCAGCGGCTTTGACGATACCGGCGACGTTACCGCCTATGGTGTGTCGGCAGCCTATGATCGCACGATTGCAGGATCGCTTTCAGCCCGCGCGGCGGTTGGCGTCGACTACATCGATTCCGAATTCACCGCAGAAGACTTCGCCTTTGCCACGGCGCTTGTCGGCCTGCGCTACGATTTCTGACCTTCCGGAGCCCAACGACCATGTACGAAAACTTTTACGGCTTCAGCGGACGACCGTTCCAGCTAACCCCTGATCCGGCTTTCTTCTTTGAGAGCGCCACCCACAAGAAGGCGCTGTCATACCTTGGTTATGGTTTGAACCAGGGCGAGGGCTTCATTGTGATCACGGGTGAGGTCGGAGCGGGTAAGTCGACCTTGGTCGCGCATTTGATGGAAAAGATCGATCCGGCGCAGCTGACGGTCGCTCAGATCGTAACCAGCGCACTGGACGGTGAAGAGCTGGTCCATGTCGTCGCGCAGGCGTTTGGCTTGGACGTCGCAGGTCATGACAAGGCGAGCGCACTCGGTGCTACCGAGCGATTCCTGCAGGACGAAGCGCGCGCCGGTCGCCGCTGCCTGTTGATCGTGGACGAATGTCAAAACCTCGACATTACCGCGCTTGAAGAGCTGCGCATGCTGTCCAACTTCCAGCTAGGTTCGCATCCGCTGCTGCAGAGCCTATTGCTCGGCCAGCCTGAATTTCGCGAAACCGTCGCGCGGCACCCCAATCTCGACCAGCTTCGCCAGCGCGTGATCGCGTCGCATCATCTCGAAGCGCTCGATGAGGATGAGGTCGAAGGTTATGTGCTGCACCGGCTCTACCATGTTGGTTGGCAAGGCAATCCAGCATTGCACGATGGATTGCTGCCCGAGCTGTTTGAGCGCACCGGAGGCATTCCGCGGCGCATCAACCAGGTCATGAACCGTATGCTCTTGCTCGGTGCGATCGAAGAGAAAGACGCGCTCAACGTTGAGATGCTCGACGCGGTCTACGAAGAGATGGCTTCGGACACCGAGCGTGGCCTGCGCCCTGACAGCGCAAATGCGGCCGAGCCTGCACCTGCTGGGGCGGATCCTGTTGAAACTGATGAGGTGGTCGAAGAGCCTGTGGCAACCATTGAGCCAGTTGAGGTGATCGAACCCAGCGTCGAGCCGGTTGAGCAGGCCGTAGAAGCCGAAGCTGCACCTAGCGTGCCAGCCGAGGAAGTGGCCGCGATGCTGGCTGAGCGCGATGCGCGCACCTCTGAGCTTGAAGCGGCGCTGAGCGAGCTGCAAGCGGCTGGCGCAGCTCCCCGGGACGGTTCTGAAAACGAACAGGTGCTCGCCACGATTGAGCGCTTGGAGAAGCGTCTTGAGGAGCAGGAACAATCGTTCCGACATGTGCTCGCAATGCTGATTGAATGGCTTGAGGAAGACAAATCGCGCGAGGCCGCTTAATGGCCCGCGCTCCCTCAGCTTCCGTCATCAATGGCCTCTCCGTCGATGTAGAGGATTGGTTCCAAGTTGGCGCGTTCGAGAATGTGATCGAGCGCGGCGATTGGGATTTGATCGCTACACGAGTAGAGGACAATGTCGCTCGGATCCTCGATCTGTTTGACGAGGCGGGGGTGAAGGGCACCTTCTTCACGTTGGGTTGGGTGGCAGAGCGGCACAAGCCGTTGATCCGCCGCATCGCTGAAGCTGGGCATGAGATCGCCAGCCATGGCTATGACCACGCCCGTGTTTTCACCTTTGATCGGCACAAATTTGGCGCGGATATCCGCAAGGCTCGCGAGATCCTGGAAGACTGTTCGGGGCAGAAGGTCGTCGGCTATCGTGCGCCTAGCTTTTCAATCGATGCGCGCACGCCCTGGGCCTTCGAAGAGCTGGCAGAGCAAGGCTATGTCTATTCGTCGAGCGTCGCCCCCGTGGTCCATGATCACTATGGTTGGCCAGAGGCGCCACGCTTTGCGTTCAAGCCGATTGAAGGATCGGACCTGATTGAGATCCCGGTGACGACCGCTCTGCTGGGCAATCGCCGCCTCGCAGCTGGTGGAGGAGGCTTCTTTCGGGTGCTGCCTTACGCGTTTTCGCGCTGGGCGATCCGGCAGGTCAATCAGCAAGAGGGCAAGCCGGCTGTGTTCTATTTCCACCCATGGGAAGTGGATCCCGAGCAGCCACGGGTCGAGAACGCACCATTGCGCTCGAAATTTCGCCATTACACCAATCTCGACAAGATGGCTGACAAGCTCGGCCTGTTGGTGCGCGAGTTCCAATGGGGCCGGATGGATGCTTTGGCGCAGGCTGAAATTGAGGCGGCATCGCCGCTGGATCGTGCCGCATGAATGCGCCGCTCAAAATAGATGTGGCCGCCACGCAGGCGGATTTGACCGATCGCGCTTCTGTCGAACGGATCGAACGCTTTGTGCAGGAGCAAAGGGGCACGCTGTTTCACCGGCCGGCCTGGCTCAAGGCCGTCGAAGCCGGCACGGGTCAACGCGCAAGCGGATTTGTTGCTGAAGATCAGGGCCGCATCACCGCTTGGCTGCCTGTAACCGAGGTGCGCTCCGCTCTGTTCGGGCGCGGCCTGGTGTCGAGCGGATTTGCCGTTGATGGCGGCATTCTGGCGGCGGATAAGGCAAGCGAACACGCGGTCGCCTTCGCGGCGGAGCACTTCGCCATGCGGAACGGCTTTGCGAGCGTGGAATTGCGCGGGGGTGTGATCCCAGCCGGATGGCGTCAATGGGATGACAAGCATGCTGGCTTTGTGCGTGACCTCGCAGAGGACGACGACGCTCAATTGCTGGCAATCCCGCGCAAGTCGCGAGCGGAAGTTCGCAAAGGGCTGAAGGCAGACCTCACTATCCGTATTGGTCGCGATGAACGCGACCTGCGCGCTCACTATGCCGTTTACAGCGAAAGCGTGCGCAATCTCGGTACGCCGGTGTTCCCGCGCGGCCTGTTTCGCGCAATGATCGACGCCTTCCCGGATGCTAGCGACATTTTGACTGTCTTCGATGGCGGTACGCCAGTATCCAGCGTGCTGTCCTTCTACCATGAGGGCGCAGTGCTCCCCTTCTGGGGTGGAGGCGTGTTTGCGGCACGGAAACTGCGGGCCAATGAGCGGATGTATTACGAGCTGATGTGTCACGCGCGTCGGCAAGGCATGACGCGGTTTGATTTCGGCCGATCCAAAACCGGCAGCGGGCCATACAATTACAAGAAAAATTGGGGCTTCGAGCCGACGCCGCTGGTCTATGGCGAATGGACAGCGCCTGGCCGCGAAGCTCGCAATGTCGACCCCACCAGCGAAAGCTATTCTCGAAAGATTGAGCTTTGGAAGAAGCTCCCACTGCCGGTTGCCAACGCAATCGGACCGTGGATTGCGCGCGGCTTGGCCTAAGGGGCGGCGCGATGGGTGATATCCTCTTTCTTGCACACAGAGTGCCATTCCCGCCCAATCGCGGCGACAAAATTCGCGCGCATCACCTGCTGAAGCGGCTGGCGGAACTTGCACCAGTCCATGTCGGCTGCTTCGCAGAGAGTGAGGCTGATCGCGCAGCAGTGGCGGAAGTCGATGCGATCGCGGCAAGCCATTGTGTTGTCGATCGGCGCAAACCGCTTGTACTTGCCGGAGCGGAAGCGGTCCTGGCTGGAAAGCCCGTCAGCCTGACGGCGTTTTACAGCCCACGCTTGGACCATTGGGTTCGGCAAGCGCTCGCCAGAGGCACAATCTCAACCATCGTCGTGTTTTCAGGTCAGATGGGACAATATGTGTCCGATGAGTTTGCAGGTCAGGTGCTAGTTGATTTGTGCGATGTCGATAGCGCCAAGTTTGAGAGCTATGCCGCGGCTGGCGAGCGAGCCTGGCTCAATCGCCGGGAGTCGCGACTTTTGGCGGCTGAGGAGCAACGCTTGGGCGTACGCGCCGATGCGACCTTCCTGATCAGCGACAGTGAAGCTGACCTGTATCGCTCACGCCTGCAACAGCCGAGCCTGGTCGATATTCGAGTGATGGGGAATGGCATCGACACCGATCTGTTTGATCCGTCGCGAGTGAGCCCACAAACCGATATGGCGAAGCAAGCAGGTCCAAATTTCTGTTTTGTTGGCCAGATGGACTATCGACCCAATGAAGAGGCTATCCTGTGGGGCGCACGCGAACTGATGCCCGAACTGCGCAAACGCTATCCAGAGGCGATGCTGCATGTGGTTGGCCGCAGCCCCACCGCTCCGGTGCGGGCCTGCGGAGAACTGCCCGGTGTTCAAGTCTGGGGTGAGGTGCCCGACGTAAAGCCATTTCTCGCGGCAGCGAGCGCGGTGATCGCGCCATTGGCAATTGCACGGGGTGTGCAGAACAAGGTGCTCGAAGCGATGTCGATGGCTCGCCCAGTCGTGCTGACACAAGATGCGGCGACCGGTATCGCGGGCGTTGACGGTGATCATTGGCTGTTGAGCGAACGCGACGCCGAAGCAATGACTGCAAGCTTGGCATCATTGGTTGAGGATCCAGCCAACGCGCAACAGATTGGCGCCAATGCGCGTGCCTTTGTGCAGAGCAATCACAGCTGGGCCAGCATGCTCAAGCCTATCGAGGCCCTGATTGATCAGCTGGGGGTCCGCAATGCCGCCTGACAGTCCCGCACATGATTGGCGTACCCACGCGCTGACCGATCGGATTCCGGATGATTGGCAGAGGCCGTTGCTTGGCCTGACAGTCGGCTGGGTCATTTTGATCGCGCTGGCTGCGCGTGAGTGGGGTGAGATGCTCCACCAATGGTGGAACATCGATACCTACAGCCACATCCTGTTGGTGCCTGCGATCATCGTCTGGCTTGTCGTGCTCAAGCTGCAAGACCTCAAATCGCTAACACCTCAGTCCTGGACGCCAGGACTAGCCTTGGTCGTGGCTGCGCTGGGGCTTTGGTTTGCTGGTCGGATCAGCGGTCTCAACCTGCTCGCGCATGCTGGCGCTGTGGGAATGTTGCAGGCGGCTGTGATCGCAATTCTCGGATTGCGTATTTCGGCATTGCTGTTCCTGCCGCTTTCCTTCGCGGTTTTCCTGGTGCCGTTTGGTGATGAGATTATTCCTCAACTCCAGTCGGTCACTGCGGCGATCGCGATCAAGCTGACCGAATGGAGCGGAATTCCCGCACAGATTGACGGGATCTATATTGACACCCCGGTCGGCCTGTTCATCGTCGCCGAAGCCTGTTCGGGCGTTCGCTTCCTGATCGCGATGATTGCCTTGGCGGTTTTGGTTGCATTCACGCGTTTTGAGAGCTGGGGCCGCCGGGCGGCATTCCTCGCCGCGGCGGTGATCATTCCGATCATTGCCAATGGCATCCGCGCATGGGGAACCATCTATATCGCGCAATTCCAAGGCGTCGAATTCGCCGCCGGGTTTGATCACATTGTCTATGGCTGGGTGTTCTTCGCGATTGTTGTCGGCATCGTTCTCGCTGGCGCCTGGCGGTTCTTCGAAATGGATCCTGAAGACTATGGCTATTCGAGCGACGAGCTCGGCAAACTCAGCTGGCTTGCCCGGTTCGAGAACTTGTCTCACGGATTGCTGACGACCGTCGCTGCCATTTTTGCCCTGGTAGTATCAGCGCGAATTCTGGCGCTGATTGTCGCCCCTGTATCAATCGGCTAGGCGCACACCATGTGCGGGATAGCCGGCCTTTTCCATACCGAGACCCTCAAGCCGGTCGAGCCCGTTCGGGTCGAGCGCATGTGTGACGCGATGGAACATCGAGGGCCGGACGGATCCGGCGTGTGGACCGCGCCAGGAGTGGGTCTGGGGCATCGGCGACTGTCAGTGATTGATATTGAGGGCTCTCCGCAGCCCATGGCATCGGCAGACGGGCGCGCGATTCTTTGCTTCAATGGTGAGATTTACAACTTCCGCGAGTTGCGCCGCGAGCTTGAGCAGGAAGGGGCCACTTTCCGCACCTCGGGTGACACCGAAGTGATCCTCGCCGCATGGCAGCGCTGGGGTGAAGACTGCCTGTCACGGCTCGATGGCATGTTCGTGATCACGATTTACGATCTTGACCGCAAATGCCTGTTCCTTGCGCGCGATCGCTTGGGCGTGAAGCCGCTCTATCTGACACGGCTAAGCGACGGTTCGATGGCGTTTGCATCAGAGCTGAAGGGGCTGCTTGCGCACCCATTGTTGCGTCGACGGCTCGATCCACACGCGCTCGATGACTACCTGACATGGGGCTATGTTCCAGACACCAAAAGCATTCTGGCTGGCGTAGAAAAGCTCCCGGCAGGACACTTCCTCCTGCTCGAGCATGGCAAGCCTGTGCCTCAGCCAAAATGCTGGTGGGACATCAGTTTTGCTGAGCGCGAGCGCGGATCGGAAGCCGATCTCTCCGCACAATTGGTGCATTTGCTGCGCAAAGCCGTCCAATCCCGAATGGTTGCTGATGTTCCGCTTGGTGCCTTCCTGTCAGGCGGTGTGGACTCCTCCAGTGTGGTCGCTTTGATGAGCGAGGCCAGCAGCGATCCGGTGCAAACCTGCTCTATTGGGTTCGATGTGAGCGAGCACGACGAATCCTCTCACGCCGATTTGATCGCCCAGAAGTTTGCGACATCGCATCAAAGCCGGGTCGTCGGCCAAGAGGATTTTGCTGAAATTGATCGCATCACCGGCATGTTTGACGAGCCGTTTGCGGACGCATCTGCCTTGCCAACCTGGCGCGTGTGTCAGCTGGCGCGCGAGAAGGTCACCGTGGCGCTGTCGGGCGATGGCGCGGATGAGGCGTTCGCCGGATATCGGCGCCAGGTGTTCCACCACCACGAAGAACGGGTTCGTTCGCTCTTGCCCGCTGGCCTTCGTCGGGGAGTGTTCGGAGGCTTGGGTCAGATTTGGCCCAAAGCAGATTGGGCACCCAGGCCGTTTCGAGCCAAGGCCACATTGCTGGCACTGGGCGAAAGCGGACCGACTGGATATGCCCGCGGACTTTCGATCAACAATGCCGAACAGCGCGATGCGCTCTACGCTGATGCCTTCTCACGCTCGCTGTCTGGCTATCGAGCGGAACAGGATGTGATCGATCTGATGCGCGATGCGCCGGCACGATCTGGGCTCGACCAGGCGCAATATGCCGATCTCAAGTTCTGGCTTCAGGGCGATATTCTGACCAAGGTTGATCGGGCTAGCATGGCCGTCAGTCTAGAGGCGCGAGAACCGTTGCTGGATCATCGCTTGATCGAGTTCGCGGCTCGACTGCCAGAGAAAATGCGTGTGCGAGGATCGACCGGCAAATACCTGCTCAAGAAGTGCATGGAGCGATATCTGCCGCATTCGATCCTGTATCGACCCAAACAGGGCTTTGTGACGCCGATCGCACAATGGCTGCGTGGACCACTGGCAGGCGAAGCAAAGGCGATAGCGCACAGTTCTGTATTGGCGGATTGTGGAGCATTCGATGCAGCGCGCATTGCAAGCCTTGCGGAAGATCACATTGCCGGAACGAGCGACCAGTCGCGCCTGCTTTGGCAGCTGATTATGCTGGACCGGTCACTCAAACACCTCAACATTTCGGCCTGATTTCGGGATTCCCCTCGGAATTTCGAGGGATCAATTGACCCGATTTGAGACTCTGCTCGTCCTGTCGGGGATAAAATATATTTGCCAAGCGACTCCGCTCTCGCTTAGATTCATAAAAAATAAACCATGTAACTCGCCACGGTCGTGAGGAACTACTTTAAACTCGACCGCGGGGTCGTACTGGAGTTGGCGTAATGGATAGCGGTGTCAGTAAAGCGATACCCTTAGAGAGCGAAGACGAGATGCTCGTCGAGAGCGCTCTGCACGCGGCCATCCCAGAAGGGTTGTTTCAGCTCGCCGAACTCGACGTATTGTATGATGATCGGTCGAGCACGCTGTGGACCTATATGAACCCGCAGGGGCGCCCAAGCTTCACTCCAACATTGCTGCGCGACTTTGAAAACTGGCAGAGCCTGATTTCAATGGGCTTCGGTCCGGACAAGGTGCCGCTTCGCTACCTGGTGCTCGGCAGCCGGGCTTCGGATGTGTTTTGCTTTGGCGGTGATCTGGACTTGTTCCAGCGTCTGATCCGCGACGGTGATCGCGATGGCCTGGTCAAATACGGGCATCGCTGCTGCGCGATCCTTGATCGCAACATTCGCACGCTCGACATTCCCATGCTGACGATTGGTCTGGTCCAGGGCGCAGCATTGGGTGGTGGCTTCGAGGCGCTCCTCTCGTTCGACTATATCGTCGCGGAGCGGACAGCGACTTTCGGCCTGCCTGAGATCATGTTTGGTCTTTACCCGGGCATGGGCGCTCATGCCTTGCTGGCGCGCAAGCTGGGCAGTGCGATGGCTGATCGCCTGATCGTGTCGAATGAGACCTATACGGCGGAGCAGATGTACGAGATGGGCATCGTCCATGCATTGGCTGAGCCGGGCGATGGGCTGAATGCCACGCGCGAGTTCATCAAGAAGTCAGAGCGGCGTCACGCCGGCCTGGTTGGCTCGCGGCGCGCGATGAAGAAGGTCTGGAACCTCCAGCTCGACGAACTCAACCGTATCACCGAGATGTGGGCTGACACCGCGCTGCAATTGCGCGAGCAGGATCTCAAAGTGATGAGCCGGCTCGTCGCTGCACAAGCACGCGTCGCCAAGCGGGTGGCCGCTGCCTAAGTCAGCCTATCCGTCACTGCCATGGCCCAGCGCCAGGTAATCGGCGCTCTGCATCTCCATCAAACGACTGGCCGTGCGCTCAAATTCGAAGCTGCCATCGCCAGACACGTAGAGATTTTCAGGATCGGCATCGGCGGTCGCAAACAGCTTGACCTTGTTCTCGTAGAGCGCGTCGATCAGCGTAACGAAGCGCGCCGCCTCGTTGCGCTTGCTGGGGTCCATTTGCGGGATGCCAACAAGGATCACCGTGTGAAACGCGCGGGCGAGGGCGAGATAGTCGGGCGCGCCTCGAGCTTCGCCGCACAGCTTCTTAAAGCTGAAGACTCCCACGCCTTTGAGCGATTTGGGCACGTAGAGTGTGCGACCACCACCGACGTCTAATTCCTCCGAGGGGACATGGTCAGCATCTTCGGGAGCGAAGTCGGTCAGGCGGAAAAATGCCTCGCGCACCTTGTCCGTAGCCGGATCGCCCAGCGGGGTGTGCCATGTATCAAGTTCGCCAATCCGGTCGAGACGATAATCGGTCGGTCCGTTCAGGCCGACAACGTCGAGCTCGCACTCGATCAAATCGATAAACGGCACAAACAGTTCGCGGCTGATCCCATGCTTGTAGAGGTCGGTAGGCGGCCTGTTCGACGTGGTGACGATCACGACATCTTCGTGCTTGATCAGCTGAGTGAACAGGCGGCTCATGATCATTGCATCGGCTGAATTGTTGACCACCATTTCGTCAAAGGCGAGGCATTTCAGATCACGTCCCAAATCGGATGCAACCGCCAGCACTGGATCGCCGCGTTCAACCTTGCGCGCCTCACGCAACGCCGCGTGAACCTCTTGCATGAAGGCATGGAAGTGCGCGCGTCGTTTCTCAGCAATGTCGAGCGTGTCGTGGAACAAGTCCATCAACATGCTCTTCCCGCGGCCAACGCCGCCCCACATATAGATGCCGCGCGGGATAGCGGATTTGCGGCCGAAGAATTGGCCGAGCAACCCGCCCGGCGCATCGGCCTCGAGCTCCTTTTGCAGCTTGTCGAGCCGTTCGGCGGAGTTTCGTTGATCGCGGTCTGGCTGAAGCTCGCCGTTGGCGATCAATTGCTCATACCGCGCGAGAATGCCGCTCATCAGTCGTCCTTGCGGGGAACAAACTTGCGGATAAGGCCGCTAAAGGCCGCCACCCGATCATCGTCCTGGACGACTTCCCCGCGGACGAACACCAGCTTGCCGGTTTCGCGCATGATCTCCGTTACCGCGTCGAGAGGGCGGGTGGGGTCTCCGCCTGCAATGAACTGCGTCGACAGCTCAAGCGTCACCGACGGCCCGGCATTGCCCGAACCAACCACATGCATCGTTGTGAACAGCGAGATATCAATCAGGGCGAGAGTCACTGCGCCGTGGATGATGCCCTGCAGGTTTTCATGCCGCCGCTCGGGAAACATCCGCAGCCGACATTTATCATCCTCGCGCCGGGTGATGAGCTTGCCCATCACTGCGCCGTTGAACAATGTCTCGTCTTTAAGATTCCAGTGATGCCAGCCCGGGTTCTCCGGGTCAGGCAGATGATCGAAAACGTCGTCCCTAAGCGCCACCGATCAAAGTTCGCGTTCGACCATCATCTTCTTTGTCTCAGCGATCGCTTTCGCCGGAGACAAGCCCTTGGGGCAGACATTCGCGCAATTCATGATCGTGTGGCAGCGATAGAGGCGGAACGGATCCTCCAACTGATCGAGCCGCTCCCCGGTCATCTCATCGCGGCTGTCAGCAAGCCAACGATAGGCCTGAAGCAGGATGGCAGGACCGAGGAACTTGTCCGAGTTCCACCAATAGCTTGGGCAACTGGTCGAGCAACATGCGCACAGGATACACTCGTAAAGACCGTCCAGCTTCTCGCGCTGTTCGGGCGATTGGAGCCGTTCCTTACCCGAAGGTGTGGTGCTGACAGTTTGCAGCCAAGGACGGATTGACGCGTATTGTGCGTAGAAGTGCGTGAAATCGGGCACCAGATCCTTGATCACGTCCATATGCGGCAAGGGTGTGATACGGATCTCGCCTTTGAGATCTTCGATCGCGGTGGTGCAAGCCAATCCGTTCTGGCCGTTGAGGTTCATCGAGCATGAACCGCAAATCCCTTCGCGGCATGAGCGACGGAATGTCAGCGTTGGATCAATCTCGTTCTTGATCTTGAACAGCGCATCGAGAACCATTGGACCGCATTCATCGAGATTAATCTCAAACTTGTCGTAGCGAGGGTTCTCCCCGCTATCGGGATCGTAGCGATAGATCTTGAAGCTTTTGACCCGGCCGCCTTCTGCCTTGTGAACTTTGCCGTTCGAACGGATTTTGGAGTTCTTGGGTAGGGTGAAAGTGGCCATTTGGTGTGAAGTCCCGTTGCTTTGTTGCACCTATCTAACGTCTCGGTCGTATGTGGCAAGCCGCCTGTGTTGAGACATTTGCCAGGGTTGTTGACCGCTGCTCACAGGTCCCAAATCCTACACGATGGAACACATAAAACAGTGTCCTGGTGCCGATGTTCCACCGCTAGATTTGGATTGCTGCGGAACTTGCCGCTGATTGCGGGTTTGTAGCGATTATGGAGACTGTAGGAAAATCTCGATCCTCAATGATCAAGAATGCTGCCGTGTTTGGCGCTAGCGGAGGAATTGGGTCGGCCTTGGTGGATGCTCTTTTGGCAGCGGGCTGCGAACGCATTTATGCCGGGTCCAGGACACCAATCGCGCCAATTGCTGGATTGAGACCCTTCGCGTTCGATTTGCGCGATGAGCAAAGCATCGCCGACGCAGCGGAAGTGATGCGCGAGGAGCCGCCGGACTTAGTGATTGTAGCGGCAGGTGTTCTCACGCTGGAAAATGGCATCGGGCCAGAACGAACGATCAAGCGCGTTGATCCCGATGCGATGGCGATGACGTTCATGCTCAACACGATCGGCCCGGCCTTGATTGCCAAGCATGTTCTACCAATCCTGCCGCGTAATCGTCGCAATGTCTTTGCGGCTTTGTCGGCCAGAGTTGGATCCATCTCCGACAACCAATTGGGGGGATGGCATTCCTACCGTGCAAGCAAGGCGGCTCTGAACATGCTGATCAAGAACATGGCTCTCGAAATGTCTCGGACGCATCCACAGATGATCGTGGCGGGTCTGCATCCTGGTACCGTCGACACCGAGCTTTCGAAACCATTTCAGAGCCGTCTCGCCGTAGGGCAGCTGACAAATCGGAAAGAGGCAGCGATGCATCTGTTGCAGGTCATCGACACGCTTGAGCCCTTGCATTCAGGCAAAATCTTCGACTGGAAGGGCGAAGAGATACCTGCCTGAATTTTGCGACGGCGGGTGAGCGAAAAGCCCGTCTGATTTGGCATTGATCAAAAATAGGATAGTCTCTGCGCATCAACGCATGTGGGGAGAAGCGCTGATGGGTCTGCAATCCTGGTACGACGCGCATATCATGCCGCGATTGGTCGGAATGGCCTGTAGCCAAGGCCAGGTGATGAAGCGCCGATCAAAGGTCGTGCCCCTTGCTCGCGGTGACGTTTTTGAGCTCGGCTGTGGCGGCGGGCTCAATCAGCAATTCTACGACAACGAAGCGGTGACCAGCTTTTCCGGGATCGATCCGCATGCAGGCCTGCTAGGTTGGGCCAAAGAAGCCGCTGAAGCGCGTGGGTGGCCGGCAGACATCCGCGAAGGGGTGGGAGAGAATATCCCGTTTCCCGATCGCAGCTTCGATAGCGTTGTCTGCACTTTCACGTTGTGCTCGGTCGATGATCCGTCGCAGGTCATGTCGGAAATGCGACGGATATTGAGACCGGGCGGGCAGCTGTTGTTCCTGGAGCACGGTCGCGCTCCCGACGCCAATGTCGCCAAGTGGCAGGATCGGATCGAACCTGTGTGGAAGCGCATGGCAGGTGGATGCCACCTGACTCGACCGATTGGGTCCGCGCTGCGCGGCGCGGGGTTTGAAGTGGATCCTTTAGGGCAGGGCTATCTGCCCAAAGCACCCAAATTCGCGATGTGGAATGAATGGGGTATTGCCCGCAAACACGGAGCCTGAGCGCGAATTCCTCGCGATCTCAGGCCCCGATCATTTGCTGATTATTCGCCGAAGGTTCGCTGCCACCAGCCGCGACGCTTACTGTCGTCACCGCCGTCATTATTGTCTTCGCCGTCCGAGCCAGCATCGCCGCTTGGGGCTTCAGAAGATGCCTCGCTGTCCGGCTTTGCTTCGTTAGCGTCTGCTTCAACCGGCGCTTTTTTCTTGCGGGGAGCCCGCTTGCGCTTGGGCTTTTTTGCAGGCTCTTCTTCCTCGGTTTCTGGCGCCGCTTCAGGTTCGGCCATGGCGGTCTCGGCGTCGTCTGCCGCTTCTTCCTTGGCCACAGGCGCCTTCTTCTTACGAGGCGCCCGTTTGCGCTTGGGCTTCTCGGCGGGTTTCTCTTCGGCCGCTTCGCCCTCATCGGATTCAGCTGGCTTGGCGTCGCTGTCTGACGGAGCTTCGGCCTCAGCCTCTTCCGATGCATCCTGATCGGCTGCTTCAGCGGTTTCTTCCGCATTTTCAGAGTCGGTACGCTTCTTGCGGCCACGGCCACCGCGCCGACGGCGCTTTTTGGGCTTCTCTTCTCCGTCATCATCTGATGCCTGCGTCTCGTCGCCCGTGCCTTCGTCGGACGAGCTGTCTTCGGCGCCTTCGCCGTCATTCTGCTCTTCCTGACGTTTTTTGTTGCGGCCACGACCACCACGACGGCGACGACGACGCTTCTTTTTCGGCGCGTCTTCTTCGTCCTCGTCAAAGCTCTCTTCGGGCAGATCATCGTCGTCATCTTCGTCGATGATCGGCTCAAATTTGGGGGCCTGGGTAGGACGCGGGCCAGAGCTGCTGACCGACATCTTGGCGCCTTCATCTTCCCCTTCGGGCACCACTTCGACCGTTACGCCATAACGCGCTTCAATCTCTGCGAGGTCCGCGCGCTTGGTGTTGAGCAGGTAGACCGCAGCCTCCCTGCTGGCGCCAAGCCGGATCACGGTGCCTTTGCCCTTGGCAGCTTCGTCTTCGATCAGACGCAATGCTGAAAGGCCGGCAGAGGATGCGGTCCGCACAAGGCCGGTGCCGTCGCAATGCGGGCAAGGGCGGGTGGTTGCTTCCAGAACACCCGTGCGCAGGCGTTGGCGGCTCATTTCCATCAGGCCAAAGCCGGAAATGCGGCCGACCTGGATCCGCGCGCGATCGTTCTTGAGCGCTTCTTTCATCGCCTTTTCGACTTTGCGGACATTGGAATTGTATTCCATGTCGATGAAGTCGATCACGACCAGACCTGCCATATCGCGCAGGCGCAATTGCCGCGCAATTTCGCGCGCTGCTTCGACATTGGTCGCGACAGCGGTTTGCTCGATCCCGTGCTCTTTGGTTGACCGGCCGGAGTTGATGTCGATCGACACCAGGGCTTCGGTCGGGTTGATGACCAGATATCCGCCGGATTTCAGCTGAACGACTGGATCATACATCGCACGCAATTGGTCTTCCGCGCCATAGCGCTGGAACATCGGAACTGGGTCAGAATAGGCTTTCACGCGGCGCGCATGGCTGGGCATGAGCAGCTTCATGAAGCCCTTGGCCAGCTTGTAGCCGTCCTCACCCTCAACGATGACTTCCTCGATCTCGCGATTGTAGATGTCGCGGATCGCGCGCTTGATCAGATCGCTGTCCGAGTGAATCAGCGAAGGCGCCGTTGATGACAGCGTCTTTTCGCGAATTTCATCCCACACCCGCGCGAGATAGTCGAAATCGCGCTTGATCTCGGTCTTGGTGCGGCTGAGCCCGGCGGTGCGGACAATCAGGCCCATTGTCTTGGGCAATGACAGGTCCGAAACGACCTGCTTGAGCCGCTTGCGGTCGCTCGATGAATTGATCTTGCGGCTGATGCCTCCGCCATGAGAGCTGTTGGGCATCAAGACAGTGTAGCGGCCTGCGAGGCTGAGATAGGTGGTCAGCGCAGCGCCCTTATTTCCACGCTCTTCCTTGACGACCTGAACCAGCACCACTTGCCGGCGCTGGATAACGTCCTGGATCTTGTAACGGCGACGCAGCGCCTGGCGCTTGGCCCTTACCTCGTCGACCTTCTTGGCTCGGCTGCGGCTCTTCTTGTCGCCACCGCCTTGGCGGCGACGGCCACGACGACGGCGTCCACGACGGGGCTTTTGCTCGCCGTCTTCACTCTGTTCAGTGTTTGCGTCGTCTTCGTCCGCCTTATCTTTCGCATCACTGTCGTCGGAGTCACCTTCGCCAGCCTCTTCGGACTCGCTGTCGGCTTCCTCGTCGTCAGCCTCGTCCTCATCGGCTTCATCGTCGTCGCCATTGCCTTCGACATGGCCGTCTTCGATCGTGGCGACCTTGTCCTTTTCAGACGTGTCGATTTCCTCGACCCCGTCTTCGGCCAAATCTTCAGCGAGGCTTTCTGAGCTCTCATCCTCGGCGTCGTATTCTTCGCCGGGCGTGATGCCTTCCTCTTCTTCTTCAGCGCGAAGGCGAGCCTCTTCCTCAGCGGCTTCTGCTTCTTCATCGAGCAGCGCCTGACGGTCTTCCGCCGGGATCTGATAGTAATCGGGGTGGATTTCGCTGAAAGCGAGGAAGCCGTGGCGGTTGCCGCCAAAATCTACGAACGCGGCCTGCAGCGAGGGTTCAACCCTCGTCACTTTCGCCAAATAGATATTTCCTTTGATCTGCTTGTGTTCAGCCGATTCGAAATCAAATTCCTCGATCCGGTTGCCTTTGAGCACCGCCACCCGGGTCTCTTCCGAGTGGCGCGCATCGATCAACATGCGCGTTGCCATTGATAATTCTCCAGGCGCTGAGCCGACTGTGTATTTGCCCAAGGGCGCAGCGCGTCTTGTAAGATGGGTCGAACGGCGAATGCGCCATCCCGACCATGGGTTTCAGGCCCGGTTCGCCAAGCGAAGCGGGCGGGTTCTGTGTGTCTGCTGTGACGAGATTGCGGAGAATCGCCGCAGTTCGGCTCGCACCATCCTGCGCCAGCGCCTTGCGCTGCGTAGGGAATTGCGAGGAGAAGCGACTCGTCACTGCATCAACCTGTTGTAAGGACCGCAAAGCAAATCTTGCGGACGCGGGGAACATTCGGAAATCGAACGGCAAATGGCCAGTCGATTGCGAAATTCGTTGTAGATGCGTGCTAGCATCGTGGGATAGCCGCCGCAACCATATTGCAAGTATACGACACAACATCTTAACGAGAGGACAGAATGTCCCTGCGAACCCTTTTGCTGATTGTTGTTGCCGTACCCTTATTGGTCGTTGGCGGCGCTATGGCATTGGGCGTTACAATCTCCGTGCCTGAACTTGGTCGTGACTATGTTCAGCGGATCCTGTTCCCCGAGGATGAAAGATCGGTCGATTTGCCTGAGATTCAAGGGCCGGACGACCCGACGCGACCATTGGTGGTGATCGATGCCGGACATGGCGGCCGTGATCCAGGGGCCGTCGGGGGCGGAATCCTGGAAAAGGATGTGACGCTGGCCATCGCCTTGGCACTGCGCGACGAATTGCTCGAGGATCAGGACATTCGAGTCGCCTTGACTCGCGACGATGATCGCATCCTGGCGCTCAGTGATCGGCCCGAGATTGCCCGCCAGCTGGGCGCAGATCTGTTCCTGTCGATCCATGCCGATTCTGCAGGCGACATCACCGACGTCTCTGGCGCCAGCATCTACACTCTGTCCAACGAAGCCTCGAGCGAAGCCGCAGCGCGCTTTGCCGCCCGCGAAAACGATGCTGATCGCGTCAATGGCCTCGCGATTGAAGGACAGAGTGTCGAAGTGAGCACGATCCTGGTCGAACTGTCGCAGCAGGCAACGCAAGAAGATTCCTCTGAATTTGCGCGATTGATCGTGCGCGAAGGGGAGGGAGAGCTGGCCTTTGTATCCGGTCCACGTCGATCAGCCGCTCTGGCCGTCCTGAGGGCGCCAGATGTGCCGTCCGTGTTGTTCGAAAGCGGTTTTGTGACCAATCAGTCGGATCGGGCCCGTTTGACCACTCAGGAGGGCCGTATGACCTATGCCAGGGTGCTTGCACGCGCGATCAGGGTCTATTTCGCGCGTCAGTCAGATCAGTAAGCTCTTTCTTGCCACAGCTCACCACAAATCCTGATGAAGGCTTCACAAAGCCGGTAGCGCACGACTCAAGCACGAGCTAATATTGCTTTGAAATGACCGAGCAGACCAATCTCGAATATGTGCGTTACCGCGTTCAGCGCGACCTGGCAGGCGCTCGCGCCTGGCTTGTCGATGGCTGGCGCAACTCCTGGTTGTTCAAGCTTGGTGCTGCGCTGGTGGTCTTGCTGCTGATTGTGTGGGCAGCGACCTGGTTTTGGCTGGTGCGCGATCTGCCTGACGCTGAAAGCCTGGTCGACTACGAAACACCTTTGCCGAGCGTCGTGCGCGGCATTGATGGCGAGATCGTGCATTCTTACGCGCGAGAGCGGCGGGTGCAGCTGCAATATGCCGATTTCCCGCAACAGCTGGTCGAGGCGTATCTATCTGCCGAGGACAAGACGTTTTTCTCGCATGGCGGAGTCGACGTAACCGGCACCGCCAACGCTGTGTTCGACTTCATCAGCAAATTCGGTTCGGATGAACGCGCCGTCGGTGGTTCGACGATCACCCAGCAAGTGGCAAAGAACCTGCTGCTTGGCGATGACTACACGGTCACTCGAAAGCTCAAGGAGATGATCCTCGCTGGTCGCATCGAAGAGGTGATGACCAAGCAGGAAATCCTTGAGCTCTATCTCAATGAGATTCCGCTGGGACGGCGCAGTTTTGGCGTACAGGCCGCCAGTCGCGCCTATTTCGACCGCGACGTGGGTGAGCTTGAGCTGCATCAGATGGCGTTTCTTGCGATCCTGCCCAAAGCGCCTGAGCGTTATGGCCGATCTGCCAACGAACAATTAGCGATGGATCGCCGCGACTTTGTTCTGGCTCAGATGGAAGACAACGGCTTCATCACCGAGCAGGAACGCGCCGAAGCCGCTGCCATGCCGCTTGGATTGGTGCAGCAGCGCAGCCGGCGATCGGCCGATGCCGGCTATTTCCTTGAGGCGGTCCGACGCAAACTGATCGCCGAGTTCGGGGAGAACGCCGAGGACGGCGAAAACAGCGTCTATGCTGGCGGTCTCTGGGTCAGGACGTCGCTCGATATCGAGATGCAAGATGCGGCGCGCGAAGCTTTGCGTGAGGGCCTGGTTCGCTATCACGGCCAGCGCGGATGGCGCGGACCTATCGCGACGATTGATTTCGACGACGGTGACTGGGACGCGCAGCTGCGCAGTTCATTCCTGAGCATCAATTATCAGGACTGGCGGGTTGGGGTCGTCACTGCGCGCTCAGGCTCGCAAGCCAGGATCGGGTTTAGCGACGGGACCGAGTCCCCACTCACTAACTTGCCCAACGCGCTCAAAGCCGGAGACGTGATCGTAGCGTCGCCCAGCGGGACGGAATACCGCGTGCGCACGGTGCCTGAGGCCCAAGGCGGATTGGTGGTCCAGAATTCGCAATATGGTCGGGTCATCGCGATGCAGGGCGGTTTCGATTACCGCCTCTCAGACTTCAACCGCGCGACGCAGGCGATGCGTCAGCCCGGATCGACCATCAAACCGTTCGTCTACGCCACCGGCCTCGACAATGGTATGACCCCCTCAACGCGGATCGATAACAGCCGGTTCTGTTATTATCAGGGGCGCCAGCAAGGCGAGAAATGCATCCGTGGCGGTCGCACCGGCAATTTCCCGATGCGTTACGGTCTTGAGCAATCGCAGAACATCATGACCGTGCAGATCGGCATGCAAGCCGGCATGGAAAATGTCGTCGATACGATTGAGAATATGGGAATTGGCGAAGCCGATCCTTATGCAGCGACGGCGCTAGGTTCCGAAGAAACCACCGTTATGCGGATCACCGCCGCTTATGCCGCTCTGGCAAATCACGGGCGGCTCAACGATCCGACCGTTATCGATTATGTCCAGGATCGACATGGCAAGGTCATCTGGCGCGCGGATGATCGCCGCTGTGACGGCTGCAACATGGCGCAATGGGATGGCAAGCCGATGCCCCGCTTTGGCGTGAAGGGCCGCCAAGCAATGGATGCCAGAACCGCATTCCAAACCATGCATATGCTAGGCGGTGTCGTTCAGCGCGGCACGGCGACCGTGCTCAATTCCTTGGGCCTTCCGCTGTTTGGCAAGACCGGCACGACCACGGGCCCGAAAGATGTCTGGTTTGTGGGCGGCAATCGCGATTTGGTCGCGGGCGCCTATGTCGGGTTTGACCAACCACGCAATATGGGCGGCTATGCGATGGGCGGTACGATTGCCGCGCCGATCATCAAATCCTTGATCGAGAAATCGCGTGGGCAATGGTCTGATGTGCCGGCGATTGCTCCGAGCGGGATTCAGATGGTGAGGGTTGATCGCAGAACGGGCAAGCGTGTTCTCAATGGCTGGCCAAGCGGCGAAGCGCGGGCTGACATCATTTGGGAGGCGTTCAAGCCTGACACTGTACCGGACCGGTCGACAAGGCTGGACGAGCTTGAAGCAAAGCGCGACGAGATCCTCGAATTGGTCCGCGCGGGACGCGAGCAAGGCAGCGGTCTCACCGACGCTTTGACCAATGATCAAGTGGCCGATTTTGTTGAGGAACAAGGCGGCATTTACTAGCGACAAATTGCGGATCGCGGAGTTCGCGACAGCGGTACATAGGCGTCCGCTGCGCCTGTCCTGCGCTTTACAATCCCCGGCCCCGCGCTAAGCGGGATGCAAATTGAGATGAAGGAACAGATATGCGCGCCGAAGGGCAGGCCCATATTGATCGAATTGAAGCGGCTTTGGACCTCGTTCGCCAGTCATTGGATTGGGAGCGCGCCCTGCGTCGTCTGGATGAGCTCAATGCCCGGGTCCAGGACCCAAGCCTGTGGGACAACCCGAAAGAAGCTCAAGCTGTAAGCCGCGAACAGAAAACGCTCGAAAGCGCAGTGAACACCGTCAACGAGATATCCTCCGAGATGGCGGACGCGATCGAGTTCATCGAAATGGGCGAGGCAGAGGGCGAGGAAAGCATCGTAAATGATGGGCTGAAGAGCCTTGAAAAGCTCGCCAATCGGGCAGATTCGGACAAGGTGCAGGCGCTGCTTTCGGGCGAAGCAGACGGCAATGACACCTATCTCGAAATTCACGCCGGTGCCGGCGGGACTGAGAGCAATGACTGGGCCGACATGCTGTTTCGCATGTACACACGCTGGGCCGAACAGCGCGGTTTCAAGGTGGAAACGGTCGAATACCAAGCCGGGGACTCCGCAGGGATCAAGTCGGCGACAATCCTGATCAAAGGCGAAAACGCCTATGGCTACGCCAAGACCGAGAGCGGAGTGCACCGCCTGGTCCGTATCAGCCCCTATGACAGCAGCGCGCGGCGGCACACTTCGTTCAGTTCGGTATGGGTCTATCCCGTGATCGACGATGACATCGATATTGAGATCAACCCCGCTGACCTCAAGATCGACACCTATCGTGCAAGCGGCGCGGGTGGCCAGCACGTCAACACCACCGATTCAGCCGTTCGCATCACCCACCAACCAACCGGCATTGTGGTTGCTAGCCAGAACGACCGCAGCCAGCACAAGAATCGCGCGACCGCGATGAACATGCTCAAGGCGCGGCTGTTTGAGCGGGAGATGGCCGAACGCGAGGCGGCGGCATCGGGTGAGTATCAGGAGAAGACCGAGATCGGGTGGGGGCACCAAATCCGTTCTTACGTTCTGCAACCCTATCAGATGGTCAAAGACCTGCGCACGGGTGTCACTTCGAGCTCTCCCGACAGCGTGCTCGACGGAGAAATCGACGAGTTCATTTCAGCCGCGCTCGCGCAGCGAGTCACCGGCGAGACTGTCGAAGTGGAGGATGTTGAATGATCCGCGTATTAGCAATGACGGCGCTCGTGCCTTTGGTGGCGATAGCATCGCCCGCGCATGCCGATGTGGTGATTGGTCCACGCGCCGCTTACTATTTCGACAACGGCAATTTGCGGACGTCTTCGATCCCGGCAGGACAGGTCGAAGAGGCGGTTATTGACGAGGCCGCGCTCGAACTGGCGCGCGCGCTTTATCCGGGCGAGGTGGATTTCGTCGGTCAGCAGGAAGGGGCCGGAGTTCTCGCCGATCAGATCGTTGTCCCGATGGCGGGTGTGATGGTCAACTTTGGCGATGACCGGGATCGCATCACACTGAGCGGGCTTTATGGCCAAGGCAATGGCAGCTTCACTCAGTCGCAATCGATCAGCCGGACGCTGTCAATTCAAGAAGCCACCGCGGTTGACTTTGGCCTTGCCGTGGCATCGGCCGATTTTGACTATGAACGGGTCGATCTTGAGGCGACCTGGCAACGCCGCACCAGCGAGACCTTCGCCTTCCTGGTTGGCGTTCGGTATGAGCGGCTCGAGCGATCGGGCAGCGGCACCGCTTCGATTGGCTTGACCCCCAATGTCGACAATTTCCTACTGGCAGCGATCGCGGCCGGTCTGAATGAGCCCGCACCTGACCCAATTCCGCAAACTCCGCTGAACAGCGCTCCAATCCGCGACGTGGCCACGCAGCAGACATTCAGCGCCCGTGCCGGTGTCACAGCCTTTGTGCCGTTCAGTCAGAATGCCACAGCCTTCTTCAACGGCATGGTGCATGCGAGCTATCAGCCCGACTTTGATGTCGCGACCACGTTTCTGGCTGATGGCGTAGGTGGACAAGATTTCACACTGACAGAGACCACCGATGCAGAAGTGAGCGTCGGTCCTGATTTTGCCGTCGGTGCCCAATTCATCCTCAGCGAAGGTCTGGCCTTGGATATCCGCTACCGTGCGAACCTGTTTTTCCCACTATCGGGTGAACAGACTTTCTCGGACGCGCGGGTCAATCACGGTGTGAACCTGGGGCTCTCGCTGCGGATATGAGAACAGCGCTACTGCCTTTGTTTCGGTTGGTGCTGGCAATGCTGGCATTGCTTGGCCTGAGCTCGCCCGCCGTCGCCGAGGTTAAGGCGCTGATTGTCGGTTCCGACTATTCCTCGTCCAGCAACGAACGCCTCCTGCTTCAGAACCCTGTCGCTGACGTGCGGATGATACGATCAGCGCTCAGGAACACGACGATCGATGATCTAACTGTGCTTGAGGAGCCATCGGCCAGCGAATGGCAAGAAGCATTGGATCAATTCCTGGACTCGCTCTCGGGCGACGATGTCGGACTGTTCTACTTCGCGGGACACGGATTTCAGATCGAAGGCCAGAATTATCTGATGAGCTCCGACGGGGAGATGCTGATCCCGCTTGATTCGATCGTTAGTCAGATCGGGAATCGGGCCAGCGGCGCAGTCGTGATCATCGATGCGTGCCGCAACAACCCACTCAACGATTTTGAGCCGGATGAGTCATTGCGCATCGTCCAGATCGAAGGTGACACACGAAGCCTGACGCAGGTCTCACTGGATGACATTCTGTATTCTCCCAATGGCTTGGCTCAATTGGGCAATCTGCGCGGCCTATCCGCGGTGGTCTTTTTCTCGACCGAGCCTGGCAACGTCGCCGAGGATGGCGCAACACCAGGCAAGGGAAGCCCCTTTGCCAAGGAATTTGTCAAAGAGATCAAGCGGCGCCAATCGCTTGACGAAGTCTTCCGTAAGACGGCAATATCGGTGAATGCGCGGACCGAAGGTCGCCAATCACCCTGGCGGCAAGGCGATCTGCCATTCAATGTGTTTCTCGCCGGCATGAGGGCTTTGCCAATTCCATGACGACCACGCTCAGGATACTGGCCGCAATTGGCATCACGATGTCGCTGACGGCATGTGATCTGCTGAGCAATGGCAGTGTCGATCGGCCAGAAAGCGCGCTGGAATTTCCAAAGCCTGAGCGGCCTGTGTCAGACTTGGGCGCGACACAGTTCTCAAACGAGGATGCGCGCGACGAACGCGGTGAGGCTCAAAAAGTGATGGATCTGGCTGATATCGATGACGGAATGACCGTTGCTGATATCGGAGCAGGGGAAGGGTACTACACCGTTCGATTGGCAGAACGGGTCGGTTCAGACGGCAGGGTGCTGGCGCAGGACATTGATCGCGACGCTTTGGAGCGCCTCGGCCGGCGTGTCGAACGGGAGCGGTTGGACAACGTTTCGATCAAGCTGGGTCAGCCGGATGACCCGCAACTGCCGAGCGACAGCTTTGACCGGATTTTCTTGGTCCACATGTATCACGAAGTGACCGAGCCCTATGCCTTTCTTTGGCGGCTGTGGCCGGCCTTGGCAGATGCAGGACAAGTGATTGTGGTGGACACTGATCGCCCAACAGATCGGCATGGAATGCCGCCCAAATTGCTGTTCTGCGAATTTGATGCTGCAGGTTTTCGTTTGATCGAGTTTCTCGAAAAGCCCGACATCAAGGGATATTTTGCCCGCTTCGAAAGGCTCGATGAGCGTCCTGACCCGACCTCGATTACCGCGTGCACCCTCAAGCAGGCTTCGCAGAGCAATTAGGCCAGGCCTCCGGCGCTAGCGATCAGAGGTTTTCGTGCTGCGGCATGCCCAGGACGTGGAAGCCACCATCGACGCGAATATTCTCACCGGTCGTGCATGCGCCTGCATCTGAACACAGATAGACGGCGGTTCCGCCCACGGCCTCAAGCGTCGCGTTGCTGCGCAAGGGAGCATTGGCGTCTGTGTGCTTGAAGGTCCTACGCGCGCCGCCAATGGCTGAACCTGCCAGCGTTTTCATCGGACCCGGACTGATCGCGTTAACCCGGATACCTTCTGGACCGAGATCGTTGGCGAGGTAGCGCACGGCAGCTTCCAGCGCCGCCTTGGCGACTCCCATTACATTGTAGTTCGGCGTTACCCGGTTGGAGCCCATATAGCTCAGCGTCAGCAGAGTGCCGCCATTCTCAACCATCATCGGATGGGCCCGGCGTGCAACCTCGATCAGGCTGTAGGCCGATATATCCATCGAGTTTTTGAAGTTGGCGCGCGACGTATCGAGGATGCGTCCGGTCAACTCAGACTTGTCCGAATAAGCGATGGCGTGGATCACGAAATCCAGCGTCGCCCATCGATCCTGCAGCGCCTCAAAGGCCGCGTCCAGGGAAGCGTCGTCTGTAACATCGACGTCCAGCATGACGTCAGACCCGACGCTTTGTGCCAATGGCTCCAAGCGCTTTCCAAACGCCTCGCCCTGATAGGTGAAAGCGAGTTCTGCCCCAGCTTCGGCGCAAGCTTTGGCGATGCCCCAAGCGATCGAACGCTCATTGGCAACACCCATGACGAGGCCGCGTTTTCCTGCAAGCACGCCCATATTTGGTTTCCTTTTTGGCCGGTACTCAGGCCGGCGCTGCAATCTTATCCGTGAAACTTTGACAACAGCATTGAGCCGTTGGTTCCGCCAAAGCCGAACGAATTCGTCATCACCGTATCTAGGTCTGCATTCTCGACCAGGCTGGTGGCAATCTCTTCAGGCTTCAGCGCGGGATCGAGTGTTTCGACATTGATCGACGGAATGATGAAGTCGTTTTCCAAAGCCAGCAAGCAATAGACGGCTTCCTGCGCACCAGTTGCGCCCTGGCTGTGGCCGGTCATCGATTTGGTCGAGCTGACAGGTGGGGTGGATCCCTCGCCAAACACCCGCCGCACAGCCTCGATCTCTCCGACATCACCAACCGGCGTCGAAGTCCCGTGCGCGTTGATGTAGCTGACCTTGCGATCCTCGCTCAGCGTCTTGACCGCGCCTCGCATCGCCCGTTCGCCGCCTTCTCCCGAGGGAGCGACCATATCAGCGCCGTCTGAAGTGGCACAGAATCCCGTGACTTCGGCATAGATCTGCGCGCCGCGTGCCTGTGCATGCTCAAGGCTTTCCAGCACAACGATGGCCCCGCCGCCGCCGATCACAAAGCCGTCGCGATCGGCGTCAAATGCACGCGAGGCTCGCTCTGGTGTGTCGTTATACTTGCTCGACATCGCACCCATCGCGTCAAACAGGCACGACAGGGTCCAATCGAGCTCTTCACCGCCGCCGCCAAACATCACGTCCTGTTGGCCCAGCGCAATCTGCTGTGCTGCCAGGCCAATGCAATGCAGCGACGTCGAACAGGCTGACGTCACCGACATGTTCATGCCTTTGATCTGGTAGGCCGTCGCAAGGTTGGCGCTTACGGTTGAGGACATGCATTTGGGCACCGCCAGTGGTCCGATGCGCTTGGTTGCGCCTGATTTGAGCACGGTCTGATGCGCCGTGAGCATGGCAGAGGTGGACGGACCGCCTGAACCGGCGATCACACCGGTCATCGGATTGATGACGTCCTTTTCCTCCAGCCCCGCATCGGCGATCGCTTGCCCCATCGCGATGTAGGCATAGGCCGCGCCGGGTCCCATGAAACGCAAAGTGCGTTTGTCGACATGTTCCTTGAGATCAAGGTCCACTGCGCCCGCAATCTGCGAACGGAACCCGTGCTCAGCCATATCTTCATTGAAAGTGATGCCCGATTTGCCCGCTTTCAGCGAAGCGAGCACCTCGTTTGCATTGTTGCCAATTGAGGAGACGATCCCCAGCCCAGTTACGACGACGCGACGCATGTTCCCCTTTTCTCGCCCCTGACCCCCTTAGGCCTCAGATAGGGCGACTTTCATGTCTTTGACTTGGTAGATCAGCTCTCCATCGGCTTCCACTCGGCCATCTGCAACGCCCATTGTCAGACGGCGCGTCTGGACGGCCTTTGTGAAGTCGACAAAATAGCGCAGCATCTTGCGTTCAGGCCGGACCATGCCGGTCAGCTTTACTTCACCAACACCCAAAGCATATCCGCGGCCTTGCCAGCCGCGCCAGCCAAGGTTGAAACCGGTCAATTGCCACAGACCGTCGAGGCCGAGACAGCCGGGCATGATGGGATTGCCCGGAAAGTGGCAATCGAAGAACCACAGCTCTGGATCGATATCGAATTCAGCGACGACATGACCCTTGCCATGCGGACCGCCATCACCTGAAATGTCGGTGATCCGGTCCATCATCAGCATCGGTGGAGCGGGCAATTGCGCGTTGCCAGGGCCGAACAGTTCGCCGCGTGCACATCGCAACAGATCGTCACGATCAAAGCTGGTTGGGAAATCTGTCATCCCAGTGGTTTCTCCCCGCCTGTTGGAAAATCAATCAACAAGCGCCTAGCACCCCGCATTGGCGAGGAAAAGGGCGGAAGGACGCCCAGTTGATAATTGAACGCTGATCGCAATCAGAATAGATTCTGCAGTCCCGCCATCCGTATTTTGAGCGAGACTATTGATGGGTATCCGACCGACAGACCTTTCTGAGAAAGAGGTTCGCGACCTGCTTGAACTGCATCATCAAGAGATGATAGCGTTTTCTCCTCCGGGCACCGCTCATGTCCTGGATATGTCGGCGCTGCTTGCTCCCGAAATCGAGGTTTTTGCCGCTTGGGAGGGAGATGCACTGATGGCGATTGGCGCCATCCGCAAACATTCCGATTTTGCAGAGATCAAGTCGATGCGGGCTCATCCTGATGCGCGTGGCAAGGGATATGGTCGCATTCTGCTGCATCATTTGCTCGATCGTTCGAGAGAGCTTGGCTTCTCACTTGCGCGCTTGGAGACAGGAACGGGTGAGCTGTTTGAAGCGGCCAACGCACTATACCTGGCCAATGGCTTTGAGCGCCGAGGGCCGTTTGCCGGGTACGTTGAGACTGAATTCAACCTGTTTTATGAGCGTGCGATTTAGACACACGCTCAGTTGCCTCTCAATCTCAAAACCAGGTGGAGTGTCGACTCCTTCTGGATGTTGTAGTCATACAGCGTGCGCTCGTTCTGCAATTGTTTGCCAGCAAAGATCAGCCGCTGCTGATCAATCGGGATACCCTCTTTGTCCAGGATCATCTGCTTGAGCTCAAGAATGGTGTTGGCGCGCGCAACATCGAAAACCATGGTCAGCCCTGTCAGTGTTTTCACGAAGATTTGCATCTCCGCCTGCTTTTCGGCGCTGGCATGCGCAATAGGTGAAAGCGACATTGAGGCGAGCGGGAGGGCGCAGGCCAAGCAAGCGATTGCTAGTTTCCGGATCATTTGGTTCTCCAATCGGTGCGCGACCACGTTTGATTCAATCGAGCTCCCAAGCCCGTTCGCCATGCTCGGTGATATCGAGCCCTTCGATCTCGTCATCCTCGCTGACTCGCATTGGGAAAAAGACCGAGGCCATCAGGGCAACCACAACCGTTCCGACCGCGCTCCACAAAGCGACGACCCCAATGCCAATGGCCTGAGCGCCGACCTGGCTCGCCATGGTCGCGTCGCCGAAATAGCCGGTGCCGCCAAGTTCAGCTGACAGGAATACGCCCAGCAGCAAGGTCCCCAGTATGCCTCCGACCCCGTGGACGGCGAACACATCAAGCGAGTCGTCGATCTTCCACTTTTGCTTCATCACCTGGATGGCGCCGTAACAAACCAGCGACGCCAATGCGCCGAACAGGATTGCGGCTCCGGGTGACACAAAAACCGCCGCTGGAGTGATTGTTGCGAGGCCTGCAATCGCGCCGGTGGCCCAGCCTACGCTGGTGGGCTTACCCAAGGCGATGCGCTCGATAGCGAGCCAGCCCAAGGCTGCAGTGCTCGCGGCGATATGGGTGTTGAGAATGGCCGATGCCGCGTTGTCATTGGCCGCCAGCGCAGAGCCGCCATTAAAGCCAAACCATCCGACCCAGAGCAGGGCAGCACCCGCCATCGTCAAGGCAGGTGCGTGAGGGCGCATGAGCTTTTGAGGAAAGCCTGAGCGCTTGCCCAGCAGCAATGCAATGACCACAGCGGATACGCCGGCCGTAGTGTGGACGACCAACCCACCCGCATAGTCGAGAGTGCCGAAATTGGAGGCCAACCAGCCGCCACCCCAGAGCCAATGCGCAACGGGCGCATAAACGAGCAGCCCCCAAGCGGCGCAAAATGCCAGCACCCAGGTGAAGCGAGCGCGCTCAACCCAAGCGCCGACCATGAGCGCCGGGGTGATCACCGCAAAGGTCATTTGAAACAGCGCGAACGTGCTTTCCGGAATTGTCGTGCCGCCGCGCAAGGTCCCTAGGTCATTCAGCAACATTGCGTTTCCGCCGCCGAGCAAACCCGCTCCAACCGATCCGAATGCAAGCGTGTATCCGACCAGGACCCACAGAATTGATGCAATGGCGGCGACTGCGCCGCATTGGATCAAAACTGAGAGAAAGTTCTTCGCCCGGACCAAGCCGCCATAAAACAGCGCCAACCCTGGCAATGTCATAAGCAAGACCAACGCAGAGGAAGTCAGGATCCAGCCGGTGTCGCCGCTATCGCTGGTCGCAGTGACCGAACCGTCCTGCGCCAGAACCGGTCCTGCAAGCAGCATGGACAATGCGAAAATCGTGGTCAGTCGTTGAATGACATTTCTCCCCCAAGAAAGCGGTCGATTTAGATCAGTGCTTCGAGCACTTGGTCAGGCGGCCGGTGGCCGTCGGCCCAGAAACGGATGTTGGCGATAACCTTTTCGCCTGAAGCTTCGCGACCCTCTGCGGTGGCGCTGCCTATATGCGGCAATGTCATCACGTTTGGATGTTTGAGCAGACGCTCGTCGACTTCAGGCTCGTTGGGATAGACGTCCAATCCGGCGCCCAAGAGATGGCCATTCTCGAGCGAAGCGATCAAGGCGTCCTGGTCGATCAACTCGCCGCGAGCCGTGTTGATGATGCTGGCGCCCTTCTTCATGATGGCTAGGCGGTCTGCGTTGATCATCGCCCGTGTTTCTTCGGTCAATGGGCAGTGCAATGTCACAATGTCCGCTTCTTCCAGAAGCGCGTCGAGCGTGTCGACATAGCGCACGCTGAGCATGCTCTCCACGGCGGCTGGAAGTGGCTTGCGATTGTGATAGGCGACTTCCAATCCAAATGCCTTGGCCCGGTGCGCGACCGCTTGGCCAATTCGTCCCATTCCGACGATGCCGAGCACTTTTCCTCCAAGCTTGCGGCCCAGCAGTCCGGACGGCGCCCAGCCAGTCCATTCGCCGCGGCGGACCAGGGCGGTTCCTTCTCTGATCCGGCGCGGAACACCTATAATTCCGGCCATCGCAATATCAGCCGTGTCATCCGTGAACACGCCCGGCGTGTTGGTCACAATGATCTTGTTAGCCGCCGCTGCGGCAAGATCGATATGCTCAGTTCCAGCGCCGAAATTCGCGATCAGCCGCAGCCTGTCGCCCGCAGCTGCGATCATCTCAGCATCGATTCTATCTGTCACTGTGGGAACCAGGACATCGCAGTCCTGCATGGCTGCGATCAAGTCATCGCGCGAAAGGGGAATGTCACGCTGATTGAGGACGGCATCGAACAACTCGCTCATGCGTGTTTCGACCGACGGCATCAATTGCCGCGTCACCACAACTTTTGGGGTTTCAACCAAACCCGTACCATTCTGATCCATAGCCAAGCGCTAGGGGTAGTAGGGGCGGTCGGTCAAGCGTACTTGATGCCAGGCAATCATGCTAGCTATAGGATGAGGATCGTGGCTCGAATATTTCTGTCTCTTTCAGCGCTGATTTCAATCGCACTGGCAGGCCTGGTCGGTGCTCCTGCCTATGCCCAGGATCGCGAGCTGCCATATTGGGCGTCGATCGCCGCGAATGAAGTCAATATGCGGGTCGGGCCGAGCCGCGATTACCCGATTGACTGGGTTTATAAGCGCAGAGGATTGCCGGTGAAGGTCGTGCGCCTTCGCGAAGGCTGGCGCTTGGTGCAGGACCCTGATGGAG
Source organism: Erythrobacter sp. (assembly GCA_965216555.1). Taxonomy (GTDB): domain Bacteria; phylum Pseudomonadota; class Alphaproteobacteria; order Sphingomonadales; family Sphingomonadaceae; genus Erythrobacter. The sequence continues at coordinate 1,601,547 of OZ244168.1, forward strand.
CGCAAGGCTGGGTTGTCCAGGGTCTGCTTAGCGCCGAGCGCGGTGTCCTCATTACAGGGGAGGGCGTGGTCGACCTCAGAGCATCACCTGCCGCCGATGCAGAAGTTCGTTGGCGCGCCGAACCTGGCGTGGTCGGCAAATTGCTGAGCTGCGAATCCCAATGGTGCGAGATTGATGTCGCTGGGAGGACTGGCTGGGTTGAAGAAGCGCGGCTGTGGGGCGCTGGCGCACCCTAGAATCTATTCGCTCAATGGCGTGACGGTGTAGCTCTCGCTGCCATCGGTACGGGTGGTTGTGAAACTTCCATCTTCACCTGGCTCGCTTTGCATCCAGCAGCGCTCTTGCTGGTCTTCCCCGTCGCCTTCCGGGTCAAAGCACATCTCTTCGCCGCGTTGGGCCCAATTGCCGCTGCCTACCTGCTCGCCGGCATCGTTGAGATCAACATAGGTTCCATCCTCGTTGAGTCTGGTGCGCGAATAGACCTGAGTCCCATCACCCACCCCGTAGAGCCCCGGCTGCATCACGCTGGCGGCCTCTGCTTCGGGCATCATCATATCGTCTTCTTCGGTCGGCATATCCTGGCCTGATCCGCAGGCAACAAGCGCCAACGGAGCCACCAGGCAAAGCGAAAAACGAATGATGTTCATGATCTCACCCCTCCAACGAGGTGAGACTATACCAGCTCGACAGCGATTGCGGTAGCTTCACCGCCACCGATGCAAAGGCTGGCGACGCCCTTGCTCTTGCCCTGCTGCTTCAACGCGTTAACCAAGGTGACGATGATCCGCGTTCCGCTGGCTCCGATGGGATGGCCGAGTGCGGTGGCACCACCATTCACATTGATCTTCTCATGATCGATGCCGATGTCGCGCATTGCGAACATGGCAACGCAAGCAAACGCCTCATTCACTTCCCACAGATCAACGTCATCAATCGTCCAGCCTGCGTTAGCGAGAACCTTTTCGATCGCACCAACCGGCGCGACGGTGAAATCCTTGGGCTCGCGAGCGTGAGCAGCGAGGGCAACAACTTTGGCCACGGGATCAAGACCCTTGTCCTTGGCGACGCTTTCGCGGGTCAAGACCACGGCGGCAGCGCCGTCAGAGATCGAGCTTGAGGTTGCCGCTGTGATCGTGCCGTCCTTGGCGAATGCAGGGCGCAATTGCGGGATCTTGTCAGGACGACCTTTGCCTGGCTGTTCGTCAACATCGACGACCACATCGCCTTTGCGGGTGGCGAAGGAAACGGGGACCACCTCGTCTGCAAACGCACCGCTTTCAATCGCGGCATTGGCGCGGCGGAGGCTCTCAATCGAATATCCGTCCTGTTCGTCGCGGGTCAGCTGATATTCGTTAGCAGTGTCTTGCGCGAAGGTGCCCATGGCGCGGCCTTCTTCATAGGCGTCTTCGAGGCCGTCCAGGAACATATGATCATATGCTGTGTCGTGGCCGATCCGCGCGCCCGAACGGTGCTTCTTGAGCAGATATGGAGCGTTGGTCATGCTTTCCATGCCGCCTGCGACAACCATGTCGATCGTGCCGCTGGCAAGCGCCTCACTGCCCATGATCACGGTCTGCATTCCGCTTCCGCACACCTTGTTCACTGTGGTGGCTTCAACCGATTTTGGAAGGCCGGCTTTGAGTGCGGCCTGGCGTGCGGGAGCCTGGCCCAAACCGGCTGGCAGGACGCAACCCATATAGGCGCGATCAATATCTCCGCCTTCAACGCCTGATCTTTCGACCGCCGCCTTCACCGCGGTGGCGCCAAGGTCAGTCGCCGAAACGTCGGCCAATGCGCCTTGCATGCCACCCATGGGCGTGCGGGCGTAGGAAAGGATGACGATCGGGTCTGCGGCAGAGAATTGAGCCATGGGAGATATCCTTGAACGAGGGACACATTGATTGAGGACGATCTAATGTTGCAGTGCGGCAAACGCAATCCGTTCCTGTCACTTTGGCTCGTGGATAGCGCAAATGCTTGTCAGCAGGCTTGGTTTGCGCGAAAACAATCGCAAATTGAAACCAAATTGAGTGGGAGAGAACCATGGCCGACGATCGTCGCACCGAACTAGAAGCAATGCTGCGGCTCCAACGGGAAGCCTTCACCGCATCGCGGCCCGAAGCGATGAGCATGCGCAAGGATCGCATCAAGCGGGCCATGGCCTTGGTCAAAGAGCACGGCGAGACATTCTGCAAAACGATGAGCGCCGACTTTGGCAATCGTGCGATGGAACAATCCATGCTGACTGACATTGCGGCGACGGTTGGTGCCGGCAAAGACGCGCTCAAACATATGGATAAATGGGCCAAGACCGATAAGCGCAAGGTTCAATTCCCGCTTGGTCTGCTCGGTGCGAAGGCCGAGGTTCGCTACGAACCCAAAGGTGTGATCGGGATTCTCTCGCCGTGGAATTTTCCCGTGCAATTGGCATTCGGGCCGCTGATGCAGGTCCTGGCTGCGGGCAATCGCGCGATGATCAAGCCAAGCGAGTTCACGGAGCGGACGTCGACTTTGATGGCTGAGCTTGTGGCTGAGTATTTCACGCCGGACGAAGTCACGGTTGTAACCGGCGGCCCAGAAGTTGCCGCAGCCTTCTCGTCGCTGCCGTTCGATCATCTGGTCTTTACCGGGTCGACCGCGACCGGTCGCCGAGTGATGCAATCGGCAGCTGAGAATCTGGTGCCCGTGACGCTTGAACTGGGCGGCAAGTCGCCCGTCATCATGGGCCGCAGCGCTGACTTTGCCAAAGCGGGCGAGCGGATCGCGCTGGGCAAGATGATGAATGCGGGCCAGATCTGCCTGGCGCCAGACTATATGTATGTCCCTGAAGACAATCAGGACGAAGCGGTTGCAGGCGTCGCCGGCGGTGTCGCAAACATGTACCCGACTTTGCTTGAGAATGATGATTACGCATCTGTCGTTTCGGATCGGCATTTTGAACGCCTTCAGGGTCTGGTCGAAGATGCTCGCGACAAGGGTGCCGAAGTGATCGAGGTCAATCCGGCTAACGAAGACTTCAGCAATGCCAACCAGCGCAAGATGCCGTTGACGATCCTCAAGAACGTGACCGACGAAATGACGGCGATGCAGGAAGAGATCTTTGGGCCGGTTCTGCCGGTAAAAACCTACAAGACCGTCGATGAGGCGGTTGACTACGTCAATGATCACGATCGTCCGCTTGGTCTGTACTATTTTGGTGAGGACAAGGGGGAGCAGGAGAAAGTCCTGACCCGGACCATTTCTGGTGGTGTGACCACCAATGATGTGGTGTTCCATGTTTCGATGGAAGACCTTCCATTTGGCGGCGTCGGGCCGTCGGGCATGGGCTCGTACCACGCGATCGAGGGCTTCCGTGAGTTCAGCCATGCGCGCGCAGTCTATCATCAGCCAAAGATCGACATCGCGAAACTGGGCGGTTTCAAGCCTCCCTATGGCAAGGCTACTGAGAAGGCCGCTGCGCAGATGATGAAGTGAGGGCTTTGATTGCCAGTCTGGCGCTGATCCTTTCAGCGCCGGCGCTGGCCGAAGAGAGTCCCGCTTGGCGTCCGGTTGATGCAGAGACTGGGCAAATCGCTGATGTCGATGGTCTGGAACAGCTTGCTCAGGACTTTCCTGATAGCGGCTCCGTTCAGCTCCGCCTGCTGCGTTCATACCTGACCGCCGGTGACACGGACAAAGCGCTGGTGACGCTGCAATGGCTGTTTGATCGTGGCTATGTGTTTGGAGAGGGCGCGCAGGCACAAATTCCGCAATTGCTTGCTGATGTACCGGCCTCGTCGGTCGAGGCGGTTCTTCACAAGTCACCGGTGGTGATCGAAGCAAGCGAAGTCGTCGCGAGCGTTGTCGACGAAGCGGGGCTCGTCGAAAGCGCCAAGGTTGTCATGGGAGGGCGAGGGATCGCCGTCTCTTCGATAACCGTGAACGCGCTCTATTTCAGCGCGCCTGAAGACAATTGGGTCACGTTAGCGCTGCCGAACGCCAGTGACTTATCGGGCATCGTTGAGGATCGCGCTCGCAAGACCCTGTGGGTGGCTTCTTCTAATCTCGACAATTCTGAGGACGAGACGGTGCTGTTTTCCGGATTGATCGGCGTTCGGCAAGGAGGCGCCACCACTTATGTCGCTGCTCCTGAGGGCGGCAATCCGTCAGACCTCGCCATTGGCGACGACGGAACGATCTATGCGAGCGACCCGATCAAAGGCAGTGTGTTCATGGCTAAGCCGGGAGAGGCCCAAATGTCGGTCCTGGTCGAGCCAGGCCATTTCCGTTCGCCGCAGGGGCTTGTTGTCAGCGAGGACGGTCAGCACCTTTATGTCAGCGACTACCGATATGGCATTGCTTTGATCGACCTTGAGTCTGGCGACATCCGCCGTGTGACCACCGAACTGCCTATTCTGCTCGACGGAATTGATGGGATGTGGCGCTATCGTGATGAGCTGATCGCTGTACAAAATGGCACAAATCCGATCCGGATTTCAGCATTCAAGCTATCGCAAGACGGCACAAGCATTGTTGGCCATCGAATTCTAGAGCAGGCGCATTCCGGCTGGACCGAGCCGCTGGGTGGGTCGATTGCGGGCGACGCCTTGGTCTATGTCGCTACCGGCCAATGGGACGTCTATGCCGCAGGCAAGGTGGCGGATGGCAAGCAGCCGCGCGAGACGGAAATCCGGCAATTGCGTCTAAACTGAGCAATACTCAGGCGCGGTTCGAAAATTCGCAACAATACTGCAGTGTTTTGCCTGTGATTTGCCCCAATCACGGTCTTGCAAGGTGATGCCGACCGGCCTAGGGCGACCGTTGGGATTAATCATCGGTTGGAAGCGTCGTGATCGACCTTAGCCAGTATCTTCCGATACTGATTTTCATCTTTATCGCGTTCGGGCTTTCATGCCTGTTTGTATTCTTGCCGATGGGGGTTTCGCGACTCACTGGGGCGCACAACCCTGATGCTGAAAAGCTCAGCGAGTATGAATGCGGCTTTCCCGCATTTGAAGATGCGCGCAGCCAGTTTGACGTGCGGTTTTACCTCGTCGCGATCAGCTTCATCATTTTCGATTTGGAAGCGGCATTCCTGTTTCCCTGGGCAGTAAGCCTTGGCGAAACCGGTTGGGTCGGTTGGATCGGCATGATGACCTTCCTGTTCATCCTCGCCGTTGGCTTGGCCTATGAGTGGAAGAAGGGAGCTCTGGACTGGGAATGAGCAATTCTTCGAACACGATTATCACGCCGCCCACCGCGCCGCTGAATGCGGCCGAAGCAGCTGCGACAATGCCCACAGCGCAGGGCGGCGAAGTGCGTCAGCCCGATGCTGATTACTTCAATGCCTTGCAGACCGAGGTGAACGACAAAGGCTTTCTGCTGACATCGACAGAGGACGTGTTTCAGTGGGCGCGGACCGGATCACTGTGGTGGATGACGTTTGGCCTGGCGTGCTGTGCGGTGGAGATGATCCACGTCAATATGCCGCGCTATGACATGGAACGTTTTGGCGCTGCCCCGCGCGCTTCCCCACGGCAGTCTGACCTGATGATCGTTGCGGGCACGCTGTGCAACAAGATGGCTCCGGCGCTGCGCAAGGTTTACGACCAGATGTCAGACCCGAAATACGTCATTAGCATGGGATCATGCGCCAATGGCGGTGGCTATTACCATTACAGCTACAGCGTGGTGCGCGGATGCGATCGGATCGTTCCGGTCGACATCTATGTCCCAGGTTGCCCGCCGACAGCAGAAGCGCTGCTCTATGGCGTGATGCAATTGCAGCGGAAGATCCGCCGCGCTGGTACGATTGAGCGCTGAGGGCCAAGATCATGACAGTGGTTCATTCCGCCCCGAAGTTTGCCTCAAATGATGGCGTACGCGAGGCGCTCACCTCCGCTCTGGGCGACCAAGTCCTGGCTTCGGAAGAGGCGCATGGCGAAATCATTCTCACGGTAAAGCGTGAAGCGGTCGCTACAGTTCTCGAAGCACTGCGCGATGAGCATGACTATCAGCAGCTGATGGAAATCGCGGGCGTCGATTTTCCTGATCGAGCTGAGCGTTTTGAAGTCGTCTACATGCTGCTGTCGCTGACAAAAAACCACCGCGTGATGGTGAAATGTTCAACCGACGAAGCGACGCCGGTGCCAACCGTGACGACGCTTTGGCCGAACGCTGGCTGGCTCGAGCGCGAAGTATTCGACCTCTACGGGGTCAAATTCGAAGGCAATCAGGACCTGCGCAGGATCCTCACTGACTACGGGTTCGAAGGTCATCCTTTCCGCAAGGACTTCCCAATGACCGGCTACACCGAGCTGCGCTATTCCGAAGAAGAAAAGCGCGTTGTCTACGAGCCGGTTGAGCTGCCGCAAGACATGCGCACGTTTGACTTCCTCTCCCCATGGGAGGGTTCGGACTATGTGCTTCCCGGTGACGAAAAAGCCGATGATGATGCCGAGGAGGGCAAGTCATGAGCCACGGCATGCAAATCGAAGAATCGCCCACCACTGACGGCGATGTCATCACCAATTACACGATCAATTTCGGGCCCCAGCACCCTGCTGCGCACGGCGTGTTGCGGATGATCATGGAGCTGGATGGCGAAGTGATTGAGCGGATCGATCCGCATGTCGGATTGCTTCACCGCGGCACCGAAAAGCTGATCGAGCACAAGACCTATCTTCAGGCTTTGCCCTATTTTGATCGGCTCGATTATTGTTCGCCGCTGTGCATGGAGCATTCCTATGTGCTGGCGATCGAGAAGCTGCTCAATCTCGAAGTGCCCGAGCGTGCGCAATATCTGCGCGTGCTGTTTGCCGAGCTGACCCGCATCTGCAACCACTTCCTCAATATGGGCGCGCACGTGCTCGATGTTGGTGCGTTCACGCCCAATCTGTGGATGATGGACCTGCGAGAAGATTGCATGAACTTCTTCGAGCGGGCGTCAGGCGCGCGCATGCACTCGGCCTGGTTCCGCCCCGGTGGCGTCCATCAGGATGTGCCTGAAAAGCTGCTGGTCGATATTGGCGATTGGCTCGATAACCGCCTGTTCCAGATGCTCGATGACGCGATGAGCCTTGTCATCGACAATCGGATCTTCAAACAGCGCAATGTTGATATTGCCGTGGTCAGCCGCGACGATGCGGTCAAATGGGGCTTTAGCGGCCCGATGATCCGCGCTGCTGGCATTCCGTGGGATTTGCGCAAGTCGCAGCCTTACGACGTCTATGATCGGATGGAATTCGACATTCCTGTCGGCACCAATTCGGATTGCTATGATCGCTTCATGGTGCGCGTTGCCGAGATCCGCGAAAGCGCCAAGATCATCAAGCAATGTCTGCGCGACATGCCTGAAGGCCCCGTCGCCAGCACTGATGGCAAGGTTTCACCACCCAAACGCGGCGAGATGAAGCAATCGATGGAAAGCCTGATCCATCACTTCAAGCTCTACACCGAGGGCTTCCACGTGCCTGAGGGCGAGGTTTATGTCGCGACTGAAAGCCCCAAGGGTGAGTTTGGCGTCTATCTCGTCAGCGACGGCACCAACAAACCCTATCGCTGCAAGATCCGCCCGACGGCGTTCAGTCACCTTCAGGCGATGGATATGATGAGCAAGGGCCATATGCTGCCCGACGCCACCGCCATCCTCGGCGCGATTGATGTTGTGTTTGGGGAGTGTGACCGGTGAGGGCTAAAGTAGCGCCAAATTGGGGTTTGCAGCTCATTTGCGTGACATGTGTCGCGTTCACCTGCTTGTCTGCGGGTGATTTTCTTTTCTCTCGCGCCGACCAATTTCTGCCGAACATGATTATTTCATTTTCGGTAGCCGTTTTTGCCGTGTTCGGCGGACCAATTCTGAGAGCCAAGGTGGTGAATGGCCAGGAGGTCAAGAATGGCTGACCGTACACCCGCACCCGATACGCCAGAGCTCCGCGAGCGTTGGGGCAATTTCGCCTGGACCGATGAGAACAAGGCCAAGGCGGATTATCACATCGCCAAATATCCTGATGGACGCGCCAAATCGGCGGTCATGCCGCTGCTCGATCTCGCTCAGAGGCAGGTCGGCGCCGAAACCGATACACAGGGTTGGCTGCCGCTTCCCGTGATCGAATATGTTGCTGATTACATCGACGTGCCAGTGATCCGCGTGCTCGAAGTCGCGACCTTCTATTTCATGTACAATATGAAGCCAGTCGGAAGGCACCACGTGCAGGTGTGCGGCACGACGCCATGCATGCTGCGCGGCTCGGACGATATTATCAGCGCGTGCAAGAAGCGCGGGATGGAGTTTGGCAAGGTCTCCGAAGACGGCTTGTGGACGCTCACCGAAGTCGAATGCATGGGCAATTGCGCAACCGCGCCTATGGTCCAGATCAACGACGACAATTACGAAGATTTGACCGTAGAGCGGCTTGATGCCGTGCTCGACGCTTTGGCCAAGGGTGAGCAGCCCAAAGCTGGCACTCAGGAGCCGGGACGTCACACTTCCGAACCCAAGGATGGCGCGACTACGCTCAAGGAAATGATTGACGCCAATCACGACTATCGAGGTGAGTGGTGAGTTTCGCGCAGGGATCTTGGACCTGGAAGGTGCTGGGAGTGATCCTGGTGCTCATAGGCCTGTACGCCTTGATCTTCGACGGCGGCCGTGACGGCGTGATCTATCTCGGTGGGGGCAGCGCAGTCCTGTTACTCCTGGCTCGCAAGAGGCTGGCAAGATCCCAAGACAGCGAGGCAAGCCAATGAATGCCGGCACTGTGGCTCTCGCCTTTGCCGGCCTGTTTGGGTTTGGCTCGGGCGCCTATCTCAGCGCGACGGGTGAGAACACTGTCGGTATCGCGCTGATGGCGATGGGTCTGATTTTTCAAGTGCTGGCTTTGCGACAGCTGAAGGCGGCAAGAAAGAAGGATGGCAGCGATGCTCTCTGACAAGGATCGCATCTTTACCAATGTCTATGGCTTCCAGGATTGGGGCCTGGCTGCTGCTCAGGCGCGCGGTGATTGGGACAACACCAAGGCGCTGATCGAACGCGGCCAGGACACGATCATTGATGAGATCAAGGAATCCGGCTTGCGCGGCCGTGGCGGCGCGGGCTTCCCGACCGGTCTCAAATGGTCGTTCATGCCCAAGGAAAGCAAGGACGGTCGTCCCAGCTTCCTGGTTATCAATGCTGACGAATCCGAGCCGGGTTCGTGCAAGGACCGCGAGATCATCCGCCACGATCCGCACAAGCTGATCGAAGGTGCGCTGGTCGCTGGCTTCGCAATGCGGGCGAGGGCAGCCTACATCTACATTCGCGGCGAATATATCCGCGAAGCAGAGACACTGCAGAAGGCCATCGACGAAGCTTATGATGCGGGCCTGATCGGCAAGAATGCCAGCGGCTCTGGCTATGATTTCGACGTCTTCATGCACCGCGGGGCTGGCGCCTATATTTGTGGCGAAGAAACGGCGATGATCGAGAGCCTGGAAGGCAAGAAAGGCCAACCGCGGCTGAAACCACCATTCCCGGCCGGCGCCGGCCTCTATGGCTGCCCGACCACGGTCAACAATGTCGAGAGCATCGCGGTCGTGCCGACGATCCTGCGGCGCGGAGCGAGCTGGTTCAACTCCTTCGGGCGCGAGAACAATCACGGCACCAAGCTGTTCCAGATCAGCGGCCACGTCGAACAACCCTGTGTGGTTGAGGAAGCGATGAGCATTCCCTTCCGCGAGCTGATTGAGAAGCATTGCGGCGGCATCACCGGCGGGTGGGACAATCTGCTGGCGGTCATCCCAGGCGGGTCTTCGGTTCCGCTGGTCCCGGCCGAGCAGATCATGGACGCTCCGCTGGATTTTGACGGCCTCAAGGACCTTGGCTCAGGCCTGGGCACAGCTGCCGTTATCGTGATGGACAAATCGACCGACATCGTCCGCGCGATCAGCCGCTTGAGCTATTTCTACAAGCATGAGAGCTGCGGTCAGTGCACGCCATGTCGCGAAGGCACGGGCTGGATGTGGCGCATGATGGAACGCCTGCGCACTGGCGATGCTGCGATCGAAGAGATCGATATGCTGCAGGAAGTGACCAAGCAAGTCGAAGGTCATACGATTTGCGCGCTTGGCGATGCCGCGGCATGGCCGATCCAGGGTCTGATCCGTCACTTCCGTCCTGAGCTTGAGCGCCGGATCCAGGAGCACAATGCCCAGTTCGCGGAGGCCGCCGAGTGAGAAAGCTGTTTCCCGTCCTGGCCGCCGTCCTTCTGGCTAGTCCTGCTCTCGCGAGCGAAGAAGCCGGTGTCGAACAGCAGTTCGTTGCCTGTCTGGCCGAAAAGCAACCCAATCTAATTGCGCAAATCCGCGATGCTGAAAGTCAGGAAGGATTTGAAGCTGGCATGAAAGCGGGTTTGGAAATGTGCCCCATGGATACTGAAACCATGAGCATGGCAAAGCTGTTTCGCGCTCTGAACGCTTACAAAGAAGAAGGGTCTGATGCCTAAGGTAACCGTAGACGGCGAAGAACTTGATGTTCCAGACGGCGCGACCGTGCTGCAAGCTTGCGAGCTTGCCGGCAAGGAAATCCCGCGTTTCTGTTATCACGAACGCTTAAGTATCGCCGGTAACTGCCGGATGTGCCTGGTTGAAGTGAAGCCCGGGCCGCCCAAGCCGCAAGCCTCCTGCGCGCTGCCTACGAGTGAAGGGCAGGAAATCCGCACCGACACCGAAATGGTGAAGAAGGCACGCGAAGGCGTGATGGAATTCCTGCTGATCAATCACCCGCTGGATTGCCCGATTTGCGATCAGGGCGGCGAATGTGACCTTCAGGACCAATCGATGACCTATGGTCGTGGCGGTTCGCGTTACGAAGAGAACAAGCGCGCGGTTACCGAGAAATATATGGGCCCGCTGATCAAGACGATCATGACCCGCTGCATCCACTGCACGCGCTGTGTCCGCTTTTCGGAAGAGATCGCTGGTGTTGACGAAATCGGCGCGCTCTATCGCGGCGAGGACATGCAGATCACGACCTATCTCGAGCAGGCCGCTGCGCACGAATTGTCAGCCAATGTGATCGATCTGTGCCCGGTCGGCGCATTGACGTCACGGCCCTATGCCTTTGAGGCGCGCCCTTGGGAGCTCAAGCGTACGCTCAGCATCGATGTGTCTGACGCGGTTGGCGCCAATATCTCGCTGCACTCAAAGGGTCGTGAAGTGATGCGAGCGCTGCCTCGCATCAATGATGACGTCAATGAGGAGTGGCTGTCAGACAAAGGCCGCTATCAGGTTGATGGCCTCAGCACGCGCCGCTTGGACAAGGTGTTCATGCGCAAGCGCGGCAAGCTTCAGCCCGCCAGCTGGGATGAAGCCTTCAAGGCGATCGCCAAGCAGCTCAAGGACGACAAGGCAAAAGTGGCCGCCGTCGCGGGTGACATGGTCGATTGCGAGACGATGTTTGCCGCCAAGTCACTGCTCAAGGCCTGCGGATCCTCGCTCGTCGAAGCGCGCCAGACGGGCATGACATATGATGTGTCGAACATCGCTGCGGTCAATTTCAACTCCACGCTTGCTGGCATTGAAACGGCCGATGCGATCCTGATCGTTGGCAGCCACATCCGTTGGGAAGCGGCATTGGTCAATGCGCGCCTGCGCAAGGCCGTGAAGAACGGCGCCAAGGTGTTCCTGATCGGCCCGGAATGGGAAACGACCTATCCGGCAACCTTCCTCGGCAATGATCTGGCGCTGCTGTCCAATCTGCCGGCGGAAGTGACCGAGGCCTTCGCTGCCTCAGAACGCCCAGCATTGATCATGGGCGGGGTTGCGCTGGCCAAGGGTGCCTTGGCCGCCGGATTGGCTCAGATCGGCCCTCTCGGCCTCCTCAAGGGCGATTGGAACGGCTTCAACGTCCTGCACATGTCAGCGGCGCGCATGGGTTCGCTGATGCTCGACTTCACCGTCGAAGGCGGCATGGGTGAAATCGCGCAGGCGGCGCCCAAAGTGGTGTTCTCGCTTGGCGCCGACGAAATGGATCACGAGCCCTTCGCGGACAGCCTCAAGGTCTATATCGGCCATCACGGCGACAAAGGCGCGCATGCGGCGGATATCATCCTGCCGGGTGCGAGCTATGCCGAAAAGGACGGAACCTACGTCAACACCGAGGGCAGGGTGCAATTCGCCGAAAAGGCGGTGTTCGCTCCGGGTGATGCGCGCGAAGACTGGACCATTCTGCGGGCCTTGGCCGATGCACTGGATGTGAGCGTTGGTTTTGACAGCTTTGCCGAGCTCCAGGCCAAGATGATCGCCGAGGTGCCGGCCTTGGGCGAAGAAGGCCTGGCAGATTACGGCGCATTGCCAACAGCTGACACATCGGCGACCGCATCGGGCGAAATCACCGCCTATCCGATCGCGGATTTCTATCTCACCAATCCGATCGCGCGCGCCAGCGCTGTGATGCAGCAATGTTCGGCCGAATTGCTGCATGCGGATGAGATCAAGGAGGCGGCAGAATGACCGAATTCTTCCAATCCCTTGGCATGAACTATGAGTTTGCGTGGCTCGCTTCCACGCTGACCGGGATCATCGTGATCTCGCTGCTGGTGATGCTGGCGGTGGCGATGGTGATCTATGTCGATCGCAAAGTACTCGGTGCGATCATGCTGCGGCGTGGCCCCAATGTGGTTGGCCCGCTTGGGCTGTTGCAGAGCTTTGCTGATGGCCTGAAAGTGTTCCTGCAGGAAACCATCATTCCCAGCGCGGCGAATAAAGGCATTTTCCTGCTCGCACCGATCATCACCTTCACGGTCGCACTGGCGGCCTGGGCGGTGATCCCATTCGACGCGGGCGTTGTTCTGGCCGATATCAATCTTGGCCTGCTCTACATTCTCGCGATCAGCTCGCTCGGCGTATACGGCGTGGTGATGAGCGGGTGGGCGTCAAACTCCAAATATCCGTTCTTCTCTGCCATGCGCGCCGCCGCGCAGATGATCTCTTACGAGGTCTCGATCGGCTTCATCCTGGTCTGTGTCGCGTTGTATACGCAGACCTACAATATGACCGGCATCGTGATGGCGCAGAAGGGCCACGGGCTCGGTGTGATCAATGGCTTCTTCGTCAATCCGCTGCTGTTTCCGATCTTCGTGATGTTCTTCATCTCGGCACTGGCTGAGACGGCGCGTGCCCCGTTTGACCTGACCGAGGCCGAGTCCGAGCTCGTCGCGGGCTACCAGACCGAATATTCATCGATGAGCTTCGCGCTTTTCTGGCTCGGCGAATATGCCAACATTCTGCTGATGTGCTCGCTGTGCACGCTGCTGTTCATGGGTGGTTGGTTGCCGCCGATTGAATGGGCGCCGCTCTATTACGTCCCGGGCATCATCTGGTTCTTGCTCAAGACGTTCTTCTTCTTCTTCCTGTTCAGCTGGATCTGGGCGACCGTGCCGCGTTATCGCTATGACCAGCTGATGCGGTTGGGCTGGAAAGTGTTCCTGCCGATGAGCCTGCTGTTTGTTGCGCTGATCTCTGGCTGGCTGATGGCGACGGGGCACTTTGGTGGGGAGGCTCTGCTATGAGCCTAGTCTCGCTTGCATTGTCCGGATTGCTGGTGGCGCAGGCGGCACCGAGCGGAAATTCGGTAGACTTGACTGAGACACGCGTACTCGCATGCGTGTTTTGGGCTGGGCTAGATCGAACTCCTCCTCGTGATCAGTCTGACTGGTGGATGGTTGGGTTCGCCTACGAAATGGACGGTATGATCGACCCTGCACCGGAAGAGGTCGAGATCTTTGATGGATCCGATATCTTTGGCGGCGACAGAGTGTCGCGGATTGATCACAATTTCTTCAAGATTAAGACGATCCGCTTTGACGGTCCGGTGAGCGTGCGCAAGCTGGATTTCGTTCCGCATCTTCACTCGGAAAATTTCTCTGTGACCCTCAACGCAATGGGTCTCGCTGGAGAATGGGCACCCTATGGACGCGGGTTGTGTGAGCCGCAGGAGCACCAGGTTTCACCCAAGGAAATCATAATGCAATTCGAGTCTGAATCGAGGCAGGCCCAGCAATGACCAGCGCAACCCAACTCTTGAAAAGCTTCACGCTGTGGGAATTTCTCAAGGCCCATGCCTTGACCTTGAAGTATTTCTTCAAGCCCAAAGTGACAGTGAATTACCCGTTCGAGAAGAACGTGCTGAGCCCGCGTTTCCGCGGCGAACATGCTCTGCGGCGCTATCCCAATGGCGAAGAGCGCTGCATCGCCTGCAAACTGTGCGAAGCGGTCTGCCCGGCACAGGCGATCACGATTGAAAGTGAGCCGCGCGATGACGGCAGCCGCCGCACCACGCGCTACGACATCGACATGACGAAATGCATCTATTGCGGCTTCTGCCAAGAGGCGTGCCCGGTGGATGCAATCGTCGAAGGGCCAAACTTCGAATACGCGACCGAGACGCGCGAAGAATTGCTCTACGACAAGGCCAAATTGCTGGCCAACGGGGACAAGTGGGAACGCGCAATCGCCGCGAACCTTGAAGCGGATGCACCGTACCGCTAGGCGGCGCGGCAATCGACAGGGATCGAGAAACAGGGGTTATGATTCAAGCTATCGCCTTTTATCTGTTTGCGGCACTGGTGATCGCCAGCGCTGTCATGGTGATCATGGCGCGCAACCCGGTCCACAGCGTGCTGTGGCTGATCCTCGCCTTCTTCAACGCTGCCGGCCTGATGGTGCTTGTGGGTGCCGAATTCATCGCGATGCTGCTGGTGATCGTCTATGTCGGCGCCGTTGCGGTGCTGTTCCTGTTTGTCGTGATGATGCTCGATATCGACTTTGCGGCGATGCGCGCCGGCTTCATCAAAAACTTCCCGCTAGGGCTGGCGATAGCGGTCATTCTGTTGGCTGAATTGCTGCTTGGGGTGGGAGCCTACCAGGCGGGTGGAATCACGCTAGGATCGCCTTCTGAGGCCACTACAGCGGCTGCCGCGAGCAACAATATCGAAGCAATCGGAGCGTTGCTCTACGGCCCCTATATCCTGCTGTTCGAGATTGCTGGCATCATCCTGCTTGTCGCGATGATCGGAGCGATCGTTTTGACGCACCGCGAGCCCAAGCCTGGAGCGCGCGGCCGCCAGGATATTGGCAAGCAGATCGCCCGACGACCGCACGAGGCAACCGTATTGAAGAACCCCGAAGTGGGCGAGGGGGTCGAGCTATGATTGGCGTTGAGCACTATCTTGTCGTCGGTGCGATCCTGTTCGTGCTCGGCGTGCTGGGTATCTTCATCAATCGCAAGAACGTGATTGTGATCCTGATGTCGGTTGAGCTGATCCTGCTCGCGGTCAACATCAACCTGGTCGCGTTCAGCGCGTTCATGAATGATCTGGTCGGACAGGTCTTTGCCATGCTTGTGCTGACAGTGGCAGCCGCTGAGGCAGCGATCGGCCTTGCCATTCTGGTGATCTACTTCCGCAATCGCGGCACGATCGCTGTCGATGACGTCAATCGGATGAAGGGATAATCATCACCATGCATCCGATCCTTATCATCGTCTTCCTGCCGTTGCTCGCATCGATCGTCGCGGGCTTGGGCAATCGCATGCTTGGCAACACGATTGCCAAGACGCTGACCACCGGTGCGCTGTTTGTCTCAGCCATGCTGAGCTGGCCAATCTTTATCGGGTTCCTCAATGGCACGGCCACGGCGGAAGTCGTTCCAGTGCTCGAATGGGTGCGTTCAGGCACACTGACATTCGATTGGGAGCTTCGCGTCGATGCGCTGACAGCCGTGATGCTGGTGGTGATCAACACCGTGTCCGCGCTCGTCCATCTCTACAGCTGGGGCTATATGGAGGAGGACCCGGATCAGCCGCGCTTCTTCGCCTATCTGTCGCTGTTCACCTTCGCCATGCTGATGCTGGTGACCGCCGAAAACCTCGTTCAGATGTTCTTCGGTTGGGAAGGGGTCGGCCTCGCCAGTTACCTGCTGATCGGCTTCTGGTTCAAGAAGCCCAGCGCTGGTGCCGCCGCGATCAAGGCCTTTGTGGTCAATCGTGTGGGTGACCTTGGCTTCATGCTCGGCATTTTCGGCACCTATTTGGTGTTCCAGACCACTTCGATCCCGGAAATTCTTGCCGCCGCTCCTTCGATGAGCGGATCGACCATCGGCTTCCTGGGCTTCCGGCTCTACACGATGGATATCCTGTGCATCCTTCTATTCATCGGTGCGATGGGTAAGTCGGCTCAGCTGTTCCTGCACACCTGGCTGCCAGATGCGATGGAGGGCCCGACTCCGGTCAGCGCGCTGATCCACGCCGCCACGATGGTGACTGCGGGTGTGTTTATGGTCTGCCGCCTGTCGCCGATGTTCGAAACCGCACCGACTGCACTGGCGATCGTCGCCGTGATTGGCGCTGCAACCTGCTTCTTCGCCGCAACGATCGGCACGACACAGTGGGACATCAAGCGCGTCATCGCCTATTCGACCTGCTCGCAGCTGGGCTACATGTTCTTCGCCGCCGGCGTCGGCGCCTATGGCGTGGCGATGTTCCACCTGTTTACGCACGCCTTCTTCAAGGCGCTGCTGTTCCTGGGCGCAGGTTCGGTGATCCATTCGATGCATCACGAACAGGACATGCGCTATTACGGCGATCTCAGGAAACGCATCCCGATCACATTCTGGGCCATGATGGCAGGCACGCTTGCTATCACCGGCGTCGGCGTGCTCGGCGTGTTCGGCTTTGCTGGTTTCTATTCCAAGGACGCGATCCTGGAGGCCGCATGGGCGCGTGGCACGGGCGTGGCGCATTTCGCCTTCTGGGCCGGTGCTTTCGCCGCGCTGCTGACCAGTTTCTACAGCTGGCGCCTGATGTTCCTGACCTTCTGGGGCAAGCCGCGCTGGATCGAGAGCGAGCACATCCAGCACACCGTCCACAAGACGCCTGAAGAGGCTGGCGAGGACACCACTGGCGGCTATCATCCGCATGAGAGTCCGTGGTCGATGCTGGTTCCGTTGCTGGTCCTGACCGCCGGCGCCGTTTTCGCCGGTTGGGTCTACAAATACCCCTTCATCGATGGCGCAACGGAAGCCGTGAACGGAGCATTCTGGGGCGGCGCGATCTATTTCAACGAGAATTTGGTCCACGCGCTGCACGCGGTGCCGCTATGGGTCAAGCTGACGGCGACGATCGTGATGGTGATCGGCTTTGTCGGTGCCTATGTCGCCTACATCGCCAAGCCAGACATTCCGGCCAAGTTCGTCAGCAGCTTCGGGTGGCTCCACCGCTTCGTTTACAACAAGTGGTATTTCGACGAGCTCTATGATCTCATTTTCGTGAAACCGGCATTCTGGTTCGGTCGCCAATTCTGGAAATTGGGCGATATCGGAACGATTGACCGGTTCGGACCCAACGGGGTCGCCTGGGTGGTTGAGCGCAGCTCGGTTGCCGCCAAGTCGATCCAATCCGGCTATCTTTACACCTACGCTCTGATCATGCTGCTTGGCGTGGTCGCTGCGATAACCTGGGCACTTCTCTGATGGACGATCCCGGCGGCTTCCCGATCCTTTCGATCATGCTGCTCGTGCCGCTGATTGGCGCGGCATTGTGTTTCTTTGTCAGCGCGCAGGCAGCTCGCTGGACGGCGCTGCTCGCGACGCTGGTCACATTCGGGCTGGGCGTATCGCTGTGGGCCCATTGGAACTTTGGCGGCGAGCAGTGGCAATATGTCGAAAAGGCTGAGCTGTTTGCAGGCTTTAGCTACGCGCTTGGCATTGATGGCATCGCCTTAATGCTGATCATGCTCAGCGTCTTCCTGATGCCGATCTGCATCGCAGCAAGCTGGACCTCGATCACCAAGCGGGTCGGCGAATATATGGCGGCCTTCCTGATCATGGAATCGCTCATGATCGGTGTGTTCGCGGCGCAGGACCTGTTCCTGTTCTACATCTTCTTCGAAGCAGGCCTGATCCCGATGTATCTCATCATCGGCGTGTGGGGCGGCGATAACAGGATCTATGCGAGTTATAAGTTCTTCCTCTACACCTTGCTCGGCTCAGTGCTGATGCTGATCGCGATGTTCTGGATGGTGGCAGAAGCCGGTACATCCGACATCCCGACGCTGATGCAATATGACTTCCCGGTCGATGCGCAATTTTGGCTGTGGCTGGCTTTCTTCGCCAGCTTTGCTGTGAAGATGCCGATGTGGCCGGTCCACACCTGGCTGCCCGACGCACACGTGCAGGCGCCTACTGCCGGCTCGGTGATCCTGGCTGGCGTGTTGTTGAAGTTGGGCGGCTACGGCTTCATTCGCTTCAGCTTGCCGATGTTCCCCGATGCAAGCGCGCAGCTGGCGTGGCTGGTCTTTGCATTGTCGATGGTGGCGGTAGTCTACACGTCGCTGGTTGCGCTCGTGCAGCACGATATGAAGAAGCTGATTGCCTATTCCTCGGTCGCGCACATGGCGATCGTCACGGTCGGCCTGTTTGCCTTCAACGTTCAGGGGCTGGAAGGTGCCATGATCGTGATGCTCAGCCACGGCCTGGTATCGGGCGCGCTGTTCCTCTGCGTCGGCGTGATCTACGACCGCCTGCATACGCGTGAGATCGATCGCTATGGCGGCCTCTCGATCAACATGCCCTATTACGCGCTATTCTTCCTGCTCTTCACCATGGCCAGTATCGGCCTGCCGGGCACAAGCGGCTTTGTTGGTGAGTTCCTGTCACTGGCCGGGATCTATCAGGTGTCGACCTGGGTCGCGCTGGTTTGCACCACCGGTATCATCCTTGGCGCGGGCTACATGCTGTATCTTTATCGCCGGGTCGCCTTTGGCGATCAGAAGAATGAGGATGCCGCTGGCATGCTCGATCTCGACAAGCGCGAATGGGCCATGCTGGCACCGATCGCTGCAGTCGTGCTGTGGATGGGTGTCTATCCTGAGAGCTTCATGGCGCCGATGCGCGATGACATTGCCGCCTTGGATGCACGGCTCGCTGCGGTAGCGCCAGCGGGCGATAGCCAGCTTGAAGCTGGGCCCGCGCGCGAAACCGCGGCGAATTTCGTTGAATATGAAGGCCACGATGAAGATGGCGAGGGAGCGCACTGATGGATTTCGCTAGCTCCTTTGCGCTGATCGCGCCTGAATTGCTTTTGGCTGGAGCAGGGCTGTTGCTGCTGCTCGTCGCCGCATGGGCGGGCGACAAGGCCTCGACCATTGTATCAGTCATCGCCGGGATCGTGCTGTTTGGTGCGGGCTTGCTGCTCGTACCTGGATTGCATGATGGCGTGATGGGTCCTGACACTGAGGCATTTGGCGGATTGCTCCGCGTCGATGCCTTTGCGCTGTTCGCGAAAGCGCTGATCTATCTGGCCGCGATCGGTTGCCTCGTCGTGGCTCCGGCATTCTTCAATCGCAGCTTCCCCGGCAGTGACGGGCTTATGCGTGCGGAATATCCGGTGCTGGTGCTGTTCGCGGTGCTGGGCATGAGCATCATGGTTTCAGCAACCGATTTCATGACGCTCTATGTCGGTCTCGAGCTGAACAGTCTGGCTGCCTATGTCCTGGCAGCGGTGCTTCGCAATGACAGCCGTTCGGCCGAAGCCGGGCTCAAATACTTTGTGCTTGGCGCACTTGCCTCAGGGATTCTACTTTACGGGATCAGCCTGCTCTATGGCTTCACCGGTGGGACCGAATTCGGAATGGTTCGCGCAGGATTGCAAGGTGAACTTGCAACCGGTGCGCTGTTCGGCCTGATCCTCGTGATGGCAGGCCTGGCGTTCAAGATCGCTGCTGTTCCATTCCATATGTGGACACCGGACGTCTATGAAGGCGCCCCCACACCTGTGACGCTTTTCTTTGCCACCGCGCCAAAGGTTGCGGCGGTTGCGCTGACTGCGCGCGTTGTGTTCGAGGTATTTGGAGACCAAACGCTTGCTTGGCAGCAGATCGTGATGTTCGCGGCTCTGGCCTCGATCATATTCGGAGCCTTGGGAGCGATTGGTCAGGAAAACCTCAAGCGCCTGCTCGCCTATTCTTCGATCAACAATATCGGCTTCATCCTGCTTGGCTTGGCGGTTGCCAATGCAGCGGGCGCAAGCTCGATGCTGGTCTATCTGTTCATCTATGTTGCGATGTCGCTGGGAAGCTTTGTCGCGCTGCTGATGCTGCGCGGCGAAGACGGCACTTTGTATGAGACATTTGGTGACATTCGCGGTCTGTCAGTGACACAGCCTGCGATCGCGTGGAGCCTGCTGCTGCTGATGTTCAGCCTGGCTGGCATCCCGCCGCTGCTTGGCTTCTACAGCAAGTTTGTGATCTTCCAGGCGACGGTTGAGGCGGGTCTGGTCGCCTTCGGCGCGATTGCAATCGCAGCCAGCGTGGTCGGTGCGTTTTACTACATCAAGTTCGTCAAAGTGATGTTCTTTGATGAGCCTGCGGACGTGGTCAAAGGAAAGAGCGGCATGGGCCATTGGATCCTGCTGCTGCTGACCGTCGCGATAATTTCGCCGCTCGGTTACCTGCTGACGCCGTCGCTGACAGATCTTGCCGACAAAGCCGCTCAAGCGCTGTTCCTGCTGCCTTGATCCGCACTGTTCCCGAAACCGGTTCCACCAATGCAGACCTGGCTGACGCGTTGCGCAGGGGCGATGCCGTACGCGAAGGCGATTGGCTCGTCGCCGATCGCCAGAATGCGGGCAAGGGCAGGCAAGGCCGCAAATGGGAAGATGGCTTTGGCAATTTCATGGGATCGACTGTCGTCCATCTTGACGGTGCTGCCAGTGCGGGCGGGTCGCTCAACCTGCCGGTCAGCCTGGCACTGCACGAAGCCGTCGGCGACTGCCTGACCCAACCCGATGATCTGCTGCTCAAATGGCCCAATGATCTGATGCTGAGAGGTGCAAAACTGTCCGGCATCCTGATGGAGCTGGTTGGGAATAGCGTGGTGGTCGGCATTGGCGTCAACCTCGCTTCGGCGCCGGACCTGCCCGACCGAAAAACCATCTCGCTCGCTGATATCGGAAGGGCTCCCGATCGCGACGTGTTTGCCGAACGCCTGGCCTATCGGTTTGACCAGGAGCTGGGCCGGTGGCGCGAATATGGCGAACAGCCATTGGCATCACGCTGGATGCAAGTCGGCCACCCGATCGGCACTTTGCTGTCGGTGCACGATGTCGATGGCAGCCGGGTCGAAGGCCATTTTGAAGGACTTGCGCCGGGCGGGGCGATGATGCTGCGCTTGGCTGATGGCGAAAGCCGTGCCATTCACACCGGCGATGTGACGCTCGCCTGAGGGAAACGGAAACCATGCTGCTAGCTGCCGATGTCGGAAACACCAATGTTGTCTTCGCGCTGTTTGAGGGGCGCGAGGTCAAAGCCCGTTGGAGAATTGCCACTGATCCCCGCCGGACGGGTGATGAATATGCGGTGTGGTTACTTCAATTGCTCCAGATCGAAGGGGTAACGCGCGAAGACATCACGCAGATCGTCTTCGCATCGGTTGTGCCGCGTGCGGATCACAATCTGACGGTCCTGGCGCAAAAGTATTTCGGTATCACACCGCTCTTCGCTGGGAAGGGGGACGCCGCTTGGCGGTTTGAGATCGATGTTGATCAGCCCAGTTCGCTTGGGGCCGATCGCGCGCTCAACATCCTTGCCGCGCATGAGAAATATCCGGGCGATCTGATCGTGATCGATTTCGGCACTGCGACCAAGTTCGAGGCGATCGACTTTAACGGCGCCTATAAGGGCGGTTCGATCGCGCCGGGCATCAATCTCTCTCTCGATGCACTGGTCGGCAAGACGGCCAAACTGCCGCGCATCGCGATCCGCACTCCCGACAGCACTTCGGTGATTGGACGCAACACCGAAGACCAGATGCTGATCGGCGTCTTCTGGGGCTATGTCGCCATGATGGAGGGCATCGTGGAGCGCATGAAGAGCGAAATTGGCCGCCCTGCAAAGGTGGTCGCGACCGGGGGGCTCGCGATCCTGTTCGACGAAGCAACCGACATGTTCGATCATGTCGATGCAGATCTTACCATTGAAGGTCTCGCGATCCTTGCCGAGCAAGCGACCAGCTAAGACGATCACGGCGACCAGGCTTGAAAAAGAACTTCACCCCCGAAAAAGAATTGCTGTTCCTGGCCCTTGGCGGCTCGGGAGAGATCGGCATGAACGTCAATCTCTATGGCTGTCACGGCAAGTGGCTGATGGTCGATCTGGGCATGACCTTTTCAGGCAACGAATATCCCGGTGTCGATCTGGTCTTTGCCGATCTTGATTTCATCGAGGAGCGGTCGAGAGACTTGCTGGGGATCGTCCTCACGCACGCGCATGAGGACCATATCGGCGCTGTTCCCTATTTCGCCGAGGAGCTCGGCGTTCCGCTTTATGCCACGCCGTTCACCGCCGATCTGGTTGCTCGGAAGCTCGAAGAGGCAGGACTGCTTGGCAAGGTCGAGCTGAACGTGATCGAAGAGGATCACGGCCAGTTTTCGCTTGGTCCGTTTGACATCACCTACATCCCGCTTGCCCACTCGATTGCGGAGGGCAATGCGCTGTTGATCGACACGCCATATGGACGGGTGTTCCATACCGGTGACTGGAAGCTCGATGAAGAACCGATCATCGGTGAGCCGACAACCGAGGAAGAATTGCGCGCGATTGGTGACGAAGGCGTGCACGCGCTGGTGTGCGATTCAACCAATGTGTTCAATCCCAATCCAAGCGGCTCCGAAGGCGGGGTTTATCGCGGGCTGATGCAAGAGGTTGCCAAGCATGAGGGCAAGCGTGTCCTGGTGACGACCTTTGCCTCCAACGTGGCACGGCTCCAGACCTTGGGCGATGTCGCCCGCGAGACCGGGCGGCAGGTCTGCGTCGCTGGCCGCTCGCTCGACCGGATCATCGATGTCGCGCAGGACAATGGCTATCTCGAAGACTTTCCCGAGCCGATCGATTTTGACACGGCCATGGGCTTGCCGCGCGGCGAACTCCTGATCCTGGCAACCGGCGGGCAGGGTGAGCCGCGCGCGGCCCTATCGCGCATCGCGGACGAGAACCACCCGCTAGAGCTCGTTCATGGCGACGTGGTACTGTTCTCCAGCCGTCAGATTCCCGGCAATGAAATCGCCATTGGCAGAGTCCAGAACCAGCTTGCGGCGCGAGGGATCACCATGGTCACCGATCGCCAGAGCGAAATCCATGTTTCGGGACATCCCGGCAGACCCGAACTAGAAGCGCTCTATTCGTGGCTCAAACCTCAAGTGCTGGTGCCCGTGCATGGCGAGATGCGGCACATGCAGGAGCAGGGCAGGCTCGGCAAAGCAAATGGCATCCCGAGCTCGGTTGTGCAGAAGAATGGCGACATTGTCCGGCTCGCGCCGGGCAGACCGGGTAAGCTTGATGAAGTGCGCAATGGTAGGCTGATCCTGGACGGTGACATCATTGCGCCCGCCGATGGCGATGCCATCACCATGCGTCGACGGCTGTCACGCGATGGAGTGGTGTTTGTCGCTCTGCGTCAGGGAATCCCGCCAGTGATTGAGGCTGTCGGACTGCCGCTTGAAGAAGACTTGCCGGAATTCATCGAAGAGGCTCAGGCTGATGTGATCAATGCCGTGCGCAAGCTGCGCGGCCATGACGCGCGCGATCCTGCGGCGATTGCAGAAGCCGCGCGATTGGCCACCAGACGGGCGGCGCAGCGTTGGTCTGGCAAGCGGCCCCAAGTCCGCGTCATGTTTGCCGAGTCAGGGGCAAATTGATGGAATGGACCTCGATCGTCGCGATCTACCTGCTGGTGTGGGTGATGACCGCGTTCATCATGCTACCATTTGGCATTCGCACCGACGAAGAAGTGGGCAACCAAAAGGTGCCTGGCCAGGCGGATAGTGCCCCGGCCAATTTTCGCCCCGGCCGCTTGGTCATCCGCGCGACGATCATCGCGATCATCGTGACGAGTATCTACGTCCTCAATTTCGAATTTGGCTGGGTCACCGCTGAGGATCTGAACCTGTTCCCAGAACCTCCTTCAGAGACCCGTCGCTGACAGCTAGTTGCGGAAGCGCTCAATCGACTGCGCGAGCACGACATACAGCTTGCCGATGTCTGAGCCGAGCAATGTCACGCTCAAGGCATTGCCATCGCGGGTCGAAAGGACTGAGCGCAGCATGGCCTCAAAATCGTGAATGTAACGACTGACATTGTCGCGGAAGGCATCATCGTTCTGATATTGCTCCGCGATCTGCCGCGTCTCGCCTGAATCGAGCAGCTTCACGGTCTTGCGCGTGAAGATACCGCGATCGCCCTTGAGATAGGCTTCCCAGGCCGTGTCTGGAACGTCGGTTTCCAGAGCCGTCGCAATGTCGATCGCCGACGAATTGAGGCTATCCGTGATCAGCGCCATGCGCCGCGCAAAGTCATTGTTGACTTGCTCTTCGGCAAGCTCGCGAGCGCGTGTGACGCGCTGTTCAAGATTGCCCGTCAGCTCGTTCACGATTGCCAGCTGATCTCGCAATTGCGCGGCCGCTTCGCGTCCGACACCCGAAGCATGGGCAGCTGCCTGCTCGATCATGCCGGCAGACTTGGCGCTTTCATTGCGCATGCTGCGCTCTAGCGCTTCGACCGCATTGGCGCCCATCCGTTCGGCAATTCCGGACATCTTGTCCTGAGCACCATCTTCGATGGCGGCATAGGCAGACTCGATCGATTGCTGAAGCTTGTCGATCGCTTCGCGCAACGTGTCCTGGGTCGTTCCGGAAAGCGTATCGGTCTGTTCGACCAAACGGCCCAGCGCCGCCTTCATGCCGTTGAGCTTGGCCAGCGTCTCTTCGGAATTCGCCTCGAGCTTGGATTGAAGCTCTATGATCGCGCCGTCAGCATGTTCGATATTGCTTTGCACATTGGCCAATTCATTGGCCAAAGCTCCGCTGCGCTTGCCGGTCGCTTCCATCATATTGGTCAGGAAGGTCGCACGTTGCTCGACCGCGCTCAGCATATTGGCCGAACCGTCGATCGCCTGGCTCAAATCTTCGCGGCTTTGCCGGGCTGTTGACTGAATGATCTCGAGCAAGCGGACGCCCGCATCGGTAAGCCCCTCGAGCGAACGGTTGGTCTCATCCAGTTCTTCACGCGAGCTGGCGACCTGCGCATTGAACGCATCGATGCCGGTACCAAGCGAGTCCCGTGTCGTCTCGGCTTGCGCCGCAACGGATTCAAACAGCGTGTTAAGCGTTCCGAGCTCGCTGGAGATCGACTGGCCATGCTCGACCAGCCTTTCGGTGTCAGCGACCTGGCGTTCGCGCCGCTCTGCGATCGCTTCATCGAGTGTCGCAAGACGCTGTGATAGCAATTCGGAGGCCTGCGCTTCGCGGGTGTCAAATTCGTCCTGCCGCCGCGAGAGTTCTGCCGCATATTTGCGCGAATGTTCGTCAAGCTTGTCTTCAAAGCTCTGCGCCTGCTGCTGGAATTGCTCGACCCGCTCCGTCGAGGAAGCGATTGATTTCTGATCGAGGCTGTCCAGCTCGGCATACAGATCGGTGATCTGCGATTGCAGCCGTTCGCGCGATTGTTCGAGGCTCTTGAGCGCGCTTGCTTCCACATCCTTAAATGCTTCTGACAGCGTGCTTCCCTCTTCCTGCATGGCCGCGAGCCGAGAGGTGAGGGCGGTCAAAGACTGTTCTTCCTGCGCGCTTAGCGTGTCATTGAGGTCGCTCAGCTTGCCGCGCAGATCGTCAGCGCGTTGTTGCATCGCCGTCAGCGCTTGCACTTCGCGCTGATCCAGTTCGGTGCGATAGCTCTCAGACTTGTCGTTCAGGGCGCTGAACCGCTCTGTCGAGAGCGAGTCCATCTCATCGAGCTGCTTGGCGAAGCCGGCAAGCGTCTCTTCAACACGCTTGCTCAGCGCTGCAACCTGATTTTCGCTGGCTTTGCCAAACTGGTTGAGGCGCTCAAATCCGCTCACCAGCTTGCTCAGCTGCTCATCGGCAGTGCGGCCAGCGTTGCCAATCTGATTGGCTGTGTCGCGGGCCGACGTCGCGATGACGGGAAGGTCGTCGCGCAGCTTGGTCATATTGGCGAGGGCGGTTTCGCTGGTTGAGCCGATCGCGTCGACCTGCTTGCCATTGTCGACGATCAATTGCTGCAACTCGCCTGCATGGGTCGAAATCCGCTCGCTGGCGACACGTCCCAACGATTCAAGCTCGCGCGATTGCGAACCCAGAAATTCGCGTGCGAGGCTCAATTCGCGGTTGGTCGCAGAAAGCTTGGCCTCAAGTTCGCTCGATTCATGCGCAAGCATGGCTGCTGTTTCGCCAAATCGTATCGCTTCACGCCGGGAATTGCGCAGCGCCAGGATCCAAAGCACACCGATCAGCAGAACCGGGACAGACCAATCGACGATCCAGTCGCGCCACATGACCAGCGTCGCGGACCCAGACAGAGCTTCGGCCTGGATCGTCCAGCCAAAGAATGCGGTCCAGCCAATTGTTGCCAGGGCCGCGAGCGTCGGGAGCCACCAATTGCGCCTGACCGTGGGCTCTTCGGCCTCGTCTTCCCAGTCCGAATAATCGTCTTCAACAAGGGGGGCAGCCTCGGTTTCCGATGCCGCGTCCTCGATTGACTTATCGCTAGGCACCTGGTCATCCCGTGCCTCTTGCGAACCGATCGCTCTGATCTTGTGTCCTCCAGCCATGGCGCGTCAGATACCACAACCTTGAGAAGGATAAACCCCGCTTTAACTCTCTTCGCGCTATTCGCCCGTCCCATGGCTTATGAAAGCGGAGCTCTTGATGCGACTCTCGCCGCCGCTGCTGGCGACGATGCATCGCTGCTGTCTGAATTGCGCGGCGCCTTCATTGAAAGCGCTGAGCGGCAATTGGATTTGCTCAAACGGTCGCGCTGCGACGGCAATTGGACGGTCGCTGCAATGCGCCTCAAAGGGCTGGCAGCCAGCTTTCACTCCGAAGAATTGCTGATCGCTGCCGAAAACGCGCTTGAGGCTGCCCCCGGTGATCCGGCAGCTGTGCGCGAGGTTGAAAGCGTGCTGGCACAGTTTTCGGGGACGGGCCGCCACGCCTTCGGATAATTCACTTGGCATCGTTGATACGCACGCTCTAGTCCATGGCGACTGGAGGAACGATCCGTGCGCACTGCGCTGCTATCAGCAAGGCTACAATCAGAAAGTGGTGACCCATGCCATGCGCTCCGCATCGGCGGACGTACGGTGTTGCAGTGGCAAGCGGATATGGCGCTCAAACTGGGGTGTGAACGCATTGTTTGCCTGTGTGAAGGGCTGAGCGACCCCATTATCCAAGTGCAACAAGAGGTTGAGGCGAGGGAAGGCGAATTTCACGCCATTCAGGGGCCCTTGCAGCTGGTCAGTCTTGTGGCCGCTGGATCAGACCTTCTCATGATCGGTGACAGCCTGATCATCGAACGCGCCTACGCTCAGGACGTGCTCGCGCAGGGTAGAGGGATCGCCGCGATATCTAGTTCGTCGCAAATCGCCCAAGCCAATCCCACCGTGTTCGAACGCATAGATAAGGATCGCGCTGCGGCGGGACTGGCGCTGCTGCCATCCGCCTTGGTCGCCAAACTGGCCGACTATCCCGCTGAAAGCGATCCGTTTTCGATGCTGACCCGGCTAGGCCTGCAATCTGGCGTCCCTGTGAGACCAATTGATGAGGAACGGCTGACCGACGGCGATTGGACCTTGGTTCGCAGCACAGACGTGGTCTCAGATGCCCAGAAACGGCTGTTCGAGCGTGCAAATGAGGGTCTGAGCTGGGTAACCCCTGGAGAGGTGCTTGCGAACGCTGTTGCGCGTCCTGTGGTCGCCTCAGGGGCAAGACAAGCAGAGCTGTACGCAAATGGAGCCGGCATGGTGCTCTTGGCAGCGTCTTGCGCTGCATCGTACTTCTCAGCTCCAATTGCGGCGAGCGTGGCGGTCATTTTGGGCTGTTTTGGTCTCGGCATTTCGGGCCGGATCGCGGCGCTGAAATCGATCTTTCAAGGCCTCAAGCCTTCACGCAATATCACAAGCAAATTCAATTTGTTGAGGGATGTTTTGATCGCAGTCTCGATGGCGATCAGTAGCACCAGTATCTCAGAGATTGCCCTGCCGGTGCTGGCGCTGGGCGTGCTAGCGATAGCCAGTGCAATGAAGCTCGACGGATTGCGTAGATTTTGGGCTGATCGAACGGTCCATATGGCGCTCTTGCTCATAGCTTTGCTATTCAATCAGCTGGACGCCGCCACCTTTGGTCTCGGCGGCGCAGCGATGCTATCCATCCTGCTGCAATTGCACAGAAAATAGGATAATCTCGGTTTAACCATGGGCGAGTATTGGGGAAGGATGGACGACAACATGATCGACGATCCGATTGATACCCGCATTGCCTCGGCACTGCGCGAGCAAATTGCGCAAGGTGATCAAGCGCTTATGGGGCTGGGCGCGGTGGTCGCGCACCTGTTGGCGCAACCGGCCGGTGCGCTGGTCAATGAAGCTATCATCGCGCGCCTGCGCGGCATGATCGAAGACATTACGCGTCAGCTTCTGGGGTCGCAGCGCGACGTGGATCTGAACGATCCAGCAATTGCCGATCACATCGACGGTTTTTCGGCTGTGCTGATGGCGAACAAGCCCTTGTTGGAGCATTGCCATGCAATGGCGCTCGAAGGCCGGTTAACCGAGCAATTGGAGCGGACCTCTTCGCTGGAGCAGATCCTCAGCCCCTTGATGCAAGAGCTGATCGCATCAGAGCGTGCAGATGTCGCCGAATTGGCGATGGCCGCTTTGGCGGCGCAGTCTTCCTTCGTCCAACACCAAGCGCGGATGGCTATAAATCTCAATGACTTGCCAGCCGAACTGTTTCATTCTGTGCTGGCTCAATGGCAGGATTTCGCCAAGCGGCGTGAGATTGACCTGACCATCCAATCGGTTGAGGCGCTGAGGACGGGTTACGATGAAAGCGCGACCAGAGGCGCAAAACTGTCTCGCCTGGTCACCGCAATGGGCAAGGGCGCGCGGGCATCGCTCGAGCTTCCTCACGCCGGTATCGCGCTGTTCACCACAGCATTGGGCATGGCGAGCTCACAATCACGCCAATTGGCTGTGATTTCGTGCTTTTCCGGGCATTTGGGTCGTCTGACGCTTGCCTTGCGCGCCGCAGGTCTGACCGCCGATGAGATTAGGCCCTCGCTCGCGATGCTCGATCCCTCTGCCACGCTCCCCGCCGGCCTTGATGAAATCCATCCCGATCAGGCACACTCTATTTTGCGCGATTCCGAGGCTGGCCAAAACTGATAATGGCAGCAAGCATGGAGCGAACTCCGCCACTTTTGGCTGCACGGGGCCTAACCGATGAGCATGATCGCTTGCTCTCGGCAGACGAACCGTTGGCAGAATTGCACGCCCGTTGCGGCGGCGCGATGCCTGGTGCGCTGGCTGTTCCCGAACTGCTCAACCTGGTTCAGCAGAGTCGTCAGATGGACTTGCGACTGGCGCGCGAGTTTTCTGCCTTCGACGGCGAGGACGTGGTCAATGGCTTTGCCCGTGTTCAGCCGCTGGACGGCAAGCAAGGCGGTGGCTGCGAAGTCCTGATTGAAAATTGGCGGCGGACGTCCTTGCAGGCTGAAGACGAGCAGGAGGTCGCGGGACGTCAGGATGCGATCGATCGCAGCGCAGCAGAGATCGTGCTGAGGCTGGATGCTCAGCAACGAGTGCAATTGGTGTCGAAGCTTGCAGAAGACGCCGAAGAGCTGAGCGCAAAGATCGCTAAGCAGCCAATGCAGGCCTGGACCGACTATGTGCAGGTGAAAGACATTTCGCATCAGCAACCGCTACACTGGCGTCTGCTGGATGGTGCACGATGCGTGGTGCCAGGTTCGCAGCGGTCATGGCGCGCTCGCGTTATTCCCAACGATTTGACTGCGGCCGCTGTGCGCTTCTTCGAGCTGCTGCTGATCGCGGACACACCCTTGGTGCCCAACCAAAGCAGCCCGCAACAAGATCAGCCGACTGAGAATTCGCACACCAGGCTGGTAGGCAGCGCGCTGACACCGGCTTTGCGCCAACCGATCGCGCGCATCATCGCCAATGCCGAAACGATTAAGACCCGGCTCGCTGGCCCCTTGCGGGCTGAATACAGCGAATATGCGGGCAATATCGCAGCAGCGGGTCAGCATCTGACAAGTATGCTGGAGGATTTGGCAGATCTCGAAGTGGTAGAGGCGCCCGGTTTCTCGACCATTCGTGAGAAGGTGGAATTGGGTGATGCGGCTCGCAGAGCAGGGGGCATTCTCGGCGTTCGCGCGCAAGAAAATGGCATTACGCTCGACCTGCCCGACGAAGAGACCAAGCTCGTCGCGACGGCAGAATTCCGGCGCGTGATCCAGATCCTGATCAATCTGATCGGCAATGCGATCGCCTATTCGCCTTCTGGCAGCACGGTTTCTGTTTCGATCAAGAAAGCCAAGCCGCACAAGGTCACCGTGACGGTGGCGGATGAAGGCCCGGGCGTGACCGAAGCGCAGGCGCAACGCATCTTTGAGAAGTTTGAGCGACTTGGCCGCGACGATGAGAGCGGCTCTGGGCTTGGTCTTTACATCTCCAAGCGGTTAGCGCTGTCGATGGATGGCGACCTGGTGCTCGACAGTGTGCAGGGGCAGGGTGCTCGTTTCACGCTGATCCTGCCCTCGGCAAAAACCAAGAAGAAAAAGAAATAGCCGCCCTTCAGCTGGTGAAGAGCGGCTATTTCAAAACCTGCTTAGCAGTGGGGGCTTAGCGCTCACCCACCGGAACATAATCGCGCGCGGTCGGGCCGGTATAGAGCTGACGCGGGCGACCAATCACCTGGCCTGGATCCGAGATCATTTCGTTCCACTGAGCGACCCAGCCCACTGTACGAGCAAGTGCGAACAGTGCGGTGAACATCGTGGTCGGGAAGCCAACCGATGAGAGAATGATGCCCGAATAGAAGTCTACGTTCGGGAACAGCTTTTTCTCTTTGAAATAGTCATCGTTGAGCGCGAGTTCTTCGAGCTGCAGCGCCACTTCGAACACGGGATCGGTGGTCTCGAGCGCTTCAAACACTTCGCGCAGGGTCTTCTGCATCACGGTCGCCCGCGGGTCGTAATTCTTATAGACGCGGTGACCGAAGCCCATCAGGCGGAACGGATCGTTCTTGTCCTTGGCGCGCTCAATATAGTGCGGGATGCGATCGGGCGTGCCGATCTCCTGCAGCATGTTGAGCGCCGCTTCATTGGCGCCGCCATGGGCAGGGCCCCACAGGCAGGCAATGCCGGCAGCGATACAGGCGAAGGGGTTGGCACCCGACGAACCAGCCAGGCGGACCGTCGAAGTCGAAGCGTTTTGTTCGTGATCGGCATGGAGGATAAAGATCCGGTCCATCGCTTTTTCGATCGCGGGATGGATCTCATATTCCTCGGCAGGAACGCCAAATGTCATGCGCAGGAAATTGCCGGTATAGCTCAAGTCATTCTTGGGCTGCATGAAGGGCTGACCGACCGCGTATTTGTACGCCATGGCAGCGATAGTCGGCATCTTGGCAATCAGGCGGTGCGAGCTGATCTTGCGGTGCTCAGGATCAGAAATGTCGGTGCTGTCATGGTAAAACGCTGACAGAGCGCCAACCACGCCGCACATGATCGCCATCGGGTGCGCGTCACGACGGAAGCCCTGATAGAATTGACGCAGCTGATCGTGCAGCATGGTGTGGCGAGTGATGGTGTAGGTGAAGTCGTCCAGCTCATCCTGGCTTGGCAGTTCGCCATTCAGCAGCAGATAGGAGACTTCCATAAAGCTGGAATGCTCAGCGAGCTGCCCGATTGGATAGCCACGGTGCAGCAGGATGCCTTCATTGCCGTCAATATAGGTCAGCGCGCTTTCGCAGCTGGCGGTCGATTTGTAACCGGGATCGAAGGTGAAAGCGCCAGTTTGGCCGTAAAGTTTGCGAATATCGACGACATCAGGGCCGGTGCTGCCTTCTAGGACCGGGAATTCGTGCGTTTCGCCGCCGAGTTCGAGTTTCGCATGCTTATCTGCCAAAGCTAGTCTCCTGCTTCTATTATACTGTGGCCGACGTCACGCAGCCTGCGCGTCAAGCCGTGCCAGAGCTTCTTCCCGTCCCAAAAGGACCAGAACATCGAAAATACCGGGCGAGGTTGTCGTTCCGGTGAGCGCAGCGCGCATCGGTTGCGCGAGCTTGCCAAGGCCCAATTCAAGTTCCTCGGCTATTGCCTTCGTAGTGGCTTCGAGAGCCTCGATTGTCCAGTCATTTTCCTGCGCAAATCGCTCTGAAAGTAGTCGCAAACGGCTGCGGCCGTCGTCATCTAGCAATTTTGCTGCCTTTTCGGTCATCTCTAATGGCCGTTGGGCAAACAAGAATGCTGCGCCTTCAGCGAGTTCATCGACATTCTTGGCACGTGTTTTGAGCACCGGCATTGCCTGTGTGAGAATGCTCGTATCCGCCGCGTCGCCAATTTTCGCTGCGACAAGCTTAGCCAGGGCTGCGTCATCGCTTTCGCGGATGTAATGCCCGTTGAGGTTTTCAAGCTTCTTGATGTCAAACCGCGACGGGCTTTTTCCGACGCCTGAAAGCTCAAACAATTCGATTGCTTCGTCGCGCGTGACTTCTTCACGGTCGCCGTGACCCCAGCCAAGCCGCAAAAGGTAATTGAACAAGGCATCAGGGAGGATGCCCATTTCGTCACGATAGGCTTCGACACCCAGTGCGCCGTGGCGTTTGGACAGCTTCGCGCCATCCTGGCCGTGGATCAAAGGGACGTGGGCGTAGATGGGATCGGGCCAATTGCCTTCGACCGCATCCATAGCGTGATAGATCGGCAATTGCCGGAACGCATTGTTGAGGTGATCATCGCCGCGGATGATGTGAGTCACGCCCATATCGTGATCGTCGACCACTGCCGCCAGCATATAGGTGGGCGTGCCATCCGCGCGCAGGATGATGTAGTCATCTAGCTCGGCGTTTTTGACCGATACAGAGCCCTGTACTTCGTCCTGGATCGTGGTTTCGCCATCGAGCGGGGTTTTGAGCCTGACAGCGTAGCTTGCACCCTCAGGCGCTTCTGACGGGTCCCGATCGCGCCAGCGCCCATCATAGCGCATGGGCAGCTTGTTAGCGCGCTGTTCGGCCCGCATCTGCTCCAGCTCTTCCGGGGTGGCGAAGCATTTGTAGGCGTGACCGGCCTCGAGCAGTTTGTGCGCCACTTCAGCATGCCGATCAGCCCTCTGCGATTGGAACGTGGGCGCCTCGTCATAGTCGAGGCCCAGCCAGTTCAATCCGTCAAGAATGGCATCAATAGCTTCTTGGGTAGACCGCTTCTTGTCGGTGTCTTCGATCCGCAGCAGCGCCTGACCGCCATGGTGGCGTGCATAGAGCCAGTTGAACAGGGCCGTGCGGGCGCCGCCAATATGGAGGAAGCCGGTCGGAGACGGGGCGAAGCGCGTGACGACTTTTCCCTTCGCAGTTCCGCTTTCGCTTGCCATGACGCCATTTTTCCTTTTCAATTCAACGATCAAGAGCAGGGAAGCGCAAATGGGTGGGTCGCCGCTTGTGCCCTTTGACGCTGGTCAGCAAAGTCTGACCCGCGCCGATTATGTTGCAGTGCAGCGCCATTGGCGCATGCCCGCCAACTTGTCCAGTCTTGGCGGCCGCTTTGTCGATTGGATCGAAGCCTCGCTCAGTCGTGCAGAGTTTGATCGCGTGCCGTGGCTCGCTGTCGCATTTGCAGCCGGGATTGGCAGTTGGTTTCTGCTCAAAACTGCAAGCGCCTGGATCACGCTGATCGCGCTATTGCTGCTCGTGGCAATGCTTGCAGCATTGTTGTGGCGCGGACACGAAGGGCGGGCGCGGACGCGATTGGGCTTGCTTTCTTTGGCCGTTGTCTTCTGCGCGGGCATCGCAACCGTCTGGGTCCGCTCAGAGGTTGTCGGGGCGGATCCGATCGAGCGTCCGACCGTCGAAACCCTCAATGGATTTGTGCTGGAGCGGATCGATCAACCGGCGCGCGATCGGTTCAGATTGGTTTTGGCGACGCGATTTGGGGCGGATCTGGAGGCCCGTAAAGTGCGGGTCAACGTCCCATTGACGAACGATCAAAAAGGCTTGCGCGAAGGCGCAGTGGTGCGTCTGCGAGCCCGTCTGATGCCACCGGGGCCTCCGGTGCTGCCGGGTGGCTATGATTTTGCGCGAGCCGCCTGGTTCGACGGATTGGCTGCGACGGGATCGCTGATCGGAGAGATATCGATCATCGAGGCGCCCAAGGCAGCGGGCACTGGCTCGCAATGGCAGAGGCAGCTGTCGGCGCATGTCCGCAGCCAAATGGAGGGCAATGGCGGCTCCATCGCCGCTGCGTTTGCGAGCGGAGACCGCGGGGCCATCGCCGAAACAGATCGCGATGCGATGCGCGATGCCGGACTGACTCATTTGCTCGCCATTAGCGGTCTGCATGTCGGTGCAGTGATCGCCGCGGCCTATCTGATCACGCTCAAGAGCCTGGCGCTGTTCCCGTTCCTAGCACTGCGGATGCGCTTGCCGATTGTCGCGGCAGCCGTTGGAGCCTGCGCGGGGATCGGGTACACAGTGCTGACCGGGATGCAGGTGCCCACCGTGCGCAGCTGCGTCGCCGCCATGTTGGTTCTGCTGGCCCTCGCACTCGGTCGTGAGCCGCTCTCGCTGCGGATGGTCGCGTTCGCAGCGATGTTCGTGATGGCGCTCTGGCCCGAAGCGGTGATCGGACCCAGTTTTCAGATGAGCTTTGCCGCAGTGCTGGCGATTGTGTCACTGCATTCAGCAGCGCCGATCAAAGCATTCCTTGCGGCTCGCGAAGAGTCCTGGTTCGCTCGGCTAGTGCGGCGGGTCGTGATGCTGTTCACGACCGGGCTGGTGATTGAGCTCGCGCTGATGCCTATCGTGCTCTACCACTTTCATCGCGCGGGGCTGTACGGCGCAGCGGCCAACGTCCTTGCCATCCCGCTGGTAACACTGGTGTCGATGCCTCTGATCGCGCTGGGATTGCTGTTTGATCTGGCGGGCCTGGGCATGCCCTTCTGGTGGCTGGCAGAACGCTCGCTCGATGCCCTGCTTGGCTTGGCACATTGGGTCTCCAGCCAGCCCGGCGCCGTCAAACTGTTTCCGCATATGGGCCTTACGAGCATCCTCTTGTTTGTCGGGGGAGGGCTGTGGCTGGCCCTGTGGAGCTCGAGAATGCGCTTGCTGGGCTTGCTGCCGGTCTGCGTTGCCTCGCTTTCGCTTGCATGGACCAGTCATCCTGACAT
This sequence comes from Erythrobacter sp., assembly GCA_965216555.1. Classification (GTDB taxonomy): domain Bacteria; phylum Pseudomonadota; class Alphaproteobacteria; order Sphingomonadales; family Sphingomonadaceae; genus Erythrobacter. The sequence continues at coordinate 1,636,806 of OZ244168.1, forward strand.
CTTGATCACGCGCGATGGCAGGCAAGTCGGCATCACAACTGACGACGGTCGGTTGATCTCGCTGCGCGCACCACGAAGCTCTTTCGCGCAGGATAGTCTCATAGAATTGGCGGGTGTCGCTGCGACGCCGATCGCAATGACAGACTGGCCCGAAGCCAATTGCTCCGACGAATTTTGCGTCCTGCGAATTGTTCGCGACGGTAGGCCATGGAGCGCCTTGCTGACGCGCAATCGCGTGCGGGTAGAGGAGCGTGCCTTGGCAGCGGCGTGCGAACGCGTGGACATCGTGGTGGCTGATCGCGTGCTGCCTCGTTCGTGCCGGCCGCTGTGGCTCAAAGCGGACAAAAGGATGCTGGATCATGCCGGAGGGATGTCGATTTATCTGGCTGAACCCCGCATCGTCAGCGTCGCAGACACCCAGGGTGAACATGGCTGGTGGAAGCCGTTTCAGGGGCTACAAACCCGCCGACAAATGCAAAGCGCGGCGCCAAATCAATAGCGCCGCGCTTCGAATACCAGATCAGGCGATCTATCAGTGATAGCGCCGCAGCAAACCGGCCAGCTTGCCTTGAACCTGGACCTCAGCAGGGTTGTAGACCTGCGGATCATAGGCACCATTGGCCGGGTCGAGCCGGACCATGCCCTCATCCTTGTGGAGATATTTGAGCGTTGCTTCCTCGCCGCGCACGAGGGCAACCACAATCTCGCCATCGCGTGCCGTGTCGGTCCGGCGCACAAGCGCAAAGTCGCCATCAAAGATGCCGGCTTCGACCATGGAGTCTCCGGATACTTCGAGCGCATAATGCTCTCCCGGGCCAAGCAAGGCTGCGGGGACGGGGAGGCTGTTTTGGCCTTCCAGCGCTTCAATCGGTGCACCAGCTGCAATGCGGCCATGGAGCGGGATCTCGATCACATCATTGGCCGGTTCTGGCGCAGCTGCGCTGGCCTTAGCCGATGCCAGCGAGACGACATTGTCAGCCGTGGCGCCGACCGGGGCGGAACGAGCGGCAGGCGTCGCGTCTTCGGGCTGCTTGATAACCTCAAGCGCGCGAGCGCGATTGGGCAAGCGACGGATAAAGCCACGCTCTTCAAGTGCCGAAATCAAGCGATGGACACCCGATTTGCTCTTGAGATCGAGCGCTTCCTTCATCTCTTCAAAAGAAGGGGAAATGCCAGTCTCTTCAAGCCGCTGCTGGATGAAGCGGATAAGTTCGTGCTGCTTGGCCGTCAGCATAGTGGATACCTCCTTGGGTCGCGCGCCCAGACTTCGGGACGAGGCGCACTCAAAGCCAATTTGCGTGCACGGAGAGGCACCCAAGGGTGCATTGCGAGCACTTGATCCGCCCATCAAAACCGTGAACGAATGCGGAACAAGTAGGCAACTTCTGGAATCAAGTCAACACTCTGAGCGAGGTATTTGCCCTATAGTGGATAGATTGAAACCAGGTCCCCAGCTGCGGCGGCGCCAGCATGCGGCGGCCGATTGATGAGGCAATTGGAGGCGGCGAGAGCTTGCAAGGCGCTCGAATCCTGAGACGCAGCCAGGACCACCGTCTCGCCGTCCCAAACCCCGCGAAGGAATTCTTGCCGACTTCCAATCGCAGGAAGCTCTACACCAAGGGTGGCAGGCAACGACTTGGGCAATGGATCGGGATCGCCCATCATCTTTCGTACCAGTGGCAGAGCGAACAGAAAGCACGTAACAAAACTGGATACCGGATTGCCAGGCAGGCCAAGTATGACTTGCTTGCGGTCTTCGGTCTCACGGGTGGCCACCATAAGCGGCTTGCCAGGTTTGATCGCAACCTTCCAGAAGGCCAGCTCTGCGCCCCAATTGATCAAAGCTTGCTGCATCAAGTCGTGATCGCCGACCGATGCTCCGCCAGAGGTTATCAGGACTGAGCCATCGGCGTTTTCAAGAGCTGCCGCTAGCGCGTCGAGATCGTCAGGCGCGGGTCCAAGCTGATCGACTGGGCCGACCAACGGAGAAAGCATCGCAGCGATCATGGGAGCGTTGCTAGCCGGGATTTGATGCGTCGCTGCGCGCGCCGCCAGCTTTACCAACTCATCACCGCTGTCGAGTGCCGCAATCCTCGGAGCCTCAGTGTGAGGGATTGAATCATGCCCTGCCGATATAGCGAGGGCGATTTGGCCGGGACTCATGCGGGTTCCTTGTTTGAGGACATTGTCGCCGGTCGAAAAGTCAAACCCGCGTTTGCGGACGTGCCTGCCAGACTCTGGCACGTCACTCGCTGCAATTTGATCGTCAATGATCGTGGCATTTTCCTGGATTAGGACCCGGTCTGATCCTGCGGGCATATGAGCGCCCGTTGAGATTCTGACGCATTGTCCATCATGCAGCTGACCGTCAAAGGGAGCGCCAGCCCGGCTCTCTCCGACCCGTTTCCATGGGCCTGATCCGCAGATTGCGTATCCATCCATGGCCGACAGATCCGCTGACGGTTGGGTGCGCAAGGCAATGAGATCACCCGCCAGATACTGACCCAATGATTGCGCTGTGGGGGTGAGTGTGATGTCCGGAGCAGGGGCGAGTGCCAGCAATTTGGCCTGCGCCTCCTCAAGGCTGATCAATTCAGCCAAGGTCTGCAGCCTTCCAGGTTCCGCTCTTGCCGCCGCGCTTTTCGATCAGGCGGACGTCTTCGATCACCATGCCTTTGTCGATCGCCTTGACCATGTCGTAGATCGTGAGGAGGGCGGTGGAGGTTGCGACAAGCGCCTCCATCTCGACGCCAGTCTTGCCGGTCAGAGAAGCACTCGCGGTGACTCGCATGCCACCAGCTTCGAAGGCAAAGTCGATCGTGACTGCCTCAAGGCCCAGCGGATGGCATAGCGGGATCAGTTCACCCGTTTTCTTGGCCGCCATGATGCCGGCGATCCGCGCCGCCGCCACCACATCGCCTTTGGGCACATTGCCATCCCGGATGGCCGCAAGCGCCTGCTCTGACATGCGGATCGCGCCAGACGCAATGGCCACGCGCTGCGTATCAGGCTTGCCACCGACATCGACCATTTGCGCCGCGCCTTTGTCGTCCAGATGAGTCAGTTTGGTCATTGCTTCGCCCGAATGTTGCAATTCAAAGTCCTACGCGATGGAACACATGGAACACAGTCTTAAGTTCAAAAATGCACTGCGAGGCAGATTGCCTGCAAGTAGCGTTTTTGCTTGGATATCTGCGCTGCATTGCACCTCAATGCCACGCAATTGCTGTGTAGGACAGCCTTAGCCGCGCAGCAGGTCTCGCGTCGCATCAGCGACGTTGTCGGCCCGCATCAGGCTCTCTCCGACGAGGAAGCTGCGAACGCCCGATCGAGCCAATCTTTGGCAATCGGCATGGGTTGCGATCCCGCTTTCACCGACCAGAAGCGCTTCCTGCGGTGCCAAGGCTGACAGCCGTTCGGTGGTCGCCAGATCGGTCTTGAATGTCTTGAGGTTGCGATTGTTCACCCCGATCAATCGCGATGTGAGCCGCGTTGCGCGTTCCAGCTCGGCCTCGTCATGGACTTCGACCAGGACATCCATGCCACGCTCCAACGCTGCCGCTTCTATCTCGGCCATCTCGCTGTCTTCCAGCGCAGCGACGATGATCAGGATCGCATCCGCACCGATCGAGCGGGCCTCCGCCACCTGCCAAGGATCCACCATGAAATCCTTGCGCAAGACGGGCAGATCGCACGATGCGCGGGCTTCGATCAGGAAGTCCTCGTGACCTTGGAAATAGGGCGCGTCGGTCAGGACAGAGAGGCAAGCAGCGCCGCCCGCTTGATAATCTCGGGCATGATCAGCCGGCCTGAAATCTTCGCGGATTAGTCCCTTCGAAGGGGAAGCGCGCTTGATCTCTGCGATCAGTCCAAAGCCATCAGCGCTTGCTCGGCGCAGTGACGCTTCAAACCCGCGCGGTGCGCTCTGTTCCGCGGCCATGGCTCCAAGCTCGGAAAGGCTGTGCACCCGCTTGCGTGCAGCCACCTCTTCGCGCTTGTTCGCGCAGATTTCCTCAAGCTTGTTCATTGCGGACTGCTATTTCGACATTTCGATCCAGCGCGCAAGCAATTCGGCTGCCTTGCCGCTATCGAGCGCTTCAGCCGCCATGGCCACGCCATCTTCCCAGCCGTCAACTCGCCCAGAGACCATCAGGGTCCCAGCAGCGTTGAGAATCACGGCGTCGCGATAGGGGCCAGGCGCGCCATCGAGCAATGCGCGCAAGGCCTTGGCATTGTGCACAGCGTCGTCGCCGCGGATGGCTTCGACCGGTGAATTGGGCAAACCAATCTCAGACGCATCGATCCGCCGCATGGCAAACTCGCTGCCAGTGACATCCGCCCATTCATTGCCGCCAGCAAGGCTCAGTTCGTCGAGTCCCTCATCGCCTGACACGATGAAAGTCCTCTCGGTGCCAAGCTTGGCCTTTGCCTCGGCGTAGATTGGTACATAGCCGGGTCGGGCGATCCCGATAAGCTGGCGTTTGACGCCAGCCGGGTTCGACAGCGGCCCCATCAGGTTAAAGATGGTGCGCTTGCCCAGCTTTTGCCGGATTGGTTGGATCCGACCCATTGCCGGGTGGTGGTTCTTGGCGAACAGGAAGCAGATGCCAAGCTCTGCCAGTGTCTTCTCAGCGGTGTTGCCCGCGGCTTCCATATCGAGGCCGAGAGCTTCCAGCGTATCAGCTGCTCCTGACTTGGATGATGCAGCCCGGTTGCCATGCTTGGCCACGGGGACGCCTGCCGCTGCCACAACTAGCGAGACAGCGGTCGAGACATTGAGCGTGTGATGGCCATCTCCGCCGGTGCCGCAGCAATCCACTGCTCCTTCGGGAGCGTCGATCGGGATCAGACGGGCCCGCAAAGCGCGCGCTGCACCAGCAATCTCATCGGCGGTCTCGCTGCGCTCGGTCATGGCGAGCAGGAAGCGTCCAATCTCCTCGTCGCTGGCTTCGCCGTCGAGGATCCAGCCAAACACCTCTTCGGATTCGGCTTCGCTCATATGTGGGACGGCGAGGGGCAGGGTCTTCATGCGATTTCTTTCGTTTCGATTCCGCAGAGGGCAAGAAAATTGGCCAGCAAGGCGTGACCATGTTCGGTCGCGATGCTCTCTGGATGGAATTGCACGCCGTGGATTGGGAGCGTCTCGTGACGAAAGCCCATCGTGCTGGTGCCATCAACTCCGGGAGTTTCGCTATGCGCGTTCTCGATTAGGCAATCGGGTGCATTTTCGACGATCAGCGAATGATATCGGGTTGCTGTGAAAGGCGAGGGCAGGCCAGCAAACACGCCGGTTCCGTCATGGGTGACGGGCGAGGTCTTGCCGTGCATCAAACCGCCGCGAACGACCTTTCCGCCAAAATACTGGCCGATCGATTGGTGACCCAGGCACACTCCGAGCAGTGGCTTTTCCGCATCGGCGCAGGCCGCCACGAGATCGAGACTGATGCCAGCTTCGTTGGGTGTGCAGGGCCCCGGCGATATCAGGAAACCCGCTGCATTGGTCGCTAGTGCTTGCTGCGCAGTGATTGCGTCATTGCGCTCGACGACCACATCCGCGCCGAGTTCCATCAGGTAATGGACCAGGTTGAACGTGAAGCTGTCGTAATTGTCGATGACAAGGATCGGCGCTTGGTTGCTCATGACTGATCTCGCTTGGTGACGACCAGGAATGGACCGAGGCTTGAACGTGAGTCTCTCCGGCCAGAAGAAGGGTCCCACAGGACTGAAACATTGCCATCGAGGAACAGCGCATTGGGAACGCCCAGCTCGTCACGATAGAATCGAGCGAGCTGACCAAAGCTGAGCGGGGCCTCTGACCTCACGAAGTGAGCCTTGCCATCGGTGCCTACGCCAACGCCATTGCGGATTGCGCGCGATGGTCCGTTCTCGGCGATCTCGGGATGCAGTTCGCCGTCGATCACCAGCATGGGTCCGCTCTGGGTTCCGAATTGTGGGCGATCGCGGACGGTCGAATAGAACTGATCTGCAGTGAGCACGCGCCAACTGCCATTCGAACCGAAGAAGACACCGTTCGGCTTGAGGTGAAAATTGCCCGGGCCGTCATTACGGTTGAGCTCTTGCAACCGCTCTCCGCCTTCAACGTAATAGCCAATCGGGCGCAAATCATCGCCATACATGCCCGCATTGACCGCGAAGGCGACCTCGTCGGCGTCAAACGCGCCCGCAAGCGCTTCGAGCGATCCATAGGGCTGTCCGCCGCTGGGGCCGAGCGCGGTGCGGATGCGGTGGTCGGCAGGATCCGCGATGCAATGGGTCAGCGGCACGTCTTCAAAGCTCACATCGCTGCAAGCGGAGGCTACGCGCTCAACAGCGGGCGCCTGGTCGGTCTCGTCTGGCAGCAATTCGGGTTCGACAAGCTCTCCTGGCTCGCCAATCTCTGTGCGGAGCACCGGCTCGCCGCCTTCTGGCGGTTTGCACCCTGCCAAGGCCACACACAGCGCGATAGGGATCCAGACTGCTCTCATTGGCCATATCCCGGTTCACCAGCGACCCTCACGGCTTCGCGCGCGGCGGCGATAAGCGCACCTGCTTTCGCGCGGCATTCGGCCAGCTCATAATCGGGATCGCTGTCGGCAACGATGCCGGCACCTGCCTGCACATGCATGGTGCCATCCTTAACCACGGCCGTGCGCAAAACGATGCACGAATCGACCGAGCCATCGGGCGCAAAGTAGCCGACACCGCCAGCATAGGCACCGCGCGTTTCCGGCTCCAGCTCGGCGATGATCTCGCAGGCGCGTATCTTGGGTGCACCTGAGACCGTGCCTGCAGGAAAACCTGCAAACAATGCGTCCAATGCGTCCTTATCCGGAGCAAGTTTGCCAATGACGTTGCTGACGATGTGCATGACGTGGCTGTAGCGCTCGATTGTGAAACTGTCGGTCACTTCAACACTACCGCGAGCCGCGACGCGGCCAACATCATTGCGACCAAGATCAAGCAGCATCAGATGTTCTGCGCATTCCTTGGGATCGGCCAACAGGCTCACCTCATTGGCACGATCCTCGCTGGCGGTGGCTCCGCGAGGGCGCGTTCCCGCAATGGGCCTGATGGTGAGCTCGCCATCGCGGACACGAACCAGAATCTCGGGGCTGGATCCGACAATTGCAAAGCCGGGTAGATCTAGGAAGTAGAGGAATGGCGAGGGATTGACCCGCCGCAAAGCGCGATAGAGATCCAGCGGTGGAAGCTCGAACGGGCACGTGAACCTTTGTGCGAGCACGACCTGAAAAATATCACCTGCGGCGATATATTCCTTCGCTCTGGCTACCAGCGATTTGTATTCGCCGCCATCCATGACGGGCGCAAGTTCGGGCTCCTCCAGATTGGCTGAGGCGGGGCGTGCCGGCTTGGTTGCCTGCAATTCGCGCAAGATATCATCGATCTTGTCGCCAGCATGTTCAATTGCGCCCGTCGGGTTCTTCGCAGACCAGATCGGAGCCACAACGAACAGCTCGTCCGTCAATCCGTCGAACACCAAGATCAGCGTCGGACGCACGAACAGCAGGTCCGGAAGGTTCAGCTCGCTGGGATTGGCGCGCGGAAGCGTTTCAACCAGGCCGATCGTCTCATAGCCAAAATAGCCGACCAGACAGGCGAGGGCCGGCGGCAGTCCTTCGGGTACATCGATACGACAAGTATCTGCCAGTTGCCGCAGCTCGCTCAGCGCATCTCCGTCGCAGGCCTCAAACGCATTGCGGTCGGTTTGCCATTGCCGGTTGATCTCTGCATCCCTTCCAGAGCCGCGGAAAACGAGATCTGGATCAAGCCCGACCAGACTGTATCGGCCGCGGATTTCTCCGCCCTCGACCGATTCAAGCAGGAAATCTCCACGGCCTGGTTCGATCAGGCGCTGAGCTGCGCCAACCGGCGTATCACAATCCGCAATGACGCGCCGCCAAACCAGGCTTGGATTGCCCCGATCTAGCTCAGCCCGTGCAGCTTCGGCATTTTGTAGAGACGCGAAACCCGACACCGATACAAACGATCAATTTTCGCCTGTAAGCTGGCGTCGGACAGCATCGATGGCGGTGTCATTGCGATCAACACCCAGCTCTTCGCGCATCGCAGTGGTGACTTGAGCGGCATATTCGCTCGAGATCGACCGCGCGATGGCAGCCTCCGCTTGAAGCAGCGCCGGGTCGCCATCTTCGAGTGGGGTGACCGAAATGTCATCAAGCTCAACGATGTACCAGCCAAGATCATTGCGCGCTTCGAGCCGCTTGACCGTGTTTTCGGCCATGCTGAAGAGCAGGACGAGCGGTGTAGGAATGCGCTGACCTTGCTGCGGTGTCAGTTCCGCCAAAGTCATGTTGATACGCTGCGGCGCGGGGAGCCGCGCCTCTTCTGCATTCAACGCAGCCAGCAATTCGGATTCACCGCTGTTGAGCTTGCCCAGGACACGATCGGCTGCTTCACGCGCCAACTTGTCGCCCTCTGAACGGCGCCACTCGGCAGTGACCTGATCCTCGATCGTATCGAGCGGGGCTGCCGCGGATTCGGTGATCTCTTCAACTTCAAAGACGATGAAGCGCTCACCACGGACCAGTTCGGCCAGTTCGGGCTCGCTCTCATCCATTTGGAATGCGGTTTCCAGGGTCGGCTGCAACTCATCCGCCACGCCTGCGGCAGGGTTGTCGAACAACCGCCCATTGGCGAGCAATGCCGGCGTGGTATCCACCTGCAGATCAAATTCTTCGCTGATCTCGGTCAAGGATACGCGATCATTGATGCGATCTTCGACCCGTGTGCTCAGATCAGCCAAAGCCGCTGCGCGCAATTCTACCGACAATTGCTCAGAAATTTCGCTGCGCACATCGTTGAGCGACCGCGCAGGAGTGCGGTTGATCGAATCAATCCGAGCGACATACCAGCCAAGCGAACTGCGCGCTGGCTCAGCAATTGATCCACGCTCTGCCGCGAACACGGCATCGGCAACCGCTTCACTGGCGGTGGCTGCGAATTCGTCGCGGCTGCGGGGCTCGCTTTGGACGACTGAGAAGCCTGCTTCTGTTGCAGCCTGTTCAAGCGTCACACCTGAAGCGACGCGCGCGCTCAGCGCTCTGGCGGCATCTTCGGTCGGGACAAACAGCGAGCTGATGACGCGGGTTTCCTGTTCCTCATAGGACAGCGCATCACGCTCATAACGCGCGGCGATTTCTGCATCGGTAGGCGTCACCCGGTCCGAAACATTGTCCATGCCGAATGTCGTGAAGCGCAGCGTCCGGCGTTCAGGCAGAATGTAGCGCGCGCGGTGATCATCATAGAATTGCTGCAATTGTTCAGCGCTCGGATCGCCTTCGGGCGTGAAGGATGAGCTAGGGATAAGCGCGACCGAACCCTGACGACGTTCGGTGCTGAACGCGGCATATCTTTTGACCAGCGAGTCCGGCACTTGGGGTGCAGCGAGAGCGGGAACCAGCAATTGCTGGGCCAGCAACCCATCACCCAGGTCACGCCGCAATGTCGCGTCCGTCAGGCCCTGGTTGCGCAGCGCGGCTTCGTATGTTGCCTGCTCAAATTCACCGCTGACGCCGCGAAACGCGCCGATCTGCAAGATCTCGCTATTGATCAGATTATTGCCCGCGCGCAGGCCATATTTCTTTGCATAGCCACCAATCGCATAGCGATCGATCAGCTGCTGCAGCACTTCGTCCAGCCCGCCATTGTTGATGAAGCTGCGCATGCTCGTGGTTGGCTGCTCCTCGCGAACCTGATCGAGCGCAAAGCTCGCGCGCTGCGACAATTCGGAAGTCGAGATCCGCTCATCGCCGACCCGCGCGACGCGATCATTGCCTGCGACGCCACCAAAAGTTGATCCGGTGATGTCACTTGCAGCAAAGGCGAGCGCAATCAGCGCGATAAATGCAAAAGTCAGTGCGAGACCGAGCTTGGACTGAAAAATCCTGCGAAAAAACGAAATCATTGTGCTTTGAACATCCTGGTGCGGAGCGGCCGAAATCAGCCGAAATGCGAGGTGAAAGTCGCTTTATCTATCATGCGACCTGACGGCAACAGGTGAGAAAGCGTTTTGACTGTATCGAATTGCTCAGCTAGCGGACCCGACCCCGCAGCCTATATAGGCTCGAAAGATTCGATAAAGATCAGAGAATTCGCAGGACACCCTCATGCCTTTACGGCCCTATATTGTTGGCAATTGGAAAATGAATGGGACACGCGCAATGCTTTCCGAAGCGCGTGCCATCGATCGTGCGGCGCAACGACACATGAAGGTCGAGGTCGCCATCGCTCCCCCTTACACACTGATTCACCCGGTCCACCGCGAAGCGGAACAAATCGCAGTGGGCGCGCAAGATTGCCATGCCGAGCCTGAAGGTGCGCATACCGGCGATATCTCCGCGACCATGATTGCGGATGCTGGGGCGAAATTCGTAATCCTCGGTCACAGCGAGCGGCGCCAAAATCACGGCGAAAAGGACGCGACAATTCGTGCCAAGGCTGATGCTGCGCTGGAAGCCGGGCTCCGGATCATTCTGTGCTGCGGAGAGAGCGACTCGGTTCGTTCGTCCGGCAAGGCGGAAAGCTTTGTCGCGAAACAGCTGCGCGCTTCGCTGCCGGATATTGATGACGCAGCAGAGCGTCTGACGGTCGCCTATGAACCGATCTGGGCCATTGGAACCGGTAATACGGCAACTGTTGAAGACATTGAGGCCATGCACCAGCGCATCCGTGAATTGCTGATCAAGCAATATGGCGAAGAGCAGGGCGGCGAAGTCCGCATTCTCTATGGTGGATCAGTGAAGCCTGAAAACGCAGCGGAAATTCTCTCTGCGGCGGAAGTGGGCGGAGCCTTGGTTGGCGGCGCAAGCCTTACAGCTGACAGCTTCATGGGTATTGCTCTGGCCGCTGGCGAAGACGCCGAAGCCTGATAGCTGCTCGGCCTCCCTTGTGCGCCGCAATCTGCGCGCCTATCTAGCACTCCAATTCAATCGGGATCATCTTCATGTCGCTGTTTATCTTTCTCACTGTTGTCCAGGCATTGGTTGCCGCCGGCCTTATCGGCGTCATCTTGATGCAGCGGTCTGAAGGTGGCGGCCTGGGGATCGGTGGCAACCCAAGCGGTGCGCTTGGGGCTCGTGGGGCTGCGGATTTTCTTTCGCGTTCAACCAAATGGCTGGCCGTGCTGTTTGTCGTGCTGTCGATTGCTTTGGCAGCGCTGGCGGTCGACACGTCGGGGACGAACACTGTCGAATCGACGATTGATCGTTCGGTGACGCCGTCTGATCCTCTGGGTGGTGCGGCTGATCCATTGGGCGGTGGCGCTCCGGCAGAACCTGCCGCCAATGATGATCCGCTCGCGGCGGAATAAGCGACAACCAAAGCAATTTTGGACCAGGCTGTGGATTTACGCTGACCTGACAGCGTAATTCGCTTGCGCCGAATCCGGATTGCGCCTTAAGGCCCGACTCCCATGGCGCGGTACATTTTCATAACCGGCGGCGTGGTTTCCTCGCTCGGAAAAGGTCTCATGGCAGCCAGCTTGGCTGCTCTCCTTCAGGCACGTGGGTACAAGGTTCGTATCCGCAAGTTCGATCCCTATCTCAACGTCGATCCCGGGACGATGAGTCCGTATCAGCACGGCGAAGTGTACGTGACCGATGACGGTGCGGAGACCGACCTCGATTTGGGGCATTATGAGCGCTTCACCGGCGTATCTGCGCGCCAGAGCGACAACATCACCAGCGGGCGCGTTTATCAGGATATTATCGCGAAGGAACGACGCGGTGATTATCTGGGCGCGACCGTGCAGGTGATCCCGCACGTGACGGATGCGATCAAGCAATTCGCGCTCGCGGATCAGGGCGATCACGATTTCATCCTGTGCGAAATTGGCGGCACTGTGGGCGACATTGAATCGCTGCCCTTCATGGAAGCCATCCGCCAGTTGCGGAATGAGCTTGAGCCGCAACAGACCCTCAGCGTCCATGTGACCTTGGTGCCCTATATTGCGGCAGCAGGAGAGCTGAAGACCAAGCCGACGCAGCACTCGGTTCGCGAGCTGGCAAGCCTTGGCATCAAGCCCGACGTGCTTCTGTGCCGCGCAGAACATCCTTTGCCCGATGGTGAGCGCCAGAAGATCGCCAATTTCTGTAATGTTCGCAAAGAGGCGGTGATTCCGGCGCTTGATGCGCCATCGATCTATTCAGTGCCGCTGCAATATCACCAGGAAGGCCTCGACGCTGAAGTGCTCCGCGGCTTTGGCATCACCGACGCTCCCGATCCTGATCTGTCTGCGTGGCATGATGTGACTGATCGCTACTTCAACCCAGAGGGTGAGGTTACGATCGGCGTGGTGGGCAAATATGTTGGCCTGCAGGATGCCTATAAGAGCCTCAATGAAGCGCTGATCCACGGTGGCTTGGCCAATCGTGTGAAGGTCAACATCAAATGGATCGATGCTGAGGTGTTCGAAGGTGGTGATGCCGAAATCGCATCCAGCCTGGAGCCGATGCATGGAATCCTTGTTCCTGGTGGATTTGGTGAACGTGGGAGCGAAGGCAAGATTTCCAGCGTTCGATTTGCGCGGGAGCGCAATGTCCCATTCTTCGGGATTTGTCTGGGCATGCAGATGGCATGCATCGAAGGCGCTCGGACAGCTGGGTTCGAGCAAGCCTCGTCGACCGAATTTGGCGAGACCGATCAAGCAGTGGTTGGCATCATCACCGAATGGATGACCGAAGAAGGACTGCAAACCCGCGAAGCTGGTGGCGATCTCGGCGGCACTATGCGCCTTGGGGCCTATGACGCGCGCCTGTCCGGCAACAGCCATGTCTCGCGGATCTATGGTGGGTCCGAGATGATTTCTGAGCGCCACAGGCACCGCTACGAAGTGAACAGCGCTTACATTGAGCCACTGGAGCAGCAAGGGCTCGTTTTCTCGGGCATGTCGCCCGACGGATTGCTACCAGAAATCGTGGAGCGGCCAGACCATCCTTGGTTCGTGGGTGTGCAATTCCACCCGGAATTGAAGTCCAAACCGTTTGATCCGCATCCTCTATTTGCGGGATTCATCGCGGCGGCCCTCGAACAATCACGGCTGGTTTAGTTCAAGAATCTGCAACTTGTCGTGTTTATACAAGTGGGAAAGTTGCGTTTTCCTGCACAAGATATTTGCGTTTACGTCTCCGGAAACCTATAGGTTTCCATAAGGGGGGAGCGTTTTCGCTCACATATTGATAGGCCTAAGGCCTCGCTGAGCTCGAAACGGAGTTCACCGTCTTCTGCGACCCGGACGGTGAAACCCGAAACGAGGCGGCTTCAATGCCGCTGGGGCGGATCTTGCGATCCGCCCCTAATCATTTGATTTCTCTGTTTGCAGTTACGCTGCGTCAGCGTCGTCTTCGGAAGAAGTATCCGGGACTGCCGAGAGCGTCGTCGCGCCATTTACGGCGATCTTTTTGGGCTTCATCGCATCTGGAACTTCGCGAACCAGGTCGATCAAGAGCAGGCCATCAGCAAGATCGGCGCGCTCGACTCGAACATAGTCGGCCAGTTCAAACCGGCGTTCAAACCCGCGATTGGCGATACCAACATGGATCAATTCTGATCCATCTTCGATTTCTTCGCGCTTCTTGCCTTGAACCACCAGCAGGTTCTGCTGGGCGGTGATGTCGATATCTTCGCTTCTAAAGCCAGCTACGGCGAGCGTGATACGATAATTGTCTTCACCGCGGCGTGCGATGTTGAAAGGGGGGTAGTTGTCGCCGCTATTGTTGCGGACCTGGCTCTCAAGCAGGTCAAACAGATGGTCAAACCCAACTGTGGTGCGGCGATAGGGGGTGAAATCCAAACGTGACATAATTCCAAATCCTCTTTGTTTGAGCAATTTGTTCTGTGTTGCGAACCTGCCGCATGCAGCATTCGCTGACGACGATGATCCCCAGACTTGGCAGATCGTGCCGACACGTTAGATTTAGGGGGGCAAGCAGCGCTTTCAAGTGCTAGAGAGCATGCAATCCATATGGAATACGGGACCAGTTATGAGCCAGCCGAAGATCGACATGTACACCAAGTTCGCGTGCCCTTTCTGCGTCCGGGCTAAGCACCTCTTGGCTGGCAAGGGTGTTGAGGTGAACGAGATCGACATCACGATGGGCGGGGCAAAACGTGATGAGATGCTTTCGCGTGCTCCTATGGCCCGCACAGTGCCGCAGATCTTCATTGGCGATGTTCATGTCGGCGGCTCGGATGATCTGGCTGCGCTCGAGCGCGCTGGCAAGCTGGACGCGTTGTTGGCTGGGTAGGGCTGCCCAATGCCCAAGATAGCCGTCCTGCAAATGACCTCCGGAATTGACCCGGAGGCGAATCTAAGGGTCATCGAAGAGGCCATCAAGAAGGCAGCGATTGCTGGAGCGCGCACCCTTTTTACGCCCGAGATGTCAATATTGCTCGATCGCGATCGCAAGCGAGCCTCGAACTGGGTTGGATCAGCTAAAGAAGCCAAGGCTATCGAGCATCTTGGCTATCTTGCATTTGCCCACAACATAGACCTGGCGCTTGGTTCGACAGCGACCATCGGAACGGAGGGAGAATTGGTCAACCGTTCGATGTACTTCGAGTGGGTACTAGGAATCGACTATCCCCAATATTACGACAAGATCCATATGTTCGACGTGGAGCTCGCTACCGGGGAAATATGGCGCGAGAGCTCTGCTTACAGGGCGGGCGAAAAAGTCACTACGATCGAGCAGACTGCTTTAGGCCGGCTTGGCCTCACAATTTGCTATGATCTGCGTTTTCCTGCGCTGTTTGACGAGCTTGGCAAGCGTCGCTGCGACGCAATTGCCGTTCCAGCGGCATTCACTGTCCCAACGGGCCAAGCGCATTGGCACGTCCTGCTGCGCGCGCGTGCGATCGAAGCCAGCGCGTTTGTGATCGCCGCCGCCCAGGTCGGAAAACACGAGGATGGTCGCGAAACCTATGGCCATTCGCTGGTGGTCGATCCCTGGGGCGAAGTGTTGCTCGATATGGGTGGGGATGAGCCAGGTCTGGGCTTTTGCGATATCGATCTTAACCGGATCGAAGAAGTCAGATCGCAAATTCCAAGCCTTGCTAACCGTCGTGAAATGCCCAATTGAGGCTCAAATGACGACCGACCGGGAATATTCGATCACATGATCGTATTCGATTTGCATTGTGACCATGGCCACCGTTTCGAAGGGTGGTTTGGCTCATCCTCTGATTTTGAGGAGCAAAGTGCGCGCGGTTTGGTGACATGTCCTCAATGCGGCAGTGACGTGATCAGTAAAGCGCCGATGGCGCCGGCCGTTCCCGCCAAATCGAACACCAAATCCGATCCGGGCAAGGGTGTCGCGCATCCAGATGCAAAGCCCGTTGTGAACCAGCCTATGCCGGAAGAGGTGCAAAAGGCGATGGCCGCGCTCGCTGAGGCGCAGCAAAAGGCGCTCAAAGGCAGCACCTATGTTGGCAAGGATTTCGCCTCGCATTCGCGCGAAATGCATTATGGGGAACGGGACGAAGCGCCCATCCATGGCGAGGCGAGCCTTGAAGAGGCTAAGTCGCTGGCTGACGAGGGCGTAGCGATCGCTCCACTGCCTTTTCCCGTCGCACCGCCCGAAGATCTCAATTGATTGCAGAATAGGCGATGCTAAAGGGGCGAGGGGGCCCCGTAGCTCAGCCGGATAGAGCATCAGATTCCTAATCTGAGGGCCGCGTGTTCGAATCACGCCGGGGTCACCAATTTTCACGCAATCTAGGCGTTCTGATGCGAGCGATGCGCGTGATAGGACAGGCCGACAATCGTGATCGAAATCAGGCTCAACATCGCGCATGTGCCTGCCCAACCAGCCCAATCATACACCGCTGTACCCAGGATGCTGCCCAAGGCACCGCCCAGGAACATGATCACGATATAGGTCGTGGTGAGACGCGTTCTGATCGCCGGTTCGAGCGATAGGAACGTCATGCGCCCGGTCACATCGACCGTTGGACCAACCATGTTTACGATCACCAAAGGCACGATCAGCATCCAGACATTGCCGCCGAACGGGTAGAACAAGCCAATGCCCGCAACCTGCACAAAGGACACAATCAATCTCGCCTTGCGCGGACCGATCCGGTCAGCCCAGGAGCCGAGCCTCGGTGTCGATATGATGCTGATCGCGGCCAGCCCGGCGAGATACCCGACCACGTCAACGCCGTACCCCATTTCAGCTCCTGTGAGATAGAGTGCGAGCGCCAGCCAAGTGGCGGTGAAGGTCGCGAAATTGAGGCCCTGGATCACCGCGGAGATCAGCATGTCACGATGCTGCGCCGCGAGCACAAAGACCGATTTCAGCAAATCCGGATATGTGTGCGTGGGCGCCTTGGAGGGTTGCACCTCGCTGCGCATGGCAATCGGCAGATAGAGCGTGACCGCTGCCATGGCCACGACACCGCACCAATAGACAGCACGCCAACCAAACTCCGCCGCTACGATGCCGGCGCCGACCCGAGCGACAAGGATTCCAAAGATTACGCCCGCAGTTAGGAGCGCGGTGACCTGCCCCAATCGCTCCGGCGCGACGCGTTTCGATGCGAATGCAGGAATGAGATACGGCGCGATCGTGACAAAGCCGAGCAGGGTTGAAGCCAGCGTGAACAGCTCGAATTGATGCGCGAGCGCCATGCCCAGCATGAAGACCGACTGGGCAGAAACAAGCACAAGGCAGAGGCGCCGGTTCGAGTAACGATCGCCAAGCGGCAACAGCAAGAAAATGCCCAGTGCCAGAGCCAATTGGTTGGCCGCAGGCACGATCCCGATCTGTGCGTCGCTCACGCCAAAGTCGCGAGCGACCTCGCCAATGATAGGATGGATGTAATAGGCGTTTGCCGTGACCACCGCAGTGGTCAACGCCAAGGCATATTCCTGCGCGCGACTGAGATAGTGCGGCGCAATCGTGCTGTCAGTTGCTGCGCCGCTGTCGCTCAAGCCAGAAATCCGGCCTTTTTCGCCATGTCGATCACGCCTTGCGCTAGCTCAACAGGACGATCTTCTTGGCAGAAATGGCCGCATGTCGAGAGCATGCCATGAGGTTGTCCAGCAGCGCCTGCGATGTTGTCGATCAAAGGCTGAGCAAGGCCACCAGTGACCGGATCATCTTCGCCGAATAATGTGAGGAACGGTTTGTCGAAAGCGGCCAGGCCTCTCCATGCCGCTTTGTTTTGAGCGATGCCATCCATTCCGTCTTCGACCGGGACCAATTGCGGAAACGCCCGTGCGCCTGCCTTGGAAGGCTCGTCGGGGAAGGGCGCATCATAAGCGGCAATTTCCTCTGCGCTGCGCTCTGTCGCCGTCGCGCGTTGCAGCAGGTCGCCAATGGCAAAGTCAGGAGAACTCTTGGCGAATTCGCGCCAAGCCAGGAATGCGGGGGAGGGTGTGCCGCCGGTCGGCAGGAATGTGTTGCTGGCGACCACGCAGGAGAAGGAGTCAGGATTCTCTCCGACCATGCGCAGGCCAAGCAAACCGCCCCAATCCTGGCAGAACAGAGCGGCGGGTTGAGGGACAATTGCGTCGCGCCACTGGCCTAGCCAGCTCATATGCCGATCATAGCTGTAGAAGCCGATATCGTCGGGTTTGTCGCTCTTTCCGAAGCCGATCAGATCGGGTGCCAAGCAACGGAAACCTGCGTCGAGAAGGACAGGAATCATTTTGCGGTAAAGGAAGTTCCAACTCGGCTCGCCATGGAACAACAGCACAGGAGGGGCGTCCTTGGGGCCCTCATCGAGATAGTGCATGCGCCCTGAATAGCCCTCGCCAAGATCAATCTCCAACCAGTGCTCTGCGAACGGATAGTCTGGAATAGAGGCAAAACGAGCGGGGTCGTGGCTAAGTATCTGCATGCATCAATCTCCCTTTGCGCATTCAGTAGCATAAAAAGACTGAACTGCTAGCGTGAAGCCATGATCGAGCATTAGCACTTCCGCGAGGTGGACTTGTTCAAACGACGTGGGCAAGCACCTTTGGGCATTGAGAGGACGATTGAGAAATGCCGCAAGAATCCGCTGAACTTGAAGAAATCCGCCGTGCCGTTCGCGCCTTGTGCGACGAGTTTCCCGGCGAATATTGGCGTGCAAAGGACGCCGCTCGTGAATATCCGGGCGAGTTTGTCGATGCGCTGACAAAAGCAGGTTTTCTCGCTGCGCTCATCCCGACCGAATATGGCGGAAGCGGGCTGAAGCTGGATGCAGCGGCCGTCATCATGGAGGAGATTCAAGCCTCCGGGTGCAATGGCGGCGCCGCGCACGCCCAAATGTACATCATGAACACGCTGCTGCGGTATGGGAGTGACGCGCAGAAACAGGAATATCTTCCGAAGATTGCCAACGGCACGCTGCGCTTGCAGGCATTCGGTGTGTCGGAGCCGACCAGCGGCACCGATACTTTGTCGCTCAAGACCCGCGCGGTTCGTGACGGCGACGAATATGTCATCAACGGTCAGAAGATCTGGACCAGTCGCGCTGAGCATTCTGACTTGATGCTATTGCTGGCTCGCACCACGCCGCGCGACCAGATCAAAAAGAAGACCGAGGGGCTGTCGATGTTTCTGGTCGATATGCAAAAGGCAGTTGGCAACGGGATGTCGATCAAGCCAATCCGCACGATGATGAACCATTCGTCCTGCGAGGTCTTCTTCGACGATTTGCGGATACCGGCCGATGCGCTGGTCGGCGAAGAGGGACAGGGATTTCGCTATATCCTGTCGGGTATGAACGCGGAGCGTATCCTGATTGCGGCAGAGTGCATCGGGGATGCGAAGTGGTTCATTGATCAGGCGAGTGAGTATGCCAAGGATCGGCAGGTCTTTTCGCGACCTATCGGCCAGAACCAGGGCATCCAGTTCCCGATTGCGCGCTGCTATGCCCAGATGCGCGCGGCCGAGCTGATGGTTCACCACGCGGCAAAGGTTTACGATGAAGGCGGGAATCCGGGCGAGGAAGCCAATATGGCCAAACTGCTTGCGTCAGAGGCAAGTTGGGCTGCTGCCGACATGTGCGTGCAGACCTTTGGCGGCTTCGGATTTGCCGAGGAATATGACGTCGAGCGCAAGTTCCGCGAGGCACGGCTCTATACGGTCGCCCCGATTTCAACCAATCTGATATTGTCCTATTTGGCCGAGCATGTGTTGGGGCTTCCACGCTCATATTGAGCTTTGCCCCGCTTTTTGGCGCTTTTCTGCCCTTTGTGAGCGATTTCTGCTTGAACCAAGGCATTAACTATGATTCTGTCCATCCATGGTTCGGGCGGGACAAATCAAAAACACGCGCAATGATCGCATGCCGCTGCGCCTGCCCGAAGATCAGGTCAAACAAGGCCTCGCGCTGTTCCTTTTGCTGATTTTGACGACACTGGCGATCGCCGGCCCGACTGGCTTGTTGGCCTGGAGCGAGAACGCCCGGATGCTTGAGCAACGCAACGCGCATATTGCAGTGTTGGAAGCCGAGCGAGATCGGTTGCAGAACCGTGTAGAACTGCTCAATCCCGACGCCGCGGATCCCGATCTGATCATGGAATTGATGCGTCGCAATCTCAATGTCGTTCATCCAGACGAGCTGGTGATCAACCCTGAAGAGCAATAGTCGGTTTTGCTGACGGCATCGGCGCGTATGCATAGCAATGCATCGCGTTGAGTGGCCTTTAGAAACGCGGATTCCGTTGCGTCACGCGTGTGATTTTGCCAAGAGCGTCGAAGCGAAACAACGCGCCCTTGAGGCGCGCCCCATCAGAGGAATCACGCTTTGGCGAAACAGCCCGCTAAGTCGAAAACCCCGGCCAAACCGCGCACCAACTCTGCGCGTGGAAAAAAGGCAGTCGCGGACAAGGCTCCGGCTGACGATCCCGACTTCATCCTTCACTCGCTGCAGGAAGAGTTTGAGAACAGCAAGCTGTTCGATGCAAGTGACGATCAAATGCTCGAATTCTACGAGCAGATGCTGCTTATCCGCCGGTTCGAAGAGAAGGCCGGCCAGCTTTATGGTCTGGGATTGATCGGAGGGTTCTGCCACCTCTATATCGGCCAAGAGGCGGTCGCCATCGGCCTTCAGAGCGCGCTCGACGGAGACAAGGACAGCGTGATCACTGGATATCGTGATCACGGCCATATGCTTGCTTATGGGATCGATCCGAACGTGATCATGGCTGAACTCACCGGACGCGAGGCCGGGATTTCCAAGGGCAAGGGCGGCTCGATGCATATGTTCAGCACCGAGCATAAGTTTTACGGCGGACATGGCATTGTCGGTGCTCAGGTTGCGCTTGGTGGTGGCCTGGCGCTGGCACACAAATACAATGAGGATGGCGGCCTTTGCCTGGCCTATTTCGGGGATGGTGCCGCCAATCAGGGCCAGGTCTATGAAACATTCAACATGGCCGCGCTTTGGAATTTGCCGATCGTCTTCGTTGTTGAAGACAATCAATATGCCATGGGTACGGCCAGTTCGCGCTCAAGCGCCGAAACGCGCTTTCATCGGCGCGGCACAGCGTTCCGGATCCCAGGCATGGAAGTCGATGGGATGAACGTGCTCGAAGTGCGCGCTGCTGCGGAGGTTGCTTTCAAGCATGTTCGCGAAGGCAAGGGCCCCGTGCTGATGGAATGCAACACCTATCGCTATCGCGGCCACTCAATGTCCGATCCGGCCAAGTACCGTACGCGTGAGGAAGTGCAGGAACAGCGCGAGCAGCACGATCCGATCGAAGGCCTCAAAAAGGTGTTGATCGAACGCGGCAAAACCGAAGACGAGCTCAAGGCGATTGACAAGGCGATCCGTGCGCGTGTCGCCGAGGCGGCTGACTTTTCCGAGAATTCACCTGAGCCAGAGGCGAGTGAACTCTACACCGATGTTCTGGTGGAGGAGTATTGAGCCATGGGTATTGAACTCAAAATGCCAGCCCTCTCGCCAACGATGGAACAGGGTACGCTCGCCAAATGGCTTAAGGCCGAAGGCGACGCAATCGAGCCGGGTGACATCATCGCTGAGATCGAGACCGACAAGGCGACGATGGAGTTTGAAGCGATCGATGAAGGGGTGTTGACCCAGATCCTGATCGCGGAAGGGACCGAAGATGTAGCCGTCGGTACGGTTATCGCGATGCTCGATGGTGACGAAGATTCTGCGCCGGCACCCGCCGCGGCCGCTCCTGCGAATGCCGCGCCTGAGCCAGCTGCCGCACCGGTGGCCAGTGCTCCTGCACCAAAGCCGGCAGCGACACCGCGCGCCAATGATCCCGAGATTCCGGCTGGCACCTCCTTCACGAGTGTTTCCGTTCGCGAAGCGTTGCGCGATGCGATGGCTGAGGAAATGCGCGCAGATGAGCGCGTGTTCGTGATGGGTGAAGAGGTCGCTGAGTATCAAGGCGCCTACAAGGTTACGCAAGGGCTGCTCGACGAGTTCGGTCCAAAGCGGGTGATCGATACGCCCATCACCGAATATGGTTTTGCCGGCATCGGCACTGGCGCAGCCATGGGCGGCCTGCGACCTATCGTCGAATTCATGACTTTCAACTTCGCCATGCAGGCGATCGACCACATCGTGAACTCTGCTGCGAAAACAAACTATATGAGCGGCGGGCAGATGCGTTGCCCGGTCGTGTTCAGAGGCCCAAATGGAGCCGCAAGCCGAGTCGCTGCACAACACAGCCAGAACTATGGCCCGTGGTATGCCAGCGTGCCTGGTCTCATCGTCATTGCACCCTATGACAGTTCCGACGCGAAGGGATTGATGAAGGCGGCGATCCGAACAGAGGATCCGGTCGTCTTCCTCGAGAATGAGCTGGTCTATGGACGCAGCTTCGACGTGCCCGATCTGGAAGATCATGTGCTCCCGATCGGCAAAGCGCGCATTATGCGCGAAGGCAGCGATGTGACGATTGTCAGCTACTCGATTGGTGTTGGCTTTGCCTTGGACGCTGCGGAGCAATTGGCGAGCGAAGGAATTGATGCAGAGGTCATCGATCTGCGCACGCTGCGGCCGCTGGACAAGGACGCGATCCTGACAAGCTTGGCAAAGACCAATCGCCTAGTCATTGCTGAAGAAGGCTGGCCGACATGCTCGATAGCGTCGGAAGTGATATCGATCTGCATGGAAGAGGGCTTCGACGATCTCGACGCACCGGTCCTGCGGGTGTGCAATGAAGATGTGCCGCTGCCTTACGCAGCCAATCTAGAGCAGCTTGCGTTGATCGATGCCGAGCGTATTGTCACCGCCGCGAAGAAGGTCTGCTACGTTTAAGTCGCAACCGTGGCGCTGAACGTATTGCAGGCATTCACGCCTGCTGGCGTCGACGTATTGTAGAGCTGCGTGAGATCGCGCGTGTCGCGAATGTTGAACGCGGCGGTGTAGTTGATGGTTTCGCTGGTCAAGAAGTTGAGCGGCGTAAGACCCTGATAGTCGTAGGCCACTTCTACAAACATCACCGCGGTGCCGGAGCTTGCCGTGATTTCCGAGCCGCTGTCACCCATGCCGGGAAAGCTTGTGCCGCTGGAGCCATCGCCAGCTTCGCCATAGCTTGAGGTGTGGTTTTTGGCGCCCACACAGCGCTGCCAATGGATCCATTGGCCACCATCGGCATTCTGCTCGAGGCTCGACAGGATAATGCGCCCATTGCCGAGCATGTTGATTCCTGAGCCAAGCTTCTCGGCGCCAATGAACACGTCATTGAGATCTTCTTCGTAGAGCTTGCGCTCGACCAGAGTTGTCTGTTCGCCTACACGAGACGCCGTGTCGGCGACCTGCATAGCGATTTGGCTCACACGCATATGTGTGATCGAATAGTTTGCGGTCTCGACGCCGAGCATGCCCAAAGAGAGGATAATCGGTGCGGTAAACGCAAACTCCGTCATCGCGATGCCCGACGATTCGTCGCGCAGCAGCTTGAGCCGCGTGAGCTTGTCAGAGCACTTGCGAATAAGGCTGCGAGAGGGTGAGATCATGAACAATTCAAGGTCTCCACTGTCAGATCCTGTTGGTCGTATGGCTGGTTGCGCAAGATGGTCGAGGCCCTGACCGATACATTCTTGTCGATGCCGATGAATTCGGCGATCGGAAACAGGCGAGGGTAGGTCACCACAGCGGTGTAAACGACAGCGTCACGTGCACCGCCAATGCCATCCTGGCCGCGATCAGTGTCGTAGGTGCCGTTGCCATTGGCGTCCTCGTAAGGCTCGCCATTGTCGCAAATGTCATTGTCGTTGTTGTCGGTGAATGCCTCGGCCTCGCCGATATCGCCGAAGTCAAAGTGCGCAAGCTTCTCTAGCGTCACCGTCGCATTGCCCGGGGTCACAGTCGAGACTGTGTCGATCACTTGCTGATCGATCGCCGCCTCCTGGCTGCCTGCGCTCTCCAGAGTCAGGTCTCGACCTGCTTTCTGCATTGCGCCTGTGATGAGCGATTCGGTGTATTGCGTATGCGCGAGATCAAAGATGCCCATGATCATCATGCACATGATCGGTGCGACAAGGCCGAACTCGGTCAGTGCCGCACCATCTTTGTTGCGACGCAGTTGGGAGAATGTCCGGATCATGCGGTCAACCTCAGGGCTGCGATCTTCTCTGCGATTTCAGTGAAGGCGTCATCAAGCTCATCAGAGTCGCTGGCTTGATAGGCGCGTCCGCTGGTAGCGCAGTCGATCAGGTTTTGAGTGAGCGACGTTCCGAACGCGACCACCCAGATCGAGATGTTCTTGTTGCGCGCAGCTTCGCAGGCGGCCTGGAATCGTTTTGCGTGACGATCAGACATCTGAGACTGCGAGCCATCGGAGGTTACGCGACGATCCCAATACTCAATGCCATAGAAGCCATAAACGGTCTGCGACGTAGATTGCACACCATCGGTCATGAACACGATGTGGCGCGAAATCGCATCACCGTTGGGAGCTGAAGTATTGGCGGCGGCAAAGATACCGTCTGGAGAGATAAAACGCGCACCCCAGATCATGCCAAAGTCATGATAGGTGGCGCCCCACGCGCTGAGACTATCGATATAGGTGTCGAATTCCGTCTCAGTCATCTCTTCGAGGCGCTGCGCCTCTCGAGGACAAGGCGGAGTCCCGTACCAATCCTGCACCGTGTACTTGTCTTCGGTGCTGTCATAGTCTGACGTGCGCCAGTAAGATGAGCCTGACCAAGGATAGTACCCGTCAGTGTAGCGATAATAGACGGCCGTCGGCAGCCAAGGCTTCCATCGCTCCGAATCGTTGGATGGAACCAAATCGATATCAAGGTCATAGGCGCCCGATGGGATTGGTTCGAAGTCGTCTGTAACAACAGAGTCCGCTTCTTCGATGCAACCACTCCATGTGTGGTTTTCATCGGCCCCCTGATAGCCAGTTGGCAGTGCGACGCTGTTGTCGTCATACAGCGTCGAGAGATCGAAGGTCACCGGCTTATAGGTGTAGTCGTCAAACTGGTTGTAGAAGACCTCTTCCTCGGTGATGGTGTAGGTCACATCAGCGCGATAATCGTAGATGTAATATCCGATCGCACACCAACCCGGGCCGCCGCCATAATAATATGTGAAGCCTTCCCAATACTCGATCAAGGCATTGCTGGCCTGGTAAGTTGCGGTGCGCGGATCACCGCCTGACGTGCTGATTAGCGTACCGCCGCTGATATCGCTGGGCACTACTTCGGGGATGTCTGATGGGCGCTGGGCAGCGCAGCTCGTTGAGTTATAGCCCGTTTCCCAGTCATAATCGGCGTATTGATACCAGTAGCCATTGTTGAACGAGACGCTGGTCACAGTCGCGCTTCCAGTCGGCTCCCACTCGCTGTAATTCTCCCAATTGGCCTCGCGAGATTGATATGTCGCGCTTGTGGCCATCCAGCTCGAGTCAGCGGCGTAGAGAATATTGCCGACATTGACCTGGCTCGAATAGGGCACAAAGCCATAACGCACCTGCGCTGAGCTAGAGGTCGCAGCTGTTACCGTATCGTAGAATGATTTGGCGGCGGATTGGAGATCGCGCAGCTTCGAATCCGATGGATTGCTGCCATAGGTGATGCTGCAAGAACTCTCATCAGGAGCGCATTGCATTGAGCCGGTGTTGTCGAGCACGAAAACGATGTCCGTGTTCGAGATGTTGATGTCTGCTTCGCAACTGACCGACACGTCGAACTCTTCATAGCCGAAGATGCTCATCAGACTGGTCGGCAGCTCGCCCGTCGCGGTCCCTGTCACCTTGCCATCCGCATCGCCATTATAGGTGCGCGAAAGGTTCTCGATACCGAACTGACCGTCTTCGTAGTTTTGATCGAAGAAGTTGTTGGCGATCGTGCGATGCTGGCTCTGGAAATCGTCCTGATCCATGGCGCGACGCGCGGCGAGGGCGCCGGCGTCACACGCTGCCTGCAAGCGACTGGTGGTCATGTAGTAACGGCTTGCGTCAACGCCGCCGCCAACCATTGCGACCAGCGGAACAAGTGCCGCAGCCGAAATGATAATCACATTGGCGGTCGTGTCTTTGGCTAGATTCCAAAAGAATGATCGCTTGGCCATAAGTACAATTTCCCTCGCGTGGATGCAGGAGCACTGGATGGCTTTAGCGAATGCTAGTGAGTGAAAATTCAATGGCCGTGGTTAATGAAAACCTAAACTGCGGCAGATGCTTAACGACTAATTTTCCGCGATCCTTTGCTAAGCTCGCGCTTGACAATCACCCGTCGGCGGGGACTAGCGATATGCACCATGGCGACAATCGATCACGAGCACCTGTCTGACGAGTTCGCCTTGGCGATCGCCCACACACCCGTCCCAAATCGCCCGCGCATGGCCAGCTTTCTCGCATTCGATCAGCGGATTGCACGGATCGTGTCGCAATCGACAGAGCCGATGCTGGCGCAAATACGGATTGCCTGGTGGAGGGACAATCTCGCACAAAAACAGGCGATTAGGCCGCAGGGTGACGCGGTGCTGGATGCCTTGGGCGAGCATTGGACAGGCGCTGAACCGGCGTTGATTTCCATGCTTGATGGCTGGGAAGAATTGCTCGTCGAACCTCCGATTGAGCAACAGGCAATCGAGCGGTTTGTGAA
The DNA here is from genome assembly GCA_965216555.1 of Erythrobacter sp. GTDB lineage: Bacteria > Pseudomonadota > Alphaproteobacteria > Sphingomonadales > Sphingomonadaceae > Erythrobacter. Next base: position 1,662,875 of record OZ244168.1, read on the forward strand.
TGGCAGATCGGCGCCGTTTTTGGAGATTGGAGAGCTTGAAACCGATAGCAAATCCTATCGCGCCGTTAACCAAGCTGGCCGAATTTGGGCGATTGCTGATCTGGCTTCAAAGTCTGAAATTGCCGAAGAACGCGAAATGTTGATCGAAATGGGATTAAGAAATGACGAGCGTTCGCCGCCGCTTCCCCATTCCTGGCGCGGACTGGCCGTACTGGCGGCACTGGGTCGCCGATCGCTAAAATCCGGCGGTCAGCCCCTGATGGCAGGACGCGGCGCATCATGGACGGCGTTCTGCGCGGCGTTGCTAAGGCGTTGATTTGTGATAATTTGCTGTGACTGATTGAGAGTTGGGCAGGGCTCTTCTGTGCAAGGAGAGAGTCATGCGCCAAGCGGTTCTGGGTGTGTTTCTAGGATTGTTCCTCGCCGGGATCGGCGCGATCTGGTGGCAGGGAAGGGCGCGGGTAGAAACGAACGCGCCGCCACCTCCCACCGACTTGGCCCCGCCCGGACCGGGCGTCGAAGAGCTGATCATAATCGATCCAAACGACATGATTGGGCCGGATCCGCCCGAGGCTAGCGAACTGACGAAGGAAGAGGTCCGCTTCTTTCGGTATGATCGCAATCGCGACCGCATTATCACCCGCAATGAGATGCTCGCATCACGCACGGCGGGCTTTCGCGCCCTGGATATCGATGGAAACAACCTTCTGACATTCGAAGAATGGGCGGTGACGACGGTCAAGCGGTTCGAAGGTGCTGACGCAGATCAAAACCAGCAGCTGACTCCAGCTGAGTTCGCGACAACCGCTCCTAAGCGACGATCTCGGCCAAGCTGCCGTTGCTGATCAGGCGGCGACGGGGCTTGGCTCTGCGAGCCAAGAGGCGAGCTCCGATTTGGCGCGGGTCGTATAGGCCAGCTTGCGCTGCTTCTTCTTCACATCATGCAAAGGCGGAAAGAGCCCGAAATTGACGTTCATCGGCTGAAACGTATCGGCCTCCGCGTCTCCGGTTATGTGCGACAGCAATGCGCCAATCGCAGTCGAAGCTGGGGGTGGAGTCCAGTCGCGACCCGCCAGTTCCTGCGCCGCCATCATTCCGGAAATCAGACCAATGGCGGCGCTTTCGACATAGCCTTCGCAGCCCGTCACCTGGCCGGCAAACCTGATATGCGGCGCGGCCTTGAGGCGAAGCTGGCGATCGAGCACGATCGGTGAGTTGAGGAAGGTGTTGCGGTGCAGCCCACCAAGGCGCGCAAATTCGGCGTTCTCAAGGCCTGGAATCGTGCGGAACAGTTCAACCTGCGCGCCGTATTTGAGCTTGGTCTGGAAGCCGACCATGTTCCACAATGTGCCAAGCTTGTTGTCTTGGCGCAGCTGCACAACCGCATACGGCCAACGCCCCTGTGGGAACTCGTCGGTCACATCATTGGGATTGTCCAAGCCAACCGGCTTCATCGGTCCAAATCGAAGCGTATCAACGCCGCGTTCGGCCATCACTTCGATGGGCATACAGCCATCGAAATAGGGTGTGTCTTGTTCCCACTCGCGGAATTCGGTTTTCTCGCCATCGATCAACGCCTGATGAAACGTCAGATATTGCTCTTTGGTCATCGGGCAATTGATGTAATCGCCTTCAGCATTGGAAGCCTCGGTACGCTTGTTCCAACGCGATTGGATCCAGGCCACATCCATGTTGATGCTGTCGCGATGGACGATGGGTGCGATTGCATCGAAGAATGCCAACCTTTCCTCGCCAGTGGCTGAGACAATGCTTTGCGCCAAAGATTGTGCGGTCAGCGGTCCCGTGGAGATGATTGTCAGCCCGGCGCTCGGCAATTGATCGATCCGCTCGCGCACGATTTCGACATTGGGGTGATCGGTGAGAGCTTTCTCTACTTCGGCCGAGAACACATCCCGGTCGACCGCCATCGCGCTGCCTGCAGGGACCCGAGCAACTTCGCCCGCGCGCATGACAAGACTGTCCATTTGCCGCATCTCATGATGGAGCAGGCCAACGGCGTTGTTCTCATCATCATCCGAGCGGAAGCTGTTTGAGCAGACCAGTTCCGCAAGTCCATCGGTTTGGTGGGCAGGCGTCATTTCGCCTGAACCTCGCATCTCGGAGAGTCGAACCTGGACTCCACGCTGAGCCAATTGCCATGCAGCCTCGCTCCCTGCGAGTCCGCCACCGATTATGTGTACGTCATATGCCATGTTGGTCCGTCAGGTAGTTGCGTGCTAGCTTCGCGGCAAGTCTGATTGGGGAAGGGGTCAAATGCCGCAACGTGCACTCATCGAGCACAGACCATATTTGCTGATCAGTTTGGTAGCGGCCGTCGCCTATTACGTCTTCGCAAACTACCCGATTGGGGAAGTGTGGCTGACACCGCTCAAGGGAGCCGGTGTTGCCTTCCTTGCGATCTATGCCTGGCGCAGGACGACCGGGACCGACGGGCTAATCCTGGTTTTGGTCATGGCGCTGGCGGCGGCAGCAGACATGGCGCTGATTTGGGACTTTGAAACGGGGGGTGCGATTTTCTTTGTGTCGCATCTGGTGGCGATCATACTTTACCTGCGAAACGGCCGGGACAGCACATCCAGCAGCCAGAAGCTTCTGGCAGCGGCTTTGCTCATCGCGACGCCGGGCATGGCCTATCTGTTGAGTGGTGAATTCGCAGTTGCTCTCTACGCATTGGGGCTTGGATTGATGGCCGCCGCAGCGTGGATGAGCCGCTTTCCGCGTTATCGAGTGGGTACTGGCGCCGTGTTGTTTGTGCTGTCCGATTGGCTGATCTTCAGCCGCATGGGTGCGTTCAATCTTGCACCTCTGCCTGATCTGCTGGTCTGGCCGCTCTATTATGCGGGCCAGTTCATGATCGCGACGGGCGTCGTTCAGACTTTGAGGGGTGAGCGACCGGCGCGTTAGGCTGCGACCGCCGCAATGGTCGTGCGGTGGAGCTCGCGTCGGTGGCCCTCATAGCCGCCGGTTGCCTTGTGATTGACGCTGCGATTGTCCCACATCACCAACATGTCTGGTTCCCATTGGTGACGATAGACAAACTCTTCGCGTTCTGACCATTGATGCAGTTCCATCACGAGCGCCAAAGCCTGCTCGTCGGTCATCCCTTCAATCCCGACAACATAGCTGACGCTGCAGAACAACGCCTCCTCTCCGGTTTCCTGATGCACCTTTACAAGTGGATGGGTTTGGCGCGCCAATGCTGCTTCGCTGGGTTTGATGTCCATCGAGCGGCCCGCATCATTATCGCCGTAGAGCCCGTCCGGCGCGTAGCCTCGACTTGCGGAATGGATCGCCGTCAGGCTGCGCAAATAGTCTTTCTTCTCGTCTGGGAGCGCGGCGAATGCAGCGACCTGATTGGAGAACAGCGTGTCGCCGCCAACCGGCGGAATCTCGACTGCCATCAGGCACGTTCCTGACGGGGGATGAGCGAGAAAGCTCCAATCGCTGTGCCAATTCTCGGCAAACAATGGGCTGGTCTCGTCGGCTTCGCGTTTGATAGCCGCGATGTGCTCACGGCCGGAGATCGGGTTGAAAAACGGGTCATTGCCAAAGCCACCCATGGCGAGGGTAAAGCGCTCCAACGCGTCATCATCCATTCCGGATTGATCGGCAAAGGCCAGCACTTTGTGCTCCAGCCACGCGGCTCGAATGTCATCGATCAGCGCCGGGCTCAACTCGCCCGACAGATCGACACCAGAGACCCGCGCGCCACACGCGCTTCCGCTCGCTTGAACCTTCATTTCACTCTCCCGACGATCGCAAAGATTAATCTCGTCTAATAATTAGACTAAATTCGGGGTCGGTAGCAAGGGTAGGGAAGCTATTCGGAGCTTTGGTCCGAAGAATTGCCCGCATCTTCTGGCGCATCCGGATCTAGCTCGTCGTCATCCTGCTCAGTCTCTTCGATCCGAGCGACGCTGACGATGTGCTCATTCTTTGCCACGTTGAACAGGCGCAAGCCGGCTGAGCCGCGACCGATGACCGAGAAGCCGAGCGTTTCCTCAAATCCATTTTCAAGCAGGTGACGGAAATCAATGCCGAGGCGAATGAGTTTGCCTTGATCGGTCACCAGCATGACCTGATCGCCATGGGTCACGGGGAAGCTGGCCATAACCGGACCGTTGCGTTCCGGATCTTTCTCAGGCGTGCCGATATTGACCACGCCTTTGCCGCCGCGATTGATCACGCGATATTCGAATGAGGAGCTGATTTTGCCGTAGCCATTGGCACAGATGGTCAGGATGAATTGCTCCTTCTCCCCCATCTCAGCCATGCGCTCTGGCGAGAGCTCCGGAACCACATCGTTGTTCTTCCAAGGCGCGGCACGCAGATAGGCTTCACGTTCTTCGAGCGTGGTGCCGGTCGAGTTGAGCACGGCCAGCGAGACGACCTCAACGCCGCCTTTCGGACCCATGCCCTGGACCCCGATTCCTGTGCGGCTCTTCGTTTCGCGAGCGTCAGTGGCTGCAAACCGGACCGCTTTGCCTTCTGTACTGGCCAGAAACACCTCTTGTGTTTCATCAAGCAGCTGGACGCCTATCAACTTGTCATCAGTGCCTTCGACGAAGCCCATGGCGTATTTACCGGCCGTGGGGATGCTGGCGAACGCGTCCATGGAATTGCGGCGGACCATGCCGCGACGGGTGGCGAAGATGATGTTGAGCTTCTCCCACTCTTCCTCATCTTCGGGCAGCGCCAAGACGTTGGTGACGAGTTCATCTTCACCGAGTGGCAGCAAGTTCACCATCGGGCGCCCACGGGTTTGCGGACCGCCCTCGGGCAGTTTCCAGACTTTCAGGCGATAGACGCGGCCGGTATTGGTGAAGAACAGCACTGGATTGTGGGTGCTGGTTACGAACAGTTCGGTGACGGCATCCTCATCCTTGGTTGCCATGCCCGCACGGCCTTTGCCGCCGCGGCCTTGCGCCCGGAATGTGTCCAGCGCGGTGCGCTTGATATAGCCGCCGTGAGTCACGGTCACGACCATGTCCTCGCGCTCGATCAGATCTTCATCCTCGAGCCCATCCCAGGCCGGAGCGATTTCAGAGACGCGCGGCGTGGCGTAGGTTGCGCGGACTTCTTCGAGCTCGCCGCGCATCACGCCGTAGAGCTTCACCCGATCAGCCAGGATCGACAGGAACTCTTCGATTTTGCTGGCAAGCTCCTTGAGCTCGTCCCCAATTTCGTCGCGACCGAGCGCGGTCAATCGGTGGAGGCGAAGATCGAGGATGGCTTTGACCTGGCGCTCTGAGAGGCGATAGGTGCCGCCTTCCTGATCAGCCGTGGGCTCAATCGCTTCAACCAGCCGAATGTATTGTGCGATCTCGCCAATCGGCCATTCCTTGGTCAACAGCTTTTCGCGCGCCGCGGCAGGATTGGCGGCGCCACGGATGATCGCGACCACTTCATCAAGATTGGAAACGGCGACGACCAGGCCAAGCAAAAGGTGCGCCCGCTCGCGTGCCTTGTTGAGCTCAAACTTGGTCCTGCGTGTGATCACTTCTTCGCGGAACGTGATGAAGCTTTTCACAATCTCACGCAGCGTCAGCGTCTCGGGGCGACCACCGCGGATCGCCAGCATATTGGCCGGGAAGCTCGATTGCGCAGGTGTGTAGCGCCACAGCTGGTTGAGCACGACATCGGGCGAGGCATCGCGTTTGAGATCAATCACCACTCGGACGCCTTCGCGCGAACTTTCGTCGCGGATGTCCGAAATGCCCTCGATCCGTTTGTCCTTGGCGGCTTCGGCGATCTTCTCGACCAAGCCGGCCTTGCCGACCTGGAACGGAATTGACGTGAGAACGATCGAGCGCTTCTCACCGCGACGTTCCTCGACCTCATGGCGACTGCGCATAAGGATGGAGCCGCGGCCTGTCGTGTACGCAGCCTTTGCACCACTCGCGCCCAGGATGAGCGGTGCAGTCGGGAAATCTGGTCCGGGAATGTATTCGATCAGCTCTTCCGACGTGATCGCGGGATTTTCAATGAAGGCAAGGCAGCCGTCGATCACCTCGCCAAGATTGTGCGGCGGAACATTGGTGGCCATGCCAACCGCGATCCCGCCAGCTCCGTTGACGAGCAGGTTGGGGAAGCGCGCCGGGAGCACCTGTGGTTCCTTGGTCGAGCCATCGTAATTGTCAGCAAAGTCGACCGTATCCTTGTCGAGATCGTCGAGCAGCGTGTTTGCAACGCGCGCCAGTCGCGCCTCGGTGTACCTCATGCTGGCTGGCGGATCAGGGTCCATCGAGCCAAAATTGCCCTGGCCGTCAACCAGCGGGACTCGCATCGACCAATCCTGCGTCATGCGCGCGAGCGCGTCATAAATCGCGGCGTCACCATGCGGGTGATAATTACCCATCACGTCGCCAACGATCTTGGCGCTTTTGCGATAGGGGCGGCCGGCGACAAATCCGCCTTCCTGGCTGGCATAAAGAATGCGCCGATGGACGGGTTTGAGACCATCGCGAACATCGGGCAGTGCGCGTGAAACGATCACGCTCATGGCGTAATCGAGGTAGCTCGTTTTCATCTCATCGACGATGTCGATGCGTTCAAATTCGTCCTGGGGCCCTTGCGGGGTAAGGGTATCGCTATCTTCGCTCAAAATATTGCCGTTTCTGCTGTGTTATCGGGCGTGTTGCGTCCATTGAGCAATGTAGTGACAGGCACCCGATTTCGCCATCTCGCGCGCGAACAAAACCCGATCAAATGCGTCTTTTTCCACACTTGCAGGCGTGATTGGCGGCACCCATCCCAACACAGTGCGAAAAGCACCATTCAAAGCCCGTTCAGACCAGTTTGGCTACGAAGAATTGCAAATCAGCGCCGCTGCGTTCATGGCGGTAGTCAGAACAGTTTAACCAGCGCGAAATTGCGCGCTGAGGACACCATCCAGGAGGATATCAATGCGAATTTTCACTGCGGCTAAGCCGATGTCGAGCATGGCTATGGCCATCGCTTTGGCGACCGGTGCCGTTGCAATCAGCGGGCTTGCCTTTGCCGATCCTGCTTATGCGCAGCGCAAGAAGGACAAGAAGCCGAAAACCGAATATTCGAAGGAATTCATTGCGGTTTACACTCCGTTGAACGACGCGTTCAACGCCGAAAATCCTGACTATGCAGCGCTACGTCCGCAGCTCGCTACTTTGACGCCGACCCTGAATTCGAGCGACGAAAAGCATGCTGGCGGCGGATTGATCTACAATTTCGGCGCTCAGACCCAGGACCAGACCCTGCAGCTTCAGGGGATGGAATTGATGATTGAGAGCGGCAAGCTTGGCTTTGACCAAGTTGGCCGGTTCAACTTCATCGCCTACCAGCTGTCAAACGCACTCGGAGACTTCCCGAAGGCGCGCAATTATCTGCAAATGGCGATCAACCTGAATTTCACCACCAGTTCGGTGAGCGCGGCAGATCTGCAGATTGCCATGGCGGAGAACTATTTCTCGCAGGACCAGTACCGTGAAGGTCTGGCATTCCTCAGCCAGGCGATTGAATCGCGCAGGATGGCCCGCCAGGAAATCGAGGAAAGTTGGTATCGCCGCGGCCTTACGATCGCTTACAATCAGAACATCGTTCCAGAGGTCTATGACTTTGTGAACGGTTGGATTGGCGATTATGCCGACACCGCAAACTGGCGTGACGCGATCAATCTGACTCGCAACCTCAATGATTATGAAGGCGGAGAGACGCTCGATCTTATGCGTCTGGGCTCGCGGGTCGGTTCGATGACCGACAAGCAGGACTTCATTCTTTACATCGAGTCCGCAGACGCGCGCATTTTGCCACAAGAAGTGAAGAACATCATCGAAGAAGGCTATGCCAGCGGCATCGTCAGTCGTGATGACATTTTTGTCGCGGACTCGCTTGAAACCGCCAACACGCGGATTGACACCGACCGCGCCGAACTCCCGGCGCTGGAGGCAGATGCAGATGCAGCTAGCGCGACTGTGCGTACTGTCATCGCCGCTGCTGACACGTTCCTGAGCTATGGCGACTACGCCAAGGCTGAGCGGTTTTATGTCAAAGGATTGGCGATGGAAGGCGTCGAGCGCCCTGAGGCCTTAACGCGCCTCGGTATCGCTCAAGCTGAGCAGGGCAAGGTTGCCGAAGCGCAGGCTACGCTTGCCCAGGTCGACGGCCCGCGTAAGCCGATCGCCATGCTTTGGGCAACCTATGCCGCTGAACAGGCTGCTTCAGCTGACCTAGCTGTCGCCGGCAGCTAAGCCGAAGCAACATTTGTTAGTTCGGGGCGTCGGGACGATCGGTTCCGGCGCCCTTTTCATTGCCCCACGCCTAGCGGCGGGGGCTTCTTGCGCGCGATCAAAACGGGGTTCGATGTCATAAAGATCGGCGTGGGGGATTGATCCCGTCGCGATCAGCTCTCAAGGACTGACCGACTAATCCGTGTCAACGCGGCAACGGCCACAGAATGCCAGGGGGAATATATGACGGCTCATCGCGATATCGGCGCCTTGTTTGATCAGTGGAACGCAGCGCTGCAGACGCTCGATCCCGATCAGGTAGTCGATCTCTACGCTGAAGACGCGATCCTGCTGCCGACACTTTCAAACGCTGTCCGGCACAACCATGCGGAAATCCGCGACTATTTCGTCGATTTTCTGAAGAAGCGTCCGTTCGGAACCATCAACGAATCAAATACCCGCGATCTCGGCGACACCGCCGTGCATTCAGGCGTTTACACCTTCGCACTCCAGGCCGATGGCGAAACCAGCCACGCGCGATGCCGCTTCACCTATGTGTATGCGGATAAGGACGGCGAGTGGAAAATCATCGAGCACCACTCTTCGCTGATGCCCGAGGGCTAAAAGCGCTCGCCGCGGATCACTTGCACATCCCACATGCTGAAGAGAAACCCGTACTTTGTCAGTACGGGCGCCAGATCCTCTGCCAGTTGCTGCGCCTTGTCTTCAGCGGCGATAGTCAGAACAAACACCTTGTTGGTCCCCATCACGCGCTCCTCGCGCCAGCGCCCCTCGCGACCCTTGCCTGACTTGACGGGGGTGACGGTCCAACCGGTTATGCCAGCTTTGTCGATCGCATCGGTGACGCGGTTGAGCAATGCCGTGTCAGTAAGGATTTCGATCCGTTTGCGGGTAACTGTCTCGATGGTCACGGTGCTGCTCCTGGGGCAACCAGCGCGCTCGCAAGCAGGCTGATCAACCCGATATTGATAAGGATATTGAACGGAAAGCTGACGCTCAATGACATTGTCAGATAGATGCCGGCATCCGCTTCGGGGAGGGCCAAACGCATTGCGGCGGGGACGGCGATGTAGCTGGCGCTGGCGCACAGCACGCCGAGCGCGGCCGTCGATCCAACATCAAGCCCGATCAGTGCGCCCATGGCGGTTCCCAAGGCTCCGTTGATGAGCGGAAGGAACAGCGCGATCGCGACGAGGCGAACTGTCATCGATCGAGCATCCATAATGCGTCGTGCGGCGATCAATCCCATGTCGAGCAGGAACAGGCACAGCACCCCTTTGAAACCAGCCTCAAAGAAGGGTGTGACTTCGCCAAAGCCTTCTTCGCCAGCGACGATACCGATCGCAAAGGCGCCCAAGAGCAACACCACAGAGGCGTTGAAGAACACTTCATGCAGCAGCTCGCTGGATTTCTGACCGTCCTCTGATCCCATGCCGCGAGCGAGTAGCAGGCCGGTCAGGATCGCTGGCGTCTCCATCGCAGCCATCACGGCAACCATATAGCCACCCGGCGGCTTGCCTTGCGCCTCCAAGATTTCAACCGCGGTGACAAAGGTAACCACGCTGACTGAGCCATAATGCGCCGCAACCGCCCCGGCATTGATACGGTCGAGCCGGCCAAATCCTTTGAGCACGTAATAGGCCATGAAAGGGATGAGGAAACTGGCCGCGATGCCTGCTGCCAGAGCCGCCAAAACGGTCGCATCGACCCCGGACTTTGAGACCGCAACGCCACCCTTAAGCCCGATCGCGGCCATCAAATAGAGCGACATGCCTTTGGCCAGGGCTTCGGGTATCGCGAGATCGGATCGCGCGAAGGCCGCAAGCAGGCCCAGCACAAAGAACAGGACGACCGGCGACGTGAAGGTTTCGAAGGCGGTTTCAATCATGCTCTTGGGGGCCAATCACGCTGTGTTGCATGATTAGCAAAAGGCCTTGCAGAGAAATTGTTCCTGACTGCCCATATCAACAGGTCCGCCAAGCTTGCGGGCTAGGCACTTGGGTCCTAAATGGGGCGCATGAACGACCTCTCCGATACGTTTGATCCGGCCAAGCCCGAACGACCCAAGCGGCAGCGCAAGCCTGACTGGATTCGCGTGCGCGCTCCGGTGAGCGAAGGCTACAACGAGACGCGCAAATTGATGCGCGAGCTCAACCTCAACACCGTTTGTGAGGAGGCGGCTTGCCCGAACATTGGCGAGTGTTGGACCAAGAAGCACGCCACAGTGATGATCCTGGGTGATGTGTGCACGCGTGCGTGCCGCTTCTGCAATGTCAAAACCGGTATGCCGCGCGCGGTCGATCCAATGGAACCGGAGAACACGGCGATCGCCGCGGCCAAGATGGGCCTTGAGCACATCGTGATCACCAGCGTCGATCGCGACGATCTTCCCGATGGCGGTGCCAGTCAGTTCGTGAAGGTGATTGAAGCGCTGCGTCGCAACACGCCCGACACGACAATCGAGATCCTCACGCCCGATTTTCGCGGCAAGATGCGCGCAGCCGTCGAAGCGATCTGCGAAGCTGGTCCTGACGTCTACAATCACAATCTCGAGACGGTCCCGCGGCTCTATCCGACGATCCGTCCGGGCGCGCGCTATTACGCGTCCTTGCGACTGCTCGAAGAGGTCAAGTCGCACAATCCGATGATCTTCACCAAGTCCGGCATCATGCTGGGCCTGGGCGAAGAGCGCCTCGAAGTTCACCAGGTAATGGACGACATGCGCAGCGCGGATGTCGATTTCATCACTATGGGTCAATATCTCCAACCGACGCCGAAGCACGCAGTGGTTGAGGAATTTGTGACGCCCAAGGCCTTCAATGCCTATGGCTCAATCGCGCGAGCAAAAGGCTTCTTGCAAGTCGCTTCGAGCCCGCTGACGCGTTCGAGCTATCACGCAGGCGACGACTTTGCCGAAATGAAGGCCGCGCGCGAAGCGAAACTGGCTAAGCAGACCGAGCGCAAGCGCGAACGCCTCGACATCTGATGCCCGGCATCCGCGAAACCCGGCAATTGCCATACAGCGCCGAGCAGATGTTCGACCTGGTGGCTGATGTCGGTAGCTACAACAAATTCCTGCCTTGGGTCGTCGCGACGCGCGTCCGCTCAAACAGCGACACCGAGATGGTTGCCGACATGGTCGTCGGATTCAAAAGCATTCGCGAAAGCCTGACGTCGCGGGTTCACAAGCGTCGTCCCGAAGAAATCGACGTCCATTATGTTGATGGCCCGTTGCAGGATCTTGAGAACACCTGGCATTTTCGCAGCCTGCCCAATGGTCAGTGCGAAGTCGAGTTCAGGGTTGATTTTACATTCAAGAGCAAGGTCTTCGAAGCGCTTGCAGGCCAATATTTTGACCGTGCTTTCCGCCGTATGGTCGAGGCGTTTGAACAGCGGGCCGCAGAGCTTTACGGCAATAACAGCTCGAGCGCGCAAATCGTCGCTCGGTGACGGATCGCTGCGCGGCCATCATCTTCAAACAGTTTGAGTTCGCCTTCGGGTTCACCGTCGGAATTGCGAATGGCACGGGCAAAGACCACAGTGCCAACCGGCTTGAGATCGCTTCCCCCTCCAGGGCCGGCAATCCCGCTCACTGCCACGGCTACATCCGCGTTTGAATTGGCCAGCGCGCCTTGCGCCATCGCCCAGACGCATGCGATCGACACCGCGCCGAAGGTTTCGATGATGTCTGATGCGACACCCAGCATCTCCATCTTGGCCTCGTTGGAATAGGTCACGAAACCCCGATCAAGCACGGCGGAAGAGCCTGGAATCTCCGTAATCGCGCCAGCCACGAGGCCGCCAGTGCAGCTCTCGGCCGTGGCGACCTTGCGCCCCGCTGCCGCATTCTCTTCGACTACGCGGCGAGCCAGCTCGTCAATATCCTGGGGGAGAAGGGTGTCACTCATTTCGACCAAAGTCCTCAATCCTAGACGGTGGTTAGTCCGACAATTGCCTGCGCCGCGATACCTTCGCCGCGACCGGTAAAGCCAAGCTTTTCGGTCGTGGTTGCTTTCACGCTGACCCGCGCCATCTCGACACTCATTATGTCAGCAATACTTTGCCGCATGGCGTCACGATGGGGGCCGATCTTAGGCGCTTCGCAGATCAGTGTGAGATCAATATTGCCGATGGCATAACCGGCCTCGGCTGCCAGTTTGACAGCATGTTCGAGGAACCGCGCTGATCGCGCTCCGCTCCATTGCGGATCGCTTGGCGGGAAGTGCGAGCCAATATCGCCATCGCCAATTGCACCTAAGACCGCGTCGGTGATCGCATGGAGCGCGACGTCGGCGTCTGAGTGGCCAGCGAGGCCCTTGTCATGCTCGATCTGGATTCCACACAGCCACAGTTCTTCGCCTTCCTGCAGGCGGTGAACATCAAAACCCTGTCCGATCCGGAATGCTGCTGGTGCCATCGCGTCCGCAAAATCCTCCGCAAATGTGATCTTGTGCAATCTCTCATCACCGTCGACCAGAGCCACTTTATGCCCTTGCGCCGTGAGCACCTGGGCATCGTCCCCGGCGTCAGTGGCACCGCCCCAAGAGCGGTGGGCGCCGAGTATCTCAGCGAAGCGAAAGGCCTGTGGCGTTTGCACACGGCGCAAACTCTCGCGTTCCGCTTTCCCTTGCATCAATCCACCCTGACCAGCCACAGCGAGGCTATCAACCACCGGCAAGACGGGGATGGCACCCACATTCTGCTCAAGGGCTGATACAAGCCTTCTGATGACATCTTGCGGCAAGTGGGGCCTAGCAGCGTCGTGGATCAAAACGTGCGCAGGAGATGCGCACACGAGCGCCTCAAGCCCGTTTCTGACCGAGTCTTGCCTGGTATCGCCGCCAGCCACCCAGCTGACGTTCGGATAGGTCGATTTCAGCCCTTCAGGCAAAGCGCCATCGGGCGGTATTACAACCGCAATGGGATCGGCTCCTGCCGACGTCATGGCGTCAATCGAATGCTGCAACAGCATCTTGCCGCGCCATTGTCGAAACTGCTTGGGAGTCTCCCCTCCGGTCCGGAGTCCTTTTCCGGCGGCAACGATCACGGCTGCAAAGGAGGGAAGGGGGGCGGTCTCAGTCATATTCAGCGCTGGCGCTTAGGGACTGGACGGATTTTACGCAATCCACTATGCGCTGCCCAAATTTTAGGCACACCCTGATGAGTTCGCTTCCCAAACCTCCTTCCCTCAAGCCGATTTCGATCGGCCCCGTCGAGATTGCCGATCCGGTCCTGCTTGCGCCGATGACAGGTGTGACGGACATGCCGTTCCGCACGCTCGTGCGGCGCTATGGGTCGGGCCTCAATGTCACCGAAATGATCGCCAGCGAGGCGGCCATCCGCGAGACACGTCAGTCGATCCAGAAGGCTGAGTGGGACGAGACCGAAGAACCGGTTTCGATGCAATTGGTCGGCTGCGACCCTGACAGCATGTCCGAAGCAGCGAAGCTGCAAGAGGGCAATGGCGCTGCGATTATTGACATCAATTTTGGCTGCCCGGTTCGCAAAGTCGTCGGGCAGTATGCCGGCTCCGCCTTGATGCGAGAAGTTCCGCTGGCCGTGAAGCTGATGGAAGCGACCGTGAAAGCGGTTGATGTGCCGGTTACCGTCAAAATGCGGATGGGCTGGGACCATGCCAGCCTCAACGCCCCAGAGCTGGCGCGAATTGCCGAAGATCTCGGCGTGAAGATGGTCACCGTCCATGGCCGGACCCGCAACCAGATGTACAAAGGCTCGGCCGATTGGTCGTTTGTCCGCAAGGTCAAGGACGCCGTCTCGATCCCTGTTATCGTCAATGGCGATATTTGCGGGATCGATGATGCAGCCAAGGCGCTCGAACAGTCAGGTGCCGATGGGCTGATGATCGGTCGCGGCGCTTACGGCAAGCCATGGCTGCTGGGCCAGGTCATGCACTGGTGGCGCACTGGCGAGAGCATCCCGACGCCAAGCTTTGACGAGCAATATGAAACGCTTGTCGAGCATTACGAGCGCATGCTCGATCATTATGGCCGCAATGTCGGTGCCAAGATCGCGCGCAAGCATTTGGGCTGGTACACCAAGGGGATGCATGGTTCGGCTGAGTTCCGCAACCACGTGAATTTCATCGACGATCCCGATCAGGTCCTGGGTGAGATCGAACGGTTTTACACGCCGTTTCTGCGGCGCCGAGCCGCGTGACCGCGATGACCAAACGGCGCGCAGCCGCACCGCCAGATTTGGGCACGGATCGTCCAGACGGTACGGCGCAAATTGGTGGTCTGATTTTTGCCATGCTGCTGGTCGATCCCGCTGCGAAGATCGCCGAAGCCAATCATGCGGCAGAAAATCTGCTGGGCCAAAGCGCATCACGCATGATCGGCAAGCATGCATTTGAAGTCGCCGAATTGCTCGATAAGCGGGTCGAGCAGCGCGTCACAGCGAGCGACGCTGCTGTTGTCGCGCGCAATGTCAGACTGAGCATTCAAGGGGCGGAAACTCGCGTCAATTTGACGGTATCGCCGTTGACCAATCACCCGGGCTGGAGAGTCGTAACGCTGTCCGAAGCGGGGCACGGCGATGCCGCAAACGAGGAGCAAGTTGGACCAAGCCTGGGCGCTCCATCCATCCTCGCGCATGAGATAAAGAACCCGCTCGCGGCTATCAGGGGCGCGGGGCAGCTGGTTTCGCGCAAATTGCCCGATCAGGACAAGAAACTGGCCCGCATGATCACCGATGAGGTGGACCGGATCGCGCGCCTGATTGACCGCATGCAGCAATTGGGCAGCTCGCAGGCCGATCCAGTGGCGCCTTGCAACATGCACGAGGCGATCCGATCAGCGATTGCCACCGTTCGTGCTGCTGGAACAGACGGGATCGAAATCCGCGAAGAGTTTGACCCGTCATTGCCCGATGTGCTGGCCAGTCGAGATGCGCTGGAGCAGGTCCTGATCAATCTGATTTCCAACGCTCGCGATGCGGTTGGTGATCAGGACAATCCGACGATTACGGTTCAGACGCGCTTTGTCAGCGGACTGGCATTCAGCGCGATCCGATTGGGACGCGCGGTGCGTCTACCGATTGAGATCGCGATCACTGACAATGGCCCGGGTGTTGACGAAGCTTTGCGCGATCACGTGTTCGAGCCCTTCGTATCATCCAAGAAATCTGGCCAAGGCCTGGGCCTCGCTTTGGTGCGCAAACTGGTGCGCGATATGAGCGGCCGCATCAGCCATGAACGCGACACCCGTAACGGGTTGACCCATTTCAAGCTGCATTTGCCGATTGCTGATGGGGGAGGCCAGTCATGAGCGGCTCTGTCCTATTGGTTGAAGACGACAACTCGATCGCGACAGTGATCAGCGCGGCGCTGGATGATGAGGGCTATCAGGTCGAGCATTGCACCCGAATCTCGCAGCGCGATCATCTGCTTGAACATGAGAGCTTCGATGTGATGCTCACCGACGTCATGCTCGAAGATGGCGACGGCATTGCCAGCCTTGATCGCGCCAAATCGGCCGCGCCGGGCATGCCGATCATAATCCTGTCGGCGCAGAACACGCTCGATACCGCCGTTCGCGCGAGCGACAGCGAAGCGTTCGAGTACTTCCCCAAACCGTTTGACCTCGACGAGCTGCTGGCTGCCGTGCGCCAGGCGATTGGTCAAAGGGCTTCCACGAGCACGGCGCCTGAAGCCGTCGGCGATGGCATGCCTCTGGTTGGTCGCAGTCAGGCGATGCAGGGCGTTTATCGGATGATTACGCGGGTCTTGCGCAATGATCTGACCGTCCTCGTCACCGGCGAGAGCGGCACGGGCAAGGAATTGGTGGCTGAGGCGATCCACGAATTGGGCTCGCGGCGCACTGGTCCGTTTGTGGCAGTCAACACCGCTGCGATCCCGTCTGACCTAATCGAGAGCGAATTGTTCGGGCATGAGAAGGGCTCCTTCACTGGGGCAATCGCTCAAGCCATCGGCAAGTTCGAGCAAGCCAATGGTGGCACTCTGTTCCTGGACGAGATTGGCGACATGCCTGCCGAAGCACAGACTCGGTTGCTGCGCGCGCTGCAGTCCGGCCAGATCCGCAGGGTAGGGGGGCGCCAGGAAATTGCGGTCGATGTCAGAATTATCGCCGCAACCAATCGCGACCTCGCGCCGCTGATCGCAGCCGGAGGCTTTCGCGAAGACCTGTTCTACCGCCTCAATGTTGTGCCGATCGAATTGCCGCCACTGCGCGATCGGCGTGAGGATATCGATGTGCTGTCGCAACACTTCCTCAATCAGGCGGCGGATGATGGCCTGCCGCGGCGTCAACTCAGCAAGCAGGCGATCACCAAGCTCGAGGCGCGCAATTGGCGAGGCAATGTCCGCGAATTGCGCAATGTGATGTATCGGCTTGCGCTGATGGCTCGAGAAGAGCTGATCGACGCGGAATCGCTGATCGATATCATCGGCGAAGAGGCCACAGCGTCAGCCGCGAGCGGTGAAAGCGACATTGCACGCGCGCTGATCGATTGGCTGGCGGAAGTTCGCCCCAATCATGGCACCGTCTATCACACCGCACTGGCCGCGTTTGAGAAGCCTCTGATTGAGCACGCTCTGGGCGAAACAGGCGGCAACCAGCTGCGAGCGGCGAAGATGCTGGGGATTAACCGCAACACTTTGCGCAAGCGGATTGGCGAACTCGCGATTGACCCTGATCGCTTTACAAGACCGGTTTAACGCACAAACCACATATTAGGCCTTGCATATCTGCAACACTGGCGTTGTAAACGAGCAACGATGGCTAGCCTGTCTACCCCCTCCGCTCGCAGCCTGCCCCGTTGGTGGCGTCAATTCGTCGTATCTTCGCGACGCGCGAATGTGTTTCTGTGGCTGGAAGTGCTTGCCGGTGTGGCCTTGCTGGTTGCCCTGGGTAGCACATGGCTCGCCTATGCGGGTTGGTCTTCAAGCGACGAAATATTGCCCAGCTTGCAGGTGTCGATCCTGTTGGTGGCCACTCTTATTCCGGCCGTTGCGCTGCTCGTATTGTTCGGGCGTCGCCTGGCGCTGAAGCGTGCGGCCGGTAGCACCGCGCGACTGCATGTGCGCTTGGTGTTCTTCTTTTCGCTGATTTCTGCAGTTCCCACTCTGTTGGTGGCAGGCTTTGCGGCCTTTCTCTTCCAATCGGGCATCAACTTCTGGTTCTCAGAGGACTCGCGCGGCCTGATCGAGAACTCACGCCAATTGGCGCAGGAATACTACGATCAAAATCAACGCGCCGTGGCAGAAGAAACGGTCGCCATGGCCGGCGATATGCGGACGATCCTCGAGCGTGTGCCGATCATTGAGGAAGGATTCGCTGACCTTTATTTTGTTCAGGCGCGGGCGCGTGAGATCACCGAGAGCGCGGTGTTGCAATTGGTCGATGATCGAACATTCCGCACCGCTGCAATCATGAATCTCACAGAGCCGCGACAGGCATTGAGCTTTAGCACTGGGGCGCTCCCGCGCCTGATGGAAGGCGAATTCGTTGTCGTCCAAGGCAGCGCGGATCGCATATCTGCACTCGCAGCGATTGATCGCGAAAACGGGATCTATCTCTTCAATGCGCGGAGCACCGAGGAGAACTCCTTCAATTCGTGGGAAAGGGCCCAAGCGATCTCCGCCGGCTACAGTGATTTGACCAGCAATGCGCGTTCGGTCCAATTGCAATTCAACGTCGCCCTCGTCGCGATTAGCCTGCTCCTGGTTAGTCTGGCCGTCTGGTTTGCCTTGCGCCTCGCCGATCGCCAGGTCGAACCGCTGACGGATTTGGTCGGGGCTGCTCGCAAAGTGGGGCAGGGCAATTTTGCCTTGCGCGTTGAAGGCCGCACCGGGGCCGATGAGATCGGCCTGCTCAACCGCGCTTTCAACCGCATGACAGCGCAGCTCGAAAAACAGACCGACGCGCTGGTTAGCGCCAATCGTCAGATCGATGATCGCCGTGCCTTCATGGAGGCCGTGCTGGAATCGGTGACGGCGGGTGTCATTTCGGTCGATACCGATGCCAGAGTGCTGCTGATGAACAGCACCGCACAGGCCCTGCTGGGCAAGGGTGATTTTGGCGATCTCGTCGGACAGCCGTTGTCCGAACTGTCGCCTGAATTTTCGGCCATGATTGCTGGCGAGCAAGAGCGCAGCATTATCAGCCATGGCCAGGACGGCGATTTGCGTACACTCGCGGTCAAGATTGCGCCGGGCAAGAACGGGCATGTGATCACGTTTGAGGACATCACGCGGCAGCTGGTCGATCAGCGACAGGCTGCGTGGTCAGACGTCGCGCGTCGCATCGCGCATGAGATCAAGAACCCGCTCACGCCGATCCAGCTGGCGACCGAGCGTCTCAAGCGGCGTTACCGCAAGCAGATCGATGCCGATGGTGAACTGTTTGACGAGCTAACCAGCACGATCGTCCGGCAGGTCGGCGATTTGCGCAAGATGGTGGACGAATTCTCTTCCTTTGCGCGGCTCCCCAAGCCCAATTTCCGCAGCGAAGACGCGGTCGATCTCGTCCGCCAGGCATTGTTCCTGCAGGAAGTCGGCAATCCGACAGTGCGGTTTGATCTCGATTTCTCAACGCTGGAGCAGCAGACCCTGCACTGCGATCGTCACCAAGTCGGTCAGGCGATGACCAATGTCTTGAAGAACGCGGTGGAAGCTGTGGAGACACGGGCGAAGGATGCTGAGCCTGACTTCAAGGGCACGATCGCGGTCACCATGCTGGATGAGGATGGTCATCTTGCGATCGCCGTTGAAGACAATGGAATTGGGCTGCCGCAAGAGCGTGATCGCATCGCTGAGCCTTACATGACGACGCGCGAGAAGGGCACCGGCCTTGGGCTCGCGATCGTCAACAAGATCGTCGATGAGCACGGCGGAGACATGACTTTCTCCAGCAGTGAGAGCGGCGGCACCCGCGTTGTTTTGCGCTTTGCCTGGGATCCGCAAGTCGCGGACGGGGAAGCGAATTCGTGAAAATTGGAATAAGACCAAGAGGAATTGTGCCATGGCACTGGATATCCTGATTGTAGACGACGAACGCGACATTCGAGACCTGGTCTCGGGTGTGCTTGGCGACGAAGGCTACGATTGCCGGACAGCAGCGAACAGCACGGCTGCGCTGGCTGCCGTCGATGAACGTCGGCCGAGCCTGGTCCTGCTTGATGTGTGGTTGCATGGCAGCGAGATGGATGGGCTGGAACTGCTCGATGCAATTAAGCAGCGCGAGCCCAATCTGCCGGTCATCATCTTCTCGGGCCATGGCAATATCGACACGGCAGTTTCAGCTGTGAGCCGCGGGGCGATGGACTTCATCGAAAAGCCGTTTGAAGCGGAGCGCCTGCTGTTGCTGGTTGAGCGGGCGACGGAGACAGAGCGTTTGCGGCGCGAGAACAGTCGCCTGCGCGAGGGCAATTCGGACGCGGCTGAGTTCACCGGCAATTCGTCGGCGATCAACACTGTCCGGGCCACACTGAAGCGCGTGGCAACGACCGGAAGTCGCGTGCTGATTTCAGGTCCTGCCGGCGCCGGCAAAGAGGTCGCTGCGCGCTTGCTGCATGCTTGGAGCCCGCGCGCGGACAACCCTTTCATCATCGTCAATTCGGCGCGCATCACGCCTGAGCGGTTCGAACAGGAATTGTTCGGTGAAGAGGCCGACGGAAAGCAGGTTCGTCCTGGCCTGCTCGAGCTTGCTGATGGTGGCACTCTCTATCTCGACGAAGTCGCTGATATGCCGCTCTCGACCCAGGCCCGGATCCTGCGCGTGCTGACCGAACAGAGCTTTGTCAGGGTAGGCGGCACTCGCCAGATTGGCGTCGACGTTCGGGTGGTGTCGTCCAGCTCGCGCGATCTCAATCTTGAGATGGAAGAGCGGCGGTTTCGCGAAGACTTGTTCTATCGCTTGAACGTGGTGCCGGTGACAATTCCGTCGCTGTCGGAGCGCCGCGACGATATCCCGGCGCTGACCGAGCATTTCTTCACCCGCTACTCGGCGGATCAAGGCATTGCCCCTCCGGCAATCTCGGAAGAGGCGATGGCGGCATTGCAGGCCTATGATTGGCCTGGAAATGTCCGGCAGCTGCGCAACGTGGTTGAACGGACCATCATCATGACGCCGCGCGACCGCATCAAGGTGGTTGAGCCGGATATGCTCCCGGCAGAGATCACAGGCGGCCGTCTCGCCGCTTCGGGCCAAGGCCTTTCAGCCATGATGGGCGTGCCATTGCGCGAAGCCCGTGAAAGCTTCGAACGTGAGTATCTAAGTATCCAGATTCGCAGGTTTTCCGGCAATATTTCCAAAACCGCGACTTTTATCGGGATGGAAAGATCGGCATTGCATCGCAAGCTCAAATTGCTGGGAATGGCGGAACGCCGCGAAAATTTGCGCAAAGGCTGACACAAAATCCCGAGTCAAACGTATGCAATGGGGAGGGGTGGCTAAATCAGGCATTGCCGCATCGCGATGCAATTGCCATCATAACACCCACTGGGCGGTAATCGGTTCGATTGCTGCTCAAATTGCGGACTGTAAAAGCGGCCGCCAAAAATAGGAGCATGTGACATGTCCAATGGGCGAACCCTCTCTCCGCGCCCTCGCACTGACGATCGACCTGGTGGCGAGCCCACCATCTCGAATGATACCAATGGCCGGCCGGGCAATCTTCAGGACGCCTTCCTGAACCTTTTGCGCAAGAACAAGATCCCCGTGACTATGTTCTTGGTCAAAGGCGTGAAGCTTCAAGGCATCGTAACCTGGTTTGACAATTTCTCGATTTTGCTGCGGCGCGATGGCCAATCTCAATTGGTCTACAAGCACGCCATATCGACGATCATGCCTGGTCAACCGGTCGACGCGGAGCAATTCCAGATCCGAACCGGCAACAAGAAGCAGAAGCTGTTGCAGGACGTGTTTCTCAATCGCGTCAGCGAGGCGGAAGTCCAGGTGACCATGTTCCTGGTCAATGGTGTGATGCTGCAGGGCCGCATTGCGTCATACGATCTGTTTTGCATGCTGCTTGAGCGCGATGGCGCCGTGCAGCTTGCCTACAAACACGCCGTATCGACAATTCAACCCGCTTCGCCGGTCGATCTGACTGATACCGACGCTGACGAATTTGCGGACGACGAAGACTGAGCTTTGACGACGACCTGCAGGATGAAGTGACCCGGGGTGCCCGGGCGCTTGTCCTGTGCCCGGATATCCGCAGCCTGCAATACGATCTCGACGCCCCCGAGCGGCTCGAGGAAGCCGAAGGCTTGGCGCTCGCGATCGGTGTTGTCATCGCGCATTCCGAAATCCTCCCAATCCGGCAAGTGCAGCCGAACACCTTGTTCGGTTCGGGTCAGGTGCAGAATATTGCCACCTGGTGCGAGTTGCACGAGGCAGAACTGATCATTGTCGATGGCGCGCTCTCGCCGATCCAGCAGCGCAACCTCGAGGAAAAACTCAAGCGCAAGGTGATCGATCGAACCGGGTTGATCCTTGAAATTTTTGGCGAACGCGCGGCGACGGCGGAAGGTCGATTGCAGGTTGAGCTGGCGCATCTCGACTACCAGCAAAGCCGCTTGGTCCGCAGCTGGACCCACCTTGAGCGCCAGCGCGGCGGTTTCGGGTTCCTTGGTGGCCCTGGCGAGACGCAGATCGAGGCTGACCGCCGTATGATCCGGCAGCGCATGGGCCGGCTCCGGCGCGAACTTGAACAGGTTCGCAAAACGCGCGCGCTGCACCGCGAAAGACGGGGAAGGGCGCCTTGGCCTGTGATCGCACTGGTGGGCTACACCAATGCGGGCAAATCAACGCTGTTCAACCGCCTCACAGGCGCCGAAGTGATGGCCGAAGACTTGCTGTTCGCTACGCTCGACCCGACTATGCGGGCGATCAGCTTGCCTGGCGTCGAGAAAGCGATCCTGTCTGACACGGTCGGTTTCATCTCTGATCTTCCCACACAGCTGGTCGCTGCATTCCGCGCGACGCTTGAGGAAGTGACCGGCGCCGATATCATTTGCCACGTGCGCGATATGTCCAACCCCGCTCATCAGGCGCAGAAGAAGCAGGTGCTTGAAGTGCTTGGTGATTTGGGTGTGCTGGATCCTGAGACCGAGCAATCAGACATTCCGGTACTCGAAGTGTGGAACAAGGCCGATTTGCTGGATCAGGAGCAATTGGACGCGCTTGCAGAGCGCGCGCCGAAAACCTCTGCAATCATCTCTGCAGCGACTGGCGAGGGGGTCGATGCCCTGCTCGCGAATATCGGGGAAATGCTCACTTCCAAAGCTCAGCAGATCACGGTCACGATCCCAGCCAGCGATGGCCGGCGTTTGGCATGGCTGCACGCACATGGCGACGTGATTGCGGAAGATGATGCCGGAACAGGCGATGAAGGGCCGTTGAGAAAGCTCACAGTGAGGCTGAATCCCAAGGAATTGGGGCAGTATGAGACACTCTAGCTCGGGTCGGAACCGTCTTTGTCTGGCTCTGACGCTTTGACGCGCACCCACAGCTCTTCTTGCTCGTCGAGCGACAGATTGGGGAATTCAGCGCCACCAAGAGCCTCCATGGCACGAAAACGCCGCTCGAACTTGGTGTTAGCGGCTTTGAGAGCATCTTCGGCACTTATGCCATGAGCGCGGACGAAATTGACCGCCGCGAACAGCAGGTCACCCGCTTCCTCGACCCGATCGGTTTGTGAACTTGCTTGCTTAAGCTCTTCTGTTTCTTCGCGGATTTTAGCTTCTGATCCGCTTGGATCAGGCCAGTCAAACCCGGTCCGGGCCGCGCGTTTCTGAAGCTTTTGCGCGCGCATCAGGGCGGGAAGGGCGAGGGCGACCCCATCCAGAGCGCTCAGAGCGCCCTTCTCTTCGCGTTCCTTGGCTTTGAGATTCTCCCACCGGGTTTCGCCCATGCTACCCGTCTGACCGCCAAAAATGTGCGGATGGCGCTGTTCCATCTTGTCAGAGATCGAATTGGCGACGTCATCAAAGGCGAAATGGCCGTCTTCTTCGGCCATGCGCGCGTGGAAGACGACTTGCAGCAGCAGATCACCAAGTTCGTCGCGCAAATCGCTGAGATCCTTGCGTTCAATCGCGTCGGCGACTTCGTAGGCTTCTTCGATTGTGTACGGTGCGATGGTCTCAAATGTCTGCGCGGTGTCCCAATCGCATCCGTTCACAGGATCACGCAGCCGCGCCATGATCGATAGCAGGCGGTCGATGGGGCGGATTGATGGATCGTCACTCATCTCAGACAACGGACAGACATTGGGTTGATAATATATATTATGTTAAATTATGTGGAGCATGGCGTATGGGCCAAGTGCCCTCCTCAATGCCCCTATTCAATGGGACGCACCAAAATAGCTCGCTATCAGAAAGCCTCCGGCAAATATCGCGAGCCACATCAGTGCCAGCTGCGCGAGTTTACTCCAGCCCAAGCGAAATGATGCCAACGCGCTGCCGCAAAGGATCAGCCAACCCAGCAGCGCGATTATGGAAACCAATGCACCTTCATTCATGCCGCTAACTCCAATCCATCATAACCAACCACCACATTGTCAGGCGTTTCATCGACCAATGTGCGGTAGTCCATGCTCTTATCAAGGTGGCTGAGCACCAATTGTTTGGCGCGGCAACGCTCTCCCAGTTCCAATGCAAGCTCCAAATGAGCATGCGTTGGATGCGGTCGTCGGCGCAGACAATCGCTCACCAGGATGTCGACGCCATCAAATAAGTCGACCATCTCGTCTGAAATCGCTGAAAAATCAGTTGCATATGCAATGGACTTGCCATCAGAATCAAAGCGATAACCGGTCGTTTCGCCGGGCCCATGCTCCATTTGACACCATTCGACCCCAAATCCTGCCGCCATTCGCAATCGATCGAGCGTATCCAGCGTCGCAATCGTGGGATAACCCTCCTGACCGGCAAACACATAGCCAAACCGCTGGCGCAGTCGCCGAGCTGTGTCATCCGATGCATATCCCGGGATTGGCCCACCGCGGCCATAGCGCAACACCCGCAGATCATCGATCCCGTGGCAATGGTCGGCGTGGTCATGCGTCCAGAACACCGCATCGACCTTTTCAATGTCATTGGCCAGCAATTGCGCACGCAAATCGGTCGAAGTGTCGACCAGGAGACGCGATCCGGCGTCATTCTCAACGATGATGGAGACGCGTGTGCGCCTGTTGCGAGGTTCACTGGGATCACAATCGCCCCAATCATTGCCAATCCGCGGGACCCCCGTAGACGTCCCCGAACCGAGCATGATCAGTTTCACAGCGCGGCCTTGCTGAACAGCTTGATGAAGTTGCCAGTGGTTGTGTCGGCCAAAGCATCGAGCTCCTCACCGCGCAGATCGGCCAGGAACTGGGCAGTGTTGGCGACAAAGGCCGGTTCGCATTTCTTCCCACGATGCGGAACCGGCGCCAGGAAGGGACTGTCAGTCTCCACCAGCAGGCGATCATTCGGAACCGATTTGGCCACGTCCTGCAATTCCTTGGCGTTTTTGAACGTGACGATGCCCGAAATCGAGATTGTCAGCCCCAGATCGAGCACTTTGCGGCCGAAATCAGCCGATGCCGTGAAGCAATGGATGAGGGCGGGAAATGCGCCCTTAGCCATCTCGTCTTCGAGGATTTCAAACGTGTCATCCTCGGCATCGCGGGTGTGGATGATCAAGGGCAGATTT
Organism: Erythrobacter sp.; assembly: GCA_965216555.1. Classification (GTDB taxonomy): domain Bacteria; phylum Pseudomonadota; class Alphaproteobacteria; order Sphingomonadales; family Sphingomonadaceae; genus Erythrobacter. Next base: position 1,687,800 of record OZ244168.1, read on the forward strand.
GTCTGCCGCGCGACATCAATATGCATGCGGAACAGCTTTTGCTGCACGTCGCGATCCGAATATTCGTAATAATAATCGAGACCGCTTTCGCCGATTGCGATCACGCGCGGATTGTCGGTCGCGGCGAGCAACACGCCCTGCCCCAGATCCTCATGCTGATCGGCTTCGTGCGGGTGAATACCAACGCTGGCGAATACATCACCTTCGCGCGTCGCTGTCCCGACGACCTGGTCCCACTCGCTTTGCTTGGTCGAGATATTGAGGAATGCGCCGACGCCAGCCTCGCGCGCACGAGAAAGCACGCCCTGCTGGTCCTCAACCAGGCCCTTATATTCGAGGTGGCAATGGCTATCGATCAGCATCAGGCGCCCTCCTCTTCCTCAGGCAGTTCAAGCCGCGGGAACAGCGGTGTGGGTTTTTCAAGCGCGAATTCGCTCTCGGCCAGTGGTGAATACCAGTGGCTGCGAATGCCCTCATAGGTCCTCAAGCTTGGATCAATTCCCATCGCGTCCAGCAAGCGTTCGCTGCTTGCGGGGATGACAGGCTGTATGGCCACCGCCAATTGCGCGATGCAGATATAGAGCGTCGCAAGGACAGTCTGCATCCGCTCGGGATCGGTCTTGCGCAGAGCCCAGGGCGCTTCGGCATCAATATAGGCGTTGCAGGCGAACACGGCCTTGAGCCACGCCTCGACCGCTTGCTGCAGTGACAATTCATCGAAGTGTCCCGGGATCTCGGCAGAGATTGCCGCATCAACCGCTTCAAACAGCGCGGTGTCGCTATCGTTATGACCAAACACCTCTGGCAGATTGCCGTCGAGGTTCTTGGCGATGAAACCGAGCGTACGTTGCGCGAGATTGCCAAACGCATTGCCGAGTTCGCCATTGCTGCGTTCGACAATGGCTTCGGGCGAATAGCTGCCATCCTTGCCGAAGGCGACTTCGCGCATCAGGAAATAGCGCAGTGAATCGACCCCGAAAGTGTCCGCCAAGGCCAGCGGATCAACCACATTGCCCAGGCTCTTGCTCATCTTCTCGCCGCCGCGAGCGAGCAGGAATCCGTGGCCAAAAACATGCTGCGGCACGGGCAGATCCGCGCTCATCAAGAATGCCGGCCAATAGATCGTGTGAAAGCGCACGATATCCTTGCCGATCAGGTGCAAGTTGGCAGGCCAATATTTGGCCATGTGCTCGGTATCGTCAGGAAAGCCCAATCCGGTGAGGTAATTGGTCAGGGCATCAACCCAGACATACATCACATGGTTTTCCGATCCGGGAACCTTGACGCCCCAATCAAAGCTGGTGCGGCTGACCGAGAGATCGCGCAGGCCCTGCTCGACGAAGGCAATCATCTCGTTGCGGCGGCTCGCGGGCTCAAGAAAGCCTGGCGTGCGCAGCAGCTCCAGAAGTCGATCCTGGTATTTTGAGAGGCGGAAGAACCAGCTCTCCTCGACAGTCCATTCAACCGGCGTGCCTTGGGGCGAGAGCTTGGTGTCCCCTTCCCCCTCGATCAATTCGCTTTCGTCGTAATAGGCCTCGTCGCGAACCGAATACCAACCTTCATAGCGATCGAGATAAAGATCTCCCGCCGCTTCCATACGTTGCCATATCGCCTGGCTCGCGAGGTGGTGATCCTCTTCGACCGTGCGAATGAAGCGATCATATTTGACGTTGAGCGCATCGCACATCGCTTGGAAATAGCCCGCCATTTCATCGGCGAGATCACGCGCAGTGCGGCCTTGCTCTTCGGCTTTGCGGGCCATTTTGAGGCCATGTTCGTCAGTGCCAGTTTGAAACCGCACATCGCGGCCACGCAGGCGTTGGAAACGGGCGATCACATCAGCCGCAATCGCCTCATAGGCGTGGCCGATATGCGGTCGGCCATTGGGATAGCTGATCGCTGTGGTGATATAGTAAGGAGAGGTATCGATATCAGACATTGGCGCGTTCGCTAGCGGGCGCAGCGCGTGCGAGCAAGCTGCCTATTTCCATCGCCAGCAATCCGGCATCGAAATTGAAGGTCGGCGCTTGTCCTGCGAGCGCGACAAGCTCCTGATAGGCGTCGATCAACCCAATCCTGCGCTCAGGCCCCGCCTCGCGTGCTACCTGTGCCACAATCGCCTGCGCCAGCTCGAGCACAGCCTGGATGCGTTCGCGATTTGGGCGCGCTCCAATCAGCTCGGCCAATTGGCCTCTTGCAGTGAATTGCGGATCCCCATTGCGGACCAAATCACCGATCTTGGCGGCCACTGCCGCAAGGTCCTGATCGAGGAATCGTTGCGCCGCGCCCAGCGAGCCACCCGACGCCAAGCGAGCGGCTTCGAGCGCCTCAGACGGAAGGTCTTGATGCTCAGCGCTCAACTTTTCGCTCAATTGTGCCGCATTGAGAGGAGCAAAGCGCACGATCCGGCATCGAGAGCGGATTGTCGGGAGCAAGCGTGCGGGCCGGTGCGACACCAAGATGAAGAATGTTCCCCGTGGCGGCTCTTCGAGGCTTTTGAGCAGGGCGTTAGAGGCCGAGGTTTCAAGATCGTCTGCGGGATCGACAATGATGGCCCGACGCGATCCCAATGTCGGCCGCGTCGTCAGGCGTTTTTGCATCTCACGGATTTGCGCGACCGAGATGTTGCGCTTGGTCTCGAAAGGTTTGCCGTCGTCGCGTTTTTTCTCTTCCTTCTCATCCTTGGGAAGATGAGTCAGCGTGAGAATATCCGGATGGTCCCCGCTCGGTTGCGGGATCCCATCCTCGGCCACCAATTCACGCGCAGCCGATTGAGCAAATTCAGACTTTCCCAAACCACGCTTGCCGGCAAGGATCCAGCCATGATGCATGCGCGTGCCCGCCATGGCCGCGCGCCATTCTTGCCAAGCAGCCTCGTGGTTGGGCCAGTCCACGCTCATTCGCCTAGCCAATCGCCAAGGGCGGTGAGCACTGCTTTATGGACAGCCTCGGCATCGCCATCGCCCGACAGGACGGCAAAGCCATCTGGATCCTTCCTCGAGAGCTCGAGAAAGGCTTCTGAGACCCTTCTATGGTATTCCCTGCTCCGACCACCAATCGCGTCGGAATCGCCTCCATCGCGCTCCTGTAGCCTTCTCAACACGTGTTCTTCGCTGACCTCAATCAGGATGGTGAGATCGGGCCGCAAGCCCTGGCTGCCAATCTTATGCAGCGCCTGAATGACATCGTCGCCTAGCGCCCCGGCCCCACCCTGATAGGCGCGACTGGAATCGACAAATCGATCAGACAAGACCCATGCGCCACGCGCGATCGCGGGTCTGATTGTCTGCGCAACATGGTCTGATCGGGCCGCTGCAAACAGCAAGGCTTCGGCCTCCGGCCCCCACCCCTCGCCGGGCGGGTTGAGCAGGAGTTCGCGGATGGCTTCGGCGCCCGGCGTGCCACCTGGCTCGCGCGTCAGAACCACCTCGACGCCAAGCGCCTGCAAATGGCTTGCGAGCATCCGGGCCTGCGTCGATTTGCCGGCCCCTTCGCCGCCTTCAAAGGCGATGAATTTTCCTGGTTGAGGGTCACTCATGAGAACCACCCCGCAATACCATTGAGCAGGCGATCGAAGAAATCCGCTCTTCCAACGTCACTGGCGGCCAGCAGAGGAACGATTGCCGGCTGCATGCCCGGCGTTGTGATGCGGAGGCTCGCAACCCGCGTGCCAGCTGCGATGGGCGCTCGCAGTGGGCCATCATATTGGATCGCTACATCGAAATCCGCTTCACCATCACGCGGCAGGTTGATCCGCACCGGTCTGTCGGTAACGACATTGAGCGCGCGCGAGGATCCGCCTTGAACGCGCACCGTTCCAACGCTCTCGCCGCTCTGGAACAGCTGGCGTTGTTCGAACGCCGAGAACCCCCACTCCAGATATTCGCGTGACGCCCTGTTGCGAATGCTCTGGCGGTCTATCCCCGCAACGACGACTACGAGCCGGCGGCCATTGCGCTCGGCCGATCCGAGAAACCCGAAACCCGCTTCATTGGTGTATCCAGTCTTGATCCCATCAGCCCCGTTCACCCGGCCCACCCATGGGTCGCGATTGTCTTGCGCAATATTGTTGTAGCGAAAGCCGGTCTGGCCGAAATAGCGCGCATATTTGCGCGGATGATCGGTGATCAGTGCCTGCGCCAGCGCAACAAGGTCGCTCGCTGTCGTGAACGTATGCCCCTCATCCGGCCACCCATTGGGCGTGCCGAAATGTGAGTTCGCCATGCCAATTTTCCGCGCGGTCTGGTTCATCAGCTCGATCCACGCCTCGACCGAGCCAGCCTGACCTTCCGCCAGAACGATCGAGCCATCATTGGCAGAGACTGTGGTGATGCCTGTGAGCAGATCTGACACCAGCACTCGATCCCCGGCCTCGAGGAACATGGAAGAGCCCTTCCCTCCCCATTCATTGCCCGTTTCGCGCCGCACTTCGAACACTTGCCGCGGATCCAGCAGGCCCTGCTCGATCAGGTCGAACGCGACATAGGCGGTCATCACCTTGGTGATCGAGGCTGGCACAAAGCGGCGATTCTCCTCTCGTGCATGCAGGATCTGGCCCGAGGACAGATCAACCAGCATGGCAATAGGCACCTCGTCAGCGCTTGGAACACCGGGTGGCGACTCATCAGCAGCTGACGCAGCGACCGAGAAGGCGCCGCACAGGATCAACAACAGCAATCGGAAACAGTTTGAGATCACAGCCGCGCTATATCGGCCCCTTGGCCATTTGGCGAGCGAGCGACCCCGCTCAGTTCACGATTTCGTCAGCCAGCAGGCCAACGCTCATCGCGTAATAGTTTGAGCAATTGTATTCGAGGATCACACGGTAATTGCCGGTGAGAAGCCAGGCCCGCGTTCCCGGACCATCAGGCTGGAACAGCGAGACCAGGGTGTCGCTGGGTAGCGGGCGCAGCGGCCGCACACCGAGCTCCTGCCATTCGCTGACCGTCTTCCACTGGCTGTGACGCTCATGCACGCGCGGGCAGACCGGCGCCTTGAGCGGGTTTTTGTATGCGTCGACGTCAAAGCCATTGGGGACGCTGGCGAGGACACCCCAAGGCTGTCCAGTGCGCCATCCGGCATCGACAAAGTAATTGGCGATCGATGCAAATGTGTCAGAGCGATTGTTGAAGATGTCGGCACGGCCATCACCATCGCCATCCTCAGCCAGCCGCAGATAGACCGATGGCAGGAATTGCGGATTGCCAAAGGCGCCGGCGTAGCTGCCCACCAGGGTGGAGCGCGAATAGCCCTTGTCGGCCACTTTCATCAGCGCGACCCATTCGCCGGAGAACAGCTCTCTACGGCGGCCTTCCCAAGCCAGCGTGGCGAGGCTGCGCGACAGGTCAAAATTGCCCTTGATGCGACCGTAACTGGTCTCATGACCGAAGATCGCAACGATGATCGATGCGGGGACACCGTATTCAGCTTCGATCCGGCGCAATGTGTTGCGATAATCGCGATAGACGGCTCGTCCCCCGGCAATGCGGGCCGAATTGACGTGTGTGCGGATATAGGGGGCCAGTGCCGGATATCCGCGCCGTGTCGGCCGTCCCGGTTGGCCGCGATCAAGCCGGATCACCCGATCATTGACCGAAAGGTTGCTGGTCATGCGTGCAAGCGTCGCTTCGCTGACACCTTCGGCACGAGCGCGCGCGACGAGCACTTGGACATAGGCATCGAAGGTCATCTCACCATCTTGCGCGACGGCAGGCTGGGTCAGCGGTGTCGGCAGAAAGGCTGCAAATGCAGCGGCGATGACGGCAAAGAAGGATTGGGGTGTCAGAGGCATTGCGGTTTCATTCCACAGCTGGCCAGCAATGCCAATCGATCGAGAGCGGCTAATCGACAGAATGCCTTTGGCCCACGTTGATCGTTGGTAGGCTCAATCGCTGGTGATCGCCTGGCTCAGCAGGAATTCGTAGTCGTCGCGACATTCGTCTGCGACGGCCAGATAGGCGCCTTCGAGTTCGGGCAGTTCGCCGGGGGGTGAGCCGAACCCGGTCGACGCGTTGACCTTGTCATACCAATGCAAACCCCAAATGCCGTCGCTTGGATGCGGGCCCTTCTCCCAGGATAACATGGCTGGATCCCATTGGATGCCAAGCGCGATGCAGAGCTTTTCGAGCATGCCAGCCGGATCGCGCAGAATGGCATCCGAATCCACTACGACCGGAGATTGGCCAGTGCGATTGGCTTCAATCTGAAAATATTGTCGGATCTGCGCAAAACCGAGCATTTCGGCGCGGCGCAGCTCGTTCTTGTTGCGGTAGCTGGCAACCACCCGCTCCGGTGCGCGGATCAGGAAGGCGTGGCGGTGATCAGGCATGTGCTGGATATCGACCGAGCCGACCATATGGTGCGGCATGTGCTTCTGATACCAGATTGGCTTGCCCTCAGGTGCCTCACCCGATTGCTCGGCCAGGACGGTGTTCCAATCGCATTCCATGTCAGCGATGGTCTCAGCCGCCATCGGATGCGGCTCGCCACTATCCTTGAGGAATGCGCCATAGAATGGCTCGTCGCTCACCGCGCAATCTGCGCGCGCGCCGAAGCTGCGCATCATTGCGGTCGAGATATTGCGCGGGCCTGACCACATGGCGATGCGGATGGGATCGCTCATGCTGCCACATCCCGATCAATCAGCTCGCGATAGAGCGTCTGCAGCCGTTCAACCATTGGGCCCCTTGCATCGGTCAGATGTCGACCATCGATATCGGTCACCGGCACCACGCCGGCGAAGGTTCCAGTCACAAAGGCTTCATCAGCGCCATAGACATCGGTCAGCGAGAAGTTCTTCTCGAACACCGGAATGCCCGCCTCACGGCAGATCTGGATCACATTGGAGCGCGTGATTCCGCCCAAGCAGTAATCCCCGCTGGAGGTCCATACCTCGCCCTTGCGAACGATGAAGAAATGCGTCGAATTGCAGGTCGCCACAAAACCATGGGGATCGAGCATCAGCGCTTCATCGGCTCCTGCCTCAGTGGCTTGAATGCAGGCAGTGATGCAATTGAGCTTGGAGTGCGAATTGAGCTTCTGATCCTGCACCGCAGGATCGCCACGTCGAACATGGACCGTGAACAGTTTCAGGCCGGTCTCGATGGTGGAAGGCAAAGGCGCTTTGACCTCGGGAATGATCACGATCGTCGCAGGTGAGATCACCACCCGCGGGTCCTGATAGGGTGTTGAGCGGATGCCGCGTGTCACCATCAGGCGGATATGCACGCCTTCGGTTTCGCGCATGTCATTGCCATCAATCGTTTCGTAGAGGCGTGCCGTCAGGTCTTCCCGGGTCAAACCGACATCCATCGCGATTGCCTTTGCACCTTCATACAGTCGGTCGAGATGCGCCTCGAGGAAAGCGATCTTGCCGCCATGAACGCGCAACCCTTCCCACACGCCATCGCCCAGCATGAAGCCGCTATCGAATACCGAAACGCTGGCTTCAGCGCGTGGGACCATGTCCCCATTGACGTTGATCAGAATGCTCTCATTGCGCGGATCCGGCGCAAAATCATGTGTCCCATGTGCCATTTCATCTCTTTAGGCTGCTGACATGGGGTGACAAGCTCTCGCGAGCGCGCTAACGGGTCGCCTCCGTGCTGCGGACAGGTGGCAGAGCGGTTGAATGCACCGGTCTTGAAAACCGGCAAGGGTGCAAGCCCTTCGTGGGTTCGAATCCCACCCTGTCCGCCAATCACCTCCTTACAACAACTTGATTTATGAGCGTAATTAACCTCGAAGTGATGTGCTTTCCCATCACTTTTCCCCACATGACTGACCGGCTTGATGCCCCATTCGTTGAAGCTGGCGCCTGCGTTGGCTGGACGAGATGTGGCCTGCAACTGCCTGTTCGCGGCCCAAGGATCCCGGCAATCAGCTTTGCAGCCCCGCCGTCTTCGAGCTCGTGACCGACCGGATGAAGTCTTCAGCCAAGCGGTCCACCTGAGAGGCGGGATATCCCCACGATGCTGCGCCCTTTCCGATGGCGCTCAGGAACTCGGAGCGCTTGATCGATGGTTGTGCAAGGCTTCTTGCCAACCAGCGCTGAATCAGAGCTCCATAGCCAATGCCATCGCGACTTGCGTAAGCCTTGTCGCTAAATTTCGGCTTATGGCTGGCCCGCAAGAGATGGGTAAACATCCCGAAGGTCTCATTTGAAATCTCGACCCGAAGTGTGCCGCTCTTACCCCGAACCAATCCAGTCTCGAGAACGCGTTCGAACCTCTCGCAGTGCCGAAAATAGAAGGCCGGATCCGCCACCATGTAGACAACCGCCTTCGACTGATTGGCTTCGAACGCTTTCTGGTGAAGATCAAATGGAACGCGATCCAGAGGGCAAAAACCGATGCGGATCAAATACCGAAGGCTCGCGATACTTGATGCGTAGACTTCGGACAGGATTGGGGTCGCCTCGTAGGTGTGAAGGATCATCAAAAGGCGGATCGAGGCTAGGAGTTGCGCGAGGCCAAATCCGCGATATTGCGGGTCAAGGGTGAGGCCTCCGAGCTCAAAGGTCAGGCTATCGTTGTCGTGGATCCGCTCGAAATAGGATGCGACCCCTACCACCCTATCGCCGTGCGTGACTACGATCATTTGGTTGGCTTCGATCGCTGACCTGAGTGCTTCCTCTGACCGGACATCAACTGCGCCCTCGCCAAATTGCCTTTGAAGTTGCCGAATGTCGGGAATGTCCGGAAAGACTGCCGTCCGAAGTTCCGCTGCGTCGGGAGATACCATCATTTCAACTCTCCATATTGGACCGTTGAAACGGCCCAGTCCCTGATTCGCACCCCCCCGCGTACGGACTCACCGGCTTACACAAACTGACACATGGATACAACGGAAATGATACATGAATAACATTTCGTCCCAAATATGGCTTCATGATACCTTAACAACACGATGATACTGCTTGCAACTGAACGATTTTGGGCGCATGCAGCCCGTCTATATTTCAAAAGAGGGTATCCAAAATGACCGGCAAGAATCCTATGGCAAGCAGGTTAAGCGAAGGCTCGCAGACGGTTGCGGAGCAGTTGCTTGACATTGAAGCTGCCGAGAAGGCGCAGCTGGAGGCTGAGGAACGGAAAGCCAGCGCGGCGATGAAACTCATCTGGAGTTACGATCCAGATTCAGAGGAGCAGTTCCCAGCCTTGGCAAAAGCATTCGTTATTCAAATGAAGAGCAAGGCCGCGGCAAGCCGAGCGCTGTTTGTAACGCCAATGACATTGCACCGTTGGATAGCTGGCACCCATATGCCGCGGGACTTCGCTCGTAGCGGGATCAAGACACGAATGATCGAGATCGTTAGCAACATTTCGAAAACGGCAATCGATGTGCATGCTGAGCACGAAGCCGCCGCAAAGGGCGCCGGAGCCAAGCGAGGCCGCGATCGACGGAAGTCCAGCTAGTTAGAGCTTAAACTAATCCACGACAGCGAGCGGTGACACGATGACACGACATCCGCGTCTTGTCACCGCTAGCCCCAATCACCCTACAATTAAGTCACAAGATCATCCAAGCGGACCTGTGGCAGCTCAAAGCCGGGAACCGGCAAAGTTGCTGCAGTCCGTAGTCGGATGGGTAACACCCGGCCACATCGCGATAGGCCTCCATCGCCTCCAGAACATCGACCATCTGCCTCGGCAAGTCATAGACTCGGCCAGCGCCACGGGTCACACGGATTAGATTGGCTGCAAGTTCCTTCATCGGCCAGCGGATTCGCGCTCGCGCCCATTCTCTGTCCACCTCAGCTTTTGAGTTCTCATTCACAAGCTTGAGTGGCGGTCCTTTATCGTCGTCGTCCATGTAGGAGTGCTAACAGGGCTAACGCCGATCGACCACAGCTGTTAGAGCAGCGCCGTGGCCGATGGAGACTTTGCGAAGACCCGGCTCAAGATCGATCGCGGAGAAGTTGTCGCAAAGTCGTTAGTCTCTGCATGAAGTGATCGCATCGGGAGAATGATCGTGACTGAATGGGCATATAAGGAGGTTTGGCTCCGATCACTCAAGGATCAACAGTCACATCTTCGCCAGCTTGAGGCAGGAGAAATTGGCTCAGCCCAGGACATTGCAAAGGCGCGCCGGAGAGTTGAGAGGATATGGAGTGCTGGTCTTCCAGAATGGCGGGCAAATGGTATGCCTAGCCGACTACCTTAGGAGCTTGCCCAAATGACCAAACGCTGGAAGTTCCGGATTCCACCCTTGCCAGAACGCCCTGCGTTCTGGGGTTGGTCATACATTATTTCGATTTTTGCCTTCGCTTACGGCTATTACGCGCTCGACGTCCCACTCACCCAATCGACAACGGTCGTGGATCGCGACTTTGTGGCCGCCAAGAGAGAACTGGCGGCAGAACTGAACCAGACGATTTATGAGCTAACTCTCCCTGCGACCGAGGAAGGTGCGCCAACGATAGGGTCCTACGTTGTTGTCGAAGAGGTGCTTTCGGACAAGGTAATCCTCCGCCTAAGTGTCACGACATTTTCTACTCAAGGTAAGGGTGGAAGGGCTTCGGTTGTCATTGGAGGGGCTGCGCTACCCGTAGAACTGAGAAGCACGCCATTACAAATAAGCACTGAGGGTAACGCACCCCAGATGTACACTAGTGCGCTCACGTTTGGCCCGCCGCTTGAGTCCAAGCGCGCCAGCGACGACGCGACGTCCAATGCCGCAAACAATGCGTTTCTTGCTGCCCTCAGGTCTTCGCCTGATGTCCTGAACTGGGGTGGCGAAAACCAGTCCATGTTTCACATTCGCGATAACGAGGTAGCTGCGTTAGCTAGGCACCTTATGAGTGAGGTCGACGGCACGTTGGAATCCGGAGCCAACCCCATCCGCCTAGTCTACTTCAGCAGCGTGACAGCAACCACACTTGGCTACGGTGATATCGTTCCAGTTGATGATCGAGGACGGCTGCTCGTTATCGTCCAGACCATTCTAAGCATGATCCTGATTGGTGTGTTTCTGAACTCGCTTGCGCGGCGACGTTATGATTAAGAGTGGTAAGGATGCTACCAATGCGGAGTCTATTTGTATCATTCGGCAAACGGATCGAATTGGAGGATTTGCATGATTAGGCCCCTGATCATGGGCGTCACTTTTGGCTTGTCCACCCTCACATCAAGCGCTTGTTTTGCTCAAGACGCTCAGAATGCCGATGGCGCAGAGCCATTCTACTGCTTTACGCGATCCGATGCGGTCTATCCAAACACTACAACGACCCTCAAGAACAATTGCAAAGAGAAGTTGGTAGCTGTTTTGGCCTTGAGCGACTGGGCCAATGGCGACATTTACCCAGACGGAAGGCGAGCTTCAAATCGAACAGTTCTTTGGGAATTTTCTCCTGGTGAGGAATTTCAGCATGCTGAAGGCGCTTCGTTGCTTCTGCTTTGCCGTATGGGAACAGGCATTGTTTTCAATGGAACTCGACGTGGGTGGTACCAGTGTGTGCGGGGAAAAGTAGGGCACCTTGTTAGGGGCAAAAAGACAATAGTTCATAGTGTTGAGGCTGATGAAGGTGAGACGCATCAACCAATGGACGATGAGGAAGAAGCCTCTGACAAAATTTTTGTTGTGTGCAGGGGAATAAAAGACAACTACTATTCGACAGTTTACCTGAGCGGGATTTCTGAAACGAAGTTTATCCCTCGCTCAAATCGTACAAGGGGCTCTGATTGGCATAGGCAATCGGAACGATATTGGTCAGAGGTCCGCACTGGATGGATCAATTTCCTCGACACGGTTTATGGCAAAAAAAATCGAGGGATTGAGTGCGTCAAGGTTGGCGATCGGAAATCGGCGCTCGGTTATCTCAATAGACAGAGGCAAAACCATAGCGGACAAATTGACGAGACAGATTGGAGATTTTGAGGCCGTTTAGCTCGATGGCACACGCTTCAATACTCTGTTTGGTGCTTGATCTCGCATTTCGTGGATTGGATCCATTGTGATCGACTGGCCGTCATCTGCGACCTTTATCTTGTAAACGAAGCGCCCCTCATCTTGTTGACCTACAAGTGTGGTGACAAAGATCGACGAGTTTCCCACTCTATGCCCGACCCGATTGTGCACGAGTGGCGGGTGGTAGTTAATGGACTGTTGTTCTCGGGTTTGAAACAAGCCAGGCTTGTATGGGACATTCGCGAAACAGTCGTCTATGTTCTTTCGGTGTTTTTTGTACTCCTCGTTTCTTGTTGGAAGCCTGGATCGCGAGGCATTGCGATAGCGTTGGCCCGCTCGATCCATGTCCATATATCGATGGCGGCTGATTAGCTTTAGAACGATCTCAATCTCATCCTCTGTAACAAAAGTGAGCTCAACAGTTTGAGTAGCTTCATCTCGACAGAAGCTTGATGCAGGCATCCCCGCCGCGAGATGCGACTGTTGGCCCACCCACTTGAATGTTGAACCTGCCAATTCGGAGGCGCCTGCAAAGGCGTTCGAACAGATAAAAAATGCTAACAATGGTCCAATTGCAACTACACGACTGCTAGGTTTCATAGGCGGAGCCTCGCACTCTGGTTTGGGATCGAAATCGGACGCCACAAGTTCTAGTGGAACAATCGGATCATCGCAGAACAAAGTCCTTATGCACCAGAGAGGTGATGATACTCGTGCTAGATAGGAGTTACACCTTAGCCAGCGCTTCTGTCCTCGCCAAGGACCCCAGTCGCCCAAGCATCTACATAGGAGCCGACATACGGAAGCCAGTAAACAATTTCGATCGCCGCCAAGCATGCCAAGGCATAAATCGCGCCGCGCCGATAGGTCTCTAACAAATCGATCGACATGAATATCATAGGAGCCGAGAGCAAAATCGCCAGTACCTCTATGTGGAGGGCAGCGCCCCAGTAGCCAATTGCCAGCAGGTATGCCCACGGGGTAAGCCAAAGGACCACGATTGCTCGCTTCTTAGCTTGGCTGGGCGGCTTGTTAGGCAAAGAGCGAACCATCGCATAGACCCCCGGGATAGCGGTACTAAGTACGATGACAATCACATTGACAGTTGCAGGTGCCAACGGTGCAATGGGAAGAACTGTCGCTAACCAAGTTCCAATCGCCCCCATTAAACCATTCCAACTTGCGAAGAACGCGTGGATTGCTCTCGCAACTTGCCACTGCGATAGATCAAGATATTCGGCAAGGACTGCCAGGATAGCCAATGTCCCGATGAAGCCGCGAAAGACCCAAAAGCGATTGAGCGCGCTTTTGGCCCACTGATACAGCCGAATGAAAACATCGCTTTCCGCGCTTGGTTTTTGGGCGTCACTCACGTTCCTAGTCTACCTTATCACAAGAGGACGCACACCTCGCCCGGATTCAATAACAATTCTCGGCTGCCAGCCTGGTACGCCATAGACCCACCGCATTTTCGTTGTTCCCTCCGGTGTAATATCACGGCACGCTTCGCTGGTCACGCGCGCGCGTATTGCTCCGAAATCTCCGCCAACGCCCGCTAGAATGCGGACGGTCAGCTGACGACCCAATTTCGGAAGGCGCGCCAAGCTTGGTTCAGTTCCAACTGAAAGCATGACTGGCGTCGATGGTTGGCAAGCTGGTAGCGTGGACTTGAAAACGGCCAACGGTACTTTCAAAACCGATCAATTGGCCGCGAGCCCGGAGAGCTTGGCCTCGCCATCCTCTTCGCTGGTCATCAGGATAATGTGAAAGTCCGGCGCGCCCGCTTTAGAAAGCGTCAAATGCACGCCGTCTTCTCCAACACCATGTGCGGAAATTGAGCGGCCCGCCAGATCGCTGTTCAGCATCGTGAATTGAGACTGGTGTTGCTCCAGGGGAAAAGCGGCCAGGAATTCGGCGCTCATATGGTCGGTCACGAAGCTGTTCCAACTGGCCTGATCGGCTTTGATAGCGTGCATGAAAGCGCCCGCCAGCCTCCCCTCTGACGTATCAGGCAGCGCATCGCCGGGCGTCATTTCGACCTCCCCCGGCCCCACAGCAAACTGCATGTCAGCTCCGGTGATCGCATGGATGACTGGGCCAAGGGCATCCTCGACACCCGGCGCCCCACCATTGCGGTGAATGACGAAGGTGATGCCACTATCAAGGAAGGTCCACCATTCGGTCTGGAACGCCGGATTGCCGCCATTGTGCCAATGAACTTCGCCAAGCTCGCCCAGATTCTGATAACCGATGCCAAATCCATAGCGGGTGCCGCCGCCCTCATCCATGCGAGGATCGAGCCAGATATCGAGAGCTTCCTCATCGATTGAATGCGAAGCGATCACTTGGCCTAGGGTCAGGAGATCCTGAGCCGTGGAGGCCAGTCCTCCATTGCCAATCAAAGACCAGCTCACCGGATCGAGATTGCCCCAACTGGCCTGCGGTAACGGCCCATACTCCGCACTACTCTCTGAGCGTTCGGCGTCTAGCACCTGCCAATATCCAGTGTCACTCATGCCAAGCGGCACAAGCACTTGCTGGCGAATATGATCTTCAAACGCTTGGCCCGTTACGTCTTCGATAATCGCGGCGACCAGCGAGAGCCCGGTGTTCGAATAGGAATAGCGATCGCCCGGTTCGAACATCAGCTCTTGCGACATAGCCGCGTCGATCATTTCCGCGCGAGTCATAGCCTGCAAGTCAAATCCATGCGCGCCCTCAAAGCCCGCCGAATGGGTGAGCAATTGTTCGATTGTGATCGCTGACTTGTCTGCCGGAACATTCTCAAACAACTCGCCGAGCGATGCTTGCGGGTCCAGCCGCCCGTCTGCGATCAATTGCGCGGCTGCCAAACCGGTAATCGGTTTCGCAATCGAGCCGATGTCGATCTGGGTTGTCGGCGTGAATGCCCTTCCGCTTGCCGGATCGGCCGCGCCCACTTCAGCGAACGCGATCAGCTCGCCATCGCGCGCAACCGCAGCAAAGCCCGAGAATCCCTCCGCCTCCAGCGCATCCATCGCTGCTGCAAGCCGCTCGTCGATTTGCGAGTTTGAGAAGGCCACACTTGCGTCAGAGGATTGGGAGGAATTGCAAGCGGGCAGCGTGACAGCCATGATTGCCGCCAGAACCGTCTTTGCCAGTATGTGCATAATGTCATCCTTGTGGAAACGAATCAGGGGTGATGCGGCAGCGATAGTCGCGCTGAAGGTTGAGGGTCCTGACCAAAGGATTTGGAGAGATTTCGAGATATGATTTCACCAGCAATTTCAGATCATAGGCTGGCGATAGGCGAAGCGATTTTCGCACCTCTTGAACGCAAGATCGAAGTCGCAGGGCGCGAACAAAGGCTCGAACCACGACTGGCAGACTTGCTTGAGGTGTTTTGCGAGTATCCCGAAGAGGTGCTCGACCGCGATACGCTGCTCGACCGTGTCTGGGGTGATGAGGGAAGCGATGAAGCGCTAACCCAAGCGGTCTCCAGACTGCGCCATATGCTCGGCGCGCGCGAGGTCATCCAAACTGAACCGCGCAGAGGCTATCGCCTGACGCTCCACCCTCGCGTGGTCAAAGCGGGAACGCATATCGGGCCGATAGTGGAAAGCAAACCGGAATTCCTGCGCTCCGGCCCCTATTCGGCGCGCACCGTTCAACTCTCATTTGCATCGGGCATCATGCTTGGATTGCTGGTCGCATCGCTGGTCGCGGTTGTCCTCTGGCCAGAAACGGTCACGGTGATTGAGGAAGTGACCCAGCCAGTCGAAGGCGAACCCGAAACGCGCACAATCCGGTGTGAAGGGGCAGGTGAGGAGTGTTTGGAAGCCGAGGCCGATCGAAGCCTTCGCTAGCACGCACTGGCGGACCGATCGGACGACGTGCCAGAGGGCGGGAGCGCACAAAGCCGACGCTCCGCTAACGACCCAAAATCGGGCACTCCGACTTCGGGGGCTACCAGGTGACTTGCTCTAAATCATCTCGACTATTGGAATGGAAGATCCTCGCAATTGCCCGCAATCTCGTCACGAGCAAAAGCGGCTCGGACGAAAGGAATGGAATCCTTTGGTGAGTAAGGCACTACTTCTCTGTGGTTGAGTTCAGGGTAGAGTACCGATGTGACGCGGGTCCCAGCTCTACACATGTCGCGCACCAAGTTGGCTTGCATGCGCGGCGGTGTGTCCCTGTCCTGACCACCTGTGCCTAGGAATACAGGCGCCTGAATATTGAGCGTGGGGTAGCCCATCCTCGCGAAGCCTTGTCTCAGCGCAACGCTCGGCGATTGAGTGAAGCTCATGCGTCTTGTTAGTTGGGCTTCGGACACCATCGCCTTGATTTCGGCGTAGCAAGTATCCTCAACACGCTCCGCAATCGACCACACGTCGTCGGTTATGTAGTCGCGCATCTTGAAAGATGGATCGACCTGCTGAACAAGCGTCATCGCAAGGAATGTGTAGCCCAAGAGTGGATCAACACGATCCGGTTGTTGAAGCCGTTCGAGCGTCGCAACAACCTGGGGCGATAAGTAAGGAGCTCCGGTGGCAACAACGCCCGCAATGTCCAATTCAGGGGCATAGGTGGCTGCGTAATCTGCGCTGGCAATAGCAGCCCCCGCACCTTGCGACTGTCCAAACAACACGACCTGCGCGGATACCGGGAAATCGCTGCTCATCACTGCGCGAATGATGTCCAGATTGCTATATGCCGCTGGACGCGTGGCGAGATAAGGGTGCGTGCCCGGTGTTCCAAGCCCTTGATAGTCGGAGGCAACGACTGCGTATCCTTCTTCAAGGAAGCGATTCAGATAGTCTTCGTCTTGCCTCTGGCGTCCATTCCAAGACGGCGCGCAAATGTCAGCGATGCCGATTGTGCCGTGCGTCCAAGCCATCAACGGCCATCCGCCTTCGGGTGCCTCACCCGGCGGCAGATAAAGCACACCAGACACAGGAATGATCGACGATCCCGTCAATCCATCTGTCGATGAATACAAGAGCCTTACATTGGTCACCGCGTTCATCAATGACTGCTTGCCCTCAAGCGCCTCGCTACGCAGCAAAACTCCCGGCTCTTCGGGTAAGTTGTCCGGGATCTTATAGAAATCCGACAACACACGGTCCCCAAGTGCTGAAGGATCGTAAGCCGACACTTGCGCTTGCTCAGTATCGTGCTGCGTTTGATGGGTGGTGCACCCTGCCAATGCACTTGCTGCCAGCGACAGTACTAATCCAGCAACTTTCAAGGCATCACCTCTCCAAATTCTGGCGCAGCGACAATGCTACTTTACACGATCGAACTATCACGCCATAAAACCGAACACTTGTTCGTGTTTGAGGGGTTTAGGCCGAACAAGTCAAGCCAGACGTCAATAGGGAGAGTGGCGCTGACACAATCGACGCGATCAAACCGTGTTCACAAGGGGCCTCGGCGGAAGCCGATGCAAGATCGTGCGATCGAGAGCCGTGCAAAAATTGTGAACGGCGCCAAAAAGCTCTTGAAGGACAGCGGTGTTGCTGACTTCAGCATGCGCAAACTCGCCCTCGCCTCAGGTGTCGGGCTTGGGACGATCTACGACTATTTCCCAAGCTGGACAGACATCGTTCGGGTGCTGCTTGAAGAACGGTTTGAGCTACGAAGCTCTATCCTCGATGCCACACTCAATGAGGTTTCGCGCGAAGATGGACTTGGCGTTTTTGTACCGGCCTATTTGCAGCGTCTCGCTGATCAGGGATTCTGGCATTCATACGATCATCATTTGCGCGATGCTGCAGATGCAGACCCAGAGCTGAGAAGCTTGTTTGAGCGGCAAGAGCTCCAGATTGCCAAACGCTACGTTGCGGAAATGCGGAATGCTGGCTCGAGCTGGACTGAAGCCGAACTGCTTCAGATGACGCAGATGAACATGGCTGTCTCGCAACTCATCGCGACCAAAGGAGAAGATGGCTCAAACCCGCGCCAACTTCAGATTGAGCTGGTCGCAAACATGCTGCGGGCAAACTTGAAGATGGCTTTGCGCAAACGCTCTTCGAGCAGAAGCAAACACAAAGAATAATCATAAGAAAAGGGAGAGGGAAAGATGAAGAAACGTGTAGGACTTTTAACAGGCTTAGCCTGTTCCACCGTCATGTTGCCAGCAGCTGCGATTGCTCAGAACAGTGAGCAGCCAACAGCAGAGGACGCCGACGGTGTGATCATCGTCACTGCGACTCGGCGCGCGCAAGATGTGCAAGATATTCCTGTCGCCGTGACCGCCGTTAGCCCCACGGAGCTAGAGCGTCAGGCTGTGGTGAACGTGACTCAAATCAGTCAAGTCTCGCCGAGCTTCTCCAGCTCGAATGCTCAAAACTCCGGTGGCACAAATGTGCTGCGCATTCGCGGTGTAGGTACAACCTCGAACAATATCGGATTTGAATCCGCTGTCGGCATCTTCATCGACGGCGCGTATCAGTCGCGCCCGGGCGTGGCTCTTTCCGAATTCGTGGATGTTGAGCGGCTTGAGGTGCTGCGTGGTCCGCAAGGCACGTTGTTCGGTCGCAACACGTCCGCTGGCGCGCTAAATATCACGACCCGCAGGCCTGACCTCAATGAGTTTGGCGGATTTGTGAACGCCAGCTATGGCAACTTTGACATGTACTCGGTCCAGGGAGCTGTAAACGCACCATTGGTTCAAGACACACTGGCCGCACGCTTTTCAGGCGCCTACCGCAAGCGCGATGGCT
The DNA here is from genome assembly GCA_965216555.1 of Erythrobacter sp. Lineage (GTDB taxonomy): Bacteria > Pseudomonadota > Alphaproteobacteria > Sphingomonadales > Sphingomonadaceae > Erythrobacter. The sequence goes on from OZ244168.1 coordinate 1,706,414, forward strand.
TCGTGCGCGTCATCGACGAAACGGGTGAAATCGGTCGAACCAATGAGATCGATCAGTTCCTCGTTCGTGGCCAACTCGGCTATGAAAGCGAAGGCGGTGTGAGAGCGCGCTTGATCTTCGACTATTCCGAGGTGAACGGCAATTGTTGTGCGCCGGTAGAAGTGCTGAAATCACCGCTTGAAACGGGCGGTGTGTTCGGATTGTCTGGCCTGGGTGCTGCTGGTGGACAGCTTGTGCCTGCAGCGACTTCTCCGAATGACAATCAAGCATTGGAGGCGGCGCTTGACGGCCTGACTGCGTCGCAAACCTTCGCGCAGACGAGCAATCTCGATCAGTGGGGCGTTTCGCTTGAGGTCGAAGTCCCACTCGGAAGCTCAGCAGACCTGATCTATATCGGCTCCTATCGCGACTTCCATTCAGAGAGCGATTCCGATTCTGATTTCACCACGCTTGACCTGTTCGAAACAGGGCGCGGCCCTGCTGGCCTCAGCGATGGCACAGACATCAAGACCATGACCCACGAATTGCGCATCCAAGGCGATGCTTTGGATGGCAGGTTCGAATGGCTCATCGGTGGCTATTATTCCGATGAAGAGATCGATGCGGTCGCGTTCTCGTCTTTGGGCTCTCAGTGGGACCAGTTTGTCGGGACGTTGCTGCTGCCATCAACCGGCGGTGCCTTCGGCTTATCGCCGCTAGCACTGTTCTCAGGTGGAACAAGCCCGGCGGGTTCGAGTTCAACCAATCGCTTTATCCAAGATAGCCAGAGCTGGTCGATCTTCACGCACAACACCTTGGAGATCACTGACGGCTTCAAGGCGACAATCGGACTGCGTTATTCTGACGAGAGCAAGGATGGTGCGTTTGAACAGCTTGCGTCCAATCCAGGAGCATGCCCGGGGATCGTCAGCAATGTTGTGGGCGCACCGCTAAACGGCGCTCCCGCCATTCCTGGCGCACTGGTGCCGACGATCCTGATCACCGGTTGCTTCCCATTCGTGGCCCCAGCGGATTTGGCTGCATCAGCCGCCTTGCCGCTACCACGAACCTTTGCTGGCACTTTCAGCGACGAGGAGCTGATCTACACCGGTAAGCTCTCTTATGAGTTTGCCGCTCCGATCAATGTTTATGCGAGTTTCACCCATGGCTATAAGTCAGGTGGCTTCAACCTCGACGCGACAGCCGCAATCGGCGGTGCAGACCCACGCTTCGCTTCCGAAGAGGTTGATGCTTACGAGCTTGGGATGAAGGCGCGCTTGATCGACAATGCGGTGACGCTGAATGTCGCGCTGTTCCACGAAGAGTTCTCGAACTTCCAGGTTCTCGAATTTACCGGAGCGCAGTTCCAAACATTCAACGTCCCCAAAGCCGAAACGACAGGCTTTGAAATTGAATCTCAGATCAGACCAAGTGATGAGCTGGTCGTAAACCTTGGCGTCACATACACCGACGCTAAGTACCCCAATGATTGTGCCACAGCAGCTGATCCGTTGCGCGTTCAAAATCTCTGTGGTTCTCCGCTGACCAATGCGCCTCAGTTGGTCGGAATTATGGGAGCCACTTACACGCAGGACATCAGTGATGATCTGGAGTTCTTCCTGAACGGTCAAGTTCGCATAGAAGATGATCGTCGGACTTCGACTCAACCGTCGACACCGCCCACTACGCCAGCGCAGCTGGGCAACACGCCGCTTCTCCCGTTCGACATTCAGGACAGCAACACCAAGATCAATCTGCGCGCCGGTATTGGTCAGATTGATGGCGGTTGGGGGATCGAGGCTTGGGTCACGAACCTCACAAACGAAGTCACTCGCGGCGTTACGTTCAATACAACGTTGCGCTCGGGCTCGCGCTCCGCGTTCCCGCAAGAGCCTCGCATGTATGGCGTGACGCTTCGGGGCGAATTCTAGCTCCAACTCTCCACGGAGCTGGCAAACTTGGCGGGCGGTCCTGGGATCGTCCGCCATTTTCGTTTCTGTGTAAGCTGGCCTTGTCTGTTTTCACCCCCAAAAGCCGACCGGCCCGTTCCTCCCGCGTCTACGCATAAGCAGGCGATACTAGAAACGCGTTTGTCCGCTTTGGCCTTTTTGCTTCGAACCTGGGCAGCTCGGTTTCAAATTGAAGCGCAGTTCCACAACACGCTTTGTGGGTCTGGTCGTCACGCGCTCCCAGGCCGCCTATCCAGAAATTCGTTCAATTCCTGCGCAGGTCCTTTTTCTTCGAGCCTCTCAGCCTTGGGATCTCGCAGGAATAGGCTGATAATGGCGTCAGTAAACTTCTCGATCTGCTCTTCTTCAAACACGTCGATGCCGAAAGTCTCCTTGATGTGCGGAGCCAACAAGAACACCGAATTGGAAGCATGTGTGGTGACGAAATGCAGGTGGATCGCCGAGACATCATTTGAATAGACACCCTCTTGCTGAGCCAGCGACACCCATTCCATCGACTTCTTTGAAAACAGCGCGAGCTTTTGCTCGTTAAGCCAATCCAGCATCTCTCCGCCATGGATCGTCTCGAACAGAGTGATCCGGTGCAGTTCAGGATGTTTCGCACAAAATCGAACATAGTTTCTGGTTGTACTGCGCACGCGCTCATGCGGTGTCATCTCGCGCCACTTGTCGTGATCGACGAAGATGGCCTCTACCAAGCGGTTCTGCAGATGAGTGAAGACCGCCTTCCACAGCTCTTTCTTGGATCCATAGTGATAAGTCACCGCGGCCATATTGGCGTCGGCCAACTTGGCGATCTGTCGGATCGATCCGCCAGCATATCCATGATCGCTAAACACCGAGATGCCAGCTTTGAGCAGCTTTGATTTGGTCGTAAGTTCGAGTTCAGTCCGCATCGTAGCTAGTATCCTGACCAAGGTGATGTAGGCGAACGGATCTGTCTCGTCCGCCTACAATGTTCAAGAGGCCTCAATACGCTAGAATTGGAAGCCAACCTCGACAAATACCTGCCTTCCCCGGTTCAAAGTGACAAGTCGGTCATCGGTTCCAGGCGCCCCAAATGGTGGAGGAGCGGAGGTGTTGATGAAAATCTCATCAGTCAGGTTCGTTCCGATCAAGGACAGCGTCCAATCACCATCGGGGTGGCCGATAGAGATCGAGCCATCAATCGTGACGAAGCTGTCCTGAACGAGATCACCTGTGTTGGTGATGGGATCATAGGCTGTGGGACTGGTCGTGGTCGTGAAGTAATCATCGGTGAAACTGACAACGGAATTCAGGCCCAGCTCAAGCGAGTTGCCCAGCGGGATATCCCAATCAACCGCGATATTGCCTGACCATTGCGGAGCGCGAGCCGCGTCGCGACCATCGAGATCAAGGCCGTTGACGGACACAAACGTGTCGCTGAATTCCGCGTCGAGATAGGACAAGGCACCAGCGAGCGTCAGCCCTTCGAGCGGCGTAATCCAGCGCCAATCGATGTCGACACCCTGTGTAGTCGTCTCACCTGCGTTGAAGGTCGAGAAGTTAAAGATATTAACGTCGAAGTTCTGGATCTGCTGATCATCAAACACGTAGTAGAAGACAGTCGCGTTGAGCGTGAGCGTGCGATTAGCAAACTGCGAACGAACGCCAACTTCACCGCCAATCGAGGTCTCAGAATCGAACCGCAAAGCATCTGCAGCTGACTCAGCCACCGCCGGGTCAGGGTTGTTGAGCAACAAGACTGTACCGGTGGGCAATGTGTTGTTGTCTACCCCGCCCGATTTGAAACCGGTCTTGAACGCGGCATAGATGTTGAGATCGTCACTGGGTGAGTATTTCAGCACAACCTCGGGCGAGAGATTGCTGTCACTGAACTCAATCGGACCGGCAAAGAAGCCTGACGGTACCGCGCCCAACGGTCCGGAGATGAAGGAGTGGACATAGGGGAATCCGATCGTTGTCGACTTCTCTTCGTCCGTCCAACGAACCCCGCCCGACAGATTGAACGTCTCTGAAAGATCGAGTGAACCGCTGGCATAGAACGAGATCGCCTCGGCGGAGAGTGGACGATCGGCAAGCCAGTCATAGGTGAAGCCTGTCGCCGCATCTGGCCCCAACAGCGCCGACGGTAAGAAAGCGTTCTGAGCAGTTATCAGGCCGCTGTCGCGGCTTTCCCAAAACGCGCCGATCTGGAAGTTGAATGGACCGCCAAAGTCGCTCGAGATGCGCGCTTCCTGGGTATACTGCTCCAGAGTGTTACGGAACGGTGCTTGGAAGCCAGCTGCCGTCCCATCGGCGTTCTGACCGGTCGAGTTGAATGTGTCGTTGTAGACATTGTCCATGTCGACATAGCCAGACAGCAATGTCAGCGTAAGGTCTTCGGTCAGGCCAATATTGGCTTCGAGGCTGGCCAGGAATAGATCGGTGTCGTTGAACGATTGAGTCAAATCGCGCTGATCGATCACGCCAAGCCCAAGCCCCGTCGGGACGGAGTTGATCGACGCCAATCCGTCCGGTCCTGGAAATAGATTGTCGCTGATATTGCAATCATGGGTCGGTGCGAAGAGCAATCCGAAGACCGCAAGAAACGAACCCTCGGGCTGACCATTTCCGCCACAGAAAATGTCGGTAAAGCCGTTCAAAGTCTCAGAACGCTGCCTGTTGTAGTTGAGCTTTAGCGTTGCATCGAAGCTCTCGCTTGGATCAAACTGCAAGGTCAGACGGCCAATGAAATTTGTCAGACCCTTGTCTTGATCGACTGCAGGCACATTGCTTTGCAGCTCCACGAACTTGTCAATGTCCTGATATTCGGCCGCGACCCGCACGCCCAATGTATCGGTCAGTGGGCCTGAGATATAGCCACCTATGGTGTAGCCTTCTTCTTCGAATTCGTAGGATATCTTGCCACCGACTTCCCAATCGGGAGTTGGATTTGCGCTGCGCAAAGTGAGCACGCCAGCTGACGTGGACTTGCCGAAAAACAGCGGCTGCGGCCCTTTGAGCACCTCGACCTGTTCGAGATCGAAAAACGCTGTTTGTAGGATACGCTGTGTGCTGACAGCTATTCCGTCAACATTGATCGCCACCGCCGAATCAAAGGCGTTCGAAATGTTTGACGAATTGATCCCGCGAATACCGATCTGCGCCCCCGCGCCCGAGCCGCCAACTTGAACGGAGAGGGCTGGAACGCGGCTGACCAAATCGGCTGCTTCGTCAATTCGGAAGTCGTCCAAGGTTTCTCCGCCGACGACCGACACAGCCACAGGGACGTCTTGCAGAGTCTCTTCCTGTTTACGCGCAGTCACGATGATGAGATTTCCATCGGTATTCGCTTCGGCCTGATCGGCATTAGCCTGCGCCATTGCTGCGTGTGGGCTTGCCATGGAGCCAACCAGCAATACCGCCCCGATTGCGGTCGTGCTTGTCCACCGGCTCGTGCCGCGTGACCTATCAAAAGCCATTTTCCCTCTCCTGTTTCGTGCCCTGCTCTTCTCCGGCAGACCATCGCGATGTCGACAGTGGCACGCGAGGCGAGGCATCAAATGCGCGCATTGAACGCTGGTGAAAGCCTAGATCGGCGCGTTTCAATCGCCACTGACAGAATTGTTAAGATCGTTTGAATTGCCATGCGGGTAGGCTAGCGTGCGAATTTGAAGGGCGGGATCGACCACGCACTTCGGCATTGGGGAGGCCTGACATGGCGAGTGCAGTGAGCGCAGAACCGTTCTGGATGACGGGGAATTTCAGGCCCGTCTCGCAAATTGTCAGCAAAACACAATTGGACATAACTGGCGAAATCCCCGCGGAATTGTCCGGTCGCTATTTCCGCAATGGCCCCAATCCCAAGGCACATCCAAGCGCTGACTGGTTCTTGGGCGAAGGGATGATCCACGGCGTAGAGATTCGCGAAGGCAAAGCCACTTGGTATCGCAACCGCTATGTCGAGACCCCGCTGCTTGATGTCGAGCAGATCACAAATGAGAACCGCATGATACCGGGCAATTCGCTCGCCAACACGCATATTGTAGGTCATGCCGGGAAGATACTTGCGCTGCAGGAAACCCAGCTTCCGATCGAATTGACGGCCGATCTCGAAACCGTGGGGCCTTACAATTTTGGCGGCAAGCTAGGCCGCAGTATGACCGCCCATCCCAAGATTTGTCCGCTGACCGGTGAAATGCTGTTCTTCGCCTATGGCATCATGCCGCCCTTCCTGACCTATTACCGCGTTGCGGGCGATGGGGCGATGGTTCAAAGCGAAGTGATCGAGGTGCCGGCCGCGACCATGGTGCACGATTTCGCTATTACCGAGAACTATGTCCTGTTCCTCGATTTGCCCATGCTGTGGGACATGGAGAAGCTCAAACAATCAGGCATTCCGGTTTCCTATGACGAAAGTTATGGCGCTCGCATAGGCGTGATGCCGCGCGCTGGAAAAAGCGGGGATGTTCGATGGTTCGAGGTTGATCCCTGCTACATCTACCACACGATGAACGCCTTCGAACACGGCTCAGAGATCATCTTCCATGCGCCAAGAATGGTCGGCTACACATCGGTCGGCATGGCCAATCCACCGGTGCCGAAACTGCACCGTTGGACGATAGACCTGGAAGCTGGGACGGTATCTGAGGACCAGGTTGATGACCTAGGTGTCGACTTCCCAATGACCTCTCCCTCATTGGTGGGCCGGCCTCACAGATTTGGCTTTGCGAGCGAGTTTGACACCGGCGGAACTCCCTATGTCCTTGGCTACCACAAATACGACATGGAAAGAGGCACTCGATCATGCCACCCGCTTGGAGGTGGTCGGACTGGAAGCGAGGCCAGCTTTGTGCCTGCCGCAAACGCAGTCGACGAAGACGACGGCTACCTGATTAGCTTCATCTATGACTCAGCGTCAGATGAAAGCGAGCTGGTGATCCTGAATGCGAAAGAGATGGCAGACCCACCGCTCGCGCGGATCCATCTGCGATCACGCGTGCCGGCCGGCTTTCACGGCAGCTGGATCGTGGACCCAGATTGAATGAACAATCGGCGTCCGCTTTCACTCCCAATTGCGGACGGCCGACGAACTCTCGGCCCCACCCAAAAGCAGCCAAAGCTTCTCCATACCCTTGCCGTGGCCTTGACGTCCTCAGTTTGGAGGAGGCCGCTTTTTTGGCCGATATTTAACGGGCTTCTCTCGTAGTTCTGGAGCACGGAAACGCCAATTTTTGGGCAACTGCATCTTGGCGCGGTTTTCCCTTGTTCTCCAAGCCCTTATCTCAAAACGTGCCTACATATGGGAGAGTGGTGGTTCTGGGTGGGGGGTCTTCCCGTGGTCTCTCTTGCCTGTTTGACCTACAAATTTGGGGCCAAAATCGGCGAAATTGCCAAAAACTCAAATTGCGGCGTCTTCAACCCTAATTTGAGCTAGCCCAATTCGGTGAGCAGCACGCTGCATGGCAGTCTCAAGTTGGTCGCGTTTGCTGGCAGGCACAAGGAAGCTGTCATGAACAGGTAGGGCGACTATGCCTTGTCCAATAAGGTCAAGCATAACCGCTTGTGCTAGTTCGCTGTCACGCCGCATGAGACGAGCGCCAACATCGGAATGGAACCAGCGGGCGATTGGTTGGTGTGCGCCCTTAATGGCTGCAATCAATGTAGCCGCTCGCGAAATCCGTGACTGAAAGTCCGCGCCTCCTAACAATGGCTCCTGTGCAATTCGTTGGCGGGCCTGTGCTTCTGACTTGGCGTTCAAGAGTATAAGGAAAGCGAGCTTCACCAGTTTGCGCGGCCACCCGGGTAGCGCGTAGCAATCTTCAGGCAGTGGGCATTGAGCCTCAGCGTAGAGCATCGCGGGGTGTAGCGTCGCGTAGTCGAGTTCGACGACCGGTTCCCCGTCGATTGTAATGCGCTTGCGCGTTTCAGAGGTGACGTTCTGCCATGAAACCCCGTTGGCATAGAATCTCCCACCTCTATTCAAATCCGAATTGAAAATTCGGGCGACCGAAGCGGATACCGACATGCCGGACGGCTCGCATGCCTGGACTGACGTGACCGCCTCATTGATCGTGCGGACCTTCTTGTTCATGCGACCGACTTCACGGGTTCGTGGCAATACGAGCGGCACCTTCTCGACATCGCGAAGCTGAATGCCATTCGCCGGGACCAGCAGCGGCATCGAGTGGTCGGCCAATATCGGTTCTAGCGCGTTTACGAGTTTGTCCGTCGCCCTCATCCAGCTTTGATAACCTCTAACGCCGGGTTTCTGACGGAAATGCTCTATCAGGTTTCCGTCTTCCAGCGATGCAACCGATCGCAAGGTCTTTCGATAGGTAAGCAGCGGGTGTGTATTGCGGGAATCATAGTAATTACGTGACCGACTGTAGCTGACTGCTCTGTCGAATTGATGCGCCTCATACAACGCAACCGAGATTGCTACGTCCGTTGCACTTCTCACGCCGAGTGCGCGTTTGACCTCACGCTCGACAGCCAAGGATTCATATTTGGCGACAAGCGGGATATCGTTGTGTTCATTTTCAACGGGGACCACGGTTACTGCCCCGTCAGGTCGACCTTGCGTCGACCAGTCACAAGGCGAATGCCGCCAGCAGCACCGCGAGCTGCCTTTGGGCACTCAAAGACCTCATCCGGCCAAGCGGGATCGGGCGGCACCAAGGCAACCCGATACCCACCCTCGACCGGGCGAACTTCTACAACGCCCGGCCCTATCATGCGGCTTGCTCCGTTGGGCGTTCAACCGAATAAATCGTGACGTTGTGGCCCAATCCGCCAGGCCTTCGACCAATTTCAAAGAGCAACCCCTTCTTGACCAATTCGCCAGCTCTTGGGCGCACAATGTGGACCGACAAGTCTAAGTCGTTGGCGATGTCCTCAGGAATTGCCCCTGAGGGGCCATAGAATGCCCATGCGTGCATCATTTGGGCATGGCGGGCACCTAACCCCTTCGTAACCTCTTGCGCCGCTCCTGCGCTATTCTGACGGGCTTGGAGGCTATTGCCTTTGAAACCGGCAGCGGTGCCGTCACGATAGTGAGGGTTCGTGTTTTGTTCATTGCTACCCATGAGACAATCTCCCAGCGTCAACACCCGCCTTCTCGGCAAGCTGATGCAGCCACTCAGATTGAGGCTGTGTGAGCGGACGATCGTCCACGACTAGCTGCCCCAGAAAGGATCCCGCCTTTCTGGTTAGCCGAACGTCACTGGTGAGGATTTCAAGGGCAGCCTCACGGCGCTGATTGAACGTGCTCATGCGGCACCCCCTAACCCTGCATAAGGCAACAGTGGCTGGGCCTGCAGAATGCTCTTTGCGATCAGCGTTGCCTCGCTAACCGACGGGAGAAGGCGGTCTAAACCACCATCAAACTGAATGAGGGGATCGTCAGTCCCAGACAGCAACGACGAATTTGGAGATATCATAATAGTAGTTCCTTAGGTTCGAGCCTTGCTCGCCTTCCGGAACCATCTTGCCGATGAGGTCATTCATCGGTATAATGCATCCTGTTACTGGGAGGCTTACAAAGCTTTTCGAACGCCCGGCCTTTTGGTCGGGCGTTTTCCATTTGACGGGGCTAAGCAGCCTCGCCTGAAACGACCGGCAGCGAGGCCAGCCATTCACTTTCATGTTCCGGTGTGATCCGGCTTGCTGATCCGATTTTGGTCAGCTTAGGTGGACGACGGTAGAACGTAGCTCGCGAAATGTTGTAACGCTTGCAAAACTGCTCGACCGTGCTTGCTCCAGCTCTATTTTCCATGCCTGATTTTCCTATCCTTAGAGGGTGTCGCGGGGCGGCTTTTTCTGCTTTTAGCCCTCGCACTTTATACCATCGCCGAGTCTGCGAACAAAGCGTGAATCGTGGGATACGCTCAGCGTGTCCTGTGGATAGCGTGGAGATCTAAGGCAGCCGCTTTTTGGGAAAGGCGCTCCGAATATTATTGTAGGCCAGGTCTAGGTCATGTGCAGCGGAGTATGCGGATTCAGACTTTGACAGGCCTTGATTGCGCCAATGCCAGTATCGTTCGCGGCGCTCCTCCATGGATGCACCTTTAATCGTGCTTGCCCCGCCTTTCCGCCGGGCTGCTCTCGTCCCTTCTATTTCAGGCAAACGGCGGACAACAAAGTCAGCGCGGACAATCTCGATACCGATGTCGAAGGCTAGCCTTACTTGGTCCGCTGCGTTGTCGAAGTCTATTGCTTTACGCAGGCTCTCGCTCAGGTCCATGAGCCGTTCGGTCACCTCGCGTTCTTGGCTAGTAACGTCTGCTGGGTAAAACCAACGCTCAAGGCCATCGTCAGTTGAGTACGACAGGCAGCCTAGGTCATGCTTGAGGTGAGCCACAGCTGACCTGGCCTGACCAAACACAGCATTTGCTGGATCCTTGGCGAGCTGCTTGCCAAAGCGCCTGCGGAACTGGTCCTCGATCTTCTCGTAGTTGTTGATTTCAGATTCGGGTACGATGCTGTGGGACAGTTTGCGCGACCCATCGGAGTTATAGCCCGCCTCTAGCATCATGTTCCAAGTCAGCGAACGGGCCTCATCTTCTGAAAGCCCAAACTGCTTAGCTATGCCCTCGCCCATCTCGCGAATATCGCTTGCAGGCCAGCTTCGCCACTCGCGTTCAAGCACCCGCGACACCCTCACAATAGTCTGCCCAAGCCTGCATTATGGCGCGGCGTTTCTTGAGGTGCTTGCCGCGTCGGTATGCGCGGTCCACCTTGTCGCTGATGGAATGGGCCATGCAAACGCGGATTGCCTCAGATTGAAACTCGGTTTCTTCCGCCCCCCAATCGCGGAAACTAGAGCGGAAGCCGTGCGGGACTGACTCCAAGCCCATATCGCGCATGGCCTTAAGCAGCGTCATATCGCTCAGAGGCCTGCCGCGTTTAGCGCCAGCGAAGATAAATTCCTGCCCCTCATAACGCAGCTCACGGGCACGCTCGAAGATCGCCAGTGCCTGTCTAGACAATGGAATGACGTGCGGCTTACCGGCCTTCATCCTCTCGCCTGGTATGGACCAAAGGGCTTCCTCAAAATTGACCTCTGGCCACCTGGCGAGCCTGACCTCACCAGATCGCGTTGCGGTCAGGATTGCTGCCTCAAGAGCCATCCGCCCCATCGTCTCACGCTCGCGAAGCACCGGAAGGAAATTGCGGATTTCAGCGAACTCCATTGCGGGCCGGTGCCTCACGACCCGCTTAATCCTCGGCAGGGAATTATTCACACCCTCCCGATGAACTGGAAACTCTCGGAACTTTTTGCCGGTCGCCCAATCCAATACCATAAAGACTCGCTGACGGACGCGCCGCGCAGTCTCTGGCTTCGTCAACCAAATTGGCTCCAGCACCTCAATCACATGGTCAGATCCGATAGCGCTGACCTGAAGGTCGCCTATGCGTGGAAAGACATAAGTCTCAAGCGTGGACCACCATTGTGCAACATGTTTGGGGTTCCGCCATTCACCCTTGTTTGCATCGTAGACAATCTTAGCAGCCTCGCGAAATGTCGGCACTTGCTTTGCCCGTGTCCGCTCAGCCTTAGGGTCGAGGCCGTTGGCAAGTTGCTCACGCAGCCCCCTGTTCTTGTCTCGTGCATCTGCAAGACCCACAGCAGGGTAGCTGCCAAGCCCCAAGTCATGTCGCTTTCCGTGGCGCTGATAACGAACAAACCAGCTTCTGGTCATTTTGGGAGTGATATTCAGGTAGAGGCCGCCACCGTCATGGTGCCTTCCCGGCCCCAGCCCATCAATTGCTTTTACTGTAAGCGTTCCCATGCCTTCCCATCACCCTTCCCCACACTTTGCGTGGGCTTGTCGGTAACACCATGATACTACCGGCGACACATAAGGACAAATTTATGAAGGGTTTATGTGACGGTTAGGCACAGGATGAATTGTCGTGAAATGTCGGTATGGCAGACACCCTGTCCGCCACGATAACCCGCCTCACGGCGGGTTTTTTGTTTGCGCCGTTCAGAGCGACCGTTTGACGATCGCGTCCATCTGTTCGCCTAGCTTGCGGTCCCATTCTCCACGCAATTCTTTGACACGCGCCACCAGCGGCTCGTTGTCGAAGGCGGGAATATCCGGGCGCCACAGGTCGGCCAGCTCGATCATCGAATCGCGGTCCATGGTTTCGAACGCATCGACCATGGCTTGCGCCGATTGGCGATCATGGCCGAGCGCTTCAAGCGCTGATCGGCCCATGCGCAGCGAGCCGTCATAGGTTTCGCGGATAATGTCGCGGCACCCCATCGACCAAAGATGATAGACATGATCGCGATCGATAGCGCGTGCTATGATGTGAACCTTGGGATGGTTGGCCAACACATATTCGACGAGCTTGTTGATCTGCTCTTTCTCATCGAGCGCGATGATCAGCAGGCGCGCGCGAGCAATCCCCGCGCTGGCAAGCAGGTCAGGTCGCGTCGCGTCGCCGAAATAGCTTTTGAGGCCAAACTTCTTGAGCCCGTCAATATGGCGCGAATCGTAATCAATGACGGTCGCGTGATAGCCCGCTCCTTCAAGGATACGGTCGATCAGTCCGCCAACGCGGCCTCGTCCGGCGAGGATGATGTCATTCTCTTCCTCGATCGCATCGGCTTCGCGCGCTTCTCCAGCAACCGCGCGCGGCACCACAACCTTTTCATAGAAGATGAAGAGCAGTGGGGTCAGCAGCATTGAGAAAGCGACGACCATCAACAGGAAGTCGGCCTGGGCTGCCGGGAGGACTGCGTTGCCTGCAGCAAAGGCGATAAGCACGAAACCAAATTCACCCGCTTGCGCCATGCCGAGTGTGAACAGCCAGCGATCCTGGCCTGCGAGGTGGAACGCCTTGGCGATCAGGAACAGCACGATCATTTTGCTACCAAGCAAGACCGCGGTCCAGAACAGCAATTGATTGAACTGCGCGAGCGCCGAAGCGAAGTCGATGCCAGCACCCACGGTAATGAAGAACAGGCCCAGCAAGAGACCCTTGAAGGGATTGATATCGGCTTCAAGCTCGTGGCGATATTCGCTGTTGGCCAAGACCACGCCGGCGATGAAAGCACCGAGCGCTGGCGAAAGCCCGACCAGCAGCATCAGCAGGGCAATGCCGATCACAAACAAAAGCGCGGCGGCGGTGAACAGTTCGCGCAAGCCTGCTGAAGCGATGAAGCGGAACACAGGCCGCGTCATATAGGCGCCGATCAGGACCACCACGCCGACCGAGCCAAGCGTAATCAGACCTGCCAGCCATGCAGGCAGGCCTTCGACCAGGCTCAGCCCGCCATGGCCGTGGCTGCCACCCTCGCCGCCATGATCCGCTGCTGCGGCCGCAAATTCGGGCAGTGCAAGCAGGGGCAGGATCGCAAGTATCAGGATCACCGCGACGTCTTGAACCAGCAAGACAGAGAAGCTCGCTTCGCCGCCTTGCGTCTTCATCAGCCCCTTTTCCTCGAGAGTCTGAAGCACGATTGCGGTCGACGACAATGCCAAGATCATCCCGATCGCGAGCGCAGTCTGCCACTGCCAGCCGCTGATCAGCGAAATCCCGGCGATGAGCAGTGTCGTGACGAGGACTTGCCCGCCCCCGAGACCGATCAAGCGACTGCGCATCTGCCAGAGGCGTTTCGGTTCAAGCTCAAGCCCGATGATGAACAGCATCATCACCACGCCGAATTCAGCAAATTGCTGAAGGCCTTCGACATTCACATCGAGAAATTGGAGCGTTGGGCTGACGGCGACGCCGGCGAGGAGATATCCCAGCACAGAGCCCAGTCCGAAACGGGTTGCGATTGGCACGGCGATGACGCCAGCGATCAGCAATATGAATGCCAGAAGAAGAAAATCACCCATGCAAGCCGCTTAATGCCTCCGCGCTCCGCGTCAAAGCCCTTGAACAACGGCAATGAGCAATTGGTTCCTACTCATCTGGCTTTGAGAGGTGCTCCAGCTCATCAATATCGTGCTCATCACCATGCGGGTCACCCCACATGACGAGCGATGGAGCGAACTGTTTGCCTTTCGGGAACATCTGCCCCTTGAGGTGCGCGATCAGATCCTCCTTGGTCAGGAATGGATCTTCTGGCTGCTTGTCCTTGTCACTCATGGCAGTCTCTAGAAATGCAGTGCGCGGTCATAGGCGTCGAGAACGCTTTCATGCATCATCTCGGAAAGAGTGGGGTGCGGGAACACCGTCTGCATCAGCTCGGCCTCGGTCGTCTCAAGCTGCTTGCCGACCGTGTAGCCCTGGATCAGCTCGGTCACTTCCGCGCCGATCATATGCGCGCCCAGCAATTCTCCGGTTTTGGAGTCGAACACCGTCTTGATGAAGCCTTCAGCCTCTCCCAGCGCGATCGCCTTGCCATTGCCGATGAAGGGGAAGTTGCCGACCTTGACGTCGTAGCCAGCCTCTTTGGCCTTCGCTTCGGTCATCCCGACACTGGCGATCTGCGGATGGCAATATGTGCAGCCCGGAATGTTGTTGCGGTCAAGCGCATGGGGGTGAACATCCTTATTGCCCAGCTCCTGTGCGATGGCCTCTGCACAAGTCACACCTTCATGGCTCGCCTTATGCGCCAGCCACGGGCCTGGGGTGCAATCACCGATTGCCCAAAGCCCCTTGGACTTGGTACGTCCGTATGGATCAATCTGGATGAATCCGCGATCCATCTCGACCAGCTTTTCAAGGCCGATATTCTCTGTGTTGGGCTGGATGCCGATCGCAGTGATCACATGGCTGAAGGTCTGTTCAACGGTTTTGCCATTCTTGTCCTTGATCTTGGCTTTGACGTCCTTGGCGCCGACCTTGAGGTCTTCCACCCCTGCCCCGGTCATGATTGTCATGCCTTGTTTGGTCAGTGACTTTTCAAGGAAGGTCGAGACATCGGCGTCTTCAACCGGCACGACACGGTCGAGCATTTCGACCACCGTCACGTCTGCGCCCATGTCGTTGTAGAAGCTGGCAAATTCGATGCCGATCGCGCCTGAGCCGATCACGAGCAGTTTGCTGGGCATTTCGGGCGGAGTCATGGCTGCACGATAGGTCCAAACGCGCTTGCCGTCGGCTGGTGCGAAAGGAAGGTCACGCGCGCGTGCGCCAGTCGCCACGATGACATGTTTGGCTGAGAGCTTCTCGTCGCCCTTCTCACCCTTGACCGTCATCGAGGTTGGGCCGGTCATTGTGCCCTCGCCCATATGCACGGCGATCTTGTTCTTCTTCATCAGGTGCGTGACGCCCTGATTGAGCTGTTTGGCCACGCCGCGGCTGCGCTTCACAACCGCTTCAAGATCAGCTTCGATCTCGCCCGCCACTTTGAGACCATAAGATGCGGCATGATCCATATAGTGCTTCATTTCGGCAGAGCGCAGCAGCGCCTTGGTCGGGATGCAGCCCCAGTTGAGGCAAATCCCACCGAGATTCTCGCGCTCAACGATTGCCGTCTTCAATCCGAGCTGCGCACAGCGGATCGCTGCAACATAGCCACCCGGGCCAGAGCCCAATACGATGACATCATAACTCGCTGACATTGCTACTTTTTCCTTCGAGAAATCCAACACGATTGAACACATGGAACAGTGTTCATTGGTTTAAAAAACGTCTTTCCATTCGACCAACTTGCGCCCCCTCTATCGCACGATATGCGGGGTGTAGGACAGCGGCTTATCGGTTCGGCACTACCTCAAGATATTTCGAGTAGACCCAACCCGACTGACAGGGGCCGGAATAGCTGCGGGCTGACGCGACAGGATCAACCACACCACACCGTCCGCGGGGCGGGATACCATCGTTCTGATAGACAATGCCGATCCAGCTGCCGCTATCATTCTGGTCGCAAACAACAACGGGATGCCCAGCGCCAAGCTTGTCGATCTGAGCGCCTCGCGTGGTTGGAGCTTCGCGTACGGCGAGGAAATCGTTCTCCCCTCCCGTGCCAGGCAGATTGGCCACCACAGCAACGGCTTGGCACGCGGTCTCGCCGGCACCGCGTGTGCCAATTCTCACAGCGCGCTTCGAGGCGGGTGCTGGAGCGGCCGGTTTTGCCCCCGCCGATGCGGCCTCTTCTGTGGTCTCGGCCTCAGCGCCATCATCAGAAAGCTCAGCGAGCAGATCGCCACCATCCTGTCCGCTTTGTTGCCCAAGGACGAACATCAAGGCTCCAACCAGAACCACGATGACCGCCACCAACCAGCCGTTCACTCCGTTCATGCCAATGTTTCCTTGCCTATCTGGTGCCCATCCGCTCGGAGGTGGAAATTCAAACCACCAGACCCATCGGATTCTCTATCAGGTTACGGAACTGATCGAGCAATTTGGCGCCATCAACACCGTCGATCGCGCGGTGATCAAAGCTACCCGTCACCGTCATCACAGTTGCCACCTGGAGCGCACCATCGACCACATAGGGGCGCTGCTCGCCCGCGCCGACGGCCAGAATCATGCCCTGTGGAGGATTGATGACAGCGTCGAAATGCTTGGTGCCGAACATACCCAAGTTGGACAGAGACGCCGTACCGCCTTGATATTCATGCGGCATAAGCTTGCCATCGCGAGCCTTGCCGGCAAGCTCCTTCATCTCGGTGGATATCTGCGCGAGACCCTTATTGCCCGCATCGCGAATGACGGGAGTAATCAGGCCTGATGGAGCCGCGACAGCGACAGAGATGTCTTGGCGCGCATATTGGTGCATCACGTCGCCCTGGAAGCTGACATTGCATTGCGGTTCACGTTTAAGCGAGCGAGCAAGCGCCTTGATGATCAGATCGTTGACCGACAGCTTAACGCCGTCGGCTTCGAGCGAGGCGTTGAGCTCCTTGCGCAGTTTGAGCAGAGCATCCAGCCGGACATCGACCGTCAGATAGATATGCGGGATTTCCTGCTTTGCCTCGGTCAGGCGGCGGGCAATAACCTTGCGGACATTATTGAGCTTGACCGCCTCATAGGGTGCATCGAACTCGGTCTCTGGTTGCGTAATTGCTGGTGCACTAGCGGTTGGAGCAGCTGCTTGTGTTGCCGGTGCGGAGCCAGGCTCAAAGCCTTCAACGTCCGCCTTGACGATCCGTCCATTGGGACCGGACCCAGCGACTTGTGAAAGATCGATTCCCTTTTGCTCAGCGATGCGTTTGGCAAGCGGGGATGCGACCACGCGCGATCCTGCAGAACTTGGTGCGGGCGCAGGCGCAGGTGTTGGTGCGGGTTCAGGAGCAGCACTCGCGCTTGCTCCACCAGCCGCGATCGCGCTCTCTACGTCGTCTTTGGTGATCTTGCCCTTGGGACCAGTGCCGGTCAGCGACGCCAGGTCTACGCCATTGGCCTCCGCCAGTTTTCGAGCCGTCGGTGTGGCTGCTGGTCCAGAGCTTGCCGCTGGGGCGGGAGCGGGCGCCGGGGTAGGAGCTGGATCAGGTTCGGCAGCGGGAGCGCCGACGCTTGCGACATCTTCGCCCTCTTCAGCCAAAACGGCAATCACTTCGCCAACCGCGACGTTTTCGGTGCCTTCATCCACAAGAATGACCGCCAAAGTGCCTTCGTCGACGGCCTCGAATTCCATCGTCGCCTTGTCGGTTTCAATCTCGGCCATGATGTCGCCGGAAGATATCGAATCCCCCACCTTAACGAGCCATTTGGCGAGCGTGCCCTCCTCCATGGTTGGGGACAGTGCTGGCATCTTCAATTCGATCGGCATGGCTTGGACGATCCTCTTATTCGCGCGTCTAGTTCTCGTCTGGCGAATTCATCCGTAGCGGGCAAGACCTTGCATACGAAACCATTTGAAACGATAGCTGTTATCAGGAGGCAGCTTTGCGGACATTCCTCGTTGTTATGGACGAAACCGAAGAGGCCCGTGCGGCATTGCGTTATGCGGCGCGGCGGGCGGTCTCAGTAGACGGCGCTGTGCATATTCTCGCCTTGGTTCCCCAGCAGAATGTCAGTGCCTTCGGCGCGGTGCAGGCGACTATCGAGCAGGAAGCGCGCGATCGCGCGGAGATGCTGGCATCGGGCGTCGCCGGAAATTTGTTTGCAGAAAGCGGGATCATGCCGACCATCTCGGTCAAGGTTGGCAAGGGTCAGAAAATTGTCACCGAATTTCTGGCTGAGCATGCCGAGGTGGCGGCTTTGGTGCTTGGCGCTGCCCGAGGGGGTAGCCCAGGTCCATTGGTCGCTCACTTCAGCGCCAATGCGGGCGGACTGCCCTGCCCGCTCTATGTGATCCCCAGCGAATACGACGAAGCGGCCAGCGATCACCAAGCTTAGTCTGGGCAAGCTAGCGGCGCGCGCTTACTTCCGGCGCCGGCCTTGATGCCGGATATTGCCCGGGCGCCCCCGCTTGCCAACCTTGTATTTGCCAGTCTTTTTGCCCGGATTCTTGCGTGGATAGCGACGGTCGCCGCGCGGCTCAATTGCGTTCCCATCGCTATCGATTGGCACAAATTTGAGGGATCCCGTCAATGCATTGGCTTCGCCCAGTTTGAGGCGCAGCCGGTCGCCAGTCGCATAGCGGGTGCCGCTGTCCTCTCCGATCAAGGCTTGAGCGGCCTCGTCATGGCGGAAACGTTCGGCCCCCAGTGTCGAGACGGGAACCAACCCATCCCCGCCCAATCCGACGATCGTGGCAAAGAAGCCAAAGCTCTGAACCCCGGTGACCCGGGTCTCGAATATCTCTCCGATACGTCCTGACAGCCAGGCTGCGACATAGCGATCCACTGTGTCACGTTCCGCCTCCATTGAGCGACGTTCGGTCTGACTGATCGCGTCAGAAATCTGCTGCAGATTGGCACGGTCGATATCGGACAGGCCGGTTGTCGGCGGCAAGGAGCCCGGTGGCTTTGGCTGTTCCAGCCCATAGGCCTCAACCAGAGCGCGGTGGACCAACAGATCAGCATAGCGCCGGATCGGGCTGGTAAAGTGCGCGTATGATCCCAGAGCCAGTCCAAAGTGGCCTGCATTGGCTGGGCCGTAATAGGCCTGTGTCTGGCTCCTCAGCACCGCTTCCATCACAAGCGGCCGTTCGGTCTCGTCTTCGATGTCCTTGAGCATGCTGTTGAACAGACCGGGCGTAATGACCTGCCCCAGTGCCAGCTTCTTGCCCATCGTGGCGAGGTAATCGCGCAGCGCGATAAGTTTTTCACGGCTAGGCTGTTCGTGGACGCGATACACGACCGGCGCAGCTTTGGCCTCAAGCGCTTTGGCGGCGGCAACATTAGCAGCGATCATGAAGTCTTCGACCACACGGTGCGCGTCGAGCCGTTCGCGGGCAGCAATCTCGGCGATGCCGCCTTGATCATCGAGCACAACACGCCGCTCGGGAAGCTCAAGCTCTAAGGGATCGCGAGCTTCGCGCGCCTTGGCGAGCAGCACCCAGGCCTGCCACAGATGGACAAGATGTTCGGGTGCGTCACCGGTGTCGATCGCCGCCTGCGCATCTTCGTACGCAATGTTGTGATGGATTCGAACAATTGCGCGCGAGAAGCGATAGGAGCTGACCTTGCCCGCTGGATCGATCTTAAGGTGGCACACCATTGCTGCACGATCTTCGTCTTGCCTCAAGGAGCAGACATCAGCGCTCAGCACTTCTGGCAGCATCGGGACAACGCGATCGGGGAAGTAGGTCGAATTGCCACGCTTGCGAGCCTCGCGGTCGAGCGCGCTACCGGGGCGGACGTAGAAGCTTACATCGGCAATCGCGACGACAGCGTCGAACCCGCCTTCACCATCAGGCTCGGCCCAGATTGCATCGTCGTAGTCACGCGCATCCGATGGATCGATTGCGACGATCGGCAAGTGGCGCAAATCTTCGCGTTTGTTCTCGCTGAGTTTGAGCTTGGCAGCGCAGGGTGCCTCTTCCGTCACAGCCTCTGGAAAGACATGCGGGATACCGTGCTTGGCGATCGCGATCAGGCTGAAGCTTTTGGGCGCCAGAGGATCGCCAACCACTTCAATCACTTTCACGCTGGACCGCTCAGACCGCCCAATTCGCTCGGCGAACACCAATTCGCCATCTTTCGCTTCACCGAGATCTGATATGCGTGAGGAGTTGCGAATGCGCTTGTCTACCGGCGCCAGCCACGCTTTCCCGCTGCCATCCATCTCGACCACGCCCAGGAGGCCTTCGGTCCGCGCTGGAAGCTTTTTCATCGGATGCGCGATCCACCCGCTGTCGCGCTCTTCAGTGCGGGCCAAGACCCGATCGCCGCGCTTGAGCGCGGGAGCGCGTTTGCCACCCCTGCCTTTCAATTCCTTGAGCGTCAGCCGCGGTGGCTTCTCCGGCGCATCGGGGGACCAAGCGTCCGGGATCGCGACAGGTTCACCATCCTCAATCTCGACGACCCGCAGGACGGTCACCTTGGGCACGCCTCCCATACGGTGATAGGCGGTCTTCTTGCCGTCAATCAGGCCCTCTTCGGCCATGTCCTTGAGTAGACGCTTGAGCGCGATCTTTTCTTGCCCCTTGAGACCAAAGGCACGCGCAATCTCTCGCTTGCCCGCAGGCGTATCAGACGTCTGAATGAACTCGAGAACCTGCTTGCGTGAGGGCAAGCCTTGAGGGTGCTGACGCGGTCGTTTCGCCATAAATGCCTAGTAGGCGCGCGCGACCAGCACCCGCTCGACAGCAGGCTCACCCGTGAAGATGCACGCACCGTCAGCCTCTGCCGCATCGCGCGGGACGTTGCGGATGGTCAGCTTATGCGCTTTCAATTGCTCGACGACCTTCTCAAGGGCTGCGCCGCTTGGCTTTGACCATTGGACTTCGACCCAGCCGGGATATTTCCCGCCTTCTGCGAAGTGTTTGGTAACGTCATCCCATGCGCTGAGTCCGCGAGCGATATTGCCATCGCGGCGCGCAGCCGCTTCGTCAAACAGCTCTTGCTGGATCGATACCAGCATGGCTTCGATCCCATCCACCAATGCGTCTGGCGTGGGTGTCTCGAAGGCAGGCTTGCCATTGTCCGGGTTCCAGAGATTGGTCCGGCGCAGCATGCTGACAACGCCGTTTTCCATATCGCGGCCGCCCACTTCGATGATGATGGGCGCGCCCTTGCGAACCCAATCCCATCTTTTGGCAGAGGCCTTGCCGGGCGCGGTGTCGAGCCACACCCGAACCTTTTCGCCCATCGCCATCTCGCCAACCAAGCGTTGATGGAGAGACCGGCAATAGTCGAGCAGCACCTCGTCTTCCGGCTTGTTGCGCAGCATCGGCAGGATCACGACTTGGTGGGGCGCAATCGCCGGCGGGACTCGCAGACCATCATCATCGCCATGCGTCATGATTACGCCGCCAACCATGCGGGTTGAAACACCCCAGCTGGTTGTGTGGCAGAATTGCTCGCCGCCATCACGGTCTTGATATTTGATTCCAGCCGCCTCAGCGAAATTGGTGCCGAGATAGTGCGACGTTCCGGCCTGGAGCGCCTTGCCGTCCTGCATCATCGCTTCGATCGACCAGGTTTCGACGGCGCCAGGAAAACGCTCATTCTCAGGCTTCTCGCCAGCGATGACAGGCAGCGCGAGGTCTTCCTCAGCGCAGGCACGATACATTTCGAGCGCGCGATGAGTTTCCTCAAGCGCCTGTTCGCGATCTTCGTGCGCCGTATGGCCTTCCTGCCACAGGAATTCGCTCGTGCGCAGGAACATCCGCGTGCGCATCTCCCAGCGCACAACATTGGCCCATTGGTTGGTCAACAAGGGCAGATTGCGCCATGACTGGATCCACCGCGCCATTGCATCGCCAATGATCGTCTCCGATGTGGGGCGAACGACCAGCGGCTCTTCCAGCTTCGCTTCGGGATCGGGCACCAGCCCGCCCTCGCCATCGGCGATTAGGCGGTGGTGTGTGACCACGGCCATTTCCTTGGCAAAGCCTTCGACATGCTCGGCTTCGCGTTCAAAATTCGCCAACGGGATGAACAGCGGGAAGTAGCAATTTTGGACACCGGCAGCCTTGATGCGATCATCAAGTAGGCGCTGGATCCGCTCCCAAATGCCATAGCCCCACGGCTTGATCACCATGCAGCCGCGCACGCCCGATTCCTCTGCGAGGTCGGCGGCTGTGATCACTTCTTGATACCATTTTGCGAAGTCGTCTTCGCGCTTCACATTAAGAGCGTGACGGATGTTTGACACGGTCTGTTCCCGAGAAAATATTGGATAGGCGCTGAGCTCAGCTCAGCTCGCAGGTCGCTCTCGGCCTATTTGCCCAGTTCGTCCAGCTTCTTCTGCATCGCCGCCATCTGCTCACGCAGCGCAGCAATCTCATCGCTCGATGATGATCCGCTGCTCGACGGCTTGCTCGGTCGCTTGTTCTGCGATCCTGGCAGGAATGTGTCTGCAGCTGCGCGCATCATAGCCATGTTGGTTTCGTGGATCGCCGCCAGAGGACCTCCGGACATGCCCTTTTCAAAGGCTTCGCGGATCTTCGCCTGGTTCTGGCGGAAATTGTTCATGCTCGCTTCGAGATAGGACGGCATGAGGTTTTGCATGCCGTTGCCGTACATGCCGATCAGTTGGCGCAGGAAGCTCACAGGCAGCATCTGCTCGCCATTGGCTTCTTCATCCATGATGATCTGAGTCAGGATTGAATGCGTGATGTCGTCACCGGTCTTGGCATCGAGCACTTCGAACTCAACATTGTCGCGCACCATCTGTGCGAGATCATCAAGCGTGATGTAGCTCGACGTGCTGGTGTTGTAGAGGCGACGGTTCGCATATTTCTTGATCGTGATGGCTTCTGAGGCCTTCTCCGACTGCGAACCCTTTGCTTTTCCTGCCATGACTTATCCTGTCAGCTAACCGTTTCGCGAAGCACTTAGCATCTGCACAATGTGCAGTGCAATATGACTTCGTCACCGTGTCAACCGTTGCCCCAAAACGGTAAGCAATTCGTATTGAGAAAGAAGGGTTTGCTGCGCAGCATCAGGAAGGGAATATTTCATTCCGACCCAGTCACCCGCGCGCAGATCAGGCGTATTGCTGCAATCGACCACAATCATGTCCATCGACACTTTGCCAAGGAGTGGGAGATTGGCATCGCCATGGCTTAGCTCCGCCTTGCCGTTCCACGCATGCAATATGCCATCGGCATAGCCGAGCGATACGGTTGCCACCTTCATCGCTTTCTCAGCCACAAATGTCGCATTGTAGCCGACCGCATCTCCCGCAGACAGCCGCCGGACCTGGATTACTGCGCCTTCTGGATAAGCAACTTGTCTGATCTCGTCGTCGAGTTCGCTCCGAGGTACCCCGCCATAAAGCGAAAGGCCGGGCCGAGTGAGGTCGAAGTGATAGTTCCGCCCCAAAGCGATGCCGGCGCTGTTGGCGAGGCTCGTCAATCGATGATCGACCGCCTGGGTAGCCGCGTGAAATCGCTCTAGCTGCTTTGCATTGAGTTCAGATTCCTCATCGGCGCTCGAGAGGTGTGACATCAGAATTCGAACATCGAGATCAGCAATTGCAGGCTCGCTCAGCTGATCCACGCTGACACCAAGCCGATTGATCCCCGTGTCCACCATCAGATCACAAGGACCACCGCCAGCCTCGGTCCATAAGCGGGCCTGTTCGATCGAGTTGATCACCGGAACCGCTCCGCTCACGCGGGCGTACTCGGCGTCCGACTGAGTCAAAGGTCCATGCAGAACCGACACTTGCGATGGCGAGACATGGCGGGCTGCCGACTCCACCTCACTCCAATGCGCAACGAAGAATTGTTGCGCGCCTGCGTCTCGCAGTGTTGGAAGACATGCATCGATTCCAAGACCGTAGCAATTGGCCTTGATTGCCGCTCCCGTAGCTGCGCTACCTGACAAGCGATCAAGCGCCCGCCAATTGCTAGCTAGTGCGTCGGTGTCGACACGGAGCCGGAGCGTCGATGGCGGCGGCTTAGTTATGCTCATCGCTGAAGTCGCGCGGTGGCCCATCAGGAATGCCCCACCAGGCGACCACGATGCCAAATGCGACAACCACCCAAGTGTACCATAGGCCCGAATAGATGTTGCCGGTGCTGGCGACGATCACGCCCGCAATGAGCGGCAGGAACCCGCCGAGATAGCCCGCCCCGATGTGATACGGGATCGACATCGATGAATATCGGATGCGCGGCGGAAACATTTCAGACAGCAAGGCAGCAACCGAACCGTAAGTGAGCGCGGACAGGAAGCCGAGCCCCAGCAGGATTGCGATGATGCCGAGGATGTTCACGAATGCTGGCTGCTGCTTCGAGAAATCAAACCCATATTCACCCAAGGCACCATGAATGCCTGCGCGGCGGGCGCTGCCATCCTCAAACCACGCAGGATCGATTGCGATCGCCTCATCACCGGCTGAGAGGGTCAATTCGTCGCCGGGCACGAGCGTGTAGGTCACGCCGGACGCGGTGAGTGTCTCGAGCACCTTGCCGCAATCGGTCTGCTCGCGATCAAACAGGTCTGCAAAGGGATCGGTCGTACAGGCAGGACCAGACACTGTGATCGGCGTCTCTTGCGCCGCTTTTTCGAGCCCAGGATTGGCCAGATTGCCCATCGCCCAGAAGGCTGGAAACAGCAGGAACAGAGTCGCGACTGCTCCGATCATGATTGGCTTCTTGCGACCAACCCGGTCAGACCATTTGCCGATGATGACGTAGAAGCTCATCGCGATCAGGCCGGACGCGAACAGGATCAGCTCGACGGTGAGATCATCCATATGCATCGGACCGCGCAGGAAGCTCATCCCTGAGAAGAAGGCGGTGTACCAGATCGTCGTCAGGATGCCGGTGATGCCGAACAGAGCGACAAAGATCCGCTTCTTGTTGCCAGGATAGGTGAAGCTTTCGACGAACGGATTGCCCGAGGTCTCTCCTGCTTCCTTCATCGCCTGGAACACCGGGCTTTCCGAAAGCATCAGGCGCATCCACAGCGAGATCACCAACAGGATGATCGAAAGCAGGAATGGAACGCGCCAGCCCCACGCAACAAAGTCATCTTCCGGGATCAGGAAGCGGCAGGCCAAAACCACGGCGATCGACAGCACAAAGCCGCCGGCCACGCTGGCCTGGATGAAGCTGGTGTAGAATCCGCGTTTTTCGGGCGGGGCGTGCTCGGCAACATAGATCGCCGCGCCGCCATATTCTCCGCCGAGCGCCAAGCCTTGCAAGACACGCAGCAGGATGACGATTATCGGCGCGGCTATGCCGATTGTGGCCACCGTCGGGATCAAGCCAACCCCGGCCGTGGCGATGCCCATCAAGGTCACCGTAACAAGGAACGTGTATTTCCTACCCAGGCGATCGCCGAGGAAGCCAAACAGGATTGCGCCGATCGGACGGAATGCGAAACCGACGGCGAAGGTTGACCAGACAAGCAGCAGGCCAAGAGTGTCATTATCGACGTCGTAGAATGCATCCTTGAGGATGTAGGCCAGTGTTCCGTAGATGAAGAAATCATACCACTCGAAGATCGTTCCGGCGCTGCTCGCGCCAATCACGAGCTTGATCTCTTTGTCCGTAGGCTCGCGCGCTCCGAGTGCCTGAGCTTCTGCCATCCTTAAGTGTCCCCTATTATCTGGCCCGCTCTCCGACAGGCCTGAAACCCGATCCTTAGCTTGCGGCTTCGGTCGAGGAAAGCGCTGTTATCATAGCCTTCCACGGGAGGCGGATTGCTTCATGTCGACCGGAATGCGGCAGCGCTGGCTCGAGCGCATCCATCTGTGGCCAATCTGGTAGGTCAGCGACGCCGCCAAGCCAGCTATCAATTTGCTCATAAGCCTGCACGAACTCGTCAAGGCTTCGTCCTTCCGCCGCGTCGGCCATGATCGCAGCGGAAGACTGGCCCACAGCACAGGCGCTCACCCGCAAGCCAATCGCGACAATACGGTCAGACTGATCGACATCTGCGCCAAGCGCGACGACGCTGCCGCAAGTGCGCGACCGCAATTCCGACGTCAGCCGGTAGTCCTTGTTGAGCGGGTGATTGGCAAGCGATGCTGCGAGCGAAAGCAGGCGCGGCGAATAGAGTTTGGTCATAAGCGGCCAGCCTATTCTGAAGCGTTGGCAGCCGAGTCTTCCTCGTCCTGAAGCGCAGCACGGCGGTCCGCAATAATCGACACCAATTGGCGTGAGAACGCGTCGACTGCCGGATAGGTTCGAGCCGTCGAAATCCATGCAGGACGGCCTTTATATCCCCACACCGTATCGAATCCGAGCACCAGAACCGAGAAGGCGAACACGACAATCAGCGCGCCTTTGATGGCGCCAAAGCCAAATCCGAGGACGCGATCGATTGGCCCCAGGATGGAATTGCGCGATGCCTCACCGGCATTGCTGGCGATCACTTTCATCGCCGCATAGGGAATCAGAAGCAGCAGCGCGAAGGCCAGGATCGAGGTCGCAGGATCAGCATCGTACCAATTGCGCAGAGCTTCGGTCAGCGGTCCGTGCAGATAATAGATCGCGAATGCGGCGAGGATCCAAGAAGCCAGCGAGAGGACTTCCTGTACAAGCCCGCGCATGAAACCGCCAATGGCGGCCACACCGACAATAACGAGAACGATGATATCAAAACCGGTCATTCAGCCGGGAATTATTGATTTCCAACCACCTGGTCAACGAGATTGGCGAGCTGACCCAGTCCAGAATATGCGACTGTCGACGAATCGGTCTTTGCGTCCGATGGGCCGTATCCCTGATCGAAGCCGAGTTTTGATGCTTCGCGCAATCTGAGGCTGGAATGCGCTACCGGACGGATCTCTCCAGAGAGCGAGACTTCGCCAAACCAAACCGCCTTTTGCGGCAATGGCTTGTCAGCCAAAGCTGAGACGAGCGCGGCTGCGACAGCGAGATCTGCCGCCGGGTCGGAAAGGCGATAACCACCTGCAATGTTGAGGTAGACCTCTGCCGAGCTGAAATTGAGGCCGCAGCGCGATTCGAGCACGGCCAGCAGCATCGCCAGACGGCCATTGTCCCAGCCTACAACAGCGCGACGCGGTGTAGCGCCGGATTGCAGCCGCACAATCAAGGCCTGGATCTCGACCAGAACCGGCCGCGTGCCTTCAAGAGCTGGAAACACGGCGCTTCCAGCCAAGGCCTGGTCACGCCCGGAAAGGAACAGGGATGACGGATTGCTGACTTCCTCAAGCCCTTCGGTGGCCATTGCGAAGACGCCGATCTCGTCCACGGCGCCAAACCTGTTTTTGAGCGCGCGCAGGATGCGATATTGATGGCTGCGTTCGCCCTCAAAGCTCATCACCACATCGACCATGTGTTCCAGCACGCGTGGCCCGGCGATATTGCCATCTTTGGTGACATGGCCAACCAGGACCAGCGCGGTGCCATGCTGTTTGGCAAAGCGGATCAGTTCAAGCGCGCAGCCGCGCACCTGGCTAACGGTTCCTGGCGCACCTTCGATCGTGTCGGAATGCATGGTCTGGATCGAATCGATCACCAGCAACGAGGGCGGATCGCCCTGCCCCAAGGTTGTCAGAATGTCGCGTACCGAAGTTTCTGATGCCAATCGGATTGGCGCGTCAGCGATGCCCAGCCGTGCTGCGCGCAGCCGGACTTGGCCGGCCGCCTCTTCACCGCTGACATAGACGACATCGCCACCACCACGGGCGATCGTCGCTGCCGTCTGGAGCAGCAATGTTGACTTCCCAATCCCCGGATCGCCGCCCATCAGGACCGCTGAACCCGGAACCAGCCCGCCGCCAAGCGCGCGATCAAATTCGGCAAGCCCGGTCGATTTGCGGGTTGGCAACTCTGTAGGACGATTGAGCGGCACAAATTCCATGGCACGACCGCCCGATGACAGATCGTGCTTCTGTGAGAACACGGTGGCTGGCGCATCTTCGACCATTGTGTTCCACTCGCCGCAATCGAGGCATTGCCCCTGCCAGCGATGCGCCACGCTTCCACAAGCCTGACAGATATAGCGTTTTTTTGGCTTAGCCATGGCGATTGGATAAACAGAACATTTGCAGAACGCAATTGCCTTTGCTGAATATCCCCGGCATCAGGTCAGCATGCGTCAAAAGGAACTTCGGCTTGCTCTCATTTGCTATGGCGGCGTCAGCCTTGCAGTCTACATGCACGGCGTCACCAAAGAGATCTGGCACCTTGCTCGGGCTAGCCAGGCGTTCCACTCGCCCGAACCGGTGGAGCTTTCCGGCGTTGCGCAAGTCTATCGGGACCTTTTGACCGAAATCGAGGCTGAACATGGCCTGCGGTTGCGTGTCTTGCCCGATATCCTCACCGGTGCTTCGGCGGGTGGCATCAACGCCATCTTTCTCGCTCAATCGCTCTTCTCAGGGCACTCGCTTGAGCCATTGACCGAGCTTTGGCTCGACAATGCCGATGTCGACAAGCTGACCGATCCGAGCGCTCAGCCAATGTGGCGATTTGCCAAGCTTTGGGCGCAACCCATCGCTGAGTGGATACTCCGCCGCCCTGGCAATGCTGTCAGCGAAAGCGTCGCACCAGAAACTCGCAAAGAAGTCCGGCGCAAAGTGTCGAGATTGGTCCGGGGACGGTGGTTCAATCCACCCTTCTCAGGCGAAAAGTTCTCGTCGCTTCTATACGAAGCGATCAACCGGATGAGCCAAGCGGATGGCTCGAAACCGCTTCTGCCACCAGGCCATCCGGTAGATCTGTTTGTGACGACGACCGATTTTCGTGGTCATTTCGAATTGCTCCGGCTCAACAGTCCGCCGGTTGTGATTGAGACCGAGCATCGCACCCCGATCAGTTTCCGCGCGCTGACTCCAGAGACGCATAAGAGCAATCTCGCTGACCCGCTGGAACTGGTTCTTGCAGCGCGAGCGACCGCCAGTTTTCCGGGCGCATTTCCGCCGCTGCAATTGGCCGAGATTGACGATCTGGCGGCGCGAGAAGATCATTTATGGGTATCACGCGGCGCCTTCCTCTCTCGCATCCTGCCGACCCATATGCGGGAGGGAACGCTCGACAAGGTGGCGCTGATTGATGGCTCAGTCTTGGTCAATGCTCCGTTTGGTGGCGCGATAGAAGCGCTTGAAGGCCGCCCCGCCCAACGCGAGGTCGATCGCCGCTTTGTCTATATCGATCCACGCCCGGATCGCGTGAAGGCCTATGACGAGCAGTCCGACCAACCGGTGGGGTTCTTCCAGGCAATATTCGGCTCGCTCTCAACTCTGCCGCGCGAGCAACCCATCCGCGACAATCTGGAACGGCTCGAAGAGCAATCACGCGATGCGGAACGGCTCGGGCAGATCGTGCTGGGTTTGCGTCCCGAGGTCGATCAAGCGGTTGAGAAACTGTTTGGCCGGACACTGTTTCTTGATTCGCCCAGCCCTCGCCGGCTCAACAATTGGCGGTCCAAGGCGCAGAATGCTGCAGCGGACCGTGCGGGATATGCGTTCGGAGCGTATGCGCAGACCAAATTTGCCGGCATTCTTGATCAGCTGGCCGAGCTCGTCCGCCGCGCTGCACCCGAACTTGCGGTGCCCGATACATCGAGCATCGTCGATGCTTTGCGCAAGGAACTGGGCGAGCGCGGGCTTCAGAGGCTGACAGCGGATAGCGGCGGCGCCAGCGATGAAGCGATCAAATTCTTCCGCGCCCACGATATCGGTTTCCGAATCCGCAGACTGCGCCTGCTCGCCCGTAGATTGTCGCGCGATTGGGAGGTTGATCCGGAGATTCCCGACGACGCGCTCGACCTGGCTCGAGAGCGCATCTTTGACATTCTGGCGCTGTATGATCGCGCTGATGAAGTGGATCGGCTTGGCGATGAGTTCCATGGATTGGCGCTCAACGTGCATGAGAAACCTGGCGAAGTGCTCGACTTCCTAGCCAATCGGCGCTTGCTGCCTGACACCGACCTTGAGGCCGAGAAACTGTTCTCGCACGCACTCGAGGCGATGCCCAAGAACCTCAAACGGCGTATGCTGTTGACCTATCTGGGCTTCCCATTCTTCGATGTGGCGACGCTGCCGCTGCTGCAGAATGAAGGCCTGACTGAGTACAATCCCATCAAAGTTGATCGCATATCACCCGACGATGCACGCTCAATCAGAGAAGGCGGGACCCGCGACACGCTCAAAGGGATCGAGTTTTACAATTTTGGCGCTTTCTTCAGCCGTGACTATCGCGAGAACGACTATCTTTGGGGCCGTCTCCACGGTGCCGAGCGCATGATCGATCTGGTCGATTCCATGGTCGATGCTGGCTTGCCAGCCAATCACTTGCATCGTTTCAAGCGCAAAGCGTTCCTCGCCATCCTAGACGAGGAGGACGCGGCAGGCCGTTGCCAGGCCGGATTGCTGGATCAGATACGCAGCGAAGTCGAAGCCAAAATGGCTTGAGCTAAAGTCTACTTTTCTATGCTGTACCACACCGCCGTGGCAAAGCCGTCAGCGCTGATAAAGCCCTCGCCCCGATTGAAATCATCCAATGGCCGCGTTGCCAGAGCCTCTTCCAGCGTTTTTCCTTCAGCATGAAGCGCTTCCATCCGCTTGATCGCTGATCCAATCATATCGCGATAGGCGACCAGCTCGGCTTTGTTCGACATCGGCCCATGTCCCGGGATGACCTTGGTGTCATCGTCGATCATGTCGATCACTGTGGTGAGCGTAGCGTGGAGATTGAAGACATTGCCTCCCGAATTCACATCGACAAACGGAAAGCCGGGGATCTTGAAATAGAGGTCTCCCATATGGACGACGTTCTGCTTGTCCCACATCACGACGGAATCGCCATCGGTGTGACCGCCTCCGACATAGGCCAGGTCGATCGTGTCGCCATTGAGGTGGAACCGTAGACCTTGGCCGTAAGTGACGACCGGTAGCGCGGCTTTGGGCGCAGGCTCACTGCGATTGCCCGCCGCCATGCCTCCCGCAGCCATACGCACGCGGACGTTATCATGCGCAAAGATCGTCGCGCCGGTGCCACCAAAATGCTCGTTCCCGCCAGTGTGATCGAAATGCCAATGCGTGTTGACGACATATTTGACGGGTGTGGCACCCAATTCTGCGACCGCAGCCTCGATCTTTGCAGATAGTGGCGCGAACTGGTCGTCGATCAAGATGGTCGCGTCTTCGCCATAGCTGACGCCGATATTGCCGCCGGCACCGAACAGCACGGCAACGCCGTCAGCGATCACTTCGGTGGTGATCTCGACATCGTCAAAATTGCGTTGGGCCTGCGCCGGAACGGCGAGCACTGGCAAGGTGGCGGCAATGGCGATTGCTGCGAAGCGGTTCATAAGTCTCTCCCTTGCGGGCGAGACTAGAGTTTTGACCGGATTGTGTCGAGCGCGACTACGCGCCGAATGCGTCTTTGAGCTTGGAGAAGAAGCTGCGGCTCTCCGGGCATTCTTCGCCGGTCTCGGTCTCACGGAATTCGGCCAGAATTTCCTTCTGCTTGCGGCTCAGCTTGGTCGGCGTTTCGACTGCGATCTCAATCACCAGATCACCGCGACCGCGCCCTTGTAAGACTGGCATGCCAGCGCCGCGCACGCGCAATTGCTTGCCAGACTGAATTCCTACCGGAATCTCGACTTCATTGGTGCTCCCATCCATGTCGGGGATGCTGACGCTGCCGCCCAGCGCAGCCGTCGTGAAGCTGACCGGGATGCGCGTGGCCAGTGTCGTTCCTTCACGCTCAAACAGTTCGTGCGGCTTCACATGCACGAAGATGTAGAGATCGCCCGGAGGCGCGCCGCGAGCACCAGCCTCGCCCTTGCCTGAAAGTCGAATTCGAGTCCCGGTATCGACCCCGGGAGGAATGTCGACTGCAAGCGTCTGCGCTTTGTCGACCCGCCCCTCGCCGCGGCAATCACCGCATGGCTCTTCGATCACCGCACCGCGGCCATTGCAGGTTGGGCAAGGCCGCTCGACCACAAACAGGCCCTGTTTCGCGCGGACCGTTCCCTGGCCGTGGCAGAGATTGCATTGCCGCTCACCCGTGCCAGGGCTTGCACCGGTTCCGTCGCACGTGTCGCAACTTGCCGACACTTCAATCTCGATCTCGGTCGATTTGCCATGGAATGCATCATCGAGCGTGATCTGCATGTCATAACGCAAATCAGCTCCGCGACGGTTCTGTCGACGCTGTCCGCCGCCACCGCCAAAGGCGCTGCCAAAGATGGTTTCGAAGATGTCGCCGATATCGCCGAAGTCGCCTTGAGGACCACGGCCGCCACCGCCGCCACCCATCCCTTGCTGGAATGCCTCATGACCAAACCGGTCGTAAGCGGCGCGCTTTTGCGGATCTTTGAGACAATCATAGGCCTCATTGATCGATTTGAACCGCGCTTCGCACTCGGCATCGCCCGGGTTCTTGTCCGGGTGATATTTCATTGCGAGCTTGCGGTAAGCGCTCTTGATCGCAGCGCCGTCCGCGTCGCGCGACACTTCAAGCAGCTGGTAGTAATCGATTTGCGTGGCAGACATGGAGACCCCGTCCTCGGATCAACCATCACCCGCGCGTGCTGCGCAGGTAATGGGTTGTCCGTTCATCAAGACCTTAGTCCTTCTTGTCGGCGTCTTCGGTGCCGTCAGCGCCTTCGTCGACCTCTGAGAATTCAGCGTCGACAACTTCTTCGTCGCTCGCATTATCGCCAGCATCCGAAGATTCGCCTGCATCACCGGCAGAAGCTTGCTCCTGCTCATAGATCTGCTGGCCCATCTTCATGGCTGCTTCGGTCAAGGCTTGCGCTTTGGAATTGATCGCTTCGGGATCCTCGCCTTCAAGCGCGGTCTTCACTTCGCCAAGCGCTTCTTCAACCGCTGACTTGGTGTCGGCGTCAATCTTGTCGCCATGCTCTTCGAGCTGCTTTTCAGTCGCGTGGACAAGGCTATCTGCCTGGTTACGCGCTTCAGCCGCTTCGCGACGCTGCTTGTCTTCTTCAGCAAACTTTTCAGCATCCTGGACCATCTGATCGATGTCAGTGTCGGACAGGCCGCCTGACGCCTGGATGCGGATCTGCTGTTCCTTGCCGGTGCCTTTGTCCTTGGCCGACACATTCACGATGCCATTGGCGTCGATGTCGAATGTGACTTCAATCTGCGGGACACCGCGCGGTGCGGGCGGGATGCCAACCAGGTCAAACTGGCCCAGCAACTTGTTGTCGCCAGCCATTTCGCGCTCGCCCTGGAAGACCCGGATCGTCACCGCGTTCTGATTGTCTTCTGCGGTCGAGTAGGTTTGCGTCTTCTTGGTCGGGATCGTCGTGTTGCGATCGATCATCTTGGTCATGATGCCGCCAAGCGTTTCGATACCCAGTGACAGCGGAGTAACGTCGAGCAGCAGCACGTCTTTGACGTCGCCCTGAAGCACGCCGGCCTGGATCGCTGCACCCATCGCAACAACCTCATCCGGGTTCACACCGGTGTGCGGCTTGGCTTCGAAGAACTTCTCAACCACTTCGCGAACCTTGGGCATGCGGGTCATGCCGCCAACCAGGATCACTTCGTCGATATCGTCCTTGGAGACGCCAGCATCGGCCAGAGCTTTCTTGCATGGATCAAGCGTGCGCTGGATCAGATCGCCGACCAGCTTTTCCAGATCGGCACGAGTGATCGTTTCAACGAGGTGGAGCGGCGTGCTTGAGCCGCCTTCCATGCGCGCGGTGATGAATGGCAAGTTGACTTCAGTCGAAGCCGAGCTTGAAAGCTCAATCTTGGCCTTCTCAGCCGCTTCCTTGAGGCGCTGAAGGGCCAGCTTGTCGGCCTTCAGATCCATGTTTTCCTTCTTCTGGAACTCGTCTGCGAGATATTCGACAATCGCGCTGTCGAAATCCTCACCGCCGAGGAAAGTGTCGCCATTGGTCGACTTCACTTCGAACACGCCATCGCCGATCTCGAGGATCGAGATGTCGAATGTACCGCCGCCAAGGTCATAAACGGCGATCGTCTTGCCGTCGTCCTTGTCGAGCCCGTATGCGAGCGCGGCTGCGGTCGGTTCGTTGATGATGCGCAGAACTTCGAGACCAGCGATCTGGCCGGCATCCTTGGTTGCCTGGCGCTGCGCGTCGTTGAAGTATGCAGGGACGGTGATCACGGCCTGTGTCACGTCTTCGCCGAGATAGCCCTCGGCGGTTTCTTTCATCTTTTGCAGGATGAAAGCGGAAATCTGACTGGGTGAATATTCTTCACCGCCGGCTTCAACCCAGGCATCGCCATTCTTGCCTTTGACGATGTCGTAGGGAACCAGCTCCATGTCTTTCTTGGTCAGCGGATCGTCGAACCGGCGACCGATAAGGCGCTTGATCGCAAACAGCGTGTTGTCGGGATTGGTCACCGCCTGGCGCTTGGCAGGCTGGCCAATCAGGCGTTCGCTGTCTTTGGTGAATGCTACGATCGAGGGCGTCGTGCGCGCGCCTTCGGAATTCTCGATGACCTTGGGCTTTGCCCCATCCATGACGGCAACGCAGGAATTGGTCGTGCCGAGGTCGATACCGATAACTTTACCCATTATTTCCCCATCCATGTGGTTTCATTGGACACCGCTCTATCGGCTCCCCTACGTGGGCAGAGCGTCTCAGCGGCTCGAATATAGCCGCGATATAGGTGCGGTTTTGCTTGGCACAAGGGATCGGGCACCCTAGATTTTGATGCGTACGAACAGGGGACAAGAATATGATAATGGCCAAACAATCTTCTCGCTTCGCCTCAATGCTCGCCATTGCTGGCGCCATGGCGCTTTCGGCCTGCTCTGATGAGGCTCCGGAAGTTGTCGAGGAAGAGGGCATTGCTGGAGTGACGATCGAGAACGCGCGGATGGTTCTCGCGCCGGTCGAAGGCAATCCGGCAGCGATCTATTTCGACTTTTCCTATGAGGGTGATCGTGCCTTCTCGCTTGATCGCTTTTCAGTCGAAGGCGCGGAAAGCGCCGTGATGCATCAATATGGCGAATATGACCGCAAGGTGCAGATGATGGAGGCTCTGCCGATCCCTGTCACCAGTGGCACCACAGTCGAGTTCAAGCCGGGTGACTTCCACGTTATGGCGATGGGCGTTTCACCGGAATTGCAGGCGGGCGGAACCACTGACGTGACGCTGAAGGTCTCAGGCGGTGACACCCACACATTTACTGCCGAAATTCGTGCCGCAGGTGAAGAACGCTGAGCCAAACGCTCGCCTCGGACTTGGAGGTCAATTCTGTTGAGGCCTGTCCTGTTGGCGGTGAGCGTTCGCTAACGCCTGGCGAAGTAGAACTTGCGAGGAGCATTTTCGGCACCTCGATTGACTATGAAAAGGTCCGCATAAGGCGTCGGAAGTTCTTTCCGTTTCAGCCGCGGCGGATCACCATGGCACCACGGGGACATCTGCACTTCCACCCCAAGGGCAGCGCATATTGCGATGACTTTTCGAAGGAGAACCTGCTGCGCCAGGGTTTCTTCATCCACGAGCTGACGCATGTGTGGCAGACCCAAACACATGGCGAGTGGTATCTGCTGCTTCGACGCCATCCATTCTGCCGCTACACTTACGTGCTTAAGCCAGGTCAGCCCTTCTCTTCTTACGGGATCGAACAGCAGGCAGAGATCGTGAAACACGCCTTCTGGCTCCGGCACGGACTCAAGGTCGCTGGGATTGCCGACAAATCTGCGTATGATGTGCTGGTCAATTTCCCTGGAGCCGACAATGCCTGATCTTGATTGGAAGCTGCGCGAATTCACCGCAAAGGACGGACCGGCCTTCGCGGCGCTCAATCGCCGCTGGATCGACGAGATGTTCGGGATGGAGGAACAGGACGCACGCCAGCTCGACTATCCGCAAAAGACCATTATCGAGCCTGGTGGATACATCGCTGTGGCAGACGTCAATGGGTGGGTGGTCGGCACCGGCGCGATCATTCCGGCCAGTCATGCTCCTGACGATGGCAAGACCTGGATGGAAGTGATCAAAATGGCGACGGATCCTTCTGCCCAGGGGCATGGCATTGGCGCGGCTGTTTTGGATCGGCTGATCGAAGTGGCGCGCGACCGTGGGGCCGACGCTGTCTGGCTTGAAACCAATGACAAGCTTGAAGCCGCGACAGCGCTCTACAAACGCAAGGGCTTTCGTGCTCTGGAGGCCGGCGAAGTCTGGCAGACCCCCTATGCGCGCTGCAATCTGCAGATGGTCATAACGCTCTAAATCAATCTCAATCACTTCAGGAACACGCAATGATCTCGACCGAAACCAAGGACGGTGTCCACTTCATCACGCTCGATGATGGGAAGGTGAATGCCCTCAACAAGGAAAAGCTGGACGCGCTTGTCGCAGCGCTGGCGGACAGCGCGGGCGATTTGGCTCCGGTCGTGATTCAGGGTCGCAAAGGGATCTTCTCAGCCGGGTTTGATCTGAAGGGATTCAGCGCCGGGCCCGATGCGGCCGTGGCTCAGTTGCAAGCCGGCAAGGATGCGATCCTGGCGATCCTGCGCCACCCTGCCCCGGTCGTGACCGTGTGCGAAGGGCATGCCTATCCGATGGGCGCGTTCCTGATGCTGGCTGCTGATCATGCCATTGGCATTGAAGGTGAATTCGTTGCCGGAATGAATGAAAGCGCGATCGGGATGGCGCTGCCGATTTATCCGATGATCCTTGCGGCTGACCGCCTGTCTGCAGCTGGTCGCAAAGCCGTCGCAACCGGAGAGCTGTTCGATCCGAAACGCGCCAAGGAAGTTGGCTATTTCGACACTTTGGTCGCTCCTGATGCGGTCGAAGCCACGCTTGCAGGCGTGCTTAAGCATCTCAAAGGCCTCAATCCCGGTGCGGTCAACGCCAATAAGTCGGCCATGAACCGTCAACTGATCGAGGATATCGAGGCCAGTCCACTGCCCACTTTCGGATAGGGTTGAGCCGCCTAGTTACAATTGATACGATCTCTGAGTCCAAGCGGCCAAACCCGCGCTTGGCAAAGAGCAATCACAATGGAGATCACATCATACGGCTTGTCGCGCGAGCGCGGCTTTCTTTCGCATTACGAAATCGACGAAATCACTCTTCCAGCGCAGTTCGACGAAATTCGATCTGCCGCGGAAAAGCTCTCTGGCCTGCTGTCCACCGGACGCGTCAGACATTGGCTCGATCAACTTCCCGATCCGCAGATCGAGGAATGGGCCAAGACCGCACCCGAAGAGCAGGTTCGCACCGCGATGGTGCATTACAGCTTCCTCGTCCAAAGCTATGTCTGGGGCGAAGCTGACCCACCCAAACATCTGCCGGCTAACCTAGCCCGTCCGATCGTCGCATTGGGCGAACGGCTCGATCAGGCGCCCTTGCTGCCCTATTCGGCCTATGTGCTCGACAATTGGACGCGGCTCGACAAATCCGGTCCGGTTTCGCTCGACAATATCCGCATGGTGCAGAATTTCTCTGGCGGCGATGATGAGAACTGGTTTGTGCTGGTCCATGTCGCGATCGAAGCCGAAGCGGGAGTCTTGCTCGACAATGCAGCGAAGCTTGTGACCTTGGCGGACGCCAAGGGTGATCCGGCCGATGCCGAGCACCTGCTGCTTGAAATGCACGCCGCGTGGGAGCGCATCTATGAGCATTTCGCGCGCATGCCCGAACGCTGCGATCCCTATGTCTATTTCCACCGCGTTCGGCCCTACATCCATGGCTGGGCCAACAATCCGGCGCTAGATGGCGGACTGATCTACGAGGGCGTGGAAAAATATGCCGGCGAACCACAGGCCTTTCGTGGCCAGACCGGTTCGCAATCAAGCATTGTTCCGGCGATGGATGCGCTGTTCCAGGTTCACCACTCGGATGATCCGCTCAAGAACTTCCTCGACGAGCTGCATCACTATCGTCCGGTCAATCACCGCCGCTTCATCGAAGACCTAGCTAAACATTCGCGCTTGCGCTCCTATGTGTCTGAGAGCGACAGCAAGGAATTGCGTGAAGCGTTCAACGCCTGTCTCGAGCAGACAACGCGCTTCCGCACACGCCATCTCGAATATGCGGCGAGCTATATCAACAAGCAGGCTGGCTCTATCGCCGGGAACGACCCTGATGTCGGCACTGGCGGCACGCCGTTCATGCGCTATCTGAAGAAGCATCGCGACGAGAACCGCGACCAGATGGTTTGACCTGATCTTTGGGGGTCGGACCAATACGGTTCGATCCCCAAAGTACTGGCTCTGCAA
Source organism: Erythrobacter sp. (assembly GCA_965216555.1). Classification (GTDB taxonomy): domain Bacteria; phylum Pseudomonadota; class Alphaproteobacteria; order Sphingomonadales; family Sphingomonadaceae; genus Erythrobacter. The sequence goes on from OZ244168.1 coordinate 1,744,407, forward strand.
ACACGCCTTGAGGGCGCCGTAAACATGTGTCCTGTCGTATTTTCAGGGATTTATGGGTCAGGCTGCCATTGAGGCCCAAAACGCGCTCAGATCGCGAATTTGAGCCTGCTATCGTGGCTATCAGTCGGGCTTCTTGGCGACGCCAACCATGGCAGGCCGCAGCAGTCGATCCTTGATCATCCAACCCGACTGCATCTCCTGGATAATCGTGCCCGGCTCGTGATCCGCGCTAGGCACTTCCATCATCGCCTGATGCTGGTTCGGATCCAGTGGCATACCCATGGCAGCAATTCGTTCTATCCCGTTCTGCTTGAACACTTTTTCAAGCTCGCGCTGGGTCGCTTCGATACCGATCACAAGACCCTTCATCTTCTCGTCATCGCGCAGCGATTGCGGGATCGCTTCGATCGCTCGTGACAAATTGTCAGCCACGCTCAGGATGTCTCGCGCAAAGCCGGTCGCCGCGTAATTGCGCGCATCGGCGATGTCTTTCTCCATCCGGCGGCGGACATTCTGCGTCTCGGCCTGCGCGTAGAGCACTTCCTGCTTTGATTTCTCAAGGTCGCCGCGCAGGTTCTCAAGCGCTTCGCCCATTGCGTCAGCGCTCGCTTCGGGATCGTCATCCGCACCGTCATCGAGGAATTCCTCGGGCACGCCTTCCAGTTCTGCTTTTACGGCTTCATCCGCCGCTTCATCTTGCGGCTTTTTATCTTCGTTCATCTGTATTGGTTCCAGCTACGTAATCAGCTTGCCCAGTGATCGGGCTGTTAAATCCACCATGGGGACCACACGCGCGTAATTCAACCGCGTCGGGCCAATCACGCCCAGGACTCCCACAACCCTGCCTTCGCGATCGCGATAGGGTGATGCAATCACCGAAGACCCGGATAGGCCAAACAGTCGGTTCTCACTGCCGATGAAAATTCGAGCGGCTTCGGCATCTTTTGCGCTGTCGAGCAATTCGGCGACCGATTGCTTGCCTTCGAGATCGTCGAGCAGCGAACGCACGCGCTCGATATCGCCCAAGGCGCTGTCATCGAGCAGGTTGGCCGCGCCCCGCACGATCAGGACTGGGCGCGACTGGGCGTCTTCGCTCCAAACCGCCAAGCCCCGTTCAACCAGGTCACGACTGGCATCGTCGAGCTGGGTCTTGCCGGTCGCGATCTCTTGCCGCATCGCAGCGGAGGCTTCGGCCAGCGTACGGCCTGAAAGGCGCGAGGTGACATAATTGGTCACCCGTTCAAGCGTGGAATGGTCCATCCGATTGTTGAGTTCGACCACACGGTTTTCGATCGCGCCGTCCTCGCCCACCAGAATGGCAAGCGCCCTGCCCTGGCCAAGATCGACCATGTTGAACTGCGCCAGACGCTGCTCGCGGGTCGGCACCATCACCATACCAGCGGCACCGGAAAGATCGGACAAGACTGACGAGGCTTGCTCCAGCGCCTGTTCGACCGGTCCAGGTTCAGCCAGACGCTGCTCTATATGCGCGCGCTCTTCGGCGGTCGGCTCTGCAACTCGCATCATACCATCGACAAAGATGCGCAATCCGCTCTCGGTCGGCATGCGACCCGCGCTGGTGTGTGGTGCCGCCAGCAGTCCGAGTGCTTCGAGGTCTGCCAAAACCGACCGGATGGAAGCGGGCGACAGGTCGATCGCGTCATCCGAGGCGAGCGTCTTTGAGCCTACGGGCTGACCACTTTCCAGATAGCCTTCGACCACGCGACGAAAGATTTCGCGCGCACGTTCGGTTAGTTCGGTGATCGGCAAAGCGTCCATTACCGCCCATTTAGCGTGCAATCCTATCGTCTCAAGCCTTGCGAGTGGCGCGCTAGCCCGCCACACCGCGCCGACAGCGAATCGCGAACAAAGGAATTTTCTATGCGGCCATCTGGTCGCGCGCCCGACGAAATGCGCGCCATCACTATCGAAACCGGTTTCACCAAGCATGCTGAAGGCTCGTGCCTGATCAGCTTTGGTGACACTCGCGTCCTCTGCACTGCCAGCGTTGAAGAACGGATTCCGCCATGGCTGCGTGGCAAGGGCGAAGGATGGGTGACCGGCGAATATTCGATGCTGCCACGCGCCACGCACACACGCGGCAGTCGCGAAGCTGCGCGCGGCAAGCAATCGGGCCGGACGCAGGAAATTCAACGCCTGATCGGGCGGTCGCTTCGCGCGGTGGTCGATCTCGAAAAGCTTGGCGAGCGTCAGATCACGCTCGATTGCGATGTAATCCAGGCCGATGGCGGGACACGCACCGCATCGATCTCTGGCGCGTGGGTTGCTTTGCGGCTTGCGGTCAACAGCTTGATGGCCTCCGGCGCGATCAAGGAAGATCCTATCACCGCGCAAGTCGCCGCAATCTCCTGCGGTATCTACAAGGGCACGCCCGTGCTCGACCTTGACTATCCTGAAGACAGCGACGCCGACGCCGACGCCAACTTCGTGCTGATCGGTGGCGGCCAAATCGCTGAGGTCCAAGCGACCGCGGAAGGTGCCACCTATGACGAGGAAGGCCTGTTGCGCCTGCTTCGCCTGGCACGGATCGGTTGTGATGGAATCTTCGCGGCTCAGCTCGACGCGGTGAAGTGATGACGCGCAAGATCGGCTCGGGTTCGCTGGTCATTGCGACGCATAATGCGGGAAAGCTGAAGGAGATTTCGGCGCTGCTTGATCCGCATGGGGTCAAATGCATATCGGCGGGCTCGCTCGGCCTTCCCGAACCGCCCGAAACCGGCAAGACCTTTGTCGAAAATGCGCTGATCAAGGCCCGCGCCGCGGCCGAAGCTTCCGGTCTTGTTGCATTGGCAGATGATAGCGGGCTGTCGGTCGATGCGCTCGATGGACGGCCCGGTGTTTACACCGCCGATTGGGCCGAACGGCAATGGTTCGAAGGCGATCCGGGCCGCGACTGGTATATGGCGATGGGCAAGGTCGAAGGCATGCTGCAGCAGCTTGGGCCTGAGACTGAACGCGGCGCAGCCTTTCACTGCGTGCTGGCGCTTGCTTGGCCTGACGGTGAGCATGCAATCTATGAAGGCAAATGCCCCGGCAGTTTGAGCTGGCCTCCGCGTGGGACATTGGGCTTTGGATATGATCCGGTGTTTGTTCCTGAAGGACGCGATCAGACTTTCGCTGAAATCGAGCCTGATGAGAAGCACGCCATCAGCCACCGCGCAGATGCCTTTGCGAAACTCGTTGCCGACCAGTTTGGCTGAGCCAGCCTAATAGGCGTATTGCCCCACGACATTGCCCGGCGGCGCATAGCGGCACACCACCCAGTCACGCCCTTGCCCGGTCGCGATCCCGCAGCCGAGCCGTTCGGTGTCGCGCCAGATGATCTGGGTGTAGTGCCCGACATCCTGCCAATTCCCGGTGCGGCTGACATAGGGAAAGCGATCGTGGATGTAATATTGCTTCTCATCGATCCACGCGGCGGCCTGTTCAGCGTGGGAGAATGCACCTTCGGTCCCGGCCCACAGATTTTCGCCCTGGCCTGTTCGCGATGATTGCGGGCTGTGCTCAAATCGCCCGGTACGAGCCATCTCTTCAGCGTATTCGTGGGCTTGCGCGCTAAGATCGTCATCGAGCACCAGATCCGGCGTACCGACCTCTTGTCGGGCATCATTATGCGCAGCGAGCATCACCTGCAGAAGCTGATCCTGCACCGAAGACGTACCGCCTGATGTCGGCGTAGGTGTGGGGGTCGGCGTTGGAGTTGGCGTGGGTGTCGGACTTGGAGTCGGTGTGGGCGACGGTGTAGGCGTTCCGCCGATTGCTGTTGCAGGAGGCGGCGCTGCGGCCTGGTCGGCACCGCAAGCGGCGAGACACAATGCAAGCGCGGTCACCATCACGCGAGGGTCCTTAAGATCACTCAGTTCGCACGTCATGCGAGTGACGATCTGAATATTCGCCTAATGCGCGATGAATGCCGTGGGTTAATGGCCGCGTCATGAGCCAAGTCGGTCTGCCAATCGGACAAGCGGCTTGGTGTTCGCCACCGCTTGATTGCTGCGCAGCATTGGCATTTGGCGCGCCGCGCTTCATATCACGCGACGTGGCTCGAGCGCTCTACATTCATTGGCCCTTCTGCGAGAAGAAATGCCCTTATTGCGATTTCAACTCGCATGTACGCGAACGTGTCGACATGGCGGCGTGGGAAGACGCGCTGCTCAGGGATATGCGGGCTGAAGCCGAGGCAGCCGGCGGCGAAAGCCTGACATCGATCTTTTTCGGCGGAGGAACGCCTTCGCTGATGCCACCTGCTCTGGTCGAGGCTTTGCTGTGTGAGGCCGATCGCCTGTGGGGCTTTGCACCCGATATCGAGATCACGCTGGAAGCCAATCCATCCTCTGTGGAGGCCGCCAATTTCGCTGGACTGGCGCAAGCGGGCGTGAATCGCGTTTCGCTGGGCGTCCAATCGCTCGATGACAAGACCTTGCAATGGCTGGGTCGGCTGCACGGTGTTGAAGAGGCCTTGGGCGCGCTTGAGGCTGCGCAAAAGCATTTTGAGCGGGTCAGCTTTGACTTGATCTATGCCCTGCCCGACCAATCGCCCGACGATTGGCGTCAGCAACTTGAGCAAGCCCTCGCCTTCGGGACATCGCATCTCTCGCTGTATCAACTGACAATCGAGCCCGGCACACGGTTTGCCACCGATGTGCGCCGGGGCGTGTTCACTCCGCTCGATGACGACCTTGCGAGCGAGCTGTTCGAGTTGACGCAGGATCTCACCAGCCAAGCAGGTCTGCCGGCCTATGAGGTGAGCAATCACGCGCGGATCGGCGAAGAGAGCAGGCACAATCTCACCTATTGGCGCTATCAGGATTATGTCGGGATCGGCCCGGGCGCGCATGGTCGCCGCAATGGTGCTGCGATCACGCGTCACAAAAAGCCCGAGAACTTTCTCAGCGCTATTGAGCAGCGTGGGCACGGGATCGCTGAACATCGCTCGCTGTCACCCTCTGAACAGGCCTCAGAAGCGCTTCTGATGGGGTTGAGACTGCGCGAGGGGGTTAACCTCACCGAGCTCTCAAATCGCACTCAGATCGCTCCTGAGCACGTCCTTAATGGCGATGCTGCGGAACGACACGAAGCCCTTGGCTTGATCTGGCACGAAGGCGATCGGATCGGAGCGACCGCTCGGGGCATGCCGGTGCTCAATGCGTTGATCGAAGCGCTGATCAATGACAGCCTGGTGATGGCATGAGCGCCCACGACCTTCTCGCCGAGTGGCGCAAGCACCTGACCGATGCCAAGCGGCGCAGCCAGCATACCATCCGAGCCTATTGCTCGGCGGCTGAGCGGCTGCTCGCAGGTGGCAACTTCCCTGACTGGCCCAGCGTTGCGCAAGTCGAAGCGCATGATCTGCGGCGTCACCTCGCCTCTCGCCGAGCCGATGGTCTGGCCAATTCGAGTGCTGCGCGTGAACTATCCGCCCTCAAAGCATTCGTCGCCTTTGCACGCGCTCAATCGGGCGATCCTGATCCCACCGCGCCGCGCATGCGCGGACCACGGATCAAGAAGGGCCTGCCCCGCCCGGTTACTCCCGATGATGCGAGCAATATCGCGGATCTTGTCTCCGGCAGCGCCAATGAAGATTGGGTCGGTGCACGCGATCGCGCGGTTCTGTTGTTGATGTACGGATCCGGCCTACGCATCGCCGAGGCGCTGTCATTGCTCGGTCGCGATGTGCCGCTCGATGAGACGCTGCAGGTTACTGGCAAAGGCGGCAAGCAGCGCATTGTCCCGATCTTGCCGATCACGCGCGACGCGGTCGATAAATACGCAGCGATGTGCCCCTGGCCGCTCAAATCCACTGAGCCGCTCTTCAGGGGGATGAAAGGCGGTCCGCTTTCTCCCGGCATGGTGCAAAAGGCGATGGCCAAGGCGCGCTTGGCGCTCGGCCTCCCGGCGACCGCTACACCACACGCACTACGGCACTCTTTCGCAACGCATCTTTTGGGAGCGGGTGCTGACCTCAGGAGCCTGCAGGAATTGCTGGGCCATGCATCGCTTGGCTCAACCCAAATTTACACCAAGGTCGACGCTGCGACGATGCTCGAGAATTATCGCTCCGCGCATCCGCGCGCGAAGAAAGGCTGAACCGAGCGGTTATTCCTCCGGCAGTCGCCAGGTCATTCTCAGCTTGTAGTAATGCGGCGCCGCGCTGGAGCCACCCTGATTGAACTGGAATGAGATGTGCTCGAGTGCGTAGATGCACGCCGCATTGTCGAGCCGGGCAAAGCCGGATGTTTCCACCGGACGGCATGACACCACCGAACCATCTGCGCCGACTTCGAGCACCGTTCCAGTAGAGCCCTCGTGCCGCGCTCGCAGCGAATAGGACGGATACTCAGGCGTGACCTCGGTTGCCCGTGAGACCATGCCCGGCGTTACGACTGATTCCGCTTCCGTTGCCGGTTCGAAATCGGTGAAGACGTCGGGTGCCAGTTCAGCCAGGCCAAATGAGAATGGCGAAGCACCCTCCTCTCGCGCTGGTCCTAGACCGGGAATGACAGTCATTGGCTGTTTGCTGAGCGCGACCAGCCCTTCGCGGCCGCCCAGCGAATAGCCTTCAAGAATATTCAATCGGGCGTTGGCGATGATGTCTGCGCACAGACGATTGGAAAGTTCGGACATGCGGTTGAGATCGAGCGGCTCGCAATAGGTCGGCTGACCCTGCTGATCGACCAGGACCAGAAAATCGCCGTTCCACGATCCCTGCCAACTTTCCCAATCGTCATAGCGCTCCAATGCGGGGTTGAATGACACCGTCGCCACATCGACCAGATTGATGGGTTGTTTGGGCACTGGCTGTGCCTCTTGGGCCGCTGCACCATTCGTGCTGAAGAGCAAGGCAGCGGAAGCGATCGTCAAAGCTTTTTTCTGCATCACATCCGAAGGTTAGCGCGAAGCGGAGTCGGATTCAAACCTACCCTGATGATCGGGTCGCCTCCCGGATCAGCCAATGCTGAAACGCCGCCATGCCATCCGTCATCTCGCGCGACTGAAGTTTGGTGATCCAATACTGGCCGAGCAATATGGTTGTATCGCTGAGTGTCACCATGCGTTCCGATTCCAACTCTTGGTGGAACATGGCGGATGGCAACAGTCCTATTCCAAGTCCCGACATTACCGATTGCGCTATGGCGAGTGAGCTGTCGAACACCGGTCCGGTGAGACTGGGCGGCTCCTTACCCAAGTGCTTGAACCAGGTAGGCCACTCATCGCTTCTGTAAGAACGCAGCAATGTCTGGCCACCAAGATCAGCCGGCGATCGGATCGAGCGCCGCAGCGAAGGCGCGCACATCGGTGTGAGGGGTGCAGGCATCACTGCTTGCGCTTCGGTTCCATGCCAGGAGCCGTCGCCATAGCGGATTGCCAGATCGAGCCCCTCACCCGCCAATTCGGGCACATTATTGTTGGTTCTGATGCGAATATCGACTTCCGGGTGGGCGATCGTGAATCCGCGCAGCCTTGGCAGCAACCACCCAGTCGCAAAGGTCGACACGACCCCAACGGTGATCACCTCGCGCTTGCGGCCTGAGGCGAAGGAGCCGAGCGACTGGCTCATCTGGTCCAGCGAGTCGCTGATTGAAGGGGCAAGCGCCGCTCCCTCGTCGGTCAGCACGACGCCGCGCGGCAAGCGCTGAAACAGCGCAAAGCCAAGTCGCTCTTCAAGCAATTTGATGTGATGGCTCAACGCAGCCTGCGTCACGCAGAGCTCAGACGCAGCACGGGTGAAGCTCAAATGCCGCGCTGCCGCTTCGAAAGCGCGCAATGCGTTGAGGGGAAGTTGGGATCGATCCATTCTTTGGCATTAGAATTTCTTATTGCAAAGGTGAAGTATATTCGTTTGCGCATTGACCCGTTGAGCGAGACATTGCGCAGCGAAAGGAGAGCGCAATGGTTGCTCGAAGAGGATTTATCGCAGGATCTCTCGCCGCCGGAGCGGCAGGATTGCACACGGTTCCATTCGCCAAGCAAGGGGCCGAGGTTCAAAGCGACGCAGGCGACAAGATCGCCGCCTTGGAACAAGGCGAGGCGCGGCTTGGCGTGTGCTTGCTCGACACCGCGACGGGCGAGATGACGGGCAACCGCATGCTCGAACGCTTTGCAATGTGCTCAACCTTCAAGCTCGCGCTTGCAGCCGCTTGCCTGCGTGAAGCGCAAGCAGGTCGGCTGAACATGGATCAAGTGATCCCATACACACAGGATGACATCACGTCGCACTCCCCGGTCACCAAAAAGCGTTTGGAAGAAGGTGGCATGCGCGCAATCGAACTCGCCGAGGCGACCGTGAAGACCAGCGACAATGCTGCGGCCAATCTTCTTCTCAAACTGATTGGCGGGCCTGATCGCCTGACTGCCCTGCTCCGCAGGATGGGCGACGACGTGACACGGATTGATCGCTACGAACCTGAGATGAACTTTGTCCTCTCGGCTGACATGCGGGATACGACGTCGCCGGCTGCGATGGCGCAATTGGTGCGCGACTTGACCCTTGGCACGCTGCTGTCGGAAGCCAACCGCGCGATGATACTGCAATGGATGATCGACACCCGCACCGGGCTGCGCCGGATCAGAGCAGGCCTGCCTCAGGACTGGGTTTCGGGTGATAAGACCGGCACCGGACTCGGTCCCGGAACGACAAATAAATATAATGACGTCGCGATCACATTTCCGCCGGATCGCGCGCCGATCATGATCTCGGTCTATTTTGACAGCGCGGTTCCGTCAGATCGGATCGAGCCGCATCATCAAGCGATATTGGCACAGGTTGGACGGATAGCAGCGGAATGGGCGCTGCGATGACGACCGCGTAAGCCTCAGCCTGTGGCGACCCGAGCCTCAATCGCGTCCCAGATCACACCGGCAGTGTCCGTTCCGTTGAATTTGTCGATCGCAACGATCCCTGTCGGTGATGTGACGTTGATTTCGGTCAGCCATTTGCCGCCAATCACATCGATCCCGACAAAAGTAAGGCCCAGGCGCTTAAGCTCTGGCCCCATCGCATCGCAGATTTCCTGCTCGCGCTCGGTCAGTTGGGTCCGCTCGGCGGATCCCCCCATGGCGAGGTTTGAACGAAACTCGCCTTCGCCTGGAATGCGGTTGATCGCGCCAGCCACCACGCCATCGACCAAGACAATGCGCTTATCGCCTTCAGCCACTTCGGGAAGAAATGGCTGGACCATATGCGGCTCGGGCCAGGTCTGATTGAAGACTTCGAACAGGGCCGTGAGGTTTTCACCATTCTCAGGAATCCGGAAGATGGCCTTGCCGCCATTGCCGTGGATCGGTTTGACCACCACCGCGCCGTGTTCCTCCATGAAGCGCTTAACTTCGTCGGGCGAACGAGTGACCAAGGTCGGCGGCATGAAGCGACGATAATCGAGCACCATCACCTTCTCTGGTGCATTGCGGACATTGGCTGGATCATTGACCACCAAGGTCTCGTTCTGGATTCGCTCAAGCAGGTGCGTCGCGGTGATATAGCCCATGTGAAATGGCGGGTCCTGCCGCATCAGGATCACATCGATATCCTTGCCCAGATCCAGTCTCTTTGAGGAACCTTTGGTGAAATGATCGCCTTCCACACGCTGGACGGTGACTGGATGGCATTCCGCAAACAGTCGATCATTGGCATCGAGGGTGAGGCTTTCGACATGGTATTCGAACAGCGAATAGCCGCGTTCCTGCGCCGACAGCATCAGGGCAAACGACGAATCTCCAGCGATGTTGATGTTCTCGATTGGGTCCATCTGGACCGCGATCCGCAAGCTCATTCCTTGTCCTTTATGGCTGCCAGGCATTGGTGATGTGGCGTGGGAGATGCCCGGGTGCAAGCAGGATTACATCAATCCGCATGTCATCACCGTCTTTGACATAGGTGTGCGCGACCGCTTCTGCCGCGGCCGCTACACGTGCCAGACGCCGCTCATCGATCGCGAAATCAAGGTCTTGGCGCTTCGAACGCCACTTCACTTCGATAAAGCTTACGAGCCTGCCCCTACGTGCAATCAGGTCAATTTCGCCGAGCTTGGTCTTCGTGCGTGTGGCCAAGATTCGCCAGCCTTTGAGCCGTAGCCACATGGCTGCGCGCGCTTCGGCATCGCGCCCGCTTTGCTCGGCCCGCCGCCGCGTCATTGCGCCTTGAGTTCGATCGCCCTTGCATAAAGCTGCTTGCGATCTTGTCCGGTTAGTTTGGCCACTTGGCCTGCCGCCTTGCTCGGGCTGCAATCGAGCAAAGCGTCGCGAAGGAGTTGATCGCTATCCCATTCGCGCGCGTCATCTGATGGAGGTCCGACCAGGAGCACGATCTCACCCTTGGGTGGGTGCGCCTGGTAATGGTCTGAAAGTTCGTTTGCAGAGCCAGTGCGGCATTCTTCGTGAAGTTTGGTCAACTCGCGGGCCACTGCGATTTCCCGATTGGGCCAGAGCTCGTGGATCGCACTGAGGCTTTTGACCAGCCGCGGGCCCGTTTCGTAGAAAATCAGCGTCGCTTCAACGCTTGCAAGTTCCTCCAATGTGTCGCGCCGCGCTTTGTCCTTCACCGGAAGGAACCCAGCGAACAGGAAACGGTCATTGGGTAATCCCGCCAGCGTAAGCCCTGCAATGGCTGCGCTTGGGCCCGGAATGGTTGTGATGGAAGCGCCAACCTCACGCACATCGCGAACAAGACGATATCCAGGATCAGAAATCAGCGGAGTGCCGGCGTCGCTGACTAAGACCACCGCTTGATTCGCGATCATCTCTAGGAGCTTTTGACGCTGCCCTTCGGAGGCATGATCGTCATAGCGATGCATCGGCTTTTTGATGTTCAAGGCATTCAACAATTTGCCTGTCACGCGCGTATCTTCGCAGGCGATGATGTCGCATCGCCTCAACACATCGACAGCACGAAGCGTTATGTCGCCAAGATTGCCAATCGGCGTCGCGACAATGTAAAGCCCCGGCGAGAGAGGATTAGTCAGGTCTGATTCAGCAGGCAGAGTGATCACACCCACCTTTTGAAGCAGCCTCCGGGGGTCGGCAAGTATGAAGCGTTTCGGCATTAAGCCAAATTGGATCAACAAGCGTAGTTTGATGGTAGCAGCAGCGGCTGCGCTGCTGGGTGGTTGCCAGCTTGTGCCCAACACCGGGCCAGCATCAACCGGCACTGGCCCTGACACGACAGGTCCGACGCCTGAGCCGAGCGCGACTGCGCTTCCGACGGATGCCACACGTCACCGGATTGCTCTGCTGGTACCAATGTCTGGGACCACAGGGGCAGTTGGTCAATCGCTTGCCAATGCAACCACCATGGCATTGCTCGATACCAATGCCAGCAATCTGCGCATCACCACCTATGATACGTCGAGTGGCGCTGGCGCAGCCGCTGCCCAAGCCATCGCTGATGGCAATCGTCTGATTCTTGGCCCGCTTTTGGCGAGCAATGTTCCCGCGGTGCAATCGCGCAGCCGGGCTGCTGGCATTCCCGCGATCTCGTTCTCCAACGACACCAGCGTCGCCAGCCCGGACGTGTTCGTGATGGGGCACATTCCCGAACAATCGATCCGGCGCAGCGTGCTCTATGCCCGGCAGCGTGGATCGAACAACTTTTCAGCATTGTTGCCGCAAGGGGATTATGGCCAGCGTTCGATGAGCGCGCTGAGCGGCGCATTGCGCGATTATGGCGGCACATTGGTTTCAACCGAGTCCTATGCCCGCGGAAACACCTCGATCGTCAGCGCGGCGCAGCGCCTGCGGACACAGGGCGGCTATGACACTGTGTTGATCGCAGACGGTGCACGTCTGGCGACGCAGGCAGCCGGTCCGATCAAGAGCAGCGGCGCCGAAAGCACGCGTTTGCTAGGGACCGAACTGTGGAGCGGTGAAAGCGCACTGACCCGCGCAAGCATCCTTCAGGGTGCGGTTTTCTCAGCGGTGTCGGATGATCGCTTCAAGCGCTTCTCAGACAGTTATGAAAACCGTTTTGGCAGCAAGCCCTATCGTATTGCGACCTTGGGCTATGACAGCGTTTTGCTGACACTCAGGATCGCGCGCGACTGGCGCGTGGGCAGCCGCTTCCCAACGTCGCGTTTGCGCGATGAGGGCGGTTTCCTGGGCCTTGATGGTCCCTTCCGTTTCCAGCGTAATGGCGTGGTCGAACGCTCGATGGAAGTGCGCGAAGTGCGCGGGAGCCAGGTCGTAATCGTCGATGCGGCGCCGGCTCGCTTCGAGGACTGAGCAAAACACTCACAAGCCGCTTGTTCCCTGGGTTGAGCGAGGCTTATAGCTCTCCTCATGTCCGATGATCTGTTTGATGGTACCCCCGCCACATCTGGCGATTATGACTCGTCCTCGATTGAGGTGTTGGAAGGGCTTGAGCCCGTTCGTAGGCGGCCCGGTATGTATATCGGGGGGACCGATGATCGTGCCCTTCACCACCTAGCGGCAGAAGTCCTCGACAACTCAATGGATGAGGCAGTTGCCGGGCATGCCAATCGGATCGAAGTCCGGCTTGAAGAAGGCAATCGCCTGAGCATTTCGGACAATGGACGCGGTATCCCGGTCGATGAGCATCCGAAATTTCCGGGCAAGTCCACTCTCGAAGTGATCCTGTCGACATTGCATTCGGGCGGAAAATTCTCGGGCAAGGCATATGCGACAAGTGGCGGTCTTCACGGCGTTGGTGTCAGCGTCGTCAATGCCCTGTCATCGCACACAAGGGTTGAGGTCGCGCGCGACAAGCAACTCTTCGCGCAAGAGTTCTCCAAGGGGCAGACGCTAGGGAAAATTGAGCAACTGGGTGCGGCGCCCAATCGCCGCGGCACCACTGTTACCTTCACCCCAGACAGCGAGATATTTGGCGACCGCAAATTCAAGCCGGCTCGGCTGTTCAAGCTTGCACGTTCGAAGGCCTACTTGTTTGCAGGCGTCGAAATTCGCTGGAAATGCGCCGCCAGCTTGGTGTCTGATGATGTTCCGGCGGAAGCCACTTTCAAGTTCCCAGGCGGCCTTGCGGACCATTTGGCTGAACAGATCGGAGCGCGCGAATGCGTCACGGCACAGCCCTTTACCGGCAATCAGGATTTCCCTGACGATCAAGGCCGGGTCGAATGGGCGATCGCCTGGCCGCTCTATTCTGAGGGATCGACCAGCTGGTACTGTAACACTGTTCCCACTCCTGACGGCGGCACCCACGAACAAGGCGTCCGTGCAGCACTCACAAAGGGTTTGCGTGCATTCGGTGAGCTGACGGGTGCCAAGAAAGCCAAGGACATCACCGCTGACGATGTCATGACGGGCGGCGAAGTGATGCTGAGCGTGTTTGTTCGCGACCCGCAATTCCAGTCGCAGACAAAGGATCGCCTGACCTCACCTGAGGCCGCACGCTTGGTCGAAAATGCGGTGCGCGACCATTTCGACCTGTTCCTGAGCGACAATATGGAGCGCGGCAAAGCGCTGCTCGGCGAAGTGATGGAGCGGATGGAGGAACGCCTCCGCCGCAAGCAAGAGCGCGAGATCAAGCGCAAGACGGCTACCAATGCCAAGAAGCTGCGTCTGCCCGGGAAGCTGACCGATTGTTCGGGCGATGGCGACGGCGAGACCGAGTTGTTCATCGTCGAAGGCGATTCAGCGGGTGGCAGCGCCAAGCAAGCGCGCGACCGCAAGACTCAAGCCATCCTGCCGATCCGCGGCAAGATCCTCAATGTCGCGAGCGCGACAGCCGACAAAATCAGAGCGAACCAGGAAATCGCTGATCTCTCGCTTGCACTGGGTTGTGGCTTGCGCAAGGACTGCGATCCCGAAGCTCTGCGCTATGACCGCATCATCATCATGACCGACGCCGATGTCGACGGCGCGCATATCGCGACATTGTTGATGACCTTCTTCTTTCAGGAAATGGCTGAAGTGGTGCGCGATGGAAGACTCTATCTGGCTCAGCCTCCTCTCTATAAGCTCACCGCGGGCAAGGAGAGTCGCTACGCCCGCGATGATGCGCACCGCGCTGAGCTCGAAGAGACCGTTTTCAAGGGCAAGAAGGTCGAAGTCGGTCGATTCAAAGGTCTGGGTGAGATGAACCCACAGCAATTGCGTGAAACGACCATGCATCCTGAAACGCGCTCGCTAATCCGCATCACCCTGCCGCCCGAATTCGAACAGCGCGCTGCGGTGAAAGAGCTGGTGGACCAGCTGATGGGCCGCAACCCGGAACACCGCTTCAACTTCATTCAGAACCATGCGAGCGATGTCGATCGTGACCTGATCGATGCCTGAGCCTGATCCCAAATACCCTGACCCTCGCGAAGAGGACATTATGGCAGGTGATCGGCGTATTTCGCGACCCGACGCATCCCTGCCCGACTGGGAAGTTCCCGACAGCTCATATCGTCCCATCCCGATCGTGTGGTTCACCGGTGCGCTGCTGCTGCAGTTGATCGGGATCTATGCGGTCTTCCTGGTTCTGCTCAACAAACATGGCCTGTTCACAATCGCTGCTGCAGCATTGCTGACCAGTCTGATCGGCAGGTGGACCTGGGAACGCGGAATGAAACACGCGGGAACGGGCTGGAAGATCGCCACGGTCGCGATGCTGGTTGGACAATTGCTGTTGGTAAGCTGGGCGGCCAGCGGAAGGGTTTGACAGATGCGGCAACCGCTTGGCCCCAATGGATTGAGAATTGCATTTCTGGGGCTGGCGAGCGCGCTTGTGGCAAGCTGCGGGATCAACATTCCCGATGCGCGCAGCATCGCTGCAACGTGTGATCGCTACGTCGCTTCTCCGCCGGCCAATGCGGATGCCTCGGTCTATTTCGTTTCCACGGCGGTGCCGCAATGCCGGCCAGACAAAGACGCGCGATTCCTTGGCTTCCGCAATCATCAGGAAACCTATGGCGTTGGGCACTACAGCACGTCAGAAAAGCCCAAGAAGATCGAGCCCGTCATTGAGATCGAACAGCGCGCCGTCTGGATCGATCAACTCAAGCGCGATGTGGCGAATTCTGGCGGCAAGCTGACCGTGTTCATCCATGGCTACAACAACACCTTCGTGGATGCATTCCGCCGCGGCGCTGCGATCTCCAAGCTCTATGATCGCGAAGTGCCGGTGGTCGTGATCAATTGGCCGTCGCGGGCCAAGGTCGCGGGTTACACGGTGGACGAAGCGTCAATTGCCTGGGCGCAGGACTCAATCAGCACGCGCCTCGCCGAGCTCACGACTTTCGCCGATAAGATCACGGTGGTTGCACACAGCATGGGAACGCGCGCAGCTATCAAGGGCACGCTCGCCTTGGACCGGATGGACAAGGTGATCGTGCCTGGAATGGCTAGCGCCCAGACCGTCCATCCTGATGCGATAAAGCGGATCGTGCTCGCTTCGGGCGATATCGATCGCGATCAGGTCCTAAGGGTCGGCGGATCGATCGACCAATTGATCAAGAAGAAGCCGTGGAGCGTTGAGCCTGAGCTGGATCCACGTCGCGAAGTGCTCGTCTATGCTTCCTATCGCGACACCCCGATCCAGTTCTCGCGCCGGCTGCACGGCTATGCACGTCTTGGGACGACCAGTTGCAAGCACGATGTCGAATACGAACTCCACCGCCTGGGATCAGAAGGCAATTGCCACCGCACATTGGACCGCCAGGGCCTCACTGTGGTCAGCACGTCAAAAATTGATGAGGATGGAAAGCTCAACCATGCTGACTTCATCGACAGCTGCCGCACCAAAGCGCATCTCAAGGCCTTCCTGACGGATAGGGAGCCACGTCCTTATGAATTGGAGCTCTCCGACAATACGGAACAGAGGTGGGGCTATGAAATCGACACCAAGGGCGGGCCGGAATGCGTCGACGAGGATGACAAGGACGAAGACTAAGTCCTGACCCCGAGCGGCTTAGCCGGTTTGAATTGCCTCTGCTGAATATAGCGAAATCACCGGATCGCTCGTAGCCATCTCCCCAATCTGCGCGACAAATTGTCCGGATTCTGGAACGGCAAAGTGGGTTTGAACCGCTGCCATGTCAGCCCAGCGCTCAAAGAAATGGATGCGGTTGGGGTTTTCAGCATCGACATAGCAATCATGCGAGATGCAACCTGGCTCTGCCCGTGAGCGCGCCGAGTGCTCACAACCCAAGGCCACGCCTGCGTCGCGGTGTTCTGGGGCCAATGTGACTTCGCCAGTGATGATGATCATGGGTGATGCTCCGTGTGAATGTGCAAATGCCCCTCAAGCGTTCGATGAACCGGGCACTTGTCCGCTATCTCAATGATCCGCTGCTTCTGGTCATCCGTCAATTCCTCGCCTTCAAGCTCAATCACCCGATTGAGCGCCTGGATCTGCGCGCCCTCGCCTTCATCTTCGCAATGGTCACAATCGACATGATGGTCACGTTCATGCGTCAGATGGATCCTGGTGCCTTTCAGAGGCCATTTCTTGCGGTCGGCATACATTTTCATGGTCATGACCGTGCAGGTGCCCAGAGCGGCCAGAAGGAGGTCGTAAGGCGTCGGGCCACTGTCGTCTCCACCATAGCTGCGCGGTTCATCGGCAATGAAACGATGCGAAGCGGAATGGACTTCGGTCCCAAATTTGCCGTGGCCTGTTTGCACGACAATCCCGGTCTCCGGCATCGGCCAGTCGTCTCGCAAGGGCAGATAGCGCTTGGCCCAGCAGGCAATTGTGTCAGCGGCAAACTCCGCATCGACCGGATTGGTCAAGAGGTGATCCGCACCTTCAAGGCTGACAAAGCTCTTGGGGTGGAACGCGGCCTGAAACAATTTGCTGGCATGTTCCACGCCGACGATCGCATCGGTTGGTGAATGCAGCGCCATATAGGGCAAGCGCAGGGCACCAACCAGTTCGAGCAGATCTGTTTCGCGCGTGCGCTCCAGGAAACGCTTGGAGAGCGCAAACGGTCTCCCGCCAATGGTCACATCGCCTTGGCCATCACGTTCGATCGCATCCAGGTCACCTTGGATGTTGTGTAGGACATGGGGGACGTCGGATGGTGCGCCGATCGTGGCAATCGCAGCAACGCGCTCCGACCCAAGCTCATGGGCGGCCGCCAAGACTACTGCACCCCCAAGGCTGTGGCCAATCATCAGCAACGGCATTCCAAACCGTTCGCTCATGAACTCCGCCATCGCTGCGAGGTCTTCGACATCACTCGCAAATCCGGCGCGGCCAAAGTCGCCATCGCTGCCTCCGAGGCCGGTGAAGTCGAAGCGCAATGTGGCAATGCCGTGGCTTGCGAGCGCTCTTGCGACGCTCACAGCGGCCCGGCTCTGTTTGGTGCAAGTGAAACAATGCGCAAACACAGCGGCACCACGCACCAATCCAGTCGGCATCTCGAGTGAACCATCGAGGAGGTGGCCTTCATGTGAAGGAATTGAGAGAGTTTCGGTCGGCATAATTCGTCCCCTTCCCCAACCAGTTCGCTGCGCATGATAAAAAAGTTTCGCCGCTCGTGTAAGAAATCATGCTGGGGCCGGACTAAAGGGGCATGAACGGAAACGCAGACACACTTTATCAGCAAGCTGGCGACGAGTTTGCGCCCGCGCTTGCTCGTTTGGCCCGCGCTGTGGAGCGCGATCCGGACAAAGCGCGCGATCTTGAGCAGGACATGCATTGTGCTCTTTGGACCAGCCTGGCGCGGTTCAAGGGCGAGTGTGCGCTCAAGACCTGGGTCTATCGCGTCGCTCACAATGTGGCTGCTGATCACATCTCCAAGTCGAGCCGACACCCCCGACGGGTTCCGCTTGAAGATGTCGACACACTCCCCAGTCCGGCCAACCCCGAGGCTGAGACTGGGGAGAGCCTGGTGCTTGATCAGGTTGCCGTTCTTATCCGCACGCTGCCTGCGCTTGATGCGCAAGTGATTGTGCTTTGGCTCGAAGGTGAAAGCGCGGCCGCGATCTCGGAGATCACAGGCCTGTCCAGCAATGCGGTGAACACTCGTGTCCATCGCATCAAGGCGCTTGTCGCAAGCCATTTCGATCCCCCAACCCCCGAAGGAGACACGC
The DNA here is from genome assembly GCA_965216555.1 of Erythrobacter sp. Taxonomy (GTDB): domain Bacteria; phylum Pseudomonadota; class Alphaproteobacteria; order Sphingomonadales; family Sphingomonadaceae; genus Erythrobacter. The sequence continues at coordinate 1,762,419 of OZ244168.1, forward strand.
AATGACAAATCCCCCTTTTGCCGCCTGGAACCGTGATGGTGCTGACGCCCGGTTTAGTGATGTCGGCTCGTGCTCACAGCGCGCCAACAAATTTGAGCGCAGGATCAAGATCCGCAATGCGATTGAGTATGCTGCAGGCGCGCTCGTATTTGTGCTGTTCGGTGGCGCCGCATTTGGTGCAGTCGCCAGGTCCGAGATGCTTATAGCCCTCTCGATGGCGATGGTCGCAATTGGCGTGCTCGTCGTGGTCTGGAACCTGCATCGCAGAGCCAGCAATGTTGTGCGCCGGCCCGAAGACCCCTGCATCACTCACCTCAAGCGCCAGTACCAACGGCAGTATGAGGCTCTCCGGTCAGTCCCCGCCTGGTATATCGGGCCACTCATTCCCGGCGTCGTGCTGCTCTATGTCGCTGTCCTTATCGGTGTGGCTGAGAAAGCGGGCTTTGCCGTCGCGATCGGTGGGCTGATTGGCCCTGCAGCAATCACCTTCGGCATCTTTGGTGCGATCGCCCTGCTCAATGTCTGGGCTGCAGGACGGCTCAAGCGCGAGATCGCAGCCTTGGACGCTCTAGACTGATGGCTTTGTGTGACGCAGCGAGATCCCCCTCGCTATTCCGATAGCTTACGCTGCGTCACCCTTGCCACCTGCGCCCTTGATCCGTAACGGGATGTGCAAATTAAGTTGCCAATCGCAATCCGATCACATCCAATTCAGATCACAGGGAACCGCATGACCGATCAAACTCGTTTTGAGGGCACCAGCTCCTATATCGCCACCGAAGACCTCAAAGTGGCCGTGAATGCCGCGGTGCTTCTTCGCCGCCCCCTTCTGGTCAAGGGTGAGCCGGGCACCGGTAAGACGGTGCTTGCGCACGAGATTGCGAAAGCCATCAATGCCCCTCTGATCGAGTGGAACGTCAAGTCGACCACCAAGGCTCAGCAAGGCCTTTACGAGTACGATGCGGTGGCTCGCCTGCGTGATGGCCAGCTTGGCGATGAGCGTGTCCATGACATCTCAAACTACATCAAGAAGGGTAAGCTGTGGGAAGCGTTCACTTCTGACGAGCTGCCGGTTCTGCTGATCGACGAGATCGACAAGGCGGATATCGAATTCCCGAACGACCTTCTGCAAGAGCTCGATCGCATGAGCTTCGACGTTTACGAAACGCATGAGCGGATCGAAGCGCAGGAGCGCCCGATCGTTGTCATCACCTCGAACAACGAAAAGGAACTGCCTGACGCATTCCTGCGCCGGTGCTTCTTCCACTACATCAAGTTCCCTGATCGCGAGACGATGCAGGAGATCATCGACGTCCACTATCCGGACATCCAGAAGCAGCTGGTGCAGAAGGCAATGGATATCTTCTACGAGCTGCGCGACGTTCCTGGCCTAAAGAAGAAACCTTCGACGAGCGAGCTGCTCGATTGGCTCAAACTGCTGATGAACGAAGACATGCCGCTTGAGACGCTGCAGGACGCCAATCCCAACAGCGCGATCCCGCCGCTTCATGGCGCGCTGCTCAAGAATGAGCAGGACGTGATGATGTTTGAACGGCTTGCGTTCATGGCGCGTCGCCAGACCTGATAGCGTTCGGTGGCCGAGCAAGAACTCAGCCCTTCTGCCAAGCTTTGCCTGTCATGCGGCCTGTGCTGCAATGGCGCGCTGTTTCCGCACGCCTATTTCGTGTTCGGAGAAAACCTGTCGCATTGGCAGGAGAACGGGTTTGACCTGGTCAAGGAAGATGGCAGCGTCTTTTTCGAGCTGGGCTGTCCGCATCTCGATGGTGCCGCCTGCACGATCTACGACAAGCCGCGGCCGCACACATGCGGTGGGTTTCGCTGCAAACCCCTTCAGCAATTGGAAGATGGCGAGATCGATCTGGATCAAGCCTTCGAAACAGTCGGTAAAGCAGTGCGCCAGGCCGGCGATGTCAGAGCCGAAGTACGCAAAGCCGGCAAGGATATCAGGGCACGAAATTTCTACACGATGAGTGAGGCGCTTGAGAACGCGCAGAGTGACGAAGAGAGCCCTGGCCAGACTTCGATCAAGCTCGCAATCGAAAAGCTCAACGCGTTTGAAAGCTACGCCAACGAGCACCTAATGCCAGCGCATGTTTTGGAAGAGTTGGAACGCGATACCAACGCGTAACGCCGAGCGTCAGTCGAACTTGTAGGCCAGCTCGAAATCACCCCAGCGACGCCCACGGATCATGAGCGGGATGTAGACGTTGCGCACGACATTGTAGTTCTCGCCATCGCCCTCCTGGCGATAGACAGCCATCATGTAGGGCGCATCGCTAACCTTGGCCTTCTGGTCGAGCGGATCGAACAGAATGCGACCATTGCGACAATGCTTGGTGTCATGCGCAAGATCGCCGGTGGGCTTACGCGACTGGTCGCTGAGATGCGTGGGAAGGAATCCGTTCACATCGGTGCAGGCTGCGGCGAGAACTTGCTCATCGCTGGCGGTCCATTCGTCGAGCTTGGGTTGCCATTTGTGGTCTGCCCAGTCGCTCAGACGGGTGCGGAACAGTGGAGGGTTGCTGCCTTCTACAGAGACATAGTCATGATCGAACAGGTCGGATTCAGTGATCTCACCCTTTGCAAGGGCTTCTTCGGTGATCTCGGCGACCACCTTGGACAGTTCTTGAGCCCTAGCGACCATGGCGCTGTCTTCGGGCGACAGTCCTGCTTGGACAATCCGATCAAACATTTCGCTGGCGGTCATTTCCAGCTCGCCCATGCGTGAATGAGCGCCCTGCAATTGACCTTCATTGGTGCGTGCCGCGCTGTCGAAGCTCTCCAGAACATTCTGGACTGCGTTGACGTGATTGCTGATCGTGCCGGTTGAGCGGGCAATCACATCGTTTTGCTTGTCGACCTCTTCGACGAGCTCGCCAACGCTGCTGATCGTGCTTTCAATCCGCGCAACGGATTCACGGGCGGCGGTGCTGGCCGTGCTGCCCGCTTCGATACGCCCGATGACCGTGCTCGCCTCTTCACCGAGCGTTTCAACGGTCTGCGCAATCTCTTCTGTTGCCTTGCGTGTGTCGTTTGCGAGGCTCTTCACTTCGCCAGCAACGACAGCGAATGTGCGACCGGCTTCACCAGCGCGCATCGCTTCGATTGTGGCGTTGAGAGCGAGAATATTGGTGGTCTCGGCAATCTGATCGATGTCTTCTGCGCTGCGGCGAACCTGGTCCATCGCGGCGCCAAAGCTTGTGACATGCTGGCCAAGCGCGCTGACAAGTTCCAGCAGACCATTGATTTGTTCGAGCGAGGATTGGATCAGGGCGGTGCCCTCGCCCAACCGCTCGATCGCGCGTTCGGATAGCAGGCGAGCCTCATCGCTGGCTTCAGCAACCTTGGCCTGGTCCTGTTCAAGCGCGGCAACGGTGCCTTGCAGCGCCTCGTGCTCGTTTCTCAGCGTTTCTGATGAGCGAATGACCGCTTCGACTACTCCGGCGACGTCGCTGCACCCGACGGTAACAGCGCCGCAACTTTCAGGAATTTGTTCCAGTGCGGTCGCCCCCGCACTGTCAATCGAAACAGGCTTCATTCCTACCAACCCCTATATTTGGTCCGATCGACCTATCCAAAGATGGTTAGCGAGACGTTAAGGAGCCGCTATCGGTCCTATCAAAAGGGTTGCATTTTAAGACTGGCGCATTGGTTTCCGGGAAGCTACGCAGAGCGCCATGTTTTTCAATTTCGTCGATGAGCTTCGCGAGGCCGGGATTGGCGCTTCGTTCAAAGAGCACCTCACATTGTTGGAGGCGCTCGACAAGGACGTGATCGAACAATCACCAGAGGCATTCTATTATCTTTCGCGCGCCACCTTCGTGAAAGATGAAGGCATGCTCGATCGCTTCGATCAGGTGTTCAACAAGGTCTTCAAAGGCATCTTGTCGGACTATGGCCAGAACCCCGTCGAAATACCCGAAGATTGGCTCAAAACCGTCGCTGAGAAGTATCTCTCTGAAGAAGAGATGGAGAAGATCAAATCGCTCGGCGATTGGGACGAGATCATGAAAACGCTCAAAGAGCGGATCGAAGAGCAGCAAAAGCGCCACGAGGGCGGCAATAAGTGGATCGGCACTGGCGGAACTTCGCCATTCGGCAATTCGGGCTACAACCCTGAAGGCGTGCGCATTGGCGGCGAAAGCCAGCATAAGCGCGCAGTCAAAGTTTGGGAAAAGCGCGAGTTCAAGAACCTCGACAACACCAAGGAATTGGGCACCCGCAACATCAAGATGGCGCTGCGCCGACTGCGCCGCTTTGCCCGTGAGGGTGCAGCCGATGAGCTGGATATTGACGCGACGATTGACGGCACCGCCAAGCAAGGCTGGCTCGATATCCACATGCGGCCTGAGCGCCATAATGCGGTGAAGCTGCTGCTATTCCTGGATGTCGGCGGATCGATGGATCCCTTCATCAAGCTGTGTGAGGAATTGTTCAGCGCCGCGACGTCTGAGTTCAAGAACCTTGAGTTCTTCTACTTTCACAACTGCCTCTATGAGGGCGTGTGGAAGGACAATAAGCGCCGCTGGCAGGAGCGCACCAAAACCTGGGACGTGCTTCACAAATATGGCCACGACTACAAGGTGATCTTTGTCGGCGATGCGGCAATGAGCCCGTACGAAATCACGCATGCTGGCGGCTCGGTAGAGCATATGAACGAAGAGGCGGGTGCGGCCTGGATGAAGCGTGTGACCGACACCTATCCCGCGACGGTGTGGCTCAATCCCGTGCCTGAGAAGCAATGGGGCTACTCGCAATCGACCAAGATGCTCAAAGAGCTGGTCAATGATCGCATGTATGGGCTCACACTCGACGGGCTTGATGAGGCCATGCGCGAGCTAAGCCGCAAACAAGGGCATTAATCTCCCGTTTCGACACGTTGGTCCAAGTGGGCCTCGTCTGCTATGTCGCTGACATCAGAGGAGGGTCCACCATGCGTCTTCTTGTTGTTCCGATCGCCGCCATTGCCGTAATGGGTGCAAGCGAAGAACCCACCCCAGAGATAACTGCTCCAACTAGTCCCGAGCACCTTGACCTGCTGCAAGACATTGCAAACCCAAATGCGGAATGCAGCGATCAAATCCATGGAATTCAGACCCAGGAAGCGCAGGTCCGGATTGATCCGCGCCGGCGCTTTCTTGAACCCGCTGAACCAAGGGACAATGAATTCCTGATCTGGGCGGTTGATCGCAGGGAAAATGGCTGCGGTGTGATGGTGATGATGGGCGATCCAGACGACGTCCGTGAGGTTCCCAAGTCGCTCGGTCTTGCGCGTCCCATGGAGATCGAACGCGAGTAGATTCGGATCGATTTCAGGTCATTTCTGAAGTAATGAGATGTTGTTGATCGGGACGATTTTCAGCGTTCGATCGACAAAAATCCAAATTTCACGACTGATATGAGCCGGTAGAACTACGGGGTTGAATACCTCCGTTTGATTGCCGCTAGATCGTTTAGATAACGCCAATTTTATATTGATATATCTCGGTTTTCTTGGTTCGCGGTCCAAGAAACCAGTCAAATTCCCGAAATTTAGACTGTGGACAAACTTAGGCCATCCTTTGCCAGAAATTTCCAGGCCATCGCTCAACTATTGTATTCCGTAACGGAAGGTGAGTTGTCGGTCTCTGCCGCAGTGATGAGGCACACCGCCAATTCGATCACTAGTCAGGAGTTTCGTCGAACAGCTTACGGGGATTGCAATGGGGAAAGGTCGTTCTCGTCGTCGCAAACAGCGAAAGCGGAGATCCAAACAGGAATCGGTCTGCGTTGCACCAGCGCAAGAGCCGCCTGTCGCGCTCAAGTCAGACTCGATGCCCGATGATGGAGTGGCAATCCCGCTCGATGCCATGCCTGAAGAGCTTGTGGTCTCGACAGAGGATGATGAAATCGAAGCCAAGCCCAATCGGAAGGCACGGCGCAAAGCCAAACGCAAGAAAGCCAAAGCGAAGAAGCGCCGCGGACTTTTGGTGAGCGCCGGCGCCACAGCGATTTCCGAGACAGCCTGCTCCGACGACATAGCGACCACGGCGCAGCTCGACGAGGAGCTCGAAACTGCCGATAGTTCCATGAGTGGCCGTGCAGAGCAGACCCAACGCATAAAGCAAGGCTCTGACGACTATCTGATCCAAGAAGCAAAAGGCGAGCCCGTGTCAGAGGAGGCAGAGCCGATTCCTGCCTTGGTCCATCGACCGCTGCCAGGCGACCAGCCAGAGCTCAACGTCGAATGCCTGGCCAGCCTGCTTGAGGAACAGCAAGCCGAGCCTGTCGCGGAGATGGCCAACAGCGAGGCGGCTAAGTCGGCTCATGAGCAAGAGCAGCCACCTTGGGAAGTAAACGAGGGTGAGAGAGTGGCAGCGCTGCCGCGCATGCGTGCACTGACCGATCCCAACGCCAAGATGCTGACCAAGCTCAGGGCCTGGATTCTCAGCAAGTTCGGCCCGCGGCAGTCGCGCGAGGTTACGACAGAGACCCAGCATTCAGTTGACCAGCTGTTGAGCCTCCAGTCGGACTTGGCAGCCATTCAGAAGCGGTTGGATCGAATGATTGCGAGCGCGCCCAAGTAGGAGCGCTCCTAATACAGCAAATGCGGTTTGACCGCGGCGACCCATGCGGCCTCGTCTGCGGTCGCAAGCGCATCAAGATCACTCGGCATGGCTGACGGGTCATCGACCCATTCGCGGAGTGACGTCCCCCCGTTGATGACGTCGATCGCCAAGCGATCGAGCTCATATTCGTACGGAAAGTCTCGCCACAACGGATAGTCGGGATAGAGCCGGCGAATGGCCTTGAATGCGAGAGCTTGTAATCGCCACGGTCGAAAGGCGTGATGCGCGTAATGATCCAATTCTGCGTGGATCATCAACGCATTGCACAGCTGACCTGAGTGTTTGTGGAAGGTTGGTTCAAACCAACATTCGCGGATCGCGCAGCCAGATAGCCATTCCGGCTCAACTCGCTGCATTTCGAGCCAGACGGCCTTGGCGTCGATATCGGGCGCGCCAAACAGAACTTCGAGCGGGCGCGTGGTCCCTCGTCCTTCAGATAGCGTTGTCCCTTCGAGCATGACCGTGCCCGCATAGCTGCGCGCCATATTGATGCTGGCGGCATTGGGGCTTGGATTGATCCATAGACGCGATGAAGGCCAGCCAAAGCCCGCCGCGCTCTCAGGGTCCCAGCCCTGCATCTCGATCACGCGATAATCGACGTCCAAGCCGAAATGCTCAACAAACCAATGCCCCATCTCGCCAAGCGTCAGGCCATGACGCATCGGCATTGGCGCCGCGCCCACAAAGCTCTCTTGCCCAGGCACCAGCATCGTCCCTTCAACGGGGCGCCCTGCAGGATTGGGTCGATCGAGCACCCAGACCTGTTTCCCCGCCTTGGCGGCTTCCTCGAGCAAGTAGCGCAGCGTTGTGACGAAGGTGTAGATCCTGCAGCCAAGGTCCTGAAGATCAAACAGGAATACGTCGGCGCTGGTCATCATCTGGCCGGTTGGCCGGCGCACCTCGCCGTAAAGCGAAAAGACCGGAATGCCGTATTGCGGATCCATCTCATCCGCGGTCTCGACCATATTGTCCTGCTTGTCGCCTTTGAGGCCGTGTTGCGGACCGAATGCGCTGGTCACATTCACTCCGGCTGCAATCAGGGCGTCCAAGCTATGCGTCAGATCGGCCGTGACGCTGGCTGGGTGCGCGATCAAGGCCACACGCTTGCCTTGCAATTCATCCAGCAAGCTCTGATCCGCAAGCAGGCGATCAATGCCAAACAAGACGCTCATTCGCCGCGCTCCACGATGGCTTGCCGACATGCTTCGGAATGAAACTCTGGTTTGCCGGGAGGAAAGGCCAAGGCCCAGAATTGCAGCGATCCGTCGTGATGTTCGACGATTGCATTGAGCGCGACTTGGGCCGGCGCAGGCAATTCTGCCGCGATGCTGGCCTTGAGCACCAATTCACTGCCGCTGTGCGAGCTCGCGACCGCGATTGCATCGACCGGTGCGTTGCGCATGCCTTCGCGGAACGAGTCAAAGTCATAAGCGGCCCATCGGCCTGAGGGCGACAGATTGAACTCGCGATAATAGCTGCCACCTATCGGCTGCCAGAAGATCTCAAAGCAGGTGGTCTTCCACAAATTGTCCATCCGCTCTGGCGTAGCCGCCTGAGGGACTTTGATTCCGCCAATGCTGCCTTCGAAACGGAACTCTGCATCGCATCCGATATCGGTCGGCGAAAGATTGGCAGTGACGGCCCGGATTGGTCCAAGGTCGCATGTCTGGTGTAGCATGAGTGGCGTCATGGTTCTCGTGACTAGGATCGCTCTCGCCCACCTGCAAGAAGATTAGCTTTGCAAGAGGCTTGGGGGCAGCGCGGAACGCTGTTAGAGGCCCGCGGGACATGAGCACGTACGATTCCTCACTTCTTCAGCTGCTTGATGAGCGCGGCTACATCCACCAGGTCACTGACACTGGCGGATTGGATCAACTTGCGACCAAGCAGGTGATCCCTGGCTATATTGGCTTCGATGCGACGGCGCCCAGTCTGCATGTCGGCAGCCTGGTCCAAATCATGATGCTGCGGCGGCTGCAGCAGACAGGCCATAAGCCGATTGTCGTAATGGGCGGCGGGACGACCAAGATTGGTGATCCGTCAGGCAAAGATGAGAGCCGCAAGCTGCTCACCGCTGACATTATTCAGAGCAACATCGCTTCGATCCGCACTGTGTTTGAGCGCCTGCTCACTTTTGGTGACGGTCCGACGGATGCCGTGATGGTCGACAATGACGAATGGCTCTCAGAGCTGGGCTATATTGAATTGCTGCGCGATGTCGGGCCGCATTTCACGGTCAATCGTATGCTGACATTCGACTCCGTGCGGTTACGGCTCGATCGCGAACAGCCACTGACATTCCTCGAATTCAACTACATGATCCTGCAGGCATATGACTTTCTGGAGCTTGCCCGCCGCTATGATTGTCGCTTGCAGATGGGCGGCAGCGATCAGTGGGGCAATATCGTCAACGGCATGGAGCTCTCGCGTCGGATGGAAAGCCGTGAGCTGTTTGGACTGACGACGCCGCTCCTGACCACGGCGGACGGTGCAAAGATGGGCAAAACCGCCGCCGGTGCGGTGTGGCTCAATGAAGACCAGCTGCCCGCATACGACTTCTGGCAATATTGGCGCAATTGCGACGATCGCGATGTTGGCCGGTTCCTGCGGCTGTTCACCGACCTCCCGCTTGATGAGGTTGCTCGGCTTGAAGCGCTCGAAGGCGCCGAAGTGAACGCGGCCAAGATTGTTCTGGCCAATGAAGTGACCAAGTTGGTGCGCGGTGAAGAGGCCGCCAAGACGGCCGAAGCCACTGCGCAGGAGACCTTCGCTGGCGGCGCAGGGGATGACCTCCCCAGCCTGGCAGTCGGGGCTGAGGGCATGCGCATTGGTGCTGTGTTGACCGAATTGGGATTCACCGCATCGAATGGCGAAGCCAAGCGTAAGCTGGCGGAAGGTGCCGTGAAGATTGACGGTGATGCGATCAAAGATCCCGGCTTTGTTGTGGCGCCCGATGACGGAGCGTCACTCAAGCTCAGCCTGGGTAAGAAGAAACACGCCCTCATTACCCGCTAGAATGGCCATAAAGGCTTAAGGAGGCATGCCAGAGGTCGTTCTGAGCATTAGCCCCCACTGTGCCGCCTTTTACCAAATGTCAGCCTTTATGCCCCATTAGGGACAGGTCTCGAGAACTTAAAGGAGGGTCGGGGGCTGTGACTGCTGGAGCCAATCTTAGCGTAACTGATATGCGCCGCGCTGCGCGGCACCCGGTGGATTTTCCGGTCATCGTGGAACATTTCGCGCATGGCGACCTCAATCTGCATGTCTGCAACATCTCGGCTCACGGCTTCATGGTAGACGATGCAGGCAAGTTGAATCGCGGCGATCGTGTGATCATTCGCCTTCCAATTGTTGGCCGTATCGAGGCCTATGTTATCTGGACGCGCGACGAGCGCGCCGGTTTCCAGTTTGAGCGTATCATTCGTCTCGACGACTTCGTGGCGATCATCGACACGCTGCAGCCCAACCCTCGGCTGCGTCGCAACCGCTAATCCAAGATCACGCTTTCACGAGAATAGATTGCCTTGCTTGGCAGGCGCAGCAATGCCTGCCATGGGCATTGCGTGAACGACACCGCCGAGACGATCTCCCACCCCTTCCGGGTCCATAATTTCCGCGCGTATTGGGTCAGTCGCTTTGCGATGACCCTGGCGCAATATGCGATGCTGCTGATCATCGGTTGGCAGACCTACAACATTGCTCGTGATGGCGGCATGTCGATTGCCGAGGCGTCTGGCCAATTGGCCCTTATCGGCCTGCTGCAATTCCTCCCACTGTTCGTGCTGACGCCTTTTTCAGGCCTGGCCGCCGATCGGTTTGATCGTCGAGGCCTGGCTCAGCTTACCGTGCTCTTGCAATTGCTGTGCGCGGCAGCGCTGGCTTGGTTCACCTGGAGCGATTCCATCTCAATCCCGATCCTGTTCGCGATTGCGATTGTGCTTGGCGTTGCGCGTGGATTCGCGGGCCCCGCGCTTTCGGCCTTGGCGCCCAATCTGGTTCCCAAAGCTATCCTGCCAACTGCGATAGCATTGTCATCGATTGCCTGGCAGGTCGGGATGATCGGTGGCCCTGCCCTTGGCGGATATCTCTATTCGATCGAGCCCGCCCTTCCCTATGCGGTCGCAACGGGTCTTTTTGCCGTGTCCACCATTGCGCTTGGTGTGATTGGAAAAGTACCACAACCCGCCGTGCGCAAGGACCAGAGACCGATCGGCGCGATCGTCGATGGCTTGCGCTACGTCGTTCACAACAAGATGGTTCTGGGCGCGATTACGCTCGATCTGTTTGCTGTCTTTCTGGCTGGCGCCACGGCTTTGTTCCCCGTCTATGCGCGCGACATACTGGGGGTTGGCGAGACTGGGTTGAGCCAATTGGCCATGGCCCCAGCGATCGGAGCCGCAGTCATCGCAGCGTGGTTCTCTTTCCGTCCGATCAAGACCAATGTCGGCCCAAAAATGCTCGGTTCGGTTGCCATATTCGGTCTTGCGACAATTGTGTTCGGCCTGTCGACATCGATGCCGCTCAGCCTGGCCATGCTGTTTATTGTCGGCGCGGCGGACATGTTCAGTGTCTATATCCGCCAGTCGCTGATCCAATTGCACACACCTGATGACAAGCGCGGGCGCGTGTCGTCCGTGTCGCTGCTGACGATCAGCGCGTCCAACGAAGGCGGCGATTTCTTTTCAGGATCGCTTGCATTCCTGATCGGTCCTGTCGCTGCCGTCGTTGCTGGCGGCGCTGGTGCCATTCTGACGGTCTTGTTGTGGAGCGGCCTGTTTCCGGTTCTGCGCACCACAAAGACCTTCGATCCTCCCGAAGACCTGCTAAAGCAGGACAACAAAACAGATTCCCAGGAGACTTGAGATGAGAGCTGCACACATTCTGGAGACGATCGGCAACACCCCGCATATTCGTCTATCGCGGCTGTTCCCCAATCATGAGGTCTGGCTTAAGTCGGAGCGTTCCAACCCTGGTGGATCGATCAAAGACCGCATTGCGCTTGCGATGATCGAAGACGCCGAGAATGCCGGTGCCTTGCGTCCAGGCGGCACCATTGTTGAGCCCACCAGCGGCAATACAGGTATTGGCCTCGCCATGGTGGCGGCCGTCAAAGGATACAAGCTGGTGCTGGTAATGCCCGAATCGATGTCGATCGAGCGCCGCCGATTGATGCTGGCCTATGGGGCGACCTTTGATTTGACGCCTAAGGAAAAGGGCATGAAAGGCGCGATCGAACGCGCGACCGAGATTGTCGAATCAACCGAAGGCGCTTGGATGCCGTCACAGTTTGAGAACGCGTCCAACCCTGCAGTGCATGCGCGAACAACGGCTCAAGAGATCCTGGCAGATTTTGCCGATGATCCGATCGACGTGATGATCACGGGCGTTGGGACCGGCGGCCATCTCACTGGCTGCGCAGAAGCGCTCAAAGCTAGCTGGGCAGGCATGAAAGCCTATGCAGTCGAGCCCGAACTCTCGCCGGTGATCAGCGGAGGCCAGCCCGGCCCTCACCCGATCCAAGGCATTGGCGCCGGGTTCATTCCCGGCAATTTGCACACTGACGCGATTGACGGAGCAATCCCGGTCGATGCTGGTGAAGCCAAAGAAATGGCCAAACGCGCAGCCCGCGAAGAAGGCATGCTGATCGGTATCTCGTCAGGAGCGACTCTGGCAGCCATTGCCAAGAAACTGCCTGAGCTTGAAGCTGGCACTCGTGTGCTAGGTTTCAATTACGACACCGGCGAACGCTATCTTTCGGTCCCGGATTTCCTGCCTGTCGAATAACGACAAGTCTGGCCGAGCTCGGCCGTGCTACACATCTGGCATGTTCAACTGGTCGCCGCGCAGAGGGCACGCGGTCGGCTGAGAAAGTCATAGGATGTAGCCCATGCCGTTGTCCGACGGATTTGGCCTATTGGCAAATGCTCCGGGACGCCCGCTGCACTACCGCTTCTTCAAGAAGCAGCGTCATCGGGTGAATGACTGGCTTGCCAATTCTTCGCTGATTTCGAACGATCCTGTGCTTGATCCAGCGCAGTTCGATTGGTGCGCAAAGATTGCGCAGCATTGGGAAGAGATCCGCGATGAGGCGCATGCAGTATGTCGTCATAGCGAAGCGATTCCTCCCTTGCGCGAAGTGTCTCCCGACCATCGCAGGATCATGAAGGATGACGCCTGGCGCAGCTTCTTCCTGATCGGATTTGGCAATCGGATCGAAGAGAATATTGCCCGCGCACCGCGGACTACCGAATTGGTCTCACAGATACCCGGCCTCAACTCAGCCTTCTTCTCAATTCTTGCTCCGGGATCTCACATCACGCCTCATCGCGGCGTGACCAAGGCATTCATCACCGCTCACCTGGGGCTCGATGTGCCAGATGACCGTGACAAATTGTGGATGCGGATCGGCGATCAAAGGATCCATTGGGACAATGGCAAATGGCTTACATTTGACGACACATACGAACACGAAGTCCGCAACGACACCGATCAGACGCGAATTGTCTTGCTGTGCCAAATTGCGCGGCCGATGCGACAGCCTGGCGCGTTCATGGCCGGCAGAATTATGTGGTATATCCGTGGCAGCCAATTCGTGCAGGAAGCCAAGGACAATCTCGGCGATTGGGAAAGTGTCTACGCCAAGGCAGAGCGCGACGACGCGTCCTGAAATCCGCAAAAGAAGAGGGCCCCAAACAGCTTTGGTCTGAGGCCCTCTTGTTGATCTACGTTCGGCTTAGGCCGCGGTGGCGAAAGCTTCTTCAGGAAGCGCCATCATGTTTTCGCTGCCAGCCTCCAGCTTGCGACGGAGCGCGCCGGCATCGGGCAGGAAACGCTCAGCGTAGTAAGCCGCTGAAGTCAGCTTGGCCTGATAGAACGCCGCGTCTTCCGGATCGCTGGCGAGCGCTTCAAGCGCAGTCTTGGCCATCTTGAGCCAGAAGAAGCCCAGCGTAACGATGCCCATGATGTGCATATAGTGATGCGCGCCGGCGCCAAGATGGTTCGGGTTGGCCATAGCGTTCTGCATGAACCACATCGTGGCTGCTTTCTGCTCGCCAAGGCCCTTTTCGAGACGCTCTGCGATGTCTTTGAGCTCAGCCACTTCCTTCGCAGCAGCGATCTCTTCATCGATCATGGCAAAGAATGCTTGGACAGCCTTGCCGCCCTTTGAGGCCAGCTTGCGACCACATAGATCCATCGCCTGCACGCCATTGGTGCCCTCGTAGATCATCGCGATGCGGCTATCGCGGACGAATTGTTCCATGCCCCATTCGCTGACATAGCCGTGGCCGCCATAGACCTGCTGCATATTGTTGGCGATGTCGTAGCCCTTGTCGGTGCCATAACCCTTGATGACTGGCGTCATCAGACCGATTAGCTCCTCAGCGGCTTCGCGCTCTTCCTCGGTCTGAGCTTTGTGTGACAGGTCAACCTGCAGCGCACCCCACATGCACAATGCGCGCATACCTTCGTTGAACACTTTGGCGTCCATCAGCATGCGACGGACATCTGGGTGAACGAAAATGGGATCAGCCTTGGCTTCCGTGTCGGCAGGACCTGTAAGAGCACGACCCTGACGACGATCCAGCGCGTAGGTCACGCCATTCTGGTAGGACACTTCAGCCTGCGCCAGACCCTGAAGGCCGACACCGAGGCGTGCTGCGTTCATCATCACGAACATGGCTGTGAGGCCTTTGTTCTCTTCGCCGACCATCCAGCCCTTGGCGCCGTCATAATTAAGCACGCAGGTCGCATTGCCATGGATGCCCATCTTCTTCTCGATCGAGCCGCAGGACACGCCATTGCGTTCACCTGGTTCGCCATTGTCGTCGAGAACGAACTTGGGGACGATGAACAGCGAAATGCCCTTTGAGCTGTCCGGCGCACCCGGAGTCTTTGCCAACACAAGGTGAATGATGTTGCTGGTCAGATCGTGCTCACCGGCCGAGATGAAGATCTTGGTACCGGTGATTGAGTAGGATCCGTCGGCCTGTGGCTCGGCCTTGGTGCGAATCAAGCCCAGATCGGTCCCGCAATGCGGCTCCGTCAAGTTCATCGTGCCTGACCATTCGCCCGAGATCATCTTCGGCGCGTAGGTTGCTTTCTGCTCTTCGCTGCCGGCAGCCAGAATCGCGGCGATCGCACCATTGGTGAGGCCGGGATACATGCCAAAAGCCTGATTGGCCGAAGCTGTGTATTCCTCCAGCACCATGCCCAAAGTGTGAGGAAGGCCTTGGCCGCCGAACTCCTCAGGTTGCGAGAGCGTGCCCCAACCCGCTTCGGTGTATGCCTCGTAGGCTTCCTTGAAACCGTCTGGCGTGGTCACAGATCCATCGTCATGATGCGTGCAGCCTTGTTCATCACCAATTTGATTGATGGGTGCGAGGACTTCGGCGCAAAATTTGCCTGCTTCGTTGACGATCGTGTCGATCATATCTTGGGTCGCATGCTCAAAGCCCGGCAGGTTTCCGTAGCTCGCAAGATCAAGCATCTCATTGAGCAGGAAGCGGGTGTCGCGGGTCGGAGCGGTATAGGTAGGCATCTCTGGATCCCTTAGTCAGAGTTTATCGGCAGAAAATTGTGAGGTCGGCTTAGCCGAGGTCGAGCTTTTCGATCTCGGCTACGAATTCGGTCAGCTCTTTGATCGATGAATCGATGTCAGCGCGCTGGCGTTTGAGCTTGGCGACATGCGCCTTGCACTTCTCAATCGTGACGCGGCGCTGCTCAACACGACCGTCATCAAGATCGTAGAGGTCAATCATCTCGCGGATTTCAGTGAGGCTAAACCCCACATTCTTCGCTCGCATAATCCAAGCAAGGCGAGCTCTATCACGCTTGGAATAGACCCGCGTCAGGCCCACACGCGCGGGGGCGATGAGCCCTTCATCTTCATAGAAGCGCAGCGCCCGCGCGGTGCATCCAAACTCCCCAGTCAGGTCAGAGATCGAGAATTGCTCACGCTCAAGCTTGTCAGGACGATCGAGGTGCGCACCGTTGTGACGCGCGGCCGGATCAATCGACAGATCGTGGTGGTCCTTGGATGACGAACGGTTCGGTGCTGTAGCCATGATTCGATGACTACCTTACCCTTACGTGAGCGTCAAGCGTTGACCTTTACGAGAACTCCGCCCTCAACCAATCGATAGAAACAGGATTTGCGACCAGTGTGGCAGGTTGGCCCCGCAGGTTTGGCGGAGATAACCAACGCGTCCTGATCACAATCGACCCGGATCTCCCTCACCTCGAGGAAGTGGCCTGATGTTTCACCCTTGGTCCATAATTGCTGACGCGATCGCGACCAGAACGTCACGCGCCCGGTGCACAAAGTGACGTCAATCGCTTCCTGATTCATGTAGGCGACCACCAGCACTTCGTGATCGTCAACATCGAGCACAACCGCCGTGAGCAGTCCGTTCGCGTCAAATTTGGGCAGGAAGGCGCTGCCCTCCTCGATCATGTCCTTGGTAGGGCTAACACCCTGATTTGCATCGTTGGACAATTGGGAAACTCCTCGACGAATGGTCGCATAGCTGAGATGGTTTGTTGCACGATAACCACAGCGGCTGCGCAAAATCCACTGCTGCCGGAGATCAACCTTTCGGTTTTAAGACTCCAATGAGACAAACCGTTCCGCGAGTCCGATAGGACACGCCCACCGAACAGCGGTGCCGAAGAGCGCCAGGTTCAGGGGGTAACCGGAAAATGTCGACAGCGGGGTGTTGGCTCTACCGGTTTGAACGATGAGGGATAGGATCCTGGCAGCCAAGTTAGGGGGTGGCTGTCTGAGCTCTCCAAAGAGCGGGTCCGAGTCATTTCGTCACGTGGCGCCCGGGGCTTTGCGGCCTCGGGCGTTTCGCTTTTTCGGTCTGCCAGTTTGTCAATCGAACACACGCGCAAAGCAGGCGATCCGGACCTCTTTGGCTTGGGCCTTTCTCGACGCCGCTACGCAGGCATCGCTGGTCGCGCCGCTTGTCAGCACGTCATCGATCACGATGATCGAGCGATCTCGCAGGGTCTTCATCCTTGATCGACGCACCCGGATCGTCCCTTGCAAAGCCTTCTTGCGTTCGCGTTTGCCCAGCCCACTAAGGCTGGGCGTGGCTTTGAAACGCTCAAGCCCGTCGACCAGGACCTGGCCCTTTCCCCGCTTTGCCAATTCCCGCGCCAACAAAGCAGACTGGTTGAATCCACGCCGCCAAAGCCGTCCGCGATGGAGCGGGACCGGGAGCAGGAGCGCATCGCGATCGTCAGGCAGTAGCGATGCCATCAGACGTCCGAGGAACCGTGCCAGGGCAATCTTGCGCCCGTGTTTGAAGTCCAGCACCAGCTTGCGTGTGGCGTCGTTGTAGCGCGTCGCCGCGATGATCCCGTCATGGCGTGGCGGTGTCGCCAAGCACACCCCGCATTCCAGTGTTCCGCCAAGCTCTGCGTCGCTTGGCAAGGGCCTGCCACAGCTTGCGCAGCTTGGCTCTCGCGGGAACTCCATCTCGCTCCAGCATGAGGCGCATAGGCCGCTCTGCTCAGCGATCCCGCATCCGCACAGCAAGCAGCGCGGCGGATAAGCGAGATCCACCAACGGCGACAAATGTGCGGCAAGATGCGACCCCCACCCCATGCTTGTGACCTCGCATGCTTGCACAATGCTGGCAAGCGCGGCAGGCAGATCGCGATGGACCGCTCACCGCCACAGATCTTTAACCGCCGCCGCGCCGCCGCCAAATGGGCGCGGGCTCGTGCCCGTCACGTTCGCGGCGGTGCGAGCTATCTGTACGATACCTTGACCGACGACATTCTCGACCGGCTCGACTTCATGCGTTTCTCCGCGGAGAGAGCTTTCGTGCTGGGCGATCAATCAGGCTTGCTCGCTCAAGCATTGAAGGCCAAGGGCGCCGAAGTGACCGCAGCCTTGCTTGGCGAGTTTGACGAAGAGCAACCGGGCGGTGCGAGTGCGTACGACTTCATCGTCCATCTCCTGGGCCCTGGCATGATCAATGACCTGCCCGGAGCGCTGATCCATGCTCGCCACGCTTTGGCCGAGGGTGGCCTGTTCATTGGCGGCTTCCTTGGTGCCGGAAGCGTGCCGATATTGCGGCGACTGGCATTGACAGCTGACGGCGACCGCCCTGCCCCGCGCATTCATCCTCAAGTCGACAATCGCGCAGCGACCGGCCTGCTCGAGCGTGCCGGTTTCTCTCGCCAAGTCGTCGACACCTATCCGCTCAAGGTGCGCTATTCCTCAATCGAGCGAATGATATCCGACCTGCGCGATCACGGTCTCACAAGCTCGCTCGCCACCCGGGCTCCGCTGCTCACTCGATCCGCGTGGGACCATGCACGTGCTGAATTCGAAGCTCTCAAGGACGGCGACGGCAAGGTCACCGAACATTTCGAGTTTCTGCTGCTTACTGGCTGGCGCTGAGCGCGGCCTGCGCCGCAGCCAACCGTGCAATCGGCACGCGATAAGGGGATGCGCTGACGTAATCGAGCCCGGTCGCTTCGCAGAACGCGATGCTCGCTGGATCGCCGCCATGCTCGCCGCAAATTCCCAGCTTGATGTCCGGACGCGTTGCCCGTCCACGTTCGGCCGCAAGTTCAACCAATTGACCCACGCCTTCGACATCCAGGCTTACAAACGGATCGCGCGCGAAGATGCCTTTCTCGACATAGGGCGCAAGGAAGCGCGCTGAATCGTCGCGCGAAACGCCCAGTGTCGTTTGAGTCAGATCATTGGTGCCAAAGCTGAAGAAGGCACCCTCCTCCGCGATCTCGCCCGCCATCAGAGCCGCGCGCGGTAGCTCGATCATAGTGCCGACCAGATAGTCGACCTCAGACCCCTTCTCGGCGAACACCGCCTGAGCGGTCTTGTCGACCAGCGCCTTGAGCAGTTCCAGCTCGCGCTTGGTCGCCACCAGCGGGATCATGATTTCAGGCAGCGGTGCTTCGCCGCTCGCCGATTTCACATCGCATGCCGCTTCAAAGATTGCCCGGGCCTGCATCTCGTAGATTTCCGGGAAGGTAATCCCCAATCGGCAGCCGCGATGGCCGAGCATGGGATTGAATTCATGCAGCTCACCCGCGCGCCGTTTGAGGTGATCCACGCCCAGCCCGGTTGCATTGGCAAGATCTTCGAACTCGCCATCACCGTGAGGCAGGAATTCGTGCAGCGGCGGGTCAAGCAAGCGGATTGTGCAAGGCAGGCCGCGCATCACTTCGAAGATCGCGGCGAAGTCGCCGCGCTGTTCGGGCAACAATTTCTCGAGCGCCGCCCTACGGCCCCGCTCATCCTCTGCAAGGATCATCTGCCGCACCGCGCTGATCCGATCGGCATCGAAGAACATGTGCTCAGTGCGGCACAGGCCGATGCCCTCTGCCCCGAATTGGCGCGCCATCTTGCAGTCTGCCGGGGTCTCGGCATTGGTGCGTACGCGCATCCGGCGATGGCTGTCCGCCCACTCCATCAGAGTGCCGAAATCGCCCGCAAGCTCGGGTTCGACGGTGGGCACAATGCCCAGCATGACTTGGCCATTCGCGCCATCAAGCGTGATCTCATCGCCTTGCTTGAGCTCTTGATGGCCGATCCGAAGCGTCCCTGACGCCTGATCGATCGAAACCGCGCTCGCGCCAGACACACAAGGCCTGCCCATGCCGCGCGCAACCACCGCTGCGTGGCTTGTCATGCCGCCGCGAGCAGTCAAGATACCCTGAGCCGCGTGCATGCCGTGAATGTCCTCAGGAGAGGTCTCGACGCGGACGAGAATGACCTTCTCACCGCGACCAGCCCATTGCTCAGCCGTATCTGCGTCAAGCACGATCTTGCCCGCTGCTGCGCCCGGAGATGCAGGCAGACCCGTGGTGAGCACATTGCGCTCGGCTTCGGGATCGAGCGTAGGGTGCAGCAATTGATCGAGCGCCATTGGATCGACCCGCAAGATCGCCGTTTGCTGGTCGATCAGGTCTTCGCCCACCATCTCAACCGCCATCTTCAGCGCCGCCTTGGCGGTGCGCTTGCCCGATCGTGTCTGCAGCATCCACAATTTGCCGCGCTCAACGGTGAATTCGATATCCTGCATGTCGCGATAATGGCTCTCAAGCAGGTCAAACACGCGCGCGAGCTCTGAATAGGCGTCAGGCATTGCCTCTTCCATCGAGAGCGGCTTGGCGCCGGCGGCTTCGCGCGCGGCCTTGGTGAGATATTGCGGCGTGCGGATACCCGCCACCACATCCTCACCTTGTGCGTTGATCAGATACTCGCCGTAATAGGCGCGTTCACCGGTTGCCGGATCGCGAGTGAAGGCGACGCCAGTGGCACTGGTGTCGCCCATATTTCCAAACACCATGGCCTGGACGTTGACGGCCGTACCCCAATCCGCCGGAATGTCGTTCAATCGGCGATAGACCTTGGCGCGGTCGCTGTCCCAGCTGTCAAAGACCGCCGCGATCGCACCCCAAAGCTGTTCGTTTACATCCTGCGGGAATGGTTTGCCCAATTCGTCCTGAACGATGCCTTTGTACTCATCGACAAGCTCACGCCAGTCGCCTGCTTCGAGCTCCGTGTCAGCATAGAAGCCGTTGTCTTCCTTACGGATCTCGAGCGCTTCTTCGAACAGACCGTGATCGATGCCGAGCACGACATCGGAATACATCTGGATGAAGCGGCGATAGCTGTCCCAAGCGAAGCGCTCATCACCTGACGTTGCAGCCAATCCGGCAACTGTGTCGTCATTGAGGCCTAGATTGAGCACGGTGTCCATCATGCCCGGCATGGAGACGCGGGCGCCAGAACGAACCGAAACGAGCAGCGGATCTGCTGCATTGCCGAATGTCTTGCCCACACTTGCTTCGATATGCGCCAGGGCCGTGGCGACGTCGCCGCGCAGCGCGTCCGAAAAGTCAGCGCCTTCCTGCAGATAGCGCACGCATTCTTCGGTCGTGATGGTGAAGCCAGGAGGCACTGGAAGGCCAATGCTCGCCATTTCGGCAAGGTTTGCGCCTTTGCCGCCTGTAACGGTCTTGTCGCGCTGGCGGGGGTCGTCATGCGCGGCATTTCCGCCGAAAGGATAGACCGTTTGTTGCGACATTATCTTTCCTACGAAGTTGACGAAGTTGACATCGTGTCAATTTCGGATTTTCAATTCAAAGCATTGAAATAGTGTATTTATCTTCTCAAATGCCCGCTTGACACTTATCCAACAGTTTTAGCCCTCGATCTTGCTGAAATCAGCGACGCTGTGAACCGAACGTGTGAATCGACCAAGCAGGTTGAGCCGCGCTTCGCGCTTTTCGGGATTTTCGTCATTGACCGTCACCTTGTCGAAGAATGCATCGATCGGTGCGCGTAAGGTCGCCAGCGCAGCCATGGCCGCCTCAAAGTCTTCGGCTTCAATCGCGGAAGACGCCTTTGGCGCAGCTGAATCGAGCGCCTCGATCAGTGCCTTTTCCTCACCTTCTGGCGTGTAGGAAAGCGATTTCGCATCAGCGCTGTCCCATTCCTCCTTTTTGAGGATGTTCGCCGCGCGTTTGTAACCGGCCAGCAGATTGGTGCCGTCTTCCGTCGCAAGAAACTGGGACAAGGCGCGCGAACGCGCTTCGATCCGGTCAATCCGCATATCGAGCTGTGATTGCCAGTCGCGCGACGCCGCGATGAAATCGTGCCGAACCCCGTCGTCACGCAGTTGGACGGCGAGCCGGTCGACAAGGAATTCACTCAATTTGGTTGCGAGCGCGACATTTTCTCGGCCATCCCAGGCATGGACGACTTTATCCATCGAAAGCTTCAGCCCGTTGGCCTGAACCAGGCGAATATAGCCAAGTGCCGCTCGGCGAAGAGCGAATGGGTCTTTTGAACCGGTGGGCAGGATATCGATCTTGAAGAAGCTCAACAGATTGTCGAGCTTGTCGGCAAGACTGACTGCGACGGTGATGGATGCCGTCGGCACATCATCGCTTTGCCCGACAGGCTTGTAGTGGTCACGGATGGCGTCCGAGACTTCGCTCGGAAGACCTTCCTTCTCCGCGTAATATCCACCCATCAAGCCCTGCAGCTCTGGAAACTCGCCAACCATTTCGGTCACCAGATCGGCTTTGCACAGCTCACCGGCCTGGCGGGCCTGTTCGCGATCACCATTCGGTTCTTTGGCGTCAAACACCAGCCAACCAGCGAGCTTGGTGACGCGGTCAACCTTGTCTGCCACGGTCCCAAGCTTCTCGTGGAATGTGATGCGCTCGAGCTTCTTCGCATGCTCGGCCAGGCTGGTTTTCTGATCCAATTCCCAGAAGAAACGTGCATCAGAAAGACGCGCGGCGAGCACCTTGCGATTGCCATCAACCACGACAGCCGGATCGGCAGCTGCGATATTGGAAGTGCAGACAAAGGCATTGGCCAGCTTGCCGTCCGCATCCTGGCAGACGAAGTATTTCTGGTTTACGCGCGCGGTGAGCTGGATCACTTCGGGCGGGACATCGAGATAGCTCTCATCAAACCGGCCGAGCAGCGGCACAGGCCATTCGGTCAGCCCGGCATTCTCTATCACCAGGCCTTCGTCTTCGATCAAGCTCAGGCCAGCATCGTCCGAAGCCGCCTTTGCGCCAGCTCGCACGCTGTCTTGTCGTTCTTCATGATCGACGATCACAAATGCATCGCGGAGCTTGGAGGCGTAATCATCCGCGCCATCAATCGAAATACTGCCGTTCGAATGGAAGCGATGCCCCACGGTCTCGCGCCCACTGGCAATGCCATCGACTTCGCAAGGCACGATCTCGCCATCGAGCAACGCAACAATGCCTGACAGTGGACGCACCCATTTGAGGCTCTCGGTAGAGATTGACGCTGCGCCCCAGCGTTGCGACTTGGGCCAGGCAAAATCACGAATGATTGCCGGGATCGCGGAGGCGAGCAGGTCAGCGACCTGCTGCCCCGGCTTTTCGATTACAGCGAAGTAGGTTGCGCGGCCTTTGACCTCGCGTGTCTCGAGCTGTTCGCGCGACACGCCATTCTTGCGGCAGAAGCCATCAATGGCCTGGTCTGGTGCGCCAACCGGGGGCCCTTTGGCCTCATCGCGCACCGATTCGGTCTCGACCGGAAGCCCGCGGGCGATCAATGCCAACCGCCGCGGTGTCGACCAGATGGTGAGTTCGCTTGCGGCAACGCCCGCAGCGTCTATTTCGCGCCGGAACAGCTTTTCCAATTCGGCGCGCGCGCCTTTTTGCATCCGCGCCGGAATCTCTTCGCTGCGAAGTTCGAGCAGAAAATCAGCCATCAGACCAGGCTCCATTCCGGATATTTTGCATTCCATTCTGGCGCCATCTTCTCCGCATATTTCTCACACGATGACCGTGCGAGGTCGCGCACACGGGCCATGTAGCTGGCGCGTTCTTGAACGCTGATCACGCCGCGCGCTTGCAGCAGATTGAACAAGTGGCTGGCCTCGACTGCTTGCTCGTAGGCAGCGATCGGCACATCCGCCGCGAGCGCGTTCTGGCATTCGGCTTCTGCTTTGTTGAACAGTTCAAACAGACTGTCCGTGTCGGCGACTTCGAAGTTCCACTTCGACATTTGTTTCTCGTTCTCGAGGAACACTTCGCCGTAGCTCACACCCTGCTGGTTGAACGCAAGGTCGTACACATTGTCGACGCCCTGAATATACATCGCCAGGCGCTCAAGCCCGTAAGTGAGCTCGCCCGCCACCGGCTTGCAGTCAAACCCGCCCATTTGTTGGAAATAGGTGAACTGGGTGACTTCCATCCCGTCGCACCACACTTCCCAGCCCAGGCCCCAGGCGCCGAGCGTGGGCGATTCCCAATCGTCTTCGACAAAGCGAATGTCGTGCTTGAGCGGATCGATACCGATCTGGCGCAGGCTCTCGAGATAGAGATCCTGGATGTCGGCCGGGCTCGGCTTCAGGATCACCTGATATTGATAATAATGCTGCAGCCGATTTGGGTTTTCGCCATAGCGACCGTCGGTTGGACGGCGGCATGGCTGGACGAAGGCTGCGTTCCACGGTTCTGGCCCGAGTGCGCGCAAAGTGGTGGCGGTGTGGAAGGTACCCGCTCCCATTCGCATGTCATAGGGCTGCAGGATCACGCAGCCGGCTGCGCTCCAGAAATCATGCAGAGTCAGGATCATGTCCTGGAAGGACGATTTTGGATCGCGTTGAGGCAGCTCGACAGTCATGGCGGCTCGCCATGGCGGATGCCCTGTGCAGCGTCAATGCCGCAGTGCAGCATAGCACCAGCTGAATCTGTCGCGGTAATGTTGAGGCGACACAATGTCAGGTTCTCTTGACATTGTAAGCGAATCGCGACATATAGTCAGGTATACCTTACACACGATCGTGTAAGCCTGACGGAGATTGATCGATGAGTGACCGCGCCATCTTGCAGTTAAGTGCCCTCGCCATGGGAGCAAGCCTGATCCTGGCCCTGATCTATCAGATAGGCCGCGGCGCAGGTGCCCTGCTCTACGGCTTCGGTGTCACGATCTAAGCACTCCCAGTACCCACAAGGATATTATCCCATGCCTCGCCCCGCCAAAGGCCTCTACGCCCCCCGCCTCGTCGACATCACCTTTGCCCTCATGGGGTTCGGCTCAGCCGCCCTCTTGTTCAAAGGCGGCACCCTCTCGATCCCCCCTGCGACCAGCACTGCAGCCGAACCCTATTCGGGACTAGCCGTTTTCGCGCTTGTGGTGCTGGTCGCGCTCTCGGCGTGCTTGGCGCACAAGATCGATCGTCAGGGTTGGGACGACTATATGGCTCAGATCGTCGCTCAATCAGCGCTGATCGGCATGGTCACTGTGCTCTTGGCCGGGGTGGCATTCGATTTCCTGCTCGTTCCCTGGCTCGGGCTGGCTGCCCCCGGACTGATGATTCAGGGCATGGTGCCCATCGCCTGCTTGGCTTGGGCGATCGGCTATGGCTTCCTGCGCTGGAAAGGAACCGGCGCATGAAGAACCGCCTCAAAGTCCTGCGCGCCGAGCGCGATTGGAGCCAGGCTGAACTGGCCGGTCGGCTCGACGTATCGCGCCAGGCTGTCAATGCCATTGAAACCGGCAAGCATGACCCTTCGCTCCCCCTCGCATTCAAGATCGCTCGCCTGTTCGACATGGCGATCGAAGAAATATTCCATGACGGAGACCCGCAATGAGCAATTCAGAAATCGGACCCGGTGAAGCCCGGACCAAGAAGCGCATGCGTACGCAGATCATCTACATCGCCATTGCGGGTGTGCTGGGCGGCGTGATCGGCTTCTCGACCGCCTTCTTTGATCAAGGTGATGGAAGCCTGTTCAACGGCGACTGGGAAGACCTCGCGCTCGATCCCACGATTGCCCTCATCCTAGCCGCAGGCTTGCTGTTCGCCTTCCTGGCCTTGCCGCTTTGGGGCTTTCGCATGATCGATGATTACAAGCGCGAGCATAATCTCATCGCGTTCACGGCCGGTAGCCTGGCTGTGATGTCGGGCTTCCCGGTCTGGGCCATGCTCTACGCAGGCGGGTTCGCCCCACCGCCCCACGCATTCGGCGTGTGGGCGATAGGCTTCTTCTCGATGGCCGTAGGTTATCTCTATGCCCGCTTCTTCACCTAGCCCCTCACCCGCAGACCCTCTCATTAACTCCCCCGCAATCCCCCAATCCCAAAAGGACAATCCATGACCCAGATTAGACGCACCCTCGCTCTCACCAGCGCCGCCTTTGCCCTCAGCCTAAGCGCATGCTCTTCGACGCAAACCCTCCCCGCACCAATCGCGGAGCAGAAAGTGGCCGCCGCGTCAGTTGAGCTGCCCGAAACCAAGGCGCCAGCCATGTGGAAGGTCGCCGACGAAGATACGACCATCTACATGTTCGGTACTGTCCATGCCCTGCCGGACGATGTGGATTGGTACAGTGGCGGGATCAAAACCGCGCTCGATTCAAGCGATGTTCTTGTCACAGAGATCGACATGACACCTGAGGCGATGGTCAAGATCCAGCAGGTCGTCGCAGATGTCGCGATCAACAAGGACGGCTCGACTGTGCGCTCGGTCATGAGTGACGAGCAGCGCGCGACCTATGAAGCGGCGATGGCCAAGCTGCGCTTGCCAGCGCATGCCTTTGATCAGTTCGAACCTTGGTTTGCCGCGCTGTCGCTGTCGCAGGTTGCTTTGGCACAGGCGGGTTTCAATCCTGCCAGCGGGTCCGAAATGGTGCTTGAGCGCACAATCGGCGATCACGTGGAGCGAGAGGCGCTCGAAACGATCGAGTTCCAGTTTGGCATTTTCGACACCCTGCCACCCGAGTCCCAGCTCGAATTCCTGATCGAAGGCGCGTCCGAAGTCGACAATCTCGCAAGCTATCTTGGCGAAGTGGTCGACAAATGGGCGGTTGGCGATGTTGATGGCGTCGCCAAGTTCATGAATGAGGCGTTTGAAAGCGACCCTGAGATGACCGAAGCTCTGCTGTTCGCGCGCAATCGCACATGGGCGGAATGGATCGACACACGGCTTGACGAGCCTGGAACCATCTTCATGGCGGTTGGCGCTGGACATTTGGCTGGCGAAAACAGCGTGCAAGACTATCTTTCTGAACGCGGGATATCGACGGCCCGCGTGCAATAGATCGAGGAAGGCATGAGATTTATGGCGAGTGCAAGACGAACAGCGCTGTTCGCTGCGATGTTTGCGCTCGCCGCCTGTTCCGAGAATCCAGACGCGGATCTCGGCGAACCCAGCCCGCCCCTGTATGAGGTTGTCTCTGCCGATGGCGAAGTCGAGGCCTGGCTGCTCGGCACAATCCACACATTGCCTCGTGCCACCCATTGGCGGACTGCCGAAGTCCGCTGGGCAATCGAGCAGGCTGACAGCCTTGTGGTCGAAATCGCAGGACTGGATGATCGTGCGGCCATGCAGGCTGTGTTCCTCGAAAAGGCTACGTCGCCTGGTCAGCCCTTGCTTGATCAGCGCCTTGAGCCTGGAATGGAGCAGGCGGTCAATGCGTTGATCGAGCGTGTGGACCGCGACCAAGACGATTTTCGGTCAATCGAGACTTGGGCTGCGGCTCTCATTCTTGCACAGGCGAGCTCTCAGGGCGATCCGGCCTTTGGCGTCGATCGCCTTGTCATTCACGCTTTCGAGGATCGAGAGGTGATAGAGTTCGAAGGGGCCGAGAAGCAGCTCAGCATCTTCGATCAATTGCCGGAAGAGGATCAGCGCGATTTGCTTGAAGGCGTGATTGAAGAGACGGCCATGGCTGACACCAGTCCTGGCATGTTGCGCAGAGCGTGGCTTGTGAATGACAAAGATGTTCTGGAACGTGCTACGAGAAGCGGCATCATGGCCGATCCCGAACTGCGCCAAGCCCTGTTGGTTGATCGCAATCAAGACTGGATCGAGCAGTTGATGCCGATGCTGGACCTCGATGATCGACCACTGGTCGCAGTGGGCGCAGCACACCTTGTGGGGCCCGATGGCCTCAAAGCCCTGCTGGAACAAGCAGGCTACACGATACAGCCTCTGCACTAATTCACTTGTCAACCGGCGCAATGCGCTCTAATGGCGCGCGCTTCGGCGTTCTGGTCATCCCTGGAGGCGGCGCGTCGATGAACACTAACAATGCATTCGAAAGGTAAGCGATCATGAGCGACGCTCTGACACTGCCGGCCGAGGCGCGCGAACGGGCAGGCAAGGGAGCCTCCCGTGCACTTCGCCGCGAAGGCCGAGTCCCCGCCGTTATCTATGGCGGCAAAGAAGAACCCACCACGATTCACGTAGAAGAAAAAGAGCTGGTCAAGCAATTGATGACCGGTCACTTCATGAACTCAATCGTCAAGATTGAAGTCGGTGGTGAGAGCGTGCGCACGCTTCCCAAAGACGTTGCGCTTCATCCGGTCACAGACCGCCCAACCCATGTCGACTTCCTGCGGCTCGCTCGCGACGCCAAGGTCGAAGTTCAGATCCCGGTTGTCTTCGTCAACGAAGAGGATTCACCGGGTCTCAAGAAGGGCGGCGTTCTCAATGTTGTCCGCCACGACCTCGATCTGGTCTGCGCGGCCGACAAGATCCCGACAGAGATCGAAATCGATGTCACCGGCAAGGAAGTTGGCGACTCGATCCACATCAGCGAGATCAACCTGCCCGAAGGCAGCGAAAGCGCCATCACCGATCGCGACTTCACCATCGCAACTCTGGTTGCACCTTCGGCCCTCAAACGCAGCGAAAGCGAAGAAGGCGAAGAGGAAGAAGTGGCAGCCGATGAGGTTGAAGCCACAGAGCAGAAGGATGACGCTGGCGAAGAAGAAGGCGGCGAAGAATAAGCTCTTCTCTTTAGCGCGTAATCACCAAGACACCGGGTTTCGAAAGAAGCCCGGTGTTTTGTTTTGATCAAAGCACGACTAGGGGAATCCGATGCAGATCTGGGCAGGCCTAGGAAATCCGGGACCAAAATATGCCATGCACCGGCACAATGTCGGGTTCATGGCGTGTGATGTGCTGTCTGAATTCTACGAGTTTGGCCCGGTTCAAAAGAAGTTCCAAGGGTGGGTCCAAGAAGGCCGGATTGGCACGCAGAAGATCATGCTGCTCAAACCGGCCACCTTCATGAATCATTCGGGGCGTGCGATCGGCGAAGCTCTGCGATTCTACAAACTGGCTCCGCAAGACCTGACCGTCTTCTACGATGAGCTCGATCTCGACCCCTTCAAGGTCAAGGTGAAACAAGGCGGAGGTGCCGCGGGCCATAACGGCATCCGATCCACCATCCAGCATGTCGGTGCAGATTTTCGCCGGGTTCGACTTGGCATCGGTCATCCGGGCCATAAGGACCGCGTGAGCGGTTATGTATTGGGCAATTATTCCAAGGCCGAGCAGGACGGCTTGGCAGCCATGCTTGGTGCAGTCGGTGCCGAGGCCGAATGGCTCGCCAAAGGAGATGAGCCGCGCTTCATGAGCGATGTAGCCTTGCGACTTCAGGGATAGTATTCGGGTCCCAAGCGTATTTTTCGCAGGAGACACCACCATGCCCGATATCAATCGCCGATCGCTTCTTGCCGGAGCCGCAGCAACCAGCGTGCTCGCTGCCAGTGCCAGCTTTGCACAGGATGACGCCGTTGAACCCAAAGTGGATCTGACCGGCAAAAGCATCCTGATAACTGGGTGCTCCACCGGATTCGGTCGTCTTGGTGCAGAACACTTCGCTCGCCTAGGCGCAAAGGTATTTGCCACAATGCGTAATCTTCCACGGCCAGAGGCGACTGAACTTGCGCAGATCGCCGCGCGAGATGATCTCGATATCCAGATTATCGGGATTGACGTGCTGTCCGACGAAGACGTTTCGCTCGGCGTAGCAATCGCCGAGAGCCAAGTTGGCGGAGCGCTCGACGTCCTCATCAACAATGCCGGCATCTCCTATGGCGGTCCGATCGAGATTCAGGACATTGAAGCGACCAAGCACACTTTCGACACCAACGTCATTGGCCCTCAGCGCCTGATCCGCGCGGTTCTGCCGTCGATGCGCAAGGCTAAGGCTGGCCTGATCATCAATGTGTCGTCGCAACTCGGCCGCGTGATCGCGCCATCCTACGGCATGTATTCGCCAAGCAAATTCGCGCTGGAAGCACTCAGCGAAGGCCTCGCCTATGAGCTTGTCCCGCATGGTGTGGACGTCACCGTTATCGAGCCCGGCGGCTATCCGACCATGATCTGGTCAAACGCCAACACCAACAGCCTCGCTCTGCTTGAGCGGAGCGATGGGACCCACACCGCCGGCTACCCTGCCCTCGTCGACCGACTTGGCAAGCGCACAGGCGGCGGCAGGACCGATCCGATGGATGTTCCGCGCGCAATGGCCAAGGTGATCGCGATGCCACCAGGCACGCGTCCGCTGCGCATGCCCGTCCATCCAGGTTCTAAGCCACAAACGGCGATCAACTCACTCACGGCTGAGGTGCAGGTCGCGTGGTTGGGACAATCACCGTTCGGCCCATGGATCAAGGCGGTTCACAACGTGTGATCGCCTGCCAGGGTGGCATTCTTTTGCACGCCTCGCTAAGGGCACGCGACATTCATCCCTAAGAGAGAAAACACATGGGCTTCCGCTGCGGGATTGTCGGCCTTCCAAATGTCGGCAAATCGACCCTGTTCAATGCATTGACTGAAACGCAGGCTGCGCAGGCGGCCAATTATCCCTTTTGCACGATCGAGCCCAATGTCGGCCAGGTCGCCGTTCCGGACGATCGGCTCGACAAGATCGCCGCAATCGCCGAGAGCGCCAAAGTCGTGCCGACACAGCTCGCTTTCGTTGACATTGCGGGCCTCGTCAAAGGCGCCAGCCAAGGCGAAGGACTGGGCAACCAGTTTTTGGGCAATATTCGCGAGGTGGACGCTATCGTTCACGTCCTGCGCTGTTTCGAAGATGATGACATCCAGCATGTTGCCAATAAGGTTGACCCACTGGCAGATGCGGAAGTCGTCGAGACCGAGCTGATGCTGGCTGACCTTGAAAGCCTGGAAAAGCGTGTTCCCAATGCGGCCAAGCGCGCCACGGGTGGGGACAAGGAGGCCAAGATCATGGCCAGCGTGCTCGGCCAAGCGCTTGAATTGCTCAAAGATGGCAAGCCGGCGCGTCTGACCGAGCCCAAGGATGATGAAGAAGCGCGGATCTTTGCGCAGGCGCAATTGCTCACAGCAAAACCCGTCCTTTACGTCTGCAATGTCGCGGAAGACGAAGCCGCTTCCGGCAATGATATGTCAGCGCAGGTCTTCGCCAAGGCTGAAAGCGAAGGCGCTCAGGCAGTGGTGGTGTCTGCCGCGATCGAAGCAGAGCTGATTGCGATGCCGGAAGAAGATCGCGCGGAATATCTTGAAGCACTGGGCTTGGAAGAAAGCGGTCTCGCGCGTGTCATCCGTGCTGGTTACACGCTGCTAGGCCTCCAGACCTTCTTCACCGCTGGCCCCAAGGAATCGCGCGCCTGGACATTTCCGCAAGGCGCCAAGGCACCGCAGGCCGCCGGTGAAATCCACACCGATTTTGAAAAGGGTTTCATTCGCGCCGAGACGATTGCCTATGACGATTACATCGAGCTTGGCGGCGAAGCAGGAGCCAAGGATGCCGGCAAGATGCGCCAGGAAGGCAAGGACTATTTGGTCCAGGACGGCGATGTGATGCTGTTCAAGTTCAACGTTTAAACCGGGAGTGCGTCGAGTGAGGAAAGCGGTCACCATATTGTTGGCGGCGATCATCGCTGGCTGCAGTCCCGTTTCCGGTCAAACATCGATTGTATCTGCGCCGGCGGTTGAAGAAACTGCCCCGGCCGAACCGATCACGATCCTTATCTCGATCGACGGCTTCCACCCCGATTACCTTGACCGAGGCCTCACCCCAACCTTGTCACGCCTCGCATCTACCGGGGCCACCGGTCCAATGCGGCCATCATTTCCGACCAAGACGTTTCCCAACCATTGGACAATGGTAACCGGCTTGGTGCCCGATCAACACGGTATCACCGCGAACCGAATAGAGGACTCAAGGCGACCGGATGAAGTCTTCACCATGTCCAACGTTGATCCTTGGTGGTGGGCTGAAGCAAAGCCTATCTGGGTAGAGGCGGAGCAGGCTGGCATCCGAACCGCCAATATGTTCTGGCCCGGTTCTGCTGTTCCCTGGGGCGGTCGTCCGCGACCCTTTGGACCGGCTGAAGGCGGTACGATGTCAAGCGACTGGGTGCCCTTCAGCATGCAGGTCAACAACGTGCAAAGGGTCAACACGGTGCTCGATTGGGCCCGTCGACCTGACGAGCTCCGCCCGCGTTTCGTTACTCTCTATTTCGACACGATTGACACCGCAGGTCATGGCGATGGCACGTCAGGTGAGATGCTCGATGCCGCTTTGGTTGAGATTGACGGGAATATTGCCAGCCTGGTTGATGGTCTGTCTAGTATGTCGCAGCCCGCCAATCTGGTGATCACGTCGGATCACGGCATGGCACCGACTAGCTCCGAACGCATGATCGCGATTGACGAGCTGCTTGAGCCAGACAGCTTTCGGATGATTGAGAGCGGAGCTTACGCGACGTTTGAGGCCGCCGAAGGGAAACAAGAAGAGCTCGAGGCCCGCCTCCTTGCAGCTCACGATCACATGACTTGCTGGCGCAAAGAGGAAATCCCGGCTCGATATCAATATGGTTCCCACCCAAGGATCCCGCCCTATTTTTGCCTGCCAGAAACGGGTTGGACAATCGCTGCCGCGCGTTCACCGGTTGAATGGAGCGGCGGAAACCACGGCTATGATCCCTTCGATCCCGCAATGATGTCGCTGTTCATCGCGCATGGACCAGCATTTGATCCCGGTGCCCAGATCGAGGAATTTCAGAACACGGCAATTGCGCCGCTGCTGCGCCACCTGATCGGATTGCCCGGACAATCTTCACAAGATGATGCCATCGTGGTCTTCGGACCAGCGCTCATTAAAGAATAGGCTTTGAGACGGCCATAAGGCCAGTCTGCAGGCCATTTGTGGGACGCTGGTTAATTCTCCGCTTGCGCCTCTGCACGACGATCTCTGCGGAATTTATCGTGGCAAGTGACGCAGGCCTGGCGCACCGTTTGCCACTGAACTTTGAATGCGTCTTTGTCGCCCGTTGCGGCTATTTCGGACAACGTTTTGGCGCGCACGGCATATTCGGCTGCCAATTGCTCGAATTCTTCGCGGTCGCTCCAGACCGTCGGTAGCGCGTTTGATTTTTCGTTCACCGATCCTTCTGGAAACATGCCCGGCAATGCTTCTGCCCATCCTGACAGCGCTCGGGCCGGGCCAACAAGCCCGGTCACGTCTCCTCCGCTGTTCACGATGCCAAACATGCCTCCGAACAGATTGGCTGACATCCAGTATGCAGCGCGTCTGCCATCGACAATCTTGTCGATGTCCATGGGCACACTTTGCTCGGCGTCATCGGCTTGCGTCGCTTCAGTCGCCATGTCACCTTCCTGGGCTGAGACCATTGTTGCAACGGCGAGTGATAATGAAGCGAGAGCGAGGGTTGATGTGTGCTTCATAGGGGCCTCCTCTGAGATGGGTTTGCGTTTCACTTGTTTTATACTACAATGTAGTACATATTGATTATGAGCGAAGAATCCAACAATAATCTCGGTGAGTTTGAAATGCTCGTCCTGGCCGCCATTCTGCGCCAAGGCGGAGATGCCTATGGCGTCAGCATCAAGCGGGACATTGAGGAACGGACGAACCGCTCGCCTGCTCTCGGCGCGCTCTATGCGACCCTTGCCCGCCTTGAAAAGAAAGGCCTGGTGAGTTCGCGTATTGGCGAAGCGACAGCTGAACGAGGTGGCCGGGCAAAGCGCCACTACACAATCGAACCGCTCGGCGAAAAACTGCTCGAACAGTCAGTCTCTGCACTGCGCAACATGACCGAAGGATTGATATCCTGGAGGCTTTGGTCGTGAGGCGCCGAGACAGCGACCCAATCCCGACCTTGGCGCGCATGGTGATCGCGGCGTTGGCTGGGCCGCACTACCAAGAGCACATATTGGGAGACCTCGAAGAAGAGTACCAATTCATCGACAATGGCAAGGGCCGGCGTGCCTGGATCTGGAAGCAGGTCATCGCGACAATTCCTGGACTGCTGGCGCTTCGTTCGCGGGAATGGAACCTCAGAGCAATTGGCTTGACGCTGATTGTTACGCTGTTCGCCTATGCCTTCCTATTTGTCTGGGGTCTCTACGTACTCCGTCCGATAATGATCGGGATGCGCGAAAGCTTTGTCGATACGGCTCCGTGGGAATATCTCTCATTCTATCTGCTTATCCGGATGCCGGGTGTCGTCATCGTCAGCGCGGCCATTGCCTATTTCACGTTTGAAACCCGGGGCAATTATGCTCGGAACTTCTCCCAGCGTCTCTTGCCATTGGTTATGATCTTGGTGCTGCCGCAGCTCTGGTATGGGCTCACTGCGTCTGATGCGGCTGTGACCAGTGATCTACTTTTGCGTGTGCTGTCTGACGGGGTCATCGTGGCGATTGGTGGATCGCTTGGATGGTGGCTCAAGCTAAAGCAGATGCGAAACTAGCTTCCGCTGATTTCACCGAGAAGTGCGCATAAAGCCATCTTCCCCTACGTCATCATCCCCTCACACTTGGCAGTGGCATTCGACTCAAAGGCATGACATTCAGTTGCAATCGGCAACGGAGATTGCATGCTCTATTTCGAAGACTACCAGGTAGGCCAGACAGCAAGTTTTGGCCGCTATGAAGTGACCCGCGAAGAGATCATCGAATTCGCGTCAAAGTATGATCCCCAACCCTTCCATCTGAGCGATGAAGGAGCGGCAGGCACCCATTTCGGCAAATTGTCGGCCAGCGGTTGGCACACGGGTGCGATGTGCATGGCCATGCTGGTAGAGAATATGAAGAATGTCCAAGCGGCCAGCCTTGGATCGCCCGGCCTTGACCAATTGCTTTGGAAACGGCCCGTTCACGCCGGCGATGTCCTCCGTGTTGAAACCGAAGTGATTGAGAAGAGGCGCAGCGCTTCGCGGCCGGAAATGGGATTGACCAAAAATCGCATCAAGGTGTTCAATCAGGACGACCACGTGGTGATGGAATCGGTCAATATCGGGATGACATTGCTGCGAGACCCAACGGCTCCCTTGGAAGACTAGTGTCGTCCGAACAGCTTCTCGACGTCTTCCATTGACAGCTTGACCCAGGTCGGCCGGCCATGATTGCACTGGCCCGATCGAGGGGTTGCTTCCATCTCTCGCAGCAGCGCGTTCATTTCGGCGACCGAAAGCACTCTGCCCGCTCTGACTGATCCGTGGCAAGCCATGGTCGCCAGGACATATTCCAGTCGCTCAGCCAGCAAGAGAGACCCGCTGTCCTCCTGTGGTCCGTGCTTGGCGATGTCATCCGCCAGATCACGCAGCAGTTTTTCGGAATTCGCTTTGCCCAAGGCATGCGGCAATGAACGGACCAGCATGGCTGATGGACCGAAACGCTCGATTGCCAGGCCGAACCTGGCAAGCCCTTCTGCCGCCGCTTCGAGACGGTCGCAGTCTGCCTCGTCCATTTCAACAACATCAGGGACCAGCAGAGCCTGCGCGCGCGCAACCGCCTCCCCTGCCCCGGCAGCGCGCAAACGCTCGAGCACAAGCCGCTCATGCGCCGCGTGCTGATCAACCAGGATCAACCCATCGGCGCTCTCAGCGATGATATAGGTGTTGGCGACTTGGCCGCGCGCGATGCCAAGAGGGTAGTCACGCTCTTCCGCTTCAATCGGTGCAGCAGGTTCTGCCCTGCCGAGGGGCTCCGCCGGAGCATTCCCATAATCAGATGTTGGCTCCCATTGCCGCTTTGCTTCGGCAACACTTGGCTTAGGCGATGACCAATCGCGCCCGGAAAACATCGATGCGATAGCGGGAGCCTGCTCCTGGATCGGCTCCTGCTGCCACCGCTCCATTGCAGCTCGGTCTGGACCCTGAACGCTGCGGCGATCTCCCGTTGCGAGCGCTTGGCGCAGTCCTGAAACGATAAAGCCGCGGACGGCAGCCGCGTCCCGAAACCGGACCTCGGTCTTGGCCGGATGGACGTTTACATCGACGTCTTCGGGAGGAAGCTCAAGAAACAGCGCGAGCACGGCATGCCGATCGCGAGCGAGCATATCGGAATAGGCCCCTCTCACCGCGCCGACCAACAGACGATCCTTCACCGGCCGCCCGTTGACGAACAGATATTGATGGTCCGCGACACCGCGATTGTAGGTCGGCAGTCCGGCGATGCCGGTCAGCGCCATCACGCCATTAGGAGTTTCACGCGAGAGGTCGATCTCAACCGCGTTGTCTTTGAGCTCTCGCGTAACGATCTGTGCAACGCGATCCGGCAGGTGTTCATCCCGCTGCGTGGTTAGGACCTGGCGCTGCTTGCCATTGCTCGTGTGGTGAACAGTGAACGCGATATCGGGGCGCGCCATTGCCAGTCGCCGCATCACATCCAAGCAAGCAAGGTATTCGCTTCTCGGTGTTCGAAGGAATTTGCGTCTCGCGGGCACCTTGCCGAACAGGTTCTCAACCCGAACGCGCGTGCCTTTGGGCAATGCTGCTGGTTCGCTGATGGTGGTTTCGCCATGATCAACAACACGTCGCCAACCTGCATCCGCATCTTGGACGCGGCTTTCGATTGTCAATCGCGCGACGCTGGCGATCGATGGCAGAGCTTCGCCGCGAAAGCCTAATGTGGTGACTTGTTCGATTTCCTCATGCGGCAATTTTGAGGTCGCGTGCCGCTCCAATGCGAGCTCGATCTCGCCCGAATCCATGCCGCAACCATCGTCAGTGACTTCAAGCGAGGTCAGTCCGCCCTCTTCAATCGCGACCGCGACTCGGCCTGCGCCAGCATCAATCGCGTTCTCGACCAGCTCTTTTAGCGCCGCAGAAGGCCGTTCAACCACTTCTCCGGCGGCAATTCGGTTGACCAGTTCGATTGGAAGGCGGCGAATTTCGGGCATTTGTCGCAAACTAGACCTCAAGCGTCGCAAATTCGAGGCCTGCGGGGGAAAATCATACCTCCTGTAAACAATTATTTTGGCCTTTTGCGGCGGATTCGCTAGGTCGCCCGGGTCAATACATCACTGGACTCACCATGCTGGCAGGGGGTCTGCCAGCAGCGGGCTGGGAATCGTTGGAAAAGCATAAAAATGAACTTCTTCGCTAATCTCTTCAAATTCGGATCGCAGAACATGGCGATCGACCTCGGAACCGCCAACACGCTGGTCTATGTGCAGGACCAGGGGATCATCCTTGATGAGCCATCTGTGGTTGCGATCGAGACGATCAACGGGATCAAGCGCGTCAAGGCGGTTGGCGACGATGCGAAGGTGATGATGGGCAAGACGCCCGATACGATTGAAGCCATTCGCCCGCTCCGCGACGGCGTGATCGCAGACATCGAAATCGCTGAAGAGATGATCAAGCACTTCATTCGCAAGGTGCATGGCAAGCGCAACCTCTTCCGCTATCCCGAAATCGTAATCTGTGTGCCGTCAGGATCCACCTCGGTTGAACGCCGCGCCATCCGCGACGCTGCTTCCAATGCTGGCGCTTCTGAAGTTTATTTGATCCTTGAGCCGATGGCGGCCGCAATCGGCGCAGACATGCCGGTGACCGAGCCTGTGGGTTCGATGGTCGTCGATATTGGTGGCGGAACCACCGAGGTCGCAGTTCTGTCCTTGCGCGGCCTGGCATACACTACCTCCGTCCGCACGGGCGGTGACAAGATGGACGAAGCGATCGTTTCCTATGTCCGTCGGCATCACAACCTGCTGATCGGCGATTCCACCGCAGAACGGATCAAGAAAGACTTCGGGATCGCCATGGTCCCTGAAGATGGCGCTGGCGAAGCCATTACGCTTAAGGGACGTGACTTGGTCAATGGCGTCCCGAAAGAGATCACCATCAACCAGGCTCACGTCGCTGAGGCGCTTTCAGAGCCGATCGGCGCGATCGTTGAAGGGGTCCGCATAGCGCTTGAAAACACCGCGCCTGAGCTTGCGGCTGACATCGTCGATCAAGGGATCGTACTGACCGGTGGCGGCGCCTTGATCCGTCGCCTTGACGAGCACCTTCGCGAAGAAACCGGGCTTCCGGTATCAATCGCAGAGGATCCACTGACCTGCGTTGCCATTGGCACGGGTCGCGCCATGGAAGATCCCATCTATCGCGGCGTCTTGATGACCGCCTAAGGGCAGCTAACGGGGAGATACCGGCATGGCGCCGCCGAAATCGCGTATCTCGGGCCATTCCAAGAGGGCGCAATATTCGGTGTTCACCGGATATCTCTTGGCAGCGCTGGGAGCGATCCTGGGCGCGGCATTGCTGGCGCTTTCCCTATGGCAACCCTCGACCTTTTCGGAATTGCGCGGCGGGGCACAGGATTTGGCCGAACCCGCTGGAGAAGCGACCGCAATTGTTCGCGATAGTCGCAATGGTATCTGGGATAGCATCACCGCCTATTTCAGAGCGGGCAGCCAGAATGCCGAGCTGCGAGAAGAGGTCGAGATCGCGCGCATCCGGTTGGCTGAGGCAGAGGCTGTCGCGCAGGAGAATGAGCGCCTCAAATCGCTTCTGAGCCTGTCTGAGAGCGAAGTGGAGCCGATCGCCGTTTCTCGCCTGGTAGGCTCAAGCGCGTCCAGCAGTCGCCGCTTTGCCTATATCAGCGTCGGAGCGAGCGATGGCGTCAGGGTGGGCATGCCCGTGCGCAGCGCGCGAGGAGTTGTAGGCAGGGTGTTGGAGACAGCACGCGGGACATCACGCGTTCTGCTGTTGACTGACAGTGAGAGCGTCCTGCCGGTCCGGCGTGCATCAGACGAAACTGTGGCTTTTGCAGAGGGGCGCGGCGATGGCCTGTTGCGCATTCGGCTGATCAATCTGGGGCTCAACCCGCTCGAGCCTGGCGATCTTTTCGTCACTTCGGGGGTTGGTGGATATTATCGACCGGGTGTCGCGGTCGCCATTTTGACCGAGACAACGCCGGATGGCGGGATCGCCCGACTGGTCGCAGATCCGTCGGCTACAGACTTCGTTTCGATCGAACCGATCTGGCAGCCTGAGGCGGTTGCTGGTGCTGAAATCCCTGCCGAACAAGGGTTTGGCGAGTAATGGAGCGTCTCAACCCGGCATCCCGTGCGGATCGATACGGCAATCGTATCAACCGGGTGCAATCGCCTTGGCGAGCCTCCTCGGTTCCGTATATCTCGATCTTGTTCGCTTCCTTGCTTCCATTCATTTTTCTCGCCGATGTGATGCCAATCATCCCGCCGCTGGGGTTCATGATCTTTCTTGGGTGGCGCATGATACGCCCTGGCTTGCTTCCGCTTTGGGCTGGCGTGCCTCTCGGAGCCTTTGACGACCTGTTCAGCGGTCAGCCGTTTGGCAGCGCGATTTTGCTGTGGTCGCTTACGATGATCGCGCTTGAGGCGATCGAGACCCGCTTTCCCTGGCGGGGGTTTTGGCAGGATTGGTTCACCGCAGGTTTGGCCATTGTCCTGTATCTCATCGCCGCAATGTTGGCATCGGGCGCACCCTTCACCCTCCCCCTTCTGACAGCGCTGTTTCCGCAGCTCTTGCTGTCTGTGCTGCTCTATCCAATACTGGCCCGCATGGTGGCCAAGCTTGATCGATTCCGTCTTTCGCGTTCGAGGAGGATCGGCTGATGGTTGGACGCGACAAGCGGCCGGCCGTCAGCGCATCGAGTCTCAAGCATACCTTTGACCGGCGCAGCATGGTGATTGGGTCGATCCAAGGCGGGATTGGCGTGCTCCTTGCTGCGCGGATGAGCTACCTGGCGATCTTCGAGAACGAGAAATATCGAGTCGAATCAGAGAGCAATCGCGTAAACCTGACACTGATCCCACCGCGTCGTGGCTGGATCCTTGATCGCAATGGTGCGCCCTTGGCGTCGAACAGGGCGGACTTCCGTGTCGACATCATTCCGGAACGATTGGCTAACCCCGACGCGACGATCGATCAGCTTGGCGAGCTTCTGTCGCTTGAACCGACCCGTGTGGATGATCTCAAGCGCGAAATCGCGGTGTCGCAGGGCTATCAGCCGATCGAGGTCGCCAGCGGGCTCAATTATGAGCAATTTGCCTCGCTAAGCGTCAGATTGCCGGATTTGCAGGGTGTGGTGCCTCAGCGCGGCTTTTCGCGCTTTTACCCCACGGCGGCCTCTGTCGGTCACCTGATCGGCTATGTCGGTCCAGCGAACGCCGAGGAATATGATGAGGAAGAGCGCAATCCGCTTCTGATTACTCCCGGCTACAAGATCGGCAAGGACGGCCTGGAGAGGCAGTTTGAACAGAACCTGCGGGGAGTTCCTGGAGCTCGCCGCGTCGAAGTCACAGCCTCGGGCCGGATTATCCGCGATCTAGAGACGCGTGAGGACGTCCAGGGCGATCCCGTCCGGCTCACGGTCGATGGACCGTTGCAAGACTATGCTGCGCGCAGGATCGGCCTCGAATCCGGCTCTGTCGTCGTTATGGATTGCGAGACGGGCGACATCCTCTGCATGGCGTCGATGCCCAGTTTCGATCCCAACAGCTTTTCCGACGGCATTGGCAGTGTCGAATATTCGATGCTGCGCGAAGATGAGCGCGTGCCTTTGCGGAATAAAGTGCTCAAAGGGCTCTATCCGCCTGGCTCCACCGTCAAGCCAATCCATTGCCTCGCATTCCTGCAAGCCGGGATCGATCCGAATGAGACGATCAGTTGCAGCGGTGGACGCCGGATCGGCAACCGCTTTTTCAATTGCTGGAGCAATCACGGCACGGTCGATATGGCGAAGGCCATCTATCAAAGCTGCGACAGTTATTTCTACCATTTCGCTCAGCAAATCGGCTTCGACAAGGTGGCCGAAATGGCCAAGCTTATGGGTATGGGAGAAGAGTTCCCCCTCCCCGTCACCAGCCAGTTTTACGGCACGGTTCCCAACGCAGATTGGAAGCTCAACAAGTTTGATCAGCCGTGGCAGGCCTTTGACACCGTCAATGCCTCGATCGGCCAGGGTTATTACCTCGCCAGCCCGCTCCAACTGGCGGTCAGCACGGCTCGAATGGTCACCGGTCGCCGGGTTATGCCGCGGCTGACTCTCGACACCGAACTTGAGCGGTTTGACCGCTTTGATTTCCCACCAGATCAGCTTGAATATATCCGTCTGGCGATGAGCGACGTCGTCAACGGGCCTGGAACGGCAGGACGCGGCAGATTGCCGCTTGATGACGTTCAAATGGCAGGAAAGACAGGCACAGCCCAGGTCGTGTCTCTCAGCGTATCAGACGGACGCACAGGCCCTTGGAAGTATCGCGACCATGGCCTGTTCACGTTCTTCGCTCCGGTTGAGAATCCGCGCTACGCGGGAGCGGTGGTGATTGAGCATGGCGGCGGTTCAGGCGCCGCCTACCCTATTGCCCGGGACGTCATGACCTTCCTGTTTGATCCGGCGAAGGGATTGGAGGCGCTGCGTGCGCTCGAACGGCAATGGGGCGGCACTGCGCAACAACGGCTCGACGCGCGCTACGAAGCCTATGCAGCAGAGCGCGGCGCAAATATTCGCCGACCGCCACGGCGCGATGAGGACATCTTTGATCGTGTGGAGGCCGAAGCCAGGGTCGCCGCGGAACAATCTCAGGAAATTGCCAGCGATTTCGTGGCGCCGCGCGAAGAAGCCACGCCTGCTGGCTCCCCGCCAACCGATCCGCTTGGTTTGGGAGAGAACGACCCGGTCAGCGGAGGCGCCCCACAATGATTGGGATCATCCCTGAGCCGATCGCACGGCAACCCTGGAACATGCTAATTCCCTTGTTCCTGCTCGTCGCATTCGGCGCGGCGGTGCTCTATTCGGCCGCTGGAGGATCGTTCCAACCCTTTGCGTCATCCCACCTGATACGCTTTGGCGTCTTCATGGTGATGGCATCGATCATCGCCTCGCTTCCCAGTCCCTTTGTGCGTTTCATGAGCTATCCGGCCTATGCCGTCATTGTCGTGTTGCTGCTCATCGTGGAAGTCAGCGGCGCGCTGCGCGGTGGCAGTCAGCGTTGGATCGATCTCGGCTTCATGGTGCTGCAGCCATCCGAGCTGATGAAGCCTGTCATAGTAGTCGTGCTGGCGCATTACTTCGCATCGCTTCCGGCAGGATTGATAGCGAGTTGGCGTGCCCTCCTCATCCCTGCTGGATTTGTCGCCGTGCCTGTGGGCTTGGTGCTTATGCAGCCAGATCTGGGAACGTCGCTCGCCATTGCCTTCGGCGGAGGTGTTGTCATGCTCTTGGCTGGCTTGCCATTGCGCTGGTTCGTTGCAGGTGGCGCGGCCGCCATTGCCGCATCTCCGTTCATCTTTTTCTTTGCCTTGCAGGATTACCAGCAACGCCGTGTGCTGACGATGTTTGAGCCAGAGGTCGATACGCTGGGCGACGGCTATCACATCGCTCAATCAAAGATCGCAATCGGATCTGGTGGTATCTTTGGCAAGGGCTTCAACAATGGCTCTCAAAGCCACCTGCAATATTTGCCCGAACCTCACACTGATTTCGTCTTTGCAACAATGGCGGAAGAATGGGGTTTGATTGGTGGCTTTTTCGTGATCGCGGTGTTCAGCATCATATTGCGCTGGGGACTGCAGGTTGCGCGGGAATCGCGTGATCGGTTTGCCAGCCTCCTGGCTGCAGGCATGAACGCCACGATCTTCTTCTACATCGCCGTAAACTTGATGATGGTGATGGGAATGGCACCGGTTGTGGGGATCCCCTTGCCCTTCATGAGCCATGGTGGTTCATCGATGATGACCAATATGATCTGCATCGGCGCCTTGATGATGGTCAATCGCTGGAATCGCGAAGCGCCGCGGAGTGGCTTCGCACAATAGTCCGAATCTGCGACGCCAAATCTTTGGCGCAAGCGCAATTGCCCCTTTTCTTTGAAGACATCGCCGCTATATGCAGCGCCTCGCTTGATTCGGGACGCTGTCAATGACGCCTCGGACAAGCAATCCGATGATCGATCGGTAAGGACGCATAGCTCAGTTGGTAGAGCAGCTGACTCTTAATCAGCGGGTCCTAGGTTCGAACCCTAGTGCGTCCACCATCGGAACTGTATCAAGCGTCAATCATTCTTGTGAGATGCATGCGGAAATGACCATGGTACGAATGGTTTCGTGCTGTTCCACGTTTACTTCGCATGGCGATTGATTTAGCGCATGCAGCATTACGAATAACGCAGAGAGTCGACTCACGAACCAGAACTACTGAACTCCATATTTCCACCAACTTTTCATCCGTAAGGGTCGCAAATGAAATGTGTTATTCTGGCCGGTGGCCTAGGCACCCGGATTGGCGAGGAAACCGCCGTCCGGCCGAAGCCCATGG
Organism: Erythrobacter sp.; assembly: GCA_965216555.1. GTDB lineage: Bacteria > Pseudomonadota > Alphaproteobacteria > Sphingomonadales > Sphingomonadaceae > Erythrobacter. The sequence continues at coordinate 1,804,933 of OZ244168.1, forward strand.
TCGAAATCGGCGGCATGCCAATTCTTTGGCATATTATGAAATGCTATTCCTCTCATGGAATCAATGACTTCGTCGTTTGTCTTGGTTACAAGGGTTATGTCATCAAGGAGTTCTTCGCGAACTACTTCTTACACGCATCAGACGTAACCATAGATCTCGTCAACAATCAGCAAATCGTCCATGAAACTCGTCGCGAGCCGTGGAAAATTTCGCTCGTCGAAACGGGTGCCGAGACCATGACTGGCGGCCGCATCAAGGCGGTCTCGAAATACCTCGATCCGCTCGAGCCGTTCTGCATGACCTATGGCGATGGCGTTTCCGATGTCGATATCGGAGCTGCGATCGACTTCCACAATTCGCATGGTCGCAAAGCGACGGTGACAGCGGTGGCTCCTCCTGGGCGATTTGGTGCGCTCGAATTCGAAGGCGACAATGTTACCGCCTTCGTTGAGAAACCTGCTGGAGATGGCGGGTTGATCAATGGCGGGTTCTTTATCCTGTCGCCCGACGTTGTCGATCTGATCGATGGGCCAGATACAATTTGGGAAAAGAAGCCGCTCGAAACTCTGGCTGCGACTGGAGAGCTCGCCGGATTCAAGCATGAAGGCTTTTGGCAGCCAATGGATACGCTGCGCGACAAACACTACCTCGAGGGCCTGTGGCAGGAAGGTGCACCTTGGAAGACTTGGTGAACACCGATCTGTGGCTGGGCAAACGCGTACTTCTGACAGGGCATACAGGCTTCAAGGGAGCTTGGCTCGCCATGTGGCTGACGCAATTGGGCGCCAAGGTCACTGGTCTCGCTCTCCCGGCGGATGAGAAAAGCTTGTTCCGGCAGGCGCGTGTCGATGAGCTTGTCACGCACATCGAAGGCGATATCCGGAACATGGATATGGTCGAAAAGGTAGTCCAAGAGGTTCGCCCCGAAGTCGTCTTCCACCTCGCAGCACAGCCTATCGTTCGCGAGTCTTATCGCACACCAGTCGAAACCTTCGCCACCAATGTTCAAGGAACGGCTCATGTCCTTGATGCGTGCCGCAGGGTCGATTGCGTAGAAGCCATTGTCTGCGTCACGAGCGACAAGTGCTACGAAAACCGCGAATGGGTTTGGCCCTATCGCGAGAGCGATCCAATGGGCGGTCATGATCCCTATTCGGCGAGCAAGGGCGCAGCCGAGATTGTCATCGCATCCTATCGCCAGTCCTATTTTGGCGGACAAGCCAAGCTTGCATCAGTCCGCGCCGGAAATGTCATCGGGGGCGGGGATTGGGCAGCCGATCGGCTGATCCCCGACATCATTCGAGCGATCGAAGCTGGTGAGGAAGTTGAAATCCGCGCACCATCCGCAATTCGTCCCTGGCAGCACGTCCTCGAAGCGCTCGGTGGATATATCACCATCGCGAGCCGGCTTATGGAAAACTGCGACTGGGCGGCAACAGCCTGGAATTTCGGTCCCGCCGAGAGCGATGCAAAGCCCGTCCGATGGATAGTTGAGCGCCTCATCGCGGAATGGGGGACGGGCAGTTTTAGGGTGGCTCAATCTGAACAGCTGCACGAGGCTAAGTTGCTTCGCTTGGACTGCTCAAAGGCCTCTGCTGAGCTAGGCTGGACACCGAGTTGGAATCTCGGAACCGCACTCGAATTTATCGTCGACTGGCACAAGAGGACGCAGGAAGGCGAAGATGCCCGCCTCGTCAGCATGGGCCATTTGGACGCATATCGCGCTTCGCGCACTCAACCCCACCGGAAAGTCATGCAATGAACGCCCCCAAACCACAGATTGACAACGCGCTGCTTGAAAGTTGCGACGAAGCGGACCTTCGGTCGCTCATCCTCGACCTCACAGGCGAGTATGCTCGTCGCTTTCATAAGCCAGGCGAATTTGTTCGCGGTGAGAGTCCCATTCCGGTCTCAGGCAAGGTCTATGACGAGACTGACATGCGCAACCTGGTCGATTCCTCACTCGACTTTTGGTTGACAACCGGTCGATTCAACAAGGAGTTTGAAGCACGCTTGGCTGAGCGTCTGGGCGTGGCGCATTGCCTCACGACGAATTCCGGATCCTCTGCAAACCTGCTGGCCCTTTCAAGCTTGACTTCGCACTATCTGCGCGGTGACGCTCTCAAGCCGGGCGATGAAGTCATTACAGTAGCGACAGGATTTCCGACGACAGTCAATCCGTCCCTTCAATACGGACTGGTTCCGGTGTTCGTTGATGTCGACATTCCAACGTACAATATCATTCCCGAGCGTATCGAAGAGGCGGTGTCAGAGAAGACGCGCGCCATCATGCTCGCTCACACATTGGGCAATCCATTCAATCTTGCCGAAGTCATGCGGGTCGCAGAAAAGTACAATCTCTTCGTAGTCGAAGATTGCTGCGACGCACTGGGCGCGACGTTTGATGGTCAGGGTGTGGGGACCTTCGGCCATATTGGCACACTTAGCTTTTATCCGGCGCACCATATCACCATGGGTGAAGGCGGCGCCGTTTTTACCGACAAGCCAAGACTTAAGCGCGTGATTGAATCCATGCGTGATTGGGGCCGCGACTGTTGGTGTGAACCTGGGCAAGACAATACGTGCGGGAAGCGTTTTGGCCGGAAACTGGGTACCCTGCCCCACGGCTATGATCACAAATACACTTATGGTCACGCCGGCTACAATCTCAAGATCACCGACATGCAGGCGGCCGTTGGTCTCGCACAGCTCGGCCATCTCGAAGGGTTCATTGCTGCTCGTAACCGCAACTTCGAGATTCTTACGGAGATGCTGCGGCCACTTGAGGACATCCTTATCCTTCCAGAGGCGACGCCGAACAGCGAACCTTCTTGGTTTGGCTATCCTATTACATTGCGTCCGGGGTGTGGCCTCGATCGCGAAGACCTGGTTCGTTACCTCAATGATATGAACATTGGCACGCGTTTGCTGTTTGGCGGCAACCTGCTTCACCAGCCCTATATGAAGGGCCGACCGCACCGGGTTGTGGGAAGCCTTGAAAACGCGGATCTGGTTACAACAAACACCTTTTGGGTTGGCCTTTATCCCGGACTTACCGAGGACCACCTCTCCTACACAACTGACGTTCTCAAGACTTACATTGATGGTCGCAGGCCGAAAGGCTGATTTGAGCACTCGCCATGAGCTTTGAGCCCGCGCCTTCCCAACCTTCGAAGATCGTTCTGACCGGTCCCACCGGTTGGATTGGTCGTGTCATGCTCGACCTACTGCATCGAGAATCGGATCCGGACGCTTTGGATGTGAACGACCGTGTAACACTATTCGGTTCTCGACAGGGCTCGATTACGACCTCCACTGGCAAACGACTTCCAATTGAACCTTTGGCTGACATCGGTCCGAAGGATCTGGAAGGCGCCCACGTTATTCATCTGGCGTTCCTCACAAAGGACAAGCTAGAAACGATGAAGGTAGAGGAGTTCCAAGCGGCCAATCGCGCGATCGATGACAGTCTCATCAATACCATGTCAGAAGAAAAACCTGCGAGCATCTTTGTCGCCTCTTCAGGTGCAGCACGAGCAGCGCAGAATGGTGAGGACTGTGATGCCTATTCGCATGCGAAGCTCGAGCAAGAAAAGCGCTATCTGAGCCTTGCTGAAAACCTTGACATCCCTTGCGTATGTGGTCGCATCTTCAACATCGCTGGACCGCACATCAATAAGCTCGATAAGTACGCATTGTCCGACTTCATCGTTCAAGCTCTGACCAGTAAATCTATCTCAATTCGGGCTAAAATACTGGTCTTCAGAAGCTTTCTGCACGTCGAAGACTTGTGCAGGATCGTTCTGCGAGCCGCACGACAAGGTGTGCGCCGTGCGCGACCAATCGATTTATGTGGGACCGAGCTGCTCGAAATGAATGATATAGCTGGTCACATTGTTGAAACACTTGGCGGGTCAATTCGCGTTGAAAGGTCAAATGTAGATTTCAGTAAAAGTTCCGATTACGTCGGAACTTCGCAGGAAACACTATCAATTGCGATGCAATTGGGCGTGTCCTTGCAAAGGGTGCAAGAGCAAATCCAGGACACTGTTGATTGGGTCCGCTCTTGTGAGGTCGCACAGACGGGTTCGGCCCGGCAGTTCGCGTAGGGGGAGGCGCGGGCTGACTGGCTATCCACGTCTGCAAATGGAGAAGAATTTTGAATAGTTACGAAAAGCGGATGCTTGAACTCCTCCGCGCTGGAAGAGAGGATTTTGGAATTCTCTCTGTTAAAGCGGAGTTTGAGGCCGAAGGGACGCGTGTGGACGAATTGCTTCGTCTGCTCGAAATCGCAAGAAAGGCTGGCGTCGGTGTCGGTCTCAAAATCGGGGGCTGCGAAGCCGTTAGGGACTTGATCGAGTGTCGCCAATATGGCGTCGACTACATAATCGCACCTATGGTTGAGACGCCATACGCCCTTTCAAAATACATTGCGGCCAAGGACAAATTCTATCCTTCTGATGAGCAGGCAGATGTTGGCTTCCTTTTCAATGTCGAAACTCGATCAACATTTGATCATATCGAGCAACTGGGGAAGGACGCTGCAAAAGGCGGCGTTGGCATGGTACTGGGCCGCGTCGATTTCTCTGGATCCATGGGCCACAGCCGTGATTTCATCACGTCTGAAGAGATGACCGGCTACGCCCGGAAAATCGCAGATGTGGCACGTCGCAACGACATTGAGTTAGTGACAGGCGGTGGCGTGAACCCTGCAGGCATCGACGCACTGCGCAAGATCCGTGAAGTCCGGCTCGATCGTTTTGAAACGCGCAAGGTGATTTTCGACGCGTCGATCCTTGATGGCAATGACGCCGCATCGGCAATGGAAATTGCGATCGAGTTCGAGCTGCTCTGGCTCCAGAACAAGCGCAATTATTACAGCACGATTGCCGCCGAAGATTTGGCGCGGATCGATATGATGGAAGCCCGTCAACGCGCAAGGGCTGCTTGAGTATGACAAGGGTCCGAGTGGCCGACGTCATCGCGAAAATCCTGGCGGATCACGGTGTAAGCGACTGCTTCATGCTGACCGGCGGGGGAGCGATGTTTCTCAATGATGCCTTCGGGCGTGAGAAACGCATGCGTAAGGTCTACAATCATCACGAACAGGCGGCCTCGATCGCCGCCGAAAGCTATGGCAGGTTGAGTGGTGCCCCGGCATTGCTCAACGTGACCACCGGCCCAGGCGGCGTCAATGCGCTGAACGGCGTTTATGGCGCGTACACTGACTCAGTTCCGATGATTGTCGTGTCAGGCCAGGTCAAGCGCGAGACCTGCATGTCGAACTATGACCTGCCACTTCGGCAGCTTGGGGACCAGGAGATTGATATCCTGTCGATGGTGCGTGGGATCACCAAATATGCCACTTTCCTCGATGATCCATCACAAGCCCGTAAGGTAACTGAGAAGGCGATCTATCTCGCAAAACGTGGACGTCCTGGGCCCGTTTGGATCGACGTTCCGATCGATATCCAAGCAGCACCGGTAGAGTTTGAGGAACTCGAGGTATTCGATCCGGCCACCGATGATCAGTCCGATGTTGCACCCAACACGGCCGAGGAGGTCGGAGCGCTAACCGGCCAAGATCTGAGTGCCGAAATCGAGATATTGCTGGATGAACTTTGCTCTGCGGAACGACCGGTCGTTCTGGCTGGATCGGGCATTCGTCTGTCTGGATCGCATAAGGCATTTCTTGAATTCGTCGAACGTCTCGGCGTGCCCGTTACAACGGGATGGAATGCCCACGATGTGATGCCGAATTCGCATCCTCTCTATGTCGGACGCCCAGGAACCGTCGGAGATCGCGGAGGGAATTTTGCGGTTCAGAGCGCCGACTATGTCCTGGTATTGGGGTGCCGCTGCAACATCCGCCAGATTAGCTACAATTGGGAGAGCTTTGCACGCAACGCGAAGGTCGCAATGGTCGATATCGACCGCAGTGAGCTGTCCAAGCCAACGCTCAATCTTCATCGTCCAATTCAGGCTGACCTGAAAGACTTCTTTGCCGAAGCAAGCAAGTATGGTCTCCCCCGCGAAGATCAAAGTGAAGCGCGCAAGAGCTACCTCGAACGAAGCCGCACCCGCTCGCTCAACTTCCCGGTCGTACTGCCAGAATATTCTTCCGAAAACGGGCCAATAAACCCATATGTCTTCGGGCAGAAGCTATTCGCAACACTGGGTGAAAATGAGATCATTGTGACCGGTGATGGGACAGCATGCGTTACCATCTTCCAGGCTGCCGATATAAAGTCTGGGCAACGTCTTTACACCAACTCGGGATGCGCCTCGATGGGGTATGATTTGCCCGCAGCTATCGGCGCGTGGATAGCAAGTGGCGCCAAACGGATCATCTGTCTGGCTGGCGACGGCAGCATTATGATGAACCTGCAAGAATTGCAGACGATCGTTGGTCAGAAATTGCCAATCAAGATATTCGTCCTCAACAATGACGGCTATCATTCAATCCGCCAAAGCCAGCAAAATCACTTTTCTGACAATATCGTTGGGTGCGGTCCGGACAGTGGCCTAACCTTTCCTGACTTTGCGACAATGGCTGCAGGTTTCGGGATACCGGCAACGCGTGTCGATTGTGATCCTGATTTGCCTGCGGCTCTCGACGCAGCTCTGTCGGGCGAAGGCCCTCACCTATGTGAAGTCATGATCGACAAGGCACAACAATTCGCGCCGAAACTCTCTTCGCGCAAACTTGATGATGGCACGATGGTCTCCTCTCCTCTCGAAGACCTTGTTCCATTCCTCTCTGATCAGGAATTGGCGGAGGCCATGGCACCATGCGAGACTCTGCGATGAAGAAGACAGTCATTTTCGACCTCGACGGAACCCTGGTTGATAGTTGCCACATTTGCGTCTCAATCCTCGAGGACATGATCGAGGATAGAGGTGTTGATGGTGTGATTGATCCCGTCTTGGCTCGCAGCTTTATGAGCCATGGTGGGCAAACCATGGTTGCAGGTCTCCTTGGAGACGCGTGTGGCGATATAGCCGCAGACCTGCGCGAGTTTCGTGAGCGTTATGCAGAAACCCAGACCCCGCATTCTGCGCTGTTCAATGGGGTCGCCTCCGGGCTTCGTGAGTTGCATGACGAAGGCCACACATTGGCCATTTGCTCAAATAAGCCGCAATTGCTGTGCGAGAATGCCCTTTCCGATACGGGTCTGTTGCCGCTATTCACAGCAATTGTTGGAAGCCGCGAAGGGATGAAGCCGAAACCGTCAACTGATTTGCTTGAGCTGACCTTGCGGCTTCTCGGTCAATCAGCTCAAGACTGCATTTATGTCGGCGATAGCGAGCTCGATGCGCAAGTGGCAGAGCAACTATCGATGGGGTTCAGATTTATGACTTATGGCTATGCAAGCACGGGCTGGCAGCCAAACAATGCGCAGATCCATGATCACTTTGCTGATCTGACGCGATCTATTATTGAACGACGCGAAGCGGTCGCGGCGTAGAACTTCCAATGTCAACTACTTTACCAAACCGCACACTCATCTCGCGGTCCTTCGTATCGGCGATGACCAATCATGCTTGCCTTCAGCTCCTCGCAGCTGATTTCCGAAATTGAGCCATTTAATGAAAACCAACTCAGTAATTCCATTCGCACGGTCACGGATTGCGCTTCTTCTTGCGCTATTGGCATTCGGATTGATGATGTCGTCCGCGCCGGTTGAGGCTCAATTGCTTAACAATGGTGCGATCGAAGATCCGGCCGATGACGACGACGAGGATGATGGCTTGGGATCGACAGGCCAATCAGGATCAACCGTAAGCACCAACTCTGCGTTTGAGCCGACAAGTCTCGGGCCAGACGATCTTCCCGAAGATGCTTTTGAGGATCGTTTGGATGCGCAGGAAGATGCGCTCGGGCAAAATCTGGAACTACGAACCCCAGCGGAGCCTGGCGAGTTTGAAGATTATGTCGCAGAGGCTGCGGGGCGCGACGTTCGCCGTTTCGGCGAGAACCTTCTCCTACCCTCAAGTCGAGACTTTGCTCTTCCCTCAACGGCTACAATTCCGCCGGACTATTTGCTCAATGTCGGAGACACTGTCGTTTTGAGGCTCAAGGGAGCCATCGCTGGAACAGTCGAGCGCGAGATCGACAATGACGGCAATATCTTTCTCCCTAGCGTGGGCAGCATCAAACTTGCGGGGATCCGTTATTCGGATCTCAGGTCCACGGTGGTCAATGCAATCGGCCAAGAATACCGGCAATTCGACGTCGATGTTGGGATCCGCAAATTGCGCGGGATCAGGGTCTATGTCACCGGCTTTGCCAACAATCCCGGCGCTTTCTCCGTCACAAGCTTGTCGACACTTGCCAACGCTATTTTTCAAGCAGGGGGGCCATCAGCGGGCGGCAGTTTTCGCTCAGTTAAGGTCTACCGCAATGGCCGGGAGATCTCCGATTTCGATCTCTACCAAATCCTTCGAGGAGGCGATCGCAACAACGACATAGTTCTGCAGAATGAGGATGTGCTCTTTATCCCACCGGCCGGTCGGCAAATTGCGGTTCTAGGCAGCGTAAAGGACGAGGCCATTTATGAGTTGCGCGAAGGCGAGACCCTGGCTGACGCCCTGAATCTTGCCGGCGGTCCCAACGATCTGGGGGATCCGGAACGCCTTATCCTTTACCGAACGTCCGACACCAACCAGCGCGGACCACTACAAATCGCAGCGGACCAATGGGGCGGCTCCGAAGCCCTTGGCGGCGACATTATTGAGGTCCTATCGAAGGGTAGCCTTGTTCAGCCAATCGCATCGCAATCGGTGATTGTCCGCATAGAAGGCGAAGTCAGAAATCCTGGCAATTTCTACGTCGCTCCCAACACCCCACTACAGGACATTCTTGCTTTGGCGGGTGGGCCGACCGAACGTGCCTATCTCTATGGCGCCCGGCTTGAAAGGCGATCGGTCAGGGAACAGCAGCGGTTGAGTTTCCAGGAAGCGCTTGAACAACTGGAAATCTCTCTCGCGTCAGCTCCATTGGTCAACAGCTATGGGTCCGATTCAGGCCGCAGAGCTGCAGAGATCGCCGGTGCTCAAGACGTGCTTGAATTGCTGCGTGATCGAGAGCCTGATGGTCGCGTTGTCATGGGTCTGTCTCCAAGCTCAACCGAGCTCCCTGGCACTCTTTTAGTCGAACACGAAGACCGCCTCGTTATTCCGCCTCGCCCCTCTACGGTCGGCGTGTTTGGGGCGGTGTTCAGACCAGCATCATTCCTAGTCGAAACCGACGGACTTCAATTGCGCGACTACATCGACATGGCCGGGGGCTTGCAACGCGCGGCCGACAAGGGTCGAGCCTTCGTCGTCAGAGCGAATGGCGAAGTCCTGACCAAGAAGAACGGTATGCTAAAGGAAGCAGCCCTGCCCGGTGACGTGGTGTTCGTGCCAATCAGGACACAAACCAACGACATCTGGCAGCGTATCCGGGATATCTCGACTATTATTTTCCAATTGGGGGTCACCGCGGCGGCGGTGAACTCAATCTGATGCGGAGGCCAACTAGTCTCGTGGGACAGGTCGCCAACCTCAAATTCCTCGCCAGTTTTCGCTGGAGAGCCATCATTTTTGGCGCGGCGCTGGCGATATCAGGGATCTTGGTTGTCTTCCCAGAGCGCTTCCTCGCCAGCAGCTCCTTCACACCGAGCGATCGTGCTTCATTGGGGCTTGAGGGCGCGCTTGGACAGCTTGACGCTGTAAGGAGCGTTTTCGGGAATCAGGCAGCTATCGAAATCGCATTGCGTGTGGGCAACAGCGATGCAGTGCGAGACACAGTCATCGCCAACAGCTCCATAAAGGAAAAGTTAGAGAGCAATGACCGTGTTGAGCTCCAGCGATTCCTCAGCGATCGCGTAAGCGTAAGATCGCTTCGAGGCGGGCTGATCTTGATTGAGATGCAGCATCGCGATCCTGATTTCGCAAAGGAGGTCGTAAGCGCCTTCCAAGTCGCGCTTCAAACGCAGCTTGGTGAACTCAGCCGCGAGCAGACTGAATACAAGCGAGAAGTCCTGGAACAGCTGGTAAGGGATGCATCCGACGAATTGGCCGAAGCGCAAAGAGCATATGACAGCTTTCGTTTGAACAATCGCTACACCAATCCACAAGCGTCGATCGCTGCAATCGGCGGCCGCGTGCCACAATTGGAAGATGCAATCAGAGCGCGGGAAATCGAGCTCGCTCAGGCCTTAGAATTGTTCACCCCACAGAATCTCACTGTGAAGCAGAAACAGGCCGAGTTGCGGGCATTGCGAGCTCAACTGGCCGAGGCTCAATCAACAGCGCCAGACCAGGCCCAAAGTATCGGGGATCTCGTCCAGAACTCGAGCGAGCTCTACCGACTTGAGCGCGACCTGCAGATCGCGCAATCGCTCTACAACAGCTACCTGCGTTTTCTACGCGGGACGACGGTCGAGGATTTGACCGCAGAAGCAAACTTGCGATTGGTCGAACACCCGCACGTCGTAACCGAAAGGCAGCTATGGTTCCCTGCCCTCGCCATTTTCATATTTGTGCTGCTCGGATGGGGTGCGATCGAAGCCTATCGCTTGAGGCCACCGCCAATGGGTCTGGCAAAGACCGATGAAGCCGAAAAGCCGGATTGAACCACCTATGGCCACCGTTCCAGAAATTTCAGTGGTTATTCCCTGCCGTAACGAAGAGGAAAACGCTCCTAGGATCGCGCAAGCGGTGATCGATCAGCTTGAACCAATTGCCGAGTCCTTCGACATCATTTTCATAGACAATGAATCGAGCGACAACACGGTTGAGGTCATCCGCGGACTCTGCGCGAAGGATGATCGCATCAGGTTGATCGTCAACAGTCGCAACTTTGGTCAGATGCGATCGCCGACGCATGGTATTTTTGTCGCTAGAGGCAAAGCGGTGATCGGGATGTGTGCGGACTTTCAAGACCCGCCAGAGCTTTTGCCAAAGATGGTTCGCTATTGGCGCGAAGGCACTCCAATCGTGCTCGGGGTTCGCGAAGAAGAAAGATCGGGGCTTATGCTCAGGTCTGTCCGCGCGATCTCATATTGGTTGCAGTCTACGTTTGGAGATTATCAGACAATCCCAAATGCAACGGGGTTTGGCATTTACGATCGAAAGGTCGTTGAAGCGATCAAGCAGCTAAACGAACCGGAGCCCTTCTTCCGCGGTTTGTTGATAGAGACCGGGTTCGATCTGATCACAATTCCGTACAAGCGCCCCAACCGAGAAGGTGGTCGTTCCAACAACAACTTCCTGACCCTACTCGACTTCGCACTGAATGGCCTCGCGGGATCCTCTAAGGGCTTGTTGAGGGTCCCACTCTACGTCGCATTCTTCCTTGGGCTGCTCACCCTGTTCTGCCTTGGTGGAGCGCTCTATGCCGCCATTTTTGATCGATCGGTGCAATTGTGGCTGTTTGCCGCTGCCCTGCAGGGGCAATTCACGATGTTATTCCTGTTCATCGGATTGATTGGAGTTCAGGTAAAACTGATCTCGGAACGCTCCCGTAACCAATCCTTGGTCCTGGAAAAAGAGCGCGTCAATTTCCCGGAAGATTATTGATGCTTAGAAGTCTGCGCGAACCAGGCGAGATTCAAAGAATTGCGCGCTATTACCTGACCGGGTTGCTGAACTTCGGCTTTGGCTATGCTCTGTTTGCGTTGCTCATCTATCTGGGCCTGAACGTGTTTGTTGCGCAGATCGTTGGTCACCTGATCGGCGCTACGTTCAACTATTTTTCCTACAGTCGACTTACCTTTGTCGGGCAGGCTGGAAACGGGCTCGCCTTCATTGGTTCATACGCGTTGAACTACATCATAAGTTTGGGCTTGCTTTGGGCCCTGCTCACGCAAATTCTCTCTCCTTACCTAGCCGGCTTCATAACGATTGTTGCGGTCTCGCTGCTCAACTATTTTGTACTCAAAAGGTTCGTCTTCTCTGCACCGAGTAAGGCAGGCTAAGCGTGCAGTCCCAGGTCAACTCGCCGACTGATAAGAGACACTGGTTCGAGATTGCGCTGTCTGCGGTGATCGTCGTCGGGATTGGCTACTGCGCGCTTCACGTTGGTCGATATGGCTATCTCCCACCGCCATTCTTCTACGTCCCTTCAGACACCTATGCCGATTGGTTCAACCCTGCATTTTGGGCTCGCCAGGCTGGCGTCTACGACACCTACCTTACGGTCTATCCGCCGCTTTCATTCGTGTTCCTACGGATATTCGGCATTGATCGATGCTATCCTGACGTGCGAGGTTACGATCCCAGCTCGGGCATAGTCGCAAGAGACTGCGACTGGGTTGGTCTAGCGACGATCTGGTTGCTGTTTGCCCTCAACATCTACCTCACCTGGCGCTGCTTTCGGAAAATCGATCGCCGCACGGCGCCTATGCGAACAATTTGCCTTGCCTTGGGCATGCCCATGCTCAGCGCGCTTGAGCGCGGCAACCTGCTTCTGGTTACCTACACCTGCTTCGTTTTGGCATTGGGGCCATTGCTTTCGTCTGCGCGCCTCAAATGGCTGTTTGCGGGATTGGCGTTGAACTTCAAGGTTTACCTGATTGGCGGCTTTGTGGCGCTATTGCTCAAGCGCAGATGGCTTCACGTCGAAGGTATCTTGATTGCGACGGTTTTGATCTATCTCTTAAGCTACGCCATTCTTGGCGCTGGCTCGCCGCTTGAGATTGTGGCCAATCTTCAAAATTTCTCTGGTGGTGGCGCCGCGCAAATCCTCGATGCCTGGCACGGGTTTACCTACTTGCCGCTGATGTCTGTGATTGAAGAAGGCCAGTTTCCCCTTATCACGATTATCGGCTCAGACTGGGTCGAGAGACTTCAAATCATCCTCCCTGCGAGCCAGCTGTTCACTCAGCTGCTAATTGCATTCGCTGCGTTCACGATCTGGCTGCGGCCGGACGCTGTGACGCATTACCGGGCGATCGCATTGGGCGTCCTCATGGCGTTGGTGACGTCAGAATCGGGCATGTACACCCAGATATTTTTTGTCTTTTTCGTGTTGATGGAGCCGTGGAAAGGCTTCGGCAGGATATGGGCAATCACGATGTGCTACTTGTTGGCCATCCCATTGGACTTCCCATTATCAGAACTCCCGTCTTCGCCACGTGACACCTACTTCACCGATACAAGAGTAATGATCGCAAACCAGGTCACGCTTTGGCCGTTCATCAGGCCATTGATGATCATGAGTGTGGCATGGGCGCTGGCATTGACGACGATGTGGGAGGTCTTCGTCGCCGTGCGATCAAAATACGTATCAGGGACAACTAATCGGCCTTGGAAGGCCATGGCAGGGGTCTGACCTAGGCATGAGGGCACCGATCGTGACCAGCAATGGCAGCAATAAGAATTCGAATCAGGCGAGCTTCGTTTCTGCCAACACTAGATTGGTTCGCTTTTTGGGTACGGGCATCCTCAACACAGCATTTGGCTTCGCGCTGTATGCCGCTCTGGTCTGGATCGGGCTGATCCCTCATGTTGCGCAGCTGATTGGCCGCATCGTGGGGCTCGTTTTCAATTATATGACCTATGGCCGCTTTGTCTTCGCGGACAAGCGACTCAGCAAAACCCGTTACCTGCTTGGCTATCTTGCCAATTACGCCGCGGCAGCTTTGATCCTGGTCGGCTATCTGTTCCTGTTTTCGGATGCATACATCGCCGGATTGGCGACAATCCTGACATCGGCGGTGTTGAATTATTTTGTCCTGAGCCGATTTGTGGCCCTGCCCAAATTGGAACGCACGAAAGCCAAATACCGCCCCTATCCACGCGACTGGTCTGGAATGCCCGAGTGGTTTTTGCTGGTGAAGGACACACTGCACGATCTGGGCCACAAGTTGCATGAACGTGCAATTCGAACAGCTCCTGGTCGGCTTGTTTGGATGATGCTCGAAGGTCGCCATCTGCGTCAGCAAATCGAAGACTCTGGTTTCCTATTCGTCCATTTGCCCAAAACGGGCGGGACGTCGATCTCTCGCGATCTCTACGGCCGAAATCTGCCACACTATCGCGCACCGAGTTGGCTATTGAGGTATCCCGATGACTTCCATCGCTGGCACCGATTTGCACTCTTGCGCGATCCCGTGTCGCGATTTGTCTCAGCTTGGCGATTCACAAAGAGCGGAGGCACCAACATGATTTTGAGTTCCCGATTTGAACGCTTCAGATTGGGGAAGATTGACCAGATCGAAGACTTGGTCACCACGCTCGAGCAGAACCCCGAACTGATAGAGGAAATCGTCACGTTTCGCTCTCAATCCAGTTTCTTGGTCAATTCGGTAGGCGAGCTGATGGTTGACCGCTTGTTTGCGATCGACAGTGGTCCTCACGTCTCCAAGGAATTGGCCAAACTGCTTGGAATGCCTGACATCCCACACCTCAACAAAAGCTCCGGAGCACCGATCGTTTTGGATGCTGACTTGGAAACGCGCATTCGGCACCTCTACTCGAAGGATGTTGAACTCTATGATCAGGTCCTGGCTACTGGCGGATCATGGGTCCAAAATGGCACCCCCAATTTGGCGCGGGACGCGGTTTAGCAAGACTGCCTCGTTGCCAGACGGGAGCTTGTGATTAGGGCTGAAGAACGCCCTGCGGTTGGCGTTCAAGAATCATCACCACGGGACCGGCGGTTTCGCCCTGACTGGCGCGAAAAACCCGCTTAATATCCATTTCTTGCAAGAGATCTTGATAAGCCGAATACTCTTCAGGAAATCGATCCTGCTCGGTCTCATAACGGTCGATCTGAGTCAGAATTGCGTAATCCGTTGCGCAGCTATCGCGCCGATTGGCTGGAACTGTGCCATAATCGACATTGGCGCGATGAGCCCGCGCCTTCTCGATTACGCTGTAGTTAATTCGGCCAGCGATCATGTCGTGCGCGTTGACGCACCCTGCATCGCCCAATGGGAATAGGATTGTCCAAGGTTGATCGATCAGGTCAAAGGCAAAATGCTCTATCAGGACTGTGCTGCCTTCCGGGATGTTCGTATCCGCCCAATTCGATGCTTGTTGACGGGTGTCTTCCATACGAATGGAAGACTCTGTCCACGCCGTCAGCGCCAACGAAACAGGAATCAGCGAAAGACCAGCCACAAGTCCGATCGTTGCCATTCGGCTCCTTTGACCGATCATTCTCGCTAGGTATGCAGCTCCCAATCCAGCTGCGATTGCGAAGAGGGGTAACAGAGGGAGTATCCAACGCTCCCAACGAAGATTGCTTGTTGTGAGCAATATGATCTGGGCAATCGCGAAAGGCAGTATCACTAGAGCGTGCGACCTATTTCGGATGATCAAGATCCAACCAAACACGGCCAATGCCAAGCCGGCAATGCCCAGTCCGTTGCTCAATGCACCGCGCACATACCACCACAAATTATCAACGATTCCGCCGCTGGTTGAACCGAGGTGCTGCGTTCTGACTTCGCCGCTAAGATTGCGAACGACAGTCTCGAATTCGAGTACAAGGTATGGAGACACCAAGAGCAACGCGACAAACGCCAACCCGCCAAATTCGATCAATCGGAGAACGTGCCATTTGACGTTGTCGCGGACGTCAAAGATCCGGACGGCAGCGGCTCCTACAACCGACAGCGCAATCAACGCAAAGGGCCACTTGGTAGCTACGGCGAGAGCGAGCCAAATTGCCGCCCACAGATAGTCTCTTCTCGCCCCATCGCGGGCGATCCGAAGCGCCGCGCCCAGGCACAAGAGCATGAAGAAGGTGCCCATGATGTCGGAACGGATGATTTGCGAATAGGCAATGTGCACCGGGCTGCATGCCAAAATAAGAGCAGCGAACGTGGCAGCCATCAGCCGATCATCTGGATTGGCGATATGCTGGGCCAAGCGCCAAGTCTGCCAAACACAAAGTGCGCCGAACACAGCAATCATGACCCGCCCCGGCAATATGACGATGCCAGGATCATTGTAGATCGCTGACATGAATTCGGCAGTTCCTGGATAGGTCCCAACCAACCATCCAAGCACGAAAGTTGAAGCGTTGACGATGGCGAGGCCGTACATCGTTGTGGTAGCGGGATGCCCAAACCACCCAGGGTTTAGCGAGCCCTCGGTCAACATCTTGGTTGCGCCAAGCTCAAACATCAATTCGTCGGGGTCGTTCAGCGCCGGCAAACCAAAGTCAATTCCGCGCAGCCGCAAGGCGATTGCAAGAAGCACAATCAAAACAGGTGCATGGATATGAGAATGCCATTTGGGCAATGTGGCGCGATCCGTCTGCGAGTGCCCGTCTCAGAGGCAAATTCAGTAGTACTGCCTTAGTCCATACCCATCCCAGTGCAATGGGTAAGGATGCGCCCCTGTGAATTCTGGGTGCTTGCAATCACATTAAAATGTGATATCTATTCGTTATGAGCACATCAACAATCACACGCGTCAGGGATCTAGTGTCGTCTGGCGATATGACGAAGGCCGGTCTCGCGCGTGCAGCCGGCTTGCATGCCAACACTCTTCGCGACTGCGCGGACGAGGATTGGAACCCGACCACCGAGACTCTTTCAAAACTGGAAGCGTTCCTGGATGCCAATGATGATCGCCCCGTCCTGGTTGGCATTGAGGAAATCATCGACGAGGCACGAAACGGCAAGATGTACATTCTTGTTGATGATGAAGACCGCGAGAACGAGGGCGATCTCATCATTCCCGCCCAGATGGCAACGCCTGCCGCGATCAACTTTATGGCGACGCATGGCCGCGGTCTGATTTGCCTCTCGCTAGATCGAGCGCGTGTTGATCAGCTTGGCCTGGAGCCGATGAGCCGCAACAATCGCGAAAGCATGCAGACGGCTTTCACAATCTCTATTGAGGCCAAGGAAGGCGTTACGACCGGCATTTCAGCGGCAGATCGAGCCCGCACCGTCTCTGTCGCCATAGACGCGACCAAAGGCCCCGATGACATCGTGACGCCAGGCCATGTCTTCCCACTTACGGCGCGTGACGGCGGCGTCCTGGTTCGCGCCGGCCACACCGAAGCTGCGGTCGATATCTCGCGTCTAGCCGGCCTCAATCCGAGCGGGGTGATCTGCGAGATCATGAATGAAGACGGGTCAATGGCGCGCCTCGATGATCTGATTGCATTCGCGCGCAAGCACGATCTCAAGATCGGCACGATCCGTGATCTGATCGCCTATCGCATGCGCAATGATCACTTGGTCGAACGAGCAGACGAGCGTGCGTTTGAGTCCGATTATGGCGGACAATGGCGGATGATCACTTACCGCAATAAAGTGTCTGACAATGAAGCTTATGTGCTTCAGAAAGGCCACACCCAGCCCGACGAAGCGACGCTTGCCCGCGTTCACCCCATATCGGTCTTTGATGACGTCCTGGGGCAGCCTGGTCCCCGCAAGCGGACGCTGCAACGGGCAATGCAAGCGATTGGTGACCACGGTTCTGGCGTTATTGTCATTCTCACAGGCCGCGTCGGATCAAGCGGTGAATACACCACTGAAGAAGCCAACAGGAACGTTGGAATTGGCTCACAGATCCTTGCTGATCTCGGCATTCACGACATGATCCTGCTTTCGAACTCACAACCCAATGTAGTCGCAATTGAAGGCTACGGCCTCAACATTGTCGGCCACCACCCTATTCCGGAGTAAGCAATGGCTCGCTTTCTAATCGTCGAAGCGCGTTTCTACGCACATCTCAATGACATGCTGATTGCCGGCGCCAGAGCGGCGCTTGAAGCCGACGGGCACGATGTCGAAGTCCTGACTGTCCCTGGCGCGCTTGAGATCCCCGGAGCAATCGCGATGGCGGCTGAATCCGGGGAGTATGATGGGTTCGTTGCGATCGGCGTGGTCATCCGAGGTGAAACCTACCACTTTGAAATCGTCGCTGGTGAAAGCGCGCGAGCCATCATGGCGCTGACCATGGACGGGATCGCGATCGGCAATGGCATCCTTACGGTTGAGAATGAGGGCCAAGCGCTTGTCAGGGCCGATGCCAACCAGAAAGACAAAGGCGGCGAAGCGGCCAAGGCTGCCCTCGCCCTATTCGCTCTCGCCAACCGGTTTGGTCACTGACAAACTACGTAGTTTCCCGCTGTATCTTTTCTGAAGAGCCTGAGCTGTATTCACTCCCGGACTGACGAGGCCATGGACCAAGTGGTTCGAAGCCTGATTTGTGTGATTGGGGAAAGATTGTGGCAGAAGGGAAGCTGGCGCCGCGCGCCGAGCTGAATTCGATTATCGGTGCGCTGGAAGCTCAACTGTATCAGCTTGATCGCATTGGAGCGCAGGTGGCGGCGGCTCACCTTGTCAGCGCGATCAATCAATTGCGGGGTGAGAGCGACCCGGGTCCGATTGATTCATGCGACACCATGCGTAGTTTCCCTTAAAGCCAATTTGCGACCGCTCGATTATGTCCTGCAATGGATAGTCACGGGTCGCTCACCCACCCAGTCGCAATTCCTCCAAAGCCTGCGGCCGGGTAAGGTCCACGCTCGACCCCTTGGCGCATTGGCAACCAGCGGACTCGAGAATGGGCGATTCCAGATCAAACCGCGATGGAAGTGGCGACGCTCAGTCCGGCAATACGGGGCAGGCTGTCGCCAACGAGCATACGGATTTGCAAATCGACGTGGCTCGAGACTCGCGTTCGCACTGGCTTGCCGAAATCGCATCGCAATTGTTGCACCTCGCCAGAGAGATCGAAGGCGCTGCGGGATCCCCCGACATTGCAGCCAGTCTGCCCGAACTTCCTTCAAATGATGCACCGACAAAAGCGTCCCCGGTCGCGTCACCACTCAAGCAATCGAACCAACCCAATCTGGCCCGCAACATCGAACTGGCGCGGCATCTCTATTCAATGCGGCGCCAGCGCAGCACGATCTTTGGGCAGATGGAAATCTTCGGCGAACCGGCCTGGGATATCCTGCTCGATCTCTACATCGCTGCGCTTGAAGGGAAATCGGTGTCGGTTTCGAGCGCCTGCATAGGATCTGCATCACCGCCTACCACAGGCCTCCGCTGGATCGGCGTTTTGACCCATCAAGGCATGCTCATTCGCGAACACGATCCAACCGATCAACGGCGCGTGCTTGTCCGCCTCAGCGATCAATGCCTCGCAGCAATGGATCGCTTCATCGAGATGATGGTCGCGCGGGACCCAAGCCGTTAGGCGCTCAGCGCTCCGAAACACGCACGACCTGCATAGCTAGCACTGCTGCCCAGCTCTTCTTCGATGCGGATCAGCTGGTTGTATTTGGCGAGACGGTCAGAACGCGCCAACGAACCCGTCTTGATTTGTCCGCAATTGGTCGCAACCGCGAGGTCAGCAATTGTCGCGTCCTCGGTCTCGCCTGAACGGTGGCTCATCACCGAGGTATAGCTCGCGCGATGGGCCATATCGACTGCAGCGAGCGTCTCGGTAAGCGTTCCGATCTGATTGACTTTGACCAGCAGCGAGTTTGCAAGCCCTTTGGCGATGCCGTCTTCGAGACGTTCTGGGTTGGTCACAAACAGATCATCGCCGACCAGCTGGACCGTATCGCCAATCGCCGCGGTTACTGCGGCCCAGCCCTCAAAATCGTCCTCGCTCATGCCGTCTTCGATCGAACGGATCGGATAATCAGCGCACAGCTTGGCAAGGTAGTCAGCCATCTCTTCGCCGCTGAGGCTCAGCCCCTCGCCTGAGATTTCGTACTTGCCGTCTTTGTAAAACTCGGTTGCCGCGCAATCGAGCGCCAGCACGATGTCCTCGCCCGGCTTGAAGCCCGCTTGCTCGATCGAAGCCATGATGAAGTCGAGCGCCGCGCGCGTGCTGGCAAGATCAGGAGCAAAGCCGCCTTCATCACCAACAGCGGTTGAAAGACCCTTGTCCGACAGACCTTTTTTGAGCGTGTGGAAAACCTCTGAGCCCCACCGCGTCGCGTCAGCGATCGTGTCGGCACCAACCGGCATGATCATGAATTCCTGGATATCGATCGGGTTGTCCGCGTGTTCACCGCCATTGATGATGTTCATCATAGGCACCGGCAACACATGCGCAGAAACTCCACCGAGATAGGAGAACAATGGCAGGCCGCGCGCATTCGCCGCTGCTTTGGCCACCGCGAGGCTGGTGCCAAGAATGGCGTTCGCGCCGATCCGACCTTTGTTCGGCGTGCCATCCAGCGCGATCATGGCCAGGTCGATGTCGCGTTGATCTTCGGCGTGCATTCCGGTGATCAATTCTGCGATCTCGCCATTAACGGCAGAGACGGCTTTGAGGACGCCCTTGCCTTTATAACGTTCGGCATCGCCATCCCGGAGCTCTACCGCCTCATGAGCGCCGGTGGAGGCACCAGAAGGGACTGCAGCGCGTCCAAAGCTTCCATCATCAAGCAGGACGTCGACTTCTACAGTGGGATTTCCCCGACTGTCCAAAATCTCGCGTCCATGGAGGTCGATAATCGCAGTCATGGTTGGCTCCGCAACGAATGTGTTGTATATCTCTAAGACACCCCCATATGGGGTATGTGAGGCGCGCTCTATGCGCCGGAGCAACGCGGCGCAAGCCGGATTAGTTTTTTGACTTTGCACCTCCCCGAATTTTAGGGTGCAAAGTCGCAAATGGAGGGATCGTAGACGATCATGGCGCAAGAAAAGACGACCAAATCGGCCGCTAAACCCCGCAAGCGGGCCGCAAAGAAGGCAAGTCCTGCCAAAACTGGTGCAACTTCAGCCAAGAAGGACGCGCAGGAGCTGACCCCGGTCGCCAATGACCCGGGCAGCGAGAAGCGTGCAGAAGCTAAGAGCCGGTTCAGCGCCGCTCTTGAAGAAGCAAAGGCTGGCGCCGCTGCGCTGCGTGCCGAAGCAGGCGAACGCGCCGACGCCTATCGTGAACAAGCCGCCGCACGAGGAGATAGTTTTGTGGCCGATGCCAAGTCTTACGGTGAAGATGCCAAACAAAAAGCCGGTGAGCTTGCCACAGACGGCAAGACTGCAGCCAGCGACGCGATTGCTTCGCTTGGCAAGGTCGTAGGCGACACGGCAGAGCAGATTGATGACCGCTTCGGTGAGCAATATGGCGACTATGCCCGCAAGGCATCGCGCAGCCTCGCTGAGACTTCGGCCAAGCTTGATTCCAAGAGCGTTGAGGAAATCGGCGAAGATGCCCGCGAATTTGTCCGCAAGAGCCCCGGCGTTGCCGTGGGTATTGCTGCCGTTGCAGGCTTCCTGATTGCACGAATGTTCCGCGGATCGCGCGACTAACTTGCTCTGAGCAGACCTGCACTCTAGGGGCAGAGTATGCGTGATGATGAACGGACTGACGGATCAGGTGAATCACCGCCGGATCCGTCCGGTCCAATGGCTGCGCCCGAGCAGAATTCAGACGAAACCATTGCATCAAGCGAGGCACCGCCATCGCTAACAGATGAGCTCGCGGGCCTGATCGATGACGGCCGCACGTATGCCGAGGCGGAGCTCGCCTTCCAGAAGACAAGAGCCAAGCTGGCTGGTCGCAAAGTCGGAGCGTCTGCCCTGTTTGCGATTGGCGCGATCTTGTTGCTCCATGTGACCGTGATTGCATTGATCGTCGGTCTTTTGCTCGCGCTGGAGCCGATGGTTGGGATCTGGGGTTCGATCGCGATTGTGATCGGCAGCCTTTTGCTGTTGGTCGTGATCCTCGCATTGGCCGCTAAGTCGAGCGCAACTGGGGTCAGCAGCCTGTTCAAGGACCAGGATTCGTGAGCAAGCTGACAGAACAATTCGCAGAGGACCGCGAGCTTCGCGACGCCGCGCGCAAGAACCTGCTGACAGACATCGAACTGCTCAAGAAAGGCTGGTCCGATCGCGGCTTTGTCGATCGCGTCATCGGCAGGATCGGCGGCGGCGCTCAAGACGTGCTTGAGCGCTCAGGAGAGCCATCTGAGGCCAATCGCGGCGTATTGGGTGCCTTGATAGGGGCAATCGTGCTTTGGTTCGCCAGCGGCGCGATTCTGGAGATCCTCGACGATGGCGAGAGCACTGACAGCGAAGCCGATGAGAATACAGATTTGGTTCAAGACTCTACGGTAGAAGAGACTGAACCAACCAATTCCGATTCCCCCGATGCCGGAGACAGCCATGAGTGACACCGAAACCCGCGACGCTCTACGAGCGAAGATCGAAGCAAGCGACCGACGGATCGCTCAACGCACCTTGCTGGATAGTGCCAAGGAATCGGCTCAGGATGCTGCCAAATATGCGCGAGCACACCCGCTGACCGTGGTAAGCGGTGCGGTTGCTGCTGGACTGATTATCGGGCTCCTCACCGCCCCCGGACGCCGACTCGCGCGCTCGACTGCTACCGGGACAGCCCGCGCGGTCAGCAACACTGCTCAGGGCGCGAGCAAAGCCGTCGGCAAAGCGGCCAAATCGCGCTGGTCTGCCTTTGGCGACGTGATTGCCGATGCGGCGGTAGCCTATGGCATCAAATTGATCGACGAAGCGCTTGATCGTGCGCGCACGGGCCAAGCCGTACTGGGCGAAGCGGGCGATGCCGCGAAGTCGAAGGCACAGGCATTGCGCGAAGAAGCCGGCTCGTTTGCAGATGCAGCCGCTGACAAGGTGCGCGATATTCGCGACAAGGTCAGTCGCTAGCAGGACTTCGCTTCTGATTTCGGCGCTAGACCTTGTCTGGAGCGCGATTGTCTTTATGGGGCGCGGTCAGAGTCTCCCTCCCCAAGGAAAGAACCGAAGATGGAAGAAACCACCCCAAACCAGAAGCTCCACCTTGTTATGGGTGGCCGCGTCAAAGATCCGCGCAGCCTTGAGTTTGCCGATCCGGAGAGCCTTCACGTTGTTGGCGTATTCAGCAGCTACGAAGCCGCTGAAGATGCATGGCGCGCTCAGGCTCAACGCACGGTTGACGATGCGGAAATGAAATACGTGGTGGTGCACATTCACCGCCTGCTGACGCCTGACGAATAAGCCGAGAGTGGCCTATTCGATACGGCCATTTGCAAGCGCCGACGCCCAAGCCCTAGCCGACATCACCTTGGCTGCGATTCAGTCTATAGGATCGCGCCGTTATACGCCTGAGCAAACCGCAGCCTGGGCGTCTCGGCATCCCGGACCGGACAGGTTTCTGGAGCGCCACCAAGCGGGTGCGATCATACTGGTGGCGGCTGACCAAGCCGATCAGCCAGCAGCCTACGCATTGCTAGAGCCTGATGGCCATTTGGACATGCTCTACGGCCACCCAGACCATACGCGCAAAGGCCTTGCCGAACGCCTTTTGGAGGCCGCGGAAGGGGATGCGGTCAAGCTAGGCGTTTCGCGCCTCTACACCGAAGCGAGCGAATTGGCGCGGCCCGCATTCGAGCGCGCAGGCTATGTCGTTCAGCACCGCCGCGACTTTGAAGTCGATGGCGTGCCGATCCACAATTATGCGATGGAAAAGCACCTCGATTGAGGCACTTTTCGCGCATCCTTCAGATGAATTGGATCTTGTCGACGAGGTAGAACTTGTCGCCTGCAGGAACCGTAATCTCGATTTCCTCACCCACCTGCTTGCCGATCAGCGCGCGAGCGAGCGGAGAAGAATAGGAGATGCGGCCCTGGGTCGCGTCAGCCTCGGTCTGGCCGACAATCTGGTATTTCACAGGCTTGTCGTCGTCATCGAGCAGCGTCACGGTTGCGCCGAACACAATCTTGTCGCCCGAAAGCGACTTCGGATCGATGATCTGAGCGCGGCTCACGCGGTCTTCGATATCCGCAATCTGCGCCTCGACCTGACCTTGGCGCTCTTTTGCAGCGTGATATTCGGCATTTTCCGAAAGGTCGCCATGCGCCCGAGCTTCCTCGATTGCATCGACAATCCTTGGGCGTTCCTCGCGCAGCACTTTGAGGTCAGCGGTAAGCTGCTCATAGCCCTCTGCCAGCATCGGAACCTTTTCCATCGTTGCCATCCCGTCTCTTTCTATCTGTCGACTAACCCACCCAAATCAGGGTCATTTCGAGCTACACCGCGTCGTGTGGAAGCGGTGCAAGGGCTGCGAAATGTTGGGAAAGTCCGCGTGGTTTGCTCAATTATAATAGTCTTGCAATGAGCGGACTTCAAGATCGCTTGCTTTTATGGCCGCAATTGCTGCTGCCGCGGCGTTCGAAGCGGTGCCCGTTGTGTAGTACGGAACCTTCTTGTCGAGCGCCGTCGCGCGGATCGATTTGCTGTCCAACAGTGACTGCCAACCCTCTGTGGTGTTGATGATCAGCGCTATGTCTCCATCGATGATGCGATCGACTACGTGCGGCTGACCTTCGGCCACCTTATTGACCCGTTCAACCTCCAGACCCTGCTCAGTCAAATAGGCCTGGGTGCCACCGGTTGCGATAATATCAAAACCTTGGCCAATCAGTGCTTTAACTGCCTCAAGGATAACCGGCTTGTCCGAATTCTTTACCGACACAAACACTGTGCCTGATTGCGGCAGGCTCATCCCAGCGCCGAGCTGAGATTTCAGGAATGCAGGCTCAAAACCGGTATCGACCCCCATCACTTCACCGGTGGATTTCATCTCCGGGCTCAAAATCGGGTCGGCACCCGGGAAACGGCCAAACGGGAACACCGCCTCTTTGACAGCCATATAAGGCAGATCACGCTTAAACGGTTCAAATTCGGACAGCTTTTCGCCCGCCATCACCCGCGCTGCGATCTTGGCAACCGGTTGACCAATGGCCTTGGCTACGAAGGGTACGGTCCGGCTTGCGCGCGGATTCACCTCGATCAGATAGACCTCGCCATGCTTGACCGCGAACTGAACATTCATCAGCCCGCGCACGCCCAATGCCATGGCCAGAGCCTCGGCCTGACGTTCCATCTCAGAGACGATCTCGTCCGGCAACGAATAGGGTGGCAACGTGCAGGCGCTGTCTCCCGAATGGACGCCTGCTTCCTCAATATGCTGCATCACGCCGGCTATGCGCACTTCTTCGCCATCGCACAGCGCATCAACATCGCATTCGATCGCGTCACGCAGATATTGATCAACCAGAACCGGGCTCTCACCCGACACATTCACCGCTGTCTTGATGTAATCATCGAGTTGCGCTTCGGAATCGACAATTTCCATCGCGCGTCCGCCGAGCACATAGGAGGGACGCAGCAGGACCGGATATCCGATCCGTGCAGCCACTGCCGCCGCTTCATCACGACTATAGGCAATGCCATTGTCGGGTTGCTTGAGGCCAAGCTTGTTGACCAGTTTGGCAAACCGTTCACGATCTTCGGCCAGATCGATCGCATCGGGCGATGTGCCCAGGATCGGAATGCCTTCATCTTCGAGCGCTTGGGCCAGCTTGAGCGGGGTCTGGCCGCCAAACTGCACAATCACGCCAGCGAGCTCGCCGGTGGATTGCTCTACACGGAGGATTTCAAGCACATCCTCGGTCGTCAGCGGCTCAAAATAGAGTCGGTCAGACGTGTCATAATCGGTCGAAACCGTCTCCGGATTGCAATTGACCATGATGGTTTCGAACCCGACTTCCTCAAGCGCGAAACAGGCATGGACACAGCAATAGTCAAACTCGATCCCTTGGCCGATCCGGTTTGGCCCGCCACCCAGGATAACAACCTTGCGCCGATCCGACGGCGCGGCCTCGCATTCGGGTTCACCAAAGCTGGGCGCTTCGTAGGTCGAATACATATAGGGCGTGATCGCTTCGAATTCCGCGGCGCAACTGTCGATCCGTTTGAAAACCGGACGCACGCCCAGCTTGTCGCGCAATTGCCGCACTTCGGCTTCGCTGGTCGCTCCCGCCATGGCCTGGAGCGCGTCGTGCAGCAGCCCGCTGCGCTTGGCCTGTGTTTCGGCCATCCCGCCTGCAACGCCGACGGAACGGACAGCCAGGGTCGCCAGGCGTTTGTCGGAAAAGCCCATGCTCTTGAGCTTGCGCAAACCAGCGGCATCATTGGGCAAGCCATTCGCTGAAATGTCGGCCTCTGCCTCAATGATTTCTTCGATCTGGCGCAGGAACCACGGATCGTAGCCGGTGATCGGGAAGATATCCTCGACTGACAGACCTTCGCGGAACGCCTGAGCGACCTTGAGCAAACGATCGGGCGTACGGCGAGACAATGCGGCGGTGATCACATCGCGCGCCACGCCTTCAAGTTCTGGCACTCGATTGAACCCGTCCAGGCCTGTCTCAAGCCCACGCAAAGCCTTCTGCATGCTCTCCTGGAAGTTGCGGCCAATTGCCATCACTTCGCCGACTGACTTCATTGCAGTCGACAGCAGCGGCTCGGTGCCTTTGAACTTCTCGAACGCAAAACGCGGGATCTTTGTGACGACATAGTCAATCGTCGGCTCAAAGCTGGCCGGCGTCGCGCCAGTGATCTCGTTGGTGATTTCATCCAGCGTGTAGCCGACCGCCAGTTTCGCGGCGACGCGCGCAATCGGGAAGCCGGTCGCCTTGGACGCTAGCGCTGACGAACGCGACACGCGCGGGTTCATTTCGATCACGATCAAGCGGCCATCGGCAGGATTGACCGCGAACTGGACATTCGAGCCACCGGTTTCGACACCGACTTCGCGCAGCACCTCAAGCGAGGCGGTTCGCATGATCTGGTATTCTTTGTCGGTCAGCGTCAGCGCCGGCGCGACGGTGATCGAGTCACCTGTGTGCACGCCCATCGGATCGACATTCTCGATCGAGCAGATGATGATGCAATTGTCCTTCTTGTCGCGGACAACCTCCATCTCATACTCTTTCCAACCGAGCAGCGATTCCTCGATCAGAACCTCTGTCGTCGGTGATGCATCGAGGCCGTCGGACACGATCTTGTCGAATTCGGCCTTGTTGTAAGCGATGCCACCACCGGTGCCTCCAAGGGTAAAGCTGGGGCGGATGATAGAAGGCAGGCCGGTGCGTTCCAGCACCTCCCTCGCCTGTTCGAGATTGTGCGCAATGCCCGAACGCGCGCTCTCGAGACCGATCGAGTCCATCGCTGCGCGGAATTTCTCACGGTCTTCAGCCTTGTCGATCGCTTCCGCCTTGGCTCCAATCATCTCGACGCCGAACTTTTCCAGCACGCCGTCCTTGTTAAGGCTCAGCGCGCAATTGAGCGCGGTCTGACCACCCATGGTCGGCAAAAGTGCATCAGGGCGCTCTTTCTCGATGATCTTGGCCACAATTTCGGGCGTGATCGGCTCGATATAGGTCGCGTCGGCAAATTCCGGATCGGTCATGATCGTCGCCGGGTTCGAATTGACCAGGATGACGCGGTAGCCCTCTTCCTTGAGCGCCTTGATCGCCTGCGTTCCAGAATAATCGAACTCGCATGCCTGGCCGATAATGATCGGGCCGGCGCCTATGACAAGGATCGAAGAAATGTCTGTGCGTTTGGGCATTAGGTGCTGGTCTCGTTTTCGAAAGCGTGAAGTTCGACAAGGGAAAGGCGTGGATCAGAGGTGAGCGCCGGACACATATCTAGAATGGCCGTGTGCGCATCCAGGATTGCACCGAGAGAGGTTTGGCAGGTCAACCCTCACCTCCGGCCTCTTCGCCTCCATTTGGCGTAAATGCGTAGCTCAACTTGGTGTAGCGATAGACGTACGGCAGCACGTCTGGCTTCGAGATGCCGCTGCCATAGATGAAGGTGCAATTGCGCCGGATATCGATCATCCGTGCGCCATCGCGCACCATGATATAGCTCAATACATAGTGCGAGCGTGGGCTCGGCCGGCGGCCAACCACGTCAAGCTGGCGGATATTGTCGTCATAATCGCGCAGCCGATCCATATCGACAAAGCCTTGGCCTGCGCGCAATTCGCGCACGGCGTCGTGCTTGGCTTCGGGATTGAAGGCCTCATCACTGAACAACCCGTCGCTTGCGACGATCTTGCAATCCATCCGGCCCGCGATCGGATAACGGCTGTCTTCCTTGAACAGGATCGGCCGCCAAAAGGAAATCACCGGCAGCCCGCCCGCCGCGCGCTCAAGCGTAACCGAGCCATCGCCTTGGAACGCCACACCATCGACGATCTCCGCGCCGGGCCAAACCTCCAGAGGCGGCGGCGTCATCGCGGGGTTCTGCGCTGCGAGAGGAGCAGCGAGCAATCCCAAGCAAGAAAAGGCGAACCGAGCGATCACTGCCTACCCCTCGCCCTTCAGCTTCCAGCGCGAGACATCGACATCCCAGCCATCATAGCCCAGGTCGCGCGCCTCAGCGATCTGGCAGGCATCGATGATCGAACGAGTGATCGTCTTGCCATCGATGGGCTGGCTCAGCAGCACGCTGAAATCCTGCTCGCTTTGCGAGTTGAGCGCTTTGCTGACGGTGTAGCCACCCTCGCCAAACATCTCGGCCACAGCGGTCGCGTGGTCAGCACTGCCAACAAAGAAATGCTCGACAGCATGGTCTTCGCTGGTGTCGACGCCATCCTGCTCAAGCTGTTCGATCAGTTGCAGCGTCTTGGGAACCTTACGGTCGGGATCGTTACGCATTGAGTCCCCCGACAAATTTCTCAAACAGATAGAAACTGTCCTGCGGACCTGGCGACGCTTCGGGGTGATATTGCACGCCAAATGCATTCTTGCCTTTCACCGCGATCCCGCAATTGGAGCCATCGAACAACGACACATGCGTTTGTTCCAGGCTCTCTGGAAGCGAGTCCGCGTCCACCGCAAAGCCATGATTCATGCTGGTGATTTCGACCAGATCGCGGGTGTCACCCCAGCCCTCGCCCACGCGCTGGACCGGATGATTGGCGCCGCGATGCCCCTGGTGCATCTTCACCGTCTTGGCACCCGCAGCGAGCGCAAGCATCTGATGGCCCAGGCAGATGCCGAACAGCGGCATGTCGCGATCGAGCAGGGCCTTGATCACGGGAACGGCGTATTCGCCGGTCGCCGCCGGATCGCCCGGCCCGTTTGAAAGGAACACACCATCAGGACTGAGCGCGAGGATATCCTCCAGCGACGTCTTGGCGGGAACTACGGTGACCTTGGCGCCGGCGCGAACAAGGTTGCGGAAGATATTGTCCTTCGCGCCAAAATCCACTGCGACGACATGCGGCGTGGCGTCGCGCGCGGCGCGGCCATAGCCATGCCCGAGCCGCCAATACCCGCCTTCCCAACTCTCTTGCTCTTCCCGTGTCACACGCTTGGCAAGGTCCATGCCTTCAAGGCCGGCCCATTCCTGCGCGCGCGCCAGCAAGGCCGGAACGTCGAATTCGCCGTCCGGATTGTGCGCGATCACCGCATTGGGTGCACCCGAAAGCCGGATCCGCCGGGTCAGCGCGCGTGTGTCAACACCAGCCAGCCCGATCTTGCCATTGGCAGCCATCCATTCGGTGAAGCGCTCTGCGCTGCGGAAATTGCTCGGCTCGGTCACATCTTCGCGGGTTACGCAGCCAACAGCCCCTTCGACCTGGCTTTCAATGTCTTCGCCATTGGCGCCAACATTGCCAATGTGGGGAAAGGTGAAGGTGACGATCTGCGCAGCGTAGGAAGGATCGGTCATCACCTCCTGATAGCCCGTCATCGCAGTGTTGAAGCAGACTTCGCCAACCGCATCGCCAGTGGCACCAAACCCCTTGCCCCAAATCACGCTGCCATCAGCCAGAACAAGGACTCCCGTCGCGCCTTTGGGTTGCGCGCGGGAAGATGCGGGGTCGGCCATTGGGCGCTCCGTTTCAAAAGAGTTTTTGCGATGTGTGCTAAGTCTCATCCGCTAGGCATCCGCCTCGCCTGCGTCAACCTATCCAGCGGCCTGCTGATGCGATAATTTCGTTGAAGCGCCATTGATCCACAGGAATTGTCTATGAGCCAGTCCGATTACGCTGCCGCGCTTGAACGCTATGAGATGATCGTCAGCGACTATCCCGATCTCAAGGTCAAAGGCGCGGCCAACAAATACACCTCCATGAATGGCAATATGTTCAGCGCGCTGCAGAAAGATGGAGTACTGACTGTGCGCCTTTCTGAAGCGGAAAAGAAGGCCTACAACGAAGAACACGGCACCAGCGACGTGATCTCCTATGGTTCGGTCTTGCGAGGCTATGTCTATGTCACATCAGAGATCTGGGGTGACGACGCCAAGCTGCGGGCACTGTTCAAACAGTGTGTTTCGCACGCACAGACCTTGAAACCCAAGCCGACCAAGAAGACATAGCAGGCCAACAGACAATTACAGGATTCGAACAATGCTTCGCGACGACATCAAAGCTGCCACGATCACAGCCATGAAGGCTGGCGAGAAGGATCGCACCGCTGCGCTCCGCCAGATCTCTGCTAAGATCAAGGATCGCGACATCGAGGAACGGACGTCCGGCAAGGAGATTCCCGATGATGACCTCGTAACGTCAGTCCTGCAAAAGATGGCCAAGCAGCGTCGCGAATCTATCGAAATGTATGAGAGCGGCGGGCGCGATGAGCTGGCCGCAGCTGAAAAGGCTGAGCTGGCCGTGATCGAGGAATTCCTGCCGCAGATGATGTCGGAAGATGACACCAAGGCAGCGATCGCCACGATCATCTCTGAGACCGGCGCTGAAGGCATGAAGGATATGGGCCGCGTTATGGGCGAGCTCAAATCACGCCACGGCGCGGTGCTCGATGGCAAGCTCGCCAGCGGCCTGGTCAAGGCGGCGTTGAGCTAGGTGCTGAAACGGCTGAAGACTGTGCTTGAGGCTTGGAGAAAGCCGCGCAGTCTTTCGCTCGAAGCAAACTCAAACGGATTTTCGATCATTGGGGACAAGCAAGATCGATCACTCGAATGGTCGAGCGTTGCCTCGGTTCACACTTACAAGCGCGACCTCGTCACGACCGATCTGATCTGCCTTGGCATCGAGAGCGATCAGGGTGTTTGGGAAGTGCATGAAGGCATGGACGGATACGAGGACTTCCTCGCGCATTTCCATGCGCAACTGGAAGTTTCTCCCGAGTGGGTGCTCAGCGTCATGCTACCAGCATTCGAGACCAATCTGACGCAGATCTATCCCTCTCAACCCACAGAGAATGATTGATCCACAACACTGCGCACAACTGGTCTCACGGCCAGCTCGACATGCGAGATGAGATCGGCGACAAGACAGCATGACGATTACCCCGCAATGGAAGGATGAGCTGCGTGCACGCGTGACGCTGTCAACGGTCGTCATGCGCACAACCAAGCTCCAGAAAGCGGGACGCGAATGGAAGGCGTGCTGCCCCTTCCATGACGAGAAGACGCCCAGCTTTTACGTCAACGACCAAAAGGGTTTCTATCACTGCTTTGGCTGCGGGGCTCATGGCGATGTCATCAGCTGGATGACCGAACAGCGTGGCCTGTCCTTTATCGATGCGGTGAAGGAGCTGGCCGAAGAGGCTGGGATGGAAGTCCCGGCGCCCGATCCGGTGGCCGCCAAACGGGCTGAGAAACGCGCCAGTCTGATCGATGTGACGGAAGAGGCGCAGCACTGGTTTGTCGATAACCTTCGCAGCGCCGATGGCGCAGAAGCGCTAGACTATCTCAGGCGACGCGGGCTCTCCAAAGCAACTTTGCGCGAATTCGGCTTTGGCTATGCACCTGATAGCAAGCAGGCGCTCAACCGCGCGCTCTCGCGGTTTGAAGATGGGATGCTGGTCGAATCCGGCATGCGGATCCAGACCGATGATGGCACCACCTACGATCGCTTTCGCAATCGGGTGATGCTGCCAATCCAGGATGCGCGCGGCCGGGTGATCGCCTTTGGCGGTCGCACGCTCGAGAGCCGCGATGGCATTGCGAAATATCTCAATTCGCCGGACACGCCGTTGTTCGACAAGGGCCGCACGCTTTACAATCTGCACCGCGCCTCGCCCGCTTCTCGTCAGACCGGCCGTGTGGTCGTAGTCGAAGGCTATATGGATGTGGTTGCCCTGGCACAGGCGGGCATCGCGGACGCCGTCGCTCCGCTCGGCACTGCTCTCACCGAAATGCAGCTCGAAATGCTCTGGCGCATGGTTGAACGACCCGTACTGTGTTTCGATGGCGACAAAGCGGGTCAGCGCGCCGCGATGCGTGCAATTGAGCGAGCGCTTCCGCTCCTCAAACCATCACGTTCGCTTTCAATTGTAAGGCTGCCTGCCGGGCTTGATCCGGATGATCTGATCAACCAGCAAGGCGTCGGTGCAATGCACAAGCTGCTCGATCGA
The DNA here is from genome assembly GCA_965216555.1 of Erythrobacter sp. Lineage (GTDB taxonomy): Bacteria > Pseudomonadota > Alphaproteobacteria > Sphingomonadales > Sphingomonadaceae > Erythrobacter. Next base: position 1,837,059 of record OZ244168.1, read on the forward strand.
CCCACAAGCCTGCTCGACACGCTGTGGGAATTCGAACGCGATGCCGAACCGCTCGATTCGCCCGAGGCCAAGGCTGGTCTCAAAGCGCGCCTGATCGCTCAGATCGATACGATCACCGATCAGGACATCCGCTCGCTCTATCGCCGCGAGCTGCTCGATCGCTTTGGTGAGTTTGCCTATCCGCCGCGCGACAATCGTCCCCGCACCGCTTGGCGCAATGGTCCTGCGCGCACCGCGCCTCAACGCCTCTCTCAAGACGCACGTGCATCGCTGCAAAGGCTGATTTCGGGCGGTGGCCGCGACACCTTCCTGACCTCAATCATGGCCGGCCTGGTGCGTCATCCAAGCGAGATTTCGCGCCATTCAGAAGCCCTCACCCGCCTTGCTCGGCTTGACCCCAATGCAAAGCAATTGGTGGAAACCTTGTTCGAACTTGAGGAAACGCTTGATTCGCGCGGAGAACTGGCCATATCAGATCAGCAAGGCTTACCCGCCCCACCGGAAGATACCCGCTTCGCCTTCCTCAGAGAAGGCACCGAACCCGGTGAAGCGCGCGAGGAGTTGGCCGAAGCTGTTTCGCTGCTGGTTGAAAAACCGGCGTTGGAAGCCGCGCTTGCGGCGACTGTGGCGAGGTTTGATGAAGACCCTGAAGGGGCCTTTGCCGAACAAGCCAGACTGCGGGACCAGCTGCGACTTGTCGACGAACGATTGAAGGCTTTTGGGCGGCGCAAGGCTGCTTCGGGGCCGACCACAGAATTAGCATCCTCTGCGGCTCAAGAGCCCGTGAGTGATTTAGAAACGGACTGACTGGAATCCATGGCTTCCAAAGCAAAAACGCAAGACAGCGAAGATGCACCCCTGATCGACCTCAATGAGGCGTCAGTGAAAAAGCTCATCACCAAGGCCAAGAAGAAAGGCTACGTCACTTATGACGAGCTCAACGAGGCGTTGCCGTCTGGCGAGATGAGCCCTGATCAGATCGAAGACATCCAGACTGCGCTGTCTGAGATGGGCGTGCAGATCGTCGAAAATGACGAGGAAGCCGAAGCTGAGGCCGAGCAGGAAGCCGAAGTCGAGGAAATGTCAGTCGGCGAAGGAAGCACCGCGGACAAGAAAGACGCCAAGAAAGAGACCAAGGCCGCAACCACCAAGAAGACCGGTACTGGCGATCGGACTGATGATCCGGTGCGGATGTATCTGCGCGAAATGGGCGCCGTTGAGCTGCTCAGCCGCGAAGGTGAGATTGCAATCGCCAAACGTATCGAGGCTGGCCGTGACATGATGATCATGGGCCTGTGTGAAAGCCCGATCACTTTCCACGCCATCATCCAATGGTCTGAAGCGCTCAACGCCGAAGACATGCAATTGCGCGAGATCCTCGATCTCGACGCCATGCTCTCGAAAGAGCCTCCGCCAGACAAGATGGAGGAAGAGAACGAAGAAGACAGCGGCGAGATCTCTGAAGAGACGGCCGGGCCTACTATTCGCGACGATGACGATACCGAAGAGGAATCTGCGGAAGGCGAAGACGGCGAAGAGAATGGCGAGAACAAGCGCGAAGAGGAAGAGGAGGAAGACAACACTCTCAGCCTCGCGCAAATGGAAGCTGCGCTGAAGCCCGATGCGATCGAGCGCTTTGCCCGTATCACCAAGCTGTTCAAGACGTTTGAGAAGCTCCAGGCCGAGCGTGTCGATACGCTTGCTGCTGGCAATGACTTCCCTCCCGCCAAAGAGAAGAAGTACGAGAAGCTTGGCGAAGAGCTGACTGGTGAAGTCGAAAGTATGCAGTTCCACGCGACCAAGATCGAATTCCTGGTCGACAATCTGTATGCATTTAACCGTCGCCTGACCGCGCTTGGCGGCCAGATGCTGCGCCTGGCTGAGCGCCACAAGGTGAAGCGGATCGACTTCCTCAAATCCTATGTTGGCAATGAGCTCGACGACAGCTGGATCGCTGCCAACGCCAAGAAGGACAAGAAATGGGCCGCCTTCGCAGAGAAGGAAGCCGCAGCGATTGAGCGTATTCGCACCGAGATTACTGACATCGCAGCCCAGACCGGCATGGCGCTGCCCGAATTCCGCCGCATCGTGAATATGGTGCAGAAGGGCGAGCGCGAAGCGCGGATCGCCAAGAAGGAAATGGTGGAAGCCAACCTTCGCTTGGTGATCTCGATTGCCAAGAAATACACCAATCGTGGTTTGCAATTCCTCGACCTGATTCAGGAAGGCAATATCGGCCTGATGAAGGCGGTCGACAAATTCGAATACCGTCGCGGCTACAAATTCTCGACCTATGCGACTTGGTGGATCCGTCAGGCCATCACCCGCTCGATTGCCGACCAAGCTCGTACGATCCGTATTCCGGTCCACATGATCGAAACGATCAACAAGCTGGTCCGCACAAGCCGTCAATTCCTCCACGAGGAAGGTCGTGAGCCGACCCCTGAAGAGATGGCAGCGCGCCTGTCGATGCCGCTCGAAAAGGTTCGCAAGGTGATGAAGATCGCCAAGGAACCGATCAGTCTCGAAACGCCGATCGGTGATGAGGAAGATTCACATCTGGGCGATTTCATCGAGGATAAGAACGCTGTTATCCCGGTTGATGCGGCGATCCAGGCAAACCTCAAGGAAACCGTCACCCGCGTGCTCGCTTCGCTGACGCCGCGTGAAGAACGCGTGCTGCGCATGCGCTTTGGCATCGGTATGAACACCGATCACACGCTCGAAGAGGTTGGCCAGCAATTCTCCGTGACGCGTGAGCGTATCCGTCAGATCGAGGCGAAAGCCCTGCGTAAGCTCAAACACCCGAGCCGCTCGCGCAAGATGCGGAGCTTCCTCGACCAGTAAGGTTTGAAGCTGAAGCTTGTGAATTGGCCTCTCATCTCTGGTGAGGGGCCAATTGCCTTTTTGGCACTTTGGAAAAACACAGTTGCTCGACCGTTCCTGTCGAGCGTTCAAAGATTTCCCCAAACTCAGCATTGCTATTCAAAGATTGCGCAGTCACAGTGCTGCAATGCCCCTATCCCCAATAGCTCGTTCGATCGCCTTTGGCACTCTGTCATTCATGGCGATCACTTCCCCTTTGGCGGCGCAAGACGCACCGGCAGCGACAGCCGTGAGCGCGGAGGCAGCAACGAGCGAGACGGCTTTCGATCCCGAAGCCCTCTCACTGGCAAGCCAGATCGTCGATATCGGCTATCCCGAAGAGAGTCGCGAGGCTTTGTTCTTCGGCACAATGGACCAAACGGTGCTCCAGATGCGGCAGGCGATCGGACCCAACCTTCCGCAGAACGATCCGGGAGCGATGGCAATTTTCGACTCTTGGGTGCTCAAATACACTGCGCAATCAAAGGACGTGCTGCGTAAGCACATTCCTTCGATTATGGTTGGGATGACGGAAGCCTACGCCAAAGTGTTCACCGTCAAGGAGCTGACCGATATTCTTGCCTTCGTCGAGACACCCAGCGGCAAGAAATTCTTCGAACTCTCGCCGGCGGTCTTGGGCGAACCAAGTTTTGCCGATGCAAACCAGCGCTATCTTGATGAATCCATGGAGTTGCTGGGTCCTGCCCAGCAGGAACTCTTGGATGACCTCATGGAATATATCGAAGACCAAGAGGCCGATGATTCGAGCGATCATATTTAGGCTTCGTTGACCGCAAGCTCTTCTGCGAAAACACGCGTCGAAAAGCCGCCGGTCAGGGGTGGAGAGAATCGCTTGGCGCTCCTATGTAGCGTCCATGCGTATCGCGATTGCTTCAGACCACGCCGCCATCGACATGAAGGCAGAGCTTGCCGAATGGCTGATTGACCAAGGCTATGAGGTGGCCGATCTCGGCCCCGAAGGCCCGGATAGTGTCGACTATCCCGATTACGGCTACAAACTCGCCGAAGTCGTCGCCGACGGCACGGTCCAATTTGGCGTTGCTCTGTGCGGCTCTGGAATTGGCATCTCGATCAGCGTTAATCGCCATCCAGCAGTGCGCTGTGCGCTGGTCTCCGAACCGCTTTCAGCAGCGCTGGCTCGCGAGCACAACAACGCGAATGCTATCGCGCTTGGTGCCCGCCTCACAGGCATCGAAATGGCCAAGAGCTGCATCGCTACATTCCTTGACACCGAGTTTGCCGACGCGGGTGATCCCGCCGGACGCCACCAGCGTCGCGTTGACAAACTGGGTAGCCCACCGATCCAAATGACACGAATTGAGACCCATCAATGAGCACACTGCCTGCCAATGACGGCGCCGCTGCGAACGGTTTCTGGAGCGACACGCTGGCCGACGCTGATCCCGAAGTCGCGGCAGCTGTCGCGAATGAGCTGGCACGTCAGCAAGACAAGATCGAGCTGATCGCCAGCGAGAATATCGCCAGTCGGGCTGTGCTCGAGGCGACTGGAAGCGTGTTCACCAACAAATATGCCGAAGGCTATCCCGGCAAGCGCTATTATGGCGGCTGCGACTATGCCGACGTTGTCGAAACGCTGGCGATTGATCGGGCCAAGGAACTGTTTGGCTGCGAATTCGCCAATGTGCAGCCCAATAGCGGCTCGCAAATGAACCAGGCTGTGTTCCTGGCGCTACTCCAGCCCGGTGACACCTTTATGGGCCTCGACCTCAATTCAGGCGGTCACCTGACGCATGGCTCGCCGGTCAACATATCCGGCAAGTGGTTCAACCCTGTCAGCTATGGCGTTCGTGAGGGCGACGAGCTGATCGATATGGATGAGGTTGCGGCCACCGCGCGCGAGCACAAGCCCAAGCTGATCATTTGCGGCGGCACCGCTTACTCGCGGATCTGGGACTTCGAAGCGTTTCGAGCAATCGCGGATGAAGTGGGTGCCTATCTGCTTTGCGATATGAGTCACATTTCCGGGCTCGTGGCGGGCGGAGCTCACCCCTCACCCTTCCCGCATTGCGATATCGTCACCACCACTACGCATAAGAGCCTGCGCGGTCCCCGTTCGGGCGTGATCCTGTGGAACAATGAGGAACTGACCAAGCCACTCAACATGGCGGTGTTTCCAGGCTTGCAAGGCGGCCCGCTGATGCACGTTATCGCTGCCAAGGCGGTGGCGTTTCGCGAGGCATTGCGTCCCGAGTTCAAACTTTACGCGCAGCGCGTGGTCGAGAATGCACGGGCGCTGGCAGCCAGCCTGGAAGAGAACGGCCTGCGGATCGTCTCGGGTGGAACAGACAATCACTCGATGTTGGTCGACCTGACGGCAAAGGACGTTACCGGCAAGGCCGCCGAGGCTGGCCTCGACCGCGCCTGGCTCACCTGCAACAAGAACGGCATCCCATTTGACACCCGCTCGCCCTTTGTGACGAGTGGCATTCGCCTTGGCACACCGGCGGGCACAACCAGAGGCTTTGGCCCGGTTGAGTTCCGCCAGATCGGTGCCCTTATTGCTGAGGTGGTCGACGGCTTGGCCAAGAATGGTCCTGAAGGCGATGCCCAGATCGAAGAGAGCGTGCGGACGCGTGTCGCCAATCTCTGCGCCGATTTCCCCGTCTATCCGGACATGTAAGCCATGAGCGATAACCCTCAACGAGGCCCGGATTGGGTCGAAGATACCAAGACCGAACTGACCGGCATGGCCAAACAGGGCATGAAACATCCAACCACAGGCCCATTCCTGGCAGGAGCAGCTGTCGGCGCTGCCGCCGGATGGATTCTGCCAGTTGTGACTTGGCCGATCGGTCTTGCTGCCGGCGCAGGCTATGTCCTGTATAGCCGGATCAAAAAGTAAGGCTCTGAATGCGCTGCCCTTTCTGTGCCAATGAAGACACCCAGGTAAAAGACAGCCGGCCAACCGAGGACAACACATCGATCCGTCGGCGTCGGCAATGCTCCAGTTGTGGTGCGCGTTTCACAACCTTTGAGCGCGTGCAATTGCGCGAGATCTTTATCGTCAAATCTGGAGATGATGGCGAGGATGCCAGGCGAGAAGCGTTTGACCGTTCCAAGCTTGAAAAGTCGGTCACACTGGCATGCCGCAAGCGGGGTGTGAGCCAGGAGCAGATCGATCAATTGGTGTCAGGCATTCAGCGCCAGGTCGAAACTGCGGGTGAAGCCGAAGTACCGTCGGCTCGCATAGGCGAAATGGTGATGGACGGATTGCGGCAGATCGATAGCGTTGCCTATATCCGATTTGCCAGCGTCTATCGTGACTTCTCCGAGGCACGCGATTTCGAAGAGTTTGCCAGCACCGTCCAAGACGCAGCCAAAGACTGAGCGATGAGCGAAGTCGCCGCACCTGTCATCGTTTTGGTCCGTCCACAATTGGGCGAGAATATTGGCAAGGCCGCCCGTGCCATGCTCAATTTCGGCCTGACCGAAATGCGCATCGTCAATCCTCGCGATGGATGGCCAAACCCTTCGGCCGGCCCGGCGGCTGCAGGTGCTGATATTGTGCTCGACCAAGCCAAAATCTTCGAAACAACTGCAGAGGCGGTCGGCGATTGCACAAACATCTTCGCCACCACCGTCCGCAAGCGTGGCGTAACCAAGCCAGTCGTGGGGCCGGACGAAGCGGCGAAGCAGATCGTTTCTGAGCCGGGCCGCAGCGCAATTCTGTTTGGGCGCGAAGCGTCGGGATTGGAAACCGAAGATGTGGCGCTCGCGCGTTCAATCCTGACCGTTCCGATCAATCCAGACTTTGGTTCTCTCAATCTGGCACAAGCCGTGATTCTGTGCGCTTACGAATGGTCAAAGCTTGCACGTGATTCTGGAGGGCTAAGCCAACCGACAGAAGAAGAAATCCTGCCCCCTGCCCCACAAGACGAGCTGGAGGCGATGATCGCGCACCTTGAAGGCATGCTTGATCCTAGGGGTTATTACTTGCCCGAGGCACGGCGGACCGCGACGCAAAACACGCTGCGTGGCATTCTGACCAAGCCAGGATGGAATCATCTCGAAGTCCGAACCTTGCGCGGTGTCTTGAGTACGCTTGAACGGGATCGGCGTTGATCGTTGTTAAGACTGGTTGCGTTGAATGATTGCAACACAGAGCTTTGGGCTAGTGTCATTCGTCGAATCGAGGCTTGACCCTCCGAGAAAGAACTGCAAACTCTGCCTTTCAGATAGTTTCCCCCACTTCAAAACAGGCTGATCCCTATGCGTATTGCACTTCCTGTCGCTCTTCTTGCTGCGCCTGCCCTCACTGTCGCCGCTTTCGCCGCTGATCCTGAGCAGGGTTCTGGCGAAAAGGCGGACGCTGAAACCAAAGTTGAAGAGAAGGTCGAAACCAAAGCCAAAGAGGAAGAGCGTATCTGCCGTCGCGTCCGCACGGATATGAGCAGTCGCCGCAAAGAGAAGGTTTGCAAGACAGCCGAAGAATGGCGCCGCTTTAATCAGCGTCGCTGATCACTTTCTCGCGAATATAGCTTGAATTCCACGCGTGCACTGTTATGTGCGCGCCTTCGCAAATGGGCCCCGCACCCCGGTGAAGCGGTGGCCGCATTGGATATCTGATCCAGTGGAGCGATGCCGGGTTGAATGGCCAGCATCGGGTTGGTCCAGCAAATTTGAAGGATACGACTTATGTCGAAGCGCAAGAGCGCCAAGTACAAACTCGACCGCCGGATGGGTGAAAACATCTGGGGTCGTCCAAACTCTCCGGTCAACAAGCGTTCTTACGGCCCCGGCCAGCACGGCCAGCGTCGCAAGAGCAAGATGAGCGACTTCGGTCTGCAGCTGCGCGCCAAGCAAAAGCTCAAGGGCTATTACGGCGACGTGACCGAAAAGCAGTTCCGCCGCACTTATAAAGACGCCACCCGCATGAAGGGTGACACCGGCCAGAACCTGATCGGCCTGCTCGAGCGCCGTCTCGACATGATCGTCTACCGTGCGAAGTTTGCTCCGACGATCTTCGCTGCACGTCAGATCGTGAGCCACGGCCACATCTATGTGAACGGCGTGAAGTGCAACATTGCAAGCCGCCGCATCGATGTTGGTGACGTCATCAGCCTTGGCAGCAAGGCCAAGGAAATGGCACTGGTCATCGAAGCCCAGAGCCTGCCTGAGCGTGAGATCCCTGACTATGTGGCTCCCGACGGCAACGACAAGGTCAGCTTCACGCGCGTGCCGAAGCTTGACGAAGTTCCTTATCCGGTAACGATGGAACCGAACCTCGTGGTCGAGTTCTACTCGCGCTAATCCGCGGGAATAGGAAAAGAATTGGGGCGGTCCTGCGGGGCCGCCCTTTTCTTTTGGCGATCACGCTGCAACACCTGCTCAACGCAAGGAGGGGGAATGTATGGCGCTAAATGTACTGCTGATCGATGGCCATCCGGACGAAGGCCGCTTCGCATCCCACCTGCTCGATCTCTACCAAGCGGCGCTCCCCAGCGATTGCATCGTGACCCGTGTCAATGTGCGCGACATGAAATTCACTCCAATCTTGCGGCACGGCTATCTCAAACGCACCGATTGGGAGCCTGACATTCAGGCACTCGCCGAAAAATTTGACCAATGCGACCATGCAGTCTTCGCCTTTCCCATGTGGTGGGGCGCAGAACCCGCTGAACTCAAAGGTCTGATAGACAGGTTGTTTCTGCCTGGCTTTATGTACCAGTTCCGCGAGGGCAGCTCCTTGTGGGACAAATATCTTGAGGGCCGCTCAGCCGATGTGATCGCGACGATGGATACGCCCGCCTTCTTCCTGCGCCTGCTCTACGGCAATTCGATCATCCGGAGGTGGAAGGGGCAAGTGCTCGGCTTTGTCGGCTTCAAGCCGGTGCGCTTCATGGTTGCCGCGCCCATCAAGGATGGCGGTGCCGAGAAGAGTCTAGAGAAGTGGAGCAATAAGATCGCACGGATGGCGAACTCTTTCGCAGCAAAGCATCCTGACAAGAAGCAGACGCGTCTCAAAGCATTCCTCGGCCAGGCCGACGATCGCGCTTAGGTGCGTGTGTTGTCCCAAATGTCAAATTCGTAGGCAATCGAGCCTTCAACCAAAGCCTCCCAGACGTCGGCGATGACAGGGCCAGGGATACCCCTCGTCTCAGCTTCCGCAACAGCTGCAGCGATGACCCGAGCTTTGCGCTCTTCATCACGCACAGTGTCTCTCGTTGGTTTGATGCGCGCCGCAGCTCTCATATAGCCAAATCGGCGCTCCAAGAGGCTGACCAGCTCGCGATCGGTCGCGTCAACGCCGGCCCGTACTTCGGCCATGCTTTGACATGCATCTGGGGCAACAATCGTATCTGACATGCCCGCGCAATTGGCCTGATTGAGCGGATTTGTCGAGTGCAAAGCGGAACAACATGCGTTGATTAAGGCGCAAGCGCCTCGGTCAGGAATGCGTCGATCTTAACCAGCATGTCTTTCCGGACATTGCTGTCGCCAAGATCATGCTGAAGGTCTTTGTACTCGGTATAAGATACCTGCTTGTCAGCGTCTTCCAACGCGTCTTCCATTGCGCGCGAATGCCGAACATTGACGTTCAAGTCACCGGTTCCATGGAAGAGAGCAACTGGAGCCTGGAAACGCTCAGCAAACCGGCGTGGACTCCCAGTCCTGAGGTGTGGTCCATCACCTATAAACTCTTCAACCAAGTCTGAATTGGAGAATCGGCGAAAGTCATCGCGCAGATAGTTGAGGTCGGTGACCGGGGCTATCGCGACAACCGCTTTGTACAGATCGGGGGCGACGGTTTGGGATTGCAAGGCTGCGTACCCACCATATGACCAACCTGCGATGACAAGCTTCCCGGGGTCAGCAATGCCTTCCGAGACAAGCCACTTCCCCGCATCATTTACATCATCAATCGCGACGTTCCACGCTTGGAAGCCATTCTTGCCATACCAAGCTTCACCGTATCCGGTTGAGCCGCGATAATTTGGTTGCAAAACGGCGTAGCCGCGGGCCGTGAAGAACTGCACTAGCCAATCAAACCCCCAAACGTCACGCGCTGATGGTCCGCCATGTGGTAAGACAACAGCAGGAAGGTTTTTCCCGTCTGAACCTGGCGGCAAAGTAAGATAGCCAGGAATGTCAGTCCCGTCGCTTGCGGGGTAAGTGACTGGCTTCATCTTGCCCATCGGGACGTTGACGAGCAAGTCGCGTATCGCCAGCAATTGCTGAAGGCTCTTGGTGGCCTTGTCATACAAATAGACGGTGCCCGGATCTGTATCACTTGAAGCAATAATCAAAAGCTTGGACTCATCCGAGCTCGCGTCAGCAAATGTAATCAGCGGCTGATCGGGCAGCGCCTTCCCCAAACCGGACGCAAGTTCGGCCAGCTCTTCATCAATGTATCTGACGCTTGCCTTTTCGGTCGCATAACTAACGCCCACCGTGCGCCGCTGACGCCCAATACGGATCAAGCCACCTACATCGACATCGTCACGCGCCAACACAATCTCAGGCAGGCCCACGCCATCAAGCGGGACTTGAATCAAGGCGTCATATCCATTGATTTCAACATAGCCGAAGGCAACATCCCGCTCAGAATCAACCGCTACGGGTATGAATTCGTCAATCGGCTCGCCATCGAGGCTAAGGCTTTCGAACTGAGTCCATTTGCTGCTTCCGGCCTTTCGATACAGGTAAATATAGTCTCCACTCAGTCGGTCAGTCGAGTTGAGAATGGCGCGTGCTTTGAGTCTGATCTCGCCCTTTTCATCAGCTACATATCGGATCGCTACCGGATCGGCCCGTTCCTTGACCTTGCGACGGCCGTTCTCGACATTGATCTCGTCAACACCGCGGCCCTCCTCTGCGCTGGCAAACCTTGTCCCTGTGGTGTTTTCCTTGACGTAGTCTCGCGTCACCAAAATTCGACCATCTTTGTCCCCTGAGGCCAAAGACACAATGCTTCCACCGAACTGGTTGAAGCCGAACGCCCGTCTTGAACTTCGCTCGCTCAATTGGATCACGTCGCTGCCATCTGAATTGATCGCGAACATCCGAGAAAAGGGGATGAGGACACCACCAGCATCACCAATTCCCCATATCTGGCAGACCAACCGCTCCTCGGTGACCCAGTCACAACGCTCCAGATCGGTCTTCACGTCGAGTCCGAGATCGATAGATTTGATGCCAGTTCCTGCGGCGAGATCCGCAAGCATCAGAACCTCGGCATGGCCTGGCCCACCGGCGATCCAGGCAATCTTGGTCCCCGACGGCGACAAAGTGACATCAAGCACGCTCGCTCGAACTCCGAAACGAGTCGCTAAATCCTCAACAGATTCCCCGCTCTCTGTCGATTGCGCCACGGCAGAGCCGGCCCCGACACCGAAACAGGATGACAATAGTGCCACGCTGAACAGCAGTGCTTTCGGCATCGAAATCATGTTGGACCCCTTAAATTCTGCGATAACCGCAGAATAGCCTCCAATGATTGCGATTCAAGGCCGGGTCAGTTGAGGTAGTTATCCCGAAACTCACTAGCAAATTCCGCAATTCTGCCTTCAATTATGGCGGATCGCATTGCCCTCATAAGCGATTGGTAGAATCCAAGATTATGTTCCGTCAGCAACATCGCTCCAAGCATTTCGCCAGATCTTATGAGGTGGTGAAGATAGGCCTTCGAATAGTCCCGCGAGGCAGCGCAGTCAGAGGACGCATCAAGCGGCTCTTGGTCTTCAGCAAATCGCGCATTGCGCAGGTTGATCGGCCCATTCCACGTGAACGCCTGACCATTTCTGCCTGATCGCGTTGGCAGGACGCAGTCGAACATATCGATCCCGCGCTCAACGGCGCCAACCAGATCGTCTGGCTTGCCAACGCCCATCAGATAACGCGGCTTGTCAGCAGGCAATTGCTCAGGCGCGTAGTCCAACACCCCAAACATGGCCTCCTGCCCTTCCCCGACGGCGAGCCCGCCTACAGCGTAGCCATCAAAGCCGATCTCGATCAGCTTTTGTGCACTGATCTGGCGCAGATCCTCATCGAGGGCGCCCTGCTGGATGCCAAACAGCGCTGAGCGTGCTGCATGCTCTTCGCCCGAGTCGAAACCGTCACGACTGCGCCTGGCCCAACGCATCGACAGCTCCATGCTCGCCGCGATCTCGTCCCTTGGACGGTCAGCCCTCGGGCATTCGTCGAACGCCATAACGATGTCCGATCCGAGCAGGCGCTGGATCTCCATCGACCGTTCTGGGCTGAGCATGTGTTTCGACCCATCGAGGTGGCTGCGAAATTCCACGCCTTCCTCGGTCAGTTTGCGCAGCTCCGACAAGCTCATAACTTGATAGCCGCCGCTATCGGTGAGGATTGGTCGCTCCCAGTTCATGAATTTGTGAAGCCCGCCAAGCCGAGCCATTCGTTCGGCGCCGGGACGCAGCATCAGATGATAGGTGTTGCCCAGGATGATATCAGCGCCCAGCGATCGGACAGCCTCAGGCTTCATCGCCTTGACAGTGGCAGCGGTCCCCACGGGCATGAATGCCGGCGTGTGGATCTCTCCGCGATGCATCTGGATCGTCCCGGTTCTGGCACGTCCATCGGTCGCCTTGAGCTTGAATGTAAATCGTTCGCTCACGCTGCCATCACTCTCTCAGCCGCCAACCGGTCTTGAAAATGAAAGCGATGATCGCCGTACACAGAGCAAGGAAGCCCAGGGTTAGCCCCAGCGACAACTCAATCGGCACGTCTGAAATACCATAAAAGGTCCACCGTAACCCGCTGACCAAAAAGGCGATCGGGTTTGCCAGCGCAATAGCGTCCCATGGTTCTGGCAAATCACCAATCGAATAGAACGTACCGCCAAGGAAGGTCAGCGGGGTAAGGATCAGGATTGGGATGATGCCGAGCTTTTCAAAGCTATCCGCCCACACGCCTAGAATAAATCCGAACAGCGAGAAACTGGCAGCGACCAGCATGATGTAGAGCATTGCCAGCACAGGATATTTGATCTGGAAATTGACGAAGAAGGTCGCCGTGCCCAATATAATGGCAGCCAGGATCAGGCCCTTGGTCGCGGCAGCCCCGACGAAGCCGATCAATGTCTCGGCGACTCCAACGGGTGCAGAGAGCAGCTCGTAAATCGTTCCGGTGAAGCGCGGCATATAGATGCCAAAGCTTGAATTGCTGGTCGTCTCGCCAAGCATTGTCAGCATCAGCAATCCGGGAATGATGAAGGCACCATAGGCAACGCCATCAATCGGCTCCATCCGGCTGCCAATTACGGTGCCAAATACCACGAAATAGAGCGACGTGGTCAGCACAGGTGACAGGATTGACTGAAAAGCAGTCCGCATCGCGCGCATCAATTCGCGCTGATAGATCGACCAGGCTCCGCGGGCGTTGAAGCGCATTATGCGGCCTCCCTTCCCACCAGGCTGACAAATATGTCTTCCAGCGAACTGTCATGGATATCGATACCGACATAGTCGATCTCTGCACGGATTAGCGCCTTGGTCAGAGAGGCAACCTGCTCGCGCCCTGCTCCCGTCCCGTCACCGCCCAGAAAACGAATTTCTGTGCCGCCATTTTGAAGCTCGACCGGGAAGGTCGAAATCGCCTCAGGCAGGGCAGACAGAGGCTCAGCGAGCTTGATGACCGCCTCAGTCCTCCCGAGCCGCTTCATCATCGCTGCCTTTTCGTCGACCATCAGAATCTGGCCACCACGGATGATACCAACCCGATCAGCCATTTCCTCGGCCTCTTCGATGTAGTGCGTGGTCAGAATAATCGTGACGCCCCGTTCACGCAGTGCAGATATCTGCTCCCACATGTCCTTGCGCAGCTCGACATCGACCCCAGCGGTCGGCTCATCGAGGAACAGCAGATCCGGTTCATGGGCGAGCGCCTTTGCAATCAGGACACGGCGTTTCATGCCGCCCGAAAGCTCACGGATCTGGCTCTTTCTCTTGTCGAGCAGTGACAGGCTGGAGAGAATGTCCTCCACACGGGACTTGTCAGGCGGGTGGCCAAACAGACCTCTGGAATACGATACCGCATTCTCAACCGTCTCGAACATGTCGGTGCTGAGTTCTTGCGGGACCAGTCCAATTCTGGCTCGAGCAGATCGCCATTCGCGAGACAGATCGTGACCAAAGGCCGTCATGGTCCCGGCAGTGGGGCGAACCAGTCCGCACACCGCACCAATAAGCGTGGTCTTGCCCGCGCCATTGGGTCCAAGCAGCGCAAATATCTCGCCCTTGCGAATTGCAAGATCAACATTGTCGAGCGCCTTGACGCCGCCAGAATAGACCTTGGTCAGGCCTTCGATTGAGAGGATGGTTTCTGCCATTCTACCTCCTTGGGCACCGTCATGGCTGAATGCAAGCGCGCTCAAGGCAGTAGGAGCGAAGAATCTCCATAGGAGTAGAAACGATAATTGTTGGCGATTGCGTGGGCATAGGCCTCAAGCATCCGTTCGCGTCCCATCAACGCGCTCACAAGCATCATCAAAGTCGATTTTGGGAGGTGAAAATTGGTCATCAACCCATCCACCGCGCGGAATTGATAGCCTGGCGTGATGAAGATATCCGTCTCGCCTGCGAAAGGCCGAATGATGCCGTCTTCACCGGTCGCGCTTTCGAGCAGTCGCAGTGAGGTCGTGCCAACTGCGATCAGGCGTCCTCCCGCTGAACGGATCGAATTGAGGTGCTCAGCTGTGTGCGCATCAATCCTCCCGATTTCCGAATGCATATCGTGATCATCGGTGTCGTCCGCTTTGACCGGTAAGAAAGTACCCGCGCCGACATGCAACGTCAGCGTCTCCTGATCGATACCTGCTTCATCAATTGCCTGCACAAGCTCCGGCGTGAAGTGCAGCGCAGCGGTTGGAGCTGCAACAGCGCCGTCCTCCGCTGCGAACATGGTCTGGTAGTCTGTCCGATCCTGCGCATCGGTCTCGCGCTTTCCCGCGATATAGGGCGGCAGAGGCATGGTCCCGGCGCGATCCAGCAAGACCTCAACGGGCTCATTGCCTTCGAAAGCCAAAGTGAAGCTGCCATCCTTATGGCGCTGCTCGGCAATCGCAGTGACGGCGCCGCCAAAGACCAATTGATCGCCTTCGCGTACGCGCTTGGCATTGCGAATAAACGCCTGCCAGCGCCGAAGATCGACCCGCTTGTGAAGTGTTACGCCTATTTTGGCCTCACCGCGTCGTCCCTCCAGCTGAGCGGGAATCACGCGCGTGTCGTTGAACACCAGCACATCGCCAGCTTTCAGCAGTAACGGCAGATCTCTCACACCGCGATCTTGAAAGGTAGATTGCCCGTCTACGACCAGCATCTTTGCTGCGTCGCGCGGGCGCGCTGGGCGAAGCGCAATGCGCTCCGGCGGCAGCTCAAAATCGAACAGGTCAACCTTCATCGCAGCGCCCCTAGACGACGGCGCGAGAGAGGCAAAGCTTTACTCGCTGATCGGCGAATTCAGCATGTCGGCAGAGATCGTCTGATCCGTTGCGGGCGCCGGAGCTACGGCCTGAGGCTTGTTGTCGCTCGCCATAGATGCCTGGAGAATCCGTGTTGGCCGTTGCGGTGGCTCACCGCGATTGATCGCGTCCACCGCCGCCATATTGGCGATCACACGGCCAAAATTGGTGTAGCGCTTGTCGAGGCTAAAACGCGGATAGAACACGATGAAGAACTGGCTGTTCGCGCTGTTTTCTTCAGATGCTCGCGCCATCGACACCGAGCCGCGCACATGCGGCATCGGATTAAACTCTGCTTCAAGGTCCGGCATGGTCGAGCCACCCTGGCCCGTACCGGTTGGGTCACCGCCCTGTGCCATGAATCCTTCGATCACGCGGTGGAAGATAATGCCGTCGTAAAAGCCTTGCCGCGTAAGCTCCTTGATCCGCTCGACATGACCCGGTGCCCATTGCGGCATCAAGCGGATGGCAACGCGCTCTCCGTTCGAAAGGTCAAGCAGCCAGATATTCTCAAGATCAGCAGTTTGATCAAAATTAATCGGCGGGAACGAGCGAGGCGCAACAGGAGCCTCCTCCTGCGCGACACTGATTTGCGGGGCCGAAATTGCGGCTAGCAAAGCTGCCGCACCAAGGATCTTTTTGATCATATTCATCTTCACGATTTGCGATAATCCAATTTCGTGGCGGTTTAGACGCCGTCGGCTGACACTTCAATGAATGAGTGGCGCTTCATCGACAGAGCAGAACTGCCCTTAGTAATCGCCCTTGCGCCCCACTTCTTCGACCCGCGCATTCACATCGTCGCGGATCTTTGAACTGACAAATGGGGCCACATCGCCGCCGTAAAGCGCGATTTCCTTGACCAGCTTCGATGCGATCGGTTGCAAGGAAACGTCGGCCATCAGGAATACGGTTTCAATATCGTCATCGATCTGCTGGTTCATTCCGGCCATCTGATATTCGTATTCGAAATCGGCCACAGCACGCAGACCGCGTACAATCACGCTGGCGCCCTGCGCCTTGGCAAATTTCATCAGCAGCGCGTTGAAACCGATCACTTCGACATTGTCGAGGCCAAGGTCTTTGACCTCGCGCTCAACCATTGCGAGGCGCTCTTCGGTTGAAAACATTGGGTTTTTGGACGGATTCGTCGTCACACCGATGATCAACCAATCGACCAATTTGGCGCCTCTGCGGATGATATCCGCATGGCCAAGTGTGATCGGGTCGAATGTGCCAGGATAGACACCTACGCGTCTGGTCATGCTAGTTCCCACTCACTTTGCATCATCTCGAGATCCGGTTTGGTGGCTGCTCACCTTATTCCTATCGATCCCGTTCAACAATAAACCGGGCCAAAGCCCGAAGCATATCGGCTTCTGAACCGTGCGGTGACAGATGGCCAATGGCTTGGTCAACCAGCGCGCTAGCCTGCTCGCGCGCTTTGTCCACGCCCATCAGCGTAACAAAAGTCTGTTTTCCTTGGCCTTCATCCTTGCGCAGTGCCTTGCCTGCCTTGGCTTCATCGCCGGTCACATCAAGCAAATCGTCCGCAATCTGGAACGCCAATCCGATGTCGCGAGCATAGGCTCTAAGGTGTGATCGTCCTTCAGGCGGGACCTTGCCCAGAATCGCCCCCATTTCGACGCTTGCGGCAAGCAAGGCGCCGGTCTTGAGCTGCTGCAGTCGGGTAATGGTGTGCAGATCGTATTCCACACCCTCTTCATCGGCGACCATGTCCATCATTTGGCCGCCTGCCATGCCGCTCATCCCGCTCGCCGTTCCCAGAGTCGAAATCAGCTCGCTGCGAGTAAATGGGTCTGCGCTTGTCCCCGCATCGGAGAGAATCTCAAACGCCAACGCATGCAAGGCATCGCCCGCCAACACCGCCGTGGCTTCATCGAAAACCCGGTGTGGAGTCGGCTTGCCGTGGCGCAGATCATCATCATCCATACATGGAAGGTCATCGTGGATAAGCGAATAGACATGGATCGCCTCCACCGCCGCTCCGGCCCGCAAAGCGGCGTCACGATCAACCCCGAACAATTCTGCCGTGCTGACCAACAGCAAGGGGCGAACGCGCTTGCCGCCGCCTATCGCGGCATAGCGCATGGCTTCGACCAGCCTGGCGCGGGTATCGCTTGGCACTGGCAGGAATGCGTCAAAAACAGAGTCGATCTCGCGCTGGATACGCTTGAGGCCATTGGTCAGCAGTTGCTGGCCAATCTCGTTGTCGCCCCTCACGCGTCAGTCCGCATCAAATGGGGCAACGCCCTGAGCGCCACCTGACCGGTCGGCCACAATCTTTTCAATTTTGGCTTGAGCCGCATCCAATCGCGCCTGGCATGCTGACCGCAGCTTCTCACCACGCTCATAAAGCGTGATTGATTCGTCGAGCGGGACGTCACCACGCTCCAATTGCTGTACAATCGTTTCAAGCGCACTCAGCGCCTGCTCAAAGCTCATTTGAGCGACATCATCGGTCACCGAAGTGGTTCCATTCCCCTCGTCCATGCTTCAGAGCATTGACCGCGCGCGCGCACCGGGTCAAGGCTCACTGTGATTGGGGAATCGGAAAATGAGCAAGTGGATCATCGCCTATCTGTGCGCTGCCGTGGTTTTCGGTGTGCTGGATGCGATGTGGCTTCGCTGGGCCGGACCTAACCTCTATCAACCCGTGCTTGGCGACATCATGGCTGAGAATGTCCGGATCGGCGCTGCCGGTGCCTTCTATCTCATCTATCTCGCGGGGATGTGCTGGTTTGCGATCCGCCCTGCGCTCAAGGCCGGCAATCCTCGCACGGCATTGCTCAATGGCGCACTGCTTGGAGCGCTGTGTTACGCGACTTTTGATCTGACCAGCCAGGCCGTGTTCAAAGTATGGGCAACGCACATAACGCTGGCCGATATTGCTTGGGGAGCATTTGCCACTGGAACGACAAGTGCGGTTGCGTCTTATGTCACGTTGAGGTTTACCCGCTAGCACCATGTTCATCGGTCATTTCGCCCCAGCCTTTGTAGCCGCCGCGGTCGGGCCACGCGCTCCGAAACTGGCAACAGTGTTTATCGCTGCACAATTGGTGGATTGGGGATTTTTCACCCTCGCATTCTTTGGGGTCGAAAGGATGCGGATCGAACCGGGCGCAACCGCGATGGTGCCGTTCGATTTGTATCACATACCCTTTACGCACAGCCTGGTTGGAACAGCCGTTTGGGCCTTGCTGTTCGCCTTGATCGTGATGATCTGGCAGCGCAATGCCTTTGCCGGTTTCCTGTCTGGGCTTGTGGTGTTTTCACATTGGATCCTCGACTGGGTCAGCCATCGGCCTGATCTCACCATTGCCGGAGGTGAGGCACAGTATGGATTGGGCCTGTGGAACTATCCCGCCATCGCAATGCCGCTAGAGCTGCTGATAACCGTTGCTGCGTTCGTTTTTTACGTCCGCAGGACCCGGGGCCCCATAGGCCCTCCCATGCTTCTCCTGGTCGTTTTACTGGCACTACAGGCGTTCAATTGGTTTGGACCGGAGCCCGCAGTCGCGGGAGCATTCCTCTACGCACAGGCCTTGCTTGCATTCGCCATTCTCACGGCCCTCGCATGGTGGGTCGGGGACAACCGTTGGTACAAGCGCCGCGGCGGCTTGGCCTCTCCAAGCGCCTGACCTAGAGGGTTTCGCCATGAGTGGAATCACCCCTGAAATTGTCGAGCAGCACGGTCTTTCACCGGAAGAGTATGAGCGGGTTTTGAGCGGATTGGGTCGCGAGCCCAACCTGGTCGAACTCGGCATCTTTTCTGTCATGTGGTCGGAGCATTGCTCTTACAAATCTTCGCGGCTGCACCTCAAGAAACTGCCGACCGAGGCCCCGTGGGTGATCTGCGGACCGGGCGAAAATGCCGGGGTGATCGACATTGGTGATGGCCAAGCCGCCATCTTCAAGATGGAGAGCCACAACCACCCGTCCTATATCGAGCCCTATCAAGGCGCCGCGACAGGCGTTGGCGGCATATTGCGCGATGTCTTCACGATGGGCGCGCGACCCGTCGCCAATGCCAATGCGCTGCGGTTTGGACGTCCTGACCATCCCAAGATGCAGCACCTTGTCAAAGGCGTGGTTGCCGGGATTGGCGGCTACGGCAATTGCGTGGGCGTCCCGACCGTTTGCGGGGAGACGAATTTCCACCCTGCCTATGACGGCAATATCCTTGTCAACGCGATGACCGTGGGTGTCGCAGACGCAGACAAGATCTTCTACTCGGCAGCAACCGGCGTCGGCAATCCGATCGTCTACGTCGGGTCAAAAACCGGCCGCGACGGTATCCACGGCGCCACCATGGCCAGCGCCGATTTCGAGGAAGACGCCGACGCCAAGCGACCCACCGTTCAAGTTGGTGATCCCTTCACCGAAAAGCTGCTGATCGAAGCGTGCCTGGAACTGATGGCAACCGACGCGATTGTCGCAATTCAGGATATGGGCGCGGCCGGCTTGACCTCATCCAGCGTCGAAATGGCGACCAATGGCAAGGCGGGCATCAGGCTCGACATGAACAAGGTCCCGTGCCGCGAAGTGGGTATGACGCCCTACGAAATGATGCTGAGTGAGAGCCAGGAGCGTATGCTGATGGTGCTCAAGCCCGGCAAAGAAACCATGGCTCAAGCGATCTTTGAAAAGTGGGAACTTGATTTCGCAGTCATCGGCGAAGTGACCGATAGCCAGCACATGGTGCTCGAATGGAATGGCGAAGTAGTCTGCGACATCCCGCTTGGCCCCCTCGCCGCTGACGCACCCGAATATGATCGTCCCTATCTCTCAAAGCAGGAATACAACGATTGGGCCGGCATCACGCCGCTCGATACCATCCCGGATAGCAACGATCCCGGTGCAGACCTGCTCACGCTGATCGCCTCGCCAAATCTGGCCAGCAGGCGCTGGATCTCTGAGCAGTATGATAGCCAGGTGATGGGCGATACGCTGCAAACCGGCGGCGATGCCGGTGTTGTCCGCGTGCACGGGACCAATAAGGCGCTGGCGATCACGACCGACTGCACGCCGCGCTATGTCCATGCCGATCCGTATGAAGGCGGCAAGCAGGCCATTGCCGAGGCCTATCGCAATCTCTGCGCAGTCGGCGCGCGTCCCTTGGCTGTGACCAATTGCCTGAACTTCGCCAATCCGCAACGGCCCGAGATCATGGCGCAGTTTGTCCATGCGCTGGAAGGCATGGGTGATGCTTGCCGCGCGCTCGATTTCCCGATCGTCAGCGGCAATGTCTCGCTTTACAACGAATCCAAAGCCACTGGCGGCGGATCGGCCATCCTTCCAACCCCTGCTATCGGCGGTGTTGGCATTATCGACCAGACCGAGTTGATGATGACGATGGGCTTCAAGCAGGAAGGCGACGCGATCTACCTGGTCGCACCGGAATTCTGGGCCAAGCCAGATCCAACCCGCTCGCATCTTGGCAAGTCGCTGTGGCTGCGCGAAGTCAAAGGCATTGACGGAGGACGCACTCCGCCAACCGACCTCACGATTGAACGCAATTCCGGCGAGATTATCCGCGAATTGATTGCCGATGGGCTGATCAATGCTGCACACGATCTGTCAGATGGTGGCCTCGCAGTCGGCCTGGCCGAAATGGCGATGGCGGGCGACATCGGTGCCGAGGTTCAAAGCCATTCTGATTACTCAGTCGCCCAATGGTGGTTTGGCGAAGATCAGGGCCGCTATTTGGTAACGGTTCCCGATACCGAAGCGCTCAATGAGGCGCTCGCCAAGGGTACTCGCGATGCCGAGACGGCGCAGATCGGATTCCAGCGGATCGGCACCGTAGGTGGCGACAGCCTGCTCGGCGTATCGCTTGCAGACCTGAGGGCGGCGCACCAGCGCTTCTTCAGCGAATGGATGGAAGCATAGAGCTGATCCAACCCCTGCTGCACTATGGCGGGCATTGGCTGGTTCCATTCCTGATCGCGGCGCTGATCTGGCGCGACAATTGGTTCCGCGCTGGATTGATCATCGCAGCGGCAAATTTGATCGACCTGGATCACCTCCTGGCGGATCCCATCTTCGACCCCAATCGCTGCAGCATCGGCTATCATGTCTTGCATGGCTGGGAGGCGGCGCTGGTCTATTGCGTGCTCCTGCTCGTTCCAACCTGGTGGGTTCGTGCCTTTGGTGTAGGCGCACTGTGGCATCTTGCTGTCGACTATGGCGATTGCATGATGCAAAGCGTTTGAAATGACAGCTGGTTATTCTGGAACGCCTTTGGCCAAGAAGCTCAATCTGCGTGATGGGCAAGTGTGCTGGTTCGAATCCATGCCAGAAAACATCATCGATGAGATTGACGAATACGCGCTTGAGCTGCGCTTCGTTGCTGAGCCGATCGACGGGTTGAACGCTGCGCATATCTTCGTAACCGAAGAGCAGGATCTTGCCGACAAGCTGGCACATCTGCGTCAGCTGATCGCGAAAGACGGGCAGATATGGGTGAGCTGGCCCAAGAAGGGCTCTGGCTTTGAGACGCCGCTAGATCAGGCCGCTGTTCAGCGCATTGGCCTAGCGGCGGGCCTCATCGACACCAAGAAATGCGCGGTCGACGAGATCTGGTCGGGACTGAAGTTCGTCATCCCGAAAGCTGATCGATGAGCGAATCCAACACCAAATCCACGCTGATCTTCGTCGCTTTCATTGTCTTCATCGACATGGTCGGGATTGGGCTGATCATCCCGGTCATGCCCGCGCTGCTGGAGAGTATGACCGGGGCGAGTGAGGATCAGACCGCGACGATCGGCGGTTGGCTGTTGTTTGCCTATGCGATCATGCAGTTTCTGTTCGCGCCCATCGTTGGCGGCTTGTCCGACCGCTATGGGCGCAGACCTGTTCTGCTCGTCATGCTGTTCCTGCTCGGCATCGACTACATCATCATGGCGGTGGCGCCCGATCTGTGGTGGCTGTTTGCCGGGAGGTTGCTGTCGGGGATCATGGGGGCAAGTTGGACCGCTGCGAATAGCTGCGTTGCCGATATCGCCAGCCCTGAAGAGCGCGGCCGGTATTTCGGCATTCTTGGCGGTGCGGGAGCGAGCGGCTTTATCATCGGTCCTGCGCTGGGCGGCTTGCTCGGAGAATTCTCGGTACGCCTGCCTTTCATCTGCGCGGCTGTCCTTGCGATCACCGGATCGGTGATCGGCTATTTCATCCTGCGCGAAACTTTGCCCCGCGATCGGCGTAGGCGCTTTTCCTGGCTGCGGGCCAATCCGCTCGGCACGCTGATCCAGATGTCCAAGACGCCTGTCGTCATGGGTTTCATCGGCGTGATCTTCCTGCTGCAAATGGCCTCGCAATCGACATTTTCGGTCTGGGCCTATTTCAACCGCTTTCAATTCGGTTGGTCAGAGTTTGAAATCGGGATGAGCGTCGCGCTCTACGGATTGCTGCTGGCAGTGGTGCAGGGCGGGCTTGTGGGAGTGATCATCAAGCGGATCGGGGCCAAACGCACCTGTCTTTACGGCCTCGTCGTTGCCTTGCCGTCATATCTATTATTTGCCTTCGCAGACGCCGCCTGGATGATGATCCTCGGTATCTTCATTGGCAGTATTGCGGGGCTCTCCTTCCCGGCAATGCAGCAAATGATGAGCGAGCGAATTTCAGAAGACGCGCAAGGCGAATTGCAGGGCGCGATTGCGAGTGCGATCAGCATCACCTCGATCTTCGGCCCGGTCATGATGACGACAACGTTCAGCGAGTTCGCTGATGGCGAAGGCTACTACTTCCCCGGCGCGCCCTTTGCGCTGTCAGCGGTGATTAGCGTTGCAGCCATGCTGCTTCTGATTTGGAATCTGCGCCGGGTGCATGAGACCCGTCCAGAATGATCCGGTTCAGGCGGTTTGTGCCTGCCCAGAATTTGCGTAGCCATCGCTGGCCTGGCCCAGAGTCAGATCCTCGCGCGAGATCCCTTCGCCTTCGAGAATGTCGAGGCACTCAAGGTACTTATTGGGCGTGCCAATGCCAAGCCTCGCTCGCGCCTCATCATAATCCTCTGCCATGACGGCGCTGACATCCATATGCGCAAGCATTGCGGCGGCCTTGCCAAGGCGTTGCCCCTCACGAACAGCGGCATAAATGGGCGCGCTGGTGCCGGTGCCCTTCTTGATCTGGCGTGCGCCCGCATAAGCGATGAACCAGATGCCGTTATTGTGGTTTTGCGCATAGGAAAAACCAAGCAGGCACGCCTCACCCAGCGCATCACGACCATATCCGGTCAGGACATGAAACAGATCATGCGTATCGCGCAGGCGATTGAAGTACCATTCGGTCAAATCATTGGGACGCTCCGCAGGAGGAGCCCATTTGTGGCTTTCTTCTACCAGGCCTGCTGCCGTCAGCCCTTCGCGTTTCATGAATGCCATGTAGCGCTTGCCGACGCTGTTCTCTGGTAGATCAGCCCAACGATCGTGATCGTCGAGCATGGCTGGAATATCGACTTCGCGATTGAGGAAATCCTGGCCGGTTTCGGACTTGATAAAGTCCCAGGCAATCTGATGGCTCTTTTTGCCCTTCATGGCTTCGATGATGTGAAACACCTGCTCGGTGTCTTCCTTGTCTTCCACCAGCTTGGTGAAATGATGCCACGCCTTGAGCGGGCGAAAGCCTGATGTCTTGCGCTCGGGTGCCACCAATGGGAGATCAGCCATTGCCATCGAATTTCCTCCTAGTGCGCCTCACAATTTGAGTTCACAAAACGCCACTTACATTGATGTAAGTAAGTTGTCCAGAGCGACAAGGCATGGTCTCCCCTTCACTTACCAAACCAAGCACGCCAAAGAGCCAATATGAAAGATCACGAATCCGTTCCCTACGCCCTCCCGCCATTGGCAGACGACGAAGCAATCGCGCGAGCACAGAGCCTGCGAGACCGCCTGAAGGAGCGTCGCACATGCCGCTATTTCTCAAATGAGCCGGTCCCGCGAGGCGTGATCGAAGCAGCCATCGAGGCCGCCGGAACGGCGCCCAATGGCGCCAATCATCAGCCGTGGCACTTTGCAGTGGTCTCCTCTCCAGGCAAGAAACGCGCGATCCGCGAGGCGGCTGAGGCCGAAGAGCGGCGCTTCTATGGTGAAGAAGGCGATCGAGCGAAGGCCAGTGACGAATGGCTGGCCGCATTGGATGACCTTGGCACCGATGCTGACAAACCCTTCCTGGAAACGGCGCCTTATCTGATCGTGGTGTTTGCGCAGCGCAAAGGGGGCATCGATGAAGACGGGAAAACCCAGAATTACTACGTCAATGAGAGTGTTGGCATTGCCTGCGGCATGCTGATTGCCACTTTGCATGAAGCGGGGTGCGCCACCCTAACCCATACACCGTCGCCGATGGGGTTCTTGCGCGAAGCATGTGAGCGCCCCGAGTGGGAAAAGCCGCTGATGATCGTCGTGGTCGGCCGGCCAACGGCAGATGCCACCGTGCCGGTCCATGCATTGAAGAAAAAGCCGCTGAGCCAGATCGCAACCTGGCTTTGACTGCAATCAGGCAGCTTCTGCAGCGACGGTTTGCTGCTGCTCTTCGGTCCACAAATTGTAGGGATCAATTCCTTCAGAACGCCACACGCGATGGCATTCGAAATATTTGTCAGGCTCCGGGATGTTGAGCTGCGCGCGGACGTCCTCGAGCTGCATCGGCAAGAGATCGCGAATCGACTTCGAGATCAGCACTTCTGCGCCCTTCCCGGTCCGCTTGGCCTGTTGCACAGCGGCCCATACCGGGGCTTTGCTACCGCGCACCATGCTCTTGATGTTCAGGGATCCGGCATAACCGATCAACAAATGTCCATGGCTTGGGCTCTGACCATGCGTGAACAGCAAGACGCATTGCTCGCCCAGCGCGTCACGGCCATATTGCGTGAGCACGTGAAACAGATCGTGCGTATCGCGCGAGCGTTCCATGAACCACTGGACCAGATCGTCATATTTTGGACGACCCATAGCGTCATATTCGGCGACCAGTCCTGCGGCGGACAAGCCTTCGCTTTCCATGAAGTCGCAATAGGCATGCGCAAGACTGCCTTTGGGCATTTTGCGCAAGGCCGCGTGATCGTCCAGGATTTCGGGCAGGCTTGGCTCGGTCGAGCGCAAATGCTTGCCCTGCTCGCTGAATACCAGCTGCTTCACGCGAGGCAGGAAATGCTTGTTGGGCAGCGCCTCAAAGATCTTGAAGACTTCGGTTGTGTCTTCCTTGTCCTTGAGCAGATTGTTGAAATGATGAAACGCTTTGGGCAGCGAATATTTCGGCTCAGGCCGCGCGGGATCGCGGAACACAGTTCCGTCTTCTGCGCACTCGATATCACCGTTGATCGAGGTTACCTGGTTCATTTGCGTCATGCCTCCTGAAGTTCTGACGATGCCATACCGTCAGTTACTTACATTTGTGTAAATAGTGGCCTTCAGTTGCAGAATCAATACCTATTATTGAAAACGCAGCCGAAGTGATGGATCCTGGGAAATACGAACGGCAATTCGCTCACGGAGGTTAAGCCAATGCAGCAGAAATGGCCGATGTGGCATGGTTTGATCCTTGGCCTTGGCGTCGTCGCCTTGTCCGTCATTGGCGGCCAGGAACCTGTTGAAGATTGGGGCCAGGCCGCACGATTGACGGCGCGTGTCAGTTTCCCATTCCTGATCCTGGCCTATATTGCCCGCCCGTTGCACCAATTGGTGAAGACACCGGTGACGACGGCTTTGCTAAGCCGGCGCAAATGGTTTGGGCTCGGCTTTGCGATTGCCCACACCATCCATCTGGGCGCGCTGATCATGGCATTGTGGACCGCACGCTTCATGCCAGAGCCTGTCGTGATCGTGTTCGGTGGGGCGGCCTATATCCTGATGTTCGCAATGGCGTTCACGTCAAACTCTGCCGCGATGAAGCGAATGGGCAAATGGTGGAAGCGTCTCCACCTGGCTGGCATTCACTATCTCTGGCTGATCTTTCTGTTCGCTTATTCGGGACGCATCACACAGCCGGACACCCGTCTCCTCGGCATCACGACCGTCGCGATCATACTCGCGGCGGGTGCCATCCGGTTTACGGCGTGGCGCAAAAAAGGGAAGAAAGCCGCGAGCGCCTAGGAGACCACTCAGTCGCGCACCCATTCGCTGCTTGGGATGCCAAGCAGGGACAGCACCGCTGTGAGATCACCACGATCGATCCGTCCATTGGCGGCAGCTCGGGCTCTGGGTTTGGCGCGATAGGCAAAGGCGTAATTGGCGGCCTGCATCATCGGGATGTCATTGGCGCCATCACCTGCAGCCATCGCCACCGCCTCCTGGCCGAGCGCGCCGAGCTCTTCCTCAAGCACTCTCGCTTTCGTGCTGCCATCGGAAATGGGACCCGCCAGCTTGCCAGTAAGCTTGCCCGCTTCGACGCCCAGGATATTGCCCACAACGCGCTCAAAGCCGAGCTGCTCAGCAACTCTATCAGCAAAGTGGTGAAACCCGCCGGTTACCAGCGCCGTCTTGCATCCCTTCGCCTTGAGCGTCGCGACCAGGGTCTGAGCGCCAGCGGTCGGCGTGATCCGCTCGGCCAAGCAGCGATCGATTGCGCTTTCATCGAGGCCTTCGAGCAATCCCACCCGCTCAAGCAGCGCGCTTTCAAAATCCAATTCGCCTTGCATCGCTCGCTCGGTGATCGCAGCGATCCGATCCTTCAATCCGGCGAAATCGGCCAGCTCATCGATGCATTCCTGCCCGATCATGGTCGAATCCATGTCTGAAACGAAGACATGCGGGACGACGATCTCTGAATCGGAGATAAGCATGTCAGCCGGCGCGAAATGCGCATCAATCGCGTCGAGCACCACGCTTTGATCGCCATCGGCGAAGCTCAGCTGCAGCACATCACCGCAAAAATCGAGCAACACGGCAGACGCGATCCGCATGCCCGAAGCGCTCAAGCTTTCGCTTATCGCATCAAGACGTGTTTCCAAGGTCGCCTGGTCTGCTATCAGCCGCGCTATGAGCAAAACGAAAACTCCTGAGAACGAATTGGGCGCCGATCTCGACTATCCGGTGGCGCTCATCGCAGGACCGACCGCCAGCGGCAAGAGCGCAATCGCTTTGAAGCTTGCAGATGAACTGGCTGCAGCTGGCAAAACTCCAGTCATTCTCAATTCCGACAGCATGCAGGTCTATCGCGATCTCTCTGTGCTTTCGGCTGTGCCCGATAAGTCAGAGCAAAAACAACACGAGCACCGCCTGTACCAAGAATGGGACGGCGCCGAACCCTGCTCCGCCGCTGACTGGGCATCGCGGGCGAAAGAAGAGATCAGCGCAATCCACGCCGGTGGCGGAGTACCGATCCTCGTCGGCGGAACGGGAATGTATGTCAAAGTCCTGCTCGAAGGCATCGCCCCGATCCCGGATATTGACCCTGAAGTGCGCGCAGTTGTTAGAGCTCTGCCGACCGAATCCGCCTATGCCGCGCTGCAGATTGCAGACCCGGTGAGAGCAGCGGATCTCCAACCCAATGACAGCCAACGCATTGCTCGCGCGCTGGAAGTGGTCAAATCAACCGGTGTGACGCTGGGCGACTGGCAGCAGGCCAAGGCTGGCGGGATTGGCGAAGAGGTCACGCTCGCGCCATTGATCGTGCTGCCAGATCGTGAGTGGCTCTATGATCGCTGCGATCGACGCTTTGAGGCCATGCTGGATGCTGGGGCGATCGAAGAAGTCGAAGCCTTGTTGGCTCGCAATCTCTCACCCGATCTTCCAGTGATGCGAGCAATCGGCGTTCCTGAAATCGCCGCATTTCTGGATGGAGACTTTTCACGCGAAGAGATGATTGCGGCAGGACAGCAAGCGACGCGGAACTATGCCAAACGGCAGTTCACCTGGTTCAGACGACAAATGCCGGCTGATTGGCCGCGCGGTGAATCCAATAATATCGCCGTGACTGAAATATTCGCATCATTATTACCAAATTAATGATTGACACGACATAATGTGCCTTCTAGCGCTCGCTTTGAGCACGGGAGCACAAGCCAACTAGCCGCTTGGTTTCCCATAGCGAATGCGTTAGAAACTGAAGTCGACCAAAGGAAAAAGGCATCAAGATCATGATTATCGTACTCATTCTGGTGGAAACGGGTTGATCTAGAAGTCTTTCATTTGAGAATTCCGGATCGGCCTGAAGCGAAATACCCGCTTCGGGCCGATGTCATTTTTGGGGAGAATTACCTTGGCGCAGCGCTCTGGAGCCGCCTTGTTGATGGAATGCCTGATCGACCAGGAAGTCGAGTTTGTCTTCGGCTATCCGGGTGGTGCGGTCCTTCCGATTTACGACGAATTGTTCGGTGACGAACGCATTCGCCACATTCTTGTGCGCCATGAAGCTGGCGCAGCGCACGCGGCAGAGGGCTATGCGCGCGCAACCGGCAAGCCAGGCGTTGTCCTGGTCACCTCGGGCCCTGGCGCAACCAACGCCGTAACCGGGATCGCCGATGCGTTTCTCGATTCCATCCCCATGGTGGTCATCACAGGCCAGGTCCCTACTCCGCTGATTGGCACTGATGCATTCCAAGAAGCCGATACGGTCGGCATCACGCGTCACTGCACCAAGCACAATTACCTCGTGAAGGACCCGGCCGAACTGCAGGCAACGATCGAGGAAGCCTTCCGCATTGCGACAACCGGGCGTCCTGGTCCGGTTGTGGTCGACATCCCCAAAGACGTGCAAATTGCGGTTCCGTCATCGCAGGCTGCAGGCAATCTCACTGCGTCACACCGCTATGCTCCGCAAATGGCTGCGCCAGCGGACAGCGTGATCGAAGCGGTCGAGATGATCGCCGCAGCCGAGCGTCCGATATTCTACACCGGTGGCGGCGTGATCAATTCAGGCCCTGAAGCCAGTCGCTTGCTGCGCGAGCTGCAAGATCTCACCGGCGCTCCGACGACATCGACACTGATGGGCCTTGGCGCCTTCCCCAACACTCATCCCGACTGGCTCGGCATGCTGGGCATGCACGGCACTTACGAAGCCAATATGGCGATGAACCGCTGCGACGTGATGGTGTGCATCGGCGCGCGGTTTGATGACCGGGTCACCGGTCGCCTTGACGCCTTCTCACCCGATTCCAAGAAAATCCACATCGACATTGATCGCTCATCGATCAACAAGAACGTACCGGTCGAGCTGGGCATTGTCGGCGATTGCGCGACAGTTCTGGGCCAGCTGGTGGAAGCTTGGGGCAATCGCTCTGCGCAGGACCTTGGCGAATGGAAGGCCCGCATTGCGGGTTGGCGCGCGCGCGAGTGCTTGGCTTATCCAGAAAAGTCCAAGAAGAACCCAGACATGGTGATGCCGCAAAAGGCGATTGAGCGGCTCTATGCCCTCACCCATGAGCGCGAGCCGATCATCACCACGGAAGTTGGCCAGCACCAGATGTGGGCAGCGCAATATTTCGGATTTTCCAAGCCCAACAAATGGCTCACTTCGGGCGGGCTTGGTACGATGGGCTATGGCATGCCGGCAGCGATTGGGGCTCAGCTCGGCAATCCTGACGACCTGGTGATTGATATCGCTGGTGAAGCGTCGATCCAGATGAACATTCAGGAATTGGGCACGGCGTCGCAATATCGCCTGCCGGTCAAGATCTTCATTTTGAACAACGAATATATGGGCATGGTCCGCCAGTGGCAGGAACTGACCTACGAAAGCCGCTATTCAAACTCCTATTCGGACAGCCTGCCCGACTTTGTCCGCTTGGCCGAAGCCTATGGCTGGAAGGGCATCCGCATCCATGATGAGAGCGAGCTTGATGCCGGTATCGCAGCCATGCTGGAGCATGATGGCCCGGTGATGGTTGATTGCCTCGTCGCGCAGGAAGCCAATTGCTTCCCGATGATCCCGTCGGGCGCAGCGCATACCGAGATGCTGCTCTATGGCGATCAAGTCGACGGCACCATGGATGACGAAGCCAAGGCGCTTGTGTAGGCGCAGGCTCGCTGGAGAACACTGATTATGAAAATCGAAAGCGCCGCCTCCGAACGGCACGTCCTGACAGTCACCGTTGATAACGAGCCGGGCATTCTGGCCAAGATCACCGGCCTGTTCACCGCGCGCGGCTACAACATCGATAGCCTAACGGTGGCCGATATTTCGGACGATCACGCGATCAGCCGGATCACCATCGTCACCAGCGGTCCGCCCGAGGTGATCGACCAGATCGAAGCTCAGCTGGAGCGCTTGGTCCCGGTGCATAAGGTGACCGACCTGACCCAGGCCGGTCCGCACGTCGAGCGTGAGCTGGCGCTGATCAAGGTGACGGGCAAAGGCGACGCGCGGGTCGAAGCCCTGCGGGTAGCGGAAATATTCCGCGCCAGCGTGGTCGATACGACCACCGAAAGCTTCGTGTTCGAGCTCACCGGAGCTCCAGACAAGATTGACAGTTTCATCGCCCTTATGCGCGATCTCGGCCTAGTGAGTGTCGGGCGTTCGGGTGTTGTTGGAATGATGCGCGGCGCGGGCGGCGCCTGATAAAGGGAAATACAAAGTGAAAGTCTATTACGACGCTGACGCCGATCTCGGCCTCATCAAATCAAAGAAGATCGCCGTGCTTGGCTATGGCAGCCAGGGCCACGCCCATGCGCAAAACCTGCGTGACAGCGGCGTCGCCGAAGTCGCTATCGCGCTGCGTGAAGGATCATCGACTGCGAAGAAGGCCGAAGAGGCGGGCTTCAAGGTCCTGACCAACACCGAGGCTGCCCAATGGGCCGACATTCTGATGATCCTTGCGCCTGATGAGCATCAGGCCGGCATCTGGGAGAATGACCTTGCAGGCCATGTGAAGCCAGGCAGCGCCCTCGCCTTCGCGCATGGCCTCAACGTGCATTTCGGCCTGATCGAAGCGCCTGCTGACATCGACGTGATTATGATCGCGCCCAAAGGCCCCGGCCACACTGTGCGCAGCGAATATCAGCGCGGCGGCGGCGTTCCCTGCCTCATCGCGATCCACCAGGATGCCAGCGGTTCTGCTCACGACGTAGCTCTCGCTTACGCGTCAGGCGTTGGCGGCGGCCGTTCGGGCATCATCGAAACCAACTTCAAGGAAGAGTGTGAGACCGATCTGTTCGGCGAACAGGCCGTGCTGTGCGGCGGTATCACGCACCTCATCCAGGCAGGCTTCGAAACGCTTACCGAAGCCGGATACGCGCCGGAAATGGCCTACTTCGAATGCCTGCACGAGACCAAGCTGATCGTCGATCTGCTCTATGAAGGCGGCATCGCGAATATGCGTTATTCGATCTCGAACACTGCGGAATATGGCGATATCACCACCGGTCCGCGGATCATCACCGATGAGACCAAGGCCGAAATGAAGCGCGTGCTGGCAGATATCCAGTCAGGGCGGTTTGTGAAGAATTTCGTTCTCGACAACCGCGCCGGTCAGCCTGAGCTTAAGGCATCACGCAAAGCCGCCGAAGCGCACCCGATCGAAAAGACCGGTGCCGAATTGCGCGCCATGATGCCCTGGATCAGCGCCAACAAGCTGGTCGACAAGTCGAAGAACTGATCCGATAATGGTGCTCGCTCTGTTGCAGGGAGAGTGAACATGGGCGAGCACCGGATCTACTCGATGGCATTTGCCAGCTTCTACCCGAACTACGTCACCAAGGTTGAGAAGAAGGGCCGCACCAAGGCGGATCTGGATAAGGTGCTGTGCTGGCTAACGGGCTATTCGCAAGAAGAGCTGGATCGGCAAATTGAGCGCGAGGTCGATTGCCGCACCTTCATGGGTGAAGCCAGGCTCAATCCCAATCGCGAATTGATCAAAGGCGTCGTTTGCGGCGTGCGGGTCGAAGAGGTGGAAGAGCCCTTGATGCGCGAGCTGCGCTATATGGACAAGCTGGTCGACGAGCTTGCGCGAGGCAAGAAGATGGAGAGCATTCTGCGCACTCCATAACCCCGCTCAACCAGCGGCGCGCCTGCAGCCTGAAATTGCACAATGACCTCTCGTTCAACCCTCATCATCTTTGCGCTTTGCGGGCTCGCCTGGGGCGTGATCGTGCTGCGTGCTTACACTAACGTCAAAGGTCCCGAAGACTTCGTCGTCACAGTCAGTCAAAGCGAGGTGCAGGACTTTGCACGGGCTCAGCTTACCGAATTGCAGCCCCAGTCCTTCGCGAGGAATGTCGAACTGTGCGGGATCATCTTCGAAGACGAATATGGCGAGCTTGGAACGACCCCGGTCACTTCGGGTGAACAGGCCAGCTGCGATATTGCCTATTTCGATGAGCCCGGCATGGCACCGGTCGCCAGCTATCACACGCACGGATCATTCAGCCGTGCCTATGACAGCGAAGTGCCTTCTATGCTTGACCTTGAGAGCGACATCCAAAGCCAGATGGACGGCTATGTATCGACGCCAGGCGGACGCTTCTGGCGGATCGATTGGGAGGCTCAGACCGCGATCCAGATCTGCGGGGAGAATTGCGTGCCGAAAGACCCTGCCTATCGCGATTGCCCGGCGGATCAGATCGCCACGCGATACACGCTCGATGAGCTAAGAATCCGGTCCGAAACGATCACCACCGCCTGTTGAATTTTTTGTGTGCTGCAAAAGCGGTCGAAGGAACCAGATGGAAATTCCTCCGACCGCCCCTGCGACGCGCCTCCAGTCCCAGGCGCGCTAAGGCTTCATCTTGCCGTGGCTAAGCGATCAATCGCTCGAGCGAGATCGCGGCGGAGCTGGTGACTTCCACCGCCCTGTCCTCGCCAGTCATGTCATTGAGTTCGAGCACAGCATCGCGTTCGGACAGCAATTGGGCGATACGATCGCGAGCCAGACCTACCATCGCAGTGAGCCAGGAATTGACCAAGGGATCGCCAGCCTCGCCGCGCAGATCAAACCGGGGAAGTTCGGAAATGACGCTCTCGGCCGGATAGAGCCATTCATCGGTGACCCAGCGATTGCAGGTGAACCAGTGAAGCGGCAGGCCTTCGCTCGATATTGCGAGCGCGGCCAGATGCACGACATCGGCGCGCGGCGTCGCGGGATCGATCTGTGGTGGAGCGATCAGCGCCTCGGCACCCTCAGGCATTGCCGACTTGTCGAGAAATAGGTGGAAATGACCATGTTCGCCATCCAACCGCTCTCCAGGAGGATGTGAGTGGTAGAAATAGCGACTGCCGGCCTCGCCATTGACCACATCGCCCTCCGGATAATGCTCCCAGATTTCGGCCACACCGTCATCTGGAAGGACCCGGCTCATCAGCGGCCTGCCGTCTGCGAACATCTGTTCGGTGCTATCGATCAATAGCTGGACAAGCTCGTTACGCTGCATTGGATCATTCAATCAAAAAGTGACCGGGGAAGCTAGGAGGTTACCTCCCCGGTCACCTGTTTGGCGCAACCCTTATTTGGGCGCGCAAGGATTGGCGGCGCAGGGATTCGCCGCACAGGGATTGGCTGCGCACGGGTTTGCTGCACAGGGGTTTGCCGCGCACGGGTTAGCCGCACATGGGTTAGCCGCGCACGGGTTCGCTGCGCAGGGATTGGCGGCACATGGGTTAGCCGCGCATGGGGCAGCTGCGCATTTTGCGACCTTTTTGGTCTTCTTTTTCGCTGCGCATGGGTTCGCTGTCAGCCGCGGGCCACAGGGCACATCAGCAGCAGCAGGAGCCGAAGTTGCAGCGACGGCAAGGCCACCTGCTACCATCAGCATACGGGCAA
Source organism: Erythrobacter sp. (assembly GCA_965216555.1). Classification (GTDB taxonomy): domain Bacteria; phylum Pseudomonadota; class Alphaproteobacteria; order Sphingomonadales; family Sphingomonadaceae; genus Erythrobacter. The sequence goes on from OZ244168.1 coordinate 1,871,108, forward strand.
GGTTCTTTGAATTAGACATGGGGGGGGTCCTTTCAGGCATCCTCAATTTCAATTGTGGGGGTAGTTCACGGCAAATTTCGCCGCATCAGGCCCCGAAGACTTTTCCTTCAGGGATATCGACCCAGGCGAGATTCGCTTTCGAAATGAAGCCTGAGATGTCAGCCAGCCACATGTCCTGAACCTGCTTGTTGAAGTTCAGATAGAGCTTGCCGTCGACAACTTTGTAGTAAAGCGGGTCACCCGGTGCGAGCGCACCGCGGCTCATCGCCCAAGCGCAGTGACCGCCAAATTGGGGGGCGTAGGCATCGGGGTTTGCAGCAAACAGATCAGCGTTGGCTTGGCTTGAGAAATGCCATTCAGCGCCCTGATATTCGACCGTGAAGCGCGCATCGCCCTTCACTGGCACTCCGTCACCCTGGAAGTAGCTGACGGTGTCATAGCCGCTCACAGCGACGTTATGGCCTTCTGTGCCGACATAGATGCCGCCATCCGCATGGACCGGCGCAGAGATCGAAAGCGGAGCGACAAGTGCCGCAGCCGCGAGAGTGAGATATTTGAGTTTCATAGCGGGGGTACTCCAAAAATGGTTTGTGCTGCGGCCACCTGCTTGGGGGGGCGTCAGGGGGAAACGCTGTCAGGGAAATCAGCGTTTATGAGGGCATGGTGGCCGCGCACGTTGATGAGTTCGCGGCAAGGGCCAAATTGGTTTCACTCGCCCGAAAAAAATTTGAAAATTGGGTGATGGCCAAGCTCGACAGAGCCTCAATCATTCGCCACAGCCATGCTTATGCGGCTTAGCGATTGCCACAATATCGATGATTTCCGTCGCCTCGCGAAAGGGCGACTGCCCTTCCCTGTGTTCGACTATATTGACGGCGCTGCGGATGATGAATTGACCAAGGCGCGCAACACGGAAGCCTACGCCGACGTCGATCTGGTCCCCGATGTTCTGGCCGGCGTTGCAGACATCGACACTTCTTGCACAATACTGGGGCGGCAGTCGGCCTTGCCACTGATGCTCTCTCCAACCGCGGTTCAGCGCGCTTTCCATTGGCAGGGCGAGACTGCAGTTGCCAAGGCTGCGGAGAAATTCGGCCTGTGGTTCGGTATTTCCAGCCTTGCCACGCGATCGATTGAAGAGATCGCAGCGCTCACAACCGGCCCGAAGATGTTTCAGCTCTACGTCCACAAGGACAAGGACCTCAACTCCAGTATGATCGAGCGCTGCCAGGCGTCTGGCTTCGATGCGCTTGCTCTCACGGTCGATACGATTGTTTCGGGCAAACGAGAGCGCTGTCTGCGGTCAGGCTTTACGACGCCGCCGCGATTCACGCCTGCCTCGGTGTGGAGCTATGCAACACGCCCCAAATGGACGCTCGACTACCTGCTGAGAGAGAAGTTTCGCCTTCCCAACCTCGACACACATGTTGACGAAGGGTCGCGTCAGGCTGTGAGCATCGCCGAATATTTCAACACCATGCTCGACACATCGATGGACTGGGACACCGCAGCCAAGATCAGACAGGACTGGGGTGGCAAGTTCGTGCTCAAAGGTGTGATGAGCGCTAACGATGCGCGGCGAGCCGTCCAGATCGGAGCAGACGCGATCATGATCTCCAACCATGGCGGAAGGCAGCTCGATGGGAGCCGCGCACCTTTCGATCAACTCGCGGAGATCGTCGACGCGGTTGGCGGTGAGATTGAAATCATCTGCGATGGCGGCGTGCGGCGTGGCACTCATGCGCTCAAGGCCATATGTTCCGGAGCGACTGCCGCTTCGGGTGGGAGGCTGTACCTTTATGCTCTGGCGGCCGCAGGTCAGGACGGGGTCGAACGCGCCCTGGCGATCCTGAAAGACGAGATCGAACGTGGGATGCGGCTAATGGGTGTTACCAACATCGATCAATTGACAGGCGAGCGGATCCGACGCCGTTAGAATGGCCAAAGACCTTGTCATGAAGATGCAACGCAAATATCGCCTAGCGCCCTCAGACAGGAAACCTGACGAGATATGTTGTGAAACCAGTTAGCGCGATCACTATGAGCTTGCCGCTCCTGCTGTTGGCCGCCTGCGGGTCCTCGCAAGAGCCATCAGCGAATACTGAGGCAGAGGAATTCGCTGCACGGATCAACGCCGGGAGCAGCCCAGCACCTGCGGTTGAACCAACACCAGCAAGTGTAGCGCCTGAATTGGAGGGCGCCGCGGCTGGTGCATATGAACCTGGCACCGCAACCGATCCAGATGCCGCAATCTGCGACGCGACCCTGATGGGTCCCTTCCTCGGCCGCGAAGCCGATGATGAAACGCGAGCGGCAATCCTCCAGATCGCAGTCAATGCAAGGGATGTCCGGTTTGTTGCCCCAAGCCCGACCTACATCAAACCGGACCCGACATCGGCGCGTCTCAACCTGATGCTTGATGCAAACAACATCATTCGCGACGCACGCTGCGGGTAACCGCAAAACGCGGCTTGCAACCCGCGCAATTTTCAGCAAGACAATACGTCATGACGCGCAATGGAACGCTACTTCTACGACTTACGCGCCCTTGGGCGTGAAATGACGCGTGCCAAGAGGGTGCGCGGCGCGCCCAAGGGAACTTGACTTCGCAGTCCGACACGCACTCCCATTGTTAGCTTCTTGAAGGTGGCGCCGCCATGCTGACCGACCCGACCCGCAAATATCAACCCTTCCCGCAAATCAATTTGCCCGATCGGCAATGGCCGAGCCGTACGATCGCGGCCCCGCCACGCTGGCTCTCCACCGATCTACGCGATGGCAATCAATCGATCATCGATCCGATGGATGCGGTGAAGAAAAATCGCTTCTTTGACCTGTTGGTTGAGATTGGCGTGAAGGAAATTGAAATCGGTTTTCCGAGCGCTGGAGCGACCGAGTTTGATTTCATCTCTGGACTGGTCGAATCTGGGCGTATTCCTGACGACGTATTGGTGCAGGTTCTTACGCAATCGCGCGAAGATTTGATCACGACCAGCTTTGACAGCCTTCGTGGTGCCAAAGCAGCAATCGTGCACCTCTACAACGCGGTATCGCCGGCGTGGCGCGAGATCGTATTTCGGATGTCGCAAGACGAAGTGCGTGAGATCGCAGTGAATGGCGCCAAGGTGATGCGCGATTGTGCGGCTGCCCAGCCCGACACTGACTGGCACTTCCAGTACTCCCCAGAGACGTTCTCAACCGCAGAACTCGATTTCAGCATTTCGGTTTGCGAAGCTGTGATGGAAGTGCTGGCTCCAACGCCAGACAAGCCGATCATCCTCAACCTGCCTGCCACCGTCGAGGCTGCGACCCCAAACATCTACGCAGACCAAATCGAATATTTCTGTCGCAATCTGCCAAACCGCGAGAGTGCGGTGATCAGCCTGCACACGCATAACGACAGAGGAACAGGAGTGGCTGCGGCAGAGCTTGGCATTCTGGCGGGCGCTGACCGAGTGGAAGGCTGCCTGTTTGGCAATGGCGAGCGCACCGGCAATTGCTGCCTCGTTACGGTCGCGCTCAACATGTACACTCAAGGCGTCGATCCGGGTCTGGACTTTTCGGACATCGACCAAGTCATCGAGACGGTCGAATACTGCAACGATCTGCCCGTCCACCAACGTCATCCCTATGGCGGCGAATTGGTCTTCACCGCATTCTCTGGCAGCCACCAGGATGCGATCAAGAAGGGCTTTGAGGCGCGCGAGAGCCAGAATGATGAAGCTTGGCGCGTACCTTATCTACCCATCGATCCGGCTGATCTGGGCCGCACATACGAAGCCGTCATCCGCGTCAATTCGCAGAGCGGCAAAGGCGGGTTTGCGTGGGTTCTGGAGCAGGATCAGGGCCTCAAGATACCCAAGAAGATGCAGGCCGATTTTTCCAAGCATGTTCAGCACATGGCCGACGAACTTGGGCGCGAGCTTAATGCCGAGGACATCTGGGAAGCCTTCAAAAAGGCCTATCACGTCAAGACGCCTGACAAGTACTTCCAGCTTGTCGACTACGAGGAAAGCCGCGCCACCGACGGCACTCGAATCTTCGCCGGCAAGATCGCAGTCGATGGCGGCGAGCAAAGCGTGTCAGGCCGCGGCAATGGCTTGATCTCTAGCGTGGTCACAACGCTCGAGCAGGCGTTTGATCTGGATCTTAAAGTGCTCGACTACACCGAGCATGCGCTTGGAAAGGGCCGCGATGCGCGCGCTGCCGCCTATCTGATGTGCGAAAGCAACGGCCGTGTCATTTGGGGATGCGGCATCGATGAAGACGTCGCCACCGCCAGTGTCCGCGCTGTTCTTAGCGCTGCAAACAGCGCTGTTGCATCGAGCTAGCAAAGGTAGGGCCGGTCGATCTCTCTACCGGCCCTGCCCCTCCCAAATCAGGCCGTTTCTTGGCGCCAAGCCACATATCGCTTGGCCAATTTGGCGCTCTTCATCTGACTCTTGATCAGAGCGAAGAGCGGGCTAACCTTGCGCTTGGGCTCTTTGCCGTCAGCCATCCGTTGGATTTGCGCTCCCGCCTGCGCCATCGAAGCCAGACCTGCCATAGTCTTGTTCTTCCAGGTCACGTCCGGGACATGCACGGCGTCGAGCGAACCGTCGGCCCATTTGTTATAGAGATCTGGCTCGAACGTCGTCGCACGGGCAACGCCAAGCACTGCCAAGCCGAAACCGGCCTCATCCTTGCCCAGTGCATCTTCAGCCACTTGTCGCTTAAAGATTCCACCGGTGACCATCACCGGCATTTCAGCCACGGCGCCGATATCGCGGGCAAAGTCGACGAAATAGGCTTCGCGACGCAAAGTCGAGCTGGTGTCACTGCCATCAGTGTTGCCTTGCATTGCAGGGCTCTCATACGAACCGCCGGAAATCTCGAGTAGATCAATGCCTTCCTTATTGAGCATCTGGACAACGGCCTTGGCGTCATCGGCGCTGAATCCGCCTTTCTGGAAGTCTGCTGAGTTGAGCTTTACGCCAACTCCAAATCCGGCACTTACTTTGGCACGGACCGCTCGGATCACTTCGATCAGCATGCGCGCACGATTCTCGAGCGTACCACCCCATTTGTCGGTACGCTGATTGACCCGGGGTGAGAGGAATTGGTTGAGCAGATAACCGTGTGCGCCGTGAATTTCGACACCGTCAAAGCCAGCCTGCTCCGCCAAATGAGCGGTGTCCGCAAACCGTGAGATAATGTCCTCAATCTCATGGGTTTCGAGCGCTCTGACCGGCGCAATCAGCTTGGAGTTCTTACCCAGATCGAGCGGCACGTCGGAAGGGGCAAGACCTGTCTCTCCAAGCGATTTGAACATCTGGCGTCCAGGGTGGCTGATCTGCATCCACAGCTGGCCACCGCCACTTTTGCCCGCTTCAGCCCAAGCGCGATACGGCTCGAGATCGGTCCCTTGCTGGAGCAGGCAATTGCCTGGCCCCGTCATGGCATTTGGGGTGACCATGACATTGCCGGTGATGATCAAGCCAAAGCCACCACGCGCCCAGCGGCGATAGAGCGTCACCAGCTGCTTGCCTGGCAGCTGGCCAGGCTCACTAAGGCCCTCCTCCATCGCTGCTTTTGCAAGACGGTTGGGCAAAGTGCTGCCATTTGGTAATGTAAGTGGTTGTGAGAGAGGGGAATTTGTCATCTTCATGGTCCTTGTTCAGGTTCTGAAGCGTGCTTATAAACCTTCATCCATAGTTTAAGGTCAAGCCATGAAAATCGGTGAAATTGCAGAACGAGTTGGCGTCACGACGTCGCGCATCAGGTTTTACGAGAAGAGTGGGCTGCTCTCACCCCAGCGAAATTGGGACAATGGCTATCGCGATTATTCCAGCGACGATGTGCAGTTCCTCAAAATGGTCCTCACGGCGCAAGACCTCGGATTCTCGCTGCGTGAGATCCGCGATATGGCCGACGATTTTCGTGAGCCGAGCCACAATTGCGGGCAGACCCTGTCCCGGCTGAAAGCCAAGCGGCTCGATATCGGCAAGCGCATCGTCGAAATGCGGCAGCTCGAAGACAACCTCACAGAGTTGATCGAGCGTTATGAGGCCTATCACGAACAGCCTGCCGACCAGATGGAGCTGCCCAAGGTGCGCGCCAGCGAATGAGTGGTTGCGACGCAACGTCGAACCCCGATAACAATGCCGAAAGGGAGAGAAGCCAGTTATGACCGAAGCCATCCTTGAGCCCGAACTGCCGATCATCGATCCGCATCACCATTTGTGGGATTTGCGGCCGATGCTCCCGATGTTTCCTGAGCCAAGGCACCGCTTCATCGATACGCTGGTTCCCGTTGCGCATTACACATTCGATCAGTTCAATGCCGAGGTGGCGAGCGGGCACAACATTATCGGCACCGTCTTTATGGAGTGCGGCGCATTCTACAACGCTGCGTATGGCGAAGCGCTCAAACCTGTTGGCGAAGTCGAATATGTCAACGGCGTAGCCGCGCAGAGCGCCAGCGGCCTTTACGGCAATACGCGCCTATGTGCCGGGATTGTCGGGCATGCTGACCTGTTGCAGGGCGCCGCCGCTGGCGAGGTACTCGATGCCTTACTCGCTGCCGCTCCCAACCGCTTAAAAGGCATCCGGCACCAAGGAGCGTGGGATGCTGATCCTGAGGTACTCGGACCTCCCTTCCATGCGCCGCCAGAGCTCTATCGTGACGCCAAATTCCGCGAAGGGTTTGCCGAACTTGGCAAGCGTGGAATGTCATTCGACGCTTGGATCCTGGAGCCGCAGATCAGCGATGTGGTCGATCTTGCCCGCGCCTTCCCCGATACGCCGATCTGCCTCGACCATTGCGGGACACCGCTTGGCATGGCGAGCTATACCGGGAAGCTAGAGGAACGGTTCGGAATCTGGCGTGATGCAATCTTGGAACTGGGCAAGTGCGAAAACGTGATGGTGAAGCTGGGCGGCTTGGCAATGCACAATTGCGCACTGCCTGAAGAAGGGCCAGCAGCGGGCGTGGGATCGGAACAGCTGGCGCAGCTGTGGAAGCCCTATATCGAGACCTGCATTGAAGCATTCGGCACTCAGCGCGCGATGTTTGAAAGCAACTATCCTGTCGATCGCTGGGGTGCGACCTACCCAGTCCTTTGGAATGCGTTCAAGCGCATCACTGCAGATGCCAGTGATGAGGAAAAATCAGCGCTCTATGCCGGCAATGCGGCGCGCTTTTATCGCATCGAGGATTTGCTGAACTGAATTGACGCTACGGCATCCTGATCACAGCAGTCCCTAACAATTTGCGCCGCTCGACATGGCTGGAACCTTCGCTATGGGACAGCCATTGATTGCCCATTCAGTTGGAGAGAAACATGTCGCTTCCCGCCCCGTTTGATCGCCTGCGCCTGCCGCTGATCGGCTCGCCGCTGTTTATCGTATCGGGCCCAGAGCTGGTTATTGCACAATGCAAGGCCGGGATCGTCGGCAGCTTTCCGGCGCTCAATGCAAGGCCGCAAAGCCTGCTTGACGAATGGCTCCATCAGATCACCGAAGAGCTCGCCAAGCACAATCGTGAGAACCCGGATCGACCTGCTGCGCCTTATGCGGTCAACCAGATTGTCCATAAGTCGAATGATCGTGTGATGGCCGATATGGCGACCTGCGAGAAATGGCAGGTGCCGATGATCATCACCTCGCTGGGCGCACGGACCGAGATTTTCGAAGCGGTGCGCAATTGGGGCGGCATCACGATGCACGACGTCATCAACAATCGCTTTGCCAATAAGGCGATCGAAAAAGGCGCTGATGGCCTGATCCCGGTTGCCGCTGGCGCGGGCGGCCATGCCGGAACACTTTCGCCCTTCGCTCTGATGCAGGAAATCCGCGAATGGTTCGATGGCCTCGTCGCCCTGTCAGGCTCAATCGCTCATGGTGCCTCTGTTTTGTCCGCTCAGGCGATGGGCGCTGACTTTGGTTATTCGGGCAGCGCCTTCATCGCGACGGAAGAGGCCAATGCTGACGAGGCCTACAAGGATGGTATCGTTGACGGATCAGCGGACGGTATCGTCTACTCAAACCTGTTCACCGGGGTTCATGGAAACTACCTCCGCTCATCGATCGAAAAAGCGGGACTTGATCCAGACAACCTTCCTGAAAGCGATCCGTCCAAGATGAACTTTGGCAGCGGCGGCAACACCAAGGCCAAGGCTTGGAAAGACATTTGGGGCTCTGGACAAGGCGTCGGTGCGGTCAAGTCAGTCGGCACCGTTGAAGATCTCGTCGCCCGCATGGAGCGTGAATATCACGCAGCGAAAGCTGACCTGCTGGCGAAGTCGGACTATTCCTCCTGGAGCGAGCTGGCGGAAGCCGCAGAATAGATCTCAAGACGATCGCCAAATCTGTTCTGCCATCGCGTCGAGCGTGGTGAAGTCCAGACCGGACCCGATAGGGTCATGGCGATTCAGGATCATTCTGCGCCGCTTTCTCAGCAAGCGTTGTCGCAAGCCTGACTGCAGCAATCTCAACCGGAAGAGTGCATCTCTGCGGGCAGATAATTGCATGCCAGGACGATCTTTCGCCCATTGACGCTCAATCGACCCCACCCGCTCGATCACCACCTGATTGTAGTGCGGGTGCGGGCCACGATGGAGCGGCATACCCATTCGCAAGGTCGCCCGATCAGTCGCAGGAAGGAGCAATCCGTTTGCGCGGAAGTCATCAAATCCAATTCTCTGCACGCCGATTGCCGCAAACATTCGCCGAAAGGCGCGCTCGCCCAGCAATTGCCGCGGCAGGAGATGGTGGCGTTGCAGCTGCGGATCAAAATCAACCGAACCGCGTCGATTGACCGATCGAAACGGTAGCAGCGCCCGAGCCATTGCTGGTCCAAAGGTTGGCTGATTTGCGCGACCTCGAACCGGCATCTCTATTCGTTTGCAACGCGGACAAATCTGAGATTGCTCGACGGATTCAGCACGATACTGGTGCCGTCCAGCGCCATCATCTGTGTAGGGGATTGAAGCTTGCCGGCATGAACAAGGTGATCGACCAGTCGGACGCCCAACCGAGTGGCCATGACTTTGTCGTCCACAAGCTGCGGCTCAATCCGAAGCTCTTGCCCGGTCCAATAGTTCAGCCCTGTTGACTGCAGACCGCCGTCAATCGTCTCGCGAAAGGTGACAAGACCAAGTGCCGGGAATGGTCCCCCACCCAGCCAATCGCTGACTATCGATTCGAAGTATTTTGGCCCGATTGCGCATTTGGCGGGTCCCCAAACCACGGCCTGAATATCCGCGAAACCCAGCACGAGGTCGCGAGCTGTCTTCAACAGGCCCTGCATGACTGGCATCGCTCTGGCGCCGCCGGTCAAATGATGCCCCGGCATCAGTCTGATCGATTCGTGAGTGATGGAGTTCGGGACCTTACCGAGATCCATCACTGTATTTGGTTCGGGCCATCCGGCGTGAGCTCCAGGCGAAAGCCCAGCGAGATCGAATGTCAGGCCTGCGCGCACGAGTTCTAGCCAATCGGCAGCATCAGGGCCTTTTGCGTTGCTCAAACCCGGCTTCGTTAGGCGCCCAGGGTCAAGCGAAATCGACACCGCATCATGGGCCTGCGCGAATTCTCTTATCGCAGCGATGGTGGGCCGCTTGCCTTTGGCAAACAGCAATTCGAGCCCTGTCACCCTGGAATTTTGGCCAAACGCGATTTCCTGCACCTTTCATGCTGGATCAGTCGATGCTGTGGGTCGCGTTTTGTGCAAATATTGCCTGAAAAGCCCGCCGCGTCGAGTCCGCCCTATTACGGTGTTCAGAGCCGCGCCGGCGCTTTAGAATACTCCGAGGCGAACTCCTTCGGCCAAGCCTTCGCCAAGCTCGCGGCAACGTGCCAGGACGTCATCTGGAACCCTTTTCTCGGCTAGTATCTCTTCAGGAAGCTGGGCCGAAAAGTTGACGATCATGGGATCGGCCACCCGTTTCAAGCGCCAACCAGTTGCAATGCGGTCGAGCTGCCTTTGGGCCCCTTCTCCATCGGATCCTGCCGCGATGATGCTGGCATAGGGGCGCCCTTCGATACGCCCGAGCACGGGATAGTAATTGGCATCGAACATTTCTTTCATCGCACCGCTAAGCGCAGCGAGATTTTCAGGACAAACGAACACATAACCTTGCGCATTCAGCAAGATGTCAGGGGTGACATCCTGTGCCTCGATCAACATTAGACCGTCGCCCGATGAGACTGCTTCCGCCATCGCCCTGCTTGCGCCAGTCCTACTGTGCCAAATGACAACGACCTGCCGATCAGATTGGATCTCGCTCATATCACCCAATTCGCAACCCTATCTGTCGATTGTCAATCTCGCGTGCTGTCCAGCCATGGCTCCTTCGAGTAAGCAAACCCAATGGCATCTGCTGCTCTTTCCCATGTCCTAGGCGTTTCGCAATCGTTGAGCGATCGTGCTTGGCGCTGGCGCGGTGGAAATATGGAATTGGGCGGCGCTGCAAATGCCCTCACCGATGACATCCTCACCCAATTGCTGATGACCCGCGGGGTCGCGCGGGAAGATGTCGCTCGTCACGCGCAACCGACAATGCGGGATTTCCTGCCCGATCCGGCGATCTTCCAGGATATGGAGAATGCCGCCAATCGTATTGTCGAGGCGATTGAGCAAGGCGAGTCGATCACTGTCTACGGGGATTACGACGTCGATGGGGCGACCAGCTCAGCGCTGCTGATCCAATTGTTCCGCGATTTGGGCATCGAAGCAGGATATTACATTCCGGACCGCTTGCTCGAAGGATACGGACCAAGCGGCGAAGCTCTGGTGAAACTGGGCGAGTCCGGCGCCAATCTCGTGATCACGGTCGATTGCGGCGCGATGGCCTATGAAGCACTGACAATGGCGCAAGATGCCGGCGTCGATGTGATCGTTGTAGACCACCATAAATGCGCAGCAGAGCTTCCTCCGACCTCTGCGCTGGTCAACCCCAATCGCCTCGACGAAAGCGACGAGGCAGCCGCTCACGGGCATCTGGCGGCAGTTGGCGTGGCCTTCCTTCTTGCCATCGCAATCGTTCGGGTGCTGCGGCAGAAAGGCTTCTTCGCTGATCGAGACGAACCCAACCTGATGGCCTTACTCGATCTTGTTGCACTGGGCACCGTCGCCGATGTAGCGGCCTTGCACGGCCTCAATCGCGCCTTCGTCGCCCAAGGGCTGAAGATCCTCGCTCGCAGAGAGAGGATCGGGATGGCGGCGCTGATGGACGCCAGTCGCCTCAAAAGGTCTCCTCAAGCAAGCGATCTCGGCTTTGCGCTCGGCCCGCGGATCAATGCTGGCGGCAGAATCGGGGAATCGACACTTGGCGTCAGACTGCTGACCACACAGGACTCCGAAGAGGCGCGCGAAATCGCAGAACAATTGTCCGCGCTCAACGAGGAACGTCGGGCGATCGAAGCAGAGGTCCAGGAACAGGCCGAAGAGCAAATCCGCGGCCAACATAATCGATCTGTGCAGGTTGTCGCCGGCACGGGGTGGCATCCGGGAGTGATCGGCATTGTAGCAGGTCGGCTCAAGGAAAAGACCGGGCGCCCTGCCATCGTCATCGCGACCGATGAGGCGAGCGGGATTGGAAAAGGCTCAGGCCGATCAATCACGGGTGTGGACTTGGGCGCAGCCATCATAGCTGCCCGCGAGGAAGGCTTGCTGGATGCTGGCGGCGGACATGCCATGGCAGCCGGTCTGACCATCGCGAATCCCAAACTGAGCGACTTCATCGAATTTCTCGAGGCCAGACTTGCCAAAGATGTCGAACGTGCGCGCACGAGCCAGAGCATGACGCTCGACCTGTCGATAGCGCCTGGCGGTCTGACTCCAGAGCTGGTTGCAGTACTGGACCAGGCCGGGCCCTATGGTGTGGGCTGGCCGGCTCCCCGCGTTGCTGTCGGTCCCGTCCGAATCGTCAAGGCGGATATCGTCGGTAAAGACCATCTGAGAATTATCGCAGCAGGCGAAGATGGAAGGTCGTTCAAGGGGATCGCATTCCGTGCCGCCGAAACCGAAATGGCACAAACTCTCTTGCACCGTTCCGCCGGTCGACGGTTCCATCTCGCCGGCCGTGCAAAAATCGACGATTGGGGAAGCCGACCTGCCGCTGAACTGCACCTGGAGGACGCTGCCTTTGCAGATTGAGCGGATTTCGCCGCCAAACTGTAATACAGGGCTTGACCGGCACGTTTCACGCCCCTAGATGCGCGCTCTCGCAAATGAGCGTGGCCCCTTCGTCTAGCGGTTAGGACGCGGCCCTTTCACGGCTGAAACACGGGTTCGATTCCCGTAGGGGTCACCACCATTTCCCTACATTTGATGAGCGTTGAACGGCAATTCTTGCTGTGGCTAATTGCGTGCTTTCCTATGCACGCACTTATCTATAAGCCTGCCCGCAATGGGGAACCATCAATCGATTCCGGTGGCTGGATTGCTTATTGCAGCAGTGACTTTTGTCGCCTTGCTGGTGCTCAAAGTTGACCCGATTTTGGCCATCGCGGTGTTGGTGGTTTGGGCTGGCTCGTTGATCCTGACGGGCTCCAGACCACCCGAGCAAGAGCGTGTGGTCGTCAAGCGTGCTTTCACGCGGGAATCGATGGGCGCCTTGATCGAGAATTCCTCGACACCTCTGCTGGTCACGGAACAAAATAGAATTGCCATCGCCAATCGTGCGGCCCGGCGGCTTTTAGGACAGCATATCCTGGGACAAGATCCCCGGATGGCGTTCCGCCAGCCAGAGGCAATCACGCTCTTGAGCAGTGAGAGAGATGGTCGAGCAATCATCCGTGGCTTGAATCGACGTCGAGACATCTGGCAGATCAATCGCCAATCGGTCGACGACGAGCTGGCCGTGATTGAACTGATCAACCAGACCTCTGAAGCGGACATAAGCCGCGCGCATACCGATTTTGTGGCCAATGCAAGTCATGAGCTGCGCACCCCGCTCGCCGCGATCATTGGCTATGTCGAGACGCTTGAGGAGAGCGGCGACAGTCTCGATTCCCCAACCTCCCGCAAATTCCTCGACACGATCCTACGGGAAGCGCAGCGGCTCAAAGGCTTGGTCAGTGATCTTATGAGCCTTTCTCGGGTCGAGGCCGAGAAGCATGATGCGCCGACAGAGGTGATAGAGCTAACGCCGCTTTTGGAGCGCGCAGCATGTGATGCGGCAGGGCCAGACAGGCAGGAGAGGCTGAAATTTGACCTGCTCAAAGACATCCGTGTGTTGGGTGAAACACAGCAGCTGGAGCAGCTGGTCCGCAATCTGGTGGACAACGCTTTCAAATATGGCGGCAAGGATACGCCGGTTGAAGTCAAATTGTTCCTCTCACGCGACAAGCAGGCTCGAATCTCGGTTGCCGACCAGGGTGAAGGAATCGCTCCTGAGCACCTGCCGCACCTAACGCGGCGCTTCTACCGCACCGATCCCGGCCGCAGCCGTGCCTCTGGTGGTACGGGCCTGGGACTGGCCATCGTCAAGCACATTGTCGAACGTCACCGTGGCCGTCTCGATATCCAAAGCCAGCAAAATCAAGGCACAACGATCACCGTGACGATCCCGCAAGCCACAGAAGCGGATCGCCAGATCGACGAGTGATCAACAGGTTATCCAGAGCTTTCGATCTCAGTTCGAAAGTTGTCATATAGCGGAAATATTCCAGTCATAGCGCCGCCATCGAACGGTAACGTTCGTCACATTCTCAATGGCGAGGACGTCAGCAATGAAGACTGGAAATAGAGTTTGCTTGGTAGCAGCGGTGCTACTCAGCAGCGTCGCTATGCCCCTCAAAGCAGGGGAGATTTCCGCACAATCAGACCAAGAACAGCAGGCAGAAACGGCGGCAGAGATCGACTCTCTGAAGTCGGATCTGGCTCGGCTGCTCGCGCGAGTCGAAACCCTCGAATCGCAATTGGCCAGCGCCACAGCTGCAGCAAACGCTGCGGCCGCAGCAGCAGACCAGAATGCGCAGGCCGCCTTGGCAGCCAATGCCGCTGCTGCTGCCGCTGAGGAAAGCGCGCAAACGGCACTTGCCGCGGCCAAGAAGGCACCGTCGGCAAATTTCAAGGCCGCTCCTGAGCTTAAGGGCGCTGGCGGCTGGTCATTCAAACCGCGCGGTCGCGCCAATATAGATGTCGGGTTTGTAAGCGCTCCCGAATCCACCGGTGCAGACAGCGGCTTTGACGCAGAAGCTCGTCGCATCAGGCTTGGCGTTTCCGGCGACATCCCCGGCGGATTTGGCTACAAGGTTGAGGCAGACTTTGCCGAAAACGAAGTCGCCCTCACCGACGCCATCATCACCTACAAAGACAATGGTCTGACGATCACGGCTGGCCAGCACAACAACTTCCAAGGCCTCGAAGAGATCACGAGCAGCCTCAACACGTCATTTATTGAGCGTGCAGCCTTTACCGATGCGTTCGGATTTGAACGCCGGCTCGGTCTGTCAGCTCAGTACAAGTCTGGCGATGTCGCTGTTATGGGCGGCGTGTTTGCCGACAACAGCGAAGATCTGCCGAATGACAATTGGAGCGTCGATGGACGCATTGTCTACGCTCCCAAGGCCGGCGATACTCAGCTGCACTTTGGTGGCTCGCTGCATCACAACAGCCTCGGTAGCGGCAGCGAAGTGCGTTATCGACAGCGCCCACTGGTCCACTTCACGGACAACCGCTTCATCAACACGGATCGCTTCTCTGCCAACAGCGAAACAGGCATTGGTCTCGAAGCGGCCGCCATTCACGGGCCTTTCCACATTGCGCTTGAAGGATACTCCCAGATGGTTGACCGCCCGGGGAGCCTGGTTGATCCGAACTTCTTCGGCGCATCTGCCGAGATCGGCATCTTCCTGACCGAAGGCGATTCGCGCGGATACAAAATCGGAAAGTTTGATCGCGTGAAGCCCAAGAAGCCGGTTGGCAGCGATGGCATCGGCGCGATCCAGGCAAACCTTCGGTACGATCATCTCGATCTCACCGATGGTGGAATTGTGGGCGGTACCCAGGACAGCATCCAAGCTTCGCTGATCTGGACCTTCAACAATTACAGCCGGCTGCTGTTGAACTATGCCCTGTTGTCATATGATGATGCGGCGTTCTCAACCGCAGCCGGCGATACATCCTATGACGTGAGCGTCGTAGGCCTCCGCGGACAAATCGACTTTTGACGATGAACTCTCGGTGCCGGGACGTCATTGCGCACCGGCACTCCAACCCACTGTCGTCAACCCGTAACATGTCGGAGCAATGGCGATCAGGTAATCCTAAGGAATAGGTGATTCATGAGTAAATTTACTAAGCTCGCGATGGTTGCAGTCTCTTCGCTCGCGCTCGCTTCATGCGGCGGATCGGGCGGCTCTGGTGACGCTCGCGAATCGGTTCGCTCTGTCGGTTCATCGACAGTCTTCCCTTTCGCCAAAGCGGTTGCGGAATCGCTTGCGCGTTCGAACCCTGAGATCCGTTCACCGATCATCGAATCGACCGGCACTGGCGGCGGAATGAAACTGTTCTGCGCTGGCTTGGGCGCGGCAACGCCTGACATCGCAAATGCATCACGCAGAATGAAGGCGTCTGAGTTCGCAGATTGCCAGGAAAACGGTGTTGCTGACGTGATCGAGCTCCAGGTTGGTCTCGACGGCATCGCATTCGCATCTGCGCAAGGCGGCATTGAGCTTCAGCTGACACCCAAGATCGTCTACGAAGCGATCGCAGCAAGCCCCTATGGCGGCGAGCAAACCACCGAAACATGGTCGGATGTCGATCCATCACTGCCGGACCTGCCAATCCTCGTATACGGTCCGCCAGCCACTTCGGGCACGCGTGACGCGCTTAAGGAGCTGATCCTTGAAGCTGGCTGCGAAACCAATCCTGAAATGGACGTCCTCAAAGAAAGCGATGAAGACCGCTACGACCAGGTCTGCACCGAGGTGCGCGCTGACGGAAAATACGTCGAGCAGGGCGAGCAGGACAACCTGATCGTCCAAAAAATTGAGAGCAATGAAAACGCAGTTGGGGTTTTCGGATATTCATACCTTGAGGAAAACGCTGACAAGGTTCAGGGGCTTCCCATGAATGGCGTGGACCCGACCTATGAAAACATCTCGAGTTTCTCCTATCCGGGCGCACGTCCGCTCTACATGTACGTGAAAAAGGCCCATGTTGGCCTTATTCCGGGCTTGGACGCGTATCTGGCTGAATGGACCAAGTCTTGGGATCGCGAAGGTCCTCTGGCAAAGATCGGCCTTGTGGCTTCACCTGACGACGTCATGGCCGCCAATCTGGCCGCCGCGACTGATCTGACGACCATCGACGGTTCAGAACTCAAGTAGGATCAAACCCGAATTATGTCGCTAACCATCCTCTTTCTATTGGCACTGGGCCTTGGACTGGCGGGATGGTTAGCGGCTCGGGCTCGGGCGTGGAGTTTTCGCAAATCAAGCGGTGAGCGCCTCGCCAGCCTTCCCTCCTATCACGGATGGTACGTCGCACTCTGGGTCGTACTTCCGGTCATTGTCTTTATTTCGATTTGGAGCTTCATCGCGCCAAATCTGATCACGCAATCGGTGCTGGCCAGCCCGGTTGCGGCCAGCCTGCCGGACTTTGATTTCCAGCGTCAGACGATATTGAACGAAGCGAGAGCGGTAGCCGAAGGTTCCACACAGGTCGTTTTCAACGAACAAGCGCGAGCCTTCGTCGAGCCATTTCGAGAGGCCATCAACCGCTACCGAATAATCGGGGTCGTCATCACGATCACGATTGGATTGCTCGGCGGTATTTGGTCGTTTCTCCGCCTGAGGCCGGACTTCACCGCGCGCAACAGGGTTGAGCGCGCCGTAATGGCAATCTTGTTGCTCGCATCGCTCGTCGCAACGCTGACAACGCTCGGAATCCTTGCCAGCCTTGTGTTTGAGACCGTGCGATTCTTCGGCATGGTTTCGCCAATGGACTTCCTTTTTGGCACCTTCTGGGCGCCAGACCCGATGGCCAATCCTGATAACCCCGATCCAACACGGTACGGCGCCATCCCGCTGTTCTGGGGAACGATTTTTATTGGTGCGATCATCGCGATGATTGTAGCCATCCCCTTGGGTCTGATGAGCGCGATCTACCTTACACAATACGCCCACCCGAAGATGCGAGCCTGGATCAAACCTGCTCTGGAAATCCTCGCCGGTGTTCCAACGGTTGTTTACGGCTATTTCGCGGCACTGACGGTCGCACCTTTCATTCGCGACATCGCATTGGCTGTGGGCCTCTCCAACCCATCAAGCGAAAGCGCGCTGGCCGCTGGCCTGGTGATGGGTGTGATGATCATCCCATTCGTTTCGTCGATGGCGGATGACAGTATCGCAGCCGTTCCCAGGGCCATGAGCGATGGCAGCCTCGCCATGGGGGCGACAACGTCCGAAACGATCCGCCGAGTGCTGATCCCATCTGCGCTTCCGGGGATCGTTGCAGGCATCATGCTCGCTATCAGCCGTGCAATCGGTGAAACCATGATTGTGGTGATGGCGGCGTCTACGGCCGCCAACCTTTCAGCCAATCCGCTTGATTCGATGACGACGGTGACGGTGCAAATCGTTGCCATGCTGACCGGTGAAGGCAGTTTTGATCACCCGGCAACGCTCAGCGCCTTTGCACTGGGCTTTGTGCTGTTCCTGGTGACCCTTGGTCTCAATTTTGTCGCGCTGCGCGTAGTGAAGAGGTTCCGCGAGGCTTATGAGTAGTCATCAAGAAGTCTCGCACCCCACCCGCACCGAAGCTTTCGAGCGGCGGCTGGAGAAACGCTACAAGTCAGAGCGTCGCTTCAGGCTCGTTGGCCTTTCCGCGATCATCTTTTCTGTAATCGTTCTGATCTTTCTGCTCGGGAACATGACGCTCAACGGATTGGGCGGTTTCCAGCGGGTTGAGATGACTGTCCCCATCGATCTTCCCGAAGCTGGGCTTAGCGGGGACTCAGACACTTTGGCTGGCATAGCCGGCATTCGCAGCCTGGAGGCACAGGGCCTCCCCGCAGTCGTACAATACTACGCGGCTGAGAGCTGGGGTGAAGCTGCGGCCGAACAGGTCGGCGCCGATGCCTGGCGCGAGGTTGCAGCGGCAATCAGCGCTGATCCATCGCTGCTTCGCACTCAGATCAACTTTGACGTCCCAGTGACGGCTGATCTCGCTGCAGGATATGTCGGCGAAGGCGGCGAGGAGATGCAGCTCTTGGCCACCCAGCTGATCGAGCAGGGTGCGATCGACAAGAATTTTGACGGCGGCTTCCTGACAAGAGCCGACGCAACCAATCCACAGCAAGTCGGCATTTGGGGTGCGCTCAAGGGCTCTATCTTGACGATGATCGTCACGCTGATCCTGGCATTCCCAATCGGCGTATTGGCGGCGCTCTATCTGGAAGAATACGCACCTAAGAACCGCTGGACCGATTTGCTTGAGGTGTCGATCAACAACCTCGCAGCGGTTCCATCGATCATCTTCGGCCTATTGGGCCTTGCTGTGTTCCTTGCAGTATTTCCCAGTTACCGATCGGCACCCCTAATCGGCGGCATGACCTTGGCGTTGATGACAATGCCTGTGATCGTGATTTCCGGCCGCAATGCGATCAAAGCCGTTCCACCCAGCATCCGAGACGGCGCACTCGCGATCGGTGCCTCTCCGGTGCAGGTGGTGTTCCATCATGTCTTGCCGCTGGCACTCCCAGGCATCCTTACCGGCACCATTATCGGCATGGCGCGTGCACTCGGTGAGACTGCCCCACTGCTGATGATTGGTATGCGTGCTTTCGTCGCGACGCCGCCTGATGGGTTCACTTCCCCCGCGACGGTATTGCCTGTTCAGATCTTCCTCTGGTCCGATGAAATCGACCGCGGATTCGTTGAACGCACAAGTGCCGCCATTATTGTGCTATTGCTGTTCCTCCTGGTGATGAATGGCCTGGCCATTTATCTCCGCAACAAGTTCGAGAAATCCTGGTGACCATAGTCCACGAAAAGCTGCAGAACACCGACGCGAAAATGCGCGCGAGCGATGTGTCGGTCTATTACGGTGACAAGAAGGCTATCGATGAAGTCTCGATTGACATCTCATCGGATTATGTGACGTCGTTCATTGGCCCGTCCGGCTGCGGAAAATCCACCTTTCTGCGGTGCTTCAACCGCATGAATGACACGATTCCGATCGCCCGAGTTACCGGCAAGATCGAACTTGAGAACGAAGACGTATACGGCAACAGCATGGATGTCGTGCAGCTGCGCGCGCGGGTTGGCATGGTGTTCCAGAAGCCCAATCCATTCCCGAAGTCCATTTACGAAAACATCGCCTATGGCCCGAAGATTCATGGCTATGCGGAGAAGAAGGCAGACCTCGACGCGATCGTCGAAAAGTCGCTCTCACGTGCCGGCCTTTGGGATGAAGTGAAGGACCGCCTGGACGATTCAGGCACGGCGCTCTCTGGCGGCCAGCAGCAGCGACTTTGCATCGCTCGAGCCATAGCCGTTGATCCTGAAGTGATCCTGATGGACGAGCCGTGCTCCGCACTGGATCCGATCGCAACCGCCAAGATCGAAGAACTGATTGACGAACTATCCGGCCGTTACGCGATCGTCATCGTCACACACTCGATGCAGCAGGCCGCTCGGGTTTCGCAACGGACGGCGTTCTTCCATCTCGGCAAGATGGTTGAATACGGGCCGACGTCAGATATCTTCACCAACCCGATTGAGCAGCGCACCCAGGATTATATTACCGGGAGGTACGGCTAATGGCTGAGCACACAGTCAAAGCATTCGACAGCGACATCACGCATCTGCGTGGCCTGATCTCAGAGATGGGCGGGCTTGCGGAAGTGGCAATCCAGGAATCGCTTGAAGCCATGGTCAAAGGCGATGTCGAGCTTGGCAATAAGGTAGTCAAGCGGGACCAGCAGATTGATGCGCTCGAATCAGAAGTCGACAAATTGGCTGTCCGGATCATCGCGTTGCGGGCGCCGATGGCCGATGACCTGCGCGAAGTGATTGCTGCGCTCAAGATCGCCGGCGTTGTCGAACGGATTGGCGATTATTCCAAGAATATCGCCAAGCGTGTCGGCATGATTGAAGGCCGCAGCCGATTTGAGCCTCTGACGTTGCTGCCTGCAATGGGCGAACTCGCCGGCGAAATGGTCCATGACGTGCTCACCGCTTACGCTGCTCGTGATCCAGATCTCGCGCGCGAAGTGATCAGCACCGATGCCAAGGTTGATGCATTCTACAACAGTATTTTCCGCAATCTGGTGAGCTACATGGTCGAGAATCCTGCGACCATTTCGAGCGCCGCGCAATTGCTGTTTGTGGCGCGCAACCTTGAGCGGATCGGCGACCATGCGACCAATGTCGCTGAGATGGTTCATTTCGCTGCTACGGGTGTCTATCCGCCTGACGATGACCGCTAGGCCAGGCGGACCGTTAAGGGTCCCTGTGGACAAGTAGGGCTGCTTGATTTCATAAAACTGCAGCACAATTGAAACAAAAGCCGGTTGTGGATGCTTTCTGCGGGTAAAGGAGCCTGAGTCGCTATGTCCGCCGCTAAATTGCTGCTTGTTGAAGATGATCCGGCGCTGTCGGAACTGCTTGAGTATCGCTTCCAGAATGAAGGTTATGATGTCCGGTGCACGGCCGACGGCGACGAAGCGCTTGTCATGGCGTGTGAGGATGTCCCTGATCTGATCCTGTTGGACTGGATGATTGAGGGAACCAGCGGAATTGAGGTGTGCCGTCGCTTGCGTCGCGATAAAGGCACCGCCCATGTGCCAATTATCATGCTCACCGCTCGTGAAGCCGAGGATGATCGCATCCGTGGGCTTGAAACGGGTGCAGACGACTATCTAACCAAGCCTTTCTCGCCGCGGGAATTGCTGGCCCGTGTGGCCGCGGTGATGCGGCGTATTCGCCCTGCCCTTGCTGGTGAGACGATTGAGGTTGGTGACATCAAGCTCGATCCCGTAGCGCATAAGGTTCAGCGCCGCGGCCAATCGCTGCAGTTGGGCCCGACTGAATATCGCTTGCTCAAGTTCTTCATGGAGAGCCCGGGCCGAGTGTTTAGCCGTGGGCAATTGCTCGATGGGGTTTGGGGAACCGGCTCTGACATCGAGTTGCGAACGGTCGATGTCCATATCCGTCGCTTGCGCAAGGCGATTGGCATAGATGGGGTTAAGGATCCGATCCGTACTGTCCGTTCGGCGGGATATGCTTTGGAAGCGGCCTGAGCCAGTCCACTAATGAAAATCGCGTGATTTTGGGATGATCCTGTGGTCGCGCGGATGTCCTCTCACAGCTGGTACCGAACCTGGCGGCAATGAATCGATCATGTCGCGCGGGCGGATTGTCTTCTCGTTGCGCTGCTGACTGGTCAGGCTCGACAGGTTGCGTCCTGCTGGCAGCGGGCTGGTAACATGGTCTGCCCGAGCAACGGGAGCGTTGAGCATGTCTTCCGAGAGGCCATAAAGTTGATCGGTTGCATCGGTCAGGTGCTGAGCGATGACATGCACCACTTCATCATCATACTCGACCCTACCTCGCACCTCCATCAGCCGCGCTCCCATAATCACCTTGCGCTGTTTGGCCATGAGATCCGGCCAGACCACCAGATTGGCCACTCCGGTTTCGTCTTCAAGCGTGATGAAGCACACACCCTTTGCGCTGCCTGGCCTCTGCCTGATCAGCACAACGCCCGCAATCTGCACCATGGCGCGGTATTTGCGATCGCGCAGGTCGCAAGCCTTGACGAAGCCACGTTCGCCCAGAGCGGGCCTGAGGAAGGACATAGGATGCGCTTTAAGGCTCAGCCGCGTGGTCTGATAATCGGCCACCACCTCTTCGGGCAATGGCATGGTGGGCAGATGGACAATGCCACTCTCAGCCCCTTCAGAGCGCTCGGCTGCGGCCTTGAAAAGAGGCAGGTCGGGCGTGGCAATCAGGCTGCGTGCATCCCACAGGGCCTGGCGACGGGGAAGTGACAGCGACGTAAAGCAATCAGCGCTGGCCAAGCGTTCGATATGGGAAGGGGAAAGCCCTGCCCGGTCCTGCAGTTCAGCGACATCGCGAAACGGCCCGCTCTCTTCCCGTGCAGCAACCAGCCTCGCCGCGACATGCTCAGGCAATCCATCGATCTGGCGTAGGCCAAGCCTGAGCGCGATGTGCTTATCAAACCGACCCGCTTCATGGGCTTGCGCCTCGCCAATCTCCTCAAGCGTGCAATCCCACTGGCTCGCATTGACATCCGCCGGCAGCACCGTGACGCCATGCTCGCGCGCATCGCGCACGATCTGCGCCGGCGCGTAGAAACCCATCGGTTGCGAATTGAGCAAGGCTGCGGCGAAAGCAGCCGGGAAATGGCATTTGAGCCAGCTCGAAACATAGACAAGGTGTGCAAAGCTGGCCGCATGGCTTTCGGGAAAGCCATACTCGCCAAAGCCCTTGATCTGGTTGAAGCAACGCTCAGCAAAGTCAGGATCATAACCGCGCGCCACCATCCTTCCGACCATCATATCCTCAAGCTCATGCACCATCCCGCGCGAACGGAATGTCGCCATGGCCTTACGCAGGCGATTGGCCTCAAGGCTGGTGAATTTGGCAGCGTCCAGCGCGATCTTCATCGCTTGTTCCTGAAAAATCGGGACGCCCAAAGTGCGCGCCAAGATCGAGGATAATTCATCGGGTGGACCATGCTTGGGTGATGGTGCCGGAATGCTGACCGGCTCTGCCCCACGGCGGCGTTTGAGATATGGATGCACCATATCGCCTTGGATCGGGCCGGGACGGACAATCGCAACCTGGATCACGAGGTCATAGAATTCGCGCGGACGCAGGCGCGGCAACATGTTCATCTGCGCGCGACTTTCAACCTGGAACACGCCGAGGGAATCACCCTTGCGCAGCATGGCATAGGTCTCAGGATCCTCACGCGGCACGCTGGCCAGGGTCAGCTTCCGATCATGATGATCCTCCAGCATGTCGAGGCACTTCTTGATGCAGGTCAGCATCCCCAACGCCAGCACATCAACCTTGAGTATGCCGAGCGCGTCAATGTCATCCTTGTCCCATTCGATGAAGCTGCGATCAGCCATCGCACCATTGCCTATGGGGACAGTCTCGGTCAGCGCGCCTTCGGTAAGGATAAACCCACCGACATGCTGGCTAAGATGGCGCGGCATGCCGATCATCTGCTCCGTCAATGCAAGAACACGGCGCAGATGAGGATCATCGAGCTTCATGCCGATCTCTTCGACGTGAGCTTCACCGATTTCGCGGCCGTGACCACCCCAAACCGTACGCGCCAGCGCGCTTGTCACATCCTCCGACAGCCCCATCACCTTGCCGACTTCGCGGATTGCCATGCGTGGTCGGTAGTGGATCACAGTTGCGGTCAACCCAGCGCGATGACGGCCATATTTGCTGTAGATGTACTGGATCACCTCCTCGCGCCGCTCATGCTCGAAATCGACATCGATATCCGGCGGTTCCTTGCGCTCCTCGGAGATGAAACGATCAAACAGAAGTTGGTGCTTGGCCGGATCAACGCTGGTGATTTCCAAGCAATAGCAAACTGCGGAATTGGCGGCGCTTCCCCTGCCCTGGCACAGGATCGGCGGCTCTACCGCGCGAGCGAAATCGACGATGTCCTTTATGGTCAGGAAATAGCGCGCGAGATCGAGCTTACCGATCAATTCAAGCTCGCGCTGCAAAGTCTGCTTTACGCTTGGCGGGACTCCCTCAGGATAGCGACGCTCGGCCCCCTTCCAGGTCTCAGAGATCAGATATTGCTGCGGGCTCATACCATCCGGGTAAATCTCCTCAGGGTATTCGTAGCGCAGCTCTTCGAGGCTGAACTGGCACTGATCCGCAACTGTGCGAGCAGCGGCAATCGCATGCGGCCAACGCGCGAACAGACGCTGCATCTCTTCAGGTGATTTGAGGTGCCGCTCGGCATTGGCATGGAGAAGCTCTCCAGCCTCTGCCACAGTGGTCTTGTGACGAATAGCGGTCATCACATCGTGCAGCGGACGGCGCTGAGGCGCATGATAGTGCACATCATTGGTCGCCAGCAACGAGAGCCCATGTGAACGCGCCAGGGCATCAAGCCGTTCGATCCGTGCCACATCATCACCGCGATAGAGATAGCTGGCGGCGATGTGCTGAAAGCCGGGAAGGCCCTCAACCAGATGCGGCAGGATTTCAGCCAGCGTCCCCGTGACTTCGGCAGAAAGATCGCTGCCATCCAAGGCGATGACATTGCTGTCCCACGCAGGAACGGTGAAACGCGCGTCCAAGTCTTCTGGTGGTAGCAGGATCAGCTGCACGTCATCAGAATGGTCGGCAAGCATCGCCAGATCGATCTCGCACACCCCTTTCTCCTGCCATTCGCCAGCAAGGGTTTGCATCCGCCCAAGGCTGATAAGGCGGCACAACCTGCCATAGGCAGCTCGGTCGCGCGGATAGGCGAGCCATATCAACCCTTCGGTCGTTTCAATTCTGGTGCCAATGATGGGCCGCAGCTTGAGCGTGCTGGCCTCAGAATGGATGCGCACCACGCCAGCCATACTGTTGGCATCCGCGATCCCGATTGCATCATAGCCATGCGACCGTGCGGTCATGGCCAGATCAACCGCATCTGATGCGCCGCGTAAGAAACTGAAACAGCTGACCAGCCCAAGCTCTACAAAAGGCGCCCGCTCAGGTGCTTCGATCAGATCAGGATCAAGCTCAAGCGTGCGTTTGTCAGGTGTGAGCGGAGCATCAGGCATCCCTTTTGTTCTATATATGTTCCATCACTCACTCCAGTGACTTCTTTGCAAGACACGGAAGGTCTTTGATCGTATCTGGAATGGAAGCCGTTCGTCAG
Source organism: Erythrobacter sp. (assembly GCA_965216555.1). Classification (GTDB taxonomy): domain Bacteria; phylum Pseudomonadota; class Alphaproteobacteria; order Sphingomonadales; family Sphingomonadaceae; genus Erythrobacter. The sequence goes on from OZ244168.1 coordinate 1,895,979, forward strand.
ACGGCGCGGCGATCGTCCTGGCCAAAGGTGGTCAGTTTGACGCCGTTCTGCTCGCACAGATGATCGAGCACAGCTGCATGCATCTGGCCGTCAAATGCCACACCGGCGACATCATCACGAACCCAGGCAATGGTGCCGAGGGGTGCGTTGACGCCCGACACTTTCATCACCACGCGATCACCAATCTCGGCAAATCCAGGGCGCGCCTTGATCTTGCAGCCGCCTTCGGAAATATCGATCAGATCGACATAGATCGGACGTGAGCGCACCCGTCCGCGCACCATCATACTGAGGGGGCGACGTTCCGATGACCGGTTGACGTTGTGCATGTTCATGCTGCCGTTTTACCGGAATCACGTAAACGAAAGATAACCTTAACTATCGTAAAATCGCGGTATCGGTATTTCCCAATAAGTTCAGCCGATTGGGCTAAGCGCACAGCCCCTGCAGGTACCAGTCTGGCAGCCCCCCGCGCCCATCATTGATAACGCCGTGACGATAGATCCAATATCGCTGCCCGCGCATATCTTCGATTCTGTAGTAATCCCGCAAGCGAATATGCGATCGCTCACGCCACCATTCTGGAGCGATCCTCTCAGGTCCCTCAACCCGGGCAATCTCATGCACCTTGCCGCGCCATCGAAAGCGCTGAGGATGGCCATCAGGTGAGGCGTAGAGCACTTCGATCCTCTCTGGACGGTCCAGCATCTTGAGAGGTCTGTCCTGATACTTCTGCACCGCGCCTACGGCACCTCCCCCTGCCAGTGGCGCCTGCCAGTCCTGCGCCCTTTCGGGAATGTGGCTGGCATGCGGAACAGGCCGGCTTACAGCCCTTGATCCAAGCCTGGCTGCAAGTCGGTCAAGACAGGCAGAAAGCGATGTCCCATGGCTTTCTGACGCTTTGTCGATCGCGCCCTGTTCCAGCTCCAAAGGCTCAGCCCAGCTTGAGCGCAGCCGAACGGTCTCAATCCCGAAACCCGCATCGACATCATCCAGCTTGCCGGCAAACAGCCGTACGATATGTTTTGCGTCGCGGGTCGCTGCGGCCAGTTCAAGCTGGCGCACCAGAACCTCGCCATCGACACGCCACAACCCGATTTCGAGCCGCCGGGCACCTTCCCCCCTTCCCTCCAGCACGCGGGCCATATCCTGCGCCAGATCGGACAGGACACGGTCAAGCAATTGACGATGGCGGATCGGCTCGAGCAAGCGCCGCTGCACCATAGGCATCGTATGAGCGACCACAGGCAGCAATGGCTCAGGCACTCGCCCCAGCAATTGATCCAGACGTATCAGCGGATTGGCTGAAGGCGACTTGCGACTGCGAAAACGGCGCTGGAGGGCATCGCGTCCACCAGCGCTTCCTGAGCCATCCACGTTGCTTACAATCGCCGTGAGGTCGTTGAGGCGCTTCAGCCCCAACCTCCTGAGAACCGTCAGGACGTCTACATCGAGCCGCAAGGCGGCCACCGGCAAGTCCCCTAGACATCGCATCGGATCTTCTTTGGACCCAACAATAGTTCTAGGAGGAGCGAAACGCGCCAATGCCCAAGCCGCTCCAGCGGTTGGCGCGATCGCAGCGCGCGCAACCAATTTGCGCTTGGCAAAGGCAGCTTCAACGTCCTCTAGCAACCGCTCCTCACCACCAAACAGGTGTGCCGCTGAAGTGATGTCGACCAGCACACCATCGGGAGGATCCAGCGCGCTCCAAGGCCCCCAGCGCTGCGACCAAATGGCGAGCTTTTCGAGAAAATCGCGGTCTCCCGCCGGATCAGCAGGGGCGACCTTGAGCTCCGGGCATAAAGTGCGTGCATCGGCCAACATCATGCCAGCACGCGCGCCAGCTGCGTGTCCCAGATCGTTTGCGGCCTCGATCCGCGGACCATGGGCGGTTTCGACTACCAGTGCGGTGGGTTCGCTATCCGCACCTTCGCCAACAGCAATTCCGTTACAGAGCCGCCAGTGATCGACCGACAGTCGGGCGAGCCAGATCGCCAAAATTCGGCGCGTTGGCTGCTGGCGGGACAGTCGACCGCCTGGCGGACAAGCGTCCGTCTGCATGACTGATCTTCCATTCTCCAGGAATATGGGCACGGGCACGAAACAGTTCGGCATGCCAAACGGGCCGGCCAGGCGCCTTTTCATCCCATTGTGGTGGCGATGATGGTGAGGCCTCTACCCGCCATCGCATACGTGCCGAGGACAGGTCTGGCTCTGCCTCAAGCCGCACCAGCCATAGCGGCACACCATGCTTCTCTGCGACGAGGCTGAGCCGGCGTGAAGCGGTGAAATCAAGCGCCCTGGGATTACCTGCAATCTCTCCCATCACGAAGGCAAAGTCGCGGCAACGTAGCCCCTCCTCCAAAGCGAACAAGGCATCTTCAGGAGAATTGGCGGCAACATGGATAAGGCGATCTTGAAGATCGGTTGGCAAACCATGTCGATAGGGGCGACCCGTACGCTGGATCGCAGCGCGATCCTGCACCCATAGGATTTGCCGCCTGTCTTCCACTTCTGCCAGCGGATCATGCTTGGTTTCGGCTTCAAGCACTTGCAATGCATCACAGGCCAAAGCCAAGGCAAAGCCAGCCCCACTGGCGTCTCCAGTGCCTGCAAACACCTCACTATGCATCGTGCGGCCCTGTGGTTCCTGCACGCCAGGTTTCCAGCGCGCTTCATGTCTATGCTGCAAGCCGGCAATGGGGTTGCGAGACAGAGGCGACGATGCCCCACGAATAGCAAGGCCTGCGACAGGATATGGACGGGCGGATTGGCCCCGAGAGGAAGGCGAATTGGCAATGGGCATATAGGAACGACTCACATGTTCCTATTATGTTCCACATTCCAGATGGGATTGCAATGGGAGAGCCGCCTAGCGGCCCTCCCCAATTGCAACTTAGCCAAACAGTCCGAAATACAGGATCACGGCCAGGATAATCGGGCACACAAAGCGCACCAAAGCACGCCAAATCTGATGCAGCGCCCCATCCAATCCATTCTCATCATCGATCAGCTTCGCATCAGCGACCCAACCCACAAAGATACAGGTAAGGATGGCACCAATCGGCATGAACAGCTTCGCCGTCACTCCATCGAGAGCATCGAAGAAGTTCGCTTCCGCAAAGATTGGAATGAAAGCGAGCGGGCGGAAATCCGCCAATTCGTTGAACGACAGGGCCGACAGCACACCCAACACCGCAGCACCAAGCCCTACGATGGCCGTGCCTACCGGACGCGGAAGATTGAACTTCTCAAACATCCAAGCCGTAGGCGCTTCGAGCAACGAAACAGAACTGGTCAACGCTGCAAAGAACACCATCGTAAAGAACGCCAGGCCGATCAGCGAACCGAGAGGCATCGCTTGGAATGCGAGCGGCAGTGATTCAAACATCAACCCTGGACCAGCATTGGTCGCCAAGCCCGCTGCAAAAACGATCGGGAAGATCGCAAGGCCTGCCAGCAAAGCAACGGCCGTATCGGCACCAGCAATAATGCCGGATGTTTCACCCAAATTCGTTTCGCGATTGGCATAGGCGCCATAGGTCATCATGCCTGCTACGCCCAAAGACAGCGAAAAGAATGCCTGACCGACAGCGGCCAGCATCACTTCACCCGTCAGCTTCGAAAAATCGAAGGTGAAAAGATAAGCCACCGCTTCGCCGAAATTGCCCGTGAATGCACCGTAAATGGTGATGGCAAGGAAAAGCAGGAAGAACAGCGGCATCAGGTAGACCGCGACCCATTCGATCCCGCTCGAAACACCGCGAGCGACAAAGAACACCGTGATCGCAAGGAAGCCGAGATTGAGCCCGACCATCAATCCACCACTACCAAACAATCCTGGCATGAGGCCTTTGACCTCCTCGGGATCGCGACCAGCGAATGCACCACCAGTCAGACCCGTTTGGAACAGATCACTCGCAAAGACGCCAATATAGTAGATCACCCAGCCGCCGACGACGCAGTAAAAGCTGAGGATCAGGAAGGCGGCGAAAACGCCCATCGAGCCAATGATGCCCCAGCCTTCCGACGCGTTTGAATCGCGCGCGACCTTGCGCACACTCTCTTGCGCATTGGCTTGGCCGTGCCGACCAATAAGGACTTCCGACAACAGAACCGGCAACCCGATCAACAGCACACAGAAGATGTAGAACAGGACGAAAGCGCCGCCCCCATTTTCACCGGCTTCTGCGGGAAACCGCCACATATTTCCCAGCCCAACGGCCGATCCGACCGCTGCCAGAATGAATGCGCTACGCGATGACCAATTCTCGTGGCCCTTGCCTGTTGCTGCCATGATAGGAAGTTCTCTCCTTTACGCGCGCCCCTCCGCGCCTCTCTCTATTGCCCCTCTGTGCAACGAAATTGCGCATCCGCCAAGGGGGAAGCTTTGCCTTCTGCCCTCTCGCTCGCTAAATGCGGCGCATGTCCACGACATTTCAACTCGATACGAGCACCAGCCGCGCCAATCCGACCCCCAAGCCGATGCGCCGACTTACAGTGCCGCGCATCAGGGCCCGCAAGAGGGATGGCGTTACTGAAGAACCTTTGGTGATGCTGACGGCCTACACCGCCAGACAAGCGCAATTGCTGGATTCGCATTGCGATCTCTTGCTGGTCGGAGATTCGCTTGGACAAGTCATCTATGGCTTGCCGTCGACCATCCCGGTCACATTGCGGATGATGGCCGATCACGCCGCCGCTGTGGTTCGTGGCAGCTATCACTCAGTCGTCGTGGTAGACATGCCATTCGGGTCGTATGAAAGCTCACCCCAACAGGCCTTCGAAAGCGCAAGCTTTCTGCTCAAGGAGAGTGGTGCCGCTGCCGTCAAGCTCGAAGGCGGCGAAGCGATGGCCGAGACCATTGCCTTCCTGAACCAACGCGGCATTCCAGTGATGGGTCACGTCGGATTGACCCCTCAAGCAGTGAATGTTCTCGGCGGCTACGCTGCGCGCGGACGATCGGACACCGAAGCTGACAAGATTGTGAGTGATGCTGTCGCCCTGGACAAAGCAGGTGCCTTCGCAATCGTGATCGAAGGGGTGGTCGAACCAATCGCAATCGAAGCCACGAAGGCGGTGACATGCCCTACGATTGGTATTGGCGCCTCTGCGCAATGCGATGGTCAGGTGCTGGTGACCGAAGACATGCTAGGCATGTTTGAGCGCGTTCCTCGCTTTGTGAAACGATATGAGGACATTGCCGCCATCATAGAGAAGACAGTAGCCGCCTATGCCGAAGAAGTCCGCGACCGCAGCTTCCCGGGCGAAGAACAAACCTATCAGCCCAAGAGCTGACTCTCTTTCATAGATTGGCTGATCGATGCAGACTCTGCTGCGCTATTACTGGTTTTCGCTTGCCTTCACGCTGGCCTGTTTCGGCCTTGCAGCGTGGTACGGATGGGCCAGCACTGGATCGCTGACGGCTACGTTGAGCATCCTGTGGATCGTCATTGTCTTGTCGATCCTGGAAGTCTCGCTCAGCTTTGACAACGCGGTGGTCAACGCCACGGTCCTGCGCGAGATGGATCCTGTCTGGCAACAGCGGTTCCTCACCATCGGAATCCTGATTGCCGTGTTCGGGATGCGGATCGTCTTCCCGATCGCGATCGTATCAATTGCAGCCCAGGTTGGACCAGTCGAAGCCGTCGAGCTGTCGCTCAATGACCCTCAAGAGTATGAGCGGATCGTGTCCGAAGCTCATATCGGCATTGCCGGTTTTGGCGGCGCCTTCCTGGCCATGGTCGGGCTGACATTCTTCTTTGACAGCGACAAGGAAGTGCATTGGATCGCTGCAATAGAACGCGTGATCAATCGCTTCTCCAGTGTCCCCGCAGTGGAAATTGGGCTGGTTCTGGCGCTGATCTACGGTGTTTCGACCTTGCTGGGCCCGGATGAGACCATCACTTTCCTGACCGCGGGTATTCTCGGCCTTTTGACGTTTATCGGCGTGCACGCGCTCGGCGCATTGATTGAACAAGCCGAGGCGCGGAAAAAGGCCGCGGGCGTTGTCGTTCGCTCAGGCCTTGGCGGTTTTCTCTATCTCGAAGTCCTCGATGCCAGCTTCAGTTTCGATGGCGTGATCGGTGCCTTCGCACTTTCTAACAATATGGTGATCATCGCGCTCGGCCTTTCGGTCGGCGCCATGTTCGTCCGCTCAATGACCATTCACCTGGTTCGTGCTGGAACGCTCTCGCAGTTCCGCTACCTCGAACATGGTGCGTTCTGGGCCATCATTGTGCTCGGCGTGATCATGCTGGTGTCAGCGCGCTACCACATTCCCGAAACCTTCACCGGCTTGATTGGAGCCGTGCTGATCGGACTTTCGCTTTGGTGGTCGGTCCGCTTCAACCGCTCTCAGCGCGATCAGGCTGAATAGACGCACGTTCATTGAGGTGCGTCGCGAGCGGCGCGGCGAGCACCAATTGCAGGAAGTGGTACGCCAATAGCGGCAGCAGAATTATCCCTGCGATCGCAGCATCGAACAGGATCGTCGCTAACGGCGCGCCCATGGCCAGGCTCTTTTGTGATCCACCGAACAGGTAAGCGATCCGGTCTGCACGCGGAAAACCCAGCATACCGCTCGCAATCCATGAGCCGGCATTGGCGTAGATCAGAAACGCAACGACGCCGAGCAGCATCAAGGCCCATTCCACGCCGTCAATGCGGCCCCATATGCCTTCGTTGACGGCGGCGCTCATCGCAACATAGACGGCAAGTGCAATCGGTATGCGATCGGTCCAGCGGGTCAGAGCCGGGTTATCGGTCACAATCTTGCCAAAGCGTGGCTGCAAGAACTGGCCAAGCGCAAAGGGCAAGAGCAAGATCGTCGCGATCTTGATCAGCACCTCTCCGTGGAACGCGACTGTCTCGCTTCCCGCGAGGACTGCAAACAGAGGTGCGCTCAGGAACACTCCCAAAACATTGAGCATGGCCGCCGCCACCACGGCGTGCGCCACATTTCCGCCTGCAAGCGACGTATAGACTGTGGCCGATTGAACCGTAGACGGCAGCGCGCCAAGATAAAGGAAACCCAACGCAAGCAGCGCGGGAAGGAAAGCTTCGCTGAGTTGCCAAGCGGTCCAGCCGCCCAACAGCATGGCGCCGAACACCCACAATGCCAGTGCACCATGAAACCGCCAATCGACCAGACCCCTCAAGACCTGGTCACGCGGAAGTCGTAGTCCGTTGAGCAAGAAGAGGAAGAACACCGCACCATTGGCGACCCATTGGCCCAATTCCTGGTGCGCGACCGGCACCGGAACGATGATGGCCAGCAGCAGTGCCAACATCAGCAAACGCACCATCGGGTCAAACAAGCGGGACAGGGTAGCAAGCATTGTTGCGGCCCCTGCCCTTGTCGGCGATCAATGTCGAGTGTCAGCGATCTATTGCGGTGTCACAAACGGCGCCGGACGCAGCAGCCGAGCGAGCACTTCATACTGATTAGCCTCGTCATCGCGGCCGAGTTGACGAGCCGCTTCGGCGCGTAGCTCCAACAGGTCCGGGTCGCTGCCAACACCAAGCTCCACTGCTTGATCGAGCAAAACCGAAACACGCAGCCAATCCTCGTTCATTGCGCTGCGCTCTGCGAGGAAAATGATGGCTTCGGTGTTGTTTGGCTCTCCCAGCAAATGCCGGATCAACAGTGTGTCAGCCGCATTTTGATCACCCAAGGATCGCGAGGCCGTGATCAACCGCTTGGTCAGCGGCCATGGTTTTCGAACGCTTGCCGCCGTCTCGTAGAGCTCAAACGCCCAATCCGGTCGGCTCCGTGCCTGCTCAACATCGCCAATCAGCGAATGCACGTCGGCTGATCCTGGAAACCGCTGCCGCAATTGCCGCGCCAGCGAAACGGCGCCTGCTGCATCGCGCTGAGCAATCAAGTCGCGCATTTGACGTGTCGGACTAGGCAATGCGTTGCGGCCAGCCCGCGTGCTCCCCAACAGAACCGGTTCGCTGGGTCGCGGACCAAGCGCACGATTGAGGAATGGAACTGCCTCTTCTCGCATTCCTGCACGCTCGTAAGCCCTGCCAACCAACATAAGCAGATAGGGAGAAGTGTCTTCTGCCCGTGCACGCTCACCAAAGGTGTCAATCAGTTCCTCATCGCGCCCAGCCAGCCACAAAGCGCGTGCAAGCAATTCAAGAACGCGTTGATTGCCTGGCTGCCGCTCAGCAAGATCTTCCAGCTTTTGAGCCGCCGTTTCGACCGTACCTTGCCGCATATCCAAAATTGCATCGAGCAAAATGGCCGCGGGCACTCCACGATCTGCGAGCCCACTGCGCTCCAGCAAGGCCCGGGCCAGCACCGGCCGATCACCGCGTGCAGCCAGAACGGCCTGTAGGTAATGGACCATCGGGTCTCGTGGGTCGACCTCGGCCAGTTTCCTGACCGCCGCCAGCATTTCTTGGTGGTAGCCCGCATCGCCAAGCGTTGCGGCATATTCTGCCAGTATCTCTGGGTTTTCCGGATCCTTGGCCAGCGCCGCTTCGAACCACGGTAAGGCGTCAAGCATTCCATGAGCATCGCGCACAAGCTGCGCCCGCATCAACAGTGCGGGCGAATAGTCCGGACCAAGCTCAAGCGCGAGATTGGCCGCTTCGAGGGCGGGAATATGCTCGCCGCCGCGAAACCTCAGGCGTGCGATATCGACCCAAACCGCTGGGTTCTGCGGCTCTAGCTGGCGAGCCTCATCAAGCCACTCACCAGCTTGCGCCAGATTGCCTTCGCGCATTTCGCGGCGAGCATCGGTGAGATATTCGAGGAAGTCCTCGCCGCCCTGAGCCTCCGTGATGGCCACGGTTTGTGATGGACCAAACACAGCGTCGCAGCCTGTCAAAGCGACAGACATCATGGCGACCAAGGCAAGAGACAGGCGCTTAGGCATGCAGATCGTATTGCTTCAACAAGTCGTACAGGGTCGGACGACTGATCCCCAACAGCTTTGCCGTGCTTGAGATATTGCCTTCGCTGCGTGCCAAGGCATGACGAATGACCCGCCGATCGGATTGCTCGCGCGCGGCCTTGAGGTTGAGCACCTCGGCTTGCTCACCGTCTGCATCCTCGAAGTCGAGATCTTCTGCGCTGACGAGCTTACCTTCAGCCATGATCACAGCCCGCTTCACGCGGTTCTCAAGCTCGCGCACATTTCCCGGCCAATCATGCGTATCGACCGCTGATAATGCGTCCGGTGCGAGTCCTGTCACGCTCGGATTCATCTCCTTGGAAAACCGCTTGAGGAAGGCCTTGGCGAGCAGAACAGCATCACCATGGCGCTCAGCCAGGTTGGGAATACGAATGACGATTTCAGCAAGGCGATAAAACAAGTCCTCGCGGAACTGCCCCTCGCCAATCATCTTTTCGAGATCCTGATGTGTGGCGCAGACGATCCGTGTGTTCACAGCGATCTGTTTGCGGCCGCCGATCCGTTCAATCGTTCGCTCTTGCAGGAAGCGAAGCAGCTTGACCTGAAGCGGCAGAGGAATGTCGCCAACCTCATCGAGGAACAGCGTGCCGCCATTCGCGGATTCGATCTTACCCTCGGTTGTTTTGACGGCGCCGGTGAAAGCACCCTTTTCGTGACCGAACAGCTCGCTTTCGAGCAGGTTTTCGGGGATTGCTGCGCAATTGATTGCTATAAAGGGTCCGTCGGCGCGATCGCTGGCATCGTGCAAGCCTTGAGCAAGCAATTCCTTGCCTGTGCCGCTGGCACCCAGAAGCATGACCGAGACGCTCGTATTAGCCACGCGCTCAATCGTGCGTGCAACTTTGACCATTTCCGGGGCTCCGGTGATCAGACGACCCAGCACAGTCTTGTCTTCGCTGGCATGGGCCACCAGGCGGCGATTTTCCTGCTCGATCGCATGCAGATTGAACGCACGGCGGACGATAAGGCCCAATGCTTCGATATCGAGCGGCTTTTGGTAGAAATCATAGGCGCCGCGCTCAATCGCACTCAGAGCGCTTTCTCGGGCACCGTGACCACTTGCCACAATCACCTTTGTATCCGGCTTGAGCTGCATGATCGCATCGAGGACAGCAAATCCCTCTGTCGTTCCATCAGCGTCAGGGGGAAGGCCCAGATCGAGCGTGACCACCGCAGGCGCCTCGCTGCGCAAGGCAGCGATCGCGCTTTCGCGATCACCCGCGATCACAACCTCGAAATCTTCATAGGCCCATTTCAGCTGGGCCTGCAGACCTTCATCGTCCTCGACGACTAGCAGTGTGGGTTTCTTGTCAGCCATTACGCGACCTCATTTGATTGGATGTCTTCGCCCGCCAATCCGCGGGTGACATGACTAAGCGAGAAGATGATTGAGAAACGTGTTCCCACGCCCTCTCTGCTCTCAACAATAACTCTGCCGCCCATCGCCTTGATCATTTCGCGGGCCTCGAAAGCGCCGATGCCAAAGCCACCCTGCTTTGAGGAGACGAAGGGTTTGAACAGTCCATTGCGCACGAAACCAGGCGACATGCCGCAGCCAGCGTCGACAATATCGAACTGCCCTTGCGCGCCGTTGTTCGACACATCGAGATAGACCGGCGAACTTGCATCACTGGCGTCGACTGCATTCTGAACGAGATGGATCAAAGCCTGTTCGAGGCCTTCCGCATCCGCTTCGATCAGCGCGCTCTCTTGCCGTGTCAGCGAGATCTGATGGCCACCCTTAAAACGGCCCGCAATCTGCTTTGCCAGATCGACCAGATCGATCTCGCGACGGCTGTTCGACTGACCGGAGCCATAACGTCCCAAGCGCGCAAGCAATGCGTTGAGCTTGTCTGCGGAATTGCGCAGCGTCACCAGCATGTCGGAACGGAAGTCTGGGTTCTCGGCGTGCTTTTCGGCATTGCGCGCCAAAAGCGAGAGCTGGCTTGCGAGGTTCTTGATGTCGTGCATCACGAACGCAATCCGGCGATTGAACTCGTCAAACCGGCTCGCTTCCATCAGCGCTTGTTGGCCCGACTGCTCCGACAGATAACTGGCAAGCTGCTGGCCAACGACCCGGAGCAGATCAAAATCTTCCCAATCCAAGCGGCGTTCAATCCGCGGGCGAGCCAGCACGATCACGCCAACCAAACGATCAAAGTGGACCAGGGGAACCAGCGCCCAGGCGTCCTCGGCTTCGATCAGCCAGTTGGGCACCTGTTCGGTTTCCCCATGGTGGTCGATCCCGTTGCGCGCCTCATCCAGATCAAGGATATGGCAATGTTGTTCGAGCAGTCCGGAGAGCTCATATTCAGCAGCGATCGCCGGGACTGCCAATGTCGCCCAATTCCAGCGTGCTTCTAGCTCGAGTTGAGCTTCCTCGTTGGGTACCAGCAGCAGGCCGGCGGGACTGTCAGTGATATCGGCCACCGCTTTGACGGCACGCTCATGGAAGCTCGCCCCCGCCTTTGTGCCGCGGCCAATTGTCCGAGTGAAACGCAACCATTCCTCACGATAATCGTAGCGATGCTGGAAAAGATGTTTGATGGTTGTGACGCGCAGCCACCCACGCATTCTCTTGGACGGCATCCACAACGCGGCTGCGGCAATCGCAGCCAACAGGAACACCACTTGGCTGACTCGTGCGAAATCGCCGCCGAGCACCACCAGTGAGCGCGTGACCAACACCATCACGAGCAAGTAGCTGCCGATCACAAGGAGCGAGAGCGATTGGAAGGTGACAGCGCGCGAGGGCCTGAAATGCAGGCCTGCGCCAGACGCATTTGATCCCAAAGCGAGGAAGGCCATGGCGAGACTGATGAACACGCCCCGCAACGCAAGCAGCAGGCCGGATTGCTCACCCATCAGATAGGCGATCATGAAGAAGTTGAGCTCGAACGCCCAGACCATTGTCAGTGCGAGCGTGCTCCAGCGCAGGATCTTCCGCGCTGCTACGGCGGCACCCGCATAGAGGTTGTGCAACAGAACGAGCGCACCGATCGCCACCAAAAGGTGCAGCAATGCACTGATTTCGAATGTGAGCGTTGTGATCGCCGGGGTAACCGAGAAACGCTGATCAACAATAAGCAGGATTGGCTGCATCAACTGCACAAAGGCCAAGGCAAAGATCAATGCGCGCGTTGGCTTCAGACTTTCGTCGCGACCATCATTAGCGAACAGTCGGAAGATCAGAGCGATAAATGCAAGGTTGCGGGCGGCTTCGACGAATCCTGTGACTGCCGATTGCGGTCCGCTCGCCGCTGCCAGGACGCACCATAGTCCGCTGAAAAGCGCGGCCATCAGTGCCGCGGTGCGATCTTGCCGCTCGCGGTCCCCAGCCTGATAGATCCAGGCCGCCGCAGCTCCGCTGATCAGCGCGCCGGTGAGATAGCCAAAAAAGCCAAGGTAAGCGAAGATATCAGCGCCGGGCATTACCGCGCACCATCGGGCCACAAGATCACACGCACCGTCTGGAGCAGGATCACCAGATCCAGAAACGGGGTGTAATTCTTGGCGTAGTAGAGATCGTATTCGAGCTTCTTGCGGCTATCCTCGATCGACGCGCCGTAAGGATAATTGATTTGCGCCCAGCCCGTGATGCCGGGTTTGACCATGTGACGCTCGCCATAGAACGGGATCTGCTCCTGCAGGTCATCCACGAAGGCAGGCACTTCCGGTCGCGGGCCGACAAAGCTCATATGGCCCATCAACACGCTCCACGCTTGTGGCAGTTCGTCGATCCGGACCTTGCGAATGAAGCGACCGATCCTGGTCACGCGGGGATCATTCTCTTCAGCCCATTTGGCGCCGTCCTTTTCCGCGTCAGTGCGCATCGAGCGCAGCTTCACCAAGTGGAAAGGCTCACCATAGAGACCAACCCTTTGCTGGCGGAAGAAAGCCGGCCCCTTGCTGTCGAGCTTTACCGCCAGCGCAAAGAGCGCGATCACCGGGAAGGTTAAAAGCAAGAGTATCGCACTGGCCACAATATCGAACACGCGCTTGACCGCGCTTGAGAACATCCGCCCTGATGAGAAGCCATCTGAGAAGATCAGCCAGCTCGGATTGACCGTGTCGAGATCGACCCGTCCGGTCTCACGTTCGAGGAAGCTCGAGAAGTCGTTGACATGGACACCCTTGGTCTTGATCCTGAGCAGATCCTTGAGCGGCAGCGAATTGCGTCGCTCCTGCAGCGCCAGAACCACCTCGCTGACGCCAAGATTCTCTACGAAACGACCAAGATCATGCACTGCTTCGCGTGAGATCGCTTCCTCAACCACACGCTCAGGATCGTTCATCGCAATATAGGCAACTATGGCAAAGCCGCTCTCGGGCCGCTCGCCCAATTGCCGCAGACGTTCGGCGCGATCGCCTGCACCCAAAACCATAACACGCCGACGGAATGCGGAAGAGCCGATGAAGCTGTGAAGCAGCACGCGATCAAGCGCCAGCAGGAAGGCGGCGAAGCACATCGCGTAGAACAAGGTTGAGCGCCAGAACGTGCTGCCTGGCAGCACAAACTCAAGAAATGCCAAGGCAATGATACCAAGGCTGATGGCAACAAGCAGGCGCGCGCCGGCAAAGCGTAAGCTGCGCAAGGCATTTGGCCCGTAAACGCCGACAGAGATCATCGCCAGCCACACCACCAATGCGGTGCCGCCAAGTGCAAACCAGCGCTCAGTGATGGCACCGGGATCCATTCCGATTTGGAAGGCGCGCAGCTGCCAAGCCAGCTCACTGGCGACAATCAGTAGGGCAAGATCCAGCATGCCGAGCAAGATCACGGCGTGAGGAATGTAGTGCTTGAACAAGCGGATCATCGATGGCGGCTCGCAAAACAGAAATATCTGAGTTCGCTCTACCGCCGATAGTTTAAGTGTCGGTAAACCTTACACTCGGCTCGCAAAGCCCCTGATTTTCGGGCTTTCGGCAGTTAATCAAAAGTGAAACCGACTGAGCCCGCGCGCTATGTCTCAATTGCCAATCGCTGAGGCGCTGGCGTCAAACAGTCCATGCGACCACAGCGTGGGCACCCTACGCCCAATGGGACGGCATCAGCCGGATCCAGTGAAATGCCGCGCGATTGCGCAAGTTGGCCGGCAAATCGAGCCTCAATGCCAAGCACAATCGCCCGCCGCGCAGAACAGGCCACACCGTCGACCTCAACAGTTCGTGCAATCGTAAACCAGTGTTTTGGCAGCGCTTCGCCTTCGCCAAATGTCACTGCCTGCACCAACATCGTTCCGCGACTTTCAAACGCCGCATAGGGCGCCCATGCCGGCCAGCGCGCACCATCAAGCGGATAGGCAGCCCCACTGGCTCCGGCGGTGAAAGCTACCATGCGCCCCGTCCGACCAAACCGAGCGCTGAAGAATGGCAGGCCTCGCTCTCCCACTCGCTGCAAAGTCGTCAACCGCTGAGCGACCTGATCAAAGCTGACCGCAAATCGGCGCTGCAAGACCGCAAGGTCATATCCGGTTTGCTCACACGCGCGCAGAAAGCGTCGATAGGGCATCAACAAAGCGCCGGCGAGATAATCGGTCACATGCTCGCGAAAACGGTCGCGCGCTTTGTCGGTTGCCAGGTTTGCACCTTCAACCAGCGTATCAATCGCAGCGCGTTGCTCGATTGCCCCCACTTGACGGGCGATTTGGAACCGCCGCGCCGCTCCAGGGAGCATTTCAGACAATTGCAGTTGTCGCGCGTGCAGATCGACCCGGCGTATCTCTCCAGGCATGACTTCGGCCGGCAAAATCCGAACCGACAGGCGATGTTTTTCGCGTAGCCTCTCCGTCAACGCTACACTGATCTCTGCACGCGACAGCCGCATTTCATCAGCGAGATCTTCCGCCCAATGGTCGAGGTCAGAAAAATGATTCTGCCACCTCTCGACCACTTCGCGCGCTTCATCGATCGGATCGTCGACAACCTGCTGTGCTGACCCAGCTTCATCATAGAGGCGCGCAAAGGCTGCGGCCGCTTGGGGCGCTGCCGCCAAGAACTCTTGCACTTCGTCGCGATCAATAGTCAGATCGCCGAAGCGTGGATCGGACAATCGCCGGGCCAATCCATCAACTCCCCCAATGGCCTCGTCCTCACGCAGGCTGCGTGGATCAAAGTCGTAGCGCTCGATCACTTGCACCAGCACGCGCGCTGATAGCGGACGCTGATTGCGCTCGATCAGATTGAGATAGCTTGGGCTGATCCCCAATGAGGCTGCCATTGAGGCCTGCGTAAGGCCTTCGCGCTTGCGAAGGCGGCGCAGAGCCGGACCGGCGAGAAGGGCATTATCAGACATCCGATCTCTGTAAATTAATTTACATGCTTACACAAGGATCAAGCGGATACCGACCATTTTGACAACAAAGTCTGTAACTTTTCCTGTTGGAATCGGTCTATTTCGCGCATGCACAATGCAAATCCCTCCCCTGAGACTGCAGGAGCATGAAATGACCTATCAGACTTCGATCGCCCAAATGCGTAGCACAATCGACGGCAACGGCCCTAGCTGGGGCGCCATCGATGCTGAAAGCACAGCTCGAATGGCGATCCAGAACCGTTTCCCAACTGGCCTCGATATCGCCAAATACACCGCAAAGATCATGCGCGCGGATATGGACGCCTATGATGCGGATCCGGCCAACTACACGCAGTCGCTTGGCTGCTGGCATGGATTCATCGCGCAGCAGAAGATGATCAGTATCAAAAAGCACTTCGGTTCGACCAAGCAACGCTACCTGTATCTGTCAGGCTGGATGGTTGCTGCTCTGCGCAGTGAGTTTGGCCCCCTGCCCGACCAGTCGATGCATGAGAAGACCAGCGTCCCTGCGCTGATCGAAGAACTCTACACCTTCCTTAAGCAAGCCGATGCCCGCGAACTCGGAATGATGTTCCGCGCGCTTGACGCTGCTCGCGAAGCTGGCGACGAAGTCGAGGCCAAGCGCCTTGAGACCGCGATCGACAATTATGAGACACACGTGGTTCCGATCATCGCTGACATCGATGCAGGCTTCGGCAATGCTGAAGCGACCTATCTCCTCGCCAAGAAGATGATCGAGGCCGGCGCTTGCGCGCTGCAGATCGAAAACCAAGTCTCTGATGAGAAGCAATGCGGCCACCAGGACGGCAAGGTCACCGTCCCGCATGAGGACTTTCTGCAAAAGATCCGCGCCATTCGCCACGCCTTCCTTGAGATGGGTGTCGAAGACGGGATCATCGTTGCACGGACAGACTCGCTCGGCGCGGGCCTTACCAAGCAGATCGCCTTCTCGCAGGAGCCGGGTGACCTGGGTGACCAGTACAACGCCTTCCTCGATTGCGACGAAGTTGATCCGGCTGATATCTCCAATGGCCAGGTTTTCATCAGCCGCGATGGCAAGTTGATGGCTCCCAAGCGCTTGCCTTCAAACCTCTATCAGTTCCGCTCCGGCACTGGAGAAGATCGCTGCGTGCTCGATTGCATCACCTCGCTCCAGAATGGTGCTGACTTGCTATGGATCGAAACCGAGAAGCCGCATGTCGAGCAGATCGCCGGAATGGTGGATCGCGTTCGCGAAGTCATTCCCAATGCCAAGCTGGTCTACAACAACTCGCCCAGCTTCAACTGGACGCTCAACTTCCGCCAGCAAGTGTTTGATGCATGGGAGGAAGCGGGCAAGGATGTTTCTGCCTATGATCGCGCCAATCTGATGAGCGTAGATTACGACGCAACAGAGCTGGCGTCTGAAGCTGACGAGAAGATCCGCACGTTCCAAGCGGATGCTGCGAAGCGCGCAGGCATCTTCCACCACCTCATCACGCTGCCAACCTATCACACCGCGGCGCTTAGCACTGACAACCTCGCCAAGGAATATTTCGGCGAGCAGGCCATGCTGGGCTACGTCAAGAACGTCCAACGCGAAGAAATCCGCCAGGGCATTGCATGCGTCAAGCACCAGAACATGGCTGGCTCTGACATTGGTGATGACCACAAGGAATACTTCGCTGGCGAGGCCGCGCTTAAAGCTGGCGGCGCAGACAACACGATGAACCAATTCGAGGCTGCTTAGTCACCGTCAGACAAAATCCCGCAAGATTGTCCACCAACCGGTCTTGCGGGAATCTGGCAGCCCTTGCATGAGCAAGCACAGCAAGTCTCGAGGAGAAAGAACATGAGCGACACTGACACTACTAACCGCGAACCATCGCGTGCACGGGCTCTGCTTTCGACGGCAGACATGAAATTGCTCCGGCGCGCGTTGGAAAGTCACGCCCGTGGTACGGAAGACCGGGAAGAATTGGCGAAGATCAACGCCCTGCACCACCGTTTGGGCACCTACGTTCCGAGCGAAGACTAAGCTCGAAAACCGAACAATCTCCTGGGGAGGAGAACACGGCCGTCGAGGCGCTTAGCTCGCCTCGGCGGTCGTCACGTTTTGTGAGGACTGGTGACCGGCCGATTCCGGCTAATTACAGCCGCTAAAGTCCGTAGAAAATGACCAGCAGGATCGACAGGGTCGTCACCATCAAGGCGACCAAGGGTACGCCGGTGCGGATGTAGTCTTTGAACTCGTAATTGCCCTCAGCCATGATCAGCATATTGGTCTGATACGCGATCGGCGTGGCGTAACAGAGGTTGCAGCCAAACAGCACGGCGAGGATCAGCGGCTCAGGATTGAGGCCAAGCTGGCTGGCAATGCTGAATGCAATCGGGGTGCCAACCGTCGCCGCTGTGGCGTTTGATGCGAAATTGGTGAGCAGAGTCACAAACGCCATAATCGCCGCCAACACCAATGCAGGCGGCAGATAGGCCAGCCCAAGCGACATGACTTCCCCGAGCCAGGCAGCCGCACCGCTTTCAAGCACAATCCGGCCTATGGCGATGCTGGCAGCCACAAGCACGATCACCTTGGCAGACAGCGCCCTTCCCACACGGTCGAATTTCACGCAGCCCGTGACAAACATCAAAATGGCGCCCGCGAGCGCCGAGATCGCGATTGGCAAAAGTCCGAACGAAGCCAAGGCGACCGAGCCGAACATGATAGCGGCCGCTAGGACGGCTTTAGAGCGGCGTGGAAGCTCGAGAGCGCCTTCGAGCATCAAAAGGCTATCATTGCGCGCAAATGTCTGCAGATCGTCCGTAAGACCCATCACAAGCAAGACGTCGCCTTCAGCGATCCTCAGGTCACCACCTTCGGAATACTGATCACGCTCCCCGATCAGCCGTTCGGGCCGGTGGATACCCAGCACCGCTACTCCATAGAGATCAGCAATGCCCGATGTCGGCAAAGTGCGAGTGATCAAACGTGAGTCTGCCGTCACCGTCATCTCGACCACCGTGATGTCCTCACGTTGCGAAGAGGATGTTCGTTTGATGCGGTCGAGCACCCAGTTGGGCGCCAATTCACCTTTCAGGATACGGGTTGCCTCTTCCAAGGCCTCATGCGTGCCCGAGACATGCAATCTTTGCTGAGGCTGCAGTGGACCAGTCGGTTGATCGTGGAATTTGATGTTGCCCGGCAGCTTGGGCAAAACGTCAGACAAGTCCTGCCCAACCAGCTCGCTGTTTGGTCCGATCCGAAGCCTCGTATGGAACCGCCGAAGAGCAGCATCGGCCTCAACCGAATTGTCGTCGAGCAGCCTTGGCATGACTAGCCAGAGGTATGGCAGCGCTACCAAGGCGGCGATCAAGACGATCGGCGTATAGTGAAACACGCTCATTTGCGGCTGCCCAAGATCGACAGCGATTGAGGTCACGAGAATGTTGGTCGAGGTGCCAATCGTCGTGGCCATCCCGCCAATCAGAACAGCTGCGTTGAGTGGGATCAGCGTCTTTGAAGCAGGCATCGCTCCCTTCGCCGCCAAGGCCACGAATATCGGGAGCAGCAGCACCAGAACCGGCGTGTCATTCACAGCCATCGACAGCAAAAGCGCGATCAGCAGCGAGATAAGCAGCCCCAGCTGCAGGTTGATCTTGAAAACGCCTTCAAGGAACCTCGCGGCAGGCTCAAGCGCGCCGGTCACCACCAAGCCCCGCCCCATGATCATGAGCGCGCAAATGGTGATCAGCGCGTAATGCCCAAAGCCGCCAAAGGCTAGCGCGAGCCCGTCAGTGGGTTTTGCGCCAGGGAGCGGCGCAAAATAGAGACCAACGGCAATAACGGCGATGGTCAGAAGCGAAATGATCTCGACAGAGAGCCGACCGCGCGCAAAGGCGACGAACATCGCAAGCGTGACGACCATTGCCGCGATGGCGTGATAGGATGGAAGCGAAAGCATAATCCCCGAATGGGAGAACTCCCAAAGCTCGACGCGAATTACAAGCTCTTATTGCAATTTGGCCAAATCGCTCGGGCAAGACCAAGCTTCAGCAGACCGTGGGTGATTTGGGAAAAATATGGTGCCCCTGGCCCGACTCGAACGGGCACTCCCGAAGGAAAGCGATTTTGAGTCGCTCGCGTCTACCAATTCCACCACAGGGGCACGCCTGAGGAAGCGCGGCTGTTAGCGCCGCCTTCGACTTACTTCAAGCTATTCGCGAGCAGCTTGTGCAGTTTGGAGTGCAAAGTATCATTTGCGGCCAGGATTTGCGCCGAATGCACCGGATTGGAGCGGCCACGGAAATCGCTCACGAAACCACCTGCTTCGCGAACCAACAGGCAGCCAGCAGCGGTGTCCCAATCGTTGAGACCGCTCTCCCAAAAGCCATCGAATCGGCCTTGTGCGACATAGGCCAAATCGAGAGACGCCGCTCCGAACCGCCTGATGCCGGCCACTTCTGGACCGATGGCACCATAGATCCGGCTCCATTCACCCATATCGCCATGGCCGCTGAACGGAATGCCCGTAGCGATCAAAGCATCGCTGAGCTGCGAACGGCCTGACACACGCAAACGCGCATCTTGGAGCCATGCCCCGCGCGTCTTCTCGGCCCAATAGGTGTGATCCTGGATCGGGTCATAAATGACGGCGGCCGTCACATCGCCCCATCCCTTGCCGTCCAAACGCGGTTCTTGCACCGCAATCGAAATGGCGAAATGTGGGATCCCGTGCAGGAAATTGCTGGTCCCATCGAGCGGGTCGATGATCCAGCGCGGCTTATCTGAATCGCCTTCGATGATTCCTGCTTCTTCGAGCACAAAGCCCCAACCGGGCCGCGCGTGAGTCAGCTCGTCATAAAGCGTGCGCTCTGCCCGCATATCGGCCTTGCTGACGAAGTCAGCAGGGCCTTTGCGGCTCACTTGAAGGTGTTCGACTTCGCCAAAATCGCGACGCAGCCGTCCGCCAGCTTTGCGCGCTGCGCGTTCCATAACGCGCACAAGGCCTGAAAACATCGACATCAGAGATCAGCTCGCCTTACCGACATAGGTCTGCTCGTAGACGTCGACCACAATCCGGGTGCCGCTTTCAATATGCGGGGGGACCATGATGCGCACACCATTGTCGAGCACCGCTGGCTTATAGCTTGACGACGCAGTTTGGCCTTTCACAACCGCATCCGCTTCGACAATCTCCGCTTCGACCTGTTGTGGCAGCTCGACGGAAATCGGCTTCTCTTCCCAAAGCTCAAGCTTCACCTGCATGCCGTCCTGCAGGAACGGGCGAGCATCGCCCAACAAATCGCTGGGCAGGTTGATTTGCTCGTAAGTGTTCTGATCCATGAAAACGAGCATTTCGCCGTCTTCATAGAGGAATTGGTAGTCGGCCGTGTCCAAGCGGACCTTCTCGACCGAATCCGCGCTGCGGAAGCGCACATTCGTCTTGCGACCGTCCTGCAGGTTCTTCATTTCGACCTGCATATAGGCTCCGCCCTTGCCAGGCTGAGTGTGTTGAATCTTCGCAACTTTCCAGATTCCGCCCTCATATTCGAGGATGTTGCCGGGGCGAATGTCGACGCCACTGATTTTCATGGGGCTTTTTGGCCTTTGTCTAGGAAGAGGCAGACACTCCGTCTGCTGAATGTCGCGCCGCATAGCTGACGCTTCAGGTGAGGTAAAGCAGAGCCGTGCTAACAGCCTAGTCGAGAATGATCACAGATGATATCGAAAGACCGATGACGAAACGCACTTTCCCCGCTTTGGCCGCTCTTGCCGCAGGTGCAATCGCGCTCGCCGCCCCGGCATTTGGGCAAGAAAGCGGCATGCTGCGCACTATGCCGCATGGGATATATGAATGCGCCCTGCCCGGCGATGCCGGTGGTGTGGCCTATCAGGTCGTGGAAGAGGAGCAATTCCGGCTCCGGTCGGCGTCGAGCTATCGCAGTGCAGAAGGCGGCGGCACCTACATAATGCGGGGCAGCGATCTCACATTCACTCGCGGGCCCAAAAAGGGTCAAAAATTCCGCAAAGTCGGCGCCAACCAGCTTCAAGTCATCAATGCTGATGGGGAGCTTGGTCGGCTGATTTGCACCCGACTGATAGGCAGTCGCTAGCGCTTAGTTTGATGCGCTGAGCAGTGGAAAGGGATTAACCGCATTGGCGGGCTCCCACCATTCGGCATCGGCGGTGGTTTCCAGGATCGCGAAATGCAGATGCGGCGCATCGTCTTCAGCGTTGCCCGTGCTTCCGACCGTTCCAATC
Source organism: Erythrobacter sp. (assembly GCA_965216555.1). Taxonomy (GTDB): domain Bacteria; phylum Pseudomonadota; class Alphaproteobacteria; order Sphingomonadales; family Sphingomonadaceae; genus Erythrobacter. Next base: position 1,917,463 of record OZ244168.1, read on the forward strand.
CGCTGGCCCTGAGCCACACGCTGTCCTTCACGCAACCCCGACGCATAGCCATCCAGATGCGCGTAAAACTGGATCACCGTCTTGTCGGGTGAGCGCAGATAGATCGTGTTGCCCCCGGCGGGAGAGACATGCAGCTTTGCGATTGTGCCGCTCGAAGCAGCGACAACCGCCGTTCCTTTGGGCGCCATGATATCAATCGCTTCATGCAACCGGCCTCCTTCGCCGCGAGCGTCCATGAAGGAATCCGTCAATTGCGCTGCCTCAACGCCAGTGACTGGAATCACCAGCGCGGTTTCCTCAGTCGCTGAACTCGAAGCGCTCGGCACCGCCGGTGTCGCGACACCTTCGTTCGTCGGCGGGGTGACATCATCAGCCTGGATCGCCTCTTCCAATTGCTCAACGGGCTCGGCGGCCACGGGCTCTGCCGCCTCATCGCTGCGCACGCCGCCGACGACGCCCAGCAGCGACCCGCCGAAGACAATCCATATCACCGACGTCACGGTCGCTGTGACGACAATGGTCAGCAAACGATCAAAGAACTTCATGCTTCGCTCCGCTGCTTACTCAGCATTTCTGCAAACCGTGCGATGTTTGCTTGTTCATCGCCATTCCAAACTGCCCCTGACACCGCCAGAAAATCGGCTCCAGCGGCTACGATTGGCTCACAATTGTCAGGTGTGATCCCGCCGATAGCGACACAGGGAATCTCGAACAGCTGCGCCCACCATTGCACAATCTCCGGATCCGCACGGTGATCACTGGCCTTGGTCGTCGAATCGAAAAACGCGCCAAACGCGACATAATCTGCCCCTGCTTCGCCCGCTTCCATCGCCAGATGCTTGGAGGCATGACAGGTGACGCCAATCTGCGCCTCTCGGCCCAATATTTCGCGGGCGTCCTTAGGATCACCGTCATTCTGGCCCAGGTGCACGCCATCGGCAGACAGGCGTTTGGCCAGAGCAACACTGTCATTGACGATAAAGGCTACATCATGCGCTGCGCAGATCGCTTGCAGCGGCTCTGCCAAGCGAGCGGCTTCGTGTTGCTCGATATCTTTGACGCGAAACTGGAATGCGGTGACCAGCCCCTTGCCCGCAGACAGGGCCCGTTCCAATCGGTGCGGGAAGTCACCACCAACCTCAGTCGGCGATATCAAATAGAGTTGCGTATCAAGGCTCATGGACGGCGCAGTAATCGGTTCCGTGCAGCTCGCCAAGAGCCGTGAAACCAATCAACCAGCCATGCTTGCAGCACAGATCTGGTCGATTGCTCCGCCTAGCGCGCCATCAAACTCTTCGTCAGACTGGCCTTTGCGCAAATCCTGCAAAAGACCGCGGCTGAAGCTCGCGATCATGCCCGGATTCTTGGCCAGATGCTCACAAGCATCATCGGTCGAATAGCCGCCCGACAATGCCACGACGCGCAAGACATTCGGGTGGTTGATCGCAGGGGTGTATGTGCCTGGCTCTACCGGTATCGACAGTTTCAGCATCACCTTGCGACCCTCTGGCAGGGCATCGAGACCTTTCATGATCTCTGCAGCAAGGATCTTTTCGCCCTCGGCACGGTCGGCCGCGTGAATGTCATATTCGGGCTCGAGCATCGGCACCAAGCCAGCATCCGCAATCTGATTGCCGACCTCAAATTGCTGAGCGACGATCGCGGCGATTCCGGTTGGGCTGGCCGATTTGATGACCGAGCGCATCTTGGTCCCGAACATGCCCTTGCCGACGGATTTTTCCAGCAAGGCCGGAAGCTTATCGAGTGGCTTCATCAATTGGACGCCGTCTTGCTCGTCTGCCAGGCCTTGATCGACCTTGATGAAAGGAACGATGCCGCGCGCCTTGAGAGCGTCAGCGGTTGATTGACCTTCAACTTCGCCATCCATAGTCTTTTCAAACAGGATCGCACCGATCACCTTGCCATTGCCAAAGCTAGGCGACGTGATCACGCGAGAGCGCATGGCGTGGATCTGCGCGAACATCTCATCGTCGCCGGTCCATTCATCGTCCTCAACACCATAGCCGCGGAGAGCCTTCGGGGTGGATCCACCCGATTGGTCCAGCGCGGCAATAAACCCTTCGCCATCAGCGATCTTGGCAGTCATTTGGTCGAAATTCATCGGGGATCCTTATTGATGCATGTGATCCAATGCATAGGTATGCGTTGGGCGCCACTTAGCCAGCGCGTGCAATTGCTGCAACCGCGGATAACAGTTCCGCCAAAGCTGTCGACGAAAACCTGCAGCAACGTGCAAATTGCCGACTTTTGAGCGATAGATTGTCGCGAACTGCAAGGCAGGGTTTGGGGAAGTTTGGTGGGTTCCGATCCAACCGGCATGACAGCGCAAGTGCTGGTCGAAACGCTAGAGAGCCATGAGGGCCGCCTGCTGCGGTTTCTGGCCGCTCGCACGCGTGACCCCGAACTGGCCAAGGATTTGCTCCAGGACGCCCGCGTAAAGCTTCTGAGCGATAACAATGATCGCGATGTGGCTGATCCGCTCTCCTATCTCTATCGCATGCTTGAAAACCTGGTGCGCGATCATCGTCGATCGGAAACAAGCCGCACCCAGCGCAATCAGGCATGGGGTGATCGCGGCGAAGGAGCGGAACCGCTCCGCGCCGACCCGGTAACGCCCGAGCGGCGCACCTTGGACCGCGATTATCTCGAACGCGTACTTGCTGAGCTCGATTCCTTGCCCGAGCGAACCAAGACTATTTTTCTCGCTTACCGAGTTGATGGTACAAGTCAGAAGGAGATCGCCACCGAGCAAGGCATTAGTTTGAGTGCCGTCGAGAAGCATCTGCAACGCGCCTATCGCTTGGTCGCAGACCTTCGAAAGAAATTTGATGCGGGTTCTGAGCAATGACGTCGTCTGATCAATCGGGGCACGAGCAATCGGCTTTGGGCCAACAGGGACATATGCAAGACGAAGCTATTCAATGGCTGCTTCGGCAGCGTGCCGATGAAATGGACGCGGAACAGTGGGAGCAATTCACGCTTTGGCTGGAGGCTGACCCGCGCCATGCAGATGCATTTAATGCTGTTGTGGACGCCGATGAATCGCTCGACGGATTGCCCGATCTTGGCACTCAGCCTCAATCAACCGCGACCGAAATTCCAACTGCCGCCAATGACAATCCACTGAGCCGGTTTGTGCCATGGGCGATGGCAAGTGCCGCGGCAGTGCTTTTGGCCGTCTTTACCTTCGTTCCCTCTGGAGACCCGACTCTCTCAGTCATTGCGACCGCGCCGGGCGAACGTCAGGTCATCGCGCTAACCGACGAGATAACGATGACGCTCAACGGGTCGAGCGAAGTCACTGTCGAACAGGATCGGCCAAACGTGTCCATCGCCAGAGGCGAAGTTGCCTTTGCCATCGACGCCGACGATCCAAGCGCATTGCGCGTCGAGGTCGGTGGCTTGACGCTCACAGATTACGGCACAGTCTTCAACGTCCTGGCCACTGACGAATTGGTGTCTGTCGCGGTTGCCGAAGGGATAGTGGCGATCAATCCTGATGTCGAAGACATCCAGATCAACGCAGGCGAAATCGCCGAGCAGCGTATTGGTGAAGCGACCCTCACTCGCCGCCCGATCGCCGCAGAGACGGTTGCAACTTGGCGGGTTGGTCGGCTTGAGTTTGATGACACTCCCATCGCCGATGCTCTGGCCCAGGTCGAGCGCAGCACCGGCGTGACCATCGCCATTGCCAACAGGTTTGCCGATGCCCGGCTGACCGGATCGATCATCATCCCAGAGGATGAGGCCGAAGTTGTGAGAGCTTTGGCGGCGTTTCTCGGTGGATCGGTGCGGCAAAGTGGCAAGCTGTGGCTGATCGAATGAACGGGCCTTGCCGCTAATCAGGCGCTGACTTAGGACGCCGAAGCGATGGGAACGGGTCAAACAATGATGGCACTGACTGGGCCACTGGCATTGGCCGTGGCAGCGCCGGCATTGGTTCTGATCGACATTCCTATTGCGGCCGCGCAGTCGCAAACCCAATTCGATGTGCCTGCGGGCAGGCTTTCCAGTGCTGTACGGCAGATCGCAAGGCAAGCCGGAATTAGCATCGCGACACGAGAGAGCGGCCTGCGGTCCATTCGCTCGCGTGCCATTCGCGGACGCATGTCAGCTGGAGAGGCATTGCGGCAATTGCTCGCAGGCACGCCATTTCGGGCGGTCGCGATTGGCGGCGGGAATTTCCGCATCGAGCGCAGACCACCCGCACCAAGACCTAAACAGCAACCGACCAGTCCTACGCCGCCGAGTCCGCCGCCCCCTCCCCCTCAACCAATCATTGTCGAGGCGACCAAACGGGCGACCGCGCTGGGTGAGTATCCGGGCGGGGTCAAGCTGCTGGACGTTGGCTTACAGGATTCAAACTCCGAAGGAATCAGACTGGACACTGCGCTCGCAACCATTCCCACAGTGAGCGGAACGGCGCTTGGGCCCGGCCGGAACAAGATATTTGTCCGCGGCATCGCGGACAGCAGCTTCAACGGACCGACACAGGCCACCATTGGCCTGTATCTGGGCGAGCAGCGTTTGATCTTCAGCGCCCCCAACCCCGATTTGCGATTGTACGATGTCGGCGGGGTCGAATTGCTCGAAGGCCCGCAGGGAACACTCTACGGCGCCGGCGCGATCGCGGGATTGCTGCGTATAAAGCCCAACCAGCCCGATCCCAGCGGCCTGCAGGCGGCCTCCTGGGCAAGCGCCGCCACTACCAAAGGCGGCGAGGAAAGTTGGGACCTGGCCGGGATGGTCAACATGCCGCTCAGCGACAGTGCTGCGATCCGCGTGGTTGGCTATGGCGGCGATGAAGGCGGCTATATCGATGACCCAGATCGCAACCAGGAGAACATCAATTCCGGAAGGTTCTATGGTGCTCGCGGCGCTCTAAGCTTTGGTTTGGGGCCGGACTGGAATGTCGAACTGGCAGGCTTCGGCCAACATAGTGAACTCGATGACGGTCAGTATTCGGATGCGAGCCTGCCGGGTTTGCAGCGCACCGATCTGGTTCGTCAGCCGTTCGAAGGTCGCATCTATGGCGGTTCGCTGACGATCTCCGGCTATTTTGGAGACGTTGAACTGGTCTCCACCACAGGTCTGGTCGAGCATTATATGCGCACCGTGTTCGATTCCTCGGTTTTGACCGGCGACCCATCGCGCCAGTCATTCCGGGAAACCCGTGAAATCCGTTTGATCACGCATGAGACCCGCTTGTCGGGTGGCGATCCTGACGAATTCGACTGGGTGCTTGGCGTCGGCGCGTTGCGCGATCGCGACGATATGCGGCAATTGCTCACCAATCTCGACGGTGACAATCCGCCTCCCTTCGCCGAACTGACCTATCGCCTGGATGAGATCGCAGCCTTTGGTGAGGCACGATATCACTTAACGCCAAGTCTGGCAGTCACAGGCGGCGGCCGCTTGCTGTACACCAGAGCGACCGGCGAACGCTCTTTCGGCCCCGACACAATCGTCGAACCTCGCGAAGGTCCAGCCCGCTTCTTGCCTGTCATTGCCTTGGCTTGGGAGCCGGGCCCCGGCCTGATGGCTTATTTGCGCTATCAGCATGGCTTTCGAACCGGCGGCGTAACGATTGAGCGTGACCAGAATCGTGACCCCCAGACCGCGCGGTTCGATCCTGACAAGGTGCGTTCCTACGAAGCCGGATTGCGCGCATCGATTGGCGAGGATGAGCCGATTGAGCTTGCCCTGACACTGCACCATTCCGATTGGCACGACATTCAAGCGGATCTGGTTGACCTTCAGGGCTTCCCTATCACTCGCAATATTGGCGACGGCGACATCTTTGGCGCTGATATTAGCGCGCAATGGCGAAGCGATAACGGTTGGTCCCTGGCTGCGGCTGCTGGGTTCAACGAGGCGGAAAGTGATCGCCTGCTTCCCAGTGGCAGTATTGCCCGGTTGCAAATCCCCAATGTCCCGGACTTGGCGTTCAGCGGCCGCATTGCGAAGGCTTGGTCACTTGGCACCGACGGAAATATCGGCGTTTCCGTTGCTGGCCGATATGTCGGGAGCTCGACGCTCGACATCGATCAGCAAGTGCGGGTTCAACAGGGTGACTATGCGACGTTGGATGGATCGATCCAATGGCGTCGTAAGGGGCTGGAGATCCGGCTCGATGCGCTCAACTTGACGAACAGTCACGGCAATCGCTTTGCGTTTGGGAATCCCTTCACCGTTCGACTGGAAGACCAGGCAACCCCTTTGCGGCCTATGACATTCCGCTTGAGCGTGTCGCTCAAGCACTAAATTTCACAAGCCAAGATTTTCGCAAAAAAATGGATGCGGGTCAGCCCGCGCCGCTCCGTCTCATCAATCAGGGGGCTGATTGTTGCACGCAAGTGACGGAGGAATTGATGCAATTATCTAGGCGCAAGGTACTGGCGGGTTCGGCCGCAGGCCTGGCCGCAGCTGGACTGAGTGGGTGCGCGACGGCTTCGTTTGGAAGTCGATCGAGCTATCTCACCAACATTGTTGAACCCCAGAACCACAATACTGTCTATCACTGGGTTGATATCGTCATGCAGCAGGTGCGCGACCAACGCGTCGCACCGCCGCGTGCCGCCTACAATTTTGCCGGGCCAATGGTCGCCGGATTTGCCGCTGCGAACGCCATCATCGGTCGCTACGACATGCCCTACGATTTTGGAGAAGCCCCAGCGGGAGCGGATCCTGAAGTCGCCTATGGCACTGCCTTCGCGACAGCCGCATCGGAGTGCTTCCAGCAGCCATTCCTGTGGGAGCGGCGCGCGTTCAAAAACAGATTTGCCGACGGCGAAGCCAAGAGCCTTGGGGTCAAATGGGGACGTCATGTCGGTCTGGCGATCAACAAGATGCGCACCAGGGACGGAGCTGAACCAAGCAAGGTGAATTATTATCTCGGGCGTTATCCGCGCCGCGAGGACGCGCTCAAATGGACGCCCACAGGACCATCCTATTCGGCCAATCCTGGCCCGGGTGTCGAAAGCTATGCCCGCGGACTGTTCCCCGGTCATGGAAAAATCAAGCCTTGGACAATGACCAGTTCATCACAATTCCGCGTGCCCGAATTTCATGATCCAAGGAGCCCGGAGTTCGCGGCAGAATTTGATCTTGTGCGCCGGCTGGGAGGCAAGGACAGCACCGAGCGGACCGAAGACCAAGCCGAGATCGCCTTGTTCTGGGAGGATGGCCCCTGGGGCATCACGCCACCAGGTCACTTTCTCTACATCGCGCTGCAAGTGATGCAGGATCGGGGTTTTGATTTCCTCGACCAAGCGCGCAACTTTGCGCTGCTTGGTGCCACCCAGGCTGATGCCTCGATCAATGCCTGGGACAATAAATACACCTACGACATCATCCGGCCGGAAACAGCGATCTGCTTTCGCTGCAGCGAGTTTGGATCAACCGATCCGAGGATCGTCGAACAATCCAATTGGGAGAGCTACATCCCCACGCCGAACTTCCCGGCTTACACGTCAGGCCACTCGACATTCGGCGCCGTTGGTGGCGAGATGATCAAGCTCCTGATCGGCACTGACCGGGTCAATTTCAGTCATGAGTCACCGGATCAGGTGCTGTGGCCAACGCTGACCGGCAAGGCCCGACATTTCACCAGCATCGATCAGGCTGTCCATGAAAATGGTTGGTCGCGCCTCTATGGCGGGGTGCACTGGCTGGCTGATCATGAGCAAGCTGACCAAGCCGGTCGAGCGATCGCTCGGCATGCCTTCCAAACCATGTTCAATCGGAAGGCTTAGATTATGACCTTCAGAAAAATTGCAGCGCTGACGATCGGCTCAGCGTCGGCATCGCTGGCCCTTTTGCCCTCCGCAGCACAGGCCCAGGATGTTGATCTCAACTATGATCGACTGTCGTCGCTCGAAGAGCCGATTGCGTTCGACCTTGGTGACGTCACGGTTGAGATCAGCGGAGTCCTCGACACGCCAGTCGTGGCCGAATTTGACAACGTTACCGACACAGACAGTGTTGATGTGGGTTTCGTTGGCAATTTTCAGGTGACGGCGCAGACCCAATTGGCCAATCGCTGGACGATTGGTGCCGCCTATTTCGGCCAATACGCGACCGACCCTATCGACGTGTTTGGCGGCAATGACGATTACAGCGACAATGTTGCCGGCTTTATTGGGACCAGCTTTGGCACCGTTCTTGGCGGCAATGTGAATGGTCAGGTTCGCGAAATCACTCGTCGCCAACGCGGGGTTGGAAACGGCTTTCTGGCCTTCGATGACTTCTACGGAGGCCTGGATGATTGGGGCGGAGCCTATGTCGGACGGTTCGGCCCAACCGTTGTATCAGCGGCAGTCGACGAAAATGGCGACTTTGAGATCGGCGGTTTCTTCCAGCGCCCAATTGGCCAGAACGACTATCGTTTTGCCGTACGCATTGCTGACGGGCGCTTCACATCGCAGGACGGCACGACCGAATTCGACACCAAGGGTATCTCTGCTGTTGGAGAGCTTGTCTATGGCAGCTCGACCTTTGATCTCGGCGTCGGATATGAGCGTCTTGAAAGCCCAGTCGCTGATCTGGATCGATGGTTCCTCTCCGCCGGTGCCAGGACGCAAGTCGGCCCGCTCCATCTGTCAGCCGAAGGGCATTATGGCCAGGTTGACGGGCAGGATGAAATTTCCGCCGGTCTAGGCGCTTCCTACGACATCGCGCGCGGCCTCTCGGTCAATCTCGGGCTTAATTACGAAAATGCACGCATCGAAACTGGCGGGGTCACTCTCGTCGAAACAGACGAGGTGAAAGCGATCGCATCACTCCGATTTAGCTTCTGAAACAACTGTGACGGGATTGCTGTCCACCCCCCAAGTTAATCCCGCGCAGCCAAGGTCCAGCTTACTCCGGCCCCAACCGAAAGATCGGGCAGTGTTCGGGTCGCAGCTGGGCCGGGACGGCGCAGCCACTCCATACTGACAATGCTGCGCCGTCCCATATTGGGGGGGCAACGGCTCAGTCGCGCTTCTTGAAGCGCCGGATAATGCCCGTGAAGCTCAGTGCCGGCTTGCCATCGCCGGTAATCATCCCGCGAACGAATATGGTTTTGCCACCACCGCGCGTGACCTCACCGCGAGCCTCGACCAAGGCGCCCTCTTCCACCGCACCGAGGAAGTCACCAGCAAGATTGAGCGTTACTGCGTGATCGCCATTGAGCTCATCCGTTGCGATACCGAACAGTGCAAAGTCGGCGAAAGTCATCAAACAGCCGCCATGCAGAAAGCCGCCACCATTCATGTGACGCGCTTCCGCGCGAAAGGCAGAGAGATAGCTGCCATCATCCTGGCGCAGCATATAGAATGGTCCAGAACCGGTCTCAAACGGGTCATGGTTCCAATGGTACCAACCTGCGAATTCGCCTTCTTCGCAGCGAACAGCGCTGCCATAGCCATATTCAGTCTCGGTCATTGGGTGCTGTCCCTTGTGCTCACGTCCACAGTTGAAGCTTGCGGATGCTTGCAGCGATATCTTCGTCGTCATCCACGCGCGCAAGGCTCCTCTCTGCGAGCAGCCATGTGCGTTTGAGCCGTGACTTACGCCACAAATCTGTGAGCCAGAACTGACCTGTCCATTCCTTCGAGGCGACACGCAGTTCTAGATCGCAACCGGCCGCAAACCACGCCGTGCGACCATGCTGCTTCACATGCACTTCGCGAAAGCGGAAGGCGCTGCAGGCAAACCCACGATCAACCCCCTCGACAAAACTGGGGCGATCAAGGAGTTCGGAGCGAGCAAGACCTGCGATGAACGTGAAATCGCGCGTCAGCAGCTTTTTCACATCGGCGGCATTGCCGGTAATCCAAGACCGCATCAACCGGTTCTCGAGGGTCTCGATAGTCGCGCCGATGTCAGCCATTACTAGCCCCCAAGCGCAGCAACGCCGGGCAGCACTTTACCTTCCATCCATTCGAGGAAAGCGCCGCCAGCGGTTGAAATATAGGTCACATCTTCGGTCACGCCGGCCTGTGCCAGGGCGGCGACAGTATCGCCTCCCCCAGCCACCGAGATCAATGATCCTTCTTGCGTCAAAGCCGCCGCGGTCCGCGCAAGTGCCACTGTCGCGACGTCAAACGGCTCGGTCTCAAAAGCGCCCAATGGTCCATTCCAGACCAGAGTACGACAGGTCTTGAGCACATCAGCCAGCGCCTCAGTCGCGTTGGGACCGATATCGAGGATCATCTCGTCAGCTGCCACTTCGTGCACGTTGCAGGTCCGCAAACTATCCGGATTTGCGGCAAATTCGGTCGCGACGACCACATCGTAGGGAAGGTGGACGGTGCAACCAGCATGGTCCGCCTCATCCATGATGCGATTGGCGGTATCCGTGAGATCATGCTCGCACAGCGACTTGCCAACATCGACGCCGCGCGCAGCCAGGAATGTATTGGCCATGCCACCGCCAATGATCAGGTGCTGAACCTTGCCGACAAGGTTTTCGAGCACGGCGAGCTTGGTCGATACCTTGGCTCCGCCCACGACGGCCGCAACTGGCTGCTCAGGATTGCCAAGCGCGCTGTCGAGCGCAGATAGTTCGCGTTCCATCGCGCGCCCCGCATAGGACGGCAGCTTGTGCGCCAGACCTTCAGTGGTCGCGTGAGCGCGGTGCGCGGCCGAGAAGGCATCATTGACGTAGAAGTCGCTATGGGCCGCAATGGCAGCTGCGAACTCAGGATCGTTCGCTTCCTCGCCGGGCCAGAACCGGACATTGTCGAGCAGCCCGATATCACCCGGACGCAGGATACCAATCGATTGCTCGACCACTGGTCCCGACACTTCGGGAATAAACATGATTTCCTTGCCAAGGACCTCTTCGACGTCGCCTTGTACAAAGCTGGTCGACAACGCCGAATGGCGCGCACCACCGGGCCTGCCGAAATGAGCGAGCAACAGCACTTTCGCGCCCTTCTCGCACAGTTCCAGCACCGTCGGCTTGATCGCCACAACGCGCGTCACGTCGGTAGCTGAACCGCCACTCATCGGCAGATTGAGGTCAACGCGGACCAGCGCCACCTTGCCTGTCAAATCACCGGCAAGGTCGTCGAGAGTTTTGTACGCGGCCATGCCTGGCTCCTTAAAGGAAGCTTGCCATCACTCCGGCAGTGTCAATCATCCGGTTGGAGAAGCCCCACTCATTGTCATACCAGCTGACAACGCGAGCGAGCTTACCTTCCATCACTGATGTCTCGAGGCTGTCGACCGTCGAACTGGCTGGGTGATGATTGAAATCGCTGCTGACCAGTGGCTGATCTGTGTAGTCGAGCACGCCGTTCATCGGGCCATCTGCAGCGGCCTTGAGTGCAGCGTTCAGTTCTTCAGCGCTGGTGTCGCGACCAGGCGTGAACACCAGATCAACCAGCGAAACATTCGGAGTAGGAACACGGACAGACGATCCGTCCAACTTGCCTGCCAGTTCTGGAAGCACAAGGCCTACCGCACGTGCAGCGCCGGTGGTGGTCGGGATCATATTCTGCGCACCGCCACGAGCACGGCGCAGATCGCTGTGCATCTGGTCAAGCATGCGTTGATCGTTGGTGTAGGAGTGGATCGTGGTCATGAAACCACGCTCAATCCCAACCGTATCGTTGAGAACCTTCGCCACCGGTGACAGGCAGTTGGTGGTGCAGCTTGCGTTCGAGACTATCACATCATCCGCGGTCAGCACATCATGGTTCACACCGTAGACAACCGTTGCCGAAACATTCTTGGCCGGTGCTGAGATCAGGACGCGCTTCGCCCCTGCAGTCAGATGCGGCTCTGCAGCCTCGTGGCTTTGGAAGAAGCCGGTGCATTCAAGCACGATGTCGACTCCTTGCGCCGCATGCGGAAGATTTCCTGGATCGCGCTCGCTCGTAACCGCAATCGACTTGCCGTTGACGATAATCGCGCCGTCAGCGACTTCGACCGTGCCCGGGAAGCGGCCATGGGTTGAATCATACTGAAACAGCAGAGCATTCGACTTGGTATCCGCCAGATCGTTGATCGAAACCAATTCGAGATCGTGATCCGAACGCTCAAGGATAGCGCGTGCCACAAGCCGCCCGATGCGGCCAAAACCATTGATCGCAACTTTCGTCGCCATGAGAGGAACTCCTGTTTATCCGTTCAATTTGCTTTGAATCTGCGGGACTATTGCCTCCGCACTGAATCCGAAATGTTTGAAAAGGTCGCCCGCCGGGGCCGAACCGCCAAAGCTGTCGATCCCGATATTGAGACCGCTTTCGCCCGTGTAACGCTGCCAACCAAACGTGCTGGCCGCCTCGATTGAAACACGCAACACGTCGCCGCCCAGCATATCGGCGCGATAGGCCTCATCCTGTTCGTCGAAAAGCTCGGTGCACACCATGGAGACAACATCGGCACCCACACCTGCTGCTTCAAGTTGTTCTGCACATTCTACCGCCAGGCTTGTTTCGGATCCGGTAGCGAAGATCACAACCTTGCGATCACCGGCAGCCGATTTGATCCGATAGGCACCCTTGGCAGAGAGGTTTTCCGCCTCTTCTGACAGCCGCAATTGCGGCAGCCCCTGGCGGCTTAACGCCAAGATCGTCGGACGGTCTTTTTGAGTCAACGCGACTTCCCAGCACTCCGCCGTTTCGACGGTGTCGCATGGGCGCATGACAAGTACATTGGGCATGGCGCGCAGCGACGCGAGATGCTCGACCGGCTGGTGGGTCGGGCCATCCTCGCCAAGGCCGATGCTGTCATGCGTCATGACATAGATCACGCGCGTCTTTTGCAGAGCCGAAAGCCGGATCGCACCACGAGCATAATCGGTGAAGACCAGGAACGTGCCGCCATAGGGGATCACGCCGCCATGCAGTGCCATTCCGTTCATCGCCGCAGCCATGCCGAATTCGCGAATGCCGTAATAGACGTAGCGGCCTGAATAATCGTCGGCCGTAAGGGCTTCGATGCCACCCGCCTTGGTGTTGTTCGAGCCAGTCAAGTCAGCGCTGCCACCGATCGTGTCTGGAAGACGCGGATTGATCTCGGCCAGCGCCATTTCGCTGGCCTTGCGCGTCGCCACCTTCTTGGGATCAGCGATCAGCGAAGCAATATGCTCTTTGGCGGCATCTCCATGCGGCAATTCGCCTGCCATGCGACGCTCAAACTCGGCCTTGTGCGAAGAACCGTCCAGACGCGTGCTCCACTCAGCGTGAGCAGCCTGACCAGAGGACGCTGTGGCGCGCCAATCATCAAGCACATCTTGTGGCACCACAAATGGATCATGCGGCCAGCGAATCGCATCCCGCGTGCCCGCGATCTCTTCGTCGCCAAGCGGCGCACCGTGCGTCGAGCTGGTGCCCTGTTTGGTTGGAGCGCCTTTGCCGATCACTGTCTTGCAAGCGACCAGTGAGGGCCGATCATCAGCCTTGGCCTCAGCAATTGCCCGCTCGATATCGGCAAAGTCATGACCATCGCATTCGGTCACATGCCAACCCGTAGCCGCGTAGCGTGCTTTCACATCTTCGCTGGTTGAAAGATCGGCTGTGCCATCAATGGTGATGTTGTTGTCATCCCACAGCACGATCATCCGGCCCAGCTTGAGGTGGCCAGCAAGCCCGATTGCTTCGTGGTTGATCCCCTCCATCAGACAACCATCACCAGCGACGACCCAAGTGCGGTGATCGACCAGATCATCGCCGAACACAGCATTCATGTGGCGCTCTGCCATCGCCATGCCCACAGCCATGGCAAGCCCTTGGCCAAGCGGTCCTGTGGTGCATTCCACGCCATCAAGCAGGAAGTTCTCAGGGTGGCCTGCGCACGGGCTTCCCATCTGGCGGAAATTGCGAATGTCATCCATCGTCGGGCTGGCGTAGCCAGAAAGATGCAGCAGACTGTAGATCAGCATCGACCCATGGCCAGCGCTAAGGACGAAACGATCGCGGTCGGCCCAATGCGGGTCAGTCGGATCAAATTTGAGGTGCCCAGACCACAAAACGCTAGCAACGTCCGCCATACCCATGGGCATTCCAGGGTGGCCTGAATTGGCAGCTTGGACTGCATCCATCGACAAGGCGCGGATAGCGTTTGCCATGTTCTGCAAGCGTGCGGGATCGTTCGTCATACCGGGTCTGAACTCCTGCGGTTAGCACTTCATTGAGCGCTCGCCGCATTGTGTGATTTTCCGCGGCGATTCGGTGTTTGGGAATGCCATTGCTGACGGGTCCTGACAGGTCAAGGCGATCACGACCGCAACCCCCATAGACCTATCAAATCGTGCTCGTTTGATCACTTATCAACAGGATGCCTCAAAGCTTTGCGAGCATATCGCTTTGTTGGTATCCCTTTGGGCATGAGCGGAGCTCGAATTGACGAAGCAATTGCGCGGATCGAAGCGGCCTTGGCGCGAATTGACGCTGCCCGAGCCCTGCCGGTTGCGCCTGAACCTGATCCGGCAGCCAACGCTGAAGGATCGGCTCGGGTCACAGCTTTGGTCAACAGTCATGAAAAGCTGCGTGAGGAAGTCGCAGACACTTTGCGCGAACTTGATGCGGTGATCGCGGAGCTGGATCAATGAGCCAGGTCAAACTCACCATCGGAAACCGTTCTTACACCGTCGCTTGTCCCGATGGGCAAGAGGCGCACATCGCCAAGCTCGGTTCGATGATCGATCAGCGCTATTCTGCCCTTGGAGAGGCTCACACTCCGCAAGAAACGCAGAACCTGCTGTTCACAGCCCTGTTCCTTGCTGACGAGCTCGACGAGGCAAAATCCGCCCCACCCCAGGCCGCCGAACCAACGCCGCCGGCCGATGAAGGCGACAAGGGCAAACCAGGCAAGAAAGCCGAGTTGAAGGCCGAGATCGAAGAGCTGCGCCAGAGCCAACAGAAGCTGACCGAGGAACGCGATGCTCTGATCGAAGAACTAAGCGCGCTCAAAGAAGCCGATGACAGCACTCAGGTCGACATGTTTGGCGAAGACGTGCTTGCCGCCAGGCTGGAAGAATTGGCGAGCCGCACAGAATTGTGTGCCGAGGCGCTCGAAGGAAATGGCGCATCAAGCTGACGCTGGCACTTGAGCGCACCGGCTTCACACCCTAAATCGCAACGCGGCGGGACTGCCCGGCACGAGCCGTTTGAATATCCCTGAGGCTATAAGCAATCCTAGGGAGCTGTCCCTGTCCGAGTTAACGGGTTCGTCCTGGGGGCTTGGGCATACGGCGCCCACCTGACGTTTCTGGCGTCAGAGGATTTCTCTGGCAACGACCCATGGTGGTTCCGTCACTTTGATTGCGCTAACGTCTTGCTGCCGAAGCGCAGGTAGATCTGATCTAAGAGAGCATTGATTCCGCTTGTCTCAACAATCCAAATCTCAATTGCGCAAGGCGCTTAGGCAAGCACGCAAAGAGCATGTTGCTGCACAACCAGATTCGATCCGCGGATTGCTGTTTCATCGCCCTCCCGCACCCTTGCTCGCCAAGATAGGATCCGACGCGGTGGTCGGCGTCTACCATGCCAATCCCCTGGAAGCGCCCGCCGCTGGCTACGCCAAATTCTTCCATGAGAGCGGCCATCAGATAGCGCTCCCCAGATTTGCGTCTCGCGCTGCCGCGATGGAGTTTGCGGTCCATAGCGATCCCTTCGGCGATAGCGACCTCGAAGTCGGCCCGTTCGGAATGCTGCAGCCCGAAGGCGACGCAAGCACGGTGAAGCCCGACGTTTTGTTTGTCCCGCTGATTGGCTTCACTGAAGATGGCGACCGATTGGGCCAAGGCGGTGGTCATTATGATCGCTGGCTTGCAGACCATCCCGGCAGAATGGCGATCGGCATGGCTTGGGACGCACAATTGTGCGAGCAATTGCCAACAGAGCCCCATGACGTTGCGCTCGACGCTGTTGTGACCCCTACCCGCCTTTACGGAGTGGATTGATGCGCGAAGAACCATCTTGGCGGATCCCGGTGGGTATCATCGGACTGTTCATCGCGCTGATCATCTATGGCGTGCTGATTGCCCGCTACTTGGCTGATCCGCTGTGGGGATTGCCATGGTGGGCGCAGACAATCGTCTACATCGTTCTCGGCCTGATCTGGCTGCTGCCGCTGCGTCGCTTCCTGATCTGGATGGAAACGGGCAAATGGAGTCCGCCAGAACCACCTCAGGACGACGAGATCAGCTGATCATATTCCGCTTCGAGCTGCTGATCCCTGATCCAGAAGTCCGACTTGCGAGGGCCAACCACGACTTCGCCAAGCAGATCGAAATGGCCATGCCATCCCGCGAAGACGCCCAGTAGCATTTCGCGACCGACCACGCCTTTGTGGACGAGGTGCAGCTCGGTTGCAGTGTCGTCGATCGCTCGCAACGAAATCTCGACCGTGCTGTGTTCTGCGCCCGCTGACTCAAACCAGGTGAAAGCCAGGCGCTTATTGGGCTCATATTCAAGGATTTCCGCCTCGTGCTGCGCAACCTCTTCCGAAGCGTATTTCTCTGGTGGCGGCGATTCTGAGATACGACGATGGTCGAAATCCATCTTGATTTTGCCGCCGACAAAATTGTCGGTGGCCCCACCACAGAACCACAATTTGCGCTTCTCGGGATCAACCAGGAATTGCCAGACCGTTTCAGGAGGCGCTTCAAACCGGCGCTTGAATTCCAGCTCCGCTGGTCCGGTCAGCTTGCCATAGTCAGTCATCCTTGCTCTCCCTAATCGCAATATCCAAGGCATCGAGGCGCTCGTTCCAGAACCCGACATAGCGCTCGACCCAATCTCGCACCGTCAGCAACGCAGACGGATCGAACGAGCAAACGCGTTCGCGTCCCCGCTTCTCTCGCGTGACGAGCCCGGCCCCCTCAAGCACGCCAAGGTGCTTCGAGGCTGCAGCGAGGCTCATCTCTAGTGGTTCCGCCAATTCGCTGACTGTCAGATCTTCTGCGGTCAGCCGTTCCAGCATCGCCCTCCTTGTCGGATCGGCAATGGCCCGGAACACATCTTCGTTGCGTGACTCAAATTCAACCATATGGTTTAGTATCGAACCTCACATTCATTGTCAACCAATTGGTTGAGTAAATGGATGCTGGTCAGCGATAAAGGCGATACTCATTGCGGTTGATATACTCGCCACCCTCAAATCGAACGTCCTTGCGATTGGTGAATGCGTTCGCAGAGATTACATAGGTAAGCCGGATATCGGCAGGTCGATTGTCATCCCGCCCCGACCCCTCGGTGACAAGGACAAGCGCTCCTTCTTCATCCAGATAGCGCCGTGAGATTGTCATGCCGTTGAGCTTGGTGCCGTCACGCGAAATACGCAGCTTGTCGCGAGCATTCTTGTGCTCTTCACCTGGATAAAGAAAGCCATATGCCATGGAACGGTTCTTTGGCTCACGCACGATCATCCGAACAGGAATGGTAGAGCGCGTATCGCTACCATAGTTTAGATATTCCAGTTCGCCCGACCAATCTTCGCCTACTAAGGGTGCAAAATCGGAAATGCTGGCGGAGGGGGCTTGAGTCTCGACTGACTGCCTTTCCCAACCGTCCGCAGCAATCTCGAATGCCTTTTCAAGGGCAGGATCCTTATCGGCGAGAAAGGCATCAACTGTCATCGGCGCCGCAATGTCAGGGGTGATACCGAGTCCTGGCTCGAAGCTCTCGACATTGTTCCATTGACGGAACATTGGAACCCGCAATGTGATGTCACTTTCTGGCAAATTTAAAAAAAAGATCACCCCCGCGGTCGGCCCTTCGGCACTACCCCCTGTCTTCTCACCGATCGTGATGGTGTTCGGACGCGACGAAAGATGCGCCAGAATATTCGTGCTGCCCGATGAATTGTTTGTACTTGTGAGTATCAGCAAACGTCCGTCAAACGCCACGTCGGTGGGCTGGACGATGCTGGTATCCTCCAGAATGCCATCGCGCAGTGTGAAGCTACCGTCATCATTGGCAATGAATCCGCGCGGATCCGGATTGAGCGCTGCCTGATCCCAGGTGGTCAGCAATCCCTCCCAGGGGCTGTGATCCAGCGTCGCAACGCGAAACTCTGTCATGAATGGTCGCGCAGTGTCGACCAGGTTTGCAACCAGACCAACGGATGCGTCTGTCGATCCCCCGCCATTGTTGCGCAAGTCCAGGATCAGCGTGTCGCGGCCTTCTGCGCGAAGGCTCTCAAAGACAGGGCGGTAGAGCGATTGCGGATCGACCGGCGAACGGTAATTCACAAAGGTGTCGATGGTCAGCAGCCCGGCATCGTCGCCAATACGCTGGAATGACACCGCGTCCTTGAAGTTGGCGATCTGCCCGGCTTCGCTGCCAATAGCCGTCCACTGATCGTGTCCAACCCTTTGCACCGTTGTCTTCCGAACCGACCCGTCTGGTGACCGAATCTCAAGCTCGGCCACCGCTGGCACATCCCACAGCAGCGCACCAAAGTGGTCGACTGCGCCTCCCAGGAATTCGCGCGACTGCGATATCTCTCCATTGCGCGACCATTCGGTGTAGCCGTCGACGGGCACGTAAGATGCCACCTTGCTCACGACCTCCGAAAGTGGCCGGCCATCGATGGACAATATTTCGTCGCCTCGCTCCAAATCATTGCCCTCGCCCGGAACATCAATCACGCCTCTTCCGTCAATCAAGTTCCAAAGGAAGGGCAGATAGACTGGGTCGGTCTTCCGTGCGTTTGCGAGCAATTCAGGCAGCTCGGCCTTGGTGTGATCACATCGAATGAGCGTGAGCGCCAATTCCACGGCGAGGTAGAACTCAGGCAATGTCATGCTGCCCTGCGCCTCGGCTTGGGCAATGATCGCCGCCCAGGCCTGGTCCATCTCGGCGACACTCGCATAGCGGGCATAGCCGGGATGGACGCGCGAATAGACATCGCGGGCTAGTTCGACGTCGCGTCGCACCTGTTTGGCCGAGAGGACCAGTTCTGTGGCGGAACGGGTCGCTGGGTCACGCACTTCCTGTGCACTGAGCGAGACAGGGCCAGCGAACACGGCCGCAGCGGCAAAAGCGAGTGTTAGGGGTTTCATGTGGATCTCCTTTGGTTGGAAACCCAAGACCAGATCTGCGCGCCGTCGTCGGCGCAAATCACCAATTTGCGCAGCTATTTACGAATTGAGACGCTTGTATTCGGTCGGGCTGCAACCGGCATGGAGCTTGAACGCGCGATTGAAGCTCGCTTTCGAGCCAAAGCCCGAAGACAGAGCCACATCGAGCAAATTCACATCTTCACGCAAGATCATCGCCTTGGCGTGCTCGACCCGCAGTCCGTTGACGAAATGACTGAAACTCAGACTGAGGCCTTGGTTGAGCGCCCGCGAGACGTAGGCCTGATTCATGCCAAATCGCCGCGATAGCGTCTGCAGCGACAGGCTGGATTCGAGATGCCAGCCATGCTCGATCACCATCGCCTGAAGGCGTTCGCCCTCCGCCACCCAATCGCGCTCAGGCGCACCGATATTGAGCAATTCCTCGACCGAAACCGCATCAGGCGCATGCATCTTGGGGAATGGCTGTTCTAACCGGGCCAATGCCTCCAACGACAAGAGCAAGACTAGGAATAAGACCAAGAGGTCCCACCAGGACTGCTCAAAATAGCTCAGCCCCAACGCCTCCGAGACCACCGTTTCGAGTGCCCATAGCGAAACCATTACGATCCCGATCGCAAGGAAATGCGAAATCCAACGTGGTTGGAAATCATCTGCGTCGGACCGATTGGCATCAAGCCAGGCAATGTATTCGCGCCGCATCAGCCAAATTCTGACAAAGGCCCACAATCCAAGGCCAATTGCAATCGCCATCACCAATGGAATGATCACTGGCTCGTGGATCGCATCATTGAATGCCCATTTGGCTCGGTAGTCACCCAAGAAGGCAAAAGCCCAAAGCTGGTAAAGCCAATAGAGCGCTCCGGGAACCAGCAGAAGAAAGTGACTTTGCGGAATCTCTCCGAACATCAGCTGGCGTGCGTGAAAGTACAGCAACGGCCCGAATAGCAGCATCATATCAGTGGGCAGAAAAGTAAGTCCGGGCCAGATATTGTAAGCGCCTGCGAAGCCGATGATCATCGGAATGGCCTGGACCCCAATCGCAATCACGAAGGCGGTCAGCCAGCCTACAGCCCGACGCTCAACGCCTTTTGACCAGAGATAGAGTTGCGGGATCAGACAACCCAGCACCAGCATTGCATAGGCAAGGCTGCGCCAATTCATCGTAAGGGTCTCAGTGTGATCCATGCTCTGATCTATCCTGTGTGCGCTTGCTTCGCGACGCGCAATAGTGAGCCGAGCCGGACTGTCGTCTCAATTCACACCATGATGCCGCAAGACCATCGAATTTAAGATCTGAGACGCTGCTAATTCGACCAGCAACATTGCAATCCCTCACCCGCTTGCCCTAGCGTTTCGATTGGGAGAGCAAATTTATGGCAAGCACTGCGCGCGTTGCGGGCAGCCCGGCATCCGATCGTCCATCAGTCTGGCTCAAGCTGGCGCATGGAAGCGGAGCCGCGGCATTCGGAATCAAGAATAACGGTTTCGACTATTTCCTGTTGTTCTTCTACGGCAACGTCATCGGCCTAGAGCCGGGACTTGTCGGGCTTGCGATCTTCATTGCGCTCGCCTGCGACGCGGTCAGCGATCCCTTGGTTGGCTATTGGTCCGACAATCTCAAATCGCGTTGGGGCCGCCGCCATCCCTTCATGTATGGCGCAGCGATTCCCGTTGCTTTGAGCTATTCCTTGATGTGGAACCCGCCCGATCTCGGCCAGATCGGGTTGTTTATCTATCTGACGGTAATCGCTGTGATGATCCGCACGTTCATCACCTTCTATGAGACGCCGTCGAGCGCGCTCCTGCCTGAACTGACAACCGACTACGAAGACCGCACCAGCATGCAGTCCTATCGCCTGTTCTTTGGGTGGAGTGGTGGCAATCTGATGAGTGTGCTGATGTTCGGCGTGATCCTGACAGGACCGGCAGGCATGCTCGATCGGTCGGGCTATGAGACCTATGGCATCATCGGCGGCATCATGATCTTTGTCGTGATCATGATCTCGGCCCTGGGTACGCATAAACGCATCCCGACCTTGTCGAAGCCGGTCGAGACCGGTGAGCCATTCAGCGTGACCCGGTTGTTCAAGGAGATGTTCGAAACGCTGAGCGAGAAGAGCTTTATCGCCCTGTTCGGCGCAAATGTCCTGTTCTCGGTCGCGCTCGGCCTCAATGCCTCGCTGGTGTTCTTGCTGCTCAACTATTTCTGGGAGTTCAGCGAGTTCCAGATCTTCATCTGGACCAGCCTGGTGTTCTTCTCAGCCGCCCTCGCTTTCTTCATCGGTCCCTATGCGGTTCGCAAGCTGGGCAAGAAACAAGCCACGATCGTGCTGGGCCTGCTGGCGTTCGTGATTCAGCCCATGCCCATCCTGCTGCGACTGGTTGGGCTGATGCCCGAAAACGGCGATCCCCTGCTGTTCCCGCTCGTCGTGGGCATCAATGTGATTGACCTGTCGCTGATTATCGCAACACAGACTGTGTCCTATTCGATGATTGCCGATCTGGTAGAATCCAACCAGCTCAAGACCGGCCGCCGTGCCGAAGGCGTCTATTATGCCGCGATGACTTTCACTCGCAAGACCACCCAAGGCATAGGGGTGCTCGCCGCTGGATTGATTCTCTCCTTCATTGCATTCCCTGAGAATTCAGAGCCAGGAACGGTTGATCCAGACACGATCTGGTCGCTCGGCGCTTTCTACGCGCCGTCGCTTCTGCTGCTTTATCTGGCGGGCCTGTATTGCGTCTCGAGGTACAAGATCGACAAAGCGCAGCACGAGGCGAACCTTGCCGCACTTGGCGCGCAAGATTGACCAGACTTTCGATTGAAGAAAGTGGCGCGAGTGACGGGACTCGAACCCGCGACCTCCGGCGTGACAGGCCGGCGCTCTAACCAACTGAGCTACACCCGCGTATTGCGGCGCTGATAGTTCTGCGCTGCTCGGGAAGCAGGGCCATTAGGCCCCGCATCTTGGGCTGTCAACAAGTCTGGGCCACCTTTTTGCTTGTCACGCAAAAAAGCTGTCAGCAGTTCTCGTATTTCCAGTTTCTGCGCTTGCCCTCGGCGATCCACTCCGCCGCTGTTGCAACGCGTTTTTCGCGAGTAGCCTCGCGCTTCGCCGACGTGATCCACTCGATATAGTCGCGTCTTTGGGCGTCGGTGAAATTGTCGAACACCTCGCGTGCACCCGCCGCAAAATTGATCGCCTCAGCAAGATCATCTGGTGTTTCCAGCGGCGGTTTTGGCTTGGGCCGCGAAGCCTTTGGATCCTGAACTTTGCGCGCAGAATCCTGGAACTGGCGGATCAACTCCGTGTCAGGCGGAAGCTGATCCACGCTCGCCAGTTTGCCGAAATTGCCCATCCCGCCGCCAGCGGTCTCGTCGCTGCACACAATCACCGACGCGTGCTTGGTGAACGCCGCCATGCCGACCGCGTTCTTTCCGTTGACGGTGAAATAGGGGACGCCCCATTTGAGCGCTTCTTCTGCATCTGGCAGTGCTTGATGCACCACGTCGCGCACATGCCGCAGGATCGGCTGCGCAAAGTCAGCCGCCCGATCAATATAGGCGTCTACGTCCGGATTATGGGCCATCAATAGTCTCCTGCGGCCCTAGTCTACAACTCAATCAGACAAGAGCAAAACCGGTGTCTCAACCAGCTTCTTGAGCTCCTGGATAAAGCTGGCAGCATCATAACCATCAACCACGCGGTGATCGCAGCTGATCGAGATATTCATCAACTTGCGCTTCTCGATCCGCTCTCCACCATTCCCGTCGGAGACGAACATTGGGCGTTCAATGATGCGATTGGGTCCGATGATTGCCACTTCGGGACGGTTGATCACAGGGGTTGTCGCAACGCCGCCAAGCGGGCCAAGCGATGTCACAGTCAGCGTAGAGCCCGACAATTCGTCCGACTTTGCGCTGCCGTCGCGGGCTGCCTCGGCCAAGCGGCCAATCTCGCGCGCCAGCTGCCAGATATTCTGTGCCTGCGCATTCTTGATCACTGGCACCATCAGGCCAGCATCGGTTTGCGCCGCCATGCCAAGATGGACCGCTCCGTGACGGGTGACCACATTGGCTTCATCATCATAGCGCGCGTTGATCATCGGGAATTGCGGGATCAGCTTGCAGATCGCGGTGATCAGCAAGGGCAGCATGGTCAGCTTGGGCTTGTTGCCGCGGCTTGCATTGAGGTCGGCCCGCATTGCCTCAAGAGCAGTCACATCGATCTCTTCAACATAGGAGAAATGCGGGATGTGGCGCTTCGATGCCTGCATATTTGCAGCGATCCGCTTGCGCAGGCCAATCACCTTCACCGGTTCGTCCGCGCGGGTTGCCCCGCCAGCTGAGTAACCTCCGCCCGAATTGTAAGCGAGGAACTGATCGAGATCGCCATGGCGGATGCGGCCATCTTCGGCTGGTTTCACCTGAGAAAGATCCACGCCAAGGTCTTGCGCGCGCTTGCGAACTGCCGGTGTCGCCAAAACCTTGCTCTGAGAGGCCGTGGTAACGTGTTCTGTGGACGCAACAGGCTCTGGCTGGGGTTCGGGGGCCGGAGCTGGTCCAGGCTCAGGATCGGGCTCTGGAGCCGGCTCAGCGACGGGTGCTGGATCGGCCGCAGGCGTTTCTGGTGTCGCAGCTGGCTCTTCACCTTCGACTTCAATCACCAGCAGCATCGAACCGACAGCAATCGTATCGCCCACTTCGCCAGCAACCTCGACGACTGTCCCGTCAACCGGGCTTTCAATGTCGATCGTTGCCTTGTCCGTCATGACGTCGACAAGGTGTTGGTCTTCAGCGACAATATCGCCGACTTTGACTTGCCATTCGACGATTTCTGCCTCGGCAACGCCTTCGCCTACGTCGGGCATGTTGAATGTGAACTTGGCCATCAGGTCAGTCCTTTAAGATCTTGTCGATTGCCTCGCCAATGCGGACCGGGCCTGGGAAATAGGCCCATTCGAGGCTGTGAGGATAGGGTGTGTCAAAGCCGGTGACGCGTTCGACCGGGGCTTCGAGGTGGTAGAAGCATCGCTCGGTCACCAGCGCTGACAATTCAGCGCCGAAGCCCGATGTGCGGGTGGCTTCGTGAACAATCAGGCAGCGTCCGGTCTTCTCGACCGAAGCTTCGATCGCATCGATATCGAGCGGCATCAGCGTGCGCAGATCGAGGATATCGGCTTCGATGCCCTTCTCCTGACACACCGCCTCGGCGACGTGAACCATCGTACCATAGGCGAGAATGGTGATCTGCTCACCTTCGGTAACGTGCCGGGCCTTGCCCAAGGGAATGCGGTAATAGCCCTCAGGCACAACGCTGTCGCGGTGCTTCTTCCACGGCTCGACCGGCTTGTCATAATAACCCGAGAACGGACCGTTATAGATCCGCTTGGGTTCGAAGAAGATCACCGGATCATTATCTTCGATCGCCGCGATCAACAGGCCCTTGGCGTCATACGGCGTCGCCGGGATGACGGTCTTAAGGCCGGCCACATGGGTGAAGATCGCTTCGGGGCTTTGCGAGTGGGTCTGCCCGCCAAAAATGCCGCCACCAAACGGCGAGCGAACCGTCATCGGAGCGATGTAATCATTGGCCGAGCGATAGCGCAGCCGCGCTGCTTCAGAAATCAACTGATCAAGGCCGGGATAGATGTAATCGGCGAATTGGATTTCAGGGACCGGGCGCAGACCATAGGCCCCCATCCCCACGGCCACTCCGATGATACCGCATTCGCTGATCGGCGTGTCGAACACGCGGGTCTTGCCATGCTTTTCCTGCAAGCCTGCCGTGCAGCGGAACACTCCGCCAAAATAGCCAACATCCTCGCCCATCACGATCACGTCGTCATCACGTTCAAGCATGATATCGAGCGCGTCATTGATCGCTTCGATCATGTTGATGCGGCGTTCGTCGCCCGCTTCTGCCGGAGCCTTGGTTTCGGTCTGAGCGTTCATTTCCCGGCTCCATCCATGGGGTGATGATCGGGCCATTTGACCTTGCGTTCGCGGGTGGCTTGGGCCGCCTGCTCTTCAAGGTGCCAAGGCAGCTCTTCAAACACGTCTTCAAACATGGTGTGAAATGGGTGATGCAGACCATGGCCGAGAATCCCGTTGGCCTCAGCCTCCTTGGTCGCCTTCTTCACGCGATCCGCACAATCAGCATCCATTGCCTGCTGGCGATCTTCGTCCCATTCATCCAGCGCGATCAGATGGTCCTTCAAGCGCATAACGGGATCACCCAACGGCCATTCCTCGCGCTCCTGCGCGCTGCGATAGCCGGTCGGATCGTCCGAGGTTGAATGCCCTTCCGCACGATAGGTGAAGTATTCGATCAGCGTCGGCCCAGCATTGGCGCGCGCGCGGTTTGCCGCCCATTGCTGCGCAGCATAGCAAGCCAGAGCATCATTGCCGTCGACCCGCAGGCCAGCCAAACCATAACCCAGCGCACGAGCGGCAAAGGTGGTGCGCTCGGCCCCGGCGAAACCCGAAAAGCTCGAAATCGCCCATTGATTGTTGATCACATTGAGGATCACCGGCGCGTTGTAGACGCTGGCAAAGGTGCAGGCAGAATGGAAATCGCCTTCCGCGGTCGAACCCTCACCAACCCATGTCGCGGCAATCCGGCTGTCGCCTTTGATCGCGCTCGCCATCGCCCAGCCCACTGCCTGCGGCGTTTGCGTGGCGAGATTGCCGGAAATCGAGAAGAAGCTGTGCTCGCGGCTCGAATACATGATCGGCAGCTGCCGGCCTTTCAGCTTGTCACCCTTGTTCGAATAGATCTGGTTGATCATCTCGATCAGCGGGTAACCGCGTGCAATCAGCACGCCTTGCTGGCGATAGCTTGGGAACACCATATCGTCCGAAGCGAGCGCCATGGACGCGGCGACGCTGGTCGCCTCTTCGCCGGTGCACTTCATGTAGAAGCTGGTCTTGCCCTGGCGTTGTCCGCGGAACATCCGCTCATCAAACGCGCGGACCATCGCCATATGGCCAAGCATCGTCCGCAACGTCTCAGGATCCAACTTGGGATCCCACGGTCCATGAGCCTTGTTGTCATCGCCCAGGACGCGGACCAGGCCGTAGGCCATGTCCCTCATATCGCTAGGCGCGCAGCTTTCATCGGGGCGTGGCTGTGCGCCCGCCTCGCAAATGTCGAGATCAGAGTAATCAACCGCATCGCCAGGCCGGTATTTCGGCTCTGGCACATGCAGTGCAAGCGCGGGACGATTGTCCCCGCCTTTGCCGGAGGTATCGGCCGGATCGGCCATATCAGCGCTCTCCCTACTGGAACGCAGCAATTCCATTCATTGCTCGCAAACGGAATTTTATTTCAACGCCGGTGTCCGGTCAAGGATTCGGACCCGGATTCGCTCAAACCGCAACAGGGGCCTTAATCGGAGGCAGCGGCGCGTAATCATGCACCACAAAATCCTCGATTGCGTAGTCGAAAATTGTTTCCGGTCGCCGCGTAATCTCGAGCGTCGGATGCCCTTGGGGCTCGCGCGCCAACTGTTCAGTGATCAGATGCTCGTGATTGAGGTAGAGATGGACGTCCCCGCCCATCCACACCAGCTCACCCGGTTCGAGGTCAACCTGCTGCGCGATCATGCGCGTCAGCAAGGCCGCCGACCACAGGTTGAAGGGCAGGCCCAAAGCAACATCACAGCTGCGCTGGTAAAGCATGCAATTGAGGCGATTGCCGGCGACATGGAACTGGTAAGTCTTGTGGCACGGCGGCAGCGCCATCCGATCCAGCTCAGCGACATTCCAGCCTTCGATGATGTGGCGTCGCGAGCCGGGATTGTTGCGCAGGCTCTCAACCACTTCGGCAACCTGGTTGATCCCCTCGCCCTTTTCGTAGAGCCCGTCCTTGCGATAGCGATAGGTCGGCCAGTCTACCCACTGCTTGCCATAGACCGGGCCAAGATCGCCCCATCTTTGTGCGAATTGTTCGTCATCCGCGATGCGTTGGACAAAATCTTCCAGAGCAATGTCCTCGCCGCTTTCCTTGACGTAGCGCGCATGCGGCCATTCGTTCCAGATCTTGACGCCTTGCAGGACCAGCGGCCGGATATTGGTGTCGCCGGTGAGGAACCATAGCATTTCGCGGGTGGCGGTTTTCCAATAGACCCGCTTGGTGGTGAGCAGCGGCATCGCACCGTCAGCAAGATCGAACCGCAGCATCGAACCCGCAATTGAGCGCGTTCCCACGCCGGTGCGATCAACCCGCTCGCTGCCGGTTTCCCAAACTCGGCGCATCAGATCGAGATATTGCCATTCGGGGTGGCCCGGGCCTTTGAGCTCAGATGGAATCACATGCGGGGTTTCGAGCGTTGCCATGGGTCAAACTATAGGCGGCAATTGCACGCTTGCCACCCCGGTCATCCACACCTATAGCGCGCGCCTTGCCTCGACCCGCGAGCCTCTCAGCGCTGCGGGACCGACACGGTCGGGGAGTAGCTCAGCCTGGTAGAGCACTGTCTTCGGGAGGCAGGGGCCGGAGGTTCGAATCCTCTCTCCCCGACCAGTTTCCCTTTTCAATGAACTCGCTTCCGGTGCGATTTCGATTGGCTTGTCGGTGGCTGCATTCCGGCTCAGATCAGACGCCTGAAAAGCCGCAAGGAAGCGATTCCCAACATTTTGGCTGGTCTGTGCCCCAGGGCGCCGCGCCATCATATGTCCCTGCGCTTCTATGGGCATCCTAAGGGGTGTTCCAATCGCTTGCCCTGCCTCATCATTTGCGGCACCAGTCTGGGCATGAACTTGTTCGATCTATCCGGCCATGTGGCCATCGTCACGGGCGGCAATGGCGGCCTTGGTCTGAGCATGGCACGCGGGCTGGTCAAAGCCGGCGCCAATGTCGCGATCTGGGCACGCAATGCCGACAAGAACGCGGCTGCAGTTGAAGAGCTCAATCAGTTAGGCGGAGGCTCCGCGCAGGCGTTTATCTGCGACGTAGCGGATGAGAGCCAGGTCGAAGCCGCCATGGCAGGCACGCTCAATGCCTTTGGTCATGTCAGCTCTTGCTTCGCCAATGCGGGCATATCCGGTTCGGGGACGGCGGTGCCCGACATGACCACTGAAGGATGGGATCGGGTGCTTGAAATCAACGCCCGCGGCCCCGCCCTGGTGTACAAATATGCCAGTCGGCACATGATCGAACGGGGCGCGGGCGGCAAGCTAATCGCGACGTCGTCGGGCCAGTCAATCATGGGGGTCAATCGATCGTCTGACTATGCCGCGTCAAAGGCTGCGGTCAACGGTTTGACGCGCGGTGCCGCCTTCGAATTGGCACGCTATCAAATCACCGCCAACGCTCTGCTGTTCGGCTATTACGAGACAGACATCACCGCCAAGGCCGATCCCAAATTCGCGCTCTGGATGGAAAAGCGAATTCCGCTGCGTCGGCCCGGCGACCACGCTGGCCTCGAAGGGCTGGCGGTGTTCTTTGCCTCGCCGCATTCCGATTACATTACGGGACAATGCCTGCCCGTTGACGGCGGTTTGTGCATCAGCTGACCACGCGTGGAATGGAACACGCGGGCGCGGAAACCGTTCATCCAACACACTGATCGCAAGGACCCTTCCCCCAAGTGCCTGACGACCCATCCGACAAAGCGCGCCAACGCTCTGTACCGGCGAGCCGGTTCAGCCGGTTGTCGACCTTTGGCAAGCTGGCCGGAGGCGTGGCGGGTGGCATGATGGCGGAGGGCGCGCGCCGATTGGCGAGCGGCGAAGGCATCAACGCCCGCGATCTGATCCTGACCCCTGGCAATGCTAAACGGATGACCGAACGGCTCGCTCATCTGCGCGGAGCGGCGATGAAGATGGGGCAGATGATCAGCCTTGATGCCGGGGACTTTCTGCCGCCAGAACTCGCCAACATCCTCGCCACTTTGCGCGATCAGGCCAATTTCATGCCCACCCGACAGCTTGATCAAGTGCTCAAGGATGAATGGGGTGCGGATTGGCGCAAGCAGTTTCGGTGGTTCAATCCGCGACCGATTGCCGCGGCATCGATCGGCCAGGTCCACAAAGCGCTGACCCGCGACGGGCGCGAGCTCGCCATCAAGGTGCAATATCCCGGCGTTGCGCAGAGCATCGACAGCGATGTCGACAATGTCATGACCCTGCTCAAAGTCGCCGGTTTCACACCCCCCGAGCTTGAGATTGATGCCTTGCTGGTCGAGGCGAAGAAGCAATTGCATGAAGAGGCGGACTATCTGCGCGAAGGCGAACAAATGCGTCTTTACGCAGAGCGTCTGGCAGGCATGGAAGGCTTCGTCGTCCCTAGCCTCCAAGCTGATCTGACCACAGAACGCATTCTCGCCATGAGCTTCGAAGATGGCGTTTCGATCGAGGATCTAGGTCAACAAAGCCCTGAGCGCCGAGACGAGATTTTCGGTCGCTTGCTCCATCTGGTGGCGTGCGAACTGTTTGACTTTGGCGTGATGCAGACAGACCCCAACTTCGCCAATTATCGCTTCCGCCCTGATAGCGGAGAGATTGTCCTGCTCGATTTCGGAGCCTGCCGCGAAGTCGACCCGGACATTGCCAATGCCTATCGGCGTTTGATCACCGCCGGGCTCGATGGTGATCGCGCGAGGATCAGCGAGGAAGCAATCAGCGCCGGATTCATGCATCCGCTGGTCGCCGAGCGTTATGGCGAGGCTGTGGACCGCATGATCGACATTGTCGTCAGTGAAATGGCACGCGATGCACCGTTTGACTTTGGAGACCGGGCTTTCGTGCCTGAACTGCGCGATCAGGGCATGGCGATCGCGCAGGACAAAGAGACTTGGATTCTGCCTCCGATCGAAACCTTGTTCGTCCAGCGCAAGGTTAGCGGTACGGCCTTGCTCGGCGCGCGGCTCAAAGCGGTCGCCAATATCCGCCGGATCGTGGAAGAGGTCTTAGCCAATACCGAGCCAAAACCGGCCAAGGCCACCTAATCACTCTGACGCGGCGTTGATCTCTTCCATCTTCGCGTCGATCTTTGACCGCACATAATCTTCGAGCACGCTAAGCGGGATCGCCCCGTTCTCAAGCACCGTGTCGTGAAAGAAGCGCAGATCGAAGTCCTTGCCCATTTCCTGTTCCGCCCAACTCCGCAATTCGCGGATCTTGAGCTCACCCACTTTGTAGGCCAATGCCTGCCCTGGCCAGGTGATATAGCGATTGACTTCAGCATCGATATTGGCGGCGCTGAGCGCGGTGTTGTCGAGCATATAGTCAACCGCTTGCTGCTTGGACCAACCTTTGGCGTGGATGCCCGTATCCACCACCAATCTGGTGGCGCGCCACATCTCATAGCTTAGGCGCCCCATCTCCTTTGCCGGCGTGTCATACAGCCCCATCTCGATCCCTAGCCGCTCAGAATAGAGCCCCCACCCTTCAACAAAGGCAGTGAAAAAGGTGCTGTTGGCGCGCAGCGGATGGATATCGAGCTCTTGTTGAAGCGCGATCTGATGATGATGGCCCGGCACAGCCTCGTGCACGCCGAGGGCTGGCAGCTCCCAAAGGGGGCGCTGATCGAGCTCGGTCAGGTTCAAGCGATAGATCCCGGCGCGCCCAGTCGCGAGCGATCCACGTTCGTAATAAGCGGTGGTGTTGCCCGGCGCTTGCGCATCGGGGATTGGCAAAACGGTGTAGGGATTGCGCGGCAGCTTGCCGAACAGTTTGGGCATCCAACCATCGATCTCCTTCGCCAGGGCCTGTGCAAAGCGAAGATATTCGTCGGGATCGGTCATGTAATATTGCGGATCAGTCCGCAGATGCTCGATGTAGGCTTCGCGCGTTTCAAAGCCGGCCTGTGCAGCGACCTCCACCATCTCCGCCCGAATGCGCGCGACTTCGCTCAGGCCCAGGGCATGGACCTCATCGGGCGTCAGGTCAGTCGTGGTAAAGCTGCGGACCTGATAGGCATAATAGGCTGCGCCGCCAGTCGTGCCCAACACGCCCGGCGCGCCGGTGCGACAACTGGGCGCATATTCATCAGCGTAGAAGGTCTGAAACTCTCTCAGAGCTGGCCAGATTGTATCCGAAATGGCCGATTGCGCCCGGGTGCTGATCGCGGCCCATTCTGCCTCAGTGATCGATGCTGGAGCTCCGTCGGAGAAGGGTGACCATAGTGGTGATTCGTCGACTTTCTGGTGGATCAGGCCCGCTATTTGGGCGCCAAAACCCTCCATTGGTTCGCAGGCGTGAGTGAGCCCGATCTCAATCGCTTTGCGGCTGCGATCAATCGCATCGGAATTGGCCTGTTCGAACGCCTCCAAACGTCCGACATAGCTCTCATAATCAGCGAGCGTGAAGAAGGGAGAGCTGTGCGGCAAGGCGGCCAGCAACGAGTGCCACCCTCCCCGATTGGTGAACAACACATAATAGTCATGCGCGTGTTCGCCCGCAGATACGATGCCTGACAGGCTTTGCAGGATTACGGCGTGGTCAACCGCCAGGTCTGAAGGCAATCCAGCGGCATCGATCCGCTCCAGTCGTTCAACGAATTGCTGCGCCTCGTCGATGCTCCTCGAATGGGCAGCTTCAGACCAGTCTCCGATCGAGCCATCGCCCCGACGATCACCGATATTCATCGCCAGCCAGGGATTGTTATCGAGCCGCCATTGCCAGATCTCTTCGCGCAGCTCTGTGTATTCATCCGCCGGTGTTGCGATTGCCGGTTGGGCAACAAAGAGCGACACAAATAGGATCAGAATCAAGGAACGCATTGAATTCTCTCCTGAACTCAGGCAATAGGCTCTGACTAACGGGTTGCTATCCTAAAAGTCGCACATCATGTCTACGCCTAGCGTTCTCTTTGTTTGCCTCGGCAATATTTGCCGCTCGCCTATGGCTGAAGGTGCATTGCGCGCCGCCGCCACTCGTGCAGGGCTTGATATCGACGTCGATAGCTGCGGCACTGCTGCCTATCATGTTGGCAATCCACCCGATCCGCGTGCAATCGCTACGGCGTCCAATCACGGTGTCGACATTTCCGATCTTGCCGCTCGTCAGCTGACCGTGAATGATTTTCGGACCTTCACGCATATCTTCGCGCTCGACACCGCCAATCTTGCCGGGATTAAGGCCAAGGCACCGCGTGACGGCACCGCCAAGGTTCAGCTCCTGCTGGATATCGTGCCCGGCCGTGAAGGCGAAACGGTGATCGATCCCTATTATGGCGATGATGGCGGATTTGAAGCGACCTGGGATGATGTGACCGCTGCCGCTGAAGCGATTGTCAATCTGCTCAAGGATTGACCCCAAACGGCTTCCCCCCAAATTTGCGCTGGAAGTACCACAGCATGGCAAAATCGAGGATAATTAGGCCTGCAAGGCGACGGTACTGAACAGATAGTGCCCATAATAGGCCAGCGGTCCATAGGGCGTTGGATCGAAGAAATTGATTGGATATGGTCCGAACAAATTATCCTCCGCGGAGCAATTGCACGCCCCAATCGCGCTCAAACAGATAAAGCAGCAATCGCGCTGCTTCGCCGCGTTCGCTGGTCAGTCCGCCATCACGCTCCATCAGCAGGCGCGCATCCGCATGCGCCGCAGGAAGCAGGCGCTGAACCTGGTCGAGATCGGCCACGCTGAAGGCAGCCTCGCCAGACTGTCGCGTCCCCAGCAGCTCACCGCCGCCCCGCAATTCGAGATCTTCCTCAGCGATGCGAAAGCCGTCCTGCGTCTCGCGCATCAGGGCAAGTCGCTTGCGCCCTGTTTCGCTGAGTTCCGCGCCGCGCAGCAGCAAACAAACCGATTTGTCTGACCCGCGCCCAACACGCCCTCTAAGTTGGTGCAATTGCGCCAATCCAAACCGCTCCGCCTGCTCGATCACCATCAGCGTTGCGGCGGGTACGTCGACACCGACCTCGATCACCGTTGTCGCGATCAACAGCTTGGCCTGGCCGCTTGCGAAGCGCTCCATTCCGGCATCTTTGATCTCGGGCCTGAGCTGGCCATGGACGAGCACGACGTCGTCACCAAAGCGCTCCTTCAGACCGGCATAGCGCGCCTCAGCCGCAGCGATGTCGGCGATCTCGCTGTCGCGTACCATTGGACAAACCCAATAGGCTTGCTGGCCGCTTGCAAGATGCCGTTCGACCCCAGCCACGACATCGTCCAACCGATCTTGCGACACGACCCGTGTGTCGATCGCCTGCCGGCCAGGCGGCAGCTCGTCGAGCCGGCTCACATCCATTTCGCCATATTGAGCCAGGGTCAGCGAACGCGGTATCGGCGTCGCAGTCATCGCCAGGGTGTGAGGCGCTCGCTTGCCTTTCGCCGCCAATTGCAATCGCTGAGCAACGCCAAATCGATGCTGCTCATCAATCACCACCAGACCCAGATCCTTATAGGCGACCTTATCCTGGAAAATCGCATGGGTGCCGACCAGGATGTCGATCGAGCCGTCGAGTAGCCCCATCAGGATGCTTTCGCGTGCCTTGCCCTTGTCGCGGCCGGTCAGCAGCGCAACCTCCACGCCTGTCGGCGCAGCCATGCTGCGCAAGGTCTCATAGTGCTGGCGCGCCAATATCTCGGTTGGTGCGAGCATCGCCGCTTGGCTACCGGCTTCATTGGCGATCAGCATCGCCGCCAAAGCGACCACGGTCTTACCCGCTCCAACGTCGCCTTGGAGCAAGCGAAGCATTGGGGCCTCTTGCTGCAGATCGCCTTCGATCTCGCTGATTGATCGCGTCTGCGCACCGGTCATTTCGAACGGCAATTGCAGGCGTTCGCGCAGCTTCCCATCACCCTTGAGCGCCTGCCCCTTCCGGCGCCGGCCCTCGGCCTTGACGAGCAGCAGCGCGAGGCTGTTGGCCAGCAGTTCATCATAAGCGAGCCGGTCTCGCGCAGGCCCATTCATATCCTTATGCGCCAGGTGCAAGGCGTCGCGCCAATGCGGCCACTGTTCCTTGTCGAATTGGCCGGGCTCGATCCACTCGGGTAATTCTGGCAGCCGCGTCAGTGCTTGCTCCGCCAGTCCAGCAATGCGCGGCTGGGTCAGGCCTTCAGACAGGGAGTAAACCGGCTCATTCATACGCGCGAGATGCGCTGCACTGTCCTTTTCAACATGATCGGGATGAACGATCTGGAGCATGTCACCATAGCGGTCGAGCCGACCTGCCACCCAACGTTTCTCGCCAACCGGAAGCAGCTTCTTGGCCGTGTAGGACGCGCGTCCGAAGTATGTCAGCGCGCAAATATTGCCGACTTCATCCTGAGCCAGCACGCGATACGGTCCGCGCTGATTCCGGGCGGCGCGATGCTCAGTGGGCGTCAGCGCGATGATCACCTGTTCGCCCTCGCTGCCCTCGTCGAGGTTGCCAATCGCTCGTCGTGTCACAAAACGATCAGGCAGGTGGTAGGCCAGGTCTTTGATCCGGGTCAGGCCCAATTTCTCGAGCGGCTTCATCAGTTTGGGACCGACACCTTCGAGCGCGTCGGTTTCGACAAAAAGGGAATTGAGAGCCTCTGGCCGCATGTAATGACCTTAATCCAGCTGCCATAGCTGCGTCACCCCCGTGTAGGCGGGGGTCCCGATAAGCTGTCGATAGCTCCAATCCAGATCTGGCCGTTGGATTCCCGCTTTCGCGAGAATGCCGAGACGGCTAAGGGGCAATCATGCCCGATATGCCCACAATTGAACAACGCCTGGCTCGCGCCAAATTTCGCGCATGGCATCGTGGTACGCGCGAGGCCGACTATATGATTGGCGGGTTCTTTGATCGCTACGCGGCGCAATGGAGTGAAGACGACATCGATTGGTTCGAGGATCTCCTCGCCGAAGACGACGTTGACGTCATGGCTTGGGCCTTGGGGACACAAGAGGTGCCAGATCGATTTCGCGGTGCTCAAATGGACCTGATGCGCAAGCTCGATTACGTCGACATTCCCAGCTAACTCAATCCGCATTCGACAGGCTCATCACGACCAGCTAGTGAGCCTGCGAATCCAACCTTCGATCAGCCGTTCGCCATGATTTTCATTTGAGGCGAATGGCCAAATGCTTGTGCGCGAAAGACAAATGACCGACCTTTCTCGGATCCTCACTGCAGACACGTCGCAGACCTTGTCATCGCTTCCGCGCGGTGCCCTGCCGCTCGTCATGGGCGACCTTGCGCGTGCCGCGAAGCAACGAGCCGTCTTCATTGCATCCGACGATGCCTCAATGCGCGCAATCAGCGAGGCCGCCGGATATTTCGCGCCCGAAATCGAAGTGCTGGAATTCCCCGCTTGGGACTGCCTTCCCTATGACCGTGCGAGTCCAGCACTGGCAGTGAGCGCTCGCCGCCTGGCAACGCTGCACGCGCTGCAAAACCCGGCTGGCGGCTCGCAATTGCTGGTCACCACAGTGAATGCGGTGCTGCAGCGCGTGTTGTCGCCATTTCGGATTCGCGAGGGAGTGCGCGAATTCAAACCGGGCATTGAGATTGGGCACGAAAGCCTCGCTGCACTGCTGCAACGACAGGGATATTCACGCACCGACACGGTAGTCGATCATGGCGAGTTCGCGATGCGCGGCTCTGTCGTCGACATCTTTCCTTCCAGCTTGGAACAAGGCCTGCGGCTCGATTTCTTCGGGGACGAACTTGAGAGCCTGCGTCTGTTTGACACATCGACCCAACGCTCGACCGGTGTCCTCAAGTCCCATCTGCTTTTGCCCGCTTCGGAAGCGCTGATCGACGAAGACAGTATCAAGCGGTTTCGCAGTCGCTACCGCGAAATGTTTGGAGCAGCGGCGACCCAAGACCCACTTTACGAAGCTGTCAGCAATGGTCGGCGACTGGCTGGAATGGAGCATTGGCTTCCTCTCTTTGAAGAGAAGCTGTCAACGCTGTTTGATCACCTCGTTGCCGATGATGTGGTGATCATCGACAAGTCCGCACTTGGCGCCGCTGAGGAACGCGTGTCGGATATCTCAGACTACCATGAGCAACGCACTCGCGCCGCGGGCGAGGCGGCTGGAAGCTATCGCCCATTGGACGCAGACGCGCTCTATTTGAGCGGTGATGAGCTCCACAACAGTCTCGCAGCGATGCACGCGCATCGAAGCCAGATTTTTGCAGCGCCTGACAGCGAAGACAGCGTCGACTTCGGA
Source organism: Erythrobacter sp. (assembly GCA_965216555.1). GTDB lineage: Bacteria > Pseudomonadota > Alphaproteobacteria > Sphingomonadales > Sphingomonadaceae > Erythrobacter. Next base: position 1,953,613 of record OZ244168.1, read on the forward strand.
TTTGCTTCAGCCAGAGACTTTTCGCCCGAGCGGGCCCGCGGCGACAATGTCTACGAGGCCGCAGCCAGCCATCTGCTGCAGCTGGGTAAGTCAGGCAAACGCCCCCTACTCGCTGCCTATTCCGCCGGGTCGCGCGCGCGAATTGCATCGATCCTGTCTGAAGCCGGATGTGAGACCAAGCTAGCCGATACCTGGCAAGAGGCGCTTGGCCTGTCCGCCAAAGGCCAAGCCGTGGCGATGGTGCTGCCGCTCGAAACAGGCTTTGCAAACGATGGTCTGGAGCTGGTCACCGAGCAGGATATGCTCGGTGATCGGCTCGTCCGCCGAAAGAAGAAACGCAAGGATTCGGACGCGTTTCTCGCTGAGCTGCAAGCGCTTGGTCGCGGCGACCTAGTCGTCCATGTCGAACACGGCATTGGCAAATATCTCGGCCTTGAACCGATTGCAGTGGGCAAGAGTCAGCACGATTGCGTCGCGCTTGAATATGCTGGTGGCGACAAGCTGTTTATCCCGGTTGAGAACATCGATGTCCTGAGCCGCTATGGATCGAGCGAAGACAGCGTCCCGCTTGATCGATTGGGCGGCGAAGCTTGGCAAAAGCGCCGCGCGCGCCTGAAAGCGCGCATCCGAGAGATCGCTGGCGAGTTGATGAAGGTCGCCGCAGAGCGCGCGCTCAAAAAGGCACCCGTCCTTGCCGCTGAGGAGGCCAGCTTCAACCAGTTCGTCGATCGCTTCCCGTGGGAGGAGACCGATGACCAGGATCGCGCCATCGCAGACGTCTTGCGTGATCTTGAGAGCGGCAAGCCCATGGATCGGCTGGTCTGCGGTGACGTTGGCTTCGGAAAGACCGAAGTCGCCCTGCGCGCGGCCTTCGTGGCGGCGATGAATGGTCAGCAGGTCGCGGTCGTGGCACCCACCACTCTGCTCGCTCGCCAGCACTTTCAGAACTTCACCGAGCGATTTGCTGGCTTCCCGCTCAATGTCGGCAGACTGTCCCGCCTCGTCTCTTCCAAGGAGGTGGCGCAAACGCGCGAAGGCTTGGCCAATGGCCAGGTCGATATCGTGATCGGAACGCATGCGATTCTGTCGAAATCGACCGAGTTCAAGAATCTCGGCCTTGTGATTGTCGACGAAGAGCAGCGCTTTGGCGTGACGCATAAGGAGAAGCTCAAACAGCTTCGCACCGACGTGCATATGCTGACGCTGACTGCCACGCCGATCCCGCGTACGCTTCAAATGGCGATGACGGGTCTGCGCGAACTCTCAACGATCCAGACACCTCCAGTCGATCGCCTGGCGGTCCGCACCTATGTGATGGAATGGGATGACATGGTGATGCGCGAGGCGTTGCTGCGCGAGCACCATCGCGGTGGACAGAGTTTTATTGTCGTCCCGCGCATCTCCGACATGGCTGATGTCGAAGAGTGGCTCCGCGAACACGTGCCCGAAGTGAAGGCCGTTTCCGCTCACGGTCAAATGGGCGCTGGCGAGATCGAAGAGCGGATGAGCGCATTCTATGAAGGCAAGTACGAAGTGCTGCTTTCAACCACGATTGTCGAAAGCGGCCTCGACCTTCCGAGCGCCAATACAATCATCATCCACCGCGCTGACATATTTGGGCTGGCTCAGCTCTATCAGCTGCGCGGGCGTGTCGGGCGCTCCAAACTGCGCGCTTACGCCTACCTTACATATGCCAAGGACGTTCAGCTGTCCGAAGTTGCCGAGAAGCGGTTGAAGGTGCTGGGTGACCTGGACTCTCTCGGAGCCGGATTCCAGCTTGCCAGTCACGATCTCGACATTCGCGGCGCCGGCAATCTGCTGGGGGACGAGCAATCAGGGCACATCCGCGAAGTTGGGTTCGAACTCTACCAGTCGATGCTCGAGGATGCGATCCTGGCGGCGAAGGCAGGTGCCATGGGGCTTGAGGCTGAGCGCGACACGCTGTCACCACAGATTACTGTCGACGCACCGATCATGATCCCTGAGGATTACGTGCCCGACCTCGCCGTGCGAATGGCGCTCTATCGCCGCCTCAACCAGGCCCAGGACAAGGCGGAGATCGAAAGCCTAGCTGCTGAGATGATCGATCGCTTCGGCGACCTGCCATCGGCAACGCAAAATCTGATCAGGTTGATCGAAATCAAGCATCAGGCGATCGGCGCGAACATCGCCAAGATTGATGTGGGCGCGCGCGGAACACTGGTCAGCTTTCACAAGGATGATTTCCCAGATCCTGCCGGGTTGTTGGCTTATGTCGACAAGCTGCAGGGCACCGCCAAGCTCCGCCCTGACATGAAGCTGGTGATCAACCGCGCATGGGGTGATCCGCAAAGCCGGCTCAACGGTCTGTTTCAGCTTACCAAGGGGCTCAGCAGGATTGTCAGCAAATCGCGCAAGCAATCGGTGAGCAGCTAAGCGTTTGAACCCGCTGCAAGCACCAGCACGGCCTCGCTGCGCATAGGCGCCGCACGCAGGAACCCTTGCCAATATGAGCAGCCTTCGCGGATAACGGCTTGGCACTGGGCCTCGCTCTCGATGCCCTCTGCCACAACCGCCAGTCCGAGCGCCCGTCCCAGTGCAATGATCGCCCGCAGCACGGCAAGGTCGCGCTCATCCTCGGGCACACCCTCGACCATCACACGATCGAGTTTGAGCACATCAAGCGGCAGTTCTTTGAGATAACGAAAGTTGCAAAAGCCCGCGCCAAAGTCGTCCAAAGCAGTGCGGAATCCTAGCCCACGGAGCGCAGCGAGCGCATCGCGGGCCTGCGCCAAATTGCGAAGCAGGACATCTTCCGTGATCTCCAGCGTCAATCGATTGGCCGCAATTGTGCTCGCACCGATCAACTCTGCAAAATCGGCAGCAAAGCGCGGATCGCCGAGCTCTTCGGGAGTGATATTGAGCGACAGCCCCAGTGTTTCGGGCCAATGGGCCGCATCCTCAAGCGCGCGCGCCACCACGTGTCGTGACAAGGGTGCAACCAATTTGGCTTGTTCAGCCACCGCAAACAGCTCACGCGCGCCCACTTCGCCCAGAGTTGGATGCTGCCATCTGGCGAGCGCTTCCGCCCCGACGACCTCTCCCGTCGCGCAATCAAATTGTGGCTGAAACAGCACCTCAATTTCACGGCGATCAAGCGCCCGCAGCAGATCTGCTTCAAGCGCTTCCGGTTTCATTCCCGGAAAGACCCCCCGATTCGTCGGGCGTAAAGACGGTTGGCTCGACTCCATGCGATTGTCCTAGCCCAGACCTTGCGCCAATGCGCCGGGCAATTGCAAATCGACACAATTTGGAACATCAGGGCAGAAGTTTCCGTCGGCAAACGGCCAGAAAGGCACTCAATGGCTACAGAATCTGGTTTTGAGCGCATTGCATTGCTCGCTTCAGAGACCGAGCGCGCGCAAGAAGCCTATGCAGATATGTTGGGCCAACACGATTGGGCTCCGTTTGACGACGCCCAGGCAGTGGTTGTGTTGGGCGGCGACGGGTTCATGCTGCAAGTCCTGCACCGCATGCTCGATCGCAATCACGTCATTCCGGCCTATGGCATGAACCTGGGCACGGTCGGGTTCCTGATGAACCCCTATCGCAGACGCGCCGACGTTTTGCAGCGGATCAATCGCGCAACCAGCATTCGCATCGCGCCGCTGCGCGGTGAAGCGGTTGACCAATCGGGTCAGACCCACGAATTTTCCGCGATCAATGAAGTCTCCTTGCTGCGTGAAACGCGCCAGACCGCCAAGATCGAAGTGACGGTCGGCAAGCGTGTGCGGATTAAGCAATTGGTTTGCGACGGTGTCTTGGTTTCGACCCCGGCAGGATCAACCGCGTACAACCTTTCTGCCAATGGCCCAATCCTTCCACTCGACAGCAATGTCTTGGCCCTGACACCGATCAGTCCATTTCGCCCTCGCCGTTGGCGCGGCGCGGTGCTGCCAGATCGTTTGCGGGTGGCGCTCAAAGTGCTCGAACCGGTCAAGCGTCCGGTCGCTGTGGTGGCGGACCAAAAGGAACTTCGCGATATCGCGGATGTGTGGTGCGAGATTGACCATAGAACTCAGCTCGAATTGCTGTTTGACCCAGGGCAATCGCTCGGTGAACGCATTGTTGCCGAGCAGTTTGTCACGGATTAGGAAAAACCCCTCCAAACACTCTTGCAATGCGCAGCACTCGCTCATATACGCGCGCTTCGCACTCGGCAGACAGAGCGAGTGTTGCTCCCCGATAGCTCAGCGGTAGAGTAGGTGACTGTTAATCACTTGGTCGTTGGTTCGAATCCAACTCGGGGAGCCATTTTCTTCTTTTGGCGCAGATTTGTCATAGGCCCGCCAACAGGCGCGCGCCCACTATCATCACAAGCGCTGCTGTTAGCCAACGGATCAATTTGAGCGGGAGCACCCTCACCGCCATCAGGCTGCCAATCTGGCCGCCAATCGCCACCGCGATGATAAGCGGCAGAGCTGCGCCGAATGCGCCACCGAACGCTGCCGGACCTTGCTTGGCCAATTGCCCGATGAGTCCAAAGGCAGAATTGACCAGTATGAAGAAGCTCGCGGTGGCAGCAATCGCACGTGCATCGCGCCACCGTGTCAGGTGGAGCAGCGGAGCGAGAAATATCCCACCCCCGATGCCTACCAATCCCGCGAGATAGCCAAGCGGAGCAGCGACAAGCGGCATTGCCTTGGCGAACCGGGTCGGTTCTTCCGAACTGGCCGCACTCACGGGCAGAAACATGGTCACGCCGGTCAAAACCAGGCTAGCTCCAAGCAAGAGCATAAAGGTCGCTTGATCAATCGGCGTCAAACCGCCGAGAAGAGCCGCTGGGGCGGCGATAGCGGTCATCAGGAGGGCACCACGCCAAGGAGTGACTTTGGCACGCGCAAATCGCACGCTCGAGCCCGCTACGACCACGATATTGCACGCAAGTGCGACCAGTGGCAGCAATCGATAGTCCAGCCCAGAAATCGCCAGCAATGCGGCGTAGGTTGAGCCGCCGCCGAAGCCTACGGAGGCGTAGAGCAGCGCGGTGACGAAAAACGCAAACGCCAACATGATCGGCACGGCACCGATCACGCTGGAGCTTCCTGTTTCACTCGCTGTTCTCTCTTGCGGTCAGTCGATTAGACGGGAGCTGCAGCCGGCGGAATGCCAACGGCGCCGTGGCAGTGCTTGTACTTCTTGCCCGAACCGCACGGACAAGGCGCATTACGACTGATGTTGAGATTGGCGTAGGGGTTTTCCGTGATCGGGCCGCCCTCACGCGCCTCCGGCCGCGGACTGCCGGCAAAGGCACCGTGCAAATCGGTTCGATCAGCCGAACCATCACCGTCCGCCGAATTATCGAGGCCGGTCAGCGGATCGATATGGCTGGTCAGGAAGTCAGGCAGATCGGGCAATGCCTCAGTCTCAACCGGCGCCACCCGAAGCTCTGACTTGACCAGAATCTTGGTGACCTCTTCGCGCAATGTGTCGAGCATTGTCTCGAACAGGCCAAATGCTTCCTGCTTGTATTCGTTGATCGGCTGTTTCTGAGCTATGCCGCGCATCCAGATCACCTGCCGCAAGGCATCGAGCGTCGCCAGGTGTTCCTTCCAATGGAAGTCGAGCTGACGAAGGAGCACGTCTTTCTCGACAATGCGCCACATGGCCGGATCGCTCTTTGATACCTTCGAATCCATCTGCTCATCGATCTGAACGCGCAGGCGCTCTTCAATGATTTCAGGTTCAACTTGATCTTCCTCGAGCCATTCCTCGAGCGGCGGCTGAACCGCAAAGACCTCTTCGAGCTTTTCCTTCAGCCCCTCAATGTCCCATTGCTCAGGGTAGGAACCCGGAGGACATGCAGTGCCAACCAAGGAGTTGATAGTATCATGCCGCATGTCGAGCACGACATCGTCGACGACCTCGGAATCCATGATCTCACCGCGCTGCTCATAGATCACTTTGCGCTGGTCATTCATCACGTCGTCGTACTGAACGACCTGCTTACGGACTTCGTAATTGCGCGCCTCAACCTTCTTCTGGGCCGTCTCGATTGCTTTCGAAAGCCATTTTGACCCAATTGCCTCGCCGTCAGCGAGGTTGGAGTTCATCATCTTGGCGAACAGCGTGTCTGGGCCGAAAATGCGCAGAAGATCGTCTTCCAAGCAGAGGTAGAACCGCGACAGGCCGGGGTCACCCTGACGGCCCGAACGACCGCGCAGCTGGTTGTCGATCCGGCGGCTCTCATGCCGCTCAGTGCCGAGCACGAACAATCCGCCGGCTTCGAGCACTTTGCGCTTTTCTTCTTCGACCTCGGCAGTGATCCGATCGATCTCTGCTTGGCGCTTGGGATCATCTTCAGCGAGATCCTGAAGTTCATCGCCGATCCGGAAGTCGAGATTGCCGCCAAGTTGAATGTCGGTTCCGCGGCCGGCCATATTGGTGGCGATCGTCACAGCCCCCAATCGCCCTGCCTGCGCAACAATATGCGCTTCACGTTCGTGCTGGCGGGCGTTGAGGACTTCGTGCTTCACCCCTTCTTTGTCGAGGAATTGGCTCAGCAGCTCTGATTTCTCGATCGAAACCGTGCCGACCAGAACGGGCTGGCCAATCTGGGACTTCTCAGCAATCGCCTTCGCGATGGCCTGGAACTTGTCCATCGTGTTTTTGTAGAACTCGTCTTCTTCATCGACGCGCGCGACAGGCTTATTGGTCGGAATTTCGACCACGTTGACCTTGTAAATATCCCAGAACTCGGCCGCTTCGGTGGCAGCGGTACCGGTCATGCCGGCAAGCTTGGGGTACATCCGGAAATAATTCTGGAATGTGATCGAAGCCATGGTCTGGTTTTCAGGCTCGATCTTTACGCCTTCCTTGGCTTCAGCAGCCTGGTGAAGACCATTGGACCAACGGCGGCCATCCATCATCCGTCCGGTGAATTCGTCAATGATCACGACCTTGTCGTCTTTGACGATATAGTCGGTGTCTCGCTTGAACATGTGAACGGCTTTGAGCGCCTGGTCCAAGTGGTGAACCACCTGGGTGTTCTCGATGTCGTACAAGTTCTCCGTTTCGAGCAGCCCTTTCTCCATCAAGAGCTTCTCGACCTCTTCCAGCCCGTCTTCGGTCAGCTGGATCTGCTTGGTCTTTTCGTCCTTCTCGTACCAGTCCTCTGGAATGTCCTTGGCGACCTCATCAAGCGCGACATAAAGGTCAGACTTGTCTTCGGTCGGGCCAGAAATGATCAGAGGCGTCCGCGCTTCGTCGATCAGGATCGAGTCGACCTCGTCCACGATGGCGAAGTTAAACGGTCGCTGGGCCATTTCCTTGCGATCATGCTTCATATTATCGCGCAGGTAATCGAAGCCAAATTCGTTATTGGTGCCGTAGGTGATATCGGCATTGTAGGCATCACGCTTGTCGAGCTCGTTCATGTTCGGAACGATCACGCCCACTTTGAGGCCAAGCCAGTTATAGAGCTGGCCCATCCATTCGGCGTCGCGTCGCGCAAGGTAGTCGTTGACGGTAACGACGTGCACGCCCTTGCCCTCAATCGCATTGAGATAGACCGCAAGTGTTGCCACGAGCGTCTTACCTTCACCGGTCCGCATCTCGGAGATCTCGCCGCGGTGGAGCACGACGCCGCCGATCAGCTGGACATCGAAATGCCGCATTCCCAGCACGCGCATCGATGCTTCACGGACCGTGGCAAACGCCTCAGGCAGAATATCATCAAGCGTCGCGCCCTCGTCCAATTGGCCGCGGAATTTGTCTGTTTGGGCTTTCAATTCGTCGTCGGAAAGCGCTTGAATTTGAGGTTCTAGCGCATTGACTTGATTGACGATCTTATTGATCGATTTGACGTAGCGGTCATTGGCAGAGCCAAACACCGATTTAACGAGTGCGTTGAACATTGAGAGGTCCTGATTGGCCTTGAGCGGCCGAATTTTATGAAAAGGGTTGGTCACACCCCTTTCCGGCGGCATGACGCGTCACGTTACAATAGAATTTCTTGAAGCGGCGCTATTCGATTGCGCGCTCGACCCCCATCAGCACAGGAAGCCGCAGCTTGGCTGGCACGGGAGTTTTGGTCGGCTTGCGGTCGCCGGACGAACACCGGGTCGATTGCTTGGCATCAGGCTCACTGCACGGGCAGGCGTCACCGGAAGCGGAATCAGATGCGTTAGCCGCAACGTCAATATCGCTGCTGAGCGCATCGGCCAGGCTGGCATGTGCCGGGTGACCGATCGCAGCAAGGCCCGTCATCAGGGCAATCAAGGCGAGCAAATGACGTCTCATCGACCGCCTAGATAGTCGCAAATGGTCAATTCGTCCACTTGGAATAGGCGATTTACTGTGAGCAGCTCTGCGCCTAGAGGGCTGGCATGGATATCGAAGCCTCTCCGCTCGCTAAACCCTTCCCCGATTTGCCTTCGTTGCCAGGGGTAGAATTGCGCATCGCCCATGCGGGATATCGCGACTGGGAGCGAGCAGACATGACATATGTTTGCGTACCGCAAAACACTGCAATCGCGGGGGTTTTCACGCAGAGCGCCTGCGCTTCACCGGAAGTTGAAGCAGGGCGATTGCAGATCGCGCAAGGTCGAGCGCGCGCGCTGATCGTCAATGCTGGCAACGCGAATGCATTCACCGGTGGCAAGGGCCGCGCAGCCGTTGACCTAATCCAAGGGTACATTGCCGATTATCTCGAATGCTCCACTGATGAAGTGTTCGTATCCTCGACCGGTGTGATTGGAGAACCCCTGCCCCAAGACAAGGCGCAACATGGCCTGGCAGAAGTCGTCGCCAATGAAATGGCGAGCTGGGAAGACGCGGCGATCGCGATTGGAACCACAGACACATTTCCCAAAGGCGCCTCAACCAGCGCGATGATTGGCGGCACAAGCGTCAACCTGGTCGGGATCATCAAAGGTTCCGGCATGATCGCGCCCGATATGGCGACGATGCTCGGGTACATCTTCACCGATGCCACGGTCGCCCCTGATTTCCTGCAGACGCTCCTCATTCAGGCAAACCAGCAGACATACAGCTGCATCACGGTCGACGGGGACACCTCAACCAGCGATACTGTGCTCGCCTTCGCCACCGGTACTGCTGAGACCGCTGAGCTAAAGAGCTTTGACAGCCCCGGTGCGGACGCATTTGCAGCCGCGTTGACCGACCTATGCCGCCAACTTGCGCATTTGGTGGTGCGCGACGGAGAAGGCGCCAGCAAATTCATTCAAATCCGCGTCAGCGGCGCAGCCAGCGATGACAGCGCTCGCAAGGTCGGACTGGCGGTGGCCAATTCTCCGCTCGTAAAGACTGCCATCGCAGGCGAAGACGCCAATTGGGGCCGCGTCGTGATGGCAGTCGGCAAAGCGGGTGAACCTGCTGACCGCGACAAGCTGGCCATAGCATTTGGCGGGACTGAAGTGGCGAAAGAAGGTCTGGCCGTAGAGGGTTACGACGAAGCACCCGTGGCCGCGCATCTTAAGGGCGAGGAAATCGATTTGGCGATCGATCTGGGCATCGGCTCGGGCCAAGCCACGGTTTGGACCTGCGATCTCACCCATGGCTACATCTCGATCAATGCGGATTATCGTTCATGAGCGCGCTCGATGACGAAATTCGCGACCTGCTAAAATTCGCCGCCGAGCGATCCATTCTGCCACGTTTTCAGCAACTCGCTGATGGCGATGTCGAAATGAAAGGCGAAGACGATCCGGTGACGGTGGTGGATCGTGAGGTCGAAACTTTCCTGACCGAAGCACTGACCAAGCTTGCGCCTGGTGTTGCGGTTGTCGGCGAGGAAGCTGTCCATGCAGACGAGAGCACGCTCGATCATCTCTCTGGCCAATGCTGGATTATCGATCCGCTCGACGGCACCCACAACTACACCAAGGGCAAGGAACCGTTCGGGACAATCATTGCGCTCGCCGATGGCGGCGAGGCGGTGGCGGGCTGGCTTTACGATCCGAATAGCGGGCGTTTGTGCCACACGAAACGAGGCGAAGGCGCCTTCGTTGATGGAGAGAAGATCAAAGCACGCACGACCGGTGAAGACGTCCCGGTGGCTGCAATCTCTCGCATATTTCTGACCGAAGAACAGCGCGCGCAAGTCGACGCCAAGCTTGCCCCGCATTATCGCCTAGTCGACATTCCGCGCTGCGCTGCAGAGCAATATCCGCGACTGGCATTGGGCGAGAACGACGTGTCTAGCTTCAAACGGACCTATGCTTGGGATCACGCGGCGGGCGTGCTCTGGCTCAACGAAGCCGGGGGCAAGGCTGCACGGCTCGACGGCAGCGCCTATCGCGTCGACGAGCACGGAAAGCCGGGCTTGGTTGGTGCATCAAGCCCGGCCATCTGGGATAAGTTTGTTGAACGGGTTTTGGGTTAGGCGCGAAGCGCGATCAGCCCAGTTCGCCTTCGAGCCATTCCTTGAGTTGGCTCTTGGGAGCGGCGCCAAGCTTTTGCGCAATCGCTTCACCATCTTTGAACAGCACCATAAGCGGGATCGACTGCACGCCGATATCAGCCGGGATGCTGGTGTTTTCCATGATGTCCATCTTGGCGATGGTTACCTTGTCGCCCAGCTCTTCGCTGATCTCTTCAAGAGCGGGAGCGATCATCTTGCACGGGCCGCACCAATCCGCCCAGAAATCAACCAGGACGGGCTTGTCTGCACCCAGCACATCGGATTGGAAGCTGTCATCGGTTACGTTGACGGTGGCCATTAGAAATCTCCTTTTGCGCGCATCTGCGGCGTTGAACCCAATCTAGGATTGTTTGCGCGTCACTCAATATCTGCGGGCGAATAGCTTTCCTGCTTCCCCAACAAATGTAATTTGTGCGGCTTGAGCAGGTGATCAGTAAGCTCGAACAGCGATGGTCCCTGAGTGTAGAGCACCGCAACGCGAATTTCCCGATTGGGATAGATCCGTTCGAGAGCAAGCGCATAGGCTGCCATCTGTCGCATCACGCCAACGGGAATGTCTTCTTCACTCCGCGGCGGACGGCGACTGGTCTTGTAGTCGACCACGGTAACGCGCTTCTCTTCGACCAGAAGCCGGTCGACTTTTCCGGCAATCACCTGGTTGCCAACCAAGGCTGTGAGCGGGGTCTCCGCCAGAGCATTCGGGCTGAATATCTCGGCCAATCTTGCATCGCTCAGCACGCCGATAGCGTTCGCGATCATCTCATCGCGAACATTGCCAGCGATATCGGGCGCTTGCCGCTTTAGCCACGCTTTGGCCAGCTCCGATCGCTCCGCCGGATCAACATCTGGCAAGCGCTCGAGCAATTGATGAATCAAAACTCCTCGCTGCAAAGCCGACTGGTCACCCGATGATTCCAAAGGCGGATTGGGTGAGAGGTCTTCAGTTGCAGCGCTGGGTGTGAATGGCATCGGCGGACGCGGTTCAGGTCCAACGGGTGTCGCGGCCCAATTCGGCAAATCGGCGCGATCGGGTTGTGTCGCCGCTGGCTGGCGCTGACCTTGCTCGGCGCGATATCCCCACTCCTTGCGAGCGCCCCAGATGTCATCCTCTATCGCTTCGTCCTCGAAAACGGGAGCAAGGCGCGCATACCAGCTGTCTTCTGGAACGCCGCGTTTGGACTGGCTGGCACTGAGCGACCCTCCAATGAACAGCCCCTCTTCCGCACGGGTCATCGCGACATAGAGCAGTCGCCAATGTTCCTGCATATCGGCAATGCTCGCGCGCTCTGCGGCTTCCTTTACAGGCCCAACGCTCTGTTCCTTGCTTAGCCTTGGCAAGGGTACTTTGCGCCCTGTGGCTTCGCCCGCCGCGAGTTCATCCAATTCAGATGCTGCACCGGTGCGAGGCGAGCCCGTGGCGTCTGCAAGCACCACCAGAGGCGCCTGAAGGCCTTTTGAGCCATGAACCGTCATCACCCTTACCTGACCCACCGTCTCGCCTGAATCGCGCTTCAATTCGTCGTCAGAGGCATCAAACCACTGAATAAACCCGGCCAGGCTTGGCGTGTTGCCACTTTCAAACGCGAACGCCGAATTGAGCAGCTCATCGATCGCATCATTGGCTTCGCTACCAAGCCGCTCAACGAGCTTGCGGCGCCCTTGCCATGGGCCAACCAGCATCCAAGCAAGCAGTGCTTGCGGGGTCTCAAAATCGGCCAGCGCCAAGAGCGCGCGCAATGCGCCAACGCTTTCCTGCACGCCGGGATGGTCGCTCTTGCGCAAATGATCCCACAGATGGACACCCCGCTCGCGCGGCACGAATTCGAGCAGATCGTCCTGCGTCCAACCCAGCAAAGGAGATGCAAGCAGGTTTGCCAGCGTGAGATCATCCAGTGGCTGAGCGGCAAAGCGCAATCCCGCCAACAAGTCTTGCACGGCCAGCGGGGCCCCCAGCCTCAGCCGATCGACACCAGCCACAGGCACGCCCTTGGCGTGGAGCTTTGCAACAATTAGCGCCGCCAAGGCTCCGCGTTTGCGGACCAGCACCATGATGTCACCAGCCGCGGCCTGTCGCGCTGGCTGCTGCTTTGCGAGCATGAAGGGTTCACGTCCGCTGTGCCAACGCCAGACTTGCTCCGCGATCCTGCTCGCCAATTCGCGGTCGTGATCGGCGAGCCAATCCTGATCATCATCGCCAGAGCCAGCCTCATGGCCTTGAACCGGATTCCACATTGTGACCAAACCTGGCCTCGTCGCGCCCTGATGGGGTTCGGGTGGGCGGTCCAATCCGAATGCTCCATGGCCAATCGTCTCGATTGCTCGATTGACGAAATCGAGGACCGTCTTCGATGTGCGGAAAGATTGATCGAGCTCGAGATCTTCGAAATTTGGGATGGGTCCGCGTCGCCGCAGATCAATCGCTCCCTGTCGGGCGTTTTCAATCCGTTGGCGCACCAATTCACGTGCGGAGGCGAAGTTATCCGGGCTGGTGCCTTGGAAGCCAAAGATCGCCTGTTTGTAATCGCCAACTGTGAACAGCGTGCGAAGCTTGTCGCCCGCGGCCCCCTCTCCGGTGAAGAAATCGTCGACTAGGGCGAAGACAATATCCCATTGCGACTGGTTGGTGTCTTGCGCCTCGTCGATCAGGATATGGTCAAACCGCCGATCCAGCTTGTAGCGAATCCAATCCGCCGCATCGCTGTTTGCCAACAATCCAGCGGCTCGCACGATAAGGTCGTCAAAATCGAGCAAGCCCTCGCGGATCTTCGCTTGCTCCCAGCGCAATGCGAACGCTCTTCCCAGCTCCAGTGCAGGAGTGAGGAAATTGGCCAGATCCAGCAGAGCTGCGCGCTCCTCGACCAGAGCAAGCGCATCCGCAACCTCTGATTGTCTGGCCTTGAACTCAGGATCGACCTTCTCAGGGGTAGGCATGCTCTTGGGTGCACCCTGCTTTGTCAGCAATGTGCCGTAGAATGCCTGCTTGGCTGCCAGTCTGTCTTCGATTGGTAGCGCAAGCCATTGTTCGATCACCGCACTCCCCTCGCGACCTCCTTTCGCATTCCAGTCTTTGAGCACAGGAAGCATCGCAGCGAGTTGGTGATCCGGAAACACATCTGGGCCCAGTGCTTCGGCTACCCATTCGTCACTCGCATTGGCTGGAATGCCGAGCATTGCGTGGATGCGGCCAGACATTGGAGGCGTCCACGCCGAAGTCCCCTGCCACATGGAAGAATTCTGGCCGCATTGAATGAGCCAGCGCCGCAAATCATCCGGGCTCTTGGCGCGAACAAAAGCTTCTACAGCGTCCAGAACAGAGCGGTCATATTCTGCCTCAGCCTGGGCCAACATGTCGGACAGGACTTCGCGGGCCAGTAATTCTTGCTCACGATCTTCCATCGGCTTGGCGCCGGGAATCAAGCCAGCCTCGCCCGGGAAGTTGGCGAGCAGATATTGCGCAAAGGCATGGATTGTATCGATCCGCAATCCGCCGCCAGGGCAATCCAGAACGCTTGCAAACAGCGTACGCGCCCTCGCCTGCGCCTCCGGTCCAATATCCGCACCGAGGAAGCCCAGTTCGGTCGCGAGCGATGCAGCGTCCAACCGAACCCACCGCGCAAGCACCGCATTGATCCGATTGGCCATTTCTGCAGCGCCAGCCTTTGTGAAGGTCAGACACAAGATTTCGCTGGGATCAACGTCTGGCCGCAACAGAAGCCTCAAGACGCGCGCAGACAGGACCTGGGTCTTGCCCGTTCCGGCAGAGGCAGACAGCCACACATTGTCCTTTGGATCAGCTGCCAAGCGCTGATTGCCCTTAAGCTCGAACACCTGGCCGTCGGATCCGCTCATGATCCGCCGTCCTCGCCGCCGCCAGTGGCCCACTCTTCGAGCCGCATCAGCTGGTCATATTCGGTGTAGCCTGGATAGGCCGGGTTCTCCTTGGCCGCGAATGGATCGGTACCTTTGATGAATCGATCGATCGCTTCATCGAGCTTGCTTTGATGATGCGGCAAGAATTCCTCAGGGAGCAATCCCGAACGCTTGCTCCCCACTTTCATCGGGACATCGACATAGCCGAATTCGCCGGCTTTCTTGGCCATAGACCAATATTCGAATTCACCCGCCTGGCCGCTAAATGGCGATCCATCGAGGTTGAATTCGCCATTTTGGGCAATCAGACCTAGCAAACCCAATTGCAGCGCAAAACCTGCCTCGACCTGAGCAGCAGAAGGTGGAGTGCCCGTTTTGTAGTCGACGATGGCAAGGGTGCCATCAGCGAGCTTATCTATCCTGTCGGCACGGCCATAGATACGCACGCCTTTGCGTGTCATCGATCCATCAATCTCTGCTGCAGCTACGACCCGGCCTTCGGTCTCGCCCGCCCTCACCCAATCTGCAAAGCATTCAAGCGCGCTGATCAATCGTGGGCGCCACAAGCCCCACAACAGCGGATGCGCATTGGCCTTGCGCAAGCAATCATCCGCCACTTCTGCAATATCGAGATCGGGCGTTGCCCGACGACCTTCGTGCCAAATCTCGAGGATCTCATGCGCCAACGTCCCGCGGAGGCGAGGATCAGAAAACGGATCAGCCTCAAGCGCTTCAAGCGAGCGAAGCTTGAGTATCTCGGAGGCGTAGAATTGGTAGGGATCACCCAACAACCGATCGAGCGCGGTAACCTTAAGAGGTACGTCGCGCAATTCCGGTGAAGGGTCTGGTCGCGGCTGGACATAGCTCTCTGCGCGCGGTGCATCGCGATCGAGCAAAGGCACGATCGCAGGAATCGCCTCTTCCCGATGTCTTTGGCCAAGCTCGCCCAGCAGGGCTTCGACACGAAGCAGGTAGCGTGAGGCAATCGTCGGCCCATCACCGTCGCGCAAAGACCGGCTCAGGACGACTTCTGGTGCACCCATCGCGCCGGCCAGATCATGCGCTGACAGACCAATCCGAAACTCTGTTCCTGGCACTCCGATCGCGCGCAGAACCCCGGGTGCGAGCAGGGAATCCGGCGACGGTGCTTGCGGCCAGCCCCCTTCGTTCAACCCACCACAGATCACAAGATCAGCGCGCGCGCCGCGGGACTCGAGCAGACCATATATCGAAACACGCGGGTGGCCTCCGTAAGGAGGGCGCACTGCTATCTCGTCCATCGCCTCACGCAGCACCGAAGCGATATCTTTGCGAGAGATCGTTAAGTCTATCTCGCCAGCGTGCAGGCGGATATCCTCAACCAGTGCTGACAAAGCGCGCCCGTCTTCGCGCGCCCAGATATTGTCCCCTGCCAGTGCTTCGGCCGCCTTGGCCAATAGATCCAAAGTGGTTGCCAGCGAAATGTCGCTGTCTTCGATCCAAAGCGGCGTCAATATCGGCTCGACTTCGGCCCACCATTCCTCTTGCCCAGCTGCAGCTGCAATCTGGCTCAGATGGTCAAGACCTGGTGCGGGACTTGGGCCACGCAGACGTCGCTCGAATGCCCGAAAACGGCTCAACCAAGCACCGCGATCATCCCCTTGCCTGACCAGCGGATGGCCGAGCGCCGCGGCCAATGTCACCGGACGGAGACGATCACTGACGAGCTCGGCCAGAAGCGCGAACAATCGGCCCGCCGGTGTTTGCGATAGCGGACGTCCGGCGGTGTCATCCGCTTCAATGTTCCAACGCTTCAGATGCTGCACGACCCGCCGCGCGAGCGAGCGATCCGGCGTGATAACGGCCACACGCTTGGCCGGCGTCTCAAGCGCCTCGCGAACCAGAATCGCGATGGCTTGCGCTTCCTCTTCTACGGTGGCGGCCGATAGCATGCGCACGCCGCTGAGACGGCGCTCATCTGCGGGCAAATCAACCCAGATCTTGCTCGCTTTGGGTGGCAGGAAAAGCGAGCTGATCGCCTTGCTGCGCTTGGGATCGGCTGCGCCAGCTCCGCGCCGATGCCAAGGCCGCACCTCCTCGCGTCTTACACCCATGCGATTGAGCAGCAGCTTGAGATGATATTGCGGGTGAGTCAGCGCGTCATTGCGGCCATAGACTTCACCGCCCGGAGCCTCGGTCGCTCCGGCCTGACCCAATTCGGCCCAGGCCTGCTCATCCATCGCCAGATCAAGATCAGGCAAGATCACCGCGCCATTGGGCAGATCGGCAACTGTCCTCAACAGCTTCGCCAAAGCGGGCGCCGCGCTTGTGACACCAGCTGCGACGATTGGGGTGTCCGGAGGAGAAGCCCTCCACTTGTTCGCCGCCCGATCAAACAGCATGTTGCGACGGGTCGCGACATCCACTTCACCCCGCGCCTGCAGCCGATTGAACCAATCGTCCTGCACACCAAGAAACAGGTGCAGCGAGCGGATCCAATGCTCTGACAGACTGCCAAGCATGTCGAGGACCCTGTCTCCTACCAGATCTTGCGGCGGGATATCTTCGGCGAGCACCCTGTCCATCGTTCCCGCCAGTTCGCGCGCTAAGCGGAGCAAGCCAGCAGTTGATGGCGCCTCCTCGCCCATCTTATCGCGCAGGATTTCCGACAGTTCGAACCAGCGACGGGTTGGCTCAACCGCGGGTGGGATATCGCTCGCTCCCAGAGGATCGAGCAGACTGCCTAGCTTTTCGTCGAGATCGAGATCGCCAATCGTGACCAAGCGCGGCATCAAAAGCCCCGCATCACCGTTCTCGCCAGCTAGGCGTACAAACGCCTCGCTCACAGTGCGCGCAGCACGCGAACTCGGCAACAGCAGCGTCAGCCGAGCGAGCCCAAACTCCGGATCGGAATAGCGAGGAACCAAACCGGCGACCAAAGCATCGGCGAAACCGCGGTGAGCGGCGATCGAGTAGATCGAAGGCGTTCTCGCCTCACCCACGCCGCAACGCGTCTTCGGTGGGTCCAATCGCTTGAGGCGTGCCGACTTCAAACCACAATCCGCCAAAAGTCACGCCGAACAGCCGCCCTTCTTCGATCGCACGGTCCCACAAAATATTGGTCGAGAATTTGCCCTCTGGCGCATCGCGCAACAGGCGTTGAGACACCAACTGGATACCAGTGTAGATAAACGGTGCGATCCTGCCTGAGCTGCGCCTGCGCAAGCGCCCCATCGGATCAAGGTGGAAGTCCCCCGGACCAGAAAAGTTCAACGCCCGCGCATGAGGCACAACCAGCAGCAGAGCGTCCATCTCCTCAGCGTTCCAGCGCTGGGACAGCTCGTGGAAGGCGTTGCTGGGTCCATCAAGCCAGATATTGTCTGCGTTGAGACAGAAAAACGGGTCAGGCAAATGCGCCTGCGCCTTGATCAGACCCCCGCCTGTTTCGAGCAATTCATCGCGCTCATCCGAGATCACAATCTTGGGGCTGGATCGATCCAGCACATGCGCTTCCAGTGCATCGGCCAGATAATGGACATTCACGATAGCGCGCTCGACCCCGGCTTCGCCGAGCCGATCGAGCGCATGATCAATCAGCGGGCGACCGGCCACTCGCACCAGCGGTTTGGGCTGAGCCGCGGTGAGCGGCCGCATGCGTTTGCCGAGCCCAGCCGCCATCACCATGGCCGTATCACTGGCGAGCTTTGGCGTTGCGAACGTCATTCGATCTGTCCCCCGAGCGATGTTCTCAGCTCCGCCGGGATGTTCGTATCAAACCATTGCGCAACAGGTTCCAGCGATGGATTGGCCAGATCGCGTTCCATCGCCTCCCAAACCCGCGGAATGAAATCGAGATAGCGCGGCTTGCCATCGCGACGATACAGCCGCGTGAAAATGCCAACGATCTTGGCATTGCGCTGGGCTCCAAGGCGAGCGTAGTCCGCAAGGAAGTCAGGATCGGCATGCGCGCGCTCTTGATATCGAGCCAACATAGCCGCCTCCAATTGTGGCGAGACATCCCGCCGCGCGTCTTGCAACAGCGACACGAGATCATAGGCCGGGTGACCTACCAGAGCGTCTTGGAAATCGATCAGGCCCTGGCCCTGCCTGCGCACCGGATCGCCGAGCAGCATGATATTCTCGGCGTGATAGTCTCGCAGCACGGTCACGCCCGGTCGCTGGCGCTCCAGCAGCGGTGTCAGCACCTCATTCCAAGCGCTCTGATAGCCATCAACATCGACGGTGAGGCCTTGAGCTGGGCAATACCATTCGGTGAACAGGTCCGCTTCGCGCTGATAAGTCGGCAAATCATATGGGGCGAACGGTCCGGGATTGTGCGTATGCAAGTCCACCAAGGCATCGATCGCATCCTCATAGGCGCCCAATTCGCCATGTGGATTGAGATCGAGCCAATCACGCATGCGATCATTCCCGAAATCTTCGGTCAAAACCCAGCCTTTTGGTGGGTCGGCAGCAAGGATAGCGGGCGCGCGCAGCCCATTGGAGGTTAGCCACGCGGCAACATCAAGAAACGGTACTGGATCTTCATGAGGCGGCGGCGCATGCATCAGCATTGCACCGGAGCGATTGGGCCGCTTGAGACGGAAATATCGCCGGAATGAGGCATCACCCGGAATGGGATCAATTTCAGCGTCATTCCAGCCGGCTTGGGCCAGGAATTCATGCAGTCCCGTTGGCAGCTCACTCATGGAATGCGCCCTAGCCAATCCGGACCCGGATCGACAATCGCAATCCGGCCCTCATCCGCAATTTCCAAAGTGATTGTGAGGCAGGCAGGCTCATGCGCAAAACCACCTGCATGGTTTGGCCATTCCGCGATCAGTGCCGCGCCTTCGCGATAGTCGTCGAGCCCAAGTTCAAGCGCCTCGCTTGGGTCTTCAAGCCGATAGAAATCGGCGTGAACAATTGCGAGGCTGAGCGGCGGCACATCATAGGTCTCGATGATCGTGAATGTGGGCGACGGCACTTCGCCGGTATGCCCCAGTGCCGAGATAATTTCGCGCGCGAGTGTCGTCTTGCCTGCGCCCAGGCCACCCTCAAGCGCGACAACATCGCCAGGCCTCAGTGATTGAGCGACGCGCTTACCAAAGGCGGCCATCGCTGCCAGATCTGGCAAGTCAATGCGGGTCATGGCAAGCGAATCAGCGCGATTGTGCCCTTGCCCGGCTCGCTCGTCAGCTCGAGCGTCCCGCCATGCGCTTCGATCAGTTGCTTCGCCAAAGGTATTCCCAGTCCCTGTCGACGCTCGTCGCCGCCGCTGCTTGTCCCTTCGAGCGCTTGCATCAGTTGGTCCTGCGTCATCCCCTTGCCTGTATCGGCAATATGAATCTCAGCGCCTTTTTTGAGCTTGGTGATGTCGATCTGAATGTGACCGCCTTTCGGGGTTCCTTTGATCGCATTGTCGAGCAGGTTGCCAACCGCGCGACCAAGCTGACGCGGATCGGCCATAACCTTTCGACCGCGCTTGCCTTTGAGATCGAGGCCCAGCCCCGCCTCTACGATCACTTGCTCACGCTCCCGCACTAGCTTGGTGATGAAAGCGACCAGGTCCAGCTCTTCGCTGTTGATCGGCAGCAGGCCCGCTTCGCTTTGTGACAGGTCAAGCACGTTCTCGACCTGCTCGGTCAAACGCGCGACCGAAGTCAGGATTGCGTCGACATATTCACTCAATTGCTCGTTCGTCTCGCCAGCAGCACCGCTCTTGATCAGCTCGGCAAACCCGCCAATCGATGTCAACGGAGTGCGGAACTCATAGGACATGTTGGCGAGGAAACGGGTCTTGACAGCATCCGCCTCCTCAAGCGCCTGATTGCGTTCGCGCAGAGCTTTTTCAGCCTTCTGGGAATCGGTGATGTCGAGCACGGTGAGCAAACCGTTGCCATCTGGCAGTGGGATGCCCGCAAACTCCAGCGTCCGTCCGTCCTTGAGTTCGATCCGCCCGCCTTTTTCGCGGCGATCAAGCGTCGCGGCGCGCACGACAGCACCGATATCAGCTGCTTTGGCGGGCTTGCTGAGATTCTCTGCGATCGCCTCGAGCAATGCTTCCGCACTCGGATGGGTGTCGAGAAATTCGCTCGTCAGGCCCCATGTCCCGGCGAAGCTGCGATTCCACAATTGCACCGAGCCGTCGGGCGCAAAGATGGCAAGCGCCTCGAACAGGCTGTCCAAGGTCGCAGTTCGTGTGCGGAGCAGCGTGTCGCGCGTGGCAGACAAAGCCAGCTGTTCGGTGCGATCCTCGGCAATCAGCACGAGGCCGCCATCGGGCATGGGCTGAGCCACGATGCGAAGATGCGTTCCGCCTGGCAGCGGCCATGCTTCTTCAAGCGTGTCTGTGGAGCCAAACCAAGCACTGTGCTCGCGTCTCCACTCGGGGAAATCACGCACTTCAGGCGTGCGATTTTGCTCGCGTGCCTCAGTCAGGAATCGCTCAAACCGGATTTTCTGCTCTGTCGCCTCGCTCGTCACGCCGAACAAACGCCGGAAGGGGCGATTGGCAAAGATCAACTGTTCCTTTGCATCGAACTGCGCCACGCCAATCGACAATTGGTCCAGCATTGCGCGCTGAGCCTCGCGGAACGCCCTGAATTCGCGCGCCTGCTGCTCTTGCTCTTCGATATCGATGGCATAGCCAGCGACGCCATCCTGCCCGATAGGAAGATCGCTCACTCGCAAGGTGCGGCGCTCGCCATGGATCGTCGCGGCAACAATCCGCTCTGCCTTGCGTTGGGCTGTCAGCGTAGATCGCGCGATCTCTGATGGACTCTTGCCGTCCATCGATTCCAGCAATTCGATCTGGTCCTTTACGACAATGTCCGCGTCTGAGGCTCCAACCGCTTCGACATATGCGCGATTGACGAGTTGCAGCTTCATATCCTGAGCCCGGAACCACATCGGCACTGGTGCAGCCTCGATAAGCCCCACTAGCGCCGCGAAATCACCCTGTGCGCGCGCCGCTGTCGTCCGCAATTGCGACAGCTCATCCTCGCTCTCAGTGAAATCGAACACCCAGACAAGAGCCGCACCACCGGGCGAGACCTGAGGATCAGCGAGAGCACCATGCAAGGCCAGGCTGCGGCCGGAGCCCGGCGGTGTCAGAGCCAGGCGGAACGGCGCAGCGCTCTTTTGCGTCCGCCTTATGGCCTCGGTCAGCTCATCAACCTGTTTGGACGACAGGCCGACGCTGGGATCGCTCGCATCGTCTCCAACCAACTCGCTCAAATAATTGGGCATCCGTTCAAGGCCAAACCACCGCGCAAGCCGAGCTGGCGCCTCAACCTTGCCATCCACGCGCACCAGCAGCGGGATCGCCGGCGCGACGTCGAGCATTTGCTGCATGCGCTTGAACGAGGTTTGCAAGGCACGATTGCGTCGGGTCTGATTTGATGCGCGCGCCATCACAATCGCCGCTGCAACTGTCCATGCGGCAAGCACCAGGCCAATTACGACCAAAGCGATGGGCGAAAATTCCATAGTTTGTGAGCTATGCGCGCGGCCGCAATGTTGCAACTGTGGCCCTTGGAAAAGCCCCCAATCTTGGCTCAAATGAGCGGCTTCGTCGTCGGCTTGGGGCCTGATGGTTGTGATATTAGACCAAATGTGCTTTGAACGCACCGAAATCCAACCGGAACGTGAGATGAAAACAAAGTCATTTTCAACCATGCAATGCTCGATTGCACGCTCATTGGAACATGTCGGATCGTGGTGGTCTCTGCTGATCATTCGCGACGCAATGATGGGCGCCAAGCGCTTCAAGCACTTCGAGAAGTCGCTGGGCATCGCGAAGAACACTCTCGCCACACGTCTTGGTCAGTTGGTCGAAGGAGGAATCCTTGATCGGGTGCCGGCATCAGATGGTTCTGCATTTGACGAATATGTTCTGACTGAACGCGGGCGCGAGCTTGCGCCAGTCCTGATCGCGCTGGGCCAATGGGGCGACAAATGGGTTGCGCATGAAAAGGGTCCGTCGACCGAAGTGATCGACAAACTTGACGGGAGCCCGCTTCAGAAAATTTGGCCTCGCCGCGAGAATGGCGAACTTATGGAGCTCAGCGATATTGGGATGCGCAGCATCAACCAATAGTGGCCGCAGTCAGGACGCTGGCTTCACCAGTTTTCCTTGAACGGCCGCAGGTCAAGCTCGTGGGTCCACGCTGATCGCGGCTGATTGTGGACATACCAGAAGGCCTCAGCGATCGCGTCTGGTGACAGGCTTCCATCCTCGCCCATTTGCTCCAGAAATTCGCCAAAGCGACTGCGCACCATCTCGCCATCGATAACCCCATCGATGATAAAGTGCGCGACATGCACGCCATGCGGCCCAAACTCGCGGGCGAGCGATTGTGCCAACATTCGGAGGCCAGCCTTCATAGACGCAAAATGCGCAAAGTTGGCCTTGCCGCGCATCGATCCGGAGGCGCCGGTGAAGAACAGGCTGCCGCTGCCCTGGGCCTTGAGCAGGGGAATGGCGCGTTTAGCTGTCAGAAATGCTCCAAAATTGCCGACACGCCAGAACGACTCATAGGTCTCGGCATCGAGCTGCTCGAACGGAATGATCGCGTTGTTGCCGGCATTGTATAGCACTGCGGCGATTGGCCCGCGCTCTGCGACATGTTTGAACAGCGCGTCTTGATCCTCAGCAGAGGTGACATCCACCCTCACCGCTTCAGCTGAACCGCCAGTGGCTGTGATTTCCTCCGCCAGCGCATCAACCTTGGCCTGCGTCCGGCCAGCGATCACAACGTGCAATCCTTCACCCGCGAAGCGTCGTGCGAGTGCGCCGCCTACGCCATTCGAAGCGCCTGCTCCCAAAACCACTGCTGTTTCAACCATTCGTCGGCTCCCGCTCACAACTCCATTGCCGAGCAACCTAGAGCGATACCAATCTAGTTGCAATATAGAACCAATATGATATTTGGTCTTATATCGAAACCACTTCTGGTTCAGTACGACAATTGGGGGACATCAATGGAGCTCACAATCTACGGCGCGATCGTATCGCCATGGGTCCGGCGTTTGATGATTGCATGCGAAGAAAAGGCGCTCAGTTATGATCACGTAAGTGTGAACCCGCTGGGCGAGCCTGATCCCGAATTCCTCGAGATAAGCCCGCTGGGGAAGATTCCGGTGCTTCAGGTCGACAATCGACATATGCCGGATTCTCTCGCTGCCTGTGTCTATCTCGATGGCGAAGTCCCTAAGCCCTCGCTCTTCCCGCAAGACAATTGGCAGCGTGGCTGGATGCTATGGCTGTGTGATTACATCGGCACAGGCGTGTTTTCGCGCGTCGAGGCCCCGATATTCATCAATCGCTTCGTAAATCCCAACTTCCTCCAGAAGGAACCTGATCAGGACGCGATTGACGCCGCCATGGCCCTTATTCCGCGCTATTTCGGCTATCTGGAACAGCAATTGTCGCACGGCAAACCCTATTTCCTTGGCGACGAGCTTTCGCTCGCTGACATCACTTCAGCGGCCGTGTTCGTCAATTTCGGCCACGCGGGCGTGTCAGTAGATCGAGGCGTGTTCCCCCACCTTGCCGACCATGTGGATCGGATGTTCGCTCGCCGCTCATTTCAATCGATCCTTGAGCGAGAGAAGGCAGCGTTCGGCGCGATCTCGCCGCTGTTCGCTGATCAACAATCAAAAGATGGAGCATAGCAATGGCTGCAAGACTGTTTCTCGGCGCTAACGCCTTAATGATCGGACTGATCGGACTCGCCTATCTGTACAACCCTGACCTCTTGTTGTCGCGCTACGGTCTGCAAGCTGGAAGCGCCGGCATGGATAACATGTTGCGCGCAACATATGGCGGCCTGTTTGTCGCGATTGCCAGCCTGTTCGCATGGGGGACCGTAAGGAGTGAACGCCGAAGTGATGCGCTTGGGCTGCTCATCCTGTTCATGGCAAGTCAGGCAGTCGGGCGTGCGGCCAGTATGATTTTCGCTGGCTCAGCGCCCGAAGCGATCATGGGTCTATTCTACTATGAATGCGCGGCAGTTGTGATCGGCCTCGTACTATGGTTCCGCGGCCGCAACTGAAATTCCGAACGAGCCGCTGATACAACAAGGCGCCCCATTCTGGTGAGAATGGGACGCCTCAGTTCATTGATGCAATCCGCTTAGTAGCGGTAGTGATCGGGCTTAAATGGGCCCGCCTGCGGCACACCGATATAGTCTGCCTGCTTCTGGCTTAGTTTGGTCAGATGCACGCCAAGCTTTTCGAGGTGCAAGGCCGCGACCTTCTCGTCGAGGTGCTTGGGCAGGACGTAGACGTCATTCTCATACTCGTCCGACTTGGTGAACAGCTCAATCTGAGCCAGCGTCTGGTTGGTGAAGCTGGCGCTCATCACGAAGCTTGGGTGGCCAGTGGCGCAACCCAGGTTCACCAGGCGACCCTTGGCAAGGATCAGAAGCGATGACCCGTCCGGGAAGGTCACAAGATCGGTGCCTTCCTTGATTTCCTTCCACTCATAATTGTCGAGCGCCGAAATCTGGATCTCGCTGTCGAAATGGCCAATGTTGCAGACGATGGCCATGTTCTTCATCGCCTTCATATGCTCGCCAGTGATGACGTCTTCATTGCCGGTCGCGGTGACGAAGATGTCGGCACGAGACACAGCCTCATCCATCGACACGACTTCATATCCGTCCATCGCCGCCTGAAGCGCACAGATCGGATCGATCTCAGTCACCATCACGCGGGCACCGCCATCGCGCAGTGACGCAGCCGAGCCCTTGCCGACATCGCCATAGCCAGCGACGCAAGCGACCTTGCCGGCCAGCATCACATCCGTGGCGCGGCGGATCGCGTCGACCAGCGATTCCTTGCAGCCATAGAGATTGTCGAACTTCGACTTGGTGACGCTGTCATTCACATTGATCGCCGGGAATGGCAGCTTGCCTTGCTTGGCGATCTGATAGAGGCGCATAACGCCCGTCGTTGTCTCTTCAGACACACCCTTGATCGTCTGAACGCTCTTGGTGAGGTAGCCAGGCTTCGCCGCAACGAACGCTTTGAGCGCGCGCTGGAACTCAATCTCTTCGGCATTGGCAGGAGCGGGCATTTCTTCGCCCGCTTCGATGCGCGCGCCCCACAGCGCGAACATCGTCGCGTCGCCGCCATCATCGAGGATCATGTTGGCGGTGAGGTCTGGATCGGCTTCATTCGACCAGTCGAAAATCCGGCCGACATAGTCCCAATAGTCCGACAGGCTTTCGCCCTTGATCGCGAACACCGGAATCCCTTGGTCAGCAATCGCTGCCGCAGCGTGATCTTGAGTCGAGAAAATGTTGCAAGTCGCCCAGCGCACTTCAGCGCCCAGCGCAACCAGCGTCTCGATCAGAACCGCGGTTTGGATTGTCATGTGCAGCGAACCCGTGATCCGCGCACCCTTGAGTGGTTGCGAATCTCCATATTCGGAGCGCAAGGCCATCAGGCCCGGCATTTCGGTTTCGGCAATTGAGATCTCGTCACGGCCATATTGGGCCAATGCGATATCCTTGATGATGTATTCTTGCGTTGCTGTTGCAGTCGCCACGAAGCTGTCTCCTGACTGGGTAAGAGGGCGAGCCGAATGCGCTCAGCCCTTAAGCTGCGCAGCCCATAGCGACCGCGACACTCAGGAGCAAATATAAAGTTTTCTTTATATCTTTATCTAGCCGCGCAGCCACCATGGAATATCAGCAGGATACTGCGTCTCTGGTTCAGTATTTTCGCCAGGCTCAGCTGCAGGCGCGGCATCATTCTGCGCCAGAATAGCCGCATCGGGATTGCTCTGCGCCAACAGCAGGTCCGCCATATTGGTCAGATGCTGGCGGTCCTGACTCATACTCAGCTCAAGCGTCGCCCGTTTCAGATCCGCGCAGCCGAGCCATGGATGCCCTTCGCCATATGTGTTGGCGATCCCAACGCCTAGGCGATCAAGCGCCCGCTCGCGATCGCGCGCATTGTATCGGGCGGACATCTGCCGCTCGAGGTGATTGCGCGCGTAGGTCAGGTTGTGTTGGTGTGCCGCCGTGAACAGCTGATACTCGGCTTGAAAGTCATGCTCACCATCGCGGCAACGCAATGATGTCACCATCAGCATAATATGCAGCTTGCGGATATTTTCTGCGCTTATCGTCGCCGGATTGGCGGATGCCGCGCTTGCGCCCCCGATCATCGCAATCGATGCGATGCCGGCCATTATTGATCTCAACTTCCCCATTGGTCGTGTCTCCTTGGCCGCTGCCGTGCCCACCTGCAGCGATCATAGGATCGACCAACGTGTTTACCCGTTCTACAAAAGCGAGAGTGAAGCGTAATTAACCATGATGGGTGTGGCATTTGATGTACGCATTGCCATTGCCGCGCGGGCATCTATTCCTATATCCGGTGCACAGAATTCGCCGCACAATTGGAGAAACGAGCGATGGCAATTTCGATTGGTGACAAACTTCCCGACGTGACGATGGTCAAGGCCACCGCTGAAGGACCACAGCAAGTTCAGTCGTCTGAATATTTCGCTGGCAAGAAGGTAGCCCTGTTTTCGGTACCAGGTGCTTTCACGCCAACTTGCTCTGCCAAGCACCTTCCAGGATTTGTCGAAAAGGCAGATGATCTGAAGGAAAAGGGCGTTGATGAGATCGTCGGCACGGCAGTGAACGATGCGTTCGTGATGGGCGCATGGAACCAGGCTGCCGGCAGCGACGACATTACTATGCTTGCAGACGGCAACGCCGAATTTGTCGAAGCAGTCGGGCTGACCATGGACGGGTCAGGCTTTGGTATGGGCAAGCGCGGCCAGCGCTTTTCGATGGTCGTCAATGACGGCGTTGTCGAACAGCTGAATGTCGAAGATGGGCCAGAGTTCAAGGTATCGAGCGCTGAATACATGCTTGGCCAGATCTAAAGCCTAGCAGACAGCCGAATCGAAAAGGGCGCCCGTCGAGGCGCCCTTTTTTGTGGCTTGGTCTGAACTGAGATCAATAACCCATCAGGGCCATCACTTCTTTGCGACTGCGATGATCGTCCAAGAAGCAGCCCAGCATCCGGCTGGTCACCATTCCGACGCCGTGCACTTTCACGCCGCGACCGGTCATGCAACCATGCTCGGCCTCAACCACAACAGCCACGCCTTGCGGTTCAAGATTGTCCCAGATGCACTGAGCAACCTCTGCCGTCAGCCGCTCCTGAATTTGTAGCCGGTGCGCAAAGCCATGGAGGACGCGCGCGAGCTTCGAGATCCCCACCACCTTATTCTTGGGCAGATAGGCGATCGATGCCTTGCCGGTGATTGGAGCCATGTGGTGCTCGCAATGCGACTGGAAGGGAATGTCCTTGAGCAGCACGATCTCGTCATAGCCGCCCACTTCTTCGAACACGCGCGACAAATGGATTGCGGGGTCCTCTTGATACCCTTCGCAATATTCGAGCCATGCACGACCGACCCGCTTGGGCGTGTCGATCAGGCCTTCACGGGTTGGATCATCGCCGGCCCAGCGCAAGATGGTTCGGATCGCCTCTTGGACGTCTTCAGGTACATCAGGTTTGTTCAATGGGTTCTCCGGATCGAACTCGTCGTGATCATGCACGTTCACATAGTTCATAGCACAGTCTTTCTTTTCTCAAACGGCATTCCGCCTGCCCTCGGTCACATTGAGTCTAAGGTGCCCAGTGGTAAGAAACATTTCAGTTTCATTGGGTTCCGAGAGATCCACGAATTTCTGCATCGAACGATTCACTGCGGCCGGCTGTAAGGTCTCAATATCGCCAGATCGGCATGACCATTGGACTGTACAAGGAGCGCAGGTGATTAAGTGCTTTGCACAACCAAAAAAGCCCACCCTGAGCGGGTGGGCTTGTTTGGCGCGCCAGGAAGGATTCGAACCTCCGACCGCCTGATTCGTAGTCAGGTACTCTATCCAGCTGAGCTACTGGCGCGCGTGAGGAGCGGCACATAGGGGCGCTTGATCGGCTTGGCAATCCCAAACTCAGCCTTTTTGAAGAAGCTGCTGCGCCAGCGCGATATCAAGCGGCGGTTTATCAAGCGCCACAACTGCATCAGGAGCAAACCAACCGACCGCTTCCCCCTCCAGCGCTTGCGGATCTCCGTCCCAATGTTCGATTCTGTAAAGAAGGATGACAATTGCTTTATCGCCGCCTCCGGAAATGTCCTGAGCAAAGCCGACCGGCTCACACTGATCGGCCGCGATCGTAATTCCGAGTTCTTCCTGAAGTTCACGAATTAAAGCAAAAACAGGGACTTCCCCTGCCTCAACCTTTCCGCCTGGGAACTCCCATAGTCCGCCATGATGTTTGGCGAGCGGCCGTTGATGCATCAGCCAGGTGCCGTCGGAACGACACAGCGCTCCAGCCACAACCAGCATCCAATCCCGTTCAATGTCGGATTTTTTTCCATCTCTCGTGCCGCTCATAACCTTTTCTTAATGGGTTGCGGCGATTTGTGCAGCATCAGGAACGTGAAAACGGGGTTCCCATGCAAGTGACCAAACTTCTTAAACAGCTTGGCTGCGACAAAGCAGGTGCCACTGCCGTTGAATACGGACTGATCGTTAGTCTGGTTGTAATCGCAATGGTTGGTGCGCTCGATGCAGTTGCAAACGAGAACACCAGTGTTTGGGGTAGCGTCCAGAGTAACGTTGAGGAGGTGATGGGCGGTTAAGGTTTTCGAAAGTTCCCGAATTAGGAATTTCTCAAGGCCTGCCGATTACTTCTCTCACTGTCTGTTCGTTTATTTTGGACGGGCATGGGTACCGAAGACTGAACCAGGAGACTACAAATGAACTTCATCAAAAAGCTTGTTCGTGACGAACAAGGCGCAACCGCCATCGAATATGGTCTGATTGCTGCTCTTATCGCTGTTGCTGCTATCACTGCTATGCAGAGCCTCGGCAACGAGCTGGGTGACACGTTCTCGAACGTTGCAACCACCATGGACACCGACGCCTAAGTCGAAAGCGATTTTTCGCTAAGGATTACGGCGGGGGCTCAGCCTCCGCCGTTTTTCTTTGCGCGATCGAGATTTGCTGTGCGTCGAGCTGTCGGCCTCCTAGCGACCTCTGACGACCAGCTTCACCTTTTGCCCAGCCCTGACGCCTTCATTGGCACCGAGAGCGTTGAGCACGCGGAAGCGCTGCTCTTGCGCATCGCTATAGGCCATGCGCCTCGCAAGTGATGCGACCGTGTCGCGACTGCCAACCGTCACCACATCAATCTTTCTCGGCACCACGGCATTGGCCTCTGACTGGCTGATCCGTCGCATCGAGTTGAACATCGATGAGAATGTGTTGCCGCGACCGGCCGGTGTGATGGCCTGGAAATGATAGGCGCGGTCATTGGCGAACTCATAGGCAAACACGACCAGATCGACCTGTGAATTGCCATTGTTGACCCGTGCGGTCCCATAGGCGGCTGGAATACCGTTGACCGTCGTGCGCTGAATGCTCGACGGAGCGAGCTGACTGTTCTGCCCACCCAATGCCGCGAAGCGCTGGCGGATATAGGTCTCAAGATTACCACCATAGGAAGCGAGGGTAAGCTGAGCCTGGCCGCTTTGGCCATTGATGCTGACCGCCCGCGTGCCATTGACCATGTAAAATCCCTGCGGCGCGGTGAAGGAGAGCCGCAGTTGTGGGTGGATGAACTGACTTCCCTCAATCACGCCTTGTTCTGGGTCGTCACCGTAGAGCATGCCGTCAATCCGGCTCAAAAACGTATCACGATTGGTGACCCCGCGCGCGAGGCCCTGTGCCTTGGCCAGTGTAGTCTGGACGCGACCAGCGGGATCAGGATGCGAGCTTGCCCATTCCGGGACCGTGGCATTGCCCCTGCCCTGCAGCCGCGCGTCGAGCGCGTTTTGCGCCGCCAGACTGTTGAGCACCGTGCTCATCGCTTGCGGATCATATCCAGCGCGAGTGAGATAGGTGATGCCGAGCTCGTCGGCTTCGGTCTCTTGGCTGCGCGAGAACCGCAATGTGAGCAATTGCGAGCCTTGCAGAAATCCGCGTGACAGAGTGCTGCCGATGTCGCTGTTGCCCAGCAACACGCCAGACAGGATCGCACCAAGGCCGCCCAGCAGCGAATTGGTCTGCGCCGCGCGCTGGCGGCGCTGTGAATGGCGTGCAGCCACATGCCCGACTTCGTGTCCGAGAACCCCGGCCAATTCAGCTTCGTTGTTCATCAAGGCGACCAGCTGCCGCGTGGTGTAAATATAGCCCCCGGGAACTGCGAATGCATTGTTCACAGAGCTGTTGAGCATGCTGACGGTGAAGCTTTCGCGCGCATTGCCCAAGCCGGATCGCACCGCGATATTCTTGCCCACCTGCTCGACATAGGCGGCCTGCGCGCCGCTCATGGCGCCGCCGAACTCTGCCAGCAATTGAGGGTGGAATTCGGCACCCTGTTGCGCTTCGGATTGCGTAATGGGTGTCGATGCCGACGGAATGGGGCCTCCGGCCAGACAGCCTGACAGGACTAGTGTGAGCGGCGCAGCCGTTGCCAAGGCCAGGGTCCGCTTAGAAATCGATAGGTTACGCGTCGCCAATGGGTCTCTCCCGCTTGCCAAGCCAGCGCCCCACCTGCGCGTGTGCCTGCTTCCCAAATTATGGCTAAGCCTATCGGACGCACCCGCAATCGGGCAAGTCCTCACGCGCCGATTTGCAGGAATCGTTCCTCACGCTGTCGAATAAGCGTGTCTGCCGGGAGGTCTGCCAAAGCGTCCAATTCGGTCTTGAGCGCCTTGGCGAGCGACTTTGCCATGGCTTCTGGATCGCGGTGTGCGCCGCCCACGGGCTCTTTGACGATCTTGTCGATCACCCCAAGCCGTTTGAGGTGCTGCGCTGTCACGCGCATAGCTTCGGCAGCTTCGGGAGCTTTTTCGGCTGTCCGCCACAGGATCGAAGCGCAACCTTCCGGTGAAATCACCGAATAGACCGCGTGTTCGAGCATCAAGACCCGTTCCGCACTGGCAAGCGCAACCGCTCCGCCAGAACCGCCCTCGCCGACGATCACGGCCACCATCGGCACTTGCAGAGCAAGACACGCTTCGGTTGAGCGCGCGATCGCTTCTGCCTGGCCTCGTTCCTCTGCCTCAATGCCGGGAAACGCACCCGATGTGTCAACCAATGTCACGACTGGCAGCCCAAAGCGCCCGGCCAGTTCCATCAGCCTGATCGCCTTCCGGTACCCTTCCGGCTTACCCATGCCAAAATTGTGCTGGAGCCGCGTCTCCGTATCATGCCCCTTTTCATGACCGATCAGCATGATCCGGCGGCCATTGAGCTTGGCAAAACCGCCCATGATCGCGAGGTCATCTGAATAGTAGCGATCGCCGCCAAGCGGAATGAACTCATCAAAGGCATGCTCGACATAGTCGCGGAAGTGCGGACGCGACGGATGGCGCGCCACTTGCGTCTTCTGCCAAGGTGTCAGCGAAGCATAGGTGCTGGCCAGCAGATCGGCGCTTTTGGTTTCAAGCCGCTCGATCTCACTCGCTACATCGACATCATGATTGACGTCGACGCTACGCAATTCGTCGATTCGTTCTTCGAGGCTCGCTACGGGCTTCTCGAATTCGAGATAAGAAATCATGCTGCTGCGCTAGTCCGATGTTCGTCGCTGGGCAAGCCTAGGCTTTGCATATGTGTCGTTCAGGATCGTTGTCCAGCCAGCGGATGGCGGGTGTTGACGAGCTCGACCAGGCGCGCTGCGTCAACATGGGTGTAGATCTGCGTGGTGGCGATATCCGCATGGCCCAACAAGGTTTGAAGCACGCGAAGATCGGCGCCGCCTTCTAGCAAATGGGTGGCAAATGCATGGCGCAAAACGTGCGGACTGATGCCCGAAGGGTCGAGATCAGCGCGCGCAGCGAGCTCCTTGAGCATCTGGAACAGGCGCACACGGGTGAGGTGTTTGCCGCCGCGCGAAGGAAACAGAAAGCGCGAATCGTCTGGTCGCAGCGGGAGCCATTGATGGATCGCCGTGTTGGCGCGTTCGCTAACAGGAACCATGCGCGCTTGCCCGCCCTTGCCCATCACGGTCAACAAGGGCGCATCGCGCGGAACCGCGGACACGGGCAGCGAGACCAGTTCGGTCGCGCGCAATCCCGAACCATACAGCATCTCAAGCAGCGCCAATTGGCGCACGGCCGTGGGCCTGCCGCTATCGGCCTCAAGCTCGGCCCGCTCAAACAATTGCTCAACTTGTTGATGCGACAGGACTTTGGGCAAAGGGCGTCTTGCCTTGGGCTGCGGCAGCGCACCCGACGGATCATCTTTGCGCCAGCCCTCATCCATCGCGAAGCCAAAGAACTGTCGCAACGCCGAGCTCTTGCGCGCCACCGTCGACGGGGCGAGCTGTGCCCATGCGCCAGAGAGCTTTGCGACGGCCTTGCGATCAGCAGCTGCCAGATCACCGATCAGCTCTTCTGCGCCGGCCAAATCGCGCGAATAGGCCGCCAGAGTGT
This sequence comes from Erythrobacter sp., assembly GCA_965216555.1. Classification (GTDB taxonomy): domain Bacteria; phylum Pseudomonadota; class Alphaproteobacteria; order Sphingomonadales; family Sphingomonadaceae; genus Erythrobacter. Next base: position 1,986,369 of record OZ244168.1, read on the forward strand.
TGGCTGACGCTCCGCGCTCCGCCGCGAGCATATCAAGAAAGGATTGGGTGGCGGCGGACATCACTGCCCCTCAGCCCCGCGCAACAGCCTCAGCTGCAATCATCCGTGCTTCTGCAGACAGTCCAACCTGGCTCAGCGCAGAGGTGATGTGGAACAGATGCAAAGGCGTCATCTGATCCCAATCGCTGCCCTGCATGCCCAGGCCGACAAGCATGGCCACCAAGGTTGGATTGCGGACTTCCGCAGCACGCGCAATCACGCGCGTCCAACGCGTTTGCCGATCCAAGCCGAGATCAAGACTGCCGGAATAGGCCGAGCGATCGGACGCGCCGATTCTGCCCAGGCCAGCCAGCGACGCGACAAGGAAGGCTGATTTCTGCGAATCCGCGCTCGTATCGCTATCGACGAACTGATCGAGGGCCGCCGAATCGGCCGATCCGCTGTTGGGACTGGACACAGCGATGAGCGCCCATCCCAGGCTGCCCGGCGCAACTTGGGCGCTCCAGGCGGCAGCATCGCGATCAAGCCCGGCTGTCAGCATGGAGGCGATCAGCTGGTCAGCCTCTGCAGCATAACTTGCGCTCGGCGGGAAACGTGCGGCGGCATAGGCCGTCATCACATAGGCGCCGAACATATCCTCATCGTCCGAGCCTTCCCACAGCGCCTGCATCGCGGCCAAGCGCTCCGCCGGATCGCTTGCGACATAGGCCTCGCGCAGCCGGATCGCATCGTCAGTCGCTTCACCCGTCATGCCGGTATCGGCATAGATCTGACTGTAAAGGCCCACCATTGCGCGCGAGGACAGGATCCCTTCGCGCCCGGCACGCTGCGCGAACTGAGCGCGCATTCCCAAGGGAACCGTCGCACTCGTTGCTCCGGCGCGCGCAAGCACTGGATCGACATTCTGCAGCAATCGTTCGGGGATCGGTTCGCCCACCGCATTGGCCAGGGCAAAGCGCCAGGCATTGAGCGATTGGACGCCTTCCCACTCGATTGTCACAGCCCGGCGACCCCGCCCTGCCGCGCCGGCATAGCGTTGCGCCAGCCGAATATCGATTTCGGGTGCAACGTCGTCATCTACTGCGTCGCCCAATTGCGCGTTGGCGAGCGAAGTGTTGCCGCCATAGGCATTGCAAATCGCCTGGAGCATCACCCATTGCGCATCTTCGCGCGCGCCGCCCTGCAAGCGTACTGCCGGACATGCACCGACGAAATCCGCGCTCGCGACATAGGCATCCACCGCATTGGCGGTCAGCAAATCATCCCAATTGCCAGTGTCGACGTCCTGCACAATCGCGCGGGCAGCCGAGAATTCGCCAATCCTGTTGAGGACGCCCGCGCGCAATGCCGCAAATTCGACCGGGCTCATAGATTCAGGCGCTGCCAAGCGGCTGGAAAGCACGCGCCGCAGCAAGATGTGCCCCCAACGCGACACCAAAGGCCGGGTTGTGCCAGCCAAGGTCGCTCGCACCAGGGATCCTGGCTGCAAAGCCAGCGACTGGGTTACAAATCCGCCTTCATCAGGGCCGAGAATGCCGACCTGGCGAAGCGAACGGCGCGCCGCAGGTGGAATGTCATATTGCGGCTTGAGGCCCAGCAGATCGTCGAGCTCATCAGTCGAGAGCTCTTCAAGCTGCTCCAAGGTCGGCAGCTCTGCCAATTCCTCGCTTGAGATGCTGGGGACTGGCGGCAGCTCCACAGGTCCTGTCTCGGCAGGAGATGGCGGCAGCGGCACCGCTGGTCCGACGGGGGCAGCCACCGGCGCGGCAGGCGCTGATCCTACCGGTTGCGCGGTGCTGGGCGGAGGTGGAGGAGCAGGCGTTGGCGAAGGGGCTGGATCGTCAAATCCAGGCGGCAAGAGCGATTCAGGCGCATTCTGAGCGACGGCGAACCCGCCCGCCAGCGCAGAGCTGATGACGATCGCACCGGTCGTCGTTGCAATCCATTTCCGTTTCACTAGTCGCGTCCTGCAAGATCAACTGATTGAGTGATTGGCCGCAATGGTTCCTCTCCGCCATCAATCCAAGCCAGGGCCAGAAATATCACCACTGTTGCGACAGCATAGTATTTCCAGCGCGCTTTGAAACCTTCCCAACGATCGGATTCGTTCGAATCCGAGAGACGGTTCAAGATTGGGTTTTGACCTTGTGACATATTGCATGCGCCCTACCCCATCTATAGGCGATGCGGCAATGACCGAGCACACGACCTTCAACGACGCCGAGATTGCGCAGACTGCGTCGCGCATCGACCGTCCTATTGCGCTGGTCGGCTTGATGGGTGTTGGAAAATCGACCGTAGGCAGAAAGCTGGCTGCGATGCTCGATCGCGATTTTGTTGACGCGGATGACGCGATTGAAGCAGCGGCGCAGCGCAGCGTGGCCGAGATTTTCGAAGAGTTTGGCGAATCCTATTTTCGCGACGGTGAGCGACGCGTGATCGCGCGCCTGCTCGACGAGCATGACGGGGTGATCGCAACGGGCGGCGGTGCGTTTGTTGACCCGGAGACACGGGCATTGATCCTTGAGCGCGGTATTGCGGTATGGATCGACTGCGACATGGACACATTGGTCGAGCGCGTATCAAGGCGCAACACGCGCCCGCTTTTGCGGACAGGCGACCCGAAGGAAATTCTAACGCGCCTGTATCAAAAGCGTCAGCCCTTCTACTCGCAAGCACAAATCCATGTGATGAGCGAAGACGGACCCCATGCCGATACAGCCCGGCGCATTGTGGAGGCGATCCAGGCATGGCTTTGACATCCAAATCCGAAGTGAGGGTTGAACTGGCCGGTCGATCCTATGATGTCCGGATCGGACCCGGATTGCTCGACGAGCTTGCGGGCCAGGCACGCCCATTCATTGAGCCCTATGCTGGACGCCCGATACCAATCGTGGCGGACAAGAATGCAAGACGGCATCACGGCGATCGACTGGCTGCGTCGCTCGAAGCCGCAGGTCACAGCATTGCATGGTACGATGTTGCGCCAGGAGAAAGCTCCAAGAGCTGGTCCAGCTTGGAGCGTTTGACCGACTGGCTGCTCGAGCTTGGCATTAGCCGCAGCGACTACGTCTTCGCGCTGGGCGGCGGTGTGGTTGGCGATCTGGTCGGCTTTGCCTGTGCGATCCTCAAGCGCGGCTGCGGCTTTGTGCAATTGCCCACCACACTCTTGTCCCAAGTTGACAGTTCAGTGGGGGGAAAGACCGCGATCAATGCCGGGATCGGCAAGAACATGATCGGCGCATTCCACCAACCGTCTTTGGTGCTGATCGATACAAGCACGCTCGACTCCCTGCCCTTGCGCGAAATGCTCGCCGGCTATGCCGAAGTGATCAAATACGGCCTGCTGGGTGACGCGGAATTCTTCGATTGGTTGTCAGAGAACGGGGCAAGCGTGGTCGCGCGCGAAAGCGAAGCCTTGACCCAAGCGATCGCGACCAGCGTTGCAACCAAGGCGCGGATCGTTGCCGAGGACGAGCTGGAAACCAGCGGCCGGCGCGCCCTGCTCAATCTGGGTCACACATTTGGACATGCGCTCGAAGCGGAAACCGGGTTTTCGGACCGCTTGCTGCATGGAGAGGCCGTCGCCCTGGGGATGGTCTTGGCGGCGCGCTATTCGGCGCGGCGTGGGCTGATCGGTGCGCAGGACGCTGAACGCGCGGCGCAGGCGATTGCCGCAGCCGGCCTGCCGTCCGAGATCGCCGAGCTGGCGCTCGAATGCGATGGCAAGACGCTGGCCGATCACATGCGTCACGACAAAAAGGCGACCGCAAACTCAGTGCCGCTGATCCTGATGCGAGCAATTGGCGACGCCTATATGGATCACGACGTGGATCTGACCGACGTTACCGTCTTTCTTGACCAGCAATTGCAACAGCCTGGAGCCATGTGATGACGCGCTACGTCGATCTTTCGATCCCCATCACCAATGACGTTGTGTCTGATCCGGAAGTGATGCGTCCCAAGATCGAATACATGACGCACGAGGACACCTGGGCTCAGATCGCGATGTTCTTCCCGGGTCTTGAGAAAGATGATCTGCCCGATGGCGAAGGATGGGCGGTCGAGCGGGTCGAGCTGGCGACGCATAATGGCACCCATATGGATGCGCCGTGGCACTATCATTCAACCACTGATGACGGCGCCAAGCCGGCACCCAGCATTGATGAAGCCCCGCTTGATCGGTTCTTCCGCCCAGGCGTCAAGCTCGACTTCTCGCACCTGCCCCATGGCCATGTCGTCAGCGCTGCCGAGCTGGAAGAGGCATTCGCGGCGATGGACTACGAACTCAAACCACTCGATATCGTGCTGATCCAGTCTGGCGCCGTCTATGGCACGGACAATTTCATCGATCAGGGCGTTGGCCTGGGTGCGGAAGCAACCTTGTGGCTCACCGAACGCGGCGTTGAAGTGGTCGGCACCGATGCGTGGAGCTGGGACGCACCGTTCAGCCACACCGCCAAGAAATGGACTGAAAACAAAGATCCATCAATCATCTGGGAAGGACACAAGGCCGGTCGCATCCGTCCCTATTACCAGATCGAGAAGCTCACCAATCTGGAAAGCGTGCCCAGCCACGGCTTCATGTTCAGCTGTTTCCCGGTGAAGATCGAACGCGCCAGCGCCGGTTGGATCCGTGCTGTGGCCTTGATCGACGATTGATCAGCGGACGCTAGCCAAACACGCCGAGCAAGAGCAGCGCGGCAAACACCAGCATGACAAGCCAAGTGATGATCACGCCCAGCTGACGCGGAAGCGGCGCCTTTCCGGGTTCCGAGTTCTGGTACAGGCCGATGACATGCGCCACGCGCCCGACCACGAAGGCGATGCTGGTCCACATCAGCAGCGAGGCATTGGCCTCGCCATATTCGAGCAGCGCCAGCATGATCAGGACAATCGGCGCATGCTCAGCCAGATTGCCGTGGCTTCTGCTCGCCGCGATCAAGCCATTATCATCCGCGTCACCAAAGGCCGCTTTGAGCTGAAGCCGCTTGCGCACGGTCAGGATGGCGGTGAGCAGCAAAAGCAGAGCCAGCGCAGCTGCGGTGGCAGAGGTTATGGGTAGTGGCATGATGCCCTCCGATTATGACCCGTCAGGTTGGGAGCTTGGCGACCTTGTCGGTGATGTCCGCGACATTTCCGCGATCCTTGACCGCTTCCGTCATGGCGTCGTGCTCGGCGAATAGAGCTTCGAGATCGGAGCGCTTTTCCAACAAAAGGTGGGCTATTCCCGGCGCCAGGCTTTCGCCTTCGCCGATCTGGCCAAGCAAAGCGGCAATATCGCTCATCGTCGCTTCTTCAGGATTGCGGAAGAAGTTGCCCTTGCTGTCGAAAAACCCTGTCCCACTTTTCGCCATGATCACCCTCCGGTCCGTCGTTACGGCGATTCGGACGATCAAAGTTCTACAATTTGAGTAGAATACGCGAGTCTGGCTGTGGAAAAGGCTCAGGAATGCGTCGAGCGCCTTTCGGCACCCGAGGGTGCCAAACGCCAATAAAATCAACAGGACACGTCTTTACGGCGTCTACAGCGCCTATTTCGGCCTGATCACACGACAGTGGCGAACAGCATCCCGTCCCAGCCCTTCGGACCGACGGTCTGAACGGCTGTCGCGTCGAGCCGCGGATGGTTGGTAAGATGCTGGTAAAGCTCCACTGTGCCTATCGCGCTCTCGTCCTGTGGATGCAGAATGTCGCCCTGTCTCACCACATTATCGACCACGATGATTGCACCCGGTGAAGACAGTCGCAATGCGTGATCAACGTAATTGCAATTGTTGACCTTGTCGGCATCGATAAAGGTGAAATCGAACGGCCCTGACAGCAGATCAAGCACATCGAGCGCTGCACCAACCCGCACGTCGACCCGCGTGCCCAACCCTGCCTGTTTGAGGTTTTCGCGCGCCACGCGGGCGTAATCCTGCTCCGCCTCGATCGTCACGACGCTGCCTTGGGGACCAGCACCGCGCGCCAGCCAGATGGTTGAGTAGGCACCCAATGTGCCGATCTCAAGCACGCGCTTGGCGCCGCTGATCTGCACCAGGAATTGCAGGAACTTGCCCTGCGCTGGCGACACGGCGATGTCGGGCAGTTCGTTCTCGACGCAGTTCTTGATCGCGAATTCAAGCGCGGTGTCTTCGGTTAGCAACGCCGCTTCGATCAGGTCATCGACCTGTTCCCATGCCGGATTGATATCTTTCCAACCGGCAATGCCCGACATGCTATTCGAGCTCCAGGATGATCGCGTCGACCGCCAGGCTTTCGCCTTCCGATGCGTTGATCTTGGCGATTGTGCCGTCCTTCTCAGCGCGCAGGATGTTTTCCATCTTCATCGCTTCGACAGTCGCCAAGGGCTGACCGGGCTGAACTTCTTCACCTTCGGCGACATGCAGCTTCACCAACATGCCCGGCATCGGGCAAATCAGCATCTTGGAAAGATCCGGCGGCTCTTTCTCGATCATGTGACCCGTCAGTTCCGCCAAACGGGCTGGAAGCACCAAGGCGTCATGCGAAGCGCCGCGTGTGGTGATCGTCCATCGCACGCCGCGACGTTCGATCTGAATCACCATTTCGTTTTCGCCAGTGACCTGAGCGAACTGCATGCCGACTTCCCAGTCCCAGGTGCCACGAATGGCCTCTCCGTCGACCGTCGCTCCGCCCTCTTCCAGGGTCACGTCGAAGGAGCGATCGCCGATCTTCACCAGCCAATCGGATGGGGGGTTCTTGGACCCACTGAGCTGGCCTGAGATTTGGCTGGCACGGAACCGCTCCGTAAATTCAGCCCCGGCAAACAAAGCCGCGAGCTGGCGCAACCATGCCTCATCCGCTGGCGCACCTTCGAAGCCATCGGGATATTCCTCTGCGATGAAGCCGGTCGTCAATTCACCCGAGCGGAAACGATCATGCTGCATGATCGCGCTGAGGAAATCGACATTGTGGCCGAGCCCCTTGATGCGGAAGCGATCAAGCGCGTCCACCTGTTTGTCTGCCGCTTCATCGCGGGTTTCACCCCAGGTGATGAGCTTGGCGATCATCGGATCGTAGAACATCGAGACTTCGCCGCCTTCGTAGACGCCGTCATCGACCCGCACGCCATCGACGCCGCGACGGCCATTGGCGGCGCCATCATCGATCCAGCCTTCCAGGCTTGGCTTGTATTCGATCAAGCGGCCTGTCGACGGCAGGAAGCCGCGATAGGGATCTTCGGCATAGACGCGATTTTCGATCGACCAGCCTTCAATCCCGATATCGTCCTGTGTCAGTTCGAGCTTTTCGCCCGCCGCGACGCGGATCATCTGTTCGACCAGGTCAACGCCAGTGATCGCTTCGGTCACCGGGTGCTCCACCTGGAGGCGTGTGTTCATTTCCAGGAAGTAGAAGCTCTCGCCAGTCTTGTCGGCGCCGCTGACGATCAGCTCGACCGTGCCCGCCGAATGGTAATCAACCGCCTGCGCCAAAGCGACGCATTGCTCACCCATGGCTTTGCGCATCTTGTCAGTCACGAAGGGCGACGGCGCTTCCTCGACCACCTTCTGGTGGCGACGCTGGATCGAGCATTCGCGCTCGTTCAAATACAGCGTGTTACCATGCTTATCGCCCAGGATCTGGATCTCGATATGACGCGGATTCTCGATGAATTTCTCAATGAAAACGCGATCATCGCCGAATGAGTTGAGGCCTTCGCGCTGGACGCTCTCAAAGCCCTCGCGGACATCTTTTTCTGACCAGGCCAGCCGCATGCCCTTGCCGCCGCCGCCAGCGGAGGCCTTCATCATCACCGGATAGCCAATACCATTGGCAATCTCGACAGCGTGCTCGGTGCCTTCAATCTCACCAACGAAGCCGGGCACAACATTGACCCCGGCATCCTTGGCGATCTTCTTGGATTCAATCTTGTCGCCCATCGCGGCGATGGCTCCGGGAGGCGGGCCGATAAATGCAATGCCTTCCGCTTCGAGCGCTTCGACGAAGCTCGCTCGCTCAGACAGGAAACCATATCCAGGATGCACGGCTTCAGCGCCAGTTTCCTTGCAGGCCGCGATGATCTTCTCAGGGATCAGATAGCTCTCCGCCGCGGGTGCCGGGCCGATATGAACTGCCTCGTCAGCCATGCGGACAAAGGGGGCGCGCGCATCGGCATCGGAATAGACGGCAACCGTGGCGATGCCCATGCGTCGGGCGGTCTTGATCACGCGGCAGGCGATTTCCCCGCGATTGGCGATCAGAATCTTAGAAAACAAGCGTAACCTCCAGCTCACAGCCGTTTGTTTCAGCGCCTATGCCGCCTCCTGTGCCAGCAGGCAACCTAGCGGAAATGTGCCTATGCGATTGAGTGGCTCAATCCTGCGCCAGAGCCTGCTCAAGATCGGCCTTGATATCATCGATATGCTCGATGCCGACCGACACCCTGACAACGTCCGGGCCCGCGCCCGCATCGAGCAATTCCTGCTCGCTCAGCTGGCTGTGCGTGGTCGAAGCCGGATGGATGATAAGCGAGCGGGTATCGCCAATATTGGCAAGATGGCTCAACAATTTGACGTTGGACACCAGTTTGACGCCGGCGTCGTATCCACCCTTGAGGCCGAAGGTGAACACCGCCCCGCCCCGTCCGCCGAGATAGGTGTGAGCAAGCTCGTGATAGCGGCTCGAACGCAGGCCTGCATAAGACACCCACTCAACCTGATTGTGGGTTTCGAGCCATTTCGCCAATTCGATCGCATTGGCGCAGTGGCGCTCCATCCGCAGATGCAGCGTTTCCATGCCTGTGAGAGCCAGGAATGCATTCATCGGCGCCATGGCCGGACCAAGATCACGCAGGCCAAGCACGCGGCAGGCGATGATAAAGGCGATCGGTCCGATTGGTTCAAGCGCGTCTGCGAGAACCGCCCCGTGATACGAGCCATTGGGCTGTGTCAGCGAAGGGTATTTGTCGCCCTGCGCTTTCCAGTCAAACTTGCCGGAATCGACGATCACGCCGCCAATCGCATTGCCGTGGCCGTTGAGGAACTTGGTGGTGGAGTGGACGACAATGTCCGCCCCATGCTCGAATGGACGGCACAGAGCTGGCGTCGCCATGGTGTTGTCGACCATCAGCGGCACACCGCCTGCATGCGCGACGTCGGCGATGGCGGTGATATCGCACACCACACCGCCGGGATTGGCGAGGCTTTCAATGAACACGCAGCGCGTCTTGTCATCCATTGCCGCGCGCACATTTTCCGGGTCGTCGACATCGACAAAGCGAGTTTCCCAACCGAATTTCTTGAACGCTTCTCCAAGCTGATTGAGCGAGCCTCCATAGAGCTTCTTGGCCGCAACGATATTGCAGCCCGGCTCCATCAGCGTGTGGAAGGCCAGCAATTGCGCCGCATGCCCTGAGGCCACTCCCAATGCGCCAACACCGCCTTCCAGCGCGGCGATCTTCTTTTCCAGAGCATCATTGGTGGGGTTCATGATGCGCGAATAGATGTTCCCGAATTCCTGCAGCGAAAACAGCTTGGCCGCGTGATCGGGACTGTCGAACACATAGGACGAGGTCTGATAGATCGGCGTGATCCGCGCATTGGTCGCTGGATCAGGCTCGCACCCGGCGTGAACGGACATGGTCTCGGGACGGAAATCGGTCATAGAGGGTACTCCGCAAGCTGGCGTAATTCTTCGGTTCTCGCAGTGGTCAGCGCCGTCTTGCAGGTCGTCACCAGAAGGGGTTCCAGGCTGCCGCCACGGGCGTTGTAACCGTCAAGCCGGCAATGCGCATCGCGATATTTCAGCCACGCGCGCTGGGCTTCCAGCAGGCTTTCGAAATAGCCTGGCTGACCATCATCCCAAGTCGACTGATAGGCTTCGTAGTCAGCGTCTTGGCTCTTCATCTTGTCGCGTGTGACTGCCCATTGTGCATTCAGCGCATCGTCCGCCGCTTTGAGATCATGCGCAGCGCAAATGTTCATTTCCTGTTGAATGCCCTCATCCGCACGATCCTGGTTACAGGGCGGCAAGTCTGTTGACTGGAGCACCAGCACGAGCGCGAAAATCATCTGTCATCCCCTTGATTGGCAAAGGCTATCAGGCTGTCTGCATAATGCGGAGCGCCGCGTCGGTCACCCTCCCCATTTACCAGATCGGTCACTGCATCGGCGAGCCGCGTGACATTCTCGCGGCGAAGAGCGCCCAGCGGCTCGACATAGATCCCGATCGTGAACAGGATTGCGCCAGTTTCGGGCAGGCGGCGCAGCGTTTGTCGCTCAGACCGGACGAACAACGTTTCTCCCGCGTTTTCGGATGTGACGTGAGCAAATTCCTGTTCCGGCGTCGATTGCGCCAGCCATTTGCCATCTCCCGTCGGGGCGATGAACCAATTGCAGCGTCCATAGATCAGGCCCGGCCGGAGCGTTTCCATAAATCGGTCGACGCCCGTCGCCAGCTGCTCTTCATAGCCAGCGATCGGCGCGTGCAATCCGCGCAGCGGCAGGCCCAATTTGTCTTTGGGGTGCCAATCCGATGGCCAGGCAACCGCAGCTCCGATCAGGCGATAGACATCCTCGCCGGGATATTTGGTCAGCAGGCACATATCCTCATGCGCCGCTTGGACCGCTTCGGGGAGCCCGCCCTCTATGCCCAGCATGGCGGCCAATTCGCGACTGGGAGCGTCAGCCTCTTCTATCAGCTGCACCCCTTCAGGATGGTCAGCAAAGGCCTGCTTGCGCGCTTCGAGATCAGGATCTGGCTGGAGCCAGGTCTCTTCGGTCAGTTTGACCAGACCCATCTTGAGCTGCCCGCCCCCGCGGGCCTTGGGCAGAAGCTCATCGACCGAAAAGCCAAGGCTCATCCCGGCCTTCTCGCCAGGTAGACGCCCGCTGCCATCAGCGCGATGCCGGCTACGCGTCGCGGGGTGATTTCGCTCTTGAGTGCTCCCCACAGGCCGAAATGATCGATCGCAGCCGCGGCGACCAGCTGGCCAAGCAATACGAAGAACACGGCATTGCCGATCCCCATTTTGGGCCCGGCCCAGGTAATCGAGAGGACGTAGAACAGCACAAAGAAGCCGCCGAGATAGTGATACGGCTTGTCGAGCGTGAACGCCTCCGCTGATGGCACGGCACCGACGACCAACAGCAAGGCTCCGGCGAGCACACCGCCAACTCCGAAAAGGATCAGCGAGGCCGCGATTGGACTGCCCAATTGCGCCCCCAACCCGCCATTGAATGTCGCCATGATCGGAATGCCTACGCCGGTCAGAAACATCAGCAGCGCCAAAGCAGCGAAGGAATCGGACGAAAGGCTCATCTTCTCTTCTTTCTCTTTTTGGTGCCGGACTTTTCCCAGCGGCCGATCATGACATAAATGACAAAAACGTAGAGGGCGACGATCCCCGCGACGACCAGCGGCGTGCGCGAGCGCACTTCAGAAATGCATTCGGTGATCAGCGCCGCGCTCTCTTCATCATGCCCTGCGCTGAACCCGCAGGACATGGCGTAGAACGCAATCAAAACAATCCCAATAAACCAATAGATGGCCGAAACGGTCAGGAACCGTTTCTTCATTCGGCCGGTTCCACTGCCTTGCAAGCGCGCGCCGGCTCATCGCCCTGCAGCGCGGTCAATCCAAGTTTGTCGAACAGTGCGCCATCCTTGTCATCGCCGGCATTGGGCGCGGTCAGCAGCTTGTCTCCGGTGAAAATCGAGTTGGCTCCGGCGAGGAAGCACAGGGCCTGTGTCGCCTCTGACATGCTCTCCCGGCCCGCAGACAGGCGCACCATGCTCATCGGCATGGTGATCCGCGCAACCGCTACGGTGCGAACGAACTCAATGTCGTCAATCTTCGCCATGGGCGTGTCTGCCAGCATATCGCCCAGCACAGTGCCCTTGACCGGCACCAGCGCGTTGACCGGGACGCTCTCAGGATGCGCCTCCAACGTGGCCAGCGTGTGGATGAAGCCGACGCGATCCTCGCGCGTCTCACCCATGCCAACGATACCGCCCGAGCAGACATTGATGCCCGCCTTGCGAACGTGGTCAAGCGTGTCGAGCCGGCACTGGAAATCGCGCGTCGAGATCACGCGCTCATAATATTCCGGGCTGCTGTCGATATTGTGGTTGTAATAGTCGAGCCCAGCTTCGGCGAGCATATCGGCCTGGTGCGGTTCAAGCATGCCCAATGTCATGCAGGTTTCGAGGCCCATATCGCGCACACCTTTCACGATCTCGACAATCGCGGGCATGTCACGGTCCTTGGGATTGCGCCAGGCGGCCCCCATGCAGAAACGCTGTGATCCAGCATCCTTGGCCTGCGCGGCGCGTTGCAGCACGGCTTGCACATCCATCAGCTTGGTCGCTTCGACACCGCTATCGGCGTGGACCGATTGCGAGCAGTAGCCGCAATCCTCGGGGCAGCCGCCGGTCTTGATCGACAGCAAGGTGCAAAGCTGTATCTGTTCAGGCGGATGGTTTTCGCGGTGTGTGGTCGCGGCGCGAAACAGCAGCTCTGTGAACGGCAGCTCGAACAGCTCGGCGACCTCTTCGCGGGTCCAGTCATTGCGGATGTGGGTCAAGTTCTTACTCCGTTCGGGCTGAGCTTGTCGAAGCCCCGCCCTTCTTCTGCCAACTGCCGCGCAAAAAAGGAAGTGCGGCCCTTCGACAGGCTCAGGGCGAACGGCAGATGGTGAGAGGCTACTCCGCAGCCTCGTCCAGTTCCTCATCGGGCGGAGGCATGTTGTGACCCAGCAGGGTCAAGATATCGGCAGCGCATTCGACCACATTGGAGCCCGGTCCATAAATGCCTTGCACGCCCGCATCGCGCAGGAAGTCATAATCCTGCGGCGGGATCACCCCTCCGGCTGTCACCTTGATGTCCGGCCGCCCGGCATCCTTGAGCAGGTTGATCAACTCAGGGATCAAGGTCTTGTGCCCTGCGGCGAGCGAGCTCGCACCAACCACATCGACGCCATTAGCGAGCGCCATTTCGCAGGTCTCTTGCGGGGTTTGGAACAGCGGGCCTGATACCACATCAAAGCCCATATCGGAAAAGGCGCTGGCGACCACATTGGCGCCGCGATCATGCCCGTCCTGACCCATCTTGGCGATCATCACTTTGGGTTTGCGACCCATGCGCCGCTCGACCGCGTCGACCCCGTCAGTGACCTGTTTCCAGCGACGATCAAACTCATAGGCCGTCGCATAGACGCCCTTCACTGGCTTGGGCGTCGCGTCGTGGCGTCCCCATGCCTGTTCCATGGCTGACGAGATCTCACCCAAAGTCGCATCATGCCGCGCGGCTTCGACAGCCAGCGCCAGGACGTTGACATTGGCCTGCTCTTCCAGCTCTGCGAGCTTGGACGGAGGTAGCGGAATGCCATTCTCATCGCGGCCGCTGGCAAGCGCCGCATTATGCGTGTTGGGATCGGTCGCCGCTGCTTCGCTGAGCGCCTTGAGTGCGGCCTGGCACGCAGCCTCGTCGCGATTGGCGCGAACATCTGCGAGCCGAGCGATCTGACCCGCCCGTACCTTCTGATTGTCGACTTCGAGCGTCTCGATCTGCTCTTGCTCGGCCAGCTGGTATTTGTTGACCCCAACAATCACGGTCTCGCCGCGATCGATCTGGGTCTGTTTCTCGGCCGCCGCGCGTTCGATCGCCGCTTTGGGCGCACCGGTGCCGACATAGGCGGTCATCCCGCCAGCCTCATCGACTTCGGCCATCAGCTTCTCGGCCTCTTCGACTAGGGTCGCGGTGAGCGCTTCGATGTAGTGCGAGCCGCCGAGCGGATCGACCACTTTGGTGATGCCGCTTTCTTCCTGCAGCACAAGCTGGGTGTTGCGCGCGATGCGGGCGGAGAAATCAGTCGGCAAGGCGATCGCCTCGTCCAGCGCATTGGTGTGCAAGCTCTGCGTCCCGCCCAAGGTCGCAGCCATCGCCTCGACTGTGGTGCGGATCACATTGTTGTAGGGATCCTGCTCCTGCAGCGACACGCCCGACGTCTGGCAGTGCGTGCGCAGCATCTTCGAGCGCTCCGACTTGGCGCCAAGGCCGTCCATCACGCGATACCACAGCGTGCGCGCGGCGCGCAGCTTGGCGATCTCCATGAAGAAATTCATGCCAATGCCAAAGAAGAACGACAGACGGCCCGCAAACGCGTCAATATCGAGCCCGGTCGCCATGGCCCGCTTGGCGTATTCCTTGCCGTCGGCAATGGTGAAGGCAAGCTCCTGCACCGCCGTCGCCCCAGCCTCGTGCATGTGATAGCCCGAGATCGAAATGCTGTTGAATTTCGGCATATTGGCCGAGGTGTATGCGATGATGTCTGAAATGATCCGCATGCTCGGCTCAGGCGGATAGATATAGGTGTTGCGAACCATGAACTCCTTGAGGATGTCGTTCTGGATCGTCCCTGCCAACTTATCCTGCGAAACGCCCTGACGCTCTGCCGCAACGATGTAAAACGCCATCACCGGAATCACCGCGCCGTTCATGGTCATCGAAACAGACATCGTGTCGAGCGGGATCTGGTCGAACAGGATCTGCATATCCGCGACGGTATCGATCGCAACGCCAGCTTTGCCGACATCGCCCACCACACGCGGATGATCGGAATCGTAGCCACGGTGCGTTGCCAGATCGAACGCCACTGACAGGCCCTTCTGCCCCGCCGCAAGATTGCGGCGATAGAAGGCGTTTGATTCCTCAGCGGTCGAGAAGCCCGCATATTGCCGGATCGTCCATGGGCGCCCGGCATACATGCTCGCCTTCACCCCGCGGGTGAACGGCGCAAAGCCCGGTAGGCCGGGATCGAAATCCGCATGATCCGCCCCTGTATAGAGCGGCTTGATGTCAAAACCCTCGGGCGTCGCCCATGTCAGGTCACGGCCCTTGCTCTCCTTATCGGCGAGCGCTTTCCAGTCTTCGGGGGTCGGTTTCTCACTCATGTGAGCGCCATACATAACTCATCCTGCCAGTGAAAGCTGGCATCTATGGTAGCGAGCAATCGGGAGCGAGGCCCAGAGGTGGTCAGCCCCTATGATCCCCGGAATTCAGCCGGACGCTTTTCAAGGAACGCTCTTCCGCCTTCCTTGGCGTCGTCCGACGCGCCAGCGAGCCTTTGTCCTTCGGCTTCAACCAGGAAGACGTGATTGAGATCATTGTCGAGCGCGGTCGCAATGTTGCGCTTCATCGTCTTGTAAGCGAGCGTCGGACCGTTCGCGAGCTTGGTTGCCAGCGCCTTGGCTTCGGCCATCAGGTCAGCATCGTCGACGCATTTGTAGACGAGGCCCCATTCTTCGGCCTGCTCGCCGCCAATCTTCTCTCCCAGCATCATCATCCGCGTCGCACGCGCACGGCCAACGGCGCGCGCCAGCAACCAGGTCGATCCGCCATCGGGGACCAGGCCGATATTGACGAATGCCTGAAGGAAATACGCGCTCTTGGCAGCGATGGTGAAATCAGCCGCCAAGGCGAGCGAACAGCCCACGCCGGCAGCGGGTCCATTGACCGCGCAGATCACCGGCACTTCGGCCCGGATCAGCTGGCTGATCGCCGGGTTGTAATGCTGTGACAAGGCCTGGTGGCTGCCACCCTTGCTGCCGAGCGCGTTGTTTTCGCCGCGCGCGGCCAGGTCAGCGCCGGAGCAAAAGCCCTTGCCTTCGCCGGTGATCAAAACCGCGCGGCTGTCACCCAGATCATAGAAAGCTTCACCAATTTCATCCGCCATTTGCGGCGGCATCGCGTTCAAGCGCTCGGGGCGATTGAGGGTGATGATAGTGAGCGGACCTTCGCGCTCAACCTTGATGGTTTCATAGGACATGGCTGTTCTCTTTCTCCCAATCCGCGTCACCCCTGCGCAGGCAGGGGTCCATCCAATGTGCCAAGCAATCGCTAGCGCATCTGGATTCCCGCCTTCGCGGGAATGACGAAATGCACCTAGTGACCGCCTTCTGTTAGCGTTTCCATAATCTCGGTAAGCATGCCCTGCATATCCTTGGGATGGACGAAAAAGATAGGAGTGCCGTGCGCTCCGATCCGTGTTGGCCCAAGAATGCGCTTGCCCATGGCTTCAAATTCCTCGCGTGCCGTAGCGATATCGGGAACTTCGAAGCAGATGTGATGCTGTCCGCCAGCCGGGTTCTTTTCGAGGAAATTTTTTATCGGTGAGCTGTCATCAAACGGCTCGATCAGCTCGATTTGCGTCCCATTCATGCCCGAATCAGTCGGCGTGTCGACGAAACAGACCTTCACGCCTTGCTCGGGCAGATCGAAGGGTTCGGTGATCGATGTCGCACCCATCACGTCACGATAATGCGCGATGGATTCTGCGATCGAAGGCGTCGCAACGCCGATATGGTTTAGACGGCCTAGTTTCATGTTATCTGCTCCAGAACTGCGCTTGCACCGATCGCAAAGAACAAAATTCCCGAGATGATCGCGAATAATGTTGAAGACCAAAAGAGGCTGGGGTCGCTTTCGCGTGAAACTTCGGGTTCGTCATTCAATTCCCCTGTCCAGGCAATTTTCAATCCCAAGGCCGCCAATCCGGCACCAAGAAGTGCAACGCCTGTGGCCCCCAGCAACGAAACTTCTGGTCCCTCTTCGGCTATCACGGACACCGCAACGAACACGAACAGAGACAAGAATATTGCAAGCAACGCAAAATAGATAATTCTTGAAGTTCGGCTGGTCCTCACAACGGAATATTGTCGTGTTTCTTCCAAGGGTTCTCAAGTTGCTTGGTGCGCAGCTTACGCAGGCCCACGGCGATCCGCTTGCGGGTCGAATGCGGGTAGATCACTTCGTCGATATAGCCGCGCTGCGCCGCCACGAATGGATTGGCAAAGCGATCCTCATATTCCTTGGTCTTCTCGGCGATCTTGTCCGGATCGTCGCGATCCTGGCGGAAGATGATCTCCACCGCGCCCTTGGCACCCATCACCGCAATCTCGGCAGTCGGCCAGGCGTAGTTGAGGTCACCCCGCAAATGCTTTGACGCCATCACGTCATAGGCGCCGCCATAGGCTTTGCGGGTGATGACGGTGATCTTGGGCACGGTCGCTTCGGCATAGGCGAACAGCAGCTTTGCCCCATGTTTGATGATGCCACCCAGTTCTTGCGCCGTACCGGGCAGGAAGCCTGGAACATCGACAAAGGTGACGATGGGAATTTCAAACGCGTCGCAGAACCGCACAAAGCGGGCCGCCTTCTTGGATGAGGCGATGTCGAGCACGCCGGCCAGCACCATTGGCTGGTTCGCGACCACGCCGACCGTGCGCCCTTCAACCCGGCCAAAGCCGCAAATGATGTTGGCGGCATGTGCAGGCTGGATCTCGAAGAACGAGCCTTCATCGACCGTCTTCGCGATCACTTCGTGCATGTCATAGGGCTGGTTGGCGTTGTCGGGGATCAACGTGTCGAGCGATGGCTCTTCGCGATCCCACGCATCATTGGTGACATATTCGGGCGTCTCTTCGCGATTTGACAGCGGCAGGAAGTCAAAGAAGTCGCGGGTCGCCAGCAGCGCCTCAATGTCGTTCTCGAACGCAATGTCGGCGACCGAGGTCTTGGTCGTATGCGTGACCGCGCCGCCAAGCTCTTCCTGAGTGACCTCTTCGTTGGTCACCGTTTTCACAACGTCGGGACCGGTCACGAACATGTAAGAGCTGTCTTTCACCATGAAGATGAAATCGGTCATTGCCGGTGAATAGACCGCCCCGCCCGCACACGGGCCCATAATCAGGCTGATCTGCGGAACGACGCCAGATGCCAGCACGTTGCGTTGGAACACTTCAGCGTAGCCGCCCAGTGACGCCACGCCTTCCTGAATGCGCGCACCGCCTGAATCGTTGAGGCCGATCACCGGAGCGCCGACCTTCATCGCAGTGTCCATCACCTTGCAGATCTTTTCAGCATGGCGCTTTGACAGTGAGCCGCCAAAGACCGTGAAGTCCTGGCTGTAAACGTAGACCAGTCGACCATTGATCGTGCCTGAGCCGGTGACCACACCGTCGCCTGGTACTTTCTGATCTTCCATGCCGAAATCGACGCAATCGTGCTCAACATAGGTGTCGAGCTCTTCAAAGCTGCCTTCGTCGAGCAGAACGTCGAGCCGCTCGCGCGCGGTCAGTTTGCCTTTGGCGTGCTGTGAGTCGATCCGCTTCTGACCGCCTCCCATACGGGCGGCTTCACGGCGGCGTTCCATTTCGGCGATATTGGCTGACATACGTCCTCTAAACTCGTTGCGTGCCGAGGTCGTTGCCGCAGCGAAGCCGCAGCGTCAATCACTCCATTATGACCATTCTGCTAGTTTCGCTGCGACTTCTCGCAACTCTCAGCCATCATCCGGCCGATATTCTAGGATGTCGCCAGGCTGGCAATCCAGCTCCTTGCACAGGGCTTCGAGCGTCCGATAGCGGACGCCCTGCACCTTGCCGGTCTTGAGCAGCGACAGATTGGTGTTGGAGATGCCAATCCGGTCCGCCAGCTCCTTCAGGCTGATCTTGCGCTTGGCCATCATCACATCGAGATTGGTAATGATCGGCATCAGACCACGCTCTCGCTGTCTTGGCGATAATTCGCACCGCTCCGAATCGCTTCTCCGAACAGCCAGGCCAGACCGCCCAGCGCGAAGGTCACGATCGGCGGATCATAATGCAGCCAGATATTGGTCATGCCCTTTACGTCCCAAGATATCGCGGGGTGGAGCACTGTTCCTTCTGCCGGCGTCACAACGGACAGGATGGCCGGCTGGAGCAGCAAAGCGTTGAGGACCGATAAGCCGCACGCCACCAGCAAGATCACGCCGATTTTCCGCAGAGCGTCAGCGTTGGCAGCATTCAACAATTCTCCCTTCGCGAAACTCACCAGTACCCCTCGCAGGAGCACCAGAGCCGCGATGAAAATGCCGATGATGGCGATCGAGAAGCCCAGATCGATGCTGTGCCAGAACGGTTGGCCCGCAACCGCGAGATTGCCGTCGAGGAAGGATACCTGGGCGCCCTCACCCAATTGAGCTTCCAGCCCAAAGGCACCGGCTTGGACCGGCCAATGGATCGTCCCGAACTTGCCGTCGAAAATCGCCGCAACGGCACGCGCGATCAGCAGAAACCCACTTACGAAAAAAAGAACAATCACCAGCTCGACGACGCGGCGGATCAATTTGGCAGACATGACACACTCCCTGAATTCAATCTGGGAGGTCACATACAGCGATCTTTGCGATTCGCAACAGATATTTTATGTTTTACGTAAATTTCTTGACCTGGGTCAAAACCGAAGGGTGATGCTCTTTGCCAGCGCCGGTGACAGTGACTCTGCCACGCGCAAGGCCTTGGTCATCCCGATATTCGCCTCGTCACGATCCTTTTCGAGCGCTTCGATAATCTGGCGGGCGCATTCCTCGGGTGGCATCTTCTTCATCGGATTGCCGTCATTCATTTGAGTATCGACAACCGGAGGCAGCGCCTCGACCACATGCACATTCGTATCCTTGAGCTGCTCTCGCAATGTCAGTGAATAGAACCGCAAGCCGGCCTTTGTCGCGCAATAGACAGGCGTGCGTGCTGCTGGAGCAATGGCAAGCCCTGAGGTCACATTGACGATCGCTGCCTTGGTTCTCGCTTTGAGGCGGTCCATGAAGGCCACGGCCAAACGGATCGGCGCATTGAGATTGGCATAAATCGCAATGTCAGCGGCGTCCGGATCAGGCGGCGCGTTGCGAAAGTCGTGATCAACCAATTGCCCTGCATTGTTGAGCAGGACATCAATCTCGCGGTCACCCCAAGCAGCGACCAGGGCATCGACACCCGCCGCATTGGAGAGATCAGCTCTGATCGTTTCGAAGCCTTCATCCGCCATGGCCCGAAGGCGCTCAGGATTTCGTCCCGTAAGCACAACATGCGCGCCCTTGGCCTTGAGCTGCCGCGCCATTTCACGGCCAATCCCGGCGCTGCCGCCGGTGAGCAGGATCGTCTTGCCATTGAGCTCCATCAGAGTTTCACCACCCCATGTTCAACCAGGCTGCGAGCTGTGTCTTCCAGCGTCTGGTCCGGATCTATGAAATTGAAACCCAGCACCTCTTCGGTGTGCTTGCCCGACACTTCGCGGATATTGCCCAGCTCTGGCCGGATCTGCTTCATCGCGGGCACGAACAGAGCCAGCAGCTTGACGACAAAATCTGGCATATTGCGGGTCGCGACCTTGGCCGAGAGGTCAGGTGCGCGCTCGCGCAGGACAGCAGCCATTTCCCTGATCCACATGAACTTGGTGGCGGTCGGGAAGCGACCGTTTCGGATAGTCTCGTCTGGGCCTTCGAGCGCGAGCACATGCGCCTTGGCCACGTCGCGCACATCGGTGACCGAAATGCCCATATTTGGCAGCGCGGGTATCGAGCCATCGATCAGCTGTTTCACCACCTCAATCGAAGTCGACAGATCATCGCTGGCGATCGGGCCAAAGACCGCGACCGGATTGATCGAGCAGAACACCATCTCAGGCGCATACTCTTTGACCCAGTCACGCGCCGTCCGCTCAGCGACCGTCTTGGACTCGATATAGGGCGGCACACCCGCTTCGATATTAGTCCAGTCAGTGTAGTCAAAGTCGTCCTGTTCCGGATGGCCGTAGGCAATCGCGGCTGCAGAACTGGTCTGAACAAAGCGCGTGACGCCAGCTGCGTGGGCAAACCGCAGCGCGCGTAGCGTCCCTTCGCGAGCCGGGACGACCAGCTCATCCTTGTTGCTGGGAACGTCGAGCGGGAATGGCGAGGCAACATGCGCCACCGCATCGCATCCAGCATTGGCCTCTGCCCATCCCGCGTCATTCTCAAGATCAGCCTGGAACACCTTGAGCCGCTCGCCAGCCTCAGGCCAGCGCGCGCGCAGACGGGGTTCGCTCTTTTCGGCGTTTCGAACCGTCGTGTGGACTGATTTGCCGGCCGCAAGAAGCTGATCAATCAACTCCCCGCCAATATAACCAGTGCCGCCGGTCACCAGAATTGTCTGCGCCATGTGCTCTCCCCTTTTGAGGAGAGGCTATCCAGCTCAGTTGCAAGTGGCAATCTATTTGAGCAGCACCAATTCCTCGGCCATGGTCGGGTGGATCGCAGTTGTCGCGTCAAAATCGGCCTTGGTCAGGCCCGCCTTGATGGCGACCGCTGCCGCCTGGATGATCTCGGCGGATTCGGGCCCGATCATATGCAGACCGAGCACCTTATCGGTCTCAGCGTCGGTTATCATCTTGTAGAGACCGCGCTCCATCCGATCCGAGAAGATGTTCTTCATCGGCCGGAAGTCCGATGTGTAGACATTGATCTGCGAATGTTCGGACCGCGCTTGCTCTTCGGTCAATCCAACCGATGCAATCGACGGCTGTGAGAACACGGCGCTGGCGATGCAGCTGTGATCGACCACGCGCGGGTTGTCGCCAAACACGCTGTCAGCAAAGGCATGCCCTTCGCGGATTGCAACCGGTGTTAATTGGACCCGGTCAGTCACATCACCCACGGCATAGATGCTGTCACAGCTGGTCTTGCTCGACGCATCGACAGGGATCTCGCCCTTGCGGCCCAGTTCGATGCCAGCATTTTCGAGACCAAGACCTTCGGTGTTGGGCTTACGGCCCGTTGCGACCAGCACTTGGTCAACCTGCTTGGTGACACCATTGGTCAGCGCGACCGTGAGTGAACCGTCATCGTTCTTGGTCACGCTCGCGATCTGGGCGCCCATTTGCAGGTCCATTCCGCGCGCTTCCATGACCGGAGGCAAGCGATCGACGATGGACTGATCATAAGTGCGCAGGATGGTCTCACTGCGATTGACCAAAGTCACATCGCTTCCCAGCGCGTTGAAGATACCGGCGAATTCGACCGCAATGTAGCCGCCGCCCATCACCATCAACCGCTTGGGTTGCTCATCGAGGTAAAATATCTCGTTCGACGTGATGCAATGTTCTGAGCCCTCGAACGGCGGGATCACGGGCGTGCCTCCCGTCGCAACGAGGATATATTTTGCTGTAATTTCGCGGCCAGAAGCCAGCTTGACCGAATTCGGCCCGGTAATGGTCGCGCGCTCTGAAAAGCTCTCAACATTCGCTCCGCCCAGCGTCTGACCATAGAGGCCCTCGAGCCGGTCGACATCGCCATTCACGAAGTCGCGCAAGGTTGACCAATCGAAGCTCCGATCACCCAAGGTCCAGCCCTTGTGCGCGGCGTGGCTCAGCTCTTCGGCAAACATGCTGGCATAGACCAGCATCTTCTTGGGCACACAGCCGCGGATGACGCAGGTCCCGCCATAGCGATATTCCTCAGCGATGCCGACTTTGGCCCCATATTCGCCACCTGCGATCCGGCTCGCGCGAACGCCTCCTGATCCTGCACCAATGGTGAAAAGGTCGTATTCGTAATCGGCCATGCGCCACGCTCCTGCTGTTTGCGAAGCGATATGGCGAGCGCAGGCGGAATTGCCAACCACCTAGCCTTTGCGAGCTGGATTAGCTTTGCAGGAAACGTCCGTAATTTTGCAGCGTTTCAAACGCTGGGCTGCTCTCGAAACAGATCAGATCGTCGTTTGAAATGCCCGATTGGCGCTTAAGTAGCCGGATGATCGCGTTGCGCTCGGTTTCTTCAACGCCCGTCATGGCAATAAGGACATCTGGATCCTGGAGCATGGAGTCATCGAACAGCATCGCGACGTTCATCGGATCGAACCCAAATCCCAGAAACACGAGCCGCTTTCCGCGCGCCATTTCGGCGAGAAGATAGCTTTGAAACTGGCGAGATGCACCTCGCTGGCTTGCCGTGACGAGGGACTTGGTCAGTTTGGCATAGTCGCTTGGCGCTTCGTCGCTCCAATCGACTTCGGCAGCATTGCTTTCTTGCCAAGGCAAACGCCCCGCCACACCATAGGGGTGGATGATCTGCAGCCGGGTTCCAACAAGTTGGCGGGCTTCTTCAAGCCCCATTCCGAAGGCCATTTCCAGGACAAATGGGAGATAGTGCTCAATCGCGCGATCATAGTTGAAACAAACAATCGAGAGCTTGTCGAGGCATTCATCAGCCTTCGCTCGAGGCACTCCATTGACGATCAATTGCCCAAGTTGAAACAACCAGTTTTCTGTTCCGCGTAGAGGTAATTCACCAGGCGCGTGGGGCTCGACATTCAGGGTAGCCTTCGCCTCTGCTTGAAGCGTGTAATAGGCGATCGCCAGTTTCCCGGCCGCCAACACCGCAGGATCATGGCCAAACTGCTCAAGGATAGCGTCGATCGACGGGCTGACTTTCGCGGCCTGCCGGATCGCAATCCCGCCCTGCATCAGCGCGTCTGGTGACATATCCAGCTGAGGTGCGACCTGCTCGAACAAGGCCGCCAGATTGATCATGTCGCGTGACTTGAGCTCAGAATTGAGCCGCTCGAAGTCAAAACCGGAAGCGATAGAATTCAGCAATTCCGGACCATCGGGCATTTCGATTTCCCGATTGGCTCCTGCTCCGACAATCAGTGTTGTCTCAGTCCGGATCATTGCGCGCCGTTTCTCCGCTTCTTTCGTTGGCAGCAGATAACGGCGCTATGGTTAAAGTTTGTTTACGAAGAGAAGCGTTTGCGGTTGTTGCGACGGCGTGCGCCAGGCTTCCGCCCACCACCCGGCCTGTTTCCGCCTGGCCGAGGACCACCCGCATTCTTGGGCTTACCTTTGCGAGCTGGATGCTTGGCCTTGGGCTTGTCGCCACTCTGCCCTTTGGGCTTGCCTGCCAGCGGCTTTGGTTTGACCTTTTTCTTCGAGACTCTCGTCTGCCCACGCGGCGCCGGCTTGGTCGGGCCAACCCCTTCGACAACGGCGCGGAAATTGTCTGGCAATGGCAGCCGTTCAAGCTCCGCGTCGGTCAGCTTGCGGATATCCTTGAGATAGGCCCGCTCGTCTTCCGCACAAAATGCAATCGCGATGCCGTCGCGCCCTGCCCGCGCAGTCCGACCAATGCGGTGGACATATTGCTCGGGAACGTTCGGCAGCTCGTAATTGATGACATGGCTGACACCCGGAATGTCGATCCCACGCGCGGCGACATCCGTTGCGACCAAGATCGGCACTTTGGCGCGGCGAAATTCGTCGAGCGCGCGCTGGCGCTGCGGCTGCGATTTGTTGCCGTGGATCGCATTCGCATCGATGCCATTGCGGCTCAGCTTTTTGACGACGCGATCGGCCCCATGCTTGGTCCGGGTAAAGATCAGCACGCGCTCAAATTCACCGGGGACCTTGTGACGGCCCGACAAGATCAGATCGAGCAGCGCCTGCTTCTCATCGGCCTGAACCATGAAAAGAAACTGCTCAACTCGCTCCGCCGTCGTGCTTTCGGGCGTGACCGAGACCTGGACCGGGTCATGGCAATAGCCGCTCACCAGCTCACGGATCGCTTTGGGCATGGTCGCGCTGAAGAACAGCGTCTGCCGCTCCTTCGGCACCAGCTGGTTGATCCGGCGAAGGGCGTGGATAAAGCCGAGATCAAGCATCTGATCGGCTTCATCGAGCACCAGCACTTCAACACCATTGAGGTTGAAGGCTTTCTGATCCACCAGATCGAGCAAGCGCCCAGGCGTTGCAATCAGGATATCCGTCCCGCGGTGGAGCTTGTTGCGGTCTTTGTTAACGCTGGTGCCGCCGACAATCGAATGGACCTTGAGGCCGGCCAGCGCGCCATAATCCTTGGCGCTGGTCGCGATCTGTGTCGCCAATTCCCGCGTCGGTGCCAGCACAAGCATGCGGCAGCTCTTGAAAGGGATGCGATTGTCAGACTCGCGCAGGCGATCGATGCTTGGCAGCATAAACGCGGCCGTCTTGCCCGTGCCGGTCTGGGCGATACCAAGCAGGTCACGGCCTTCAAGCACCGCGGGAATGGCTTGCTGCTGGATCGGTGTCGGGGTGGAATATCCCTTCAGGTCAAGCGCCTGGAGGACGGGCTGCGACAGCCCGAGATCTTCGAAATGGGTCATATACACTCATACTTGCGCGCACGGCGCGCAGGAGCGCACGGTCGCGGGGTTCGAAAGAACCGCCCGCGTGAAATGGGAAGCTTTTTGAAAATTCGTTGAAACGCTGCCGGGGCGGATGAGTGTTCAGAGCCGCCGCTTCACGCTGGCTTGGTGCGTTTCGATGCGGGCCAGATGGGCGCTGACCCGCGAGAAGTCAATATCCGGCGCTTTCGTCGCGCAGGCCTTTGCCACTCATCAGCATCTTGAAATCGATTGTCCCCGAATAGGTGCCTTCAACGGCATTGCCCGCGGCGTCGCGCGCCGGCTCAAAGCGCGAGAAGCGCAGCAAGGGGCGGCACAGGGCAAGCTCGGTCGCTTTGCGACGGAACTTGCGCGACAGGGTGCATTCGGTGGCGTTGCCCGCCGCATCGACCTTCAAAGTGTAGCCAAGCATTTGCGTCAGCATTCGCTGACGGCTCGCGGCCTGGGTCAGCTGCTGCACTCCGTCAAAGGCAATCAATTGCGGGCCAGATCCGTCAACCGGCATTTCGTCAGCATGCGAAGCGCTGGCGAGAGCAATCAGAGCGGCAGCAGGCAGCATCAATTTGAGCGTCATGGAGGGTCCTTGGTCGGTGATTTGTGATAGAGAACAGTGTGGTATCAGCGCAGATGTCGCGGGTTGGTTCCTTTAGAGTCCAGCAGCCGTCATCAGCGCTTGTGTGCTTGGATCAAAGTCGCCCTCGCCGGAATCGAGCTGCTTTGCAATAGATTTGCCCAGTTCCACGCCAAATTGATCGAATGGATTGATCTGCATCAGAACGGCATTGGCAAAGGTGCGATGCTCGTGGAATGCAATCAAGGCACCCAAGGCTGCGGCATCGAGATCATCAACCAGCATCATCGCGCTGGGTCGATCGCCGGCATAAGCGCGCGCCGGATCATCAGATTCCTTGCCCGCCATCAGCGCCGCACCCTGGGCGAAACAATTCATCAGCAGCGCCTTGTGATGCGCGGGATCAAGCTCATCGCCTGGCGCGACACTGGCGATGAAATCAACTGGTACGAGGCGTGTGCCTTGGTGCAGCAGCTGGAACACGGCGTGCTGAGCATCGGTCCCGACCCCGCCCCAGGTGATCGCGGCGGTGGGTCCGGACACGGGCTGGCCATCGACCGTTACCGACTTTCCATTCGATTCCATTTCCAGCTGCTGGAGATAGTCGGGCAGCAGGTCGAGACGCTCGTCATAGGCGAAAACCGCACGGGTCTGGCAGCCTCTGATGCGTGAATAATATTGATCAGCAAAAGCTGCGAGCAGCGGCAGATTTGCCCTCCCCTCTGCTTCGCGGAAATGCAGGTCAATCGCCTGCGCGCCAGCAAGCATTGCACTGAAGTCATCCATCCCAACTGCCATGGCCACGGGAAAGCCAATGCTTGACCACAGCGAATAACGACCGCCCACGCTTTCTGGAAATGGCAGGATGCGTGTCTCGTCGACGCCCCATTCCACCGCGCGTTCGGGATTGGCGGTTAGCGCGACAACCCGACCGCTTGGGTCTGACACGCCATTGTCCTGTAGCCATTTGAGCGCGCTTGACGCGTTGGTCATGGTTTCAGTCGTCGTGAAGGTCTTTGAAGCCACGGCGATCAATGTGGTTGCGGGATCACACGCAGCGCAGGCTTGTTCCAAAGCCAAACCGTCAATGTTGGAAACGACATGGACGTCGACCAATGCAAGATCACGCGTCAGCGCATCAACGGCGAGGTCGGGCCCCAGGGCTGAACCGCCAATGCCGATATGAATAAGATGCTTGATCTCGCCCAGCGCGCCTTCGTGGATCGCGGTGACCAGCATTCCCATGCGCGCCAGCAACGCTTCGCCTTCCTCAACATCGGCTGGCTTACCGCTTCCGCGCATCGCTGCATGAGTGGCCGCGCGGCCCTCAGTGGGGTTGACGATCCCGCCATTGAACAAGGCCGCGCGCTGTGTCTCGAAGTCGCAGGCAGCGGCAAGCCGCTCAAACCCCTCGATCACATTGTCGTCCAAATGAGTCTTGGACCAATCGCACAATATTCCCAGCTCACCCAAATCACCGAGCGAGGCCTCAAGCCGGTGCGAGAGTTTTTCGGTGCGATCGGGATCAGCGTCGAACAATTCGGCCAGGGTCGGGCGAGGCGCCGCAGCAATTTCATCCCATGTGGCAAGAATCGTGTCGGTCATTTGCAAAGCCTCTTCCTTGGCGGGTTCCTCGCGACTAGGGATGCAAGTGATGGATGTTAAGACCCAAACTGAAGCGGCCAACAATCAGGCCACAACTAATGACACTGAAGAAGGCGAAAGCTGGCTGAGCTTCCTATGGTTCTTGGTCAAGCTCGTCATCTTGGTCGTCTTGTTCCGCAGCTTTGTATTCTCGCCATTTTCCATCCCTTCGGAGAGCATGCTTCCGAAGTTGTGGAATGGTGACTACTTGCTCGCCGCCAAATGGCCTTACGGCTATTCGGAGAACTCGTTCGATTTCCCCACGCCCGACATCGATGGCCGACTGCTGGCAAGCCAACCGGAGCGCGGCGATATCGTGATCTTCAAGCATCCGATTGACGGATCGGACTATATCAAGCGCGTCATCGGGCTGCCCGGTGACACGATTGGCATGGTTGGCGGCCAGATCGTTCTCAATGGCGAACTTGTACCCAAGGAACGGATCGAGGATTTCATCCTGCCCACTTCTCCTAACACGGGCTGTGCGCGGGCGCGCTATCGCGTGCAGAATGCGGATGGTGAGACGGTATGCGAATATCCGCGTTTTCGCGAAACTCTGCCCAATGGCGTATCCTACGACGTGCTCGACTATGGGATCAGCGATGCCGACAGCTACCCGCAGCGGATCGTTCCCGAAGGGCAGATGTTTGTCTTGGGTGACAATCGCGACAATTCGCAAGACAGCCGCTATCCTGCGATGACCGATGGCGGCGTCGGATTGGTGCCGCTGAACAATTTGGTAGGTCGCGCTTCCATCATCATGTGGTCTACCGATGGCGGAGCCGAATGGTACAAGCCTTGGACCTGGTTCACGGCTGCGCGCGGCGACCGTCTGGGCAATACTCTATGAGCGAACTCAACACAGAAACGCGCGACTGGCTGATGGGACTGGGCTTCGAGGTCAAAGACGACAGCGTCTGGCTGGAAGCGCTGACCCATGGCAGCGTTCAGGGCAACAACCCTGAAGTCCGCGACTATCAGCGGCTCGAATTTCTTGGAGATCGCGTGCTCGGCCTGTCAGTGTCGCATTGGCTGTTTGCCCGCGGCGACGCGCCCGAAGGAAAGCTCTCGCAGCGACTCAACGCATTGGTCAGCGGGGCCACTTGCGCGCGCGTCGCCAGACAGATTGGCCTCGCAGAACACATCCGGCTCGGCAAGCAGGCGCGCGAAGACGGCGGCGCGGAGAGTGACAATATCCTCGGTGATGTGATCGAGGCGCTGTTGGGCGCAAGCTTTCTCGAGAACGGGTTTGAGCAAACCCGCGATGTCATACACGAGCTTTGGGCGGGCCACCTGTCAGGCGATGCGGGTCAAGCCAAGCACCCCAAAAGCGCGCTCCAGGAATGGGCGGCGGGCAATCGACGCAAGACGCCCCAATACGAAGTGGTCGATCGCAGCGGTCCCGACCACGCTTCGAAATTCACCGTGCGTGTAAGCGTCAACCAAGTGGGCGAAGCGGAAGCAACCGCTTCAAGCAAATCCGAAGCCGAGAGGTTGGCGGCCAAGAATTTCCTGGATCAATTCGGATGAGCGCAAACCTGGTCAGCAGATGCGGCGTTGTCGCCGTGATTGGCGCTCCCAATGCCGGCAAATCGACGCTGGTCAATCAATTGGTTGGCCAGAAAGTCGCGATCACATCGGCCAAGGCGCAGACCACCCGCGCACGCATGCTCGGCATCGCACTGCACCAGTCTGAAGACGCTAACACGCAAATGATCCTGGTCGATACACCTGGGATCTTCGCACCCCGCAGGCGGCTCGATCGCGCCATGGTCAGCGCAGCCTGGGAAGGCGCAGAAAGCGCAGACGCGGTGTTGTTGATGGTCGACCCGATCAAACAGCGACGGCATGAGCTTGAGCCTCTGATCGAGGCTTTGGCCAAGCGGCCCGAGCGCAAGATTCTGGTTCTCAACAAGGTCGACAAAGCGAAGAAGGAGCCTTTGCTTGCCTTGGCGCAGGAGCTGTCCGCCAAAGTCGATTTTGCTGAAGTGTTCTTCGTCTCGGCGCTGACTGGCGATGGAGTTGGCGAGTTGAAGGCCGCTTTGGCCAATCTGATGCCAGAAGGGGTCTGGCATTACCCCGAAGAACAGGTCTCAGATGCCTCTGAGAGGCTTCTGGCGGCAGAAATCACGCGTGAGCAGCTCTACCAGCAATTGCACGAAGAATTGCCATATGACAGCGCTGTGAGGCCCGAGCTGTACAAGGCCCGGCCCGACGGAAGCATCGAAGTTCACCAGCAGATCGTGATCGCGCGCGAGAGCCAGCGTCCGATCGTGCTCGGCAAAGGCGGTCAACGGATCAAGGCCATCGGAGAGGCAGCGCGCAAGGAGCTGGCTGAAATCCTCGGCGTCAAAGTGCATCTCTACCTCCACGTGAAGGTCTCCGAAGGCTGGTCAGAGGACAAGGAAGTGTTCGAGGAAATCGGACTAGACTGGGTCAAATAGACCGTGGCGATCAAGCGCATCTTTGGCGTCATAGTCAGTTCGCTTGTCGCAGCTGGCAGCGCCGGTGGTGCACTTGCCAACACCAAGGAGCTCACCGACGCCAGCTCTGCGCTGCTCTACGAACACAAAGTCAAACGCGACGATGGGGGGCAAAGCCATGTCCGCGTCTACGGGCGGTTGGGAAGCTCAAAGGGATGGATCGCCCTTGTTCCCTCGCTCGGCCGCGGGGTTGAGGATTTCACAGAAGAGTTCGGATCGAATCTGACCGTCGAATTGGCTCGCAACGGCTACAAGGTCGTGTTGATCCAACCACGTGGGATCGGCCAAAGCACGGGGAGTCTCACTCCCAGCGACATCTCGATGCAGGTTCTGTCAGATGACTTGAAGTCTGTTTTTGACGCGTTGGAGATCGACCAAGTCAACCTGGTTGGCCATGCCTTTGGCAACCGCCTTTCGCGCTATTTTGCCGCCACCTATCCCGATCGTGTGGATGATCTGATCCTCCTCGCGGCGGGCGGCGACTTCGAGCTTTCCGCCGAGCAACGCTCTTGCCTGCTCGGCTCATTCAATCTCGCGCTGCCCGATGAGCAGCGCCTCACATCAATCGCCTGCGCCTTCTTCGCCCAGGGTCACGACCCGCATGTATGGAAAGAAGGCTGGTTCCCTCAGCTTGCCATGGCACAGATCGCTGCAGCGCAATCCGTTGAATCGGATGACTTCAAACGCGCAGGCGGCGTGCCGTTCTTGCTGGTGCAACCTGAGCAGGACTTTATCGCCCCACCTGACTTGGCGGGGCGCCCGCTCGCACAAGAACTGCCAGAGCAGGTGAGCTATGTTGAAATTTCAGATGCGGGCCACGCTTTGCTGCCTGAGCAGCCGGCGAAAGTCGCCGAGGTGATCCTCGACTATCTCGAGCGAAGCGAAACTCCATGAACATCCTGATGATCGCCGGGTTTGGCGACAATGCCAGCATGTATGATCCAATGCTGCAGACCGAGCTGGCGGATCGCAATATGTTGATCCCACTGAACCTGCCCGGTTTTGGCGCGCCTGCCCTCGCCCAGGAAGCGACGCTGCAAGCACTTGGCCAATGGGTATGTGATCAAGCGATCAAGCACGAGGCGACCGCAATCATCGCGCATTCTGTGGCATCAATTGTCGCGAGCTTTGCCGCGCGCGCAGATGGAGCACCGCTCCAGCACATCATCTCGCTTGAAGGCAATCTGACTGCCAAGGACGCCTATTTCTCCGGCCGCGCCGCGGAGTTTGATGATCCGCAAGCCTTCCGCGATTGGTTTCTCCCGCGACTGAAGGAAAATGCAAAGGATGACCCGGTTCTGACGCGCTATGTCAGCGAGGTCACACTGGCTGATCCGACGGCGATGTGGGAGCTTGGCAGCGATGCGCACGCATTCTCGGCGACCTCCCATCCGGGCGAGCTTCTTAAGGCCTCAGCGCATGCAATCTATGTGGTCAATCGCGACAATTGCGCCGAGGAATCGATGGCGTGGCTGAGCACCAGCGGCATCAGTACGATCGAATTACCAGGTGCGAGTCATTGGCCGACAATCGATCAGCCAGAAATTCTTGCTGCAGAGATCTTACGCGCGCTGGAATGCGATAGCTGACTTAAGCCCGGCCCAGCTTCTCAAGCTTGGCGCGCAGGGCGCTCTCATCAAACGGTTTGACGATATAGTCGTCTGCGCCTGCCCCAATGCCCTCATGAATGTCTTCTGCGTCGCCCTTTGACGTGCAGAACACCACGGTCGGTGCATGCGGCGTTGGGATTGCCCGCAATTGACGGACGAATTCCAGTCCGTCCATTTCCGGCATGTTCCAGTCGGTCAGGACCAGATTTGGCATGGCTTTTTTGCAGCGTGCGAGGCCTTCTTCGCCATTCTCTGCCTCGATCGCGTGGTAACCAAGGCTCTTTGCGATCTTGCTCGACACTTTGCGGATGACTCGGCTGTCATCGACGATCAGGCACGTCTTCACATTGGCCTGCTGCACCTGGCCCGAATTGCCGTCCCGCATTGCCTTTGCTGCACGCACAATCGCGTCGGTGTCCGCTTGCTCGCCAGTGGCGTCCAAATCGCGCGCATCGACCACCATTTCGGACTTGTCGTCCTGGTCGCTCGGAGCAACCGTTTCAAAGTCGTCAGGGGCTTCCGCTAGCCGTTCGGCAAGTGTCTTGCCTTCCATGCCGGCCCGAGTTTTGGCTCCCGGCGAATGCGGGCCCGTCGTGCGTTTGATTAGATTTTGAATGGTTCAAGCTCCCCTGCCTGGGCTTCGAAGCCTGATTCATAGGGATCGCTGGCGGGTTCACCGCCCTCTCCCGGTGTCATCCTTACGTGAAGATATGGCATCCAGACATCGCCGAATTCGGCCTTCTGGTACCAAACATCAAGAACGTCATAACTGGCCCAGATACCATCGGGTTCGCGTAGGCGAATTCCCTCGCCGATCCGCGGCACGGCTGCGAAGCGCAGGCGCGCTTGCGTCTGATGAGTCTCGTTCTGGACTTCAATTTCAATCACGTGAGTTAGCCCCTAGTCTCCAAGGGCGTGTGTTAAGCTAAAATGCTTGACGATTTACCAACGTGATTGCGCAAAATACGCGCCCGGCAAGGGCCTATTTGGCGGCCGCTTTCTTCTTGGCGGGAGATTTCCGCTTCGCTGCAGCCTTTTTGCGGCCCTTTTTCTTGGCTGGACCCTTGGCGGCGCGCGCATCGATCAGCGCAATCGCTTGCGCGGCTTCGACGTCCTCAGGCTTCACATCCTTGGGAATAGTCGCGTTGTAATTCCCGTCAGTCACATAGGGACCATAGCGCCCCGGCATGACCTTTATTTCACCACCGCTGGTAGGGTGTTCGCCAAGCGTTTTGATTGGCTCAGCCTTTTGCCGTCCGCCGCCTTTGCGATTGGCCGCTTCAGCCAGCAAAGTGACCGCCGCATTCATCCCGGTGTCGAACACATCTCGGGTTGATTGCAGTTTGGCATATTTGCCGTCGTGCCGAAGATAGGGTCCGTAGCGCCCGATGGCCGCTTCAATTTCGTTGCCAGTCTCGGGATGCGCGCCGATAATACGCGGCAGATCCAGCAGCTTGATCGCCCATTCCAAGTCAAAATCATCGAGATCCTTGGGAATCGACGCGCGCTTCTTCTTCCCATCCGATTCCATCTCGACATAGGGTCCAAAGCGGCCGGATTTGCGATGGATGTCTTCGCCGGTTTCCGGGTGCTGGCCAAGCACACCATCAGCGCTGCCATCGTCTCCGTCTCCGCCAGGTTGAGCGAAGCGGCGTGTAAACTTGCATTCCGGGTAGTTCGAACAGGCAATAAAAGCGCCGAAGCGACCGCCCCGCAGGGAAAGCCGACCACCTTCACGACCCTCCTGTGCGCAGAGCGGACAAAAGCGCGCGTCCTTGCCGTCTTCGCGCGGCGGGAACAGGTAGTCAGACAGATATTCGTCGAGCACCTCGGTGACTTCCGAAGGCAGCTTTTCCATCACCTCTTCGGTCTTGGGTTTGAAGTCCTTCCAGAAGTTGGCGAGCAGCGTCTTATAATCCTCGCGTCCATCCGAAACGGTATCGAGCTCGTCTTCCATTCCAGCGGTGAAATCATAGGCGACATAGGTCGGGAAGAAGCGCTCGAGGAAGGCCGTCAGCAGACGACCGGAATCCTCCGCATGGAAACGGCTCTTTTCCATCCGGACATAGTCGCGATCACGCAGAGTCTGGATCGTCGATGCGTAAGTCGAAGGGCGTCCGATGCCCAATTCCTCAAGCCGTTTGACCAGCGACGCTTCGGAGAAGCGCGGTGGCGGCTGAGTGAAGTGCTGATTGGCTTCAACATTCTTCTTGGCTGGGACATCACCTTTGTTGAGCGCCGGCAGCAGGCCTTCGTCGTCATCGTCTTTCTTGTCGTCGATGCCTTCCTGATAGACCGCGAAATAGCCCGGGAACTTGATAACTTGACCAGTCGCCCGAAGCTCATGCTGGCCGGTGGCATCACGCAATGTGACCGTTGTCCGTTCAAGCTGCGCAGCCGCCATCTGGCTCGCCATCGCACGCTTGAAGATCAGCTTGTATAGCTTGGCTTCGTCGCCCGTCCCGGCATTGTCACGACCGAAATTGGTCGGACGGATCGCCTCGTGAGCCTCTTGAGCGTTCTTGGCCTTGGTGCTGTAAAAACGCGGCTTTTCGGGCAGATAAGGCGGGTCATAGCGCTCGCCTATCTCCGCCCTCACCGCTGCGATCGCGCTGCCATCCATCTGCACGCCATCGGTCCGCATATAGGTGATTGCACCGGCCTCGTAGAGCGACTGGGCAAGCCGCATTGTGTGGCTGGCTGAATAGCCAAGCTTGCGGGCAGCCTCTTGTTGCAATGTCGAAGTGGTGAACGGAGGCGCGGGATTGCGTTTGAGCGGCTTGGTCTCAATCGCTTCGACCGTGAAACGGCCAGCTTCGACCGCCGCCTTGGCCTCTTCGGCGATACCTTGATGGCCCAGGCTGAGCTTTTCAAGCTTCTCGCCCTTGTAGCGCACCAGCCTTGCATCAAACTCGGTCCCATCGGATTCAAGCTTGGCGAGGATTGACCAATATTCGTCCGGCTTGAAGGCTTCTATTTCGCGCTCACGATCCACGATCAGACGCAGCGCGACCGATTGCACGCGGCCAGCCGATTTGGCTCCGGGCAGTTTGCGCCAAAGGACCGGCGACAATGTGAAACCGAACAGATAATCGAGTGCGCGGCGGGCGAGATAGGCTTCAATCAAATCTGTATCGAGCTCGCGAGGGCTCTTCATCGCGTCGCTCACTGCGGATTTGGTGATCGCATTGAAAGTCACCCGATCGACCTTGGTTGGCAAGGCCTTGCGCTTCTTCAACAGCTCCTGGACGTGCCAGCTGATCGCTTCACCTTCGCGATCAGGGTCAGTCGCAAGGACCAGCCGATCAGCCCCCTTGGCAGCGTCTGCGATTTCCTTGAAGCGCTTCTGCTTGTCGCGATAGAGCTCCCAATCCATCGCAAAGTCCTCGTCCGGGCGAACGCTGCCATCCTTGGGCGGCAGATCGCGAACATGGCCGTAGCTGGCCAGAACCTTGAAGTCAGACCCAAGATATTTCTCGATGGTTTTCGCCTTGGCTGGCGATTCAACGATGACAAGTTGCATGATGGTTCGGTCGGATTCCTTACGCGTGTACGTACGCGCGAGAGTGGTTTGTGTTTCAGGAGTTCGTCAAGAGGTCATTGAAACGTCTCTGCGATTTCTTGGCCGGTTCCCTCCAATTCTCTGTACAGCGCAACCCCAAGTACAGTCTGCCAGGCGACCGCGAGGCTGAGGGCCGCGTTCCATCCGAGAACCATTAGCCAGTAAATGACGCCGTCAATTGCTTCCCAGTTCAGTTCGTAGATGGCGATCAGCGATATTGCAGCAAAGTAAAATCCAACTACTGGTGCGAACGCCCCAACCAATTCTTGCTGGTGCGGTCTAGTTTTCTCCCAGCTCCAGCCAAGGGCACTGGTGATCCCATTGGAGGAATCGAGAGCTCGCGGATACGCTGGGATCCAGCGCATTGCCAGGTAGAGTCCGGGCAAGACAAACAGCAATATCCCGAGAGCGATCGCCAATCCGCTCACGATGCTCAGCCCAAGATAGGTCCCGATTCCCGTCATCTGTCCGCTACGAAACGCCCTTCCGTCTTTCATGAGACCAAGCAGAAGGAAGAAGCCCAGTCCCCACAAAAAGAGGCTAAAGGCCGCATAGAGACCATCGAACTCGTAGCCAAAGGTGTCGAACCAAGTGTAGCCAAGGATTGAGATTGCCAAATATGGCCAAATCCATCTCCAGCCGCTCATCGCGACGCTGATTTGTTGGTTCCACAATCGTTGAGAAAAGTCTCGGGTTGGCTGCAAGAGAAGTCATCTCCTTTCGGAAGATCATCGCCGCAATTCGCATTCCAGCTCTGTATCAAGAGATCTTCGGCAACAAAGTCAAAAGATAGAACGTTCCAAACAAAGTAGTGATCGGAAGCAAGCGATCAATCATCCGCCGCCAGCGCTTCTCAAACCCCCCACCATCGCCAAACAAGGCTACGAAGGAACCAATCGCACAGATGCCCAACGCGATCAGGATAACAACGATGACGAGAAACCAGAAGGCGTCTCCCTGGCCATCCCACATCTCGAAAGCAGCCCTGACACTGATCCAGAGAAGCGCGATGATCAGCGCGAAGCGTTCATTCGTCGAATAGTAGTTCCACGCCTTAGAGATCACTTCCATTTGTGCTGACCGCTCCCCCAGCGTGCCGTTCCAATTGACCGGCCAATTCCAATTCCAGCAGAGCCATTTGCACAGCCGCGCTTGGCGCGCCAGTTTGCCGGATCAATTCATCGACAGCAATCGGAGCGGAGGAGAGCAGCGCCACGATCGAGTCTGGCCCGATCGTCTCATCATGCGTTGGCGCTGACTCATCAAATTCGAGCACTGTCTCTGGACCGAGCTCAGCCACGCGCGATCGCGGCGCACCGGTAAACCCCACGAGCAGTTCGATCACATCTTCGGGTGACTGGACCAGCACTGCGCCATCGCGGATCAATTGATTACAGCCCAAGGATCTTGGATCGAGCGGAGAACCGGGAATAGCCATAACTTCGCGCCCTGCTTCGCCCGCTAGCCGCGCGGTGATCAAAGAGCCTGACTTGGGTGCCGCTTCGACCACGACCGTGCCAGCAGCGAGACCAGCAATGATCCGATTGCGGCTTGGAAACTGGCGTCCCTTGGGTTCGGTGCCCGGTGGCTGCTCCGCGATCAGCAGGCCCTCCTGCGCAATCCGCTCCTGTAGGTCGGCATGTTCCGGCGGGTAAGCGATATCGATCCCGCTGGCGATGACGCCAATAGTGCTGGGTAAGGCCCCGAGATGCGCAGCTCCGTCAATCCCTCGCGCCAATCCTGAGACCACCGCATATCCCTGGCTGGCAATCTCGCTCGCAAATTCTCGCGCCATTTTGATCGCCGCCGCAGACGCATTGCGCGCGCCAACGATTGCGACGCATCTTTGAGATGCCAGCTCCTTTCGACCGCGATAGATCAGGATTGGCGGAGCACCCTCCAGCTCACGCAGTAGCGGTGGATAGTCAGGCTGATCATGGAACAGATAGGCCGCGCCGGATCGACGGACCATCTCCACCTCTCGCTCAATCTGATCGCGGGCGATGTGGTGGACGCTTTTGCCGCGCCGAGATCCCAGTCCTGGAAGGTTGTCCAGCGCCGCTTCCGCTGTGCCAAAGCGAGCGAGCAACTGGCGATAGCTGACAGGGCCGATATTGGGCGAGCGCAGCAAACGAATGCGCGCAAACGCCTCGACCTGGGAGAGAACCAGCTGCGACCCTGTTCCCTCCATCAGCAGATTGCCGCCGTCATTTCTTGCTACCCAGCTTGGGTTCTTCACCCTTAGCCAGCCGACCAATATTCTCGCGGTGCAGATAGATGATCAGCCCGGCGATCGCCGCGAGCACGGGAAAGAATTGTGGGTAGCCGAACAGAGGCGCAGCCGCCGCTGCGGCGACAACCGCGCTCATCCCGGCCAGTGACGAAATGCGGAAGATTGCCAACATGCTGAGCCAGATCGCGGCGTAAGCGAGGCCAATCGGCCATGCGAGACCGAAGGCAACACCGGCATTGGTGGCGACGCCTTTGCCGCCTTTGAAACCGAGCCAGATCGGGAAGCAATGGCCAAGCACAGCCGCCCCAGCAGCAAACGCCATGCCCACTTCGCCCCACAGCATTCCGGCAATGTAGACCGGCGCAAAGCCCTTGAGCAGGTCCAGCAACAACGTCCCTGCCGCGAGCCCCTTATTGCCGGTGCGCAGCACATTGGTCGCGCCGATATTGCCGCTGCCAATCTCTCTGACATCCCCCAGACCGGCGGCCTTTGTCAGCAACAAGCCAAACGGGATCGATCCCAGAGCGTAACCCAGCAATGCAGCGTAGATTTGTTCCATTGTGTACTCTTTCCCGTCGATCCGCTTTCCTTTTGTCCGTGCCTAAGTAATAGACCGCGGCTCGACAAGCGTTCTGACAGGCAGATACCACCATTCACGAGCCATCTTCTCCGATCCTGTTGTTCGATACCGGCGTTGGCGGACTGACCGTGCTGGCTGAATTGCGCGCATTGCTGCCCACTGCGCCCGTGATCTACGCGGCTGATTATTCCGGCCTGCCCTATGGCCAAAAATCTGAAGCCGAAGTCGCAGCTAGGGTAGCCGGTCTGCTGGGGCGAATGGCGGAACGTTATCGCCCACGGCTGGCCTGTATCGCGTGCAACACGGCGAGCACGATCGCGCTTGGCATGGTACGAGATGTGCTTGAAATTCCGATTGTTGGCACAGTACCGGCGATCAAACCTGCTGCTGCGCTCTCGGAGACCGGCACAATCGGTCTCCTCGGGACAGCAGCCACTATCCGCCAGTCCTATGTCGACCAGCTCGAAGCCCAGTTTGCCTCGGACAAGACCCTCTTGCGCCTCGCAGCGCCTGAACTTGTCGACGTCGCAGAACGCAAGCTGCGCGGAGAGCCCGTTGATCATGCCATCATCGCCGATGTGGTGTCGCAACTGCGCGCCATGCCAAAAGGCGGCGAGATCGACACTCTCGTGCTCGCTTGCACTCATTTCCCGCTGATCAAGGACGAACTCGAGTTGGCCTTGGGTGGCGGTGTTAAGACGATCGATGGTGCCGCCGGAATTGCTCGGCGAATTGCTCATTTGACCAAGGACCAGATTTTCGAAGATCACTCCGTCAGCAAATTTGTGACGGTTGGCGATGCGGACCTGGATCCTTCGCTTCGTCAGTATGTTGAGCACCTCGGATTGTCTGAGTGGGAGCAATTCTAAACCTTGCGAACCACTCGCAAAGATCGCGGTAGCAAAACGCTGCAGAGATGCTTAAATCGCCGTGACTTGGAGGAGCGCAATCGCTCCGCTGCAATGGATGCGCAACACGTGAATTACGACCAAATCTTCGACCAGGCGATTGATCGCCTCCACGAGGAAGGACGGTACCGCGTCTTCATCGATATCATGCGTAATAAGGGGGCTTACCCCAATGCGCGGTGCTTCCACGGCCACAATGGACCCAAGCCGATCACGGTTTGGTGCTCAAATGACTATCTGGCGATGGGCCAGCACGAAAAGGTCATCGGCGCGATGGAAGATGCTCTCCACGATGTTGGCGCCGGCTCAGGCGGCACGCGCAATATTGGTGGCAACACACACCTCCATGTCGAGTTGGAGAATGAGCTGGCAGACCTGCACGGCAAGGAAGGCGCCTTGCTGTTCACCAGCGGGTATGTGTCCAATGACGCAACGCTCTCGACGCTCGCAAAACTGCTGCCAGGCTGCGTCATTTTCTCCGACGAACTCAACCACGCCAGCATGATCGCGGGTATTCGCAATTCGGGCTGCGAGAAACGTGTTTTCCGCCACAATGACATGGCTCATCTTGAAGAGCTGTTGGCGGCTGAGGACTTTGAAACGCCAAAGCTGATCGCGTTTGAAAGCGTCTATTCGATGGATGGCGATATCGCGCCGATCCATGCGATTTGCGACCTGGCTGAAAAATACAATGCGCTGACCTATATCGACGAGGTCCACGCTGTGGGCATGTATGGCGAGCATGGCGGCGGCATTTCCGAGCGCGACAACGCTGCGCATCGCATCGACATAATTGAAGGAACCTTGGGCAAGGCGTTTGGCGTTATGGGCGGCTATATTGCTGCTGATACCAGAGTGATTGACTGCATTCGCTCCTACGCACCGGGGTTCATTTTCACTACTTCGCTGAGTCCTGTCTTGGTCGCTGGCGTTCTGGCAGCTGTCCGTCACCTCAAGGAAAGCGATGAGGAGCGCCGGGGCCAGCAAGCAGCAGCGGCGATGCTCAAGCTCAAATTCGCTGAAGCCGGCCTGCCCGTCATGGACAGCGTGACGCATATCGTCCCGCTAATGGTTGGC
Source organism: Erythrobacter sp. (assembly GCA_965216555.1). Taxonomy (GTDB): domain Bacteria; phylum Pseudomonadota; class Alphaproteobacteria; order Sphingomonadales; family Sphingomonadaceae; genus Erythrobacter. The sequence continues at coordinate 2,026,014 of OZ244168.1, forward strand.
GATCCGGTCCGCGCCAAGAAGATCAGCGATATCCTGCTGGCCGAATACGGCGCCTATGTGCAGCCGATCAATTTCCCGACTGTTCCTCGCGGAACCGAGCGACTGCGCTTTACGCCAGGGCCCAAGCATACCGAAGAGATGATGGACGAGCTGACCACGGCATTGGTCGAAATCTGGGATCGGCTCGATCTGGAATTGCGGCAGGCGGCGTGAGCCAATCCGGCATATTCCCGACCGATGAATGGGTTTCGGTTTCAAACGATCCCGATGGCAAGCCGATCTTTCTGAGGTTCCGCAGCGGCGAACCTCTCCCTGATCGCAAACAGGAATTCACCACGCTGTTGGTCGTGCGCTGGACATTCGACGAGCGCGACGACAGTGGACTTCCTGACCAAAACACTCTCGCTCATATGAATCAGTTTGAGGAGCGTATTTTCGATGCCTGTGATCGCGACGGATCTTGGGGATCGGGTGTTGCAGTGATCACTGTAGCTGGGCATCGCGAATGGCGCTTCTTTGCGCCTTCGGTTGACCTCTTCATGAGCAATTTCAATTCGGAATTGAACGGGCTTGGCCCCTACCCGCTCGATATTCAGGCGTTCGAGGATGCAGAGTGGAAGGGCCTAGAAGACATTCGTTCAGCCGTGGGCTGATGTCGAACCGGTTGCACAAGCAGTTCTAATCGCGCAAAACCTCTCGCGAATTCTTTGGGAGAGGAATTGATGGCAACCACTTTTGATCGCGCAAAGCTCGACACAGGAACGCTCGACATCCAACCGCTGACACCAGCGATAGGTGCAGAGATCCATGGCGTTGACCTTGGCGCGCCTGACATCAAGTCCCGCATTCCAGAAATCCGCGCAGCCTTGCTCAAGCATGGCGTGATCTTCTTTCGCGATCAGGAATTGACCCAGGAACAGCACATCGCCTTTGCGCGTGGCTTTGGCGATTTGGAAATCCACCCTGCAACGCCCAAGGACCAGCCCAATCCGGAAGTGCTGCGCATCGCGCACGGCCCAGACAGCCGCGGCCAGGAAAACAACTGGCATTCGGACGTGACCTGGCGAGAGTGCCCGTCGCTTGGATCTATCCTGCTTGCGCGCGAAGTCCCGGAATGCGGCGGCGACACGCTGTTCGCAAACATGCATCTGGCTTACGAGCGCCTGAGCGAACAGATGCAGCGCTTCTGCGAAGGCCTTACCGCGGTTCACGATATTGCGCGTGTGTTCGCCAAACGGCTTGGAAAGGCTCCTGAAGACCTGCACGACAAATACCCACCCATGCGCCATCCGGTGATCCGAACCCATCCCGAAACGGGCGAACGGGTGATCTACGTCAACACGGCTTTCACAAGCCATATCGAAGGCCTGAGCGCAAAGGAAAGCGCCTGGCTGCTCGATCATCTCTATGCGACCGCGAAGGATGTAGAGATCCAGTGTCGCTTCCGCTGGCAGGCAGGGTCGATCGCATTCTGGGACAACCGCGTGTGCCAGCACCTGGCAGTGTCGGACTATTTCCCCGCGCGCCGGATCATGGAGCGGGTGACCGTCGCCGGCGACAAGCCGTATTTCACAGCCGCATAAGGCGCTTCCGTAGCGTATTTTGATCGCAGCACGCTGTGCGCTAGCTGTTGCGCGAACCGATTCAGGAGAGAAATGTGAGCGGGAACGAACAACAGACATTTTCCGAAGTCGTACTCGGGCGCCGCTCGATCCGGGGCTATCTTGATAAAGCTGTACCGCAGGACCTGATCGAAGAGATTCTCGGCATGGCGATGCGATCACCTTCATCGATGAACACGCAGCCCTATCACTTCCATGTCATCACCGGAGAACCGCTTGATCGCATACGCAAGGGCAACACCGAACGCATTCTCGCTGGCGAGCCTGACTCAAGAGAGTTTCGCAAGGGTCACCCGTTTCAAGGGGTGCATCGCGACCGCCAGGTTGGTTGCGCGATCCAATTGTTCGAAGCCATGGGCATTGGCCGCGACGACAAGGAAAAGCGGCAAGATTGGGTGCTGCGTGGTTTCCGTCAGTTTGACGCGCCGGTCTGCGTGATCATCACCTACGATAAAGAGCTCTCGGACGCTGATGACACGGTGTTTGATTGCGGCGCAGTCGCGACGGCGCTGGTCAATGCGGCCTGGTCGAAAGGCCTTGGTTGCGTGATCAATTCACAAGGCATCATGCAGTCTCCTGTCGTTCGCGAGCACGCCAAGATCCCGGATGATCAAGTGATTATGAAGGCGATTGCCATGGGCTGGCCCGACGAGAGCTTTCCCGCCAACCCGGTAAAAATCACTCGTCGCGACGTGAGCGAAGCCGCTCGATTTGTAGGCTTCGAATAGCGTCAAGCAAGCGGCTCTGAATGTTGTCGAAATTTGTCAGATTTCGGCAATATCGCCCATTGATACGCCTCCTTGCATGTGTACTATGCACACAGTTTGTTGGTCGACCGGCCAGCACAATCTGGGGGCAAATTAATGAAAAAGCTACTCATGGCGAGCGCGCTTGCGCTTAGCGTTTCTGCATGTGCAAACAGTGCACTTTTGGTCGAACGTCCGAACACAAGTTCGTTCCGCACTGATCTGGCGTCAATTTCACACGGTGATTCCAATGTGACGGTTGATGACGAGAACATCGCCTATACCCAAGAGCAAATGGAAGAGGCCTTCTTTGGTGGTGACTCACCGTTGTTCACCAAGGGAGAAGGTATCACGATCACCTATCGTTATATCGCATTTGACGAAGGCAGCCAGGCGGCTCGCTATTTCCTCGGGCCGATCGCAGGCGGTTCCAAAGTCCTGCTCGAAGTCGATTTTTCGGGCCCTGATGGCGAAGTGCTCTCCACTGTCCGTGGGGAAGGTTCTGTCACCGGCGGCTTCTTTGGCGGCTCAAACAAGAGCGGCATCAAGAAGGCGATCGAAAAGGTCGCTGACTACGCCGCTGCCGAGTTCAAAAAATAAGTCTCAGAGGGGCGCGCCAGATTGGCGCGTCCCTCTCTTCGCTAGCGCACGCCTACAGTCCGTAGATGATAGGCAGCGCTGCCGAACTGCGCGTCAATGGCGAGCAACCGCTTGTGGTAATGGCTGACGCTTAGCTCATCGGTCATCCCGACGCCGCCATGGGTCTGGATGGCCGCTTCGCCTACGGCCCGTCCCAGCTTGCCAATCTGACCCTTCATGATCGCGATATCACGCGCGGTTGCGCCGCCAGATTCGGCCAGGGCCGCTGTATAGGTCATCGTCGCCAGCGCCTTGTTGTAGGCGATCTTCATATCGGCCAGCCGGTGCGCGACCGCCTGGAAAGTTCCGATCGGCACGCCAAATTGCTTGCGGGTCGCGGCATACTCGCCAGTCATAGTCAGCAAGGCCCCCATGGCACCGACAGCCTCTGCCGCGCGCGCAATCATTGCGTTTGTCAGCAATTGCTCGACTAGCTCCTGATCATCGAGCGCTACGACGGCATCAGCCTCAACCGAAACATCGTCAAAGCGGATATTGGCGGCGCTGCAACCATCGACCGTCTGATAGCTGCGCGCATTAATACCACTTGCGCCAGATTCAACCAGGAATAGCGCCAATGCACCGGTCTCGCTGTCACGCGCAACGACGACCATGACATCAGCTTCAGCACCAGCAAGCACATGTCGTTTCTCGCCTGAAAGCTTGAAGCCGGAGCCGTCGCTCTCCGCTTTCATAGCCACCATGTCGGGCGCGGCAGTGCCACGGCCTTCTTCATAGGCGAATGCGCCAATCGCTTCGCCAGAAATAAGCTTTTCGAGCCAATCCTGCGCCATTGGGCTGTCGCTAGACGCTAGCGCCTGGCCAGCGAGCATGATCGAGCCGACAAAGGGTTCCAGGCTGAGATGTTTGCCCAACAACTCGGACACCGCCACACAATCTGTGATCGAGCCGCCCAGTCCGCCCTGCTCTTCTGCAAATGGCAGTGCCAGCAATCCGAATTCGGCGAACTGCGTCCACGCATCCTTTGACCATGGGTCGTCACTTCGAACGACTGCCTGCCGCGCGTCAAAGTCGTAGCTCTTCTCCAGAAATTTGCCGACGCCATCACGCAGCATTTCCTGCTCTTCGGTGTAGCTAAAATCCATCGTCTTAGCTCCTCACCACTGTGCGCGAGATTAGGTCGCGCTGAACCTCATTGCTGCCGGCATAGATCGTCGTCGCACGACTGTTGAGATAGAGCGGCATCGAAATGAGGTCGAATTCGCTACCGAGCGGCTCAACATTCGAGCCGACACGCAGCGCTTCGAGCTGGCGAGCCAGCCCATCCACGCCCGAAACCTGCATCATCAGCGTCGATGCGCGCTGGACCAGTTCAGAATTCATAGTCTTGTTCATCGAGGGAAATGCCGGATCCCGCGCAATCTCATGACCGCTGATGGCTAGCTTCTCAAAATGGCTGAGCGAAGCGATATCGGCTTCGAGTTCACCCAATTCCTGCTGGAACACCGGATCATCCGCCAGGCTGCCGCCAAATGGTGATGGCGTATCGGATGCAGCTTCACGGGCGCGCTCTGCATAACGCATCAGTGTCGGGCTGGCTGCATTCCCCCCGCCGCGCTCGTGCTTGAGCAGATGCTTGGCAACGGTCCAACCGTCATTCTCTTCGCCAACTCGGCCCGATTGCGGCACCCTGACATTGTCGAAGAACACCTCGCATTGCTCTGGGAAGCCGTCGAGACCGACAATCGGGCGAATGTCCATGCCGGGATAGTCGACCCGATCGAGCAACAGGAAGGTTATGCCTTGCTGCTTCTTGCCTTCATTGCTCGTGCGCACGAGCATAAACATGCGATTGGCGTGATGGGCGTAGGTGGTCCAAATTTTTGAACCGTTGATGATGTAGTCATCGCCATCGGGCTCGGCCCGGCAACTGAGCGAAGCCAGGTCTGAGCCTGAATTGGGTTCCGAATAACCCTGTGCCCAGAAGTCATCGCCTTGCAAGATGCCCGGGAGATAGCGATCTTTCTGCTCCTGGGTTCCAATGTCGATCAGCAATGGACCGACCATACCCAGGCTCTGAGGTAACAGGGGTGGCAAGTCCGCCTTGCGATATTCCTCCGCGAAGATGAAGCGCTGTTCAACGCTCCAGCCCGTGCCGCCATACTCTTTGGGCCAATGCGGTGCCGCCCAACCCTTTTCATAGAGAATTTTGTGCCACGCCATGCATTGATCAAACGGAGCGAACACGCTGGTCGTCTTGCGGCCTGCCTCGCGGATGGCCGGTGTCGGCGCTGTGGCGAAAAATTCCGCGACTTCAGCGCGAAACGCCTCAAGCTCGGGCGCGAAATCGATGTTCATCCGGCAATCCTTCTCTCAAATTCCAGGATCCCGGTGTGAAGGCTCTTGCCGCCCACTTCAAGCTAACAAATTGTGCGCATGGGGCATGCTTGGCGGGCTGGCAGCCAAGCGATGCCCGATTATCGTAAGTTCACCACATTGTCCGATTGTGGAAGCGCGCGATCACCGCGGAACAGGCTCATCATCGGCTCATCCGCGACCACAACTTCGACAGCATTGCCAAAACCATTGAAGCCGGTCTTCATCGCCGCGCCATAGGCGCCAAGCATGCCAATCTCGATATAGTCGCCAGCCTGGATGTCTCCGGGCAATGCGAACGGACCCTTCATGTAATCCGCGTCGTCGCAGGTTGGTCCGTAGAAAGCGAAGTCCACTTCGGCATCGCGCAAATTGTCGGCCAGCGCCCGCACCGGGAAACGCCAATCGACATGCGCCGCGTCGTAGAGCGCCCCATAGGCGCCATCATTGATGAACAGCTCTTCGCCGCGGCGGCGATCGACCTGTACAATCATCGATGAGTATTCGGCGCAGAGCGCCCTTCCCGGCTCGCACCACAGCTCGGCATTGTTTGCGATTGGCAGCGCCTCGAAATGCTTGGCAGCCATTGCAAAATAGTCTTCGAGCGGAGGCGGCTCGAGGTCAGGATAGATACTGGGGAACCCGCCACCAATATCGATCATGTCAATCACCACAGAGGCCTCAACGATAGCAGCACGCGTGCGATCCAGCGCCTGAGCGAATGCAAAGGGTGACATCGACTGGCTGCCAACATGGAAACACACGCCCAGCCAATCGCAATGCTGGCGCGCTTCCTGCAGCAGTTCCGGCGCTTCTGTCAGGTCGCAGCCAAACTTGCTCGCCAGCGACAATTCGGAAAATTCGCTCGACACGCGCATGCGAACACACAGCCGCAAATCCTGCGCCGGCTCGCCGGTCTCGCGGTCGCTGCAAGCATCAACGATCTTGCTCAGCTCTTCGCTCGTATCGAGACTGAAGGTCCGCACTCCATGCTCAAAATAGGCTTCGGCGATCGCTTTGCGGGTCTTGATCGGATGCATGAAGCACAGCTCAGCCTCGGGCAGCAAATCGCGCACCAGCCGCACTTCAGCGATCGAAGCAACGTCATATTGCTCGATGCCAGCGTCCCACAACACCGAGAGCAGGCTCGGAGCCGGGTTGGCTTTCACCGCATAGAGCACCTTGCCCGGAAACTTCGATTTGAAGAATCGAGCGGCGCGCGTTGCGGCGTGCGGGCGGTTGAGGATTACGGGCTCGTCTGGCGCGAGAGCGCTGACTACAGCCTTGGCGTCGGGATAGATGTGCAACTCAAGGGACCCCCAGAAGGTTTAGCTGTGACCAAACGGTTTTGAGGCTGCCTTGCGGTGAATGTCCCTTGGGGCAGCGAGAGCGCGGATATAGCCATGCAGCGCGTTTTCGCAACAAAAAACGCGCTCCCAGCAACCAAGACTGCAAAATCAGAACGCGACGTTGGGAACCTGGTCGACCGTGCCCTTTTCGCTGTCATCCAGCCGATTGAAGTCAGCCTGGCTGAAGCCAAGAGCACCAGCAAACAGCACAGCGGGGAAACTCTCGCGCGCCGTGTTGAAGCGAGCGACCGCAGCGTTGAGCGCGCGGCGTGCCGCAGCGAGCTTGTCTTCAACATCTGCCAGTTCGCGCTGCAATTCCTGGAAATTGGCGCTGGCTTTGAGATCTGGATAGGCTTCACCCAGCGCCAGCAGGCGGTCCAGGGCAACGCGCAAGGCCTGCTCATTGCCGCTTGATGGAGCGCCATCAGCTGCCGCATTGCGGGCCTTGATCACATTTTCGAGCGTCTCGCTTTCGTGGCCGGCATAGCCTTTCACGGTGTTGACGAGATTGGGGATCAGGTCGTGCCTTTGGCGCAGCTGTGCATCGATATCGGCCACGCCCTGCTGGACGTTTTGCCGCAATCCAACCAGACGGTTGTAAATTCCGATGACCAGGAAGCCGATCAGAACCAGCACTCCGACGGCGATCCAACCAAACATGCCCATTGTGCACTCCCTATTTACGTGTGTTAGTTACATAGCGCACAAATAGTTAAGGGGAAACCAAGCAGGAGACCCGCCGCTATGGCGATGCAGGCTGACGTTAACAGGCTAATGGGAGGTGAGCTCGGCTCTTGGCTCGACAGCCAGGCCGATATGCGCCGCGAGGCCAAGGAAAGCGCCTATTCTCGCTGGACCTGGGGCGCTGCCTTGCTGATGCCCGTTCTGGCGTTCCTTTGGTTCATGCCGGGCGGCTTGGGCGATTGGAAATTCATCCTCAGCTTCCTTGGCATCATGGGCGTTGGATGGTGGGGCTATGTGCCGATCCAGGAGGCCAAGCGCCAGATCAAGATCGGCATCAATTCCGCGATCGCCCGCCAGCTCGGCATATCCTATGAGCACGATGTCGAACCGGGCGCAGAGTACGAAGCCGCCAAACGCTATGGTCTGTTGCCAAGCTATGATCGCGATAATTTTGAAGACCACTGGTATGGCGACATCGAGGGCCATGACTTTAGCCTCTACGAGGCGCATCTTGAGGAGCGCCGTGGGAGTGGCAAGAACCGTCGCTGGGTGACAGTCTTCAGAGGCGCAATCATCAGCATGCAATTTGGCCGGAGCTTTCACTCGACCACGCTTCTTCAGCGCGCAGGCAAGCACAAGAAGTGGTTTGGCCTTGGCGGCCGCAAGGACAGCGTCTCCTTTGGCGGGCACGAGCTCGGCTATGTCGACCAGGTGCACCCTGCTTTCGAGAACGTGTTCGAAGTGTGGAGCGATGACCAGGTTGAAGCACGCGTGCTCGTTCACCCAACCTATGTCGAACACCTCATTGCCCTCGAACGGGCGTTCAATGGCGAAGCGGTGCGGGCTGTTTTCTCGCGGGGCGAAGTGGTGATTGCGGTTCAGAGCGGCGATTTGTTCGAAAGCGGATCGCTCGATGCGTCAGAAGATCACAAGCGCACGAAAGAGGCTGCAGAACAATTCTCAGCGCTGGCCAAACTCGCTCTCGCTATCAACCAGACCGATCGCGGCCAAGCGATGGCGGCGCCTGAAAAACCCGCAGAAGCGCCTTCGCTCGCCGAAGACCCTGAGATCACCGATTTTGACCGCAAAGTAGTGCAACGCCCAAGCGGAGGCTTTGGCCGCAAGGGACTGTAGCGGCGGACTAGCTCAGTCGATCACGGAAGTCCTCATATTCAAACCGTTTGACGCATTCGAGCGCATCGGTGTCGCTGTCCCACAGCCAAATGCTGGGGAGCTGAACTCCGTTGAACGTGTTGGTTTTCACCATCGAATAATGCGCCTGATCGAGGAATGCGAAGCGAGCGCCAGGCTGCGCCTGAACCGGCAAACGGTAGTCGCCAATAACGTCGCCAGCGAGGCATGATGGTCCGCCAAGCCGGATTGGAATCTGGTTTTCATCATCAAGCTCACCCAACAGGGCTGGCCGATAGGGCGCTTCCAGCACGTCGGGCATGTGGCAGGTCGCCGAAACGTCGGTCACCGCGACAGGAACTTCATTGAATCCGGTATCGAGCACCGTGCCGACAAGGATTCCCGCATCGAGCGCTATCGCCTCTCCCGGTTCAAGATAGATCTCGGCGCCGGTGTCTTCCTTGGCGTCCTTTAGGAACTCGATCAGCTCTTCGCGCTCATAATCGGCACGAGTGATGTGGTGCCCGCCCCCCATGTTGATCCATTTGAGCTGGCCGAAATAGGGCTCAATTGCGTCGAACACCCGGTCCCATGTTTGGCGCAGGGGTTCGAAGGTTTGCTCGCACAAATTATGGAAGTGAATGCCGTCGACGCCTTCGAGATGCTCGTCGGTCAATTGATCGATCGGAAAGCCAAGGCGAGATCCTGGCGCGCTGGGATCGTATTTGGCGACCTCGCCGGTTGCGACCATCGGATTGATCCGCAAACCAACATCGACATCACCCGAAGTGATGCTAGCCTGCTCAAGGATCAGCCGTGCGCGTCCCATCTGCCCTGGTGAGTTGAAAATCACATGATCGGAAAGGCGGCAGATCTCTTCCAGCTCGTCTGGCTTGAATGCCGCCGAGTAGGTGGCGATCTCTCCGTCATAATACTCGCTCGCCAATCGTGCTTCCCACAGCCCGCTGGTGGTCGTGCCATCAAGATATTCACCGATCAAAGGTGCCACTGACCACATGCTGAAAGCTTTGAGTGCGGCCAGCACTTTGACATCCGCCGCGTCACGAATCTCGGCCAGAATCTGACAATTGGCACGCAGTTTGGCAGCGTCGATCACAAACGCCGGACTATCGACGCGGTTGAGATCAAAATGGGCAAAGGCTCCGGGATCACCAGCTTGGGTCTGCATTCTGAACCTCGTGGGCAAGCCTTCTGGATGAGTCAATCACCTCGCGCCAATCCCCGCCAATTGATCGCTTGGGAAAGCCGCATTTCCTGTTAAGCTCAGACCCGATCTGATGGTGGGGGACATGCAATGCGGGCGATCTTGTTGGCGATTGTCGTTGGTCTAAGCTCAATCGCCGCGGCCAGTAACGAACAGGACATCGCCAGTTTCGCCGGGGAGGAAGCCGAAGCGGCAAACGTCCCAGGAATGAATTACGCCTGGGTGATCGATGGCGAGCTCGAAAGCGGTGAATATGGCGTGACCGCCTATCAGGGTGGCACGCAGGTCACCGAGGACTCGACCTTCATCATTGGCTCGGTCTCGAAGAGCGTGACTGCGCTCGCAATCATGCAATTGGTTGAAGCCGGCAAAGTCGGTCTTGATGCACCTCTCGAGACCTATCTTGAGACGTTCGCGGACGGTCCCGCTGCGAACATTACGATCCGCCAATTGCTCAGCCACACGAGCGGTTTCTCGACCAAGCAAGGCAATGAAACGCAGGCCGATTTCTCGGTTGAGATGGCTGCGTTGGAGCGGCGCATCGCGGCAATTGCCCAACAAACACCTGCCTATCCCGCCGGATCGAAGTGGGAATATTCGAACACCAATTACCAGATCCTTGGTCGCGTTATCGAAGTGGTGAGCGGCCAGCCCTATGCCGAGTATGTTCAGCAGAGCATCTTCGCGCCCGCGGGCATGGATGACACTTATGCCTTTGCTGGCAAACCCGCCGAAAGCACGGTTCAAGGCCATTTGCCGTGGTTCGGCTCGCGGCGCTCGTCAGAAGAATATCTGCCTGGTCTCGGTACGGTCCCGCAGGGTGGGATCGTCTCCAGCGCTGAGGATCTGGCGCGATATATGGCGCTGATGATGAATGGCGAGGATGATTTGATCAGTGCCGCCAGCAAGGTTCAGATGATGACACCTGCAAACGACATGTCGCCTGACTATGGGTTAGGATGGTTCCTCAACACAGAGAAAGGCATTGTCTTCCATTCAGGCGCGAGCCCTGGATTTGAAGCGCTGGCGACCATGGTGCCAGCGGAAAAGAAGGGCGTCGCCGTGCTCGTCAACGCTGGCAGCGGGATTGGGTTGGGCGACACCAATCACGTGCGTTTTGGCCTCAGCGCCAAGGCCATCGGCCTGGATTATGACGGGACCGGCGTCGGACTGGCAGGCAAATCCACTTTCTATCTGGTCGTGCTGACGCCGTTCGTCTTCCTCGCCTGTATGGCCTGGGCCTGGCGCAAACGCGAAGCAATCCGCGCGAAAGCGGGGATCGCTGGATTGTTCAGCATCTGGTTCCCGTTGGTGATGATGGGCGTGTTGGCTTGGTCTGTCTTCAGTTTCATCCCGAACGCATTTGGCGCGCCGCTCAGTGCCATTCGCGTTTTCATGCCCGATATGGCCATCGCCATGGTCGCAATGGCTGTGCTGGGGCTGGTCTGGGCAGTGATGCGGATCGGGATCTATTACACCAAGCCTAGGGTTTGAACGCGACAGCCGACTAGCCTTTCACCATGCGGCGCTTGATCCGGCTCAGCGCTTGCGGAGTCACCCCGATATAGGCGGCTAGGTCAGCCTGGCTAACACGGTCGACCACTTGCGGCATTGTCTCAAGCGCGATCGCATAGCGCCGCTCCGGGCTGAGGCTCAAAAGCTCATATTCGCGCCGTTCCTTGCGCTTGCCATAGGCCGACAGGAAATCGATCAGAGTGTTGGCCAAGCCAAGATCAGCCTGCGCCGCCTCCTCCAGCTTGGCGTAAGGCAGGGCAATCACTTCCCCGTCTTCCAGCGCCATCAGATTGAAGGTCGCTGCCTCGCGATCAATCAGCGCCACCATGCTGCCGATGATGGAGCCTTCAGGCTGGAACGATTTGAGATGCTCCTTGCCATCCATGCGAATGTAATAGGCTTTGAGGATGCCGGATTTGACGAAATAGACATTGGTGTCTGCGTCACCCTGCCGAAACAGGTGGTCGCCAGCCTTGATGGCCTTTAGCCGGCCATTTTCCATCACAAGTTGCTGAAAAGGCGACAAATGAACCTCGGTTAATTACGGAGCCGGACGAATCGCCGATACCCTATCGGCATGGAACTTATCAGCAAGACAATCATCCTGACCGGCGCCAGTTCCGGCGTGGGCTTGGAACTTCTCAAAAGGCTGGCGCCTGACAACAGCGTGATCGCGCTGTGCCGGACGCCGCCAGCGATAGACTCCGATCATGTGACTCATATCGCTTGTGACCTCGCAGATGCCGATAGCGTTGCCTTCGCCATTGCAACTATCAAGCGCGATAATCCAGGCGCGATCCATGGATTGATCAATTGCGGCGCGGTGCAATTCACCCCGCGCTTTGTCGACGATGATTTCGATCCTGCTTCGATCGCGATCGAAACCGCGATCAATTTCACCAGTCCTGTCCAGTTGATAGCCGGCCTGCTCGATCAACTCGCCGCAGCGCCCGAAGCCTTCATCCTCAACGTCAATTCCGGGCTTGGCATCGTGCCTAAGCACGAATCCGCGATCTATTGCGCGACCAAGGCCGGCCTCGACAACTTCTCACGCGGGTTGCGGGCGCAATTGCAGGGCTCGAATATCCGCGTTCAGCAGGCTTTCCTGCCGCTTGTCGACACTCCGATGACCCAAGGTAGGGGGAGCGGCAAATTGACGCCAGGACACGTCTCTACGGCCATTCTACGGGGTATTCAGAATGGCACTCTCGATCTCGATATCGGCAAGGTCAAATTGCTTCGCCAAATCAACCGTGTCTCCCCCGCACTTGCTCATCGCATCATGCAGAAAGGCGACTGATGAAAACCCTCCTCAAGGTCATGCTGGTGATTGCCCTCGCCTTCGCTTCGACATTCGTGCTTGGCCGCGCGCTCGGCATTCTGACCGAAGACAATGTACGGCTTTGGCTCGAGACCGCGAGCACGCTCTCGGCATGGATTGTTTTCGCGGTCGCAGTCGGACTGCTATTTATCGACCTGTTTGTCGCCGTGCCTACGCTGACAATCGTCATCCTCAGCGGGTTCTTCCTCGGCTTCGAAGTGGGCCTGCTGGCCGCGATGACAGGCTCTGCGCTTGCCGCCTTCATTGGCTACGCATTGTGCTGGCGTTGGGGCGAACCGGCCTTGGCCCGAGTTATCCGCGATGATCAGCAACGCGCTGAAATGTGCGATGCGTTCTCTGCGCACGGGCCGGGGATGATCCTGCTCGCGCGCGCCGCGCCGATCCTGCCTGAAGTCACCGCCTGCATGGCCGGGATGACGCGCATGGCGCTGGCCAGGTTTGCGCTGTTCTGGGTGATCGGCACCCTGCCCTATATGGCGATTGCAGCCTATGCCGGATCCGTCAGCACGATCGACGATCCGATGCCGGCGATCTACGCAGCTCTGGGACTCTATGGCGTGATGTGGACGGGCTGGTTTGTGTATCGGCGGTATTGGATGGTCGGTGAGAAGGCGGAAGCGTCATAGGATTTTCTCGCAGAGGATGCAGAGACGCGATGAATCAACTTGGATGATAGTCGTTCACTAGCCTTCGAATACCGTCCTTCATTGTGGCCTGCGAGAAGTTCAGAAGCAGCCCTACGGGCTGTTTGAGCAAGCGAAGATAAGTCAGCAATTGCTTGGCGTGAGCCTTGCTCATCTGCTCGACCGCCTTGATCTCCAGGACCAATCGGCGATCCACGAGGATATCAACCTTGAATGCAGGATCGAAGCGTTGACCCTCGAATACCAATGGGACCGGGAATTGACGCGCGACTCGCAGGCCCCGGTTTTCAAGCCGTCCCGCTAGGACGGCTTCATAAACGCTCTCATAGAGACCGGGACCAAGTTCGCGATGAATGCCAATACACTCATCAATGACAATGCCTGAGAGTTCATCGATGGAAATTGACACAAGGGTTCTCCGCGTCTTTGCTTCCCCTGCGTCTCTGCGCGAACTCTCTTTCTACTAAAACCCAACCGGGCCGTCCAACTCTTTGACCTGCCACGGCAGGCCATGTTGGTTGAGCATGTCCATAAACGGATCGGGGTCCATCTCTTCCATGTTGAAGACACCGTCACCACTCCAAATGCCCTGCACCATCATCGCCGAGCCGATCATTGCCGGCACACCAGTCGTATAGCTCACCGCCTGGTTGCCGGTCTCTTCATAGGCGGCTTCGTGGCTGCAGATATTGTTGATGTAGAAGGTCTTCTCACCCGATCCGTCGAGCGCTTCACCGGTCGCGATACAGCCAATATTGGTGTTGCCGGTGGTGGTTTCGCCCAGTGTCTCCGGCTTGGGCAGCACGGCCGCAAGGAATTGCAGCGGAATGATCTCCTGGCCTTGATATTTGATCGGTTCGATCCCGGTCATGCCGACATTCTGCAGCACGGTGAGGTGCTTGATGTATTCTTCGCCGAAGGTCATCCAGAAGCGCGCCCGCTCAATCTCCGGATTGAACTTGGCGAGGCTCTCTAACTCTTCGTGATACATGAGATAGGCTTGGCGCGTGCCGACTTCGTCAAAGTCAAACGGGGTTGAAACCTGCATCGCCGGGGTTTCGACCCATTCGCCGTTTTCCCAATGCCGTGCGGGCGCGGTGACTTCGCGAATGTTGATCTCAGGGTTGAAGTTGGTCGCGAAAGCCTGGCCGTGATCGCCGCCATTGCAATCGAGGATATCGAGCTGGCGGATGGTTTTGAGCTTGTGCTTCTTGAGCCACATAGTGAACACGCTGGTGACACCGGGATCAAAGCCCGAGCCTAGCAGCGCCATCAATCCGGCCTGTTTGAAGCGGTCGTGATAGGCCCATTGCCACGAATATTCGAACTTGGCCTCGTCCTTGGGTTCGTAATTCGCGGTGTCGAGATAATGCACGCCTGCTTCCAGGCAGGCATCCATGATCGGCAGATCCTGATACGGCAGCGCCAGATTGACGACCAGGCTGGGTTGAACCTTGCGGATCAAATTGACCATTGCGGGGACTTCTTCGGCGTCGATCTCATAGGTCGCCACGTCAACGCCGGCGCGCTGTTTCACTGAGGCGGCGATTGCATCGCATTTGGCCTTGGTCCGGCTGGCGAGATGGATTTCGCTGAAGATGTTGGCGTTGAATGCCATTTTGTGGACGCAGACCGAGCTAACGCCCCCTGCCCCGATCACCAGCACTGTCGACATTGTGGTCACCTTTCGAATTCGAATCTTGCGCGCTCCCTAGTGCAATGCGCTAAGTGCGACAAATGATCCATACACCGACACGTGAAGGCGTCATCGCCGCCGCTCAAACCATTGCTAAAATCCTCCCGCCTACGCCCCTGCTAGCCGCCGAGATCAACGGCGTGCGCGTGCATGTGAAATGCGAAAATCTGCAGCCAATTGGCGCATTCAAGATCCGCGGCGGATATTGGGCGTTGAGCAATTGCGACGATGATGCGGTGGTGGCGGTCTCGTCCGGCAATCACGCGCAAGGTGTGGCTTGGGCCGCCAAGAGATTGGGCAAGCGGGCGACGATCGTGATGCCGCGCGACGCGCCGCAAGTGAAATTGGAAAACACCAAGGCATTGGGCGCCGAAGTGGTGCTCTACCAGCGCCCTGGCGAGGATCGCGACGAAGTCGCTGCCAAACTGATCGAACAGCAAGGCGGAACACTGGTGCACGCCTTCGGCAATGGCCGCGTGATCGAAGGGCAAGGCAGTTCCGGGATCGAAGCCAAGCAGCAGCTGGGACGCGAGCCAAGTCGGTTTGTCGTTTGCTGCGGTGGAGGCGGACTCGCGGCAGGGCTGTCGCTTGCATGCCCTTCAGCTGCGATCAATGTGGTTGAGCCATCCGGTTGGGACATGGTTGGACAGGCACTTGCTGCTGGCGAGATTGTCAGCGCGGCCGAGAACGCCCCGACAACGATCTGCGATGCGCTGCAGCCAACCGCGACCAAGCAGATCAACCTCGACGTGCTGCAAGGCCGAGCCGAACCGGGCGTGACCGTCAGCGATGACGAAGTGCGCGCTGCCCAGCGCTGGGCCTTTGCCAATCTGCGGATGGTGATCGAACCAGGTGGCGCCGCTGCCTTGGCGGCCGCCCTCACAGGCAAGGTGCCGCTTGACGAAGGCAGTGTGATCATGGTCACCGGCGGCAATGCCGATCCTGCGGCGTTCGCAGAGACGATCTCCGCGACCTGAGCCATGCCAATCGGTTGCGATTGACAATCCATCCGCCCTCTCGCAGGAATGATCCAGAGGGGATTTCGGGGAGAACCAATCAATGCAAGCGCAAATACTAGCGCCAGCTGCTGTGCTGGTGGTGTGGACGATAATTGTCCTGTTCTGGGTTGTGCCAGCGCGTTTCGGCGCGATCGCCAAGGTCGAGGACAAATCGGTCTTTTCAGGCAAGGAAGGCGGCCGCGGCCAGGACCTTGAAGGGCTGATCCCGGACAAGGCCAATTGGCCTGCGCACAATCACACTCACCTGCATGAGCAGCCGACTTTGTTCTATGCGGTGGTGATGATCCTTGCGATCATGGGCCCGAGCGCGATGGATGTCTTTGTTGCCTGGATCTACACAGGCCTGCGGATTGTGCACTCGCTGTGGCAGATCCTGTTCAACAAGGTGCCGGTCCGGTTCCTGATCTTCCTCGCTTGCACGATCGCCCTCGCGGTGCTTGCCGTTAGCGCAATCAGCGCAACACTGTTTTACGATGCAGGAGCAATACCATCATGACGGGTATGGGAATTCTTCAACCAGCCGTAGCGCTGATGATTTGGACGATGGTGATGTGGGCGTGGATGTATGCCACCCGCATTCCAGCGATGAGCAAGGCGCAAGTTGATGTTGATCGCATGGTCAGCGATCCTGACGCGTCACTGGATCGCAGCCTGCCGCCCAGTGTTCAGTGGAAGGCGCACAATTACAACCACCTGCACGAAGCGCCCACGGTCTTCTACGCTGTGGCGATCGTGCTGGCGATCCTTGGCGCGGGCGACGGGATGAATGAGCTGCTGGGCTGGATTTATACCGGTCTGCGCGTGGTGCACAGCCTGGTACAGGCGACCGCCAACAAGGTGATGGTGCGGTTTATTCTGTTCTTGCTTTCCAGCTTTGTGCTAATCGCATTGATCGTCCACGCAGCCCTGCTGCTGTTCTAGCAGCCAGCTTCAGATTCACGGAGCGGCGCACTATTCCGCCGCTTCGCTGACCTGTTCCATCGCGCTTTCGAAGTCTGCGGTGGCGAGGAAACGCTCACCATCAAGCGCCGCCATGCAGCCCATGCCGGCCGCAGTCACCGCTTGGCGATAGACATGATCTGTCACATCGCCAGCCGCAAACACGCCGGGGATCTCGGTCTTGGGTGTACCCGCCTCAACCAGCAGATAGCCGCCATCATCCATCGCTAGCTTGCCTTTGAACAGCTCGGTCGATGGAGCATGACCAATCGCCACAAACGCCCCGTCGACCTCCAAGGTCGATGTCTCACCCGTCTGCGTGTCCTTAAGCACCAGATGCGACAGGGCACCGTTCTCGCCCGCTTCAAAGCTCTCAACCGTCTTGTTCCAGACGGTCGAAATCTTCGGATTGTTGAGCAAACGCTCTTGCAGGATCTTCTCCGCGCGCAGCTCGTCGCGGCGATGGATCAACGTCACATCATCGGAGTGATTGGTGAGATAGAGCGCCTCTTCCACCGCAGTGTTGCCGCCGCCGATAACCGCGACTTTCTTGCCGCGATAGAAGAAGCCGTCGCAGGTGGCGCAGGCGGAAACGCCCTTGCCGCCAAGCTCTTGCTCGCCAGCCACGCCAAGCCATTTCGCTTGCGCACCAGTCGCGATCACCAGCGTATCGCCGATATATTCATCGCCGCTATCGCCAATCGCACGGAACGGCGGACCGCTGGCGAGATCGACCTCGACAATCGTGTCCCACATCATGCGAGTGCCGACATGCTCGGCCTGCGCCTTCATCTCTTCCATCAGCCAAGGGCCTTGGACGACTTCGCGATAGCCAGGATAGTTTTCGACATCGGTCGTAATGGTCAGCTGCCCGCCAGGTTGCAGGCCTTGAACGACGATCGGTTCCAGCATGGCGCGCGCGCCATAGATTGCAGCGCTATAGCCTGCCGGTCCTGATCCGATGATCAGCATTTTGGTGCGATGGGTAGCCATGGCCAGTCTCTCAAGTCTCAGTCAATCTTGAGGACCGATATGGGGATGCAAACGCGCGATGTCACTCCACCAGACGCTCAATGAGACGAGCTTTCCTTGTCTCATCCACACCTAATGTTTGCTCCAGGAAGGTGTCGAGCGAACCATACTCGCGGGTGATCTCGGAAAAATAGGTTTCGATATACTCGGGCAGAACGCCCATCAGATTGCGGATCGCCTCAGGGTCGATCACGCCATAATGCGCTTCCATTCGCGGCAGCGATTGGCGTTCGAGGATATGGCGTGTCGGCGCATCATTGGTGCGCAGGAATTCCGCCACCACATCGTCGCGATGGACACCAAGCGTGTGAAGCAACAGGCTCGCCGCGATGCCTGTGCGGTCCTTACCTGCAAAGCAGTGCACGAGGCTGCCGCCATCGCGCTCAGCCAATGCTTCGAAATAGCGGGTGAACATCTCGATCATGGCAGGATTGACCGGCATCCGCGTGTAGACGGCGATCATACGATTGCGTGCCCGCTCCGCCGTCATATCGACCTTGTCCCAACCGCCTTCGTGCGGGGGTGAACTGGTCGTCTCACCATCATAGGCAATCACGTCAGCCGAAAAATCCGGGTGTCGGCGACAAGTGAAACTGCTGCGCTCGCTGCTTCCGCGCAAGTCGATGATTGTGCGGATATCAAGGTCCTGAACACCCGCGAGATCGGCATCTGTTGCTTCCATGTGCTGGCCTGACCGGAACAGCAGGCCGCGCCGCACATTGCCGCCACCGGCTACCGCATAGCCGCCATAGTCGCGAAAATTGTGGATCCCATCAAAGGGCAACCAGGGATTGTTCGACACAAGGTCTCCATTCATGTCAGCGGCAGCCATCAGCCTTTGGTTGCAGACAGGTCGGCGCAGAAGTCGGCGGTCCACTGTTGGACGGAATGATCGCGGATGGTCGGGACCATCGCCTCGTAGCGTCGTTTGCGCTCCTCCAACGGCATGTCGAGTGCTGTCTGGATCGCTTGCGAAAGTGCATCGGGGCTGTGCGGATTGACTAACACCGCATCCTTCAACTGCAGGGCCGCCCCTGCGAATTCGGACAGGATCAGCACGCCGGGATCTTCGGGGTCCTGCGCAGCCACATATTCCTTGGCCACCAGGTTCATCCCGTCACGTAATGGAGTGACCAGACCGATCTTTGCCGCGCGGAAAAAGCCGTAGAGCTCAGCATGACCATAACCGCGGTTCACATAGCGGATCGGTACGATGTCGACCTCGCTGCGCGCGCCATTGATCTGCCCGGTCTTCTGCTCAAGCTCGGCTCTGATCTTCTGATAGCTGTCGACATCTTCACGGCTTGGTGGCGCAATCTGGATGAACACCAGGTCGCGCGTACGATCAGGATGTTTGTCGTAAAAGCGGCCGATGCCGTCGATGCGTTCGGGCAGGCCTTTGGAGTAATCGAGCCGATCAACACCGATCATGCCGGTACGGTTGCGGGTAGAAGCCAGAAAGCGTTCTTCCGCCTGCTTGGCTTCTTCAGTTTTGCCGAGGCTCTGGAAATGATCCCAATCGATCCCGATCGGATAGGCCTTGGCGATGGTTGAGCGCCCATCAAAGCTGATCTCGCCAGTCTCTTCATTCACGTCCGCGCCGAGCTCATTGGCGCAATAGTGCACGAAGCTGCCCAGCCACTCCTCGGTCTGGAAACCGATCAGATCATATTCGAGCAGAGTGCGAACAAGCCGCTCATGATAGGGCAAGGACGTCAGCAACCGGGTCGGTGGCCAAGGTATGTGGAGGAAGAAACCCATGCGGTTCTTCAAACCCCGTTTGCGCAAGCGGTCGCCGAGCGGGATCAGGTGATAATCGTGCACCCAGACTAGGTCGTCCGGCTCGATCAGCGGCGTGACGCTTTCCGCGAAGCGATCATTGACCCGCTCATAGCCCTTGCCGGTCTTGCTCTCATATTCGGTGAGGTCGATGCGATAGTGAAACAGCGGCCACAGCGTCGAATTGGCATAGCCATTGTAATACTCGTCGACATCGCGGGTGGAGAGGTCGATCGTAGCCGTCGTCACACCATCGCCGCGCTGCATATTGATATTGCCGGTGCGGTCTTCGCTTTCCTGACCTGACCAGCCAAACCACAGCCCGCCAAAATCCTTGAGTGCCGCGTTGAGGGCACCCGCCAGTCCGCCTTGTGCACCTGCCACTCCGCGCGCCTTGGGCACGGCGACACGGTTGGAGATGACGACCAGGCGGGTCATCTCACTTCGCTCCACGGTTTGGACAGCAGGCCAGCGCAATTGATCACACCAACTAGCGAATAAGTTTGCGGGAAGTTCCCCCACAGCTCGCCGGTTTCATAATCTAGGTCTTCAGACAGGAGGCCGGATTGAGTGGTGTGGCTGAGCATGGTCGAGAACAGGGTACGCGCCTCTTCATCGCGGCCTGCCAGGTGCAAGGCTTCGATCAGCCAGAAGGTGCAAACATTGAACGCCGTCTCAGGAGCGCCGAAATCATCCTCTGCGGCATAGCGCAGCATGTGATCGCCGCGGCGCAGTTCCTTTTCAACCGCCGCGAAGGTGGACTGGAAGCGCTCATTGTTTGGCGCGAGGAAGCGCAGCTCCACCATTTGCAGCAGGCTGGCGTCGAGATAGTCGCTTTCGAAGCTGGCGCCGTAATGGCCTCCGTCCCCGTTCTCTTTCCAAGCGGATTGTTCAATCTTGGCGCGGATTGCTTCGGCGCGCTCGCGCCAATGAGAGGCGCGATCTTCCTTGCCGATATGCGCCGCAACATTGGCCAAGCGATCACAGGCTGCCCAGCACATCACCGCCGAATAGGTGTGCACTTCTTGCCTCGTGCGGAATTCCCACAATCCGGCGTCGGGCTTGTCGTGCATCGCCCAGGCCATATTGCCGACCTGCTCGAGGTTCTCGAAATCGCGATCATCCGCCATCCGGATCAGACGCGTGTCGAAGAATGCCTGTGCGCTGGGCAAAACGATCTGCCCGTAACAATCATATTGCACCTGCATGTAGGCGGCATTCCCGCGACGGACGGGCCCCATCCCGCGATAACCGGCAAGATAGGACGCGGTGGTCTCGCTGAGCTCACTCTCACCCATCACCGAATAGAGCGGCTGGATCTGGCCCCCCTTGGCGCCATCGACGATGTTGCGCAGATAGCCGAGATACTTTTCCATTACATCGAGCGCGCCAAGGCGGTTGAGCGCCTGGATGGTGTAATAGGAATCGCGGATCCAGCAGTAGCGATAGTCCCAATTGCGCTCGGAATGCGCGGCTTCAGGCACTGAAGTGGTGAGCGCGGCAACGATCGCACCGGTTTCCTCATGCTGGCACAGTTTGAGCGTGATCGCGCAGCGGATCACCTCTTCCTGCCATTCCAGAGGAACCGCCAGCATGCGCACCCAGTTCTGCCAGTATTTGCGCGTCTTCTGTTCCATTGAGCGGACGGTCTCGCGCAGATTGCCTACAAATGGTTCATCTGGGCCGAGGAAGAAATGCGTGTCGCTCTCGACGCGGAAATAGCGACCTTCCTGGATGTAGCCGACGGCAGCATCGGTCGAAAGGCGCAGCGATTCTTTGCCCGCCAAGAAGCGGATATGATTGGTGCCGTGGGTCGTCTCGGCCAGTTCGGCACCGTAATTCTTGGTTGGGTTGAGCACGACACGGATGCGCGGATTGCCCGATATCCGCCGCACTATCCGAACATAGGCGACCGGACGATACATCCGGCCCGAACGCTCAAACCGCGGACAGAAATCGAGGATCTGCACCGCGCTGCCATCATCCGCTTCGAGCGTGGTCAGCAGATGCGGCGTGTTGCGGATATATTCCTGCTTGGTGCTCGAATGGCCATCCAGCTCAAACCGCCAGATGCCAGCGTCACGCTGATCGCCATTGAGCAGCGATGAAAAGACAGGGTCGCCATCGACCCGCGGCACGCAACCCCAAACGAGCGCCCCTGTCCGATCAATCAGACCGGAGACTTGGCAATTGCCGATTGGCCACAATTCGAGGTTGGGAGAGGTTCCCGGATTGGTCATCCCCACCACTATAGGCCGAGCCATGCGTGGACGGAAGCAACATTGGGCAATTGGAAGTGGGCAGTTGTCGGTTTTCGCTCTCCAACAAGGATTCCGGCACCGCCAAGGCGGGCGCAGGCCTCGAATCCGGCCTCGTCGGTCAGGTCATCTCCCAGGAAATAGGGTCGCGACCCGCAGAAAGGTGATTCGCTCATGAGCGCGAGAACGGCCTCTCCTTTGTCTGAATCGCCTTTGACGAGCTCGACCACACATTTGCCCTTTTGCGCGCTCCAGCCATGCTCTGTGGCCAGCTGAGCGGCAAATTCATGCGCCTCTTGCTCCTTGCCCGGAGCAGAACGAAAATGAAGCGCTCCGCCATGCGGTTTGTGCTCGTAGTCAATCCCATGTTCGCGCGCGAATTGCCGCAGCGCGCTCTCGATCGCCGGCGGAAGGGTTGTCGCTCCAGCGCCCAGCGCGGTCCCGTCTTGCAAACGCACATCCGCTCCATGCGAGCCTGCCCCTGCGACTGGCATTTGACCGATATGTCGCTCAATGTCTTCAAGCGCTCGCCCACTCACCAGTGCGCACCGGCCGTCCAGTCTGTCGGCCAGCTCCGCCAGGCGCGGGCCCATGTCCGCAATTGGTCGGATCGAATCTGGGGTCGGCGCAAGCTCGACCAGTGTCCCATCAAAATCGAGGAACAGCGACACAGGACCGCCATTGCGGATCGTGTCGAGCGGCGGCGGCGCAGGTAGGATGGAATGCGATTCCATATCGCGGCGCATGGATGACGGATCAGATCAGGTCAATCGCCCGATTGCTCCAACTTCAATCCGGCCGAGATCCCTTTTGCGCGCCAATTCAAATGGGACGGATCACTCGATCCGATAGCGTACCCGCAAAGTAAAGCTGGTGCTGGGTTCCATCGCGCCCGAAGGCGTGATGCGAAACTCGGTGACCGCAGGATCACATGCTTCGCCATCATCGACCGGTTGGTAATCCCAATCATTGTCGACCGTGTCCCAAAAATCGAGCGAATCCGTGCTGCTCGCAAAGCCCGAGAACGTGTAGGTCAGCCCAGTCGAACCTAGGCCCGAGGGCTCGTCGAATGTGACCGGCCCGCCGCCTTGAGTGAGCAGGCAAAACTTCGCCTCCGCCGGGCCATCATCGATGACTTCGATCGTGCCGGTGTCGACCGCATCCGGGCCCACATTGGTGACCGTGATCAGATATTCAATCAGTGCGCCTGGGATCGCCTTGGCGTTCACATCGGGATTGACGCCATCCGAGATGACCGAACTCGTCTTTGTTACCGACAAGGTCGCCACTGGATCGCACACGGTGATGTCGTGCACGCCGATTCCCTGCTGTCCAGGATTGGCGGGAGCGGTCGTGTGGTTGCCATAGCGAATGATCACCGTGTCGACCGTGTCGGTGAACGTGACGACCATGTTGCCAAGCGCTTGCGTGCTCCCCGAAGCGCCGTCGCCGATCACTTCGCCGCCGCTCACAAAGTTCACATTGCCGTTGGTCAGCGTGGGATTGACCAGGCTGCCATCATTGGTGCCGGTGACTTCGACACGATCAGCAAATTGCGACGTCCCGAAATCGACATCGAAGATTGTGAACTGCAGGCCTGTGAAGGTGCGCGGCAGAGTGATGATAATCTCCACCTCACCGGCCAAATTGGCTTGGTTGGCGAGCAGTGTGAGGCTGTCTTCGGCTGGCGTGAGCGCGCCCGTAAACGTGTCGACCACGGTCGGCGAAAGACCGCCAAACCCGGCATTGTTTACAAAGGCACCGTCATTCGAAATCTGGAATCGAATGTCGCCGAATGTCGAGAACGCATAGGTGTTGTCGAGCGTTCCAGCTGTCCAACCCGTGATCGTGTCCCAATCGAAAACCGACTGGAAGGCGGGGCAAGACAGGATCGGGGGCACGCCCGGCGCGCGGCCCGATTGGACCGTGAAGCTTGATGTGGCGTAGTCGTCCTCGGTCGTAACGCCGTTATTGGGCGTTGAATCGCTGTCCGTTTCGCTGCTCGCAATAATTTCTGCCGTGTTGGTTAGAACCGAGCCGGCGGTCGACGAGACGGTGCCCGACAGAGTGATGCTGACACTGACGCCGGGCGCCAGTGAGCCAACGCTCCACTCGCTGTTGATCGAGTCAAAGCTTCCATCGCCGGTCGCTGAAACAAAGGTAAAGCCGCCGGGGAACGTGTCTTCAACTACGATGCCAGTGGCGGTCTCTGATGACAGCGCGTCATTGGTCAGCGTCAGGCGCCAGGTCGCGGTGCCGCCTTGAACCGGTGGGGATCCGATCAGCGTTTTGGTCAGCGACAGGTCGGCAAAATTGGATGGCAGCGACGTCAGATAAAGCTCAGCGTGCTGAAAAGTGCCGTTGTCTGCGCTGGTGAAGATATCGCAGATTTCGAGTGTCCAGGTCCCGTTGCTGGCAACGCCATTGAACGCTGATAGCGCCGAGTTTGGGCTGAACGTGTTGTCGAACGGCGGAGGAGCTGCGGTTGAGTGCGCGCCGGTGGCGCTGTCGGTGTTGACGGTCTGGGTCGCGTCATCATCGAGCAGAACGTTGAAGTTGTCGCCGGACGTGTTGTTGGCATCGCCATCCACCAATTGCACACGGGTGCCGTCAGGCGATTCCAGAAAGATGCGGTTATCGCCGCGCCATGAGTGCGTGATGAACACGCCAAGATCGACATCGGCGACGGTGAACGTATCTGTGACGTTGAAAGTTCGGACCAATGGGCCGGTACAAGGCGTAGCCGCGCTGATCGTGCCGTTGGTTGTGTTGACATAGGTCGTCGTGGTCTGCGCCATGGCTGGGGTCGCGAATGCCAGACAGAACGCTGCCAACAGCGCCTGCAACACAAGCAGCGCCCACCGTTCAAGACGGAATTCCATATCCAACCAAGCCATGGGAACGCGGTAGCGGCTTATGGTAAACGCTCCGTTTACTATGGTCTTTTCGCCGCAGCGCATGGGTCTCAGCGTCCAAGCCCCAGGAAGCTGAACGTGTCGGTGTCGAATTTCATCCTGATCGAGGCATAAACACCCTTATCGGTGCTGCGTGCCCCGGCGAAGTCCGCGTCACGGAAGCCTTCGACATTGTAGCCCACCGTCAGCAAGACGCCGTCAACCGGGGTGTATCCCACTTGTGGGCCATAAGCGAAGCTCGTTACGTCGTCTTCGAGATTGGTTCGGACTGTTGCCGTTGCACCAAGCTCAAAATTGTCACCAATACCGATACGGCCGTCGACGCCAGCCATCAGAGTGGTGCCGCTCAATTCCACGCCTTCGACTTCATCAAAGTTGTAGCGCGCGCCAAGGAACAACGAATATTCGTCGCGCCTGACCTGCTGCTTGACCCCATTCTCGTCCTCGTCCCAGCCGCGTGGTGACCAATTGGTCGAGAGGCTAGCAACCAGGCGCCGCGACTGCGCATCGCCATCGACAATCAGGGCCGTGCGACCGGCCGCGCCAGCCTCGCCTGCGATGGCATCGGTCACCGTGTCGCTGCGATATTCGAGCTTACCCAGCATCGCGATCTCGGAAGAATCGGGCCTGTGAGCAAATGCCAAAGATGCGTCAAAAATCTCTGTTTTTGCGCCATTTTCTGACGTCGACGATGTCCAAGTCGCACCCGAGCCGACAATGCTTCCCTCGCCCAATTGACGGATCGCGCCAAAGGTGGCGCCGGTGCGATTGGCAAACTCGCCATCGCGATATTCGCCGCGCAAGGTCGCGCTCCAGCGGTCCTTGCGCCACGCAGCACCCAAAGTCACCGCGGTGAAGTCTTCGAACAGGCTGTTGCCGGTCAATTGGCCGCCACTGGCAAGCGGTTGTGCCGGATTGACCACGTCGCTCACATCAGGCTCACCATTCAACGTGCGGCTGCCGTCAATTGTGGCGTCCACTGATAGGCTGGGAGAAATCTGGAATGATTGCGCCACGCCAAAGGTGGCAAAGCTGCGATTGCCCAATTCGCCGATATCTTGCTGACCGACAGCTGTGACGATCTGACCGCCTTGCCACGGCGTCACTTCAATCCCGCCGCGAATGGTCCGCGCGTCGACACTCTCGCCATCAGCAATTTCATAGAGGCCGATCAGACGCACATCGTCCGTCACGGCGTAGCGCGCGCCAAAGCGATAACGGGCCGGCAAATCCGCGCTTTCGGCATCGTCAAGCGCAAAGGACGCCGCAGCGCTCAATTCAAGATCATTGTCGAGCAGACGTTGGGTTACGCCGGTCTCAAGCAGCGTCGACGAATTGTTGGATCCATCGGCAAGCCGATCGGTGAAATGACTAAGGCCCACACGGAAATCAGTTTTTTCGCCGACATATCCCAGCTGCACTTGTGCCGCGCGGCGGCGGGTGTCGTCGGTCAGGCTTTGATCCTGCCAGACAGAGCCGGTGATGCTGAGCTTCTCCGAAACGAGTACACGCCCGTCGACGCCAAATTTGCGTCGGCCAAGCTCGCCGCCATTCTGCTGTCCAATGCCGTAGTCAGCATCAAGCTGGCGCGCATAGGCGAGCACGTCGAGCTTGCCGGTTTGGTGTTGCGCTTCGACCAGCCAACCGGTCGCGGTGTCGCCATCGCGCTCGCTGACGCCAATCTCGGCGCGGATTTCGGTTGCCTCGGTGATGCGCGCGCGAAGATCGACAGTGCCAATATCGGTCCTCGAACCCTCACCTTTATCAGTCAGGGCATTGGCGCCGATGCGGATGCGACCATCGCCGCTGGTCCAATCCGCCCGAACGCCAGCATTCAACTCGGCATCGCCAAAGCCGTCGGTCTCATAGTCCACCACAATGAATTGCGGGTTGAGGTTGAAATCGCGGCTCAGGACAGGCTCGGAGAATGTGATCGTCCCTGACAGCGGATCAAGATCATAGTCGATGAAGCGGACCATCTCGCGCGTCGACACGATCAGCTCTGACCGGAACCGATCGCGGACTTCAAGAGTGACCTGCTCACTATTGGCCAGCACATTGCGGCTGCTGAGCGCATAAGGTCCAGTGATGCCCTGCCCCTGGATCTCATCACGCCGCAAGCGCGTGGAGACCTCAGCAGCAAAGCCCTGTGCCTTGATCTGCCCGGCCCGCAGCTCGCCTTTGACGCCGGTTGCCGTGCGATTGTAGCGCGCCAGTCGGGTCTGATCGAAACTGGTCTCGAAATCGCCGTAAAGCGCGTAGAACGTCGATGACTCGATCCGGACATAGAGCTTTTCGCGGCTGGCCGCGTCGAAACGCCGGCTCGAGCCATCAGCGAACACGGTGTAGTAGGCCTGCGGATCAAGCGCACCCAGGACACGCTGATCTTCGCGCTGCTTGGCGCTGTCATAAGCCAGGGTGACGAGATACTTCCCGAGAACGCGCCCTTTGGCGTAGAGCGCGACACGCGCATTGTCGCCCAGATCGCTGTCAAAGCGCCCTGCCCGTTCCATATTGTCCGCAACGGTCTTGGCACCGATCGACCCTTCAACCAGGCCGACGATCGTCCATTCAATGTCGCCCGGCTCGATCCACGCCTCAAGCTCTTGCGTACGCACGATCTCACCATCGTCGAAACGGAAGTCAAGCCGCAGCGAACCGCTGACCATGGTTGGCGCAAGTTCGATCCGCGCAATCCCATCGCTGCCTTCGACCACCCACCGGGCCGAGCTGGCCGCGAGACCGGTCAATTGGTTGAGCTGCTGGCGATCGAGCTGCTCAGCGCTCTCATAGGGAGCGTTGAGCGAAAACTCACCGGCAATGCCTTCGCGCAGGGGTCGACCATTGCGATCAAGCACGCGGACCGCCACGACGGGCCTGGTTCTGCCGTCAGCCACCAGGTTTGAAAGCTCGGGCAAGAACTCGACCTTGGCAGGCTTGTTGGTGAAGAACACTTCGCGCGTGAAGGTCTCACGCACACCGCCGAACGAACTGATCACATCCGCTTCAAGCACTGTGCGCTCATTTTTGAGCGGAACGCCGCGCCAGGTGCTGACTTCGTAGCGGCCCTTGGCCGGTTTTCTGATCCCGTCGAAGGTCAAAGGCGGCACTTCTTCGCCGTCTACGCGCAGGACAATCTTCTGCCCTCTGCGGTGTCGGATCGCGACACGGATGGCTGGCGCTCGGGGGTTGTGCCCCACTTCGGGTGTCAGGAAGCCGTCCGGACCATCGCCGAGGGCGATCCAGTCAGTGTTGGGATCAAGACGCGCCGGAGCAGGAGCGTCAATCTGATCGCTGGCGCGTGTTTGAGGCGATGTGCCCGCTTGCTCGGGGTCGACCCGGCCGACCGCAACATCATTGATCCGGCGTGCGATCGAACTGTCAGGCGTTGTCTCCGCAAACAAGGCGGCCAATGCCAGCTGCGCAGGTGGAATTTCGGCATGGAAGTCGGCTACGATCAACGCGCCACCCTGACCGATTACGAAGCGCGAATTTGCGCTTCCGGCATTGCGGGTTGAGCGGTGGCAATCGACGAATTCTGCCCCTTCAGGCAGCGTCATGCGCGAAGCCTGGACAACATGAGTGCCCGGGACAACGCCTTCGAAGTGATAGCGACCGTCTGCGTCGGTAATCGCGAAGCTGCCATCCTGGAGCATGATTCTGACCCCGGCGATCCCGGGGCGCGGATCGTCCAGAGAGCACGGTCCGGCGGTCACCCTGCCGATAATGGTGAAGCGATCGGCAATGCCATCGCGTTCAATATCGACCACTGCATTGGCGCTGGCGACACGCCCGAGAGAGTCGGTTACGTCGGCTCGGTTGACGGCCTCGCCAGGCGGAGCGTCCGGTCGGACCGACATCGCATACGTAACACGCCTTGAGGCGCCTCCTGGGACGTCTCCAAGCGCAATTGTGAGCTGCCGGCCATCCGAGGTCGTAGAGACCGCGTCAGGCGCTTCCTGGCCATCTATGCGCACTGTATCGGTGCGCAGCCGCAGCCACCTCGACGGAGCGTCGACCAGAACCACATTGCGTTTCACTCGTGTGGGATCTGTGTTGGATGCAACCAGCGTGTAGAAAACGACATCGCCAGGCTGAGCGCGCTGGCGCGACGCCCGCTTGCTCAAGGTCAGTTCCGAACTCGGCCGATCTAGCGGAATGTCGATCTGCACAGGAGCCGGATCGTCAAGCACGAATGGCGCGCCGAACGAGGCATCCAAAATGGCAAATTCCCGACCCGATGGATGCGGCAAAGTTCGCAATTGTTCGGGCGCAACCACTGACGGCGCTGTGTATGGTTCTGGCGGCTCAATTTCGAGCCTATATGTACCCAGGAATGTCAGCGGGAACCAGAATTCACCAGGCCCCATAGTGATGACGTTCCCCGCTCCATCAATCACTGGTTGACCTGAAATAACACTTGATGGCCAAGCGGTTACACCGTCTTCTGCAAAAACGGTCGCAGGTTGTCCCGTGGCATTGTCTACCAGGGTTACACGGGCTCCATTGACCGGTTCGGCGGTTTCGCTGTCAAACACGACACCAAACGGATCAACCAACACCTCCACTTGGGTCGTCACAACAATGTCGTTTGATCCCGGCAGTGTTGCCGCGATCTCGATATTGTCGCCATTGGCAACCGTCAGTTCGCAATTTTCCTGGATTGCGGCAGGCGGTGGCCGAGTTGTCGGGATGGATCCCACAAAAACGCCGCTATTCTCGGACGTTTCAAAGATCGTGATGACCTCTCTGTCGCCAGAGACGGTGGTGATCACGGCTTCCATCTCGTCAATCGCTTCAGAATCGACGTTTGCGGCGTCCGCGACGACCTCAAACAGCAGAATCTGCCCACTTCTGATCTCTGTGATCTGTTCGACCGCCGCCGATTGGCGGTTGCTGGACGTTGCCGGCGCGTTGGATTGAGCGGTCAACAGGTTGAGCGCAGTCCCGTCACATACAGGTGACAGGAAATCCAACTGGATCGAACTTTGAGAACTGGGCCGGAAAGCGCGAATTTCCGGTGGCCTTGCAGTCACATCGATGGTGACAGGGTTCGAGCTTGTGCTCAATTGTGTGCCTCGGAGGGTCCAATTGGCCTCGGCGACATTAGTGATTGTTTTTATGATATTTTCTTGCGCGTGGACCCCGCTCGCAGGCACGACAATGGGCAGCAATACTGCGAAGAGTATTGCTGCCCAGCGCCATAGAGACGGGGTAACACGCAAAGTCTAATTCCCGGTCGGCTTAGTCGATTGTGACCCGGAAATAGAGCGAGCTGGTTGTGCCCGCTGCGATCGGCGAAAGATCACCCGTGACTTCACCGGTACCAGAGTTGAATGCAGCGTCGCCGCTACCAACACCCTCGGTTCCGCCAGTGCACGCTGCGTCGCCATCAACAAAGATGCCGAATGCAGAGACGAAGGTGACTTCGCCTGGCAATGTATCGGTCACATCAACAGCAGATGCAGTGGCCACGCCCGCTGCGTTGGCGACGGTGATGCAATATTCAATCGTTGCACCTGGGATCGCCTTCGGGTTGGTCGTGCCGTTCACCGGGTCGCTCACGATCGTGCTGGTCTTGGTGACCGTCAGATCGGCAGCAGAAACAACGAACGTGTCGGTGTCAGAGTGATCACCGGCATTCGCGCTGTCTACATCGCCCGCACCGTCGAACAATACGTTGTCGACGCCAGCAGTGTTGGCCCCGGCAGTCGCAGTGTACTCTGCGCCGAGCGAACCAACGCCGCCTGCAGCGTGAGCATCAGCGACCAGCGCAACGTCAGCGGTCTGAGCGTTGGTGACGGTATCTGGGATATCGCCAACAACGTGGATGACCACGGAATCGTCTTCAGCGAGTTCGTCGATGAAGGTGATCGAAGTATCACCGCCGTCAAACACGCCATTGCCGTCATCGAGGTAGAATTCGACATTCGAGATGTCGAAGTCATCCGCCGCTGACTGCACCACCGACAGATCAAAGTCGGCCGTGTCGTTAGAAAGGTTGGTCACTGTGAAGGTGATTGCAGCATCCTGCTCGTCCGGCGCAACAGTGGTCGAAGTGCCACCATTCTCGGCTACGGTCACATCGATCCGACGGTCGACTGTGAACGAGTCCGAGGCCGTTTCGTCAGCCTGCTCAACACCGCCAACGCTGTAACCAACGGTCACATTGTTGGTGATTGTGTCTCCGGCATTGGTCCCTACGGCCAACGCTGGAACTGATGTAAACGCAACGAGCGCCGTAGCGCTCACCGCACCCATCAGTTGGGTCGTCTTTCTCATGGTTTTGGTCCTCTGCGTGTGTCCCGCGACAAGTGAATTGCCGCCCGCGAGACGTGGCGGCTACCGTCCGTCCCTCAACGGATGATTGCTGGATATTCGAGCCTCCCCGATTCACCGGGTTCGACGGCTGCGAGCGTCCACCGCACATGCGTCACATCGGAATGTGTCGCAGCGCGGATCGCACCGTCTTCGGCTGTGAATGAAAGTGTGTTGAGTTCGCCCCAGGTCTGTCCGCCATCGACCGAAACGGTCAGCGTCGGATCAGCGTCTTCAGCGAGGCGCACCGCACTTGGCAGCGGATTGGTCACGACAAAATCGATGACCACTTCGTCACCTGCATTGGCGTAGTCTGTGCCAAAGATCAGGCGATCGCCCGGGACAATGACCTCAGGAGCGACCAATTCGGTGCGGGACTGACCGTCCTCGCCCACAATTGTTTTGACCGCTTTGACATCGCCTGAAAGCGTAATTGGCTGCGCCTCGGTCTGAGCCGCCGCCGGCAAGGCCGGTACCGCAATGGCAATAAGCGCTGCGATGAACTGAATGACGAGTTTCATGATCTTGGTCCTCAAATTCTGTGCGTGGCTGTTCAGTCGATGGTGACGTCAAAAGTGATGGAGTGAGTGGTGCCGCCAACAACGGTGCCAAGGTCGACGCTGATGCCGTCCGCATCAGCCTCGCCAGCATCGTCCCCAGTGGTGTCGGTGAGAGAGGCGCTGTCGAGCGCGAGTGTGCCGGCGACGTAGGTCGTGCCGTCCGGAATGGCGTCAGTGACGATCAAATTGTCGACCGATCCGCTGCCTTCGACGTCGGCTTGGATTGTGAAGGTTACAACCGAGCCAGGAACTGCGGAGGTTCCGCCAAATGGATCGAGGATCGAAGCGGATTTGTTGAGGTCAACCGTCGTAATCCCGACGATCATGGAACCGATCGCCGTGGCGCTGGCCCCCGTTGAGCCGACAATTGCATCGCCGCCGTCAACGCCCTGCCCAGCAAAGCTGGTGCCCGGCGTGCCTGTGCCCGTCACAGCTGACGCTGTGAGCTCGATATCGCTTTCCTGGGTATCAGTGACGCTTGCCGGTACGGTGGCGATCACAAACACCGTCAGCGTGTCGTCAGCTGCGAGAACAGCTGTGGTCTCCGGCGCCGTCAGGATTTCATCGACGCCTGGATCGTAGGTTCCGTTAGCGTTGGTATCGACGGCAATCCCGTCCACGACGGCATCGAAATCATTTCCGGCAACCGCAGGATTGGCGACCAGCTCAAACGCCTCAGGACCGTTACCCTGATTGGTTACTTCGAATGTCAGGATGACTTCGCCCGGAATCGCCGAGATCGGACCAGAGTCCAACGACGTCACCGTCACATCGAGCAATTCGTCGACGCGTACGACGACAGTGTTTGAATCGATTGTCTCTGGACCGTCACCAGAATCGTAGGTGGCCGTGGCGGTGTTTTCGATCAGCGTGCCGGCGCCGACACCCTCAGCATGTGCCGCAGGCGCATAGGCGAGCGCGACCGCAATCAGCGGCGTCGCGTAGACAGAGCGGAATGACAAGTTGATATCCATTCCTGGGCAGGTACCGAGGAATGGTTAGCGTTTGGTTATCTCGCCCTTAAAACCCTAGGTTTCGTGCCGTATACGGGCGGATTTCACATGCTTTAATGAAGCAGTAAATCTGCGGTTAATGTTTAACCGCGCGGTTTTGGTAGGGTTACCGGTTGAGAACGATATCAAGAAATTTGGTAGCGGAGGAGGGACTCGAACCCCCGACACGCGGATTATGATTCCGCTGCTCTAACCACCTGAGCTACTCCGCCCCACAATGGGCTCCAAGCGCTTTCAAGGCCTGGACAATGCCGGGCCTTTGGCCTCTGGCGAGCGGCGCATTTAGGACCGCCTCGTCGTGTGGTCAACCATTAGTGTCCGGGTTGTTGTCATCCGCTATCGCCGCCTCATTCATCCGAGCCACCTTTGCCGCGAGTGAGCGGTTGATCGCGCGGTCAAACGCAATGCCGATTTCGGGCAATTCGCGCGAGTAGAGCATCAGCGCGTCGCGATCGAAATAGGCCACTCGCATGGGCTCGAGCGCCTCAACGGTCGCGCTCGCCTGATGGCCGGAAATGAGGCTCATTTCCCCGAGGAAATCCCCGGCCGCGCATTGTCCCACTTCGTTGCCATCACGCGTGATCCGCGCCGTCCCTTCGGCGATAAACACCAGCGGCGGCTGAGGTTGGTCTTGCTCCATCACCAATTCACCAACGGGCAAATTGCTCCACTGGATCAGATCGCGCAGACGGCGCTGCTGTTTGGGATCCCCTACGGCAAGAACGTGCTCGACCAATTCGCGCTCTTCATCGCTGATCCAGTTTGAACGGGCGCGCGAGATGTTAAGCGCCAGCTGCGCGATGGTGACGACGACGGCTACGCCCGCCCACGCCATCCACACCAGCTGCGTCCCGGCGAAGACTAGGCCTATGAGAGCAGAAATAGCGCTGAGCATCGCGAAAATGCGCAACCAGCGCATGTTGGGAGACAACATGGCCGCAACGATGGCCAATGCCGCGATATGAGCAAATACGGTCGAACTCATCGTGATCCCCCCCTTTGGACCCGATCAACCTATCACGGACGCGCCTTGCCGCGAAAGGGAGTACGCTTGATCAATTCCCAAGGTCCTCCCTGATAGAGATGGATCTCAAGCGCAGGAAACGTAAATCCTCGCCGTTCGATTGTTGGCGCAAGCGCGGCCTGCAGCGCACGCGCCTCTTCCTTGGTCACCTTGTTCTGGATGGTGATGTGCGGGCGCGGCTCATGCAGGTCTTGCTCGGTCAGATTCCCGTGAAAATGATCGGCTATCAAGCGTCGCAATGAGAGCAATTGTGGGCTCTCAAGGCGGATGGCTGTGCCCTTGCCTAGATCCATCAAGCCGACAATCTCCGCTTCCGGTGCAGCGAATTCGGCGGTGATACGCGGAAGAAAGTCGATCAGTTCCTCGCGCAGCGACGGTGCGAATGAATGGAACATGGTAACATGCGCGTGTAAGTGATTGCGTTCAGGCGGAAAATGGGCCCGGCGCAATTCGTCTGACCACCCTTGGATTTGTGCCGGCAATGCCGCTGTAACAATGAAGGGTTGGGCCACAGACAGGCTCCCTGACTACATCTCGCCGCGCTCGCGGCGAATGGCATACCATCGCTCGACATTGGCGTTGTGCTCGTCCAACGTCTCCGCGAACAAGTGCCCTCCGGTGCCATCCGCGACCATAAAGAGCGCGCTTGTCGGCTCTGGGTTGAGCACAGCAGCAATACTCTCGCGCCCTGGATTGGTAATTGGACCGACCGGAAGCCCGACCCTGGTGTAGGTATTGTAGCCATTGACCGAGGCGATCTCTGACTGGCGAATACGTCGGCCCAGGGGTTTGCCCTTGGTAATCGGGTAGATAATTGTCGGATCAGCCTGCAACAGCATGCCTGCCTTGACGCGATTGGAATACAGCCCTGCCACCATTCCACGCTCTTCTGGCTGTCCGGTTTCCTTCTCCACCACCGACGCAAGGATCAGCGCTTCACGCATCGTCTCAACGGCGATATTCGGCCCACGATTGGCCCAAGCTTCCGCCAGATACCGATCCATTGCAGCTTGCATCTGCTCGACCAAAACCGACCGTTCCTGCCCACGCTCGAACGCATAGGTATCGGGCAGTATTGATCCCTCGACTGGGACTTCGATATCGCCAGTAAGCAATTGTTCTGCCATCAGTCGCTCAAAGACCATGATCGATGGCATTCCTTCCGGAATGGTCACGAAGCGACGGATCACGTCTCCGTTCTGAAACGCTTCGAGAATGTCGGATTGATCCATTTCAGTGGTCAGGGCGAACTCGCCGGCCTGGATCGGATCGGCCGAGCCAAACAAGCGCGCGCGCATCAAGAAACCATCAGCCGAGGAAATTAATCCTTTATTTTCCAGCTGATTAGCAACGGCTCTTAAGGATGAACCTGACGTAATTACAAATGGCGTCTCTTCCTCGATCGTCGCTTCGCCAAGATAGGACTGCGCGAGGACAAAGCCAGTCGCCGCCAGCGCTAGGATGCCGACGATGAACAGACTGAGACGCCCCATTGGATCAGTCCAGCTTTTGCATGATCAGCGACGCATTGGTGCCGCCAAACCCAAAGCTGTTGTTGAGCACCGCTTTAACCTCGCGCTGCTTGGCCTTGAATGGAACGAGATCGATACCTTCCGTTCCGTCATCAGGATTGTGCAGATTGAGCGTAGGCGGCACGACATTGTCGCGCATCGCTAGAATGCAGAACACCGCCTCAACTGCCCCTGCACCGCCCAGGAGGTGTCCGACGGCCGATTTGGTTGAGCTCATCGATGCCCCGCCCAAATCGTCGCCCAGCACCCGCTTAACGGCTGCCAATTCGATTGTGTCAGCCATGGTGCTGGTGCCGTGCGCATTGACGTAGTCAATATCGCCTTCGCTCAGCCCAGCCTTTTTGAGCGCCATGCGCATGGCCAGCTCAGCGCCCTTCCCCTCAGGATGCGGCGCGGTAACGTGATAGGCATCGCCTGAGAGGCCATAACCGGTCACCTCGGCATAGATCTTAGCTCCGCGGGCCTTGGCGTGCTCATATTCCTCAAGCACCACCACACCGGCCCCCTCGCCCATTACAAAGCCTTCGCGGTCCTTGTCATACGGGCGGCTCGCCTCAGTCGGGCGATCATTGAAACTGGTGTTCAGCGCGCGCGCTTGCGCGAAACCGGCGATTCCCAATGGGTTAACGGTGCTCTCAGCACCGCCCGCCAGCATTACATCGGCATCGTCCATGGCAATCATTCGCGCGGCATCGCCAATCGAGTGTGCCCCGGTCGAGCACGCGGTAACGACTGAATGGTTTGGCCCCATGAAGCCATATTTGATCTGAACCTGACCGGTAATGAGATTGATCAGCCGGCCGTGTACGAAATGCGGGCTAACCCGGCCTGGGCCGCGCTCATGCAAATTAACACTTTCGCGTTCAATGCCCGGAAGGCCGCCAATCCCCGAACCGATCGAGCAGCCAGTCCGCATCTTGAGATCATCATCCATCTCGGTCAGGCCAGCGTCTTCGAGAGCCTGGCCAGCGGCATCAATGCCGAAAACGATGAACGGATCCACCTGGCGCTGCACTTTGCCGTCAACACGCGTGTCTGCGTCAAAGCCCCATGGGTGATCTTTAGGCTTCACCTCACAGGCGATCTGACACTTCTGGTCGCTGGCATCAAACCGAGTGATGGGCCCTGCGCCGCTTTCACCTGCAATCAGGTTTTTCCAACTGGTTTCGACATCGCCCCCAAGCGGGGTGACCAGACCAAGTCCGGTAACGACAACACGCCGCATTACACTACTCCAAATGCATCACAGGCCCGCGCCCGCGAGGGGCTCGGGCCTGCAAGATACTGCTCGCCTGAATGGGCGAGACAGCAGACAAAGGGCAAAATTAGCCCTTATTGTCTTCAATAAACTTGGTCGCGTCACCGACCGTGGTGATTTTTTCCGCTGCATCATCAGGGATCTCGACGCCGAATTCCTCTTCGAACGCCATCACCAGTTCAACGATGTCGAGGCTGTCAGCGCCCAGATCATCGATAAAGCTAGCTTCTTGCGAGACCTTGTCGGCTTCAACGCCGAGATGCTCGACAACAATTTTCTGCACGCGGTCGGCAGTATCGCTCATATTATTCCCTCTTGAATTGGGGTGTGAATTGGTTTTCGCCCTAATGAACAGGGCCAGCAAGCGCAAGTGGCGATGCATCACTGATTATGTGATCGATTCCCCACCCAGACTTACTTATGCCCCGATATAGGGCCGGAAACGACGCAATCAATCGATTTGCCGACTTCTCAACCGTTACCGGGCCTGAAGATCGGGTAGCCGAACGACGTCAGAGGGCGCCACAATGATCGCCACCCGGCGGTTTTGCTGGCGTCCCTGCTCGGTGTCATTGCTTGCAATCGGATCGCTTTCTCCTGCACCGACCACCCGCATGCGAAGTTCGACCAGTCCGCCGCTGACCAGTTCGGATTTTACAGATGTGGCCCTGCGCTCGGAAAGAGTGAGGTTATAACCCGCTTCGCCGACCGAATCCGTATGCCCAACGATCCGAGCACCGCCGATTCCGACCTCGGCGAGCGAACCACCCAATTGCGTCAGCATCACTTTGACGTCCGGGCGCAATTCGCTGCTGTCAAAGGCGAACAGGACTCGGTTCGACAAACCGAGGAGATAATTGCCGTCTCGCTCGACAAATCCCTCGCGCTCGAGGCGTTCGACCTGCTGAGCGGAAAATCCGCTCTCGCTTACGGGAACGGTGCTGCAAGCCGCTAGCAAAGCCAGGGCGCATCCAGTCAGGACCAAACGCCAATGCGCGATATCAATCGCTTTCATTCGAATTGCCCTCTCTCATCCTCTTTTGTTCATACATGCGGGCATCAGCCACGCGCATCAGCGCCAGGCCCGTACGACCGTCTTGCGGGAATGTTGCCGTTCCGATCGACACGGTGAGCTTGCGCTCATTCGAAATTGCGACGCTGAATGGGCTCGCCATATTGCGGCGTATGCGATCGACAATCCGGGCGATGGCGCCGTCATCCGCGATCTCCTCGACCAGAACTGCAAATTCGTCTCCGCCTAGGCGAAACACGCTTTGCTTGTTTCGGACCGACAATTGCAGCCGCTCAGCGATGGTCCGGATGGCAACGTCGCCAACATCGTGACCATGCGTATCGTTGATCTCTTTGAAATTGTCGGTGTCGACATAGAGCAGCGCGAAAGCCTGTTCGGTTTCCTTGCCCCTTTCGACCAGGTCCTCAAGCTCGCGATTGAAACGTGACCGATTGCCAAGTCCGGTCATCGTGTCGTGATCGGCTCGGTGAGCGAGCTTTTGATTCTCGGATGTCAGGCTCTTGTGCCAGCTTTGAAGCTCATTGAGTAATGCGTTGAAATCTTGGCCCAATCGGTCGATTTCTTCGATTCCAGAAGGGCTTACACGGCGATCGAAATTGCGCTGGCTGCGGACATCATGTGCCACTGCACTGACATGTTCCAGCGGGGCGATCACATTCTCCTCCAGCCGTCTGGCCAGGATCGAAGTCGCAATGATGGTGAGCCCCAGGCAACATAGGGCGATGATGATTCCAGCGAAACCATAGCGCAAGATCGCGGCCGAGCTGCCAAACACCCGGACGCTTCCTATGACTTGGTCGTCATAAGCGATCTCGACCGAAGCCGGGCCGACCCACAACAGCTCGGACACGAATTCTTCGAACCAACCGCCAACACCATCATGCGGCCGTTGCCAGTTGGCCAACCGCTCTCCGCTCGCAGCGAACACTTCGATCTGGTCGATCGATCCCGTTCCGCCGATCGATCCGATCGCCTCCTGGACAGCGGTGCGATCGTTGAACAGGACTGCAGGTTCCACTGTATAGGCTACGGTCCTGGCCGTGAGCGAGACGTTGGCTGCCGCATAACCGCGGATCAAGAAGGATCCGCTCACCATCAAGCCAATGGCGGCCAAAAGGACCGCAAAGATCACCAGACGGAGATGTCCGCGCGCCAGCATTCCGCGCATGGATTTGCTGCGCGGTGCAGCATTCTGGTCAGATCCGCCGAACAAAGTGCTCATGAGCGATCCTCCAGGCCCATGCGCAGCACTCTCGGATCAATTCTCACAAGTGATCGCGAGACAGCGTCAATATTGAGGCGGAAGGACAGCGAGTCCGATTGAAAAAGCAAGCAAAACATCGAGCGGCTGCGGCACGCTGGATCGTTTTCGGCAATTGTCAGCACAGAATGACCGCGCATGCGATCGGTCACCGCTCTTTGATCAGCCAATGACAGCCGGCCCAGATAGACTATCTCGCACTCATCGGGGCGCACCTGTGAGGACACGGACCGTGCGGCGAGCAAACTGCGGCCGCGCGAGAGTCGTCCCCCCTTCAATCCATCGACATGATCGGCTTCGCCAACGACGCAGACCCGGATATTCTTCGGAGCGCCTTGCCATTGGGAATATTCGGCCATGAGCTTGACCATTTCCGCAACGGCAGGCCCATATGGGTCCGCTTCATCACCCAGCGGTAGGCCTACCTTCTCCATTTGTTGCGCACTGGCAGCCGCCGTCAATGACAGCGCCATTGCTATCAGCAGGGCGGCAAATCTAGCCGTCATGTCGCAGTGTCCAGCGCATTGGGCGTGGGCGGTAAGCAGCTGAGCATCAAAAGATCAACCAGTTAGTGACAATGGCTAACAGCTTTCAGCCCCCTACCCTGTCTAGTCGCCGTCAGCCTGCTCGTCTGATCTTTGGCTGAGCTGATCGAAGGCGATCCTGCGCTGCTCAATCCGTGACAGCCCGGCACTCGCATAGTCCGTACCGCTATCGACAGCGAGCGTTCGGCGATAATAGTCTTCGGCCTTGTCCAGCTCTCCGGCGGATTCTGCGCACAAACCGATATTGAACAGCAGCGACCGGTGTGGACCGATAGCCTCTTCCAGCGAGGAAAACGCGTAGCAAGCTCCCAATTCGTCATTCTTGGTCAACCTGATCGCTGAGCGAAACTCCCTGCCAAGTTCACGTTCCATGCCCTTTCTGGATTCGAGCACACGAATGCCTTCGCGCCGAGAATGCGGAGCAAAGTCAAACCGCACGCGATCTGCGATCTGAGCGAGCGCCTGTTCGACCAACGGGTCGAGCGAAGGCTGGTTTTCATCGGCACAAAAGCGCACTTCCCGCGTGACGGCTTCATTGTCCGAGTGGATCAGCTGTCCATCGCGAGAAATCAGGCGGAGCGAGGGAGACACGCGAATCCGCGCACGGTCGCAGGGGATCTCCTCTTTGACTCTCTCGATACATTTGCGGTCTTCATCGCGCTTTACGCAGCGCGAAACTTCTTTGGGGTAAGATTCGTCGATCTGAACCGAGGTGCCGACATAACCGCTCAAAGCCGCCTCGGCATCGCTGGCCAAACTGCCGGAATAGACGCGAAGCCAAGGCGTTCCTTCGATGACAACATTGCGCAACCGATCGCCGATCATTGTCGCAAGCCCACCTCCGTCGACACCGCCGAGTGGCTCAACAGCGATCGACTCCAAGGCGGCAGCGTCAGTGTTTCCGGCAGGGTAAACGCCCTCGACGGTAAGCGTCTCTGCAGACGCCGCATGGGCAGCAAGCAATGCGCCCATGGCGATAATCGATCTGACGGTTCCGTGCATGACTGTGTCTCCCTCGCAAACCATGCTGTGATGGCCTGCGAGTTAGACGTCAACTGTCCTGAACCTATTGTGTCTGCTGAGTTTCCTGCTTCTGTGGAGGTTCAACCGTACGCAGAAACAGCTCGCGCAATTGCTTGGGTTCAGCCTGAGATGGAGCACCCATCATCAAGTCTTCGCCCTTCTGGTTCATCGGGAACGCGATCACTTCACGGATCGCCTCTTCGCCCGCCAGCAGCATCACAATCCGATCGATCCCCGGCGCCGAGCCTCCATGCGGCGGAGCGCCCAGCTTGAATGCCTCGATCATGCCAGAGAAGTTCGTATCGACGTCTTCCTGCGAATAGCCGGCAACCTCAAACGCCTTGTACATGATATCCGGACGGTGGTTCCGGATGGCGCCCGAGGACAGCTCATAGCCGTTGCAAACGATGTCGTACTGCCAGGCCTTGATGTCGAGCGGATCCTGCGTCTCAAGCGCTTCCATCTCGCCCTGAGGCATCGAGAATGGGTTGTGCGAGAAGTCGACCTTCTTGAGGTCCTCGTCCCATTCATACATCGGGAAATCGACGATCCAGCAGAATTTGAAGCAATCGGGCTCGATAAGCTCCAATTGCTCGGCAATCTGAGTGCGGGCCGCACCCGCTAGCTTGGCTGCGTCCTTTACCTTGCCAGCGGCAAAGAACAGGCCGTCATCCGGGCCAAGGCCAAGCTCGTTGTAGAGCTCTTCCATGCGATCCGGCCCGTGGTTCTTGGCGATTGGGCCGCCAAACTCGCCACCCTTGCGCGTGACATAGCCAAGGCCTGCAAAGCCTTCACCCCGCGCCCAGTTGTTCATGTCGTCAAAGAACTTGCGGCTCTTTTCATTGGTCTTGGGCGCAGGAATGACGCGCACCACGCCGCCGCCGCCAACGATCTTCTCAAACAGTCCAAAGCCCGATTGTTCAAAGTGACTGGTGACGTCGCTGATTTCGAGCGGATTGCGCAGGTCCGGCTTGTCAGTGCCGTATTTGAGCATCGCCTCGGCATAGGGAATCCGCGGGAACTCGCCCGACTTGGTGACGGCCTTGCCGCCGGAGAACTCTTCGAACACGCCCGCAAGCACAGGTTCGAGCGCCTGAAATACATCTTCCTGCGTCACGAAGCTCATTTCAAAGTCGAGCTGATAGAATTCGAGGCTGCGGTCAGCGCGCAAATCCTCGTCGCGGAAGCATGGCGCAATCTGGAAGTAGCGATCAAAGCCCGACACCATCAGCATCTGCTTGAACATCTGAGGCGCCTGAGGAAGCGCATAGAAATTGCCCGGATGCATCCGGCTTGGAACCAGGAAGTCACGCGCGCCTTCGGGCGATGAGGCGGTCAGGATCGGTGTCTGGAACTCGGTGAAGCCTTGATCGGTCATCCGGCGACGAAGCGAAGTGATGACTTCGCTCCGCAGCACAATATTGCGGTGCATGGTTTCACGGCGAAGATCGAGGAAGCGATATTTGAGGCGAATATCCTCAGGATATTCCTGCTCGCCCGCGACCGGCATAGGCAGTTCTTCAGCCGCGCTTTGGACGGTGATCGCGCGAGCAAAGACTTCGATCTCACCAGTTGGAAGATCGGAATTGACCGTTTCCGGCGTCCTTGCCTTCACGTCGCCATCGATCGTGACAACCGACTCGCTGCGCAGCTTTTCGAACACAGGTAGCGCCGGCGAATCTTCGTCGGCTACGATCTGTGTGATTCCGTAATGATCGCGCAAATCAACGAAGAGCACTCCGCCATGATCGCGGATTCGGTGAATCCAGCCAGAAAGGCGAACGGATTCGCCAACATTTTCTGCCGAAAGCTGTGCGCAGTTGTGGGAACGATAGGCGTGCATCTAAATTCTTGTCCTGTTTGGGTGTATGACGCTAAGTGCGCGCCAAACAATAAGCGCGCAATCGAAGAGCGCTCTAACGCGCGCGCTAACAGGGGATGAGGGTGCTTTTGTCAAGGCACGACTCGAACCAATGGGGCCCTTTTACGAGGGCCCGAGGGTGGTACTCCGCCCGCGAGACAAGAAAAGAAGAATGAAAATACACGATCTTATTACGACCACTGACAAGCTTGCTGACCTGTGTGAGCGGCTTTCACAATCCGAATTTGTCACCGTCGACACTGAATTCATGCGCGAAAACACCTATTGGCCGGAATTGTGCCTGGTGCAGATCGCCAATGAAGAAGAAGCGGCAGCGATTGACCCGCTGGCAGACGGCATCGATCTTGCCCCCCTACTCGAATTGCTGACTGAGAATCGCGATGTCCTGAAAGTATTCCATGCTGGCGGGCAGGATGTCGAAATCATCGTCAATCTCACCGGCAAGACGCCGACACCGATTTTCGACAC
This sequence comes from Erythrobacter sp., assembly GCA_965216555.1. GTDB lineage: Bacteria > Pseudomonadota > Alphaproteobacteria > Sphingomonadales > Sphingomonadaceae > Erythrobacter. The sequence continues at coordinate 2,068,803 of OZ244168.1, forward strand.
ACAAGTCGCAATGATGGCGATCAGCCAGTCCGAACAGATCGGCTATGCCAATCTGGTCGACGCCTGGCTCAACATCCAGATCGATAAGGGTGCGCGCTTCACCGATTGGAGCCGGCGGCCCCTCACCGATCGCCAGATCGAATACGCGATTGGCGACGTCACCCATCTGTCCAAGATCTTTCCCAAGATCCTCAACAAGCTGATCAAGACAGGTCGCGGCGCTTGGCTCGATGCCGAGATGGAGCGGCTGGCCGATCCCAGCAATTACATCGTCAATCCGGATCAATCCTGGAAGCGCATCCGACAGCCTGGCCGCAATCCAGCCGTGCTTGGGCGGTTGAAATCGTTGGCCGCATGGCGCGAAGGCGAAGCGCAGCACAAGGATATCCCGCGCGGCCGCATCATGCGCGACGAGACGCTGGCCGACATCGCCAGCCATCCGCCCAAGAAGCAGGGTGACTTGGCCAAGGTTCGCGGGCTCTCCAGCGCGTGGAAAGACAACGACATTGGCAAACGTCTGATGAAGGTGATTGCCGAGTCCGAACCGCTCGACAAATCCGAGATGCCGGAGAAGATGAAGCGCGGCGCGCCGCTGGGCAAGGAAGGCGCCCTAGTCGCTGACTTGCTCAAACTGTTGCTCAAGATCCGCGCCGCGAAATTGACGTGGCCGCCCGTTTGCTGACCAAAGCCGAGGAAATGGAAGCGCTCGCCGCCGGAGTGCGTGACCTAAAGGTGCTCAAAGGCTGGCGCTATGACGTGTTTGGCAAGGACGCTTTGGAGCTGGTCGAAGGTCGGCTCGCTTTCGCGGTGAAAGACGGCAAGCTGACGATGACCCATGTCGATGATATGCAAGCCAGCATGGAAGAGGCGTTGGCAGCGGAGTGACGTGAGCACCTACCTCCCCACGATCAAGCAGTTGCAATATCTCGTCGCGCTGCACGAGCATGGCCATTTTGGCCGCGCCGCGGATGCCAGTTTCGTTTCTCAGTCAACGCTCTCTGCGGGTATCCGCGAGCTGGAATCGCTGCTTGGCGTAACGCTGGTCGAACGCAGCCGCAGGGTCGTGCGGTTTACGGCATTGGGCGACCAGGTGGTGGACAAGGCCCACCGTCTCCTGCGCGAGGCCGAAGAACTCTCAGATCTGGTCCAAGCCGCCGGGAAACCGCTTTCCGGCACGCTACGGATGAGTGTGATCCCCACGATCGCACCCTTCATGATTCCGCGCATTCTGCCGCGATTGCGCGAAGAGCGCCCTGATCTCAAATTGATGCTGCGCGAGGAAACCAGCCACGATGCAGTGGAGTCATTGCAGCATGGCAGAGTGGACTGCGTCCTGCTGGCCCTGCCCTACGACATCGGCGAAGCAGAGATTGAGCACATTTCGGATGATCGCCTGTTTGTGGCCTATCCGCAAAACGATCCGCGCGATCCGCCATCAAGCGTGTCTCCCGACATGATCGACCAGGGCCGATTGCTGCTGCTCGAAGACGGACATTGCCTGCGCGATCATGCCCTTGCCGCCTGCAATCGCACAGAATTGCGCGCCAGCGCCGCGATGATCGGCACAAGCCTCCACACGCTGGTGCAGATGGTCGACAACGATTTGGGACTGACCATGCTTCCGGAGATGGCTATCAGCGCCGGAATTCTCGCTGGCACCAACGTGGTCGCCAGGCCTGTTGAGGGTAACACAGCCAAGCGCGAGATCGTCCTCATATGGCGCAAGAATTCACCCCGCGAAGCAGACTTCAGGCTTTTGGCTGATGAATTGAGGGCGGGCTGACGCGCCCGCCCCCAGAAGTTCCTATTGCTCGTCGAGCGCTTTGCTGACGAGAATATTCACCGAAACACGACGGTTCTGAGCCTTACCAGCGGCCGTGTCGTTGCTGGCCTGCGGATCAGACGAAGCCATGCCTGTGGGTGAAAGCATGCGATACGGCTTCCAGCCACATTGCTGCTGCAGATAGTTGACCACGCGGCCAGCGCGCTTCTCGCTCAATGCCTGATTGGCTTCGTAGCTGCCGGTGGAATCGGTGTAGCCCACCACCAGCATCAGCGAGTTGTCGATCGCATCGGCTTGCGACGCCACTGAGCACAGATCTGTGCGCGCTTGTGGCGAGAGATTGGAACGACCTGAACCGAAATAGACATTGGTCACGCCTTTGACGTTGTATTCGCCAATGTCGCCAAAGCGGCTTTTGAGAGCGGCTGTGGCGGCGGCATTCTCAGTAATACCTTCAGCATTCTGCGAGATGTCAGCGCTGTTCTCATCGATTGCGGCGCCCTGAGCAGCGAATTGCTGCGCGGTGCCGTTGCGGATCATCGTCGCCGTCTTGAGATCCTTGTTGCGGAATTTGATCTGGCTCGCGACCAGACCGGAATCCCATTGCATCGTTTTCACCGAGACTGGGAGGCCATTGAGCAGTGCATCGGCCGATAGCTGATCACGACCCAATCCCAGGAACCCGCCAGTGCCGCGGATCTGGGTTTCGTCATTGATCGAGATGATCGTGCTCGATCCGTCTTCGCTCGTCACCTGCAGGCGGCGATCGTCGCGTGCGGTGATGATACCTTCAATCTCCGGCCCTTCGGTTGGCACAGAGCCATAGACCGTCGTCAGCACTTCCTCGCCAGATTGCTGTGCCATTGCAGGGCCCGCGACCGGGACCGCCAACATCGCAATCAGCATGGCCGTCTTCGACCCGTTTGACATCATGCGCATTTCAATACTCCTTCAATACGCTCAGCCGGCTTGTGAGATGGTCACATAACCCTAGATGACCCCGCCTGTGCGGTGCCGGCTGCAAAATCCCTGTTGAGAACGCTCTACAAGATCGTTCTGATACATTTCCTCATCGATCAGCCAATCCGAGCACATCATGCGGCGAACCGTGGTGATTCGTGCCTGGACGACCAATGCTTAACGCGGCCTTTCGAGCCATTCCTAACCCGGATGCTCAATCCATGTGCTTGAGGCCGACCCTCAGATAATCCCATCCGGTGATGCAAGTAAGGATGGCTGCGGTCCACAATGTCGTCAGGCCGACAAGGTGAATCCAGCTTTCGGCGATTGTCTTGCATTCCTCAGCCAGTGATTGGCACGGCGGACCTTCGACCGCTCCGCCGAAGATCAAAGCGCCGAGCGCGACTAGCTGGAACGTGGTTTTCCATTTTGCCAGTTTCGAGACCGGGACCGATACCTGGATCCCTCCCAGAAACTCGCGCAAGCCAGACACGGCGATTTCTCGCATAAGAATGATCAATCCGGCGATGACATGGAAATCGCCGACATAGGGTCCGCGCAAATATCCCTGCGCGGTTAGAACCAGAATGATCGTTGCGACCATGATCTTGTCGGCAATCGGATCAAGGAACATACCCAGCTTCGAAACAGTGCCTTGCGCTCGTGCCAAATATCCATCGAAGAAATCGGTGATGCCAATCAGGCAGTACAGCACAAACCCGATCGCAAAGCCGAGACGCCATTCCGGCCACCACAAAAAGAACGCCAGCAGCGGCAAGGCAAGAATGCGCGACAAAGTGAGTATGTTTGGCAGGGTCAGCATGTCTTCTCCCCCTCTAGCTGCACTTGGCCTGTCACAAAAGATATCAAACGCGGCTTGTTAACCGCCACCTGATTGCTATTGGAGAGGCCCTTGGAGCCGCTTGCGAGACAAATTGCATGACCACCTCGACGCACCTCATGCGCCGCAAGCGCTTCTTGCCGCTTTTTTGCACACAGCTGCTGAACGCCTTCAACGACAATCTGTACAAGACCGCTTTGGTCCTTTTTGTCGTCTACCAAGTCTACAACGATCCGGAACAGGAATTCCTGTTGAGCGCGATCGCGACTTTGCTGTTCATGCTGCCCTTCTTCCTGTTCTCCGCGCTCGCAGGCCAGCTCGCCGATATGCGCGACAAGGCGGCGATCGTGCGAACGGTCAAGATGTTCGAGATCGTCTTGATGGCGATCGGCGCGACCGGGCTGTTCTTCATTTGGCAAGGCATTGGCCCCGTCAATCTCGGCATTGGCATCACGCTGTTCGCCTTGTTCCTGACCGGTGTACAATCGACCTTCCTGGGGCCGATCAAATACGCGATCCTGCCGCAGCATCTCAAAAAGGAAGAGGTGTTATCCGGCACCGGGCTGGTTGAGGCTGGCACCTATGTGGCGATCCTGCTGGGGACGATCCTGGCAGGCTGGATCGAAATTCAGACAGCGATCTGGCTGATCCTGGTCACGGCGGTGATCGGCTATGCGACCAGCCGCACTATTCCTGACGCTCCGCCGCTGGGTGAAGTCAAAAAGATCGATTTCAATCTGTGGCGCTCGTCGGTCGAATTGATCCGATCGACCATGCATGATCGCCAGGTTTTCTATGCAATCATTGCGATCAGCTTTTTTTGGACGATTGGCGCAGTTCTGTTCATCCAGTTTGTGCCTCTGGCCAAAAACGTCCTGTTCGCGACACCTCAGGTCGCCAGCCTGTTTCTGGTGATGTTCTCGATTGGCGTGGCGATCGGTTCGGTTAGCATCAACGCTTTGCTCAAGGGCAAGGTCTCTGCCCGATACTCCCCCATTTCGGTAATCGTGATGGGCCTGTTTGTGATCGGTTTCTACCTTTTGCTGCGGTTCTGGAATGGCGACACGAGCAATGGTCTGTTGGGTGTTGCCAGCTTCGTTGCGCAACCGATGGCGCCGATCCTGCTCTTCTCCTTGGCAGGGATAGCTATTGCAGGCGGCATGTTCGTGGTGCCGCTCTATGCGTTTCTGACAACACGCTGCGAGCCGGATCAGGCCTCGCGGACAATCGCTGCAAACAACATCGTCAATTCCGGTGCCATGGTCGCAGGCTCGGGCGTATCGCTGCTGCTCGGTATTATTGGGGTCGATGTTGTCGAACAGGTGTTGATGAGCGCCGTCATGTGCCTGATCTCGGCATGGCTTGGCTATCGCCTTCTGCAAGCAGAGCGCGCACACGACGCAGCCGAAGCTGCCGCCTAATCAGCGATCACAAGATAAACACCAGCACCGCTGCAAAACAGGCGATGTAGGTCGTCACGAAGCCCCGCACGTCATCACGCGTAAGCTGCCACAACGCTTCCGCTGGCGCAGCGTACTCATCGCTGCGAACATGCGGTGGGAGCGATGCCCGAAACGGATGTCGGGCGGACTCATCGGTAAGAACAAGCGAACGGCGCATAGGCACGCGTTTACTCTTTCTTAACTTTTTGGCGCGCGCGGATTCCGACCTGTCGCAGGCTGAGACAGTTAGCCGTCCAACTGACGCGATCGTGCAAAAAGCGTGGATCAATTGCCTATCGGTGTGAGCGCGGCTAAGCGCCGCTCAATGGAACAGAACACAACACAGACTGCCGCAGAACTTCTCGTCAAATCGCTGGCAGAGCAAGGCACAGACCGAATCTTCACAGTGCCCGGTGAGAGCTTCCTGGCGGTCCTGGATGCGCTACAACCACAGTCTGCGATCGAGGTTGTGACCTGTCGGCAAGAGGGCGGTACTGCCTTTATGGCGTGCGCTGACGGCGCATTGACGGGCCGACCGGGTATTGGGTTTGTCACCCGCGGACCCGGCGCCACCAATGCCAGTATCGGTGTGCATGTCGCGCATCAGGATTCCCAACCGATGATCTTGTTCGTTGGCGATGTCGCCCGTGGGATGCGCGAGCGCGAGGGATTCCAGGAAATCGATTTCCCCGCCTTCTTTGGACCGATCTGCAAATGGGCGGCGCGGATCGATGATCCTGCGCGAATTCCCGAATATATCGCTCGAGCCTATTCTACGGCCATCTCCGGCCGACCTGGTCCAGTGGTCTTGGCGCTCCCGGAAGACATGCTGTGCGACGAAGTGCCAGCTGGCCTTGCGCCCCGCCCAATGGTCACCCGCCCCGCCCAAGCAGTCTGCCCTGATGCAATGCAAGCTCTGTTCGCGATGATTGGCGACGCGGCGAGTCCGATTGCTGTGATTGGTGGTGCGGGCTGGAACGCCAAAGCGCGCGACCATTTCCAGGCCTTTGCCGAGCGTATCGGACTGCCGGTCGCGACCGCGTTTCGCCGGCAAGACGCGATCTCGCCCCAATCATCCGTCTATGCTGGCAATTTGGGCTATGGCCCCAACCCCAAACTGGTCGAACGGGTCAAAGCGGCTGACCTCGTCATCGCGGTTGGCGCACGATTGGGCGAAGCCACGACCGACGGTTACGCCTTCCCTACGCTTGATCATCCAGACCAACAGCTTGTGCATGTTCATCCCGATCCTGACGAGCTTGGCCGGGTCTATCGCGCCGATCTGGCCTTGTGCTGTGCGATGGATGAATTCGCCGAGGCGGCTGCCCTGTGGGAAGACTCCGACATCCTCTCCTTTGATGCTGGTGCTCAAGCCCACGCAGAGTGGGAAGAGTGGGCGACACCAAGCCCGAATGGCCATGAGCTCGATATGGGCGCCTGCGTTGCGGCGATGCGCGATAAGCTTCCCGGTGACGCGATCATTTGCAATGGCGCAGGGAACTTTGCCGGCTGGTGGCATCGCTATTGGCGCTATGACGGCTATCCCACGCAACTCGCCCCGACCGCAGGAGCGATGGGATATGGTGTCCCAGCTGCGGTCGCCGCCGCTTTGCGCAATCCCGGACGCCAAGTTGTTGCGGTGGCCGGGGACGGCGATTTCCTAATGAACGGGCAGGAATTGGCTACAGCGGTCCAGTATGGCTGCAACATGCTTGTGGTTGTGGTCGACAACGGCGCCTACGGCACCATTCGAATGCACCAGGAGCGCGAATATCCGGGCCGAGTGTCTGGCACCGAGCTAGCCAATCCCGACTTCGCCGGTTTTGCGACAGCGTTTGGTGGATGGAGCAGACATGCGTCAACGACGCAGGAATTCATCGATGCGCTTGATCAGGCGCAGACCCAATCTGGGCTTCGCTTGATCCACGCAAAGATCGACATTGAGCAATTGGCCGCGAGCGGCGCGAGCATCAGCGGGCTGCGCGCAAAGGCGTAAATCTCAATTGCCCGCCATTTTATTGATCACTTTCCATTCTTGCGGAGTGATCTGAGCCACTGACAGCCGTGAGTAGCGCACAAGCTGACAGTTCTCGAGCTTTGGCTCGGCCTTCACCGCTTTGAGCGATACAGGATTGTCGAAGCGCGTCTTGGGTTTGACTTTGACAGCGGCCCATTTGCCGGTTTCGTCGGTCGGATCGAGAATATCCGCGACGGTCACTTCGGCAATGCCCACAATCTCCAGGCCTTCGCGAGAGTGATAGAAGAAGCACTCATCGCCGACTTTCATGGCCTTGAGATTGTTCTTTGCCTGGTGGTTGCGGACCCCGTCCCAGACCCCCTCTTTCTCGGCGACGAGATCATCCCATGAGTATTTGAACGGCTCTGATTTGATCAGCCAATAACCAGGCACTGCGTCACTCCAACTACAAATTCGGTTGCGTCGCCGTTTAGCGGCGCATCAGCCGGTTAGCCAACCCGAAGAGAGCGGTGAACGGCAATTAATCCAATCTTTAATGACTTCCGCCAAAGTTGAACGGCTTAGTCAATATTGGGGAACGGCCAGATCGGGCCGGTTCAGGATAAGGTGGGCGAAGAGAAAGAGACCAAACGGATCGGCACCGCCGAACGCGATCTGATCGCGCTCGGAATCGCTGCTGCGGCAATCATCCTGTTCGTGGGAACGGGTGGTTCAGTTTTGCCGCGCGTGCTCGACGCGTTCATGGGCAATGGTCAAAATCCGGATAAGCTGCTGGTCAACGCTCTGCTTCTCAACATTGCATTGGTGATCTTCGGATGGCGCCGTTATCGCCAGCTCACGGATGAGATTGAGCATCGACGCGCCGCAGAAGAGCAAGCGCGCGAACTCGCCGAAATCGACCCGCTCAGCGGCTGTCTCAATCGCCGCAGCATGGAAACAGCCACTGAAGAACTGCGTCTGCGCTCAAACGCGCAGGGACAGGCGCTCGCCTATGTCATGATCGATCTGGATAATTTCAAACAGATCAATGACATGCACGGCCATTCGGTTGGCGACCAAGTGTTGACCGAACTGGCTGATCGCATTCACGCGCGATTGCCCAAAAGCGCTCTGCTCGCGCGGCTAGGCGGGGACGAATTTGCATTTGTCGTCCCGTTTGAGCCAGATCGTCCGGACCGGGTCGACAAGCAGGTGTCGAGCCTGGTTCAAAGCATGGTCACGCCGTTCAAGGTCGACGAACTCGCGATTGACGTCACGATGTCGATAGGGATTGCATCGGACCACGAGAAAACGAATTTTGACCCTGAAACGAGCAACGCTGAAACGCTTATGCACCGCGCGGACATCGCGATGTATCAAGCGAAGAAGCACGGCAAGAACCGCCACTTCTGGTTTGAGCCCTCGATGGAAGACGAATTGCGCTTCCGCAATGAGCTTGAAACGGGCATCCGCCGCGGCCTGCAACGGCACGAATTCGTTCCCTATTACGAACAGCAAGTTGACCTTGCGACGGGCGAGCTGGTCGGGTTCGAAATGTTGGCGCGCTGGGAATCACCTCAGCTCGGCCTTGTCAGTCCTGAGACCTTTATCCCGATTGCCGAAGACATTGGCCTGATCGGTCATCTCTCCGAAATGCTAATCGAACAAGCATTCGTCGACGCCAATGACTGGGATCCCGAGCTGACGCTTTCGGTCAACATCTCGCCAGTCCAACTGCGCGACCCATGGTTTGCTCAGAAACTGATCAAGCTGATTGTCCAGCACAATTTCAACGCCAACCGCCTTGAGATCGAGATCACTGAGAGCTGCCTGCACGACAATGTCGGCATGGTTCGTTCGATGATCACCAGCCTCCGCAATCAGGGGGTCAAGGTCAGTCTGGATGACTTTGGAACCGGCTATTCCAGTCTCGAACAGCTGCGGACCCTGCCGTTTGACCGCCTCAAGATCGATCGCACTTTCATCAATGAGTTGCGCGATCCGGAGGCCGGTACGAAAATTGTCGATGCGATCGTTTCGCTTGGCAAGGGATTGGACATGCCGATCACCGCCGAGGGGATTGAGGATCAGCAGATGCTCGACACCCTTAAAGCGATGGGCAAGCTCAAGGGTCAGGGATATTTCTATGGGCGCCCTGAAAGCAGTTCTGATGTGCGCCGCCGCCTGCAAGCAATGGGCCGCCTCATGGAGCGCGAGACGCCCGCATCAGACGACGCCAGCGATGAGCTTGATCTACGAAAATCGCCTAAGACAGCCACCCAATAGGGTCTCAGGCGAAATCCTCCACCCGCACTGACACTGGACGCCGCGCCCTCTGCCGAATAGAGCGCTGCGCGAAATGCGCGTTCCCTTCATCAAGATGCACGGCCTCGGTAACGATTTCGTTGTGCTGGACGGCCGCCAAGATCCGGTTCCCGAAGTGACCCGGCAAGCGGCTCGTGCGCTCGCCGACCGTCGTGAAGGCATCGGGTGCGATCAATTGATTGTGCTGGGCCCAAGCGATCAAAGCGATGTGCGCATGCAGATTTTCAATTCGGACGGCGGCGAAGTTGAAGCCTGTGGCAATGCTTCCCGCGCTGTGGCCCTCTTAATCGGCGAGCCGGCAACACTCGAAACAGATGGCGGTGAGATTTCGCTCGAGCCGACCGAAGGTGGCGCTCGGGTCGATATGGGAAGCCCTCGTTTCGAATGGGACGCCATCCCACTCCAATTTGCGATGGATACGTCGAGCATGCCGGTCTCTTGGGAAGAGCTGACTGATCCATTGGCCGTCAATGTGGGCAATCCGCATGTCGTGTTCTTCGTCGATGACGCCGATGCGATCGATCTCGCGCGTCTGGGACCGCTGATCGAAACCGATGCGCTGTTTCCAGAACGGATCAACGTCAATGTAGCGAGCCTTGCCGGTACGGATCATCTCAAGCTCCATGTGTGGGAGCGAGGCGCTGGCCTGACCCGCGCCTGCGGGACTGGCGCATGCGCAAGCGCTGTTGCCGCCATTCGCAAGGGCCTCGTCAAAAGCCCCGTGACGGTCAGTCTTCCGGGCGGCGATCTTGAAATTGCGTGGAGCGAACACACGTCGATAGTGATGTCTGGACCTGCCACCGAAGCCTATCGCGGCACATTTGAATGGAATGATTTTGCGTGAGCGAGCCTGATGTCATTTCATTGGGATGCCGGCTGAACATTGCCGAAAGCGAGCGCATGCGCGCAATGCTTGCCGGCGAGGCAGACATGGTTGTGATCAACAGCTGTGCCGTGACCAGCGAAGCCGTCCGCCAAACCCGGCAAGCCATCCGCAAAGCTCGCCGCGAGCGGCCTGATGCACGCCTGATGGTGACGGGTTGCGCTGCGGATATTGAGCGCGATCAGCTGACCGCCATGCCCGAAGTGGATGGCATAATTGCCAACACGCAAAAGCTTGATCCTCGCGCCTGGAACGCCCCGATCGAAGCCGTGCCTCTGGTGCCATCCAGAACGCGAGCATTTGTCGCCGTGCAAAATGGCTGCGACCACGCCTGCACCTTTTGCGTCATCCCGCAGGGCCGCGGCAAAAGCCGTTCGCTCACCATCGCAGATGTCCTGCGCGAGGTCGAACAGCACCTTGCCTTTGGCGCCAGCGAAGTCGTTCTGACAGGCGTCGACGTCACATCCTGGGGCAACGACCTGCCTGATCGTCCTCCATTGGGCGCCTTGGTCGGCGCAATCTTAGAAGCGTTTCCGGAATTGCAGCGGCTGCGCATGTCTTCGCTCGATGGGGTTGAGATCGACGAGCAATTGTTTGAGCTGTTCGCGGGTGAGACCCGCTTGATGCCACATCTGCATCTCTCACTGCAGCACGGCCACGATTTGATCCTCAAGCGGATGAAGCGACGCCATCTCAGGCAAGACGCCGAGAGCCTAGTCGCACGTTTGCGCGATCGGCGGCCGGAAATCGCCATTGGTGCTGATCTGATTGCTGGATTCCCGACCGAGACAGATGAGCACCACGCATCCAATCTCTCGATCATTCGTGACCTTAACATCGTCCATGGCCATATCTTTCCCTACTCACCGCGTCCCGACACACCAGCGGCACGAATGCCGCAATTGGAACGGGCGACAATCAAGCAAAGAGCTGCCGAATTGCGCGAATGCGTACTGGAGCAAAGGACAGAGTGGTTGGCATCACACGTGGGCAAACCGCAGGCGGTGCTCGCCGAGCGTGACGGAAGTGGCTATGCGCCTGACTTCGCGCGGGTATCGGTGCCTGCGGGAACCGAGGCAGGCACAATCGTGACCGTCACTCCCACTCAAGTCGACAAGGGTCAGCTGCAATGAGCGACAATGAAAAGGGTCGAAGCTGGACCCAGCGCCTGTTCGGCGGGTTCAGCAAGACCTCCGATCGACTGTCATCCAATCTGACCGGGATCGTCAGCACTGCGAAGCTTGACGACGCAACGCTCGACGATGTCGAGGATGCTTTGATCGTGTCTGACCTTGGACCGGCGGCAGCAGCACGCATCCGGGCCAAACTGGCTGAAAAGCGCTTTGGGCTTGAGATCAGCGAACGCGAACTCAAGGAAGCGGTCGCAGAGGAAATCGCTGAAATCCTCCGACCGGTGGCCAAGCCGCTCGATATTGTCGCCTTCCCCCGCCCCCAAGTGATCCTCGTGATTGGCGTCAACGGATCGGGTAAGACCACCACGATCGCCAAGCTCGCGCACCTGTTCCAGGAGGACGATTACGGCGTCTTGCTTGCAGCCGGGGATACGTTCCGCGCCGCAGCAATTGGACAGCTGGCCACTTGGGCTGAACGGATTGGCGTCGACATCGTCCGGGGACCTGAAGGCGGTGATCCAGCGTCGATCGTCTTCGATGCCGTCAAGCAAGCGACTGATACCGGGATCGACGCACTGATTGTCGACACAGCGGGTCGGCTGCAAAACAAGCGCGAGCTGATGGACGAGCTGGAGAAGATCCGCCGCGTGCTCGGACGCCTAAACCCTGAAGCACCGCATGATGTGATCCTCGTCCTCGATGCAACAAATGGCCAGAATGCCTTGTCGCAAATCGATGTGTTCAAGGAAGTGGCTGGCGTTTCTGGTCTGATCATGACCAAGCTCGACGGTACAGCCCGTGGCGGCGTGCTGGTCGCCGCAGCCGAGCAATATGGCTTGCCGATCCATGCGATCGGGGTGGGCGAAAAGATGGATGATTTGCGACCGTTTGATCCTGATCTGGTCGCCAAAGTGATTGCAGGAGTCGCCTGATGGCAGATGTGGATGCCAAGCCCGAGGCCAAGAAAGCCGGTTCTGGCTGGCTGAACGTGGTGGTCGATTATGGGCCGCTGCTGGTGTTTCTGGGGGTCTATCGCTGGTTTGCACCCGACGATCCTGAGCCCATTGCCGAGCTGGCGGCGGTGATCCGAGGCACATTGGCGTTTATGGTCGCAGCCGTCATCGCTTTGGGCGTGTCGCGCTGGAGGCTCGGCAAGATCTCTCCCATGCTGTGGTTCTCAACCGTGCTGATCGTGGGATTTGGCGCGCTGACGATCTTTTTCGGAGATCCGGTCTTCGTCCAGCTCAAGCCCACAATCATTTACGGCGTTTTCGGCGTCGCCCTGCTGGTTGGCTGGAAATTGGGCCACGCTTTGCTCAAAATACTGCTTGAGGCGGCTTTTGAGGGCCTCTCGAGCGAAGGATGGCTCAAACTGTCCCGCAACTGGGGTTTCTTCTTCTTGGCTCTGGCGGGCCTAAATGAGGGCCTCAGGGCCTATCTCAGTTTTGAGGGTTGGCTGTGGGCCAAATTCTGGGTGTTCCTGCCGCTCACATTCCTGTTCACCTTCACTCAGATCCCGATGCTGATGAAACATGGCCTGGATCTGGGCATTGAAGAGGACGATGACGCCAAAGCCGAATGAGCTACCCTGCTCGCCTTGATCACCTTGTCTATGCCGCTGATGACCTTGAGCGAGCGATGGACACGATCGAGGCATTGCTAGGCACTCGCCCCGCAAAGGGAGGCGTGCACCCCGCTTTTGGCACATGCAACGCGCTGCTCTCGCTTGGAGATCAGGTCTACCTCGAAATTTTGGCGCCTGACCCCGCTCTACCCGCCCCACCCTACGGAAAATGGACCGACCAAGCGCCAAAGGGCGGTGGCTTGATGACGTGGGTGTTGCGCAGCGATGATATTGAGGGACTGGCGGTGCGCGCCCGCGAAGCCGGCGGAGAGATCGGCAAGGTGGTGGCCGGAGAGCGATCGCTCGACAGTGGCAGCACGCTCAAATGGCTGCTGACCAATCCCTATGCGATGCCGTATGATGGCGCGGTGCCATTCTTGATCGATTGGGGATCATCGCCCCACCCTGCCCAGACGGCACCAAGGGCTGGCGCGTTGAAAGGCCTCACGGTTGAGCACCCGGAAGCTAAGAAATTGCGCGCGATCTTTGCAGCCCTGGGCGAGAGCGTTGAGGTCAGAGAGGCCGATGAATTCCGTCTTGTCGCGACGATTCAGACGGCAAATGGCCCAGTGGCCTTGTCCTAACCCGATCAGCTCGGCCGTGACTGGCGTAGGCGATAGAAGATGCCGCTTTCGTCTTCGCCCGTCAGTTCAAGCACCCCACTGACAATGTGGACCTTGGTCTCATTGGTTGGGAACGGTGTGTCGGCGTAGACTTCGATGAATTGATTGGGCGCCGCATGAAAGTGAAACGGGCAGCCTGGAGGATAGGCAAGCAACACAAAGTGCTTTTGCGAGCTGCCATTCTCAAGCGGCATCATCCAACCAGCGACCTTGATCCGCTTACCGGCCAGATTTTTGACTGATTTGGTGAACAATGGCTTTGAGACGATGTAGCCCTGCGAGTCCTTACGGGTAACTTCGCCTGTGGCCTCAAGAACTTTCCACGACACGCCCCCTTTGGGCGTAGCCGCCGGTTTCCAGATATCCTCAACCTCTGGAGGCGGAACCTGCGTGTCGAGCATCTGAGCGTTGATTGAGCCGGGTATGGCGATGCTCGCCATCGCCGCCATGACACCCCCCAACACTTTCGTTCGCACTACCACTTTAAGCTCCTGTCTTCCCGGCTCGCTATGCTCGAGCCAATGTCTGCGCCGGATCGATACGATAAACGCGCAAGGCCGGAATCAGTGCCGCAATCGCGCCAATCGCGATAACCGCCAACACCAGCAATGCCTCTCCAGACAATGCCTGCCACGGCGTCAATCCCAGATCGGCCAACGTCGTGAAATTGCTTCGTGCCAGCATGATCAGGCTATGCGCGGCAATCCATCCCGCGGCGGCTCCTAGAGCCGCTGTGATCACCCCTTCCATAATCACTGTTGCGAAGACCTGAACGCGGCTGGCCCCCATCACGCGCAACAGGGCCAGATCCCCTTCGCGATTGCGCGCCATATTGAGCAGCGCGACAAAAATGGCCAATCCACCTGTGATCGCAAGCAACCAAGCAAAAACACGAATGCCGTCAATGCTGGCTCCGAGTAGTTCGAGCAGCCGAGCCGTCTCGGTGGCTGGCACCGCCGACTGCATTTCGGTTTGCCGATTGACCATTTGCGGAATGCGAATGGCGCCCGATGCATTGCGATATGTCACCAAGAGAGCTGTGAGCTCCGGTTCGAGGCCAGACCCGCTTGCTTGCAGGATGGCGGCTTCGGCCTCTTCTTCGCCTTCGTGGTCGTGACCTTCATGATCGTCATGAGCATGGTCATCATCATGCGCGTCGTGATCGTGACCATCATGGTCATGCTCGTCATGGGCCTCGTGATCATGATCCTCATGCCCCTCTTCATCATGCTCATGCCCCTCATGGTCGTGATCATGGGCGATGCCATGAACGTCCCAGACGGACTCCACTGAAGTCAGGATGAGCCGATCAACCACGCTTCCGGTTGGCGCCAAGATTCCTACGGTTTCAAACGGTGCGTGATCGTGGCTCTGATCGCCAGTTTCATCATTCGCAAAGCCATGATTGCCAACGAATTTCTGCCCCAGCGCGGCCCCTGTCTCGGCCGCGACTTGCGCCCCCAGCACCGCCTCCATTTCGCCGTCAAAGCTGCGCCCATCCGCCAGCTCGGTCTGGTACAGATCACCAAAACTCGCATCGGTACCCACGATCCGATAACCGCGGAAATTGTCTCCCAGCGCTAATGGCACTGCCCTGGCAACGGCAGGGTCACGTCGCAGCAATTCCAGGCTGCTGAGCGGGATATTTCCGGTCGGTTGGTCGACATGGAATACGCTCGAGAGGATCAGCTGCAGCGGCGACCCTTTGGAGCCGACCACCAAATCGACGCCGCGCGCGTCACGCTCAAACCGCTCGCTCGCCTGGGTCCCAAATTGCAAAAGCAAGACGAGCATCGCCACGGAGATAGCCAGAAGCAGCACGTTGAGCGCTGTCGTGAAGGGACGGTCGCGCAAGTAAGCGATCGCGAGACTGATCATTCGGCCAGCCTCCCATCGCCCAGTGTCAGCGTGCGATCGAAGAAGGAACGCAGGCGATCATCATGGGTGGCGATTAGCAGCGTTGCCTCGGCAGCTTCGGAGAGCTCTACCAGCAATTTGGCAACCACCTCAGTGTTTGCCTGATCCAATGCAGATGTCGGCTCGTCAGCGATCAGGATATCCGGTTTGACAACCACCGCTCGCGCAATGGCCGCACGCTGTGCTTCGCCCTGACTGAGCTCATAAGGGCGGGCATTCGCCCGGTCCGCAATTCCCAGTCTTTCAAGCGTCTGCTCGACCAAATTCGCGTCGGTGCTTCCGGTCTGGAGCCGCTGCGCCAGAGCGAGATTGGCTTTGACACTGAGCGCAGACACCAGGCGAAGCGTCTGGAAGATGATGCCCATATGGCGCCGCCGAACTCCATCGCCTTTGCCAGGCTCTGAAATCGTCTCCTCGCCGAGCTGAACCTCACCACCATCGGGCGATTGCAATCCGCAGATAATGTTGAGCAAAGTAGACTTGCCAGACCCTGACGGACCAAGCAGCAAAGCGCGATCGCGCGACCCCAATTCGAAAGAAATGTCAGACAGGACCGACCGGCCATCATAGGCCTTTTCAATGCCGCGAACTGAAAGCTGCATGGCGAAGCCTAGCTAAGAGTGATCAATCCTTCGGCCGGATTCCAGTCATCATTGGCCGCCTCATCAGACGTGTCGACCGGAGCTCGCGCAGGTGCAATTGCCTTCGACTTCTTGGGCTTCTTGGCTTTCTTGACGCCCTCGGCCTTGGAATCCTGCTTTGGCTGTTCTGCCTCGCGCGTCGATTCCTGCGCTTCATAGGGTGCAGCCGGCGGGCCAAGGCCCTGGAACCCCGGTACTTTCGCAAATGGATTGTAACGGTGGAAACCCGGCATGCCATCAAGCTCACAAGCGGCAGCCACTGTTGGGCTTGCCAGCATGCTCATGGCTGCGAACGAGGCGAGGAATTTGGCTTTCATGGGGCGAAACAATATATCACCGTACCTTAAGAGTCTACAACAGAGGCTGACACGGCCATTCGCGGTGCACAGAAGATCAACACG
Source organism: Erythrobacter sp. (assembly GCA_965216555.1). GTDB lineage: Bacteria > Pseudomonadota > Alphaproteobacteria > Sphingomonadales > Sphingomonadaceae > Erythrobacter. The sequence continues at coordinate 2,085,333 of OZ244168.1, forward strand.
GATCGCTCTTGCCTCTTCCCCATAACGGCTCTAGTCGAAGTTTGATACATTGTATCATGGAGTTGTCCCTGAGAGGCCGTTTGGCAGTCTCGTGATCTGAATTGACATGACATTGCCCACTGAGCGCATTCCCGTATCTCTGCTGACCGGATTTCTTGGTTCGGGAAAAACCACCTTTCTGAACCGCCTCATCAGAGCGCCAGAGATGGCCAATTCGCTCATTATTATCAATGAGTTCGGATCGATCGGTCTCGACCATGATCTGGTCGAGAAGAGCAATGAAGACGACACGATTGTTGAAATGTCGAGCGGATGCTTGTGCTGCACAATCAAGGGGGACCTTCAGGAAACGCTGCGTACCGCCCCTGAGCGCTTCAAAAAGGACGGAAAGCGGTGGTTTGATCGGATCATCATCGAGACAACCGGATTGGCCGATCCAGCGCCCATAATTCACACCGTGATGGCCGATAAGGAATTGCTCAGCCTGTATGAGCTGGCAGAAGTGATCACATTGGTCGACGGCGTGAACGGATCAGCCACGCTCGACGCGCAGCCCGAAGCCATCAAACAGGCTGCGGTTGCGGACAGTCTGATCGTCAGCAAGACCGACCTTGCGGATGCTGCCACGCTGGAAGCGCTCATTTCACGCCTGAAACTGCTGAACCCGGCCGCCCCCATACACTTACATGGACCGAACTCCGGCAATGTCATCGATATGATCGGAGCGACCAGTTTCAATCCGTTGATCAAGAGTGAGAGCGTGCAAGCGTGGCTTCGCGACGAACATTATGCGGACCACTCGCATGACGATCATGATCACGGTCATGAGCACGATCACAGTCATGAGCACGATCACAATCACCATCATGGGCATCATCACGACATCAATCGCCATGACGATCGCATCCAATCGGTGTGCCTAACGATTGAGGAGCCGCTGCCGGCGGCTGTCTTTGACGAATGGCTGGATCTGCTCGTTATGCTCAATGGTGTGAACTTGCTGCGGGTGAAGGGACTGATCAACCTCAAGGAGATCGACAAACCCCTCGTCATTCACGGTGTCCAGCACATCTGGCACCCACCCGCCATCCTGCCAGACTGGCCAAGCGGCGACCGGAGGTCTCGTGTCGTCTTTATCCTCCGTGATATGGAGGAATCCGATCTGCGCAACGCTCTGGACTTCGTGACGGACAAGTTTGCGAAGGCCAAAGTCGAAGGACTGGAACCGGTCGGTCTGGTGAGCTGACGGGCGCGGTCAGGCTGGCTAGATTTCGACCTGGCTACCCAACTCGACCACACGGTTGGTCGGCAGACGGAAGAACTCCATCGCACTCGCGGCATTGCGCAGCATCCAGGCGAATATCTTCTCGCGCCAGATCGGCATTCCTGGTTTGTCGCTCGCAAGCAAGGTCTGGCGCGACAGGAAGAAGCTGGTGTGCATCATGTCAAACTCGCCGCCGCAATATTGCTTCATCGATTTGAGACCGAGCGGGACATTGGTCTCTTCCATAAAGCCATAGCGGAGCACGGCGCGGTAGAAGCCGTCGCCCATATCGACATATTCGCAGCGATGCTCGGGATCGACATAGGGCACATCCTGAATGTCAACGGTGAGGATCACCACCCGCTCATGCAGCACCTTGTTGTGTTTGATATTGTGCAGCAGGGCCGAGGGTACCCCGGCAGTGGAGCTGGCCATGAAGACTGCGGTGCCGGGAACGCGTGTTGCCGAGTTCTTGGCCGACTTAGCGAAGATCTCCATCGGCAAGGCCACTTCGCTCATCCGTTCGCGCATAAGCTTGCGGCCGCGCGCCCAGGTGGTGAGCAAGGTGAAGGCGATGAAGCCAACCATCAGCGGGAACCAGCCGCCGTCGGGCACCTTGGTCAGGTTGGCTGCGAAATAGGCTCCATCGACGATCAGGAACAGCAGCACGACGGGAGCGGCGTACCACCACTTCCATTTCCACACGCCAATCAACAGCACGGCCATCAGCAGCGTGTCGATCGTCACCGCGCCGGTGACGGCGATGCCATAGGCCGAAGCCAGATTGGACGAGTTCTGGAAGGTCAGCACCAGAATGATCACCGCGACGCACAGCGCCCAGTTGACCACTGGAATGTAGATCTGCCCGCCCTCGGTCTCGCTCGTGTGGCGGATCGAGAGGCGCGGAATATAGCCCATCTGAATCGCCTGGTGCGTGATCGAGAAAGCGCCCGAGATCACGGCCTGGCTGGCAATGAAGGTTGCTACGGTGGCGAGGAACACGAGCGGCAGGCGCCATTCCTCGCTGGCCAGGAAGAAGAACGGATTGAGGATCGCTTGTTCAGCCAAGGGTTGCGGCAGGCCGAGGATCATCGCGCCCTGCCCGAAATAATTGAGCAGCAGGCATGGCATGACAAAGCCGAACCACGACAGCCGCATCGGGCCGCGCCCGAAATGTCCCATATCCGAATACAGCGCTTCAGAACCGGTCACCGCGAGAACGACAGAGCCAAGCGCCAGGAATGCGAACCAGCCATCGATGATGAAGAAGTTGATCGCATACCAAGGATTGAGTGCCCACAGGATCTCAGGCGTCTGGAGGATCTGCCATGATCCAAGCGCGGCAATGACCGAGAAATAGACAATCATGACCGGTGCGAACAACGCGCCGACCTTGGCCGTGCCGCGGCGCTGAAGCATGAATAGGAAGACCAGCAGACCCAGCGCGATTGGGATCACATATTGCTGCAAGCCCTGATCCACGACGGTAAGCCCTTCGACCGCGGAAAGGACTGAAATCGCGGGCGTGATCATACTGTCGCCGTAGAACAACGATGTCGCAAACACGCCCAGCAACAGCGCAACCCAGCCATATTTGGACTTGCTGAGCTGGCCGGAAATCAGCGCAACCAGCGCCAGCGAACCGCCCTGCCCCTTATTGTCGGCCCGCATCAGGATCGTCACATATTGGATCGCGACAACCAGGGTCATCGACCAGAAAATGAGGCTGATCACGCCGAGAATGTGCAAATCATCGATCGGCAGAGTGTGCGCACCGCGGAAGGTCTCGCGGAAAGCATAGAGCGGGCTGGTGCCGATATCGCCGAACACGATACCGATCGCGCCGACAGCCAGCGCGCCTTTGGACGCACTGTGCCCCTTGCCGCCTCTCGGTGGCTGGTGTGCCGGTGCTGCTGTTGAATTGCTCATTGCCTATGGATTTCCCGCACGGCCGGTACTGCCCTGAAGGCCGCGGCGCTTAGCACCGTGTGTTCGCGCCTGCAACATGCGTCACTGAGACGTGCCGGTGACGGCACGCATCTGTTGGTTGATCATCGCGTCCAATGCTTCGATCCTCAGCTCAAGATCCTCACGCCAGGGTGCATCTTGAGGGGTCTCTGCCAGCAATTGCGCCCAAACGGCTCTGCCTTCGCGGGCATCGCCCGATCGCAGATAGGCAAAACCCAACATAAAGGGCGCAGCAGGATTGCCTGGATCGGCCTGATAAGCGCGATCAAATGCATAGCGTGCCGGTGGCGTCACAAAGCCTTCCCCATGCTCGACCAAAGCCTGGCCAAGTGCGAGCCATCCTTCGGCGTGGCGGGGATTGTCAGCCAGTCCTTGGCGAAGCAAGCCAGCGGCATCGTCATACTGGCCGCGACGCGCGAATCCGTCAGAAAGCATCAGGTAGTCGGGCTTGGGGTCAGAAGCGTCAAACAGAGCGCGACGCGTGTCGACCATTTGTTCGCCTGACCGCGGTTCTTGCGCCATCGCGGCCTTGGGGCTGCCCTCCTGCGTCGCGCTGCCCTGCCAGGCATAGCCGGCGAGGCCAAAGACGAGCGCCGATGCAAACAATGTCCAGGCGTTGCGGGGCAGGCGCTGCCAAAAGGCGGCGAGCGCGAATGCGCAAACCGCTAAGGCGACAATGGCGATCCAACCGCTCATTCCGCATCCTCACGAACGCGGCCGACGCGCCGCAGCAGTATCAACAGGACCAAAGCCAGCAAGCCAGCGGGAATGGCAAATAGCGGCCAGGTCGTCGCGCTCACTTCAGGTTGGTAACTGACATAGTCGCCATAGCGATCGGTCAGCCAGGCCCTGATCGCCTCTGGATCTTCTCCAGCCGCGAGACGCGTTCGCACCTGGTGGCGCATATCGCCCGCCATTGGTGCGTCACTGTCGGCGATCGACTGGCTCTGACAGGTCAGACAACGTAGCGTTTCCATCAGCTCAAGCGCACGCGCCTCAAGCTCAGGATCTTCAAGCTGCTGATAAGCGTAAGGCGCTGGCGGCAAAGCGCTTTGTGCTGCCAAGGGAACGGCGATCATGGCCAGCAATGCCATCAGAATTGCTCTCATCGGGCTGCCTCCTGCAATCGTTCCATCAGCATGGGCACATGCTCTGCGCGGATATCACCGATATGCTGATACTGGATCACGCCATTGGCATCGATTACGTAAGTTTCTGGCACACCTGACGAGCCGAGCTCAAACTGGATTGCCGAAATCTCGTCTGATCCTATCCGCGAGTATGGATTGCCATAGCGCGCGAGAAATTGCGCAACATCTTCAGGCTTGTCGCGGATCGCAACACCGATGATCTCGACCCCACTTTCCTTAAGCGCCTCCAATTGTGGGGCTTCCGCGATGCAAGGCAGGCACCAACTCGCCCACACATTGAGCAAGCGCGGCTGTCCGCCGACAAAATCCGATCGGGTAGTGCCAAGGACGCCAGGCATAGCAGGTTCAAGTGCAAATTCGGGCAATGGCTTGCCGATCATGGCCGAACGGATCAATTCGTCCTTGGGCTGAGTCAATTGGTACCCGGCCAGTCCCAGGAAGAACACAAACAGCCCCAGCGGCGCCCAGACATACCAGCGCTTCACGATGCTTTGGCCTCTTCCAGCGCGCGGACATCTTCGCGGATCTCCTCGCCACGTTTGACCGCACGACGCCGGCGCAAGTCGGATGTGAGCCGGCCATAGATGGCGAGTACGCCGCCAAACGCGATCAACAATCCGCCATACCAGATCCAGGTCACGAATGGCTTCCACCAGACCCTGATCTGCCAGCGCTGCTCACCCGCCTCATTGGTTCCGGCGGTCGTGCCGATCACCGCATAGAGTTGACCATCCCAATGCGTGAGCAGCGCGCTTTCGCTTGTGGCCTGTATAGGGGCCCAGAATGAACGCGCTTGAGGCGTGACCACCTCAGGGTCCCCAGAGCCTCTTTGCACGCTCAGACGGGCCTCTACGGCCGTCCAATTGGGTCCTGCGATCGGATCGACACTCTCCAATGTCACACTCCAATCAGCGACCTGCGTGGTTTCGCCCGGCACCATCGCAGCAAGCCGTTCCTTGGTGAAAGCACTTTCGCTGGCCATTCCGAACAGCGCGACTGCCACTCCGAAATGCGCCAGCACCATGCCCCAGGTTGCGACAGGAACACGCGTGAGCTTGCGACCGCGCAAAGGCAGGAAGCTCGCAATGGCCAGAGCGAGTGAAAGAGCCAGCCCGAGCACGGGCAGAACTGCGTAGTCGCCAAGGATGGCGATCACCGCAATGCTGGCGATCACAATCGCAGCAATCAGCATCACTTCAAACTGGACCCGCGCCGGTTTGTCTTCCTTCCAACGCAGGACTGGACCTACCGTCATCACCAACAACATGGGGACGGCAAAGATCGCCCCCACGGGATTGAAATAGGGCGGCCCGACCGAGACCCGCACATCGAACGCCTCGGTCAGCAAGGGATACAGGGTGCCCAGCAGCACAATGCCGAGGATGGCCGACAGCATGACATTGTTGAACACCAATGCGCCTTCCCGGCTCGCGACCGAGAATCTCTTACCTTCGGAAATCGAGCTGGCGCGCAGTGCGAAGATCGCCAAACTGCCACCGATATACATCGCCAAGAGCGCCAGGATAAAGCTGCCGCGTTCCGGATCGACCGCAAAGGCATGCACCGATGTGAGGACACCCGAGCGGACCAGGAAAGTGCCCAACATGCTCATCGAGAAGGCCACAACGCCCAGCATGATCGTCCACGTTCGAAGCGCGTCGCGTGCGGCCAAGACGCTTGTCGAATGAAGCAGAGCGGTCGCTGCCAGCCACGGCATGAGCGAGGCATTCTCGACCGGGTCCCAAAACCACCATCCGCCCCAACCCAGCTCATAATAGGCCCAATAGCTGCCAGCGGTGATGCCGAGTGTCAGGAACACCCAGGCGCCAAGCACCCAAGGCCGCATGACCTTGGCAAAGTCGGGATTGACCTGACGCGTGATCAGCGCGCCGATCGCAAAGCTGAAGGCAACCGACAGGCCGACATAGCCGATGTAGAGCGTCGGCGGATGCAGCGCGAGGCCGATATCCTGCAGCAGGGGATTGAGGCCCTGCCCTTCGACTGCTGGCACGGGCAACCGTTCAAACGGGTTGGAGCTGAGCAGAAGGAAGGCATAGAAACCGAGCGCGACAAAGCCCTGCACCGCCAGCGTCGCGTTCATAGTGCGCTCGGGCAAACGGCGCTCAAGCGCTGCGATCAATCCGCCAGAGGATGCGAGCACGGCAATCCAGAGCAGCATCGAACCTTCGTGATTGCCCCACGTGCCCGTCAGCTTGTACAGGAAGGGCTTCATCGAATGCGAATTGGTGGCGACCAGTTTGACCGAAAGATCGGTGATCGCGAAGGTCCATAACAGCATCCCGAAGGATAGCACCGCCAAGACTGCCTGAACGATTGCTGCCGGGCGGACATGCACAGCAATTTCAGGCGTATCGCCATCTGATGACCGCAAAGCGATCCCGCCTGCGACCATCTGCAAAACTGCCAAGGCGGCCGCGAGCCACAATGCAGCAAGGCCGATCTCCGCAATCACCGTCCCTGCGCCTCAGTCCAGACCAATGGTTGTATCGGCAGCGTAATCCGCAGCCTGATGCCCCTCGAGCCCTTCCAGCTCGCGCGGGACATAGTTTTCGTCATGCTTGGCCAGCAAATTGGTGGCCAGGAATGTGCCGTCTTGTTGCAAGCTGCCTTCTGCCACAACGCCCGATCCTTCGACGAAGAGATCGGGAAGGATTCCACTGTATTGGACAGGTATCGCGCTGGCTTGGTTGCCAGTCACAACGAAGGCCACCGTCACCCCGTCTGCCTGCATGTCGATCGATCCAGGCTGCACCATTCCGCCGAGCCGAACCGCTTGGCCAACCGCGGGCGGATCGGCCTGCATTTGCTCCGGCAGGTAAAAGTAATTGGCTTGGTTGCGCAGCGCATAGGCCGCAAACAGGCCCGCGATCACAATCGCGACAAGCGCAAAACCGACCAGGATCAGTCGCTGGTGTTTGGGTTGGATCGAACTCATCGTCTCTTGATCTCATCGCGCCGGCGCTCAGCACTTCGCATAGTGGACCAGCTCCACGCTGTCACCGCAATCAAAAGGCCCATCCCGATCACATAGGCAGCGATCACAAAGTCCCAATGGTCCAAAGCTTCGCGCATCAGGCACCCTCCTCTGCGACATTGCCAATCGGCTCATCATCGCGCGCGCGCCTGCGGAGCCGCGCCTCTACCTGGGCTTCAGCGATAAGCGCCCGCATGCGCATCAGCACAATTCCCCCAAACAGCAGCGAGAAGCCGAGAACGGAGATCAGCAAGGGCAACAGAAACTCCGCGTCGATCGCGCTCTTGCCTGCCGTCAGGCTGGGCGGCTGATGGAGCGAATTCCACCACACAACCGAACGATTGATGATGGGAATGTTGATCGCGCCGACAATACCGAAAATCGCCGGCAATTTGCTTGATCCACCATCCCGCGCGCTGGCCTGCGCCAAGGCAATGTAGCCCGCATAAAGAAACAGCAGCACCAGCATGCTTGTAAGTCGCCCGTCCCAGACCCACCATGTGCCCCAGGTCGGCCGTCCCCAGATCGAACCCGTCGCCAAGCAGATCGCAGTAAAGACCATGCCGGGCACAGCCACTGCGCGCGCACCGATGGCCGCAAGCGGGTGTTTCCAAATCAGAAGGACAGCGCTCGCAATCGCAATGCCTGTCCAGCCTCCCATGCCCAACCAGGCGCTCGGCACGTGGATGAACAGGATGCGGACGGAATCGCCCATCAGCCGGTCGGGTGGAACAACAAACAACCCCCACAGCACCGCGCCCAAAGACAGGAGCAAACCGCTGACGAGCAGCAATGGCATGAGCCAGCGAGCCAGCGACAGAAAGCGAGTGGGATTGGCGTAAATGTGCATTAGATTGCTCTGACCAGCAGACTTAGCGGACCCAGCCCTCCTCGCAAGGCTGCAAATGCCGCAACACCACGAAAATTGGGCATTCGCGGCAAGTGTCGCCAGTCTTATCCGCGACCAATTAGCTCTTGCGCCATGTTGTCGGCGACAACGTCAGGCGGAGTGTCAGTGGCATCGCTTTGCTGCCAGATCTGTTCGAGCCGCTCGGGGATCTGTGCGATCCGCTTGCGGACTTCATTGATATCGCTCGGCGAACCATCGCGACGCGCGAGATATTCGACCGCAACCGAGATGATCCCGCCAGCATTGATGACGTAGTCAGGCGCATAGAGAATGCCGCGATCTGCCAGAAGCTTGCCATGATGAGCGCGCGCCAATTGATTGTTCGCGCCGCCGGCGACGATTGCGCAGTCGAGCCTCGCAATTCCGGCGTCATCAAGGATTGCGCCAAGTGCATTGGGGCTGAAAACGTCACACGCGACATTCATGACAGCGTCAGCGGCCACGGCTTGGCCGCCCAATTCTTGAGCCAAAGCGGCCGCTTGATCGTCGTGAATATCCGCCAAGGTCAACTTGGCGCCGTCTTTGGCCAGCAAGCGTGCCACACCGCCACCGACGCTGCCGACGCCCTGGACCGCGACATGCACGCCTTCGACGCTGTCCTTGCCCAGTTTGTGCCGCACCGCGGCCTTGATGCCGTGATAGATCCCCATTGCGGTAAAGGGGCCAGGATCGCCACCAGCCGCGTCGTCGCCAACCGCTGGCAAACCCGATACGTGAGCAGTGCGCTGCGATACGGCGACCATATCCGCTTCCGAGATTCCGACATCCTCGGCGGTGACATAATTGCCACCCAGTGCCTCAACCGCGTCGCCAAAGGCCGCCAACATTTCCGGCGTCTTGGTCTTGTCGCTGTCAGCCAAAATGACCGCCTTGCCGCCGCCCATTGGCAATCCAGCCATGGCATTCTTGTAACTCATCCCGCGGGACAGTCTCAACGCATCGCGGATCGCGTCTTTGGGTTCTGGATAGTGCCAGAACCGCGTGCCGCCAGCACCAGGACCAAGATGGGACGAATGGACCGCAATAATCGCCAGAAGACCGCTGTTGCGATCGCGCACAACGTGCACGATTTCGTGGTCATCATAATCCGGCTCGGTCCAGAATGCGGTCATTGATCGATGTCCCGTTGGCGCGCGCATGGCACGACGCATTGTTAGATCTGACAAAGCGGGAAATGGGGCGATCGACGGGGTTCGAACCCGCGACCTCCGGTACCACAAACCGGCGCTCTAACCAACTGAGCTACGATCGCCACAAGCGGCCAAAATTTCGACCACACGCCTGCCAGAAAGGCGGGCTTTTGCGCAGCTGCGACCACTGGTCAAGCGGCGATCGCAGGCGGGCAGCGCCTGTTGCACAAAGCCGCAGGGATGGGAAGCGAAAACTGCGCATGTTTGTGTACAACGCAAGAATATTTCGCGGCGGTTTTGCGGTTGGCGATGCCGAATGCGGTCGCTATCCAGATTTCCATGCTTCCACCGGGCGAATCTTCCGCTGATATTTTGCGCCGTCATGACGGAGTGCGCCAGGTGCCCTCGCCCAAGATTGAGCTGTTCGTAAAGCCCGATTTCCTGCCGCAGAATCTGTGCGACGCCTTGATTAAGCTGATCGACAAGGACCGCCGGCCATCAACGGTTGCCGATTATAATGGCGACGCAGCTTTTCGCACCAGCGAGACCTGCGATCTTCAGCCGGAAGAGCCAGTCGTACAAGAGCTGGAGCGTTATCTGCTCGATTTCACGGGAATAGATCCCAAGCACGGCGAGCCTATCCAGGGCCAGCGTTATGAGGTTGGGCAGGAATTCAAACAGCACACCGATTGGTTCAATCCAGACGGTGCCGATTGGGAAAAGTTCTGCGGCGTTGCGGGCCAACGGACCTGGACATTCATGATCTATCTCAACGATGTCGAAGCGGGCGGCGCCACACGCTTCAAGCAGATCGACAAGAAGATCATGCCAGAGCGCGGCAAGATTGTCGGATGGAACAATCGCAAACCTGACGGCAGCGGAAATGTATCAACGCTCCACCATGCGATGAAAGTGCGCAAAGGCGTCAAATACGTGATCACCAAGTGGTATCGTGAACGCCCATGGGGCTGGCCCGAATAGTCTGGCGCTTTCGATCGTGAAACGAAAAAGGGCGGCCCATTGGACCGCCCCTATCTGCAAATTGCGTGTTCGCTTATTTCTTGAGCGAAAGTCCGCCAAAGCGCTTGTTGAACGCAGCAACCCGGCCGCCTTCTTGAACCTGACGGTTGCCGCCGGTCCAGGCAGGGTGGCTGGTTGGGTCAATATCGAGCGCGAGCGTGTCGCCCTCGCTGCCCCAAGTCGACTTGGTCTGAAACTCTGTGCCATCGGTCATCTTGACCGTGATCATGTGATATTCGGGATGCCCTTCGGCTTTCATGTCTCTTGTCCTTGCTAGCGTGAACCCGGTTCCGACCGGGCCTGCTGTTTGCGGGAAAGCGGGCCACATAGCGTGCCCGGAGTAAATTGCAAGCGAAGTCGGCCCTAATCGCTCGGTGGATCGGCGATCATGGCGGTGAATTCGGTCTCGCAGGTGGTCCTGCCGTCGACGCTGGCCTTGCCCTTGAACTTATAGATTGTGCGGCGCTGCTGGATGAACTCGACTTCGAGATCAAGCAGACAGCCGGGAGTGACAGGCGCACGGAACTTGGCCCCATCGATTCCCATGAAGATCACCAGCTTGCCGGTTCCAGCCAGTCCCAGCGTTTCGATACCCAAAATCGCCGCGGCTTGCGCCAAGGCTTCGATCTGAAGCACACCAGGCATGATAGGAGCGCCTGGGAAATGTCCCTGGAAGAACTCCTCATTCATGCTGACGGCCTTCACCGCGTGGATCCGCTCGCCAAGGTCAATCGCCTTAACGCGATCAACCAAGAGCAAAGGATAGCGGTGCGGAAGGGCCTTCAGGATCTTGTGGATGTCGTAGTCAACGATCCGCTCGGAAGCGGATGTGCTTTCGGTCGACTCGCTCATGCGATACCCCCTAGTTTTGTCGCCGGCCGTGCCAGCGGCCAGACTTAGCGTCCGGAAGGCGCCTGCGCTGCCGGCTGCTCACCCTGCTCCTGCTGCTGCTGTGCAGCCTGGGCTTGCTGAATTGCCTGGGCAGTCAGCAGCAATTGCTGGATCTGCTGATAAAGCGCGACTGATGTGCGCTGCGGCTGCCATTCCTGGGTTGGCACAACGGCAACCGTCGCAACCTTGCCATTCAAGGCTGTGATTACCTTGGCGGTCAGGTCAGCTTCGCGCGGCGCGTAGATGATCGAATTTGGGTCGAGCACCAGCTGCACTTGGTCAGCATTAATGACGTCCTCCAGAGCAGATGAATATTGCGAATAGACCTGCTCAATCGCGAAGATCCGCGCACCGTCGATCTGAGCGGTCAAGGCAGCAATCTGACCTTCGACCTGTTGCAGCGAAGTGTATGCTGCCGTGCCTTCAGCGGCCTGCAGCTCGTTATCGTCAACTTCGTTGTCGTTATTGGTGTCAATCGTCGCGAGGTGCGTCTGGCGTTGCTCGGTGAGCTGCCGACGGGCTTCGAATTGCGGCTGATAAGTGCTGGTGATGGACGTATAGGCGTTCTGAAACGCGGTCGTGCCGATCACGGCCCTCGCCGCGTCCACGGTGCCAAAAGTGCCTTGCACCTGAGCTGAAGCCGGTGCGGCGAAAACACACGCCAAAGCGCAGCTCGCAGCTGCGAGCGTTTTTGCAGAGATAGTCATTAGAACTGGGTTCCTACGTTAAACGTGAAGCTCTTGTCGTCGTCGCCCTCAACTTGGCGAAGTACGTGAGCAAAATCGATTCGGAAAGGTCCGAAGGGTGAGTTCCAATTCACCCCGATACCAACGGAGACACGCGGCGAAGCAGAATCTCCAAGGAAGACTTCGCGGATGGCGCTGTTTGGAATGATGCTCGGAGCATTTGCTGTCGTGCCATCAGCCGCGATCGGATTGGTCGTGATGACGGTGGAATTGGTTCCATCGCCATTGTCGACCACTTCGAGGAAGATCAGGTTCCCGTCGATATCACGTTGCTGGATACCGTTGGGGTTATCCTGAAGGATTGGGTCCTCGATCCCAAACAATGCACCTACGTCGACGAAGATTGACGGACGCAGGCCAAGCTCTCGAGCACCGGTGCCGAGAGGAATTTCGAGTTCGGCACGGCCGAGATAGTAAGCGTTGCCGCCCAATGCGTCATCGCGGTTTTGTTCGCGATCGGTCACCGGTTGCGGCACGCCATTCTCGTCAATGCGATAGGGCTGCGTAAGGATACGCGGGCCGACACCACGAATGTCGAATCCGCGGAACTGCGGTTCGCCCAGGAAGAAGCGGTCAGTCAGGCGGACGTCGTCGACGCCAACGCCACCGCGATCTTCAAGGCCGATAATTGAGCCACCTTCTGCTGTGAGCGAGAAGATAAAGCCGCTGCCAATGTTGAAGTATTGAGCCGCCTTACCGCGGGTCCGGATATACTGAACATCACCGCCAACCCCGGCGAATTCTGCCGAGAAGGTGACATTCTGACCGCGCGATGGACGCAAGCGGGAATCGAGCGTGTTGAACGCAAGACTCAGGCCGACAATCGAGCTCAACCGGTCGCCCAACGCATCGCACAAGAAGCGCCCGGCAAACAGCGGTTCGCAGGTCCGGATGCCATCGCCATCAAAGTCCGAGAAGTAGATATTCTCGTCCAGAGTAATCTCGTCATAGTTGAGCGTGTAGCTGGCGATCAGCGAGATATATTCGGTGAGCGGTACACCGCCGCGGATCGCGAAGCCGGTCGTCGCCTGCTCAAACGTGGTGTTGCGGTCGTTGTTGCTCGTGAAGTTGAAGCTGTTGATGTCGCGACGATAGATATCGATGCCGGCTGAGATATTGCGATCGAACACGTAGGGTTCGGTAAAGCTCACCTGCGCAGACCGCGAGAATCGCGAGTAATTGACGCTGAGGCCAACAGTCTGGCCGCGACCGCGGAAGTTCCGCTGACGGATACTGCCGGACAGGATGAAGCTCTCAATCGACGAGAAGCCGGCCGAGAACTGGAGCTCACCCGTTGGCTGTTCTTCGATATTGGCTTCCAGAACAATCCGGTCTGGCTGCGAACCCGGGACCTGATTGACCTCAAAGTTCTCCTGGAAATAGCCCAATGAGGCAATACGCGCCGTGGTCCGCGCAACGCCAAGCGAGTTGAAGGCATCACCCTCACTCAGACGGAATTCGCGGCGGATGACCTTGTCCTGGGTCAGCGTGTTGCCGTTGACATCGACTCGCTCAACATAAACGCGCGGTGCCTGGCGCAGGACGAATGTGACGTTCATCGTCAGATCGTCCTTGTTGCGGCTGAAGCGCGGGGCAACGTCGGCAAAGGCATAGCCAAACGTTCCGGCGAGCTCGGTCAATTGTTCGACCGTGTCCTCGACCTGCTTTGCATCGTACCAATCGCCGCCCTGCATCGGAAGGCGACGGCTCATGATGTCGCTGTCAAAGTCGCGCAGCTGGCTGTCCACGTCGACAGTGCCGAATTTGTATCGCTCGCCCTCTTCAACAACGTACGTGATGATGAAGTCGCGCTTGTCCGGCGTAAGTTCTGCAACCGCGGAAACGACGCGGAAATCGGCGTAACCCTCAGTCAGATAGAATTGGCGCAGCTTCTGTTGGTCGAACGCCAAGCGATCCGGGTCATAACTGGTGTTCGAGCTGAAGAAGCGGGTCCAGCGGGCCTGCTTGGTGACCATCTCGCTGCGCAGCTCACCATCAGAGAATTCTTCATTCCCGATAATGTTGATCTGGCGGACCTTTGATTTGGGGCCCTCGCTGATCTCAAAAACGATGTCGACACGGTTCTGCGGGAGCTGAACCATTTTGGGCTCAACCGTCGCGGCGAACCGGCCCTGGCGCTTGTACAGCTCAATGATACGCGCCACGTCGGCACGCACTTTCGAACGGGTAAAGATCTGGCGCGGTGAAAGCTTGATCTCTGGCAGGATCTTGTCAGCGTCGAGCCGGTCATTTCCTTCGAGCACGATGCGATTGATGACCGGGTTTTCGGTGACATTGATCACCACATTGCCGGCATCATTGCGGATCGAGAAGTTTGAGAACAGCTCGGTTGCGCCAAGGTCTTTCAGCGCCTGGTCGGCTGCAACAGACGTGTATTCCTGGCCAACGCGGAGGCGAATGTAGCTGATAATGGTGGTCGGCTCGAGACGTTCAGCACCCACCACATTGATCGTGCGAATGACCTGCGTCGCTGGAGCGACAACCGGCGCTGGCTCATCCGCAGCTGCGTCCTCACCCTGATCCTGAGCGATGGCCGCTTGCGGCAAACCGGCAAGCGCCGTTCCGCACATCAAAGCGATCGCGAAACGTCCAGCAGATTGAAAAGACAGTGCACCTGCCTCGTTGCGTCGATTCATGGAATATAAGTTCCCGTCTAACCCGTCTCAAACCCGCACGCCTGCCCTGGGCGCAATTGCTTATGGCGTATCACCCATCGGACCGTCGCCCCTGCAGGAGCCTCTGCCCGATGCGCTGCACGCAATCAAGCGGCATCTCCGCTTGGCTGCGCTGGCCTGTCCCCTATCCCCGGTTAACTGCCAAAAAGCGGCAGTGAAACCAAGTCGTTCACCGTCACTACCACCATCAACATCAAAACGACAAAGATGCCGGTGCGATATGCCCATTCCGTCGCGCGCGGGCCCACTGGCTTCCGGCGGATGGCTTCAGCCGCGTAGAATGCCAGGTGCCCACCGTCGAGTGCAGGGATTGGCAAGAGATTGATGAACGCCAAATTAAGCGAGATCAAAGCTGCGAAGGTGACGAAGGCCGTCAATCCGAGGCTCAGCTGCTCACCCGAATATTTGGCGATCTTGATCGGGCCACCGAGCTCCTGGATCGAACGATCGCCACGAATGATCTGACCGATCCCCGTGATCATCATGTCAAAGGTGTCAATGCTGTAAGTGACAGAGAGCTGTGCAGCTTCACCGATCGAAAGCGGTTCAAACCGTTCCTCAATCTGCGACGGCAAAACGCCAATCAATCCGATCGTTGACTCATTGCCGAATTGATCGGTTGTCTGCATCGATGCGGTTGTGACCGGAATGTCGATCCTCTGGCCGTCGCGCTCGACGCCAATCACCATGCGTTGGTTGGGATAGAGCAAGATTGATCTTTGCACTTCGCGCCAGGTCGTCTTCTCTTCACCATCAACCGCCACGATCTTGTCACCGACCTGCAAGCCGGCTGCCTGAGCACGCGACTCTTCAGTGAACTCAGCGATGATATTCGCTTCGCTCGGATCAGATGGAACCGGCTTTCCGAAAATCATGAAGAAGGCGAAGAAGATCGCCAATGCGACCAGGATATTCGTGACAGGGCCAGCCGCGACGATCAGCGCCCGCTTCCACAAAGCAGCATGATGGAAACTTCCATCGCGTGCGTCTGCATCGGCTTCTGCGTTGGCGGTGGGGTCGGGGATGCTCGCAGGGTTCATATCGCCCTTGAACTGGACGTAACCGCCCAAGGGCAGCACCGATAATTTCCAGCGCGTGCCGTGACGATCGGTGAACCCGGCGACCTCGCCGCCAAAGCCGACCGAAAAGGCCTCAGCCTTCACGCCGAACCAGCGGCCAACGAGATAGTGGCCCAATTCGTGAACGGTGACGAGAAACCCGATCAGGATCGGGAAGCCGACAATGTACATCCAGAAAGGAGGTGATTCAAACAAGAGGTTCGCTCTCCAGCATTGTTTCGGCCTGTCGTCGTGCCTCGGCATCGACTGCCAGCACATCTTCCAGATTGGCCGGTTCGGGGGGCCTATAGCGGCTCAACACGCGTTCGACCAATACCGCAATATGCGTGAACCCAATCTTACCTGACAGGAATGCCGCTACAGCGACTTCATTGGCAGCATTGAGCACGGCGGGCGCCCCGCCCCCTGCCTGGATCGCCTCCCGCGCCAAACGAGTGGCAGGGAAACGGTCTTCATCGGGTTCGAAGAACGTCAATTCGCTGATTTCAGACAGGTTTAGCGGTGCAAGCGGCGTCTCCATACGCGCCGGATAGGCCAAGCACGATGCGATCGGCACGCGCATATCCGACGGCCCCAATTGCGCCAGCGTCGAGTGATCCCGGTATTCAACCATCGAATGGATCACGCTTTGCGGGTGAACCACAATTGCCAATCGATCGAGCCCGATAGGGAACAAATGATGCGCTTCGATGAACTCCAGGCCCTTATTCATCATGGTCGCCGAATCGACACTGATCTTGGCGCCCATATCCCAATTGGGGTGCGCCACAGCCTGTTCGGGCGTCGCTTCTGCCAGTTGTGCGTGAGTCCAGGTACGGAATGGTCCGCCGCTCGCCGTCAGCGTGATCTTGGCAACATCGGCCAAGTCATTTCCGGCCAGGCATTGAAAGATCGCATTGTGCTCGCTGTCGGTCGGCAGCAATGTCGCGCCATGATGCGCAACGGCTGCCGTCATGACGTCGCCAGCCGAAACCAGGGCTTCCTTGTTGGCGAGCGCGATTGTGCCACCGCGTTCGATCGCAGCCATGACCGGACTAAGTCCCGCACAGCCGACAATCGCAGCGACCGTCAAATCGACCGGCCGAGCCGCGGCTTCGCGCAAGGCCGATGTGCTACCTGCAGCTTCGATCCCGCTCCCCGCCAAGGCATCGCACAGGTCGTCCAGCGCGCTTTCGTCGCTCACTACTGCCAGCTTGGCACCAAATTCGCGCGCAAGCCCGGCAAGGTCCTGTGCCGATCTGTTGGCCGTCAATACCTCGACTGTCCATTGCTCGCGATTGCGGCGGATCAGATCAAGCGTCGACGCACCGATCGATCCTGTCGCGCCAAGGATGGAGATCGATCGCGTCACGCTTCAACCCTCAGGCAAAGAAACGAATGATGGCGAGCACGAAGAACACGGCGAGAAATCCATCAACCCGGTCAAACAGACCTCCGTGACCAGGAATGAGATTGCTCGAATCCTTCACGCCTGCGCGGCGTTTCATCCAGCTTTCAAAGAAGTCACCCGCTTGAGCGAGTACTGCAATGACAATCCCGGCAATGATCGCACCGACAAAGTTGATCGCAGTCGGTCCGTCCGGAGATGCTGGACCAAATTGGCCTGCCTCGGGATAGGCGACCTCGATTCCGATTGCCACGGCAGCGGCCGCAATGGCGCCTCCGATCAAGCCAGCCCAAGTCTTGGACGGACTGATCGACGGAGCAATCTTGGGACCACCAATCGCGCGACCAGCGAAATAGGCACCGACATCGACCGCCACGACTGGAAGCATAAAGCCCAGCAAGACAAACAGTGGGACATAAGCGTCCCTGATCGACACCATCGCTAGCGCGGCACCACCAACATAGATCGCGCCAAAGAACAGCCACAGGATCTCGCTGAAGGCACCGATGCCGAACCGGCTAACGATGCGGTTCCATTCCCACAAGACACCGCCCGCGATCACCGCGACGAAGCCCATCCAGACCAGACCGCCCAGCCAAAGAGCTGCGGCGGCAATAACCACCATCACGATCGCCGAGGCGACCCGGATGGCGAGTTCGCGACCGAACAATCGTGGTTTGTCGCTGATGTTATTTTCGTCCGCCAAAGCGCCGCTCCCTCGTTGCAAAATCGGCCAGCGCCTGACCGAGATGCTCGGGCTTGAAGTCCGGCCACAGCGTATCAACGAACAGCATCTCGGCATAGGCCGATTGCCACAGCAGGAAATTGGACAGCCGCACTTCGCCGCTGGTCCTGATCAACAGATCGAGCGGCGGCATATCGGCTGTGTCGAGATGGGCCGCAATCGCCTCGGGCGTGACTTCACCAATCGCCGCAGCCTTGGCAGCCGCGCGCGCAATCTCGTTTTGTGATCCGTAATTGAGCGCTACAGCGAGGACTTGCTTGCCTTGCGAGGTCTTCTCGAGCGCATCTTCGAGCATTTCGACAATGTCAGGCGCCAAGGAGCGCCAATCGCCGATAATCTTGAGCCGAACGCTGTTCGCAATGAACTCATCAAGGTCGGATTTGATGAACTTGCGCATCAGGTTCATCAGATCATCGACTTCGCTTTCAGAGCGTTTCCAGTTCTCGCTTGAGAAGGCGTAGAGCGTTAGGCAATCGAGATTCAACGGCTCAAGACCGCGGACGAGCCGTCTGACGGCCTCAACCCCGCGCTGGTGACCGATCGATCGCGGAAGCCCGCGCTTCTTGGCCCAGCGACCATTGCCGTCCATGATAATGGCGACGTGTCGCGCCGCTCCGGAAATGTCTGCGGTGTCGCCGCTCATCACGCGTATCCGCCGAGCCTACCTGACCTCACTGGGTCAGGATCTCCTGCTCTTTCTTCGCTGCGGCATCATCACTCTCCGCGACGTACGTGTCAGTCAACTTCTGAACTTCGTCTTCGAGCCGCTTGCGATCGTCTTCGGAGATTTCCTTCTTCTTCTCGTCAGCCTTGAGCGCTTCCATTCCGTCGCGCCGAACGTTGCGGATCGCAATCTTGGCCTTTTCCGCATATTGGCCAGCAAGCTTTGCCAGCTCCTTGCGACGTTCCTCCGTCAGGTCAGGCATCGGCAGGCGCAGGGTCTGACCATCAATCATCGGGTTCAAACCGAGATTCGCGTGGGCGATGCCTTTTTCTACGGCGATCAGATTGCCCTTGTCCCACACTTGCACGCTCAGCATGCGCGGTTCGGGCGCTGACACGGTTGCGACCTGGTTGAGAGGCATCATCGAGCCATAGACTTCGACCATAACCGGATCGAGCAGGCTGGTGTTCGCGCGCCCGGTCCGCAGACCTGAAAGATCGCTTTTGAGTGATTCTACCGCGCCGGTCATGCGGCGTTCGATGTCACCCTTGTCGTATTGTGCCATGGATTAGGCTTCCTCTTTCACAATTGTTTGCACGCCCTGGCCTCCCAGCACGCGGGCGACATTTCCTTTTTCGCGGATCGAGAACACCACTATCGGAATATGGTTCTCGCGGCAAAGCGCCACTGCCGTCGCGTCCATCACTTTGAGATTGTCCGACAAGACGCGATCATAAGAGATTGTGTCGAAACGCTTGGCTTCAGCGTTCTTCTTCGGATCGCTGTCATACACGCCGTCGACGCTGGTGCCTTTGAGAAGCGCGTCACAGCCCATCTCGGCCGCGCGCAGAGCAGCGCCCGTATCGGTGGTGAAGAACGGGTTGCCTGTCCCAGCGGCGAAGATCACGATCCGGCCCTTCTCAAGGTGCCGCTCGGCACGACGGCGGATATAGGGTTCGCATACGCTGCTCATCGGGATGGCTGACTGAACCCGGGTCTGGACGCCCAATTGCTCTAGCGCATTCTGCATCGCCAGCGCATTCATCACCGTCGCGAGCATGCCCATATAGTCTCCGGTCGTGCGGTCCAGGCCCTTGGCCGCGCCTGAAATGCCGCGGAAGATGTTTCCGCCGCCAATCACCAAGCACACTTCCAGTCCGGTTTCCTTGGCCGCTTTCACCTCTTCCGCAAGGCGCGCAACATAGGCGGGATCGATGCCATATTCCTGTTCGCCCATCAGAACCTCGCCTGACAGTTTCAGGAGAACACGCTTGATTTCAGGAAGGGCCATAGGCGAGACTGATCCGCAAGAATTGAAACTGCCGAGGTCCTTAGCGGCGCAGACGGCGACGCGCAAAGAGAAAGCCAATGATTAGAAAATTGTCTTTGCTGTTGGCGATTGTTGCGGTCGGCTTTGGCACAAAAGCCTATTTTGACACGACGTCCGATCCGGAAATCAGGCGCTTCATCTTTGAGAGCGCGAAACTGCCGGCAAATTCTGAGTCAGTCACCATCGCCCTCGTCGCTGATGTTCACATGGAGGATCCGTTTATGCCTCCCGAGCGTGTCGAACGAATTGTGAAGCAAGTGAATGACCTCGACGCAGATCTGATCGCGTTGCTCGGCGACTACGTTACAGACAATCGCGACGGCACTCGGCCCTTTTCACCGGATGAGATCGTCGCACCATTGGGCGAACTGCATGCGCCGCTGGGTGTGGTGCTTGTACCCGGCAACCACGATCATTGGTATGGCTGGGCCGAACTCGCCAATGAGCTTGCGGATTTCGACCATATCGATTTGCTTCAGAACGAAGCAATCCAGCTTGGCTCACTTGCGATTGGCGGGATCGACGATGCGACCACCGGAAATGATGATGTCGAGGCTACTCTTTCAGCAATGGATCAGCTCGACGGAATATCGCTGATCATGACGCACACTCCTGACGTTTTCCCAGAGCTCCCCAAAAACGTCGATCTCGTGCTCGCTGGTCATACCCATTGCGGACAGATCGCCTACCCTTGGGGTGGCGCGCCCGTTTCAGTTTCCAAATACGACCAGCGCTATTTGTGTGGTGTGGTAGTCGAAGATGGCAAGACGCTCATCACGAGCGCCGGGCTTGGCACCAGCACGATTCCCATGCGCCTGTTCACCCAACCAGAACTCTGGCTGATAGAAATTCGGCCGCCGCAGCGCGGTGCTGCGACGGCCGACAATTCCTAAAGCGGGTTTCGCTTAGCCGCCAACGGCAGCCGCAACCTCCGCTGCGAAGTCGCTTTCTTCGACTTCGATGCCTTCGCCAAGCTGGAACCGGACATAGTCGGTCAGCTCGATCGAAGCGCCAGCTTCCTTAGCGGTGCGAGCGACATACTCTTCCACCGTTGCCTTGCCGTCCTTGACGAAGATCTGGCTCAGCAAAGCGTTTTCCTTGGCGTATTTCTTGATCGCGCCTTCGACCATCTTTTCCTGCACGTTCTCAGGCTTGCCGCTTTCCGCAGCCTTTTCCTGTGCGATGGCGCGCTCACGTTCGATCACGGCGGCGTCGAGGCCATCCGCGTTGAGCGCCTGCGGGAACATAGCAGCGGCGTGCTGAGCGATGTCACGGCCAAGCGTTTCGAGAACGTCGGCACCGGCGTCGCTTTCAAGCGCAACCAGAACACCGATTTTGCCGAGGCCATCAGCAGCAGCGTTGTGGACGTAAGAAACCACAGCGCCCTGACCAACAGAAACGCTCTTCATCCGGCGCAGCTGCTGGTTTTCGCCAATCGTTGCGACGTTATCGGTCAGCTTGTCAGCAATCGAACCGCCATCGGGATAGCCAGCGGATTTGAGCGCTTCGACGTCGTCGCCGCCCAAAGTCAGGGCAACGCCCGTGGTCTTGGTGACGAAGTCCTGGAACTGGTCGTTCTTGGCGACGAAGTCGGTTTCCGAGTTGACTTCAACGGCAACACCTTTGGTGCCGTCTACAGCAACGCCGACAAGACCTTCAGCCGCGGTGCGGCTCGACTTCTTCTGAGCGGTTGCGAGACCCTTGGCGCGCAGCGCGTCAACGGCAGCTTCGATGTCGCCACCGGCTTCGGTCAGCGCTTTCTTCGCATCCATCATGCCTGCGCCAGTCTTCTCGCGCAGCTTTTTCACATCGGCGACGGTGAAATCGGCCATGGTGATTTCCTTCTTCATTACAATCATGGGCGCCCGGGCGGGGACGTCCCTTAGGGGGATGCCCGGCGCGCTAGTCTGGGAATGTGACGCGCATTTGACGCGTCATGGGGCAAATGGCGTCAGGCTGACTCAGCTTCGGCCGGCGCTTCTTCAGCGGTCGGCTCAGCTGGCGGTTCAGCCATGGCACCGACATCAGCACCCGAATCTGCCACTGCGCCACCACGACCAGCGGTCGCTGCGTCAGCAATAGCCTGGCTGTAGAGACGAACAGCGCGGCTCGCATCGTCATTGCCAGGAACCGGGAATGCGATGCCCGTTGGATCGGTGTTGGTGTCGAGCACGGCAATCACCGGGATGCCAAGCACGGCCGCTTCCTTGATCGCGAGATCTTCCTTGTTAGCATCGATCACGAACATCACGTCAGGAATACCGCCCATATCGCGGATACCGCCAAGCGACAGTTCGAGCTTGTCGCGTTCGCGAGTGAGCTGCAGAACTTCTTTCTTGGTGAAACCGCTGGTGTCGCCCGAAAGCTGCTCTTCAAGCGTCTTGAGGCGCTTGATCGAACCCGAGATCGTCTTCCAGTTGGTGAGCATGCCGCCCAGCCAACGGTGGTTGACGAAGTGCTGGCCAGACTGGCGTGCAGCTTCAGCGATTGGCTCTTGAGCCTGACGCTTGGTGCCGACGAACAGGACCTTGCCGCCAGCGCGGACAGTCTGCTCGACGAAATCGAGAGCGCGCGCGAACAACGGCACGGTCTGCGACAGGTCGATGATGTGAACACCATTGCGAGCGCCGAAGATGTACGGCTTCATCCGCGGGTTCCAGCGGTGGGTCTGGTGGCCGAAATGCGCTCCGGCCTCGATCAATTGCTGCATGGTGACGGTGGTGGCCGCCATAATCAAATTCCTTTCCGGTTATTCCTCTGGAAGGCTGGAACCAGCTGCGGAGCGTCCCGCTGCGGCACCGGTATGAAGCGCCTTCCATGTGAATTTCGCTAACCGGGAAACCTCCAAAACAGGCGGGATTCGGCTAGCGAGAGCGGCCCCCTAGCTGGAGCAATGGCAGAAATCCAGCCTTTTCGTACGATTCAGGCCGCAAATAAGCTTTTCGCTTGACATGTTGGAACACATGAAGAACAAAGCATGTGGAACAAACGTGGTACATGCGGGTTTTCAGAGTTCGCTCCGTCGTACCATTGCCCGCATAGATGTTTTGAGGATTGCAGGACCATGATCACCTATCTGCTTCTTTCGCTGTTCGCACTTTCCGCATTGGCAGCCACCGCCAGCCTTGCCGATAGCGCACTGCGCTGGAAATACGCCTTTGCGTCGCTCAAGCGTGAACGGGCTTTGGCCAAGGCGGGTTTTGTGCCGCAGGTGACGGCTCGCGAAGTGCGGTTGCGCGGTCCTGTGGGAGGATTCCGGGGCGATGCGACACGCCCCTTTGCGCAGCGTACTCCGCGTCGCGCTACGACCCGGCTTGGCGCCGTTGCCGCTTGATTCGGCCGTATTTCAGCAAGCCGTAGGGCATCAGCGCCAGATAGCCGACACTGATCACGGTTAGCGTCCACCAAGGCTCCAGCAGCAAAGCCGCAAAGGCCATTGCCACGATTACGATGAAGCCAA
The DNA here is from genome assembly GCA_965216555.1 of Erythrobacter sp. Taxonomy (GTDB): domain Bacteria; phylum Pseudomonadota; class Alphaproteobacteria; order Sphingomonadales; family Sphingomonadaceae; genus Erythrobacter. The sequence goes on from OZ244168.1 coordinate 2,108,769, forward strand.
GCCTGATGCCCCGGCGTGGCCTTATCGACGCCCAGCTTAGCGTCGCCATATTTGAGATCATCAGGACGGCGATCAGCGAGATCCAGATTGCGATCGCCAATGGATCGCGAAACTCCTCCATCCCCGTGGCCGTCCACAAATAGAACGGAGCGAAAGCGAGCCCTGCCCCAACCGGCGCCGGAACCCCGGTCAGAAAACCCGCTGATTTGTGTGGCTGCTCATCGACGTCGATCTGCGCATTGAAGCGCGCCAACCTGAGCGCGCAGCACAGCGCGAAGCCCAAAGCTGCGAACCAACCCAACCTAGGCAGGTCCTGCAACGACCACATGAATAGGATGATCGCGGGTGCCATCCCGAAGGACAGTGAATCGGCAAGGCTGTCTAACTCCGCTCCAAAGCGTGATTGCGCATTGAGCAGACGCGCGATCCGTCCATCGATGCCGTCGAGAAGTCCGGCCAGCACGACGGCCAGAATGGCAAGGTTCCAATCCTCAGAGATCGCAAAGCGAATGCCCGTCAAGCCAGCGCACAAAGCTGCTGCCGTGATTGCATTGGGGAGCATCGCGCGGAGCGTGAGGCCTTTCGGGCCTTTGCGCGCGGCGCTCAGCTCATCTTCGGCGGCCTTGGGCCCAACGCGTTCAGCATCGGTGCCATTGGTCGCCAAAGCGTCCTGTGATGAGTCCCCGGTTTCAGTCACTTGGCGCGCGCTATTGCGAAATCCCTTCAAGCAGGGCCTGGGTTCCATATTCGGCCAGCACAGTTTCTCCCGCAATCACCTTCTGCCCCATCAGCACTTTGGGTGACGTTCCGGCGGGCAGATAAACATCAACCCGGCTGCCAAAGCGGATCAAGCCAATTCTTTGACCCCGCGCGACCGTGTCCCCGGGTTTCACAAACGGAACAATTCGGCGAGCAACGAGACCTGCGATCTGGGTAAAGCCGACCATCCGCCCATCGCCGCCTTCCACCAGGATATGCTGACGTTCGTTCTCTTCACTCGCCTTGTCGAGATCGGCATTCATGAACTTGCCCGGCACATAGACCACTCGGCGGATCGTTCCTGCAATAGGCGAGCGATTGATGTGAACATCGAACACGCTCATGAAGATAGACACACGTGTGACGGGCCCAGGCGGCAGAGCTTCAAAGCCAGAACCATCCTCAACCTGCAGTTCAGACGGCGGTTCAACCTCTGAAATCAGCGAGATCAGCCCGTCTGCAGGCGCCACGATCGCATTTTCCGCTTGCGGAACCACGCGCTCTGGATCGCGAAAGAATGCAAATACGCCTGCCGAGAGCAGAAGCATCGGCCAGCCGATGATTTCCCAATCGAGCAGCAACAATGGGATCAGGCTGAGCCCGATCGCAATGATCCCGTATTTTCTACCTTCGGGGTGAATTGCGGGCCAGTTCCAGCTGGCTTCGCCGCGACCCTGATTATCTAATATTTCTCCGGCCATGCCTGAAACCTAGGCGGTGCAATGCCCGCCCGCAAGCAGGCCAGGACCTGCAAAGCGCAAAAAACTGCGCAAGAGCGGCCTGAGCATTCACATTTTAGTGATATGTTTACCGTAATCGCGAGCCTCATGATGCGCATTGAAAACGCCCTGCTTCAACGCTGGCTGGGAGAGGTTCCGATCCTCGCGATTGGGCTCGCTCTCATGGCGCTCTGTATTGGCCTGCTGGCGGCGCAGGGAATTGACCCTGATCTGGTTGGCGTTTGGGTCAATGCTCGCCTGTTTGCGCTCTTCATTATGCTCCTGGTTGCAGTGGATGCAGGATGGCAGCTCTATCGCCATCGCCCGGACAGTCCCTTGGGCCATCTCAAAGCGCGCTATGCCAGCTCCAGCGCCAGGCAGATTGTGCTCGCCGGTGCTCCGATGTTGCTGGTTGCGATCGTTCTGCTGCCATTCTTTTCAAAGATGAAGGCGGCGATCCCGCTGTTCAATGACTACACCTGGGACGACGCCTTTGTGCGCTGGGACCAAGCGATCTTCTTTGGCAATGATGCCTGGGAAGTGCTCCAGCCGCTAATCGGCTTTCCGATTGTTACGGCCTTCCTCGCCCTGCTCTACCAGCTGTGGTTCCTGCTGCTCTATCCAGGCGTGCTCTACTTCGCGTTCGGTAATGTCGAGAGCGGGCTGCGGCGTCAGTTCTTTCTATCTTATGTGCTGAGCTGGACCGTGATCGGCGGTGCCATGGCCACCTGGCTCGCATCGGTCGGCCCTTGCTTCGTTGGGCCGATGCTAGGGGACCCGCGGTTTGACGACCAGATGGCTTATCTCAACGCCGCCAATGAGCAGGTCCCGATCATGACGCTGCAAGTACAGCAAATGCTGCTGGAGTGGTTCCACGCCGACGCCAGTGGTCTTGGCAGCGGGATCACAGCCATGCCGAGCATGCATTGTGCGATCGCATTCCTTTACTGGATTGCTGTGCGACGCATCTCGCCAAGCTGGGGCGCCTTCTTTGGCGTGTTCTTCTTCATCACCTGGATCAGCAGCGTCCACCTCGCTTACCACTACGCGGTTGACGGATTGGTCTCGCTGCTGGCTGTCGCCGCAATCTGGTGGGTGTCAGAACGTGTCATCAAGGCCTGGGACGCCCTGACGAGCGATCAGGCGACTTTGCGCACAAACACTGTTCCAGCCGAATAGCCCGCACCAAAGCTGCAAATCAGGCCCGTATCGTTGGCGGCCAGATCTTCGCTGTTGAGGTGGAAGGCGATGATCGAGCCTGCGCTTGAGGTGTTGCCATAGGTGTCGAGCACTGTCGGGCTCTCATCCTCATTGGCTTCGTGTCCGAGCACGCGATGCGCGATCAACCGGTTCATCCCCGCATTGGCTTGGTGCAACCACATGCGCCGCAGAGCGGCTGGGTCAAGCTGCAAGCGCTCGGCCTCGTCGATGATCATTTGGGCGACCATCGGTACGACTTCCTTGAACACTTTGCGCCCTTCCTGGACGAACAGCTTGTCTGGCGTGTCCGCCGTTTCTGGATGCGCCCGATTCAGGAAGCCAAAATTGTTGCGGATATTGTTGGAGAAAACAGTCTTGAGCTTGGTGCCCAGGATTTCCCAATGATCCGCCGGCGCCATTGCCGCATCTTCAACCAGGACGGCGGTCGCCACATCGCCAAAGATGAAGTGGCTGTCGCGATCGCGCCAATTGAGGTGGCCAGACGTGATCTCGGGGCTCACCACCAGCACGCTCTTGGCGTTGCCAGCACGAACATAGTCAGCCGCGGTTTGGATGCCGAATGTCGCAGACGAGCATGCCACATTCATATCGAAACCAAAGCCATCAATGCCGAGGGCCTGCTGGATTTCGATCGCCATTGCCGGATAGGGGCGCTGCATATTGGAAGCGGCGCACAGAACTGCATCAACATCTTCCGGCTTGCGGCCTGCGCGCTCAAGCGCTTGCTTGGCGGCTGCAACACCGATCTCGGCCAGGATCGAAATCTCTTCATCGGGGCGCTCTTCCCAGCGCGGAGACATCACCTCAGGATTGAGAATAGGCTCTTTGGTCATCACGTGGCGAGCTTTGATACCGCTTGCCTTCTCGATGAATTCGACCGAGCTGTGATGGAGCGGCTCAACGTCGCCTGCTGCGATCGCATCGGAGTTGCGCTCATTATGCAGATCAACGAAGCGATTGAAGCTTTCAACCAGCTCTTCGTTAGTGATGGATTCGTCCGGCGTGTAAAGGCCAGTGGCGGAAATGACGGGTCGATGGGTCAATATCATGGGACGCGGGCAATAATCCTCTGCGCGGATTGGGGCAAGCGAAAGCAGCATCGGGCAGGCTTCGCATTGTCGACGGTCGGCCAATCCAGTTGCGATGCCGCAATTCCGTTTGTCGAAACGATCGAATTCCGCGCAATCCGTGTTTGATCATGTCAGCGGTCCTGCTAACGCGATCAATATGGGGATGGGACAGGTGACATTTGTCGCTGAAAATGCGCGCATGACGGCGCGCCGATCGGGTCAGGTCCGGGTTTTCGCTGCTGTGCGATCCCGCGCACGCGAAGTCACACCCTCCCGTCAACCAATCTCGAGACTATCTGCCTGATGGTTTCGCGATTGAGGGCAATCTCGCGGCTGCAAGAGCTCAAGGGAATCGGCTGGGTTGCGGCAGCAACTTGGGGTGTTCAAGCCACCAAGCTGTTGGCATTTGCCGCCTTGGCGATCTTCATTGATCCCCGCACATTTGGGATCTTTGCCTTTCTCCACGCGATCATTGTTATCACGCAACCGGTCGCAGGAATGGGGTTGTCCGCCGCGATTGTGATCAAAAAGAAATTGTCGTCTACCGAGATTTCAACCTCAGTCGTTCTGGCGGCGCTGTTCGGCTTGCTAGGCCTTGCAGTCCTGTGGTGGGTACTGGACCTGATTGTCTGGTATGCGCCGGTGTTTGGAGATCCGGCACTGCGCTGGCTGCTCCTTTCGATCGTCTTGACCAATATCGCAAATGTAGCGCTGGCCCTTCCGAGGCGGCAAAAGAAATTCGCATCATTGGCAGCAGTATTGCTGGTAGCGGAACTGATTGGCTCAACGGTAGGAATTGCATGGGCAGCAGCCGGTGGCAGTTTTGAGAGCCTCGTCGCCCGCACACTGACGTCGGCGGCCATTTTATCGCTGGCGGGGCTCGCTGCTGTATCGTCCAGCATCGCTGCGCCAAGAATCAGCGCAGCGATGGATATGATTGCTGAAGGAATTGCAGTTGCAGGCAGCGAGATCCTCGCTGCGATCCGCAATCGTGGCGACGAACTACTCGTCGGTGCGATTTTGGGAGCTACCACGCTGGGCATTTACATGATTGCCAGGCGCTACCTTGATGCCTTGCGGTCAGCGATTCCCGCCGTGATTTCAAACCACGCGTTTCCGGTGTTGTCTTCAAAGCAAGAGACACATGACGAATTCGCAAGGCAGCTCCGATTCTCCAGCCGCTTGGTCAATCTTCTCGCATTGCCGATATTCTTGGCCACAGCGATAATGTCACCGCTTTGGGTCAACTTCTTGCTCGGCCCCGAGTGGCGCAGTGCCGCGATGGTGGCTCAGTGGCTCGCCGCGACAGCTGCCATTCAATCTGCGATGAGCATTCCTTTGACGGCGCTGATGAGTATTGGTCAGACCAAACGCAAACTCTTGATCGATCTCCTATTGGTCATTTCAACGTTCGCATTCATGGCAATCGGAGCGCAGTATGGGCTGCGTCCAATGCTGATCGGAATGTTGGTCGGTACGCTGTTTGCCCTGCCCCTTCTCGCCTATTCTATCGATCGGCTGCTGCCCGTTACAGCGATGGGCTTGGCAAAAGAGAGTTTGCCAATCCTTGGTCCCGGCACAGCACTTGGTGTAGCGTTGCTCGGACTTTTGTGGCTGTCGCGCCATATTCCGGACGAGATTGCGATGGTTGTTGGTGGACTGATTGCAGCGTTCACCATCTTCTTCACTTTGCAGCAATTGGATGATCGGCAATTCGGCAGCGAAGCTGTTAGCGACAACTGACCGCACGGCGCGGTCCTGTCAGAGTGCGCTTGCGGCAAGAATTTGGCTTGGCTATCGCGCTTTGACCCAATCCAGCTGTTGGGCGTAAACCAATGGCCAGCACGCTTGGACCGAAACAAAGTGACCGACGCAAGAACTCCAGCGATATCTGAGAATGCTCTGGTCTCGGTTATCATCCCAACCCATAATCGCGCCGAACTGGTGGGTGAAGCTGTGCAGTCAGCGATTGATTGCGACTGGCCCAACATTGAAATCATTGTGGTGGATGACGGTTCGACGGACTCGACGAGTCAGTTGATCGCTGATTTTGCGGACAATTGTCACAAGCGCGGCCGACTTTTCCAGCATCACCAGCAGGCCAATCAGGGGCCGGCGAGCGCGCGAAATAGCGGTCTGGCTATAGCCAGTGGTGAGCTAATCTACTTTCTCGATTCCGACGATCTGGTGCTGCCAGGGGCCATCACACTTTTGGCTTCAATAATCATTGGGAAACAGGTGCCCTATTGCGTTGCGCAGATGGCAGAGACCGATCGACACGGCAGCATGGTGTTTGAGGAAGGGACGAGCCAATCGATCGTGGATCACAGTGCGGTCGTGAACAGTCAATGGGCGACGCATGCCGTCCTCTATTCGCGGGCCGCGCTCGACTCTGCAGGACGCTTCGATGAATCGCTGAAGCTGGGCGAAGACAAGGAATATTTGTGGCGGATTGTCAGCAGCAATCCGCCTGGTCACCTACTCAAGGATGTCGTCGCTCTTCGACGCAATCATGATTTTGGTCAGTTGAGCGATTCACTCACTTCTTTGACCATGGGGCGGAGCGCATTCCGCTCGCTGGCCGCTTTTGTCTCCTGGTGCGACCATCAATCCAAAATGAGCGCGGAGATCGGACGTGCGGCTATTAGGCCCTTGGTTATCGCCTTGGTACGCGTAGGCGCATCAGGGGACTTTGACACTTTCTCGGAGGTCTCAGCGTTGCTGGATCGACTTACGAGAGAATTCGGCACGCCGGCGCATAGGTTCATGACGTTTGCCTTGAGAATTATGCCGAGAGGTGCACTCAAGATGGCGCTTGCTGTGATGAGTTTGATCAGAGCCACAATTCATTGGCGCCGAAACAGAGAGCAGGCGCAGTCATTTCCCTCACGCGTCGCAACAAGCGACAAGGGTTAAACGGAGTCAGCGTTGCGGCGGCCACGTCGATTGGTCGCAATGCAAACGACTACAATCAGGGGGAAATGGTGGACAGGGCTGGATTCGAACCAGCGTACGCTTGCGCGGGCAGATTTACAGTCTGCTGCCTTTAACCACTCGGCCACCTGTCCACACCATTCCTGCGGGAAAATTTGACGAGACCCCGTAGGGCCTGTCTGCCGAGAGGCGCCCCTTTGGCGAAGCCTCGCTTGCCTGTCAATGGGCCAACTGGCAGGGAAGCCAATCAAGCGGAATATTAGGAGCAAAAATGGCGCGATCTGAGCGCAAACGGGCCCTTAGGGGGCGTGCTGGTCGAATGAAAGGCGGCCGCGGGTCTGGCCGTGCGAGCACAGGTCATGTCCGGCTGTGGGGACGGCACCCCGTCGAAGCCGCGCTCAAGAATCCGGGCCGCCAACATCGTAAATTATGGGCAACCCGCGAAGGCATTGCCGGCCTTGATGGTGAACTGCCGCCCGACTTTCCGGTCGAATATGCCGACGTGTCTGATCTCGCCCGTCTGGTCGCTCGCGATGCTCCACACCAAGGCCTTGTGCTCGAGTGTGAGCCTTTGGAAACCGTGTTCCTCGACGAGATCCTAACCGGTGACGCCGACAAACCAATTGTCGTGCTCGATCAGGTAACCGATCCACACAATGTGGGCGCCATTCTGCGCTCGGCTGCCGCGTTCGGCGCAGCAGGCGTGGTGACGCAAGATCGCCATGCGCCACCCGAATCTGGCGTGCTCGCCAAATCAGCATCAGGCGCGCTTGAGACGGTGCCCTGGGTCCGCGTGGTCAATCTGGCTCGAGCCTTGGACGATATGGCAGAAGCCAATTACTGGCGGATCGGTTTGGCTGGAGAGGCTGAGGCCACGCTCGATCAAAGCCTCAGCGCTGGCCCACTCGCCCTCATCCTGGGGGCCGAGGGTGAAGGAATGCGTCACAACATAGCCGCGCATTGCGACGCGCTGGCGCGACTGCCGATTAGCTCCGCAATTGAAAGCCTGAACGTATCCAATGCCGCTGCGATTTCGCTCTATGCCGCAGCCACCCGTCCGCAAGGAGATTGAGCCATGAATAAGCCCACCCCTATCAAAGCCGCGGCAACCGCCGTTCTCGCAAGCCTGTCGCTCTTGTTGACCGGCTGCTTCATCGCTCCAGGAAAGTTTGAATCTGAATTGGTCCTGATGGAAGAGAACAAATTCACCTTCACCTATGAGGGCGAAATCTTCTTCCTCGGCTTGTCCAGCCTGGCACAAATGGGTGAGCAGCTAGAAGCAGCGGAGTCCGATTCCGAAGCGGTGCTCGACGTCACATGCTTTGATGAGGAGACCTATGAGGAGCGCGAATGCACTCCGGAAGAGCTTGAAGAACAGCAAGGCGGAACGAGTGATGGCCCTAGTCCCGAACAGGCTCAGCAAATATCTGCGATGCTTGGTGGGATCGACCCGACTGACCCTGAAGCCGCGGAAGAACTGGCAAGCAAACTGCTGCGCCAGCAAGGCTGGGACAAGGTCGAATCGCTTGGCGATGGCGTATTTGACGTAAGCTATTCGGTCAGCGGCACATTGGGTCACGACTTCATCTTTCCGCTCATCGAAGGCGTACCGACAACCAATCCCTTCGTTCAATTCTTCATGCGCGATGGCAACATTATCCGCGTCAATGCACCGGGCTTTGCCCCGCAGGATGACAGCACAGGAATGAACGGAATGACCGGATCCTTGGGCGCTATGGCCGGGTTTGCAGCGATCGCGGAAGAAGAGGACGGCGAAGAAAACGCGTTCAAGAACATCCCGACCATCGATGGCACATTCCACATTGTCACGAGCGGTCGGATCCTTGCGAACAACACCGATGCCGGACCAAACCCGACGCCAAATGGTCAGATGCTATCGTGGGACATTTCTCCACGAACCAGTAACGCCCCAACTGCGCTTATTGATCTGTCCAGATAAAGCTAAGTATTTCGCTCAACATTCTTTTGATAAATACTTAGCTCAAATAATAACCCCGCTAGCATTACTGCGAGCGGGGTCTATTATTTTGCAGCACGAGGCGGTGCGCTGAAAACTTGATTAGTTGACGGCGTCCTTCAGTCCCTTGCCGGCTTTGAACTTCGGCTGTGTCGATGCAGGAATGTTCATGGGCTCACCGGTCCGCGGATTGCGGCCAGTTGAAGCCTTGCGCTTGGCAACTGAAAACGTGCCGAACCCAACCAATCGCACTTCGTCGCCGCTGGCCAATGTCTTGGTGATCGCATCAAACACCCCTTCAACGGCGTTGGATGTATCGCTCTTTGACAGGCCGCTTGATTCGGCAACTGCGCTGATCAGTTCGTTCTTGTTCATATTCGGAACCCCCTTAGCTCGGTCCTAGAATTCGTATTGGTGAATCGCCTCCCCAGAGCGGGGGAATTGAGACCTTTTTGTCAGAACTGTCAAAGACAAATCGCCGCAAAAAGCGCGGCGTTTAGCCATTTTATGAGGATTTGCGACGAATCGAGCCTGATCGGTCGAAGCCAAGCGAGCTTGGATCAATGCGCAGTCGGCGCATCACCTCCCGCTGGCGTCGATGGATTGGGCTGACTGGCTAGATCATCAGCCTCGGTCCATTCAATCGGTGACGGCATGTCCACCAAAGCGTGTTCCAGAACTTGGTCAACATGGCTGACTGCCACGATCTCAAGTCCCTCTTTCACATTGTCGGGAATCTCGGCCAGGTCTTTGACGTTCTCTTCCGGGATCAGCACCTTCTTGATGCCACCCCGCAAGGCCGCCAGCAGCTTCTCTTTCAAGCCGCCGATTGCGAGGACCCTGCCGCGCAAGGTCACTTCGCCTGTCATTGCGACTTCGGGCCGCACAGCGACACCCGACAAGGTCGATACGATCGACGTCACCATGCCGATGCCGGCGCTCGGACCGTCCTTGGGCACTGCCCCTTCGGGCAGGTGGATGTGCACGTTCTTGCGCTGGAACAGCGAAGGCTTGATGCCATAGGCTGGCGCGCGCGACTTCACGAAACTGAACGCCGCAGCGACACTCTCATTCATGACTTCGCCGAGCTTGCCGGTCGTCTTGACTTCGCCTTTGCCCGGTGTGGTCACGCTTTCGATTGTCAGCAATTCGCCGCCCACCGATGTCCAAGCCAGGCCAGTCACGGCGCCAATCTGTGCTTCCTCCTCAGTGGTGCCATGCTTGAATTTGCGGACCCCGGCATAGTCGCCCAAATTCTCCGGCGTGATCGTAACCGACTGCTCTTCTTTTTCGAGGATCTTGCGCAAGCTCTTGCGCGCCAGCCGCGCAATTTCACGCTCAAGCGTCCGCACGCCGGCTTCGCGCGTGTAGTAGCGGATCAGATCGCGCAGGCCGTCTTCAGTCAGCTCGAATTCGTCGTCTTTGAGACCATGCGCCTCGACCTGCTTCTTGATCAGGTGGCGTTGGGCGATCTCAACCTTTTCGTCTTCGGTATAGCCTTCAAGCCGGATCAGCTCCATCCGATCGAGCAAGGGTTGCGGCAGGTTGAGGCTGTTCGCCGTGGTGACGAACATGATGTCGCTGAGATCAAGATCCAGTTCGAGATAGTGATCCTGGAACTTGTTGTTCTGTTCCGGATCGAGCACTTCGAGCAAGGCCGAAGCGGGATCGCCGCGGAAGTCCTGCCCCAGCTTGTCGATCTCGTCGAGCAGGAACAGCGGATTGCTGGTGCCGGCCTTCTTGAGATTGTTGACGATCTTGCCCGGCATTGAACCGATATAGGTGCGCCGATGACCGCGGATCTCGGCCTCGTCGCGGACCCCGCCGAGTGACTGACGGACAAATTCGCGCCCGGTCGCCTTGGCGATCGACTTGCCGAGCGAGGTCTTACCTACACCAGGAGGGCCAACCAGACACAGAATCGGCCCCTTGAGCTTGTTGGTGCGCGCTTGCACAGCAAGATATTCGATGATCCGGTCCTTGACCTTTTCAAGGCCGTAATGATCCGCGTCCAGCACCTCTTGAGCCTTGGCGATATCCTTCTTGAGGCGCGACTTCTTGCCCCAGGGCAGGCCCAGCAGCACATCAAGGTAATTGCGGATTACAGTCGCTTCAGCGCTCATTGGCTGCATGCTTTTGAGCTTCTTGAGCTCGCCCTTGGCTTTGGTCTTGGCTTCTTTCGAAAGCTTTGTCTTCTCGATCTTCTCGGTCAGTTCGGCGATCTCGTCACCGTCTTCACCGTCGCTCCCGCCAAGCTCGCTCTGGATCGCCTTGAGCTGCTCGTTGAGGTAATATTCGCGCTGGGTCTTCTCCATCTGGCGTTTGACCCGCCCACGGATCTTGCGCTCAACCTGAAGCACCGACAGCTCGCCTTCCATAAAGGCCATGACCAGTTCGAGCCGCTTGAACGGGCTCGATTCCATCAGCAGGGATTGCTTGTCCGACACCTTGGCGTTGAGTGCGGCGGCGATCGAATCCGCCAACATGCCCGCATCGTCAATATCGCTGACATCGACATTGGCATCATCGCCAAGCTTTTTGTTGAGCTTGGCGTATTCACCAAACTGCTCGGTAACCTGACGCATAAGCGCGGTCACTTCGCTGCCTGACACCGTCTCAGGCTCCTGCAGCTCAACTTCGGCGAGCACATAATCGCCTTCCGCACGCATGCTCGCGATCGACCCGCGATGGGTCCCTTCCACCAACACGCGAACCGTGCCGTCGGGCAGTTTGAGCATTTGCAGCACCTGCGCGACCACGCCGACATCATAGAGATCATCGCCCTCGGGATCGTCGCAAGCTGGATCGAGCTGGGCGAGCAGAAAGATGTCCTTGCTCGCTTCCATCGCCGCTTCGAGCGCCGCCACAGACTTGTCGCGTCCGACGAAGAGCGGAACGACCATGCCGGGAAACACCACGATGTCGCGCAGGGGCAGAAGAGGGAAATGCTGTGTCATCAATTATCCATGGCGGCCATTGGGGACGCCTTTCACGAAGATATGGGAAGCTGATGGCATAGCCGCAATGGCAGGCATTCAATCAGCTGTGGACGTGCCCTGTGGATCAATAGATCAGCTCATGCCTGGCAGGTTGAATCCCGGAGGCAAGCCCATGCCGCCTTGCATAGCCTTCATCTCTTCGGCGGAAACGCGATCCGCCTTGTCGCGGGCATCGTTGAACGCAGCGGCGACAAGATCTTCCACCATCTGCTTCTCTTCCAGCTTCATTAGACTGTCGTCGATGCTGACGCCGAGAATACGACCCTTGGCGGTCGCGCGGACCGTCACCAAGCCGCCGCCGGCCTTGCCCTCGACCTCAATCGAATCGAGTTTAACCTGCATATCGTTCATTTGTGTCTGGATGGTCTCAGCAGCTTGCTGTGCAGCCTGAAGCATTTCTTCCATCGATTTCATCGGGGGTCTCCGTTCAATTCCATTTGCTTCCGCCCGCAGATGCGCGCGAAACATTATCCTTGGGCTCGATCAGTTCAGCATCCGGAAACGCTTCGAATGTCGCTTTGACAAGGGGGTCAGAGCGCACGCGGTCGCGTTCGGCTTCGGCGTCAGCTTCGGCCTGCTCGCGCAAGCTGGGCTGTGCCGCGCCAGATCCCGTCTCGACTTGCCATCGGCGCCCAGTCAGCTTGAACAGGGCGTCGCGAATATCGGGCGCGGGATCATCCGAAAAATCATCGGCCCTTTGATAGATGAGGCGTTCGCTGGACAATTCAATCACTCGAATGCGGTCACGCATCATTTGCGCCACGCGCAGCTGACCCGAATTGTCGACCTGATCGACCAGATCTGCCCATTCGATCGCATTTTGGGCAACTGGCGCTTCGTTTCCGGCATTGGCGGCTGCAGCGGCGGGCGGGCCCGACTGGGCAATCTCCTCAAGCCGCTTCGCCAGCTTGCCGGGATCGGGCATGTCCGATGCGTGCAGCACGCGCAGCAGCGCCATCTGCGCAGAGACGAGCGGATCGGGCGCCTGGCGCACTTCATCATGTCCTTTGAGCAGCAATTGCCACAGCCGGTGCAGCTGAGCCGCCGACAACCGACCAGCGAAATCGGCCAGCGCGGCGCGCTCTTCGGCGGTCGGAGCGTCAGGCTCACCACCGGACACCTGAGCAAGCGTCACGCGATGAACCAGGTCCATCAGCGCGCGCATCAGCGCCAATGGCTCCACACCAAGTGAATATTGCTCATCAATGCCAGCCAGCAGAGCTTTGGCATCGCCTTCCAGAATAGTCTGCAACAACACTCGCTGAGCGCTCTTGTCAGCCAGGCCGAGCATGTCGCGCACGCGCTCGCCGCTGACCTTGCCACCCTCATCAAGATCGGCATGCGCGATCGCCTGATCGAGGATGGATAGGCCATCACGGACCGAACCTTCGGCGGCGGCGGCAATGATCCTCAGCGCCTCTTCTTCGGCTTCGACGTCTTCGAGGCGACACACATTGCCGAAATGTTCAACCAGCAATTCAGCGGGAATGCGGCGCAGATCAAAACGTTGGGTACGGCTGAGCACCGTAACAGGAAGCTTTTCGACTTCGGTTGTGGCGAACAGGAATTTGACGTGGGCCGGTGGCTCTTCAAGCGTCTTGAGCAATGCGTTGAAAGCATTGCGCGAGAGCATGTGGACCTCGTCAATGATGTAGATCTTGTAGCGCGCCGAGACGGCGGCATAGCGCACCGCCTCGATGATCTCGCGCACATCGTCGACCCCGGTATGCGAAGCGGCGTCCATCTCGATCACATCGATATGCTGGCCTTCGGCGATGCCGCGACAATATTCGCACTCACCGCAAGGATCGATGGTCGGGCCACCATTGCCATCTGGACCAACGCAGTTGAGCGCTTTCGCGATCAGGCGCGCGGTCGATGTCTTGCCGACACCACGCACCCCGGTCATCAAAAAGGCATGCGCAAGGCGATCGCGCTCGATCGCATTGGCGAGCGTGCGAACCATGGGTTCCTGGCCGATCAGTTCAGAAAAGGTCTGCGGGCGATATTTGCGGGCGAGGACGCGATAGGGCTTGGCCTCGTCGCCATCCGGCGCCGCTTGCACCGGCTCCGCTACCTTTGGCTCGGGCGCTGATTCGGCTGGCTTTTCAGCCGCTGGTTCGGGATCTCCGAACATCGAATTCTGCCCGGCAGCCTCCAACTCGGCTGCGGTCGGCGCGTTTTCTTCTTCGGAATCGGGCAGGTTTGGATCGGAATCGGACACCAGCGCACGCTAGGCGTTTGCCAGCCATTTGTCATCGCGATGTTGGGGAAAATAATCTGCGCAAAACGCAAAAAAGGAGCCGAGCGAGCGCATGTCCGAGCTGTTCCTTCCCACTCCCCCTCCCAACCACCCGACAGGGTTTCCAAGTATCGGGTGGTTGGGAGGGGGAGATGGGCTGGCGCAGAACGCCAAAAAGGAGCCGAGCGACCCGCCGCAATTCACCTGGGCTGCTTCCTTCCGGATCTGACCCGGTGAGCGAACGCAAACGTCCACCCGACTCCCAGCGCCCATATGGCGGCGAGTGATGAAGATTTCAACACCGTGTTTCGCGACGCTGATTCCGCAAGCTGATCAATCGAAACACAATCGAAAGGTCTGCATGCGATTCAGGCCAAAGCGACCGCATCATGAGGAATAAGCCATGCGTTCGACACTGATTCTACCAGCTCTTTTTACGATGGCCGCCTGCACGGAGGCTGGCTTGGTGCATGACAACGCCCAACTCACGGCGGAGGACCTGGCCAATCGTCCGCCAATGTTCAGCATCGACTTTGGCGATGACAGCGGAGATTTTGCCAATGATGGCGAGTGTGATGACCCGCGCTTTCGGGGACAGGGGATGACCAGCACCCCGCTGATGCATGATGATATCAAGCGTGATGCCAGCGATTGCCGTGCTGCTTACAAGAACAAGCAGCTCACCCTTCAGGATGAGCAGCCCGCTTAGCGGAAATTGTCGGAATAGGCCTGGATCTTGAGCGTCTTGGCCGGCGTCGCATGGACGCGCGCGACAATGCCATACCGTTCGGCATAGTCCTTGGCGGCTTGCATGGTCGGGAAATTGAGACGCACCTGCGATTGCGTGTCGCCACTGCCGGTCCAGCCCATAAGCGGGTCAGCCTTGCGCGCTTCGCTCTGCTCGAATTCAAGCACCCAGATATCGGTCTTGGCCTTGCCCGATTGCATCGCGCTCTTGGGCGTCTGGTAGATCCGTGCACTCATGGTCTGTCACATCCCTTCACTTCAGACCCGATAGTCCAATCCTATTCGCGGTTGAAGGCGTTTTTTGTCTTGGTGCTTGGCTTTTCCACCCACGGCTGATCCGGCCAGCGATGTTTGGGATATCGACCCTTCATATCCTTCACCACATCTGGCCAAGCACCGCGCCAAAATCCGGCGATCTCTGCAGTGACACCGATCGGTCGTCCCGCCGGGCTGGTAAGAAACAGAGTGAGCGGCGTGCGGTGGCTTCCTGATCCGATATGCGGATGCGTATCCAGGCCGAACAGCGCCTGCGCTCGCACTTCGACTTTGGGAGCAAGCTCATCCTCATAATCGATCGCATGTTTGGTACCAGCTGGCGACATCCAGTGGATTGGAGCCAGATCTTCAAGCTTTTGCCGCGTCGGCCAATCGAGCATGCTCAGGATTGCATCGGCATAGGCAGATTTGGGCAAATCGAGATCGCGACGACCGGACAACAGCGGCACCAACCACTGCTCTGCCCTTGCCTTCAACTCTCCGGGCTCGAGCTCTTCCAACCCAGCGAATTTGACCCGCGCAAGGAAACTGGCCGGCAAAAGTTCCCCCAAGCCTTCCAGAGCCTTCTCCACAAGGATATCCACAAGCCGTACTGGGTCGGGATTGGGGTCAGGCGCGCTTGCAAGCGTGATAGCCCCCAACCGGTTTTGCTTGCGTGCAATCACCCGTTTTTTGCTTTTATCCCAACTGATTGATGGCGTTTCCTCGATCTGATCCGAGAAATATTCCTCGATTTCCGCAAGCGACAACTCAGCTCCCGCAGTGATCCGCGCGCCTTTGGCCTGGCCTTGCGCATCGCCAATCACAACCCACTCCGCTCGCGCCAGGGGCGAGGCCGGATCAAGCATATATCCGCGCCCGCCAGCCGAGAGCCACGTCTCCCCGGTTTGATCGCGGCGGCGGGCAATCATTTCAGGGCGCGATAGAGCCAAACTGAGCGCAGGATTGCTCAAATGGCGGCGAGGCTCGCCAATCACTTTCTCGGCCATCAGAGACCAGTTTCTGGCCATCCTACGGGCTGTTTCGGCCCGCCTTCCCTTTTCGCTTTCAAATCGGCTCAAGCGCTGCAGCAAATCTTCCGTTCGCCCGCCCAATCCGCGTTCTTGCAACAGCATCACCAATCCGGCTGCCGACCGCGCAACGCCACCCTCTGCTCCGGCAAGCACGGTCGCGGCACTGACGGGATCGAGCGACAGCGAGGCGATCCGCTGCCCGCGCTCTGTCAGCCTGCCATCTTCGTCCAGCGCGCCCATCCCGACCAGGGTGCTGCGCGCGGTCGCAATCGCGGCATCGCTGGGTGGGTCCAACCAGGCCAGGTCGGCAGGATCAGTGTTGCCCCATTTTGCCAGCATCAGGACCAGCGGGACGAGATCGGCAATCGCGATCTCGGGCGCGGCGAATTCCGGACGTCCCAGATGGCCGCCCTCTTCCCACAATCGGTACGCGACCCCAGGCGCCTGTCGCGCCGCGCGCCCTGCCCGCTGCGTCGCCGCGGCCTGGCTGGCCGCGCGGGTGACCAATCGGCTTGTCCCCGCCGCCTTGTCGAACTCTGCAAAGCGCGCGAGCCCGCTATCGACGACCACCGACACGCCTTCCAGTGTGAGCGACGTTTCCGCGATCGCCGTCGCCAGCACGATCCTGCGACGTCCGTCGGGATCGCGCCGTATCGCAGCCCGCTGCGCCGCGGGTTCCACTTGCCCATGCAAGGGCAGGATCGGGGTGTCTGGCAGCTTTGCTTCGAGCCGTTCGCGCACCCGTTCGATTTCGCGAACTCCGGGAAGGAATGCCAGGATGTCGCCCGCTTGCTCTGCCCATGCGGTCATCACCGCCGCGGCAACCTGATCCTCGACCGGTTTGGACGGCGCATTGCCGAGCCAGTTGATCTCCAGCGGATGACTGCGCCCTTCGCTTTCGACCACCTGCGACTGGTCGCCAAGCAGATCAGCAAAGCGAGCGCCATCCAAGGTTGCCGACATCACGAGCAAGCGCAAATCGTCGCGCAAGACCTCGCGCGTCTCCAGCGCCAGCGCCAACCCGAGATCGCTGTCGAGATGGCGTTCGTGCGCCTCATCAAACAGGACTGCCGCGACCCCTTTCAATTCGGGATCACCGACGATGCGGTTGACGAAGATCGCCTCGGTCACCACCAGAACACTCGTCTTGGACGATGACTTTGAATCGAGCCGGGTTTGGTAGCCGATCGTCTCGCCGGCTTTCTCCCCCAACATCTCGGCCATGCGCTCGGCGGCTGCGCGCGCGGCTACCCGCCTTGGCGATGTCAGGATGATGAGGCCGTCGCACCATTCTTCGCTCAACAATGCAGGCGCCACAGCGGTGGTCTTGCCCGCGCCCGGAGGTGCAATGAGCACGGCTTTGCCCGATCCGGCCAAAGCGGCGCGGATATCCGGCAAAACGTCATCTATGGGCAGTCTGTCAGGCACGTCGCGGCTTTGGCATAAAAGCCTGAATTGGCATAATTCTGGAGATTCTCAACAAGTGCGGCTATGCCTGCCGGGTCGTTTCTTTGGCGGACATAAGAAACGGGTCTCACCGATCATCAAGAATCGGAAGCGGGGGCGCTTAACCAACTGGAGGGGACTCAATGAAAAACACGATCGCAGCTATGGCTGCTCTTTCGCTCGCATTCGGGATATCGGCCTGCGCCGGCGAAACCGAAGATGCAAACTCACTGGCCGGCACCTGGAAAGCCGATCTCGACTCTGCGAGTTGGGAGAACACTGTCGACACTTATGTCGTGGCCGATGGAGAATTCACCTGCGAGTCTTGCCTACCACCGTACACGGCATCGGCCGACGGAGAATGGCAGGAGATCGATCGTCCTGGCTATGACGGCCTCAGGATTGAACTGGTCGACGACAACACTCTGACGACGGCGAACCGGCTTGGTGACAAAGATCTGGGCAATTCAACCTGGACCGTAAGTGAGGACGGCCAGTCGATGACAATTGCCTGGAACGATCTTGATGGCGATGTGCCGGTCGAAGGCTCGACCAGCTACACCAGAACCGCAGAGGGAGCCGAAGGGTCTCACGCGGTATCCGGTTCGTGGACCGTCGCCGAGATCGATCAGATGAGCGACGAGGCGCTGACCTTCAGTTTCGTGATCGAAGGTGATCAATACACCAGCAAAGGCAATAGCGGTGACTTCACGGCCACAATCGGCGGCGATGCCGTGGCGATTGATGGTGACAGTTCCGGCGTCATGGTTGCCGTCGTACAACTCGAAGACGGCAGTTATCGCGAGACTTATTCACGCGATGGCGAAACGATTGGCGTGACCGAATTGTCGGTCGATGGCGACACTCTATCGGGTGTTGGCAGCGATCCGCGTGATGACAGCATGGTGCGCTGGACAGCCACCCGCCAATAAATCCTGGATTAGGGGAAGCCCCGGACTGGCCCGGCCAGTTCGGGGTTTTCTGTGTCTAGTATCCGCGGGCGACCGCGAATTGTGCCGCCTCGGCCATAGCTGATCGAGCCTTGCTGTCCGGGAAGATCGAGATTGCATCGATTGCGCGCTGGGCAAAGTGCCTGGCCCGCTCGCGCGTGTCTTCGACCGCGTTGTGCGACCCGATCAGATCGATCGCCTGCGCCAGATCAGCATCCGAGCTGCGATGGCCAGCGATCGCGTCCTTCCAGAACTTGCGCTCAGCGTCGTCGCCACGCGCATAGGCAAGGATCACCGGCAGGGTCATCTTGCCCTCGCGGAAATCATCGCCCTGGTCTTTGCCCATCTCAGCCGCGTCGGAATCATAGTCGATCGCATCGTCGACAAGCTGGAATGCCACGCCCAGATTGCGGCCGTAATCCTCCAGCGCCCGCTCCTGATCCTCGCTGCATTCGGCCACGACCGCGCTGATCTGACTAGCCGCGGCAAACAGGGCCGCGGTCTTGGCGCCAATAATGTCGAGATAGCGGTCTTCGCTGGTCTCAATCTGGCGCTGCGCCGTCAGCTGCGACACTTCGCCTTCGGCGATCACCGCGCTGGCGTGGCTGAGGATCTTGAGCACACGGAGCGAGCCATCCTCGGTCATCAGCTCAAACGCGCGGCTGAACAAGAAATCGCCGACCAGCACTGTCGCCGGATTGCCAAACACGATGTTGGCGGCGGCCTTGCCGCGCCGCAGCTCGCTGCCATCAACAACGTCGTCGTGAAGCAAGGTTGCAGTGTGGATGAATTCGACCGCTGCGGCGAGCTTGTGATGACGATCACCCTGGTAACCCACCAGCTCCGCACCGGCGAGCGTCAGCATTGGGCGCAGGCGTTTGCCGCCGCCCGAAATCAGGTGACCAGCCAGACGCGGGATCAGCGGGATCTCGCTTTGCATGCGTTCAAGGATCACCGAATTGACCGAGTTCATACCATTGGCGGTGAGCGCCAGCATCGGGTCAAGGGTTGGTCGCTTGCGCGGCAGAGGAACAACGTCCGCAGTCATGGCTGCGCATTTGCGCGACGCGAGCCTGCTTGGCAAGCGCTCAATTGCTGCTAGCTTTGCAAGCAATGTCCAATGAATCGCAACCTATCGCCGAGGATCCCGTCCTCGCAGCCTATCGCAAGAGCATCGACAACATCGATGCTGCGTTGATCCACATCCTGGCGGAGCGTTTTCGCATCACTCAGGCTGTCGGCGAATACAAGGCCAAGGTCACGCTGCCGCCGGCCGATCCCGATCGCGAAAAGCGACAGATCGAACGGCTGCGCAAACTGTCGGAAGATGCCGATCTGGATCCCGAATTCAGCGAGAAATTCCTCCGCTTCATCATCGATGAAGTGATCCGCCACCACGAACAGGCGCGCAGCAAGTAACGCTCAATCAGGCGAATGCCCTGACTGGACCTGCGGCGGCGCTGGCGGCGGCGGAGGTGCTGGTGGAGGCACGCTCGGCGTGTTGGACGGCAATGCGGGCGAATTGGGCGGCAAAGGCTCGCCTGACTCCAGCGCGTCGAGCACATCAATCCTAGCCTGAACCGTTTCGAACCGGGCCTGCAGGGCGCGCCGCTCGCTCTTGGTCAAGCGCACGCGATTGCCTTCGCGATCCAAGGCATAGTGGCCCCGGCCAGGGTAGAACATGCCATCAATCCAGCACCCTTCAGTGCCGATCCTATCGGATCGACAATCCGGACCTACGCCGGTCTTGTCGATCTCGGGATCAACATAGGGGCTGGCGAAAACGTTGCGTTCGGTGAGGAAGGGATTGGCCGGGCTTGTGCTGCAGCCCCCCAAGAGAGCCGCGCCCGCAATCGAACCTGCCATCGAGATTTTTGCCAATATCCGCATCATGCCACCCCTGATCCGCTTGGTCGCACGATCTGCCTGCAGGATTGAACCCAGACTGAACACCAGATGCGACTAAGGGCACGGAGTGGGTCAGAACTCCGTGCCCTATGTCCCGCCAATGATTTGGTGGAATGCCGGGCTGACGGGGGTCAATGCCAGCCCGATACGGAAGCGATCAACGCCGTGGCCGAGCACGCCGTGGCTTGAACCCGGGAGCGCGTTGGCGCGACGCACTGCGTTCTACGGACCCACGGCTGCGCGAGACCGAACGATCGCGCGACGCAACCACATCGCCGTTCGAATTGGTCACGCGCTGGCTCTGACTGCGTGTACCCTCGCCGTCACGCCGACGCTCACCATAGAGGCCGTATTGATTGCCAGCGCGACCGGTCGCGGTCCCATTGAAGGTGGAGCCGCTGTCGTCGCGCACCCGCTCGCCTTCAAAGGACCGGGTGCGACCCTGGAAACCGGTCTGTGACCCGCTGACAATCGCGCCATCTTCGGTGCGCTGCCGATTGTACTGGCTCGACGCCGTGTTGCCCGTGTTGAGATTGGTGACTTCGCGCTGGCGATCAATCGTGCCGTTTTCCTGATCACGCGTGGTCGTGGCAGATGCGCTGACATTGTCGTTTTCAAATGTCTTGGTCCGCGTCTGTTGCGCCATGGCGGTCGAGCTGGTGGCAAGCACGGCGGTGGCTGCCAGGATGAGGGGGAGCTTCATGATGGAAAATCCTTCGTCTGTCTTTGTCAGGTGTCACCAACCCCACCGCCGATGACACATGCATAACGGGGCACGAACCCACACCCTTCGCGATGACGAAATTATTCTGGTGCTTGATCGCCTTGAGCATTGTCGCCGACGGATTCTTCGCCCTGCACATCGGGCTCTATCGCCGTCGCCTCTTCCTCGGCTGCAGCAGCCTCCGCCGCCATTCGTGCTTCGTGGCGTTCGACAAACCGGCGGATCGCCGCCCGGCGTTGCGCGGGTGGCAGGCTCCGCAGTCGCTCCATCCGATCGCGCATCATGCGGTTTTGATTGCCCTGCCCACGATTGGGGAAGAAATCCTCACGGGTCAGCTCTTCACCGTTCTCAACCCGCTCGCGCAAATTCTCGCGGTGTTGATCAAGTCGTTCAGAGGTCTGCGCGTCACGCCGCTGCTGGATATCATCCAGGACATTGCGAAGCCGCGCCTCCTGCTCCGCGTCAGGAACCGGCAGACCGCGGGTCCGCCGTCGATCTATGACGGTCTCGATCCGCTTGTCGACATTGGTGCGGCGCCTCTCGATGCGATTTTCGCGCACTTCCTCAATCCGCGTGAAGGCCTCTTCAAGCTCTTCCGGAGTATCAATCGGCCCGACGATCTCTACCCGCTTGGCCTCGATCACTTGCTCGACCCGTTCGGTCGACACGGTGCGTGTTTCGCGAACGTCATCGGCGCCCGAAATGCTGGCCCAGACTTCGCTCGCCGATGGGATCTCGATCGGCAATTGGTTGAGAACGCCGGTTGCAGCCGCGGCAGTCGCCAAAGCACCGGCGGCCAGGACACCGACCGTAGCACGGCGAGCAATCGGCCAACGCCGGCCTGAGCCGAACAGCCGCCGCCGACGCGGCAATGGAGCCGAACGGCCCTCTGTGCCGGCCATCACACGGTCAGCAAATCCGCTCGATAAGGGCGGAACTTTGTCATTGGAGAGCAACCGACCAAGCGGCTCGTCCGGGCGAATGGGATCACTGGCCTGGTTCATGCCAATTCACCTCCCTGGTCCTGGCCCTCGGCAAAGCTTTTGCGCAAGGCGGAGCGCGCCCGGTGCAGCAAAGATTCAAAGGCCTTGATGTTCATATCCAGCACCGCAGCCGCTTCGGCGTTGGGCAATTCCTCAAAATAGGTCAGCACAATTGCGGCGCGCTGGCGATCGGGCAGTGCTTCGACCAGACGCCGGGCCTGCTTTTGCTCTTCCGCCATTTCGATCGTCTCGTCTGCCAGAGGCGAAGCATCGACTTGTTCGGGAACTTCAGCGCCGCTGTTGCGCTTTGCCACGCGCAAGCGATCAATCGCCAGATTGACGGTGACGCGCTTGAGCCACGGGCCCAGCTTGAGCCCTCCCCCGCTCCAACGGGGGGCATGGTCCCACAATCTCAGCATGGCTTCCTGTGCAATATCTTCCGCTTCATGGGCATCGCCCACCATCCGATACGCAATTCGGTGGAGACGCACAGAATGCTCCTCAATCGCGTCGCGAAACGCGGATTGATCGCGCGCAGCGATGCGGGCGACCAATTCGGAATCGGTCGTAGACATTCCCAAATCTCGCTGGCTTGCTGCCGGCATATTCTCGCGCACTGACCCCGTTTGCGTGGTGTTTTCACTCTCCCCAACGGAGGAGGTGAACAAACCCTTCGCGATCGATGACAGTTTTTTTGAGCGCAAAGGCTAAGCCCTCGGCAGGCTCAACTCGACCAGCAGACCGCCAAGATCCTCGCTTTCGCTCAAGCTGGCAGTGCCGCCATAGATCTCCGCAACATCGCGCACGATAGCCAGGCCAAGGCCAGTGCCCGGCTTGCCGGTGTCGAGCCGCGCTCCGCGGTCGAATATCCGCTCGCGCTCCTGCTCCGGAATCCCAACACCATCGTCTTCAACCCAGATCAGGCATTGCTCGCTATCGGCTTCGACATCGACGGTGACGAAGACGCTTCCACCGCCATATTTCGCCGCGTTCTCGATCAGATTGCCGAGAATTTCATCGAGATCCTGCCGCTCGATCGCGACCATCGCCTCGCGATTGCCGGCGATATCCAGCCGTCCGTTGGGATAGAGCCTTTCAACCGCGCGCTGCACCGCTTCCGCGCTTTGTCGCACATTGGTGCGTGCCAGTCCGACAGCGCGCCGACCGACTGCCCGCGCCCGCGCGAGATGGTGATCAACATGGCGTTGCATCGTCCGGGTTTCGCGGAACACCGCTTCGTTGAGATCTGGCGAGCGCGCAGTCGCGGCATTGGTGAGCACCGTAAGCGGAGTCTTGAGCGCGTGGGCGAGATTGCCCGCATGCATCCGTGCTTCTTCAGCCTGATTTTCGGAGTGTTCGAGCAGGCCGTTGAGCTCTTGCACCAGCGGCTGCACTTCGGTCGGCAGTGGTTCGGTGATGCGGTTCTCGCCGGTGGTGCGCAGCTTCTGGATCGCGGCTCTGACCCGCCGCAACGGCGAAAGGCCATAGCGTATTTGAAGCAACGCCATTGCCAGCAAGCCAAAACCAAGCACGAGAAAGCTCAGAATGAGAATTCGGCGAATCTCGGCGATCTGTTCATTGAGTTCGGCACGACTGGCAGCGACGGTGAACCACCATTGGGTTTCTGATCCTGGCAGGATGATTGATCGCTCGACCACGCGCAGCGGCTCATCCGCAAACTGGGTTGAATTGTAAAAGTGCGGCGCATCATCGAAATGATCGGCCCGGACGGAAAGGCTGCGGTCCCACAGACTGCGTGAGGGATAGGGCTCATATCCCTCTCCGCTGATCTGCCAGTAGAGGCCGCTATTGGGTTCCAGAAAGCGTTGGTCACCCAGAGCGCGGTAGAAATAGATCTCGCCAACCGGATCAATCTCGGCCGAGGCAATCATCGCGGTGAGCATGTATTCGAGCTGTTCGTCGAAATTGTCCTCAACCTGATTTGTGATCGCTCGATCGAGCAGGATTCCGCCGCCGACCAGCAGCACAATGATCCAGCCAGCCGCGATCAGCCCCATCCGGCGGGCAAGACTGCCACGCCGGCGTTTGGGCGGCGCCTCATCGGATTCGGAATTGCTCTGAGCACCCTCATCAACTTTGCCCGCCGCGTCGGTTTGACGGGCGGGTGCAGCCGGATCGGGCGCGTCAGGCCCGGGGTGCGTCGGCGGGGTCGTCGAGGCTGTAACCGAGGCCACGGATCGTCGTTATCACTTCTGCGCCGAGCTTCTTGCGGATCCGCGTCACAAACACCTCAATCGTGTTGGAATCACGATCAAAGTCCTGGTCGTAGATATGCTCGATCAGTTCGGTTCGGCTGACCACCTTGCCCTTATGGTGCATCAGGTAGCTCAGCAATTTGTATTCCTGCGCGGTCAGTTTGACTGGCTCACCTTCCAGCGTCACGCGGCCCGAACGCGTATCAAGCCGGACATTTCCAGCCGTCAGTTCGGACGATGTGTTGCCGGATGCGCGGCGAATGAGCGCCCGCAGGCGAGCGATCAGCTCTTCAGTCTGGAATGGTTTGGCCAGGTAATCATCGGCGCCGGCATCGAGCCCGGCCACCTTGTCTGACCAGCTGTCGCGCGCGGTCAGAACCAGCACGGGGAAGTCGCGGCCTTCCTTGCGCCACATGCCCAACACTGAAAGCCCGTCAATCTCAGGCAGGCCCAGATCGAGGATAACTGCGTCGTAATCCTCTGTGCTGCCCAGGAAGTGGCCGTCTTCGCCATCAGTCGAAAGATCGACTGCATAGCCGTTTTGTTCGAGCGTCGACTTAAGCTGTTGCCCCAGTGTCGGTTCGTCTTCGACGATCAGAATGCGCATAATACCCCGAAAGCTGCCTTAGTTGTTGGCCAGTTGGTGCGCTCTTGCGAGGAATCCGTCAAGCAAGCTTGGTCGATTGCGCACCACTTGGATGTCCCCAAACCGCCCGTTAGCGCGATCGATTGATGATCCGGCCGGTCCGCGCGTCGACGTCGACATAGGTAACCCGGCCGTCCTTGATGAATTTCAGGCGATAGGCGCGCGCTGTGGAATCATAGGCTGGGCCGAGATATTCAGCACCGCGCATTTGCGGCAGGATGCGCCGTTCGATTTCGCGGAGCGACAATTGGTTGCCTGCGCGCATCTCCTTGCGCGCTTCGCCCTGATCGCTCTGCGCCTGCTCAATGCTGCCAAAAGCGGCGCTGGCTGGAGCAGCACCAGCAGCGATCGCAAAGGCGGCACACAGGCCAATCAAGGTCGAAATCGGTTTCATATTGCCTCACTGCCTAATCTAAGGGCGTTGAACAAGCTGTGAATGATGACAGGATCGATTGTTCAGGCAATATTGCCCGTTCACAGCCGCAAAGGCTGCTTGTCCCTTGCGTGATAACGGCCTAACGCGCCGCCACTATGGCGCAACCCCCGATCCTCTCCTGGGAAGGCCTTGGCCTGCAGCAAGGCGGCCGCTGGCTGTTTGGCGGGCCCGATGTAGCGCCGATTGACCTGCATATCGGCCCGCGCGATCGTTTGGCACTGATCGGGCGCAATGGCGTGGGCAAGACGACCCTGCTCAAGATGATTGACGATCGCATCGAAGCCGATCGCGGCACGCGCAAAGTCAAGCCGGGAACACGGATCGTTTTCCTCGAGCAGGAGCCAGACTTTTCCGGCTACGACACGCTAATGGATTTCGCGCTGGCCGGTGACAATCCGCCTGAGCGCTTCGAAGTCGAATCCATCGCTGGCCAGCTGGGTATCGCGATGGATCGCGACGCGGCAACCGCCAGCGGCGGTGAGAAGCGCCGGGCGGCTATTTCTCGAGCTCTGGCGCAAGACCCTGACATCCTGCTGCTTGATGAGCCAACCAACCACCTCGATCTGGGCGCGATTGATTGGCTGGAAGATTGGCTCAACCGCTACAAGGGCGCATTCATCACGATCAGCCACGATCGCACCTTTCTCAAGCGGCTGACCCGGTCAACGCTTTGGCTCGACCGCGGGACCTTGCGGCGCAAGGATGTTGGTTTTGGCGGGTATGAAGCCTGGGAGGAGAAGGTCTACGCCGAAGAAGCCCGCGCTGCAGAGAAGCTCGACGCCAAGCTCAAGATCGAAGCGCATTGGCTTGAGCGCGGCGTGACCGCTCGCCGCAAGCGCAATCAGGGCCGGCTCGAAAAGCTCTATCAGATGCGCGCTGCGAGGGCGGCGATGATTTCGGACAGCGGTTCGGCCAAGCTCAAGCTCGCCAATGATGATGAGTTCAAATCCAAATCGGTCATCGTCGCCGAAAGCATATCGAAGAGCTTTGATGGCCGCGCGGTGATCAAACCATTCACCCTGCGGATCCAGAATGGCGATCGAATTGGCATTGTCGGGGCAAATGGCGCCGGCAAGACCACTTTGCTCAAACTGCTGACCAAGGAGCTCGAACCCGACAGTGGCAGCGTCCAACACGCACGCACACTGACCGGTGTGATGATCGACCAGCAGCGCCGCTTGCTCGAGCCTGGTGCCAGCGTTCGCGACATTCTCGCCGAGGGCGGCGACTGGCTCGATGTTCGCGGCGTGCGCAAACATGTCCAAGCCTATCTCAAGGACTTCCTGTTCGACCCCAAGATCGTCGACACCAAGGTCGGTATCCTGTCGGGCGGCGAGCGCTCGCGCCTGCTGCTCGCGCGCGAGTTTGCCCGCACCGCCAATCTGCTGGTGCTCGATGAGCCAACCAATGATCTCGACCTCGAAACGCTTGATCTGTTGCAGGAGGTGATCGCCGATTTCGACGGCACTGTGCTGATCGTCAGCCACGATCGCGATTTCCTCGATCGCACCGTCACCGTCACTTTGGGCCTCGATGGCACCGGCAAGGTCGATATCATCGCCGGCGGCTATGAGGATTGGGTCGCCAAACGCCAGCAACCGATCACTGCCAAGCGCAAGAGCACGGCCAAGCCCACACCCGCCCCCTCGCCTGCTCCACCCCCGCCCAAATCGGACAAGCTGTCCTACAAGGATCAGCGCGACTATGAGCTGCTGCCCGCGCGGATCGAGGAGCTCGAAGCGGCGATCGCCAAGGGCGAGACGATCCTGTCCGACCCCGATCTCTTCACCACGGACCCCGAACGGTTTGCCACGATCTCGAAAGGGATCGAGAACGCCCGGGCCGAAAAGGACAGCGCCGAAGAGCGCTGGCTCGCCATTGCCGAGCAGGTCGAAGGGTGAGCGCGGCAGCGCGATCCGACCAGCTTCACCGCGACATCGCGGCCTGCACGATCTGCGCTGTGCATTTGCCGCTGGGCCCGCGCCCGGTCGTCCAGTTCTCGCCCCAATCGCGCATCCTCATCATCGGCCAAGCTCCCGGTACCAAGGTCCACAAGAGCGGCGTGCCGTGGGACGATGACAGCGGCGATCGGCTGCGCAGTTGGCTCGGGATCGACAAGCCTGACTTTTACGATCCCGACAAAATCGCGCTGATGCCGATGGGCTTTTGCTATCCCGGCAAGGCCTCGGGCGGTGATGCCCCGCCGCGCAAGGAATGCGCCCCGCAATGGCATGAGGCGATCCTCTCGCTGCTTCCCACCAGCCGCCTCACTTTGTTGGTCGGTGCCTATGCTCAGGCGCATTACCTGCCCGAGACCAAGAAACTCTCGATGACCGAGCGCGTCCGCACGTTCCGCGATCATCCTGGCTTTTTTCCCTTGCCTCACCCCGCCTGGCGCGTGCGGATGTGGATCGGCAAGAATCCGTGGTTTGAAGACGACGTGCTGCCCGAACTGCAAGCGCAAGTCCGGGCAGCCCTCATCTGATCATCCCTGATTTTGCCTGATCGCCTTGCCGATCAGTCCTGCTTGCTGGCCGGCAGCACTTTCGGGTTCTTGAGCACCAATGCCGAGATCAGCGCGACCACCAGGCCGACCGGGAAGATCTCGATGAAAGTGATCGGCAAGCGGAACAGCGGATTGCCGTACATTTCCATCTGCTCCTGAAGTTCGGCGATCTGCGCCGCCTTTTCTGCATCGCTGATATTCTGCGCGTTGATGTCAGCGATCAGGCCCTGCGAATAGGCCGCCATAAAGTCGAACTCGGAGACCTGCAGAAATGCCTCCCACGCGATGACATAGAACACGCCGGCCACCGCCGCGATGCCAATGCCAACGCCCGCCGCCTTGCCAAAACTGATCACTCCGCCCAGCTCGACATCGCGAAACCGCTTGATGCCGATAAAGACCAGCGTGAGCACTGCGATCATGACGACATAGCCCGCCAGCTCTGCCGTGCTGGGATTGTCAAAACCAAGCGCGAACATTGTCGCGACCATGAATGCGATCACCACAACCCCGATGATGCCACCATAGATAAGTGCGTAACGAAACATGTGTGCCTCCTGTGTTTGAGCTGCCAGTGAGCTCACGCATTCACGCCGCAAAATCTATCACCCAGATGGGTGATTTTGGCCAATTCACCCCTTTTTACGGGGCATTACGGGATCAATTCCAACGCCCGCGCCGCTTCCACCGCTTTGCCGCGCCCGCTGACATCAAGCTTGGCATAGAGATTGGCGATATGGGTCTTGATCGTATTGGGTGAGACGTCGAGCGAGCGGGCAATCTCCTTATTGCTCGATCCGCGCGCCAGATGCTCAAGGATCTCATATTCGCGCGCCGTCAGCCCCAAAGAAGCGATCGCCTTGTCGTTGCGTTCAAAGCCCGCACCGCGCGGCCGCGCCGTCAGCCGCATCCCGGCCCAAATGCCCAGCGACACGAACACCAGGGCGACCACCGCGATATAGGCTTCGCCCGGCATGGTCAGCGCGAAATAGCGATATTCCGCCCATTGCAGCAGCAGCGCCAGCAGCGCGAGCGCGCCGCCATAGAGCAGGCCATAGCGAAGAAGCGTCTTCAGCATGCCTCCCCTTGTGCCCAACGCCATTCGCGAAGCCAAGGCCGGGTCATCGAAATTGACGAAGTTGACAGTCTGACAAGCGAGCATTCGGGCGCGCAAAGCCCAGAAATCCGGCACTTTCGCGCCAAATTCGGAAGTTGACACCTTTCCAACTGGCTTGCGCGCCGCGACACCTGCTGACCGCTTATTGGCAACGCCAAATCCTACCGGATGGAACACATGGAACAGTGTTCTGATGCTAAATCCGATAATAGTCAGCCACCCGTTCCAGCGCGAGGTTGAGCACCAGTTTGCCGCTGCGGGCGGGCCAGCCCAGCGAGCGTTCGGCGTCGGGCAGGCCCTCGCCCGCGCACACAACCCGCCACAGGACATCCGCCAGTCCAGATCCCGCATGCGCAATCGCGCCGTCAAAACGCTGCTTGGCGGCCAATTGCCGTTCGCTGGGCGATGACGGGCAAGACGATGTTTCGCTGACACGAACCGGATCCCACCGCATGGTGATCGAGGGGGAGAGCTGCGCGCGCTCATAATCATTGCGCAGCGCCTCGGCCGCATCGTGCAGCCGATCGCTGAGATGCCCGCGCGCATGCAGCCAGGCGATCGGGTTCTCGCGCAGATTGACGGTGACGCTGCGGCACTTTCCCTTTGCGCTTCCCTCCATGGCGCTGACCCTGCGCGGCCCCTCCTGCGTCAATTCGCGTTCAACCAATTTGCGACTCATCGACAATCTCCTGTGCAATGCATGGAGATACGCCTTGCCAAATTTGGATAATTGTAGGAAAGAAGAAACCAAATCGGTTCGTACCGGAGCGCATATGATCAACCGCATACGTGAAATCCGCCGGCAAAAGGGCCTGACACTGGCGCAATTGGCCGAGGCTTGCGATCCGCCGACAACGGCGCAAACAGTCGGGCGGCTTGAAACCGGCACCCGCAATCTCTCGCTCAAATGGATGGATCGGATCGGGCGCGCGCTCGAAGTCGATCCCGAAGTGCTGGTGCGCTCGGATGAGAATCCACGCCCCAGAATTGTGGCCGAGATTGGCGCTGCCGGAGCTGAAGCGCTCGCGACGGAGCGCGAGGCCGTGTTGCCGACCGAATTGGCCCAGCAGGCTGATCGCGGTGAAATGCTGGTGGTCGAAGTGGCCGCCGCAACCGGCGAATATCGCCCCGGTGACTTGATCTGGCTGCAAACACTATCGCTTGAGGATGCCGCAGGCGCGATCAATCGCGATTGTCTGGTGCCCCGCCCCGGGGGACGCTTCGCCTTTGGCCGCCTGATCGATGTTCAGGGCAATCTTGTTGGTATCCTGCCGTCGCAGACCGGCCAGAAACAGCAAGTGATCGACAGCCCGCCCTGGATCGCCGTGACCGAGATGCTTGTAAGGCGGCTTTAAGCCAGTCTGCTGCAAAGGAGCACAATGCCCCATATCCTGTCCCTAACCACACTGTTTCCCAACGCGGTCAATCCGCGTTTCGGAACCTTTGTGGCGCGCAGCCTCGAAGCGCTGGCGAAGGAACAGGATTGGCAAGTCAGCGTGGTCAATCCGATTGGCATCCCGCCAATCGCCTTTGGTCGCTATCGGGCGCTCACCCGTCTGCCCATGCACGCCGAGGAAAACGGGCTTTCGGTGCATCGGCCGCGCTTCAACCTGGTGCCAAAGGTCGGAGCGAGGCGCAATGCGAGCGCGATCGCGCGTGCTGCCCTGCCCCTGGTCAAACGGATCCACGCAGAAACACCGATCGATCTGATCGACGCGCAATTCTTCTATCCCGATGGCCCAGCCGCGGCCTGGGTCGCTCAGCAAATGCGCTTGCCACTGTCGCTCAAGGCGCGCGGCAGCGACATCTCCTATTGGGGCCAGCTTGATTTTGCGCGCGAGCAAATTCTCGAAGCCGCCGAATGCGCCGATGGCGTGCTTGCCGTCAGCCACAAGCTGAAAGAGGCGATGATTGCCCTCGGCATGCAAGGCGACAAGATCAGCGTGCATTACACCGGGCTTGATCGCGATCGCTTCCGCCCGCTCTCGCATGCCAGATTGCGCGATCAATTGGGCAGCGAGCTGGGCTTTCACCTTTCATCCTCGCAACCTCTGTTGGCGACGGTCGGCGCGCTGATCGAGCGCAAGGGCCAGGACCTGGTGATCGGCGCACTGGCGACGATACCGGAGGCGCGGCTGATCCTGGTCGGCAAAGGCGAGGACGAGCAGCATCTGAAGCAATTGGCAAGCGCGCTGGATGTCAGCGAACGCGTCCATTTCGCCGGATCGATCGATCACGACCTGCTGCCGGTGATCCTGTCTGCAGCTGACGCGATGGTGCTGCCCACCGCGTCAGAAGGGCTAGCCAATGCCTGGGTTGAAGCACTCGCCTGCGGCACCCCGGTTATCACCACCGATGTTGGTGGAGCGCGCGAAGTCATCACCCCGCCAGACAATGGCCGGTTCATCGATCGCACGCCCGAAAGCGTGTCAGCCGCGGTGCGCGACGTGCTGGCCGATCCGCCTGACAGGCAAGCGGTCGCGGCCAGCGTCGAAGGCTTCAGCTGGGCCAATAATGCTGAGCAACTGGGCAAGCATTACCGGCGCGTGATTGGCCGGTACGCCTTCGCCAACCGCGAAGCCTAGGCTTCGCCGCGAGCGATCTTTTCCTGCCGGTCTGCTGCGCTTTCCTGCGGAACGAAGCTGTTCGACGTCACTCCCAGCCAAATCAAGGTTGGCGAAGCGAGATAAACGCTCGAATAGGTACCCACGAACAGGCCAACCGTGATCGCCGCGACCAGACCAAACAGACTGTCGGGACCGAACAGCAGCAGTGGCAGCATGGCCACGAGCAGCGTCAGCGAGGTCATCACCGTGCGGGCCAGCGTCTCATTGACCGATAGGTCAAGCAGCTCAGGCAGCGGCATCTTGCGATACTTTTTGAGGTTTTCGCGGATGCGGTCATAGACAACGATCGTATCGTTGAGCGAGTAACCGATGATCGCAAGAATGGCGGCGATGATCTGCAGGCTGAACTCAAGCTTGAACAGTGAGAACAGGCCCAAAGTCAGCGAGACGTCGTGGAATAGCGCGAACAGCGCCCCGGCCCCGAACTGCCATTCAAACCGGATCCAGATATAGAGCGCCACCGCCAGCAGGGCGAACAGCAGAGCGTATACGGCGCTTTCCTGGAATTCGGCCGCGACCTTGCCTGAAACGGTTTCGTTGCCGTCAGTGCGGACGCCCGGGAATTCGGCATTGACCATGGCGATCACTTGATTGCCAATCTCGGTCGCGGCACCGGGCTCTGCCTCTTCGGGCAGCGGGACCCGGATCGAAACGACATTTGGCGCGCCGAATTCCTGCACAACGGGCGAACCGTAGCCGAGGCCCGCAACCATGTCGCGCAGCTCTGCGACCGGAGCCTGATCATTCTGTTCGAAGGTCAGGCGAACTTGCTGGCCTCCGGCAAAATCGACGCCGTAATTGAGGCCTTGAGTAAGCACCAATCCCCAGCTCGCCACGATCAGCAGCATGCTGGCGATGAAGAATGGCAACCTCCATTTGAGGAATTTGATGTTGGTGTCTTCAGGGACGAGCTTGAGCAATTTCATCGTCCGCTCCTCAAATGTTGATATCGGTGGGGCGGTTGGAACGCAGCCAACCGGCAACCCACATGCGGGTTAGGAACAAGGCTGTAAACACGCTCGTGAACAGGCCGAGAATGAGGACGACCGCAAATCCGCGCACCGGCCCCGAGCCAAACAGGAACAGCAGCACACCAGCGATGAAGTTAGTGATGTTGGCGTCGTAAATCGCGCGACTGGCTTCCTTGTAGCCATTCTCGACCGCGGCAACGACGCGTCGTCCGCGTTTTCGCTCTTCTCGTATACGTTCATTGATCAGCACGTTGGCATCAACCGCCGCGCCCACAGTCAGCACAAAGCCGGCAATGCCAGGCAAGGTCAGCGTGGTGTTGAGCACAGCCATAATGCCAAGAATGATCACCACGTTTATCAGCAGCGCGAAGGTCGCATAGATGCCGAAGCGGCCATAGGTGGCGATCATCAGCACGATCACTGCCAGCGAGCCGACCAGCATCGCGATAAGACCCTTTTGGATCGAGTCACGGCCCAGCTCAGGGCTGACCGTGCGCTCTTCGATCACCGTCAGGTCAACCGGCAGCGCACCCGAACGCAGCGAGATAGCAAGTTCATTCGCGCTGTCGGGCGTGAAGCTGCCCGAAATTTGCGCAGAGCCGCCACAGATGGGTTCTTCAAAGCTTGGCGCCGAGATCACCCGATCATCGAGGATAATGGCAAACAAGCGACCGACATTCTGTGTGCTCAGCGTGCAGAAACGGCCTGCGCCTTGCTGGTCAAACTGGATGTTCACGACATTGCGATTGTCTTGCGGATCGA
This sequence comes from Erythrobacter sp., assembly GCA_965216555.1. Classification (GTDB taxonomy): domain Bacteria; phylum Pseudomonadota; class Alphaproteobacteria; order Sphingomonadales; family Sphingomonadaceae; genus Erythrobacter. Next base: position 2,142,019 of record OZ244168.1, read on the forward strand.
CGCCTGCCTGTGCGTTGGTCAGGCTGTCACCGCGAATGCCGCCGAGCCGGCGCACCGCAATCGGAGCACCTGGCGTCTGCGAATCTTCCGAGAACAGAAAGATCTCACTGCCCGGGGGTGCGACGCCGGCCTGCAAATCGGTTTGCAAGGCGGTCATATCGACCAGTTTGAACTCAAGCTTGGCGGTCTTGCCAAGCAATTCCTTGAGCTGCTCAGGATCCTGCAGGCCCGGGACCTGCACGACGATGCGTGTCTCGCCCTGGCGGATAATTGTCGGCTCGCGCGTGCCCAGCTCATCGATACGCTTGCGGACCACTTCGGTCGCGCTGTTCATCGCATCGGTGACCGCCTGGTTGAGGCCATCATCGGTCGGCGTCAGCACCATACGCTGGGTATCGACCACCGTCAGATCCCATTCGCGGACCAGGCCCGACCCCATCATCACAGGCTCAAGGATGCCTCGCGCGCGATCAATATCGCTCGCCTGGTCAAGCATGAAGGACAGTTCCCCGCCCGCGGTCGACACGTCACCGATGCGGATGCGAGGCTCAGCACGACGCAAACGCGTGCGCACGGTCTCTTCCATGTTCTGCAGCCGCTGCCCGCGCACCTGGCTGGGATCGGCTTCGAGCAGGATGTGACTGCCGCCGGCGAGGTCGAGCCCGAGATTGACTTGCGGACGCGGCAGGAAGTCCGGCGTCTCAACATCTACGGTGCTGAGGAGCGACGGCATGGCGGCCATGCAGGCCACCAAAGTCAGGCCCCATAGCCACACCTTCTTCCAAGTTGGAAAATCAAGCATTGCTGATCGTCTGTTCCAGTTGTTTGATGAATTCTCGGGCGGTCAATCGTGCGTGCGGCTTCGCGCTGCGCAGATCAATCGTTGGCAGCTGATCCGCCTGGTGGAATGACTTCGCCAATGGTCTGCTTGACCGCTTTCACGCGCACATCCTTGGCCAGATCAATCTCGACATAGACATCGTCAACCTTGGCGATCTTGCCGACAAGCCCGCCTTGTGTGACCACCTGATCACCCTTTTTGAGGCCTTCGACCTTTTGCTGATGCTCCTTGGCGCGCTTCATTTGTGGGCGAATGATCAGGAACCAGAAGATCAAGATCATGCCGACGATGGGAAGCCATTGCAGCAAGGCAGGTGGTGCGTCAGCAGCGCCAGCGGCAGCGAAAATATCAAGCATGGTGTGTGCAGCCTGTCAGATTGCGTGTTTGAACCAAATTCGGGTCAGTTTGAGCCCACAGCATGCACCGCGCCTCTCCCAGCCCTGTCTGTAAGTGGGCGCGCCTAGCAGCAATGCAAGGGCGCCGCAATCGCGCCCGCCGACTTGCCGACCATGCGTGTGTCTTTCCGGCATATTGACCGCTTGCCAGTCTCAGGGTCGGACCCTATAGGCGGCGCTCCACTGGTATCGGGACGTGGCGCAGTCTGGTAGCGCACTATACTGGGGGTGTAGGGGTCGCTGGTTCGAATCCAGTCGTCCCGACCAGTGGGTTCTTCGTCGAAAATTCGGCCCCGCCTCCTTTGCTTTCGTGAAATATACGATCAAGGGCGTGTCAGGAACTTGCGCAGGGCTGGGGTGTTTCAAGCGCTCAATGCAAATTAGATCGCTCATATTGGCGGGTGTCGCTTGGTGCGGCATGGTTTCGCCTCTGGCCGCTCAGGACGGCGAGCCAAGCACCGACGCCAATGTCGAGAGCGACGCGCGCCGCACGTTTGAGCCGGAAGAATTCGCCCGCTTTGCCCCGCGCAGCGCGCTCGACATGGCCGAACAGATACCCGGCTTTTCGATCCGCGAAGGCGATGGAGATCGCGGCCTGGGCCAGGCCGACACCAATGTCCTGATCAACGGCCAGCGCATATCCGGCAAGTCGAACGGCCCGGTCGCTGCCTTGCAGCGGATCCCTGCCGACGAAGTCGTCCGGCTAGAGATCGTCGACGGCGCCAGCCTCGATATTGGCGGACTGTCCGGGCAAGTGCTCAACGTCATCACCAGCAGCACGGGCGGCATCACCGGCCAATTTCGCTATTCGGCCGAATGGCGCTCATTCGGCGTGCCCTTTCGTTGGGGCGATGGCCAGGTCTCGCTCGCGGGCGGCGGCGCCAAGACCGAATGGACGCTGAGCCTGGAAAACGATTCCGGGCGCCGCGGCGATGAAGGCATTGAGCGTGTGTTCGACAGCGCTGGCGTGGTGATCGATACCCGCGACGAGCAATCCAAGTTCAATTCGGACAATGTCTCGCTGTCGGGCTCGTTCTCGCGCACCGCCGACAATGGCAATGTACTCAATCTCAACGGTCAGGTGGCCGGCTTCATCTTCAGGCAGGGCGAACGCTCTGAACGCAGCGGCAGCATCTCGCCAAGCGATCGCCTGCGCCAGTTTGATTCCAGTGAAGACGAATTCAATTTTGAACTTGGCGGCGATTACAGCTTCGCATTGGGCGGCAGCCAGCTCAAACTGATCGGCTATCACCGCTACGAAGACAGCCCGACCCGCTCCTCGGTCCTGACAACTTTCGTCGATGGAAGTCCGGATGAGGGATCGGTGTTCACCCGCGATGCAGACGAAGCCGAGACTATCCTGCGATCGGAACTCAGCTTCGACGGATTGGGCGGTGACTGGCAGATTGCGCTCGAAGGCGTGCGCAACTTCCTCGAAATCGAATCCATGCTTGAGCAACGCGACGCAGCGGGCGTGCTCCAGCCGGTCGAGTTTGAGGGTTCGAGCGCCAGGGTCGACGAAGATCGCGGTGAAGCCAGCCTGACCTACAGCCGACCCTTGGCCGAAAACCTGCAATTCCAGGCCTCGCTGGGCGCGGAATATTCAGAGATCAGCCAAAGCGGCGCGCTGGGCCAGACGCGCGATTTCTGGCGGCCCAAGGGCTTTGCCTCGTTTGATTGGCGCGCGAGCGACACACTCACTATCGCCGGACGAGTTGAGCGTGTGGTCGGCCAGCTCAATTTCTTCGATTTCATCGCCTCAACCAATCTCAATGAGGACCAGGTCAACGTAACCAATGCCGATCTCGTGCCGCCGCAAAGCTGGCTCTACGAGGTCGAAGCGAACAAGAGCTTTGGCGACCTTGGATCGATCAATCTGCGCGCCTTCTACGAGGACATCAGCGACATTGTTGACCAGATCCCGATCCCTGGCGGCGGTCAGGCGCCGGGCAATATTGCCAGCGCGACGCGCCACGGAATATCCGGCGAAGTGACGGTGCTGTTTGATCCAATCGGGATCAAGGGATTGCGGCTCGACGCACAGGTTGAAGTCACCGACAGCGAAGTGCTCGATCCGCTGCTTGGCACCCCACGCCCGATCTCGGGTGACGACAAGATCGATCTCGAAGTCGAGCTGCGGCAGGATTTCAGCGGGACACCGTGGGCGATCGGCGGCTTCTTCCGGTTTGACGAACAGCACCCCAATGTCCGGCTCGACGAGGTTTCGCGCCGCATCGAAGGTCCGGGTTTTGCACGCGTGTTCATCGAGCACAAGGATGTGCTTGGCATGACAGCGCGTTTCCGCGTCGGCAATCTGCTCAATCGCGACAATATCGTTGATCGCACTATTTTCGTAGATCGGGTAAATGATGCGGTAGATTTCCGCGAACGTCGCGAGCGCAAATTTGGCGTCATCTTCTCGTTCGACGTCGAGGGCTCGTTCTGACGCTTGCCTCAGCAGGTTGCGGCGCTTACCGCCAATGGCAGAGGAGACCGACATGACCGACCAGGCCAGCTTGCCCCGAATGCGTTCGTGGCTGTTTGCTCCGGGCGACAGCGAAAAGAAGATGACCAAGGCCGCCGACAGCGAGGCTGATATTGCGCTGTTTGACCTTGAGGACTCGGTCACCCCCGACAACAAGCCCGCGGCGCGTCAAATGGTCGCCGACATGATCGCCAGCCGCAGCGACAAGCATCGACTGTGGGTCCGAGTGAACCCGCTTTCGAGCGGTTGGACCGAAGCCGACCTCGCCGCGATTATTTCCGCCGCACCGGGCGGCATCTTTCTGCCCAAATCCGAAAGCGGCCACGATGTCGCGACACTCGATGCCATGCTCAAGGATCTCGAGATCGAAGCTGGGCTGACGATTGGTTCTATTAAGGTCGCGGCACTGGTGACCGAGACAGCTGCAGCCATGTTCACGACCGGCACCTATGCCGGCGCACCGCGGCTTGTCGCCATGAGCTGGGGCGCGGAGGACCTTTCTTCAGAGCTTGGCGCGCAGGAGCAACGCGGACCCGATGGCGAATACAGCCACGTCTATGAGATGGCGCGCAGCCTTTGCCTGCTCGGCGCTGTCAAAGCCGGCGTCGTACCGGTCGAAACCGTTCAGCCCGAATTTCGCGATCTCGACGCTCTGCGTGAGCGTGCCCTGCGCGTCCGCCGTCAGGGATTTCGCGGCATGCTGGCAATCCATCCTGCCCAGGTTGAGCCAATCAACACCGCCTTCACGCCAAGCGCTGAAGAACTCGCTCATGCTCGCGCGGTGGTTCAGGCCTTTGCGGACAATCCCGGCGCTGGCACAGTCGCGCTCGACGGCAATATGCTCGACCGGCCGCACCTCGTTCTCGCCGAACGCATCCTGGCGGAATCGGGCGAATAGGCGGAAATTCCCGTATAGGATTTACTATTTTCCTACACGAACCTATTTGGTTACATAGACTGCGACTCAGCATTGGAGCGCAGCTATGGGTATTCTCGACACTCTGATCGGACCGATCACTTCCATCATCGACAAGATCATTCCTGACAAGGAAGCACGCGCGAAGGCCAAGCTTGAATTGCTCAAGCTGGAAGGAACGCAGGAGATGGAGCTGATAGAGGCGCGCCTGCAGGCGATCGTAGCCGAAGCCAATTCAGCTGATCCCTGGACCAGCCGTGCCCGCCCCAGCTTTCTCTACGTCATGTATGCGATGATCCTGTGGGCGCTGCCAATGGGCGTGCTCGCGGCGTTCAATCCCCACGCTGCCAGCGAGATCGCACATGGCATGAATGCCTATCTGACCGGACTGCCAGAGCCGCTCTACGCTTTGTTCGGGACCGGCTATCTCGGCTACACGGCCGCGCGGCAATGGGGCAAAGTGAAAGGCGTAGACCGGTAAGGCCTAGTACACTGATGTCAGCAATGCTCTGCCATCGACAAAGTTCTCAATATTCTCCTGCGCCAGCTGGGCCTGCTTGAACAAGGTCTCGTAAGTCGAGCCACCCTGGTGCGGCGTCAGGATGACATTGGGCACATCGCCCCACCTCGCGCTGTTGGTGGGTTCCGGATCAAACACATCGAGCCCCGCCCCTGAGAGACGCTCTTCCTTCAAGGCCGCGATCAGAGCGTCTTCATCGACGACACTGCCACGTGAGACATTGACCAGCACACCATCCGCTCCCAGCGCGTCGAGCACCGAGGCATCGATCATCTTGTGGGTCGACAGATCGGGACGGCAACACACGATCAACCCGCGGCATTGCGCCGCGAGATCCTGCAGCGAAGGAACATAGGGATAGGCGATGTCCGGTTTGGCCCGCGGCCCCCACCACTTCACGTCGATGCCAAATGGCTCCAGCCGTTTGGCCGCCTCCTGACCGATCGAACCCATGCCAACAATGCCGACCGTCATCCCGCGGATCGAATGCCGGATCGGGCCGGCCTTGGCGGTCCATTGGTCAGACAGAATGTATTGCTGACTCGCAGGAAAGCGCAGCAAAAGCGACGTCATCATCGTCACCGCCAGATCCGCCACATCGCCGGAATTGAGACCCGGAGCATTGGTCACGGCAATCTCGCGCCTCTTACATTCATCCAGATCAACATTGCTGAAACCGGCTGAGATCGACGCGATCATGCGCAGTTTGGGAAACCGATCCAGCGCCTGCTTGTCGAGCGATTCGATGCTCGCCGAGATGACGATCTCTGCTTCTTCATCCTGCTCGATAAACTCCCAGCGATCGGGCTTGTTGGGAAACAGGCCCTGCATGCCAGGATGCATGGCGAGGATCCTGACGGTTTCGGACATTGAACGGTTGCCTAAATGCTTAGATCAAGAAGGTTGTAGTCCTTGAGACCTGCTTTGGCCTCAGGAGTCCACGAATAGTCGTCATCCGAGCCTGCGAATGGACGATAGCTGTAAGGCTGCTCGTCCGGATATTTCTGGCGTCGGGCGTCAATCGCGTATCCGATGACCTTTGACCGTTCCTTGATCACCTCACTGTCATATGTGGCAACAGGGCAGTGAATCCCCGCCCCTTCGATATCGAGCACCGAAGAGCGCTTGTGAAAGCCGAAATTTATCGTCAGCCGCGGTTCAAAACCGCTGTTTGCGAATGAGCCGTGGACCAATTGGCGATTGCACATCACGACGTCTCCAGCCGCGCAGACGATCGGGACGGCGCCTTTGAGCCGCTCGCTTCCGCTTTCCTCAACCATTTGCTTGATGTCGATCTTGCCCAGCTTGTGCGTGCCCGGGACCACCCAGACGCCGTTGACCGGCGAGCTGCCATAAGCTTGCGCCATAAAGTTGAAGCCGTGGATGTCCTCGTCAAAATCGGGATTGTCCCAATGCGTGTCGCCATCCTGGTGCCATGACACGGCGGCGCCGAGACCAGGGTCTTTGATAAAGAGCACCTCGGTAAAAGGCGCAAAGTCATCACCATTGATGCATTCGGCGACCTTGAGCAGTTCAGGATGGCCATATGTGCGCATTGCCGCGTCCGAGAATTGCAGCGAGCCAAGCAGAATAAACGGTGCCGCTTCGGGCGCCCCCTCCCCCGCGTCGAGTTCCTGCAGTTTCACCTGGTGGCGGCCATTGGCAATCTCGGTCCCGCCCAAAGGATCGCTCAACGGCTTGCTCCAGGTCAGGCCCGGCGCTTTACACCCGGCACCGATGGCGGGACGACCATGCATGTCCACCTCTGATCCGGGATGCGTTGGAAACCGGCCGCGAAGATCCTGCAGATCTTCCTCAATATCGGCCAGCTCCTGCGCGCCGATCACGCCTTCAAAAACATAGAACCCATAGCGCGAATAGGCATCCAGGATCGCTTGATCGAGCGATCCATCCTGGTTGAACTTGATCGGACCGCGATTGGGCAGATTGAGTGCGGCCTCAAGGCCGTCATTCATATAGGTTCGCACCGCGTCCGCATCAGATCCATACCGCGCCGCACATGCTTCAATCGAATCGGTGAAGTCGAATTGCGCCATTGCCACTCTCCATTATTTAAACCTTGTTAAAACTTTTAACGTCGTTTAATTCTTGAGTCAAGCAGCCCCAACAAGTAAGGAGTGCGCATGCCGACCGAGGCCCAGCACAATTCTCACCTGACGCGCGAGGACAAGAAGGCGCAACGCCGCGAGCACATCCTCGCGCATGCCCGCGCCATGATTGCAGCGGATGGATTTGAGGCGCTCAAGATTCGCGATCTCGCCGCGAGGGCCGAGCTGACCGTCCCAACGATTTACAATCTGATCGGCGGTAAGGCCGATATCCTCGAACAGATCATCGAAGCGCTGGTGAGTCGGCTGCACGAGGTTCAGGATCGCGCTCAGTTCGACAATATCGAGATTGGCTTTGAACAGCAGATCGATCTGCTGGCAGACCTGTTTGCCGAGGATGAAGATTTCTACCGTTCGGCCTTTATCGCGGGCGACCGCAGTGGGCTGTTTGAGCAAAGCTCGGACAAGGGAATCTTCGCGCGATCACTACAACAGCCAATCGAGGCTTGCGAAGCGGCGCAGCGTGCTGGGCTGCTTCGCGGAACGATCTCGGCCAAGCAGCTCGGGCGGCAGGTCTATGATAGCTACCGGCTGGCGCGGCAGGACTGGGTCAATGGATATTTCGACTTGGACGGGTTCCGACAGCAAGCTCTGACAGGGGTGTTTCTCTGCCTGGCGGCAGACGCTTCGCAGGACTTTCGCGACAGATTGCTGTCGCGGCTGGCGCAGCTAGCGCCATAGAGGCCTAAAGTGCAGGCCCTGTCCCGGTCGCCCCTTCCCAGCACCCTTCGGGCAGTGAATCTCCCGCCACTCGGAAGTCCTCGCAAGTCAAGAAATACGCGTTGTTGGCGCCAATCGCATAGCTCGCGCCGTTGACGATCAAGAAACAGGCGACCAGCCCGATCATGTCGCGCTTGCTCTTGAGCGATACGGCGTCGGGCACGACGATCGAGAGCAGAATATAGGCGATGTAGGGTGTCGACCCGAACAACAGGATCAGCTCAAGCAGGTTGGCGATCAGGGAATCGTTCTCGATCCCCAGCACGACCCAGAACACGAAGATTGACGGGACCAATAGCAGGATCGCGCCCCACCAGCTGATGTGTCGCTCACCCGATTGGAACAGCCAGGAATAGCCCCCAGCGACCAATGCCGCGAGCGATGCCGCCCACACCGTGAAAGCCTCGCGATAGAAGATTTCACCATAGGCACCGAGCGTGAAGCTGATCGGCCAAGTGGCGATCGACAGCGCAATGGCAGCGGCAATGAACAGGCCGGTTTCCGCTGATTTGTCGATTTTCATCTCGTTCCCCTTGCGATGACCTGCTTAGCCCCTGATCGAGCGAGCCTCACCTATGTTAGATCAAGCAAGTGCTTCGCTGTGGCCACCAATGCCTCAACATCGGTGCCTGCATCAACCGGGATGCCCAGCTCGTTGCCGACGGCGTTCGAAAACACCTCGAACTCATGGGCAAATTGCCTGTCTTCAAACGAGCTCTCATCGAGCGCCCTGGCCACGCGACGGCGCTCTATTCGCTCTAGGTTCACCTCGCGCGGCAAGGTCAGCAAGAGGCTTTTCACATTGAGTGATGGGATGGTTTCCTGGAGCGTGGCGGCGAGCCGATCCATGTGGTCAGCTGCTTCCCATGCGTGGCTCACGAAAAAACGGAGATATCCATTGGCCCAATTCTGGTTGAGCAAAAGCGACAGCGAAGTGTTGAGCACAGCGTGTTCGTCGTTTGGAGGCGGATTGAGCGCGCACAATGCATCGCCGTCGATAAAGACAGCCTGATCCAGGCTTTCAGCCAAAGCCTCGCCAAGCGTCGACTTGCCGCAGCCAAGAGGCCCATTGATCAGAACCAGAACCGGATCGCTCACGCTCATAGAGGTGACCTACGAAGCAAGTCGCAATTGAGCAATAAGTCTGCTTCCTCCGACCATGATCAAGCCGTCGAGATCATGCCTCCATCGAGCACAATCGTCTGGCCGGTCATCCATGACGATGCCGGTGAGGACAGGAAGATCGCGGTGCCGGCAATGTCTTCCGGCTGGCCCATCCGGCCACGCGGGATCTGGCCAAGCGCCGCCTTGGTCATCCCGTCATTCTCAACGATCTGCTTGGTCATGTCGCTTGGGAACAGTCCGGGCGCGATCGCATTCACATTGATCCCGCTGCTCGCCAGATCGGTCGCAAGATGCTCAGTCAGATTGACCACGCCCGATTTGCTGGCGGTGTAGGCGTAGGTCGGCATGCCCGAATTGCGGATGCCGTTGATCGAAGCGATGTTGATCACGCGCGCCGGAGCCTCCTTGCTGCCCGCTGCTTTGAGCAGCGGAAGAAACTTCTGCGTCACGAAGAAGATCGACTTGATGTTGATGTCCATCACCTTGTCCCAGCCCTTCTCAGGAAAGGCTTCGAGCGGTGCCGCCCAATTGGCACCGGCATTGTTGATCAGGATGTCGATCTTGCTTTCATGCTTGCTGACCTCCGCGACAAAGGCCTCTATCCCCTCGACCCGCGACATGTCGCCCTGAACGGCGATGCACTCGCCATATTGCGACAGCTCCTGCGCTGCCGCTTCAAGCCGCTCCGCCTTGCGCGCTGTGATGTAGACCTTGGCGCCATTTTCCAGCAGCCCGCGCGCCATCATGGCACCGATCCCGCTCGATCCACCGGAAACGACCGCGACTTTTCCGGCGACGTCAAAAAGGTTCTTCATGCTCATATCAGGCTCCGATTGCGTCAACCGACCATGCGCTTCAATGCTTGGGTGTGTCGATCAACAAAGTGATGCTTCAGCGCGCCGAGAATATGAGCTCCCAGAACGATGTAAAGCACATAGGGCAGCAGGTATTTATGGAATGTGCCCCAGATGATGTAGGCATCGCTCTTGCCCCATAGGGGCGCGACTTCAAGACCGAAGAAGTAGGTCGGGAAGCCGTGATAGCTGGTCATCATATAGCCGGTGATCGGCATCGCCAGCAGCATCACATAGAGGATGATATGGACGCGGTGCGCCCAGCGGCGCTCCGCCGGCTTAAGCGAATCGTCCAGCTCCGGACGCTTTGATTGGCGGTTCCAGAACAGCCGCACCACCAGCAAGATCAGCACCAGCACGCCGATCGATTTGTGGATCACATAATAGTAATTTCGGAACCACGCATCCTCCGGGATCATCGAGGCGAACATGCCGATCGGGAACAGCGAGAGGAACAGGATCGCGGTGGTCCAATGCAACATGCGTGAAGCAAAGCCATAGCGTTCCGCCTCATTCTCGACCGGAAGGATCAGCTCTTGCTGGTCGCCGAGCTGCTTGATCGCCGCCCGAGCGAGCATCAAGCCAGCGATCGCTGCCACCCCGGCCTGGATCCACATCAAGGCTGGTTTGGCCGAATCCATCGGCGTTTGGTTGGGCTTTGGGTCTTCCAAGACGCCGGTGCCAAGAACGCCGACAAACCACGCGACAACGGCAAAGCAGCCAAGCGCCGCCAGCACGCTGCCAAAGACGCGAACTTTGGGCGCGCGGGTGTTCATCGCCCACGCCGTCAAGACAGACGCGACGACTATCGCGATCCCGATCCAGGCATCGATATTCTCAGGAGCTCCGCTTTCGGTGAGCATACTCCCCTCCCCTTTTTAATTGAATTTTGCCGTGCGGTCAGTCGACCAGCGAGATCATGGTCTCACGCGGCTTGCGCACCTTCGCCATAGCCAACAGCCAATCGCCCTCTGGCTGACGATAACCCAGAGGCAAGAGGACAACCGAGCGCAGACCGCGCTTGTCGAGGCCAAGGATCGTGTCGACCGAAGCGGGATCAAACCCTTCCATCGGCGTACTGTCGACGCCCTGCTCGGCCGCAGCGATCAGTGCAAAGCCCAAGGCGATATAGGCCTGGCGCGCGGCGTGGGCGTAATTCACCTCGGCTTCGCGCGGGACATAGAGCGATTTGAGATTCTCATAATATTGCAGCAGCAGCGGAATTTCACCGCGCGCCGCGACATTCATTTTGGCGACGGAATCGATCCGTTCATCGGTGTAATTATCCCACGCCGCGAACACCAAGAGGTGCGAGCAATCGGTGATCGGCGACTGGTCATGGCCGACCTTGCGGATTTCCTCGCGGACCTCCGGATTGGTCACCACGATCACTTCAAAAGGCTGAGTCCCACTGGATGTTGGCGCGAGCCGAATGGCCTCAAGGATGGCGTCGAGCTTCTCTTGCGGAACCTCCTTTGCCGGGTCCATTTTCTTGGTGGCATAGCGCCAATTCAGCAGCTCAATCAGTGATTTGTCAGACATGTGCGTTCCCTATTGTCGTTGCCCGAAGGCATTGGTATACATTTGTGACTAGATGCATATTCGGAACTGCATGAGCCCGCAAGAAGGCACAGTTCTGACCCTTGGTTACACGCGAGGAACCGCCATGGCAGACGCCTGCACAATACCGGACGAGAGCTCACCAGCGGGCTCGGTCCAATGCCCCGAATGCAAGCGCATCAACGAAGTTTTGGCGCGCGTGGGTGATCGCTGGAGCGTGTTGGTGATCATCTCGCTGGCTCGCTACGGCACGCTGCGCTTCAACGAACTCAAGCGAAATTTGGGCATCTCACAGCGCATGCTGAGCCTGACCTTGCGCCAGCTGGTACGCGACGGCCTGGTCGAGCGCGAGCAATTCCCGACGATCCCTCCCAAGGTCGAATACAGTCTGACTGAGATGGGCACGTCGTTCCGTGAGCCGGTGATGGCGCTGGGTCAATGGGCGCTCGACAATCTCGATAACATTGATGATGCTCGCGCGCGGTTTGACGAGGTCGTCGAAGCCTGAGCGATAGTCAGACGTCCACCTGTCACTCATGATCATGCGATGATCCACCGCAAACGCGAAAGCGAATGATCGAATTGACAGCGTCGTTTCGGCGCTATGGCAAGGACGCTTTATCGGCTTCGCAGACAGATTGGGGTGCCGGGTCGTATTGAATATCAGTCCCGTCACCAGCCAACATCAAAAAACCTGAGAGCTGGTTCTCATCACTTGGACCATAGACCATTCCACCTCGGCGGTAGCCAGAATTGTCTGCACTATCATAGAAAGGCAAAAACCGCCCTGTCCCGCGCTTCTCGATCCAATATTCGTAGCCATTCTCCGCTCGCCGTGCGGCGATCGCTTGTTCGGCGACCAGACGGATTCCATGCTTTCCGCGCTCGATATGAAATGCGATTGTGGGGAAGCGCTCTTGCATGATCTGCATCCCGGATTCGCTCAACCGGATCGACGGGGCATTGTCTGCTGCGTAGCACCCATATGCGAGCGCCTTATCCGGGTTGGGCCTGCTTGATTGAATGAGAGCATAGATCAAAACCACCAGACCAACGACAAGTACAGGCGGAAGCACTTTCTCACTCAATTCATCCAATATTTCTATGACATCGTTCACACCGCATTTATCGCTTGGAACCACGATTGAGGCAACCAGCCGGCAAGCGAGCTCTTTATTAGGGCATCAGAAACGACTAATCGCGGCCCATGGCAGATGCTTCCAACACGATTTTCGTCCTCAACGGACCCAATCTCAACCTGCTCGGACTGCGCGAGCCCGAGATCTATGGATCGCAAACGCTCGACGATATTGCCGGCATGCTGGAGGATCGCGCCCGCGATCACGGTCTGACGATCGACATGCGCCAGACCAATTATGAAGGCATGCTGGTCGACTGGCTGCACGAAGCCCAAGCCGAAGGCGCCAAGGCTGTTTTGCTCAACGCAGCGGCCTACACCCACACATCGATCGCGCTGCTCGATGCGATCAAGGCGATCACCACGCCGGTGGTCGAAGTGCACCTTTCTGACCCCAAAACGCGCGAATCCTTCCGTCATTTGTCCTATGTTGGCATGGCGGCAGCGGCGACGGTCGAAGGGCATGGCGCTGATAGCTATCTGATTGCATTGGATAAAATTGCTGCGGGCGAAATTTCGGCCTAGCGCCACAGCAGATTCTCAGCGATTGCCACTTGCCAGCCGCAATTTGCGTGAATAGTCACGCCTGCAACCAATTTGCGGTCGCAGAACAAACAAGGGGTCTTATGCCGACAAGCAAGACAAGTGGCGGACGCAAGTCCGGCATGAATGTCGATACCGATCTGGTGCGCGAGCTCGCCGAGCTGCTCAACGAGACCGGACTGACCGAAATCGAAGTTGAAGACGATGATCGCAAGATCCGCGTCGCCAGAGGGACTGTCGCTGCGGCGGCCGCAGCTGCGCCCGTAGCGGCTGCAGCGCCGGCTCCAGCACCTGCAGCAGCCGCTCCGGCGGCCGCTGCCCCTGCACCGGAAGCTGCGCCCGCGGCTGAGCATGCCAATGCGCTTCGCTCTCCAATGGTTGGCACCGCCTATCTCGCCGCTGAGCCTGGCGCTGAGAACTTCGTCAAGGTTGGCGACAGCGTCAAAGAAGGCGACACGCTGCTGATTGTCGAAGCGATGAAGGTGATGAACCCGATCGCGGCGGACAAGTCGGGCACCGTTCAAGCGATCTTGGTCGATAACGCCCAGCCGGTCGAGTTCGACCAGCCGCTGGTCGTCATCGGCTGAGCCTGAGGCAGCTGGAATGGGTATCTCCCGCATCTTGATCGCCAATCGCGGCGAAATCGCGCTGCGCATCCATCGCGCAGCTCACGAAATGGGAATCGAGACGGTCGCGGTGCACTCCACCGCAGACGCCGACGCCATGCATGTGCGTCTGGCTGACCATGCCGTTTGCATCGGCCCACCGGCCGCTGCGGACAGCTATCTCAACGTAGCAGCGATCATCTCGGCCGCCGAAGTGGCGCAATGCGACGCGATCCACCCTGGCTATGGCTTTCTATCCGAGAACGCCAAATTCGCCGAAATCGTCGAAGCGCACGACATTGCCTGGATCGGGCCCAAGCCCGAACATATTCGCACGATGGGCGATAAGGTCGCGGCCAAGAAATCGGCTGGCGAGCTTGGCCTGCCGCTGGTTCCCGGCTCTGACGGTGCCGTTTCGGATCCCGAGGAAGGCCGCAAGATTGCGGCTGAAATTGGCTATCCCGTGATCATCAAGGCCGCATCCGGCGGTGGTGGCCGCGGGATGAAGGTCTGCGAGAGCGAAGACCAACTTGAAAGCCTGATGCAACAGGCGGGGAGCGAGGCCAAAGCCGCGTTTGGCGACGCCACGGTCTATATTGAGAAATATCTCGGCAATCCGCGCCACATCGAATTCCAGGTGTTCGGCGATGGAAACGGCAATGCGATCCATCTCGGCGAACGCGATTGCTCGCTCCAGCGGCGGCACCAGAAGGTGCTTGAAGAGGCCCCCTCACCCGTCATCGACAGCGAAGAGCGCGCTCGCATGGGCGAAGTCTGCTCGAAAGCAATGCGCGACATGGGCTATCGCGGTGCGGGGACAATCGAATTCCTGTGGGAAGACGGCGAGTTCTACTTCATCGAGATGAACACGCGTCTGCAGGTGGAACACCCGGTCACCGAAGCGATCACCGGGGTCGACCTGGTTCGCGAGCAGATCCGCATCGCCGCTGGCAAGCCGCTCTCGGTCGCGCAGGAAGATCTCGAATTCACCGGCCACGCGATCGAGTGCCGGATCAATGCAGAGGATCCGTTCAACTTTGCGCCGTCACCGGGCAAGGTCACCGCGTATCATCCGGCTGGCGGCATGCATGTGCGCGTCGATAGTGGGCTCTATGCCGGCTATTCGATCCCGCCCTATTACGACAGCATGATCGCCAAACTGATTGTCTATGGTCGCAACCGTGAGGGCTGCATCATGCGGCTGCGCCGGGCGCTAGAGGAAATGGTCGTCGAAGGTGTGAAGACCAACATTCCGCTGCATCAGGAATTGCTGCGGCAGAACGATGTGCTGAGCGGCGATTACTCGATCAAATGGCTCGAAACCTGGCTCGACGAGCGCGAGGATTGAGCGCGGGCCGTATCACTGGCTGCTTAGTGGCGCTGGCGGCGATCCTGTTGCCGATAGCTGGTGTCGGTCAGGCGCAGGAGTCTGGTGAGAGCCAACAAAACCCCGATGTGTGGGAACCGATGAATCCGCGGGTCCAGGCGGTCCTTTCCGGCCCTTGGGTCATCACTCCTCGAGGCCAAGATCCCAACTTGCCCGCGATCGATCGTGCCTGTGCGCAAGATCTGACGCCGTCATTCAGCGCCTTCGCCGATGAAGCGCGGCAAGTCGAAAGGGTCTATCCCGTAACAGCTCAAGCCAAGGGCGATCTGGTGTGGATCTGGGGCAATTCGACGGTCAGCGTGATCAGCGGTGCACTGGCCTTTGAGGTCGACAAATACACGCAGATGGCTTTTCTTCAGCGTGGCAACAGCTTTGCGGTGCGTATGGCGCGCGCGAATGAGGTTTGGGACGAAACCAGGGGCGCCTGGCGCAACGAAGTGCGCTCGCAGATCGATGTGCGATCAGCCCGCGTGCGCATCGCATCGCTTACCGACGGACGCATCTCGGCTTCGCTCGATTTCCCGCTTGATCCGAATGGCGAGCGCATTCCGTTCGTCACCCAACACTTCACCCGCTGCGGTGATCTGCGCGATGACCTCGCCAAAGTCTTATGAGGCGGCACGAACCTCGCCCGACAGACTTTCAAAGATTCCGTCGATGAGCGGCGCAACCAATCCAATCGGATCATGCTGTGCTGATGGTTTTGCGATCGCAAGCTCGGTCATCAACGCGTTGATCAGTCGAACCGCCAGTCCTGTGTCAGAGATTACCAGGTCGCCATTTGCCGCCGCTTGATCGAGGATCTGACTGAAGAGTCTCAGGCTCAATTCGCTTTCGATTTCGATGACGCGCTCAAGGCCTAGCGCTTGCGGACCAAGATCGAGGAGGATCCGCCGGGTATCGCGCTGCCGCAATTCCTTGAGCCAGTTCTCGCACCCACGCTTGAGGCGCTCAATCGGACTGTGATCGCTCGGCACCGATTCAAGCGCTCGCCGGATCGCACCGTGCGATTCGTCGCGATAGATCGCCTCGATAATCTCATTCTTACTGCGGAAGTGGTGATAGAGCGCGCCCTTGCTCAATCCGGTCTGCGCCAAAATGGACGCCGTGGTGGTCGCCTCAAGCCCCTGATTGAGCAGCGCTTCCCGCATCGCCTCCATCAGGAGAGTGCGCGTCGTCTCAGACCTTTGCTGCTGCGAAACCATGCCGCCCTCTTTACACCCTCATTCGCTCTGAGTAAAACAAACCAACGGTCGGTTTATATTTTAGTCGGAGAATTTCAATGCAGCCCTATGAAGAAAATCTCATCAAGATGATGTCGGTTTGGAACACGACCGACGAGGATGAAAAGCGCGCGCTGGTCGAAGCGGCGCTGGAGCACAACGTTCATTTCGCTGATCCCAATCACAACATCATTGGGCGCGAGGCCTTCCTAGACATGGTCAACCAGGTCCAGGCGCAGATCCCCGGAGCGACCTATGGCCGCAACAGCGAGGTCGACATGCAGAACAATTTCTGCCGCTATCACTGGAAGATCGACATGGGCGAAAACCGGCTGATGAACGGCTTCGACGTGACCGAGGTCAATGATGCCGGAAAGATCGTCAAAGTGCTGGGCTTCTTTGGCCCGCTCAAGCCGGAAAGCTAAACGCGAATCATCGACATCAAGTGCGTGATCATCACGCGCGACAGCTTTTCGGGCGGATCGAAGTCATAACGATCGAGATTGTCGGGCAAGGCCAGGCTGCCATGCAAGGCCGCCCAAAAGACCTGCGCCATTTCTGGCGGATCGAAGGGTTTGAACACTCCACTGCCCTGCCCTTCTTCGAAAGCGGCGACCAGATTGCTGAAGAAAGTCTCTTGCTCGAGCTTCTGCAATTCCGGTTTGCTCGCCCCTTCAGGCCGCACGAACATGAAGGCGCGGCGAAACAGCCGGCGGTTTTCCTCCGCAAAGCCAGCGTAATTGCCCAGCAAGCTTTCCACTTTGGCGATCGGGTCCGCCGCCGCATCAATATCTGCCTGCATCGTCTGGCGCAGTTCAGCGACCGGCTCTGCCCACAGGGATTGCGCGAGCTCGCTGCGATCCTTGTAATATTTATAGAACGTGCCGACCGATATCCCGGCCTCCTCGGCGACATCGCGAATGGTGATCGCATCCCAGGCCTGCGTGTCGCCCGGCGCGATCTCCAGCCGCAGGCTTAACCGCACCACCGCCTCGCGGATCGTCGCGCGCATTTCTGCGCGCTTTTCAGGTGTGATCGAAGGTCTGGGCATAATCGCCGCCAAGGAAGCCTATTGCACAGCGCAACGCAAGAAATGGTCTTCGAATACCGACCCGACCAGCATTTCACCGTCCAGCATTGCCGCGACGCTTGATCCCGAAAGCGCAGAGCCATCATCCATATAGATCGTCTCGACCGATCCGGGCTGCGATTGCACATCGATGGCGATCACATGCGATGGCGACAGCGCTTCGGCATTGGCCGCATGATCGAGGAACGCAAAGATCTTGGGATGCGCGCCGGCCAGCAACCGCCCATCCTCGCCCCAGACGAGGTTGTCGACGGCCGTTCCAGCCGCAATCCGCTCCGCAAAAGTCCAATCGCTGATCGTCTCGCCACGGGTGAAGCGTTTGACCGAACGCCCCAGCGCTTCGGCGACATAGAGCGTCTGGCGATCGTCGCTGAGTTCAACGCCGTTCGCGCTTTTCAGCCCTTCGACCACGATCGAGCCGCTCTCTCCATCATAATAGCTCACCGACGACCATGACATGCCGCCATACTCCTCAATCCGCGCCATGAACGATGATTGCGGGTAGCCGTGATCATTCGAAACGAAGAAGCGGCCGCTGTCGATCGCGACAATGTCATTGGGTGAGATCAGCTCGGGATAGCGCACCGTTTCCTTCAGCGTAAGGCTATGGTCCTCGGCTACGGAAAAGATCAAGATTTCGTGCTCATCGCGATCAGGATGATTGACGACATAAAGTTCGCGGCTGCCATCGGGCAGGTGAAGCAAATCGATGCCGTGCGGGAAGAAGCGCGAACCGATATCGGTGTTGGTCGGCACCGGGACACTGCCTGGATCGGACAGGTCGAGTAGCCAGATATCGCCTTTCAGCCTCTCATCGAATTCGCCGGTTTCAAAACTGTCAAAGGCTGCGCGCGCATTGAGCGCGGACACGAATGCGACCTTGTTGATCGCATCAATGTTGATGTCTTCTGAGCCTGGCGGTCCGGGCATTTCGCGACAGGTTCCATAGGCCACCTGCTCAACCTCGGTGAACACGCCAGCATCGCGGCTGATCCGCCAGCCCTGCCATGCAATCAGTGCCAGCACGACCACCAAGGCAATCATTTTCTTCGACATCTATTGGCCTCCCGCCTCGCTTGACAGCGGCCAAGCACAAAATATAATGAACATGTTCATTTTATAGTTCAAGGTTCGATTCTCATGCAAGCCAATAAGGCAAATTCGATCACCAATCGCAAGATGACGCAGCGAGCCCCGATCGCTCGTCTGCTCGAACGGACACTGGGCGCCCCCCTCAATGCGGTCGAATGGATCGGCTCCTATGCAATTGTTCGTCCTATGAATTGGGCGCTGCGTCACTTGGACACGCTGTCATACAAGCTGGAAGGGACCAAGCTCAAACGCGTGCTTCAGCACACGCTCTTTCCGTTCACTCTGCTGTTTGGGCTGTGGCTGGCATTCCAAGCCGTCGAAGCCGGTGCCTCGCTGCAATCGCTGCTCACGCTCGCGCTCATCCCTGTTGTGATCGGACTGTTTGTCGCGCCGCTTGAGCGCCTGATGCCCTACAGCCGCAATTGGCTGGAGGGAGAGAATGACACCTCGGTGGACGTTTTGATGTTCATCTCGGGCGCATTCTGGAACGGCTTTTCCCAGGTCATCATCAAGGCGCTGTTCCTGATCAGCATCATCGAAGTGCTTGAGCCCTATGGCCACGATTTGTGGCCATCCACCCTGCCCGCCGTGGTCCAGGTATTCCTGTTCATCCTGCTCAAGGATTTCTTCCGCTACTGGTATCATCGCGCGCTTCACGAAGTGCCTTTCTTATGGCGCTTCCATGCCGCGCATCACTCGGTCGAGCGGCTATACTGGCTCAATGGCATTCGCAGCCATCCGATGGAGGTCGTCGGGCAAGCGCTGTTCTACGCCCTGCCCTTTGCGCTGCTGCAGCCTTCTGCCGAGATTGTGATGGTGGCGATCCTGATGCAGCTTACGATCGGCATCTTCCAGCACGCCAATATCGATCTCGAGCTGGGGCCTTGGGAATACATCTTCTCGATCGGCGATAACCATCGCTATCACCACTATCCCGACAAAGGCGTTGGCGATTCCAATTATGGCGGCGAATTCATCGTGTGGGACATCCTGTTTGGCACATTCCACAAAGTGAAAGGCGAACGTCCGCATGACAATATCGGCATTGGCACCGCGCCCAATTACCCGATGACAATGGCGGGCCTGCTGATTGCGCCCTTCCTGCCCGATCAATCGGTGTTTGGTCCTGCTGCGGTCAGCCAGACCGACAAGGCCGAGGACGCGCCAGAGTTGACGCAAGCCACGCTTCGCTAGATGCTCTCCCTCCATGGGGAGAATTCTGAAGATTGTCGCGATTGCGCTGCTGATCATTATCGCATTGGCGGGGCTCGCGCTATTCCTGCTGTCGCAGAAGGATCCCCCCAGTACATTCCTTGAAGATGATCCCGCAATCCGCGCGCATCCCGATTACCCGGTCAAACTGCGAGATGTTTCGGCGATAGCGGGCGATATTGTTGTCGAGCGCGATCTGTGGGTGACCATGCGCGATGGCACACGGCTCTCAGCCAATGTGTTCCGACCCGCTGCCGAGGGATCCTACCCCGTCGTGATGGCCTTCACCGCTTACGACAAGAACAAGGGACCCGATCGCTACCCCAAGCTGCTGCGCAATTCGCTCAAGGAAGATTTCGATCTTGGCATCTTGCCAGTCAGCGAATGGACATCGTGGGAGGGCCCAGACCCGGCCTTTTGGGTGCCTAATGGCTATGCGGTCGTCTATGTCGATTCGCGCGGCTTTGCTTCCTCTGAAGGCAGCCCTGGCACGCTGACCCGGCAGGATCGCGACGACTTCTATGACGCGATCGAATGGGCGGGCGCGCAGGAATGGAGCAATGGCAATGTCGGCCTCAACGGCGTTTCCTATCTCGCCATCTCACAATGGGTGGCAGCGAGTGGAAATCCGCCATCGCTCAAGGCCATAGTGCCTTGGGAGGGCCAGTCCGACGCATTCCGCGAAGTGCTCTATCATGGCGGGATTCCGGAAGTGAACTTCACTGATTTCTGGATCCGCAAGATGCGCGCAGGCGCCAATGGCAATCCGATTCCGCACCCGGTCGTGTTCCGCTTCGCTCATCAGCGCCCAGGCCTGCTGCGCTGGTTCCAGACCCGCCCCGCAACCGTGAGCGGGATCGACCTTCCGCAGATCGACGTCCCCGCCCTGATCGCCGCGACCTGGTCCGATCACGGGCTGCACACGCGAGGCTCATTCGAAGGATACAAGCGCATCTCGTCGGACCAGAAATGGCTCTACACGCATGGCCGCGGCAAGTGGGATGTCTATTACAGCGATGAGGCCTTGGCCTATCAGAAGGACTTTTTCGATCACTTCCTCAAAGGGGAAGACAACGGCTTTGACACGCGCCCTTCAGTACGGCTCGAAGTGCGCGATACGCTGGAGGAATACAGTGTCAGGATGGTCGATGATTGGCCGCTGCCGGACACGGACTATCAAAGCCTGTTCCTCAGTCCTGACGCAAAAGCGCTAAGGCCTGGCTTGCCCGCACAGATTGGCTCGACCGCCTATGCAAGCTCTGACGGTCAGGCGGTCTTCTCACATCGATTTGAGCAAGACACCGAGATCACCGGCAATATGAAACTCAAACTGTTTGTCTCGACCGATCAAGGCGATGACATGGATCTGTTTGTCGCGGTCGAGAAGCTCGACGCAGACGGCCAGCCCGTCACATTCTATGGTAAAACGGGCTACAATAAGGGGCCTGTCGCGCTCGGCTGGCTGCGCGTGTCACAAAGGGAGCTCGACCCTGCACAATCAACGCCCTCACAACCCGTACAAACGCTCGAGAATGCACGCAAAGTCACTCCAGGAGAGATTGCCCCGGTCGAGGTCGAAATCCTGCCCAGTTCCACTCTATTTCGCTCTGGCGAGACGCTGAGATTGGTGATCCAGGGGCGCGACCATTTCGAGCACCCCTCTCTCGGGCATGGCTATCCGGTCAATGAAGGCGAGCACACAATCTATGCAGGTGGCGAGTATGATTCCCACTTGCTGATCCCGGTGCAACCGGCGCCAAGTGATTAGTCGAATTCGAAGCCCGCAGCTTTGGCTTCGGCGATGATTTCGGGCCCGGTCTTCATCGGGCTTTGCTGCGCGATATCGTACCAGTCGGGTTTCTCATCGACGAAGATCTGATGCTTGATGCCAAATCCTTCGGGGACATCGAACAGGCCCGCGAGAAAACTGCGATTGCCGGTCGGCTTGAACCGGAACCACAAATTGCTGCCGCATTTGGAGCAGAATGCACGCTCTGCCCACTCGCTTGATTGATATGCGGTGATCGAGTCCTCGCCGCTGACTTCGACGCTCTCACCCACAAGACCAGCATAGAAGGCCCCGCCCCACCGTGCGCACATGTCGCAATGGCAGATATCGACTTCCTTTTCGGCGGAATGCAGCGTGATCGACACCGCGCCGCACAGGCATTGACCCTTGAGCGGTTCGCTTAGGCGTTCAGGCTCTTCGCCGCTCAAAGCGGCACGCCCGGCTCATGCTTGGCGGTCCGAATCGTCAGCGAGGTTTTGACGCTGTCGACATTGGGCGCCGGAGTGAGCTTGCTGGTGAGAAATTCCTGAAAGCTCTGCAGGTCCTGACTGACGATCTTGAGAATGAAATCAATTTCGCCATTGAGCATGTGGACTTCGCGCACTTCAGGCAGTTCACGCATCGCTTCTTCGAACTCGCGCAACGCGGATTCGGCCTGGCTCTTGAGGCTAACCATCGCGAAGACCGTGATCGCAAAGCCCAGCTTCGACGGATCGAGATCGGCGTGATAGCCGCGGATGACGCCGTCTTCCTCCAGGCCCCTGACCCGCCGCAGACATGGTGGCGCGGTCAGCCCGACTCGCTGGGCCAGATCAACATTGGTAACCCGCCCTTCGGCCTGCAGTTCGGCCAGCAATTTCTTGTCGATATCGTCCAGATTCGCCATGCGGCGCCCGCTCCCCGCTAACGTTCGTAAAGAACGCAAAGCTTGCCATGAATTGTCGCAAGCAAACAACACGCCGTAACGAATGGGGTGAAGTCTGACTTGCCGCGATAATATTATTATGTCTGCCAGCAATTGTCCCGCTTTGCAACGCGTGGGGAAGGATCGGCTGTTTGCGATCGTTTGAACTGATATGACGGTGTTCATCCGCGGGACGCTAGGTTTGCGTTTCTGCCTTTCGGAGCGTGCATGTTTTTCGACGATCGCCTTGCCACAGTCCTGCGCCAACGCGGCGACAGCGAAAGTGGTGCACGCACGCAATTCCGCCAACTTCTGGACATTTTGGGCAATCGCAAATTCGGTCCCGCCAACAATCAGGATGCCAGCCTGGTCGCTGCCGCATGGCTGCGGATGGACTTCTTGGCCACCTATATTCCGTCAGATCAACGCGCCGCGATGATTCGCGAACGCGGATGGCGCTTGCGCAGCGCAGATCTTACCGCGCACCTGTCGGACTTCGAACCTGAAGTGGCATCAGCTGCGCTCAACCGCGCGGACCTGACCGCTGAGGAATGGGTTGCCCTGATTCCGCGCCTTCCTGTGCGCGCGCGCGGCTTTTTGCGGATGCGCGACGATCTGCCAATCGACGCAGAGCAGGTGCTCGATCAACTCGGGGTCTATGATCGCGGCCTGCCTCAGCCGACAGGCGGCGCAGCGCGCCCGATCATGTTCGAAGAGCCGCTTGAAACGCCGCAGCCCGAGGAAGATGTTCCGCCGCCTGAGCCAGTCTCGCTAGAAGTGGCACTGGCTGAGAGCGCGCCTGATCCCATCCCAGCCGTGATTGCCGAGGAGGATCCCGAGCAAAGCGAAATTTCGGCGCTGGTAGAGCGGATCGCGCAATTCCAACGCGACCGCGACGGACCGAGCGAAGACAGCGAAATCGCTCCGCGCTTGCCCTTGGGAGAGGTTGGCCCGACCGAGGCCGAGCCGCTTTCAGCATTCGGCTTCACTGCCGACGCCGCAGGCCGGATTGACTGGGCGGACAGCGAAGCCGCGCCGATGGTTATCGGCAAACGCTTGCTGTCCAACCAAAGCACCGTTCGCACGCGGCCGACCAGTCGGGTCGAGCGCGCCATTGTCGGTCGCCAGCCGATCGACCAAATCCCGTTCGAGCTGACCGGCGCCCCCGCCATTGCAGGCACTTGGATCATCGATGCGCAGCCACGCTTTTCCGAGAGCGGATATTTCACCGGCTATCTCGGTCGGTTCCGTCGACCGGTCGAAGCGGACGACGACGCCTCCCAAGGCAAGGGAGAGGCTGACCGGATCCGCCAATTGCTGCACGAGCTGCGCACACCGGTGACGGCAGTTCAGGGCTACGCCGAAGTGATCCAGCAGCAATTGTTCGGCCCTGCCCCGCATGAATATCGTGCCTTGGCTGCTTCGATCGCTGCCGATGCAGCGCGTATACTGGCCGGGTTTGAAGAACTGGATCGCCTGGCCAGGCTTGAAACCGGTGCGACCGAGCTGATGGAAGGCGAAAGCGATTTTTGTGCCATCGTCGAAGCGATGATCCACCAGCTCCAACAAGTGCTCGGCCCGCGACTGGCGGGGCTCGAATTCGAAGCGCCTGCCGAAGAGACTCTGTTGGTACCACTCGATCAAGACGAGAGCGAGGCATTGGCCTGGCGCGTCTTGGCGACCTTGGCCGCTGGCTGCGCGGCGGGCGAGACAATCGCGTGCGAACTTCGCCGCGATGACGGTCTGGTTCGGCTCGTCTGCGGCCTGCCCGCGCAATTGCTGAGCGAGGACGATATCTTTGCCGCCGATGCCAAACCATTGACCGGCGCTGTCAATGCCGGATTGTTCGGAGCCGGGTTCTCACTCAGGCTGGCCCGTGCCGAAGCGCGCGCCGCCGGTGGAGGCTTAAGCCATGAAGGCGAGCACCTCGTGCTCACACTCCCGCTCTTGACCGCCCAAGCGGGCATGCCTAGCCAAGCTGGCGAAGGTTCTTAAGGCCGAAAGGCTGACGAACGAAAAGCGTATCGGGCACGCATGCTGAGAGGGGTCACAGCATGACCACCACATTGTCGTTCTTGGATCGGCCGCCCGAATCGGCGCGAGCGCAGTTTGCGCCGGATTTTGGCCAACGCGTACTGCTGACAGTCGACACCGAAGAAGAATTTGACTGGGACGCGCCGTTCCAGCGCGATGGCTATGGCCTTGACCATATCGAGCGGCTGGCACGATTTCAGTCTTTCGCTGAGAAGCTGGGCGTGGTCCCGCTCTATCTCGTCGATTGGCCGATTGTGAATGATGCCCGCGCGGTCGAAATCTTGGGCGATGCCGTGGGCCGCGGCGCGGCTGAGATTGGCGTGCAATTGCACCCATGGGTCAATCCGCCCTTCGACGAAGAGGTGACGGTCGCCAATTCCTATGCCGGCAATCTTCCGCGCGAGCTGGAGCGCGCCAAATTTCAGACCTTGCGGGACAAGATCGAGGAAGTGTTCGGCACGGCTCCAACAAGCTACCGGGCGGGACGCTATGGTCTTGGCGCTGACAGTCACGAAATGCTTGAGCAAAGTGGGATTGCTATCGATACGTCGGTGCGGTCCCTGTTCGATTATCGCAACCAGCATGGCCCCGATTTCTCCCGCCACCCCGTCGCTCCCTATTGGCTCGGCAATGTGCTCGAGCTGCCAGTGACGACGGTCTATTGGGGCCTGCTGCGACAGCTCGGCCCGCAAATCCACGGCCTGCAACGACACTTTCCGACATTTTTCACCGCGCTGCCCAAATTCGGAATCCTTGAACGGATTGCACTGACGCCGGAAGGCGTTGGCGTCGACGAAGCCATTCGCGGGATCGATATCGCGCTCGACGCCGGCAACCCTTTGCTGGTTTTGTCGTTTCACAGCCCCAGCCTGGCGCCGGGCAAAACACCCTATGTCGAAAACGAAGACGATGTCGAAGCGCTCTATGACTGGTTCAGTCGCATCTATGCCTATCTCGGCCATCGCGGGGTCACACCCACCTCAACCCGCGAAATCTTGGCAAAGGTGGAACGCTGAGCACGCTATTTTCAAAAGATGTTCGAACTGACTTGTGTCCTTGGCAAGCGGGCTGTAGAGGGCGCCAGCGCGTCGCTGATTTCGGTCGGGGCCTGTAGCTCAGTTGGTTAGAGCTGGCCGCTCATAACGGCTAGGTCGCGGGTTCGAGTCCTGCCGGGCCCACCACCGGGACCGAGCGATGATTTGGCAAGTCTGCCAACCGGCTCTAAGGGGTCGCGCGCAAGAAATCTGTCGGGGAGTGGCGCAGCCTGGTAGCGCACCTGTTTTGGGTACAGGGGGTCGCTGGTTCGAATCCAGTCTCCCCGACCAGATTTCTTCTTCAACCAGCCTCAGCGCGAGCGAATCGCATCGTCAGGGTCTCAAAACCCAATCGCCGCTGGATATCTCCAAAATCTTCGAAAGCTGGCTGATGGTCGATCAGGTCGAGCGTCCAGCGCAAGCTCGCCAGTTGGCTGAGCAGGCACCGCATCAAAGCGCGCGCATGGGCTGCGCCCAGACAAGCGTGCTTGCCACTGCCAAAGCCCATATGCGGGTTGGGCTTCCGATCGAGCTGAAATGTCGCCGGATCGTCAAACACGCTGGCATCGTGATTGGCAGAAGCCCAACACAGACCGATCCTTTCATCATTCGCCACCGGGACTGCTCCCACTTCGGCGCCCTGCGGGCAGATTCTGCCAATAAAGCTCAATGGTGAGGTGAGCCGCACGAATTCCTCGACTGCGCCGTTCACGAGGCGCGGATTGTCCCGAAGCTGTGACAAGGTCTCCGCATGCTGCGCACAATGAGCCAGGATCTCCGCCACTGCGTTGATGACAGTGTCGCGCCCACCGGCAAAGACGAGATTGGCGATGCCATACAACTCGTCTTCGGCCAGGCGCCTGCCTTCGACCTGCAATCGCGTCAGAAATGCGAAGAAGTCGGTTGCGTCTGGGTCTTTTCGAGCGCGTGCAAACTGAGCAGCGAGATAGGCATCGAGCTGCGCGCCTTTGGCAACGCCATCGCCTTCGCGAAACAAGGAATTGCCCCATCCAATCCATTGTTCGGCTTCGCTGTCTGGCAATTCGAGCAAGATCGCCAGTGCCCGCGACTGCAAAGGCAGCGCGAAACCCGTCATGATCTCGACTTCGCTGCTCTCGACTGTCTGATCGAGCATGTCGACGACCAGCTGATCAAGCCGCGCGCAATAATCTGGTTTGGTCGGACGCAAGAACCACGGCTCGATCGCCTTGCGATATGCAGTGTGCTGGGGCGGATCGAGCTCGATCGGGATTTGCCGCACCGATCGGACGGCTTCTTCCGAAGGGATCGGCACGCGAAATGGTGCGTCCGAGCTGAATGTCTGCCAATCCTTCGCCGCTGATCGGACGTCGCGATGCCTCAGGATCAGCGGTATCTGATCTCCTTGGCAGGCGTGCAGAAACACACCGTCACTCTCGCGCGCGTCGCGGAATCCATCGCGACTGGATTGAGGCGCGCGATCACTCAAATTCTTCGATCCAGGAGTTGATGTCGGCCTTGAAACGATCGACCAGCGCCGGGTTTGCTCCGCTCGCATCACTGAGCTGACCAGGATCGTTGTCGAGATCGTAGAGCGCGGTCTCGTCACTCTCCGGAAGCCATACAAAGTGCCAGCGCGCATCGCGGCGATAATAGCCCGACAAGGCCGCTCCCATATGGTCCTCGGTCGAACTGTCCGGCTCGCCGCGGAAATTGGTCCCGGCGCGGTGCTGGGTCAGTTTGCCGACAAAGTAATCGCGAGCTCCCGGCAGCGCATCCCCCTCAACTGCAGGGCGCAGCGAGTAACCGGGCAAGCCATTGGGAGTGTCGACGCCAACATAATCCAGGATAGTTGGCATGATGTCGATCGCGCTGGCGAGCGTTTCGGTGTCGCGGATCGCGGTGATCTTGCCTTGCCAATAGAAGATGATCGGCGTGCGGAACCCGGTTTCGAAGAAGGAACCTTTGCCGCGCGGTCCGCCATTGGCGAAAGTCACATGATTGTCAGCATATTCGACATCCGCATCCTGCTCCCAGCCATTGTCGTTGACGTAGATGATCAGCGTGTTGTCGAGCACGCGCTGCTCGCGCAAGCTGTCGAGCAATTCACCAACGCCCCAATCGAACCACGCAATATTGGCGTAGTAGAGCTTGGCTGACTCGGAGAGATCATCACGATCTTCGTAATATTTGTAGAACCGATCCGGCGCGTTGAGCGGTGTGTGCGGAAGCGCCGGCCCATACCACACGAAGAAGGGCTGATCGGCATGATCCTCGATGAATTCGGTAACCGGCTCCATTGTTTCACGGCCGATATCCATGCCCTGACCGCCCATGAAGGTGAAGAACCACTTGTCACCCAGCCCCTCGGTGTCCTCCCACGACCAGCTGTCCGTCATGCCATGGGTAAAGCCACCATGTTCGTAGGATTGCTCCCACCACTTTCCTGACTGATGCGACGCATAGCCATGGTCAGCCAGAACCCGTGGGAGTGTTGCAAACTCCTCAATTGCGCTGGTCTCATATTGTCGCCTCAGCGTGTTGCGTTCGGCATCGGTGTCGACGCCCTCAGGCAAGTCGCCGCTCGACATCCGACGATCGGCAATCGCCAGCGCCTGTTGCTCGTATTGGACCGGATAAAAGCCGGTGATCAGCGACTGCAAAGTCGGTCGGCAATGGTTGGACGTCGAATGGCCAATTTCGAACACTGCGCCACCATTTCCGAGAATGTCCATATTGGGGGTGATGACATTCTCGTCGCCAAGAAACCCGAGATAAGGCCAGCCCAGATCATCCGCGATGATGAGCACCACATTGGGGGGACCATCTGGCCGTCGCGGCTCCACCGTCCGATCGATTTCGCCGGCATAGGTCTCGTCAAAAACCCCGCCAAAATCATAGCCTTCTGAGACCTCCTCAGAGCCGTTCTGAGCGCATCCAGAGAGACTGAGCCCCATTGCTGCCAAACCGATCAAAATTCTCATCCTGAGCCTCCTATGGCCATTCTACGGCGGTCAAATCTCGCCCCGGCCCTTCCATAATTTCTTCGCCCCTCTAATCTGCCTGAAGCATGAGAGAGACGCGCATGATTGATCGCCGAACCAGCATTGCCGCGGGGCTTGGCACAGCCCTTCTGACCGCACTTCCAGCGCCAGTGCTTGCCAGCGGCGGGCCGGGCCATTTGCTTGAATATGATGGGATCAAGGCGCTGGGTCTGCCCGAGCAGCGACTGACGATTTGGCTGCCACCCGGATATTACGCCAGCGATCGCCGCTATCGTGTGGTCTACATGCACGACGCGCAGAATCTGTTCGATCCTGCGCTGTCCAATTTCAACAAAGTTTGGGCCGCTGATCGCGCCATGCTTGGCCACGCTGACAAGCACCAGACCGATCCATGGATCATCATCGGTATCTGGTCGCCGGGCGTTGATCGCTATCGCCAATACCTGCCCTTGCCCGCCTATGAGAATGCCAGCGACAGCTTGCGCGCCGATATGGATGAATACGCGCAAGGACCGGTCGTCTCGAACCATTATATCAACTGGATCGCCCAAACGCTGAAGCCGTGGGTTGATCGATCGTTCCGCACACTTGGCGCGCGCGACGACACCGCGATCGTCGGGTCGAGCATGGGCGGCCTGATCAGCCTCTACGCCTTCCTCTACCATCCCAACGTGTTTGGCCGCGCGGGTTGCGTCAGCACGCATTGGCCGGCGATCGCGCCGCAAAAAGTAGACGGGACCGATCCCGAGCTGGTCGGTATATGGCGCGATCTCATCAAACAGCGACTGGGCCAATCCAACGGCCGCAAGTTGTGGTTCGATCACGGCACCGCCACGCTCGATGCCTATTACCCGCCCTATCAAGCGGCCATTGACGAGCACATGGCGGGCACGGAATGGGCGCGCGGCATTGATTGGGAAAGCAAGCAATATCCCGGGGCCGAGCACGAAGAGAATGCCTGGGCGGCTCGGCTGCCCGAGATTTTTGATTGGGTGCTGGGCTAGCAGCGCCAAGATCAGTCTTGCGGCACAAACCGGATTGCAACACCGCCGGAAGACGCCAGTCCTATCTCCAGCAGGCCACCGGAAGTCACCTCACGCTCCTCAATCACGAGCAAATAGGGATCGGAGTCCCAATCTGCGCCTTCGCCATCGCGATAGATTTGCGCGGTGTAAGTCCTGCCTTCGTCGAGGAAGTTGAGCGGGATATTCACATTGCGCTTGTCGTCATCGGTGACCGAGCCAACGAACCACTCATCGCTGCCCCGCGCCTTGCGGGCAATCGTGACATATTCGCCGACTTCGCCATTGAGCGCGATGGTGTCATCCCAGTCTGCGGCAACATCCTTGATGAACTGGAATGCGTCTGGCCGCGCTTCATAGTTTTCGGGCAAATCGGCCGCCATTTGCAGCGGTGAATAGAGCACCACGTAAAGCGCAAGTTGCTTGGCCAATGTGGTTTGCGGGCGGTTGGATGGATCACCGCGTGCCATATCCTCGCGCGCTGGTGGCTTCTCATTCGGCCGCAAATCGAAGATCCCTGGCGTGAAGTCCATCGGGCCCGACAGCATTCGAGTGTATGCCAGAATAGAAATATGCTCGGGCGGATTTGGCGGCGTGCCCCAGGCGTTGAACTCCATCCCGCGCGCGCCTTCGCGCGTCATCCAATTGGGATAGGTCCTCCGCAGGCCGGTATCCTTCACCGGCTCATGCGCGTTGATCGAAATCTTGCGCTTGGCTGCCGCGCGGACCACCCGAAGATGGTGATCGACCATGAATTGGCTGTCATGCCATTCATACTGCTTCACGCCATTCTCATCATAGCGCACGATGTCACCGGCATCGGCAACATAGCCGGTTTTGACCTGGGTGACTCCGACTTGCTCATAGAGGTCGAAGCCGTCCTCCATCTGCGCTTCGTAATTGGAGACATTGCCTGACGTCTCGTGGTGACCGATCAGCCGCACACCTTTTGACATGGCATAGGCATTGAGCTCCGCCAGGTCGAAATCGGGATAGTGCTCGGTAAAGCTGAACAATTCGCCATTGTTGAACCAGTCGCCATCCCAGCCCGTGTTCCAACCTTCGACCAGCACGCCTTTGAAGCCATGCTCTGCAGCGAAGTCGATATAGCGCTTGGTGTCGTCATTGTTCGCACCATGGATGCCGTCATTGCCCCAGGTCCGATCATTGATGTGCATAGCCCACCAAATGCCGACATACTTGCCTGGCTCGACCCACGATACATCGCCGAGCTTGTTGGGCTCGTTGAGATTGAGGATGATGTCGGAATTGATCAGCCCCGCTGCATCGGGGGCAATCTGAATCGTCCGCCATGGCGATTTGAACGGGGCCTTGGTGTGAACCTTGATCCCGTCTGATCCAGCGCGCAGCTGAGCTTCGAAGTCGCCAGGGCGCAGCGCAATCAGTGACATGCCCGAATAATCGACCAAGGCCGCTTCATGGATTGAAATGTGCAATCCGGATGGCTGGCGGAAGGTGACCGGAGTGTGGGCATCGTCGACAACACCAGCCACGCCTTTGCGGTAGATATATTCATAGCGATTGAATTGACGGCTCGGCGTCCACCAAGCATCCGCCTGATAGCCGATCTTGAATTGCGTCAGTTCATCGATGATTTTGATATCGCCCTGCAGAGCCTCTTGCTCAGGCAATTCATAGCGAAATCCGATGCCTGTATCGAACACCCGGAATCGCACCACCATTTGCCGATCCGGGCCGGACTGAGAGGCGAAAGTAACTGCCAGCTCATGGTGGTTGTCGCGCACAAAGCGACGCTCACCCCAGGGCTGTTCCCAGGTTTCGTCATGCGCATTGCGCGTGTGCTCGACGATCGCGAGATCGCGTTCGAACCCGTGATGTTCGAGGAACAGCAATCCCAGCTGGGCTGGCTCCATCGCGAGTTCATCATTGTACGAAACGGAATAGGTCGCGCGTCCACCATCGTCAGAAACCGAAACCGAAATCAGACCATCCGGCGAAGAAACAGAAAGCGTTTCTGCCTGCAATGGCGTCGCAAAACCCACAAGTGCGGCGAGCACAGTGGCGACAAAGGCAACAAGCCTGTTATGAATGGCGGACATGGCTATCTCCCGGTCATTTTCGCAAATGCAAACTTTTGCAAAAATTTGTTCTCTCGATGAGAATGTAGCACAGTTTATGAGGGAAAATCCAAGGTAATTCTTTGCAAACTTATGCATTTTGGACCATTATCTTGGAATTCGGGGGAGAATTCGAGCATGGTGACACGCACACTTGGCCTGGCCTTGTCGGGCATTGTTTGTCTGTCTTTGGCCGCTTGTGGCGGTGATCAGGTCGCACCAGCCTCAGGCGGCACGGCCGTGGCTGGCACGCCGACCCCCAGCCCCACTCCCACTCAGACTGTCGCGACTCTCCCACCGGGCGCAGACACCAATTTCGCGGACCAGACCGCGGCGATGCAGATCGGCCATTCCTTCGGCTTTTCCGCCGGGCTTAACATTATGGTTGCGCAATTTGCTGGTGGCGCTGCATCGGGCGACATCGACAATGATGGCGATATCGATGTGTTTGTCACCCGCGGCGATACGGGGCCTAACCTGCTCTATGTCAACCAGGGTGGCACCCGCTTTGAGGAGCAAGCCGCAGCGGCCGGTCTCGCCTTCACACTCGGCGCAGCGACAAATGGGCGTCACAGCGGCCCAACCTTTGCTGACCTCGATGGAGATGGCGATCTCGACCTGCTGCTGGGTGGTCTTGAAGGCGGGCCGACCAAACTGTTCGTCAATGATGGGGCAGGAAAATTCAGCGACGCGACAGCCGGGTCAGGCTTTGATCTGGCTCAGTCAGACCAGACGATTTCGATCGCGCTGGGTGATTATGACGCCGATGGTGATCTCGATGTCCTGATGGCGCATTGGGGAACCTTGCGCACCCCGCCCTATGCTGGCGAATCTGAGACACTGTGGCGCAATGACAGTGTCGGCGGCGCATTCCAATTTACGCCGGTTGGCGCTTCCAGCGGAGTTTCGGCCTTGATGGCCTTTGACCAGACCCGCGGCGTACTCGGCAACAATTACGACTATTCCTTCGCCCCCAGCTTCGTCGATATCGATGGTGATCGCGACCTCGACATATTGATGGTGTCGGACTTTCGCGGATCGAAGGTTATGCTCAACGATGGCGATGGCACATTTTCCGGCGTCTCCTTCATTCCCGATGACGAGAACGGGATGGGTGCTGCCATTGGTGACTTTGACAATGATGGCGATTTCGATTGGTTCGTCTCGTCCATCAATGGCAATCGCCTGTTCGAGAATCTCGGCGGCGGAAGCTTCTCGCGCAATTCGGCTTCTGGCGTTGAGCCAGGCGGCTGGGGTTGGGGATCGTGCTTTGCCGATTTCAACGCCGACGGTTGGCTCGATATCTACCAGACCAATGGCTGGGAGGCGGGCAAGGACCCATCAGCGTCCAACTATGTCAACGACACCACCCGGCTATGGATGAGCGCTGGAGACGGGACTTTCGCCGACAAGGCCCAGGCCTCGTCCGTGATGGACACCGATCAAGGGCGCGGCGTGGTGTGCGATGATTTCGACAATGATGGCGACGTCGACATCTTGCTTCTCACCGCCGAGCCGACCGACGCGGCCTATTACTGGGAAAACCAACTAACGGGCGCCAATGCGATCAAGGTTCGACTGCGCGGCCGCGCGCCCAACACCTATGCGATCGGGGCGATCATCGAGATGACGATCGACAACACGCGGCAACGCAGATTGGTGGCGATCAACAGCAATTTCATATCGCACAATTCGACAGATCAGATCTTTGGCTTGGGGCCAAACACTGAAGCAGGCCTGCGGATCATCTGGCCCGATGGCAGCGAGACCATAAGAGCCAATGTTGCTGCCGGATCGGTGGTCGAGATCACCCAGCCCTAGGGAGCTTCGACGAATATCCGAAATTGCCAGGGCGCCAGCGCAAAGGCATCAGCCTCACCCGGCGCAAATGTCATGTCCTCACCAGACAACGCATCCACGTATTTCCCATGGTGCCGCGCCAGTTCAAACGCGCCTGACGCAGCGCGGGGCGATAGGTTGAACACTCCAAACACGCGCGATCCGGCCTCACCGCGTACAAAGCTCAGTACATCATTGCTTGCGCTGTTGGGTATCTCGACCATGGGCGAGCCAAACGGTCCGTTCCACAATGCCTGCTGGTCAGTTTTGAGCGCAATCAGGAGGCGAAACAGCGGGTCATACTCGCCGGTCTTCCACTCGATCTGATCCTTGCCGAAGAAACTCAACTGGTGAGCGAGATCGGCTTCCTGACCGTTGTAAATCAGCGGAATTCCCGGCCCGACAAAGGACAGCGCAATCGCGGTCTCGTAAGCCGGACCATAGATCTCCGACGCCACGCCATCCCACGAATTCTGATCGTGATTATCGGTGTAAGCCATGCGGAACACGCCATCGGGCCATGTCGTTTGCTGGCCTGCATAATAACCACGCATGGCGCCTGCGCCGTCTCCAGAAGCAACCAACTCTTGCATGGCCTCCTTCCAGCCCCAGGCATAGGTCGCATCAAAGGCATGGGCGTGGAGATCGCGCGTTTCCCATTCGGCGAGCATGAAGACAGGCTTGATCGCGTCGAGTTCAGCTCGGGCGGTTTCCCAAAAGTCGAGCGGGACATAGCCAGCAACGTCCGCGCGATAGCCATCGACATCGAATTCGCGCACCCAATAGGCGAGGCTGCCGGTCATATATTCGCGCAAACCTGGCTGACTGTAATCGAAGTCGATCACATCGGACCAGTCGGTGCCTTGTGGCGGCATGAAGTCACCCTCAGGTGTCTTGAGATACCAGTCAGGGTGTTCGGTCGTCAGCGCATTATCCCACGCCGAATGGTTGGCGACCCAATCCAGTATGACTTTGAGTCCAAGCTCATGCGCCGTATCAATGAAGGCACGAAATTCCTCTTCGGTCCCAAGATCCGGGTTGATCGCGCGATAATCGAGCACAGCATAGGGACTGCCCAGCTCCCCCTTGCGGTTGACCTCTCCAATCGGATGGATCGGCATCAACCAGACAATATCAACACCTAGCTCCGCTAGCCTTGGCAGGTGCTCTTGCGCGGCGGCAAACGTCCCTGCTTCGGTAAACTGGCGGGTGTTGAGCTGATAAATGACAGCATCGCGCGTCCAGTCAGCATGCTCGACCTGAACATAGGGCTCAGGTTCGTAGGACGCTCCGCCCTGCCCGCCAATTTGCCCGCATGCCGCTAGCACACCGAGCGACGCTGCAGCTGTGATCCGCTTGAGCATCACGCCGCAGCCGGCTCGCTCGGTGCTTCGGTCTGGCGGTCGGTCACGAACTGCGTCGCGATCGCAGCCAGCACGAAGGAAACACCCGAGATCAGCAGCGCGTAGATTGGCGCGCCGTCGAAGAATGTTGTCAGCAGGAAGCCCAATAAGGTCGCCGCGATCAGCTGTGGCACGACGATGAAGATGTTAAAGATCCCCATATAGATGCCCATCTTCTTCGCGGGCACCGATCCCGCGAGAATGGCGTAAGGCAGCGACACGATAGAAGCCCAGGCGATGCCGACCCCGACCATTGGGATCCACAGCAGTGACGGATCGCGGATCAGCAGCATCGAAACAAATCCCACCGCGCCTATTGCGAGGTTTATGCTGTGCAGGCGCCGACGGTCCATCCGCGCTGCGATCCAGATGAACCCAAGCGCTGCGGCGGCTGCAATCCCGTTGCGAACGGATCCAAGCAAGCCCCACCAGTCGGCGGCATCCTGATATCCTTGTGTCGCCGGGTCGGGCGACATGTAGTGAAACTCTGCAATTGCGGGCGTGCCATAGATCCACATCGAGAACATCGCGAACCAGCTGAAGAATTGCACCACCGCCAATTGCCGCATGGTCTGTGGCATCGCGAACAGATCGTTGACCACTTCCATGAAACCATTCTGATCCGCGCCGGTTTTGCGCATCATTCCGGCGATGATCTGGATCAAACCAAATGAGGCAATCAGTCCGGCGAGAATATACAACTCCTGTCCGATCTCGAGCTCGCCGAGGAAGGCTGGCTTAGGGTCTTGCCGGGCAAAGACCACGAACGCTGCGAACAGCATGCCTATGAGGATCCACACCAAGCCACCGGTCTGGAACTGGCTGACGCTGCGTTGGACTGTGTCTGCGTCAACCGGCTCAGTGCCGAGCGCTTCATGGCGCGCCGCCTCGAACCCAGCAAGCTCTTCCGGGCTGTATTCCTTGGTGTTGAACACGGTCCAACACACCGCAATTAGCAAGGCGGCCCCGCCAATATAGAATGCCCATTGCACCGTCTCCGGAATTTCCCCAGCCGGAGCGACGTTGCTGAGCCCAATCCAATTGGTCATCACCCAGGGGAGCGCGCCCGCAATGACGGCCCCCACGCCGATAAAGAAGCTTTGCATGGCATAGCCGCGTGTGCGCTGGCGGTCTGGCAGATTGTCGCCGACAAAGGCCCGGAACGGCTCCATCGTGATGTTGAGCGATGCGTCCATGATCCAGAGCATGCCCGCGGCGACCCACAAAGTGGGCGAGTTGGGCATGATGAAGAGCGCCAGGCTGGCGAGGATGGCCCCGACAAGGAAGAACGGACGGCGGCGTCCGAAGCGTCCCCAGGTGTTGTCTGACATGTGTCCGATGATGGGTTGGACGATCAATCCGGTCATCGGCGCGGCAATCCAGAGGATCGCCAGCTCATTGACCTCAGCTCCAAGCGTTTGGAAGATTCGACTGACATTGCCGTTCTGCAAGTCGAAGCCGATCTGGATGCCCAAGAACCCGAAACTCATGTTCCAGATTTGCATCGGATTCATCGCCGGCTTGCGTGCCGAACCGTGCGTTGCCGCCTGTGTCATCTCAAAATTGCCTCTCGCCCATTACCCCCAACCACGCGTATTTCGCGTGACTTGGGGCCCCTTATCGCTCTAAATTCCAGAGCATGCTGGCACTGTCTAATGCGTGCCTGCTTCCCCTTAGTGTGACGTTTCTGCAAAAATTTGCAAGAATCTTTCAAAATTGCCCACATATTCTCAGGATTCTGCGGCCAATATGTCCAGCATCTCTCTATATTTACGTCAGAAACGCTGAAAATCGACTCTCTCCAGAGAGGAATACAAAGATTTGCAAATCCTGCGGAATGATGGCATCAAACGGGCTGGAGGGGAGAAACAATGAAACGAATCCAGCTGTTGGCGATCGCAGCGGTATTTGGGCTGATGGGCACCGCATGGGCCATGACTGCAACGCCCGACGAAGAACCCAGCTTTCGCGATCGTCCGCCAGAAGATGAAGTCGTCTACTTTGTTTTGCCGGATCGATTCGAAAACGGTGACACCAGCAATGATCTCGGCGGCCTGGAAGGCGGTGCGCTTGATCACGGTTTCGACCCAACACACAAGGGTTTCTATCACGGCGGTGACCTCAAGGGACTGACGGCCAAGCTCGATTATATTGAGGGTATGGGCGTCACCGCGATCTGGTTTGCACCCATTTTCAAGAACAAGCCGGTCCAAGGCCCAGAAGGCCAGGAGAGCTCAGGCTATCATGGCTATTGGGTGACCGACTTCACCAGCATCGATCCCCATTTCGGCACCAATGATGAATTCAAGGCCTTCGTCGACGCCGCGCATGAGCGCGGCATGAAGGTCTATATGGATATCATCACCAACCATACGGCCGATGTGATCCAATACGCCGATGGCGATTATTCCTATCGCAGCTTGGCAGATTTCCCCTATTCGCGGCGCCAGGCCCCCGACGGAGACGCAATCAATGAAGGCTTTCTCGGTGACGATGTTCAGACTGCCGAGAATTTCGCCAAACTGACTTCGTCAGACTTCGCCTACACGCCAGTCGTCCCCGACGCGGAAAAGGACGTGAAGGTCCCTGCTTGGCTCAACGATCCCATCTATTACCACAACCGCGGCAGCACGACCTTCACGGGTGAGAGCAGCCGCTATGGCGACTTCGCCGGGCTGGACGATCTCTATACCGAACATCCTCGCGTGCTCGAGGGCATGATTGAGATCTATGCCAGCTGGATCACCCGCTTTGGCATCGATGGTTTCCGCATCGACACCGCCAAACATGTGAATCCCGAATTCTGGCAAAGCTTCGTACCCGCTATGCTTGAGACCGCCGAGGCCGAAGGGATCCCGAACTTCCTGATCTTTGGTGAGGTCTATTCAGACAGCCCCAACAGCGGATTTCTGGCTCAGTTCACGCGCCGTGATGGATTTCCCGCAGTGCTCGACTTCGCTTTCCAGGCGGCCGTGCGCGAAGCCGTCGGCAGGAATGCTCCGCCCTCTGTGCTGGTCGATATGTTTGACGGCGATGTAAATTACGAAGGCGGCGCAGTGGCTGCGCGGACGATGCCGACTTTCCTTGGCAATCACGACATGGGGCGCTTCTCAACCCTCGTCAAAGCGGACAATCCTGACATCTCGCAAGATGAATTGCTCGATCGGGTTGAGCTTGGCCATGCCATGCTGATGACGTTGCGCGGATCGCCCGTGATCTATTACGGCGACGAACAGGGCTTTGTTGGCGATGGCAATGATCAGGCAGCGCGCGAAGACATGTTCCCGAGCGTAACCGACAGCTACAACGACAATCTATTGATCGGAACCAGCGCGACCACAGCGGAGTCCAACTTTGACGCAGAGCACCCGCTCTACAAGCTGATCGGCGAACTGGGAGTGGTTCGGAAAAAGCACGCGGCCTTGCGCAGCGGAAAGCAGGTCTCGCGCAGCTATGACGATGCCAAGCCAGGTCTTGTGAGCTTCTCACGGTTCGATCCTGAGACTGGAACGGAATATATCCTGGCGTTCAACACGTCAGACCAAGCCTATGACGGCAATGCATCGCTCGGCTATGATGCGCGCACACTTGAGACTTTGCACGGCAATTGTCCTGACACTGTCGTCGCACCTGGGAGTATTGAATTGAATCTACCTGCCTTTGGCTGGTGCATTGCACGTGTGAGCGAGGTCGCCCAATGAGCAATGGCCTTGCCATGACTGATCATCATGTCGCACCGCAAACCAAGCCATGGTGGCGCGGTGCGGTGATTTACCAGATCTATCCGCGCAGCTTTCGCGACACCAATGGCGACGGTATCGGAGATTTGCGCGGTGTGGCCGAGGGGCTGGAATACATCGCGTCATTGGGCGTCGATGGGATCTGGATCTCGCCCTTCTTCACATCGCCAATGCGCGACTTTGGCTATGACGTCGCCGATTACTGCGGCATCGACCCGATCTTCGGCACATTTGAAGACTTCGATAATGTGGTCAAAACCGCGCATCGGTTGGGGCTGAAGGTAATCATTGATCAGGTCTACTCGCACACTTCCGACGATCACGCATGGTTTGCAGAAAGCCGGCGCGATCGGACCAATGCCAAAGCCGATTGGTATGTATGGGCAGACCCCAAGCCCGATGGCTCGCCTCCGTCGAACTGGCAATCCGTGTTTGGTGGTTCAGCCTGGCAATGGGACGGGCCGCGCCGCCAATATTACCTGCACAATTTCCTCACCAGCCAGCCTGATCTCAACGTCCACAACGTTGAAGTTCAAAATGCACTGCTCGACGTCGCGCGTTTCTGGCTCGATCGGGGCGTGGATGGTTTCCGGCTTGATGCGCTCAACTTTGCGATGCACGACCCTGAATTGCGCGACAATCCGCCTTCCGGAAGGCCGCTGGAACAGGTGACGCGACCGTTTGACATGCAGATCAAGCGCTACAATCAGTCGCACCCGGACAT
This sequence comes from Erythrobacter sp., assembly GCA_965216555.1. Taxonomy (GTDB): domain Bacteria; phylum Pseudomonadota; class Alphaproteobacteria; order Sphingomonadales; family Sphingomonadaceae; genus Erythrobacter. The sequence goes on from OZ244168.1 coordinate 2,181,426, forward strand.
TCCGCTGTTCATCGAGCGCATTCGAGCGACGGTGGAAGAATACGATGCCTGCTTCACTGTCGCTGAGGTCGGTGGTCCAGATCCCCTGGCCGAGATGAAGGCGTTTACGGCTGACCAGAAGCGGCTCGATTCTGCCTACAATTTCGATTTTCTCTACGCGCCCGCACTGACAGCTGAGCTGGTCAAGCAATCCTTGAACCATTGGGACGGCACGCCCGAAGAAGGTTGGCCATCCTGGGCGTTCTCAAACCATGACGCGCCACGCGCTGTTTCCCGTTGGTCCGACGAGAGCAATTTCGATCAGATTGCGCGTGTCAGCCAGCTCTTGCTTCTGTCGCTGCGAGGCAATCCGATCATCTATCAAGGCGAAGAGCTGGGCCTGCCCCAGGGTCAGGTCGCTTTCGATGAACTGCAAGATCCCGAGGCCAAGGCCAATTGGCCGCATACGCTTGGCCGCGACGGCGCGCGCACGCCCCTGCCCTGGGCTGCCAAGGCTCCTCAAGCCGGGTTTTCGAGCGCCAACCGGACCTGGCTGAAGATCGATCAGACGCATACAGAGCGCGCGGTCGACAAGCAGATGACCGATCCGGGCTCGATGATCAGCTTCACCCGCAATCTGCTGAGTGTGCGGAGTGAGCTGCCCGCAATGGTTGATGGCGACAGCCAGTTGCTTGACACACTGGACGACCTCGTCGCATTCGTTCGGACATCGGGCGAAAGCAAAGTCTTGTGCGTGTTCAACCTCGGCGATCAGCCTGCAAGTTGGACGCCTCCTGCTGAATTTGCAGCGGCAAGAGTTGTGGCGTCTGATCGCGGAATGCAGCACCAGGCCGCATTGCCCGGAACACTCGAACCGGGAACAGGTTATTGGGCAGTTTGAGGGGCGGCGAATAGAATGCAGGATGCCGACACCAGGGCTCGGAAGAACGCGCGCTTGGAAGACATTGCGCGCGAAGCCGGTGTGTCAATCTCAACCGTATCGCGCGCGCTCAATGACAGTCCAGCGGTAAAGCGACGCACCAAGCAAGAGATTTGGCGCATCGCGCGCGAACATGATTACGATTTTCGTGTTCACATGCCCAACGGACCGATCGGGGCCGATGCAACCATCGCCGTGATCGTGCCAGCGCCACAAGCGCGCGAAACACGCGTAGCGGATCCATTCTTCCTGGAATTGCTTGCCGGCATCGCCGAAGCAGCGCGCGATCGCAATGCGGATCTGGTGATCAGCCATGTCTTTCCGAGGTCTGCTGAGGATCTCGAATTCGCGATGACGACGAGCCGCGCAACCGGAATGATCTTCATCGGTCAAAGCTCGCTGCACGACGCGTTTAACTCGCTCGCATCGCGCGACGATCGCTTCGTGGTCTGGGGGGCTGAATTCAACGACGCCGCCTATTGCAGCATTGGATCAGACAACTTCGCTGGTGGGCGCCGTGCGACTTCGCATCTCTTGCGGCTGGGGCGCAAGCGAGTGCTGTTCTTAGGTGACACCGAGGCGCCAGAAGCCGAACAGCGCCACAAGGGCTACCGTCAAGCGATCGAAGAGGCCGACCTCTCACTTGATCCCGACTTGACGGTCGGCGCGCACTTTGACGTCCACTCGGGCGAAGCCGCGACGCGATCTGCAATTGACCGCGGCGTCGAGTTCGACGCGGTGTTCGCAGCGAGTGACTTGATCGCGATCGGCGCCATTCGCGCGCTGACGCTCAGCGGCCGCAAGGTGCCTGAGGACGTATCCGTTGTCGGCTACGACAACATCCCCGCTGCTCGCTTGGTCACTCCGCGGCTTACGACGATTGACCAAGACACCAATCTTGCCGGGCGCATGCTCGTGTCGAAGCTAATCGACACCAAGGGCGGGCAAGCGACGTCGGAGCGGCTCGAGACAAGCCTGCTGATCCGCGACAGCTGCGGCGGGTGAGGTGACAGCGTCGTTTCGCCCGCTTGAAACGATCGTCATCGTCGGTGGCGGCAGCGCTGGGTGGATGACCGCTGCAGCGCTGGCCGACACGCTTGGACCGAAATGCAAGATCACATTGGTTGAATCCGAAGCGATCGGAACAGTCGGCGTTGGCGAAGCAACGATTCCGCCGATCCGCCACTTCAATCAGCGCTTGGGCATCGACGAGGCGACCTTTGTCCGTGAAACCGCAGGGTCGTTCAAACTTGGCATCCAGTTTGTCGATTGGGCGCGCAAGGGGCGCAGCTATTTCCACCCATTCGGCCAGTATGGCGCCGAGTTCGATAAGGTCCCATTCTACCATTACTGGATGCGCGAGAGCCTAGCCGGTCGCCAAGACGGGCCGATCGATGATTTCTCGATGTGTTGGGCAATGGCGAAGAATGGCAAGTTCTCGCATCCCTCGGCAGATCGCCGGCAGATCCAGTCGACCTTCGACTATGCCTATCACTTCGATGCCGGTCTCTATGCGGCATTCTTGCGACGCTACGCCGAGCAGCGCGGGGTTGTGCGGATCGAAGGCCGCGTTTCAGATGTATCCCTCGATGCAGAAAGCGGATTCATCCAATCCGTCTCCCTTGAAAGTGGTGACGAAATCTCCGGCGAGCTGTTTGTCGATTGCAGCGGCTTTCGCGGGCTCTTAATCGAGGGCGCGCTCGAAGCCGGCTATGTGAATTGGCAACATTGGCTGCCCTGCGACCGTGCAGTGGCAGCTCCCTGTGCCAAGCAAGATCAGATCACACCCTATACGCGTTCCACCGCAAAGGCAGCTGGTTGGCAATGGCGCATCCCGCTGCAACATCGCACCGGCAATGGCTACGTCCATTGCAGCGAGTTTGTAAGCGAGGATGAAGCCACCGCTACCCTGACCAGCGATCTCGACGGAGAATTGCTGGCAGACCCTCGCACGCTGCGTTTCGTCACCGGGCGCCGCAAGAAATTCTGGCACAAGAACTGCGTCGCGATTGGATTGTCTGCGGGTTTCATGGAGCCGCTCGAATCCACCAGCCTGCACCTGATCCAGTACGGCATTCTGCGTTTGATCGCGCTCATGCCCGATGCCGAGATGTCGCCACTCTTGGCGCAAGAATACAACGCGCAGACCACTGCCGAATATGAGCGGATCAGAGACTTCTTGATCCTGCACTACAAGGCGACATCGCGCGATGATTCCGAGTTGTGGCGATATTGTTCGGCGATGGAGATCCCGGACAGCTTGCAATACAAGATCGACCACTTCCGCAACTACGGTTTGCTGGTTGCCGACGAGCGTGAGCTGTTTGCCAATCCCAGCTGGATTGCGGTCTATCTGGGCCAGGACATTGTCCCGCGGCGCGCTCCAGCGATCGCCGAACTTCGCGAACAAGTGCCGGTTGCGGACCGTTTCCGCGCCATCTCTTCAGCGATGCAAGAGGCTGTCGCCGCAATGCCTGAACACGCGGACTTCCTGGCCCGGCATTGCCCAACTCAGCACACGGCCTAGCCGCCCTCAAATCAGCCTCATGGTTCCCCTGCCCCATAAAGGGAAAGGGCCCGCCGTTGCCGGCGGGCCCTCTTGGAGAGTTTGCGACCCTCTTGGTTTAGAATGACTTCTTGACCGTGAAGTTGAAGGTTCGACCGTAGATTTCGTGGCGGCTCGGGAAGGTCCCGATTTCATTGCCGCCGGCATCGAACAGGTCGTTTTCGGTCACGAACGGTTCGTTTGTGAGGTTGAACACTTCGAACTGCACACCGAGGCCTTCGAGGAAGCCCGAGGCCTCTTCGAACGTATACCCGATCTGCGCGTCGAGAATGGTCTCACTCAGAGCGTCCGCACCGCTTAGGCTGCCATCGAAGTTCTGGACTTCGGACAGGAAGCCGCTGCGGTGACGCGCGCTAAGCTTGGCCTGGAAGCCGTCCCGTTCGTAGAACACATCACCCGACCAAACCGTCTCAGAGTAACCTGGGATCGGAAGCGGAACCATGTTCTGATCTTCGACTTCGGCATCAGCATAAGTAAAGCTGAAGCTACCGCCGAACCCGTCGAGTGCTGGTGTGACGTCGACAAAGTCTACGCGCAAAGTCGCTTCGATGCCGGTGATCGTTCCGTCAGCAAAGTTGACCGGTCCGCTGAACGAGCCCGTCGCCAGCTCGGGAGCGGTCTGAAGGATGGAGCCAAAGCCAGCATTGTTGATCTGCTGTTCAAGATCGATCGTGTCGTTGAAATCGATGATCCAGTCGGACAGATCCTTATGGAACACAGCAAGCACAAGCGCTGTACCGCGCGAGAAGTATTGCTCGAACGATAGATCGAACGAGAGTGCCTCATAGGGCTGCAACGCCGGGTTACCGCCACTGAGATTGAAGCACACCACCGATGGCGGGTTGAATGCCAGAACCGTGTCTGGAATTTGGTCACCATTGGTGTCTGCGCAACTCAGAGCATTCACGGTGATGTTTTGGTTCGCCGCCATCTGATCAAGCCGCGCGCGGGTGATCGTTTTGGCCGCGGCCAGCTTGATGAAGGTGCCATCGGCAACCTCAAAGCTAAGGTTGGCATTTGGCAGCCAGTCACCAAAAGTCGTTTCAACCGTGTTGGTCAGACCTCCACCAATTGTGCCGGTGGATGATTGCTTGGTGTCGGAATATTTCAGGCCGACATTGCCGCGCAGCGAAACATCACCCAGCATCGCGTCGATATTGGCTTGGACATAGAAGTTATGAACCTGCTCATCGACCACCCATTCGGTGTCGAAGGTGGCCTTCTCCACGGTGTAGGTGCCGTCCGTCAGGAATGACGAAGGATCATAGGCCAGGATATTGTTGCCCAAATCACCTGTGTCAGTCGTACCGACGATCGTGCCCGAAGGAAGCGCCAACGAACCATTGGTGAAGGCGCTCGATGCACGCAGGAAGCTTTCGTTCGAATCGAAGTTCTTCGTGCGATCAGTGTAGAGCCAACCAACGTTGATGCTCGACAGGAAACCGCCGTCGAAAGTCCATTCCGCCTCAGCACGCAGCTGATGCAGTTCGTCTTCAATGATCGGCTGCTTGAGGAAGCCTACCTGGCCCCAACCTCCAGGATCGGTCAGCAGCACATTTGCCGGATCGGTGTAATCCAGCTGGCTGTCGATCGTGTATTCACCATTGGCTGGGAAGCCGAAGGTCAAAACGTCTTGCGCGCCCGAACGGCCGGGCCCAGTGCCCGCATACGATTCATAATCGATGTCGTTGCGGTTGAGCGTTGAATAACCATAGTCAGCGACAAAGTTGAGATTGTCCGTCACCGCAAACTTGAAGTTTGCACCTGCAGCGAAGATCTCAGCCTCATTGCCTTCGGTGTCGGTCCGCAAGATGGGAACCACTGCCGAATAGGTCGCTGTGTCCGCAAACGGACCATTGCCGGTTGCACCATCAAAGCTGGCACCACTCCACGACGCGATCGGCGTTTCCGTCCCGCGGAAAATACCGGAGTCCTGCGTGTCAGTATAGAAAGCATCGATCGTCGCTTCGAACGAGTCACTCGGCTCAAACTGCAAGGTACCTGCGACCGAAACGCGCTCAAACTCACGGCTGACAACGCCCTGACGCGGATTGTCTGCCGGGTAGATCAGGCCGTTGGCATCACGCGCCACCTGGTTCTGGTTGGTCTTCAGTTCGCGCGAAATGAAGTGCGTGGGGTTCGATTGAACGGTCGCACCGAGCGACCAGCCAACGGTGCCGTCAGCGTTCTGATCAATGTAGGAAGCGAAGAAACGATAGCCATCATCCGCGAAGTCCGGATTGCGGCTGCCACTGTCATTGATGACGTAACGCGCCGAAACATTGATGGTCGTGTCGTTGAAGTCCAGCGGACGAACGGTGCGAAGGTCGACAGCGCCGGCGATACCGGTCGCTGCCAAGCGGGCGTCGGCTGTCTTATAGACAACGCCTTGAGCAACTAATTCTGAGGGGAATTGGTCAAACTCGATCCCGCGATTGTTACCGGCCGAAACAACTTCGCGGCCATTGAGCAATGCCAGCGAGAAGTCAGGGCCAAGACCACGAATAGAAATCTGCTGCGAACGGCCGCGAACACGTTGCGCCGTGACGCCTGGCAGACGCGCAAGTGAGTCTGCGATAGAGAGATCCGGCAGCTTACCGACATCCTCTGCCGAGATCACTTCGACGATGCTGGTCGATTCTCGCTTGGCTTCGAGTGAGCTCTCAATCGCGCCACGGATACCCGTAACGATGATGGTGTTCTCTTCGCCATCTTGTTGATCATTCTCTTGCGCAACCGCGGGCATCGCAGTCGCAACCATCGCAAGACCAGTCGCCGCTCCACAAAGCAGGCGAGCGTTTGCTGAATATCGCTTAAGTCCCATATTCTCCCTCCCCCACGCATCACAACCATTGTGCGTGTTTGCAATTTTTTTCATAGCGAAGAAATTGGCGCAGGTAAATCACCAATCCGGTTTTCGGCTCAGAATCGCTCAAAATTCCTTTATCTCATTGTTTTTACATGTTTTAAAATTCGGAAACCGGTCGAAACACCGCTCAAAGCGCCCATCTATCAACAAGTTGTTGCTTGCTTGTCACACTAAAGCGCAGTGGGGAGCTGGGTACAGTTTGATATCGCGCCACCCTCACTCCATCCCCAGATACTGGTATGGTATATTTTTCTCTATTTATCCGATGGTTATGATGACACAATTGGCATTGCTCTCCGCGTTTGTTAGCCTGGCACTAGATCGCAAAGTACGCGGATATGAGGGTCAAGACGATGACCGATTGGGCAATTTCCATTGATCAGGCAAAGCTCGGAAGCTTTTCTGAGCAAAAGCATGAGTTTATCGAGATTAACGACTTCATGGTCGATCCGAAAACAGCTCGAAACAGCGCTGTTTTGCAAAAATTTGCAAAGATCACACCGCAATATCCCGGGCTGCGCGCTCCGCTTGAATCCGAAATTGCGATTGCGTGGTTGGAACAACTCTCACCATTGCTCGACAAGGGTTTTGGCGAAGCGTCCAACGGTTGGGCAATGCGGGCCTGGTATTCGATCGTCACAACACCGGCGAACGAGCTGCTCCCTATTCAGCGATTGCCACATGTTGATGGGACTGACCGCAACATTGTGGCGATGATGCTCTATCTCGATCACACCGATCACGGCGGAACCGCCTTCTTCCGACACAAGAGCACTGGGCTGGAGTCACTGACTGCGGAGACATTTCCATCCTATAAGGCCGCGCTTGAAGAGGATGTCCGCAAACAAGGGCTGCCAGAGTCTGTCTATGCAACCAATGGAGAGCCTTTCTTTGAACGCATTCATGCGAGCGATGGTGCCTTCAACCAGGCTGTGCTTTATCGTGGCAATATTCTTCACTGCGGAGTCATCGACAACAACCTCCCCTTGCCCAATGACCCACTCACCGGTCGCCTAACGATCAATGCTATGTTTCGGCCAGCCTAGCTGGTCTGACGGGAAGACAAATACCTATGGCGGATTCGCACAAACAGAGATTGGTCATTGTAGGAGGCGGCACCGCTGGCTGGATCACTGCTGCTGCCTTTGCGCGACTGCTTGGCCCTAGCCTGGAAATCCAATTGGTCGAATCCGACGCGATCGGAACGGTTGGTGTCGGCGAAGCGACCATCCCGCAGATCATTCGACTCAATGCGATCCTTGGCCTCGATGAGCGCGACTTCATCAAGCACACCAATGGCACGTTCAAACTCGGGATTGAATTTGTCGATTGGGGCAAGGTGGGTTCGAAATACCTGCACACATTTGGTGACACCGGTATGAGCCTCGCCAGTGTGCCATTCCATCAATATTGGCTGCGCGCGCGACAAAAGGGCCACGAGCAGGGCCTGTGGCATTATTCCTTGCATCAACTGGCCGCTGACCAAGCCAAATTTGGCAAGCTGGATCGCGTGGGCAACACATCGATGACCGGCCTCGCCTATGCCTATCACTTCGATGCGAGCCTCTACGCGCAATATCTACGTGCCTATTCAGAACAGCGCGGCGTCACCCGCTCAGAAGGGATCGTTGAATCAGTTGAGCGAGATAACGAGAGCGGAGACATCAATTCGATTACGCTCGACAATGGCGTCCTGATAGAGGGCGATTTCTTCATCGACTGCACCGGCTTTCGCGCGGTTCTGCTCGGCCAAGAGCTCGACGTAAAATACCAGGATTGGTCAAACTTCTTGCCGTGCGATCGAGCGCAGGCGGTGCCTTCTGAGCGATTGCCGACGCTGGTGCCTTACACAAGAGCGACCGCCAAGAGCGCCGGATGGCAATGGCGCATCCCACTGCAGCACCGCACGGGCAATGGCCACGTTTATTGCAGCGGGTTCATGTCAGACGACGAAGCTGGCGATATTCTGATCGAGGGTCTGGACACCAAAGCTCTGGGTGATCCACGTCCCTTGCGCTTCACCACTGGGCGACGCGAGCAATTCTGGTCGCACAATTGCGCTGCGATAGGCCTGTCGAGCGGATTTCTCGAGCCGCTTGAATCGACCAGCATCCATTTGATCCAGTCGCATGTGAACCGATTGATCCAGCTGTTTCCCACTGGTCCAGATGCAACCGCGGAGCGTGCTGAGTATAACCGCCGATGCGCCGCCGAATTCGAACAGATCCGCGACTTCCTGATCCTTCACTACAAGCAGACAGAGCGTGAGGATTCAGAGTTCTGGAAATATTGCAAGAACATGCCGGTTCCGGATTCGCTCACTCAAAAGCAGGAGCTGTTTGCCTCTTCCGGGCGGGTCGGGCGCGATGTCGACGACCTGTTCCGCGAGGCGAGTTGGGTCCAGGTCATGCTCGGCCAGGGGATCACGCCCGAGCGCTTTGATCCGATGACTGGCGCGATCAGCGATGATCAATTGAGCGAATTCCTGGCCAACGTCCGAACGGTAATTGAGCGCGCGACGCATAGCCTGCCAACGCATGAGGACTTTATCCGCAAGCATTGCGCGGCAAGCTAGGTCCGCGAAGGGTTTTGCGCCCTCGCCCGTTCTTCACCCTGACAAGCGACAATTCGCGACCAAATGCGACGTGACCAGGGGCCAGAGATCGGGCCATGATATGCTGATGAACGACACAACCAAGCTGGCTAGCATTGCCCTCAACCGTTTTGGTTATGGTCTCCAGATTGATGGAGCACTGCCGAGCGACCCGGTTCGGTATCTGATGGATCAGTTCGAACGCTTTGATCCATCCCCCAAGGCGCTGTCGCAACGGCCACAGACTGAAGGCCAGGCCGCCAAATTGCTGGAGATCATCCGGCGAAACCGCGGCAATCGCCAGAATAGTCAAACCGATCCGAGCGCTCGGATGCGAGAAAGCGGTGACAGGACCGGCACGGCCTCTCCCAACATGGCACGGCTAGAGGGACTGCCGACAGACTATCGAAACAAGGTGCGCGAAGCCTATGCACTGTTTCGAAGCGACGTCGCGCGGCGAACGAATATCGCGGTCAATTCTGACACGCCTATGATCGAACGCCTGGTTCATTTCTGGTCGAACCACTTCAGTGTCAGCGTCGGCAAGCCCGGTACTCCGTATGAGGCTGGCCACCACGAGTTCAGTGCGATCCGGCCGCATGTCTTGGGCAAATTCTCGGACATGCTCAAAGCGGCAACCCTGCATCCGGCCATGCTGATCTATCTCGATCAATTCCAATCGATCGGCCCCAATTCAAGGTTTCAATCCCGGCGGCGCAATCGTCGCGGCCAGGGACGCGGATTGAACGAAAATCTAGCGCGCGAGATATTGGAATTGCACACTTTGGGTGTCGATGGCGGATACGACCAGGCCGACGTCACCGAGTTCGCCCGCGCCCTGACCGGCTGGACCATACCCGGGATTGCTCGCATTGCCCGGTTCAGTGAGCGGCAAGACACCGGTGCGGCCTTTGTCGATCTTGCCCATGAGCCCGGAACGCGCAGGATCCTGGGCAAGTCCTACGGCGAAAAGGGCCCTCGCCAAGCGCTCGCCATACTGGATGATCTGGCCAGACACCCCTCGACCGCCAAATTCGTCGCGACCAAGATTGCGCGGCATTTTGCAGGCGACTCCCCTTCCCCCAAGCTCATCTCTCGGCTTGAGCGCGATTTTCGTGAGACCAATGGCAATCTCGCCAGCCTCGCTCATACACTGGTCAATTCACCCGAATTGTGGGTCGAGAGCCCGCTCAAGTTTCGTCAGCCCTTTGAATGGCTTGTCGCCAGCCTGCGCCTGACGGGAGTGACTGGTCTTAGCGACCGGAGAATATCGGGTGCTCTGAACGAAATCGGCCAGGTTCCTTGGCGAGCGCCATCTCCAGCCGGATATGATGATCTTGAAGGCAGCTGGGCAGGCCCTGACGCCGTGTTCAGACGCGTCGAACTGGCTGAACGTCTTGCGAGGTCAGCCCCGTCCGAAAACGTACTGGAACGGGCTGAAAAGGCGTTTCCAGGGACTTTGAGCGAGCATACCCGGCTGTGGTTGTCGCGCGCGGAAAGCGGGCCGCAAGCGCTGGGCTTGTTGTTGGTCGCCCCAGAGATGATGCGGAGATAGATGATGGCGCTAACGCTTGATCGCAGAAATTTGATTGGTGCTTCTTTGGCGCTTGGGGCCGCAGGTATCGCATTGCCGCGCATGGCCTTTGCTCAAGCTGCCGGTTCGAAGAACATGCTGTTCGTGATCCTGCGCGGCGCCGCTGACGGGCTCGCTATGTTGGCCCCGGTCGGTGATCCCAATTTCGCCCGTCTGCGCGAAGCCAGCTTGCCGGACTATGCCGGCGCGCAGATGGCAGGCAGCTTCTTTGCCATTCACCCAGCGCTCAAACAGATCGGCCAGTCTTATACCAACCGCGATGCCGTGTTCGTTCATGCCGTGGCGACAAACTATCGCGAACGGTCGCATTTCGACGGACAGAATCTCTTGGAGACCGGGTCTGCCATCCCCTATGCGCGGCGCGACGGTTGGCTCAATCGTCTTGTCGCGATGATGCCAGCCGGTCCACCAAAGGCGCTCGCCATTGCGCCGACCCTACCTCTGGCGATGCGTGGCGCTGCGCCCGTCTCAAGCTATGCCCCATCCGCGCTTCCTCAAGCCAGTGACGACTTCAAGGATAGGGTTGCGAGGCTCTATGCGAGCGATGAACAATTGAGCGCGCTTTGGAATGCGGCGATCGAAACGCAGGCAATGGCAAGCGACACGACGCTGCGAAATCTGCGCGACGCAAAGGCCGCCGGAGAGCTCACCGCTTCGCTGATGCGCGACCCCGACGGAGCGCGGATCGCCATGATCGAGCTCGACGGATGGGACAGCCACGCCAACCAACGCGGCGTGTTCCAACGTCAAGCGAGCCAGCTCGACGCACTGCTGGGTGCCTATCGAGCCGGAATGGGTGAGACTTGGTCAAACACCCTGGTGGTGGTCGCAACAGAGTTTGGACGCACCGTCCGATTCAACGGAACCAATGGCACCGATCATGGTACCGCAAGCGCGGCATTGGTCATGGGCGGAGCCATTGCTGGTGGCCGAGTGATTTCGGATTGGTCCGGATTGCGCGATGCGGACCTGTTCGAAGGTCGTGACCTGCGCCCAACAATGTCAGTCGAGAGCGTGCTCGCAGGCGCAATGTCTGAACATTTTGCGCTCGATCCACGCGAGCTGATGAACAATCTGTTCCCCAGCCGAAACGAGGCGCCACTAACAGGGCTCGTTAGCGAGCGGCTTTGATGGCCGGCCCAACATCGGCGATTGTATCTCCTGATTGGATCGCGCGTTCCTCATTGGCCAAAATCCCGACCACAGTCGTCCACACCGCGACATTCTGGCGCAGCTGCACCGGATCAATCTTGTCGAGCGTGTCGTCCGGCGTGTGGTGGAGATCGAAGTAACGTGTGCCATCCTGCTGGAGATCGATGATCGCCGCCTTCTGGTCACGAGCAATGTTCAGATCCGCTCCACCAGAAGCGACAATGCTGGAATTGGCCACGCCAAAGCGCGCGACCGCTTCAGCCAAGCGCGTGTGCAAATCCGGATTGGATTCGCGGAAATTGCTTTCAAACCGCCAAATCCGGTCAGCCCCGAAATCGCTCTCAATGCCCACCGCTATGGGCTCATCAATATGGGCTGCTGAATAGGCCTTCGATCCCCACAGGCCGACCTCTTCCGCTCCAGCAAGCAAGACCCGGATCGTGCGGAGCGGCTGGCCAGTCTTTGCTACATTGAGCGCAGCAGCGGTGATGATCCCGCAGCCTGCTCCGTCGTCAAACGCGCCTGGCGCGTTCCACCATGAATCGAGATGGCAGGCGAGCAGAACGGGCGGAAGCTCGGGATTGGATCCAACAATCTCACCCACCACATTGCCGCTCAAAGTGGTGCCGAGCAGGCTTGGCGTGAGAACCAGCTTCATAGTGATGGCGCGATCGCCTGCGCGATCAAACATCCGCTCAAGATTGGCAGCGTCTGGCAGCGAAAGAGCCCCGGCGGGAATTGGTGTGGTCCGAGCGGGAAAACTGGTGCCGCCTGTGTGCGGGTTGCGACTGTTATCGGTCCCGACTGACTTGATGACTGTCGCAATTGCGCCCTTGCTCGCCGCTATGCTGGGCCCAAACCAACGGACAGGTCCGGCAAAGCCATAATGCGACCCATCCATTGAGGGACGCATCTGGTGGCTGATATAGGCGATTTTGCCCTCAAGGCTGCCATCTTCGGCGGCGGACAAATCCGCCATGCTGGAAAACTCAATCACTTCAGCTGTGATGCCGTCTGACCCGGTCGACGCGCTGTTGCCCAATGGCTGGATCACAAAGGGCTGCGGGAAAGGTTCGAGGATTTCGACACTGTGGGTGGTCCCTGGCACCCATGTCTCCATTTCGAACGGCTCGTTGGCGATATTGGCGAAGCCATGCCTTTCCAGCCAATCCATCGCCCAGACACGCGCCCGTTCCTCCGCTTCGGTTCCCGCCTGGCGCGGACCGACTTCGGTGGTCACACCTTCAACGAAATCCCACGCATAGGTGTCGCTCACCAAGGCGGCATCAGCAACCTCAACAAGCGATGGCGGCGCGTGATCATCTGCGGCGGCTTGGAACGAAGGGGCGAATGCAATTGAGATCGCAGCGAAACAAAGGAATGACTTTTTCATGCCGGCAAGCGCTAATCGTGGCGCCGCTTGCTGTCCAGCCGGCTAGCCTTGTGCCGCCGCCGACTTCTCGGTCAATGGGCGCGCCATTTGGTCAGCATGCGTTTCGTCGAGCCGCTTGCGTTCGGCGTTCTCAACCCGGTCCCTGCCGCTCGATTTGGCGTGGTAGAGCGCCCTGTCAGCCCTTGCGAAGAGGTGCTCATAGGTTTCGCCGTCGCCTGCGGTGGCAACGCCAAAACTCGCTGTCAGACGAATGTCCTGATTGAGATCATCATGCTCAAGTCGAGCAAAGGCTTGTCTGATCCGTTCCGCCAGACGTTCAGCGGGATCATTGTCGCAGTTCCACACCGCAATGCAGAATTCCTCGCCGCCAATCCGCCCTGCGACATCACAGCCGCGTATCATCTGTTGTATGAGCTCGCCAAAGCTGGAGATCGCACGATCACCGGCCTGGTGCCCCCATATGTCGTTTACCTGCTTGAAGTGATCGATATCGGCGACAACGAGGCTGAGCGGACGACCCTCAGTCTGCGCCCGCGGAAGCAGGCTGCGTATGGATTGTTCATACGCGCCGCGATTGAGCAGGCCGGTCAATGCATCGCGATCGCTGCTTTCACGCAGAGCTTTGGTCCATTCAACGATCGTCGCGCCAATCAACACCAGCGCAGTGCTCACCCCTTTGACGCCCAGCACAAGTCCGATCAGTGAGTAGTAGATTGAGTCGCGATAGACTTCGGCCGGGATTGATCTCTCAAACAGCAAGGTCAGGCTGGGCCGGATCAGGAAGTCTGCGGCCTGGAACGCCATGATCGCGATAATTGCGATGTCGACGACGTCCCTGCGGCGCGCGGTGAGCAGGGTTGTGACGCACATGGCGAACATGACCCCATAACCCATATTGACCATGACCAGGCGCGGTCCGACGTCGTTGGAGAGATTGATCGCCAATGCCAGCACGAAAGCGCTCATAAGGTAGACAGCGACAAGGCTGACAAGGTTTACTCGTTGCCCGGCGCGCTCGCAGACAGCAGCGATCATGGCGATCGAGCCGAGACTGTAGAAGAATTGCGTAGCGTGGAAGACGTAGAACGCGTCTGAGGGCAGGAAATGGGTGATCAGGAACCCGATTGCCGAAAAGGCGAAGGCCACGCCAAATCCAAGCACATGGCGCTTCATGCGGCCCAAACGCCATAACATCACGAATGTCGCTGCGAAAAACAGCGCCATTAATGGTGTCACCAAGCCTAGAATTTGTGTCTGCATTGCCCCGCTGCGCCCTTCTTGGCCTGTATTAGGTTGATAAGGTTAAACGCGCGTTGAGGAATTGTGCGTGATCGCGAAAATATTCAATCGCATCACAGCCTTGCTGATGAATGCAAACCCCGCTTGCCCGATTGGCCTGCGCAGCCTATTTGCGCAGCCAAGATTCTCTCACAGAAACACGTTCCAAAAGGACCCGCCACGATGGCCGCGCAATACGCCTATGTCATGAAGAACATGACCAAGACCTTCCCTGGTGCACAGAAGCCGGTGCTCGCCAATATCAACCTGCAATTCTACCAGGGCGCGAAGATTGGCATTGTCGGGCCCAACGGCGCAGGCAAGTCGACCCTGATGAAGATCATGGCAGGGATTGATAGCGACATCACGGGCGAAGCCTGGCCGGGTGAAAACATCACCGTTGGCTATCTTCCCCAGGAGCCTGAGCTCGATACGTCGAAAAACGTGCTCGAAAACGTCAAGGACGGCGCGCGCGAGATCGCCGACAAGGTTGATCGCTTCAACGAGATTACCGGCCTGATGGGAGATCCGGATCGCGACGACTTCGATTCCTTGATGGAAGAAATGGGCACGCTGCAGGAAGAAATCGACGCCGTCGATGGCTGGACGCTCGACAACCAGCTCGAGATCGCAATGGAAGCGCTGCGGTGTCCGCCGTCTGACAGCCCGGTCGACAACCTGTCTGGTGGTGAGAAGCGCCGTGTCGCGCTGACACGCCTGCTGATCCAGAAGCCGTCAATTCTGCTGCTCGATGAGCCAACCAACCACTTGGATGCAGAAAGCGTTGAATGGCTTGAGAACCACCTCAAGGAATATGCCGGCGCCGTGCTGATGATCACGCACGATCGCTACTTCCTCGACAATGTGGTGGAATGGATCCTCGAACTCGATCGCGGAGCGTATTTCCCATACGAAGGCAATTACTCGACCTATCTCGAAAAGAAGGCCAAGCGGCTCGAACAGGAAAGCCGTGAGGAAAGCGGACGACAGAAAACGCTGTCGCGCGAACTCGAATGGATCAGGCAGACGCCCTCGGCACGTCAGACCAAATCGAAGGCGCGTATCCGCAAGTTCGAACAGCTTCAGGAAGCGCAAGGCGAACGCAAGCCGGGCAAGGCACAGATCGTCATCCAAGTCCCCGAACGTCTTGGCGGCAAGGTAATCGAGGCCAAGAACATCTCGAAAGCCTATGGCGACAAGCTGCTGTTCGAGAACCTGTCTTTCATGCTGCCTCCCGGCGGCATTGTCGGCGTGATCGGCCCCAACGGCGCCGGGAAATCAACCCTGTTCAAGATCATCACTGGCCAGGAAACACCCGACAGCGGGACCATTGAAATCGGTGACACTGTCCATCTTGGATATGTCGATCAGAGCCGCGATCATCTCGACGGCAAGAACAATGTCTGGGAAGAGATCTCTGACGGCCTCGATTACATGCAAGTCAACGGCCACGACACGTCCACGCGGGCCTATGTCGGCGCGTTCAACTTCAAAGGCGCTGACCAACAGAAGAATGTCGGCAAGCTGTCCGGTGGTGAGCGCAACCGTGTGCACATGGCAAAAATGCTCAAGCAGGGCGGCAATGTGCTGCTGCTCGATGAGCCGACCAACGACCTCGACGTCGAGACCTTGGGCGCGCTCGAAGACGCAATTGAGAACTTCGCCGGCTGCGCTGTGGTGATCTCGCACGATCGCTTCTTCCTTGATCGTTTGGCCACGCACATCCTGGCATTCGAAGGCAACAGCCATGTCGAGTGGTTTGAAGGCAATTTCGAAGCCTATGAGGAGGACAAGCGTCGTCGCCTCGGCGATGCAGCCGATCGTCCAACTCGCTTGGCCTATAAGAAGCTGACCCGATAGGGAGTGATCGTTCTGACAGAGAACCAGCGGCGAACGGCATGAAGAAGATTGCTATTCTGTATGATGGAGCGTCGCTGCAAAAATGGCAGCTCGAAGCTGTCAGGCAGATTGAGCCAGATCATGAGCTGCTCTTTTTGGTTGTCGAGAATGAGCAGCCGCGCAAGCGCAAGATCTGGCAGCACGCATTCTACTATCTTCTCAATCTGATCGCGATCAAACGCGCGGCGGGCAAAAGAGCCGAGTTTGGCGCAGCGCAGCGGGGTGATCGCCCAACTCTCAGCTTCTCGCCGGATTATGACGGGATCTGGGCCGTTTTGCCGCCTGACGTCGACCAATGGCTCAAGGCCAACAAAGTTGACGCTGTGGTCCGTTTTGGCCTGTCTCTGATCCGCGTTGCGGAAAACTCTGTGCCGATGATCTCGTGGCATCATGGTGATCCGCGCGATTATCGGGGGCGACCTGCAGGCTTCTACGAAATGCGCGACGGTCAGAAATTTGTGGGTCAGATTGTCCATCAAATGACCAACACGCGGGACGCAGGACCGGTTCTTGCCTTCGCCCAATCGAGGGTTCTGCCGCACTCTTATCGCAAGACACTGAGTGACGCCTATCAGGTCTCTCCCCTACTCATAAGGCCAGCTCTGAAGCGGTTATGGGATGGCGACGCGATTGATTTTTCCGCCGGTGGAAAGAACTTTCCGCTTCCAAGCAATGCGGTCGTGATCCGTGCGCTTTTCTCGTACTTGGTCAACGGAATGCGCCGACTTGGCTACGGACTGTTTGTCGAGAAGAGATGGAAAGTCTCCCGCGTAGCGCTGGCTGGACCAGACCTGTCGATTGATGATCTTAAGTCTGTTTCGGATCGCGAGCGAGATTGGGAGACGCTCGCAACTCCACCCGAATTTACGTTTTTGGCCGACCCCTTTATTCATCAAGACGGGCGCATTCTTGTCGAGGGGTTGGACAAAACCAGCGGCAAGGGAAAGCTAGCCGCAATCAGCGATGGCCAGGTCGCCGTTTTGTCGACGCCGGAAGCGTCTCATTATTCGTATCCATCTTGCTTCGACTGGCGGGGAAAGTCTTACGTCATTCCTGAGATGTCACAGGCCGGAAAGCAGGCGATCTATCGGCTCGTCGGAGACGAATTGGTCGAGCAAGGCACACTCGACATCGATACCGATCGATTGATCGATCCCACCCTCTTTGAGTATCAAGGTCGCGTGTTTCTCTTTGCGAACAGGCCCAACGAAACGTCGGCCCTGCGGCTCTGGTCGAGCACCGGTCTGATGGACCGGTTTGAGGAACATCCGCTTAGCCCCATTCGCGTTTCAGCGCGCGGCAGCCGAATGGGCGGGATGCTGACAAAGACGTCTTCTGGCCTGCTCAGATTCGGCCAGGATTTCGAAAAATCCTACGGCGATGCGTTGATAGTGTTCAAGATCAACACACTGACAGAAAATGATTATTCGGAATCGGAGGTCTCGCGCCTAGTGTTTGATGGCCTTCGCGGGCCACACACGCTGAACCTGCAAGACAACGAAGCCGTGTTCGATTGGTATGTTGAGAAATTCAGTCCTCTGGCAGGCGCAAGGCGTGTCATTGCTGCTTTGCAAGCCCGCGCCGATCGATCTCAGAAATCCACCAACAAAACGACTGATCCGATAGAATGAGCTTTCGCGAGGAAGGCGAGAAGCAGGCCGAGCGGATCCGCCGCTTTATCTTGATCGCTGTGCTGGCGATTTCCTTCTTCCTCGTAGGTGGCTTTTTCTGGGCAACCTCGACGCCGGGTGAATCCTATTCCGGGCCAGCATCCCAACCCGCTGATGCCGATCTTGCATCGCGCCTGCGTCAGCATGTCGCAACGCTCGCCGCCGAGCCGCGCAGCCTCGACACACCAACGACAATTATCGCGACGACAGGCTATGTTAGCGAGCAATTCCGCACCTTCGGATACGATGTTCAAACTCAAGAGGTCTTGTCGCCGGCCGACAATCTGATCGTCGAAATCAATCCGAGCAGCCCGGACGCCCCAACCCTGATAGTCGGCGCGCACTACGACACTGCTGGAAGTTCTCCTGGCGCGGATGACAATGCCAGCGGCGTGGCCGCGCTGCTGGAGCTCGCGCGTGTGCTCAAGCCCCATGACGGTCGCTCGAGCCTCCATGTCCAATTGATCGCCTACGCCAATGAGGAGCCGCCCTATTTCAAGACCGGCGCGATGGGCAGCTATGTCCATGCTCAATCCATCGACAATCCTGATCGCATTGTTGGTATGATCGCGCTCGAATCTATGGGCTATTTTTCAGACGAGCCCGGCAGTCAGAATTACCCCTTCCCGCTCAATCTGCGCTATCCGAGCACGGGCAATTTCATTGCCTTTGTCGGCACAACATCCTCGCGCAGCTTTCTGCGTGAGACGATACGCGAGTTTCGCAAGCACGCCCGTATCCCTTCTGTCGGAGGCACCATGCCCAGCGTCGTCCAGGGCGTGGATTGGTCGGATCACTGGGGATATGGTCGCGTTGGCATCCCGGCTTTCATGATCACCGACACCGCTCCGTTTCGGAATCCGCATTATCACCGCGCCAGCGACACTCCTGAGACGCTGGACTACACACGCTTGGCCTTGGTCGTGGAAGCGCTTGTGAAGACGCTTGAAGCGTCGATGGAAGCAGAGCCTGTCGATTGACGTTTGCTCGGAGGGGTAGTTCTCAACGCTCCAGCCAGCTTGCAGCACTGTCCAGCGCTGCGCACTGGCAAGCAACCGCCAAGCGGCTGATTGCTGGCTCATGGCGGGATCGAACGGCGGGCACACCTTTTCCAGACGCGGCATTATTGCCACCGGGCTTGGCGCGACGATTGCCGGTTGCACCCCCGCTCGAATGATCGACAGCCCGGCGCTTGCGCCAACTACCGCCGATCCATTCACCGGCCTCAAACCGCTCGACCTTGCGCTAGAGAATCTCACCAAGATCACGATCTGCACCCGACCCTTTCGGACGACAGGCCCGCGGCTTGAAGCGGAGCACATCAACGGCAAGCCGGTGCTGCACAATTACGGCCATGGCGGATCGGGCTGGTCGTTGGCCTGGGGCTATGCCGAGGCTGCGCGCGATCTCGCCGCAGACCATCGCCCGGCAAACATTGCGATTGTCGGCGCAGGCGCGATTGGTTTGACCACGGCAATCGCATTGGCGGAGACAGGAGCCAAGGTGACGATATTTGCACGCGAAATGCCGATGGAAAGCAGCTCGGCCCGCGCGACGGGTGTGTGGTCACCATCGAGCCGGATCGCATTTGGCTCAGCCGTCGATGTCAGTTTCGCAGCACAATGGGAGGCGCTCACGCGGCGCTCGCACGCTCGCCATCTAACCTATGTCGACAGGGCAGGAGAACCTGTTGAATACACGCCGCGATATTATGTCCGATCAGGCGCCAGCGAACCGCCTCTCGCCGATATACCTGAGAGCGGCGATGACTTCCTCCATCTTGGTCGCAGGACCCGTGACCTTGAACCCGCTTGGACCGAGCGCGACAACCACCCCTTCCCAACCGAGGAAGGGGTTCGCGGCGGCCTCGTCATGACCTTCAACATCGCCGAATACAGCCGCCATTTGGTCGAGGACTTCCTGGCACTGGGTGGCCGGATCGAGCGCGCAGAAATCAGCTCTCTGGTTGAGATGGCCGCGCTTCCCGGCGACATGGTCGTAAACTGCACGGGCTTTGAAGCGAAACGACTGGCCGATGATGAGAGCCTGATTGGCGTCAGGGGCCAGATCGCCTGGATGGCGCCGCAAACCGATCGGCTCTACGGGATCTATCATCGCAATGTGACGGCTCTGTCCCGCCGCGATGGCCTGTTGATTCAAGAGACCGGCGGGAATGACTATTTTGGTTTGGGTGACCTCAGCACAGAGCCCGACAAGGGCGAATTCCTCGCCGCGCTGGCCAAAGTGGCGCCGCTGTTCGATTGGCGCTCTTAGTCTTTAGCCTTGCCGATGCCCGGGATCACCATGCCCACTCGCCTGCGATAATCCTGATAGACTGGCCCAAGCGCGCTCAGCAGATCGCGCTCCTCATACCGCACGCCGATCACGATATAGACCGTCATCCCAAGCGCGAAGACAAGGTGCCCGACTGTCATCGTCGGGATCGCCCAGAACGCGATGAGGAAGCCAGTATAGATCGGATGGCGAACCAGTTTGTAGAACAGCGGATCACGAAAGCTGGGTGGATCAACCGGTTTGCCGGTGAAATCGCTCCATGCCTGTTGCAAGCCGAACAGCTCAAAATGGTTGAGCAGCCAGGTCGCGATGAAAACAATGCCCCAACCCGTGAAGAACAGGCCCCACAGCGCGTATACAAGCCATTCTGAGGACGCTGACCACACCACGCTAGGCATAGGCTGCCAGAATGCGAAAATGGCCCACAGGACGACCACAGAGCCGAGGACGTACAGCGCTCTCTCGGACGCAGCAGGCACGATCTTGGTCAACGCCTCCTTGAACCCCGGACGCGCCATAACAGAATGTTGGATACCGAACAGCGCCACCAGTCCCAGATTGACGATCAGCGCGGGTATCGGCTCCATCAAGGCCCCTTCGGCCTGATCGATGGTACGCGGGACTATGAAGTTCCCGACAAAACCGACAAGATACAAGAATGTGGCGAAAAACAGCAGATAGCTGGCGACCGCAAACCCCAAGCGAAGGAACTTCATGACACCCCCCTTTGCGACCAGGGGCAAGCTAGCAGATGCGCCTCAATCGATCAAAATTGCGCGAAGGATTGTGAATATTGCTTATTCTGAGCCGAAGTCAGGGCGCTACCCAGCGACCGGCCCATTCGCCGCTCTCATCTTTCTCGAACTGCGCGCGGACATGGCCCGTATGCGCAAGATAGAACCAGTCGATCTTGGTCAGCTCAACCAAGAGTATGGCGAAATTCGGACGCGCCGGGATCAGCTCTTCGTCTGTGGGTTCAATGCCTTCGAATTGAGCCGGCAGGCCAGATGTCGCGCTGTCTGAATGACTCCCCGGGCCCGCTCCAAGATAGCAGCGCCGGGCAAAGTTATCGCTTTTGTCCCACGCTCGCTGCGCCAACACGCTATCACGCTCGATCCGCCCCACGCCGCTTGCCCGGATCTGGATCTTGGAAGGCTGATCGTACAGCAACACCGAAACGCGCGGATCTTCCTCAATCACGTTGACCTTTGGCGCCCGCGCATCGGTGTGAAACCGCAAGGTTGATGTGCTCGCGTCGTAATCGCGCAACACCATCACTCTCGAATCCACATCCGCGGTGGTCACCACAGGTGTGTGCATCGGTGACTTGCGATCACCCGCAGCAATCGCCAGCCGATCTGCAAAGTCACGCTGAATTTGGGAGAAGCTTTCGAACATGGTCGCGCGATGTGCAGAAAATTGCCTGAGGTCAATCCCCATGACGTTCAGACTAATGTGCTTGAATATGAACGCAAGCCTAAACGAGTGGTTAAGGCTCGTGACAGCGACTCGTCTGTATCAGAACGTATCAAATGCCGGTTTGTGGTGGGGCGGCGCAACTGGAGGCAACCATGTTCATTACCCAATTGCTTAAGGCCAATGCCTTGAAGGGAAGTGCGCTCTCCGCCCTCGCGCTCGCGATGGCTGTCAGTGTGCAACCCGCACCCGCCGAGGCGCAGAGCCGCGGCTACGAGAATCGAGGCGAGCAATTTCAGGCTCGTCAGTCCAATCGCTCCAATCGGCAGCAGGCGCGTCGGGCAAATCGCGCTCAGCGCCAGGAATCGCGCCGCGGCAATCGCAGCGAACGCCGCGCTAACCGCCAGGGCAATCGCGCCCAGCGCCAAGAGGCGCGTCGAGGCAATCGCGCCCAGCGCCAAGAGGCGCGTCGAGGCAATCGCGGAGAGCGTCGTGCGCAGCGCCAGGTCAATCGGGCAGATCGTGCAGCAATCCGCGGAGATCGGCGCGATATGCGTCAAAATCAGCGGACCATTCGCCAGCAGCGCACGCAAGATGTCGCGCGCAGCCAACGCCGCGCTGATCGCAACATAAACCGTCGGGACAACCGCGCGGACCGGCGTGAAAATCGTCGTGACAATCGTTTCGAGCGTCGGGACAACCGTCAGGACAATCGCGCCGCGCGGCGTGATAACCGCCGGGACAATCGGGCTGATAGGCGCGACAATCGGCGGGATAATCGTTGGGATCGGCGTCAGGATCGGCGTGATAACCGCGCTGAGAATCGTCGGATCCGCCGCGATGCCTATCGCAATGGTCGGCGCGATGGCGTGAGGTCGGAACGTCGCAATGATCGCTACGAACGGCGCAATGCCTATCGCAATGGTTATCGTGATGGTCGGCGCAATGATCGCTACGACAATCGTCGCAGCTATCGCAAAGGTTACCGCAACGGATACCGCAACAATTACCGCCGGTGGGATCGCGGATGGCGCAAGCACAACCGCTACAATTGGTACAATTACCGTCGCTCGAACCGGCACATCTATCGCCTGGGACGGTATTACTCACCGTATCGCCACCACCGCTACAACCGGTTGGAAATCGGCTTCTTCCTCGACAGCCTGTTCTTCTCAAGCCGGTATTACATCAACGATCCCTGGCACTATCGTCTGCCAGCGGTCCATGGCCCCTATCGCTGGGTCCGCTATTATGACGATGTCCTGCTGGTGAATATCTATTCCGGCGAAGTAGTCGACGTGATCTACGACTTCTTCTGGTAGGATCAAAAAGACACAGTCCCCTGCGAACCCCTGCCGAACTTTGTTCGGTGGGGGTTTGTCGTTTTGACGACGCGGTTCATTCGTGGCTATCGAGTTGCCATGGCCAAGACTGAGCTGATTCCCGACAAAGATGCGCTGCGCAAAATGGGCAAGCGCGTGCGTGAGCGGCTTGCCGCGGATGAAGGTGTCTACAAGGTCGACACCGATAAGGCCGAGCTGTTCGCCGTCGGCGACTTCCTCACCAAGGCCGAATGCGACCGGCTATGTCTGATGATCGACCATGTCGCAAAACCCTCTTCACTCCACGAAGTTGACTACGCGGCCGGGTTCCGCACGTCCTATTCTGGCGATCTCGATCGTGACGACAGTTTCGTGAAAGGTATTTCCCGCCGCATCGATGACCTGTTGGGCGTCAATCCCGCAATCGGTGAAGCAATCCAGGGCCAGCGCTACCTGCCAGGCCAGCAGTTCAAGCCGCACAATGACTGGTTCTACACCACCGAGAAATACTGGGAGCTTGAGCGCAAAAGGGGTGGCCAGCGCAGCTGGACGACAATGGCCTTCCTCAACGAGGTCGAAGAAGGCGGCGAGACCTACTTCACCGAAATCGGCATAAAGATTGAACCCAAGCCAGGTGTATTGCTGGTCTGGAACAACGCTCTACCCGATGGCACTCCCAATGAAGGCACAATGCATGCGGGCACGCCCGTGGTGAAGGGATCGAAATACGTCTTCACCAAATGGTATCGCACCCGGCAGTGGAAATAGCGCTCAGCTGCGCGCGATTGCCTCAGCAATCAGCTTGCGAGAATTTTCAACACCATAGAGCGCGATAAAGCTGCCCATTCGGGGGCCCTGCTCGCTGCCAAGCAAGGTCTCATAAAGCGCACGAAACCAATCGCGCAAATTCTCGAAACCAAATTCTTCCTGCTTGCCGATTTCATAGACCATGGTCTGCAAATCCTCAGCAGGCGTGTCGGCTGCGGCCGCGGCGAGCGCGGCATCCAGCGCTTTCAAAGCAGCCATTTCATTGGCTGTCGGCGCGCGCTTGTTGAGCGTCGGAACAATGAATTCCTTGGTGTAGTTCACCGCGCACTCGATCAGCAGGCTCAGCTCAGATTGTTCTTCCAATCCGCCGACATAGGCCTTCAGATATTCTTCGAGCGCGCTTGGTGTCGCTTCGGTTCCAAGCACGCTGGCGAGGTTGAGCAACAGGCCATAGGTCACCGGGAGCTTGTCGCCCGCGCCGTGCGCTTCTTCCGCCGTCCAGCCGCCATTGGCCCGCAATAGATGCCATGCGGGATTGCCAAGCTGCTTTTCGAGAGCCTGATCTGACAACCTCTCACGGAACTGCCAATAATCGTCCACAGCGCGCGGGATCACGCCGACATGCAGCTGCTTGGCGCTCTTGGGGTTGGGGAAGATGTAGAAGCCCAGGCTCTCTTCCGAACCATAGGTCAGCCACTCTTCGATCGTCAGGCCATTGCCCTTCGACTTCGAGATCTTCTCGCCCTTTTCGTCGAGGAACAGCTCGTAGATCAGCCCTTCTGGCTTCTTGCCGCCAAGCACGCGTACGATCTTGCCCGATTGCACACCGCTGTCGGTCAGATCCTTGCCATACATCTCATAGTCGACCTCGAGCGCGTACCAGCGCATCGCCCAATCGACCTTCCATTGCAGCTTGGACATTCCGCCCAAGGCGCTCTGTTCGATCGTGGTGCCATCCTCATCCGTAAAGCGGATCGTTCCGGCTTCAGGATCGATCACTTCAACCGGTACTTGCAGCACTCTGCCCGTATTGGGCGAAATCGGAAGGATTGGCGAATAGGTCTGTCGACGTTCCTCACGCAAAGTCGGCAGCATGATGTCGAGAATGTCCTGATTCTTGCGCAGGACCTGCCGCAAGGCATCGTCAAACGCGCCTGAATTGTAGCGATCGCTCGCGGCGACAAATTCGTAGTCAAAGCCAAACCGGTCAAGGAATTCGCGCAGCATCGCATTGTTGTGATGCGCAAAACTCTCATGCCCACTTTCGAATGGATCGGGAATGCGGCTTAGCGGCTTGTGCAAATTCTCCGCCAGGACATCGGCATTGGGAATATTGTCCGGGACCTTGCGCAATCCGTCCATATCGTCGCTGAACGCGATCAAGCGCGTCTTGCCGTCTTCTGGCTTGGCACCGATCAGCGCTTCGAAAGCGCGACGGACAAATGTCGTCCGCAGCACCTCCTGAAAGGTGCCGATATGCGGCAGGCCCGAAGGCCCATAGCCAGTTTCGAAGATGATCGGCAAACCATCAGGTTTTGCACCATCCGGATAGCGTTTGAGCAGGCGTTGGGCCTCTTGAAACGGCCAAGCCTTGTTTACGCGTGCTGCGGCAATCAGATCATCCATACTCATAGCGGGTGCCGATATGCGGATCGCACCTCGATATGCAAGCAGGAAGCGTAATGCGCGATCGAATGCCTAGTCTCGAGCCGCGTCGAGCACAGCGCGGATTTGGCCCAATTCATCAGCAATCCTGGCGAGATCCAAGCTTGCTAGACCAGGTTCAATCGCGGCGAACATCTTTGTGGTCCGTTCCACGGCATCGGCGCGAAGCTTGCGTCCTTCAGCGGTGATGAATACACGCTTCGTGCGACCGTCATCGGCGTCGGGTTCGATCCGCACCAATTCAAACTGCTCAAGCTTGGCTAGCGCGCTGGTCATGCTCGGCTTGGTCATTTGAAACGCTTTGGCCAGGCCGCTGGGCGTCTTGCCATCGCCCAGCCGGACGAAATGGTTGAGTATGCCAAAGGTGGTTGGATTGAGCGGGTGCGGCAAAGCCTGGCGCAAAGCGGCGCTCGCCAACTGATCGATAATGCCGACTTCGTTGAACAGTCGAAATGCAAGAGGGTCAGCAGGTCTGTCAGGCATCCACCAATTTCGCTTCCAGTGGCCAGCGCGGGCTGGCCGGAACTGCCGGCCCATAACCGACGCGGGCGAACATTTGAACGGTTCCACCATCGGGCGCAAGCAGGCTGCGCAACTCACGATAAGGTTTCCCCATCTCTGGAAATTCCTGCAGTGCCTGGCTCCAGGGATGAACCGCAAGACCCCGCGCCTGCGCCGCCAGGTTGAGGCGAACCCAGCTTGCGCCAACCCGCAATTGATCCAACCGAGAATTGTCGGTGGTGACTAGCCACGCCCAGGCTTTGGTTGAATCGACCAGCCCGCGATAGAGATCATATCCAGTGTCGAAGGCCATGGTTCCGGGCGTGTCGAGCTTTTCCTTAGTGATCATTCCGGCCGCATGCGCTGCGCTCATCACCGGACCAGCCAGATCAATTCCATCGGGCTGCGTCACTGCGGCATCATTGCCGATACGCATGAGGTCGATGCTTTCGCGCCGTGTGACATCGGTCTCATACTCGATCTTCCAGGCCTCCCACGCATTGGCAGCTAGCTTTGTCACCCTGTCTGGATCGGCCGATGCGGCATAGTCAACGTCCGGCCCAATCGCGTGGCCTAATTGATCGAGGCTTTCAGCCGTAACCGCTTGGTCGGTGTAAGGTTCTTTGTTCGAGCGACGCTCAAGGACATTGGCAAAGAGCGGGTCTCGAATGGCGCCGCCGGACACGAACCGGACGCTGGCAATCCTGCCCTGCCCCAATCGCTCTCCTCCCTCACCCTCGGGAAATGGGGTGATCTCTGCAGCATACCCAAGTTCGGCGGCGGCTTGGCGCAGCAATTCAATCATGCAGCCAAATCCGATTGTGATCTGCCGATCGAACGGGTCTGTTGCGGGCAAACGCTTGTTGAGATCGATAGCTATGTCGATCTGATCATCACCAACCAGCGTCAATTGCCATGGCTGGCGGTTGTGTGGATTGGGCGCCAATATCGCATATGAGAGCGCGTTGAGGCGTGGATCCACAAACCCTTGGCCCGCCGCGAACCAGGGTGCGGCTGCGCGTTTCATCGATGGCGTCGCGAGCGCGCCCCAACCTGCTCCCGCAACCACAACTGCGCTTGCCCCTCCAAACACCAACATCTTGCGACGCGACAAAACCATTCCGATTCTCCTTTAATTAGTTTTCTAACTAATAATATGGATGGAAGCAAGCTTGCAGTTTTCTCGAAGTCGCTTGTCGATCTTGCACTTGTCCGGGACATCCTCAGCGTTATGGCGATGAGATAATGTATCGATCTCGCCGTCCCTGGTTGCAGACAGTCGTATTGATCGGGCTTGCCTTCCGTTCGATCGTCGGCGCACCGTGCTGCCTCAACATTGAATTGCTGTTTCAAGATCAGCCGAGTGCGGTTGAGCACAGTGCGGACGCGCATCACCAGCATCAGCATCGCGGCGACCATTCTCATCATGGAGAGTCAGACCATGAAGGCCATGGCGATGGGCCCGCCAGCAATCCTTGCTGCTCGGGCTGTGGACCCTCGCTTCCGCCTGAGGCAGCTTCCTTCACAGCGTTGATTGCAAGCAGGACTGTCCCCTCAGCTGAGCAAATCCGCGAGCTTAGAACCCGGCCACCCTTTCCTGCCTACGAAGCGACCGGTCCACCACTCCTGATCTGATCCACCAAATTCAGACTTCAGGAGTATTCAATGACTAGCTTACCTATGGCGAGGCTTGGCCTCGCCGTCGCATGCGGCATCTATGCCGCGTCCCCTGCCCTTGCCGATGAAGGTCACGACGGCACCTCAAGCGGGATCAACGCACTCGACCACGCTCCCATCGGTGTGATGGGTGATCACCGCCACGGCAAAGGCGAATGGATGATCAGCTATCGCTACATGCATATGGACATGGCGGGCGCTCAGATCGGCACCGATGATGTTGATCCCGACACTATTGCGACCACCATTCCCAATCGTTTCTTTGGAAATCCCGGCCAGCCGCCAACCTTGCGCATCGTGCCCACCGATATGCGGATGGACATGCATATGGCCGGCATCATGTACGGCCTCAATGACACCATCACCTTGATGGCAATGGCCAACTACGTAACCAAGGAGATGGATCACATCACCTATCAGGGAGGGATGGGCACCAACCAGCTGGGAACTTTCCGCACAGCCCCCGCCGGCTTTGGAGACACCAAATTCGGCGCGCTGATCGGCCTGTCGGACACGGTTCACATCAATGCGGGAATTTCGATCCCAACCGGGTCTGTCACGCAAACCGACGACATTCTGACGCCAATGGGTGGTAATCCCACCGTACGGCTGCCCTATCCCATGCAATTGGGATCAGGCACGTGGGACCTCGAACCCGGCATTACCTATCGCGACCAGTCGGCCACGCTTGGCTGGGGCGCCCAAGTCAAAGGCGTCGTCCGCTTAGGTGACAATGACGAAGGCTATTCCTACGGCAACCGCGCTATGGCGACCGCATGGCTCGCCAGCAGCGTGAGTCCGGGCGTTGCAATATCAGGTCGCATCCAGGCCGAAACGGTTGGCGCGATCGATGGGATTGACGCCAACATTGCCGGCCCGGTTCAAACCGCCAATCCAGACTTCCATGGCGGCGAGACGGTCACGGCGCTGGCGGGTATCAACTTTGCTGCAACGGGCGGCCCACTCAAGGGTTGGCGTTTGGGCGTAGAAGGGGGATTGCCGCTCGTGCAGGACCTCAATGGCCCCCAAATGCCAACCGATTGGACGGTCACTATAGGTGTACAGAAGAGCTTCTAAGAGGCTCATCGGCTGCATGGTGTAGCCAGCAGAGTGAGGCGGTGCCGCGACCTAGCGGTGCCGCCTTGCCATTGGGGTCAGAATGTCACCCACAGATGCGCGATCTTGCCGTCGCGCACTTCATATTCAGAGCGTGAGCAGCAGCCCTCCATCCCATTGTCAAAATGGTAGGATGCCGTGATGACAATGCGTCCTTCGACGATCCCGCTTTCGACGATCTCGATCGAATGCTCATTGCTTTCAAAATTGGATGCATAGAACGCGCGGATCTGAGCATGCCCTGTCGCAACCATATCGCCAACGGTGACGGTCGCATCCTCAGCGAAGGTCGCACGAAACGATCCAGACTGCCCGAGCGATAGGCGTCGACATGCGCCTGCACTGCCTGCGCATTCGCCAAATCAGCGTCAGACAATTGCGCGTTTTGTGAACTGGCTGGTGCGGCCATTGCCAAGGCTATCGCCATCACTGCCAATGAGCGGATCGCCATCATTGATCTCCTCAAACCTGCCGATAGTGTCGATCACAAACGTTTACTTTTCGTTCTCCTCCGCGCAATCCTCTCTCCGTGAGCGAAACGCCCCCGCCATTGCCCTTGCCTGCCCTGCATGCCAGCCACGCTGGCAATTGGCTGCGTGGTCCCAATGGCGATACCGGTGCCGTTTCCAAAGGCGATGCCATCATGGCTGCGGCGGACACGCCGGTCCTGCTGATCAATGCACCGCTGGTCGCCAATCGCTTGGGATACCCGGACCTATCCGGCCTTGACCTGCTTGAGCTGTTTGCCTTCGTCCATCCGGCGAGATTCTGCGTTCCAACCCCTCGTGGCTTGGCGCAAGCCCTAGAGATCGACGCACCTGAAAACGATGAGGCGGTTCCCGCTTTCCTTCAATTGGCTGCCGGCACGCTTGTCGCAAATTGCGAGGACCCTGAGTGGTTCGAGCGCGAAGGCGCATGGAGCGTGTTGCAAAGCATGGTGCGGCTACGCTGGCCCTGGGCGCCGGTTCTTGACCCCCACGTCAAGCGCCCGGACCGGGCCGAGAGATGGGTCTTTGCCACATTGCCAGAATGGGAGGAGACGGCTGAGCGTGGTCAACCCGGCCAGATTGAACTCTCGCCAGAGGCCGTGCTTGGCCAGCTCGACAACTTAACAGGCGACGGTGCCGAAAAACGCGAGGGACAACGGCTGTATAGCCAGGATGCTGCCCGCATCTTTGCACCGCGAGATCAACGCGACTTGCCGCATGTCGCGCTGGCGCAGGCAGGCACCGGGATTGGAAAGACGCTAGGATATCTCGCGCCGGCTTCGCTGTGGAGCGAACGCGCGGGCGGTACTGTCTGGGTCTCAACCTTCACCAAGAACCTGCAGCGCCAGCTCAGAAGCGAGAGCAAGCGAGCCTGGCCGGCCAAGCGTCCCGATGGCTCGCGCCCAGTCGTGGTTCGCAAAGGGCGCGAGAACTACCTCTGCCTCCTCAATCTCGAAGACGCGCTGCAAGGCGGTTTTGCAGGTCGCCCCGCCATTCTTGCTCAACTGGTCGGACGGTGGGCCGCGTTCACGCAAGATGGCGACATGATCGGTGGAGACTTGCCAGGTTGGCTGGGCACTCTGTTCCGCAAGCGCGGTGTGGCTGCGCTTACGGATCAACGCGGCGAATGCGTCTATGCAGGCTGCCCGCACTACAAGAAGTGTTTCATCGAACGCGCGGCGCGCAACAGTGCGCAAGCCGATCTGGTTATTGCCAATCACGCACTGGTGATGGTCAATGCCGCTCGCGGACGCGACCATGCCCAGCGCCCTACACGCATCATCTTTGACGAGGGCCATCACGTTTTCGAGGCGGCCGATTCGACTTTCGCCGCGACCCTGTCAGGCCAGGAAGCGATCGAATTGCGACGCTGGATCATTGGGCCAGAGCGCAAATCCCGCGGGAGACGGCGCGGATTGGCCGCACGTCTGGCAGACGTCGCAAGCTATGATGACCTTGGGGGTGAAGCTGTCGAAGCCGCGATTGAGGCGGCGGAGGCCTTGCCCAGCGACGGCTGGCTCCAGCGCCTCAACGAAGGCGAGCCATCTGGGCCAATCGAGGCGCTGTTGGCGGCGGTCCGCTCCGCAACCTATGCGCGCGACGAATCGGGCGGTGTCGACGCCGGCTACGGGATTGAGACCGAGGCATCAGGCCTGCCCGGTGAGCTGATCGAGCTGGCCAGCGCAGCGGGCGAGGCTCTGGCCGCGATCCGGACGCCTTTGATGCAGCTTGGGACCCGGCTCGAAACCATCATCTCCGATCCGCCCGACTGGCTCGACGGCCAAGGGCGAGCACGGATCGAAGGCGCGCGGTTCTCACTCGGCTGGCGGGTTGATCTGATCGCGGCCTGGGAAGCGCTGCTGGCACGACTTGGTGGCCCGGCCGATCCCGAATTTGTCGACTGGCTCAGTGTTGAGCGCAATGACGCGCGCGAATTTGATGTCGCAATCCAGCGTCGTTGGCTCGATCCGATGAAGCCCTTTGCCAAGGTCGTGCTCGAGCCTTCGCACGGTGTGATGCTGACAAGCGCAACACTAACCGATCGCAGCGAGCAACCCGACAATGATCCCTGGGCAGCAGCAATTGCACGATCCGGTGTCGAACATGTCGAAGCGCAGCCCATGCTCACCGCTGCCGAGAGTCCGTTCGACTATGCCAGCCGCGCAGAAGTGCTGATCGTCACCGACGTGAAGAAAGGCGATCTCCCCGGATTGGCCGGTGCCTATGCGCGGCTCATTGAAGCGAGCGATGGCGGAGTGCTGGGCCTGTTCACGGCCATACGACGGATGCGCGCCGTTCATGGCCGGATTGCCGATCGGCTTGCACGCGCCGGACTTCCCCTGTTCGCGCAGCATGTGGATCCGATCGACACCGGGACGCTCGTCGACATCTTTCGTGATGATGCCCGTGCCAGCTTGCTTGGCACTGACGCTTTGCGCGATGGCGTTGACGTTCCCGGTCGCAGCCTGCGCTGTGTCGTCATGGAGCAAGTTCCATGGCCGCGTCCTGATATCCTCCACAAGGCCCGCCGTGCTGCCTCTGGCGGTGGCGCCTACGATGATCGCATCATCCGCGCCCGTCTCGCTCAGGCCTTTGGCCGACTTATTCGCAACAAGGACGATGCCGGGCACTTCGTGGTCCTGTCGGCGGCGTTCCCCAGCCGCCTGCTTTCGGCATTCCCTCAAGGCACGCCGGTGACCCGGCTGACGCTTGATGAAGCGCTCGAGCGTGTCAAACGCGGCCCGCCTGGTTCAACAAACGAGGCTGGCATCGAACAGCCGAGTGATGCAGACATGGAATCATGATCGAGCAATGGGATCTCTATGTCCGATTTATCGCGACTGGCGCGTGCGTGATGCTTTTGGCGCTGCTCGCCTTTGGCAAGGCGCGACGAGACATTCGCATCGCGCTGATCGGCATGGTCATCTGCGTCATCGCCTATTTGATGAATTCAACTCCGCTGACTGCCCCTGAAACCACGGTGGATCCCTGGGTTGATCTGCTGTCGCTGTTCGCGCCGTTCTGGATTTGGATTTTTGCGCGACGCTTGTTTGAGCGCGAGCCCAATCGCCCCATCACGATCGGCATCGTCATCGTGTTGGTGATCCTATGGTTCCTCGGCAATTTCTTCGAAAGGCCGCAGATCTTCGCTTTCTATGCCATTCACCTGGTCTCGCTCGGCTTGATCGCCGATCTTGTAAGGGTGGCCTTGCGCGATCGCGAAGACGATCTGATTGAGAAGCGGCGGTTCATTCGTCTCCTGCTGCCCTTGCTCGTCGCCGCGCAAGCCGGCGGAATCCTGGTGTTCGAGATGTTTATCGGGCCAGCCTTGAACTGGCCATGGATCCAACTGCTCAACGCCGCGATGATCCTGGTGCTGGCGCTGTTCGCCGCGGTGACATTGTTCCAAACCGATCTGGAGCTGCTGGCTCAATCGGAAAAGGATGACCCGATTGCAGGCGATGTCACTGCTTCGCTCTCACCAGCCGAAACGGTCCTCCACGACAAGCTCAACGCAGAGATGGACGCAGGCTTCTATCGCGAGCCCGGGCTCACAATCGCAGTGCTGGCCAACCACCTCAGCGTGCCGGAACATCGCTTGCGCGCGCTCATCAATCAGCGCTTGGGCCATCGCAATTTCTCGGCCTTCCTCAATCGTTATCGCATCGCCGAAGCCAAGCAATTGCTGGCTGATCGTGACAAGGTTGATCTGCCAGTCCTGACTCTGGCGATGGATTTGGGTTACAATTCCTTGCCGACCTTCAATCGCGCATTTCGCAGCGAAACGGGCACAACACCGAGTGATTTCAGACGTTTGGCCATCCAATCGACCAGCGATCAAAACTGAAAAACGCTGTGCAATTCCGAAATTGACCGACATTTTTTGCCCTTGCGAGGAATGTCGCCGCGCGATCGATCACAAACCTGCTCATGGACTGGATCAACAGGCATGAGGAGCCCAAACGATGTTCAATATAGACCCCGAATTGGTCACCCGCGTCCAAGATCATTTTATCGGTGCATTCACCTTTGATCTGGGACGCTACCTGATCGCTGCAACCAGCTTGGCAGCGATCCTCTATTTCGCCAGCAGCTGGGCCGAGATACGGCGCATTCAGGACCGCAAGGCCAAACTGGCTGACTATGTGCGTGAAATCAGCTCTTCGTTTCGCACGGTCTTCTTCTTCGCGCTGACCGGGCTTACCACAGTGATGCTGGTTGATACCGGCGTCGTCTCCATTCACGAGGGCAGCTACGACCTAGTGCCGTTCCTGCTCCAATTGGTGGCGATCACGATTGCGCATGACGCCTATTTCTACTGGATGCACCGCGCGCTGCATCACAAGCGGCTGTTTCGCGCCACCCATTTGCATCATCACAAATCGCGCACCCCAACGGTGTGGGCGGCCTACAGCTTCTCTCCATGGGAAGGCATCACCGAGGCTGCCTTCCTGCCGATCTTCCTGCTCGCAGCGTCGATGCTGGGCGTGAACTTCATCGGGTTTGCCATCTTCGTCTTCCTGGCCTGGATGATCGTACGCAACGTGATGGGTCATTGCGGGGTGGAGCTGCACCCGGCTGGGTGGGTCGACAGCAAATGGCTCGACTGGCTGACAACCACGACACACCATGATCTGCACCACAGCGAAGGTCGCTACAATTTCGGCCTCTACTTCACCTGGTGGGATCGCCTGATGGGCACCGAACACCCCCGCTACAAGGAGGAGTTCCGCAAGCACGCCAAGCCGATCCGCCTGCCCGGTTCGATGGCCGAACGGACTGCCGTCCTCGCAACAGCACTGGTCGCGGCAGGAACCACGATCGCCGGACCATTCGCCGGGATCGAAGCCGGCATTCTCTAAACCAACCCCAACAGCCGATTTGCTCTTCTCATCGGCTCAGCGGCAGTCTCTCGGTCGGTCTTCCCCAAGAGCCACCGTCATGAGGCTGCCGCATTCCCTTTACAGATGGGTTGTGATCGTGTTGTGAGCATAGGCGCCCCCCGGCCTAATTCGTTCATGAGGAGAAAGCGGGTCATGAAGGTCCTCGGACTGCTACGTCACGCCAAGTCTGAATGGGACGATCTGGCCAAGCGCGATTTTGATCGTGGGCTCAATGATCGCGGCCGCAAGGGGGCAGCGTTGATGGGTGACCACGTCCGCGAGCACAACATCGCCTGGGATGCGCTGGTGGCGAGCCCGGCGGAACGCGTGAAGCAAACACTTGAGCTTGCTGCGCCCGAATACGACCCGGAATTTGAAGAGCGGCTTTATCTCGCGAGCTCGGAAACAATCATCGAAACCTTGCAAGAGCTTGGCGGCGAGCGAGATCGAATGCTGCTGGCGGGCCACAATCCTGGGTTACAGGCCACCATCTTTGATCTCGTCTCTCCCGCGCGCGAAAACGATCTTTTCCGCGAAGCCGCGGTGAAGTTTCCGACCGCGACCTATGCTGTGATCGAATGCGATGTGGGTGCGTGGTCAGACCTTCGCAAAGGCTGCGGCACTTTGGTGCACTTTGCGCGGCCGCGCGATCTTGATCCCGATCTTGGGCCTGAACACTAAGACGGCAAACACTAGCTCAGCACTTGCCGTGGCCCAGGGCCAGCATCGGCCAGATGATCATCCTTGTTGTAAATTGCGCAGTGGCTGAGGCTCAGGCAGCCGCAGCCAATACACCCATCAAGTCGATCACGAGTCCGCTGCAATTGCGCGATCTTGTCATCCAGCGCGCCGCGGATTGATGAGCTGATCTGCCGCCAGTCTCTCGCGGTCGGTGTGCGCCCATGCGGCAATTTGGCCATTTCATGCTCAATCTCGGCCAAGGCCAACCCCAATTCCTGCGCGATGAGGACAAAGCTCAGCCTGCGAATGTCGGATCGCAGGAAACGACGCTGGTTACCCCCCGTGCGTATGGGTTCGATCAGGCCTTTCTCTTCGTAAAATCGGATCGCCGATACGGATAGGCCGGTGCGACGTGCCATCTCGCCAATCGGGATAAGATCGTTCTTGGAAAGTTTGCGCGTCATCGCTGCCTCATGAAAAATACCTTGACCTCAACTTAGCTTGAGGTTGCAAACTCCTCAAGTCTGATGATTCGCAAGCGGATCAAACGAGAACGAAAGGAGCAGAATATGCCCATAGGACAGATTGAACACGCCAACCTTACGGTCACTCGCCCCGAGAGAAGCGCCGAGCTCTTCAAGCAGCTTTTGGGCTGGCACGAACGCTGGCGCGGCAAGTCGCAGTTTGGCGGCGACACCATCCATGTTGGCGACGACACCACCTATCTGGCGCTTTACACCAATGAGGACGTCAAAGGTGGCTTTTCCAAGGGTCAACCGCTCAACCATGTCGGCCTGTTGGTGGATGACCTTGATAGCGCAGAGAAAGTCGTCGCCGCGGCCGGGCTGAAGCCCTTTGGCCATGACGACTATGAGCCCGGCAAGCGCTTCTATTTCTTCGACTGGGACGGAATCGAATTCGAGGTCGTCAGCTATGCAGGAGATCCATCATGAACGAGATCATGCTTCGGAAGCCGATGTTCGCACCTGGTCACAAGAGGCGCGATTGCCCTCCCCGTGACCAGGCCTCGCCGGTCCGATCAATGGACAAGTCCCCAAGCCAGGGCTGGCACAATGCCTTGGCTTCGTCGGGTGATCCCGACACCCAGCCCGCATAATCTTCGGGCCTGAGCAGCACCGGCATCCGGCTGTGCACCTCTCCCGCAGCCGATCCGGTGCTCTCAGTCATCACCATCGAGTAACACGCGCCCCATTCGTCGGACTGCCTCCAGACGCCAGCGCAGGCGAACAGCTCCTGTCCTGGCAGTGACAACCAGGTCCTGGTCTTGCCGCCCTTTGGTCCTTCTGCCTCGGCCCAAGCGCTCACCGGTATAAGGCATCGCCGCGATTCAAATGACGAACGCCAGAAATAGCTCTCGAGCTTGTCCGTGCGCGCATTGTTGACTGGTTTGGGTTTGAGAGGCTGGCCTTGCTTGCCTTTCATCACCAGAGGGAACCCCCAGTTCATTTGGCTAAGCTGACCGTCCGCAACGACAGCACCGGGATATCCTGGGTAAACTTCAGACCCGAAATTCGCTCCGCCAAGCGCCTCGATCGCCGCAAACCACTTCGCGACCTCATCCTTGGTCTGCGTCATGCGATAGAGATTGCACATCAGGCGTTGCCCACCACGAAGCAGGCGGCCGCCATCAACGCTCCTGCCCAACGATTGGATCGGAACCGCTCAAGCGGATTGTCTGGATCAGAAGGATCAAGCGTCGCAACCTGCCATGCCAGATGCAGCGCAACCGGAGCTAGGGCAAGCAAGGCCAGCAGATCGGCGCGATACAACCAGAAGGCCAACGCCCACAATCCGATCGCGCCGGCATAGAACAGCGCGACTCCCGTCCGCACTTGGCTGCCCAGGCGCAAGGCACTGGATTTGATTCCGACCATGGCGTCATCTTCGCGATCTTGCAGCGCGTAGACAGTGTCAAAGCCAATCACCCATAGAATGCATCCGGCATAGGTCGCAGCGAGGACATCCCAATTGTCCAATCGCAGCTGAGTCCAGCCCACCAGGACACCCCAGGTGAAGACCATCCCCAGCCACGCCTGAGGCCACCATGTGATGCGTTTCATGAATGGATAGGCCCCGACTAGGGCGAGGCTCGCCAAGGCCACCATTTGGGCCTCTACGGCCAGCTGAAGCAGCACCAGGAGGCCAACCAAGCACAGGCTCACCAGCCAGGCCCATGCAGCCTTCTTCGAAACACGTCCGCTCGCCACCGGCCGCGCCGCTGTGCGCGCCACCTTTGCGTCGAGATCAGCATCAACAATATCGTTGTAGACGCAGCCCGCGCCGCGCATCGCGATCGCGCCAAGCAGGAACCAGGCAAGCAGAGGCAATTGCCACCCAGCGCCGGCCAACCACACGCCAAACACGCACGGCCAGAACAGCAGCCACCAGCCGATCGGGCGATCAAACCGCGCCAGCTGCGCAAGATCGCGCGGCAATTGCGGCAAGCGTTCGATCAGGCCGCGATGCTCGCTGTCAGGTACGATCTGCTCGGTCACGCATGCTCTTCTTCACGTCGCGCCGCACGCCAGCCGATGATAGCGAGGATCAGCATCACCGTGTTCCCGGCAAAATCGATCATCCCGTAGGATGTCAGCACCGGCACTTCGAAGTGGAAGTAATAATTGAACACAAAGAAGGGCAGCAGGATGATCCCATAAACGAGGAATGCCTTCGCTCGCCAACGCACCACCAGCGCCATGATACCGAACATCACGGCCTGCGCGCCGAAGCACGCCATGATAAAGCGCGTCACATAGGTGTTCTCGCGATAGGCCTCGGTGAAACCCAGATCGATCACGTTACCCGGTGCAAACAATGCCCATCCCCCCAGGATCAGGAAGACGGCGGCGATTCCAAACTGTGCCATTCGTGCGGTCATGGCTTGCTTCCTAGCGGCGGGCGAGCCTAGTGCAAAGCCATGGCAGCAACACCCGCCTGGCCGCCCAAGAGCGCACCGCGACTTTTTGTCGAGCAGCGTCTCGATGAAACCGATCAGATTGAGATCCAAGGCAGCCAGGCGCATTATTTGAGCCGCGTGATGCGCGTGTCACCTGACGATGCTGTGATCCTGTGCGACAATAAGTCCGGAGAGTGGGCCAGCCGCGTCACAACGGTCGAAAAGCGGAATGTGACGCTGGCCTTGGTTGAATTGCTGCGACCGCCCGAGCCGGTTCCTGACTTTTGGCTGTGCCCTGCGCTGCTCAAGAAAGACCGGTTTGACCTTGTGCTAGAAAAGGCCACCGAACTCGGAGTGAGCGCGATCAAACCGGTGCTGACCCGCCGCTGCGTCGCAGACAAGCTCAACCACGATCGCGCGCGGTCGATCACCATTGAAGCGGCGGAGCAATGCGCGCGCACGTCCCTGCCCGAGCTTGCCTTGCTCCAAAAGCTGGCCAGCTTGCTCGACGCCTGGCCAGAAGACCGCGCGCTGTTCTTCGCAGACGAGGAAGGCGGCGACGCAGCAGCCTCAGCCTTTGCGGATAACGCGGGCCCTGCGGGAATCTTGGTCGGACCAGAAGGCGGGTTTGACCAGGCCGAACGTGAGATGATCAAAGCCCATCCCAGCGCACGGGCAATCTCGCTCGGACCGCGTATCTTGAGGGGTGAGACTGCGGCGATTGGCGCCACCGCGCTATGGATGGGCACGGCGGGTGATTGGGGCACGCAAGATTGACTTTGCCGCCACAAACCCAATTTGCGCTTCCCACCGAGAAATCAGTTTCCTAAGGAAACTGGTGAGAGAGGACGGGGCAGACCCATATGAGCACACGCGAAACATCGGGAAGCGATGACCCCATCATCGAAAGCCGCGACCAATTGATCGCGCCGATGATCAAGGGGGAAAAGCCACGTTCCGAATGGCGCATCGGCACCGAGCATGAAAAGCTGGTCTATAAGCGCGAGGATTTTCGCGCGCCATCCTATGACGAGCCCTGCGGTATTCGTGATATCCTGCTGAATCTGCGTGAGTTTGGCTGGGAGCCGATCGAGGAGAACGGCAAGGTCATCGCCATGAGCGGTGCTGACGGAACCGTCAGCCTTGAACCGGCGGGCCAGCTCGAATTGTCTGGCGCGCCGCTCGAAAACCTGCATCAGACCTGCGCAGAAACGGGCCGGCATCTCGAACAGGTCAAAGAGATTGGCGAGCGCTGCGGCGTGGGCTTTCTCGGCCTTGGCATGTGGGCAGACAAGACCCGCGAGGAACTGCCTGTCATGCCCAAGGGCCGCTATGGCATCATGATGCGCCACATGCCGAAGGTCGGCAATCTTGGGCTCGACATGATGCTGCGTACCTGCACGATCCAGGTCAATCTCGACTATTCGTCCGAAGCCGACATGGCGCAGAAGTTCCGCGTTGGACTGGCGCTCCAGCCGCTTGCAACAGCTCTGTTTGCCAATTCGCCCTTCACCGAAGGGAAACCCAACGGATACCTGTCCTATCGCAGCCATATCTGGTCTGACACCGATCCGCATCGGACCGGCATGCTGCCTTTCGTGTTCGAGGATGGCTTCGGCTACGAACGCTGGGCTGACTACATGCTCGACGTGCCGATGTATTTCGTGTTCCGCGATGGCCAATATATCGACGCTGCCGGGCAGAGCTTTCGCGACTTCCTTGACGGCAAGCTGCCCGCGCTTCCGGGCGAACGCCCAACTTCGGCAGATTGGTGGGACCATCTTTCGACGGCCTTCCCCGAAGTTCGCTTGAAAAGCTTCCTTGAAATGCGCGGAGCCGATGGCGGGCCATGGAGCCGGATCTGTGCCCTTCCCGCCCTCTGGGTTGGACTGCTCTACGACCAGGGCTCGCTCGACGCAGCCTGGGACCTGGTCAAGGACTGGTCGATGGAAGAACGCGAGGCACTGCGCAACGCCGCTCCCAAGCATGGATTGGCCACCCCGATCCCTGGCGGCGGCACCTTGCAGGATTTGGGCCGAGAGGCCTTGGCGATTGCGCGCAAAGGTCTCAATGCTCGCGGCAAGCTCAACTCATCGGGCGACAACGAAACCGGTTTCCTCGAAACGCTCGACGAGATTGTTGCGAGCGGCAAAGTTCCGGCCGAGCGGTTGCTCGACGCCTATCATGGCGAGTGGGCGGGCGATGTATCGCGCGTCTATAAATACAGTTTCTGATTTGGGAGAGCTATTGTGTTGATTGTATTGGCAAAGGCAAAGGTCGGCGAAGGCGCAATCGAAGCGGGCCGTGACGCAATCGCTGCCATGGTTGAAGCCTCCAACGCCGAAGAAGGCTGCATCGATTACACCTTCACGATCGACGTGCTTGACCCGACATCGATGCACATTGTCGAGAAATGGGTCGACGACGCGGCGCTCGTCGCACATTTCCAGGCGCCGCATATGGCAACCTTTCAAGCCGCGATTGCCGAACTCGACGTCGCGGTCACTGAAGTCGCCAAATATCAATCGGATGATGGCAGCCCGCTAATGTAGCGCGGCATGATATTGGTCACAGGCACAATCCGGATTCCTCCAGGGTCGCTGGCAGAAATTCTGCCAGCCATGCGACGGATGATCAGCGCCTCGCGCGCAGAGGATGGCTGCCTTGCCTATTCCTATGCGCTTGACGTGCTCGATGACGGATTGGTCCATGTCGTCGAACAATGGCGTGATCAGGCCGCTCTCGACGCTCACTTCGACACGCCTCACTTGCAGCAATGGCGTTCCCGCTTCTCCGAACTTGGCATTACCGACCGCAATCTCACCCGCTTTGACGTCAATGAGGGTTCGCGAACCTAAATCTC
This sequence comes from Erythrobacter sp., assembly GCA_965216555.1. Taxonomy (GTDB): domain Bacteria; phylum Pseudomonadota; class Alphaproteobacteria; order Sphingomonadales; family Sphingomonadaceae; genus Erythrobacter. Next base: position 2,221,951 of record OZ244168.1, read on the forward strand.
AAAAAACATGTGCGGGATTTCGATGGATGCTCCGTCCTTGTGATTGAACGATCATTCGGGACGGGGACATACCTTGACGACGACCAGACTTCGCACTTTCGGTTCCACTGCATTGGCCGCGGCTCTCATGGCGACTTTGTCAGCATGCGGCGGAGATTCGACGGTAGCGCCCACAACCACAAACACCGCCGGCACACCGACGCCGACACCCACTCCCACGCCAACACCCACAAGCGCTCAAACCACCAACGCCATCATCCAGCAATTCCTCCAGCTGGATATGGCCAATCTGGACAATTACGCAGCACCAAACCTGCCACAATATTACGACAACACTGTCGATCAAATCGACAACACGCCAAACAACGACCCGGTCACCGATGCGATCGCCACATTGGGCCGCGTGCTGTTCTATGACGTCTCGCTGAGCGTCAATGACACGACGTCGTGCGCGACCTGCCACCAACAAAGCATTGGCTTTGACGACGACGAACAATTCTCGACCGGTTTTGAAGGCGGACAGACGGGTGCGCACGCAATGCGGCTAGGCAATATGCGCTATTTTGAAGATGGCGAGATGTTCTGGGACCGCAGGGCGGATTCGCCAGAAGACCAGTCGCTCCAGCCAGTGCTCGACGCAACCGAGATGGGTTGGTCAAACAACGGCGGTATCCCGGCACTGATCACCAAGATGGAAGGCCTCGAATACTACCCTGCCCTGTTTGAATTCGTGTTTGGCGATGAGAACATCACCCAGGACCGGATGGAGCGTTCGCTCGCCCAATTCCAGCGCGCCATGATCTCGTCTGACAGCCGATGGGACCGCGCCTATGATCAGGTGTTCGGTGCTGGCGCTCCCAACCGCGCATTGAACGAAGCCCTGCCCGGCTTCAGCGCCAGCGAGCAACGTGGCCGGCAATTGTTCATGACTAACCCGAACAATGGCGGCGCGGGCTGTGCACGATGCCATTTGCCGCCCACTTTCGCGCTCAACGACAACAGCGATTCAAACGGTCTTGATGCCGGCGAGACGACAATCTTCAAATCGCCATCACTCAAGAGCGTCGCGACCTCGCAGTTCTTCATGCATGACGGCCGCTTTACGACGCTGATGCAGGTGGTTGAGCATTATGACACCGGGATCCAGAACGGTCCGGCGCTCGACAACAGGCTGCGCCAGGGCAACAACCCCTTGCGGCTCAACCTCAGCGCCGACGATCGCCAGGCGCTGGTCGATTTCATGGAAACTCTGACTGACGAGACTTTGCTCGCTGATCCGAAGTTCAGCGATCCATTTATCCGGTAGATTTACTCTGCCGGCTCGGGCTCTGCCCCATGCCCTTGCCCCCGGCTCATCACCCGCCGCTTGATCCTCGCAAGCGGTGCGGTGATGACGCCGTGTTGCTCCATCCAATCGTAATACTCACGATATTTGGGATCTTCGGCAAGCAAATGCGCCTCTTCTGTGCGGGCGCGCCAATAGTAGATGCCGTTGACGCAAAGCAGGAAGAAGGTGTTGCGGATGGCGTCGGTCATTGAATCGTTGGTCACCAAGAAGGGCAAGACCGAGCACCACCAGAACAGGTTCTTTGAAAGATAGGCCGGATGGCGCGTGAAACGGTAGGGGCCGTTGGTCAGCACACCGCGATAGGTCAGGTTTGAAAACCGGATGCCAAATGCAACCGTCGCCCATGCATAGATCGCGGTCAGGAAAACCAGCCATGCCGCCCAGATCCACAGCAAGGTCGGGCTGCCATCAAACCAGTGCCCCCAACCGGCGACATTATGCTCGTAGCTGAGCACTTCTCCATGGCCGATCACGCCCCAAACGAATGGCGGATAACAAACCAGCGCGGCCAGCCAGCCGCCCAGGAAGGGATTGCCCGAGCGGATATGCGCATCGAGCGGCCGCATCGTGAACAGATAGCCGACAGTGCCGATCTGCACATCGACCACAAACAGCATGGCAATGAGCAGCAGTCCCAGCTCGACCGGATTGGCGATGATCTGCGGGACATTGGCCTCCACAAGCTGGGTCCAGCCGGGAGGAAGAATCGAGATCATGAATGCGCCGAAGAAGGCCTTGATGATCCATGCGCGCCAATGCTTCTTGACCTGTTCGCCATCGAACGGCTCAGTGCCGATCAGCATGGCGCCAAAATGCCAGGAACTGTCACGAGGATCGACCAGATAGCGATCGAGCCAGATCACATAGGGGACCGACAGCACGACCATCGGCACGACGGCAAAGGCCAGCACTTCCATCGCGAACAGATATTGGCCTCCCCAATACCAGCGACACAGGCAGTAGAGCGCGCCAATAATGGCCCAGGTCGCCCACAATCCGCCAATCTTGACGATCGATACGTCGAGAATGTCAGAGACACTGCGTTGGAGTTTCCAGTCGATTCCGGTGGATTTACGCAGATGGACCTTATCGACCAGGATTGACCAGATCGCCATCGGACCCGCGGTGAACACCATCGCCGCCAACGCAGCATAAGGGCCGGACAGAACCTGCCGAGGGCCAGGAAGACCAAGGAATTCAGCGGTTAACGGGTAAGTGCGGCAGAACAGCAGCCACACACACAAGCCAAGCAGTCCGGCCAGGCCTACGCCCGCCGATACGTCGCTTTGCGGCAATGTCGCCGTTTTGCTTTGCGCCTGCTTATTCATCCCCCGCGCCATAGCGCGAAAGGGTTAACCACATGGTTAGAACGATGTGGCCGTCCCGTCAGGGCACACAGGCATGTGCAAGGTTAACCGGATCACCGCCAGGCGTGGATCGTACCGCTATCATCGAGCAGGTAGAGCATGCCGTCGGCGACGACGGGAGGAAGGCTTACCTCTTCATCGAGATCGGCAAAGCCCTGTGCTGACCCTTCTCCCGTACTCAAACGGTAGACAGCACCGCGCGAACTCGCGATCCACAATTGGTCACCAGCCAGAACAGGACCGGTCCAGAAGATGGCGCCTTTCTTGTCCTTTTCGTCGCGCCATTGCTGCATCTGCGTGATCCAGCGAACGCGGCCGGTTGAACGGGCAATCGCCAGCATCCGCGCATCATCCGTCAGCGTGAAGATCCACTCACCGGCGATCGCCGGGGTCGAAATGCCCGCCAGGTTGAGTTCCCAAATCCGCTGCCCAGTCACCAGTTCATACGCCGCCATGCGGCCACCTTGGCCGAGAGCGTAGACGCGGCCTGAATCGATGATCGGGTCGGCATCGATATCCGTCAGGGTGCCGACCTGTGTCGAAATATTGGTTCTCGCCAATGCGTCAGCCCACAATGTGCGGCCATTCTCATAGCGATAGGCGGTCAATTCACCCGACGAATAGCCGGCGATGACCGTACCCTGGCCTGCAGCCGGAGCCGCCACGCCGAACACGCCCGCTTGGGTGGTCGAACCCGATTCATTCCACAATTGCGATCCATCATCCGCCGACAACGCGATGATCTGATTGTCCTGGGTCATGACATAGACCTGGCCAAAGGCGATCGTCGGCGAGCCGCGCAGTGGTCCAGCTGGCTTGACTGACCAGACATCCGAACCGTCAGCAGCGTTGAGTGCCTTGACTTCGCCGGCACCGTTGGTGGCAAAGATCCGGCCGTTTGAATAGCTGACACCGCCGCCAAAGGCCGACGGCTTCATATCGTCTTCCATCGCCGCAGATTTGGTCCAGCGACGGGCGCCGGTCTTGGCATCGAAGCAGTGGATCGCACCGTCGGCGCCGACAGCGAACAGCATACCATCGCCGATGACCGGAGCTGCAGCCAAACGCGTGCTGTTGCTCGCGCCTTCAATGCTGGCAGTCCACGCCTTGGTCGGGTTCTCAGACAGCGCAAGATGCCCGTAAGACTTGCTCGCTGCGCCGCCTACCTGCGGCCATTCGGCGTTGGCGCGAGCTGGAGGCAGGACAACATTCACGCTGGCCAAGGAAGGATCGACATCCACCGCCTGCGCAACCCGGGAGAGAACGGCCACGCGCTCGCCCACGGTTGGCGTGGTTTTCTTGTCGCCGCCGCCAAACAGGCCGCCACTGCATCCGGTCAGCGAGGCTGCCATTGCGCCACCCAAAAGGGCAACGCGAGAAGATTTTGCAAAGTTCATCATTGATCCGTCCATATCGGCCTATTGCTGCGTGCCGTCATTCTCTGGCTCGATTCCCTGGTCCTCGAGCAGTTGATTGACGTCATCGATTGCGTCGACCCCCAATTGCCCGGCCATCTGCCGGGCACGCGAACGCAAGCTCTCTGGCACGTCGTCCGCTCTTGAAATTTCTGCAAACATGGTTCCTGCCGCGCCAACATCCCCGGCTTCTAAGTGTGCCATGGCTGTTAGCTCGCCGGCGCTGCCGAAAAAGGCATTACCGGGCACGGCAAGACCCTCGAGCCGTGCAATTATGTCAGCCGGTTCGCGATTGTCGAAATCGGTTGCGACTTCGCGCACCAAGGCCAGATCTCGCAAAGCGGGAGGCGCTGTTTCATCATCTGCGATCTGTGCAAACAGGACCGCCGCGTCTGCATTATTCCCGGCCTGCACCTCTGCTGTCGCCTGCAAGAACAGTGCACTTGCGCTGGCCGCCGGGCTTCCCTCATCGACGAGGCCCGCCGTCGCTGTTTTGGCCTCTTCGAGATTGCCGACGTTGAAATTGTCGAGCGCGCCAACCAGCGTTTCGGATTCAGCTTCAAGCCCCGCTTCGGTCTGTGAATCCCAGAACAGATAGCCTCCGAATGCCAAAAGGATGGCAGCCAAGCCACCAGCCAGGGGCAGACCATACTTCTTGCCGAACTGCTCAAGGTCATCCTTGCGGACGGCCTCGTCAATTTCACGCATCAGCATCTCATCCTCAGCCGAAGTCTCGACCTCTGGATTTTCCTTCGATGCGTCTTTGTCAGTGGGTTTCAGAGCCACGCGGGCTGTATCCTTATGTCGTTGTGCACGATTGTGACCGCGCTTTTAGGGAGACCGGCCTCTAACCGCAATCCTCAGCAGGATGGATGCTCAGATTGTTTGCATGACGCTGCCAAGCGCCGCTTGAACGGAAAATGAAGGCACTGCCGGCCGCTTAGAATTCACGGCCCATCACCGAACCGTAGAGATTGCGATATTGGTCGATCATCTTCGCCTGATCGTACACATCCCGCGCTCGTTTCTGATTAGCCGACCCGATTTTTTGTCTTAATTCAATATCTTCGGCCAACTCCTCAAGCATTGCACCCAGCGCATCCGCATCGTCAGGCACAGCGATGAAAGGCCGGTTGTCCTCCGCGACCATCGATCTGATGTCGCCCACATCTGGTGCAACAACCGGAAGGCCTGCAGCCATAGCCTCAACCACAGAAAGCGGAAATTGCTCGCTGCGCGACGAAAGCGCAAAAATATCGAACAATCCGATAACTTCGGCGGGGTTTGCAACGGCACCAGGCACATGCACTCGGTGTGCAATTTCAAGCTCGGTGGCTGTGGTCTGAATCGCGTCTTTTTCCGGCCCTTCGCCTAGGATCACCAAATTCCATTTCTCGGGCAATTCGGCAAAGGCGCGAACCAGCATCGTCAGCTGTTTGACCGGGCGCAGCCCAGCCAATGTGCCAACCCAGAATTCACCCTCCCGCTTGACCACGCGCAGGACGTCATGCCGCGGCGATCTGGCAAATGCGCCAACATCAATACCATTCGAGATACGCGTCACTCGTTCATTGGGCTGGTGCCAGATCGTCTTGGCCACACCTTCAAGTTGGCGTGATGGAACAACCAATCCGCTGGCCTTGTTCAAAGCGATGCGTCGATACCAGTTTCGGGTTGCTTTGAGCTCGTCAACTTCGTCCTCATTGAAACCATCCTCATGGTGGATCAGTGGAGGAAGGTCGAAGGCTTGCGCAAACACTGTTCTCGCCATCACGACGTCCATTGCGCCCCAATTGTATGTGAGAACCAGATCATAGCCCTTGAGGGCTTGAGCGATCGATACCAACCGGCCTGGCGACGGAAAGCCCGAAAGCGAGGGAAAGTCCTTTGGGAAAGCAACCTTGGCGTCTAGGGAAAGGTGGCTGGCAGCCGCCATCTGATCAGGCTCACCCGAGACAATCGTATGGCTCAGCGCAGACCCAAAGTGGTTGATCAATTGCACGCTGCGGAGCTCTTTGCCGCCTGCAGCAAAGGTTGAATGGCAGTGGAGTATTTTCGGAGTGCTGCTCACGTCGCGATCAATCCGTATCAGTCAACATCTGCCAGCAGGGCATCAATTGCCGCCCTCACCTCAGGCTCGTCCAGCGTTGGGGCATGCCCAACCCGCGGCACCGTGACCGAGCTCATAGCCGGATTGCGGATACCCATCTGTTTGACCGTGTCTTCTGCCAAGAGATCGGAAAGCTCGCCTCGAACAAGAAGCATCGGCACGTCGCGCAACGCTTCATATGCCATCCACAGATTTGGCGGCGCCGCATTGTCTGCTTTCGCGAACGGTTCGGCAATGGCGAGATCATAGTCATGACTGATGCGGCCATTCTGGGCGACCACCAGACTTCGCTTCGCCATATGCAGCCAACTATCGAGATCGAAATCGGGATATGCCGCTCCGTGAAGCTCCTTCAGCCCCCTTGCAGCGTGCATCCATGTCGGGAAGTTGCGGCCTTGGCCGACATAGGACGCGATCCGCGAGACCCCCGCCCCTTGGATCTCAGGACCGATATCGTTCATCACCACGGCAGCGATCCGACCTGGAGTCTTTGCCGCCAGGAGCATGGTCATCAGTCCTCCCATCGAAGTCCCGACCGCGACGAACTGCTCGATCGACAATTCGTCAAGAAGCCGCTCGACGTCGCGCACATAGGTTGGCGGCGAATAGGTATTTGAGTCCTTGGCGTGCTCGCTGAGCCCGCGCCCGCGCATCTCCGGGACGATCACTCGACGCTCTTGCGCCAGATGGACAGCAAGGTCTTCAAAGTCCCGCGCATTGCGCGTCAGCCCATGAAGACAGATCACGGGCAGCTTTGAGCCATTTTCTGGCCCCGGATAGTCGCGGAAGTGGAGCTGAAGCCCGTCCTCGCTTGCCCAGTATCGATCTGAAAACCTGTCCATCCTTGACGGATGCCCGTTCACAACGATGAGTGCAACCACGCTTGCGCTCTTACGGCACAACACCCACAATCAATCCATGTCAGCGCCATCCGAAGCATCGGGCTATAATCCAGCCCCAGAGATCCTCACGCTTGCAGGCTGGCTTGGGAGTGAAGTTGAGCCTGCCGATTTCCCAAGCACCCAGATTCGGTTTCGCAACCAACGCGCTGCGCAGGCAATTGGTCTTGGAGACGTGTCAGATACAGAATGGCAATCGCACTTCGGACGCTTCGAGCCGCTGCCCAACAATCTGCCGCAGCCACTCGCGCTCAAATATCATGGTCATCAGTTTCGCGTTTACAATCCGGAAATTGGTGACGGCCGCGGATTTCTGTTTGCCCAAATGCGAGATTCATCGGGCAGACTGCTGGACCTGGGTACAAAGGGCTCTGGTCAAACACCCTACAGCCGAAGTGGCGATGGGCGTCTGACCCTCAAAGGGGCCGTTCGCGAGATCATGGCGACCGAATTGCTCGAAGCGCTAGGGGTCAACACATCGAAGACCTTCTCAGTCATTGAAACTGGAGAGGAATTGTGGCGCGATGACGAGCCGTCACCAGCCCGCTCGGCGGTGATGACGCGCCTAAGCCACTCGCATATCCGCATCGGCACGTTTCAACGCCTGCTTGCGCTCGAAGAAACCGAGCAGATGCGGTCGCTCGTCGACTATTGCCTCACGCAATTTCCGGGTCCGTTACCGCCCGAAGACGCGCCCGCTCGCGACGAACCCGCGATTATTCTGATGCATCAGGTGGTGGAGCGGCTAGCAGATCTGGCAGCCAGCTACATGGTCGCCGGCTTCGTCCATGGTGTGCTCAACACAGACAATATGAACATTACGGGCGAGAGCTTTGACTATGGCCCATGGCGTTGGTTGCCGCGTTGGGAGCCGGGGTTCACCGCTGCCTATTTTGACCAGGGCGGCCTCTATGCCTTTGGTCGTCAGCCCGAAGCTTTGCATTGGAATTGTGGCCAACTCGCGGTTGCCTTGCGGCTGCTCGCCGATAGCGATCCGTTGATCGCCGCGCTCAACCGTTTTGGCGATCTCTATATGCGCGCGATCTCACGACGCTGGTGCTGGCGGCTTGGCGTAATCTCGCGGGGCCTCGACGAAGACACCCAGATGATCGCTGCTTGCGAGGCGCATATGCGCGAAAGCAAGGAATCGCCCGACCATTTCTTCTTCAATGCACGCGGCGGACCTCAGACCTGGCAGGTGAAGGCTGAGGATGGCTTACAGGACGCTCTGCGGGACTATGAGCCATTGGACCAAGGCAAGGACCCATATTGGCATGCAGAGGGCCCTCAGAGCCTCCTCATAGAGGAAGTCGAAGCGATCTGGTCCGCGATAGACGAACGGGATGATTGGGATCCTTTGGAGCGCAAGATCGCAGCCATTAGAGCGGCCGGGACTGCGCATGGAACAGCCCCGTCACCTCTCGGCCATTTATAAGAGCATTGAGCTTCGCCTGAGATCAGCCAGGCTGCTGCGCAGCCATCTGCAGCGGCTGGATATCAATCGCAAACAGCTTCCAACTGCCTTGTTCCCATTGGAAATACATATCAAATCCAATCGAGACTGGCCGCAACTGGAATAGGCCACGCACACGGAAGACGTCGTTGCGGACGAGTTGTGCTGCCTCGTAATAGGTAGGCGGCACCAGCAGCGCATTGGACAGATCTACATTGGCGTTCCGCAGCGGGGTAAAGATCTCCGCCAAGCGAGCCGGATTGTTAGTCACCTGGAAGCCTTGCGCAGATATATCGCGCAGCACCGAATAATTGCCCGAGCGATTAGCGTGATCCACCGCAGCGACCGTTGACCAGATCAGTTTCGACAATTCGAGCTGGCTCGGCGTTGGTCGATTTGAAGGCGGAGGTTGGACGCTAGGCTGCGCAGTGGGCTGATCGGCGTTCTGAGCAGCAATCGGGCTAGCCACAGCAACAAGGGCCGCGCAAAGGGCGGAGCGCAAAAGAAATGCCGGGGCGCGAAGCCCCGGCATTCTTGTTTTGGTCGTGATCATTTTCATGATCGTGGTGTTACCGACTTACCAAGCGACTTGGAAGCCACCACGTGCACCGACTTCACCGCTGTCGAAACCGACACCGATACCAGCCGAGAATGCAGCATTCTCAGAGATGCGTGCGGTCATAGCCAGCGTACCAGCGCCTTGGCTCTCGTAGTAGCCAACGCCACCCGAGAGGGCGAAGCTGGTACCAGCCGGAAGCATCGGGCTTTCCATGGCCAGCGCCATTGCGACACCTTCGTTCGCACGGTCGATCGCAGCAGCGTTTGCAGCGGTCGTAGCGAACAGGGTGTTGATCTGACCGGTTTGTGTGCTGGTCAGAGCCTGCAACGCGGCAATGTTCACGCCATTCGCAGCGATGTTGGTCGCGTTGGTGGCGATGCCCGCAGCATTGGTAGCGATACCTGCGGTGTTGGTCGCGATGTTGGTGGTGTTCGTCGCGATGTTGGTCGTGTTCGTCGCGATGTTACCAGTGTTCGTCGCGATGTTACCAGTGTTGGTCGCGATGTTCGCCGTGTTGGTTGCGATATTGGTCTCGTTGGTCGTTACCCGACCGTCGAGCGCCGTGATCGCATTGGCGTTCGTCGTGATGTTCGCGGTGTTGGTAGCGATGTTGGTCTCGTTGGTCGTTACCCGACCGTCAAGAGCCGTAATCGCCGTCGCGTTAGCCGTGATATTCGCCGTGTTGGTGGCGATATCCGCAGCGTTGGTTGCGATACCCGCGGTGTTGGTCGCGATGTTCGCCGTGTTGGTGGCGATGTTACCGGTATTGGTCGTGATGTTCGCCGTATTGGTGGCGATGTTACCAGTGTTCGTCGTGATATTCGCCGTGTTCGTGGCGATGTTCGCGGCGTTGGTAGCTACATCAGCGGCCGTTGCGAGCGTCGTGATATCGACACCCTGACCAATCGTACCAGAAGCGTCGACGGTTGCCATGAAGATGGTGCCCGTCTGAGCTGCGGTGCTGGCTGCAATGTCACCTACAGTGACCGACGAACCCGCGCCGCCCAGTTTGATCTGGTCTTCACGATCCGTGGTTGCACCGGTTCCAATCGCTGTTGCACCCGAATGCGAAGCAACTGCTTCCCAACCGAAGGCTGACGAAGCGGTAGCCGTTGCTTGCGAGTTGCGACCAACAGCCGTGCTGTTGATGCCTGATGCGGTTGCACCTTCACCAAAGGCCGAAGCGTTGTCAGCTGAGGCAGTGGAGTTTTCACCGACAGCCGTCGCTGAAGTTGCGCCAGTTGCCTGAGCACCTGCACCTACTGCCAGGTTACCCGCTCCGCTAGCGACACTGTTCGAACCGATTGCAGCCGAGCTGACGCCAGTTGACTGAGCGTTTTCACCGAACGCAGCTGCCTGGCCGGCAGATGCAGTCGCGAAACGACCGACAGCGGTTGAACGGTCGCCAGACGCTTCCGACTGTTGACCAACAGCGGTCGAGTTGTTTGCTGTTGCTTCAGCGCGCTCACCGACTGCAGTCGCGCTGTTGCCAGTCGCTACCGAGTTCTCACCGATTGCCGAGCTGTTGTCGCCAGTGGCTGCCGCTGCAACACCAAATGCTGCTGAGTTAGCGCCTGTCGCCATTGCGCCGCCGCCAACTGCGGTCGAGCCGGTTGCCACAGCGCCGAAACCGACTGCTGTCGCGTTGGTCGATGCAGCCAATGCATTATCACCAATTGCGGTCGATCCGGTTGCCGATGCATCCGCACCATCGCCGATCTCTACCGAGTCAGCGCCCGTGCCATCGTCAAGGTCATCGTCATCGAGCGTCGCAATCGCCAATGCGTTGTCTGCAATGTCATCTGCATTGTCTGAGATGTCATCTTCATTGGTAGTAACACGAGCATCGAGTGCGGCGATATCGCCTTCATTGGTCGTCACACGACCATCGAGTGCTGCGATGTCGCCCTCATTGGTCGTCACTCGACCATCGAGCGCCGTGATGTCGCCAGTGTTGGTGGCGATGTCGCCTTCATTGGTCGTCACTCGACCATCGAGAGCCGCGATATCGCCAGTGTTGGTGGCGATGTCGCCTTCATTGGTCGTCACTCGACCATCGAGTGCTGCGATATCACCAGTGTTGGTCGCAATATCAGCGGTGTTGGTCGCGATGTCGCCTTCGTTGGTCGTCACCCGAGCATCAAGCGCGTTGACCGAAGCAACGGTTGCGATGGTCGAAGTATCGACTCCCTGGCCGAGTGTGCCGTCTGCGTCGACTGTCGCAACAAAAGTCGTACCAGCCTGTGCAGCCGTACTTGCCGCTAGATCGCCGATCGTAACCGAGCTGCCTGCGCCGCCCAGTTTCACCTGGTTCATGCGATCCGTCACCGCATCAACGCCGAGAGCGGTCGCGCCCATGTGAGCTGCCAGTGCACCGTTACCGAAAGCGGAGGCATCTTCTGCAGTTGCCGATGAGTCATTACCGACAGCGGTCGAGTCTTGACCAGTGGCCGACGAACCAACGCCTGCGGCGAAGCTGCCCTCGCCCGAGGCCATGGCCTGACGACCAAGAGCGGTCGAGTTGACGCCGGTTGCAGCCGATTCTTCACCAAGTGCGGTGGAGTTTGCTGCCGAAGCAATCGAGAACTCACCAACAGCGGTTGCTGAAGTAGAGCCGGTCGCTTGAGCACCGGCACCGACGGCCAAACCACCGCTGCCACTTGCAACTGCGTTTGCACCGACTGCAGTCGAGTTGACGCCGGTTACTGTCGCGCCATTGCCGATTGCAGTTGCGTTACCCGCAGCTGCTTCGGAGTCACGGCCAATGGCTGTCGATTCAGCGCCGGTCGCTTCCGCGCGTTGACCCAGGGCCGTTGAGTTGTTCTGGTTCGCAACAGCGTTGTCACCAATCGCTGTTGAACGATCACCGGATGCTTCTGCGTTCTCGCCGCAAGCCAGAGAGTTTGCACCGCTGCCGTCAGCACCGCCATCAGTGTCGCCAGCACCAACGACGTCATCGTCAGTAGTATCAAGCAAACATTCTGCAGCGGAGGCAGGAGTAGCCGCCACACCAAAGCTCAGCGCAATCGCCATCGCAGTGCCCGATGCACCGAGACCAAGCGAGGCCAATTTCAAATTAAGACTCTTCATTATGCATCCCTCTTGCACTTACACAAAACAAGCGAACCCAAAGCACGACCGCACGAGGCGATCGTCTGGAAGCGAGGTCTTATTCGGATTGTCTTTTGCAGCTCGCGTTAGGCGAACGGCTTTCTGCCCCCGATGCCCTCTGCGAAGGGTTATAAGCAGACCGTTAGCCGCTTGCAAACTAACAATCGGCCTAAATCTATCTTTTCTTCCACTAGATAACTACTTGCACCACACTGGGACGTGGAAAGACGCGCTTCAGGGGTGCCCTGCACCCGGAAATGCGCATATTGGGGCGTCAGCTATTAAGGCCGAAACTTAAGTGACAAAAGAAACACACTTTTCGATAGCGCCGGCCACCGGTGAGCAAATCTGGAGCGGTGAAGCCGGCGATGTCGAATCGGCGGTGAGTCGGGCTCGCCGGGCCTGGCCCGGCTGGGCAGCGCTTGCACTGGCCAATCGAATTGAGCTTCTCAGACGCTTTGCCAATGAAGTTCGCAAGGGCGCGGATGAGTTCGCGGAACTGATAGCACGCGAAACTGGCAAGCCTTTATGGGAAGCACGAACCGAGGTTGATGCCGTCATCGCCAAGGTCGATATTTCCGTCGGCGCCTATGCCGAACGGACCGGCAAGAAAAAAATGGACAGCGCGCTGCAGGGATCTGCGGCGCTTCGCCACAAGCCGCATGGCGTGATGGCGGTTTTGGGCCCTTACAATTTTCCAGCCCACCTGCCCAACGGCCATATGGTGCCAGCCCTGATCGCCGGAAATTGCGTGATCTTCAAACCCAGCGAAAAAACCCCGGCTGTGGGCGAGAAGCTGGTCGAATATCTGCACAAGGCGGGTGTGCCCGAAGATGCGGTGCAATTGCTGATTGGTGGTCCGGACGAAGGCAAGGATCTGGTCGCCCACCAGGGTATAGATGGCGTTCTGTTTACCGGATCAGCGCAGACCGGCATCGCTATCAATCGCCGATTGGCGGCCAATCCGGGCAAAATCGTCGCTTTGGAAATGGGCGGCAACAATCCGATTGTCGTCAAAGACACGCCCAAAATCTCCGACGCTGCCGCACTGATTGTGCAAAGCGCGTTCACTACGGCTGGGCAGCGCTGCACCGCAGCGCGGCGCCTGATTGTGCTTGAAGACGTCCACGACGCGCTGATGGAAGAGGTGCTTGCCTTGACCAAGCGGCTGGTTGTCGATGAGCCTTTTGCCGATCCGCAGCCCTTCATGGGCCCCGTGATCGACAATGAAACGGCTGACCGCCTTAATGAAAGCTTCCTGGCCTTCGTCACCGCGGGTGGAAAGCCGCTCGCACATCTGCGGCGTCCGTCGGCAGACCTGCCCTTCCTCACGCCAGGGATCATCGACACCACCAACATTGAAGATCGGCCCGACATCGAACTGTTCGGCCCGATCCTGCAGGTGATCAGAGTGCCTGACTTCGACACGGCGATCGCTGAGGCGAACAACACGCGATTTGGGCTGTCGGCATCGCTGATTGGCGGATCTCCAGACGACTACGGGCGCTTCTGGGCCAATATCCGCGCCGGGATCATCAATTGGAACCGCCCCACCAACGGCGCTTCATCATCCGCACCGTTTGGCGGCATCGGCCTGTCTGGCAATCATCGCCCGGCCGCTTTCTACGCAGCCGACTATTGCGCCTATCCGGTTGCAAGTACGGAGATGGATCAGCCGCGAGCCAATATTGGCATCGGGCTGGCTGACTAATCCGAGTCTAGGTGAGTGCTACTCGCCAACCCAATAGAGCACATCGACCGCGGTCATGCCTGATGGGCCTGCGCTGGTCTGTACGGCGGTGTTGATGCCGCGCTTCTCTGCGAACATGCTCACTTCCGGCTGCGCAAAGAGATCGATATTGAGATTGGCCTGCTGCGCCAGATTATAGTGCCATTCGAGCGTGTCTTCTGCGCTCGCAGGCGTCAGGTAGCTCACCACGCGAACATCGCAGTCACCATTGTCGACGCCGGCTGCTTGCCGAACCTGCCCGTGCGGCATGATTTCCGAGATGGCCGGCATGCGTGCGGCCCATTCATAGCCTTCGCTTAGCCGACCCACACATTCGCGCGATATATCAAAGGCATCAGCCATGGCCTTGGCATCACCTCTCGCTTCTGCGAGCGTCCTTCCAGTTGCTGCTGAGAGCAAGTCTGGCAGGTCCTGGAGCCTGCCTCGATCAAGCAGAATAAGCCGCGCCTGTTCGCGCGCCAGCCGGGCACCGTTCTCGCTTGCCTCAAATGGTGGGAGGGCGTGATCAAACCCGATAGAAAGCACCGCATTGGCTTCGTTGCGATGCGCCAAGTCCGGATCGATCATCAGCGGATCATTGAGCGCGCGTGCAACGACAGGATCACCGGTCAATGGGACATCGACCGACTGCGATTGATCATTGCAGGCTCCAAGAGCCGCAGTGCCAATCATGCTGATAAGGATTGCCTGCATGCGCATGGCGCCCGCTATCACCTGCTTTGGTTAATATTCCCACCTCACAATCAGCCTCTCGATGCAAAAGCGCCCCCATACACAATAGGCATGAGGGCGCTTTCCGCGACCCGCAAGAGCCGCGCCTGGGCCGTTGGTGGGGTCGGCCCAAGAGAGTTGTGTTCGAGTGACGAGAGCGAATCGCTCATCGATTTGGTTATTCATCTTTAGAGCATTGAACATGAACAGACTGCAACGCGGCCCGCGCCATCTGTTCAGGCTTTCTCGCGCGGTCTTGTAAGTCAGGATCGACGTCTTTACGCGCCGCGAATGACCACCCCTTCCCCGAAGCCAGAACCATCCGGAAACGCCAGCGGCCTCCCCGCCGCGCTGGGCGCCTATGTGATCTGGGGATTTCTGCCGCTCTATCTGATCCTGGTGCGCGAAGTGCCTCCGTTCGAATTCGTCGGGTGGCGGATCATTTGGACGCTACCGATCTGTCTGGTGATCGTCGCATTCCGCAGACAGATCGCGGACCTGTTATCGGCTCTGCGCGATCGCCGCACGCTTGTGATGCTGTTTGCCAGCGCCACACTGATCGCGATCAACTGGTTCGTCTATGTCTGGGCGATCCAGGCCAATCATGTCTACGCCGCCAGCCTGGGATATTACCTCAATCCGCTGATCAACGTGCTTTTGGGCACATTGCTGCTTGGGGAGCGCCTCAGCCGGTTGCAATGGCTGGCCGTGGCGATCGCAGCGAGCGCGGTGGCGATCCTCTTGGCAGGCGCAATCACCACGCTTTGGATCAGCCTCAGCCTCGCATTCAGTTTTGGCATTTACGGCCTGGTTCGCAAACAAGTCGCCGTGGGTTCGGTGCCAGGTTTGACCATCGAGAGCGCCATCCTGCTTATGCCAGCGGCCGCAATCGCCTGGTGGTACGCACAGACCCCGGCTGGGCCGGCCTTTGGGACCGACCTGGAGTTGAGTTTCTATATTGTGCTTGGCGGCGTTGTGACCGCGGCGCCATTGCTGCTGTTCGCGATAGCGGCCCGCAAGATGGACTATTCGGTGTTGGGCTTTGTCCAATATCTCGCGCCGACAATCGTGTTCATCCTCGGACTGACCGTTTTTGCGGAGCCTCTCAAGCCGGTGCAGCTGGCAAGCTTCGTCCTGATCTGGATCGCAGTCGCGATTTTCGTCGGTGATCTTTGGTCCCGCTCGCGGCGAGCAGCAAAGGCCGCTTAGTCAGCCAGCTTCCAGCGCAACGTCTCGCCAGCGTGGAACGGTACGATCTCTTCGTCTGAAATAGGCAGGGCCTCGGGCACAGCGACTTCAACCCGCTGCAGCGTCACCGTGCTTTGGTTGACAGGCAGTTTGTAGAAGCCAGGTCCGTTGAGCGAAGCGAACGCCTCGAAATGCTCAAGCGCATCTTCTTCGTCGAACACAGTGGCATAGCTTTCAAGTGCGAAGGGCGCGTTGAAAATGCCAGCGCAGCCACAGGCCGTTTCCTTCATGCTGCGCAAATGCGGCGCGCTGTCCGTTCCAAGGAAAAATTTGGGCGATCCTGATGTCGCTGCCTCGCGCAGCGCCAGTCGGTGAAGCTCGCGCTTGGCCACCGGCAGGCAATAGGCATGCGGGCGAATCCCACCGACCAGCATTGCATTGCGATTGATGTGGAGATGCTGCGGCGTGATCGTCGCCCCAACCCTGTCGCTGGCTGAGATAACAAAGTCAGCGGCGTCCTTTGTGGTGATGTGTTCAAACACCACGCGCAGATTGGGAAATTCGGTCGTGATCGCGTGCATATGGCGATCGATGAATTCCTTCTCGCGGTCGAAAATATCGATGTGGTCTTCGGTCACCTCGCCGTGGATGCAAAGGACGATGTCTTCCTTTTCCATCCGCTCGAGCACCGGGTAAATCTTGGTGACGTCGCTTACGCCATGCGCCGAATTCGTGGTCGCGTTGGCAGGGTAGAGTTTGGCCGCGGTGAAGACGCCATCCGCAGCGCCCCTGCCCAGATCCTCCGGGTCCGTCGCATCGGTGAGGTAGCACGTCATCAACGGCATGAACTCGACACCATTTGGCACCGCCGCAAGAATACGCTCGCGATAGGCGGCAGCTAGCGCCGTTGTCGTGACAGGCGGCGACAGATTGGGCATGACAATCGCCCGCGCAAACTGCCGTGCCGTGTACGGCACGACATCGCGCATAATGTCCTCATCGCGAAAATGGAGGTGCCAGTCATCAGGTCGGCGGATTGTCAAGCTGTCAGTCATCGCAAATGGCTCTAGAGCGCGTTGTTCGGTCTTTCCACCCATACCGACCTGACCTAGGGCAATTATATGACTGCTATCGCATTTCTCGCCTGTGAGACGACTGTCCCGGGCAATCAGCAACGCCGCGAGGACGCGTTCGAGCATGATCTTATGATCAAGGCTCTTGCGCCGGCATTCGAGCAGCGCGGCCTGGACCTTCGAGTGATCGATTGGGAGGCTGAGATCGGTGCTTTCGCAGGCATCGAGCTCGCCATGCTGGGGACGGCCTGGAACTATCAGGACAAACCCGAGGCATTCCTGGCGAAACTCGAACAGCTGGAGAGCATGGGAATCACCGTCTGCAATTCATCCGAGATTGTCAGATGGAACAGTCGCAAGACCTATCTGCAGCAGCTCGCAGAGGCTGGCGCATCGACGATTCCGACGCTGTGGTTCGATGACCCGTCCGCCGAGGATATTGGCGCGGCATTTGACCAATTCGATTGCGACAGGCTGGTGGTCAAACGGCAGATTGGCGCCGGAGCGCTGGGTCAGCAAATCCATTCACGCAATGATCCACTGTCGGCCGGATGGAGATTTGGCCACAAAGCCATGGTTCAACCATTCCTCCTGTCAATTCAGGATGATGGAGAGCTTTCCTTCATCTTCGTCGAAGGTGAATTATCGCATGCGTTACGCAAGCGACCGGCCGCCGGTGAATATCGCATCCAATCGCTTTATGGTGGGATCGAACAAGACCTTTCTCCGACACCAGATCAGATCGAACAGGCCCAAGGGATTATGGACGCCCTGCCCTTCAATGCGCCGCTTTATGGCCGCATCGATATGCTCAAAGGCGACAATGATCGCTTGCTGCTTATGGAAGCTGAGCTGGTCGAACCCTATCTCTATCCCGAACAAGGCCCTGAGCTCGGCAATCGGCTTGCCGGGGCGATTGCAAAGAGATTGAAGCTATGACTGCCAAACGCCTGACCGATCGCGCTGTCATCCGCCTCGCGGCGACCGAGCAGGGAGAGGCTGTGCGCGAGTTCCTGCAAGGGCTTGTCACCAACGATGTGACAGGAGATTTGCCGGTCTACGCCGCGCTCTTGAGCGCTCAGGGCAAGGCGATGTTTGACTTCATTGTGTGGCCAGGCGCCGATGGCAGCACCTTGCTCGATTGCGAGGCAATTGTTGCGGATGATCTAGTCAAGCGGCTGTCGCTCTATCGCTTGCGGCGCAAGATCACGATCGAGAAGGACACCTCGCTAGGCGTCTTCTGGAGCCTTTCTGGGCATGCAAACGCCGTTCCGGACCCAAGACTGCCAGAGCTCGGTTTTCGCGCTCTAGCACCCGCACACGGCGACGAGACGGCTTCTGACGACGCATGGCTAGCCCACCGCCTCAGCCTTGGTGTGGTGGAAGGCCAGGGTGAGCTGGGCGACGTGCTGTGGCTTGAAACCAATGCCATCGAACTCAATGGCGTGGATTTCGAAAAGGGCTGCTACATCGGGCAGGAAAACACAGCGCGGATGAATTGGCGGCAAAAGGTCAATCGACGGCTGGTGGTGGTTCCGCTCGAGAACTCAACCGAGAAACGCCGCAAAGCAGCATATCCATCGCTTGGATTGGCGGTCGATCACCTGCGCATTGACGATATCGACCAGACCGCCCTGCCCGATTGGCAGCGTGCAGCCTTTACTGCTGATTAGTCAGCTCGAGCGATTCTTCGAGCATACGCTGCGCGCGATCACGTGCCGCCGTCTCTGGCAGGCCCAGCGAACGCGCCAGCGCTGATCCAATCAACGCGTCGCCCATCGCCATCAACACCAGAACCAGCGTTTCCTCATGCACGTGGGTGACCGAACCATGCGCATCGGCCTCTTCCGGTGCGATTTCATCCACCAGCTGATGGATGGTCTCAACGATTGGGCTCAAGGCGTCTTCGTTGCCGGTCAGGATCATCCAGCTGGTCAACGCGCCCGCGCCTTCTTTATCGAAGGCGTCGAACGCGAGATCCACGACTTCACGGGACGATCCCAGCCCGGCACGACTGGCCTCGACCGCGTGCTTGATCGTCTCGCAAACGGTTTCGCAAAGATGCCGCGCCAGCTCTTTCTGGAGGCCAGCGGCCGATCCGAAATGGTGCAACAGATTGGCGTGCGTGCGCCCGATCCGACCAGCCACAGCCTTGAGCGTGACCGATTGCGGGCCCGCTTCGATCAACAGTCCACGCGCCGCTTCAAGCGCAGAGAGCCGCGATTCTTCGGGAGACAGTCGCTTGCGGCTCGCCATTATGCTGCCGCTCCGTAACGTATTTTCAAGCCAATCATTGATTCTCGCCTAGTGCGCCTTGCCGCGCTGGGCAAGGGCACAGGCATATGTCAGTCACATCTCTAAGCCGCGCGCTTTTGTGGGCGCATGGCGTCATCTCCCAGATCAAGCGCGTATTCGACCGTGTCGTCAGACCGTCCGCGACCCAACGAGTGACGCTTGATGATCGCACCGGTCGGCACAAAGCCGATCTTGCGCAAGACCTTTCCGGATGCGGGATTGTCGGTGAAGTGCGAGGCGACCAGCGACCTGTGGCCCAATGAACGCGCGATTTTGATCGCGGCCAGGCCAGCCTCTGTCGCATAGCCTTTGCCCCAATGCTTGCGCGCAACCCAATAGCCGAGCTCAACACCTTCGTCGGATTGATCGATCCCGATGCAGCCGACAATGTCGGCGTTATCAGCCGACGCCATGAGGAAACGCGGTGACATCGGCTCCGGCGCACGTTTGGTGAACTCGCGCGCATGGTCTTCAAGATATGGCCATGGAGCGCGCGCCAAATTGCGGACGACGCCCTCATCAGCGATTCCCTCATAGATGCTCCGCCAGTCTTCTGGCCAAGCGGGACGCAACAGCAATCTTTCACTGCGATGGAACATGAGTTTCCTCCTCATCGCCGTACGTCCGGCCCTTACCCCGCACGCATGACAGTTTCGTTGCCGCGAAACATCATTGCTTCACGACGCTGAAGAAGGAGAAACGACAAGAGGGAGACGGGTCGGCCCCATCTCCCTCTTCGTCTGCCGGCTTTTCCGGCTGGGACCGTCCCGGTGGACGATCCCTTTCACGAACCGTCCGGTTACTCGGCTGCTTCCGCAATCATGTCGACTGACACGTATTTGCGGCCGAGCTTGCCTTTGTGGAATCGCACCACGCCCGCTTCGAGTGCGAAGAGGGTGTGATCCTTGCCCATGCCGACATTGGTGCCCGGGTAAAATTTGGTGCCGCGTTGACGCACGATGATGTTGCCGCCGATCACATCCTGACCGCCGTACTTCTTCACACCAAGGCGACGACCGGCTGAGTCGCGACCGTTACGTGACGAACCGCCTGCTTTCTTATGTGCCATCGTCCGTTATCCTTACTTCTTGGCAGCCTTGGGTGCTGCTTTCTTGGCAGCAGTCTTCTTGGCTGGTGCTTTCTTAGCCGCGGCTTTCTTTGCAGCTGCCTTCTTGGCCGGAGCCTTCTTTGCAGGTGCTTTCTTAGCCGGTGCCGCTTTCTTTTCCGTTGCAGGCTCGGCTTTCTTAGCCGGAGCAGCCTTCTTGGCAGCGGGCTTCTTGGCGCCGGTACCAACATCGGTGATGCGCAG
Organism: Erythrobacter sp.; assembly: GCA_965216555.1. Lineage (GTDB taxonomy): Bacteria > Pseudomonadota > Alphaproteobacteria > Sphingomonadales > Sphingomonadaceae > Erythrobacter. The sequence continues at coordinate 2,242,539 of OZ244168.1, forward strand.
CAGCGTCAGCTGCTGACGGTGGCCAGCCTTGCGACGGTAATTGTGACGGCGACGCTTTTTGAAAACGACAACCTTCTCGCCCTTGGCTTGCGCGATGATCTCTGCCGAAACGGTGACCTTCGAGGCGTCGGCGAGCTTGTCGCCCTCACCCGCCAAAAGGACATCGCCCAGGGTGACGGTGTCGCCGGCTTCACCAGCGAGCTTCTCAACCGCAATCTTGTCTCCAGCGGCAACTCGATATTGCTTGCCGCCCGTGCGCACTACAGCGAACATGGCTTACTACTCTCAATCTAATGCTGTGCCCCGCTCTTACGAAAACTCGCGAAAACAAGGCGCAATTGCCGCGCCGCTCATTTGCAGCGCCGGAAAGATGCGTGCCGTTAAGGGAAAGGCGCGGGCAAGTCAACGATTCTCAACGCAAGAAATCGGTGTTTGTTCACCCCGGATTTTCTGGCGTCTCTGTGCGGACATGATAAACACCGGACCCATGGTATTTCGTACGCGACAGATTGCCTGCCTGCTAGCCGCCACAACCCTGCTAGGAGCCTGCACCGGCAGCGGTGACAAGTATCCGTCATTGGCGGTCCGTGACGCCGAGCGAATCACAGGGACGTTCACTCCCGCTCCGACGCCTGAGCAGGAGCCGGTTGCCCCTGTGGCTGACCGCGCGACGCTGGTCGAGATCGTGAAGATGGCCCAATCCGCCTATGAGCAATTCGTTGAGGCTGCCCCAGGCACATTGAGAAGCGTCCGTGCGGCCAAAGACATGGGGCCGGAGAGCAATCAATGGTCACAAGCGCAGGTCGCGCTGGCCGACCTTGAAACCTATCGCAGCACGACGATGATCGCACTCGCCGATCTCGACACGCTGGCGGCTCAGGCAGGAGTCACCTTTGCGCCCGAGGACGATCTCAAAGCAGCTCAGTCCCAGGTCGCGGGCTGGCTCGCCGAGCAAGACGAGTTGCTCGACAATCTCATTGCGGAAAACGGCGCATGAATCTCGCTTGCGCCAGTTGCCCCGTTAAAGACAGCGCTGCTTGCGCTGTGCTGAGCGATGAAGAACGCGATGCCCTCGCTGCCGCCGGGAGGACACGCATCCTCAAGCGTGGCGAGATGCTGTTTGCAGCTGGTGATGAAGATGCGGCTTGCGCGACTCTGGTCACAGGAGCGCTCAAAGTCTCAGCGATTGACGTCGACGGGAATGAACAGATTCTCTCGCTCGTGCATCCATCCGGTTTTGTCGGAGAGATGTTCTCACCCTTCGCGCATCACGACGTGATTGCGCTGACCGAGAGCCAGCTGTGTACATTCGCACGGCGCGACATGGAGCGTGCCCTTGAGAGCTATCCCTCGCTTACCCGCGCTTTGCTGCGTCGAAGCCAGGAAGATCTCTACGCCACGCGCAGCCTGCTTGAACTGACGGCCAATGCCAGCGCCGAAGCGCGGCTCGCCGCGATGCTGTGGGAATTCGCGCAGGCGGCAAGCCATTCGCCATGCCATCCCACGTCCGAATTCGAGCTGCCGCTCACGCGTGGTGAGATCGGCAATATGCTGGGCCTGACGATCGAGACCGTGAGCCGCAAGCTGGGCGAGCTGGAAGATGAAGGCGTGATCAAGCGCAAAGGCAAGCGCGGGATCGAACTGATCGACCCCGCGCACCTGCAGGCCCTCTCCGGAAGGACCGGGGAGTTCGGCTGACGCCGTCAGACGAAGGCGGCTATGGTCACCACCGCCATGCCCCAGAGCACAATGAGGACCGGCAGGATAAGCATCTGAATTGTGGCGTCGCGTGCGGCCAGGCGACCGGTATGCGTCATGACTCCCTCTTTGCCAAAACGCCCCCAAGTCATCGGCCGCGACACGCCATCTGGCTTCAGACGCGTCCAGATTGCGGGAACCCCGAATCCCGCGAAGATGAAGAAAGCAAAGATCGCCATCGGGATGGCCAGACCAGGCGCTGCAAACGCAGCCAGGGTGAGGCCGAGAAAGCCGAGATAGCAAGCAACGGTTGTCGCATAGAGCCCTGTCGGCAGCTCGAAACTGCGATCGCGCTCCACCTCATGACGCGGTGACGCCTCTACCTCAGGGGCATCGACAATCTTCGCCTTGCCAGTTTCAACAAACTCTTTGACCAATTCGCTCATGGATCATCTCCTTCCGTGAGGATGGAGTTAGGTGGGTGGTCGATCCACTTCCTTGATCCAGATCAATCTGCGCAAAAGTCGCAGCCGTCCCGCCTCATGCCCAGCGCGTCAGGTCGGTGTAATCCTCCGCGCGCGGCTCAATCCAATGCCAGCCATCCGCACGCAGTTCTCGCTTCCAGAACCAGGCCGCGCTTTTGAGATGGTCCATGCAAAAATCGACCGCTTCGATCGCGCCACGACGATGCGCTGCCGCGGCGGCGACGCAAACGATGGGGTCCCCGGGCTCCATCTGGCCCGAGCGGTGGATCATCACCACGCCCGACAGCGCAAAGCGCTCCATCGCCTTTGCAGCCAGCTCCTGCATCGATGGTAGGGTCAAAGGCTCGTAATGCGACAATTCGAGCATTTGCGTGTCGCCAGCCCTCACCTTGCCAACAAAGCTCGCGATCCCACCGGCGTCGGGGCACGCATTGGAAAGTTGATCAATCGCGGGATTGGGATCGAACGGGTCGGTCAAGAGACGGACGTCTTGCACCTTGATCAGCCACCTGAAACGGGCGGCAGCAAGGCCACTTCATCGCCGTCCTCAGCGCGCAATTGGGTCTTGTCGCTCAAAACTCTGCCACCACAGGCCACATTGACGCGTTCGGATTGCAATTGTTCTGCCACCTGCTCGTTGACCGCGCCGAGGAGCCCAGCCCAATCGAGCGGTGCCGACATTTCCTGGCTGTCGAGGCCGGCCATGTCGCGCAAGGGACCGAGAAAAAGGACAGACACCGCCATCTCAGCCTCCGGTCATCGACATGTGACGCGCGAGGTGCGGATCTGCGCCACGCTGATTGATTTCGAAATGATGCCGCTCGGGCTTGATCATCATCGCTTCATTGAGCGCATCGGCAAGGCCTGCCTCTGGGTCGTCGGACCGCAAGGCCGCGCGCAGATCAACCCGCTCACCGCCGCCAAGGCAGGGAAAGAGCTGGCCGGTCGCCGTCACCCGCAAGCGGTTGCAGCCGGCACAGAAATTGCCAGTGAGCGGCGTGATTAGGCCCAGCCGCCCGCCGGTCTCAGCGACATCATAGTAACGCGCAGGACCGCCAGTAGCGTGGTCGCTTTCGGTCAGCGTCCATTTCCGTTCAAGCTGCTCTTTCACCTGCGGCAGCGGCAGATAGTGATCCACCCGGTCTTCATCGACTTCGCCAAGCGGCATCACTTCGATCAGTGTCACATCGTGGCCCTGGCTATGCGCCCAGGCGATCAGATCTGGCAGCTCATCTTCGTTGATGTCCTTGAGAGCAACGGCGTTGAGCTTGACCCGAAGGCCTGCCTCGCGCGCAGCAGCAATGCCATCGAGCACACGCGGCAAAGCATCGCGCCTGGTCAGCTCTTCGAATCGGTCACGCTGCAAAGTATCGAGCGATACGTTGACCCGTTTCACCCCAGCCTTAGCGAGGTCATCGGCGTGCTTTGCCAATTGGGTCGCGTTGGTGGTCAGCGTCAGCTCTTCGAGGCCATGGCCGATGCGGCGGCCAAGCGCGCTGAACAGATCAATGATGTCACGGCGAACCAAAGGCTCACCGCCAGTGATCCGCAGCTTGGTCACACCGCGATCAATGAACCCGGTCGAAAGGTGATACAATTCCTCGAGCGACAGCACTTCCTTGCGCGGAAGAAACGTCATCTTCTCCGGCATGCAATAGGTGCAGCGCAGATCGCAGCGATCCGTAACCGACAGCCGCAAATAGCTTATGCGACGCTGGAACGCATCGACCAATGGGGCCTTGCCTCCATCGATCTTGAGGAAGTCTCGGTTGCGGGTCACGATCTCAGTCATGCGCAGCAAGATACTGCCCGGTGATGCCGGGCGCATTCCTCAAATATACGAGCATTGCTTCTTCCGCGTCCTCGGTCATTACACCAATAACATTGGCGCGTTTAGGCGCGGATTTGCGCGCCAGGTCACGCGCCAGAGATCGCCGCCAGTCGTCGTGATCCGGGCCCGCGCTAGGAAGGATTACAACCAGCCCGCTGGTCTTGGACTGATCCAATTCGCGCAAGGCGACGTCGAGATGCTGGGCGAAATAGGCCGCGCTCGCCTCCAAGGGCTCGGTAGGGAGCTCGGCAATGCGCTGGACCTGTTGCATCACTCGGCCGGACGCTCACGGCGCATGGTGATGCCGATCTTTTCATTGGCTTCGGCGATCGCCAGTTTGACGATCTTCACCGTGACCGCCTCGACCCGTTTGTCCTGAATGAACAGGGTTTCGCAAATATGCTCGGCAACAGCTTCGATCAGCTTGAAATGGACACCCTCGGGCAGTTGCTCGGCCGCAAATTTTAGATCCATGTAATTCTTGCTCGCGTCGAGAGGCGTATCGGGAGCATAATGATCTGACATGGCCAATTGCGCTGCAATCGAAATGCGCAGCGGCTGAGGCTTGCCGGTCTCTTCCGAGTAGATACCGGTCAGCACATCGACTTCGAGATCGTCTACTTCAAGAATCAGGGAATCACTCATTGATCTGCTGCCCTTAGCCCGGATTGCTCCATCGCGCGAAGATTGCGGTTGGTAACAGCCGCCCACCCTGGCCTTGCTCCTGGACCGCAAGATCGCCGTGTTCAACCATTCCCGGCAGATGCGCCAGGGCCTCTTGCAGCAGGCCAGCTATGGCTAGGCTGCTCATGCGGACGGCATAGACGGTCAGGAACAGGAACCGGCTGTCGCTATCGAGCAGCTTGGCACAATCGCTGACAAGCTCGGGCAATCCCTCCTCAATCCGCCATGTTTCATTCTTGGGACCGCGCCCGAATTTGGGCGGATCGAGAATGATGCCGTCATAGCGCCTTTCGCGCCGCACTTCGCGCGCGGTGAACTTGGCTGCATCGTCCACCATCCAGCGGATTGGCCGATCCTCCATCCCGCTGAGCGCTGCATTCTCGCGCGCCTGGGCAACCGATTTCTTCGATGCGTCGACATGGGTAACGCGGCCATATTGGCTCAATGCCAGGCTACCGACGCCGGTATAGCCAAACAAGTTCATCGTTTCGGCATCGGAACGATCAGAGAGCTGCTCTCCCATCCAATCCCAGACCGGTGCCATATCGGGAAAGAACTGCAGGTGGCGGAATGGTGTCGGCTGCGCGGTGAAAGTCACGTCATTCCACGCGACGGGCCACCCGCCCTCAGGCAGATTCCCGGTCAGCGACCATCGACCGCCGCCATCTTCGTCCGCACCAGGCACGAATTCTCCATCGGCATCCCAATGATCCAGCCGCGGTGCCCACATTGCTTGCGGCTCGGGACGGATGAAGCGAAATTCGCCGAAGCTCTCAAACTTGCGACCATGTCCGCTGTCGAGCAGCCGGTATCCGTCCCAGCCCTGCCCGGCCATGATCAGGGGATCGCGGCGCAGCTCCGCCATCAGGCGCTTGCATCCCCAGCTGTGCTGAGCACGAAGTCACGGACGGCGGTGTAGTCTCCGGGCAGCTCTGTGTAGTGTTCTTCGCGCGCAAACAGATCACCCACGCGTTGCGGCAATTCAGGGCGGATCCCGGTTGAACGCTCCACAGCATCGCGGAATTTTGCAGGATGCGCGGTCGCCAAGGTGACGATTGGCACGCTAGGATCGAGTTCTGAGGTGAGCGCCGCGTGGAGGCCGACCGCGGTGTGCGGATCGATCACCTGACCGGCCGAATCAAAGGCCCAACGCAAGGCGCGAGCCATTTCGCTGCCATCGGCCCGCGCACTCGTGAACAGTGCCGAAGCGCCTTCGCGTTGCGCATTGGTCAACCGCATAGCGCGCGCTTCGTCGAAACCGCGCATCTGCTCAGCCAAGGCAGCGCCGTCGCGGCCGCCGCAATCGAACAATAGGCGTTCGAAGTTCGAGCTGACCTGAATGTCCATCGACGGCGTCGCGGTCGCCGTCACCGACCCGGTCGAATAATCGCCGTCGGACAGAGCCCGATGGAGGATGTCGTTGACATTGGTCGCCACGATCAGCTGCTTGATCGGCAAGCCCATCTGAGCCGCAACATAGCCGGCAAAGACGTCGCCGAAATTGCCCGTCGGAACGCTGTAGGCGGCTGCGCGATGCGGCGCGCCAAACTGCAATCCGGCGGCGAAATAATAGACGACCTGCGCCATCAAGCGCGCCCAATTTATCGAGTTGACCGCGCCGATATTGAGCGTGTTGGTCAGGTCTGGATCACCAAACATCCGCTTCACCATCGCTTGGGCATCATCGAAGCTGCCTTCGATCGCGATGTTATGGACATTGGGAGCGCGCACCGTGGTCATCTGGCGGCGCTGGACTTCGCTCACCCGTCCTTTGGGGTGGAGCATGAATATCTCGGCGCCCTCGCGCCCCGCCACCGCGTCGATAGCTGCCGAGCCAGTGTCGCCGCTGGTCGCGCCGACAATCGTCAGCCGGGATCCGCGCCGTGCAAGGAAGGTCTCAAACAACAGCCCGAGCAATTGCAACGCCACATCCTTGAACGCCAAGGTCGGCCCGTGAAACAATTCGAGTAGCCATTGCCGATGGTCAAGCTGGACCAGCGGCGTCACTGCGTCGTGAGCGAACCGCGAATAGGCCTGCTCACACAAAGCATGCAATTCTTCCTCGGTCAGGCTTCCAGCGACGAAGGGCGTCATGATCCGCGTCGCCAGTTCGGCATAGGGCAGGCCCGCCAACTCGGCGATTTCGGCTTCGCTGAAGCGTGGCCATTCGCGCGGAAGATAGAGTCCACCATCATTGGCGAGACCGGCCAGGGTCACGCCTTCAAAGTCGAGCGTCGGAGCGCTGCCTCGGGTTGAGATATATTCCATTGGAGGGAGGCGGTTAGCGCTGTGTGCCAGCGCTGGCAAGCAAGGCTGTCTAGCGCGCGGCGTCAGCGCCGGCAGGCTGCTCCAGTGCCGTCTTCAAATTTGATAGCGATTCCGCGGCCCGGGCAGCATGCGGACCAATCCAACGCTCATGGATCGCCTGGATTGGCAGCGCATCGAGATAGTTGAAACGTTCTCTGCCCTTGCGCACCGAAACAACCAGTCCGGCGCGCTCCAGCACGCGCAGATGCTGCATCACCGTGCAACGATCGAGCTGGTCAAAGCAGGCGCACAATTGCTTGGTTGTCATTGGCCTGAGTGTGAGCTGGTCACAAATTTCCCGCCGCACCGAATTGGCCAGAGCTTTGAACACGGGATCGAGGTCGATTGACATGTTATATTTTTATAACATAATATCTTGCAACTCAAGGGGACGGTTCAATGGAACTCAATTTCCGCATTTCGGGACGGATCGCCAAGCCGATCGAGGAAGTGTTCGAAGCTATCGTGAATCCGGACAGCCTGTCGGAATTCTTCACCACGGGCGGCGCCAAAGGCCGGTTGGAAGAAGGCGCGACGGTGATGTGGAGCTTTGCCGAGGCTCCCGGTGAATTTCCCGTCAAAGTCGTGGAACTGGTGCCGAACAAGAAGATCGTGTTCGAATGGAATGCCTATGAGGGCAAAACTGGCGAGATCGGCACCGAGATGTTCACTGCCGATTACATGACCACGGTGACCATGCTGTTTACCGCCACCGATGACGGGAGAACCCTGGTCCAGATCGTCGAAGAAGGATGGCCAGAAACTCCGGGCGGACTGCGCGGATCCTACACCAATTGCGAAGGCTGGACGATCATGCTGCTGGCGATGAAATCATGGCTTGAGCACCGCATCGACATCGCCAAGGACCTGTATTCCTAGCTGCGCTTCTTCCGCCGCCTTCCGCGCAAGGCAAAGCCATAAATGACCAGCGCCGTCAGCGCGAAAAAGAACCATTGGCCAGCATAGGCCAGGTGATTGTTGGGCAGATCATTCGGATCAGGCGGCGCGAGCGATTCGAGGCCAGCAAGTGGGGGATCGGCAACCACCTTCTGCTTGGGCCCTAGAATGCCCATAACCATGCCTCCTGTCCACGCAGGCGCGTCCGCGCCCCTCGTCCAGCCAAGCGCAACTTCCACCGTCTCAGAAGCGTTTACAGGGCATTTGGCGACATGCGACCACCCCTTCGCGCCGCGCACGCTTGTCCCCGCCGTGCTGCGCGTCGATATCGGCTCATCACAGTCAAAGCTGACCTTGCGATAAAGCAGGTCCTCAGACCAATTGACGGCACTGGTCAAAGGCACCGCCGGCGCATCAGCAGGAATGGCGGCAAAGCGCGCCATCATCTCGGCCTTTTCGTCTGATCGACCCAATTGCCAGATACCCAATGCCACCATCACGATGGCGGCCGCGACAACGAAGATCGTGGGAATGATCGGAACCCGCATCGTCAGCCCTCCTCATCGCCATAGCGACGCTGGTAATGCGCCAGAAGCGGGACCACCTTGAACACCCGCAATGCGCCCAGAACCACGCCAATAGTCAGCGGTGCCCAGATCACCACTTGCAGCCAGAATGGTGGGCTGAGCCAGGCATCCACGGCCATGGCAATGGTGATCAGGATCAACGCAATGATGGCCGTGAACAGCCCGATAAAGCGTCCCCACCCCTCAAGCTCGCCAAACGGCAGATCGCACTGGCTGCAAGTGATCGCAAACTGGGCCGGTGCCTCAAACAGGGTCTTGGCACCGCAGCGCGGACATTGGCCGCGGAATGCAGCGTCGATGATGCTCGGCTCAGCCAAGGAACTGGCTCGCCGTCTGGAAGTCGAATGCCTTCTCGCTTGGTCCATGTTTGCGCAGAAAAGCCAAGCGCGACATGCCTTGCTCAACGCGTGGGAGGGTTCCTTCATCGACCAGCCACAGCGCCTGATGCGCTTCGCCGAGCGGCTCGAACCAATCGCGCCGTTGCGCGACGATCTTGGCGTGATCGGTGCGATAGACAAAGGCGCGCAAGGCCTCGATGTCGCGCCAGACCGACATGTTGACGATCAGCATCGGGTCAGGCGTCACTTGGATGCCGGTGGCGTTGCCGCCATCCTCTTCCTGCAACCGCCAGACGAACCCGTCCGACGCGTCAGCAATCGCGTTGATGCGATCAAGATTGTCGAAGAAACCGGCGACGCGCGGATCGCCTTCAGGAAAGCGAAGCCTCGCCACATTGATCTGGGCGAGGCTCCGTTTGTCAGGTGCTGGGCGAGTGCCCAAAGTCATTAGTGAACTGGCGCACCCCAGCCGCCCCAGATGTAGACGGCGACGAACAGGAACAGCCACACCACATCAACGAAGTGCCAATACCAGGCAGCCGCTTCAAAGCCGAAGTGCTGGCGCGACGTGAAGTGACCGATATAGGCGCGATAGAGGCACACGATCAGGAAGATGGTGCCAATCAGAACGTGGAAGCCGTGGAAGCCGGTCGCCATGTAGAAGGCCGAACTGTAGGTGTTCTGACCGAAGATGAACGGCGCGATCGAATACTCATAGGCCTGGATTGCGGTGAACAGCACGCCCAGTGCAATCGTCGCCCAAAGCCCTTGCTTCAGGCCTTTGCGGTCGCCGTGGATCAGCGCGTGGTGCGCCCACGTCACGGTGGTGCCCGAGCACAGCAGGATCAGCGTGTTGAGCAATGGCAGTGAGAAGGCGTCAAGCACCTCCATGCCTTCAGGCACAAGGGTGCCGCCCGACGTTGCACCGTCAGTGAGGAACAGGTTTTCCGTCATCTGCTCGGCAGTACCGGCAGCTGTCACTCTCAGCGCTTCCGGGAACAGCGCAAAGTCAAAGAAGCTCCAGAACCAGCCGACGAAGAACATCACCTCGGAGGCGATGAACAGGATCATGCCGTAACGCATGTGGAGCTGAACGACAGGCGTGTGATCACCCTGTTGCGCTTCAATTGTCACATTGCGGAACCAGAAGAAGAACGTCGCCAACAGCAGCGCGAGGCCGGCCCAGATCACGAAAGAACTCGCCGCTCCGAACAGATCCGGATACCAGCTCATGACCATGCCGGACGTGAATGTGAGTGCGGCAGACGCGCCAATCAGCGGCCAGACATCCGGCTCAAGAATGTGATAATCGTGGTTTGCGTGACCAGCCATGTCGGATTTCCCGTCCCTTGCAGCGATGGACCCTTACGAGTCCGAATTCGAGCGCTCAAGCGCCGCTGATACGGGCTCTTTCGCGCGGTGAAAAGTGTAACTCAAAGTAATTTGTTCAACGTCCTGCATAAACTCATCCTCGAGAATTGCAGGATCGACGTAGTAAAGCACGGGCATGCGTACCGCCTGGCCCGGCCGCAGCGTCTGCTCGGTGAAGCAGAAACACTGAATCTTGTTGAAGTATTTGCCCGCTTGCGCTGGCTCGACATTGAACGTCGCCGTGCCCGTGATTGGCTCAGACCCGCGGTTCATCGCGATATAGGTCGTCATGTCACGCACGCCGATCTGCACCCGATCAGTCGCCTGGCTGGGGCGGAATTCCCACGGCATGTCGCGCGCGGTCGTTGCGTCAAACCGGATCGACATCGTCTCACCGCCCGCAAGCACAGCAGCGCGATCAGCTTCGGCAGAAGTTGCCACCTGCGTCGTTCCGCCAAAGCCGGTCACCCGGCAAAACAAATCGTAAAGCGGCACCGCGGCATAGCCCATGCCGAGCATCGCTAGCGCACCGGCAAATGCAATCATCCCGGTCTGCGCATTGCGCTGATCAAGATTGGCTGCAGCGCTCATCACTCGCCCCCGATCCGTGCGATGGTAATCGCGTAGAACAGGATGACGAAGAACAGCAAAGTGCCGGCGACGACATAATTGCGAGCCTTCTGGCGGCGCTTAAATTCGGTCTCTTCTTCAGGGGTCATGCGACAACTCCCTGCGCATAGAGAATTCGGTCCGCTACCAGCGCAGCGAACAGAATGAAGAGATAGAAAATGCTGAAGCGGAACAACCGCTTTTCCGGCAGCATGGCATCATCATCGCCCTGACGATCGCGCGACCAGACCGGCAACGCCATGGAGAGGAACAGCAGCGACAGCGCGATTGCCACGGTGCCATAAATCCACCCGGTTCCGCCGATTGCCCATGGCGCGATTGCCAGAGGCGCGAGCAGGATTGTGTAAATCAGGATCTGGCGCCGGGTTGCACGCTCTCCAGCCACAACCGGCAGCATCGGAATGCCAACCTTGGCGTAGTCCGACTTCATGAACAGTGCGAGCGCCCAGAAATGCGGCGGCGTCCAGAAGAAAATGATCGCGAACAGCAGGACCGGCATCGCGGTGATTTCGCCCGTTACGGCAACCCAGCCGATCATCGGTGGGAACGCGCCAGAGCCGCCCCCGATCACAATGTTTTGCGGCGTGCGCGGCTTGAGCCACATCGTGTAGATCACGGCGTAATAGACGATCGCGGCGGCAAGGATTGAAGCGGCCAGCCAGCCAATCGCTACGCCCATCAGGAATATCGCCGCCAGCGACAGGAATACGCCAAAGTCGCGCGCGTCATCGCGCCGCAAACGACCGGTCGGCAGCGGACGCTGCGCCGTGCGTGCCATGCCGGCGTCGATATCCGCTTCCCACCAATGGTTGATCGCGGCAGAACCGCCAGCACCCATGGCGATCGCCAGGATAGCGGTGAAACCAAGCACAGGATGGATCGTGCCTGGAGCGGCCAGCAAACCGCAAATGCCGGTGAAGATCACCAAGCTCAGCACGCGCGGCTTGGTCAGCGCGAAGAAATCGCGCCAATCCGCCGGCAATGCAGTGGTCTTGGTGGTTGCGGTCATAATGCGGTCTTGGCTCTTACTCTGTTTGCCAGAAAGCGCGCCGCAATGGCGCGCTCTCCTAAATCAGCAGTGGCAAGACGAAGAGCTGATGCCCCTCGCCCGGCCCGATCAGGCTGCGCTCGTGTTTTCGTCGCGCGGCATGTGATCGTGGTAATCGTGATGGTCTTCGATCACCGGCAGCGTTTCAAACTGGTGGAACGGCGGCGGGCTCGAAAGGGTCCATTCGAGTGTCGTCGCTCCTTCGCCCCATGGGTTGTTGCCTGGCTTTTTGCCAGCCACGAAAGCGTAAGCGACGTTGACGAAGAATATCACCATCGATCCGGCCATGATGTAATAGCCGTAGGAGCTGACATAATTCCAGAACGCGAAAGCTTCGTTGAAGTCAGGAATACGACGTGGCATTCCGTTCATCCCCAGGAAGTGCTGCGGGAAGAAAATCACGTTCACGCCAATGAAGAAGCCCCAGAAATGCAGGTGCGAAAGGAATTCGCTGTGCATACGGCCGCTCATCTTCGGGAACCAGTAATAGAAGCCAGCGAACAGCGAGAACACCGCGCCCATCGACAGCACGTAGTGGAAGTGAGCCACCACGTAATAGGTGTCATGCAGGTTGTCGTCGATGCCACCATTGGCGAGCACAACGCCAGTCACACCACCAACGGTGAACAGGAAGATGAAGCCCAGCGCCCAAACCATGGGCGACTTGAACTCCATGCTGCCGCCCCACATCGTGGCGATCCAGCTGAAGATCTTCACGCCAGTCGGAACGGCGATCACCATCGTCGCGGCGGTGAAGTACATCTTCGTGTTTACGTCCAGGCCGACCGTGTACATGTGGTGCGCCCACACGATGAAGCCGACAACGCCGATCGCAACCATGGCGTATGCCATGCCGAGATAGCCAAACACTGGCTTACGGCTGAAGGTCGCAACGATCTGCGAGATCATGCCGAAGCCCGGCAGGATCATGATGTACACTTCGGGGTGACCGAAGAACCAGAACAAGTGCTGGTAAAGGACAGGGTCACCGCCACCGGCCGGATCGAAGAAGGTCGTCCCGAAATTGCGATCGGTCAGCAGCATGGTGATCGCGGCAGCAAGCACTGGGAGCGCCAGCAGCAGCAGGAATGCCGTGACCAGAACCGACCATACGAACAGCGGCATTTTGTGCAGGGTCATGCCCGGCGCGCGCATGTTGAAGATGGTGGTGATGAAGTTGGTTGCACCAAGGATCGAGCCAGCGCCCGCCAAGTGCAGCGAGAAGATCGCAAAGTCGACCGCAGGCCCGCTTGAGCCATAGGTCGAAAGCGGCGCGTAGACCGTCCAGCCCACGCCTGCCCCGGGGCCGGTACCTCCGGGCACAAACAGCGAGAACAGCAGGCTGAGGAAACCCGCCACGGTGAGCCAGAACGAGATGTTGTTCATCCGCGGGAACGCCATGTCCGGCGCACCAATCATCAGCGGTACGAACCAGTTACCAAAGCCGCCGATCATGGCCGGCATGACCATGAAGAAGACCATGATCAGACCGTGCGCTGTGATGAACACGTTCCACATATGCATGGCCGAGTTTTCATCGGCGGCACCGCCCATGAATTCCGACCACCAAGCAAGGTATTGCAGACCCGGCTCAGCCAATTCCAGACGCATGACGCCGGAAATGCCGCCCCCGATGATCCCCGCGAGGATCGCGAAGACGAGGTAGAGCGTGCCGATATCCTTGTGGTTGGTCGACATGAACCAGCGGGCGAAAAAGCCCGGCTTGTGATCCGCATCATGTGCGTGATCGTCGGTGTGAGCGTCGAAACCTTCAGCGGTGGTTGCCATCGTTCAGTATCTCTCGGACTGGTGGTATCTGTTCAAATTCGTCTTATTCGCCGGCGTCAGCGTCAGCCGTGTCGGCGGCGCTGTCATCAGCTGCGGTATCATCGCTCGGCAGCGATCCGCCCGGCTGCTCAGCAACCCAGGCTTCAAACTGGTCCATCGGCAGCGCTTCGACCGCAATCGGCATATAGCCGTGGCGGGCACCGCACAGTTCAGAACACTGGCCGTAATAGACGCCTGGTTCTTCGATCGTCAGCAGGCTCTCATTGAGACGACCGGGGACCGCATCCATCTTGAACCACAGGGCGGGCACAGAGAATGCGTGGATAACGTCAGCCGCGGTGGTCTGGATCCGCAGCGGAACGCCGGCGGGAACAACCATGCGGTTGTCAACAGCCAGGAGATAGGGCTCGCCGTTTTCGGCGGCCTCTTCCTGGGTCTGCATGTTTGAAATGACTTCGAAGCCACCATGGTCAGGATATTCATAGCCCCAATACCATTGATAGCCGATCGCCTTGACCGTGATCGCATCTTCAGGCGGCGTCTCATATTGACGGGCCAGAAGCGAGATAGACGGGACTGCGATCACCACCAGGATGATGACCGGAACGACCGTCCAGACCACTTCGATCAGCGTGTTGTGCGTCGTTTTCGACGGCACCGGATTGGTGCGGCGATTATAGCGCACCACGACATAAAGCAGCAGAAGCAGCACGAAAATGCTGATCACGGTGATGATTGGCATCAGGATCACGTCGTGCATCCACAGCGCAAACTTGCCGTCAGCCGAATACTGATCCTGGAACGTCATGCTGGCGAGCGGATCGTCTTCATAGGCAGTGGGCATGCCCTTGCCTTCTGTCGGCGCCATCGGCGTGTATCCACCGGGCGTCGTGGTCACCTCTTCAGCAACACTCTCTGCCGCTGCCTCGGTTTCCTGCGCCATTGCGGCTTGTGGTGCCATTGCGATCATGATCGCTGCAAGCAATGCTGCGAGTGCCAGTTTCACGCGGCCTGTCATATGACCCATATCCATGTGTCTCATTTATCCGATGCTGATCCCTGCTCCCCGGCAAGCGCCCCCAAATAAGGCTACCGGGCAATTTTGCTCTGCTGACATTTCTGTCAAGTTGGGGGCCTCTTAGCTGCGCTTGCCCAGTGCCTCAAGCGCTTCTAGGGAGAAAAATATGCAAGCGACCATGATTGGCCTGCAAGTTTGTGAATAAGGTATTATCTTCCAACCATGACTGACGAAGACGTTCTCTCCGAATTCCGCGGTTGCGGCGCCCTGCTTGAGGGGCATTTTCTGCTGTCGTCGGGACGGCACAGTGCACACTATTTGCAGTGCGCGCGGGTGTTGATGAATCCGGATCGCGCCGCGCGACTCGCGCTGGCAACGGTCGCCAAGATCCCACGCGAAATCAAATCGCAAGTTGATGTCGTGATTTCGCCAGCGATGGGTGGACTGATCATCGGCCATGAAGTGGGACGGTGTCTCGACAAGGACGCGATGTTCCTCGAGCGGCCCGAAGGCGAGTTTCATCTCCGCCGCGGATTCGCGATCGAGCCAGGCGCCAAAGTGTTGATGGTCGAGGATGTCGTCACCACCGGCCTCTCCAGCCGCGAAGCGATTGCTGCGGTTGCACGCGAAGGTGGGGAAGTGATTGCCGAGTGTTCGCTGATCGATCGATCGGCTGGTGAAGTCGATCTGGGCGTGCCTTTCTTTCCGCTGATCGCCATCAATTTCCCGACCTATGCCGAGGATGAGATGCCCGCTGAACTGGCAGCCACGCCTGTGACCAAGCCCGGCAGCCGCAAGAGCTGATCATGAGCAGTCCGCTTCGCCTTGGCGTGAACATCGATCACGTCGCAACCATCCGCAATGCGCGTGGCGGCGAGCACCCTGATCCCGTTCGCGCGGCAGAGATTGTGGCTGCGGTTGGCGGCGACGGCATCACCGCGCATCTTCGCGAAGACCGTCGACATATCCGCGACGAGGACCTCGCCCGCATCCAGGCAGCCACCAATCTTCCGCTCAATCTGGAGATGGCGGCGACCCAGGAAATGCTCGAGATCGCACTACGGCATAAGCCGCACGCGGCCTGCATTGTGCCGGAGAAGCGCGAAGAGCGCACTACCGAAGGCGGGCTCGACGCCGCAGGACTGCACAACAGCCTGGTCCCTATCGTCGATGAACTGACGCAAGCTGGCATCAGGGTTTCGCTCTTCATCGAAGCCAGCGAACGGCAATTGGACGCCGCTCTGCGGCTCGGCGCGCCCGTGGTCGAATTCCACACCGGCGAATATGCCCATGCCATTCTTGACGGCGATCGCGAACGCACTGCCGCCGAATTGCGACGTATCACAGACATGGCGGCGCTGGCGGTCAAAAACGGGATTGAGCCGCATGCCGGCCACGGCCTGACCTATGAAAATGTCCAGCCTGTCGCGGCGATCCCACAAATCGCAGAGCTCAATATCGGGCACTATTTGATTGGCGAGGCGGTGTTTGTCGGTCTCGAGCCGGCTGTGCGCAAAATGCGCGAGCTGATGGACGAGGTGCGTTGAGATGAGCGGCGACGACCTTCCTGAACTGAGTTCTGAACAAAAGCGCTGGGCTTTCTTTGCTGCCGCGCTGTTTCTAGGCGCGATCGGATTTCTCGGCTTCGCGCTGTCAAACGATGTGCTGGTGACCTTCGCGATCGGCTGGGTCGCGTTGCAGATCTTTGGCTATGTCGGGTCAATCAAAATGGCGAAGGGTGATTTCGCGCATCCTTTGTTCAAGAGTCAGGTGATGCTGCATGTCGTGGCAGCTGGATTGCTCACGGCGCTAATTTTGAGGGCTAGCTGATGATCATCGGAACCGGTTCGGACCTGTGCAATATAGAGCGTATCGCCAACTCGCTTGAGCGCTTTGGCGAGAGGTTTGAAAATCGTGTCTTTACAGAGATCGAGCGCGCCAAGGCGCGGCGGCGACCTTACACAATTGCGGGCACCTATGCGAAGCGCTTTGCCGCCAAGGAGGCCTTCAGCAAGGCTGTTGGCACCGGTTTTCGCCGCGGCGTCTTCATGAAGGATATTGGCGTTGTGAACGCGCCATCAGGCGCCCCGACGCTTGCCTTGAGCGGCGGCGCAGCAAAGCGGCTTGAAGAAATGGTCCCGGAAGGCCATGAGGCGCACATTCATCTTACCCTAACCGACGACCATCCATGGGCGCAGGCCTTCGTGATAATTGAGGCCCGCCCCCTATGACTGGTGTTACCGAGCCATTGAGCGTGACTGACAGCGACAAGAAATCTACCGAAGAGACCGAAGAAAAGGTCAACTGGCTGGCGGAAATCCGCGGCCTGGCGCTGATGCTCCTGGCGGTGCTTGCATTCCACAGCCTGGTCGCCAAGCCCTTTTACATTCCATCGACGTCAATGATGCCGGCCCTGCATGTGGGCGATCGTCTGGTCGTCAGCAAATACCCCTATGGCTGGTCTTGGGCATCAGTGAGCTTTCACTTGCTGCCGCGCGACGATTGGCGGGTCTGGGGCAGCACGCCCGAATATGGCGACATCGTCATCCCGGTTCATCCAGAGCGTGATCAAGACTATATCAAGCGCGTGATTGCCTTGCCCGGCGACACGATCGAAGTCCGTGACGGGCGCGTGATTCTCAACGGTGAGCCGATCAAACGCGAAGTCGTGCCATCGGTTCGCATTCCTTATGAGGCGGAGCTTACTTGCGAAGGCGCGCCATGCTTGGATGCGTTCAACAATTACAAGCGACGCGATGCCAATGGGCAGGAATATTTCGAGCCGCCAACCGAGCGTGAGACACTGCCCAATGGCGCGACCTATTTGATCATCGATCACCGCACCAATCAGCCCAATGACAATTTTGGGCCGATCACGGTGCCTGAAGGCGAGGTGTTTGTGATGGGCGACAATCGCGACCATTCGGCCGATAGCCGTGCAGCAACTATCAATCAGGGTCTGGGCGGCCCCGTTCCGCTCGAGAATATCGGTGGCCGAGCGGAGTTCATCACATTCTCGCTCGACGGGTCCAGCAGCTGGAACCCGCTAACCTGGTGGGGCGCATTGCGCGGCGAACGCGCATGGTCAACGCTTCGTCCGGCCATTGCGGAAGGCCCGAATGCTGGTGAAGAATAGAGCCCGCTGAGCAATCACACCAACAGCGAAAGGCGATCATGGCGAAGAAGTTTCTCTACCTAATTGCGATCATCATCGTGCTGATCCTGATTGGCCTATTCGTTCTGCAGACCTGGAGCACTGAGCTGACGCGTGCGGCCCTGGTTCCTTCCACCGAATTCGTCGAGCAGGAACCACTGGAGGAAAACGCCTATCTTGACCCTGCTCTGTGGTATTCACGTCCGGGCATTGGGGTGAATGATCCGGCCCGCTGGCAGCCCGCTCTTGCCAATCCCGTTGCAGCTTCGGCCGACAGCGCTGAAGATGCCGCGCCGCCCTCTCCCGACAATCCCGCGGCTGAGCAATCGCTTGCCTCTTCAGATCCGTTTGCGACGAGCGGCTCGCAAGCGGTCGATCCCAATGCGGGCGGCGATGTGGCCGATTTCGTTGTCTTCTTCGTCCATCCCACAAGCTATCTTAGCCGGTCGAACTGGAACGCGCCGCTTGGCGATGAGGAGGCCGAACGGATAGCACGGATCTATATACGAGGCATGGCAAGCCCGTTCAATTCGGCATCAGAGATTTGGGCGCCGCGATATCGCCAGGCGACGATGGGCGCATTCCTGACCGATGACGCGGAAGGCGAGCAAGCCATCGATGCCGCCTATCAGGACGTCCTAGAGGCCTATCGCTTCTTCCTCGAATCAATCGATGAGGAAACACCGATCGTCCTTGTCGGTCACAGCCAGGGCTCGTTGCATCTGCTGCGATTGCTGCGCGAAGAGATCGCAGAACAGCCTATCGCTGGCCGCATCGCCGCTGCCTATGCGATTGGCTGGCCGATCTCTGTCGAACACGATCTTCCCGCACTCGGGCTCGCTGCCTGTGCAACGCCGGCGCAATCGGGCTGTCTGCTTTCGTGGTCGAGTTTTGCTGAGCCCGCCGACCCATCAGATCTCATCGACACCTATTCTGCGTCAATTGGCTTTGATGGTGAGCAACGCGGCAGCAGCACAATCCTGTGCACCAACCCATTGACCGGTTCATTCGGCGGATCAGCTGCGGCCGATCTCAATCTCGGAACCCTCGTTCCTGACGATTCGATGGCCAGCGGTGAGCTGGTGGCCCGGGCCGTCCCAGCGCGGTGCGATGAACGGGGCCTGTTGCTGATCGGCGATCCACCCGAACTCGGGCGCTATGTCCTCCCGGGCAACAATTACCACGTCTATGATGTTCCGCTATTCTGGGCGAACACCAAGGCGGATGTGGCACGGCGGGTCAATGCATGGGCACAAGCGCGCTGATTACCGAGCAAGCAAGCGACTTTGCCGATGCGTTGCCTGACGGCGGCGCGTTGCTGGGCCTTGATCTTGGCACCAAGACGATTGGCACTGCGACCTGCGATGCCGGATGGCGATTTGCCAGCAATGGAAACACGATCACGCGCGTGAAATGGGGCAAGGATCGCGAGACCCTGCGCGAACTGATCAAGCAACGATCGATCAAAGGTGTCGTGCTTGGCCTGCCCATCAACATGGATGGCAGCGACGGACCTCGATCACAAAGCGCCAGGGCCTATGCCCGCAACATGGCTGACAGTTTCGAACTTCCCATTCTGCTGTGGGATGAGCGGTGGTCCACCCAAAGCGCGGAAGCAGCCATGATCGGGCAAGATATGAGCCGGGCCAAGCGCGCCGAAGCGATTGATAGCCACGCAGCGGCGGTGATCCTTCAGGGCGCGATCGACCGGCTTGCAGGCGGCATTCTTTGACCGATCAATCACCCGCCTTCACCGGGGCGGATTCATAGAGATACACCATGATCGCGACGATCGGATCCATGCCGGCCGCCGAAGCGGCGCCGACTTCTCCGGTTCGGTCAGAGGCCGAAACATCGCCGGTTGATCTATGCGCTTGAGAGCGCGTTAGGCTAGGCGTTAAGCTCATTGAATTCTCGCAGCATTTGAGGATCGATTGATCCGATCCGCGGGAGAGCGTCGCCGCGAATGCCGCTTGCGTGAAATTAAATCGTTGTAACGCAGCCCAATTCGAAGCACAGAACTGAGCCATGAGTAAGCCTCCCGCCAGGTTTGATCCCGCCGAAGCCGGCAAGTTCTTCTTCCGCCATGGCCATTCCGGATGGCTGGGGCTGCGCTACCATTCGCATGGCGACAACTGGGTCGCGCTAGAACTGCCTTGGCGAGAAGATCTGCTCGGTGAGTCTGACCGCCCGGTGCTGGCGTCGGGTCCAATCGTCAGCCTGATGGACATGGCCAGCGGCATTTCAATCTGGAACACGACCGGGGACTTTACGCCGATCGCGACGCTTGATCTGCGCGTCGACTATCAGCGACCAGCCAAAGAGCGCGCATCGGTGATTGGGCGGGTCGAGTGTTATCGCCGCACCAAATCGGCAGCCTTCGTGCGAGGCATTGCGCATGATGGCGATCCTGATGATCCTGTGGCGCATGTCGCAGGCGTGTTCATGACGATTGGCAAGGACCCACGCCAGGGCAAGGTACCAACTGGCAGCAGCGCGGGGACTGGCGATGAGTGATGCGCGCAAACCAGAGCTGCCGCCCTATGCGCAATCGCTGGGCATCGTCGTGCACGATGTAGAAGACGGATTGCCCGTGCTGACAGTCGAATTCGGACCCAATGTCGAAGGGCGACCGCAATTCTTTCACGGCGGGGCGACAGCCGGCCTGCTCGAAAATGCCGGCTATGCCGCCTTGCGCGCCGTCTTGTTCGAACAGGGGCGCGATCCGCTGCTCAAGCCGGTCAATATCACGGTCCAATATCTGTCAGCCGGCAAATCGCGCGCCAGCTTTGCCAAAGGTCGGATCACCAGGCTTGGTCGGCGCAACGCGAATATCAGCGTCGAAGCCTGGCAGGATGATCGCAGCAAGCCGATTGCGTCGGCTGTCATGAATATCCTGATGGCTGAACGCGGCGATTAATTGTCGTCTGCTGGCTCGATCTCGAGCCCATCTTCCGTCAGCCGAAACTCAACCGGAACACCTTCGATATCGGTGGTGATGATCAGGCCATCATCTTCGATCCGCACATCACCATTTTCGAAAGCGTCGATGATCTCTTCGCCGTCTTCGATGTCGAGCTGCTGGATCGGTCCTTCAGGATCGGGTGAGCGGGTCGGAACGGGCGCTGGTGAAAGCGACAAGGCACCGCGCATAAAGTCTTTCCAGATGCGCGCGGGCAAACCACCGCCGGAAATCTCATTGAGCGGTGAATTGTCGTCATTGCCGATCCATACCCCAACGACCAGATCATCGGCATAGCCAACGAACACGGCATCGCGATAATTCTGCGTCGTGCCAGTCTTGCCGTAATTGGCGATTGGCAGCATTGCAGCCTTGCCGGTGCCGTTGTTGACCGCGTTGCGCATCATCTGCTCGATATCTTCGTGGACACGATAAGACATGCTGTCTTCGCCGCTGGTTAGCCATTCCCACCAGGTCTCTTCTTCTTGCGGGAAGGCATAGGCGCTGACTGGATATTCGTTGGCCGCCACGCCGGCATAGGCCGAAGTCAGTTCCAGCAAAGTCATGGTCGACGTGCCCAGGGCCATGCTCGGATCGCCCTCTGGCAGTTGCGATGTCACGCCCAGCGAACGCGCCGTGCTGATCACTCTCTCGCTGCCGATCTCGTTGAACAATCGCACGGCCGCGACATTGCTCGAGCTGGCAAAGGCATCCTCAAGCGTGATCTCGTCGCTATAATTCTCGCGCGCGTTTTTGGGTCGATAGCTGCCAGCTTCGATTGGTGTGTTGGCGATCATATCGTCGGGGCGGTAGCCCGCCTCGAGTGCAGCCAGATAGACAAACATCTTGAAGGTGGATCCCGGTTGGCGGCGCGCTTGAGTTGCCCGATTGAACGGCGACTTCGCATAGCTGCGCCCCCCTACCATCGCGACGACTTCACCGCTTGGACGCATCGCGACCAAAGCGACCTGCGCGTCTCCTAAGGGAGCTCGGCCAATAACCTGATTGGCCAGTGCTTGCAGGCGCGCATCGAGTGTGGTGGTCAAAACCTGCTTGGCATAGCTGGCCTCTGCATCCTTGCGCGCGATCGGGAGTGCCCAATCGGCAAAATAGGTGCCCGTCGGCAGATTGTTGATCGCGCGGACATCCAGTTCCGGATTGGGTAGATTGGCTGCCTCGTCAGCGGTCAGGTAGCCCTCTTCGACCATCGCTCCGACGACCAGATCCATGCGTTCTTTGGCATCACCATAATTGCGGGTCGGCGCCAATCGACTGGGTGCTTTGAGCAGTCCGGCCAGCATGGCTGCTTGCTCAGGCAACAGATTTTCAGGCTGGCGGTAGAAGTAATGCAGGCTGGCGGCGCGCAGACCATATTGGTTGTCACCAAAATAGGCATTCGACAGATAGCGCTCGAGGATTTCGTCCTTGGTCAGCCAGGTCTCCAGCCAAAACGCAATCAGCGCCTCGCGAGCTTTGCGGGTCAGCGTCTGTTCGGGTGTCAGGAAAGTGAATTTGGCGAGCTGTTGCGTGATCGTGCTGCCGCCGCCGACACCGGTCCAGGCAGCGCGCGCAATCCCGCGCGGATCAACGCCCCAATGCGAATAGAAGCGGCGGTCTTCGATCGACAGGAACGCGCCGACGACATGATCGGGCAATTCGCTAACATCGACCGGCTCATCCACCACAGCACCACTTCGTGCGATCGGTGTGCCGTCGCTGGCGAGCAAGGTCACTTGCGGCGGGGCAATCGGCTCCAAAGATTTGGACAGAGGCGCGGTGATAACCAACCAGCCAATGATGAGGATGAAGACGAACAGCATCGCCGCAAGCGCCCTCGCCGCCCATTTGCGCCGCACCTGCCATTTTGTCGGCGGGATCGCCGGAACATTGAAGCGCGGTTGTTCGATTTCAGTCGCTGTGGAGGTCTTGCGGCGCCAGCTCCAGCTTGGCCATTTGAGCCATTTACGCTTGGGCTTACCGCCGGTGTTCGGCCCAAAGTCAAACTTTTCGTCAAACGCGGCCAAGCGATCCCCATAAGGATCACTGGAAGAATAGAATCCCGCGCGAGGCTTCTCCTCATAGGAGCTGCGAGCAGATTGCTCAGAACGTGGGGGACGCTGCCATAGACGCATGGAGTTGCTGTATTACCGCATTAACACAGCTCGTGCAACATCACGCGCATTTCGCGAGTTTAGGCCCCAGCTGCGGCGCCTTCGGGCAAATCTTCATTGAATACGCGCTGGTAATACTCGCTCACCAAAGTCCGCTCGGCCTCGTCGCATTTGTTGAGGAAGCTGAGACGGAACGCGAAGCCAATGTTGTTGAAGATCGCTGCGTTCTGCGCCCAGGTGATCACCGTCCGCGGGCTCATCACAGTCGAGATATCGCCATTCATAAAGCCCTGGCGCGTCAAGTCAGCGACCATGACCATATCCGAGATCACCTTGTCGTCGGTCTCTGGCGTCTTCGACTTGACGATCTGGTGCTCGGTCTCGGCAGGCAGATAATTGAGCGCCACGACGACATTCCAACGGTCCATCTGGGCCTGGTTGATAGCCTGCGTGCCATGATACAGCCCGCTCGTATCGCCAAGGCCAACCGTGTTGGTGGTCGCAAACAGTCGGAAATATGGATTGGGCGTGATCACCTTGTTCTGATCAAGCAGCGTCAGCCGACCATCAAACTCCAGCACACGCTGGATCACGAACATCACATCAGGCCGGCCCGCATCATATTCGTCAAAGGTCAATGCAACCGGATGCTGCAGCGCCCATGGCAGGATACCCTCTTTGAATTCGGTGACCTGCAAACCGTCCTTGATCACGATCGCGTCGCGACCGACGAGATCGATCCGGCTGATATGCGCATCAAGGTTGACGCGAATGCTCGGCCAATTGAGGCGGGCAGCAATCTGTTCGATATGGGTCGACTTACCGGTGCCGTGATAGCCCTGGATCATCACGCGGCGATTATGGGCAAACCCAGCCAGGATCGCGAGCGTCGTGTCCGGATCGAACACATAGCTTTCGTCCAGTTCAGGCACATGCTCTTCATTCTCGCTGAAGGCAGGCACTTGCCAGTCAATATCGATGCCAAACGTGTCGCGCACATCGACCGTTGTGTCGGGTGCGGACAGAGTGCTGAGCGAATTCGGATCGAGTTTGGTGTCAGTCATGTCGTTCATTTCGGGCACGACCTAGATGAGCCCGGCGCAGCTCGCAATGCCCGATTATTGAGAGGTGACCAAGAAAATGTGGCTGTGCCTATCAGGACGGATCGGGAGCACGGACATGGGCCAGATGACCCGTCTTGATCCAGATCCGCACGCCATCCGGCCCTGCCGTAAGGTCAATTTCGGTTCCTTGAGGGAGCCGCAGCCAATCGTGGCGCTCAAATTTCACACCGTCATATTCAAATGAGCCGTTTAGCAGCAGTATTTCTGCGCCGCCTGAATCGCCGATTCGCTGTGTGGTCGACGCGTCCCATTGCTCAATCGCGACGGTTTCATAGCTATCCTGATGCAGCAGACCGCGCGCTACCCCACTCTCGCCTGGCTCGAGCGCGAGCGTATTCATATCCACGCTGAACTGGTTGCGATCATCCGCATCGAATTGCCACAGCTTCACGAAAATCGTGCAGCCATCATCAGCGCGCGGAATGTGATGTGTGGTCGGTGGATTGCGAACATAGGTGCCGGCGGGGTAGTCGCCATGCTCATCCTGGAAGGTCCCCTCCAGCACGATGAATTCCTCACCCCCGCCATGTGTGTGTTCAGGAAAGGCGCTTCCCTTCGCGTAACGCACGATCGATGTCGCACGCGCGACTTCATCACCAATGCGATCGAGCATCCGGCGATCAACGCCTTGCATTGGCGATGGCACCCAGGCCAGCTCGCTGGTGTCGACCGCGGCGACCTTCGAAAAGTCTGCGTTGATATCCATCACTGTGAAATGGAAGGTTGCGCGCCAATTGAAAGTGCAATCGCGCTCGAAAAATCCGATCACTGTGATAACAATCCCGCGATGGCCGATCCGATCGAATCCTTCAGACTGAAGCTGGTTGAGCAGGTTCGCGCCGTATTCAACGACGCCAATGCCGGCCATAAGCCCGAGCCACCCTCGGATGACGCGCTGTTCGAAAAGGATACGCCGATACGCATGGTGCATGCCGATCTGGTTGGCATGATGAGCGGCGGCATTCGTGCCTTGCTGCTGCAAATGCTCCATCCGCATGCTCTGCAAGGCGTGCTCGATCATTCCAATTTCCGTGAAGACATGCATGGTCGGTTGCAGCGCACCGCCCGCTTCATTGCTGTGACCACCTTTGGTCACCGAGACCGTGCGAAGGCGGCAATTGAACGCGTGAACGAGATCCATGCAAGAATTGCAGGCACATTACCCAATGGCGCACCGTATCAAGCGACCAATCCCAAAACGCTGGCTTGGGTCCATGTGACCGAAGCTCAGAGCTTCCTCGCCGGTTATCTGCGCCACGTCCGTCCCGACATGCCCGGATTTGAGCAGGACGAATATTATCGCCAATTTGCTGTGATCGCTCAGGCGCTCGGCGCTGATCCGGTTCCGACCAGCCGCAATGAGGCGGACATGCTGTTTCGCGAATTGCGGGCCGATTTGCGATCGTCGCCCGAGGCGCAGGAAGTCGCACAATTGGTGCTGACCCAGCGACCCAAAGGCACGCCGCCCGGCTTGCAGAGCATGCTGGCTGCCGACGCGATCGCCATGCTGCCACCCTTTGCCCGTTCAATGCTTGGCCTGACCTCGCCTGGCATCAGCGCTCTGCCCGCCCGCGCTGCAACATGGGGTGTCGGCAAGACGTTGCGCTGGGCCTTCAAGCAAAACTGACCGCATTCTGCCGCATTCATGGTAGACACTGCTCAGGGATCGAATTTGAGGGAGAGTCGCAATGTATGTTGCCGTGGCGGTGTTGTCCGTGCCGGAGGAAAATCGCGAAGCCTATCGCAAAGCCGCTGAATTCATGGCCAATTGGTCAATGGATCATGGCGCTCTCGAAGTGATGGAAGCGTGGGAAGCCAATGTTCCCGATGGCAAGAAGACCGATCTGCGCAAAGCGGTCGATGCGCAGCCAGGCGAGAAGATCGTCACCGGCTGGATAGTCTGGCCCGACAAGGCGACGCTCGAGAAAGCGCAAGAAGCGATGAAGAAAGGCGAAGGGTTCGAGGATTACCCCGCTGGCGATCCGCCCTTCGACGGTTCTCGCCTGATCTTTGGCGAATTCGAACCATTGCTGACCAGAGGACGCGACTGAGGGGAATTGAGATGGCCGATAAGCACGGTGACTTTGTCTGGTATGAATTGGCGACCAAGGATGCTGACGCCGCGAAGGCTTTCTATGGTCCGCTGCTTGGCTGGGAGTTTGAGCAAAGTGGCCAGCCCGGCATGGATTATCACCTGATCACCAAGAATGGTGCGCAGATTGGCGGGATCATGCCGCTGACTGATGAGATGATCAACAATGGCGCTCATCCAATGTGGGCTGGCTATATCGAAGTCGATGATGTCGATGGAAGCGTCGACAAGGCCAAAGGCCTCGGCGCGAGCGTCTATGTCGAGCCAACCGATATTCCCGACATCGGGCGTTTTGCCATGCTGGCCGATCCGCAAGGCGCCGGCATCTATGTGATGAACGACTTCACAGATGAGACGAGCGTCTCATTCGCCAAGCACGAAGCTATGGACGGGCATTGCGCCTGGAACGAACTCGTCACGACCGATCCGGTCGGCGCCAAAGCATTCTACACCGACATGTTCGGCTGGGAGAAGTCGAGCGAAATGGAAATGGGCGAGATGGGACTCTACGAAATGTTCTCGGTCAATGGCTATGCGCTTGGCGCGATCATGGCCAAGCCCGAGATGATGCCGATGTCGTCTTGGGTCTATTATCTGCGCGTGCCTGACATCGCAGCGGCTGCCAAGCTGATTGGCGAAAGCGGTGGCCAGCTGATGGGTGACCCTATCCAGATTCCCGATGGCGACTACGTGCTGCAGGGCATGGATCCGCAAGGTGCATTCTTCGCGCTCATTGGCAGGAAGGGGAGCTAACCCAATGGCAGATTTCACGTTTTACACCGTGGCGATGAGCCGCGGACAAATCTCTCGCTGGGCGTTGCACGAAGCCAAAGCGGATTATAATCAGGTCGTGTTCGAATGGGCGACCCGACCAGACGATTACATCAAGATCAATCCGATGAACAAAGTCCCGGCCTTGGTTCATCACCTCGATGGACGCGACCACGTCGTCACCGAAGCGGCGGCGATCAACCACTACCTCGCCGAAACCCATCCTGATGTCGGCCTGCTGCCCGAAGCGCATGAGGCAGCATCCTACTTTCGCTGGATGTTCTTTGCCGCTGGCCCGCTTGAGCAGGCCTTGCTGACCAAGATGCTGGGTTGGGAAGTGCCTGAAGAGCGCACTTCAACAGCGGGCTTTGGCTCGTTCGAGCTCGCGCTGTCGGCGATGGAGAGCTGGCTGGCCGACAATGATTTCGCGGCGGGTGACCGCTTCACCATGGCAGACACTTATGTTGGCAGCCAATTCGTGTGGGGATTGCGGTTTGGATCGATCCCCGAGACGCCAGCCTTCAAGGCCTATGTCGAACGCATCACCCAGCGCCCTGCCTACGAAGAAGCCAATGCGATCGATGCCAAGCTGATCGAAGAGGCTTCAGACTAGTGATGCTAATCGTAGAGAAGCTGGGCCTCGTCCCAAAATTTTGCTCTTATTGGTGAGGCAATCGAGATGACCAAGGTCATGTCGTCTTCACGCTGCAGAGTGGCACGGTGCTGAACATAGCCAGAGAGCTCAATCTCGATAGTTTCTGGAAGCGCGACCTCCCCCCCGCCGCAAAGGCCCAAAGTATCGTCGCGCTCGGCAATGGGAACGATTGGAATATTGTTTCCATTGATTGAAAGCTCGAACTCGCCGTCTTCATGATAACAACTATCCACGAGCACCAAGACCAATTGCGTTCCCTCAGTCGGAACAGGCGAATGTGCTTGCTGCGCCTCTGGTTGGAAAGACTCGTTTGAGCACGCCGCCAAGGCGAGGAGGCCAGTCAGGACGCTCAGTTTCTTCATGCCAAAGCCGCGCTTTTGCGCAGCAATTGATAGGCATCGACCACCTGGTTCAGGCGGCTCTCGAATTTGCGATCGCCGCCATTGCGATCCGGGTGATAGCGTCGCACCAATTCGGAATAGCGCCGCCGCAGGCGCTGACGATCGGTATCCAGGCCCAGTCCCATAGTCTCCAGCGCTTGGGCTTCTTCTTTGGAAAAGCGCCCGTCCATCGCCATGCGCGCCTCGCGCTCGGCGCGGCTGCGAATGCCATGCGCGCGCGCTGATATGGCATCAAGCGGATCATCAAAATCGGCCCAGCGCGGCATTCCATCTACGCCGGCGGCAGGTGAAAATCCGGGGCTTTCGGTCTTCCAGCCGGCAGCGGGCGACTGCGCATCGACGATTTCCTCCGCGCTCATGCCCTCAAACCAGTTGTAGTCCGAATTGAACTCGCGAACATGTTCGAGACAGAACCAGCGATAGGTTCCGGGACCATCAAACCCATTGGGGCGAAAGCCCGGTGCGCGAAATTCGCCCAGCTTGTCACAGCCGGGCCACTCACAGGTGCGAGTCTCGGTTTCGTGCCGGCCGTGGAACTTGTTGGGGCGCATAAGACTTGAAACTGGGCCTTCGAAGCGCAAATGCCAAGTCAGGAATTGAAGGGAAATTGCGATGAGCGGCACGATCGCTGAAGAAATCACCACTTTGCTGACCGAAGCCTTCGCGCCAACCCAGCTCGAAATCATCAATGACAGCGCGCATCACGCGGGCCATGTGGGTGATGACGGATCAGGGGAGTCGCACTTCACTGTCGTCATCGAAGCAGAAGCCTTTGCCCCCATGTCGCGGCTCGCCCGCCAACGCGCGGTGATCGCAGCGCTTGGCGATATTGTTGGCGAGCGCGTCCACGCTGTTGCGATCAAAGCCAGCGCACCGGCGGGATGAGCGATACGCCCAAGCGTCTGCGCCGAGCTTCCCGCATCATCCTGATCGACCCGGCGGGGCGCACATTGCTGTTCCGCTTTGAGTTGGCAGATCGTCCGCCATTCTGGGTCACGACAGGCGGCGAATGCGATCCCGGCGAGAGCTTTGATGACGCGGCGCGGCGCGAACTGCGCGAAGAAACGGGCATTGTTGCCGAACCTGGCCGGCAGGTAGCGCGGATAGAACCGGAATTTATCACTGTCGAAGGGGAACCAGTCCGGGCCGATGAGCGCTATTATATCGTCAGGGTGAGCAATGATGCGATCGACACGTCGGGCCATACAGAGCTCGAACAGAGGGTCATGACGCGGCACCGGTGGTTTACCCTCGATGAGCTTGAAACGTGGCCGGAACATATCTTTCCGGCCAATCTACGGGCGATTATCGAACAGGAGTCCCCTGCCCCATGATAACGCAAACCATCACCCCCGTTACGCATGATCTTGGCCAGTTCGAAGTGCGCCGTGTGCTGCCATCGCGGCAACGGACCATGGTCGGCCCGTTCATCTTCGTCGATGAGTTCGGACCGGCCGAGCTCGAAGTGGGCGCAGGAATGGGCGTGCGCCCGCATCCGCATATCAACCTCGCCACTGTGACATGGCTGTTCGATGGCGCGATTGATCACCGTGACAGTCTGGGCAGTTATGCCACGATCCGCCCCGGGCAGGTCAATCTGATGACCGCCGGCAAGGGCATCGTCCATTCTGAGCGCAGCCCGGCTGAGGAACGTAGCAGCATATCGAAGATGTTCGGGATGCAGACCTGGCTGGCGCTGCCCGATGGCCGTGAGGAAATCGATCCAGCGTTTGAAGCCGTGACCGATCTGCCTGTGGTAGAGGACCAATGCGTGAAGGCGCATGTGATCATGGGCGAGCTGTGGGGCAAGCGCGCCGCCACAACCACCTATGCCGATACGATCTATGCCGAGATCCATCTCGCGCCAACAGGTGCGATCCCGCTTGAAGTGAGCGCGGACGAGCGCGCCGTGATGCTGGTGGAAGGCGAAGCCAAAGTCGACGGTGTCGATCTGGTACCCTATCAATTGGCGGTGCTGGAGCCTGGACGCAATATGACACTCACGTCTGCGCGAGGTGGCCGTGTGATGCTGCTGGGCGGGGAAGCTTTCACCTCGCGCAGGCATGTGTGGTGGAACTTTGTCAGTTCCGATCGCGATCGTATTCGCCAGGCGGCCGATGACTGGAACAACGGACGCTTCCCCACCGTTCCCGGTGATGAAGAGGAATTTATTCCCTTGCCCGAAAGGCCAAACACGGTCAGCTATCCCCAAGACTGATCTTGGGAGAGAGTAATGGACTACACCGGCAAGGTGGTTTGGATCACTGGCGCATCTTCAGGCATCGGTGCAGCGTTGGCGCGCGACGCAGCCAGCCGCGGAGCGCATATCATTCTGTCAGGCCGCGACGAGGCACGCTTGGCCGAAGTTGCAACAGAATGCGGCGAAACGCTGATCCTGCCTTTCGATGTGCGCGACGACGCGGCGCTCGCCGATGCGACCGCCAAGGCGATAGCTTGGAAAGGCGGCGTTGATTTGGCGTTCGCAAATGCTGGCGTGTCGCAGCGCAGCCGCGCACTCAAGACCGACATGCAGGTCTATCGCGACATCATCGATATCGACCTCACCGCTCAAATCGCCTTCAGTCAGGGGTTGATCGGCCATATGGTCGAGCGTGGCTCGGGCGGCTTGGCCTTCATCTCTTCGATCGCAGGCAAGGTCGGCGTGCCGATGCGCACCGCCTACAGCGCGGTGAAGTTCGGCTTAGCAGGATATGGCGACGCGCTGCGCGGCGAATTGTCGCAGACCGGCGTCAGCGTCCATGTCATCTATCCCGGATCAGTCGCAACCAATGTAGCGCGCAACGCTCTTGTTGGCGACGGCAACAAACGCGGCCGCTCTGACGATGTCATCGATGATGGTATCCCTGCAGATGTCGCGGCGAAGACCATGCTCGATGCGATTGCCAACGGCGATCGCGAGATCATCGTCGCCGAAGGCATGGAGCAAGGCATGGGCGAGATGCGGCGCACCCCGGATGCGCTGTTCGACCAGGTCGCGGCCATGGTCGCCTCGGGCTATATGGAGCGGATGGAAGAAGGGGAGTGATCAGCCATGGCCACGTTTGAACAGAAACGTGTCACGCTCGCCAACGGGATAGAACTCGATGTTGTCGACGAGGGGCCCGTCGATGCGCCGGCTCTGATCTTCCTGCACGGTTTTCCCGAAAGCCACCGCACCTGGCGCCACCAGGTCGCGCACTTTTCCGATCGATTTCGCTGTATCGCACCAGACCAGCGCGGTTATCGCGGATCAAGCAAGCCGCAGGGTGCTGACGAATACACGCCCAACAAGCTGATCGGCGATATCTTCCTGCTTGCCGATGCGCTGGCGATCGCCAAGTTCACGATTGTGGGCCATGATTGGGGCGGCGCCATCGCTTGGGGCGTCGCCATTGGCGGTCAGCATATGCGGGTCGAGCGGGCGATCATCGCCAATGCGCCCCACCCGCTGATTTTCCAACAATTGCTCTACACCCATCGCGGCCAGCGCGAGGCGAGCCAGTATATCCGCGCGTTTCGCGATCCGGCCAATGACCAGCTGATCCGCGACAAAGGAATTACGGGCATTCTCAAGCAGGAGGTCAATTGGGACCGGCCTGACAATATGGAGCCGGAAGAGCGCGCCCAATTGCTCAAGGATTGGGAAGATCGCGATGCCTGCTTTGGCATGATCAACTATTATCGCGGCAGCACCATGCATGTGCCGCCAATGGACGCGCCCTATGCCATTCCGGATGGCTTCAACCCGCCAGATCTGCCCAAACTGACGATCCCGACCATGGTGATCTGGGCCATGGATGATCTCGCTTTGCCTCCAGAAAACCTCGAAGGTCTGGAGCAGCATATCGATGACCTGACGGTCGTACCGGTGCATGATTGCGGTCACTTCGTGCCGTGGGAAGCACCGGAAAAGGTGAACGAGGCGATTGAGAGTTTCCTGGGCTGATCCAAGGCGTCCGCTGCGCGATCAGGCGCGCATCGCGGGCACGATTCCAAACTCGCGCCGGATCTCAGCCAGCTTGCGATCGCGATAATCCGCATTGTCAGACCATGACCACTTCTTGCGCAGCCTGCGCGAACGCCACGCAATCCTGACAAAATCTGGCACTCCCGAAACGAAGGCCTTGGTCACGGTCCACCAGCCGATTTCGCCGACCACCTCCTTCTCCTCGGGCAGGTCGTAAAACTCGCGGATGTCTTTCCACGAAATATCTGTCCCAAAGATGGTCCAGCCATCGGCCATGGCTTCCTGACGGAGCGAGGTGTCGAGACCGAACAGCACATGCACCATGTCATGGCGTTCGAAATGCATCTGCGCTTCCTCGCGCATGCCGCGATACTTCTCATTCAAGCCATGCTGCTTCCGGAACGTCTCAAGCGCTTCAACAAGCGTGAGATCGGAATAGGGAAGCGGGGTCTGCTGCATGAGTTCAATATAGGGAGCTTTGCCCGAATTTCACCCTTCCGGGCTGCCAGTCCATTCAACCCAGGCCCCGTGTGGGTGCGCATGCGCCAGCAGCACGCCCTCCCCCGTCGGTCCACCTGGCCAATACCGGACGCGCAATTCATGCCGGAAGGTGGCCGGATTGGTCTCGAGCGAGATCCACGCAAGCGGCTTGTCGGGCGTGGCTTGAGCGCCTGCCTGTTCAACCGCGGACGTAATCGCGGCCTGCGTTTCAGCGGGCATGTATTGCCACATGATCGAATGGAACATCGCGCGAGTTGTCCCCGGTTCCTGTTCGCGCGCCAGCTGCTGGCGAACAAAGTCGCCGGCATCCATCTGGACAAGATCGGGCGGGCTCTGGCTCGCCAGAGTAATGGCGGCATCGATCCTGACCATTCGCGCCAAGGCGTCGGGCCAGACATAGCTTTTGAGCTTGAGCGCGCTGGGCGCATCGGAGAGATCGATCGGCGATACGTCGCAGCCGCAGATCGACGCGATCTCGATCTCGGTCGCTGGGGGAGAATCACCTTTCCACTCAGGAATGATCTGCATGGGTGAGGATGCAGGACCGCTCTCGGTTTCACCCAAACGATAGAAGTAGCGCTCCATCATTGTGTTGACGCCGGCGCTGGCTCCGAGCTCGAACAATTCGAACCGACCTGGAACATGTTGCGCCAGCCAAAGGAGCCCAGCCATCAGACTCGCCGAGCGCCCCGCCTCGTTGGTTTGTGGCGGCCCATCGAGCCAGGGCAGCAATTGCGTGTCGTAAGTGTCCACCAACTCGCACACCAAGGCATCGATCTGACCTTGGTCAGTGATCTGGCCGCTATAGACGCGCGCAAGTCGATCATCCGTGCCGGACAGCACCAGGTGATGCAGCCCGCCCGCCATGCGCAAGGGCATTGCGTCCTTGAGCGTCAGACCTTGCCAATTTGCCATGCGCCGACCGGTTGCTGTGTCGGTTTCGCGAACCTTGTGCAGCGATCGGATTACGCGTGCCGTGCACGGCGCCCCAGCTTGCATTGCATGATCCGCTTGCCATTCGAGAGCTGCGTTGAACTCTTCAATGGCCATAATTCCACCGGTCTCGCTCGCATCGCTAATGGCAATCACTCCTTTGCAGAATATGCTTTGATCGCATCGGGCGTGTTGCCCTTTGCCCGCCCAGTGCCTAAGTGCCGCGGCGCAATGATGACGACGCAAGACACGACCCGGCAACTAACCTTCGCTGTGCCAAAGGGGCGGATCCTCGATGAGGCCCTGCCGGTAATGGCGCGTGCAGGCGTCGTGCCCGAGGATGGCTTTCACGACAAGTCCAATCGCGCGCTGTCCTTTGCGACCACCCGCGAAGATATGCGGCTGATCCGGGTACGTGCCTTCGACGTGGCAACTTTTGTGGCGCACGGCGCCGCGCAAATCGGCATTGTCGGCTCAGATGTGATCGAAGAGTTTGACTACGCTGATCTTTATGCGCCGGTTGATCTCGACATTGGCCATTGCCGCTTGTCGGTGGCGCGATTGGCTGATGATGACGCCCCTTCGGGCAGCGCCAGCCACCTGCGTGTCGCGACCAAATACCCCAATCTCACCAGGCGTCACTTTGAACGGCAAGGCATTCAGGCCGAATGCGTCAAGCTGAACGGTGCGATGGAACTTGCGCCTTCGCTGGGCCTAGCTCGGCAGATTGTTGACCTGGTTTCGACCGGGCGGACGCTCAAGCAGAACGGCTTGGTCGAGACCGATCGCATCGTTGACATCACCGCGCGGCTGATCGTCAATCGCGCGGCGCTCAAGACCGATCCGCGCGTGGCACAGCTGGTTGATGCGTTCAGGCAATACTCGGACGAGCAGGCCGCCTGATGCAAAAGCTGACCATCACCGATCCTGATTTCGAGCGCAGCTTCACCAAGATCGTCAACGCTCGGCGCGAGAGCGCGAACGATGTGGCTGGCCAAGTCAGCGATATCCTCAACGCGGTCAAAGCCCGCGGGGACAGCGCACTGGTCGACTACACGCAGCGCTTTGACGGTTACAGCCTGATCGATGATGGCGACTGGGTCGTCACCGCTGATCGCTGTGAAGAGGCCTATCACGGCTTGGACGCTGATCTGCGCGACGCGCTTGATCTCGCCGCTCGCCGAATCCGCGCCTATCACGAAGACCAGGTCCCTTCGAACCGTGACTTCACCGACGAGGCTGGCGTTCGGCAAGGCGCGATTTGGCGTCCCGTCGACGCCGCTGGCCTTTACGTCCCCGGCGGCAGGGCGGCCTATCCCTCCTCGCTGCTGATGAACGCGATTCCTGCCAGCGTGGCCGGAGTTGAGCGTCTCGTCGTCGTTACGCCAACGCCCAAGGGCAACAGCAATCCGCTGGTGCTCGCCGCGGCGCATGTCGCTGGCGTCGATGAGATTTGGCGCATTGGCGGCGCGCAAGCGGTCGCCGCGCTTGCCTATGGCACCGAACGCATCAAGCCGGTCGACGTGATCACTGGCCCGGGCAATGCCTATGTCGCAGAAGCCAAGCGCCAACTCTATGGCGTGGTCGGCATTGATATGGTCGCCGGGCCAAGCGAAATCCTTGTTATCGCTGATTGCGAAAATGATCCGGATTGGATCGCGGCTGACCTGCTGAGCCAAGCCGAGCACGATCCAAGCTCGCAATCGATCCTGATCACGGACGATCGCAGCTGCGCTGCGCAGGTCGAAGATCGCATCGCGGTCCAGCTCGCGCAGCTCGAGACCAGCAAGACGGCCAAGGCGAGCTGGGACGATCATGGTGTCATCATCATCGTCGATGATCTTGATCAATCGATAGAATTGACCAACCGTCTCGCGCCCGAACATGTCGAACTCGCGATTGCAGATCCCGAACCAATGCTATCCAAGCTGCGTCATACCGGCAGCGTGTTCATGGGGCGGATGACACCTGAAGCGGTGGGCGATTACGTCGCCGGACCAAACCACGTCCTGCCGACCGGGCGGCGCGCCCGCTTTTCAAGCGGCCTGTCAGTGCTCGACTTCATGAAGCGCACCAGTTTCATCTCATTGGACGATGCGGCGCTTGAGAAAATCGGACCCGCAGCGGCAACCCTGGCTCACGCCGAAGGTTTGCCCGCGCATGCCAAATCAGTGGAGTTGCGGCTCAAATGAACACCCCCGCCCGTTCCCAAGCTCGTTCGACCGCGCGCCTTGCCGCGGTGCAGGCGCTGTATCAGCAGCAAATGGAGAACACGCCGCTCGCCAAGCTGCTCGACGAGTTTCACCAGCACCGCCTGGGTAAGGTGATTGACGAAGACGAGTTTGCTGACGCTGAAGTCGATTTCTTCGATGATCTTGTGCGCGGCGTTGATGCGCGCCGCGAAGAGATTGACGCGCTGCTGGTGTCCAAACTGGCCGATGGCTGGACCTTGGCCCGGCTCGACAAGACCATGCTGCAGG
The DNA here is from genome assembly GCA_965216555.1 of Erythrobacter sp. GTDB lineage: Bacteria > Pseudomonadota > Alphaproteobacteria > Sphingomonadales > Sphingomonadaceae > Erythrobacter. Next base: position 2,278,372 of record OZ244168.1, read on the forward strand.
TGCTGCGCGCCGGCGCCTATGAGTTGCTCGCCCGCGCAGATGTGCCTAGCGCCGCGGCGATCAATGAATATGTCGATGTGGCCAAGGCCTTCTTCGACGATCGCGAAGCCAAATTCGTCAACGGCATCCTAGATGCTGTGGCTCAAGAGGCGCGCCCCTGAGCGGGGAAAGCACATTTATCGAAATGTTGCGGGATCTCCCGCTGCACCCTGGCGCGCGCGGACTGTCTGACGATTGTGCTGAGCTGAAAGTCGGCAACGAGACGCTCGTCCTAACCCATGACATGATGGCCGAGGGAACGCATTTCCGTCCCGATGCCGATATGGCTGACGTCGCGTGGAAGCTGGTTGCCGCCAATCTCTCAGACCTGGCGTCAAAAGGTGCCGAACCGATCGGTGTTCTGCTGGGCCATTGCCTGGATACCGACAATGAGAGCTTCCTGAGTGGATTTGTGCAGGTGCTGGAGGCCTTTTCGGTGACCCTGCTAGGGGGAGACACCATCGCAGCCAAAGGAGCGTCTGTATACGGCCTCACGGCCATTGGACGGGCCACGCACACGCCCCTTCCGGTGAGGGGCGACGCACAGCTGGGCGATGCGATCTACGTCACAGGTCAGCTTGGTCGAGCTATGCTGGGATTTGAGGGCGATCCGGATCACCACGACGCTTTCAACCGCCCTCACCCACTGATTGCCGAAGGGATCGCACTCGCTCCGCACGTATCGGCAATGATGGACGTATCCGACGGCTTGTTGCTGGATAGCTGGCGCATGGCCTGTGCCGGCACAAATATCGCATTCGAGCTGGAAAAGGAATTGATCCCGGTCGCCGATTCTGCGCGCATCGATGAGTGCATTCGCTGGGGTGATGACTACCAATTGCTGTTCACCGCCACCCCTGGCCTCGACTTGCCGGTGCCTGCCACGCGGATCGGATCGGTCACCGCGGCTGATGTCGCGCCTTTATGGCTCGATGGCGAGATTCTGACGCCAGAAAAAGGGCTTGGCTACCAGCACGGTTGAGCAACAGCTGCGGCGCAAGCCTATCGAATCTGGTGAAGCGAGGCGGCTAGCCTCGAATTCCGCCGCATTGAGGCTTGTCACAAACGCGCAAACCCCTATAGCCGCCCCACCGACGCCCGCGTAACGCGCGGGCGTATTTCCACACATCGAAGAGGGGATTATTCGGTGGACCTTATACTTATTTCAATCGTGCTGGGCCTGCTTGCCGTTGTTTACGGCATCGTCACCAGCCGCCAGGTGCTGGGTGCCAGCGCCGGTAACGAGAAAATGCAAGAGATTGCAGGCGCGATCCAAGAGGGTGCGCAGGCTTACCTGAACCGTCAATACACCACGATCGGAATGGTCGGAGTGGTTGCCGCTGCTGTTGTCGGGATCTTCCTCGGCGCAATCCCGGCAATCGGCTTTGTCATTGGCGCCGTGCTCTCGGGTGTCGCGGGCTATATCGGGATGAACATCTCGGTTCGTTCGAACGTGCGCACCGCCGCTGCGGCTGAGCAAGGCCTTCAACAGGGCCTCACCATCGCATTCCGCGCTGGTGCCATCACCGGCATGCTGGTGGCTGGTCTTGCCCTGCTCGCGATTGCCGTATTCTTCTACGTGCTCGTCGGCCCGATGGCGCTCGAAGCGAACAGCCGCACCGTCATCGACGGTCTGGTCGGCCTGGCCTTCGGTGCATCGCTGATCTCGATCTTTGCCCGTCTCGGCGGTGGTATCTTCACCAAGGCTGCTGACGTCGGCGCTGACCTTGTCGGTAAAGTCGAAGCCAGCATCCCGGAAGATGATCCACGCAACCCCGCCACGATCGCTGACAATGTCGGCGACAATGTTGGCGACTGCGCTGGTATGGCCGCTGACCTGTTCGAAACCTATGTTGTGACCGTTGGCGCAACCATGGTTCTGACCGCGCTGCTGTTCGCCAGCCAGCTCGGCGACCTGCTGCTTCCGCTGATGACCCTGCCACTGCTGATCGGTGGCGCGTGCATCGTGACCTCGATCATTGGCACCTATTTTGTCCGCCTGGGCAATGGCAACAATGTCATGGGCGCGATGTATAAGGGATTCATCGTCACTGCCGTCCTGGCTGTTCCGCTGATCTACTATGTCACTCAGTATGCGCTGGGCGACATGAACACGGTTATCGGAACCGGCCCAAGCGGCGTTGAGTTCACCGGCATGGGCCTGTTCTATTGCTCGCTTATCGGCCTCGCGCTGACCGGCATCATCATCTGGATCACCGAGTATTACACCGGCACCAACTTCCGTCCGGTTCGCTCGATCGCCAAGGCTTCGGAAACTGGCCACGGCACCAATGTGATCCAAGGTCTCGCTATCAGCCTTGAATCGACCGCCCTGCCAACCATCGTCATCATCGCTGCGCTGATCGGCGCCTATCAGATCGCTGGTCTGATCGGTCTCGCTTATGGCGCGACTGCGATGCTGGCACTGGCTGGTATGGTCGTCGCGCTCGACGCTTACGGCCCGGTTACTGACAATGCTGGCGGCATCGCCGAAATGTCGGAACTCGACGAAAGCGTGCGTGACAAGACCGACCTGCTCGACGCAGTTGGCAACACCACGAAGGCCGTGACCAAGGGCTATGCCATTGGCTCAGCCGGTCTTGCGGCTCTCGTGCTGTTCGCGGCTTACACCGCTGACCTGCGCGCATTCTTCCCGGATGCCGAAGTCAATTTCAGCCTTGAGAACCCATACGTGATCGTTGGCCTGCTGCTCGGCGCGCTGCTCCCGTACCTCTTCGGTGCAATGGGCATGACCGCTGTGGGCCGCGCCGCTGGCGACGTTGTTGTCGACGTACGCGATCAATTCGCCAAGGACGAAGGCATCATGGCCGGCACCAGCCGCCCAGACTATGCCCGTACGGTGGATCTGGTGACCAAGGCCGCGATCAAGGAAATGATTATTCCTTCGCTGCTTCCGGTGCTCGCACCAATCGTGACCTATTATGCGATCTATTTCATCGCTGGTCAGAACGAGGCGTTCGCCGCACTTGGCGCTCTGCTGCTCGGCGTGATCGTTGGCGGCCTGTTCGTCGCTCTGTCGATGACCGCTGGTGGCGGTGCTTGGGACAACGCCAAGAAGTACATCGAAGACGGCAATCACGGTGGCAAGGGCTCAGAAGCCCACAAAGCTGCTGTGACCGGCGACACCGTTGGTGACCCGTACAAGGACACTGCCGGCCCGGCTGTGAACCCGATGATCAAGATCACCAACATCGTTGCACTGCTCTTGCTCGCGGCTCTCGCCGGAGCGCACTAAGACAGCGCATTGCACTCACCGCAGCCGAACCTCTGGTTAGGCAATGCGGTGAGCGACAGAAAACACCCCGCCTGGCCATTCGGTCGGGCGGGGTTTTTCGTGTCATGTGTTCATTGCTGCACCCTCGGCATTATCCCTCGGCGCTTAACGTTTCTTAACCTTAGTTTGCTCTAAACGGCTCACCTAGTGGGTAGACCGGGCTGAGGCAGCAGAATGGCAAGCGTGCCAAATCTCCATGACATCGAGCAATCGACCAGTCATTCGGCTGGCTGGAGCGATGGCATGCACTTCCTCCCGCCGAGGAAAGCCGCAAGCGACAAATTCGTGAGAGCGTGGACCGATTTGGTCGCCAATGCATCCGAACCAAACCCCTTCTTCGAGCCCGCTATGCTCAATGCGGCATTGCGTCACCTTGCCGGTCGCGAGCAGGTTGAAGTGGCGGCCTTTGTCGAGGCTGGACAATTGGTCGGGCTTGTTCCGATCGAGCGCAGCCAGTCTTATTACGGCTATCTCCTGCCGCATTGCTCGGTGTGGCTGCATGACAATGCCTTTTGCAGCACACCGCTGATCGCATCCGGCCACGAAGCCGGCTTTTGGCGCGCCCTGTTCGCTGCCATCGACGCCGATCCGCGCCGCTCGCTGTTCCTGCATATGCCGATGCTGCCCGCAGCGGGCCCGGTTGCGCAATCCATGCGTGCGGTGCTGGCCGCTCAGCTACGCGCCAATGGGGTGGTGCGATCTGAAAGCAGAGCGATGCTTCTGTCCGATCGTGACGCCATGGACTATCTACAGAACGTGCTCTCTATCAAACGGCGCAAGGAACTGCGGCGTTTGCACAAGCGCCTGTCTGAGCGCGGAGAGCTGAGCTTTGAGCGGCATTCCGATCACACGCAGATCGACAGCTGGATCAACGAGTTTCTTGAGCTCGAACGCGCCAGCTGGAAAGGCGATGAAAATTCGGCGCTCGCCAGTTCGCCCGACACCAAGGCCTTTTTCACCGATGCGATGCAGGGAATGGCACGCCAGGGTCGGCTGGAACGGCTCGCCTTCCGGCTTGATGGACGTCCGGTCGCAATGCTGGCCAACCTCGACAGCGCGCCCGGAGTATTCAGCTTCAAGACCACCTATGACGCCGAATACGCGAAATATTCACCTGGCCTGCTGCTGCAGCTCGAGAATATCACGGTGCTCGATCGACCTGAGATCGAATGGGCTGATAGCTGCGCGGTGCAAGGCCATTCAATGATTGAGCGCTTGTGGAAGCAAAAGCGCGTCATGCACTCAACCAATATCGCCATTGGCGGCAATATGCGGCGGGCCATGTTCAACCAGCTGATCAAGCGCGAGACGCGCCCCAGGCCGAACCTATGAACGCGCCGCATTTCCCCTCAGCCGCGCCACACGCCGACACTGCACTGGCGCCCGTGTTTGGACCCGAGGCCCGTGAGACGTTCGGAAAGAACTATCCAGAAGTGCCGCATTCGCTCGCACACGGACTCAGCGATCATCCGCTGCTCCAGCTCGCAGGCCTGGCGGAACTTGGCAGTCGCCTTCCAAAGCAATCGGTCGAATACAATCGGGGAGACTTGCCGATCGGCGTTGATGGCAAACCCGGATCGACCGGGCTCACCATTGCTGAAACGATCAACAATATCCGTAACAGCAATTCCTGGGCGGTGCTCAAGAATGTCGAGCAAGACCCCTCCTACCACGCATTGCTGATCGACCTGTTGAGCGAAGTGCAGCCTGCGATTGAGGCCAAGACCGGCGCGATGTTGACCCCGCAGGCCTTTATTTTTGTGTCCAGTCCCGATGCGGTCACACCATACCACTTCGATCCCGAGCACAACATTCTGCTGCAGATCACTGGCTCGAAGACGATGACTCAGTTTCCAGCTGGCGATGCGCGCTTTGCGCCTGATCAGACGCACGAAAGCTACCATCTCGGGGGTCCGCGCGAACTCGTCTGGGACGATGGTTTTGCCGATCATGGCACGGCGTTTGAGCTCAGCGCCGGTGAGGCGGTCTACGTGCCCGTCATGGCTCCGCATTTTGTCCGCAACGGACCACAGCACTCGATCTCGCTGTCAATCACCTGGCGCAGCGAATGGAGCTATGCTGAGGCTGGCGCGCGCTGCTTCAACGCGCTGTTGAGGCGCGCAGGCATAGCCCCCTCCGCGCCCAAGCGCTGGCCTGGATCGAACATGGCCAAGGATGTGGCGTTTCGCGCCTATCGTCGCTGCTTTGGCCCACCTCAGGCACAAGTCGGGACGCAGCCATGAACGCGCCCGTCGCAATTGATACGGATCTGGCTCTGAGTGATCCCGATCACATTCTTGATCGCCTGGCTGGCGAGGAAAGCGCGGATCGCGCCTTCTTGCGTGCCGCGTGGTATTCAAGCGGCTCTGAAAAGGCTTCTCTCACGCCATTTGCACCGGCCAACAACGGTTCCGCCATCGCTGCATTCCCGCTGCGACCCAAACGCCTCGGCCCGATTTCGCTCAATCAGGTTGCGGGCGCCTATTGGCCCTTTCGTGCGATCCCGGTTTCTGGCCAAGCCTCGCTCGAACAACTGGCCGACGCGCTCAAAAGCGATAGCTTGCGCAAACAGCTTGGCCCGGCATGGCGGATCGGGCCTGTCATCGATGATGACCCCCAATTGAAGAAGGTCGCCTCGGCCGCCACCAAAGCGGGTTGGACCGTGCTTTCGCGTTCGGTCGGATCGATCTTCGCTCTGGACCTTGCGGCGCTCACTGCCAGTGGAACCTGGCCGTCTAACAAAGGCCAGCAAAAGGACCGCTGGCGCGTGCGTCAGCTCGAAAAGACCGGGCCGGTGCGGATCGAGCACTTTACCGGACTCGATTGGACCGAGGCCACGCGCGACAACATCGCCGAGATTGAGCGCAATTCTTGGGTCGGCCAGCTTGAACAAGGCGGTGACACCAAATTCCTCGATCCCAATCTGCGCGCCTATTGGGAGGCAATTGGTGATGATCCAGCGATTGCAGCGATGATCAGGGGCAGCCTGATGTTCGTCGGCGACACACCTGCGGCGTTCACTTTCGGGCTGGATTGCGGGACGACCCGATATTGCATCGCCAACAATTTCGACCAGCAATTCCACAAACACTCGCCCGGCCGCGTATTGCTCTACGACGATTTCACCAGCGCCGCTGCTCGGGGGATCACGCACCTCGATTGGGGCCTGGGAGATGGCGGTTACAAGCGACAAATGGGGGCCGAAGAGGGATCAAGCGTCTCTGATCTTCTGTTTGTGCGCAATCCCGTGCTTGCAGCGCTGCTTCGCCCGGTGTGGGAGCGCTAGGAGCGCTTGACGAGACCGGCCCTGCTCGCGCATGGGCAGCGCGTGACTGACCAAACCCCAACACCTCAGCAACTTGTCGATGGGCTGGTTCGCCTGCTTACGGTCGATAAGGTTGCTTCCGACGTCCTGATTGGCCGACCGCAAAAGGGCGGCATGGGCCGAGTATTTGGCGGCCAAGTCCTGGCGCAGGCATTGCAGGCCGCGCAGGCTTCTGTGAGCGATGGCAAAGTCGCACATTCACTGCACGCTTACTTTCTTCGCGGAGGCAAAGAGGGACCGCCGATCGAATACCGCATCCAGCGCGATTTCGACGGTCGCAGCTTTTCAAATCGCCGGGTGGTGGCAGCGCAGGAAGATGATGACGGCGCCTGCAAGCCGATCCTCAACCTGACCGCCAGTTTCCAGACCCCTGAAGAGGGGCTCGAGCATGTCGATTCCCCGATGCCTGATGTTGAAGGCCCTGACGGCTTACGCAGTGATATGGAAATGCGGCGCATCATGGTCGAGAAGATGGGTGATGCACTGCCCGAGACCGGTCGCAAGCTTATGCTTCGGCCCCGGCCGATCGAGATGCGCACGATCGATCGCCTCCATTGGATGAATTCCGAACCTCGTGAAGCACGCGCTCACAGCTGGTTTCGCACGGCCGCGCCCTTGCCTGACGATCCCAATCTTCACCGCGCGATCATCACCTATGCCAGCGACTACACCTTGCTAGGGACCAGCGCCCTGCCCCACGGCCTCAGCTGGATGCGCGGCGAGCTCGTTGGCGCCAGCCTTGACCATGCAATTTGGTTCCACCGCGAGGCACGCGCCGATGAATGGCTACTCTACGCCACCGATGCGCCGTGGTCTGGCGGGGGTCGAGGTTTCAACCGGGGGCGGATCTTCAACCAGCAAGGTGAGCTGGTCGCGAGCGTTGCCCAGGAAGGCATGATGCGCAAACGCAAAGGCAAATAGAGCCGCTGCCTGCTTAGTGAGCGAGCAGAATTGGCATGTGTGGATCGGTGAGCGCAGTGCGGGTGACCCCGCCGAACAACAGCTCAGACAAGCGCGAATGGCCATAGGCTCCCATCACCACCAATCCGCATTCTTTCAACTGAGCTGCTGAAAAGAGCATGTCAGCGACTTTGGCTTCGCCGCGAGGGATATCGAGCAATTCGGCGTTGATCCCATGTCTGCTGAGATATTCAGCGCCTTCAATCGGCGGGAAGTCAAACCGATCGCGATCGTCCTTCTCTGCGATGCTTGCGAGATAGACCTGCTCTGCCATGCCAAGCAGAGGAAGTGCCGCTCGCAGAGCGAGGCAGGCTTCCGATGATCCATTCCACCCAACAAGGACGGGCGCCTTGGGGTCAAACTGGCGCCAGTCAGCTGGCACCACCAAAACAGGCACCGATGCATGCAGGACCAGATTGCCAACCAAGATCGACGGCCCCTGCCCCGGCACACCGATATCGTGCGGTCCAACAATCACAAGATCGTGCAAGGCTGACTGCTCGAGCAGCTTGGTTTCGGCCATTCCATGCAGGAGCTTCCACTCCCAGGTAACGTCCTCTTTCGCCAGGTCCGCCTCGATCTTGGCGCGCAGTTTTTCGGCCGCTTGCTTGATCTTGGGCATGGCGGCGGCAAGCGCGGATCCATAGAAATCGCCAGGCGCGAAGACCTCATAATTCACCGCTTGGAGACACGTGATATGTGCGCTTTGTGCTCGGGCAATGTCGAGCGCAACCTGCAGCCGCGCCTCCATGCAATCGTCACCATCGACATGCAGCAATATGGACTTCATGTTCAGTCTCCTTCCTTGTCGTCTGGATACTCTTGTTGCGCGAGCATTCATTGATCGAGATCAAATTCACCGCCGAAGCTGAGCCTGGCTGCTTGCCAAATTTGGCCCCACCGCTAGGCTGCCGCTCCGTGGGAGAGAATTGATGCAGATCACGCGCCAACCGCCTGTCAAAACCAGCCTTCAGCCAAGCAATCACCCCTATCTGTCAGGGGCTTGGACTCCGGTGCATGAGGAGGTGGATGTCGACGAGCTGGAAGTGATCGAAGGCGAAATTCCGGGCGATATTGACGGCATCTACCTGCGCAACACCGAAAATCCGGTTCACCAGCCATTGGGGCGGCATCACCCCTTCGATGGCGATGCGATGATCCATCAGGTGAGCATCTCAGGGGGCAAGGCAAGCTACCGCAACAGGTTTGTGCGGACGCATTGCTTCGAAGCTGAACAGATTGCCGGACAATCGCTGTGGGGCGGGTTGATGGATCCCACTGGCACGTCCAAGCGGCCCGGATTTGGCGCGCATGGCAATTTGAAGGACACTGGCAGCACCGACATCATCGTGCATGCGGGCGTTGCATTGGCGACGCTCTATCAATGCGGCGAAGCGTGGCAGATGGACCCGGTCACGCTCGAAAATCTCGGCAAGGCGTCCTGGGGGCCGCTCGATGGGATTTCGGCACATCCCAAGGTGGACGAGAGCACGGGCGAGCTGATGTTCTTCAACTATTCCAAACACCCACCCTACATGCATTATGGCGTGGTCGATCGGTCCGGAAAGCTGGTTCATTACGAACCCATTCCCTTGCCCGGCCCAAGGCTGCCCCACGACATGGCGATCACGCGCAATTGGTCGATCCTCAACGACATGCCGCTCTATTGGGACGCGGAGCTGCTCAAACGCGACATTCACGCCGCACGGTTGCACGACGGCGTGCCCACCCGGTTTGCGCTGATTCCGCGCCACGGCACCGCGGCTGACATCCGCTGGTTCGAAGCCTCACCCACCTATGTCCTGCATTGGACCAATGCCTGGGAGGAAGGCGATGAGGTGATCCTTGAGGGCTATTACCAGGATCAGCCGATGCCTGACCCGATCGAGGAGGCAGGCGAATACAGTCACATGATGGCCTATGTTGATGAACACAGCTTCCAGTGCCGCCTGCATCGCTGGCGCTTCAATCTGAAGACGGGCGAGACAATCGAAGAGCGCCTGTCTGATCGGATCGTCGAATTCGGGATGATCAATCCACGTCACCTAATGGACAAGAGCCGCTACGTCTGGTCGACCACGTCAAAGCCAGGCTGGTTCCTGTTCAATGGATATTGCCGTCATGACACCATGACCGGCGAAGAGCAGATCTACCAGCTGCCTGACGGAATCTTCGCGAGCGAAAGTCCAATGGTGCCGCGAAAGGGCGCGAGCAGTGAGGATGATGGTTATCTCATCACCTTCCTGATCGATGAGAACACCGGCACCTCGGAGCTCGCTATTCTCGATGCGAGCGATGTCAGCAAAGGCCCGATTTGCCGCGCGCGACTGCCGCACAAGATTTCAAGCGGCGTCCACTCGACATGGGTCGAACACGATCAGCTCAGGTCAGACGCGGAATTCAAACGCGGTCTGCTGGCGGCGTAATATTTCTCTGCGCAAGGGGCTTTTTCGATTGCGCATGCAACCTATATCCAGGCCAAGCATTATCACTACGACGAACACGAGAAGATAAGAGGGGACTCCCATGGCTTTCACACTCATCGACCTGCCCTACGCCGACCTTGCTCCGGCCATTTCGGCTGAAACACTGTCGTTCCACCACGGCAAGCACCATCAGACCTATATCGACAAGATGAACGCTGCAATTGATGGGACCCCGCATGACAGCGCCGCTCTTGAAGCAATTGTTGCCGATGCTCGCGGTAGCAACCAGGGCTTGTTCAACAATGCAGCACAAACTTGGAACCACGGCTTTTACTGGCTCTCAATGAGCAATGACGGAAGCGCACCTTCAGCGGATCTCGCAGCCAAAATTGACGAAGCTTTCGGATCAATCGACGAACTCAAGAGCCAACTCAAGGCTCGCGGCGCAGGTCACTTCGCTAGCGGCTGGGTCTGGCTCGCTGAGAAAGACGGCAAGCTGTCGATTGAAGAGACCCATGATGGTGACACTCTGGCCGACAGTGGCTTCAATCCACTGCTCGTGATCGATGTTTGGGAGCATGCCTATTATATCGACCACCAGAACAAGCGTCCGGCCTATCTCGACGAGGTCGTCGACGGGAAGCTCAATTGGGCGTTTGCAAGCGACAATCTCGCACGCGGCAGTACTTGGACTTATCCTCGGTAAGCCGAAGCACGCGTCAAAACACCGCTTTTTCTGGAGAGGCCGGACCGCGATGGCGGGTCGGCCTCTTTGCGTTGCTCAAGATGATATCATCGGGTTCGCGAATTGCCCTGCTGCTCAGCCGGCGGTAGGCTGCGCCGTGGGAGAGAAATCAATGAAGCTCATTCGATGGCTATTGCCAGCCGCCTTGCTTGCCTGTGCAGCACCGACTTTGGCTGAGGAGGGCCCTTCAGAGCTGCCCTACCCGTCGATCACCATCTACGAAGCCGAAACGATCATCACGATGGAGCCTGGCCTGCCAGAGGCCAAGTTCGTCGCGACAGCAGGCGGTCTCGTTCTGGGCTTGGCAGACAACGTGGACGATCTATCCGCCTGGACCGAAGGCCGTGAAGTGACGATCGACCGACGCTTCGCCGATGACGTGCTGATGCCCGGCTTCATCGAACCGCATATCCACCCGATGCAGACGATCATGATGCTTGGGATTCCATTCATCAGTCCTGAGGCGTGGGAGCTGCCCGGCAAGAGCTACCCAGCTGTGATGGGCGAAGAAGCATACGAATCACGGCTGCGCGAAGTGCTGGCATCCAGCGACGAGGAACTGTTTATTACATGGGGCCATCACCGGCTGTTCCATGGCGACATGGTGCGTGCAAAACTTGATGAGATCGCGCCAGATCGCCCGGTGGTCATCTGGCAACGCAGCTTTCATGAGATCATCGTCAACACCAAGGCGCTCGAGTTTCTAGGCCTCCCGACCGAAGACGTCTTCACAGCCTATTTCGACAAGCCGGGCATCGATCCGACCCATGCTGATTTCGCCAAAGGCATCATCCATGAGACCGCCCTGTTTCAGGGAGTCGAACGGCTCAACCGGTTTCTCTTTCCGCCAGCAAAGGTGCAGCAGGGCTTGATCGAAATGCGCCAGATGATGCTGGAGAATGGCGTCACAACCAGCGCGGATTTGGCGTTTGGTGGCTTCGGCGGAATCAATCTCGAAGCGCCGCTGTTCAAGAGTCTGTATGACCGCCCGACCACGCCATCGCGCATTCTCGCCATCCCGGTCGCGCCATTGGTGGCAGGTGACCCCAACCAATGGCTGACTGACACGGGCGGCCAGTTCGACAGCGGCAAGTTCTTCTTCTCCAATCGCGTCAAACTGTTCGCGGATGGTGCCTTCTTTGCCCAATACATGCAGATGAATCCGCCCGGATACAGTGACGGTCACGAGGGCAAGTGGATCACCGAGCCTGAAGAACAAAGGGAGCAGGCAGAGCGCTTCTGGGAAGCGGGCTGGAGCCTGCATATTCACGTTAACGGCGACAAGGGCCTCGACGTGGTGCTCGACATCATTGAAGCGCTCCCGCCGCGCAATGGGCAGGACGTGGTGCTGGAGCATCTCGGCTATTCCACCGAGGCGCAGAACCGCCGGATTGCCGAATTGGGGCTCAAAGTGTCAGCCCAACCCAATTACATTCGCATTCTGGGCGATGCCTACGCCCGGACCGGGCTCGGACCAGATCGGGCGGCCCAGATGAACAGGCTGGGCTCGCTCGAACGCAAGCAGGTGCCGCTGGGGCTGCACAGCGATTTCAACATGGCTCCGATCGATCCGCTCTATCTCGCCTGGGTCGCCAGCAACCGCATCACGCTTGAAGGCAATGTCAAAGCGCCGAACGAGCGGCTGAGCCTCGACAAGGCCTTGCGCGCGATCACCATCGAGGCAGCGCAGGTGATCGGTTTGGATGATCAGGTTGGTAGCATCGCAACCGGCAAGAAGGCTGATTTCGTGGTGCTTGATCGCGATCCACGCGTCGACGGAGCAGCAGCCTTGCAGGAAATCGAGATCCGCGGCGTTGTGTTTGAGGGCGAATGGTTTCCAGCGGATTGACCCTGTCTCGCACTCATTTGTTAGGGATTAGGTTTCAGCGTTTCGAAGTGCGCGGTGAATTACCCGCTTGATGCAACCAATCCGAGGGCCAAACCATGTCAAAAACGACGATCGGAATTCTCGCAGCGGCAGTGGGTTTGATCTTGCTTTCAACCCTGTTCGGGGCTGCCTTTGTCGCAGGCGGCAGCGGAGTCGTGTTGCTGGTCGGACTGATCTACGCGTTTGTAGTCACCAAGCGAGAGCTTGAGCGTGCTGACCAGGCAGCCACCGAGGCGGCTTCTCCAAGCGACTAACCAATGTGCTGACGATGGAGCAGCAGGCTAGACCTGCCGCCCCTCGTCATCGTTAGGGCTAACAGCACCGCGCGGGTTTTGCCGTGTCTGCCTGAGCCGGGTTCTCGCTCGCGGCAGATGTCGCGTTGGCCACCTGTTGCAGATCCGGGCTGCCGCCATAGGTCACGCTGTCGCCTTCGGTCAGGAATGCCTCCCAAACCACGCCGTCTGGATCAGCGATCCAGCTCTTTTCTGACTGGGCATAGCAACAGGTCGTCTCGCCTTCTTCGAACACCGGACGATCAGCCTTCTGCAGCCGCTCATAAACTTCGTTGAGCTCGGCCTTGTCCTCGACCTGGATGCCGACATGCTCAACGCCCTTGGTCGCGCCATCGCGAAGGGAGATCGCAAAATTGACCCGCGGATCTTCCAGCATCCACTTGGCGTAATCGGGCTTGGTTACGCTCGGTTCCGCTCCGAAGAGGACGGAATAAAAACCGATCGATTTGTCGAGGTCGGCGACACCGACATGCATGTGTAGGCGTTTCATGACAGCACCTTGCTTTCATCTTGATCTTGAGTGGAGAGGGTGTCGGAACAGGACGAATTGGCGCAGCAATTTTCAGTCAAATAGGCGAGCAATTGAGTCATCGCGCCATAATTGGCCGAATACAGGATCGATCGGCTTTCGCGGCGTTGCGTAGCGAGACCAGCATTGGTCAATTGCGCCAAGTGAAAGCTCATCGAAGATGGCGGCACGTCAAGCTGCTCGGCGAGCACACCTGCTGGCATGCCTTCAGGCCCGGCTTGCACCAACAGCCGAAAGGCTGCGAGACGATGGTCCTGCGCTAAAGCTGACAATGCTTGAATGACGTCATCTGACTGCATCAATTTATCCTTGTTTCGATATTTCGATAATTATGGAATCATCGAATAAATGTCAAGTGATGATGCGTATGCCGTGGCGGGAGAGGCTGCGATGCCCCTCCCTTAGTTTGTTGAAATGCCTATCCAGCCAATTCGTAATAGGTCGGTGATCCTGGCCCCACTGGTATGCCCAGAATGAAGGTCCAGAGATAAAAGAACACTGACCAGAACGCGATGAAGAACATCGAATATGGCAACATCATCGCGATCATTGTGCCAACACCGAGATTGCGATCATAGCGAGTCGCCCATGCCAGGATGAGGCCGAAATAGCTCATCATCGGTGTGATGATATTGGTCGTGCTGTCGCCGATCCGATAAGCGGCCTGGATCGTTTCGGGCGCGTAGCCGATCAGCATCAGCATCGGCACGAATATGGGCGCAGTCACCGCCCATTGCGCGCTCGCTGATCCCAACGACAGGTTGATAACCGCACAGATCAGGATGAAGAAAAAGAACACGGCCGGGCCTGTCATTCCAGTCTCAACGAGGAAGTTCGCGCCGGTCACCGCGGTGATTGCGCCCAAATTGGTCCAACCGAAGAAGGCAACAAACTGCGCCGCGAAGAACACCAGCACGATGTAGAGCCCAAGCGACGCCAAAGCGGCCGCCATGGCATCAATGATGTCGCGGTCCGTCTTCATCGTGCCGACCGCGCGCCCATAGGCATAGCCGAGGGCGACAAAGAAAATCAGGATCCAGACCACGAAGCCATCGAAGAAGGGGCTGTCGATCCGATCGCCATTGTCGGGATTGCGCAGGACGCCCCATTCAGGGACCAGGGTCAGTGCCATCAGGCCGAGCACGCCAAGCAGCGCCAGCCCCGCCCAGCGCAGGCCCTTATACTCGTCGGCAGTCACTTGCTCCATCATGCGATCATCGAGGATCGTCTCATCCGCGCGCGATGGGTCATATTCGCCGAGCTTGGGCTCAACGATGTAGATCGTGACCAGCGAGCCAATGATCGTGATCAGGAAGGTCGACGCAAACATGAAGTACCAGTTCGCGGTCGCGACAACGGTGTAGTCAGGATCAATCAGCCGCGCGGCCTCTTGCGTAATGCCAGCCAGCAAGGGATCGATCGTCCCGATCAGCAGGTTGGCGCTGTAGCCGCCGGACACGCCCGCAAATGCCGCAGCCATGCCGGCAAGCGGGTGGCGACCCAGAGCATAGAATATTGCCCCGGCAAGCGGGATCAGCACCACATATCCAACCTCGGATGCGGTGTTGGAGATGATGCCGGCAAAGACAATCGCAACCGTGACGAGATGCTTGGGCGCGCCGAGGACCATCGCTCGCACTGCCGCCGATAGCAGACCCGACTTTTCGGCCACGCCCACGCCAAGCATTGCGACCAAAACAACGCCGAGCGGAGCAAACCCGGTGAAATTGGTCACGAGATTGGTGAAGATTCGCCGGATCCCATCGCCATCCAGCAGGCTGACCGCGCGGATCATCCCATCCTCTGCAACACCGTTCGCGCCGGCCGGCCGCGGATCGACTACCGCTACCCCCATCCAGCCCAGCAGGCCCGACAGCAGGACAATTCCAAAGGCCAGGATTGCGAACAGGGTGACCGGGTGAGGAAGCAGATTGCCGAGCCATTCAACCCCATCGAGAAACCGCGTGAACGCGTTCCGCTTGGGTTGAGTATCGAGTGTGGCGGCATCTTGGCCGTCAGCCATTAGGATTCTCCGGAAAAGTGCTTTGGCGTGGTCTTACACAAAGCGAGATGAACGCAAGCCGGTTCCCCCGGGTGGGACAATCTTATCCACCCGCGTGGTAGAAGTCGTAGATCTGCTGTGCGACCTTGTCGCTGACGCCGGGAGCGCGCTGGAGGTCCTCAAGCGCCGCAGCGCGAACCTTGCTGGCGGTTCCGAAATGCAACAGCAGTGCTCGCTTACGGGCCGGCCCGATGCCCGGGATCTCGTCCAATGGCGACGCCGTGATTGCGCGTGACCTCTTGGCCCGGTGTGCACCAATGACATAGCGGTGCACTTCATCGCGAAGGTTCTGGAGGTGGAACAGCACAGGAGAATTGGTTGGCAATGTCTTCTCGCGACCGTCGGGGAAGTGGAAGACTTCGCGCCCTTCCCGCCCGTGATGCGGCCCCTTGGCGATCGCGATCACCGGCACGTCATCAATCCCCAGCTCGCCCAAGACATCCTGCACACTCGACATCTGACCCTTGCCGCCATCGACCAGCACCAGGTCCGGCCACACGCCTTCGCGCTCGCGATCAGGATCGTCCTTCATTGCGCGGGTGAAACGCCGCTCCATCACCTCGCGCATCATCCCGAAGTCATCATTGGTCTGCGCCGATTTGATGTTGAACTTGCGGTATTGCGACTTCTCGAAACCCTCCGGACTGGCGACGACCATCGCTCCAACCGCTTTGGCGCCCTGGATATGCGAATTGTCGTAGACCTCGATACGCTGTGGTGGAGCCTCAAGCTCGAGGAACTCCGCCAGTTCACGATTGATCTTGGCCTTGGTCCCGCTTTCGGCCAGCCGCCGATCGAGCGCCTCAACAGCATTGCGGCTGGCTTGCTGCAGCAGCTTGCGGCGGTCACCGCGCTGCGGCACCGAGATCGAGACCTTGCGCTCCGCCAGTTCTGACAAAGCAGCTTCGACCAGCTCGCGCTCAGGCAAATCGCGATCAACCAGCACGGTCGGCGGAGGCGGCACTTCTTCATAGAATTGCAGGATCACATTCGACAGGACTTCAGATTCCTCGACATCCTTGGTTCGCGACGGGAAGAATGCGCGGTGGCCCCAATTCTGACCGCCGCGAATGAAGAAGGACTGGATCCCGACCTGACCGCCCTTGGTCGCCAGCGCGAACACATCAGCATCGCCAACTCCGCTGGCATTGATGGCCTGGCTACCTTGAATGAAGGTCGCAGCGCGAAGCCGATCGCGCAAGATCGCCGCGGTTTCAAAGTCGAGATTCTCTGCGGCGGCAGCCATCTGCTTTTCAAGGTCCGCTTGCACTTGCGAGCTCTTGCCGGCGAGGAAATCCTTGGCCTGGTTGACCAGATCCTCGTAATCGTCTTCGCTGATCCGACCAACACATGGCGCCGAGCAACGCTTGATTTGATAGAGCAGACACGGGCGGTCGCGGCGATCAAAAAAGCTGTCAGTACAGGATCTTAAGAGAAACAGTTTCTGTAACGCATTAAGTGTCGTGTTGACGCTGCCTGCGCTCGCGAATGGGCCATAATAATTGCCCTTCGCCTTGCGAGCACCGCGATGCTTATGGATCCGTGGATAGGCATGGTCTGCGCGGAGCAGGATAAAGGGAAAACTCTTGTCGTCGCGCAAATGCACGTTGAAGGGCGGCCGAAATCGTTTGACCAATTGCGCTTCAAGCAGCAGCGCTTCGGCCTCTGAATTGGTCGTCACGATCTCCATGGATCGGGTTTGGCTGACCATGCGCTGGAGCCGCGCCGTAAGCTGTTTGACCTGCGTGTAATTCGCTACGCGCGCTTTCAGGCTGCGCGCCTTGCCGACATAGAGCACGTCTCCGCGCGCATCGAGCATGCGATAGACGCCCGGTATCGGCTTGAGGGTCTTGACCGTCTCGCGGATCGCCTTGACCCCCGCCTCAAGGTTCGGCTGCGCACGCGCGACAGTGTACGCCGCGCGCTCCTCATTGAAGCGTTCGGCGCCGCGTGGATCATGGGGAGTGCCTGCGGGTGTTCGTGCCATTGCTATCGAGATAGGCGGTCACTCGTTTCGACTCAATCGCTTGCCCTCTCAACACAAAGAGTTCACCACAACCATCATGACCGAAGACACGCTCAAGCCGCCGCGCACGGTGGGCCCCGTCGGGACCGCGCTTTTCCAACTCAATGGGATGATTGGCTCGGGCATTTTCGCCCTGCCAGCGGTGCTCGTCGCAGCAGTCGGCAGCTTTGCACCGGTGATGATCATCATTGGCGGCATTTTGATCCTGCCGCTTGGCTTTGTGTTCGCGTGGTTAGCAACGCGATTTGACGGCACAGGCGGACCGGTCCTTTACGGGAAAGAAGCCTTTGGTAGCTTTGCAGGCTTCCAGGCTGGATGGGGACGCTACGCGTCTGGAATGGTCGCCCTCGCCGCCAACACGCATGTGATGGTGAGCTATTTCGCGGCGCTGTTTCCTGTGCTCGAAGGGCCAATGATCGCCGCGGCCACAGCCTTCATCGCGATCGTTGTGATGACCTTGATCAACATTCTGGGTATGCGCAGTTCGGTCAACGCGCTGGGCGCACTTACAGCGCTCAAACTCGCTCCGCTGGCGATCCTCGTGCTCGCAGCCGTCTTCGGCAATTACAGCTCGCCGTCGATTGTGCTGCCCGAATTCAGCCAAGTCGAGACGGTTGTCTTGCTGACATTCTATGCCTTTATCGGATTTGAAGGTGTCACCGTCCCTGCAGGCGAAATGCGCAATCCCAAACGTGATCTGCCGCGCGTGCTGATCTCGGTTCTGGCCGGGGTTACCCTGATCTATGTTCTGGTGATCTGGGCCTATATGTCGATCGCCACAGAGCCGACCGGCAACCCCAACGCCTTGGCGGGTGCGGCCGAGATCGCATTTGGTCAGATCGGCACGGTGATGATCGTTTTGGCCGCCGGCTTCTCGATTATGGCCAATAGTTTCTCCGGCCTCGTGATCATTCCGCGCATGGCCTATGGCATGGCCGAGCAAGATATGCTGCCGGGCTGGTTCATGCGTCTCAATGAGCGTTACCTGACGCCGGCCAATTCGATCATGTTCTACGGTTTCGCCGCCGCACTGCTGAGCCTTACGGGCGGTTTCGCCGCCCTTGCCGCGGCCAGCACGCTGACGCGCCTCCTGACCTATGTGATCAGCGCGGCAGCCTTGCCGGTGCTTGAGCGCCGCGAAGGTGCGATCAATCCGCTCCACCTGGTGGTCGCATTGCTCGCCCTCGCCTCTTCGGTGTGGATTGCGAGCCATGCCAATCTGCAGGCCTGGACAACTTTCGGGGGTCTCGTGCTAGTGGGCACGCTGCTCTATTTCATCGCGCGGCGGTCGATCTCTGTCACCAATACTGCAGGCTGACTTGGATGCGACGCTCTGACGTCATTGTGCTCGGAGCAGGAGCAGCGGGCCTGATGTGCGCCGCTCAAGCTGGCAAAGCCGGTCTCAACGTTGCTGTTCTCGAAAAGTCGGAAAAACCCGGCAAGAAAATCCTCATCTCGGGTGGTGGTCGCTGCAACTTCACCAATGTGGATGCAGGACCGGCGAATTACATTTCGGCCAACCCTCATTTCGCCAAATCCGCGCTCGCTCGCTACAGCCCGCAGGACTTTATCGATCTGGTCGATGCTCACAACATTGCCTGGCACGAAAAGACCTTGGGGCAGCTATTCTGCGATGGCTCCGCCAAACAGATCGTCCAGATGTTGCTAGATGAATGCCCCGACAGCGTCGAGGTCATCTGCAATGCCGACGTCGAAACGGTCCTTCTCGATGCTGGTGAGTATGCCATCAGAGCGGGCGACGAGAGTTTCGTGGCACCCAAGCTTGTGATCGCAACGGGTGGCCCATCAATCCCGAAAATGGGCGCGACCGGATTTGCCTATGAGCTCGCGCGTCAATTCGGCCTCAAAGTGATTGAGCCGCGGCCCGCGCTGGTGCCGCTCACGCTTGGCGCTGACGACGTCCTGTTCCGCGAACTTTCTGGCGTCTCCGCCCCGGTCAAAGCGCGAGCGGGCAAGACCGAGTTCGCCGAAGCAGCCTTGTTCACCCACAAAGGCTTGTCAGGACCGGCCATTCTGCAGATCTCGTCCTTCTGGCGTGCAGGCGAGGAAATTGGGATCACGTTCCTCCCCTCCGCCGCATCGGATTGGTTGATCGAACTCAAGCGCGCGCAACCCAAAGCCCATCTGAAGCGAGCCTTGCGGGACCATTTGCCAGACCGCCTCGCCGACGCGCTTGCGACCCGATTGGGCTTGGACCGCGAACTGGGCAATCTTTCCGACAAGGATTTGCGCGCCGCCACCCAAAGGCTGGCAGATTGGCGCTTTCGCCCCAATGGCACAGAGGGTTTTGCAAAAGCCGAAGTCACCATCGGCGGAATTTCCACCGACGAACTTTCATCGCAGAGCATGGAAGCCAAGAAAGTGCCTGGCCTCTACGCTATCGGTGAAGCGGTAGACGTCACCGGGTGGCTGGGCGGTTACAATTTCCAATGGGCATGGGCCAGCGGAATGGCTGCGGGGCAGGCCATCGCCGCGCAATAATCGAACAACGCGCCTTCCCCAACGGCAAGACCTACCGCTCGCGTGAGGTTGTCTCATTTCTGAAATGTCCCTATTTCTCTCTTTACGGGACCCGAAAACGGGCCATTATCGGCACAAAAGCCGAAAAAACAGGAGGATGCCCTGCGACAATTGCAAGGGATGGACGCGTCGTTTGTTGCGATGGAACAGCGCAACTCACCGATGCATATCGGGTCGATATTGATTTATGACCCGGCAACTGCGCCGGGTGGCTTTGTTCGCTTCAAAGATATCCTCGGATTTCTTGAATCGCGCATGCAGCTGTCGCGAACCATGCGGCAAAAGCTGGTCAAAGTCCCCTTTAACCTCGACTACCCCTATTGGGTCGAAGACGAGGATTTCGATCTCGAATACCATATTCGCCACGTAGCCCTGCCCAAGCCGGGCGATTGGCGTCAGCTTTGCATCCAGGCAGCGCGCGTGTTCGCGCGTCCGCTCGATCTCAATCGGCCACCATGGGAATTCACCGTGGTCGAAGGCCTCGACAATATCGATTGGATTCCGAAAGGCAGCTTTGCCTTCGTCACCAAGGTCCATCACGCCGCCATCGACGGGATGAGTGGGATTGATCTGATGGAGGCGATGCACACGCTGATGCCAGAACCGGAGCCGATTGAGGCACCGGACACTTGGAAACCCGAACCGATGCCCAATCCTGTGGGCCTGCTCGCCAAGGGCTGGCTCAACTCGTTCGCCAATCCGGTGCGTCAATTGAATGTCGCGCGCCAGGCGCTCCCCGGCATGGGCCGGATGATCGGCGGATTGTTGGGCAAGGACTTCAAGGTCCATGGCGAAATGATCGCCCCACGCACGCGCTTCAACGCCGTGATCAGCCCCCACCGTGTGGTCGAAGGGCGCAGCTTTGATCTCGCTGAGATCAAGGGCATCCGCAAGCTGGTGGACGGTGCCAAGGTCAACGACGTGTTCCTGACCGTGATTGGCGGCGCGATGCGCAAATACCTGCTCAGCAAGCAGGATTTGCCCAAGACAACCCTGACTGCCATGGCGCCGATCTCGGTCCGCTCGACCGAGGAAAAGGGCGATATGGGTAACCAGGTCGCGGCCATGATTGCGCCGCTTGGCACGCATATCGAAGACCCGCTTGAGCGGCTCGAATATGTCAATTCGCAGACCCGCAATTCCAAAGCGATGTCTGACGCAATGGGCGCCCGCAACATGACCGAAATGAGCAAGGTCTCGCCGGCGCTGTTCATGGCGCTGGGTGCGCGGCTCTATTCCAGCCTTGGCCTCGCCGATCGCGGCGTCGGCCCGCCCTTCAGCACCGTGGTCACCAATGTGCCGGGTCCACCAGTGCCGATCTATTCAAGTGGAGCGCAGCTCAAGTCGATGATGGGGCTGCTGTGCCTTACTGATGGGCTTGGCCTCGGCCACGTCGTGCAGAGCTACGTCAAGGAAGCGACGATTGCTTTCACGGCCTGCCGCAAGTTGCTGCCAGACCCTGATTTCTACGCCGAATGTATCCAGGAAAGCTTTGACGAATTGCTGGCCGCCGCCAGCGCGAAGCAAGCCTCGGACAAACCCAAAACCAAAACCAAAAAGACAAGTCGTCGCAAACCCAAGGAGACTGCATAATGGCCAGCGCCGCATGGAAATATGAGGAGGCGACCCGCAGTCCCGAGGCGCGGCCTCCCCATCGCTTCTGGACCTTCACCGAAGGCCGCGCGCTGCTTGAATTTGGTGCGTTCTACGCGACGCGCCCGCTGCTGACTTCGCTGCCCAAGGGCGACGGCCATTCTGTGCTGGTGATGCCCGGTTTCATGGCCTCCAATCGTTCCACGGTGCCAATGCGCGGCGTGCTGAGTGATCTTGGCTATGACGCGCATGGTTGGGACAGCGGCCGCAATGTTCGCGTCAATGAAGAGCTGATTGGCAAGCTCGAAGCCCAGCTGATCCGGCTTTATGAGCAGTCCGGTCGCAAGGTCTCACTGGTGGGCTGGAGCCTTGGCGGCGTCCTGGCACGTGAGCTGGCAAAGCTGCATCCGGATATGGTCCGCCTGGTCATCAGTCTGGGCAGCCCGATCTCGGATGACCGCAACCACACCAATGCGGCGCGATTGTTCAAGTTCTTTAATGGCGATGAGCCTGAGCGGATGCGCGGCGGCCAGTTCCGCGGCCTTGATGTCGCGCCTCCCGTGCCGACCACTTCAGTGCTGACCAAGACCGACGGTGTGGTCCATTGGCGTGGTAGCGTGCAAGCAGACGGGCCTCATCCGACCGAGAACATCGTGGTCCATGCGAGCCATCTCGGCCTCGGCGTCAATCCGAGCGTGATGATCGCCATTGCGGACCGGTTGGCGCAGAAGGAAGGCGAGTGGAAGCCTTTCTCACCCGGCATCAATCACCGCTGGATGTTCCCCAATTCGCGCGTGGATTGAGGCAGCCTTCCAGGCCTAGAATATCTTCCTGATATCGATCCCGACATAGCGTCCGGTAGGATCGATCACGAAGGGCTGATAGTTGATTGGCGTGTCGCCATTCACGTCAGTAACCTCGCGCCTCGTGTCAAAGATATTGTCCGCCCGCAGCGCAATGCGAAGATTGTGCAGAGGCCCCTTGTCCTTGCCAAGGACGCGCCCAACATCGCCAAACAGGCGCAGATTGAGCGTCGCCAGATCGCCGAAGAACAGATCGGTGCTGCCGGGCAGACCGGTCCCGTCAATGCGGGACGAACCGCTGTAGCGGCCCGAAACGCGCAGCCCCACTCCGTTGCGGAAGATCCCGCCTTCGAGCCGGACAGAATGGCGCGCCTGGCCGAAACTTCCCGTCGCATCGCCATCGAGCAGATCGAGCAAGGGCCCGCCATCCGCGATCAGGATTTCACTGTCCAGCTCGTACACATGCGTGAGATTTAGGAAGTAACGCCCTGTCCCGTCACGCCCGAAGTTTGAAGCGAGCGGATTGCGCGGCGGACCGCCCTGCCCGCGGCCACCAGAAGGTGCGGCAGCCTGAGTCGGTTGAGCCTGGCCTGACTGAGCAGGAGCGCCCTCACCAGTTCGGCCGCCGCGACCACGGAACGATGACGGATCCATACTGCAGAAACGGTCGCGGAAGCGCGCGATGTTCTCGTCAGGAATTGAGCCATCTTCGGCTCGGATACGTTCGAGTATCCGCTCAAACCGCTGCGGGTTGAAACCTGGGATTGTCGCCGAAAGGTCTGCACCGCTCTCGACCGCACGGATCAATTGTGTGAGCGTGGCCAGTCCATCATCGGCGCAGATCCGCTCGCGAAATTGCATCATCTGTGCGCGCCGTTCTTCGCTGGGCGGACCGCGTCGACCAGCGCCTTGCGGGGCAGATGGCTGGCCTTGAGGTGCGCCGGCGGGATCGGGCGCCGCGCCTTGCGTAGGTCCGCCCCGCCCGCGCGGCGCTCCACCCTGGCCGCCACCTCCGCGAGATGATCGGCCCCAACTGCCGCGCGTGAAGAGCGAGAATTGAAGCCTGTCAGTGCGTGTCTCAGCAAAGGTGATGGGTCGCCGATCCAGTGCGTTCAATGTGCCGGCTGCGTCGCGTGTCACCCGGTCTGGAAACGCGGCCTCGATTTCGTCGGTCAGAACAGGAAAGCTCGACGTCACATCGTCGGAGCGATTGCGGATATATTCGACGCCGAAGCGGGTGTTCTCCCAGAATGGCAGCTCCCAATTGGCGGCGAAACGCCAATCTGCCTGTGTCTCAGCCAGCAAGTCGGGATTTCCGCCTGACACCACTGTGGTCAGCACGGTCTCGCCATTGACGAAGTCGAATACGGGCACATTGAGCGACGTAACCTGCGGGCTTCCCAAATTGGCCAGCGAGGGGGCCACTTCGCGCCAGATATAGGTCGCTGAGAGATTCAGATTGCTGACGGGCGACCAATTGAGGCCGGCACTCCAATCGGTCAGCGTTCCGAAGTCCGATAGCTCGTTGATCCCGCCATTGAGGTTGAGCGTGAAGCTGCCCAAGGCGTCTGCAAAGCCGTTGCGACGGCTGGTGATTGGAACCACAACATTGACACCCGCTTCCAGATCGCCGCGCGTGAGCTCGGTCTCTTGCGTGGTGCGCGTGTCGGCGCTCTCGATCCGGTTCCAGCTATAGCCGGAATCGAAGGTGGCGATTGATTGACCTCCGGGAAGGTCTGCGAGTGGGCCGCGTAGCGTGCTCTTGGTCGTTGCGCTCCAGACCCGCGTGGTCGCAACATCGAATCCGGCATCAGCTGTTGTCGGCAAGGCTGCATCCAATGCCAGCACACCCAGCAATGCGTCAGCCTCGAGACCTGACGTATCAAATCGGCGATCAATCTCGGTCTCGGTTTCGGCGAGCGCTGCATCGACTGTCGAGGTCAGGCGAAAGGCACCCAATGGCCGGGTCATCGAACCGGCGACAGAAAAGGTGTCAGTCGAGGACCGGCGCTCAAGCGGTGTCTCTTCGCCAAAGGTCCGGAACAGGCTGTTGCCAGAAGCGTCTTCGAGCGTGACCGAATTGAGCCCTGAAAGGCTGCGGCTCTGATTGCGATCATAGTTGAGATTGGCTGTCAGCGATGTGCCGCTCTCAATCAGCGCTTTGGCCCAGCTCAGATTGCCTTCGATCGAAAGGCTATCGGCGACCAGGCTTCTGAAACCGGCCGGATCGGGATCACTCGCGAGGTCCGACACCGACCCTTCGGTCTGGATCACACCGCGTTCGGCTTCGGTGAGAAGGGTGATGTCCTGCGCTTCGAAATTGGCGTTGATACGTCCACCATCCGCGATCTGGAGGAAACCAAGCTCCTGCTCGCGCACCGCATATCCACCGCGCGAGGGCCCTTCGAATTCCAGCTCGATCTCACGACTGGAATAGGTCTCCTTGAGGATCAGATTGATCACGCGCCGATTAGGCGGGAAGCCAAATCTCTGGGCGACTTCCTCGGGGAACACTTCCACCCGCGCCAGCGCCTCGGGTGGATAGGACGCCAGCTCGCGAAAACTGCCAATCCTGATGCCATTGACCAGGATGACCGGCCGACCTCCACCGCCACGCCCGCGGGCCGAACCGGTCTGGTTGGAAACCTGAGTGACAAGATCGGCAACCGAGGTCACGCCTTCGGCTGCGATATCCTGCTCGCCCAACTCCAGCAGCGGTGGCTGGTCGACATCCAACTGGCCGCGCAACCGCTGGCCCTCGACAACAATATCGCCCGTTCCGACGCCAAGCTCGCTGTCTTGATCCGAACTTTGTGCGACCGGTCGCGGCTCGCTGTCCTGTGCGGCCGCAGGCATAGCCACCAGGCTCGCACAGCAAATACCTGCGCAACAGAGGGAGCGCCGCAATTGGCCGATGAGGGGGCGACCGCGTTGGGGGGAGAAAATCGGGGTCATGCAGAGCCGTTTGATAGATTTGAGGTCGGGGGACAACCGGTTGAATTGTATCACTTTGCACCACAACGCATCAGCGGCGCAGTGCGCCGAATGCGGGTTGGTTTGATGGACACAACGCACAAGGCTTCCATTTTGTTCTCGGCAAAGGTAAAGCGCGCGCGCAGAACCAACAGGTAACACAGATCAAGGATTTACATGGCCAAGGAAGAACTTCTCGAAATGCGCGGGCGCGTTGTTGAGTTGCTGCCCAACGCGATGTTTCGGGTAGAACTGGAAAATGGCCACGAAGTGCTTGGCCACACCGCGGGCAAAATGCGCAAGAACCGCATTCGCGTTCTCGTCGGTGACGAAGTGTTGTGCGAACTCACGCCTTACGATTTGACCAAGGCTCGCATCACCTATCGCTTTATGCCCGGCCGTGGCGGCCCTGGCCCGCAATAAAGCTGGCTTGCGCTTATGAGCGCATTGCACCTCACTCTCGGATCGGCCAGTCCGCGACGGCGGGATCTTTTGGCGCGCCTCGGCGTGACGCCAGACCAGGTGCTTCCTGCCGATATTGACGAGACGCCTCAGCCGGGCGAGCGACCAAAGGACTACGCGCTGCGGATGGGGGTCGAGAAAGCCTCGGCCATCGACGCTCCCGGCCACGTGCTCGCTGGCGACACCGTGGTTGCAGCGGGACGAAGGATATTGCCCAAGACCGAGCATGCGGTCGAAGCGCGCGATTGCCTGCAATTGCTGTCTGGCCGCCGCCACGCCGTGCTTTCAAGCGTTGTGTTGCGCGCTCCCGACGGATCGATCAAATCACGTTTGAGCGAAAACATCGTCCGCTTCAAATCGCTCACTGCTGACGAGATCGATGCCTATCTTGCCTCCGATGAATGGCAGGGCAAGGCTGGTGGTTACGCTATCCAAGGGGCGGCGGAAGGCTTGATCCAATGGATCAAAGGCAGCCATTCTTCGATCATGGGCCTGCCACTCTATGAAACCAGAGCGCTGCTCAAATCCGCGGGGTTTGACCTTGGCTGATCGACAAGCAGGCGCATGGTATATCGAACGTGGCATCGGCGAAGAGCGGGCATTGTTCACCCGTGACGGCAAGATCAAAGCGGCAAAGATCCATTGGCCAGGTGAACTCTATGCCGGCCTCCAGATCGCAGCCAAACTTTCCAGCAAGGCATCCGGTTCGCGCCGAGGAAGTGCGATCACCGCCAATGGACAGGACATCCTAGTCGATCACCTTCCTGCCGACATAACCGAGGGGCAGACCATCGGGCTCACCGTGACGCGGGCTGCGATCAGCGAGCGCGGCCGCTCCAAACTGGCGCATGGCAGGCATCTCGCGGATTCTCCTGCAGCAGCGCAGCAATGGCTCGCTGACGGGACAACCAGACCCGAATTTGCAAGCGGGAGTTGGGAAGACATTTGGCAGGCCGCCGCGTCGGGAGAGGTGGAGTTCAACGGAGGTTCGCTCCACTTCAGTGTGACCCCGGCGATGACACTAATTGATATTGATGGAACCGGCCCGCCCAAGCAGCTTGCCCTCGCCGCGGTGCCCATCATTGCCCATTGGTTGCCCGCGTTCGATCTTGGTGGCTCAATCGGGATCGATTTTCCGACCATCGAGGCAAAGGCGGACCGCAAACTGGTGGACATTGCTCTGGCCGGAGCGCTGGCCGATTGGCCGCATGAACGCACCGCCATGAATGGCTTCGGCTTTGTCCAATTGGTCGCGAGATTCGAAGGTCCCTCGCTGCTTCACCGCTTTGCGACGTCGCGCGTGGGGATGTGCGCGCGCTATGCCTTGCGCGTGGCGGAGCTGGCCCAAGGCGATGGCCCTGTGCTGTTGTTGCGGGTCCACCCAGCGCTCAACGCCAAGCTCAAGCCCGAATGGATTGAAGAATTGGCGAGGCGGAGCGGAAGACAGGTGGAGATAGAGACTGATCCCGGGCTTGCGCTAGAGAGCCCACAGGCGCAAATCAGAGCGTCATGAGCGCCGCTGCATCCAAACCCTGCCCGATGTGCAAAAAACCGCGTGAAGAGGCGTTTAGCCCCTTCTGCAGCCAACGCTGTCGTGACCGCGACCTCGCGCAATGGTTTGGCGATGGATATGCCGTTCCGGGCCGCCCGGCGAGCCCTGACGAGATCGCGTCACAGGATTGGGATCAGCAGGAATAGGATTCCGGCGACAACAGGCGAATTATCGCTTGCCAAGCCCGGCCAGCTTCGCCATAGGCCCGCTCTCAATTGCTCGCCGTTGGGCCTTGTCCCGGCGTCGCAGAGTGAATGCCCAAGTAGCTCAGTTGGTAGAGCATACGACTGAAAATCGTAGTGTCGGTGGTTCGATCCCGCCCTTGGGCACCATTCTCTTTCTTAGCCGTCTCACCGGGAAATCCTTCTCAGCAATTCTGCAAGAAGTTTGCTGGGCTTCGTAAATCGTTTAACTGTGCTCCCTAATAACGATGTCACCTTCAGAGTTGGCTTAAAGGAACACGTTTGGACGCCATTGCCGAGCTCAAACAGCAGATGCTGTTTCTTGAACGAGCCCATGCCTTTGCCGGTATGGGACATTTCGTTCTGGACCCAGCCAAGGGCGACGTCGTACTTTCTCGTTGGGTCCGCAAGAATCTTGGTTTGGACGACGCTCCTCTCCTAATTGATGCGCTGCCGCACATCATTCCAGAAGCGGAGCGGCAAGAGTTCCGTCGAAATATCAACTCCATAATCAAGAAGCAGGCACCTTTTGCGTTTGATACGAATGTGATCATGGCTGATGGTTCGCATCGGATGCAGCGCGTGAGTGGCATTCCGGCTTTCAATGATCATCAAGCTCACCAGGGCTTGATCGGATTCTATGGAATCATTCGCGACGTCACACAGGAAAACGAGGCAAAGCGAGCACTCACCGAAGCGCGCGACAATGCCCAATCTGAACTCGAGGCCCGCGCCAATATTCTCGCTGCAGTGTCGCATGAGATAAGAACACCGCTCAGCGGGATCATCAGCATTATCGACCAACTCAAACGCGAGCAATCAGCGACCGAACGAGATCGAGCCCTGGCTCTAATCGAAGACTCAAGTCAGGTCCTACTCGAAACTCTGGATGCGATGTTGGAGCAGGCTCGCCCTACCAAACTCCGGGAACAGCAAGAATTGAGGAGAATAAGACCAGGCGCAATTGCACAGCGCGTGGCAGAACTTTTTCGTCCCCTCGCAAGGCGCAAAGCCATTGGCATCGAAGTAAACGCTGCGACTGAATCCACGGTGCTCGGAAATCCGGGCCGAATCCAACAAGTGCTGGCAAATTTGGTTTCGAACGCGGTTAAGTTCACTCAATCAGGAAAGGTCACGATCGCCGTAACAGAGCCGTCGCGCCCCGACGGTGAGTGGGCATTTGTAATTGCTGATACCGGGTCTGGTATGGACGAGAAGCGCCTCGCAAGCGTCTTCGAGCCATTTGATACCTCCGGAGAAGACACTCTCGGTAGAGCAGTCGGAACCGGCCTTGGCCTGACGATTGCCAAAGACCTTGTAGATTCAATGGGTGGTCGGATCGATGTCGAAAGCGAAGTAGGTCGCGGGAGCTCATTCACAGTCTTTTTGCCGTTACGGCAAGTTGATGAAGTCGACGAGAGAGCTGCCCCTCAGAACACTGCAGGAACGATAATTCTGTCGGTTGCAAAGGCGACCGATCAAATCCAGGTCGAGGCGGTCGCCAATCAGCTTGGGTGGCTGACCATATCACAAGACGAAATTGGTTCAGACTTTTCCGAAGCTCAAGGTAGTGTCTTGATCGTCACCGATTGCGATCGCTTAGCCACCCTTCCGAAGCCGCTTCGAGACGATTGCGCTGCGATATTTGTCCTTGATATGGACGAAAAGAAAATCGCCGCCTTGGCGCCTCATTCGGCCAAGACGATTGGCCTTTCAACAGGCAGCTTAACCCGCTCACTGCCAGATTTGCTTGCGAGATTCGTTCGTGACGCCTCTTGAAGATCTCCCTCACGAAGAACAGGTTCGTATTCTTACGCTTCGACTAGAACGGGCAGAGAGAGCCCTTCGCGACGCAGAGACGGCGCTAGAAGGCCGAATGAAGGAGCTCGATACGGCGAACCGAGAGCTCAGCCGACGTGAAAATGAACTCGCGGAACGTCTTGATATCGAGAGCCGAAAATTGCTGGCGGCGCTTTCTACGGCAGGTATGGCGACGATCTATGGTGAGAAAGGAAAGCCATTCACGGCTTCAGAGGGTTCCGGCTTCTTGCTTGGTTTGCCTGAGGGTGAAGAGGGCTCACTAGATAAACTTATCACAGCGATTCATCCGCTCGATCGCGATCGCATCATGCGAAACGGAATCGAGTTCTTTACGACACTCGCCCCCGGTATCGAACATCGGTTTGAGCACAGGATCATTCGATATGATACGGGCGAGACTCACTGGCTAAGTTGGGCCATTCGACGCGATACAGCTGACGGAGAGCGCCCTTCTGCCGTGTACGGCACTGTGCGCGACATTACATCGAGTAGAGCGAATGAACGCGCGGTAAAAGCACTGCAATTGCGAGCCGAGCGACGGGTCGTCGAGTTGGATCGTCTCAGCGAACAGTTGGTAGGCGAACAACTGAAAACCGCGGAAGCGCTTGATGCACGAACATTGTTTTTGAGCGAAATGGCGCATGCAATCAGAACTCCCCTAAATTCACTCAATGGTGGATTGGAATTGCTAGCCGACCAACTTGGCGATCAATCAGAAGACTTTGAGGTCGTCCGGCAAGCAGCCGATCAATTGGTCGAATTAGCTTCTAAGCTGATCGATCAAGCCGGCGATAGTGAACCGCCTAACGCTAAGCCAATCTCGCAAAGCACTCAAAGGACCAATGGCGGCGCTGAGCAGCTTGAAGCCAAGCCCAAGGTTCTCCTAGCCGAAGATACTGAAAGTAACCGATACGTAATCGAGCGGATGCTGAAATCAATCGGCTGCGACACCTCAATCGTCACCAATGGGGTCGAGGCGATCGAAGCAGTTCGCAGTGAGACTTACGACGTAGTCCTCATGGATGTGATGATGCCCATTATGGATGGTGAAGAGGCAACTCAGGCAATCCGATCCATGACCGGGCCAGAATCGCGGACACCGATTATTGGTGTGACAGCTCATAGCCTTAAGGTGGAACGCGAACGGTTACTTTCCGCCGGAATGACGGCCTGCTTGGCAAAGCCTGTGCGGCGCGAAGAGCTATCAGCGGCCATTCGAACAGCATTGATTGGGCGCGAGGCCGTGCAGCCGCTCAACGCCCGGTTTGATCACGAGCTTTTTCAGCGAGCGTTCTTTGATCTTCCTGCGGCATACCGAGATCGGATGCGCGACGCAGCCAAGAAAGATATTAGCGACTATGGCGAAGAGTTGCTCATAGCGGCAAAGTCCAGCGATGCCGAAGCTTTGTCTCGAGCAGCACATAGCTTGAAGGGTGTCGCTCTCAATGTAGGCGCAACTGGAATCGTTGAGGAACTCAGTCGATACCGCGAGGCATTGGCCAAGGACCCGTCGTTCTCAAGCACCGCGCTGCGAAAAGAGATCGCCGCAAGCCTTTTGGCATTCGACGATCTCTTCAGCGCGTTGGTTAGCAAGGGTCAGTAGGCCCCTCGCCCGCTGATGACTGCGCCAGGAGTGCACAGCAATAGCACTAAGTCGACCCACAGGTTCGCCCGCTTTAGATAGGCGCGGTCCATAATTGCCTGGCGTTCAAAAGGAATGTCAGCTCGACCACGGACCTGCCAAGTGCAAGTGATCCCTGGTTTCCCTGCAAGCCTCTTCCAGTGACTACCTCGGTATGTCGATACCTCGCTTATCAATGCGGGCCGTGGTCCCACCAATGACATAGCCCCACTCAAAACGTTGAACAGCTGCGGAAGCTCATCAATTGAGAAGCGTCGGATAAAACGCCCCGTTCGTGTAATGCGCGGGTCATCCCGCATCTTGAAACAGGTACCATCGCGTTCTGACTGAGATAGAAGCGCATCCCTTCTGGCTTCAGCATCAATATACATTGAACGAAACTTTATCATGTCAAAGGGTGCTCCATCCTTTCCGATCCGCGTTTGGCGAAAAAGGACCGGCCCTTTGTCCTCGAGCCGAATTGCCAGCGCCGTTGCAATCAAGATGGGCAAAAGCAGAGTGATGGCCGTTGCAGCACCAAGAATATCGATCAATCGCTTCCCTACGGAATTCGCTCTTGAAACTATGCGACGTGCCTTAAGCCCCTCGAGCGCAGCCCGTGCCAGGAATAGGGCATTGCCAACAATGTAGCGCTTGGCCATCCGGCGAGGCTCCATCGCCAGACGCCACATCCATTCACTCTTGCAAGCTCGAATGAACTTGGGCGCTCGCGGGATCCGGCTGGAATAATAGTCAAACAGCCCGCCCACGCCCATAAGCACCGGAACATTCAACCGATGCCGATTGCGGGCAATCCACTTTTCTTGCAGTGGCACGCCGAAGCCCACGAGCAAAATGCCTGCTCTCGAGCGATTAATCCTTTCGATCAGGGCGGCCTCCGTATCCGCACCAAAGAATCCCGAGTTTGTGCCAGCGATCCGAAGTTCTGGATAATTCGTCACGACCCAGGCTGCTGTGGCATCGGCGACCCCCGGGAGACCTCCCAGCAAGAATATGCCGACTCCTTCTTCTTGCGCCTCACGACAAATTGCTGGGAAGAGATCAGTGCCATTCAGGTTTTCTGCGAGGCGAGTGCTTGCGAGTCCCGCCGCGATTTCCATCCCAACGCCATCTGGAAGCAACAGTGAACTATTGAGCAGAACGTCGCGATACTCAGGATCACTTGCCTGCTGATTGATGCAATGGGCGTTTACGAAATTGATGACGCTTTTCTCTTGAATCCCAGCACGCGCCATTATGTGCCGAGCTATCTCTTCTCTCTTGGCCAAAACCAGAGGCAGTCCAAAGAGAGTAGTCTTGGACCAAGAGCGAGTTGCTTCAATTCGATCGGCTAGCGCTGCGCCAGCAATCGGCTGGAAATCACTTAGGGGTGTAAGCTTCATCAGATGGATTCCTTGTTTCGGAGCATCCAGTTGGTCGCAATGACCATGCCAAACCCATAAGCATCTGATTTCAAATATTTAAATTTCCAACCCGTCGCAGCAAGTGCGGTTCTCACGCAGAATTTTCGCAAATTGCGGTGTTCAGCTTTGCATTTTGCAAAGCCAATTCTGACAATTGCGAAATTGAGCCGATATTAACCCAATGAACGACGCATTTCCGCCGTTTCGGCAATTGGCACGGATGTTGAATTTGGCTTTCCCAATCACTCGCCGAGGAAAGCATGAACTCTGCCATTCTCACATTACTATCACCGCGTCGTTGGTCTGGTTTCGCCCGTGGCATGGCGGCCTATGGTTCGGCTGAGGCCCTAAACAGGGTCGTTAGGCTAGGATCGATACTCGTCGTGGCCCGCCAAATTTCGCCAACAATGTTGGGAACTGCCGCATTGGCTCTCAGCCTGTTTGAACTGGTTAGGGTTCTCACCAATGTCGGGATTGGCCAGCGAATTGTTGTCGCGAAGGACGCCGAACTTGAGGCGATCTGCAGAACTGCACACCGATCTTTCTACCTGGTTTGCTATCTAGTCGCAGCCATCCAGCTGGTGGTCGCTTTCATCGTGTGGCATGTATTTGGTTTGGACGAGGCCGCGGCGATGCTTGCGGCTCTCTCGCTGGTTTACCCATTTATGCCCGCTGGCTTGGTCCAGATTTTTCTCGCGATGAGAGCGCAAAGGTTGGGTGCAACTGCGAGAGTTTCAGCCATCCAGAACATGGCGGATTCGGCACTGACCGCGGTCTTGGTCCTTGCATGGCCAAGTGCGTGGGCAATCGTCCTGCCAAAACTGCTTACAGCGCCAATTTGGCTCGTCTTGGCACGCCGGACCTTTGAGTGGACGCCAAACAGCGCTGTCAGACCAGCTCCGATCGCAGCATTCCACGGCTTCGGCCCAGCAATACTAGGCTCCGAAGTGCTCACCGCGCTGCGCCTGCATGCTGACAAATTGCTTATTGGTGCCCTGCTCGGCACCGAAGCGCTCGGGCTATACTTCTTTGCATTCAATGCTGGCCTAGGAATTACGCAAGCGCTGGTTGCTGCCTGTAATTTGGTGCTGCTTCCACACCTCGCAAAGGCCGAAGGTCTGCAACTGGAAGAGGAATTCGCGCGTGCATTTCGTTTAGGCATGACAGTCGCCATTCCTTTGGTGGCCGCTCAAGCGCTCTTAGCACCGATCTACGTGCCATTGGTTTTTGGCAAAACCTGGGTCGATACTGTTCCGTTTGTTTCAGTCCTCGCATGCGCCGCCATTCCACTGTTTGCAGGTGCTCTGTTGGGCGCTCGAGCACGTGCACTTGGGAAGCCTTTCGCTGAAACCAAACTAATGGCGATCGCAACCATCTCGGCCTTTGCGGGACTTACCCTTGGTGCTCAAATCAGCCTTCTCGCAGCCTGCGTGGGGTTTGGAGTCGGCCTAAGCGCCATTTTGCTGCCGGCAGCTACTCTTCAGCTTCGCACATCCCATCGCCCCGAAATTCTTTACCCAAAAGGAGACGCATAATGTCCGTACCTGAGTTCTCGGTCGTCATACCCGCATACAATGCTGAAACGACCATTCGTTCAACCGTAGCCAGTGTTTTGGAGCAGTCCGATCAGGACTTCGAAATCGTACTCGTAGATGATCGCTCGACGGACGAAACCCTCAAGGCTCTCCTTGGCTTGGCGGCCATGGATTCTCGAATTCGAGTCGTATCAAAGCCAAATTCGGGCGTGTCCGCCACACGCAACTTTGGCGCGAACCTGGCCAAGGGTAGGTGGCTGGCCTTTTTGGATGCCGATGACCAATGGCATCGGGAAAAATTGGCTCGACACCGCTCATTTCATGACTTTGAACCACTTTTGACCGCGAGTTTCGCAAAAGTGGCTTTCGCGCCCAATCGCGAGGGGGAATTAGCGCCAGGCAGGACGTATTCTAGGATTCCTGCCGACTATCTCGACACATCTGATGTGCTGGTCGAGAACGTCATTTGCACGACCTCAAACCTTGTGATTGATCGTGAGTTCTTCTTGGATTTGGGCGGTTTTGACGAATCCATGCGCTATGCGGAGGACCAAGATCTGATTGCTCGTGTTCTCGGCGAAGGCGCACTGATCCGCGGAATTGATGAACCGCTGGTCCGATACCGGATGAGCGAATACGGATTGTCGAGCGACTTTTCCGCAATGCTGACCAATTGGCGTCGCTTCGCTGCACGCTGGATGGATGGTCAAGAGCTGCCCAGAGCTGAAGCGACTTATTGTCGATACCTCACACGCCGCGCACTCAGAACAGGTGCCCCTATGGACGTCGTTTGGTCATTTGCGAGGCGGGGTCTGGAGGCCGACAAGGGTACTTTTATGGCAGGCGGCTCTCGCAGCCTTCTGACAGTTGGCGGTGCTTTCGTAGGCGGTGCGATGCCGCCCGCGATGCGTCGCGCGCTGTTCGCTTGATCTGTGAATAGGAGAACTCAAAATGACTTGCCCCAAAATCTCTGTCGTGATGCCCATCTTCAATGTCGAAGATTTTGTCGCCGAAGCGATAGAATCCGTGCTCGCACAGAGCTTTGATGACTTCGAGCTAATCTGTGTCGACGACGGAGGCTCTGACCGTTCAATGGAAATCGTCCAGGGATTCGATGATCGGCGCATTCGGATTGTTTCCCAAGCCAATCGCGGACTTGCCGGAGCTCGAAACACGGGCATCGCACGTGCACGGGGCGAGTTTGTCGCACTCCTCGATAGTGACGACATTTGGCAAAAGGATAAGCTGGCGCTCCACTATATTCACTTGAAGGCGAATCCGCACGTGGGCGTTAGTTATGCAGGCTCAAGGATGATTGATCGCGAGGGCCAAACTCTCAGCGTCGCAATGCGCCCCAAAATTGGCAGCATTACCGCACGAGACATTTTGTGCCGCAATCCGATTGGGAACGGTAGCGCTCCAGTACTCCGAAAAAGCGACCTCGATCTTGGCGCATTTCGACACCCTCGCGAAGACACGAGAATCTGTTGGTTTGATGAGGATTTTCGACAGTCCGAAGACGTTGAACTTTGGACCCGCTTGGCGGTGAAGCATAACGTCACGTTTGCAGGAATAGACGGTTTGCTGACCGACTATCGCATCATACCCGGGGCACTATCGGCAAACGTGGTGAAGCAGTATTTGAGTTGGACCAAAATGTTGCGGAAGCTGAAAAGCTACGCACCAGAGTTCGTGGCAGAGCATGGAGATACGGCTCGCGCCTTCCAATTGCGCTATCTCGCTAGGCGATCCGTTCAGCTGGGCAACTTCGAACTCGCGCGAAATTTGCTGTCTAGAGCTTTTGGTCTGCAACCTCGGATTTTAACTGAGGAACCACGCAAAACGATCGTAACAGCTTGTGCGATCGTGGCTGGCTCAATTCTGGGGCGCGACCTAACCGCCTCGCTGATGCGCCCATATTTGAGGAACGCCGTATGAGCCGGCTTGTACACCTTCTTGATGATTTCGGAATGGGAGGCGTCACAAGGGCGTTGACTCTGTTTGACGAGCCTGAGCTCAATACTGCGGCCAGCTCACGGATCGTCGCCATAGATCCTGTTGCGCGTCTTGCCCCCACTCTGCACGCCGAACTGATCATCGATCATATGGCGTTGTCTTGGCGCAGGTTGGCATTCTTAGCGAGTCTGCGCGCAAAGCATCCGAGATCCCGCATTGTGCATGTTGAACACAGCTACACGCGCTCATTTGAGCAATGGAACGTCAAAGCCAAGCGACGCTTTCGCACAATGCTGAGAATGTCTTCCTTGTTTTTTGATGAAATTATCTGCGTTTCAGAGGCACAACGTGGCTGGATTGCAAACGAGGTAGGAATTACCTCTTCGAAGCTCCACGTCATTCATCCCTGGACCAATCAACATCAGCTTTTCCAAGTCCCCCCTAAATCGCCCAATCGCGGCCAACCCATGCGTCTCCTGGCCTATGGCCGGTATGCTTCGGTGAAGAATTTCTCCGAACTCATCTCTGCAATCCGCAATATGCCGCGCGGAATGGTAAGCTTGACTCTATTTGGCGACGGTCCAGAGCGCGACGCCTTGAGGACTCTCGCCGCCGATTTGCCGAACGTATCCGTTCTCGGTCCTTGCGATGATCCGGGAGCGCATTTGCGATCGTGCGATGCCGTCGTCATTCCCTCTCGCTATGAAGCGTTTGGCTTGGTCGCAACGGAAGCAAGGATGGCCGCTCGCGCAATCCTTGTAGCCGACGTTGACGGTTTGCCGGAGCAGGTTGGCAAAGGCGGTCTCAGCGCCCCCTTGAAAACCGCCGATGAAATTTCCAGCGCGATTTTTCGGTTGGCGAAGCTAAATCTGCGCAGCCTGGGCGAAGCCGGCCGGCGTGAGGTGCGGAAGCAGATGCCAAATACTGTTGCGCAATGGCGCGCGGTGATCGGTCGAGCAAATCATCGAGGACAGGCCTCGCCTAGAATTTTGCGCCCGGCGGCGCACTAATCACGCCACATTCCGAACACAGCGCTACCGTTTGAGGTGGTCGCCAAGCGACAAATTCTTGGCACGGTCGCGTTCTTTGATTGGTGTGTTAGAGATCCGGATTTGTGGTCGGCTTGCGCTGCCTCAGAGCAATTCCGACCAGTACCAATCCTGGCCAATAGAGATACGCTAGAATTTCGAGATTCTCACCGAAAGAGTAGAGTGCGAGGGTTGCGATCAAGCCAAGCCCAATTCGAACAGACATGTCGTTCTGCGCCTTGATCAAGAACACAATGAGTGTGCTGACCAATGGGACGGCCATCGCGATTGCTCCAGTCAATCCTTTCACGAAAAGCAAGCCGTACCAGGTATGATGGCTACCAATCGGCATGTATTCGACCAGGTGGGGACCTCTCTCTACCACGCCATGCCCAAACCAGTATGCCTCTGTTTCCCAGCGATGGATCGCGATCCGGCCAAGTATTGCCCGCACTCGGCTTGAATCCGCCCGCGCGGCAGAGAATTCGGCAATAGCGCTGTCAATCATTTCGAGCAGGACAGGTCCGACGATGCCTAACGCAAACGCAACTGGCGCCGCGAGAAGCCAGAGTAGGCCTCGATTCATACGGCTTGCGCCCCACACGAACGGTATGATCACAAGCAAGGCAACAAGCGCGAGCCGCGATTGCGAGAACAGCGCGAGGGCCAATCCGCCGGCAACGCCGATGCACTTCCACTTCCAGTTCTTTTCGTAAGAGGCAATAAGAACATAGATCACCCCCATCAATCCTGCCGCCGGGGACCAAGGAGCGAAAAACTGCCATCTTGTACGCCCGGCGCCAGGGTCAATTGTATAGATCTGCACGGTGAAATATTCCGCTCCTGCACCTCCCAAAATCTTAAGCGGCGATACCCATAGTCGCTCGGGCAGGCCAAGCATCGGTGCTATCAGGAAAATCGGTAGCAGAAGCAGTGTTTGAAGACCGAGCCGGCAGGTCGCACGACATATTACCGTCGGCCGAATTTGGAGCATTGCGCCCGCCAACGGGAACAGAGCAATCAATGCCCAGCCCTTGGCCCAACCGATGCTGGACTTAAGGGTCTTGCCCATCCCAAGCTCAAAATTTGCATGCCCAACCCACAAGATCAGCAGCATCGCCGACATCCCAATCAGCCAGATCCAGATCGTTGTCGGAATTTGAGAATGCTGCACTTGATCGGTGTAGAGGGCGAATGCGACCATTCCGGCCAATGCCCAGCCGAGCACAGGCCCGGCAATATACAGCCCTCCGACCAGCCACAGCAGCCAGGTCGACTCTATGGTCGTGGCGACTAGGCGTTCGGCAGCAGTTTGCGGATGATCGGTTGGCGTAGCCATAGGAGCATAAACCCAATAATTATGAAAATGGTGGCCGCGAATGCACCACCAATGACCAGCAGTGGCGACGGCGCTGCCTTGGATCGAGGCAGAGACGGCGCTTCCAGCGTTTGCACGAGAGGATAAGACGCGAATGGGTCGGACTTATTGGTGTCTAGCCGCGCCAATGCAGAGCTGAATACCGCTTCGGCAACGCGCAGGTCGCGCAATAAGTCCGCGAGCTTAGCTGCCTGCGCGACCTTTTCTTCCGTGTCGGCGGTCTGTGCGGAGATCTGACGCCGAAGTTCCACCAACGCAGCGCCATGCCCTTTGTGATCACTGTCTCGCTCAGATAGGCTTGCAAACAGGCTTTCTCGTGTGTTCGATACGGATAGGTCTGCGAGAGTGACTATTTTGTCGCTTCCGAGCCCGACCAACTCGCTACCACGGCGAACCAGGTCAACCTGCAACGACGCCTTCTCTGCCGCGAGTTCCTCGATCACCTCGTGCGCATCGCCTAAGGTGCCAGAACGTTCACTGTGCTCACCAGAAGCAACAGCATAACGCCGCAGCAATTCCTGAAACTCTGGATCGGCTTTGAGCTGCATCGCGCGGCGCGCATCAGAAAGGGTAATATTGAGCGAAGTAGCCAACTGCTTGGCTGCCTCTCCAGTCTCGGCAGAGCGAACGCGGCGATCGCGTTCATTCGCTTTGAGCTGATCGAGCGATGTGATCCGGCCAGCGAATTGATCGAGGGACACAAGCCCAGTTGCACCTTGAAAATCGAGCAGCGCCTGTTGGGCATCGTCAACTTTCTGTTCGAGCTCTCCTATCCTCTTGGTATCGGCCCGCTCGCGGGTTTGCGCTTCATCTTCGCGAAGAGTGTCGAGCGCACTGTTAAACGCCTTCTGAAGAGCTTCCATGCGGGCCTGTGCACGTTCTGGTCTGCGTGCTGACAGCCGCAGCTCAATCAGATTGGTCTGGTCAACCAGCTTGATCAAAGGTTGTGGGAATTCGCTTTCCTCTTCCCCAGCAATGCGCGCGGCGTCTCGCAGGACCAAGTCCGACATTAGAAGGGTCTTGTAGTTTTCTGTCGGGCTAAGACTCGTCGATGAGAATGCCGAGGAAGTATTGGTTGACGCCTGCCCGATCGACTCAAGATTCATGCTAGCGCCAACGCCGCTACCCGGAAGAATAAGCGTCATTCGGCTGTCGTAGCGATCCGGTGCGAAGGCCAGATAAAGGATCGCAAGGCCCCAGACAAAACAAAGGGGAATTGCAAGAGCCGTCGAATACCTCCGATAGCGGCCAACCGAGGGTAGGCCGTCACGCACCAGCACCCACAACTCTCTCAACCGACGCGGCTGACTAGGCTTTGCCGCTTCAAAGTCTTGGTAAACCGGGATCACAGGGCATTATCCAGCAAGATTGCCGGTGTGGCGGTACTGATCGAATCTCCGATCAGGCCAAGGGCCTCGCGGAAATTTGTCCAACGGCTATCGTAACAGGCGATGGCATCACCGGGCATGAGAAAGGGGTTGAGCGCATCACGATTGGCATTGCGAACCAGCTTCTCGATATCGCGTTCTAGAACAATGCTCTGACCATTCATTCGATTTCGCGAAATCAGGATCGCACGCCTATCAGACTGCATGTAGCTCCCGCCGACGCAGTTCGCCGCTACCAGACCCTGCAATAGGCGAGTGCCATATGGAAGCGAGGTGGTCTCTCGGCCAATCGCGGAGCTGGCATTGTTGCCCGCACTCTGCGTCAGGTTGGACATGTATACCCGGATGCCTGGCGCTGTGAGCGGGGTCGGGCGGACCAGATCCGAATTGAAACAACTCCGGCTCGGAACGATAATCCGATCTCCGCTCGCGATCGTAACATCGCGACTGCCCCAACCATGCACGAAGCCTGACAGATCAAACTCTGCATAGTTACCATCACGCAAGAGGTAGATCCGCTGAACGTCAGCATCCGGCCGCACACCGCCAGCCGCACGGATTGCGGTGGTTATTGTGCGACCAACATTGTTGTCACCGCTCACGGCACCTTCTTTAAGGCCAATGCGGCTATCAGGCGCACGCTCGCCTGCGCGCACAGCACCTGGCTGGAACACAGCGCCGCCAACAGAAACAGACACGCCTGCATTCTCAATCAATGCAACGCGGACGGAATTCTTCAGCGGACGAACGATACTCTGGCTGAGCAACTGATCGCGAAGCGCGTGGGCTACCAAAGCCGGTGTTGACCCGGCGGCCTTGATTGGCTCTTGTCCGCGAAGGGCGAGCGTTCCATCGCTTTCGATGACATATGTGCCGGTCAGATTGTCTTCGTCACCTAGGATCGCGATTTCAAGGCGGTCACCAGGGCCAAGAGGCGCAGTCCGATCGAGAAAGCCAGCAGGCGAGGTTCGGCGGTATGCGTCGAGTTCGCGCGGGACTTTCCAATCACAGGTTGGCGCTCCCCGGGCGACCGGTGCCTGGGCGATCCAATCGCCCTGTGGTTGTTGGCTGCCAACCCAAGCAATCTGACCGGGAGCATAAGCTGCAGAGGCGATATTGGCGGGAGCCGGGCCGGCAACACAACCGGACAAGAGCGCACCTACAACGCTGGAAAGTAGTGTGGCAGAGACAATCGAGTGGCGCATTTTGAACTCCAAAGGATGCTGTTGCCACTCTCATCTCAAGGATCGTGCCAATTGTCGGAATTGGCTGAATTGCGCGGTTTGCGAAAAAGCGGATCGCAAATTTTCTCAGAATGAGAGACCCAAATTCGCGATATGCGAATCGAGTCGCATTCTGAAGCACTGAGGATTCTCCTTTGCGGCATTCCGTCAAATCAATGGTCAGTATTGCTATAGTAAATTTTGTCTAAATTTCTCGCGCTGTATTATCGCAAATCACCTAGCGATTAGATCGATGATCGAACTTCGCTCAATACTTCCGAACATATTTCTACGAACTGGCACAATACTTGCGTTCTCTGACGCACACACACCCCGCCTGCCTTTTGGTCATGCCAGACATGTCCAGCATTGGAGAACAAAATGGATTCGCTGATCTCAATCCACTTGGCCGAACTGCTTGGCCGCTCCGTCCTGTTTGACGAGACCATCCTGACAATGTCCTCAAGTCACCTGGTGAAAGGGGGCTTCGTGTGCGCGATCATGGCCTATATTTGGGTTAGTGAGCCTGGCGGGTCAGCATTCGAGAGCCGCGCAAAGCAGTTTGACAATCGATTGACCCTGATCGCTGCGCTGCTTGCCTCTGTTTTTGCCGAGGCACTTGCACTTGTGCTTGCGAATGGGCTCGAGTTTCGACTGAGGCCACTCCTTGTGCCTGAATTAGAAATGCCAGTGCCCGAACGCCTCTCAGAATATGCTGCGAATATGGCCGCTAGTAGCTCCTTCCCAAGCGATCACGCGGTTTTGTTTTCCGCCATCACGACCGGCATTTTCCTAGTATCCCGTCTATTGGGACTCTTCGTTGCAGCGTATTGTTTGGTCTTCATCGCGTTTCCGCGCGTGTACTTGGGCCTGCATTACGTGAGCGACATCTTGGTAGGCGCGATTATTGGCGTGGTATGCACCGTCGTGGGAGTGAAGATTCTGCGACGAGTCCCGCTCATGCGCGTGCCTGTGCGCTTGTCCTATTCGCACCCAGCCGTGATCGCCCCTCTCAGCTTCCTCTTCCTTTTCCAGGTCGCAACCATGCTCGAGGATGCGAGAGACTTTCTTCAGATAATCAAATCGGTCCAACCAACAGAGGAAATGCGTCTGTGAGCTGAGCCTCAATGAAACTATGAGCCTCCCACGGCCCCATTCTTGTTCTGCAAATCACCAAATGGTGGACTGCCGATCGTTCGCATATTGCGTCATCCAAATTTGCGTTTTGCAAAGAATTTCGCATTATGCGGCAATAAACCCATGGTAATTCGATCTTTTGCCGCACATTTTTCGGCATGCTCTTTGCGTAATGGGAGACGGACCCAATCACTGGAGATGTCGAATATGAAAGGGATTATCTATTCGGAGTTGGTCGGCTTTCTTGATCAAGCTGGGGGCCCAAGCTTCACCGAGCAAGTCCTTGCGGACGCCGCGTTGCCGCACGGCGGCGCTTTCTCACGCGTGTCCCGTTATCCTTGGGAGCAGGCCGTGCAAGTGGTGACGTCAGCTTCCAAACTTACAGGCGAAGATGCAAATGTGCTTTGCGAACAGTTCGGCGAATTCTTGTTTGCGCGCTTTACCGTTCTCTATGCCGAAATCGTCAATCGGTATCCTTCGGCAGAACAGATGCTGGAGCATGTCGAAGATCATATCCACGAAGAGGTTCGCGTCCTTTACCCAGACTCTGTGCCGCCGCAGGTCACGTCCACACAAGACGATGACGGATTCGT
Source organism: Erythrobacter sp. (assembly GCA_965216555.1). GTDB lineage: Bacteria > Pseudomonadota > Alphaproteobacteria > Sphingomonadales > Sphingomonadaceae > Erythrobacter. The sequence goes on from OZ244168.1 coordinate 2,321,170, forward strand.
GGTCGAGTATGCGTCCCATCGTCCGTTCGCCCATATCGCTTTTGGATTGGTACAAGGGTGCATGAAGCACTTTGACGACACTCGTTCGATCAGCTGGGTCGATCGCGACCCCACCGGAAAATCGGCCAAATTTAGGATACACTAATGCCCAACGCCAAAGTCCTCATTGTTGAAGATAGCGCTTCACTTGCACTCGGATATGCTGCTCAGCTCGAGGACGCAGGTCATGAGGTAAGTCTTTGCGAGACTTTGGCTGCTGCACGCCGTTCGATCACCACAGAGACATTCGACGTTATTCTACTCGACTTGCAGCTTCCCGATGGTGACGGTCTTTCGTTGTTTGACTCATTGCATGATGCGAAGTCTGAACCGGCTGTAGTCGTAGTGACCGCTGATGGGTCGCTCAATCGAGCTATCGCCGCAATGCGCGTTGGTGCCTATGATTTTCTGGTCAAGCCAGTATCCGGAGCGAGGCTGCTGAACACTGTCGGAAGCGCAGCAGAACAAGGCAATCGATCAGACAACGCAGTCGAAACATCTGAAAAGAGCGGGAACGAAACAGACTCATTCCACGGCTTCATCGGCAAATCTCCTGCAATGAAAGCCGTTTTCCAAACGATTGAAAGCGTCGCGGACTCAAAAGCGACTGTGTTCATCACGGGTGAAAGTGGAACCGGCAAGGAAGTCACCGCCGAAGCGATCCACTCTGCTAGCAAGCGCAGCAAAGCACCATTTGTTGCCATAAACTGCGGCGCGATTCCCGAGAACCTGCTCGAATCCGAGCTGTTTGGTCACGTAAAGGGTGCATTTACCGGTGCCATCGAAAACAGGATTGGTGCGGCAAAAGCAGCCGATGGAGGCACCCTGTTCCTGGATGAGATCTGCGAGATGGACCTCAAGCTTCAAGTCAAGTTGCTCAGGTTCCTTCAAACTGGAATGATCCAGCGCGTTGGCTCGTCGGCTGCTGAACCCGTCAATGTTCGAATTGTCTGTGCGACCAACCGCGATCCCGAACGCGAAGTTGCGGAAGGCAGGTTTCGCGAAGATCTGTTCTACCGCTTGAATGTCATCCCGATTTGCCTGCCTGCACTCCGAGACCGTGGGGATGACATCTCACTTATCGCCAACAGTTTGGCCAAGCGGATTGCATCGGAAGAAGGCCGGTCCATCTCCGGCTTTTCGAAAGCCAGCGAAGTTTTTCTCCAACAACATGATTGGCCTGGAAACGTCCGTGAACTGCAAAATGCTTTGCGGCGGGCGATCATCACCGGAAAAGGAACGGTGCTGGAATTGTCAGGCCAAACAAGCTCGGCTGTGAGCAATGCCACTATGCGGACGTCGAGCGTGAGCAACCTTGGAGTGCCTCCTGAGCCGATCCATGCAGAGAGTCAGCAGTCCGCAACGACCGCAGACTTTTCAGGTTTGACGCTTGAGCAAGTTGAACGCTTAGCAATCGAACAAGCTATCGCTCGAACCGCAGGAAATATCGTCCAAGCGGCTCGCGGATTAGGTGTTAGCCCCTCGACAATTTACCGAAAGCTCGAGCGCTGGGGAGCGTAACTCGTCACAATTGGGTTAGACACTTTCAAAACAGGCACCCTCGGGACGCCAAAGGCTAAGCGACCTGGTTGGACATTACTAAGTGCTTGAAAGGTTGCACTTGTCGTAGTCCGCCCTTGGGCACCATTCTCTTTCCCGCTTCTCTATCGCCGAGCTGACAGGCCGTAGAATGCCCGTGCGCATATGTCCTGTAGGCGCAATTGAAGCGCGTGGACCCGACCAGCCAAAGTGGTGAATCGGCCTCTGAGCGGCTTCTATGAGCGCCTGTCGTGAGTGCCGTGAATTGAGCACGGATTGAGCGGGTGAATGATATCTGCTGAGGCTGCGCGCTAACCCGCCAATAGGTGAGCCAGAATAGTCTAGCGGACGCGGAAGCAGTCAGATCCCGATCTGCGCAGTGCCACGCAGGAAGCACCTGCGCCGGCGCCCGAGACCCGAAGGCGATAATAGCGTTTCGAATTGACGGTCGCTGGAATGATCCGTTTTTCGAACCGAGCCAGTTCTGGGAAGCGCGTACGAATCCTGGTCCAATAGGCATTCGCTTCGGCCTCGCTTTCTGCCGCAGCAAGCTGGATCGTTTGCACCCTGCCCTGCGATACTCGGCGAGCAGGTGCTTCCCGCTCAATCATCCGCGTCCGTCCCCGCATTGGCTGATCCGCCATCGCCAAAGTCACGTCATAGCGCGTCTTCAATTGCGACAGCTGCGGTTCGCGCCCTTGGATGAGATGGCCACGCTGCCCTGGCTCAGGCATCGGCATATGTTTGGCCACCAGCCTCGCATCTGCGCTTGATGCGAAGGCATTGTCTGTCACCACCACTGTGGTGGTGTCGCGCGCGGTCAACTGGAACAAGGCCCGGGCAAACTTGCGCGGCAAACGAATGCATCCATGCGATGCCGGATAGCCAGGCAGTTTGCCTTCATGGATGGCAATGCCACCCCAGGTCATCCGCTGCATGTAAGGCATCGGCGAATTGGCATAGATATTTGAACGGTGGTGCCGACGTTTCTGGAGGATCGGAAAGACACCAGTCGGCGTCTCCTTGCCACGCTTGCCAGTCGAGACGGGCGACCTGTCCCAATACTCACCGTCGCGAAAGACATACATGTCCTGTGTCGCTTTGCTGATCACGATCAGCACACCCGCATCAAGAACCGCATCGACGGGAATCGGGAGGGTGGCACCCGATTTTGTGCGGACTGGACGCGTTCGCACGGGGTATGGTTTCTTTGTCGGTACCGGTGCTGGCGCCGGCTGCGCGATCGCCAAGACTGGAGCGTAGGCAATGTATGGAGACACCGCTTCGGGTGAACTCGCCGATGACCCACTCCAGGCCGGGCCAGCGACGAATGCACCCACAATCATGGCAAACCCAATGCCCAGTGCCGTTAGTCGCCCGTTAACCATGAAGGTCGTTTTGAACCGGGGGACCGATTCGGTGCAAACAGGAATTTAGCTAACGCCGTTGCCAAATCTGCCACTGCCTGAATGGCAAAGCAGCTGATGATCTGTTAATCCATTGAATTGTCGAACCTATTTATGCCCCTAGCGGCTGACTCATCTGGAAATCGCACGCCATTATCGCTTTCGCGCCCATTGGCACGCGCAGCGAAATGCGATCGCACAAGCGACTTTGAATAGGCTGCAAACCATGAGGCAAGCGCAGTCGCAAAGCTTGGATCTTCGCTGATCATCGACCGATGCTGAGCCATCGCCCATGGTTTGGCAGGCCCGTTGAAATGCAAAACCTTGGCCTCGCGCAACGGCCCATGTGCGGTCTCGCGCAGCCTGGCTGCAAGGCCGACGAGGTGATTGCAATGCGATCCAAGCAGCCTCACCTCACCGCCAAACACATGGTTGAACACGGCCTGATCGGTAAAGGGTTGATCACCATCTCGCCAATCGATGGGATCCAGCCGCATCAGAGCCTGTTGCTGCATTGCCGTGCTCCGCCTGGACTTATCGATCAGCATCAAGCCTGAATTGAAGCTCGTTTTGGTGGTCGGACCGACTGCCGAGGTAACCAATTGAGCAAAATCTGGACACGCCAAAAACAGGCCTGGAGTCATCAGATCTTCACTTACATCCTTGCGGAATAGAATATCGCTGTCGCAAAACAAGACGCGGCCTGGGGCGTTCATCCAAAGGCATTGGAGTGACAGGAAACGTGCCGCCCGACCTGTCAGTCGGGGCTGCTCAGAAATCAAGCGCTTCAAAGCAGCCTCTAACGCAAAGGCAGGACGCTGGAATTCGACTTGCGGAAATTCAAGCATGATCGCTGCTTGATCCCGCTCCGAAATGTCGCGGTGGATCACCACAAGTTTCCCCTCAAACCAAGAATTGTGCGTCAGGAAACTGTCAAACAGGACACGCGTTCCAACCAGGAAATCCCGTGAGGAGACTGTCGCGACACATTCTGGAAGCTCGCCAGGCATCACCAGTCCAACACCTGCAAGGCTTTTCGCAGGCAACCGAGATTCTTGGTTTTTGTGGGATGTGCAGAACGAAGTTCCTGCCTGAGGCGATCCATATCCAGCAAATGGGCGCGTTGATATTGATCTCCATTGCCCAATTGCTCACCGATCTCGCGCATTGCTTGGCAAAGCTTGGCTTGCAACTGAGCGACCCGCCGCGGCTCACGCTTGGGGGCATTCATCCGGATCACATCAGGCACCAATCCACTCAAGATCTCGCGCATCAGCCAACGATTCTTGCCCTCTTGCCGATAGAGATGGGTTGGCACTGCCAGAGCGAACTCGACGACCCGCAGGTCGAGCAATGGATAGCGGTAGCGAATGCCCTGTCTCGCCCCAGATTCTGCCCATGCTTCGATGCGATTGGTCAAATGGCCTCGGTCGAGCAGCCAAAACTGCGTCTCTCGAGGACACTCGGAGATCGCGGGCTTAGGGGCCTGTGTCACAGCCGACCTGAGCGCCTCTGGAGAGGCAAGCGAGCTTGCATGTGGCCCGAGCTTGTGAGCTTGCCGACGACGGGCACCGTGCTCCACAAATGCGGTCCTGATGCCTCTGGCGATTCCCAAGGCACCTGAGCCACGGCCGAGCGATTCGAGATCTCGCCATCGCCATTCGCTTGCATACTGACTGGCCAGCCCCACGCCATTGAAGCTCAGCAGCTCGTCGCCGCCCCAACCAGACAGGATTGTGTGCAAGCCAAGCGGCGCCGCCCTGTCCTGCAAGACACCCTCATTTTGCAGGGGCTCGACATCAAAATCCGATAACCAGTCCAAGGCGAGCAGACTGCGCAGGTCAGATGTGCTCGGTTCGGCGACAGCAACTTCAATGCCGAGATGCTGCTTTACTGCACGGATAGCCGCCGATGCTGGATCCAGTGGTTGCATCTTGTCGTAGCGCTGCCATGCCAGTCCAATAGGATCAGCCAGGCTGCGCCCGCGACGAGCAAGACAAGACAGGATGGCGACCGCGCTTGAGTCCAATCCGCCGCTGACATGCAGACCCAGGCCATCGTCCATATCGATTGACCGGTCGCGGACTGCGAGGTCGAGCAAATATCGACCATGCCTCACAAAGGTCTCATCGTCCTTGTGCTGGAGCGGCGGGATTTTCTCAGCTTGCCAATAACACTGAGTCTCGAACGAGCCGTCGTCGCAAACCATCAGATGCGCTGGCTGCAAACGCTTGATCGATTTATACCCTGTTTGGCTGCCCGACCTTACGTGTCGATATGTCAGGAATGACAGGATCAAGTCATCGTCGATCTCAGGCTCTTGCGCCTGCAGTGCCAGCAATTCGCGAATGCTGGCGGCGACCACCATTCTTTCGCCGACCAATTGATAGAAGAGCGGACACACGCCAATCTGATCACGCGCAACAAGAGCGCTGCCATCGTCATGGTCATAAACAACGAACGCAAAGTCGCCATTGAGATAGGCCGGACAATGCCGACCCCAGCGCTGATAGGCTGCCAGAACGAGTTCTACATCCGAAACATCCGTCGATAGCTCCAGACGGTAAGCCAACCTGAACCGATCATAGAGCGTGATGTCACCGATGATCTCAAGCGAACCGACAACGCAATGCTGGCGAGCCATGCGACCTACAACAGCAACGGTCGAGCTCAGTTGAGCCTGGAGTGGCTGACTAATGTTCGGGCGCGCTTCCGAGTGGGTATCGAGGCGCATAGTCAGCTCAATGCCTGGACATGGCCTAGCTCGGACAATTCCTGAAGAAATCCGATCGTGTCCCGCTCACATTGGACTGCACTCACGTCGAATTCAGAGCCTACAGCAGCGCAAATTGACGCCACATCGCGATTGCCGTCGATAAGGTCCCAGACCCGCGCTCCGACGCTATCGAAGTAGAAATACTGGCCGCTCTCGATATCCATGAGCGCGGTTCCATCGTCGACCGCACTAAACAAGACAGCTTCACTACGCTGCAATATCGCAGACCGGGAAAGCACACTCATGCTCCGTCCTCCGGATCAAAGCGTCTTCCTTGTCACGCAATATAGCCCCAAAGCTTCATAACACCAGCATGGTCGCGTTCGATCTGTGAAATTTGCACTGAATTCAGTTTCTTGCGCCAATCGCCGGACTGGCCAGATCGAAAAAAGGCACGATCTTGCTTGGGCTTGGAGGTGAAACGGCTTTCTTGCTCGAGTTGGCGTAGGCGAGAGAAATCAGTCAAGCGAACCGCCCGCTCGAGTGCTTCCTGTCTGCAATCCAAGCCACAAAACTGAGCCACGCGCTTCAGCGCATCCAATGGATCATCCAGCATATCCTCATATCGTAATCCGAGTACCGGAAAGTCCGGATTAGTGATCCATGATCTGAGGTGCTCGCTCCAAGTCGACATGACTTGCGGTACATTCTCACTGCAACGATCCGGCCAATATTCGAACTTCGCCTCGGAATCCGCCATGCGGGCAATAACGACGTCGAGATCCAATCCGTCATGATGGGCGTATGAAACGGCAACATCGCGGGGATCACGCACCAGATAGACAGCGCCCGCAATTGTGTCGGCGGGAAACGAGGCCCGGCCGCCACCAGGGTCAAGACACGCAGCGTGCGTCTTGAAAAATGCAGGGGGCTCGAGCCTTGCAGCGACACTTGAGAAGTATCGTGAAAGGATCGGCGTCACTTCGCGAACTGAAAGTTCTGACGAGTTTACCGCTGCGAAGTCGTCAATAGATTGGCGATCAAACAGGTTCGCTCGCCCAACCAGCTTGTCGAGAACCAAGTCTTCGCCCGGCGACAAGCAAAGCGCCGTCAACATAGCTCGGAGCCAAGTGTTGCCGGATTTGGGATAGGATGCGAGCCATATCATTGGCCTGGTGGCGTCCAGATTGGCAATCACAGGCCGGCCTCTTCCAGCAGGTGTTTGGCCAAGACACTGGGTTCGATTTCTGTCGCGGGTCGATCAAGTCGCATCATGGGAACCGCCCTCGCGGTCTTCACAGCGCAATCGAATACAAATGGCTGCAAGCCAAGTGGTCGCAGGAAGAGCTTCCGGAAAACAAAGCGATGTAGAGTCGGGCTCCGTAGCGCCCACTCAATCGGCTCGATCAAAGGCTCGGTCCGATTGGTCGGATTAAGCCAGCACAGCGCCGCAATCGGTTCTGGCTGGTCGTGAAATCGCCCCACCCTGACATAGAACTTCTCAATGCCGGTTTTGACCGGGGGAAGATCGGCAGGATCATGGCCAGCACGGACTGCTGAATCGCGCCAAAGTCGCGTGGCAGGAAAGGCTGGCAAAGCAGTCGGAAAACCGCTCGGCCCAATCCGCAGGCCTGTCACATCGTCAGCCATCATGGAAAAACCCAGCTCCAACAAGCCCGTCAACAAGGTCGACTTGCCGGCGCCGGATTTGCCCATGATCAATAAGGCCCCGCGCGATGTCTTCACACTGGCGGCATGAATTGGGAGAATTTTTCGCTGCATCAAAATTGCAGCAAGCCCGGTGCCCAAAATGGTCGACACAACTTGCCGATCATCTTCATCTCCGAGCCGCTCATAGACGAGGCGATATCCCGCCTCCGCACGTCCTCTAACGCAGTCTGGCAGTTCAAACGTCAAACGGGCAGGACTTCCCGACCAATTGAGCCCCAACCCATCGTCTTCGGCAATTGCGGCCACCTTGCCAGAAACGATCGTCAGATCGGTCTGTGTCGCGCCCATGTAAGGGACAGCTATAAGGTTTGGAATTGGGAGGTCAGAGCTAATGACCAACCCGTAAATTGTGTAACAATATGGTGGATCGTCAGCGCTCATTGCGTTCGCTCCGACGCTGACCGCGAGCGCCTTCAAACACTTCGAAAATCAAGTGCACCCTATCGCGCTTGCCCGCATTGCGAGCGCCATGCGCGACCAGATTGTTGACCTCATAAGCGCGACCAACAGCAAGGTGGCAAGAGGTGCGACCAACCCGGAATGTCGCGTCTTCATTGCTGATCAATGGGACATGAATCTTGTGACATCTCTCGTGCGAGCCGGCGCCATCTTTGTGCATGTTGATAGAATGCCCAGCCAGCAGCCGAGCCAGCATGGCCTTGGCGAAAACCGGGTGCTCGAACCGAAATGGCGCAACGGCTTTGTCGAACACCGGCTGCAAGTGCTTCTGCCAAGAGAACCAGGCGGGGCATGAATAGAACTCTGCTGGATCGCGGTTTCCCGGGATGAAGCGAAAAATAATGTGCTGGGTGTGATGGAAGACCGCATAGTCATTCTCTTTGACCGCATCTTCCTGTTCCCAAACTACATCTGAAACGCGTTCAACAAGTGGGATCAACCCATTGAGATCAATGGGCCCTAAATCACGTATATCTTGGGGTTTTTGCACCCGGGGCAGCACGGAAAATATCCTTCCTTGCCCTCGGATCAGGTCACCCTATCAGGTCATGTCGGTCGGTCAATCACGCAGCGCATAGTCGAATGCCTCGAGCAATGATTGGTGCTCGGCAAAGACTTCATTGGCAACACGAATGGTCTGCGGTGCCAACCGCGCAATCGCATCGTCGTTCATGTTGCGCAGCGGCTCATCGTAGATGCCTTTGACCGGCTGCCTCTGAGCCAAATCAAGATCGTCCAACTCTGGGACCAAAACCTCTATTTGACGCGCGACACCAATCGGATCGGCACACATTTCCTCATAGGAAAAGCTCGCGCACCTGCCGCTCAAGCGCGCGCGATTGCGTGCCTGATAGTTCAGACATTGCACGAGGTGGGTTGCAGCCGTCTTCACCACTCGGTTTCTCGGCAAGCCGGACGTGCCGCGCTCATGCCTGCGCAATATCCCTTCAAGCGCAGCATAGGGATCTCGCACCATGATCAGGAATTTCGAATTCTCGAATGCGTCAGTCAATTGTTGGGCGATCAACAGAAAAGGAGGAGATTTCGTGAAAAACACCGAAGAGTCAGAGCCCGCCGCCTGGGACTGAAAATACCAAGCGATCTTGGTGCGCTCCCAATCGTAGTTTCCGTCTTCAAAGTGGCTGCGGCTTTGCTCTGTTGCTGCCCAAATCAGAGGCCAACCAGACCGACGCGTCGACGGCCCTGCAAAGCCCAACACATGCTGTCCTTCACGCGGCAGGCCCCATACGTGCTGCGATCGCTTGATCGCTTCGCCAAGGAAAGTCGATCCGCTGTTATTGGGGCAAAGCAGGAATAGGTGTGTGTCTATTGCGGCCCGCCGGTCCGCGACCACTTGCATGCTCAAGGCAATGTCATCGGCATGGGCAACCGACCTCCCAAGACGTTAGAAAGTCAGCGTCGCCCGTTCAGGCTTCGCTGCCTCAAGTTTCTTGGTCGCTCAAAAGCCACTGCGTAAGGGCACTATCCTGCTCTGCCTGGCTGACAAGATCGCGATCAAAACGCGCAGCAATGATGCTACGGCCGCGATCCATCAGCCACCCTGGATAGGCCAACCAGCGACGGGGGTCATCATGCGCGCGTCCAGCCCTGGTGGCAAGGCTTGTGGCGCGCGGAGGCAAGGCACGCTTTGCCATGGCGGTCCAGCTCTCAGAGTCGCGCAATCGCTGCCTCTGCCAGTCAGAATCCCGATCATGCACCATGAGAGCGCTTGCTTGCTCAATCCATGCGTCGGAAACTTCGACCTTAGGGTTTACCACGCCTGTGCCCCCATAACGCCGATAAAGGGCAAGCGCGAGCGCAAGCGGGCGCTCCAACCCACAATCGCGAGCCAATGCAGTCGCTTCGTCCCAATCCAGGTCCTGCTTGGCGAGATAATGCATGTCAGCAAGCAATTGCGGGCCGTTGTCGAACAGATTGCTGATCCCCGCATGGGCTACCAAATGCAGGAGATTGGTGACGGGATCTGCCACGCATATCTGCTCATCGGCCAAGGTGTGAGGGCGCGCACGATCCAGCAACAATGCGGTCAGCGCCAGCTCCCCTTCCCATCCCTTTTGGCTAAGCCGATGATGGATCTCGAGAGAGACCAAGCCATCGCGCACCATGACAGGCAAGTGGTGTTTGTCGTCCAACCCGTGCGGTGCCAAATGGGGAGCAGTCGAAAACCCGATGCGGGAAGCGATGTCGCGCGCGTTCCATGCATTCTCACGATCGACCAAGAGATCAATATCCCTCATCGGACGCAGTTTGGGTTCCGCATAGGCCGTCAGCGTGAGCGAAGCACCCTTCAGGAAAACAAATCGGATTCCGGATTGGTCGAGCTCGCGAGAGAGGCCGGCCATGGCACGTTGCTGTGCCAGAGAGCGAAACATCCTTTGCTTCTGCTTCTCGGGCGGGCAATCCGCTTCGATGAGTTCTTGAAGGTCAGAGCTGCCAAATTTTCCCGCCCAGTAAGATAGAAGTGGCAGCAAGCGATTGTTTCCGGCGCAGGCGACGATCCAGGCCCATTGATCGGCATCAAGGCGAGCAAGATCAGTCGGAAGCGGTATCTCACCGCCTCCTGCTGCGATCGTCAAAAGCGCGTCACGCGCCTGATCTGAGTAGTTGCTTGCGTCCAATTTCACGCACAGCGGCTTGCAGCCAGCGATTGGCCACCGCAAGCGAAAAAGAACCGGCAAGCCTACATGCTTGCGGTGGAGATTGCCTTTGCCGAGGCAAATCTTTAAGGGACGAGCTACGCCCCGGCCGCTACGACTTCCAGTTGGACGCGCCGGGGCGACGTGTTTTTAACCGGGCACCCGCCAAAGTCGATTAGGGACCATACCCATGTCCAACCGCCGCCGTATTTACGAAGGCAAGGCCAAGATCCTTTATGAGGGTCCCGAGCCTGGAACTCTCATCCAGTATTTCAAGGATGATGCCACAGCGTTCAACGCTGAGAAAAAGGGCACGATCAACGGCAAGGGCGTGATCAACAATCGCATCAGCGAGCATGTCTTCACCCGGCTTTCGCATATCGGGATCCCAACCCATTTCATCCGCCGTCTCAATATGCGTGAACAGCTTGTTCGCCAGGTCGAGATCGTTCCGATTGAGGTGGTCGTTCGCAATGTCGCTGCCGGTTCGATCTGCAAGCGCCTTGGGATTGAGGAAGGCGAGCCTCTCCCGCACACGCTGATCGAGTATTATTACAAGGACGATGCACTGGGCGATCCGTTGATCGCTGAGGAGCACATTGCCTGCTTCAATTGGGCGAGCCATGAGGAGATGCACGACATCTCGTCAATGGCAATTCGGGTCAACGACTTCTTATGCGGGATGTTTGCGGCGATCGATATTCGACTGGTTGATTTCAAACTTGAGTTTGGCCGCATCTTCGACGGTGATTTCAGTCGCGTCATTCTTGCCGACGAGATCAGTCCCGACGGATGCCGCCTGTGGGACATGCAATCGGGCGAAAAGCTCGATAAAGACCGCTTCCGGCGCGATCTGGGTGGCGAGGAAGAGGCCTATCGCGAGGTCGCGCGGCGACTTGGCCTGCTCCATGCTGAAGACACCGGACCTGGCGAAGTGCTCGATCTGTCAAGCCACCGCAATCGCTTGCGAGGCGCTCCTCCCAAGAAGTAACGGCCTATTGCAGATCGGCCCGGTCGAAAAATACAGCTGACAGACAGGATTTGTGCGCTAGTCTCCCCCGTGGAGAGTAATGAGGCATATAATCCGACGATGAGAATTGGTTCACGCGTAATCGCTGTGGCGGCGCTTTTGGCGCTTCCAAACCTAGCATTGGCTCAGTCACTGGCGGCACAAGACACAGCCGCCGAGGCCTCCGCCAAATCAGACGCGGACAATCCCGTCTGGGCATTCGAAACCAGCGACCTTGAAGTCGATCCGGGCTTTGTCTTTGGCCAGCTAGACAATGGAATGCGCTACATCCTGCGCGAAAACGCCACGCCCGAGGGCACTGCGCTTGTCAGGCTGCGCATTGGTGCGGGCTCGCTCGATGAAACCGAAAGCGAGCGAGGCCTGGCGCACTTTGTCGAACATATGGCGTTCAATGGATCGACCAACATCCCTGAAGGCGAAATGGTCAAGCTGTTGGAGCGTGAGGGCTTGGCCTTTGGTGCCGACACCAATGCCTCAACCGGCTTTGATGCGACCACCTATATGCTCAACTTGCCACGCAACGACGAAGGGCTGCTAGACACCGCGCTTATGCTGATGCGCGAAACGGCCAGCGAGGTGACCATCGCGCCTGACGCGGTAGAGCGCGAACGCGGCATCATTCTTGCTGAACGGCGCGATCGGCGAAACTTCGCTTACAAGGACACAGAGGACAGCCTGGCCTTTGGCACGCCCGAAGCGCGATTTGTCGACCGCCTGCCGATTGGAACGCTCGACATTCTTGAGAATGCATCTGCTGCCGATCTGCGCGCCTTCTATGATCGCAATTATGTGCCCAGCAATGCCGTGCTTGTCATTGTCGGTGACTATCCGACCGAACTTTTGGAAGCGAAGGTAAAGCTGGCTTTTGCTGATTGGGAACCTGCCGCAGCGCCCGCGGAACCAACCACTGGACCGATCGACCTGGACCGCGCTGACGAGATCGACATCTATGTCGATCCAGCGCTTAGCGAACGCGTGACCATCACGCGCTATAGCAGCTGGCAAGAGCGGCCAGACACCGTCGAGAATCGCCGTGCGGCTGTGCTGCGCTCGATCGGCTATGGCATCGTCAATCGCCGCCTGGCGACGCTCGCACGCGGCGCCAATGCCCCTTTCAGAAGTGCGGGCTTTGGCAGTTCGGAAGTGTTTGAAGACGCCAGAGCCACCAATATCATCATCGATACGGCCGACGGTGAGTGGCGTGCCGGATTGGCTGCCGCAGTCACTGAGGTGCGGCGCGCACTTTCGTTCGAATTCAGCGAAGCCGAGGTGGCAGAACAGGTCGCTCGCCTGCGCACTTCGTTGGAGAACAGCGCACGTGGCAGCGCGACGCGCACCCATTCAGCATTGGTTCGCTCGGCCCTCAACCTGGTCAGCGACGACCGCGTTCCAACCACGCCTGAGAGCGGGTTGGCGCGGTTTGAAAGCTATGTCGATTCGATCACACCCGAAGCCGCCCTGGCAGCAGTCAAAGCCGATGCAGCTGACCTCGCCAATCCGCTGATCCGATTCCGCGGACGGGAAGCTCCGGAAGGCGGCGAACTGGCAATTCGCGAGGCTTGGACCGGCGCGCTCGCCGCTGAATTGACCCCACCCAAAGATTTGGGTGTGACCGAATTCGCCTACACCGATTTTGGCGAGCCCGGCGAAATCGTCTCCGACACGGTCGATGATCGCTTCGGATTCCGGCTGATCCGTTTTGCCAATGGCATACGGCTCAATCTCAAACCCAGCGAGTTGCGCAAGAATCGCATCAGCTTTGCTTTGACACTCGATGGCGGCGAGCTGCTCAACACCACTAGCGACCCCCTCAAAACAGCATTGGTTGGCTCGCTAGCGCAAGGCGGTCTGGGCAAACATTCGCAGGACGAACTGGAAACGGTCCTGGCCGGCCGCGATGTCAGACTTTCGATCCGTTCGAGCTCTGATCACTTCCGTCTGGGCGGCGGCACCAATCCTAAAGACCTTGAACTGCAGCTCCAATTGCTTGCCGCCGCGCTGACTGATCCCGGTTATCGCAAGGAAGGTGAGGAGCGCTATGCGCGCAGCATCGAAAATTGGTTTGCGAGCCAGGACGCGACGCCGGCAAGCGCATTGGGCAGCCGGATCGGAGCGATCCTCTCAGACAACAATCCGCGCTTCAGCATTCAGACCAAGGAAGATTATCTCGCGCGTGATTTCGCGCAATTGCGCGAGGATATCGGTGATCGCTTGGCCAATGGCGCGATCGAACTGGCATTGGTGGGCGATTTTGACCCCGAAACAGCAATTGCTGCCGTCGCCAAAACGCTTGGCGCACTGCCCATGCGAGAGAATGAGTTTAACACCCGCACAGAGGCCCGTAGAAGGCCGTTTACGACCCAAAGGGGGCTGACCACCCTAACGCATAGTGGCGAGCCAGATCAGGCACTTGTGAGGCTTACATGGCCTACTACAGACGATAGCGACCTCGAGGAGGCGCTTCGGCTTGCCTTGCTCAACCGGGTGGTCCGGATCAAGCTCCAGGAACAGCTTCGCGAAGCCTTGGGTCAGGCTTATTCACCGTCTTCGAGCAGCAATCCAAGCCGCGTCTACGAAGGCTATGGAACCTTCGCTTTGGCGGCATCGGTCGACATTGCGGAGGTCGACACCACGCGGGCGGCGATTGCTGCCATGATTGAAGAGCTGCGCAGCGCGGAGGTCGATCAAGACTTGCTGGATCGGGCCCGCCAACCAATTCTCGAAGCGTTCGATAATCAGCTCAAGACTTTGGGCGGCTGGATGACCTTGGCGGATCGGGCCCAAAGCGAGGCCGATCGCCTAAGCCGCTTTTTCGCGGCTCCGGACATCGTCAAGCAATTGTCAGCCGAGGACATCTTGGACGCGGCGCAGATATATCTCGACCCTGCCATGGCGGTTGAGATCCTGGTCGTTCCCAAGCAGGCGGACACCATCGCCGCCGACACGCAAGCTGGCGAAACAGAAACGGGGCCAGCAGTCTAAGCTGCCAGCCCCGCTATCTTGGAAGCACCACTGGGTGCGTATGATATTGCCGGGCTTAATACCCGAAGCTGAATGATACGCCGATGACCCGAGGATCATTCACAAACGCAGTGTTGTTGTTGAAATCGATCACGCCTTGCACATTGTCCTCGTCGGTAATGTTGCGTGCAAATACAGCAGCCTCCCAGGTTCCGTTACCACCCGAATAGCCGACCTTGAGCCCGCCTTCGATCCGGGCTCCAGCGTTGAACTCAAGGCTTTCGTAGAGCAGGAAGTTAGTATCGCCGAGATAGGTCCAATCGGTGAAAATGAAGATCTCACCGCTATCGCTGACCGGGACAGAATAGCGCGCCGTTACATCGATGCTCCACTCTGGCGCATTCGGGAACGGGTTACCGTCAACAAGCGCTCGCGTCGTGCCATTGATGACTGTTGTCGGATCAGTCACCGTGCATTGGGCGCAAATGCCCACTGCAAGCGCAGAATCGTTGATCTGCGTGTTGTTGTAAGCGACCCCGGCCGTAAGCGTGAGATCGGGCGTCGGCTGAAACGCCGTGTCGAGCTCAAAACCGTAGGCCTCGCCTTCATTGGCGTTGATCAGTTGGACCAGATTTCCTCCGCCACCAACAGCGGTGAACTGCGGATCATCAACCGTGTAGTAGAATACAGCGCCGTTGACGCGGACTGTCCGATCCGCGAATTCGCCTTTGAATCCCGCTTCATATGACATGATCGTTTCGGACTGAGCGACAGAGGGCGGCTGGAAGAACGCCACGTCGCGACCCTGGATCGTCGGTGCACGGAAGCCATTGGCGACCTTGCCGTAGACGCTGAAGTCTTCGGACATGTCGGCGAACACTGCGACATCCCAGCTCAAGCGATCATCTTGCACTGAAACAGGCTGCGGCGCAGCGCCCGACAGGACAACAAAGTCCTTCTGGTCATCGGTGTAGCGCAGGCCTGCTGTCACTTTGACAGTGTCGTTGAGCTCGAAAGTACCCTGTCCGAACACAGCCCACGCCTCATTGGTGTGATTGACGGTCACAGGTGGTGGGAAGGTGAATCCTACCGTGGTCACATCGAAATCGCTGTCGAAGTAGAATCCGCCAATTTGCCATTGGAACGGGCCTTCACCATTCGAGGCAATCCGCACTTCTTGCGTAAATTGTTCAAGATCGATCGAGTCCTGCGTGTCAGCAGGGAAAGGAATAAAGCCGGGGCCGGTGACCAGATTGCCGCCGTCAATATCACCGCGACTTGAGCCCTCGCTCTCATTATAGCCTGTGATCGACGTGATTGTGACGCCGTCTGCGTCGTATTCCATATTCAGTGAGGCACCGAGCTGTTCATACTCGGCGACGTTTCCGCCACCGGCATCGAATGCCACCACGTCACGGTCATAATTGCCATTCAGTTGGTTGTTCCCGGGCCCGAGAATGTTCGCGCGGAAAAGCGTCGAAGTGCCTTCCAAATCGCGATATTGGACGCTTGCTCGAGCGCTGAAATTGTCGCCTGGTGTAAACAGCAATTGGGCACGCGCAGCGAAGTCCTCGAACCCGCCGAGTACGCCATTGTTTCCGGTGAACGAATTGTCGACCCAGTCGTCACGGCTTTGGTGCTGAGCAGAAATACGAAATGCCAGCGTATCTTCTACAATTCCGCCACCGACCGCGCCGTTGAGGCTGATTGAGCCGAACGAACCAATCGAGATGCCGCCTTTGACGGTGGTCTCGAAGCTCGGCTTGGCGGTATCGATCTTAACGATGCCGGCAGTCGTGTTCCGACCGAACAGAGTGCCTTGCGGACCGCGCAAGACTTCGATCCGCTCGACGTCGAAGATCGGAAAGCTCTTCAGGGTGACGTTTTCCAAAACGATATCGTCCATCACGACCGAGACTGGCTGCGATGCCGCGAGATCAAAGTCCGTGTTGCCAAGACCGCGGATGTAGAAGCGTGGCGCGGCGCGACCATTCGAACTCTCGACATTGAGGCCGGGAACCCGGCCGGCCAGGACAGTTGTGTCCGCGCCGGTTGCAAAGATTGTATCGACACGATCTTGACCGATAACGCCGGCAGAGACAGCGACGTCCTGCAAGTCTTCCTCACGACGGTTCGCCGTGACGATAATCGAGGGCAGTTGGCCCTCGTCGCTGGCGGTCTCGTTGTCTTGGGCATTGGCCGGAGCCGCGACGCCAAGTGCCGCGATCGAAAGAAGGGATGAGCTCGCCCAAATTGCGCGAGTGGTGAAAGATGGATGTGACATAAGCGATACCTCTGCTCTGGTCGCTAGGGGGACATTGTTCGAGGGGAATGGAGCTGGCAGGTTTGCTCGATTCGCGCGAGAAGCCCGCATCGGAATCGCGTCAAAAACAGGGCATTTGTAGCCGGTCCTGAGCCGATTGTTGCAACCGCGTTACACTCGAAGCGCGTCCCGCGATTTGTGTGACCGGATTGTGTCAAGCGTGACAGTGGGCAAGCCCTTCATCGCGATTGCGTCACCGCCAATCGGCGCTATAGGCTTGGCCTCACTTCTCACAGGGGCATCGCTGCCCCTCATCGCAGGGTGATCCATGAAAGTCCGTATCCTCGTCCGTCTCAAGCCCGGTGTGCTCGATCCGCAGGGCAAGGCCGTCCACCACGCATTGGATGGGTTGGGTTTCACCGGGGTCGATGATGTACGGATCGGTCGAATGATCGAGCTCGATGTCGCCGACGGCACGTCCGACGACAAACTCAAATCCATGTGCGAGCAATTGCTGGCGAATATGGTGATCGAGGATTTTGCGATCGAGCATTTGGAACCAGCGGAGGCCAGTTGATGAGTTTTCGAGCGGCGGTCATCACCTTCCCGGGTTCAAACTGCGATCGCGACATGGCCGTCGCGCTGGAACGTATTTCTGGCGAAGCGCCGATCCGTCAGTGGCATGGCGAAACCGAACTGCCCGATCGATTGGATTTCATCGCTCTGCCCGGCGGGTTTTCGTATGGCGACTATCTGAGGTCAGGTGCGATGGCGGCGAAGAGCCCGATCATGCGGGCTGTCATCAAAGCGGCGGAACGCGGAGTTCCGGTGTTGGGAGTGTGCAACGGCTTCCAAGTGCTCACTGAGAGCGAGCTCTTGCCTGGCGCGCTGATGCGCAATGCCAGCCAGAACTTCATTTGTCGCACCGTGCCGCTGACGGTGGAGAATTCGCAATCGATCTTCACCGCTCGATACGATGCCAAGGAAACCGTCCGCATTCCCGTCGCACATCATGACGGCAATTACTTTGCAGACGACGCAACCCTAGACCGGTTGGAAGGCGAAGGCCGTGTGGCGTTCCGATATCAGGAAGCGTGCAACGGCTCGCGCAATGACATCGCTGGCGTGCTCAATGCTGCTGGAAATGTACTGGGAATGATGCCGCACCCGGAACGGGCGATCGAACCGGCAGCGGTCCACGAATTGGGCGGCAATGACGGCAGCAAGCTGTTTGAGAGCGTAATCGGAGCCCTCGTCTCAGCCTGATCGCAGTCAGCCCAAGCCTCGTTGGTTTGCAGGCTTCGAATTGTGCTGCGGCATAAAGTCCGAAGATGCGAATAGACGGCGGGCTTCTTCGCTCGTCATCGGCCTTCCGAAATAGAACCCCTGGATCTTGTCACAGCCAAGGTTTCTGATCAGCTCCGCTTCGTCTGCCGTTTCGACGCCCTCGGCGGTCGTGGTCATGTCCAAGCTTTTGGCCATGGCGACAACGGCGTTGATGATTGCCAGGCTCTCATTGCTGTTCTGCGCCGCACCTTGAACAAAGGTGCGATCAACCTTGATCGTTGAGAAACGCAGTTTGCGCAAATAGCCGAGCGACGAATAGCCGGTGCCAAAGTCGTCCAGTGCGACGCTACAGCCGAGCGCCATCACCTGCTCCAAAGCGTTGCGAGCGACAGTGGCGTCGCGCATGAAGATGCTTTCGGTCACCTCAATTTCGAGCCGCTCGGGCCGAAGCCCGCTGCTCGCAAGGGCGTCGACTACGTTCTGTGCAAAGTCAGGTTCAAGCAATTGCTCTGGCGAGACGTTGACGTTCACTTTGACGTTTTCGGGCCAGGATTTGGCTTCGAGACATGCCTGACGCATGACCCAGGTGCCAATCGGAACGATCAGTCTTGTGTCTTCCGCCAGCGGGATGAACTTGCCAGGGCTGACGAAGCCGTGATCTTCGCTGTTCCAGCGCACCAGCGCCTCAAAGCTGACGACTTCCTCGCTGCGTGCATCGACAACTGGCTGATAATGGCAGACCAGCTCTTCACGGGTCAGCGCCGAGCGCAGCGACACTTCGAGCTGTCGCCGTTCTTCAGCTTGTGCGTGCTGCACCGGCTCAAACCGGAAATGCTCGCCGCCGCCAGCATCCTTGGCGCGATACAGGGCAAGGTCGGCATTGCGCATCAATTCTTCGACGCTGTTGCCATCGCGGGGTCCGATAGCCGAGCCGACACTCGCGCCAACATACAATGTGTGTTGATCAACCTGGTAGGGTTCGGACAGAGTCTTGATGACCTGTTGCGCCATCTGGCGGACAGAATTGGCGTTCGACGCGTCGCGCATAACGATAGCGAATTCGTCACCACCGAGCCGACCGCACGTCTGATCTTCACCCATCAGCGACTGCAGACGTGACGAGACCTGCGCCAGCATCTTGTCACCCGTCATATGGCCGAGCGAGTCGTTGACGGCTTTGAATCGATCGAGGTCGACAATCAGCAGAGCGCAGCGAGTGCGCCATTGATCAGCATATTGCAGCGCTTCGCCCAGCGCCTCGTTGAGCATCAAACGGTTGGGCAGTTTGGTCAGCGTGTCGTAGCGCGCCAGATAGGCGATCTTCTCGGACGAGGCGCGAGCCTCGGTCACGTCCGAACCGACGCCGCGGAAGCCGACAAACTGGCCGCGATCGTCTTGCATCGGTGTACCCGACAATTCCCACCAACGGGCTTCGCCATTGATTTCCACCTGCACGAGCAGGTTCGAGAAGTTCTCTTGCTGCCGCAGTTTTTCGGACAATTCGTGCAAGCTGGATGGCAGCGCGCCATCCTTCCACTTGCCGCCGGCGATGACTTCGAGCAGCGATTTGCCCTCGGCGTCTTCCTTCGCTCGACCAAGCGCGTAGGCAAACCGGGGACTGACAGTGCGGAGGAGACGTTTGGTGTCGACTTCCCAAAGCCAATCAGCCTCGTTCTCTTCGAACTCACGCAGGAGCAGCGAGACGACTTGCTCTTTCTCAGCGACGGTTCCTTCCGCGATCCGGGCCGTCAAATAGGTGCGAGCGACTTCGATTGTGCCGAGTGCGCAAGCCATGAAGTACAGCACTGCCGCAATCGCCGCACTCCAATGGCCAAGCAATGCAAGCAAGCCAAATGAGGATGCTCCCAAGACGACCGACAAGATCAGCATGCCCAAGGGGGCCGTGGTGTAGAATGCGATTGATCCCGTCATCAGCAACGAGATCACGAGCATCAGAACCAGCAATTGATCGGTCGACCCCATCGGCGCGAAGATCAGCAGAGCACCGGCCCACAACAGCGATGAAAGCAAGGGTGTTGCCGCTTGCTGGTAGAATTCGCTGCGGGTGATCTTGCGGCGCTTGCCGTTGGCCAAGCTGCGATCAAACTGAGTTCCGCGGAAATGGACCACTGCCATTCCGAGCAGCCAGAGCCCCAACCAGACAAGACCGACATCCTCCTGGTAGATCCGCGCCACGAACAGGGCGAGGATCACATTGGCGTAGGCGCGGACAAAGGTCAGCGTCGCCAAGGAGGAATATTGGAGCCCGCGCAAACGCGCCCAATCGGTATCGCTCTTATCAGCCAAACCGATGACTGACGCGATCGACATAGGGTGCTGCGCACTCTCAGGATTGCCCTTAGTTTTGGTCACACGCGTGGATTACGGGCAAAAGGTTAGGGCCCAGTAAAGTATGCAGCTCAACCAATGAATTCTTTTTCGGTCAGCGAAAATTCTCGCCAAAACTGTGCCTCAACCATCTGAAAATAGGCAAAGAACCGACTACAGCGCTTGTTTCGAAGCTTCCCAATTTTGGCCGTCAAATTTGCGAATGTTAGGCGCCAATTCATGATCTGGATCAAGCGCCTTGAAATGGACGCTCCAGCAATCAGGGTGAGATCGGGGTTGGTAAAAGCTCTTTGTCCCGCAGCGGCTGCAAAAAAGATGCTCGGCTTCGCCTGAGCCAAATCGGTAGCTGGTCAAGCAATCAGCGCCCGATTCCAGCTCAAATTGCTGGTGCGGAATGAACAGGTGCAGATAGCCGGTGAGCGAGCAGATTGAACAATTGCAATCGAGCATCTCTGGTTCGCGCTCGACCATCCCGCGAAAGCGAACCGCCCCGCAATGGCAGCCCCCTGAAACCGGAACCAAATCGTCAGCTTCGCTCATTCGACAGTCACCGACTTCGCAAGGTTACGGGGCTGGTCGACGTCGGTCCCTTTGACGACGGCGACATGATAGGCCAGCAATTGCACCGGAACGGCATAAACCAGCGGTGCGATCAACGGATGGACCTGCGGCATTTCTATGGTCGCAAGGCAACCGTCACCAGCCAGTTCGAGCCCCGCAGCATCCGAGATCAGGACGATCTTGCCGCCGCGCGCGCTTACCTCCTGCATGTTCGAAACGGTCTTCTCGAACAAAGGCCCTGATGGCGCCAGCACGATGACGGGTACCGCCTCATCGATCAGCGCGATTGGGCCGTGCTTCATCTCACCCGAGGCATAACCTTCGGCGTGGATGTAGCTGATTTCCTTGAGCTTGAGCGCACCCTCCATTGCCAAAGGGTAATCAGGTCCGCGTCCAAGATAGAGGACATCACGAGCAGGCGCGATGAGCGGAGCCATCGCTGCAATGTCGTCATCGTGATCAAGCGCAGCATTGAGCGCTGCCGGAGCCTCCAGCAGATGGCCAACCACTTCTTGCTCTTCCTCACGGCTCATCTCGCCCTTTTTGACCGCGAGATGCGCAGCCAGCGCTGCCAGGACAGCCAATTGGCAGGTGAATGCCTTGGTCGAAGCGACACCGATCTCTGGCCCAGCATGAGTGGGCAAAAGCAGATCCGCTTCACGCGCCATGGTGCTGGTTGGAACATTCACGACGGCGGCGATTGTCTGGCCGTTTTCCTTGCAATGTCGCAATGCCGCCAGCGTGTCAGCTGTTTCGCCACTTTGTGAAATGAAGATCGCCAAGCCGCCATCTTCGAGCACGGGCTCGCGGTAACGAAACTCGCTTGCCACATCGATGTCCACGGGCACGCGGGCGAAGGTCTCAAACCAGTATTTGGCGACCATGCCCGCATAGAACGACGTCCCGCAGGCAACGATTGTAATGCGCTTGATGGCAGTCAGATCAAAATCGATCTGCGGCAAGGCAACACTCTCATCGGTTTGCCTGACATAGGAGTTGAGCGTTTGAGCGACGACAGTCGGCTGCTCAAAAATCTCCTTCTGCATGAAGTGGCGATAATTGCCCTTCTCCACGGCCGCCGCTGACGCACCCGAGGTCACAATCTCGCGTTCGACTGGATTGTTCTCAGCGTCATAGATCTGAGCACCTTCGCGGGTCACGACGACCCAGTCGCCTTCATCAAGATAGGCGATCTGTTGCGTCAGCGGAGCCAAGGCCAGAGCATCCGAACCCAAGAAGGTCTCGCCCTCGCCGTAGCCAACCACGAGAGGCGAACCGAGACGAGCGCCGATCAAGAGGTCAGGATTGTCCTTGAAGGCGATAGCCAGGGCGAATGCCCCGCGAAGCCGCGGCAAGACAGTTTTCACGGCCTCTTCCGGCGCGGCCCCATTCTCCACTTCAGCGGAGACCAGGTGAGCCACAACTTCGCTGTCCGTGTCGCTCGACAAGGTCCGCCCGGCCTGCTCCAACTCAGCCCTTAACGGCTTGAAATTCTCAATGATCCCATTGTGCACCAGCGCAACCTTGTCGGTCGCGTGCGGGTGAGCATTCTCAGCCGTTGGTGCACCATGCGTAGCCCAGCGGGTATGCGCGATCCCAATCGTCCCGTCAGCCGGCTGCTGCGCCAGTTCAGCAACCAGATTCTGAAGCTTCCCTTGAGCGCGCCGTCGGATCAGATCGCCGCCATCAACTGTGCAGATGCCCGCACTGTCATATCCGCGATATTCCATCCGCCGCAGGCCATCGACCAAGCGGTCTGCCACCGCGTCCTTGCCGACAATGCCAATGATTCCGCACATGGTTGATAATCCTTCGAGTCAAAGAGTGTAGGGAACGCGAATGCCCGGCATGGCGGCCGGGAAATCCGTGGTGTTTCGAGTGATCAAAATCGCCCCACTGCATTGCGCGGTGGCGAGAATGGCGGCGCGGGTCAAGCTGAGTCCTGCGCGGCGTCCGATTTCCGCGGCAGCAGCGCCAATACGGGCGTCGAGCTCAATGACCTGGAATGGGGCAAGCAACGCCTCAAGCGCATCACGGCTTTCAAGCGGTTCGGCGGACAGCAATTCCATCCAACTAAGCCGGCTGACCCGATGCTTGCGATAGCGCGCCAGCTCGCTCGCCGCCTGAGGCACGCCGCGCAGCCAATCGGCCAGAATGTCAGTGTCAAAGACGGGATCGGACATTACTCGCCGCCCTGCCCTTTTTCAGTTTTGTCCGTGGCTCTGTCAGCCCAATATCCTGCGCCCTGCGAGATCCAATTGCCATCCGCCTGACGCCGCAAATAGAGCGCCACCGCTTCGCGCATCTCTGCGGCGCGCGACCGACCATTGGCCTGCGCCATTGCGTCGAGCGCGCGAATATCATCATCCGCAAGGTCTATGAGGATCCGACTCATAGATATATTGATATCATGCTATGATATCATGTCAATCATTCGTCGCGGAAGACGGGTTTGCGGCCCCCTCGCCTTTCCAAAGAAACAGTCCCGCCCCGATGATCAGAGCTGCGCCGACAAGCGTGAGCAAATCGGGCACATCGTTGAACCACCACCAACCCATGATGATGGCCACCAGCATCTGCACATAGATCGCGGGGGCGATCGTCGAAGCGCCAGCCTTTGCAGTGCCAACATAGGCAAGCCAATGCGCAGTGCTCGCAGTCACGGCCACCACCGCGCAACGGGCAACCACATCCCAGCTCGGCCAACCGAAATCGAACGCAGCGAGGCCCGAGAGCTTGGCGCCGGTCGCAGCAAGGATAAGCAAAGGCGCGCTTATCGCTGCGATAAACACCTGCATTGACAGCGCGCTGCCCTGCCCCGCGCTCGCGCGATTTGCGATCATCATCAGTGCAAAAAAGACCGCCGAACACAGCGGCAGCAAGGCAGCCCAGCCGAGTGCGGCCAGATTGGGTCGCAAAATCACCGCGACACCGATCAGCGCCACCAGCGAGACGCCCCACACCGCCGGGCGCACCTTCTCTCCAAGAATAGGACCGCTGAGCGCCTGGGTTAGAACCGGCGCCAGAAAGCCGATCGCCATCGCTTCAGCCAATGGCATAATATAGATCGCCGAGAAGAAGCTCAGCGAAGCAGCCGCAAGGAAGAAACCCCGTGCGAGTTGGAGCCAAGGTTTCTGCGGTACAAATGCGCTTGGCCCCTCGCTCCGTAACAACAGGACCGACAGGCCCAGCGCGCCAATCGAGAATCTCAGCGCAGCAACAGCAATCGCCGGCCAATCGCCGGCCATGCTTTTGATCACCGCGTCGCCCACCGAAAGGACGGCAAATCCGGTGACGGCATAGGCCAGTCCGGCGCGTTCTTGAGATGTCACGGAGTAGTCTTTCGTCGCTGCGGGGATCGACCCATTCCGCGCTCTTGCCGCAAAAGGCAAGAGCGGCTCCGAAATTGCAACCGAACATGGTTTACGATTGCTTAAGGCCCTCTCGGTAACACGGCCTTCAATCGCGCGGATTACCCCGCGCAACAGGGGCTAACTGCGCACTATGACCAAGCTGATTATCCAGATCCCGTGTCTTAACGAAGCCGAAGTGCTTCCGGAGACTTTGGCCAAGCTCCCACGGAGCCTGCCAGGGATTGATATTATCGAATATCTGATCATCGATGATGGCAGCTCAGATGACACGTCGGGCGTCGCGCGACGCTGGGGCGTTCACCACATCGTGCGCCATCGCCGAAATCGCGGCCTAGCCGAAGCATTTCGCAATGGGATCGACAAATGCCTGGCCGAAGGCGCCGACATAATCGTCAACACCGATGCTGACGGGCAATATGCGGGCGAAGACATTGGAGCGATCGTCGCGCCGGTAGCAGCAGGCGAAGCTGATATCGTGATTGGTGATCGCTCAGTTTCCGACAATCAGCATTTCAGCGTGTTCAAGCGGCTGCTCCAGCGGCTTGGCAGCTATGTTGTGCGCACGCTCTCCGCGACAGATATCACTGATGCGGTGAGCGGCTTCCGGGCGATGAGCCGCGACGCCGCGCAACGCATCAACATCACCACCGATTTCAGCTACACGACTGACATGCTGATCCAGGCAGGCCGCAAGCGTCTCGCGATCAAATCGGTACCGATCCGCACCAATGCAGCCACCCGTCCCTCACGCCTGTTCAAGTCGATCCCGCGCTTCATCATGTCGACCGGGATCACGATCACGCGCGCCTATACGACGTTCAATTCCTTGCGCGTCTTTGCGGCACTCGGTGCGCTCCTGACAGTGCTCGGCCTTGTGCCCATCGCGCGCTTCCTGTGGTTCGTGCTGCAAGGCGATGGCAGCGGCCATATTCAATCCCTGGTTATCGGCGGATCGCTGCTCGTCGTTGGCGTCCTGGTGACAACGCTTGGTATCCTGGCAGACTTGATTGCTACCAATCGCAAACTGCTCGAAGCCGCCATGCTCAAACTGCGCCGGCTTGAAGAAAAGCTCGACGAAACGAGCGCAACGCCAGCGCAGGGTTCCGACAGCGCGGGCTTCACCTCGCAAGGCTCAAACCGCAAGGCGTCGTAAGAATGAGCGCCAGCACCGTCTCGGCAGGCAATTTATCCAATAGCAAGCGTTGGTCTATGCCGGCGGCGGATTCGCTTGCCTGGCTTTATGGTTTGCTCGCTCTGCTCGGCGTACTTCACCTCACCATGGTGTTTGGCAGAGGGGTGAATTGGGACGAATTCTGGTTTTACAGCCAGGTCCAGACTGTTGCGCGCGGCGAATTCATCCAGCCGCTGCAGACCATTCACACACGCTTCTTCGCGCCGTGGCTCCCGCACATGCCCGGCAGCGTGGTCGAGCATATCGTCATTGCGCGACTGTTCATGGGGCTGTGCCTTGGCGCGATTGCCGTGGGAATCTATTATGTTGCGGAGAGCTTTTCAGACAAGCGCACAGCATTGCTCGCCGTAGCGATCTATCTCGGCGCGGGTTTTGTCCTGCATCACGGGACTTCGTTTCGGGTTGATCCGATCGTTACCGCCCTGCTGACAACCGGACTCGCAATCGCCGCGCGTACGCGCCTCTCGATCCCCGCAATCATCGGACTGGGCGCCGTGATCGGCTTGGCCGGAATGGTGACGATCAAATTCGTGCTGTGGGCACCAGCCTTCGCTGGCATCGCTCTGTGGCGTTGGCAGGATGAGAACTGGAATTGGCATTATCCGCTGCGCTGGATCGGCGCTGGCGTTGTAGCGCTGATCGTATTCGGCGCGATCTATTGGTTGCATTCACAGGGCGCCGGAGAGCAGGCTGGCGCATCCGCAGGGGGCACTCTGAGCCGCTCAGCCAACAAGATGTTCGGCCTGATGCACTCGCCCTACATCTTCATGATGGCCAAGGGTGCGATCACTGCGATCCCATTTGTGATTGCCGCGTTGATGGTTCCTTCGACCGTGCTGCGCACGGATCAATCGGTCTGGCGCAAGGTCGCGCTGTTGGGTCTGTGGCTGCCGCTGCTGACGCCGCTCTTCTATCACAACAGCGCGCCCTACGTTTACACCTTTCTGCTGCCCCCGGTGGCGGTCACGTGTGCATTGACGCTGCCTGCATTGGTCAAGCGCTATGGCACGCCGCTTGTCGCCACATTTGTTGCGTTCTCGTCGCTCGCCGTGTGGGTCGTCGATGATCGCGAAGCTGCGGTCAGGCAAAAACAGCTGATCGCGGCAGTGCACGAGACATTCCCCGAACCGGTCCACTATTTCGATTGCTGCGGAATGATTGGCTCCTTCCCCAAAGCGAACGAATTCCTGACCAGTTACGGGATCGAGAAATATCTCATGACGGGCCAGCCCGACATGCTCAACATCATGCGCGAAGTCCCCGTCCCTCTGGTGATCGACAACAATGAGAACTTCTCCCCACTGCTCGATGAAGGCGATGGCTCGCTATTTCATCCCGATGACGCGACTGCCCTTGCAGACACTTATGTGCCGTTCTGGGGAGACCTGTATGTCGCGGGCAAAGAAATTGCGGCCGGTCAGACCGAAAGCTGGGACGTCCTCGTACCCGGGGCCTACACGCTGACGGGCGCAATGGTGATTGACGGGGAGCCGGTCGAGCCAGGGACCATCATCGAGTTGGATCGCGGCGAAATTACGATCGAGAATACCGGTGGATCGGATGGACGACTGCTCTGGGGCAAGGATCTGACTGCACCCGACAGCGATCCGCCTGAACAATACTGGGCGGGATTCTGACGCTGTCATGACAATCCAACCCACCACTCCTTCGCAATCGCAGACCAAGCCTAAGGCGCAGAGCGCAATCGTTCGACTGCAGCGCGCGCTGGCATGGCTCAAAGGCGTGACCGCGGCCTACAAAGGCTGGATCCTCGCCATTGCGGGCCTGGCCTTTGTGGTGGGCGTTATCGTGTCGATCAATTCGCTGGCACTGACATGGAGTGATATCGCACCCGGCTACATTCTGCTTTCCGCGTTTGTGATTGTGCCGATCGCGCTGATCTATGGCGCGTTCAACTTTATTGTCCTCGCTCGAGGAGCTGGCCAGACAGTACCCTTCGCGCGCGCGCTGAAAGTCTCTTGCGTAGCCTCCTTTGCCGAATTCCTGCCCATTCCGGGCGGCGCGATGGTGCGCGGCGGAGCCATGATGCAGCAAGGCTCAGGCGCCACCGACGCCGCCGCTCATGTCATGGTCAATGCCCTGCTATGGGTCGCCTGCGCCGCAATTGCGGCCGCCGCAGCGATCGGGCTCGACAATCCCGCGTCCTGGCCAATCGCTCTCGCCGGTCTGGCGGGCGTTGTCCTGTGCACCCTGTGGTTACGGAACAAGGCCGGCGCAGGAATCGCATTGCTGGCGATTGTCATGCGCGTGATCGGCCTTGGCATCGCCGGAGCGCGCATTCTCGCAGCCTTCCTGGCGATCGGGATCGCAGCGAGCTTCTTTGAAATTTACCCGTTCGTCTTTGCCGCCATTCTCGGCTCTGCCGCGTCGATTGCACCTGGCGGCCTTGGGATCAGCGAGATCCTCGCCGCAACGATCGCGACTTTGTCTACCATCACCTCTCAAGCCGCATTTATCGCCGTCGCGCTCAACCGCGTCATCGGCTTGGTCATCAGCGGAGTGATCACGGGAATCATTGTCCTGTCCGGCGGACTCAATGCTGAGAAGATCGAGGGCGCGACACCATGAAACAATTGGGCATTATTGCGCAGCGGAGGTCGATCTCCAGCCTGCAATCACGATACACACCATCCTCAAACTCAGCACCTCGGTGCCATCAAGGAAATACTCAGCGATGAAATACGCGAACGAAATTCGGGCCGCCATTGAAATGGTGCAATCACGCGGGATCCAGCCCACGCTTGAACGCACCGTCAATTTCACCCGTGCCAGGTGGGAAGATCGCTCCCGCCGCAAGGATTTTGCCCGCATGGGTCTTTCCGGCCCACAAGTTCGGACCATTCTTGGCTCGAAGATGGAATTGATGCCCGAGAAGGAAGGGCTCGACCGTGATCTGCTGCTCGACAGCATCCGCGAACCCGTCGCGACAGGCCATATCATGTCGATCCTGCGCGACGACGATGTGGTGCTCGAGGTGGGCGCGAACATCGGATATTACGCGTTGATGGAAGCGAGCCGCTGCCGCAAAATCTATGCGATTGAACCGCATCCTGAAAATGTTGAGCGGCTCAAACGCAATATTGAGCTCAATGGCTACGACAATATCGAAGTCCAGCATGCCGGCTTTGGCGAGACCGATGGTAAGTTGAAGCTCTACACTTCCGAGCTTTCCAACTGGCACACTGCCAAGGAAAACCCCGGCTCCTCTGGCGAATATATCGAAGTCGATTGCTACACGATCGACACGTTCGCCAAGAACCATGACACGCCGACATTCATCAAGATGGACGTTGAAGGATTTGAACTTCAGGTTCTGCGCGGGGCGAAAGAGACACTCAAATCGATCCGCCATCTGTTCATTGAGCTGCATGGCAGCCTGTTGAGCGAAGACGAGATCCGTGAGGTACTCGGCAATATCGAAGAGAGCGGGCTTAAGCCGTCACTGGTGATCCAGTATGACCGGCCCGGCATGTCGCTGATCCGCGAAGCTGACTTTCTTGAGCAGATCAAGGAAGGCGACCGGGGAACGTTCGAATTGTTCTTTGAGCGCCCAGAGGCCTAACCCACGGCCTAACCCACGGCCTAACCCGCGGCCTGACCCGCTAAAGGCAATCAGCCCGCCAGCCGTTCAAGCAATTCACGCACCCCGGCATCGGGTCCCAGCTCAGACAATTGCTGCTGCGGCAATGGCACCATTGCCGTGCTCTCGCTGAGCGCCTTTGCCACCGCATCGGCGAGCGCTTGCGGGTCCTCCGCCGGCACGGTCCAGATCGAATTCGGGTGATCGCCCGCCAGTGTCTCAACCGCAGGGCTTGCACGGGTGATGATCGGTTTGCCGACGGCAAGTTGCTGAAACAGCTTGTTGGGAATGACCCGCGCCGCCTTATCCGACGCGCTGAACACTCCCAGGCAAATGCGCGCCCGCGCGATCACGGCGGGGAGGCGGTCGTAATCCACCCATTCGATCGATTCGAATGAGTGATTGGCATCGTCAGCGAGCGACTGCTTCACCAAGGGCTCCAACTGTCCGCGGCCAATCACCACCCATCGCGCGCCTTGGGCAGCGCACAAACTCGCGGCCTCGATGATGGTCGGAACCCCATGCAGCGGGATCAACTGCCCGTAGAACAGGACGATGGGCCGATCGTCGACCGGGCCCAGAATATCCGCAACGAGATCGTCGCTTGCAGCAGGCGTGAAATGCTCTTCAGCACCAACCAGAACCGTCTGAAACCGCTCTCGCTCAATCCCGAACTCGCGAGCAAAATAGTCGGCATGGTCGGATGTGTCGGTGACGATATAGTCAGCAAGCCGCAAACCCGTCCGTTCGAACAGCCAAATCGCCTTGGCCATGAAGCCATTGGGGTCGCGCAGCCCTCGATCGACCACGATCGTGTCGTAGAGCGGCAAGAAGGCGTCGAGCACGACCTGCCGTCGCATCAACCGAGCCAGTGGCGCGATCAGGAATATCTCGACAATACCAGGATAGGGCAAAAGGATCGCCGCACCCTTGGGGCTGCGCATCAACCGGATCAGCGCGCCCGGATATGCCAGCAACATCCGCAGCACCACTTTGATAAGCGCCCAACGCGAAGGAATATTGGTCTGCTCGACGCGCTCCCACCCAGATATTGCGATAGTCTCGGCCAAGCCGTCCTGGCGCTTGAGAGCGTCAAGCAACAGCCGCACGCGCGGCTTGCGCGTGTCATAGGCTCCAAAAGCAACGACCTTTGCCACCATGCCTGTATCCAGCTTGCAGACCGTCATTGATCCAACTGGATTGGGACTAAACGTGAAAATTGCCCCAAACCACCCTCGCCCGGCGATTTCGCACCGCAAACCGGTCAATTTGCGCGCCTCTCCCCACCGAATTGAAAATTTTGCACTATTTCGGCGACGAGCGACCAAATTGACATCGAAATGACGCTCGAAAGCTTAGGGAAAAAATAAGGTTTCCGATTTATTCACCACATTTCGAGACGCAGTCTTCGCCTTAAGCGACGATTTGCGACGTATTGGACAATGCCTTGGGGGCCTAAATGAGCGCATTCGGTAAAAAAGGCGGTGCTGGCGGAGTGAATTCCGGCGGGCGTCCAGCCTTTGGCGTCGCCCGGCCAATGAAAAAGGCCGGCCACAGCAGTCCTGCTGAAGCCCAACCTCAAGGCGGCGAGCAATTCCCACCCTTGCCAGAGGGCGGCGAAGGCACGCCTGCGTCCGACGCTCCCAATCCATCAGCAGCCGTAGCCAAGCCATCGGGCGGCAGCGCCGCAACCGCTGATGCCATGGATCGCCTCGCCGAACGCGCAGCCGCGGTCAACGAAGCGAATTCAGACGTTGGTGGATTTGAAGCCAGCGTTCACAAAATCAAGGAGCAGGTGCTGCCGCGCCTGCTCGAACGTGTTGATCCGGAAGCAGCTGCGACGCTCTCGAAAGAAGAGCTGTCGGAAGAATTCCGTCCGATCATCATGGAAGTGCTGGCCGAGCTCAAGGTCACGCTCAACCGCCGTGAGCAATTCGCTCTCGAAAAGGTCCTGATCGACGAATTGCTCGGTTTCGGTCCGCTCGAAGAGCTGCTCAACGATCCGGACGTGTCCGATATCATGGTCAACGGTCCGGAACAGACCTATATCGAGAAAAAGGGTAAGCTGGTGCTTGCCCCGATCCGGTTCCGCGACGAACAGCACCTGTTCCAGATCGCCCAGCGGATCGTGAACCAGGTCGGCCGCCGCGTTGACCAGACCACCCCGCTTGCTGACGCCCGTCTCAAGGACGGCTCGCGTGTGAACGTCATCGTTCCGCCGCTGTCGCTGCGCGGCACCGCCATCTCAATTCGTAAGTTCTCCGAGAAACCGATCACCTTGGACATGCTCAAGGAATTCGGCTCGATGAGCGACAAGATGTGCACCGCGCTCAAGATTGCCGGTGCGTGCCGCATGAACATCGTCATCTCGGGCGGTACGGGTTCGGGTAAAACGACCATGCTCAACGCCTTGTCGAAGATGATCGACCCGGGTGAGCGCGTGCTGACGATTGAGGACGCCGCCGAGCTTCGTTTGCAACAGCCGCACTGGCTGCCGCTCGAAACACGTCCGCCAAACCTCGAAGGCCAAGGCGCGATTACGATCGGTGACTTGGTGAAGAACGCCCTGCGTATGCGTCCTGACCGGATCATCCTGGGTGAGATTCGTGGCGCAGAATGTTTTGACCTTCTCGCCGCCATGAACACGGGCCACGATGGCTCGATGTGTACGCTGCACGCCAACAGCCCGCGCGAATGCCTGGGTCGTATGGAAAACATGATCCTGATGGGTGACATCAAGATTCCGAAAGAGGCGATCTCACGTCAGATCGCGGAATCGGTCGATCTGATCGTGCAGGTGAAGCGTCTGCGCGATGGTTCGCGTCGCACCACCAACATCACCGAAGTGATCGGGATGGAAGGCGATGTCATCGTGACTCAAGAGCTGTTTAAGTTCGAATATCTCGATGAGAGCGAAGACGGCAAAATCCTCGGCGAATTCCGTTCGTCAGGCCTGCGCCCCTACACGCTTGAGAAAGCGCGCCAGTTCGGATTTGATCAGGCCTATCTTGAGGCTTGCCTCTAATTCAGTTTGTCGGTCCGTTCACGGAGACGGCTCAAACATCTCCGAGTAGCACCGGCACGCTCATCACCAGCAAGCCAGCTCCGATAAAGAAGCTTCCGATAAAGATCACGGTCCACGGGACCCAGCCGACTTTTTCGAGCCGATCGAGCGGGCGCGCACGCCCGCGCCGCCATTCCATCAACATGGCAAATCCCGCGAGTATGACGAAGCCCGCGCCGGCAGCGGCAAGCCAGGCAGCATCACTCGCCAAGGAAAACCAGGTCAAAAGATCCATCATTCGCCGGATTTAGGCGCTTTGGCAGCTTGCGCAATATTGGCAGCACCCTAAACGCACAGCCAATGGATGGATCCGTCGCCCGCCCCAGGCCCATGTTGGCCATCACCATCCGCCTGGCGACAGCTGTGGTGTTTGCGACGATGGCAATGCTGGTCAAACTGGCGAGCGAGCGCGGCGCACATCTGGTCGAGCTGATTTTCTGGCGGCAGATCATCACTTTGGTGCTGATCGTGGTTGGGCTCGCCGTGTTTGGCCATTTGGCGACTTTGCGAACCCGGCGGCTGCGCGGACATGCAGGCCGCGCGATCATGGGTGGGGTCGGCATGTTCTTCACCTATGGCGCGGTGATCCTGCTTCCCTTGGCCGAAGCGACAACGCTTTCCTACACCGCTCCATTCTTCGCGGTGATGATCGCGGTGGGCATGTTCGGCGAGAGCGTCGGCAAATATCGTTCGGCCGCTGTCGCGATCGGATTTGCTGGCGTGCTCATCATCATGCAGCCCGGCAATGGCAGCGAAGGCATCACTGTGGTCGGTGTGGCCGTGGCGCTGGTCGCCGCTGCCATGGTCGCGATGATCAGTTTTCAGGTGCAGGATCTCAACAAGACGGAGACGCCCTGGAGCATCATCTTCTGGTTCACCGCCCTCACCAGCCCCCTTTTGCTGGTCGCGCTGCCCTTCTTCATGGGCAGCCATGATCAGGAGACTTGGCTGATCATCATCGCGATGGCGGTGTGCGGCGCGCTGGCGCAAATCCTGCTCACAAGCTCGCTCCGCTTTGGTTCCGCCTCGGTCGTGCTGCTGATGGACTACACCTCGTTGCTATGGGCGATCTGGTATGGCTACACAGTGTTCGACCGCGCGCCACCGAGCACTTTGTGGCTGGGCGCTCCATTGATCATAGGTGCGGGGCTGCTCATCGCATATCGCGAGCGCGTTCTGGCGAAGGAAAAGAGCGGTTAATCTTGTCGACCCTAGCCTCTGCGCAGGAAAGGAATTCCCTATGATCCGCAAGACCATGATCGCAGCTGCGCTTGCCGCGCTGACCCTCACATCCACCGCTTGCAACACCGTCAAAGGCCTGGGCGAAGACATCCAATCTGTTGGTGAAGCCGGCGAAGACGTCATCAACGGCGACGTCTGAGCTAGAGCCGATTGTAGACCAGCATCAGATTGTTGGCGGGCATTTCGTAACGCGCGCGGCGGACAAGGCCGCTATTTTCGGCGAGCGCGTCGATATCTGAAACTTGTCGGATGCCCCATGATGGGTCGCGCTGCCGCAGCCCGGCATCGAACGCCAAATTGGATTCCGCAGGCACCACCTCAGCCTCGAAATAAGGCCCATAGAGCAACATTTTGCCCTCTTGGGTCATTACCCTAGCGGCGCCTTCGAAAAGGCCCTCAGTGGCCTTCCACGGGCTGATATGAACCATATTACAGCACAGGATTGCGTCGACTTGATCCACCGGCCATTCTGACGGCGCTGAGGCGTCGAGAGCGATCGGCTCGCCCAGATTTTCGCCCGCATATTCGGCGCGATAGGCTGTGATCGAAGCCAGCGCATCCGGCGCTGGATCGCTCGGCTGCCATATCAATTGCGCAAAGCGGTCCGCGAAATAGACCGCATGCTCGCCCGACCCGCTGGCGATTTCGAGAACGGTGCCGCTGGGCGGCAATTCGCGCGCCAGTACGTCGGCAATCGCATCGCGATTGCGCAAGGTCGCCGGCGCGTGCTTTTTCACCTGTCGTGAGCCTTAGCTGACCTGGCGGTCCTGCCCTTCCCAATAGGGTGCGCGCAATTGCCGCCGCAGGATCTTGCCTGACGCATTGCGCGGCATTTCCGGGATCACGTCGACGCTCTTGGGTGCCTTGAACGCCGCCACGCGTTCGCGCGTGTAAGCGATCACCTCGCCTTCATCGACTTCGTGGCCTGGTTTGCACACGACGCAGGCCTTGACCTCTTCCCCCCAACGCTCGGACGGGATGCCGATCACCGCGACTTCAGCGATTGCAGGGTGGCCAAAGATCGCATTTTCGACCTCCGCGGGATAGACGTTCTCACCCCCAGAGATGATCATGTCCTTGATGCGGTCCTGGATGTAGATGTAGCCGTCCGCATCCATGATCCCGGCATCGCCCGTGTGGAGCCAGCCATCATCGTCGATCGTCTTTGAGGTCGCTTCCGGCAGCTTCCAATAGCCGGCCGTGTTCGATGGTGATTTGATGCAAATCTCGCCAATCTCGCCAAGCGGCATCTCGGTATTATCTGCCCCGCGAATCTGAGCCTCAACCCCGGGCACAGCCTTGCCTGCTGAGCGCATCCGCTCATTGCCGGCCAGATCATGGTCTTCGGGCGGCAAGATCGTCACCGTGCCGGTTGTCTCCGTCATGCCATAGACTTGCAGGAAGCCTGTCTCTGGCATGGTGCGCACCGCTTCCTTGAGCAGTTCGAGCGGCATCGGGGCCGCACCGTAGAGCATATAGCGCAGGTTCGAGAAATCGGTCTCGGCCGCCTGCGGGTGCTGCACAACCATCTGGATCGCCGCGGGCACCAAAAACAGGATCGTCGCCCCACCCTCAATCGCTGCAAGCACGCCTGTCGGTGTGAACTCCGACTGCACCAGAATGCGAATGCCATTGGCGACTCCGGTTGGCGCCGACCCTGTGCCGCCAATATGCGCGCAGGGCATAACCATCAGGATGCAATCATCCTGTTCGAGGTTCTGCCACGGCATCTGCTCTTCCAGCCCCGGCTTGCGCAGGCTGAAGAGATTGCGGTTCGAAAGCTGGACGCCTTTGGGATTGCCCGTCGTACCCGACGTGTAGAGCTGCAGGACCGGATCGTCGCGATCCGCCGGCTCGTAACTGGCAGGCTCCTGCGCCGCGGCCTCGCGCATCATCGCGTCGGCCGTAATCACTTGCGGACCGTTTTCCATACCGTCTGCGACTTGAGCCGCGACTTCGTAGAATTCGTCTTCCGTCACGACCAGCTTGGAGCCCGTGTCACCAAGGATATAGCCGATTTCCGGCGGAGCCAGGCGCCAGCCAATCGGCGCGATCACCGCGCCCATCCGCGCGGCCGCATAGAGCAGCAGGAAATAGCGATCCGAGTTTTTGCCAAGCCACGCAAAGCGATCACCTCGGCTAACACCGCGCGAATTCAGAAATGCGATGATCTGACGGGTCTGCTTTTCGACTTCCGAATATGTCGTGGTGCGATCACCGTCTTCGAGCGCGATCTGATCAGGCCGATGCTCAGCCCAAAAGGGCAGGAATTCGTCAAAGGTGGTGTAGTCGTGATGGGCGATGGTCCCCATGGCTGGCACTCTCCGATGTCTGTCGTGTTTGGCTAACGCTTATGACAATTCCGCGCGGCGCTCCACTGATTCCGTATCGCCCACGAGAATTGGGGTGATCAACTTAGCCGGCGGGCCCTCGCTTCGCGCACCATCAGCCAGATGCCGAGGCCGACAGGACCGGCCAGGAATGTCGCGAGAAGGATCGGCGCCTGCAGCACCCGACCAAACTGTTTCGCGTCGGCATCCTTGGCGACCCACAAGCCCACAAACAAATCGAACGCCAGATAATGCGTCCAACCGATTACGACGCCACCATCGCTTTCGAAGATCGCGCGGACCCCTTCGATGGTGGTGAAGTTGGACGAGCCGCCACCGTCATTGGGTATGATCCCGGTCAACACCCCGATCAACGACACCGAATAGACGAGGCACAGGATCGCCACGCCGAGATAGAGAATGGCGGACAGAACAGCCGGATGTCTTGGCGCCAGGATCAACGCTGCCCAAGCAATCATCGCCAATCCATTGGCGAGCGCAAACACCAAGCTCCATTCCATCCTACGTCTCCTCGTCGTCGCTGGGCTGCCTGCGCCGCCACAGCGCGGCGAGCAGGCTGCCTATGACGACATGATACACGGAAGACACGGCGCTTGGAACGGGCGCCAGGGCGGCTTGCATTGGTGTAGCGAATTGCGCGGCAAAGGACGGCCCAGACGCGAGCGTAGATCCGAGACCGCTGTTCTGCATCCCGACCTCGATCGAGCAGGTTCGCGCGTCCACTTTCTGAAGTCCAAGCGCGCGTGAAATGGCGTAACCCAGGGCAAACCCAATCGCATGCAACAGGAACAGAGCAGCGAGCAATTCGCCTGCATGTTCGATGATCAGCGCCTTTGACGATGCGATGATGCCGCCGACAATCAAGGCCACGCCAATCACCGATGCCAGCGGCGATACCGTTGCAATCTTGGCTGTGATTGCGGGAAACAATCGGTTCAGCGCGACCCCGGCGACGACCGGCAGCAAGACGATCGTCACCATGTTGCGGAACAGCGCCCATTGGTCGATCTCGACAAAGACGCCCGCCAACCAGCCGGTGAGAATCGGCGTTGCGACAATCGCAATCCCGGTGGAAAGCAAAGTCATGGTCACCGAAAGCGCCAGATTGGCGCGGGCCAGATAGGCGACGACATTGGATGCCGTGCCCCCTGGGCAGCACGATACGAGGATCAGGCCGACCGCGAGCCCGGTCTCCAAATTGAACAGGGTGGCAAGCGTGATGCCTGCCATGGGCATGATGGCAAATTGCAGGCCGACACCCGTCGCGATCGCCCGTGGCAAGCTCAACACGCGGCGAAAGTCGCTGGGTGTGAGCGTAAGCCCCATCCCCAGCATAATGACGCCAAGCAGGACGCTGACCAGCGACTGACCAAATGGGCGGAATGTCCCGTCTACCACCCAAAGAAAGTGATCTGGAATGAACCACGCCCAGGCCGTGCCGAGGACTGTCCAGAGTGCAAACAGATTGGTTGCCGTCCTGATCACGGGCAGCTCCTTTCAAACGCTCTCTGTCTTCCCCGGAGATAGGCCTGCGAGCCTAGAAACATTGCGGGACGATGTCGATGCCTTGGCTAATCGACGTCGATCAGCTTTTCGCGCCTTTGTCGCCACTCGCGCGCCGCGCGCCTGATCGCGTCATTGTCATGCGTGAAGCGTCCACCGGCCCGGCGCATTGCGAGGCCTAATGCCGCTTCAGCAACGATCTGCGCACGAACCGATCGGTATTTCGCCCACTTTCCACCTAGGAATGGATCAATCAGCGGGCTCGCCAAAATGCCCAGGAACTCGCCGAAACGCGGATCATTCTGGCGATGTCCCTTGAGCAGGCCTGGCTGCAGAATGTCGAGCCGATTGAACCCGATTTTGGACAATTCCTGCTCGGTCTCACCTTTGACCTTCAAATAGAAGTTCTTCGACTTGGCATCCGCACCGACCGAGCTGATGAGCACGAAATTCTGCAAACCGGCGTCTTTAGCCGCGTGCGCGGTCGATAGCACCAGGTCGTGATCCACCGCTCGGAATGCCGCCTCGTCTTTGCCTGATTTCTTCCATGTCGTGCCCAGTGCACAAATGAGCGATCGCGGCTTGATCGCTTCGAGCACTTCACCCCATTTCGACGGATCAGCGACGAACATTTCCATGCGGGCGCCGTCAGGCAGCGTGGCTTCGCGCCGCGCAATCCCGACAATGCGGACGTCATCGCCTTCGCTGCATATTTCGATGATGCGGCAACCAATCAGCCCGGTCGCGCCAACCAGGGCAATACGCGTCGTATCGTTCATCTGCCCGGTCATACGTTGCTGAGCCCACGCGGGGCCTCTCCGTAGATTTCGGTGCACGCGAGAATAGCGAAGCGATCGCTCATCCCGGCGATGAAGTCCGCAATCAGCCGTGAGCGCGCAGGGTCGTGCTCAGGCAGGCGTTCGCGCCATTCGGCCGGCATGAATGTGGCGTCTTGCGAATAGGCTGCGAACAATCGCGCGACGACATCGCGGGCCCGTTCGGCAGCCGCGACCTGCTCTGGATGATAATAGAGCTTGTCGTACATGAACGCTTTCAGCCTTCTTTCCTGTTCGGCCATCGCTTGAGAAAAGCCGGCCAATTGACGATTGGCCGCCCGCACCTCGTCAACCGAGCCCAGTCCTTTGACATTGGCCCGCGTGTGCTCGAGCACATCATTGACCATCAGTCCGATCTGGTCGCGAACCAATTCGCGCAATTGACGCTCTCTTGGCGCATTGGGAAAGCGTTTTTCGACCGCCCGCCACTGGTCAGCGAGGAAATCCAGCTCAAGCAAGTCATCCAGGGTCAGAAAGCCAGCCCGAAGGCCGTCATCAATGTCATGATTGTCGTAGGCGATGTCGTCTGAAACGGCAGCGATTTGCGCTTCGAGCGAAGGCCAGGCTCCCAGATCGAGCGGAAAGGCTGCATCCAAATCTGCCAGCGCCCAATTGGGCGCGTCGACAGGTCCATTGTGCTTCGCCAGGCCTTCAAGCACGTCCCAGGTCAGGTTGAGGCCCTCATGCTCCGGATAGGGAGATTCAAGCCGCGTTATTGTCCGCAGCGCCTGCGCGTTGTGGCAAAAGCCTCCATGCCGCACCATCGCTTCGGAAAGCGCCGCTTCCCCGGCGTGACCGAATGGCGGATGGCCAAGATCATGCGCCAAACACAAAGCCTCGGTCAGATCGTCATCGAGCTCAAGCGCTCGCGCGAGGACCCGGCCGATCTGAGCCACTTCCAAACTGTGTGTCAGTCGCGTCCGATAGTGATCGCCTTCGGGCGCGATGAAGACCTGCGTCTTGGACCGCAGCCGGCGGAAGCTCATCGAATGGATGATGCGATCACGATCACGCTGGAAATCGCTGCGCGGACCGCGCGAACCGCTGCGATCGGTACCGAACTCGCGGCCGCGATGATTTGCCGGATCGGCTGCATAGGGGGCGCGGTTCGTCACGGGCGTTGAATTATGTCACCGCGTCAGCGCACTCAACCGGAACAGATCGACAACATGGATGGAATGCCGTGGACAGGTTGATCTGTGCGGCGTGGAGACCGGAAATGCGTCACTCGACCAGCTCTTGCGCGAGCACCCAATCAGCCGCCGCTTCGCAATGAATGCGGGTCGAATCAAACACCGGCAGGACATTGGCATCAACATCAACCACCAGGATCAGTTCGGTGCAGGCGAGCACGATCGCATCGGCGCCTTCCTGCGCCTTATTTGTGATGATTGTTTTCATCGATCGCTCGGCGTCGCGTGTGACTTTGCCGACCATCAGCTCGTCATAGATGATGCGGTCGAGTCGTTCGACATTGTCCATATTGGGCGGCAGCAGATCGATCCCCTGCGCGACCAGCCGCTGGCGATAGAAGCTCTCGGTCATCACATTGCGGGTGCCGATAATGGCTGCGCTTTTGCACCCGGCACGCTTCATTGCCTGTCCGACATAATCTGCAATGTGCAGGATCGGGATATCGACCGCGCCCGCAACATCATCGTACAATTTGTGCATCGAATTGGCACCGATGATGAGCGCTTCCGCCCCTGCCCCTTCGAGCCGCTTGGCACTTTCGCTCAAGACCTCAGCAGCGCGCTTCCAATCACGGTCCTCGCGCAAGGCGTAGAGCTGGCAGAAATCGAGGCTTTCGATGAGCAAGGGGGCACTGGCCATGGGGGCCGCGCGCTTTTGAACAATGCGATTGATACGGTCGTAGTAGATGCCCGTGGACACCCAACTCATACCCCCGATGAGACCCAATTTTCGTAATGCCACCCAGCGAATCCTTTCACCCGAATAAGTCGGGTTTAGCTAGCCAGCATGTCACACGTCCATAGGATTGAAATCAGGCAGCAATTTCCGCGTCTTGTGTGGCTAATTCCAAGTTAAGCAACCATTTCTTGAGGTCCGACAGCGTCGGTCCGACCGCCTCTTCCTGCGGCAAATGGCCAATGCCTTCATATTCGACGAGCACCGAATTGGGCAGCTGTTCATGATACCAACGCCCTGCTTCAACCGGGATCAGCGCATCTTCAGTGCCCCAGATGATGAGAGCAGGCACGTTGATCGCCTGCGCCTGCTCGTCAGTCAAAGGCTCCCAAGTGCCGCCAAACCTCGCAATGGTAGCCGCGCGATTGCCGGGATAGCGCAGCATTTCCCAATAGCGATCAACTGCCTCTTCGGTGACGATGTCCTGATTGCTGACGCTCTGTTCGAGCGATGACTTGACCAGCGATCGCGGCGTAACATGCTCCATAATCGAGTTGATCACCGGCAGGCGCGCAATCGTGAAGCCAATATTGCCGCCCCCGTCGCGGCGGACCGGCGCACCACCAGCATCGACCAGGATCATGCCATCGAGCCGATCTGGATGTTCCATCGCAAAGGCCACTGTATGCGACCCGCCCATCGAATTGCCGCCAAGGATGAAGCTCTCAAGCCCCATCGCATCTGCAACCTGGTCTATGTCCTCGACATAATTGGCGAGCGAATAGTCTCCTGCGGGATCGGCACCGGTGAGGCCGTGACCAACCTGATCAAACCGGATCACGCGATAGGTGTCGGTCAGCCCTTCAACCCATGGTTGCCAAGTGTGCAGGTCAGCGTTGGATCCATGCAATAGAATGATCGCCGGTGCGTCGCGCGGTCCTTCATCGCGAAGATGGACAGTCACACCATCATCGATTTCAACGAATTGCGACGGTTCAGCGCCATATTTGGCGCGCATTTCCGCAGGGTCGGTGTCCGGTGTCCGCAGGACCAGGAAAGCAATCACCAGGATAGCGGCAATCACGCCGACAATTCGCAGCAGCCATTTCATCTAGTTTGTCTCCAGTCCGCTGACCCAATCGCGGATCACCGCAACACCGTCTTCGTCGATGGTCGACTTGCCCAGTTCGGGCATGGCAATTCCAGGATCGTTCGAGCTCATCCGGTAAATCATGATCGATTGATCAGGATTTCCCGGCGCGATCGACACTTTGTGGCCGCCTGACCCACGCCCAGCCGCGACCGGCGGCTTGCGGATGCCGACTGCATGCGGATCATCTTGTTCCCAACGCAGATCGAGGCCTGAATTGGAGGCCATGCCGCCGGGCTGGTGACAATGCGCGCAATTGACGTCGAGATAGGCACGCGCGAGCATCTCTGTTCCGTCAGCTTGTCCGGCAACATCATCACGTTGATCCCAATGCGGCAATGTGTCGTAGATCGTTGGCAGAACAGCGATATTGCCAGAGGCGGTTTGGTTTTCGAGCCAGCTACGTGAAAGATTGCGCGACTTGGGACCAATCGGAATCAGCTCGCCATCCTTGGAATGGCAGGTCTTGCACTGATTCTTGTTCGGGATCCGGTAGCTGATCTCTTCGCCGCTCGGGGTCGTGATCGGAATACGAGCTCCGGCCACCGCAAGCTTGGCCTCGGTCTGCTCGTCATTCCAGCGATAGGGCAGCGCGAGCCAACCATCGGCACGATTGAGCAGCACGCGAGTCTCAATGTAGCGCTGATCATCGCCCTCACCGAACGCGAATGTCTTGATGATCGCAGTGCCCACAGGGAATTGCAGCAGCCCCTCACCATCGGCCGTCATCGCCTCGCCCTCAGGCAGATAGATGAAGCGCAGCTTGTCAGCCCCGTCCGAATAGAGCGGTGTGTTGAGCTCATAAGGGATCAGGCTTTGGCTCGGCGCGCGTGCAGATGCATCGAGGAAGAAACCGAAATCACCCAGAGTGCGCGGCAGCTTCTTGCCTTGGATCAAGGCATCATTGACCTGCTCTTGTGGCGGCAGCGCACGGGCACCGACGCCCGCCACAAACGCGGCGGCGGCCAGGCCGAGGAGTAGCGAAGAACGGATCACTTCAACCGCATTTCCATTTCTGCAGGCAGAGTGACCGAGTCGAGGATCTCGGCGCGACCCTTCTTGACGATGCTGAGCATTTGCGGCTGCGCTTCGCTCATCGGCTGGCCCAATTCGGTTAGCCCAAGCGACATCACCGCGACTTGGTCAAACAGCGACAATTCCTTCTGTCGGCCATCGGTCAGCACCGGTGGCACCGCTCCGCCCGCAGCCGCTGCCAGCAGTTCGCCGCCCGGCAGATCAGGCGCTTGCCCGCCCGACCCATAGATATTGCCATCCAGCGTCACATTGCTCGCATAGGGATTGTAGCGATCATCGTTGAATTCCTGGAGATAGGCCGTCAGCATGACATGCGCGGTCGAATTGTTGATCATCGCATTGTCGCGGATCACCACCCGGTCATTGGCCATCACCATCACGCCAGTACCGGCAGGTACGCTCGCGACGATATTGCCTTCAGGCGCAAAATTATCGGTGTTGTTGTCGATTACGGCATTGTGCGCGACCAGCACCGATCCACCGCCAACGCGCGGGAGACCAGGCAAATCGAACACCAGGATCCCGCCCGTATTCTTGGTGGTGAGGTTTTCGGTCACCTCAGCGTAATTGCTGTTCTCGATCTCGATCCCGGCGACATTCTCAACCACACGGTTGCGACGCACTATGATGTTTTCCGACTGGCCGACATAGATCCCGGCATCGGATGCCCCGCGGACATAGCTGTCCTGCACCAGGATGTTGGTCGATTCGACGGGGTAGATGCCATAGGCGCCGTTGCTGGCGTCAGGGCCATTGGTCCATTCAACCCGCAGCCCGTGATAGACAATCTGGTCCGCGTCTTTTGACTTGATGCCATCGCCTTTGGCGTTCTCGACCGCAAAATCGCGCAGCGTGACATTGTCGCTGGTGATGAGCAGTCCCTCGCCCGAGCCAGCCTGGTTTGAGAAGTCGAGCACGCTTGCGCCCATGCCCGCGCCACGCAGGGTGACACCGTCGACATCGAGGCTGAGCCCATCGGTCATGACATAGTGTCCGGCTTCGAGAACGATCGTGTCGCCCGGCTCTGCCAGAATGAGCGCTTCCTGCAGGCGTTCCTGCGCGCCTTCGCCCGGCGAAATCGTGTGTGTTTCAGCCCATACCGGCGCAGCACTTGCCAGCGCGATTGCCGCAACAGTCAATCTGATCATGTAGTCTTCTCCCATCCGTTTGCCTTTGTGGCGCAAGCGAGGGGGAGAATGCAAGCGGCTTAGAACAGCTCTTCGACCCGCGAACGGATCAATTCAACGCCGCAGCTCGCGCCGGATTCTCCCAGCACGCGCACCGCTTCTGCATCGTCAACGCGCTCCCACCGTTCCGTCAGTTCGGAGAGCGACAGCGGCACGCGGCTTTCGCCTTCCTCCGGTGCGATATTCTCGAGCGCGCGCAGCTGGTTGATCGAAAGGCGATCGGTCAGCTTTGGCGCCATGCAATCCGCCATCGGCTCAGGCACATTGTTGTTGAGAAGCGCGGTGCGCACAC
Source organism: Erythrobacter sp. (assembly GCA_965216555.1). Classification (GTDB taxonomy): domain Bacteria; phylum Pseudomonadota; class Alphaproteobacteria; order Sphingomonadales; family Sphingomonadaceae; genus Erythrobacter. Next base: position 2,364,864 of record OZ244168.1, read on the forward strand.
GGTCTTCGGTGACCTGATCAAGCCAGCCGCCATCACGAAACGCGAAATAGCCGCCCGCTGCCAATCCAATCAGCGCGACAAGGATGATGAGCTTCTTCATGGCAATCCTAGTCGAGAGATTTGACGATCTCTTCGACCATCTTCTTGGCATCGGAGAGGAGCATCATGGTCTGATCCATATAGAACACATCATTGTCGACGCCGGCATAGCCAACCCCGCCCATCGAGCGCTTGATGAAGAAGACCTGCTTCGCCTTGTCGACATCGAATACGGGCATGCCATAGATCGGCGACGATTTGTCTGTCTTGGCGGCGGGGTTCACCACGTCATTGGCACCAATGATGAAGGCGACATCGGCCTGAGCGAATTCGCTGTTGATGTCCTCCAGCTCGAACACTTTGTCATAGTCCACGCTCGCCTCAGCCAGCAGCACGTTCATATGCCCGGGCATACGGCCGGCAACCGGGTGGATCGCGAATTTGACTTCGATATCCTTCTCTTCAAGCAGATCACACATCTCGCGCAGCGCGTGCTGCGCCTGAGCGACGGCCATGCCGTAGCCCGGAATGATGATGACCTTTTCGGCCTGTTCGAGCATAAAGGCTGCGTCTTCCGCGCTGCCAGACTTGTAAGGCCGCGCTTCGCGCGCTTCGCCGCCGCCAGCGCTGTCATCCGCGCCGAAACCGCCCGCAATCACACTGATGAAGCTGCGGTTCATGGCACGGCACATGATGTAGCTCAGGATTGCGCCTGAAGAGCCCACAAGTGCCCCTGTGATGATCATCGCGGTGTTTCCGAGGGTGAACCCCATCGCCGCCGCTGCCCAGCCAGAATAGCTGTTGAGCATCGACACAACCACCGGCATGTCGGCCCCGCCGATCGGGATGATCAGCAGGAAACCAATCAGGAATGCCAGAATCGTCACGTAGATGATCAGCTGGCCTTCGCCCGCCCCGCCCGCGCCGGACATGGCGTAGGTGGCAATCAGGCCAAGGATCGCTGCCAGCGTGCCAAGATTGATGAAATGGCGTCCGGGCAGAAGTATCGGTGATCCGCTCATCCGGCCAGAGAGTTTGAGGAAGGCGATAACCGAGCCAGAGAAGGTGATCGCACCGATAGCGATTCCAAGGCCCAACTCAATCCGGCTGACGACCAGAATCTGTCCTGCAGCGTCCGTAATGCCGAATGAGCCCGGATCCAGCCATGCGGCAAGGCCCACCACAACCGCAGCGAGACCCACCAGCGAGTGAAATCCAGCCACCAGTTCCGGCATCGCCGTCATGGCGATCTTGCGAGCCACGGTGACGCCAATGATTCCGCCCAGGAACATGGCGATGCCAATCTCGGTCAAGGTGGCCAGTTGATGCGTCACAAGCGTCGTGACAACGGCGATCACCATCCCAATCATGCCGAAACGGTTGCCAGCACGGCTCGTGGCCGGGCTCGACAGGCCGCGAAGGGCGAGGATGAAGAACACGCCTGAGACGAGGTAGGCCAGCATCGCCCATTCAGAGGTTGCTGCGCCGTCGCCCGCTGCGTGTGCTGGGACGGCGAACAATGTCGTCAACCCCGCGAAGGCGGGGATCCAGCTGCGGGTCATGGCGCGTGCACGAGAGGCCATCTGGACCCCCGCCTGCGCGAGGGCGACGAAGTTGAAGAAAGAAAAGCTCATCTCTTACTTCTCCTTCTTCTTGTACATGGCGAGCATGCGCTCGGTCACTGCAAAGCCACCGAAAATGTTCACGCTGGCGAGAACAACACCGAACAGGCCAAGCCATTTGGCGACAACGCTGCCCGCTTCAGCAGAGGCAATCAGCGCACCAACAATAATCACAGAGGAGATCGCATTGGTCACCGCCATGAGCGGTGTGTGCAGCGCGGGCGTGACCGACCAGACCACATAATAGCCGACGAAACACGCCAGCACGAAGATCGATAGGATTGAAATAAAGTCCATTGCGTCCGTTAGCCTCCCGGCTGTGCGATAGGTGCTTTGGCGAGCGATATGGTGCGCCCGTTATCCAGCGTAAGTGTGATCAGGCCCTCTAGCCCTTTGACCAGGTTTTCGGTCTCGATGATGGTCAAACCGGCAAGCGTGGTGTCATTGATCTTGGTGATGATCATGCCGACCTCGACACCCGCGCGCTGCGCAGCAGAACCGCGAACGACGTCATTGACTTCGATTCCTTGATCATGCGGCCAGAAGCCGATGCCCAGTGACGGTCCAGTAGGCACTTCCTCGCCATGCGCAGTGTATTGCTGAGCGGAGCCTGGCACTGCCATGCCGAGGCCAATCGCGAGAGCAAGTCCAAGGCCAGCGAAGAGAGCCTTCACCCCTGCAGCCTTTCATTGACCACCTGGCCGCCTTTGGTGAGGCGGATGGCGTCGCCGATCTCTTCATCGAGTTCAGGCTTTCCCGCTTCCTTGTCCCAGAAGGCGGAGAGGAAGTTGAAATGGTTGCGCGCGAACAGGGCCGAGGCGTCTGCTGCAAGATGCGCAGCAGTGTTGGAATAGCCGATGATCTTCACGCCGTGCTTCTCGACCAGCTCATCAGGTTTGGAGCCTTCGACATTGCCGCCTTGCGCAACGGCCAGATCAAAGATCACGCTGCCTGGCTTCATCGTCGCGATCTGCGCGTCGGTTATCAGCACAGGCGCCGCGCGACCCGGGATCAATGCGGTGGTGATGACGATGTCTTGTTTGGCGATATGTTCGCTAACAAGCTTGGCCTGAGCCGCCTTGTATTCGTCGCTCATCTCAGTCGCGTAGCCGCCCGAGCCTTCACCCTCGATCCCTTCGACATCCTCGACAAAAATCGCTTTTGCACCAAGGCTTTCGATCTGTTCCTTGGTAGCGGATCGAACATCGGTCGCCGACACCTGCGCACCCAGGCGCCGTGCGGTTGCGATCGCTTGCAAGCCCGCCACGCCAACACCCATGACAAAGGCCTTGGCCGCGTTGACCGTGCCAGCGGCCGTCATCATCATCGGGAAAGCGCGGCCATACGTGTCTGCCGCAGCCAATACTGCCTTATAGCCGGCGAGGTTGGACTGGCTTGAAAGCACGTCCATCGATTGCGCGCGTGTGATGCGCGGCATGAATTCCATCGACAGAGCTTCGAAGCCCGCATCCGCATAGGCTTTAACCAGATCGGGCTTGCCAAACGGATCGAACAGAGCTGCCACCCATGCGCCCGGTTTTGCACCAGCAAGATCGCTTGGATCAGCTGCCTGGATGCCCAACACAATGTCAGCATCCTTCACCGTCGCAGAGGCGTCACCGACACTGGCACCAGCTTCGGCATAGGCCTCATCGCCATAGGACGCGACGGCACCTGCCCCCTGCTCGACAGCGACCTCATTGCCGAGGTTGATGAATTTCTTAACGGTTTCAGGCGTCGCGGCAACCCGCGCTTCGCCTGCCGCGCGCTCTTTCAAGACGGCAATTTTCACAAGAATAGCCTTATGGCGCGATCAGGAAGATGACGAAGAACGTGATCACCAGGATCAACGGAACGATCCATTTGAGTGAGCTGATGAACCCACCGTACATTTTGTCAGATTTATCCATGTCGTGCGTAGACATTGCGAGCAATCCCTTGAGCTTGTGGCCAATCGAAAGTCGAACCCGGCAAAACTTGCCGAGACGTTAATTCATGAGTGCCGTATCGGAGGCTGCAGGATAGCTCAAGCCCACTCTATTGCCAGTTAGTAAATGTGGGGTCGCATTCCCGCATCAGCCTTAATTCTGTCTTTACCCGAACGTCCTATGCGGAACGGACACATGACCCCGGAATGGATCGAGGTCGTTTGGGGATGACTGACCAATTATGTCCGAAGCCGAATCGCGCCTGGTACTGCTGATCGACGATGAACCTGCGCAAAGCCGGTTGATCTCGGCGATTGCTGCGCGTGAGGGTTGGCGGACGATCGTTGCGAGCGATGCCGAAACGGCGATCGCTACGCTTGGCACGCGCGAAGGCATGCAATTGTCAGCCATTCTGCTCGATCAATGGGTGCCGGGCGACGACGCTTGCGCACTGATCGAGGAACTCAAATCCCGCCGCCCCGCTCTGCCCATCCTGATGCTGACGACCAGCGCTTCCCCATTACTGGCTGTCGAAGCGATGCGTGCAGGCGCCAGCGACTATCTCGTCAAGCCGGTCTCTCCTGATCGCCTTATGGAGGCGCTGCGTGCGGTCACCACCCGCGAAGCGCCGCGCGACGAGCTTGCTCCGCTGACCGAGAAGATGTCAGCCAGCCTCGATTTCGACGCGATGATCGGGACGGCGCCCAAGTTTCGCACCGCGCTCGCTCAAGCAGCCAAGGCCGCGCGTGGTCACAACCATGTCTTGATCGAAGGTGAGAACGGCACCGGCAAGGAAATGCTGATGCGCGCGATGCACGCCGCTTCGCCGCGCAGCAAGCTGCCGCTGCGGATCATCAATGTCGGATCGGTTCCGCCAAACTCGCTGGAATCGGTCTTGTTCGGGCATGAGCCCAACGCCTTTCCAGGCGCATTTGATCGTCAAATCGGGGCGCTTCAGCAATGCGACGGGGGCACGCTTGTGCTCGATGACGTCGATCGCTTGCCAGCTGCGATCCAGTCTCGCCTGAGCGAAGTGCTGGAAGATGGCATCGTCCGTCCGGTTGGCGCAGCACACGGCTTCCGCGTCGATGTCCGACTGCTCACCGCCAGTAACATCGCGCTCGACCGTCTGGTGTCGTCACAGCATTTCGATGCCAATCTGGCCGACAAGCTCGCAACCACCAAGATTTCGCTGCCGCCGCTGCGCGAGCGCACCGGTGATATTGCAGCCCTGGCTCGCCACTTCCTTGGTCGGATCGGCGAACAGCCTGGTCTGACGCATCTTTCTATCACCGATTCTGCACTGACTTTGCTGGGCGCGTTCGACTGGCCGGGCAATGTCCGCCAGCTTCAGTCCGTGCTCTTCCGAGCTGCCGTCTATGCAGAGGGTGAAGCCCTCACTGCTGACAGTTTCCCGCAGCTGTCTGAGATGCTCGGTGAATTAGAAGCTGATCCATCGTCACCGCTGCACGAAGGCGTGGGCGTGATGCTCTACACCGAGGACGGCAATCTTCGTCCTCTCGAAGAGATCGAAGCAGACGTGATCCGTCTCGCGATCGGTCATTATCGCGGTCGCATGACCGAGGTCGCTCGCCGCCTGGGCATTGGCCGCTCGACACTTTACCGCAAGCTGTCGGATCTCGGGATCGACAACGCGGCTTGATCCCGCCTTCCAGCCCGACTAGCGGGCTTGCATGACCAACCACCAAGATTTTGCAGGGCGCTCAGCGCTCGTCACCGGCGCCGCTTCGGGCATTGGCGCTGCTTGCGCCAAGGCGCTCGCACAGCGCGGCGCATCCAAGCTGTTCCTCGTCGATGTCGACGAAGCAGGCCTCAACGCGCTCGATCTCGATTGCGAAGTTGAGGCTGTCATCGGCAGTGTCGCTGATCAGGCGCTCTGGGCAGAGCTTGAACCTCGCATGCAGGGCCTCGACCATGCTGTTGTCAATGCTGGCGTCGCGACCGGCGGAGCGCTGGTAGATCTGCCTTTCTCCGAATGGCGCCGAGTGATGGATGTCAATCTCGATGGAGCCTTCCTGACCTTGGCGAGCGCGATGCGCTGTATGGGTGACAAGGGCGGCAGCGCGGTCGTGGTGTCCTCGACGACGGGTGTGAAGCCCGTCCCCGGCACAGGGCCCTATGGCATTGCCAAGGCCGCCGTCGCCATGATGGCGCGAATGGCGGCGCTTGAAGGTGTCGCCAACAATATCAACGTCAATGCCATCGCGCCGGGCGGCGTCGACACGAATATCTGGGAGAGCTCCGAAGGCTTCCGTCATTTGGTCGCCGAGCGTGGCCGCGAAGAGGCGATCAAGGCGATGGCGACGGGAACTCCCAACGGTCGCTTCGCCAGTTCGGACGAGATGGCCGGGACGATCCTCTATTTGCTGTCCGATCAAGCCGCCAACATCACCGGCCATGTCATGGTGTCGGATGGCGGGTTTACGCTCTAGCCTCCGTTAGAGTGGAGGCAGTTCCGCAAAGTCGGTCAGCCCGGCATCGCGCATTCCGCGCCACACATTGCGCGCCTGGACCGTCTCCGCGACGTCGTGAACCCGCAGAATTTGCACGCCCGCATCCATCGCCTTGGCCGCCAAGGCAATCGATCCGCCCAGCCGCTCATGCGCCGGCGCCTCGTTGGAGAGCGCGCCGATCATCCGCTTGCGGCTCACGCCCAGCAGAAGCGGCGATCCCAAGGCATGGAACAGCGGCAGAGCGTTGAGCAGCGCCAGATTGTCCGCCACCGATTTGCCGAAGCCAATGCCGGGATCAAGGATGATCCTGTCTTCGGCGATACCGCTCACGATTGCCTTTTCCCGCACACCTTTGAGGAAGTCGAACACGTCAAACACGACGTTGGCATATTCGCCGCCTTCGTGAAGGTCTTCGCCAGCTCCCGGCGCGTGCATCAGGATCACCGGGCAACCCTGATTGGCCACCAGTTCAATCGTGCGCGGATCATACCGCATTGCCGAGACATCATTGGCGATATGCGCGCCTGCCTGCAGACCCGCTTCGAGGACGCCAGCCCGGCGGCTATCGACGCTGATCGCGGCGCCCATGCCAGCGCAATACTCGATTGCTGGCACGACCCGCTCGATCTCTTCGCCTTCCCATGTGGCCGCAGCACCCGGTCGCGTGCTTTCACCGCCAATGTCGATAATGGCTGCACCTGCCTCAAGCATAGCTGCGGCATGCGCGCGGCCCGCATCATGATCGTCAAGAAACTCGCCGCCATCGGAAAAACTGTCTGGCGTGACGTTGAGAATGCCCATCACCTGCGGCTGGTCGAGCCGCACGGTGCGCTCTCCCATCGCAATCGGCGCGTGAGCCTTGGCGAGGTTGGCCCATTGCGTTTGCGCATCGTCGAGCAGATGCGGCGGCACGTTCACCAACGTCTCTTCAAACGTCTCCGGCGTCACCAGCCATCGCTCCGTCACGCCGCCTTCATCGCGCATGATCACCGCGAATTCGCGCGCATAGGCCATCGAGCCACCCAGCCGGATCGCCTTGCCTTCAACCGCTTGCGGGCCAGGCACCATGGTCAAGGGACGGATGTAGATTGAAGCACTCATGGCAGTCTGCGCCCTCGGCAAATCCAACAGGATGGAACACATGGAACAGTGTTCAATGGAAAGAAAGACAGTGCCCTCATCGCCGCTTGGAGAGGCGATGGAAAGAGCAGAAGTCGCAGCATTCCCCCGCTCTATCGCAGCGCGGCCTTGTAGGACAGCCTAGGACGAAGCGCATTGACTTACCGATCGGTAAGGCGCTAGGTCACCGTCTGGGAGAGCTAAGATGGACGTTCTGAAAAGCGAAGCGCCGCTGATTGTCTATGTCGATGTGAAGAGCCCCTATGCGCTGGTCGCGATTGGACCAACTCTGGCGCTTGAGGCCGAGCTGGGCTTGCAGTTCGACTGGCGTCCGCTAACCCTCGACATCCCTAGCTATCTCGGCTCCGCTCGAAAAAAGCATGGCGAAGTGGTCGCGTCGCAAGGCCGCAGCGAGCGGACATGGCGGGCGATCAAATATTCCTATGCCGATGCGCGCCGCTATGCCGAGCGCCAGGGCCTGATCCTCAAGGGCACCGAGAAGATCTGGAATTCAGAGATCGTCAATATCGCGATCCTGTGGACCTGCCAGGAAGCGCGCGACCGGCTGCCAGATTTTCTTAATATCGTGTTCCCGCGTTTCTGGCGTCGCGAGCTAGATATCGAGGATATTTCGGTGGTCGAAGCGTGTTTGGACGAAGCAGGTATCGGCACAGAGGGCTTTCGCGACTTCCTTGCTGGTTCGGGCCGCGAAACGCATGATCATTTGCAGGCGCACTTCCATGCCAAAGGAATTTATGGCGTGCCGACCTATGTGCTCGATGGTGAACCGCTGCACGGACGCGAACACATCCCTCTCATCCGCTGGTCCTTGTCCGGTCGCCAGGGCACCGCGCCTGACATCGCCTACGAGATCGCCTGATGCTGACAGCCTATATCGACTTCAAATCAGCGGGTTCGCTGCTGGCGCTCGATCCGGTGGTGGAACTGGCCAAGAGGCACAATCTATCGATTGACTGGCGCCCCTTCCGCACCGCCAATCGTGACTTGCCAGATAGTGGCGCCGATCAAGGTGTGATCGCCAGCCACCATGCCGTTCGGATGAAGGCACTGCGTGCAACTGATCAGAAATATGCCGAACTGCGCGGGATGACTCTCGACTTTCCTGACAAGGAAACCGCAGCCGACCTCGCGCTCGGTGCGCTGGCGGAAATCACAGGTGACCGCCTGCCCTTCATCCGCGCCGCCTTTGCAGCTTACTGGGATCAGCATCGCGATCTCGACGATCCGCTGACAATTGCTGACATTATCGCCTCAAGCCAAGCCGATCACTCTGGTGATCTCAGCGCGACACACGACGCTCTGGCAAGCGCTCAGGCGGATGCCGAGGCCGCGGGCGTGGTCGACGCACCGGCCTTTGTGATTGATGGTCAGCTATTTATTGGGCGCCAACACCTGCCCTGGATTGAAGAGCTCGTTAGCAGTCTATCGCCCAGCTAAGGCGGACGATCAGCGCGATTCAGCTGGGTTGATCACCAGCAGAAGCCGACGCTCACCCGTCCCCTCAATCGGCGGCGAACGATGCACTGCCGGGGTTTCGGTCCAAAGCTTTCCTTTGAATATGCCGACTGCCCCGGTCTCCATCTCGTTGATCTGCAGCGGCTCATTGCCACGCCTGACCCGGTCGGCATCAGCGCCATCAAGCCATTGCGTCCCCGTGCCGACATAGGTCGTGATCAGGCGCGCTTTGACATAGTCAGCATGCCATTTGCGGCAGGAATTCGTGGTGACCACTTCCAGTCGGACCTCAACATCCATGATGTCCATGATTGAGGCGTAAGATTGGGCCAGCATCGCCACATCGTCGACAAGGTCATTGCGAATGGGCAGCTCTGCAAAGCCGGAATCGGCAAGACGCAATGCAAGCTCGCCTTCAAGATCAGGCAGAGAGGTCGAGAAGCGAATGTCCTTCGCCTGTTCGGTCAGCAATGCAGCCACGCCGCTCAATCCCGAACGGTCCCAGATCGCCAGATTGAAATCGGGCGAACGGATGTCAGAGAGGCCTGCCGAATTCACCGATTGGCTGGCCGTGCTCATGGAGAGGGTTGCCATGGAAAAGTGTCACTTTGAATTATGATACAACGTTACATTGCTCTAGCGAGCATGCCGACAAAGCTCAAGCCAGCACTTCCCTGCACAACGCGACGTGATTGACATCTTTGCCCTGTTTCAATGAAATGCGCGCACGATGAACGGTCCGATACGATCCGCACCCGGCCATCTGCCGGTGTTCCCGCGATTGATCAGCGAATACCTTTCTGATGAAGGATTCCATGACGACGAAATATTCGCAGGCCTCGGCTTCTCGAAAGCGGATCTCACGCGTGAGGAATTTCGGCTCAGCACTATTCAGCACGAGCAATTCATAAAGCGGGCCGTTCAACTCACGGGCGATCCCCATCTCGCCTTGAGCATCAAGGACCGAGCAATTGACGTCACAACAAGTGCGGTGCTCCTGCTGTTTGCCTCAAGCGGCCGGATCTCGCGCGGGCTTCGCCTGATCACGCATTACAATCATGTTTTCACCCGCACGCTGACCGCACGGCTGGAAGAGCAAGATGGAGTGCCGGTCATCGCCTTTGAATGCCATCTCGATGACGCCGACGTGAGTTATTTCGCGATCAGCTCGTTCATGTTGTTCATCGACAACTTCTTCCGCGATGCTTTGGCTGGACGCCATCTTGCAACGCGCGCGACACTCGCGATCCCACAGCCGGACGGGTTTGCCGAGGTGGCCGATCGGTTTGGCTTCGCCCTCGCCTTCGATTGCGACCGGACCTGTCTCTATCTCGATCCCGAACTTATCGATGAGCCGCTGCGCTATGCCGACCCGCAGACAACGCGTCTGATCACCGAAGTGTGCGAGAAACAGCTCCGAGAATTGAACGCCGAAACCAGCATTCTCGGGGCTGTGAAAGCACTGGTTGCCGAACACATAACCGCGCCGCCAAGCTTGGATCAGGCGGCCGCGGCATTGGGACTGTCATCGCGCAGCTTGCGCAGAAGCTTGCAACAATCTGGCACCTCCTATCTCGGCATCCTGAGCCAAACGAGACGCGAGATCGCGACCAAATTGTTGCTCGAAACGGACGAGAGTGTCGCTTCAATCGCCTATCAGATTGGGTTTGAGCATCCGTCCCATTTTGGACGCGCCTTCAAAGGATGGACCGGGCAATCTCCCAGCATGTTTCGCGACAGAGGCTAACCTGCAGCCCGCCCACTTGGCCAGAAATGTATAATGATTGGCCATTGCTGGTCTCGCCGCGCTGACCCTGGCGCGCCATGAATGCTCCCACACAAATTGACTGAGCGGGAGATGCACGATGGCAGAAGCAGTGGACGTCTATTGGTCGTTTCGAAGCCCCTATTCCTACCTCGTCACCGCCGATCTTATCGAGCTGCAGAAGGATTTTGATGTCGAGGTGAACGCGAGGATCGTCCTGCCATTGGCGATCCGAAACAAGGCGGCTGTGTTTGACGCGGCCAATCGCAAGCCCGCGCTCTATATCCTGCTCGACTGGCAAAGGCGGGCGCAATTTCTCGGTCGACCGCATACCTGGCCCGATCCCGATCCAATCGCTCAGGACTTCGAGACGCTCGAAGTGGCTGACGACCAGCCGCATATCTACCGCTTGTCCAAGCTTGGGGTCGAAGCCCAGCGTCGCGGCAAGGGTGTCGAATTCATCGCCGCTGTGTCGAGCCTGATCTTTGGTGGCACGCAGAAATGGGACGAAGGCGACCATTTGCGCCGCGCGACGGCGTCCTGCGATCTCGATCTTGATGAGATGGAGGCCGAGACCGCCAAGGGTGATCACCTCGAAGAGATCGAGCGCAATCACGAGGCTCTGGAACAGGCCGGCCATTGGGGCGTGCCGACCATGGTCGTGCGCGGTGAGCCCTTCTTTGGTCAGGACCGGATCGACACATTGCGATGGCGGCTTGATCAGCTTGGCCTGCGAAAGCCAGCCAGCGACTAGCGCTGATTGAGCGCGTCTTGCGCACCAGCACCCCAATTCAAACACGGAGAGACAGTATGGATCTGCAAATCAAAGGAAAACGAGCGATCATGGCAGGCGGCAGCGCCGGAATGGGTCGGGCAACCGCTGAGCGTCTGGCCGAGGCTGGCGTAGAGCTGTTCATCACCGCCCGTGGTGAAGAGAGATTGAACCGGGCCGCAGAGGAAATCTCGAGCAAATACAACACGTCAGTCACGCCAATTGTGGCGGATTCTTCGACTGAAGATGGGCGACAGGCGCTGTTCGAGGCGGTGCCCAATCCCGATATCCTGGGCATCACCATCAAGCCGCCCGCGCCCAATGGCAATTTCCTCAATGTGACGCCGGATATGTGGCGCTCGTCGATCGAGACGACGCTGGTCGGGCCGATCGAGATCATGCGGCATTACATTCCCGGCATGACCGAGCGGAAATGGGGGCGTATCGTCAACATCGCGACATTCTCCGCCAAGAACCCGATGATTTGGCGATTGATGTCAGGCCCGGCGCGTTCCGCTCTGCTCAACTACACTGCCAGCGTCTCACGCGAGATCGCTCAGCACGGGGTGACAATCAACAATCTCCTGCCGGGCATGTTCCGGACCGAAGGGTTTGACGAGAATATTGAGCCCTATGCCGACGCCTTTGGCCTCGAGCCCAAACAAGAGATTTGCCTTGCGCATTTCATGGAGCATAACAAGATTCCGGCCGGCTTCCTGGCCGAAGCGGATGACCTTGCTCCGATGGCCGCATTGTTGTGCAGCGAGTTGTCGCGCTTCATCGTCGGCCAGAACATCGTTATCGATGGCGGTCAGCATCACTCGATCTTTTGATCTGTGCAATGGGAGGCTGAGCCATGAAGGTCTACGGTTCGCGGATTTCCTACTATACTGGCAAGCTTGAAGCCTATCTGCGCTATAAGGGCATTGCCTACGAAGCCCTGCCCACGCCCTATGCGCAGTCCGAGATGCTCAAGCAAAAGGTCGGCGCGGTTCAGATGCCGATCGTCGATAATGACGGCGAATGGATGTCGGACACGACGCCGATCATCGAGCATCTGGAACAGGTTCACCTCCAACGCGGTGTAATGCCCAGCGATCCGGTGGTGAACTTCATTGCCTTCCTGATTGAGGACTACTCCGATGAATGGCTGTGGCGCTCGGCGATGTATTATCGCTGGTGGTACCGTTACGATCGGCTGCTCGCTTCGAACATCCTCACGGACGAGCTGACAGGTCACGTCAAACTGCCGCGCTTTATGCGTCGCCGCATGATCGAACGCCGGCAGGTCCGCCATTATGTCGATCGCGACGGTATCACGGCGAGCACGCGCGACCATGTCGAGCAGACCTATTTCAACGCGCTTGATGCGATGAGCGCCGCGTTGTCAAAGCGCCCATTCCTGCTCGGAAATGCGCCGTCGATCGCTGATTACGGCATGATGGGTCCGATGTTCCGCCATTACGGGCAGGACCCAACGCCGCAGGAGATCATGCGCACAAGAGCGCCCGCCGTCTATGAATGGGTGGCACGGATGTGGCGCGCGGACGCGGTCGAGCAGCCGCAATTCGTATCTGCCATTCCTGCTGATCTGGCTCCGTTGCTGAAAGAGGTTTGCGAGACGCATCTGGTGCAATTGCGTGCCAATGCTGAGGCTTATTCGGCCGAGCAAGGTCGCTTCGACATGCAGGTCCAGGGCTGCAGCTATCGCAGCATCGCCACATCGCGCTATCGCGTCTGGTGCCTTGAAGAGCTGCGACGACGCTTTGCGGCGCTCAGCGAAGAGGCTCAGAAGTCGGTGACCGAATTGCTGCCGTACCAAGAGGCCGATCTGTTATGGTCTGAACAGCGCTTTGCGCCTTCAGAGTTCAACCAGGATCGCCATCTGCCCTTCGGGCCAGGCCTCAATGTGTTTGAGGGCGGTTTGCCCTAGGCGTGGCCGCGCTTAGTCTTCGCTAGCGAGCAGATAGAGCTGGCGCGCTGCATCGACTTGTTTGACTTCGCCACCATCCTCGTAGTGCCAGAAGGTCCAGCCATTGCAGCTTGGCGCCTCTTGAAGGTCCTTCCCGAGGCCATGGATCGAACCGGTCTTGCCTTTGTGCTCGAGTGATCCGTCAGCGCGCACAGTCGCGACCCAGCGGCGCTTCTTGTCGAACACTTCCGTGCCTGGCTTGAGCAGACCGTTCTCGACCAAGGTCCCGAAAGCAACGCGCGGAGCGGCCTTTTTGCTTTGCATGGTCTCGAGCGCGCTTTCATCGAGCGGCAGCTCTTTCTCGATCCGCTTCATCGCGACGCCGCGATAGAAGTCCTCGCGCTCGCAACCGATCCATTTGCGACCGAGGCGTTTTGCCACAGCACCAGTCGTGCCGGTGCCAAAGAATGGGTCGAGCACGACATCGCCCTTCTCGGTCGTCGCGAGCAGCACGCGATAGAGCAAGGCCTCAGGCTTTTGCGTCGGGTGAGCCTTCTTGCCGTTTTCCTTGAGGCGTTCCGCCCCGGCACAAATTGGCATCACCCAGTCGCTGCGCATCTGCAGCTCGTCATTGAGCGTCTTCATCGCGCGATAATTGAACTGGTAACGCGATTTTTCACCCATGCTCGCCCAGATCAGTGTTTCATGAGCGTTGGTGAAACGCGTGCCCTTGAAATTGGGCATCGGATTGGTCTTGCGCCAGATGATATCGTTGAGGATCCAGAAGCCGAGATCCTGGATGATCGCGCCGCAGCGGAAGATGTTGTGATAGCTGCCTATCACCCACAGCGAACCGTCGGGCTTGAGCACGCGGCGGGCTTCGGTGAGCCAGGCGCGGGTGAATTCGTCATAGGCGCGGAAGCTGTCAAACTGGTCCCAGTGATCGGTCACCGCGTCGACTTCGCTGCCATCAGGACGATTGAGATCGCCGCCGAGCTGAAGGTTGTAAGGTGGGTCGGCAAACACGCAATCGACGCTGTTATCGGGCAGCGATCGCATCGCTTCGATACAGTCGCCCGATAGGATTTGCCCCAACGGCAAAGCCTGTTCAGGATTTTGCGCGGCCGCGTCCTCGGGCGCCTTTACAGCGCCAGCAGCCCGCAATTTGGCGGTTTCCATCACACCCATTTTGTCCCCTCTCAGCCCATAGCAGGCGAAGTTATCCACAGGGTGAGTCCTTCGGGACTCCGCGTCAAGCAAAGAGTGATGGGCGATTATGGTTAATGACGGGTTACCGGCACAGCCCGTGATGGAGAACGAAACGAGTCCAACACCAGATATAGAGTCATGGCGCGGACCACGGACTCGATATCCAGCGGTGTGGCGAAAAGGACTCGCTTTTCAATTTTGCGGTGAGGCGCCGCTTCTTGGCCTGCCCTTTGCCGGGTCAGCCACCGGGATTTGTCATTGCACTCAGTTCAAGCGTCGCCGCTCAATCAGCGACTGATTGTCCCAGCCCGGTAAGCTGCAATGCAGTCGACCGCATCTCGCTTGATATGGCTATCTGTGGTCAGGACCGAGCGACCAGAACCGGAGAATCTGTTGTCGTCACAGGTGTCGTCATTGGCGTAGGCACCCGAGTTGTTTCCAAAATCCAGCTCAAGCTTGATCAAGCCATTGGTGAAAGCCGCCCTGCAATCGCTCGCATCGGCCAGGACGTGCTGACGCTTATACGTCCAAGAATCGCCATCATCATGAAAACGGGCGTCGTCGCATGCTCCGTCATTGGCATAGCTGCCACTGTCATCACCCCAATCGATGCTCGAAACAGATGATCTGGCGATTGTGCCGGTTGCCTCGTCAAAATCCTCTGCGATGGCTTTGGTGATGAGTAGCGCGATCTCGATGCTGTGCTGGATATTTGCGACTGTTTGCCCAGCATCCAGGATCAAATAGCGCGACAGGATAAGGTCACTATCCTCGTCTGCCGTCGCTTTTATCGCGGCATATTCATTGTTGATTTCGTTCGCGAATTCGGCGGTCCCCACATCATTAATCACAATGATCACATGCACGCCGCTGCATCGCTTGTCGTCGTCGCAGACAGTCCCTTGGACAGCGAATTTGAGGTCATCCGCATCACTGGCAGTCCATGCAACGCCCCCTTCAATCGGATCACCCACATTGTAGCCAGCCGATTCAATGATCTTGCGGATGTCCTCGATGCTTACCGAAGTAATGACAGAATCATCGCTGGTAGCGTCCTGTGCGATAGCGCTGCTCGACAACAGCAGCGCGCTTGTCGCCGCAAAAAAGAGTCTCACACTTCCCTTCTTGTCGTCGCCTTAGATTGCGAAAGCCTGGCAACCCTGCCTGGTAGTGGACCCTTGTTGGACAGGTGTTTTCCCCTATCGCCGGACGCTTGTCCAGCTAAGGCATTGAACGGCTGATGCCTGAGAGTTCGCTCAGCTGAACACGAACACCGTATTGGCAAAGAAAGCCGCGACCAGCAGCGCCCCCACCAGCCGCCCGATCGACTTGGCATACCAAAGGATCAGCAGCAGCACGATCGCACTCGCTGCAAGCAGCAATGACTGCAATCCCATAAGACCAATCGGCAGCGCGAAAGGCGCAATGCTCATCGTCGCTCCGCCGATCAGCAGGATATTGTAGATGTTTGAGCCGACCACATTACCGACAGCCAAGCCAGACTTGCCCCGGACCGCTGCAGCGATCGACGCCGCCAGTTCGGGCAGCGAGGTGCCGATTGCGACAACCGTCAATCCAATCACGGTCTCGCTGACACCGAAGATGCGAGCCAGATCGATGGCACCGGTGACCAGCAATTGTCCGCCAAACACCAATACCGCCAGCCCACCTACAAACAGAGCAACAGCGATTAGACCATTTCCAGGTGCCTCTTCCTCATCATCGCCTGTCTCCATCGCAGCGCTCGGATGGCGATAACGCCAGATGATGTAGACGATGATCGCCAGGAGCAGCGCAAAGCCGATCCACCGCGCGCCCAGCTGCGAATAGGCCAGCCCGATCAATGCAGCGGTCATCGCAAGCGCAACCACCGCGTCGCGTCGCCCAGCGCCGGTGAGTGCAATCGGCGCAATGAGCGCAGTCGTGCCCAGGATCAGCAGCGTATTGGCAAGGTTGGACCCATAAATATTGCCCCAGGCAATCTGCGGTGAGCCACGCAATGCCGCTTCCACGCTGGCGACCATTTCGGGCATCGAGGTCGCGAAACCGACGATCACCAACCCCGTGAACAGCGTCGACACACCAAGCTTGTGAGCAATCCCGACCGCGCCGCGCACCAAGAGTTCGCCGCCAATGGCAAGTCCGGCCAATCCGGCAAGGCTCAATAGAATCGCTTCGGTCATTTCGAGGCGCCGCTTACGGCAAACCCGCTGACATCACAAAAGGTTTGCTTGCGCGACCGGCGCAAAGCTGTGGCGGTGCAATGGTGTTGGTCCATGCACGCGCAACGCTTCCATATGCTCTCGCGTTCCATAG
The DNA here is from genome assembly GCA_965216555.1 of Erythrobacter sp. Classification (GTDB taxonomy): domain Bacteria; phylum Pseudomonadota; class Alphaproteobacteria; order Sphingomonadales; family Sphingomonadaceae; genus Erythrobacter. Next base: position 2,381,496 of record OZ244168.1, read on the forward strand.
CCCTTGTTCGATTGCCATCCATATTGCGGATAATCTTGTGCCGCTTGTCGCATCAGGCGGTCACGCCATTCCTTGGCCACGATTGACGCCGCAGAAATTGCTGGTTCGCTGTCGTCGCCGCCAATGATTGCCCGCGCTGGCCATTGCCAAGACTGCCGGCGCCCTTCGGGCGTCATATTGCCATCAATGATCACTTCACTGACGGGGCATGCCAGAGCATCGCTTAGACGAGCGACCGCGCGCGTCATCGCCTCCAAGGTTGCCTGAAGGATATTGATTGCATCGATTTCGGCCGGTTCGATAACTCCCACCGCCCAGGCGCAGGATTGGCGGATCTCAATGTCCAGCGCTTCGCGCTTTTTCGACGAAAGCCGCTTCGAATCCGCCAGACCAACGGGGCAAGGATTGCATAGCACGACCGCAGCTGCCACGACCGGGCCAGCCAATGGCCCTCGCCCGGCTTCGTCGACGCCAATGATTGCGTCGGGAATCTGCAAATCGGGGGCACCAAAATCGCTTATGGGAGTTTCACAAAGCATGATGACCTATTCCAAGCTCGCTCTCACCCTATCCCTCCCCGCTCTCACGCTCGCAAGCTGCGCCCAAGCCAATTCGGGGGAAAGCTCCGAAATGACGGTCGCTGCTGGCGAAGGCTCGGCAACGATGACGACCGACATAGTTGCTGAATTTGACCAGCCTTGGGCGATCGAATTCGCGCCCGGCACCGAGATGATCTTCGTCACCGAAAAGGCCGGTGCGATGAAATTCGTCGACACCGCCACAGGCAATGTCGGCGACGTAACCGGCGTGCCAGAGGTGGCCTTTGGCGGCCAAGGGGGCTTTGGCGACATTGCCTTCCTCGACAGCGAGGCCGGCGATGCGATTGACGGGCGTACGATCTATCTCAGCTGGGCCGAGATGGGCAGCGGCGACACGCGTGGCGCGGTGGTTGGCAAAGGCAGACTTACATGCGCAGGTGAAGACGGGTGTGCCATCGACGGTCTCGAAGTGATCTGGCGGCAAGCGCCCAAGGTGAGCGGCCGCGGCCACTATTCGCACCGCATCACATTCGCGCCTGACGAATCCTACATGTTCGTTGCCAGCGGCGATCGCCAGAAGCTCGAACCGGCGCAGGACAACACCAACACGATCGGCACCATTGTCCGCCTCAACCTTGATGGCAGCGCAGCCGACGGCAATCCCTTTGCCGATGAAGGCGGCGTGACCGCTGAAATCTGGTCGTATGGTCACCGCAATATCCTGGGCATCGATTGGGATGCTGAAGGCCGTCTTTGGGAAGTTGAGCATGGCCCAGGCGGTGGTGATGAGCTTAACCTCGTCGCTGAGGGCGCCAATTACGGCTGGCCGACCCGCTCGTATGGCAATCACTACAATGGCGATCCAATCACCGATCACTCCGAAGACGATGGCTTCACCAAGCCTGCAATCCATTGGACACCCGTGATCGCTCCAGGTGATATGATCATCTACAAGGGTGACATGTTCGACGCTTGGAAGGGCGATGCATTGATTGCAGGCCTGCGCAGCGAAGCTCTGGTCCAGGTCGACCTTGACGGAGAAACCGCAACCGAGGCCGCACGCCACGAAGTCGGCGGACGCCTTCGCTCGGTCGAGGAAGGTCCCGACGGTTCGATCTGGGTTGTTGAAGACGGCAGCGAAGGACGACTGATCAAGCTTAGCATGTAAGAGATTTCGCACGCTGTCGCGGGGAGCGATGGCGACGTAGCAATCTCCGGGGCTGGCTGGTTTTTGCTTGGCACAACCGGCCCCTCGCCCTAAACGCGCCGCCCCATGGCTGTGCTGATCCCCTTGTCGTCGGTGGAACCCGACATGATCGAGCAATTGCTCGACCGCGCTTTTGGCGAGGATCGGCATGCCCGCACCGCCTATCGCATTCGCACTGGCATGCATTGGCTCGACGCATTGAGCTTCGCGGCCATTGATAACGACGAAATGCTGGTCGGGACGATCCAGATTTGGCCGATCGGACTGACCGATCCCGACGGTCGAACCTATCCGCTGCTGATGGTCGGCCCGGTCGCAGTCCTGCCCGAGCACCAGAACGAAGGCTATGGCAAAGCCCTGATGCTGGCGAGCCTCGAAGCGATTGCGCAGACTTCAGGCGATGCCCCTCCACTTCCACAGGTTCTGATCGGCGATCCAGATTATTATGAGCGCTTTTTCGGTTTCTCTGCCGAGCACACCGCCGGCTGGCGCACACCCGGGCCGAACGATCCTGCGCGCTTGCTGCTGCGCTGCGACAATCCATCCGTCTTGCCGCGTGAAGGAAATCTGGGGCCCTGGGAATTGAGTGAATTGGCAGACTAGTCCAATTCTGGCATCGCAAGGCTAGAACATGCCTTACGAACCCCCTCCCTATCTGGCCGAACTCACGCTTTCCGAAATTGCCGAGCAAGTGGCAGCGCGCAAACTGCCGCCGGTCGAAGGATGGGCACCGGAGAAGACCGGCCACAGCGGCATGCGGATCGCTGCTGACGGCACGTGGTTTCATGATGGATCACCCATCAAGCGCGATGCCATGGTGCGCGCGTTCTCTGGCTTGCTGTTGCGCGATCCCGATGGTTCGCACCATTTGGTTAGCCCGTTCGAAAAGCTCAGCATCGAGGTTGAGGATGCCGCCTTTGTCGCCACCGACTGCGCCGAACGCGAGGGAGGCTTGGCATTCCGGCTTAACACCGATGAGCTGGTGATCGCAGGTCCTGATCATCCTCTGCGAGTGGCAGGAGACGTCGACACGCCCGCCATCTATGTCCATGTGCGACGCGGCTGCGAAGCGAGGCTCAACCGCTCAACCTATGCCCAGCTGGCGGAGATCGCACTTGCCAAGGGCGATGATTGGACCGTCAGCTCTGGCGGCGAAACATTCTCGCTTCTTCCAGCATGAGCGATTTGTTCTCCAAGCTTTCGCAAGTCTTTGAAGACGGCCATCGACGGCCGGTAGAAGGTCTGCTGGACGATGGCGATTGGGCGGATCCCAATCGTTTGACCCCGGCTGCGGTGCTCATCGCGGTGACCGATCGTGCGCGGCCTGGTGTGATCCTGACACAGCGCCCACAAGGCATGCGTGACCATCCTGGCCAGGTGGCATTCCCCGGCGGGAAAATCGATCCGGGTGAAGACGCGGTCGCCGCGGCGCTTCGGGAAGCGGACGAGGAATTGGCGCTTTCACCCGAAGTCGTCAGGGTGATCGGCACCAGTGACACCTATCGGACGGGCACCGGTTTCGACGTGACCCCAGTGCTTGCGGTCGTCCCGCCGGATCTCGATCTGACACCTAGCCCAAGCGAAGTGGAGGACTGGTTCGAAGCGCCGCTGGACTTGCTGCTCGATCGTTCCAATTGGGAAACGCATGAGGTCCATTGGCGCGGAGCCAACCGACGCTATCTCGAGCTCAATTATGAAGGCTTTCGGATCTGGGGTGTGACCGCAGCCATCATTGCAAATCTGTCGCGCCGTATCTCGATTGAGAAAATGTCTGCGCGTTCTGCTTGAGCTTGTCGTCGAGCGGGTTTTTCTTCTAGCAGGGGCTAGCCTTGGAGGATGTCCCTCCAATTTTCGGGTACCGGGGATCACATGAACGCATCGCTGCAATCTGCCGAATGGCCGGGTCGCACCGGATTGCGCGCGCTCACCTCTGCTTTGGGTGCGGACAATATCCGCTGGGTCGGTGGCGTGGTGCGCGACACTTTGCTTGGTCTGCCGGTCAACGATGTGGATTGCGCCACCGTTCTGACCCCCGATCAAGTCATCGATCGCTGCGCCCAAGCGGGCATTCGCACGGTCCCGACCGGGATTGATCACGGCACTGTCACTGCGGTGCTTGATGATGGGCCGGTCGAAGTCACGACGCTAAGACACGACGTGTCGACCGATGGCCGGCGCGCGACCATCGCCTTTGCAAGCGAATGGCGCGAAGACGCTGCCCGTCGCGATTTCACCATCAATGCGTTGTTTGCCCATCCCGACACGCTTGAGATTTCGGACTATTTTGGCGGGCTGGACGATCTTGCTGCTCGCCGCGTGCGCTTTATCGGAGATGCTCGCCAACGCATTCGCGAAGATCATCTGCGGATCCTGCGCTATTATCGTTTTCAGGCTCGGTTTGGCTCAGAGCTAGATGATGAAGCCGAACAGGCCTGCGCGGACCTGGCGGACACGCTCAAGGGTTTAAGCCGGGAACGGGTCGCCAGCGAATTGCTGAGCCTGTTGGCGCTGCCTGATCCGCACCCGACAATCGCTCGCATGCATGCGAACACAGTGTTGTCGGTTGTTCTGCCTGAAACATGCTCAGCTCATATCGCAGCGCTGCAATCGCTTATTGCGATCGAGCGGGAGCAAGGGATTGCGCCTGACCCACTTCGCCGGCTGGCCGCCTTGCTGCCGCCTTCGCCCGATGTCGCCGAGACTGTCGCGGCGCGCTTGCGTCTTTCCAAGGCCCAGCGGGCGCAATTGGTTGGAACCGCTGAACGCCTGCAGGCCGATGCGGAGAACCCGTTGGCGCTCGGCTATCACGAAGGCATCAACATCGCGATTGATCGACTCCTGCTGCTAGGCGCTGACGCAACACCTTTAAAAGACTGGCAGCCGCCAGTCTTCCCTCTCAAAGGCGGCGCGATTGTCGAGCGCGGTGTTGCCGCTGGTCCGGAGGTTGCAAGACTGCTGCAAGCGATCGAAAGGCGCTGGGTCGAAGAGGGATTTCCTTCGGAGGAACGCGTGCAGCAGATGCTCGACGAGGCCCTCACCTAGCAATTTTCCCACGTTAAGCAGGTCTTCAGCTGCGATAAGCCACATTATCCGGGTTGTCACAGGACCAACAACTGCCTTAGGGAACCGCCCGGGCAACTTGCGCGGCCTCTCCCGTGCAAGCAAACTTCGTCGCCGGCCCCATCCCGGCAAAATTGTTTCACTGGCGCGCTGCAGGCGTCTCGACTGCAGGGCATGGAAGACTTGTTACTCGGAGATACCTCTATGAAATTCGCTAAGCTGGCTGTCGTGGCCACCGCTCTGGCCGCAACCCCGATCGCTGCAAGCGCTCAAGATGTAGGCGCAACCGTTTATGGCAATGACGATGCACCGATCGGCACCGTTGAAAGCAATGACGGCGCAACAGTCGTTGTCGACACCGGCAAGCACAAGGCTCCGCTGCCTGCCAACCTGCTCGCTGAGCGCGAAATCGGTTGGACCGTCAATGCCACTCAGGCGCAGATCAACGCCATGATGGACCAGCAGGTTGCACAGGCTCAGGCCGCTGCTGAAGCAAAAGCTGCTGCCGAGGCACAAGCCGCTGCAAAGCTCGACGCTGCTATCGCAGTGGGCAATCCAGTGATCACCGCTGACGCACAGCCACTTGGCACGATCAGCCAGCTCGACGAAGCCAACGTCGTGGTCAGCAATGATGATTTTGGTCTGGTCACGCTTCCGCGTGGCTTCTTCGCCCTCGACGCGAATGATCAGCTGGTCGCCCGCGCGAACCTGGCTGACATCATTGCGGAAGTCCAAGGCGGCTAAGCCCCAAAGCAGAATGAAATCAGAAAGGGCCGTCGGAGCAATCCGGCGGCCCTTTTCTGTTGGTGACACAAGCTGCCAATTGCGCGCGTCGCTGGATTACGAGAAGCGATTATTCTTGGGGAAGCCCTGCGGAGGCAGACGGCCCGCTGCCCCCCGAGCCACTTTCCACATGCCGATCTCGTTCTCCGTCCTGGTGCGATCGCCCGACCCGCCCATCGTCCAGCTCAGCCCTTCGGCCAAGGTAAACGTGGTAGCGTCGCTTAGTCCGCCATCGCGATAGCGCTGCAGCGTCACGCCCTGCCCCTTCGCCATCACAGGCATCTCGTCGAGCGCGAAGACCACCAGCTTGCGGTTTTCGCCGACACTGGCGACGGAATCGTGTCCTTCGGCAATCTCGCGCATGACAGCCAGCCGCGCATCGCCCTTGAGGTTCACCACCTGCCGGCCTTTGCGCGTCTCGGCCAGCAATTCGCTGGTTTCCGCGACAAAGCCTTTGCCGATGCTGGAAGCGAGCAGCAACCGCCCGCCCTCTTTGTGCACCACCATCTGCGCGATGCTGGTATCGGCTTCGAGATCGATCATCGTGCGGACTGGCTCACCAAATCCGCGCGCGCCGGGCAGCTTGTCGCAGCCAAGCGTGTAGAAGCGGCCATTCTCAGCCGCGATCAGTAGCTTGTCGGTCGTCTGGGCGTGGAGAATGAAGGCAAGCTCATCGCCTTCCTTGTATTTGAACTCCTGATCGAGCGGGACATGCCCCTTGGCCGCTCTGATCCATCCCTTGGCCGACAGGATGATGGTGACCGGCTCTTTCTCGATCATTGCGTCCATCGAGAATTCGACCGCAGGCGCAGCCTCCTCGATGCGCGTACGGCGCGCGCCAATATTGGTATCTTCGGCATAGTCCTTGCGCAGCGCGCGCAGATCTTTCTTGAGCCTTGTGCGCTGACGCGCTGGCGAACCAAGCAGTTTCTCCAGCTCGTCCTGCTCGGCCAGCAAATCATCCTTCTCTTGCCGCAGCTGCATCTCTTCGAGCTTGCGCAGGCTGCGCAACCGCATGTTGAGGATTGCTTCGGCCTGGCGGTCGGTCAGGTTGAACTCCGCCATCATCACCGGCTTGGGCTCATCCTCGGTGCGAATGATTTCGATCACACGGTCCAGATTGAGGAAGGCAATGATGTAGCCTTCGACCAGTTCAAGCCGGGCGGCGATCTGATCCAAACGGTGCTGAGTGCGACGCTGGAGAATTTCAATCTGGGCCCGGGTCCAATGCTCGAGCAATTCCTTCAGCCCCATCACCATCGGCGTGCGGCTGGCGTCGAGCACGTTGAGATTGAGCCCAAACCGGGTTTCGAGATCGGTCAGCTTGAACAGGCTCTCCTTGAGCAGGTCCGGATCAACATTGCGGCTCCGCGGAACCAGCACGATGCGGATGTCCTCATCGCTCTCGTCGCGGACATCTTCCAGAATCGGCAGCTTCTTGTCAGCGATCGCCTGCGCGATCTGCTCAATCAACTTACCCTTTTGGACCTGATAAGGGATTTCGGAGATGACCAGCTGCCATTGGCCGCCGCCAAGACGTTCGATACCTGCATCCTTGTCGCCCTGCTTGTCGGCTTCGGGAGCAGAGAACACGCCGCGCACGCGGAACGAGCCGCGCCCGGTGGCATAGGCATCGCTGATCACTTGCTTGCTGTCGACGATCTGACCACCCGTCGCGAAGTCAGGCCCCTGGAATATCTCCATCAACCGCTCGTGCTCGACATGCGGATTGTCGATCAATTCAAGCGTGGCATCGATCACTTCATGGACATTGTGCGATGGGATATTGGTCGCCATGCCCACCGCGATCCCACTCGCCCCATTCGCCAGCAGGTTGGGGAACAGGCCGGGCATCAGCTCGGGTTCCTGTTCCTCGCCATTATAGGTCGGGATGAAATCGACGGTCCCGGCATCGAGGCCTTCCATCAATTGCATTGCAGTCTTGGTCAGCCGCGCTTCGGTATAGCGATAGGCAGCGGCATTATCGCCATCGATATTGCCGAAATTGCCCTGCCCCTCGACCAGCGGATATCGCAGCGAAAAGTCCTGCGCGAGACGGACCATTGCGTCGTAGGCGGCCGTGTCGCCATGCGGGTGGTATTTGCCGATCACCTCGCCAACCACGCGCGCCGACTTCTTGAAGGTGTTGGAAGGATCGAGCTTGAGCTGGCGCATGGTCCACAGCAAGCGGCGGTGGACCGGCTTCAACCCGTCGCGCAGATCGGGCAGCGAGCGCGCCGTGATCGTCGACAGCGCATAGACCAGGTAGCGTTCTTCGAGCGCAGAATCGAATGGGACATCGACCAGCGCGTCGAATGGATCAGAATCGTCAGCTTCAGTGATTTCGGACATCACCTTCGCTTAGCAATGACTGCCCCGGCGAGGGAGACCGGTTTCCACAGAGAAACGCAGATTCACTGGCTCATGATCAACGCCATCTTCTCGCGATCGATCTCCAGCACATCCCCGCCCGCTTTGTGAAAGCGGCGCCAGGACATGGCTATCGGGTTCTGGTCGCTGGTGGCGAGCGGGTGATTGCGCGGATGATATCCATCTCGAAGCACCGGCCGCGTGGTCCACATCATGCGCGCCAACACGCTGGTGATAAAGGCGCCTGCCCGGGCGGCGCGGATAGGGTTGGAGAGCCAGCCCTCGACCTTGCACATATGGACATAGGCCTTGGCCACCTCGGTCACGATATGCCGAAACGCCGCCCATACCATGCGTTTGCGATAGGGCTGATCGTCGGCGAAGAAATGCTGGTAGACGTCGAATGCGACCGCGGCATGCTCAACCTCTTCGACCTGGTGCCACACCCACAGCGCCTTCACAGTCGGATCGGACTTGGCCATCCACTCATCATATTTCTCGAGGAAGATCATGCCCGCGAGGAAGGTGAAGGTCTCATAACCGGCGGTGAAACCGACCAGTGACTTGAAATCGTCCGCTTTCAAACGCTTCTTGAAATCAGCCTTGGCCTGGGATTCGAGCGCCTCCGCCTTCGGATAGCGACGCTTGAGCAAGGCATTGAATTCAAGAAAGGCATCAGCGTGATGCGCCTCCTGGCCGATAATCGCGTCAACATCTCTGCGCAGCTTGTCATCGGTGATTTTGGGCCGCGCCGCCATCATTGAGCGAACAAGATATTTTTCAAAATAGGGCACATGCAATGTGAAGGCGTTGGCGAACAGGCTGAACAATTCGCTGCTCTCGCTCCACACAGCGGTCTCGGGCTCATGGGCAGCAAAGTCGAACCGCAATTTGCGGACCGGGAAGTCATCCATCGGATGTTCGAACGTGGACGGATCAGTCATGCTTTCTCTCGCCAGCTTGCGAGCCAATTCACTTGGCCTTCGCGAAAATCATCACACAGATAGCATAGATCAGCGCAAGCGCCCCAATCAGCGCGGTGACATAGCCAATCGCCCCAGCAAGGCTCGCCTCGCCAAGGGCATTGGAACCCAGGCTGAGCGAACGGTTGGGTGCGGAGAGATTGGCGAAATAAAATACGGTGTTGCCCCAGATCGCCGCGGCAACACACAGCACCACGCGCTTGGCCTTGATCTCACCAAGGTCAAATTTCGACATGGTCGCCGCTATACCCAGCGCCATGATGCCATTGAGCAAGCAGCCCAGATGCAGAATCCGCCAATCGTTGACCGCCCCGGGAAAGCTCTCTGCAAAAACGATGGGAATGGGCGAGAGCGACACTTCTTCCAGCATCGCGAAGGTGAAACCAAACCCGCCGATCAGGCCGATCAGCATGACAATCAGGCCGTGCCGGGCCAGATCGGTAGAATCCTTAGGCATATATTGTCCCCTCTCCTCTTGATCAGAGGTCTAGGGTCAATTCAGCGCACCATCAAATTCGGTGGCCTCTTCGCCTACTCTGTCGCTTCTGCAGCGTCCTCTTCGCCCTGCTCGATCCGGGCAAAGATATCGAGCACCGCTGTCGCGATCACCTCTGGCACTTCTTCCTGCAGAAAGTGCCCAGCCTCGGTCTCAGTCACGGGAGCGTTGGGATAGAGCGCCTTCATTGGCTCGAGTCCCTGAGCAAGGATCGGATCCTGCATCCCCCAAACCAGCGCGACCGGTATGTCGAGCGATTTGGCATAGGCTTCAACCTCGAGCATCGGCTCGACGGTCGGGTGATCGGGCCCAGCCGGCACCATGCGCATCAGAGCGAGCGGAGCCTTGGCATTGCCGCTCTCCTCAATCGGAAGACGATAGAGATCGCGCACCTCCTGGTTCATCGATGCCGGATCACCTTGGACCTGATCGATATTGTCAAAGATCGATCCGAACCCCTCGAGCAGGAACTCGCCAAACACAGGCGTGCTGACCGTGGCATGCGCGGTCGAAAGCGCACGCTCTTCCCTCGGAGCTATGAAGCCAGTGTTCATAACCACCGCGCCTTTGACCTTGCCCGGTGCGCGCGCCAGCACGCCCATGCCGACTGGACCGCCCCAATCCTGCCCCACATAGATCAGCTCATCGACGCCGATTTGCTCGATCGCGGCGCCCATCCAGCGCAGGTGGTTTTCAAGCGTGTGTTGGCTGGCCGGAACCTTGCTGGAGAAACCCAGGCCAACCATGGTCGGCATGATCAGACGGAACTGATCCTTGGGCAGTTGCTCAGCGACTTTGCGGTAGAGCAGGCCATTCGTGGGATTGCCGTGCTGCATGTAAACCGGGAAGCCTTCGCCCACTTCGAGCACGTGGACTTTGATGCCAGGTTCAACCTCGACGAGATAGCTCTTGTAGTCGCCAGAAACGGCTGCTGCGGCGTATTCTGGCAGCGGATAGGCCTCGAACACCCCAGAGCCGATCGCGACCTCTCCTTCGCCTTCTGTGGTCACTACAGAGCCATCCCTGGTCAGGAAGACCGCCCAGATGCCGAGCACCAGAGCGACCACACCAATGATCGCGATCAAACCTTTGAAAAAACGCTTCATTGCCAACCCATCCCAATATTATTGCACCATTAGTGCCAAAAGACCTCAATGTCGCGGTGCGGTCAAGCATCAAAGTGTATCAGGTTTTGGTGGAAGTCGACATCATCGAGACCCAATGATATTCTGTATCATTGAGGAGTACGACTTATGATCACCCGTCGACAAGGCATAATGGGAGCGGCGGGAGTCGCATTGGCAGTCGGGGCCGCCGCTTTTGGCACGAAAGTGCGCGCGCATGAGCTGCGGCAGGCGGGTCGCCTGCACATTCCGCGCTATGGCCCAGCACTGTGCACCGACGGGCAGCGAGCCATCCTTTCGGGCGGAGCTCCGATCGGCGCAGGTCAAACGGAGCAGCACTTTTATTCTTCTCTGCTCGGTCTGGTCGAGGCAATTGATCCCGCGACGCTCGACCAGCAATTCCTGGCCAATGCGATTCATCATCGCGCCAATCATGCGTCGATCTGGATCGACAATCAGATCTGGCTGCTGGGAGGCCGGACCCGCGATGGCACGCAAGGTCGCTTGGTCTCGGAAACCGAGCGGATCGATCCTGAGACACAGGCGATTTGGCGTGGACCGGACCTGCCAGTGCCGTTGATCCACCTTGCGACAGTGACCTTGGCTGACTCGGTCTTTGTTCTTGGCGGCGTCTACCGGCCAGAAGACGGCTCGCATGCGAAAGCCAGCAACCAAGTGTGGGAATGCGCGTACCCCTATGACGCGTGGACACAGCGCGCTACCATGCCGGTGGCAATCGGCAATTCGGCCGCAATTGTATTGGGCGATCGCATATTTCTGATCGGCGGCTATGACCAATCGCGCGCGCTGGCCATCTTGCAGGTCTATGATCCGACCACGGACGCATGGTCGATGTCAGCGCCTCCCCCGATCCCCTTGAGCGCACATGCCGCTGCCGCAGGTGGCGGACGGATATTTGTGTTCGGAGATTACGCCAATCAAAGCTCAGTCTTGGGCTTCGACCCGGCAACCGAGGAGTGGAGAAAGCTCGCAATCCCGTTCACACCTCGGCGACATGTCCGCGCGGTCACGGTGAAGGACAAGATCATCGTGGCAGGCGGCAATCAGGCGTCTGTAGCTCCCGCAACGCACGCGCTGGAGAGCTATTCGATGGCAATGCTCAATGCTGAATATGATCGCGCTGGCGCCTGAAAGAGCACGCCACTCACCCCGCCCTGACCAGCTTGCCGGGCCGCGCACCGGTCGACTCGTCAAACCGACGGATCACTTCGCCTGAGACAATCGTGGCGTCATAGCCTGTCGCCCGCTGGTGCAGCCTTCTGCCCCCGGCGGGCAGGTCGCGCACGACTTCGGGCAGATGCAATTGCAACCGATCAAGATCAATCACGTTCAGATCCGCCTTTGCGCCAACTTCCAGCAAGCCGCGATCATTGAGACCCACAGCCCGTGCAGCCTTGCGCGAGAGCATATGCACCGCCTCAGCCAGGCCAAATCGTAAATCCCCCTCGCCTTTGACGAATTGGGTCAGCAGATAGGTCGAATAGCTGGCGTCGCAGATCGCGCCGTAGTGCGCACCGCCATCGCCCAGTCCCGGAATGCAGTTGGGATGGCTCAGCATCTCATGCGCGCTGTCGAGCTTGGCGTTCTCGTAATTGCCTAGCGCCGCCAGGAAGAGTCCTCGCCCATTGGTCTTTAGAATACGATCATAGGCGATCTCTTGCGGCGTGCAGCCCTTCGCAGCCGCTTGGCCTGCCATGCTCATTTCGCGCGGCGGCGCATAGTCTGGCGGATCATCGAGCGGGAACAGCCAGTCCCAATCCCGCGCCAACGCGTTGAACGGATGCCCCTTCTCGAAATCCTCAGTTATCAGCGCCGAACGCAGCTCCGGATCGCGCATTGCTTTGACTTGCTCGTCGATCGGCAGATCCGCGATTTTGGCCCAGCTCGGGCATAGCACAAACGGATGCACCGTCAGTTCGAGCCCGGCGATCAAGCCAATTGGACGCGGCATGATCTGCGCTGTCGCCATGCCATCCTCGGCATTGGTCTGTTCGAGCATCGCCAGCACATTGCGCCAGCGTGGCGGCGCGTCGTTTCCTGATGCGAGCGTAAAGGTCGCCGGACGACCTGAGGTCTTCACCACTCGCTCGATCACCTGATATTCCTTGTCCCAACCGACAAAGGCATCGAGCACGATCTGGAACGTGCCGCTGCCCGCATCCTTCATGCCGCCGCAAATCGCTTCAAGCTCGGCAATATCGGCTTCGAAGGTCGGGATGCTCTCGCCATCTGCCGTCTTGTGGATCGACAGCCGCGAAGTCGCGAACCCAAGCGCGCCGGCCTCCATCGCTTCGCGCGCGATCTGCTGCATCTTGGCCAGGTCTTCATCATTGGCGGCCTCACGCGTCGCGCCACGCGCGCCCATCGCATAAACCCGCAAAGGTGAGTGCGGCAGGTACGCCGCGACATCGATATCGCGCCTGCCTTTGTCGACCGTGTCGAGATATTCGGGAAAGGTCTCCCAATCCCATGGCAGGCCTTCGGTCATCACCACGTCTGGGATGTCCTCGACGCCTTCCATCACATTGATCAGCAGATCGTGATCTTCCTTGCGGCAGGGGGCGAACCCGACACCGCAATTGCCCATCACCGCTGTGGTGACGCCATGCGAGGACGATGGGCTAAGCTCTTCAGCCCAGATGCACTGCCCGTCATAATGCGTGTGCACATCGACAAAGCCGGGCGTGACGATACGGCCTGTCGCGTCGATCTCCTCGCGGCCCGTGCCAGAGACATCGCCGATCGCCGACACCTTGCCGTCCATAATGGCAATGTCGCCCTGGATCAGCGCACCTCCGCTGCCATCGGCAATGGTGCCGCCGCGGATGACAAGATCGTGTTGGAAACTCATGCCGGCCTCTCTCAAATTCCAGAGCTGGGAAATCGCATTGCGGCGCCAGGCTCACAACTCGCAGAATTGGTACGATCAGACCCAGTGGCCTCGCTTACATCCGCTGCAGATCATGGCTTTCGGACGGGACGCTAACGGTGAGACCGTCGAGTGCATCGGTCAGATCAATCTGGCAGGAGAGACGGCTCGTTCGCCGCGCACCGGCGGCAAAATCGAGCATATCCTCTTCTTCCTCGCTCGCTTCGGAAAGCTTGTCGAACCATTCAGCTGCGACAATGACATGGCAGGTTGAACAGGCCATCTGGCCTTCGCAGGTGCCTTCGAGTGGCAAGCCCGCAGCTTGCCCAACCCGTAACAGGTTGTCGCCCGCTTCGCCGCTCGTCTCGACCCTCGAGCCATTCGGATCGATGAAGGTCACTGCGATGCTCATAGGCCTTGCTCCTTGGCAGCGGCGTTGATCATCCCTGCCGCCTGTTCGATTTGCTCAAGCGTGGTGTAGCGCCCAAATCCGAGACGGATTGATGACTTGGCTTGCGCATCGGAAAGCCCAATCGCTTTGAGGACATGGCTCGGGCGGCCGGAGCCGCTGGCGCAGGCAGACCCCGCGCTGAACATCAATGTACGGCAGTCAGACATCAGCCTCGCGACATCGAGGCCCGACCGGCGGATATTGAGATTGCCCCGCCAACGATGCTCGGAGCTGCCATTGAGGGTCCACCCATCAAACAGTTCGCGCGCTCGATTCCATAGTTGCTCGACATGCTCGGCATCAGCTTGCATCCGCTCCCCTGCAAGCTGAGCCGCCGCGCCCATTCCGGCGATCAGCGCTGGCGACAAGGTGCCTGAGCGCAGGCCATGCTCCTGTCCGCCTCCGGTCTGCATTTCACTGAGTTCCACCCCGTCGCGCACCCACAGCGCGCCAATGCCCTTGGGTCCATGGAATTTGTGACCCGAAATCGCGATCATATCGGCTTCTGGAAGAGGCGACTTTCCATAGGCCTGGACTCCGTCAACCAGTATCAGCGCGCCCATATTGCGCGCGCGTTCAATCCATGGATCAATCGGCTGGACGGTCCCGATCTCATTGTTGACCTGCATCACCGCCAGCATGCGCGCGGATTGCGGCAGGTTCTGTTCGGGATCGCACAGACCCTGCTCATTCACGGCCAACACTTCGTGCGCGCCCGCGGCTCTGGCGGTGTCGCCAACGGCGGAGTGTTCGATTGACGAGAATGCCACCGCGCCCTCGCCAGCCGTGCCTCGTATGGCGAGATTGAGCGCTTCGGTTGCGCCGCCAGTGAAGATCACTTTGCCTCCAGATGGAAACAAAGCTGCGACCCTGTCGCGCGCAGCCTCGATCGCTGCAGCAGCTTGGCGCCCCATTCGGTGCGGCGAATGCGGATTGCCGAACGTGCTGCCGTCGGGCCCATCGAGCCAGCGCAGCATGGCCTCGCGCGCTTCGGGTGCCAAGGGCGTGGTCGCCTGGTAGTCGAGATAGATCATGTCAGCGACCTCCAGGCCTCGAGGAACTGGTCCAGCTCTTCTGGAATCGTATTCCAGCCCAGGCTGACGCGGATTGTCCTCGCAGCGACTTCGTCAGACACGCCAAACGCATCGAGAACGCGGCTTTTCTTGAGCGTGCCCGAGGAACAGGCGCTGCCCGCGGAGACGGCAATACTCATGGCATCGAGACGGATCAGCAAAGCCTGAGCGGACATCGTTGGATGGGTCAGAGCAAAGATGTAATCGACCTGATCTCCAATGCTGAGGCGGCTCTCAGTGATCTCGCTGGCAAAGTTGGCGCGTTGCTGCTCAGATGTCGACCATTCGCTCGCCTCGAGGGCCGCAGCCATTCCGAGCGCCGCCGGGACGTTCTCCGTTCCCTGCCGGTATCCTCTCTCGTGCCCGCCGATGGGCTCGAGCAGATTGAAATCCCTCACCAGCAGGGCGCCGACGCCAATCGGTCCGCCATATTTGTGCGCTGAGACGACGACCATGTCGGCATCCGGCAGGGCAAGCTTGCCAGCACTCTGCGCGCAATCGGACAGCAACACCGCGCCGCTCTCACGCAAAGACTCAGCCATTTGGTCGACCGGATTGATCGTGCCAGTTTCAGAATTGACGTGCTGGATTGCAACGACGCAGCGCTCGTCAAAGCGGGTTTCATCCGCCACCAGCTCCGCGTCCGGAGCCGCGCGGTACACCGCATCATGCTCAACGGCGCTGACGATCCGCTGATCCGCCTTCGCGCGATTGAGGGCAATCCAGAGCGCCTCGCTCGCCCCTGATGTAAAGATCAGCTCGCCAGTCCAATCGAGCGCACGCTTGATCCGCTCGCGCGCATCTTCGAGCGCCTGCTTGGCCTTGCGCCCTTCTGCATGCGGCGATGACGGGTTGGCCCACAGCGCAAATCCCTCATCCATAGCCGCACGCGCTTCAGGGCGAAGCGGCGACGTCGCAGCGTGATCGAGATAGATGCGTTGGGTCAAATGTCGCGCTTATTGAGAATGATTCTTAACAAATTGCATTACCGAATTGAGCTGTCTATAGAGCGCGCATCCACAAGTGTCAGCCGACACTTTGTGCCATCCAGATCTATAGGGTTCATCCATGCCATCAGTCATCTTTCCCGGTCCAGAGGGCCGTCTTGAAGGCCGTTTCTCTCCGCCCCCACGCCCGCGCGCGCCGGTTGCGATGATCCTTCATCCGCATCCCGAAGGCGGCGGCACAATGAATGATCGGATTGTCCAGCGGCTTTACAAGACCTTCTCTGATCGCGGTTTTGCAACCCTGAGGTTCAACTTCCGCGGGGTCGGGCGCAGCCAGGGCAGCTTTGACAGCGGCATTGGCGAATTGTCTGACGCAGCCAGCGCGCTCGACTGGGTTCAGTCGATCCACCCTGAAGCGCAGACGACCTGGGTTGCTGGCTATTCCTTTGGCGCGCTTATCGGCATGCAATTGCTGATGCGCCGCCCAGAAGTGCGGGGATTCATCTCGATCGCGCCGCCCGCCAATATGTATGATTTCTCATTCCTGGCGCCATGCCCGGCTTCAGGGATCTTCGTGCAAGGAGCGGCTGACACGGTTGTTCAGCCAAGCGCTGTCCAGAAGCTGGTAGACAAGCTTCGCACGCAAAAGCACATCACGATTCATCATGACGAGATTCCTCGCGCGAACCATTTCTTTGAGAATGAAATGGAAGACATGATGGCCTCAGTCGATAATTATTTGGACTTCAGGCTGTCTCCGGATTGTCCGATTAAGTGATGGAAATGGCGGGAGTTTGCCGCTCCCGCTAACCGGCTTACCAAGCGATAAGTACCGAAAAACAACGCGAAAGTTGTTGTTGGTTCATTGTCACGTTGTAACATCGCGCTCGAGCGAGGCCGATTTGCGCACCCCGCACAACCCGAACGCTCACGGCCCTCGCTCTGACGAAGTGAGAGAGGAGCCTTGTTATGACAAGCACTACCCTAACGAGTGGATACGCCCCTTCACGCAACCCCGCGGCCATGATTGGCGCCATCGGCATTCCCGCCGGTATTGGCGCCTTTCTGATTGCTGGACTTGCTGTGACCGTGGTGATTGAAAACAAGACCGAAAATCCTGACACCATCTTCTACGAAGATCCTGATGTCACGATCCCGCCCCCTCCGCCGCCTGACACACCAGAGCAGGTTACGGACAAACCGGTGACGGACGCCCCAACTCCGCCAATGTCGGACCCGGTGATACCCGACATCGCGATCAATCTTGGAAACTCCAACCCAATTGAGGTGGGCGGACTGCCTGATATCCCTGTCGATCCGATTGTGGTGCCAAGCGTTGGCAGTGGAACCACGACCCCGGTCACACCCATGTTAGATCCCGTGGCCGCGAGTCCGAGCAATGATCCCGCGCGCTGGATCACCGATCGCGATTATCGCAGCAGCTGGATCAGGCGAGAGATGGCGGGAACTGCCCGCTTCAGCCTTGATGTCAATGCGAGCGGTCGCGTCGTCGATTGCATGATCACACGTTCGACTAGTCACGCGGCGCTCGACAATGCGACTTGCGCTCTGATCATCAAGCGTGCGCGGTTCGAGCCTGCGCGCGACGATACCGGCAAGCCAGTCGACGGTGTCTACACCAGCTCCGTCCGCTGGAGATTGCCCAACTGATAGGAAGGTCTCTTCCAGGGTCGCAACCGCGTCAGTCGGTCGAAGTTCTTCCATCTTCGGCCGACTGCGCGGCCTCAATCGGACTTTCGCCGTCGGCGGTCGGCACCGTCCAGATCAACACATTGCCAATCGCGATGAGCGCCAGCAGCACCATCAGAAGCGGCTGCTTGGTTTCACCCGTGCGACGCCAATAGACAAACGCGCCCGCAAACAGAGCAAACGCCGCCAGCATCACAATCGGCAGGACCAAATCGAGGATATTCATGCTCGGTCTCACTTAACTGTGCTAGGCCCGACAGTGAAGTGGTCATCTGGCTTGCACAAGTGGCCGCTACACCAAGAAAGTCCATAACAGGAGGGTACGGATGGGAATTTTCAGCTCAATCAAGAACGCGATCTTTGGCTCGGACGAAGAAGAGAAGAAGCCAGCGGCACCGGCAGCACCAGCTGCTGCACCAGAGCCTGTGGCGATCAGCGAAGTCGACGTTGAAGCGCGGCTGGACGCCATGGACGGTGCTGACGCGCTCAACTGGCGCACATCCATCGTTGACTTGATGAAACTGATCGGCGTCGATTCAAGCTATGCCAACCGCAAGGAACTGGCGGTCGAGCTTGGCAATGCGGATTATTCGGGCAGTGCCGAAGACAATATCCTGCTGCACAAGCAGACGATGCAGGAACTCGCCAAGAATGGCGGCAAGGTGCCCGCCGAATTCCTCGACTGATTGACTCGCTCCATCTGGGCGGTAACACCGCTCTCATGAGAGAGAAATCACACACATTCACACGCCGCCAGACCCTCTATGGGCTTGGCGGCGTTTCTTCATTGGCGCTGCTTTCGGGCTGCAAGGAATTGGGACTTGGCGGCAGCGGTGAATTTGACGCGCTTGAACCTGATGCGGCGCTGGAAGCGATCGGCTATGCGATGCTTGCCCATGAGCCTGCACGCGCGACCGGGCTTGGCGTCGACACCGGCGAATACGCTGCCTGGCGCGGAACCTTCGGAGCGACTGGATCTGAAGGACGTGCGGAATACGCTGCTCGGCTGGAGCAATTGCGCGATGCCGCGCGGGCCTATCCCAAGGACAACCTGACATCGGACCAATTGACCGGGTTTGAAGTTGTCGAAAGTGCTTATTCCAACGCTTTGGAAGGCTTTGCCCTGCCCTATGGCGATGTCGCGGTCGGTAGCTGGCGGAATGCGCCCTATCTCGTGATCCAGAATGTCGGGGCCTATATTGACTTGCCTCGTTTCTTCGGCGCGACTCAGCCGCTGCGCGAGGCACAGGATGTCGACTATTACGTCGCTCGCATGAGTGAAGTCAGCGCGGTTCTTGACGGCGAAACAGATCGTATTGCCGAGGCACGGGGAATGGGCCTGGTGCCGCCTGACTTCCTGTTGGACAAGGCCATCGCGCAAATGAACGGCGTCATTGGTGCCGCGCGCGACGTCTATCTCGCGCCGATGGAAGCCAATGAGATGGCCGAAGCAAGTGCCGCGGTGCCCAGCCTCGAAACGATTGTCGCCGACGACATTGTGCCGGCACTCCAACGGCAGTTGGCAGAGCTGGAAACCCAGCGCGGCATGGCGCACAGCAATCCGGGCATGTGGGCCCAGCCCGATGGCGATGCCTATTATGCTTGGGCGACGAGTGCTTCGACCACCACGTCAATGTCGCCAGAAGAAATCCATCAGCAGGGCTTGGAAGAGCTGGACGAATTGCACGGTCGGATGGACCCGATCCTGCGCGAGATTGGCTACACTCAAGGCAGCGTTGGCGAACGGATGCAGGCGCTGTCGCAAGATCCGCGCTACAAATTCGCGGAAGGCGATCCGGGGCGCGAAGAGATTTTCGCCTTTATCGATGAGCAGATCGAATGGATCAAAGCGCAGATGCCACGGGCATTCACGCAATTGGTCGATCCCAATATGGAAGTGACGCGGATTCCGGTCACCGAAGAGGCAGGCGCGCCAGGAGCCTATGGCGGCGCTGGCAGTAAGGATGGCACGATCCCCGGGCGGTTCTGGATCAATCTGCGCACCACCGATCTGCACCGCAAATATGACCTTCCCGATCTCACCTTCCATGAGAGCATTCCCGGGCATGTGTGGGAGGGTGAATATTCCAATCGCCTTCCGCTGATCCGGTCGATTCTGGCCTTCGGCGCATTCTCTGAAGGATGGGCTCTCTATGGTGAGCAACTCGCAGATGAGCTCGGCGCTTATGACGACTTCAAGGTTGGACGGCTTGGCTATTTGCAAAGCCTCGCCTTCCGCGCATGTCGCTTGGCGGTCGACACCGGGTTGCACAGCAAGCGCTGGACCCGCGAACAGGCGCGCCAGTTCTTTGTCGAGCGCAATGGCTCGAAATACGAAGAAGTGGCGAGCGAGGTTGACCGGTATTGCAGCTGGCCGGGCCAGGCCTGCAGCTACAAGATTGGCCACAGCGAAATCGTCCGCCAGCGCGTCCGCGCGGAAGCGGAACTGGGCGACGCTTATGATTTCAGGGCGTTCAACACTGCAGTGATCCTGGGCGGAAATGCGCCGCTCGACGTGGTCGAGAAAACAGTGTCACGCTACATTGCAGAGGC
Source organism: Erythrobacter sp. (assembly GCA_965216555.1). Taxonomy (GTDB): domain Bacteria; phylum Pseudomonadota; class Alphaproteobacteria; order Sphingomonadales; family Sphingomonadaceae; genus Erythrobacter. Next base: position 2,401,682 of record OZ244168.1, read on the forward strand.
GCAGGCCTAGGTCTGATTGGCGCCCAGTCTGGTCAAACGCTGAGCGCTGAATATACTATGCCCAATCGGCGCCGTTCGCGGCGCGATGATAGGGGCCGCTTGCTGGATGATCACCAGACTATTTTCACTCATCTTCTTGGGGTTTGTCGCGCTGCTCACCAGCAGTCCGGCGCATGCTGACTGGTACGAGGCATCGAGCGATCACTTCGTGATCTATGCCGATGACAGCGAAAAGGACATTCGCCGCTTTGCCGAAAATCTGGAGCGCTATCACAGCGCCATGAAAGTGGTGACCGGGCGCGACGTAGAGAAGCCGAGCCCGTCAAATCGTGTGGTGATTTTCGTGGTCGGCAGCCAGCGCGACATCAGGCGCATTGCGGGTAGCAACAGCCGAACCATTGCTGGCTTTTACGTCCCGAGAGCGGGCGGTAGCCGGGCCTTCGTGCAGGATATTCGCAACCGCAACGGATATCCTGATTTTTCCACGATCATTCTGCTGCACGAATACGCCCATCACTTTCTGATCTCGAGCTCGCGTTTCGCCATGCCACGCTGGATGAGCGAAGGAGCCGCTGAGTTCTTTGCCTCGGCGAGCTTCAACAAGGATGGCAGCGTCTTGATCGGTCGACCGGCGCAGCACAGAGGCGCGGAGCTGGCATTTGCCGATGATGTGTCGGTGCGCGAACTGCTCGATCCGGAGCTCTACGAAGCGAACAAAGGCAAGCGCTACGACGCGTTCTATGGCCGCAGTTGGCTGCTCTACCACTATCTAACATTCAACGCCGATCGCGCTGGCCAGATCACCGATTACTGGGTTGAGGTTCTCAACGGGACACCCCCCATTGAAGCTGGCGAGAAGATTTTTGGCGACCTCGACCAGCTTGAGAAGGAACTCGATTCCTACATTCGCCAACGGCGAATGTTTACCTTCAACATTCCGCCCGAACGTCTCAATGCAAGCCCTGTCTCGATGCGCAAACTGCCCAAGGGTGAGGCCGAAATGATGCCGTTGCGGATCCGGTCGCAGCGAGGCGTCAATGAAGAACAAGCCGCGGAGCTTGTTGTCGAGGCGCGCGAAGTAGCAGGTAAGTATCCAGATGACGCCGCCGTCTTTGCCGCGCTCGCAGAAGCTGAATATGACGCCGGATACGACACCGCGGCGATTGCCGCTGCCGACAGAGCAATCGAGCTCAATCCCGAATTGACCAATCCTTATGTTCAAAAAGGTTATGCCCTGTTCCGGATGGCGCGCGATGCTGACGATGAGGACGCTGCCTATGAGCGCGCGATGCAGCCATTCGCGAGCTTGAACGCACGCGAGAACGATCATCCGCTACCGTTGCTCTACTATTTTCGCAGCTATGCCGAGCGCGGGGTCGAACCCAGCGAGAACGCCAAGGCCGCGCTCGAACGCGCTGCCACTTTGGCGCCGTTCGACCAATCTTTGTGGGTCAATGTTGCCATGATGCAGATGCAGGAAGGCAAGATCGAGCTGGCAAAGCAATCGCTTCAGCCGATCGCGAATGATCCGCATGGTGGCCGCAGAGCAAATCTCGCCAAAAGCCTGATTGCGATGCTTAGTCGCACCCCTGAAGGCACTGAACTCAACGGAACCGACATCACTCTCGCCACCCCAGTGGAGACGCCTGACGTTTCAAGCGAGCCCGAGACCGACGATTCTGACGGTGATGAAGCAGTGGACGAGGACACAGACGCCGAAGCGTAGCGCCCGCGATCTAATTCGTCTCGACTATCGCGACGCCATTCCGGCTACAATTGACCCGAGGATACCGCCAAGCGCGCCGCCGGTAGATCCGCCAGCCTGTTGGGCTGCTGCTCCACCTGTTGCTTGCTGCGCCATATAGCCGGCCACGGCCATTGCCAGGATCGGGAGCATCTTTTTGAGAATGCCTTCGTCGATACCGGTCATCGCGGCAACCTCACCGGCCACCGATCGACTGACATCCTTGCTGCCAAAGATATTGCCGAGAATTTCGTTCCCCGGCTGAGTTGGCGTCGGTTTTGAACCGAGCACGGCATCAAGCAGACCGCCGCCAAGCGCTCCGCCCAAAACACCGCCCAAGCCGCCGCCTGAGCTGCTGCTTCCTCCGCCAAGGATTGCGCCGGCCAGACCGCCCAGGCCACCAAGCGGATCAGGCGTCGAAGAACCGCCCGTCGCGCTCCGCCCCATGCCCGCAACGATTGCTGGCAAAAGAGCGCCAGCAGCCGTCTTTGCGGTCGCTTCATCGATGCCAAGTTCGCCGGCCATGGATGAAATCGCACCGGTCTGTTGGAGAATTGCTGCCAAGCTCATGATACCCGCTCCCAGTCTTTGCGATTACTTCTTGCCGAACAGGCCCGAGGCCATGCCGGCAATGTCGTCGAGCGGATTGCCGTCACCATCCTGATCGAGCAGGTTGGCGATTGAGGCAAGCCCGCCCTCACCCTGCAATTGTCCCGCGATATCGCCCAGCGCGTTTTCTCCACCAAGTTGAGAGACGATTGACCCAAGAGCGCCCATATCCAGGCCGGTCTTTTGCGCCGCGAGTTCGATTGTGTCGCCCTCTTCCGGATGCGATTGGCCCAGAGCGGCAACGGCTTTCTCAACCATTCCCGGATCAATCCCGACTTGTTCAGCCAAGCTTGCGACCGTGTCAGGCGAACCCGCCACCTGTTTCAAAATGCCGTCCAGCATACTCATTTTCGCGCCCTCCAATTCCTGCGAATCTGTTTTCAGGACTGTGTGCGCATTGCCTGCAAAAGAAAAGGCCTCGCTCGATGATCGAGCAAGGCCCTTTCTGTCTAGCGGTGAGCCGGTCAGGCTGCGACGGGGGTCGCTGGCGCCGCTTGGCGCACGCCTTCATCGACATGGCTAGCAAACTCAGCAAAATTCTCGATGAAGAGCTGCACAAGCTTATGCGCTGTCGCGTCGTATTCGTCCTTGTCAGACCAGGTCGAACGCGGATCGAGGATCGACTGATCGATCTCTGCATCCGCAAGCACTGGCACGTGGACAGGGACGTCGAAGCCGAAATTCGCGTCCTTGCGGTATTCGACATTGTCGAGATTGCCGTCGAGCGCTGCATTCAGAAGCGCACGGGTCGCTTTGATCGGCATGCGATTGCCAACGCCGTATTTGCCGCCGGTCCAGCCGGTGTTGAGCAACCAGCATTGCACCCCGCCCTTGGCGATGCGCTCCTTGAGCAGATTGCCGTAGACGCTTGGGTGACGCGGCATGAATGGCGCGCCGAAGCAGGTTGAGAAAGTCGCTTCCGGTTCGGTCACGCCAATCTCGGTGCCCGCCACCTTGGCGGTGTAGCCCGACAGGAAGTGATACATGGCCTGATCAGGCGTGAGGCGCGCGATCGGAGGCAACACCCCAAACGCGTCCGCGGTCAGCATAATGACATTGCTAGGGACTGGACCGAGGTTCTTCTCGCTGGTGTTGGGGATGTACTCGATCGGGTAGGCACCACGAGTGTTCTCAGCGAGCGAATTGTCGTCAAAATCGAGCTCGCGCGTGGTTTCATCCATCACGACATTCTCGAGCACTGTGCCAAAGCGCCGCGTCGTCGCGTAAATCTCAGGCTCAGCCTCTTCCGAAAGGCGGATCATCTTGGCGTAGCAGCCGCCCTCAAAATTGAAGACTGCGGTGTCCGACCAGCCATGCTCATCATCGCCAATCAGCGTGCGCGATGCATCCGCGCTGAGCGTGGTCTTGCCGGTGCCGGACAGGCCAAAGAAGACGGCCGTCTTGTCGTCTGATCCGATATTTGCCGAACAGTGCATGGGCATCACACCCTTAGTCGGCAGCAGGTAGTTAAGGATGCCGAACACGCTCTTCTTCATCTCGCCGGCATATTTGGTGCCACCGATGAGGATCAGCTTCTCGGTCAGATTGACTGCGATGACCGTTTCGCTGCGCGTGCCGTGACGTTCCGGATCTGCGCGGAAACTGGGCAAGTCGATGATCGTGTATTCAGGCGCAAAGCTCGCCAGCTCATCCACCGACGGCCGGACAAGCAGAGTGCGGATGAACAGATTGTGCCAAGCCAATTCGTTGATCACGCGGACATTGACGCGATGTTCAGGCTGAGACCCGCCAAACAGGTCGGCGACATAGAGCGTCTCTTTGTCAGCCACTGCCGCCATGAAATCTTCCTTGAGCGCGGCGAAATGCTCTGGCGTCATCGACGCATTGACCTTGCCCCACCACACCGTGTCTTCGGTCGTCGCATCGCGGACAATGAACTTGTCCTTGGCGCTGCGGCCAGTGTGTGCGCCTGTCTTCACAACCAGCGCGCCATGCTTTGAAAGCGCGCCCTCGCCTGCTGCAAGCGATGCTTCAACAAGAGCGGGTGTGCCAAGATTGGGGTGAATTTCAGCCGTTGTAGTGATTCCCTGAGCCGAGAGGGTTTGGGCAAGCGGGGTCAACGATGTTCTCCTGAACAGGTGGATGGTGGCGGGACCATGGGCGCTACCGACAAGCGTCCGACGCATACGTATGCATGTCGAGGGTAAATTGCGCCTGATTCCGTTCGCGTTCCGCATAGGGGGGTCGAACTATCTCGTCAAACGAGTCTGGTGCGATTTCGGCTGACATTTTTGAGATTGACGACCGAGCGATCCGACAGTGCGTTGTTTCGAACTTGCTAAGCCGCTAGTTGGATAACAGCACCACGCGAATGAGAGGACCGCGATGAGCGAAAGCACGGAGGATGCAGCGAGCAAAGGCGGCGCGGTGACGATCGCCTTGGTCGATGATGATCGCAACATCCTTACTTCGGTTTCGATCGCATTGCAGACCGAAGGGTTTGTAACTCGGCTGTATTCTGATGGTGAGACCGCGCTCAAGGCGCTGATCGAGAACCCGCCGGATTTGGGTGTGTTCGACATCAAGATGCCCAAAATGGACGGCCTCGAACTGCTTCGCAAAGTGCGCGAGCAGACCCCACTTCCGGTCATATTCCTGACTTCCAAGGATGACGAACAGGATGAAGAATTGGGGCTTGAGCTGGGCGCCGATGACTACATCGCCAAACCGTTCAGCCAACGCCTCCTGATCGCGCGTATTCGAGCGATTCTAAGGCGCTCTGACCCCAATCGCAGCCTCGATGCCGATTCGCCCGACGTCGAACCCGTCAATCCCAGCCTGGCCCGCGGCAGATTGTTCATGGATCCAGCGCGCCACCAGGTCACCTGGGATGACAAGCCAGTCAGCCTGACAGTGACCGAGTTTCTGATCCTCGAAGCGCTGGCCGCTCGGCCAGGCGTGATCAAAAGCCGCAATCAGCTGATGGATGCCGCCTATCCCGACGATATCTTCGTCGATGATCGAACGGTCGATAGCCACATCAAACGCATGCGGCGCAAATTCCGGAGCGTCGATCCGCAGTTCGAGGCGATCGAAACCCTTTATGGCGCTGGATACAGCTTTGGCGATGGATGAACCTGCGTCACCAGCACCAATGCCTGCCGTCAATCGCAGGTTTGAACGGCTGACCCTGACGGGGCGAGTATCGCTGACCGCGCGAATCCTGGTGGTCAACATTCTCCCGCTAGTGCTGTTGGGAGGCGGACTGTTCTACATCGACAGCTATCGCACACAGCTGATCGATGAGCGCTTCAAATTGGCCCGGATCGAGGCGCAGATTACAGCGGAAGCCCTCGCCGGAGCGACGCGCGAGCGTCAGGAAGCCTTGCTGGTCCAGATTGGCAAGGAGCAACAGATGCGCTTGCGCATGTTCGACGCCGAAGGCCGATTGTGGGCGGACAGCTTTGCGCTCGACGAGCCGGCGTTCGAATTTGACGATATCAGCGATGACGGCTGGAACGAACAGATGGCGCGGTGGCTCGACGGGGCGATTGACACCATCGTAAGCGCAGAAGCCGTAACCGGCTATGTCGAGCCCGATGCGCAGACTGCCGACGCATGGCCCGAAGTGGTTCGAGCGCGCGAAGAAGGGCTGAGCCAGATCACCTTGTACGAATGGCTCGACGGCACCCCAGTGATTACTGCTGCTGCGCCGGTTGGTCTCAACGGCGCGACCCTGCTCACCATCCGCAACGCCGTCGACATCACCGAATCCGTCCGCGCCGCGCGTTCGGCGCTGGGGATTGCAGTGCTGTTCATTCTCTTCGGATCGATCCTGCTGTCGCTCTATCTGGCACGGACCATCGTCACACCATTGCGGCTGTTGTCCAAGGCGGCGGTTCGCGTGCGACAAGGCCGCGATCGCGAGGTCGAAGTCCCTCGCCTGCCCGAACGCGGTGACGATATTGGCCTGTTAGCACGCGCCGTGTCCGACATGACTGGCGCTTTGCGCTTGAGGATCGACGCGGTCGACAGCTTCGCCGCCGATGTCGCGCATGAGATCAAGAACCCGCTCGCGAGCCTGCGCAGCGCGATTGAGTCGCTGCCCAAGGTCGAGGACCCGGAATTGCGCGATCGCCTGACCGACATCGCAACGCACGATGTGCGGCGGATCGATCGGCTGGTGACGGAGATATCCGATGCAAGCCGGATCGATGCTGAGATGTCGCGTGCCACGCTTGAGCGGATCAATCTGGCAGACCTGGTGCGCGCGATTGTCGGGAGCCGTGAGGATCGGGCCGAAAACCGCGACACCGATATTGTCCTCAATGTGCGTGGCTTTGCCGCAAACGTCATAGGCGTGGGTGCCAGGCTTGAGCGTGTGGTCGAGAATCTGCTCGACAACGCCGTCTCCTTCTCGCCGGCCAACACACCAATAGAAGTCGCGATCGACAATGATGGCGAACGCGTCACGCTGACTGTGTGCGATTGCGGCCCAGGGATCCCTGAGGATTCGCGAGAAAAGGTGTTTCGCCGTTTTCACTCTGTGCGGCCGGACTCAGAGGAGTTTGGCAACCATTCGGGCCTTGGCTTGGCCATCGCCCGAACCATCGCCGAAGCGCATGATGGTTCGCTCACCGCGGAATCACGGCCCGATGGCAAGCCCGGTGCCTGCCTGCGTCTCGAATTGCCGGCTGGATAGGCATGTCGGACCAAGTGTCTCTCGCGATCAATGTGAGCGCTGTTGCGATCGGCAATCGTGCGGTTTTGATCGAAGGGGAGCCTGGAACCGGTAAATCCAGTTTGGCGCTCGCGCTGATTGATCGCGGTGCAGTCCTGATAGGCGATGACGGAGTCTCGCTCATTCGCGATCAGGACCAGATCATCGCGGCCCCGCCGCCCAAGCATGATGGCAAGCTCGAAATTCGTAATATCGGGCTGGTCGATTGCCCGATTGCCAGCGCTCCGCTGGCCTTGATCCTCAATCTGACCGATTCAGCCGAACGGTTTCGCGATCAGGCAGATTCGCGCAATTTGATGGGCGTCGAGATCCCCTTGATCGGTTTTTTCCCAGGCGCCATTGCGCCAGCAGAGCGGGCCGAATGGGCACTGCGCATACATGGTCTTGCAATCGCAGAGCGCGAAGGCGATTAAGGCGGTCACGCGGCCATCTGAGGCGAGCAAGCAAACGTGGAACAACAATCCGACACGGCAGGGGATCCGTCAGGGACCAGTCCTGACAAGCAGCGTATTCTGCTGGTCACGGGCCTGTCCGGTGCCGGCAAATCGACCGCGCTGACCGTTCTGGAAGATCTGGGCTGGGAGATCATCGACAACCTTCCCGTCCGCCTGCTCAACCGGCTGATTTCGGAGCCAGATGAGCAAACAGGTCCACTCGCAATCGGATTTGATTCGCGCACTCGTGGGTTCGTGCCCAACGACATCATCACGCTCGTGAAACAGCTTGCCAAGCGCGACGATCTGGCCGTCACCTTCATGTTCATCGATTGCGGCGATAGTGAGCTCAACCGCCGGTACAACGAGACTCGCCGGCGCCACCCGATGGCGCAAGGACGACCGCTCCAGGAAGGGATCAAAGCCGAGCGCGAATTGCTCGAACCGATCCGACGCTGGGCCGATATCGTGATCGACACCAGCGAGCTGTCCAGCAATGACCTGCAAAACCGCGTCCGCGAAATGTTCGTCGATCAGGCCGCCCAGCCCACGACGCTGACGATTTCGAGCTTCGGGTTTGCACGCGGAATGCCTCCGCTGGCCGACCTCGTCTTCGATATGCGCTTTCTCGACAATCCGCACTGGGTCGAAGGACTGCGCGACCTCACGGGGCAAGACGCAAAGGTGGGCGAGCATATTGAGCGCGATCCCGCCTTCCACACGGCTTTTGACCAGATTCGCGACCTGCTGCTGACTATTCTTCCGCGCTATCAAGCGCAGGGCAAATCCTATGTCCATGTCGCCTTTGGCTGCACCGGCGGGCGCCATCGCTCGGTCTTCTCCGCCGAACGGATGGCGGCAGACTTGCGTGAATCTGGATTTTCGCCCACTGTCCGCCACCGCAATCTGGGGTCGCGCGCAGCCGATGAAATCGAACGTGAACGACCGTAAGGATTGGCAATGCAGCAATTAGGCGTCGCACGACAGGTAACAAACGGACCCGTTTCTCAAACATGATTGGCTTGATCCTGGTTACCCATGGCCGCTTGGCCGACCAATTTGTGCACGCGATGGAGCATGTCGTGGGGCCGCAGACCAATGTGGCGACGATCTGCATTGGTCCTAATGACGATATGGAGCACCGTCGGCAGGAAATCGCCGACGCGATCACCGACGTCGACAGCGGCGCGGGCGTGATAGTGTTGACCGACCTTTTCGGCGGTACGCCGTCAAACCTCGCCATTTCGCTGCTCGACGCGGGCAAGGTTGAAGTGATCGCCGGGATCAATCTCCCAATGTTGATCCGCCTCGCGGGCGCACGCAAAAGCATGGGCGTGCACGAAGCGGTCGAAGCCGCACAGCAGGCTGGACGCAATTACATCACCGTCGCCAGCGAATTGCTGGGCGACGATTCCAAACCTTCCAAGGCGAGCAAATGAGCGAGCTGCGGCGCACGGTCGAGATCGTCAATCAGCGCGGCCTGCATGCGCGGGCGAGCGCCAAATTTGTCGGTGCAGTCGCAGAGCTTTCCGACGCGACAAAGGTGACGATTGCCAAGGATGGCAATGAAGCTGCTGGCGGATCAATCCTCGGTCTGATGATGTTGGGCGCTGCCAAGGGAGACAGCGTCGAGGTGATCGTTTCGGGCGACAATTCCGACGCCGTGCTTGCAGACCTGTGCGGCCTGATTGAAGACGGGTTTGGCGAGGAATGAGCCAGTCTTCCGGCGCACCCCATCGCAAGCACATCACCGGCTTTTCCAATCCCACCGTCAAATACCTTCGATCGCTGCGTGACAAGAAGCATCGCAAGCGGGCTGGACAGTTCCTGGCCGAGGGCCTGCGTTTATTGACCGATGCGAGGACGTGTGCACATGTTCCGCGCGTTTTATTGATGGCTGAGGGGCGCACCCCCCACAAGCTGATTGATGCGCTGGAATCGGCTGTATCAGCCGCTCAGGGCGAGATAATCACCACCACGCCAGACATCCTTTCCAAGATCACGGGCAAGGACAATCCGCAGAGCGTTGTCGGCGTGTTTGATGAGCTTGATACCAGCCTTGCCAGCATTGACCGCGCTACCGCGCCCATATGGCTGGTGGCGCAAGATCTGCGCGATCCCGGCAATCTGGGAACCATGCTCCGCACTGGTGACGCGGTTGGCGCTGGCGGGCTGATCCTGATCGACGATTGCGCTGATCCGTTCTCGGCAGAGGCTGTGCGCGCCAGCATGGGGGCGGTGTTCACCCAGCGCGTGGCCCAAGCACGGTGGGACGAGTTCCTGCCCTGGCTGCGCGGTGGCGACGGTCAGCTTGTAGCCGCAAGCCTGCGCGACGCCGTGCCTTATCGCAGCGCGCCCTATGCCAAACCCTGCTTCATCCTGGTCGGCAATGAATCGCAAGGCCTGCCTGAAGCCTATGAGGCCGAGTGCGATCTGCGGGTTACGATGCCGATGAAGGGCCACGCTGACAGCCTGAATGCAGCCGTCGCTGGAGCTGTGCTGGCCTATGAAGTGCTGGCCGGATTAGACTGACCTAGCTGGCTACTCCGCCGCGTCATTCTCACCTTTGAGGGCTGGAAACACGCTTTCGGCTTCGAGCGCGTCCATCTCCTCCGCATCCTTGTTGCCATAGCGCGGCGCGCCTTCGACCAGCGGCACTTCGTCGATATCCTTGGCGACCTCGATGCCCTTTTCGGCCATTCTCCGGCCCGAAGTCAGGACATTACGCTCAAAACTACCGACAAATTTGTTGTAGTTCGCCACCGCCGTTTCGAGCCCGCCGCCGACCCGTTTCATATGGTCAGCTGCAACCCGCAAACGATCATAGAGCTCAGCGCCCATTCGACCGATCTCCTGCGCTTCGCGCGCGAGGCCGTCCTGCCGCCAAACCTGCGCCACGGTGCGCGCGATCGCCACGAGATTGGTTGGCGTTGCCAAAAGCACCCGGCGTTCGAAGGCAAAATCCCACAGACCCGGATCAGTCTCCAACGCTGCCGCGACAAAGTGCTCGCCCGGTACGAACATCACGACATAATCCGGCGCTTCTTCGAACTGGTTTTGATAGGCTTTGGCGCCCAGCTGCTGAACATGGTTGCGCATCGAGCGAACGTGATCCGCCAGAGCCGCATCGCGTGCTTCATCACCATCGGCTTCAAACGCCGCTTGATAGGCGTTGAGCGAGACCTTGGCGTCGATCACCAGCACTTTCCCGCCTGGAATCCGAACAATCGCATCAGGCCGCAGCCGGCCTTCCTCGGTGTCGATTGACGCTTCGAGCTGGAAATCGGTGTGCTCGGCCAGTCCAACCTGTTCGAGCAGGTTCTTGAGCTGCTGTTCGCCCCATCGTCCGCGCGCCTTGGGCGCGTTGGTGAGCGAATTGCCCAGCCGCTGCGCTTCGCGTCGCACCTGTTCCTGGCCTTCGCGCATCGACTGGATCAAGCCATTGAGCTGTCCGAAGGCATCGACGCGCTGCTTCTCAAGCGTTTCGACCTGCTTCTCATATTTCTCTAGCCGCTCGCCGACCGGATTGAGCAGCGCCTTGATCTTGGCCTCACCCGTCTCTTCGGACTGCTTAAAGCGCTCTTCCGCGCGCTTGAGAAAGTCTTCCTGATTGCGCTTAAGCACTTCTCCGCCAACCGCCTTGAATTGCGCAAGCATCTCTTCCCGCGCCTCTTTCATCTGCTCCATCTGGGCGTCGAAATTGGCGGCATTGGCCTTGAGCGTGGCAATCTCAATCTGTGCTTCGCCCAGTTCCTTGCCAGCACGCTGGAAATTCTCTTCAGCGTCTTTGGCCGCAGCCTCACGCTCATCCAGCCGGCTGCGCAATTCAGCCGCCGGACGCGAAGCGACCAGCCAAGCAGCGACAGCACCAATGGCCAGGCCAGCGATCATCGCAATCAGGATAAGAATCATGTCTTCCATTCCACGCTTATAGCATGGAACAAAAAAAGAACACCAGAATTAGATCGGATATCCCCGATTGATCAGCTCATTTGCCCGGCGCCGCCTAGCCTTTAGATAGCGCCGAGACGCAAAGCGCATAGCGCGGTTTGCTCGAATTCGCGCTGTATGACACCAGTGATACCGTGTGCGGACCTCCGTCAACGTCCATTACGCAAGCGGCTGACACTTCGAATTTTTCGTAGTGAGACGCACGGGCGCATTCTTGCCCATTGACTTCGACAATCACGCCGACCTTGGCATTGCCCGCGGTTCGCAATGCTCTTGCTTCGATGTGAAGACGCGAGGAGCCAGCGATATCCAATTCGATCGATGAATCGTCGTCCGCTATGTTGCAAGCCCCCGGCCCAAAGCTCGAATTCGATAGTCCGTTGAGCGCAAGCCCAAATGCGGCGATTGACCCAATGATCTGTGTTGTGATGGCAAGCATTGTCGCGCTCCTTTCCGGGCACCACCGAAGCGCCGGGGGTGGAAAGGAGTTGTTAGAGCGGCAATCCGTATTCGCGCTGCCTCTAAGCCGCTTGGCGCAGCTTCTTCAGCTTCTTGAGTGCCATATTGCGCTTGAGACGCGACAGGTGATCGATGAACAGGATCCCTTCGAGGTGATCCATCTCGTGCTGCAAACAGGTCGCCAGCAGGCCTTCGAGGTTTTCTTCGTGCTTGTTGCCGTCAAGATCCTGATAGCGGACCGTGCAGGTCGCCGGGCGATCAACATCGGCGTAGATCTCAGGGACCGACAGGCAGCCTTCCTGGTAGGTCGACAGCTCATCGGCTGGATCGACAATCTCTGGGTTGATGAAGATGCGCGGTTCCTTGCGCAGAACCGGGCGCTTCTCACCGCAGCCATCATCCTCGCAGCAATCTTCGGGCTCGGCATCGGGATCTTCAGGCTGGAGATCGATCACCAAGACACGCTTGGGCACGCCCACCTGGATCGCGGCAAGGCCAATGCCTGGCGCGTCATACATCGTCTCAAACATGTCCTCGACCAGCGTGCGCAGGTCGTCATTGAACTCTTCCGGTTCAACCGGGACAGAAACAGTTTTGAGCCGGGGATCCGGCACTTCCAGGATTTCGCGAATAGCCATGGGGCGGATTTAGTGACTGGCGCGCTTTGCCGCAAGCGCAAGAGATCGATTAGAGTGATTGGGTGGCTGCGGTACCGCTAGGACACTGGCCTTCTTGCTCGCAGCGCCTGCGCAAGTGTGCCCTCGTCCAAATAATCCAGCTCACCGCCTACCGGCAGGCCGTGCGCCAGCTGAGTGATGCGAAGCGAAAATGGTTCGAGCCGCTCCGCGACATAATGCGCAGTCGTTTGCCCCTCGAGGGTGGCATTCATCGCCAGCACCACCTCGTCAATTTCGCCGGATTCAACGCGGGTCAACAAGGTCGAGATGTTGAGATCCTCCGGCCCAACTCCATCGAGCGCTGAGAGTCGTCCACCAAGAACGTGGTAGCGCCCCTGGAACAATCTCGCGCGATCCAGCGCCCAGACATCCGCGACGTCCTCAACCACGCAAAGCGACTTGGCATCGCGCCTGGGATCAGCGCAGATCCCGCATGGATCGCTGGTGTCGACATTGCCGCAAATATGGCACTCAACCAAAGTCTCGCTGACCGCGCCCAATGCCTCAAGCAAGGCCGGAAGCGCTTGTTCGCGGTTCTTGACCAGCCACAGCACAGCGCGCCGCGCCGAGCGTGGTCCAAGGCCGGGAAGCCGCGCCAATGCGCTAGAAAGGACTTCGATCTCCTGTGAGGACAAGTCGCGATTCTCTCTTTCCGTTCGCCCCGAGCTTGTCGAAGGGCGGTTCTTCTCTTTATGGGCCTCGCTAGAAGAAAATGCAGGGCTTCGACAAGCTCAGCCCGAACGGTTCTGTTACTAAAAGGCTCATCTGTGCGCATCACATTCATGGGAACGCCTGGTTTCGCCGTACCGGCGCTCGCCGCTTTGTATGAAGCGGGGCATGAGATTGTGTGCGTGTACAGCCAGCCGCCAAGCCGATCTGGACGCGGAAAGCAGCTCCGCCCTTCGCCGGTCCATGCGAAGGCGGAAGAGCTGGGCCTGCAGGTGCGCACGCCCAAGAGCCTGCGCAATGACGAGGCCCAAGCCGAGTTCGCCGCGCTAAGCGCCGATATCGCGGTGGTGGCAGCCTATGGGTTGATCCTGCCGCAGGCGGTGCTTGATGCCCCGACACAGGGTTGCCTCAATATCCATGCCTCGCTGCTGCCGCGCTGGCGCGGCGCAGCACCGATCCACCGCGCCATCATGGCTGGCGATGAAGAGACCGGCGTAACGATCATGCAGATGGAAGCCGGGCTCGACACCGGTCCGATGCTGGCCAAGGTGACAACACCGATCCATGACAAGACCACCGGCGAGCTGACCGAAGAGCTGGCCGAGCTTGGCGCGCATGCGATGGTCCAAACCCTGATCGACCTGCCCAACATCACGCCCGAGGCGCAAGATGACGATCTCGCGGTCTACGCACCCAAGATTGACAAAGCCGAAGCTCGGATCGATTGGACCAGGCCGGCGGGCGAACTCGTGCGCCATGTGCATGGCTTGGCGCCCTTCCCTGGAGCATGGTTTGAGCTGGATAGGGAGCGGATCAAACTGCTACGGGCAGAGCAGGTCGAACAGGATGGCACGCCCGGCGCAGTCCTGGACGACACATTGACGATTGCCTGCGGAGCAAGCGCCCTTCGTCCCACACGGCTGCAGCGCGCGGGCAAGCCAGCGATGGCGCTGGAGGATTTTCTACGCGGACGCAGCGTCGAGAAGGGTACGATCCTGTCGTGACGCGCTTCGCCCTGACAATCGAATTTGACGGCACGCCGTTTATGGGCCTGCAGCGCCAGCCGCATGGTCCGAGCGTCCAGGGATCCGTCGAGACAGCGCTTAAGGGCATCACCGGCGAGGACGCCGTCCTCCACAGTGCCGGGCGAACTGACACAGGCGTGCACGCATTGGCGATGCGCAGCCATGTCGATCTGGAAAAGGACATCGCACCCTTTCGACTGATGGAAGCGCTCAATGCGCATTTGCGCCCAGATCCTGTCGCGGTGACGGCATGCGAAGAAGTCGATGAGGAATGGCACGCGCGCTTTTCCTGCATCGGGCGCCGATATCTCTATCGCATCGCCAATCGCCGCGCCCCGCTGACCTTTGACAAGAACCTTGCCTGGCAGATCCCGCAAGAGCTTGACGCGGCGAACATGCATGAGGCTGCGCAGGCCTTGGTCGGGCGTCATGATTTTACGACTTTCCGCTCGGTTCATTGCCAAGCACGCGATCCGGTCAAGACGCTGGACCGGCTTGATGTCGAACGCGTCGGCGCTGAAGTGCATATCCATGCAGCAGCACGCAGCTTCCTGCATCATCAGGTCCGCTCAATGGTTGGATGCCTGGCGTTGGTCGGAATGGGACGATGGGACAAAAGCCAAGTCGCTCAGGCACTTGATGCGAAGGACCGTGGCGAATTAGGACTTAACGCACCACCGCAAGGTCTGTACTTTGTCGAAGCCATCTATCCCGAGGATCAGGAGTACGCATGTCGAAGTGGTACAAGATACCGACAAGCTCCACGATGACCGAAGGCGATTATCGCGCGGGTATGAACGCGCTGAATATCGTGTTTGGCGCGGTTCTTGGCTTTGTGCTGGTGGGCGGTGAGAACCTCCCCACCGACGCCTTTGTGGGCCTGTTATTGATCAGCGCGTTGATCGTCATGCTGATCCAGTCCATTGCGCTGAGTGAATACACGCTGTTCAGCATCGTCACCACGGCGGCCGCAATCTATTTCCTGCCAACCGTGGCGGAGGATTGGTTCTCGATCGCCGCTGTACCGAAACTGCAGCCGACACTGGCCGTTTGGGCGGGCATGGCCGTGATCCTTGAGCTATCACCCCGCGAGAAGACCTCACCAGAACAAACGAAATTACAGGATCTACAGGAGAGTTCAGAATGACCACCGGAAAACAGCTATTCACCACCCTCGACGCAGGTGGCTCACTCACGCTTGAAGTTGCGGAAACCACTTTCCCTGAGCCGACCGGCAACCAGGTTCTGGTGCAAATGGAAGCCGCGCCTATCAATCCATCTGATCTCGCGATTCTCACCAGCGCTGCCGATTTCGACAATGCCGACTATTCGCCGGGCAAAGTGGTCGCACAAATGCCTGAGCCGTTCCTGTCGGGGCAGAAAGGCCGCCACGGCCAACGTCTGCCTGCGGGCAATGAAGGCTCGGGCGTGGTCGTCGCCACCGGTGATAGCGACATGGCCAAAGCCCTGATGGGCCAGCGAGTGGCCTGCGTCCCTGGAACCGCTTTCAGCCAATACGCCATCGCCGATGCGATGATGTGCCTCCCGCTGGGTGATCACAGTGCAGAGGCCGGCGCGTCGAGCTTCGTCAATCCGATGACGGCACTTGGCTTTGTCGAGACTGCCAAAATGGAAGGCCACAGCGCGATCGTGCATTTGGCCGCGGCATCAAACCTTGGCCAGATGCTCAACAAAATCTGCATCGAGGACGACTTCGGGTTGGTCAATATCGTGCGCAAGCAAGAGCATGTTGACCTGCTCAAGGCTGCCGGTGCGAAGCATGTCGTGAATTCGTCAGACGATGACTACATGTCGCAATTGCGCGCTGCGATTTCAGAAACGGGTGCTTTCCTCGGGTTTGATCCCATTGGCGGCGGCCAGAACACCGATCATGTCCTCAAAGCGATGGAGCAAGTCGCCTCTTCGCAGATGAGCGAATTCTCGCGCTATGGCTCTGATCAGGACAAGAAGATGTACATGTATGGCCGGCTTGACCTGGGTCCGACGATCCTGACGCCAAGCTACGGCCTGCAATGGTGCGTCCAGGGCTTCCTGCTCACGCCATTCCTGCAAAAGGCTGGGATGGAGACTGTCGTCCGCATGCGCACTCGCGTGCTCCAAAATCTCACCACCACCTTCGCGTCCAACTACAAGGCAAAGGTCAATCTGGAAGAGATGCTGACCAAGGACGCGATCACCGATTATCGTCAGATGAAGACCGGTGAGAAATACCTGGTGACGCCGCAGAGCTGAAGGATTTGAGGTCAGGTCAGGCTTCGGCCTGGCTGCTCACTTGTCATCAAACTCGCGTTGGATCGCGGCTGGATCATCAATTCCGGCCGCGACCAGCATTTGCAGCAATATCCGCGCTTTGGGCGGGCTGAGCGCCCGAGCGGCGACAAAGCGGTTGGCGTCATCCTCGGGTTCGCGATCGACCAGGCCTTCCTCCAAGCGGCTGGCGCGCACGACCGGCATTCCGCCATGGGCGAGACTCACCAATGCCTGGCGGACGGGTTCAGGCATATTGCCTTCGCCGACACCGGCGACAACCACACCGCGCGTTCCTGCATGCACGAGACGGTCGACATAGTCGGGCGTCATGCCAGCATGGACGTAGAGGATCGGCACATCGGGCAGATCGCTTTGGAATGGGAAGCGGGCCCCCTCGCCCACGCGCCACGGCGCGCCAAACCATTCGAGAGCGCTTGGCGTCACCAATCCAACCGATTCGCGCGGGAAGCCCGTAAAAGCCTCAGATCCGCGCGTGCTGGCCTTGCGGATGTCGCGCGCCGCAAACACACGATCACCCATGACGACCAGCACACCGCGCCCGGCGGCATCATTATTGCTCGCCACTCGCATGGCATTGGCAAAGTTGCGCAACCCATCATATCCCACCGCGTCGGCCGGTCGCATGGCGCCGACCAGGACGACGGACTTGCTGGTTGGCAGCGTCAGATCGAGCAGGAAGGCGGTTTCCTCCACCGTGTCCGTCCCGTGAGTGATGATCACGCCTTCGCATTCGGGATCGTCCAATCCGGCCTGGATTGATGCATGGAGCTGTGCCCAGATTGCGGGGCCCATATCCTCTGATCCGATATTGGCTATCTGGGTTCCAACGAGGTTTGCCTCGATGCCCAGCTCTGCCACCAAGCCAAGAAACTCATCAATATGGATCTGCCCCGGACGATAATCGTGCCGCGTCGCCGAATCCGCCTTGCCGGCAATCGTGCCGCCGGTCGCCAGGATCAAGATGTGGTCTTGGTTCATGGACGCACCCGATAATCGCATGAGGGCGATTGATCTAACACTTTGTTCGCAGCGTCTGGATCGACGGTGCCAGCTCCAAACTGCGTAATTCCCCTGACGCCGCCTTAGCGCCATGCACAAAGCTGCCCCCTACTCCTCTCGCCAAGGAGATTGTTATGATGGAATTTTCTCGCCTGTCCGTCGCTGTCGCACTCCCAAGCCTTGCGATGCTTGCCGCCAGTGCGCCAGCAACAGCGCAGATTACGGGCGACTTTGGCGCATCAAACCCGGATGTCGATTTTTGTGTCGAAGGTGGACCCTGCGACAGGATGACTGTTCGCAGCCGCGCTTCTGTCGCCGTTCTGAAGACCAAGATCACCCAGCAAAGCACCGATGGGGCTTGCCGAAACACGGCGAAGACTTTGAAGCGCAACCTCTCGCAAAGCGGGGCGCAGGCGGTCGTGAACTTCGATCCGAACTGTCAATACAAGGTCCGATTTAGCACCACATCGGGCTGTATCGGCGACAAGACGGCCTATATGAAGGTTGGCCAGATCGAGGATTACGATGGGATCGAACTCAAAGGCGGGTGCGGTACGCTGAAGGCCCGGAAATACATCAAATCGGGCTCTAGCGGCGTGATCGAGTTCTGAAACCTGCCGCCCGTGAGAGAATTCATTCCCTCACCGCACAATCGCAATTGATTTTGAACCAATAGCCGCTAAATAGCCCCCTCTCGCGCAAGCGAAGGGCGATTAGCTCAGTTGGTAGAGCATCTCGTTTACACCGAGAGGGTCGGCAGTTCGAGCCTGTCATCGCCCACCATTTTCCTCTCAGTTCGATTCCTCTTCCAGTTCGACACGGTCTTCGTAGACCCGATAGAAGGCCAGTGGAGCAGGCGCGTCAGTCTCCGCAAATCCATGGCCTTCAAATTCTATCAGCAGGCCGACCGATGGTTGGCCTTCATAGTTGCAATGTCGAAAATGTACGTTGTGAATCGAACGGCTATCAAGCCAGTCGTCAAATTTCTCAATCTCGGCTTCTGGAAGCCGCTGCCCCCGAAACGATAGGTCGACTATTTGTGGCTTTACCGGTCCGCTTCCATCGCCGTGCAGCCGTCGATACCGAAAGTATGAAAACCGGACCGCACCTTCGGGACAGGTCCCCTCCATAGTCAGGATCACATTGTAGGGTCCCCTTGGGGTTACCAGCACCGCTTGGCGCTCCTGGACCGCGCCGATCATCAGCAACGCGGCAATCGAAGAAAATGCGACCATTGAAGTTCTCCTATCTGCGGGTGTGCTGCCGCCTGGCAAGATACGAGCAAAAGCATCCCGGTAGTGGTCGCTAGCTAGATTCGCTTCGACGGAAGAGAAGCAATGCGACCACCACCGAGGATACCAACGACGAATCAATTACTCAATATTACCAATGTGTTACACTTCCCGTAGTTCTTCATCCTCTTCGTCATCATCGCCATGAAAAATCACTTCGCCGTCTGGCTCGTCATCGCCATTGTCGTCCGGATTGTCATAACCAGAGTCGTCAGCATCGCCATTGTCATAGCTGTCGGGATCGTCTCCGGAATCGTCCTCGCCGGCATCTTGGCCGCAATCCGAACCGTCTGCATCGAGGTCCATTTCGCTTGGTAACCCAACACCATTCAGTTTTTGAACGGCTGTTAGGCTCTCAAAATAGGCTCGATCCGAATACTTGAATTCCCGCAAGACTCCATTCGGATCGATCAGGTAGAGAGATGGATCAAAATTGGGATCGCCATTGGAATTTCGTTCGAACAGTTGATCCAACGCATCCCAATCGAGACCTGAAGGGTATCGATCCTCCTTGCGTTCAACCAAAGTTCGCGACCGAAAGTCATCTACTCCGCCCAAATACGCGAAATAGGGATGGTTGTGGATGATGCCGTCAGCGCCTGGCGGTGGCGGAGCAAGCTCAATCGTTCCGTCCCAAGCAACATAAGTGTATTCGAGCTGTCCAGTGTGCGGGTTTGTCGATGGAATGATACCGTTGGGCCCAACATAGGCGCCAAGTTCCGCGCCAATCCATGAAACGAACGCTCGTGAGAGTGACGGGTTCTTTTGAGGATCCTGTGTGTCAGTGGACAGAATTCTCTTGGCTACATTTCTGGCGACACCATCCGTTGGACCGCAGCCGTCAGCGCTCTTCACTTCGATTGGAAGTCGGGCAAGCTCTTCGACGGAAATTTTCGAGTGATACAAAGGTAGGTCTCCTCACAAGTGAGAATGTCCCGCGCAGGTTCGGGGGAAGCATCCAACATAAGGTTGCGCGGGAGAGACCTCGGTTGCGATGCCGGTCGCTAGCCGATTCTAATAAACTTTTGAAAGTGTGTAGGAAAATGAATTTGTACGGAAAGCGAAATTATGCCCCAATGGCCTCGCGCAGCAGCCTCTCTGCCTCGTCGCTGTCCCAATGATAGCCGCCGACGACGCGCAGCACTTCCTTGCCATCAGCGTCGAACAGCACTGTTAATGGCAGCATCCCTGTCTGGGAGAATCGAAGGGTCAGCTCGCTTTCCTGGTCGAGCCATGGCTCTAAATGCACAAACTCGCGGTCAGCGAAGAAAGGCTCGACAACGCTCGCGCCGCTGAGGTCCTGACTGACGGTGACGACCCGCAGATCGTCACCCATTTGCCCGGCCAGATTGTCGAGCATGGGCATTTCAATCACGCAGGGTGCACACCAGGTCGCCCACAGATTGATCAGCACCGGCTGTCCCCTGAGCGAAGCCAGATCAAGTTCATTGCCGGCCGGGTCAGCGAGGGTCAAAGCAGGCAATTCGGCCCCTGCTTTGGAATAATCGACCTCGCCAGTTAGAATGCTCGCTTCGTTGAACGGCGTTTCTGACTGTTGCGCGGTTTGGTCTCCAGCCCTATCGCAACCCGCCAAGAGCAACGCCGTCGCGGCAATTGCGATCGGCAAAGGAAATGAAACGCGAGACGTCATGAGCGATTCCAACACGATGTGGGGCGGCAGATTTGCTGATGGACCTAGTGCCATCATGCGCGAAATCAATGCCTCAATCCCCTTCGATAAGGCGCTGTGGCGGCAGGATATCGCTGGAAGCCTCGCCCATGTCGCCATGCTGGCCAAGCAAGGCATTGTCAGCACAGATGACGCCAAGGCGATTTCGGACGGCCTCAACACCATCGCATCCGAATATGAACGAGACGGGGTGCCCGAGGATTGGGACCTAGAAGATATCCATATGACGACCGAGGCGCGGCTGGCCGAATTGGTCGGCCCCGCAGCAGGCCGCTTGCACACCGCGCGCAGCCGCAACGATCAAGTCGCGACCGATTTCAAGCTGTGGGTTCGCGAAGCGATCGAGCAGATGGATGCCGGTCTGGCGGATCTCCAGCGCGCCTTGGTGACACGAGCGGATGAACACGCAGACAGCGTGATGCCCGGCTTCACTCATCTCCAGACAGCTCAACCGGTCACGCTAGGCCACCACTTGCTGGCCTATTACGAAATGTTTCGGCGCGATCGCTCGCGGCTCGCAGACGCGCGCAGCAGGCTCAACGAATGCCCGCTGGGCAGCGCGGCCTTGGCGGGGACGGGGTTCCCGATCGATCGCGAAATGACGTCTGAAGCGCTCGGGTTTGATCGCCCGACTGCCAATTCGCTTGATGCCGTGTCCGATCGCGATTTCGCGTTGGACTATCTCTACACGGCGTCGACATGCGCGGTGCATCTGTCACGTTTGGCCGAAGAGTTGATCTTGTGGGCGAGCCAGCCATTCGGCTTTGTCCGTATGCCGGACACTTTGTCGACCGGCAGTTCAATCATGCCGCAAAAGAAGAATCCTGACGCCGCGGAACTGGTCCGCGGCCATGCTGGCCGGGTAATCGGCAGCGCCACGGCGCTGATGATCACCATGAAGGGCCTTCCACTCGCCTATTCGAAGGACATGCAGGACGACAAGCCGCCGGTCTTCGAAGCGGCCGGGCTGATGGGGCTGAGCATCGCCGCCATGACCGGCATGATTGCCGACAGCGCGTTTGACACCGCTCGCATGCGCCAAGCAGCTGAGCTTGGCTACGCAACGGCGACTGACCTCGCTGATTGGTTGGTGACCGAAGCGGACATTCCCTTTCGCGAAGCGCATCACATCACCGGTGCGGCGGTCAAACGCGCAGAAGCCGACGGAGTTGCGCTGGACCAGCTGCCGCTGGGCGTGCTGCAGGAGATCGATCCACGGATCGATGACCGCGTATTTGCGGCGCTTTCAGTCGACGCCTCTATCGCCGCGCGCTCTTCCTATGGCGGAACCGCGCCAGAACAGGTAAGACAGCAAGTGGCGCGCGCCCGCGCCGCATTGGGAATCGAGACATGAAACGGCTCACTCTGATCTGCGTTGCATCCATTGCCCTTGCCGCCTGCGGCACGCGAGCGCCGCTTACGCCGGTTGAAGGTGCAAGCCTTCCGGTCGCGCCTCTTGGATCACAAGGCAGTCCGACAGCAGAGCAATTGCTTGAGCCGTCCGCGCTTGCCGCGCCTGAGCGCAGCGTTGAACTTCGCCGCCGTTCCGAGGAACGCGCCGACGATCCGTTTGATCTCCCTCCCGATTAAGTTCTCCTCCGATGGATCATTTTGCCCTCATGGATGGCGTGATGCACGCCGAAGACGTTCCCCTGCCGCGCATCGCGGAAGAGGTTGGGACGCCGGTCTATGTCTATTCGAGAGCGACGTTGGAGCGGCACGCGCGTGTATTTCGTGAGGCGCTCGACGGCGTTCCTGACAAGTTGATCGCCTTCGCCGTCAAAGCCAATCCCAACCTGGCTGTGCTCAAGGTTCTGCAAGCCCAGGGCTATGGCGCCGACGTGGTATCGGTGGGAGAGATGCGCCGCGCGCTTGCGGCCGGAATGGCGCCCGACAAGATCGTCTTCTCTGGCGTTGGCAAGACAAGGCGCGAACTGATCGAAGCGCTTGAGGCAGGCATCGGTCAATTCAACATCGAAAGCGAAGAGGAAGGGCTTGAGCTGGCTGATCTGGCCGAAGAGCGCGGACTGACGGCGCGCTGTGCCCTTCGGATCAATCCCGATGTCGACGCCGGAACGCATGACAAGATCTCGACCGGCAAAGCGGACAACAAATTTGGTGTGCCGATCGACCAGGCGGGCCAGATATTTGGCAAGCTTGCGCATCGTGAAGGCCTGCGGCTGCGCGGCGTTGCCGTGCATATTGGCAGCCAGCTCGCCGATATCGCTCCGCTTGAGCGCGCCTTCGAAAAGCTGGGTCAATTGGTGACGTCTTTGCGCGGCGCCGGACACACGATCACGCATGTCGATCTGGGTGGTGGCCTGGGCGTGCCCTATCGCAAGGGCGAGGTGCTGCCGAGCCCGGCCGAATATGGCGCCATGGTTGCACGTGTTACCGCCGATTGGGGCGTCACATTGATCTTCGAACCGGGACGCGTGATTGCGGGCAATGCCGGTGTGCTGCTGACCGAAATCGTGCGGGTCAAGCGCGGGCTCAACAATCCATTTGTGATCGTAGACGCGGCGATGAACGACCTTGCGCGCCCGGCCATGTATGGCGCCTGGCACGATTTCGAAGCCGTCAGACCCAATGGCAGGCAGATGACCGCCAACATTGTCGGCCCGATCTGCGAAACCGGGGACACCTTCGCCATGGGTCGCGAATGTGACGAGCTCGTCAGCGGCGATCTGGCGGTGTTCCGCACAGCCGGTGCCTATGGCGCAACCATGGCATCAAGCTACAATTCGCGCGGCTTTGTTGCCGAAGTCCTGGTCGATGGCGATCGCTTCGCAGTGGTTGCTGAGCGGATCGATGCGGGATCGATTATGGACGCCGAGCAAGTCCCAGACTGGCTTGCATGAGCGAGCTGCAGAGCCTTCCTCTGTTTCACAATATTGCGGGCCATAAGGTGCTCGTATTGGGCGATGGCGAGGCAGCTGAGCCCAAACGCCGGCTGGTCGAACGCGCGGGCGGGATCGTCATCGATGATAGCCAGCAAGCCGTAGACGAATGCGTCCGGCTCGCCTTCATCGCTTATGATGATGCGCAGGCCTGCGAGACAGCAGCGATCAATCTGCGCAGCGCCGGATTGCTGGTGAATGTCGTCGACAGGCCCGAATTGTGCGACTTCACCACGCCGAGCATCCTCGATCGCAATCCCGTGCTGATCGCCGTTGGGACTGGCGGCGCCTCAGCAGGTCTGGCCAAGCATGTGCGGCTGAGGCTCGAGCGAATATTGCCGCAATCGCTCGGCAAGCTCGCCAATGCGCTGTTTGCGATCCGATCCATGCTGCGCGAACGGTTTCCCGATGGTGCCGACCGGCGCCGCGCATTGGACGAGGCACTGCGCGAAGGCGGTGCACTCGATGCGCTGGAAGGTACATCGCACGAAGATGTGAAGGCTTGGGTGAGCGAGGCCGCACAGCCCAAGTCGGGCGAAGTGGTCGAGATCGCGATCGTTTCGGACGATCCGGAGCAGCTGACATTGAAACAGGCACGCTTGCTGGGCGAAGCTGATCGGCTGCTGCTCGACGGCGCCGTCCCTGCGGCAATCCTCGCTCGCGCCCGCGCCGACGCCGAGCGTTTGCCCTTCGACTCAAGCGACAATCAGACCGCGCATGATGGCCTGACCGTGATCATCCATATGGAGCCTGCCGCCTAGGCAGCAGCGGCTTCGAGCGGCCGCTCAAGATCGGCGAAATAGCGCGCCATCGCCTGACGACTACGCTCGCTGAGAACGATAAAGGCGCGGCGCCGATCGCTGGTATCGGCCACGCGCTCAAACACGCCATCATCGACCAATTGACGGATCCACCGCAGCGCAGTTGTCGCGGGAACTCCGGCTGCAATGCAAAGCGAGGTCACTGAAACCCTTCGGTTCTCGGCAGTCGCCGCGGTTAGATCGAGCAGCATGTCCCACGCCGGATCGGCAAACAGGCTGCCTTCAAAATAGCTCGCTCGCCGCTGACGATCGGCAATGATCTGACGAATATGGCGCGGATTGGGCAATGGTGGTCCGACGCTTGATGACGATCGAGCGATTGCGAACTCGCGCTGGCTTTCCCGCCCGCGAAACTCCTGCGTGAAGTCGCTCAGCTTCTTGGGCGCCTCATTGGTCCGCTCGGCCATCTGTTCAAGCTGGCGAGCGATCTGCTCAACCTGTTGCGCCAATCGCACCAAAGCGACGCGATCTTCCTCAGGCATTTCTCGCACACGGCCCTGGCTGACATCAGCCATGGCGCGTCCGACCGCGACCACCCGCTCCGCGCGTGATGGATTGACCAATATCTGCGGATCCGACTGGTCCAGCGCAGCAAACACTTCATCCAGCACGTCTAGTGCGGTCGAGACGATGAGCTGCGCACCGGATCGGGAAATGCGCATGTCGAGGCGCGACAATGCAGCCACAATACCCGCGTCGATGACCGGACAGTCGAGCAGGACAATATCGCCAAGCACAGCAATCTGCCCTTCAAGCAGCGACTGGATCGATCCGCCCTCAACCGCGCGAAAGCCAGCTCCGCGCAGATCGTCGCGCAATTGACCTCGAATGGCGGGCCGATCAGCAAACACTGCGACAGTTGCCGGCAGTCCCGCGGAATCCACCGCAAATTCATAGTCAAAATCGGGCCCGTCCACTCTCTCGGCCATTCGAATCGCCTCCTCGTTGAAGGAAACAAAGCTAGAACAAAACAGGGTCAGGTCAAGAATTGATCCAACAATGTCGATTTTTCCGCGCGACGAATGAACCTTTTGCCGCCAAGCAGGGACTTAGGGATTGATGACACACTCCAATCGCCTTGATGCGCCAATATCCGGCGCCCTGTTTGACGAATTGCTGGTCATGCTGGCGCAGCAGGGTGATGAAGGTGCCATGGCGCGGCTGCACAAGCGTTGGACGCCAAGGCTGCAACGCGCGGCCTTGCGTTACACCGGCGATGTCGAGCTGGCGCAAGACCTGGCACAGGAATGCTGGTTGTCGATCTGGAAGGGACTCAAGCGGCTTCGCAACCCTGACAAGTTCCGCGCATTCGCCTTCACAATCTTGCGGAGGCGAGGCGCAGATCACCTCAAAAAGGCCATTCAAAGGCGCAATCACAGCGCGGAGTTGAATGAGGTCGAAGAGGCCCAGAGCGCAACGCAGGACGACCGTGTGGCCATCAGACAGGCTTTTGCGAGCTTGCCGCCTGACCAGCGATTGGCAGCGCACCTTCACTTTGTCGAAGGTCTGACTTTGCGCGAGATCGCCCAGGTCCAGGACATTGCCGAAGGGACTGCAAAGTCCCGCCTCTTCGTTGCCAGGCGCAAACTCAAACAAGCGCTGAGCAGCCAAAACAAACTCACCGAAGGAGAAACTCCATGACCTCTTCAACCAACACCGATCTTCGTATCGCTGAAGCACTCGACGCTGATGATCGGGAATTCCTCGCCAGGCTCGACGATGGCCGAGGGCTGTTCACCCAGGTTGGTGACGTCCTGACCGGGCCGCTCGGCGGCTGGGCCAAGCTGATCTTTGTGGTCACGGCATTTATGGCGGCCGCAACATTCTATGCGATCTGGATGGCGTTCCACGCCGAGGAGACCCGCGAACTCATCTTGTGGACCGCGGGCGCGATGGTTGGCTTCATCGCTACCGGCTTCACCAAGGACTGGTTCTTCAGCCGGATGAACATGCTCAACATCCTGCGCGAGGTGAAGAAGCTGCAGGTGCAGGTCGCGCTGCTTTCAGAAGCGAAAGACTAAGGCTGGATCTCGATTGGCGTGCCATCCGGCACGAGCATCCAGAGCTCCTCGATCTCGGCATTGGACACGGCGATGCACCCGTCGGTCCAATCGCCGGGAACCCGGCCAAAGGGCAGCGAATTGGGCTGACCGTGGATGAAGATATCGCCGCCAGGTTCACCCCCCTGCCCTTCGGCATATGCCCGATCAGCTGCGTTGGGATAGGATATCCGCAGCGACAGATGATAGGCACTGTTGGGGTTGCGCGTGTCGATTACATAGCTGCCTTCCGGCGTGCGTTCATCACCTTCAAATTGCTTATGCCCGCGCGGCTGATCGCCAAATTGCAAGCCGCCATAGCGGCGCAGTTCTTCACCGTCGCGATAGAGGATCAGCACACGATCTGACTTGTCGACCAGCATGAAGTCCGCCTCGCCCATATCCTGCGAAACAGGCTCTGGCGTTGGCGCACAGCCGGCCAGCGTCAATGTGATCAATAGCGCGAGGAATGCTCTCATGCGGCAAGCCTACACCGCGCCGGATAATCAATCCATGAACGGATCGCGCATCAGGATCGTATCGTCGCGCTCTGGGCTGGTTGATACCAGCGCAACCGGCGTTTCGATCAATTCCTGCACGCGCTGAATGTACTTGATCGCATTGGCTGGCAGATCGGCATAGGAGCGCGCGCCAGCGGTCGATTCTGACCAACCCTCAAGCTCTTCATAGATCGGCTCAACATCGGCCTGATCAGCAGCGTGGCTGGGCAAATAGTCGTAGACATTGTTGCGCAAGCGATAGCCGGTGCAGATCTTCACGGTCTCAAGCCCGTCGAGAACATCGATCTTGGTCAGTGCGATGCCGGTTACGCCGCTGATCGCGCAGGTCTGGCGCACCAAAACGGCGTCAAACCAGCCAACCCGGCGCTGGCGGCCGGTGACGGTGCCAAATTCATGGCCACGCTCGCCGATGCCCTGACCGATCTCGTCATTGAGCTCGGTAGGGAATGGGCCAGATCCAACGCGGGTGGTGTAGGCTTTGACGATCCCGAGCACGAAGCCTGTTGCATTGGGGCCTAGGCCCGAACCTGCCGCGGCGGTGCCGCTGACCGTGTTCGAGCTGGTGACAAACGGGTAGGTGCCGTGATCCACATCGAGCAGCACACCCTGCGCGCCTTCAAACAGAATCTTTGCCCCTGCCTTGCGCACTTTCTTGAGGCGCTTCCACACTGGCTGAGCGAAACGCAGAACAAAGGGCGCGACATCGCGCAGTTCATCCAGCAGGGCCTCACGATCAACCGGCGGCTGGTCGAAACCCGCCCGCAGCGCGTCGTGGTGAGCACAAAGGCGGTCGAGCTGGGCATCAAGGCTATCAAGATGCGCCAAGTCGCAGACGCGGATCGCGCGGCGCCCCACCTTGTCTTCATAGGCAGGGCCAATGCCGCGACCGGTTGTTCCAATCTTGCCTTTTCCAGCAGCGGTTTCACGCAGTCCATCGAGATCGCGGTGGAGCGGCAGGATCAGCGGGCAATTGTCCGCGATGGCAAGATTGTCGTCACTGATAGCGACGCCTTGGCCTTCAAGCTTCTTGACCTCGTCACGGAGCGCCCAGGGATCAAGCACGACGCCATTTCCGATCATGCTCATCGTGCCGGAGACGAGGCCTGATGGCAGCAGCGAAAGCTTGTAGGTCTCACCATCGATCACCAGCGTGTGGCCGGCATTGTGCCCGCCCTGGAAGCGAACCACAGCGTCGGCACGGCTTGCCAGCCAATCGACGATCTTGCCCTTGCCTTCATCGCCCCATTGGGCGCCGATTACGGTGACGTTGGCCATGCTCTACTTTCTTTCCGAACGGACAAACGGCGCGGACCTAGGCGGTTGGGAGACGGAGGGCAAGGCGAATGGCACGAAGGGTTTCACACACTCCCCCGTTTGCTAAGAAACCCCCGGAGTTAAGACATGCCTCAAATGCCTAGAACCGTGCTCGGCGCGATCGCCGTCACCCTCGCCGCCACACCGATTCTTGCGCAACAGCAAGGCCAACGCCTGGCACCCGAATGCCGCGCGGAGATCGTCCAATTGTGCGCTCAAGGTGGAGAGCGCGACAGGGCCAAAATCCGTGCCTGTGTGCGCGAGAAGTTTGATCAGCTCTCCACCAGCTGTTCGGCCGAAATCCAGCAGCGCCTGCAAGGGCAGCGAAGCGCAGTGGCAAACACTCGCAATTTGAGCGAGCGAGACGGAGCATCCGCAACGCTCCCAACAGCGACGATCACCTATGGAGATCATCAACGCCAACAGGTTGATTACTTCGCGCCGGTAGATTCCAGCGACGTCGCACCACCGCTTGTCCTGTTCATCCATGGTGGCGGATGGGCATTCGGCCAGCACACTAGGGTCCATCAGAAGCCAGAGCATCTTACATCCGCTGGCTATGCCTTTGCTTCAGGAGGCTATCGCGTGCTTCCCGATGCCCCAGTCGAAGATCAGGCCAGAGACTTAGCCGCCGCGGTCAAAGCCATTCGCGCAGAGGCGGACGCGCTTGGATTTGATCCACAAAGCATTGTCTTGATGGGCCATAGCGCCGGCGCACACCTGGCCGCCCTGGTGAGCACAGATCCGCAATATGCTGGCGAGGACATGGCGGCGATCAAAGGCGTGATCCTGCTCGATGGCGCTGGATATGACGTCGAAGCACGCATGTCGGTATCCGGCGCGCAAGCAAGCCGCTTTTACGATGATGCATTTGGCTCAGACCCGGCGAGACAGCGGGCACTCTCACCCATAACGCATGTAGGCGGTGCCGACGCGCCCGATTGGGTGATCCTCTATGTGCAAGAGCGTGAGGTTTCACGGGCGCAATCTGAAGCCTTGAGTGCAAAGTTGGTCGCCGCCGGTGCAAATGCCGAAGCCTTGCCGATTGCCAACACCGATCACGGGCGGCTCAATCGCGAGATAGGCACGGATAAGGGCGCGCAGCAGACAGAAGCAATCGACGCGTTCTTGGCGAAAATCTTCGGTTAGAGCGGTTCGATCCCAGCCGCGCCGAGCACATGCGTGCATCCCAAAGCTTTGGGATCTTCGTCTTCGCTCAGCTGAGCCAATGTCCTGTATCCATCGGCGCGTGCGGATGCGGCCGGTGCAGGATCGTGGCCAATGGGCAGATAGACAATCCCCGCCTGTGCGGGTGCCGGGGCAGCTTCCGCCAATCGGTCGACATAGAGCGTGAACCCGGTTGCGGCTTCGTCGCTGCCCAGAAGGCTGTAGGTGCCACCGCGCCCCGCGGGCCCGCGCAGCCCATCTGCGTAGAGCGTGAATCCAAACCAGCTTTGATATTCGAAGCCATGGCGCTCGCTCGGATCGAGCGTGATGCGCGCCGCATCGCCGATCCGTTCCGCTATCGCTTCGAGCCCTGAAATTCGGCTTGCAAGCGCACCACCCGCATCGATCGCACGCAGTTTCCCGATCGCCTCGTCAAAGGGTCCGGTTGCGTAGAGCAGCGGCAAATAGGCATCACCTCCCGCCGCCTTCAGTCCGCCAGCATCCTTTGTGTCGAGTTCACGGCGAACCGCTTCGACCTGGCCGTCTTCAAGCGGGAAGGCCTCAGCGGCCAAAGTGTCGACCAGATCAGGCAGTGTCAGATCAACCGAGATATTGGTCATCCCAGCCTCGCGCATGGCGTCGACAGCCAGCATCACGATTTCGCTGACAGCGGCGACAGTGTCCGCTCCAATCAGCTCAGCACCGAGCTGCAGGCGTTCCCGCGCGGGATCGAGCTGTCCAGCCCTGATTAGAGCCGTGTCACCGCAATAAGCCAACCGCAAAGGCCGCGGACTGTCTGCCATGCTTGTCGCAGCGATACGGCCGATTTGCGGCGTGATGTCACTGCGCAGGGCCAGCGTCCGCAGGCTTGCCGGATCGACAAAGCGGAACATGTTGCGCGTCCGGATCCCGTCCATTCGTGCAGTCAGCGACCGTTCGAACTCGAGCAGCGGCGGGCGCACACGATCATAGCCATGCGCGCTGAGCACATCGAGGCATGCGCGCATGGCCGCCGTAATCCGCTCGGCAGATGGAGGGAGGCGGTCAGCCAGCCCCTCAGGCAAGAGATCGTCAGTGTCTGTCATTGCATTGGGGCGCTTGCCCGATCCGGCATCAGAATTCCAGCGCCTTGACCAATTTCACGCCTTCGACCTTCGCAGCCTCGTCGACCACATCCGCACTCAAGGTTTCATCGAGACTGAGCAAGAGAACCGCTTCACCACCGGCATCGCGACGGCCCAGGTTGAAGGTGCCGATATTGATACCGTGACCGCCAAGCAGGGTCCCGATGCGACCGATGAAGCCTGGTTTATCGTCGTTGACGACATAGAGCATGTGGCCATCGAGCTCGGCTTCGATACCGATGCCGAAAATCTCGACCAGCCGCGGCGCTTCGTTGCCAAACAATGTCCCGGCGACCGAACGCGGGCCTTGCGAAGTCTCAACCGTGACCCGGATCAAAGTGTTGTAGGCACCTTCGCGTTCGTGCCGAATTTCGCTGACTTCGAGCCCACGCTCTTTGGCAAGGTAGGGCGCATTGACCATATTCACCGTGTCGGAATAGCGGCGCATGAAACCTGCCAGCACCGCACCGCTGATCGGCTTGCCATTGAGGCCAGCAGCGGCGCCTTCGCGCTCGATACTGATCTTGGTGAGATTGCCATGCGCCAATTGCCCAACCAGTGATCCGAGCTTCTCCGCCAAAGCCATATAGGGCTTGAGCTTGGGCGCTTCCTCGGCGCTCAAAGACGGCATGTTGAGCGCGTTGGTTACACCGCCATTGACGAGGTAATCGCTCACCTGTTCGGCGACTTGCAGCGCGACATTGACCTGCGCTTCAGTTGTCGATGCGCCTAGGTGTGGCGTGCAGATAAAGTTCGGGGCGCCGAACAATGGATTTTCCTTTGCTGGTTCTTCAGCAAATACATCCAGCGCAGCAGCAGCAACATGACCGCTTTCGAGGCAATCCTTGAGCGCGGCCTCATCAATCAGCCCTCCGCGCGCGCAATTGACGATGCGGATACCCGGCTTGGCATTCTCCAGCCGCTCGCGGCTCAGAATGTTGCGCGTCTGGTCGGTCAGCGGGGTGTGCAGCGAGACAAAGTCGGCCCGGCTGAGCAACGTGTCCAGATCGACCTTCTCGACACCCAGCTCGATCGCGCGATCCTCCGTCAGGAACGGATCATAAGCGATCACCTTCATCTTCAGTCCCAGCGCACGGCTGGCGACGATGCCGCCAATATTGCCGGCCCCGATCAGACCCAGCGTCTTGCCGGTGACTTCGACGCCCATGAAGTCCTTCTTGGGCCACTCGCCCGATTGCGTGCGCGTGTTGGCCGCAGGAATTTGCCGAGCCAATGCCATGATCATCGCGATCGCATGTTCGGCGGTGGTGATCGAATTGCCGAACGGCGTGTTCATCACCACCACGCCTTGGCCGCTGGCATAGGGAATATCGACATTGTCGACCCCGATCCCTGCACGGCCAATCACTTTGAGATTGGTCGCCGCGTCGAGCACAGCCGGCGTCACCTTGGTCGACGAACGGATCGCAAGGCCATCATATTCTCCGATCCGGGCGATCAGCTCTTCGGGCGTCTCGCCGGTAATCACATCGACTTCACAGCCGCGCTCTTCAAAGATACGCGCCGCATTCGGGTCCATCTTGTCTGAGATGAGGACTTTGGGTTTGGTCATTTTGAATTCCATTTGTCTGATCGTCATCCCCGAGAAACCGGGGATCCACGGCTAAGCCTGTTCAGTCGAAATTGGCTTCCTGCCTAGGCGGGAATGACGATAGATTGAGCTTTCAATCGAATTGGCGATCAGCCAGCTTTGACGTGAGCATAGGCCCACTCGATCCAGGGCAGGAGACGCTTGATGTCTTCCTGCTCAAGCGTGCCGCCACACCAGATGCGCAGGCTCGGCGGAGCGTCGCGATAGCCGTTGAAATCATAGCCAACGTCACGCTCTTCGAGCATTTTCACGATCTTCTTGGGCACCGCTGCCTGATCATCAGATGATAGGCTTTCATACCATTCGCCGGTGAATTGCATGCAGACGCCGGTATTGGTGCGCTTGGCCGGATCGTCGACCATGTTCTTGAGCCATGGCGTACTTTCGATCCAGTCGGTGACGATCTTGGCATTGGCGTCGGCGCGTTCGAACATCGCCTGGCGGCCACCTAGGGCCTTGGCCCATTCGAGTGCAGCAATATAGTCTTCGGTGGCCAGCAGCGAAGGCGTGTTGATGGTTGCGCCTTCGAAGATACCGCGATTGACCTTGCCACCCTTTTTGAGGCGGAAAAGCTTGGGCAGTGGCCAATCAGGGTCGTAGCTTTCGATCCGCTCAACCGCCTTGGGTGACAGGATAAGCATGCCGTGCTGCGCTTCAGAGCCCATCACTTTCTGCCACGAATAGGTCGTCGCATCGAGCTTGGGCCAATCCATTTCCTGAGCGAAGATGGCGCTGGTAGCATCGTTGATCGTGATGCCCTTGCGGCCCGGCTCCAGCCAGTCGGTGTTGGGGATCTTGGCGCCCGAGGTCGTGCCGTTCCAGGTGAACACCACGTCATTGTCTTGCGGGATCTGCGTCAGATCAGGAATTTCGCCATAATCGGCATCGAGCACCTGGAGGTTGGGCAGCTTGAGCTGCTTCACCGCGTCCTGGATCCAAACATTGCCGAAGCTTTCCCACGCAGCAACCGTCGCAGGACCAGCTCCAAGCATCGTCCACATCGCGCATTCGAGCGCTCCGGTGTCCGAAGCGGGCATGATGCCAACCAGATAATCGTCAGGGATGCCAAGCAGCTCTTTCGAGAGGTCGATCGCGTATTTGAGGCGACCCTTGGCATAGGCCGAACGGTGCGACCGTCCGAGCGATTCGGTGTTCAGTTTGTCGAGGGACCAGCCCGGGAATTTAACCGTCGGACCGGAAGAAAATTGCGGACGCGCCGGCTTGAGCGCCGGCTCGGCAGGTAGTTCAGTCATGTATTCTCTCCTTGCAGAGAGCACGCGCGGCGTTGGGACCGCGTGGCCCGCTCGCCGCTCTAATTTTGCACTGCAGCATGTCAAGAGAGAACTGCGATACACGCATGCGTATTCACCAGTTTGCGCGCGATTCTGTGTTAGATGGAATCAGCCACCAAAATCCCGATTCCGCTAACACGGCCCCTTGATAGGTCGTGTATAACTTTTGTCATATATGTTTTGAATCAACATTTTACCGCGCAGCATAATGGATTTGCCCGGGTGGTAAGTTGGCGGCTAATATCCGCGGCCTCCGTAGAACCAAAATAAGGGGGAGGAACCATGGAGAAACTTAGTGGTATCGCCACGGCACTTGCGGTCGTGCTCGCAGTGATTGCGGGCCTGGTCGATATACCTGGAGTCGATATGGCTCTGATCATTCTGGTTGTTGCCATTATTGGCGGCATCGGCGCTGACCAAGATGGCGCTGTCAGGATGTATCTGGCTGTGCTCGTACTTCCGGCAGTCGGCGCCGCATTGGGAGCAGTGCCAGCGGTTGGCGACTACTTGACCGCTATCTTCGGCAATTTGGGTGTTGCTGCAGCTGGCGTTTCAGCGTCGCTGATTGTGCGCCGCTTGATCGAAATGGTCATGGGAGGAGTGTCAGGTCTCACATCTGGAGGCGACTGACCACAAATGTGAGGCGGCGTGTCGGGGGATGCGCCGCCTCTCACATTGCAAACGCATGCGAAACCTAGAAACTCAGATCGCTCTCGCCAATTTCAACGAGCTGCACTAAACGCGCTCGCATGGACTTTTCCGATCTTCGCATCGCGCTGTTCAGCGGGAACTACAATTACACACGCGATGGGGCGAATCAGGCCCTCAATCGGCTCGTCGGCTCATTGTTAGAGCTAGGGGCTTCCGTTCGGGTCTATTCGCCGACGGTCGAAAAGCCCGCGTTTGAACCCACGGGCGAGCTTATCGGCGTTCCATCGATTGGCATGCCATTCGGCCGGGGCGAGTATCGTCTTTCGCTCGGGCTTGGCCGCAAGGTGCGCCAGGATCTCAAGAAGTTCGCGCCCAACATCGTCCACCTGTCGGCACCGGACCCATCTGCTCACGCAGCTTTGCGCTGGGCGCAAGACCATGATGTGCCCGTCCTGGCATCAGTCCACACCCGGTTTGAGACCTATCCGCGCTATTACGGCTTCGCATGGGCAGAGCCCGCCATCGTCTGGATCCTGCGGCGGCTCTACAACCGTTGCGACGCCCTGGTCGCACCTTCACAAAGCATGATCGACGAATTGCTGGCGATGAAGATGCACGATGATATCGGCCTTTGGTCGCGCGGCGTCGATCGGACGATATTCGATCCCTCCAAGCGCGATCTGGAATGGCGTCGGTCGCTTGGCCTCGAAGACGACGATGTCGCCATCGTGTTTCTTGGGCGTTTGGTGATGGAAAAAGGGCTCGATGTCTTCGCCGAAACCATCGTCCAGCTGCGCAAACAGCAAGTGCCACATAAAGTGCTGGTGATTGGCGATGGACCGGCGCGTGGCTGGTTTGAGACCAATCTGCCGGGTGGAATCTTCGCGGGCTTCCAGACGGGAGCTGACCTCGGACGCGCGCTCGCGAGCGGCGATGTCTTCTTCAATCCGTCGATCACTGAAACCTTTGGCAATGTCACGCTGGAAGCCATGGCAAGCGGGCTTCCCGTTGTCGCAGCCGGTGCGACAGGTGCATCGAGCCTGGTGCATGAAGGCGAGACTGGCCGCCTCGTCCCACCGGGCGACGCGCAGGCCTTTGCGGACGCCATTGCGCCCTATTGCACCGATCATGAATTGCGCGCGCAGCATGGCGCTGCAGGCGAAGCCAAATCACGCGAATACAGCTGGAGCGCCATCAACCGGGTTGTGGCGGAGCTCTATGTTCGCTTGGTCGAAGAGCGCCAAGCGCTGATTGCTGAAGAAAAAGCGGCAGCCGAAGCCGCCGCCTAATCCGTTTCCTATTTGAGCACACCTTCGGCAGCCATCCGGCGCGAATACCACAGCAAGAACAGCGTGGTCGCCCAGATCAACGCCGTGAGCCCGGGGCTCTGCATACTCTCAGGCACTTCAATCATGCCATATTGGAAGATGGTGGTTCCGATCAGGCCGACGATCGAGATGCTGACAGCGGTGACCGCCCAGCGTGATCGCAGCAGCAACAGAACAGAGCCTGCAATCGCTCCCCAAACGCCAATCGCCCAAAGCGCGTTGGCCCAGGTAGGAAAGCTGTCGAAATAGGCGATCTCGGTCTCACCCATGCCCAATTGCTCAAGCATTCCAAGGTGAGTCATAGTGTAGCTAAAGCCGCCAACGGCATTCCATAGCAACGTAACAACGCCAACAACCCATAGGTGCCAAGGCGTTGCCGGCTTTCCGATCTCATTCATAGATTTCCCTCCCATTGACCGATCTGTGCCAGTCTCTGGGAGGGAAACTACGCGTTGCGCGGGGTGTGAGCAAACGCGTTAACGCTTCTCGGGGCGAAGCGTCTGGTTACATGCGCTCGATGCGTTTCGCGACTTCGTCGATAATGTCGACGATCTCATCGATCGCGGCCTTATCGAGCTTGCCCGAACGCGCGCGGTTCTTGAGCACATTGGCAAGATTGCCCATCGCCCGGAACAGGTCAGGTGACTTCTCTTTCACCTTCTCCGCGCGGTGGCCATGCTCATTGAGGCGGCCCATCAGCTCTTCAACTTCGTCCTCACGGTCTGCCAGTTCGGCCTTGCCCGATTTGGTCGCCTTGAAGGGCTTCTTGCTGCCGGCTTCGTCATCATCGCTCTTGGCTTTTGATTTGGCCGGTTTGATGTGGCCCTCTTCCTCAAGCATTTGCAGCGTCGGATAGACCGCGCCCGGGCTTGGCGCGTAGCCGCCGCCGGTCAGGTCTTCGATCGCACGGATCAGCTCATAGCCGTGGCGTGGCTCTTCGTTGATCAAGGCGAGCAGCGCCAAGCGAAGTTCGCCCTGGCCAAACATCCGTCCGCGACGCTTGCGACGCTTGGTGCCGTCCTGCCAGTTGCGGCCGCGACGCGAACGACGACGATAATCGCCATCTTCCCACTCGCTTGCGGCTGATGCTGCCATCATGGCAATCATGGGGCCGAGATTGTTCCAGCCGCCTTTGCCGTGTTTTTGCCAAGTCATTAGGGGTCTCCTGAGTTCTTTTGATAGGTTTAAGATATATCTTAGAACTATCGTTGCAAGAGGTGGATGGAAATTTCCGACGAGCAGCCTATCACGCCCGATCAATGGCAGACCTGTTTGGAGATGACCCCGCCCCGCCCGACCGGCCTGAGCAAGCGCGCGAAGATGCGCCGCTGGCCGAGCGTCTGCGCCCGCGCAATCTGGACGAAGTGATCGGGCAACAGCACCTGACTGGAGCAGAAGGCGCGATTGGCCGCATGGTTGCCGCCGGCAAACTCTCAAGCATGGTGTTGTGGGGTCCACCCGGCACAGGAAAGACCAGCATTGCCCGTTTGCTAGCTGAAGCGGTCGGCATGCGCTTTGTCGCGATCAGCGCGGTGTTTTCAGGCGTGGCCGACCTCAAAAAGGCATTTGCCGAGGCCGACAAGGCTGCGCGGGCGGGCCAGCGCACGCTCTTGTTCGTGGATGAGATCCACCGCTTCAATCGCGCCCAGCAGGACGGCTTTCTTCCCTTTGTTGAGCGCGGGACGGTGACTTTGGTTGGTGCAACGACCGAGAATCCGAGTTTTGAGCTCAACGCAGCGCTGCTTAGCCGCGCGCAAGTGCTTGTCCTCAACCGGCTCGACAATGACGCCCTCAATGATTTGCTCACTCGCGCCGAGCAGCTCGCTGGCCCACTGCCGCTGACTGTGGATGCGCGCGCCGCGCTGATTGCAACGTCCGACGGCGATGGCCGCTTCCTACTCAACCAGGCCGAGACGCTCTACAATGCGGAAATCGACGAGGAACTCGACCCCGCGAGCCTAGGGCAGTTCCTGCAGCGCCGCGTGGCTGTCTACGACAAGGACCGCGACGGGCACTACAATCTGATCAGCGCGCTGCATAAGTCGCTGCGCGGTTCAGATCCGCAAGCCTCGCTCTACTACCTCGCGCGGATGCTGGTGGCGGGCGAGGAGCCGCTTTATGTGCTGCGCAGGCTGGTGCGGTTTGCCAGCGAGGATATCGGCCTGGCTGACCCGCAAGCCCTGACCCAATGCCTGGCTGCCAAGGATGCCTATGACTTCCTCGGCTCTCCGGAAGGAGAATTGGCGATCGTCCAGGCCTGCCTCTATTGCGCCACCGCGCCCAAATCGAATGCCGCCTATGCGGCGCAGAAATCAGCCTTCAAGGCCGCGCGTGAGACCGGTAGCCTGATGCCGCCTCAGAACATCCTCAACGCCCCCACCACGCTGATGAAGGATATCGGCTATGGCCAAGGCTACAGCTATGATCACGAGGCCGAGGAAGGCTTTTCGGGCGACAATTATTGGCCTGAGGAAATGGAGCCGCAGACATTCTACGAACCGGTCGAGCGTGGCTTTGAGCGCAAGGTGAAAGAGCGCATCGAGTATTGGAACCGTCTGAGAAATGAGAAAAACCCGCGCTCAAGCAGCGAAGCGGTAGCGCAAACAAAGACTCGCTCAAGCAGCGAAGCGGTAGCGCGGCGCAACCCCGATGCGTGAATTCGATCATTTCATCGCCATCGACTGGTCAGGCGCCAAGGGCGAACGCCATAAGGGCATCGCGATGGCCATCGCTCGCGCCGATGGCGGGCCGCCGGTGCTGGTAGAGCCACCCGCAGGCGGTTTCTCACGCACGGAAATTCGCGACATCCTGGCCGACGACCTGCCAGTCAATTCGCTCGTCGGGCTCGATCTTGGGATCAGTCTGCCGTTTGAAGATTGCGGCGCGTTCTTCCCTGGCTGGGATCGAAGTCCGCGCAGCGCCAAGCGGCTATGGGCCTTGATCGATGAGATTTGCCAGGATGACCCTCATTTGGGCGCGCACAGTTTTGTGAACCATCCCGAAGCCTCACGCTATTTCCGGCATGGCAAGGACCATGTTGGCGATCGCTTCCATCTGCCTGACGCGATCACCCGGGAGGGACGGTTTCGCGAGGCCGAGATCGCGCAACGGTTGCAGAAATGCCGCCCGGTAAGCAATTTCAACCTCGTCGGTGCGGCGCAGGTGGGCAAAAGCTCGCTCACCGGCATGCGCATGCTGCACCAACTCAATGACCAGCTGCCGGTCTGGCCGCTCGATCCGATCCCGGAGAAGCGGCAAGTCTCTGGCGGCTCGATGATCGCCGAGATTTACACCGGCCTCGCCTCCAAGGAAGCGGCTGACCGCGGTGCGCGGACCAAATTGCTGACCTATGCCGATCTCAATTCCGCGCTGGCGGCGCTTAATTGCCCACCGGTCGACGAAGTGGGAGAGATCGACGATCATTCCTCCGATGCGTTGTTGACCGCCGCCTGGCTGCGCAAGGTTGCACCTGAGCCGGAGCGCTGGGCACCGCGGGCGCTAACCGCGGAGATCGCTTATACGGAAGGCTGGACGTTCGGCGCGCTTTAGTCGCGAACCGGATCGATCAATAGTCTGGACGGCGACTGCCAAAACCCTGACGACTATAGCCCGTCTGACGAAGGTCTTCGAGCATTTCAGCCCGCTTGCGGTCTGCCGGAGTTTGAGGCCTTTCAAGCCGTTCGGCACCACGCTTCGGACCCGCGATCTCTTCGATCGTCTTCATGTTCTCTTCGCGAATAATGCCGGGAATCAAGAACAGGTCCGCCAGCAGCCAGGGAATTAGGACGATCCAGCCGACGATCGTGATGCACAGGACCAGTTGCGCAATCGCGCTGCCTTTGCGGCCGGCGTAAAAACGATGCGCACCCAGGAAGCCAATAAAGAACCACAGCAAATAGGCCGCAGCAACCGACTTGCGATTGGCTTCAAACACCAATTGTTGATGCGTGGACTCGTCCATTTCCAGCTCCCTGATCCATTTACAGCCTAAGCCCGAACATCGCCGCGACGCAAGCGCCAGCCTTTCTGCAATCGATCGATCGCATAGAAAGTTCGACGAAGTCTGGACATTCCATGCCGTTTGCGGCTAGCGGGCGCTTCCGCCATCGCAACAATGCGATTCCGGGCCGGCTTAGCTCAGTTGGTAGAGCAGTTGATTTGTAATCATCAGGTCGCGGGTTCGACTCCTGCAGCCGGCACCACTCCCTCATAACCAGAACCGTTGAAAGTGGCTGTTCGAGCCCCTAAACGGTTTGGCTCCTGCGGCGGAGAAGCCAAAAAATGAATGTCATTGAGCTCGATACGAGGGAAGAAGGCGTAAGATCTTCTATCCTAGAAACAAAATGACGAGATTGTTCAGGGCAATACTCAGTATTCTACGCGTCACACGGTGGAAGTTTTATCGATCCATTTCGATTGGAACGGGAGTGACGTTGGACAAGGGTGTGCGCTTGAAGGCGACCGATGGGGCGACCCTTGCTTTGGGCGATCGTGTCTACATAGATCAATTCGTTGATGTGTACGCCAAGATTGGAAGTCTGGCCGTAGGCAACGATTCATTTGTCGGTCCATGGACAAGGATCATTGCGCGCGAGAATGTAACGATCGGATCCGATTGTTTGATCGCCGAATCCGTCGTCATTCGAGATCAAAACCACAAAGTCGTCGCTGGAGAATTGACGCGCAAGGCAGGGTTCACCTGCGCGCCGATCAAAATAGGCAACAATGTCTGGATCGGTGCCAAGGCGACTATCGTTCCGGGGGTCACAATTGGCGACAATGCGGTGATCGGGGCCAATGCGGTGGTCACAGAAGATGTTCCGCCCAATGTGGTCGTTGCGGGCGTTCCTGCGAAACGCATTCGAGACATCACGCAATAGGTCAGCGCATTCCCCGGCCATCCCAACGGCAATAGCGCATTAGTCAGGCGCGCCCGATCAATCCAAACGGTATGACCATCCTTCTCAATCAAGGAAGGGTGAAATGGATCTTGGAATTGCGGGCCGAAAGGCCCTTGTGAACGGCGGCAGTGCGGGCATGGGCCGAGGCGCTGCCCTAGCATTGGCACGCGAAGGCGTGGAAGTTTTCATCTCTGCGCGCGGTGCCGAGCGGCTTGAAGACACTTGCAAGCAAATCGCTGATGAAACCGGCGCCAAAGTCCATCCGATTGTCGCTGATCATGCCAGCGACCAGGGACGCGAGGCGATCCTGGGTGCTTGTCCTGATCCAGATATCCTCGTGGCAACCTGCGCCCCACCCCCCTTCACCGATGATTTTCGCACCGTCCCGCGCGATCAAATGGAAGAGAGCTTTCGCATCGCGTTGCTGAGCCCGATCGACTATATCAAGGCGGTGCTCGGCCCAATGGTCGAGCGCAAATGGGGCCGCATCGTCAATATCAGCACCGGGGCTGCAAAATACCCGGCCTCTCTGCGAGTCCTGTCGGGACCGCCGAGGGCAGCTTTGGCGAATTATTGCCATGCCATCGCCAAGGATGTCGCTGCCGACAATGTCACGATCAACTCGATCCTGCCCGGCATGCACCACACGCCTGGGATCGAAGAGGTGTTCACACCGCGAGGCGCAGCGCAAGGCCGCAGCTATGACGAAGAGGTCGAGGCATTTGTCCAAGCCATCCGAATACCGGCAGGTCGATTTGGCGATGCCGACGATCTCGGATCCATGGTCGCGATGTTTTGCAGCGAAATGGCGAATTACGTGACAGGCCAATCGCTGGTGGTCGATGGCGGGATTGGAACATCGGCCTTTTGATGGTCGACATTCGCGCAAATCATCCTATTAAGTTGCACAAGAAAACTGAAATGAGGGTGTTATGAATCTGGCCGAACCCGTGACGCTGCCTTGCGGCGCCGTACTCCCCAATCGATTGTCCAAAGCCGCGATGACCGAGGGTCTGGCGACGCCAGATGGGCGCCCCACTTCGGCGCTCGAACAGCTTTACGGCATATGGTCTGATGGCGGCTGCGGCATGCTGCTTTCGGGCAATATCATCATCGACAAGGACCACCTCGAACGGCCCGGCAATGTCGTGATTGAGAGTGCTCCCGACGCAGATATGGCGGCGCGCCTGTCGAGCTGGGCCAAGGCTGCCACTCGCAATGGCAACCATTTCTGGGCCCAGATCAGCCATGGCGGACGGCAAACCCAAAAACTCGTCAATCCCAATCCGAAGTCAGCCTCTGATGTGACCTTGGCTTTGCCCGGCGGTCAGTTCGGCAAGCCCACTCCGCTGACCAAGGACGAGATTGCCGACCTTGTGGAGCGATGGGCGGTCGCGTCCAAGGCCTGTCAGGATGCGGGATTCACCGGAGTCCAGGTCCACGCTGCCCATGGCTACCTTATCTCGCAATTCCTCTCTCCTCGGGTGAACCTGCGTGAGGATGAATATGGCGGCAGCCTTGAGAACCGCGCCCGTCTGCTGCTCGAAGTGGTGGAGGCGATTAGGGCCAAAGTCGGCCCAGGATTCCCAATCTCTGTCAAGCTCAACAGCGCGGACTTCCAAAAAGGCGGCTTCGCATTTGAAGACAGCCTGACGGTCGTAAAGTGGCTTGAGCAGGCTTCGGTCGATCTGATCGAGATTTCGGGCGGATCCTACGAGCAGCCCAAGTTGATGGGCATTGATGGAATGGAAGAGGTCGAACAGCAGAATGTCGCCCCTTCGACCGCCGCGCGAGAGGCCTATTTCGTCGACTTTGCCAAGGCGATGCAAAGCGAAGTCAGCGTCCCGCTAATGGTGACAGGCGGCTTCCGTACACGCGAGGCCATGGAGCAAGCGGTGCAAATTGGCGCTGCCGATGTCGTCGGCCTGGGTCGGCCTCTATGCGTCGCGACCGATGGCGCCAGCCAATTGCTCAATGGCGCCGAGGAATTGCCCCGCTATGAAGACAGCCTCGATCTCATCCCGAATTGGCTGGGCTTCCTGAAGGGGCTGCAAATGATGAAGGCGATCAATGGTTTTGCCGCGATCTACTGGTTCTACCAGCAGATTTGGATGCTTGGCCATGAGGGGAAGACCGACGAGAGCTTTCCCGTGTTCAAGGCCTTCAGAATCGTCGATGCGCGCAACAAGCAGATTATGAAGGCTCGCGCCAGAATGGCTTGATCTAGCCACGCCCTCGGTAAGGCGCGACGCCTTGATCAGGCACCCATAGGCCATCAGGGGCGGCGCTCGTCTGCCAGAACACATCGATCGGGATGCCACCGCGCGGATACCAATATCCGCCAATCCTGAGCCATCTGGGCTTCATCTCGTCGGCTAGACGCTGTCCGATACCGACCGTCACATCCTCGTGGAAACCATTGTGATTGCGGAACGACCCGAGAAACAGCTTGAGGCTCTTGGATTCGACGATCGTCTCCCCGGGTGCATAGTCGATCACCAAATGCGCAAAATCGGGCTGATTGGTGACCGGACACAATGAAGTGAATTCGGGCGCAGCAAAACGGACCAGATACAGCGATCCCTTGCGCGGGTTCGGGACGTAGTCCAGCGACGCCTCTTCAGGTGAAGCAGGCAGCGGGCTGTCCTTGCCCAGGAAAGCGGGATCGTGCGGTTTGTCTGGTGTGGTTTCCATGCCGCGCTGTTGCCGCGAAAACTGTCTGCATGCAAGCAGCGAGCTGGACGTGCTGTTTCCAGCAATTATGCTTGTCGGCCCGCCACCTACCAAAGCCAATTGATCCAATGCGTGCCAGTTCTCGCCCGTTCCTGCTGTTAGTCGCTGCATCCGCAGCCATTGCGCCAGCCAGTGTTTCGGGCTCTCCAACCATCTTCTCGCTGCCCGAGCCGACACCGACGCCAACAGCAGCGCCCGATGTCGAGGGTCCGGCCGACGACGCCGGACTGGTGCCTGTGCAGCCGCGCGTCATCACCGACGAATCCTCCAACCCCGTGGCGGAAAATCAACCTGCAGCTGGCACCGACGATCCAGCGCCGGACGCGTCACCTTCGACTTCGCAACCCGTGGTCCAGCCGCTGCCATCGTCAACACAACCGCCTGCAAGCGCCAATCCGCCAGCACAGCCCTCCATTACGGCTTCGCGTCCAGCTCGAACATCAAGCCCGGGAACTGCCCCAGCAGCTGCACAGGCACCGACAGACACTTCGCCAGCAGATAGTGATCCAGCCGGTGCGGCCTCTGAGATCGGCGAACCGGCCGATGCCAGCGCAGTACCCGGACTGGGAGAATCGTTCTCGGCCGATGTGGACGCGCTCGGAAATGAGGCGTCGAGTGACGATCTGGCGGGCATTCCAGCATGGATCTGGTGGTTGATCGGGGCGTTGGCGCTCGCAGCGCTGACATTGGCCTATTTGTTGTTTTCTCGTCGTCGGCCCGCCTCTGTGCAGGAGATCGAAAAGCCCGTCGTCGCAGGGCCCAGTCCACTGGCATCCATCGAGGAAGCAAAGCTGGCGCTGACGCTGGATATTGTCAGCGCGACCCGCAGCATGATGATGCTGACAATCGATTACCGGTTGAACGTCGCCAACCGATCCGAACGCGCCATTCGCGATCTCGCGGTTTCGCCAGAGCTAACGACAGCGCGCAGGGACCAGCCCGCAATTCCGGGACCAAGCCAGCAACAAGGCGCTCGCAGCACCAAAAAGATCGCCCGTATTGGGCCGCATCAGAGCGAAGCCATTTCGGGCACCGTCCAACTGCCAGTCGCCGAAATACGGCCAATCATGCAGGGCAGAAAGCCGCTATACGTTCCCCTGCTCCACTTTGAGCTCGCTCTTGAGCAGCTTGCCCCTATCTCGCACAGCTTCGTGATCGGACTGCCCAGCGAGACGAGCACGACCCGCTTGCACCCTATCTCACTCGACGTGCCGCCGGGTGGCCTGCCTCCATTGCTCGCTCGCAAGCTGGAAACAGGCGCCGCTTGAGCACGTCGTGACTTGGCGGGGCCGGATTGCGCGGCTAACCCTCATCAAATGAGCGATTTTCCTCGACCATTGGTTTCCACCGACTGGTTGGCGGCCCATCTGGGACAGTCCGGAT
Organism: Erythrobacter sp.; assembly: GCA_965216555.1. Classification (GTDB taxonomy): domain Bacteria; phylum Pseudomonadota; class Alphaproteobacteria; order Sphingomonadales; family Sphingomonadaceae; genus Erythrobacter. Next base: position 2,446,011 of record OZ244168.1, read on the forward strand.
TGGCCGTGCTCGATGCGTCGCGCCATTTGCCAGCTGCGAAGCGCGACGCGGCTGAGGAGTTTCGTGCCGCGCATATTCCTGGTGCCAAGTTCTTTGATTTGGCCATGCTGGTCGACCAGCAATCGGAGGTCCCGCAAGCGATGCCGCGCCCTGAGCAATTGGTGCAGCAGCTTCAGACGCTTGGCGTAGAGCCGGGCGACCATATCGTCGTCTATGACGACAGCGCCGTGAAAACAGCAGCGCGCGCTTGGTTCCTGCTTGTCGCGCATGGCTATCAGAACGTGTCCGTGCTCGATGGTGGGCTTGGCAAATGGCGTGCTGAAGGCCGGGCGTTGGAGAGCGGCGCTCATGCCACCGGCACTGCCGATCCGATCGACCTGCACAATGCTGTGCGGATCCGTTTCAAGCAGGATCTGATCGAGAATCTCGAGTCCGCAGCCGAGCAAGTGGTGGATGCCCGCAGCGCTGATCGCGTGTTTGGTCAAGGAATAGATCCTGTCCATGGCGGCATGAACGGACGCATTCCCGGCTCGCTCAACCTGCCCTTCGGTGAGGTCTATGAGGCCGACGGCACTTTCACAAACCCGGCGCGGCTTCGAGAGCTGTTCACCCGGGCTGGTGTCGATCTAGATCGACCGGTTGTGACAAGCTGCGGCAGCGGCGTCACCGCCTGTGTCCTGCTGCTCGCGCTTGAATTGGCAGGCAAGAACGACGTAGCGCTCTATGATGGCAGTTGGGTCGATTGGAGCAGCGATCCCGATACGCCGAAGCAGCAGGGGCCAGTATGAGCGGAGACAAGTCAAAGGGGCGCCAGCCATCAACCAAGGCCGTGCAGGCAGGCCGGAGAGAGGAATGGACTGGACCGGTGGTCAATCCGCCTGTCTGGCGCGCCAGCACGCACCTTTATGACAGCGAGGCCGATCGCAAGGCAGCGCTCAAGAGCAATGAGGACGGCGATTTCTTCTATGGTCGCCGTGGCGCTCCCACTCAATGGGCGCTCGCCGACGCATTGACCGAAATCGAGCCAGGCGCGCATGGCACGGTGCTCTATCCCAGCGGTGTGGCCGCAATTGCTGGTGCGCTGCTCGCCGTGCTGAAGCCGGGCGATGTTCTGCTGATGACTGATAACGCCTACGATCCGACCCGCTCTATGGCGACCGGTCTGCTCAAGCGTTTGGGCGTCGAAACTCGGTTTTTCGATCCGCTCGATCAGCCAGCATATGAGAGCCTTTTTTGCGACAAGACCAAGGCGGTGTGGCTTGAAAGCCCCGGCAGTCTGACGATGGAAGTCGGCGACGTGCCGGCGTTCGCATCCATCGCGCACGACCATCAGGCCGTGACTTTGATCGACAACACCTGGGCCAGCGCGTTTGGCTTTGCCGCGCTGGAACATGGCTGCGACATCACGGTGATGAGCCTGTCCAAGCATGTCGGCGGGCATTCCGATCTGATGATGGGCAGCGCCAGCGCGGGCGAGCGCTGGTATCGCGCCTTGCGCCGCACCTCGCAGCAATTGGGCCAGGTTGTCGCGCCCGATGACGCGGCACTGGCCGCTCGCGGCCTTCGCACCATGAAGCTGCGTTTGGACCAAGCCACCGCCAGCGCCATGGAAATCGCCCAATGGCTTGAGCAGCAACCGCAAATTGCCAGCGTGTTGTGTCCGCTCCTGCCCGGTCATCAGGGCCACGAATTGTGGAAGCGTGATTTCACCGGCGGCTGTGGCCTGTTCAGTTTTGTGTTGGCGAGCGATCACGACAATGCCTCTGCGATCGTGGTCGATGCGCTTGAACATTTCGGCATCGGTTACAGCTGGGGCGGGTTTGAAAGCCTGGCACTGCCGATCTACCCCGCTGAATATCGGTCGTGCATGGCCTGGCCGCCCAAGCAGATCCACGCTGGCCCCGGACACGCCATTCGCCTATCGATAGGCCTTGAAGACACGCAGGACCTGATCGCGGATCTCGCGCAGGCCTTGAGCAAACTGGACAAGTCATGACCGCTGCCGCCGCTGCCCCGCTTACCGATGCCGTCGAAGGCGAAGACGTCGCCACCGATGGAGAGAGCGGCGAGGAGATCGTTGCCGAGCCGACGCCCGAACCTGAGCCCACACCAGAAGAGCCGGTCGAAGTGCTCGAGGCCTCGAGCGAATTGGTGGAAGGCGTCGGGGCACAAAACGAAACCGCTGGCGCGCTGTTGCAATCGCTCGATGCCGCAGCGATCGAGATTGGCGATCTGAACTTTTCCGTCCTCGATGGTTTGTTGATCATCACCGTCATCCTTGCCGTCATAACCTTCGCCTGGCTGGCGACCCGGATTTGCCGATCAGTCTTGCGCAAGATGACCCGGCTCGACGGCAGTCAGACCGTGCTGGCCGAAAAGCTCAGCACAATCGTGATCTGGGCGGCGGCATTCTTCGTCGGGATTGACCTTCTGGGTATCGATTTGACCGCACTTGCCTTCTTTGGCGGTGCATTCGGCCTGGCCATCGGTTTCGGTCTCCAGAAGACCTTCGGTAATCTGATCTCGGGCATCATTCTGCTGATGGACAAATCGATCAAGCCTGGCGACGTGATCTCGGTGACCGACCAGGCCGGGAATGAAACGGTCGGCCAGATCCGCAAGATCGGCATTCGAGCGATTTCGGTGATCACACGCGACCAGACCGAGTATCTCATTCCCAACGAGAACCTGATGATCAACCAGGTCGTCAACTGGTCCTACAGCTCGCGCGATGTGCGGGTGCGCGCGCCCGTCGGCGTATCCTACAACAGTGATCTCGAGCTGGTGACCAAGCTGCTTTATCAAGCCGTCAACGAGACCGACCGCATTCTTTCGATGCCCAAGCCGCGCGTGAACATCATGGAGTTCGGCGATTCTTCGGTGAATTTTGAGCTTCGCTTTTGGATCCAGGACCCTGAAGAGGGCCTCTCCAATATCCGATCCGATGTGTATCGACGCATTTGGCACCTGTTCCAGGAGAACGAGATTGAGATCCCGTTCCCGCAGCAAGACCTGCATTTGCGGTCCAGCAAGCAGATGGATCGGTTGATCGAAGTCCTGTCGGCTGAAAAGGCAGGCTAAAGCACCGCAAAAGCTTTGCTACATCGGCGCAAATCCATTCTCGCTGGTGCTCAATCCAATCTGCGACCATTTCGCCATGCATGAGCACTATTGGAACCATCTATCTCGTTGGCGCCGGTCCGGGTGACCCTGACCTGCTGACATTGCGCGCGGCGCGGCTTTTGCAGTCAGCCGAGCTGGTCGTGCATGACGGCCTTGTTTCGCGCGACATACTCGATCTTGCGCCAGCCGATGCGGAATTCATTTCGGTCGCCAAGCAGCGTTCGAAGCACACTCTGCCGCAGGAGGACATCAACCACCTGCTGGTTCGTGAAGCGTTGAAGGGTCGCGATGTCGTCAGGCTCAAGGGCGGCGATCCGCTGATCTTTGGCCGTGGCGGTGAAGAGGCCGAGCTGGCTCGTGCCTCCGGCGTGCCGGTTGAGATCGTCCCCGGAATCAGCGCCGCCAATGGCGCCGCTGCGGCAGCCCAGATTGCGCTCACTCACCGCGATGCAGCAAGCATTGTCAGTTTCGTCGCCGGACAGTGCAAAGGCCTGTCCGATCAGGATTGGTCCGGCCTGGCAGGCAAAGGTCGCACGCTGGTAATCTATATGGGTGTGAAGACTGCCCCACAAATCGCTGAAAAGCTGATGGAAGATGGCTTGGCGCCTGAAGTGCCCGTCGCTGTCATTGAGAATGCAGCACGGCCAGACATGCGCGTTGTTCGCGGCTTGCTCGCCGGACTGCCTGACCTCGTGAACAATTTCAAAATCAAGAGCCCGGCGCTGATCGTGATCGGCGACGTGACCGCGCGTGCCGACATGGAAGTCGCGCAAACAGCATGGGAGGCCGCACAGTGAAGATCCTCACTGGCAATGATCTCAAGACCGGCGAAGTCGTCTGGTGGGATGGCGAAGGCTGGTCGATCTTCGTCGACGATGCTGTCGATGTTGCCGACGCGGCAGAAGAAATCATGGCGCGCGAAGAAGCCGCTCGCCGCGTCAATGTGCCTTACGCGCTCGTTGCCGAGCAGACCGTAGAGGGGGTTCGCCCCGCACATATCAAAGACAGGGTGCGTGCGCTTGGCCCGACTGTGCGCCGTGACCTTGCCGTGCCAACTGCCGACAAGACCGGCTGGGATTGGGTGATTTAAGATGTATCGCTACGACAATTACGACCAAGCCATGGTCGATGCACGGGTCGAAGAATTCCGTGACCAAGCGCGCCGCCGCCTCGAAGGCAAGCTGACCGAGGACCAGTTCAAGCCGCTGCGGCTGATGAATGGCCTCTACCTGCAATTGCACGCCTATATGCTGCGCGTCGCCATCCCCTATGGCACGCTCAACAGCGAGCAAATGACCGTGCTGGGCGATATCGCGGACAAATATGATCGCGGATATGGCCACTTCACGACCCGCCAGAACATCCAATACAATTGGATCAAGCTGGAAGATGCGGCCGATATCCTGGCAGATCTCGCCAAGGTCGAGATGCATGCGATCCAGACCAGCGGCAACTGCATCCGCAATATCAGCTCTGATCACTTCGCGGGTGCAACGTACGATGAGCTGGTCGATCCGCGCCCATATGCCGAATTGCTACGACAATGGTCGAGCTTCCACCCTGAATTCACCTATCTGCCGCGCAAGTTCAAAATTGCGGTGATCGCCAGCGAGCAGGATCGCGCCGCGATGCGGCTGCACGATATTGGCATCCAGATCGTGAAGAACGATTCGGGTGAGATTGGTGCCCGCTTCTTTGTCGGTGGCGGCATGGGCCGAACCCCGATGATCGCGCCAATGATCCGCGATTTCGTTCCGCTCGATCAGCTCGTGACCTACGCCGAGGCCTGCCTGCGGGTCTACAATCGCTATGGTAGGCGCGACAACAAGTACAAGGCGCGGATCAAAATCCTGGTCCATGAATTGGGGGCGGACGAATACACCCGCCAGGTCGAAGAAGAGTTCGCACATCTGCTTTCAGTTAGCGTCGAGCCGCCGCGCGAAGAGCTTGCGCGGATCAGGCCGTTCTTTGCCGATCCACCATTTGAGGACGGTCCCAAGACAATTGATCGTTCTGATCCCGATTTCGCGCTCTGGGTGGATCGCAACACCCACCGGCACAAGCATGATAGCTATGTCTCAGCGGTCATCTCGCTCAAGCCGGTTGGCGGCATTCCAGGCGATGCAACGGGCGAGCAGATCCGGTTGATGGCCAAACTCGCCAAGCAATACAGCTTTGACGAGCTGCGCGTCATGCACACCCAGAACATCGTGCTGCCGCATGTGAAGATCGCTGATCTGCACGCGCTTTGGACCGAGCTCGACGCGGCCGATCTCGGCGCACCGAATATGGACACGGTCGAAGACATCATCGCGTGCCCCGGCCTTGATTATTGCGCGCTTGCCAATGCCCGCTCGATCACCGTCGCGCAGCGCATTTCAGAGAACTTCGCCAAGAAGCAACGCACCGAAGAGCTGGGACAACTCAAGCTCAAGATCTCGGGTTGCATCAATGCCTGCGGGCATCACCATGCTGGCCATATCGGCATCCTCGGCGTCGATAAGAAGGGCAAGGAAAACTATCAGCTCTCGCTCGGCGGAAGCGAGGCAGAAGATGTCAGCCTGGCCAAGATCACCGGACCTGGCTTCGACGAAGACGGCGTCGTCCAAGCGGTCGAGACCGTAACCGATGTCTATCTCGCCAATCGTACCGGGGAGGAGCGTTTCCTCGACACCTATCGCCGCATCGGCATGGATCCATTCAAGGAGGCGCTTTATGGATAATCCCCTCGGCAAAAGCCCGGATGACGTCCAATTCCGCTTCCGCGACGACGAGCCGGCTGACCATGGCACGGTCACCGTCGATGCCTGCTGCGACCAGACCAATGCGACTGCAGTCCGGATCGAACCGGGCGACGACGCCCGCGTGCTGATCCCATTCCTCGACCGTCTGGCGCTGATCGAAGTCAATTTTCCGGCCTACACCGATGGCCGTGGCTATTCGGCGGCCCGCATCCTGCGCGAAGCGGGCTATGTGGGCGAATTGCGCGCGGTTGGCGATGTGCTGATCGACCAGCTCAGCCATATGCGACGCTGCGGCTTTGACGCCTTTGCGCCCGACACCCCGCTTGATGAAGAAGACGCCAAAAGAGCGTTTGCGACCTGGGAGAACGTCTACCAGAGCGCGGCCGATGGCCGCCGCACGATCCAGGAGCTTCGGCATGAATAAGCCTGAGACGAATATTCGCAGCGTTGATCGCATCGATACGGGCCCGCGCTTTACCGAGCACGATGCGGTGCGGCTCAATCGCATGTTCCGCGGGTCGAGCACGCAAGAAATGCTCGATGCGGTGATCAAGGGCAATCTGGCCGGTGATATCGCTGTCGTCTCAAGCTTTGGCGCGGAAAGCGCAGTCTTGCTGCACCTGATCGCGCAGGTTGATCCCAACGTCCCGGTCCTGTTCCTCGATACCGGCAAACACTTTGCCGAAACCCTCGCTTATCGCGACGAGCTGGCTGATCGGTTGGGACTCACCAATCTTGTTCTTCTCACCCCCGACGAAGCCGACTTGGCGACCAAGGATGATACTGGCCTGCGTTGGTCATATGATCCTGATGGCTGCTGCGAGATCCGCAAGGTCAAGCCGCTGGCCAAGGCATTGGCCAACTATGATGCCAGCTTTACCGGTCGCAAATCGTTCCAATCGAAAACCCGCGCCAACCTGCCCCGGTTTGAGATCGACAGCTCAGACGAACAGGGTCGGCTCAAGATCAACCCGCTGATCGATTGGGCGAGCGAAGATATCGAAGCCTATTTCGATGAGCACGACCTGCCACGCCATCCGCTGGTTGCCGAAGGTTATCCCTCGATCGGCTGTTCGCCTTGCACCAGCAAGGTTGCCGAAGGCGAAGACCCGCGCTCAGGCCGTTGGAAAGGCTGGGACAAGACCGAATGCGGCATCCACCAGCCAGGTGAGGATGGCGATGCAGGCGACGGCAAGGCCAGTGACCTGCCTCCTGGTTATGAGCCATTCCTCTAAGAAAAAGACGCCGCGAGACATCTTGTCTCGCGACGCCTCTCACTCATTTCTGCCTGGTGTTAGCCCTCGGCCATCGCGTCTGATTCTTCGCTGGCCTCGTCTTCGACAACACGCTCCACGGTCGAAACCTCACCGTCGTCGGGATCGGTCGATGTCCAAACGCCGTCCTCGTTTACTTCTTCGGCGAAGCAGGTCATTTCTTCCTCATCGTCATCCTTAGAGCAGAATTCGTTCGGCGATTTCTGCTCCCAAGTGCCGGTGGTAACTTCACCTGCACCGTTTGTAGCCGTGAAGGTTCCATCTTCGCTGAGTACTTCGGTAATGGTGTCACCATTGGACCGAGTGATGACAAAGGTTCCGTGCGAAGCCCCCCCATCAGCAGCGGTAGTTGCCGGCGCGGCTTCCTCTTCAACCACGGCTTCTGCTGGCGCGTCGGACGTGGTGCCGCCGCAGGCTGCCAATGCCACACATGCAGATACTAAAAGCAGTTTTTTCATCGGTAATTCCCCCCAATGTTTCAGATGCTTACCGGCTCTCTATCGGCCCGGTTCGAATCGCGTCCCCGGCCGAACACTAGACTACGCGGCGATCGAGTCCATCCCGTTGGCCGAGTGAAGGTCAAAGCCAGCCTTCCTTCTCATACCATTCGGCGGTTTGCTTGAGGCCCTCTTCGCCGCTGATGCGCGGCTGCCAGATCGATTCTGGAACCTTGTGCGAGGACCGCACGACCCAGTTGGGATGGAGCATATAGCCGACCCGATCAGCGGTCAGCTTGGCCTTGTCACCGCGCAGCCATTTGTCGGCCGCCGCCGCGAGGCGAAGAACGTCTGATGGCAGGTTGAGCGATAAAGTGGTTCCGCGCCCGGTTGCTTCGCCGATCGCTTGGCCCAATTCCTTGTGCGACCAGCCGCCTTCGCGCCCGTCGTCTGGCTCATAGACCTTACGCTTGGTATCTCCGCCCGCTTCGCACAGTGCAATCAGCAATCGCGCCAGATCATCAACATGGATGATCGATGTGGCACCTTTGGGTGGCAGCGGCACAACGCCGAATTCGGCCGCCTTGAACAGGTCAAGCATGTCATTGTCGCGCGGGCCATAGACCGCTGGTGGACGGACGATGGTCCAGTCGAGTCCGCTCGCCTGCACCAATTCCTCTGCAGCGGCCTTAGAAGCCCCATAGGACGACAATTTGGGCTCGCGGGCCGATAGCGAGGAAACGAAGATAAAACGCTTCACAGATGCGTTCACGGCCGCCTCAAGGACGTTTTGAGTCCCCTCGACATTGGCAATCTCGAACTGCGCCAGATCAGGCGTATTGGTGAGCCCTGCAATGTGGATCACCGCTTGCGCGCCAGCCACCAGCTTTTCCAGCGAATCCTTGTCGGACAAAGTGCCCGGCTCCCACTGCACACCGCGGCGGGCTTCTTGCGGCTGACGCGTCAACGCCCGCGCGATATGGAATTCGGACTCGACCTGGTCGAGCACTGCTTGCCCGACAAAGCCAGTCGCTCCGGTAATCGCCAGCTTCATGATCTCACCATATGATCGCGATGCACCACGGCCGCTCGCGGCGCATAGCCGAGCTTGGCCTCTTGATCCCCTTCGCGCAATCCCAGGATCGCGCGGCATTCTTCGGCGCTGTATTCGACCAGGCCTTGGCCCAGCCGCTCACCCTTTGGCCCATGCAGGCTGACCAGCGCGCCGCGCTGAAAATCGCCTTCGATCTCGGTCAATCCAGCCGCCAGTAAGCTCGCTCCGTCGGCCAGGGCCGCGACGCAGCCGGCATCGACAGTGAGCACGCCTTCGATCGCCAAGCGTCCGCCCAGCCACGATTTGCGCGCTGTGTCTTTGCGCAGGGGCAGGAAAATGGTGCCAACGCCCTGTTCGCGCAGCCGAGTGATTGGTCCGGCCTGGGTCCCGTTGATGATCGCGAGCGCGATCCCGGCCCGCTCCGCGATCCGTGCGGCCTGCAATTTTGCCCGCATGCCGCCCGATCCCAGGCCAGACGACGATTCATCTCCAGCCATAGCGATGATTTCGGGCGTCACCCCTTCCACTTGTTCGATCAGCTTTGCGTCAGGTGCATCCGGCGATCGGTCATACAGGCCGTTTACATCCGACAGCAGCAGCACGGCTTGCGCATTGGCCGCCTGGGCCACGCGCGCCGCCAACCGATCATTATCGCCAAACCGGATTTCCTCGGTTGCGACGCTGTCATTCTCATTGACCACGGGCACCGCTCCCGTTTCGAGCAAGCGCTCAAGCGTCGCCGCAGCGTTGAGATAGCGGCGCCGATCCTCAAGATCGTCAATCGTCACCAGCATTTGCGCGGCGGTGAGACCGTGTTCACCCAAAGCTTCCGCCCACAATTGCGCCAGCGCCACCTGGCCCACCGATGCCGCGGCTTGCGCATCAGCCAGATTGGCCCGTCCACCCTTGGTAAGACCCAGCCGTGCCGCACCCAATGCGATCGCGCCAGAGCTGACCAGGATCACTTCGCAGCCTGCTGCACGCAGCTGCGCCAACTCGCTCACCAGCGAAGAAAGCCACTCCGCCCGCGCGGCGCCATCCTCGACCAGCAGCGCACTGCCGATTTTGACGACCAGACGCTTCGCACTGAGCACGCCTTCTAGCGAAGTCAGATCGGCGACCATTCTCCGCCTTCCTCATCCCCGGCTTCAACCTCGCTCGCATTGGTTTCGGTCGAGGTTTGTTGGGGCAGATAGCTAAGCACAGCATCGAGCAATTGCTCGATCCCGGCACCCGTTGCGCCGGACACGACGAACACTTCATCCGCGCCGGCTTCGAGCAATTCTTCGGCAAAGCCTTCGGCCAGCTCGGAATCGGCCAGATCGACCTTGTTGAGCGCCACCAATTGCGGCTTTTCGGCCAGACCTTCGCCATAGGCGGCCAGCTCTTCACGAACGACCTGCATGGCGCCCGCTGGATCATCTCCCGCAATGTCGACAAGGTGGATCAGCACGCGGCATCGCTCAATATGGCCGAGGAAGCGATCCCCGATCCCGGCACCATCAGCAGCGCCTTCGATCAGTCCGGGAATGTCCGCCAGCACGAATTCGCGCCCCTTGTGATGGACCACGCCAAGCTTGGGCACCAAAGTCGTGAACGCATAATGCCCGACCTTGGCGCGGGCATTGGACACGGCGTTAATAAAGGTCGATTTGCCGGCATTGGGCAGCCCAAGCAGGCCAACATCGGCCAGCAGTTTGAGCCGCAGCCAGACCCACATTTCCTCGCCCGGCTCGCCAGGCTGATGTTGGCGCGGCGCACGGTTTGTCGCGCTCTTGTAGGAAGCGTTGCCGCGCCCGCCTGAGCCGCCTTCAAGAAAGATCTCGCGCTGTCCGATCTCGGTGAAATCGGCGAGCACCTCTTCCTTGTCCTCAGACAGAACCTGCGTGCCGACAGGGACCTTGATCACCATATCCGGCGCGGCAGCACCGGTGCGATCCTTGCCTTGGCCATGGTTGCCGCGCTTAGCCTTGAAATGCTGCGCGTAGCGAAAATCGATCAGCGTGTTGAGGCCTTGCACTGCCTCAAACACAATGTCCCCACCCTTGCCGCCATTGCCGCCATCGGGTCCGCCATATTCAATATACTTTTCGCGCCGAAAGCTGACCGCTCCCGGCCCGCCGGCGCCCGACTTGAGATAGATCTTGGCTTGATCGAGGAAATGCATGGCGCACCACCTATGCGTTTCCGCTGCGAATTGCGAGCCCGAACGACAGCAAGTGCATTGCTCACACGATTTCGATGAACTCCGCCAGCTCCGCCGGAAGTCGATCGCCCAATCGCGCTGATTGCGTGGCGCTCGAACATGCATCGACTATGCTGGCAAGGACCTGTGCGGATTGGACCAGGCGCGGTCCGGGGCGATTGAACAGGTGATGTCCGTCAACCGCGAACACCCTTCCCTGCTTCACCGCACGCAAATCAGCCCACGGCTCGCGCGCAAACATCGGCCGTGCCTCGCTCAATGTCTGCTCCAAGCCGTAGCCGCAGGGCATCAACACGATCAGGTCGGGATCAGCCTCGCGCACTTGATCGAACTCAATCCAATGCGAATGCACCCCGGTCTTGACCAAGGCAGATTCGGCGCCAGCCGCTTCGACCAGCTCGGGCACCCAATTGCCCGCAATCATGATTGGATCGAGCCATTCCAGCGCAAGCATTTGCGGCCTCGACCCGGATTGTCGCGCCGCCATGGCACGCAGATCATCCTGCATTTGAGCAATCACACTCTCGGCCTGCGCCGGCCGATCGACGGCAGCACCAACTTCGCGGAAATCGCCATAGACATCGGCCATCGTGTCTGGCGCAGTCGAGATTAGCACGGGCGGGGTGCCAACCCATTCATCCAGCGCCGCTTGCAGATCAGCCGGAGTGACCGCGCAGACCGCACATTGCGATTGGGTTAGGATTACGTCGGGTTTGAGCGATCGAAGCAAGGGGGCATCGACATCGTAGACCGATAGCCCCTTGGTCACGATTTCCTTCACCCGATCCTCAATCGCGCGCGAGGACAGACCCTTTTCAATCTTGGTCGACGTGCAGATCGGCAAATCGCGCACCGCCGGTGGGAAGTCGCATTCATGCGATCGCCCCACCAAATTGTCTTGCAACCCCAGCGCCACGGCAACTTCGGTGGCGCTGGGGAGCAATGAGACTACGCGGATATCCCGGCTCATTGAGCCAGATTTCGCTGGTCTGACCGCCAATCCGGGACAAACAGCGCGAGGGCATACCAAGCGCTCCATAGAGCAATGAACCAGATTAGATCATTGGTCCCGATCAGCAGGATGATTTCGAAGGTGAACATCGCCATGTCGCCCTTGGTGAAGGCATAGGCGGCGAGCACACATTCGAACGCTGCAAAGGCGAGCACGGCTGCGACAAAGGGGCGCAGGCCGGACATGTCCCGTGCAATGGCCTTAGCCACGAAGAACGCAGCCAAGCTCGCAACCAACAGCGAAAGCCCTGCAGCGAAGGTCGGGCCATCCCATGGATAACCCAACAGTCCGAAACCCAGAATCTGGTTACCCAACCAGCAAGCACCCAATGCGCACAGCCCGATCGTTCGGGGCAGCGACAGCGCTGTCACGGTCGCGACCGCCACAAAGGGCATCATGCAGGCAAAGATGATTGTTCCGCTGAGTGTGGTGACCCCCAGCATCGCGGCCCAGATCCAAGCGTGGCGGGCGATGTCCTGTTGTGTCAACTCGTTCATAGCTGCACCCGCACACCGGCGATTGCCGTGCGTCCCTGGCTGACAAAGCTGAACACCTGTTCGTATTCTTCATCGAGGAGATTCTCGACGCGGCCGAACAGTTCGACCTGCTCGTTCAAGCGTATGCGGGCGTTGAAATTCACCAGAGTGAAGTCATCGAGCACGGCGCGTCCAGTCGGCGAATTGCCGCTGAAGTCGAGATCCTCGGTCTCGCCATTGTGGCGCACAACCAAAGTGGCAGATGCTTTTTCGCTCGGTGCTGTCCACGTCAACGCCGCTGAAGCGTTGTTTTCGGGCCGTCGAATTTCGATCGTGCCGTCTTCCTCAGAATCGAGATAGGTGTAGTTTGCATCGATCGAGAATTGCGGTCCAAGTTGGACTGCGGCAACCAGCTCGACGCCTTTGCGCGTGCTCACCGTGTCGCGATTTCCCGGAGAGGCGATAAAGGTTGGCGGAGCGAATGTGGTGAAGATCTCATTCTCCAACTCGCTGTCAAAATAGGTCGCCGAAAGCTGCACCGCGCCATTGGCGAACATCTGGTCGATCCCGATCTCCCAGCCGATTGACTTTTCTGGTTGCAGATCTGGATTGCCGACGAAGCGACCGTCCGAAAAGCCATACAATTCGTAGAAGCCAGGGTTTTTGACACCCGATCCCGCTGCCGCGCGGAGACGCGTGCTCTCGCTCGCATTGAATCCCGCCGCGAACCGGAACGTGGTCTCATCGGCGAACAGATCGTTGATGTCTCGGCGAACCGCGGCGGAGAAATCAAAGCGCTCATCATCCAGGCGATATTCGGCAACGAAGCCAGTGTTCTCGACCGCGCGCTCGCCAGTGAAGGCGAAGCCACGTGGATCGGTGTTGCGAAACTCTTCGCGCTCAAAGTCCACCGCGAAGGTAAGCTTGTGATCAAACGAAGAGGAAGGCAGGCTCAACGACGAGACATAGGAGCCTTTGTAGCGCTGACCGACATTGCCCGATATGCGCGTGTCGAAGCTGAATGTGTCGCGACGCACATCGGCAATCTGGCCGGACAGGTCATGCGTCCACCGTCCATCAAGTGCAGCGATGTTGAGGCCCACCAGCGCATAGATCGCCTCGTTTTCATAAGTCAGCCCCGGCGAATCGACTGCTAGGCCGACTGTGGAGCTGCCAGGGGTGAAGTCCTGATCGTTGAAATCGCCTTGCGTTCCAACATACCGCCCTACGGCCCTCACTTGGACATTGGGAGCAAGCTGGAAATTGGCCTTGGCCGACAATGTAGTGCTGTCGCGACCAAGATCGCGAGTGCCGCCTCTCGCATTGGGCTCGCCATCCGTACTGACGAGGTTTGCGCTGATCGCAAAATCGGCTGCATCGCTGGCAAAGCCGCCACGCGCTGACGCATTAAACGTGCCCTGGGTGCCGCCTTCGACGAAGCCTTGGAGGCCAGGCAGATCACGGCCAGACGCCGATTGGTAAGCAATCACGCCGCCGATCGCGTCCGCTCCATACAGCGCCGATTGTGGGCCCCGCAGGACTTCAAGTCGCGAACCGATTTCGGCCTGCAACGTCCCCGCATCCGCCTCGCCATAGAAGGCGCTTGCGAACTCAATTCCGTCCGCCAGAACAAGGACATGATTGCCTTCGCTGCCACGCAGTCTGAGCTGGACTAGGCCTGGCGTACCAGCAACCGCGACGCCCGGAACATCGCGCAGCAGCTCGCTGATATCGCGCGCTTGGCGCAGTTCGATATCGCGCGCATCAAGCACGGTTGCGGACCCTGAATAGCTGTCCGCATCAACCGGATCGGAAGAGCGCGTGGCGGTTACCAGGATCGAACCAGACGCATCTGCTTCGGCGGTTTCCTGCGCCTGCGCAAAGACCGGTACAGGCACCAGACACGACGCCACTGCAGCGCCGCAAAACAATCGAAATTTCATCTTCATAGACTCCCGTCGTGCAACATGTGGCCGCGCAGACAATCCGCACGGCCGATACTGATGTCGCTCGAAACGAAAGTTCTTCCGCGCCTGGCCAATCCCTGAGCCGGGCAAAGAGCGACGCACTCCGGTCGGTCTCCTGGCTCACGGATCACCGCGCCTGCCTCTACCTTCCCAGGATCATTCCCAGTGGCAGTGCCCATGGGGGCACGCGAAACAGATGCTCACCGCTTACAGTTGCAGGGACAGCTGCGGCTTCAAACCGCATTCCCGTTACCGAGGCGCTGCGCGCTCCTTAGCGTAGGATAGGGAGAATTGCCAAGTCCGGTAGTAACTTAGCCATCATCATCGACAGGGCCGACAACGGGCGCTGCGCCGCTATTGTCGGGTGCATCGCTGGGAATCGGCTCGACGACAGGCTGGGAGACGAAGCCTTCCGTCACAGGCACGACCGGGACTGCGACGCCGGTCTCCGGGTCGGTTACCGTACTGGTTGCAGCGGTCGGGGCAGCCAAAGTTGACGCAGGATCGTCGGCGCCAACCGACGGCACTTCGCCGCTTGCACGCGCCTGTTGGACCGCGACCCAGCCAGGCTGCGATGGGCCAAAGCGATCGCCCCATTTTGCATCCCACTCGGCCGAGGCACGCTCATATTCCTCGTAATCATTGAAGAAAGTGTCGAATGGTTCCTCGAGCACGGGGAAGTTGGCCAGAGCAAATGGGACCGGATCGTCTATCGGCGCGGCCAGATAGCTGTCGGACACTGCCAGTGCGGCGCGACAGAAATTCGCGCGCGCCGGCGGCAGGGCGAAGAAATTGTAGACCGCCGTCATCTCGCCTTCGCGAGCGCGGATGGCTTCGCGCCGTGAGCTCAGCTGGCGGCGATACACCCCGTCAATCCGATCGTTGACCCG
Source organism: Erythrobacter sp. (assembly GCA_965216555.1). GTDB lineage: Bacteria > Pseudomonadota > Alphaproteobacteria > Sphingomonadales > Sphingomonadaceae > Erythrobacter. Next base: position 2,461,194 of record OZ244168.1, read on the forward strand.
CTTCAGGCCGCGCGCATGATCGCTGACATAGCTGTTATAGCCGGCAAGGACCCGGTCGTACTCGCTGCCAGTGCAATTGAGTGCGGCGACGTTCCAGGCCGAGCGGAAGTGCCACACCGTCTCATCATCAGTGAGCCCGCGATTGACCGTGACGCGCTTGCCATCAGCCCCGATGGGCGGAATGTTCATGACATAGGCCGCACCCTGCGGTGGCAGTGGACGATAAGGCGTGGTCTCCACCACAACCTCAACTGGCGGCGGAGGTGGTGGAGGCGGCGGAGGAGGCGGCGGAGGCGGAGGCGTCGCGCATGCAGCCAATGCAGCGGTGGCGATGGCAACCGTGGCAATCCTCAGCCCAGCCATGCTTGTGTTTGCGGTCTGCTGGTGACCGGCTCCTGCCAAATCCATAGGAAGATGCCTCTTTCTTCGTCCCCGAAAGGCGGCCTGCCAAAGCCCGCCTTTCCCTGTGCTTAAGCCGTGTTAATCAGGTTTGCTGACAAAGAAAATGCCCGAGGCGCGATGCACCCCGGGCATTGTCAATTTTTGCGATCCAACGGGGCAAAACCCCGATGAATTATTCTTATTCGCGGCTGCCGAGGAAGTTCAGCAGGAACAGGAACATGTTGACGAAGTCGAGATAGAGGCTGACCGCGCCCATGATCACTGCCTTGCCGGCAAGCTCGGTACCGCGAAGGTACTGATACTCATTCTTCAGGCGCTGGGTGTCGTATGCCGTGAGGCCTGCGAAAACCAGCACTCCGATGCCGCTGATCACGAAGGCCAGGGTGCCCGACTGCAGGAAGAAGTTGAGGATCATCGCGATCAACAGGCCAATCACGCCCATGATCAAGAAGCTGCCCCAGCCCGAAATATCCTTCTTGGTGGTGTAGCCGAACAGGCTCAACCCAGCGAAGGCACCGGCCGTTGCGAAGAAGGTCAGCGCGATCGATTCACCGGAATAGATCAGGAAGATCGTCGACATGGATAGACCCATCACGACTGCGAAGGACCAGAACACGATCTGCAGGGTCGACTTGCTCATGCGGTTGTAGCCGAAGCTGATCGCCAGAATGAACGCCAGCGGTGACAGCTTGATCGCCCACATCAGCAATCCGCCATTGATAGCGATTTGCGCGGCTGGAGATTCCATGCCTCCGCGTGAGAACAGCAGCGCGACGATACCGGTCAGCAGCACGCCCGAGCACATGTAATTGTAGATTGAGAGCATATGCTTGCGCAGGCCCTCATCAAAGGTGACGCCAGCAAGATCGCCCCCGGCGCGAGGCACCGAGCCGAAATTGGACTGCGTCCGCTGAGTGTCTTTCCAATCAGCCATCGTGGATCCTATCTCCAATGTTTGGCGCGACTATACGCGCCGTTGAGACATAATATCGGGTGTTTGAGGCGCAATTTCAAGCGAAACCGGAGTGAAACCGTTTCGCACCGTTAAGCCTGAATTCCGCTTATTTGTCAGCGGCTTTCGCCAATTCAGCCCCTCGATCTGCGGTCGCCTTGAGAGTCTTCACCAGCAGATTTTGCAGCGCCGAATCTGCGTCCAGCACGTTCAGGCCCTCGCGGGTCATCCCACCCGGGCTTGCGACGCGATTTGCCAATTCATGCGGGTTCACGTCTGACTGAGACGCAAGCAACGCCGCACCTTCGACCATTTGCAGCGACAATTTCGCCGCCTGTTCCGGCTCCAGCCCCAATTCGGTCGCGGCGCCGGCCATCGCATCGATAAAGCGATAGACAAAGCCAGGCCCTGACCCGGCCAGGGCGGTGACCAGATCGAATTTGTTCTCGTCATCCAACCAAACGGCGCTTCCAAGCAGCCCGAAAAACTCGCTCGCAAAATCGCGCTCAGACTGATCGAGCCCAGTCTCAGACAAGATCACAGGAGACTTGCCAATCCGGACCGCAAGATTGGGCATTACGCGAATATGCGCATCGGCATCAGGATAGGCATCCTGCAGCTGCGCAAGCGTGATCCCGGCCAGCATCGAATAGATTGCCACTCCCGAGCCTGTCAGCGCTGCGTAGGCTTGCGACAATTCTCCCAATTGGTGTGGCTTGAACCCAAGCAGCACCGCATCATGATCGCTGTCGGCCGGCACATCGCGATAGAGCTCAACGCCCTCTGGCGCCGCATCCAGCGACTTTGAAAGGACCGCAAACCGGGTAGGAGATACGCCCGCTGCCAACCATCCGGCGAGCATGGCGCCGCCCATATTGCCGCATCCGAGCAGAAGTAGCTTGTCGATTGCCATCGCCTTGGATCCCTTGCTGAGCCCAAATTGTCGCGCGCGTCTGGATAAGCGCTAAGCGATGATTGCTAGGCTTCTCCAGCCGCGTCGACAAGCGCACTGTCGAGCGCCGCGCGCGGGCTCTTGTCGCCCCACAACACGAATTGAAACGCGGGATAGAAGCGATCGCACTCGTCAATAGCCGTTTCGACCAAGGCTTGCGCCTGCGTCAGGCTCAGCGTTCCGTGATCCCCCAGCATGGCCCCATGCCGATAGAGCAAGACATCGCCGTTGGACCAAATGTCAAAATGGCCGAGCCACATCTGTTCATTGACCAGGCTCAGCAATTCGTAAGCCCGCTGTCGCTTCTCATCGGTCACGCGAATGTCTGGCAGACACAGGAATTGCAGGACATTGTCCTCGCTGCGCCAGATTGCACGCAGCTGATATTTGGCCCAGCTGCCCTGCACTTCACCCGTCATCTCGTCGTCAGAGACAATATCGCACAGCCAACCGCGTGCATCGAACAATGCCGCCAGCATTTCTACCGGTGCGGCATCATCGTCTTGCGCAAAATCGGGTTCACGAGGTCTCATTGGGGGATACTCTGACAAGCCATCGATCGCACAGATGCCTTGTCGGGATACAGATTGGCAATGAGCGAGAGCTCACTGGCTGGGGAGAACGCAGCTGGCTTGTTCAAACCCTGTGCAAAGAAACCCGTTCACAAGTCAGAAAATCAATCAAGCGATTGTATTTCCTGGCCTTCTGCGCTTCGAAAACTGAACGTATCAATCCCTTTCGCTCGCAGCGCGTTGACGAGTGTTCGCGCCGCGCTGCGATCACTCACCGGCCCAGCCAGCAATCGATTGGTTCGTCCCCATCGAACCACGTGAGGATCAAAGTCGCCAAGCAAATCCGGAGCACGGCGAGCGAACCGCCTCCAATCGAATTTGAGAGCATTGCGATTGCGCCCGGTTGCTACCTGAACCCAGTAGCGACTGGGATGGACAGGCTCGGGCGGTTCCTCATCGCGCTCAACTTCGCGCGGAATGTCAATCGCGTCCAAATCGACCGCGCCAGCCGCCACTTCATCCTTGGCCTCGGTCTCGCCACCAAGATCGGCAAATGCCTGATCGACGCTGGTCGCCGGGTTTGATCCTCCGCTTGAAGTGCTGTCTCCGGTGCCAAAACGCGCCAGATCAAAGCCCGGTACAGGCACGGTAGCTCGCTCGCCTTGCACGTCGGCTTCGCGCGTGTCTGCTGCGGATTCGGCAGAACCCGGTGCACTGCCCAGCGGCGCCCCGGCCGGAACCAAGCGATCATCCGCTGCGGCAACGATCGCAGCTCCTTCATTGGCGAATTGCGCGATGCGCGGATCTTCACGACCGATCTCCGCCGCGCGCGGGAAGATGCCCAGATTGGCCGCGGCCGCCTGCTGCGACCGTGTCAATCGTGGCATGAATTGCAGGAACGGGATCATTCGAGCGGCCAGATCGCGCGGCATCACGGCGTCAGCGATCGCAGAAGCCTCTTCAACCTTGCCCAAAATCGCCAGGCCAAATGCGCGCGTGCGGTACGATCCAAAATCGCGCTTTGCGAGCAGTGGCCGCAAGACCCGCTCAAACGCGCTTTCATCACCGGCAATAGCGTGACTCAGGGCCAGTCGGCGCCTCGTCTCATCCGATTCCTTGAGGCCTAGCGCAGTCTCATAGGTCGTCTGCGCCATTTGATTGTTACCAATGAGATCGTAAGCGAGCCCCCGATCCATCAGCACCTCGCGAGCGCTGGCTCCTGCTGCCTCTGCTTCGCCAAACAGCCGCAATGCGTCGATTGCCCGGTCAGACCGCAGGTAGACCGCTGCCATGCCCATCTTCACCTGCGGATTTTCGGGAGACAGGTCCTGCGCGCGCCCGAAAAAGCCCATCGCCGCATCGAGATCGTTCAGTTGCAGCGCCGAATTGCCAGCTTCAACCAGGACACCAACGTCGCGCGGGCGCCGCGCCAATTGCATCAGCGCCCGGTTGAGGCGCTGAACCTGCTCAGTTGGCAATGGCTGAACGACTTCGCGCGCGGTTGTCTCCGACGAATTCTGCGCTTGCAAACCTGCAGAGCCAGCCAAGGAGGCAAATACCAAGCCCGCAATGGCGAGCGGTTTTGGCGATCGCATGATAGAGTGAGGCACGCAGTTCATATGCCAGACCAGCTAATGCATCTGGCGCAATGCGCTAGTCCCATTTGGATCAAGAAACGGCGAAGCGCGCAGCTGCGCCGATGAACAGGTCAATCAGCGCAGCCGAACTGGTGCGGTCTACTGGTTGTTCTGGCGACCGAGGAAGCGCGGGATGCTGAGGGCTGGCGAATCGTCGTCGCCATCCTCATCATCGCCATCTTCATCCGAGCCTGAACTTCTGGAGAGGTTTGCCATACGTTCGAACAACGTACTGCCCCCGCCAGATGCCCCGCCATCACCACCGGCCGGCGGTGCCTCAGCCCCGTCGCCAAGAATGGCACGGCGGCGCGAACCGCCTGCTGCGGGATCGACCGGGTTGTTTTCTTCAACCAGCCGATCGGCATCTTCCAACAGTCCATCGTCGCCACTTGGCGTTTCCTCTGGCGCCGCGTCACCACCGAATTCCGCGGTCAGGTCCAGCGGCTCCTCGGCTTCTTGTTCGATAGGTCCGCCGCCATCGCTTTCAGCTGGCGGGATAGGATCTTGGGCTTCGCCAAACCCTTCGGTCGGGCCAGGATCGCTAGAGAAGATCTCGTCATCTTCCTCATGCAGTGCATCGTGCTCAGCGCGCAGTCCTGCCAAGGGATCAACGATCTCATCAACGTCGCCGTCTTCGCTCGTTCCCATATCGTCGCCGGCTTGCATGCCCGAGAGGTCAAATGGCTCGGAATCAAACGATGACTCTTCTTCAGCGACTGGTTCTGGAGCTGCCTCTTCCGGCTCAACCTCAACTGGTTCCTCGGCGACTTCTGTTTCTTCCAGCTCATTTTCGCCAGGCAATTCCAGCACAGGCCGCTTTGGAGCCCGCGCCGTAGACAGTGACACCGGAGTGGTGTCGCTGGCTTGACCAGCCGCGCCAGGTTCGATTCCTGTTGCAACAACCGAAACCCTGATCTTACCTTCGAGATCGGGATTGAACGCGCTGCCCCAGATGATGTTGGCATCTTCGTCAACCAGCTCGCGAATGTGATTGGCCGCTTCGTCGACTTCGAGCAGCTTCATGTCTTCGCCGCCGATGATCGAAATGATCACGCCCTTCGCGCCCTGCATGCTTACGCCATCGAGCAGCGGGTTGGCGATGGCTTGCTCGGCCGCGTCTAGGGCTCTGTTTTCGCCCTCGCCTTCGCCGGTGCCCATCATGGCCTTGCCCATTTCGCTCATCACAGAGCGGACGTCGGCAAAGTCGAGATTGATCAGTCCTGGCATCACCATCAGATCGGTGATCGAACGGACGCCTTGCTGAAGCACTTCATCGGCCAGCTGGAACGCTTCTTTAAAGGTCGTCTCAGCCTTGGCCACCAGGAACAGGTTCTGGTTGGGGATGACGATCAGCGTATCGACATGATGCTGCAGCTCTTCAATGCCCGCTTCAGCGGCGCGCATGCGGCGGGTACCTTCGAACAAGAATGGCTTGGTCACTACGCCAACAGTCAGCACACCCTTGCGGCGCGCAGCCTCAGCGATCACGGGAGCCGCGCCGGTGCCGGTTCCGCCGCCCATACCGGCCGCAATGAAGACCATGTTCACGCCTTCGAGCGCGTCCTCGATCTCCTGCACCGTTTCTTCCGCTGCAGCCTTGCCAACTTCGGGCCGGGCGCCAGCGCCCAAGCCACCGGTGATGTCAGGGCCAAGCTGGATGCGCTTTTCCGCTGCGCTGGATCCCAGCGCCTGCGCGTCGGTGTTTGCGACAACGAATTCAACGCCTTCAATGTCGGATTCGATCATGTTGGCGATGGCGTTTCCGCCCGCGCCTCCAATGCCGATGACAGTGATACGGGGACGCAAATCGTTAGTCGCTGCGGGGCCGATCGTGATACTCATATCGCCTTCCTCCAGGCTAAGACCGATTGGCGGCCTTTTCGCCTATGTCCTCTTCCATTCTGTGACACATTTGCGATTCACTGGTTATAGCCCGGATACCCTTATCCACAGTGGTCCCGGCAGCCAGTGAAGTCGCCAACAAGTCATTCAGAAGTATTCCTTTAGCGCGCGAAACACTCTTCCGAGCGCATGGCCGGGCCTGCCAGTCGCGCCGGGGCGCATTCGATCCTGGAATTGTGAGCCAACCGAGCGGATATCGATCGGATCGTCAGCGGCGTAGAGGCACAGGCCGGCCAGTGTCGCGAAGCCCGGCGTCGAATGCGCTTCGGGCAGCCCCTTGAGAGCGGGCGCCCGTCCGATCCGCACCGGCATTCCGAGAGCACCCTGGACAAATTCCGCGACTCCATCCAGCTCCGCTCCTCCGCCGGTCAGCACAACCTGACCTGCCGCGCTGCCGGAAAAGCCCATATTCTTGAGTGACTTGCCGACCTCATCTGTCAGCCTAGCGAGGTGTTGGGTCACCACTGAGACCAATTCCGCCCTGGCGATCCGGTTTTTCTCATCCGCTCCGCGTGCGACCGGCCCCGCGCCGTCCTCTCCTGGACCATTGACCGGGATCATCTCGCGGTGATCACTTGGCGATGCGATGGCAGAGCCTGACACGCATTTGAGCCGCTCCGCCTGGAACCTGCGAATGCCAAAGGCGGAAGCGACCGCATCGGTAATATCGCCCGAGCCGAATTGGACCGCGCGCAAACCCAGCAGCATCCCGCCTGCAAAGACCGAGACATTGGTGACATCGCTGCCGATCTCGACCAGCGCGACGCCAAGCTCACGCTCTTCCTGGCGCAGGCAGGCATGCCCTGCGGCAAGCGGTGCAGCAACCACGCCTTCAACCTCAAGATGCGCGCTTTGCACCGCTTCAGTGAGATTTCGCACCGGCGCGCCGTCGGCAAACATCACATGCACATCAACGCCCAAGCGCTCCGCATGCAGTCCGCGCGGATTGGCCACGCCATGCGCACCATCAAGCGTGTAATGCGCTGGCTGGGCGTGCAAAACCATCCGCCCATCGGGTTGGATTGTGTCGCGTGCTGTGACCAGAAGGTGCTCGATATCCTCTTCTTCGATCCGCCTTCCGCCGATCTCAATCTCGACTTTGGAGACCTTGCTGGTCAGCCCGGCTCCAGCGCAGGCCACCCACACGCTCTGCACGCTCGTCCCCGCGTTCTTCTCAGCCCGCTCGATGGCATCGCGAATGGCGTAGGTCGCGGCAGACATATCGGTGACATAGCCGCGCTTGATACCCTGGCTGGCGCGGTGCCCCGAACCAAGGACGAGCAGTTCACCGGTATCGGTCTCACCCATGATCATCGCGGAAATGCGAAACGAGCCGATATTGACCGCGCCAAAGACCTTGTGCAGCCGCGCCCGACCGGGGCTGGAATTGCGACCCAATTGCGCCATCACTCGCTTGCCTCCGCCTGCTCCGCCAGGACCTGATCAGCACGACCGGGCACACGCAGATAGATCCGCGGCGGCGCGCGCATGTCGAACATTGCAACCTGACCACCCAGCAAACGGTTTTGCCCGTCCAGCCGTGCGAATTTGACCAAGGCTGTCGCGCCTTCATCCTCGCCTTCAGGCAAGGCCAGGATCTGGTCGGTCTTGAAAGTGAGATTCCAGCGACGATTGCCAACCCATTCAGCCGCCTTGACTTGCGGCCCCAGCGCTGGGGCTGCGGCAAGCAGCTTGTCGAGTTCAACCACCTGACGCTGTGCGCCCGGACCTGAGATCTGCAAATATTCGTCTGCATCTTCGGCAGAAATCGGTTCGAGCTCCACCCCGCTCGGATCAATCAACATCAATCGATCGGGCTTCTCGAGCACGGCATGCGGTGTGCGCTCGACAATATTGATCGCAAGCGTCTCAGGCAGCTGCACCGAAACGCGTGCATCTGCCACCCACGGCAGCTCGAGCAATTCAGCGCGCAGCTCATCAAGTTCGACCTGCGGCATCGGGCGATCACGCTGCGCGAGCGCCTGCGCATAGACTTGCTGATCATCCATTCGCTGCGTGCCCGTCACGCGCACATGGCGCACTTCAAACCCGGCATCTGAGGCCAGGCGAGCGACCTCACCTTGAGCCATGGCAGGCACCCCAGCCAAGGTCGCGACGAACCACGCCAAGGCGACTCCGGCGCCGATAATGATCGCCAGGAAAATCCGATGCAGCTGCTCTTCGGTGAACGGCAACAGGCTCATAGCCCCGTCAAAGAAACCCGATGTCTTGGCCTTCGCCCGGCGCGCTGTCTGCGCCCTGCTGGTTGCTTTGGCGGCCCGGCGGACGCCTTTCCCACCGCGTTTGATCTTAGCCATCAGCGCCTCCCTGGTGCACCCTCAGGGCCTCCTGCACAATCATGTCTACCAATTCCGCGTAATCGATCCCGGCATGCTTGGCCTGTTCGGGCACAAGGCTGAGCGGGGTCATTCCCGGCTGTGTGTTGGTCTCGAGCACAAACAGGCCAGCCTCGCCTGCCTCATCATCCCAGCGATAATCAGTGCGACTGGTGCCGCGACACCCCAGCAGCTTGTGCGCACGCAAGGCGTAGTCTTCGCACAGTGCCGCGATCTCGGGCGGAACCTTGGCTGGGCAGACATGTTGCGTCCGCCCTTCGGTGTATTTGTGTTCGTAGTCGTAAAAGCCGTGCTCGATGATCAGTTCGGTCACACCCAGCGCACGCGGACCGTCCGGCCCATCGATCACCGCCGTGGTCAGTTCGCGGCCCTTGATGAAGGGCTCAGCCAGAAGTTCGTCGAATTCCTGCCATGGGCCTTGAGCGCCTTTGGCGATCGGATTGCCGACATTGCTGTCCTCGGTGATGATAGCGACGCCCACTGACGATCCTTCATTGACCGGTTTGAGCACATAGGGACGCGGCAGAGGATCGCGCTCATAAAGCTCGTCGCAGGGCACGATCCGGCCTCCCGGCATCGGCACACCATGCGGGATCAAGGCTTGCTTGGTCAGTTGCTTGTCGATCGCGATCACAGAGGTAGCGAGACCTGAATGGGTGTAAGGAATGCCCATCAGATCGAGCATGCCCTGTACGCTGCCATCTTCGCCCGGCACGCCGTGCAATGCATTGAACACGACGTCTGGCGCAGCGTCGGCGATCTGCGCGGCAACATTGCGATCCATATCGATCTCTGTGACGCGATAGCCCTTGCTGTCGAGCGCGTCGGCGATGCCCGCACCGCTGCTCAAGGAGACTTCGCGCTCGGCTGCCCAACCGCCCATCAGGACAACAACGTGGAGGGGCTCACTCTTAGTCATCGTCGACAACCCTCGCCCCTTGCCAAACTGCAAAGGCGATCAGCAAAGCTGAAGCGATAAGCCATGCCCAATGCGCTAGGACAGTTGGCATTGCCCCGATTTGAAATGCCGATACGACATTGAAGTTTTCAAACCCGGCCCAGAGACTTGCCCATATCAGGGGCAGTAACGACAGGGCGCCCAAGACTCCGCTCGTCAGGCCCATTAAGAGACGCGCTCCGTGCTTGCCTGGCTCACTCACGGCCTACCGACCCGCTTGATCTCCCATTCAAGCTGGATGCCGGAATCCGCATAGACCTTGTCGCGAACGATCTCGCCCAGACCTTCAATATCTGTGCTGGTCGCATTGCCGGTGTTGATCAGGAAGTTGGCGTGTTTCTCGCTCACCTGCGCGCCGCCATTCATCAGTCCCCGGCATCCTGCCGCGTCGATCAGCTTCCACGAGCTGTGGCCAGGTGGGTTCTTGAAGGTTGAACCGCCCGTCATGCTCCCAATCGGTTGAGAGCCTTTGCGCTCGCTCGAAATGCGATCCATCTCGGCGCGGATCGTGTCGGGATCGCCAGGAAAGCCCTCAAACCGCGCTGCGACGACAATAGCGCCTTCGGGCAAGGCCGAATGGCGATAGGAATATTGCAGCTCTGCATTGGTGAGCGTGACGAATTGGCCATCGGGCAAAACGACATCGCAATCGACCAGCACGTTGCACGTCTCGCGGCCGTAACAGCCGCCATTCATGCGGGTTACACCGCCGACTGAACCCGGAATGCCGGTGAAGAAGGCCAGCCCATCTATCCCAGCCTTAGCCGCGCGGCGAGACACCATGTTGACCGGAGCCGCAGCGCCAGCCTCGATCGTGGTTTTGCCCGTGACTTCGACATTAGCAAAAGGCTTGCCAAGCTTGATCACGATGCCGGGCACGCCGCCATCGCGAATGATCATGTTGGAGCCAACGCCCAGCGCCATGATCGGCAGCTCTCCATTGAGACGCTCGCAAAAGGTCTTGAGATCCTCAAGATCGGCAGGCTCAAACAACCAATCAGCCTTGCCGCCGCTCTTGAACCAGACATATTTGGCGAGCGGCGCTTCGCGCGTCAGACGTCCGCGAATGCCCTCGACTGGCACTGGCGCATGCGCTGATCCTTCGACCGCGCTGGTCGGCGCCGCGCCGTCATCCATGTCAAACCAATCGTCGGGCTGTTCCATTCCGCTCATGCGCCCCGTATTGAGTCAATCGAGGCCGCGAGGCCAGCGGCCCAGCGTGTGATATCCCCGGCCCCGAGACAAACGACGATATCGCCAGCGTGAATTTCCTCGGCCAGCGCCTGAGCAAGCGTTTCCGCGTCGGGAATCGTGCGGGCATCGCGGTGCCCGCGCGATTTGAGCCCCGCCACCAAGGCGTCGCTGCTTACGCCTTCAATCGGCGTTTCACCGGCTTCGTAAACCGGGGTGACATAGACCAGATCGGCATCGTTGAAGCAGGTCTGGAAGTCATCCATCAGATCATTGAGGCGCGAATAGCGGTGCGGCTGCATTACGGCGATCACGCGGCCGCCTTCGGGCCCGGCATCGGTGGCTTCGCGTGCGGCCCCCAGCACCGCCTGAATCTCAACCGGGTGGTGCGCATAGTCGTCGATAATCGTTGCAGCGCCGCCTTCCAGAGCGACATTGCCAACCTTGGTGAAGCGCCGCCGGACGCCACCGAACTGACCGAAGCCTTCGCGGATTACATCATCTGAACAGCCCATTTCGATCGCAACCGCGATCGCTGCCAGAGCGTTCTGAACATTGTGTCGGCCTGGCATCGGCAAATGAACACCTTCGATCCGGCGATCTTCCTCGCCGCGCTGGCGGATGATCACGTCAAAGGTGTTGCCCGTCGGATCGGGCTGCACGTTGACGCCGCAAATGTCGGCCTGCAGCGAGAAGCCATAGGTCACAACTTTGCGATCACGGACCTGTCCGATAACGGCCTGCACTTCGGGATGATCGACACACAAGATCGCTGCGCCATAAAAAGGCACGTTGTGAATGAACTCGACGAAGGCCCGCTTGACGCCATCAAAATCGCCATAGTGATCAAGGTGTTCGGGATCGATATTGGTGACTACCGCGATCGTGCCATCGAGCCGCAGGAAACTGCCATCGCTTTCATCGGCCTCGACGACCATCCAGTCGCTGTCTCCAAGCCGTGCATTGGAGCCATATTGTTCGATGATGCCGCCATTGATGACGGTCGGATCGACATCGCCATTATCAAGCAGAGCAGCAATCATGCTGGTCGTGGTCGTTTTGCCGTGCGTGCCGGCGACCGCCACGGTTGATTTGAGCCGCATAAGCTCAGCCAGCATCTCCGCGCGGCGCACCACTGGAATGCGGTTTTCGAGCGCTGCTGCGACTTCGGGATTGGTCCGCTTGACCGCGGTGGACGTCACAACAACAGAAACGCCCTCAACATTGTCCTTGGCATGACCGATGCTGACGGAAATGCCGCGCTTGCGCAGCCGTTCGACACTGGCGCCTTCGGAAAGGTCGCTGCCTTGAACTGAATAGCCAAGATTGTGCATCACTTCCGCGATGCCTGACATGCCAATTCCGCCAATGCCGACGAAGTGAATAGTTCCTATGTCGGTCGCAACGCCCTTCATTCGCTCGTATCTCGCGTTGAGCTGTTGGTCGCCGTTTGCGCTGTTGCAGCAGGTGCGGCTTCTCCCACTCGGATCACATCCATCATGTCAGCGCCGCCAAAGCTCTCGACCAGGTCTGCCAAGTCTTTGGCGGCTTCAGGACGTCCGCAATTCCAAGCGCCATGGGCGGCATTGGCAAGCGAGCTCGGATGCTGAGCCATCGCCTGGATTTGCTTGGCGAGCTCTTTCGAATTGAAATTGCTCTGGCGGATCATGCGTGCGCCACCAGCTTTGACCACTTCGGCGGTGTTCGCGGCCTGGTGATCGTCCGTGGCGATCGGCAGCGGAATCAGGATGCCTGGTCGGCCAACAGCCGTCAGCTCGGCAATCGTCGACGCACCGGCGCGACCGATAAACAGATGCGCGTCGGCCAGCCGCTCCTGCATGTCTTCAAAATAGGTCCCCAGCTCAGCCGGGATGTCATGGCCAAGATAACGTTCGCGCACGCCATCCAGATCCTCGCTGCGGCATTGCTGCGTAACCTGCAGCCGCCGACGCAGCGCGGGCGGCAGCATCGCCAATCCGTCAGGGACGACTTCTGACAAGACGCTGGCGCCCTGGCTGCCGCCTGTCACGAGAACACGAAGAAGGCCATCTTCAGTGAATTCTGGGAAGTCCTGGTCGCGCAATTGCAGCACTTCAGATCGCACCGGATTGCCAACCAGATGGGTCTTGATCAGGTGCTTGTCCTTGAGCTTCTTCACATCTTCATAGGACGTGGCGATTGCATCGACGCGCCCGGCCAGCAGGCGGTTGACGCGGCCCAAAACAGCGTTCTGTTCGTGCACCACGCTGGGGATCTTGGCCCCTGTCGAAGCGAGCAAAGCAGGCAAGGCCGGATACCCGCCAAAGCCGATGACGGCGGTGGGTTCGAAAGCGTCAAACAGGCGCAGGGCCATGTCGCGCCCTTCGAGCACGGCGCGAAAGCCTCCAAACCAATTGAGCGGGTTTTTGCCGAAGCGACCCGCTGGCAGAACATGCGCAGGCAGGAAGTCAGGTTTGCCGGGAATGTTGGCGCCGCGATCATCGGTGATCAGCGCGACATGATGGCCGCGTTCGACCAGCTCGGTCGCCAGCGCGAAGGCTGGGATCAAGTGACCGCCAGTCCCGCCCGCGGCGAGAACGAAATGGCGCGTTGATCCGGCCGGTGTGTCGCCGCTCATGCTCGTTCCTCCTTGCCCTCATCCTTTGGGCGTTCAAGAAAGTCCATCAGGCCTGGCGATGCACGTTCGATGAACGGGTTGCGCCGGGTGATGGCGAGCAATAGCCCAACCGTGAAGCACATCGCCAGCGTTGATGATCCACCATAGCTGACAAGCGGTAAGGTCATTCCCTTTGACGGGAACAGCTGGAGGTTAACGAGAATGTTGATGAAGGCCTGTCCGCCAATGCTGGCAATTAGCCCAGCGCCAGCGAGAAGTGCGAAGAGATTTTCTTCATCGACCAGACGCATCAATACGCGCAAGACGATGGCGAGGTAGAGCAAAACGATCAGCCCGCAGGCGATCAGGCCAAACTCTTCGCCGACAACCGAAAAGATGTAGTCGGTGTGCGCTTCAGGCAGGTTCATTTTGCGGATGCCCAACCACAGGCCGCTGCCGGTCCATCCGCCTGCGAGCAGCGTTCTTTGCGCCAGATCGACCTGATCGAACGCCGTGCCGCCTCCGAGGAAAGCATCGATCCGGTGACGCGCATTGTCGTAAAGAAAATAGGTCGCTGTCAGTCCGGCGATCCCGGTCGCAACCAATGCGCCAATCCGTTGGACGGAGACGCCCGAGAGCAGGACCAGCACGAACCAGATTCCTGCGAACAGGATCGTCGCGCCGAGATTGGGCTGGAGCATGAGCAGCGCCGCGACCAGCGCCATCAGACCGGTGGCCGTGCTGAGCACGGGCAAGTTGGGATCGCGCACGCGCCAGCTGAGTATCCACGCCAGCGCAATGGCAAAGCCGGGCTTGAGAAACTCGCTTGGCTGCAGCGACATGCCCACTTCGATCCAGCGCCGCGCGCCGTTCTTCTCGACCCCGATAAACGGCACGAGGAACATCAGCAGGAGCATCGCTGCTGCGACTAGGATCCCAAGCCGACGCGCCTGATCGCGGGTGAAAAACGACAGGGCGAGCATGCCTGACAGGCCCATGGCCTGCCACACAATGTGCTGCTTGAAGAACAGCAGATCGTCGAGGCGCACATCGCTGGTCGACAATTGATCGGCACTGGCTGGCGAGGCCGCGGCAACTGCAGCGGTCCCGGTCAGCATCAGCAGAATAATCAGCGACAGCAGCACCTTGTCAATCTCACGCCACCATGCGCGTAGCTCGCTGCGCCAGTCACGACGGGCGAGGACTGGTGGATGAAAACTGCTCCCTTCGCGGCGCGGGCCCACAGTCCCGACAACACTCATGCCGCCTCCCCCGCAATCGTAGAGATCGGCGCAAATGGCCCGCAATCGGTGAGAGCACCGACGACATGACGGAAATGATCACCGCGGCGTTCAAAATCTCGGAATTGATCAAAACTCGCGCAAGCGGGCGATAGCAAGACCACATCGCCAGGCTTGGCCGCCTCGCTCGCCCGCCGCACCGCCTCGCACAGCAACTCGCAGCGTTCGACCTTGACCTTGCCTTCAAGCAGATCCGCGAATTTCGGCCCCGCTTCACCAATCGTATAGGCGATCGCGACATTGCCGAGATGCTCCGCGCATTCGCCCAGCCCCTCTTCCTTGGCGAGACCGCCGACGATCCAATGCACACGCGGGTGCGGATCAGCCGGATAGGCCGCCAGCGCAGGCGCCGCCGACGCCGTATTCGTCGCCTTGCTGTCGTTGATATACAGCACGTCCTTGTCGACGCCGACCAGTTCCATCCGATGCGGCAATCCGCGGAACCGCGGCAAAGCATGGCGCCATTGCGCTTCGGTCACGCCCAATTCTTCGACCAAAGCGATCGCGACCGCGGCGTTTTCGAGATTGTGCGGCCCCTGCAGTCCCGGCCATTCGCGCTGCAGCGAAGCGAGCTTGCCCTGCGCCGCCCGCACCGCGCGTTCCTGTCCACGTGACGATTGCTCACGCGCCATGACCGACGAGGTCTCCGCATCCTCGCCGCCAAACACAGCCAGATGCCGCGCGCTCTGCATTTCAAACAACCTCGCCTTGGACGCGGCATAGGCAGCGAAATCATCATAGCGATCAAGGTGGTCTGGCGAGATATTGGTCAAAGCCGCTGCCTCGCAATCGAGCGAGAAAGTCAGATCGATCTGATAGCTCGACAGTTCGAGCACATAGACGCCCTCGCCCCGCTCATTGGGTTCGAGTGGCACCTGCCCCATAATCGGCTCGCCAATATTGCCGCCCATCAGGCTGGGGATGCCCGCCATATGAAGGATGTGCTGGACCAAGGCTGTCGTGGTCGACTTGCCATTGGTGCCAGTGATGCCGATCACCTTGTGCGGCAGCATTTCCGCCCGTGCCAGCGCAAACAATTCGATATCGCCGATGATCGGAACGCCATATTCTTCGGCATGGGGCTTGATCGGATGGGTGTTCAGCGGAACCCCTGGCGAAACCACCACGCCAGCATAGCCGGTGAGATCCAGCGACAGCGGATCAGCCAGTTGGCAGCGACCCTCAAATGGTTCGCGCGCGGCCTCTTGCAAGTCCCACGCCGTCACGTCGGCTCCGCTGGCGAGCAGGCTTTCGACCACAGCCACGCCAGAGCGCGCCAGGCCGAGAACGGCATAGCGCTTTCCAGCAAAGGCAGTCGAAGTGATCACGCAGTCAGTCCTATCTCAGTTTCAAGGTTGCCAGGCCCGCCAGCGCGAGGATGATGGATATGATCCAGAACCGGATCACAACCTTGCTCTCGCTCCAGCCGAGCTGTTCGAAATGGTGGTGGATCGGCGCCATGCGGAACACGCGCTTGCCGGTTCGCTTGAACCAAAACACCTGAATGATGACGCTTGCCGTCTCGACAACGAACAAGCCGCCGACGATCAGCAACACAACTTCGTGATGGGCGGCAACGGCGATCGCACCCAGAGCCCCGCCCAGGGCCAGCGATCCGGTGTCGCCCATAAACACAGCAGCTGGCGGTGCGTTGAACCACAGGAAGGCCAGGCCCGCGCCCATAATTGCGGCGCAGAATATCGCCAATTCGCCCGCTCCCGGGACATGCGGGATGCCAAGATATTCGGAATAGTCGGTGCGCCCGACGAGATAGGCGATCAGCGCGAATGTGCCGGCGGCGACAATCACGGGCATGATCGCCAGCCCATCAAGTCCATCAGTCAGGTTCACGGCATTGCCAAAACCCACGATGACGAAAGCCGCGAAGACATAATAGGCCGGGCCCAATGGGATCTGCACATCAGAGAAGAACGGGACATAGAGATCGGTGTTGATCTGACTGACGATCAGCCATGACGCAGCGCCCGCTACGACAAATTCCAGCAACAGGCGGATCTTGGCTGAGACGCCAGCATGGCTGTTTTTCGAGACCTTGTCGAAATCATCCATGAAGCCGATCGCGCCAAACCCGATCGTCACCGCCAAGCAGGCCCAGACAAACGGATTGCGCGGGTCCATCCACAGCAGCAATGACATGGTCAGCGCGACCAGGATCATCAATCCGCCCATGGTTGGCGTGCCGCGTTTGGCGAGGTGCGATTGCGGCCCATCTTCGCGAATGGGCTGGCCCTTACCCTGGCGAACGCGCAGCATATTGATGAAACGTGGCCCGATGATCAGGCCAAACACCAGCGCCGTCATCAGCGTCGCGCCAGCGCGGAACGTCTGATATCGAACCAGGTTGAAGATGCCTTCAAAGCCAAGCCATTCGGCAAGTAGGTAGAGCATTCAGTCGTCCTGTTCCTCAGAGGTCGGGGCTTGCGCAAAATGCGACACCAGCTTGCCCAGCCCCACTGAATTGGAGCCTTTGACAAGCACTGCATCGCCGTTGGTGAGACCGAATTGATCGAGCGCAGCGATCGCTTCAGCAGGGCCGTCGCATTGCTCAAATGAAATCAGATTGCCAAGTGATTTCTCGCTGCTTTTGGACAGTTCGGACGCAAGTGCTTGCATTTCCTCACCAACCAAAATGACGTGATCGATCTTGGCATCGGCCAATGGCTCGGCAAGCTGGCGGTGGAAGCGCGGACCGAAGTCACCCAATTCCATCATGCTGCCCAGAACTGCGACACGACGATGCGCCGGGGTTTGGCCCAATTGCTTGAGTGTCGCCCGCATTGACGCCGGATTGGCGTTGTAGCTTTCATCCACCAACAACGCCTTGCCGCCGATTGCGGAAATCTGGAAACGCGCGCCGCGTCCCTTGAGGCCGCCCATCTCAGCCAGCGCCAGCCCAGCCGCCGCCAGATCGCCGCCCGCTGCACGGATGGCTGCGATTACCCCCAGCGAATTGGTGATCCAGTGATCGCCCGGCTCCGCCACCGAATAGCACAGCCGCGTTTCGCCCAGATCGGCTGTAACCATGGAGCCGCCATGCGCGATCGAGATCGCGTCGAGCAGGCGGACATCCGCATTCTCGGAGCGGCCGAATGTCACGACCTTGACGCCCAGTTTCTTCGCATGGTCGATCAAGCGTTCGGTCTGATCGCTATCGGCAGGGATCACGGCAGTGCCGCCTTCCACCAATCCGGTGAAGATCTGCGCCTTTTCGTCAGCGATCGCCTCAATACTGCCGAGATTTTCGATATGCGCCGGCGCAATTGTCGTGATCAAGGCAACATGCGGCCGGACATGATCCGCCAGAGGCGCGATCTCGCCCGCGTGATTCATTCCCATTTCAAACACGCCAAAGCGGCTGCGCGCGGGCATGCGCGCCAGGCTCAGCGGAACGCCGACATGATTGTTGTAGCTGCGCACGCTGCGATGCGCCGCACCTCGGCTTGCGCGGTCAAGACTGGCAAAGATCGCTTCCTTCACACCGGTCTTGCCGACCGAACCCGTGACGCCAATCCGAACAGCTTCACCGCGATCGCGCGCCGCATGGGCGAGCGCGTGCAGGGCCTGCGTCGTGTCTTCAACCAGCACATGCGGGAAATTGATTGGTCGATCCGTGATGGCGGCGACCGCTCCAGCAGCAAATGCCTGGGGGATGAATTTGTGGCCGTCCATGGCCTCCCCTTTGAGCGCGACAAAGACATCGCCCGGACGCACGTCGCGCGAATCCATCTCCACGCCAGAGGCCTGGAATGGATGGCTGGCCAATCCGCCGGTTGCCTGCTCGATTTCCGTCGAGTTCCACAGCGCCAATGGCAAGCGATCACGCTTCGCGACCGGCCATGGGCGCAGAGCGGGATGAGCGGATGCGCGCAAGATCATGCTGATGCACTCCAGGCTTCGCGGCCCAGTCGCGACGCTTCTTCGCGTGCGACTTGCACATCGTTGAATGGCAGAATTTTCATGCTGTCTCCCGACCCGATGATCTGGCCCTCTTCGTGGCCCTTACCTGCAATGAGAATGATGTCCTGCGCCTGAGCCTGTTCGATCGCGTGAGCGATTGCCTCGCGTCGATCACCTATCTCGGTGGCATTGCTGCCAGCTCCGGCCAAAATCTCTGTGCGAATGGCTGCCGCATCTTCACCGCGCGGATTGTCGTCGGTGACGACGATCCAATCGGCATGGCGCGACGCGACCTCGCCCATCGCCGCGCGCTTGCCTTGGTCGCGGTCCCCGCCAGCACCGAACACGGTGATGAGGCGTCCGCCAACATGCGGGCGCAAGGCGGCGATTGCGGCTTCCAGTGCGTCCGGCGTGTGTGCGTAATCGACATAGACTGGAGCACCCGACTGCGCGATGACAGCGCGCTCAAGCCGACCCCGAACTGGTTGCAATCTCCCGATCGCGTCAAACACCATGCTGGCGTCGCAGCCAGTAGAAAGCGCGAGGCCTGCAGAGACCATAGCGTTTGCGGCCTGGTAAGCCCCGATCAGCGGCAGGTTGATCGTGCGCGACACGCCGTCATGCTCAATCGTCAGACTTTGTCCCAATTGGGTCGCCTCGCGGGCGGCAAGGCGCAGAAATTCGCCCTGCTCGCCCACTGTGAGCACGCTCAATTTTGAGGACTTGGCGTGCTCAATGGCGCGGCGGGTCCACTCGCAATTGTCCCCGCCGTTCCAAATGATCGCGGTCGCTCCTGGCTCGACCACTTCGTCAAATAGCCGCATCTTGGCGGCAAAATATTCGTCCATCGTGCCGTGGTAATCCAGGTGATCACGGCTGAAATTGGTGAAGGCACAGGCGGTCACCGCGACGCCTTCATTGCGAAATTGCGAAAGGCCGTGGCTCGACGCTTCGTAGGCAACATGGGTCACGCCTTCGCGCGCCAAGCCGCTCATATTCGAAAGGAATGTGACGATGTCGGGCGTCGTCAGGCCGGTCGAAACGCTCTCATCGGGCGTCGTCACACCCAACGTTCCGATACTGGCCGCGCGTTCGCCGCACATGCGCCAAATCTGACGCGTCATCTCGACACAAGACGTCTTGCCGTTGGTCCCGGTGACCGCGACGATTGTGGCCGGGACAGGCGTGAAGAAGCGTGCGGCAAGCTGGGCGAACAATTGGCGCGGCTCGTCATTGACGCAATGCGCAGCGCCAGAGACCTGCGCCTCGCCCCCCGCAACCACAGCAATGGCACCGGCTTCGATCGCCGCAGGGATGAAATCCTCTCCGTTAAAGCGAGCGCCGCGAAACGCGCCAAACACCGTGCCAGGTGCGACTTTGCGATGGTCGATGGCAAAGCCCGTGACATCCCGATCAAGGTCGCCACCCTGAGCGCTGGCTCCCGCCGCTTCGAGGAGAGCCGCCAACTTCATTGACGCCCCTCGACCAGGAAGCGCAGCTCGCTGATATCGACATCGCGCTTATTGTCCGGGCGCACGCCGAGCAGCGGGCCAATCCGTGGAACAAGGCGGCCAACGATCGGGGCTGCATTCCATGCGGCGGTGCGCTGATACGAGCTCGCCACTGTGCCGCGCGGCTCATCGAGCACCACCACGATGACGTAGCGGGGCCGATCCATCGGGAAAGCAGCCGCAAACGACGCCACGATCTTGGTGTCGCTGTAGCGGCCCCGGAAAACCTTTTCGGCCGATCCCGTCTTGCCGCCGACACGATATCCCTCGGCATTAGCGCTGCGGCCAGTGCCGTACATCGAGATCATCCGCATCAATTGGCGCATGCGCGACGACGTGGATGCGCGGAACACCCTTTTGCCGCGTGGAACATCTTCCGGGGCCAGCTTGTGCATGGTCGCCGGGCGCCAGACGCCGCCATTCACCAGCGCCGCATAGGCGCTCGCCAAATGCAGAGGCGTGACCGAGATGCCGTGGCCATAGCTGACGGTCATATTGGTCAGCCGCGACCAATTGTCGCCCGGCCACAGCGGAAAGCCGCGCGCCGGCAACTCGATATAAGGCCGTTCGTGCATGCCGAGATTCATCAGCACTTCGCGCAAATTGTCAGCGCCAAGCTCATCGGCGACGCGCATCGTCACAGTGTTGGACGAATAGACCAGCGATTGCGGGATATTGAGCGTGCTGCCCTTGTCTTCGTAGTCCGACAGGGTGCGATTGCCGATCACGACCGGCTCAGAATTCCAATCCTTACTCAGATCCTTGATGATTCCCGCGTCAATTGCGGCCGCCACGGTGATCGGCTTGAAGGTCGAGCCGAGCTCATAGACCTGGTTGGTCACTCGGTTCATCATGTTCTTTTGGCCGGCTTCGTCGATCTTGTTGGGATCGAATTCGGGCAGTGAGGCGAGCGCCATGACTTCGCCGGTGTCGACATCGAGCACGATGCCTGCAGCGCCCTTTGCGTTGACCGCCAGCATCCCGCTGCGCAGCTCATCTTCGAGCGCGCCCTGCACGCGTGTGTCGATCGACAGGGCGATCGGATCAGAGCGGGTGGCGGGATCGCGCAATTGCTTGTCGAGCACAGCTTCCATGCCGACCCGGCCGGAATCATCAGCCGCGACATAACCCAGCACATGCGCGCCGAGCGAACCTTGCGGA
This sequence comes from Erythrobacter sp., assembly GCA_965216555.1. Taxonomy (GTDB): domain Bacteria; phylum Pseudomonadota; class Alphaproteobacteria; order Sphingomonadales; family Sphingomonadaceae; genus Erythrobacter. The sequence goes on from OZ244168.1 coordinate 2,482,544, forward strand.
TAATGGCGATCGGTCTCTTGCGGGATCTGCAGCGCAATTTCGCCCAGCGCTTGGACGCGGTTGGCCTCTTCCGGCAGCACGCGGCGGCGGAGATAGCCAGGACGGCCGGAACTGAGCCGTTCGGCAGTGGCAAATTCGTCGAGCCCGGGGAAGATAGCTTTGAGTTCTGCGGCGACCTGGCTTGCCGGGCGCACCAGAGGATCGCCGCCATCGCCCATCGCATTGGGCGCATACCACAGCGCATAGGCCGGAAATGCGCGGGCAAGCGGCATGCCGTTGCGGTCAGTGATCTCGCCCCGCGGCGGCAGCAATTGCTCGCCCAGGCTGGTGCGCTCGGGAACATGTCCGGCGAGGCCGAGATAGGTGATCCGCAGCACCGCTGCGAGCGCGACGAGCGCGAAGACGAGCCCGATCCACAGCACGCGCCAACGCGCCGTCAACAGCGAGCGATAGCGCAGATTGACGAGCTGGATGCGGCCTGCGGGAATGGCCGGGCTGGCCGCGAAGGCGCTCATTCAGCGGAGTCTCCCGCGGCGGCCAGGGCAGTCGGCGATGTGCGGGCCTGGGCGGCTCTGATGGGCGAGGCTTCGATCAGCAGGTCTCCGAAAGCATCGGTGAACATGTCGCTGGCGCTGTCTTCGGCATTGACCGAAGCGAGCGTGATCCGCTCGCCCGAAATCGGCGAGACCATCTCGCGGTTGCGCATGGCGGCAAGGTCGCTTTCGCTCATATCATTGCGCGCGACCCGGATTGGCGACGGTGCGCCCGGGATCATCGGCTGGCCAAAGCTGGCCAATTGGCGCTCGCTGTCGAGAAACTGATCTGCGCGCGGGGCGGCATAGCCAAATTCGACCGTGTTCCAGTCCGACAATTGGCGCTGGCTGGCGCGGGTCTGGAATTCGGTCTCAAGCAGCATGGTTTCGCGCTCAAGCGCGACGATCTGACGCTCCGCCAGCAACACCTCGCTTTTGACCGCGTGCACGCGGAAGCTCAGCGCGAGATACAATCCCACGCAGATCGCCAATGCGGCGAGCCAACCCATCTGGCGCAAGCGGGAGCCGGAGACGATCATGCTGCTTCCTTTCTGGCTGGAGCATCGGTGCGGATGGCGTGGCGCAACACGGAGGAGCGCGCGCGGGGATTGCGGTCGATCTCGGCCGCGCCGGGACGGATCGCTTTCGAAACTTCGCCGAACACAGGCGGCGCGGAAGGCAGTTCGCCCGGCAGATGGCGCGAGACAGCGCGACCAGCGCCGCTTGCTTCGCGCAGGAAGCGTTTGACGATCCGGTCTTCGAGGCTGTGAAAGCTGACCACGGCAAGCTTGCCGCCCGTTTTGAGCAGACGCTCGGCGGACGAAAGTCCTTCGCGCAATTCACCCAATTCGTCGTTCACATGAATGCGGATGGCCTGGAAGCTGCGGGTCGCCGGATCCTTGGGCTCGTGCGGCTTGTGGCCCAGCGCCTTGCGCACCACTCGCGCGAGATCGCCGGTGGTCGACAGTGGACGCGCTGCCACGATCGCCCGCGCAACCCTGCGCGACTGACGCTCTTCACCATATTGATAGAGCACGTCTGCAATCGTTCCGGCATCCGCCGAATTGACAAAATCGGCCGCGCTTTCGCCCTGCTGGCTCATCCGCATGTCGAGCGGGCCATCGGCCGAGAAAGCAAAGCCGCGTTCCACCTGGTCAAGCTGCATCGACGACACGCCGATATCCATTGCCACGCCGTCAACCTGCGCAATACCAGCGTCGCTGAGCGCCTCGACCATTTCCGAGAAGCGCCGCGGATGGAGGACCAGGCGCGGCGGGGACGTCCGCGCTTCACTCCACCCGCGAGCCTCATCGATCGCATCGGGATCGCGATCGAAAGCGTGCACAGTCGCGCCACGATCGAGCAGAGCGCGGGTGTAGCCGCCTGCTCCAAACGTCGCGTCAACAATCACGTCGCCGGGCTGGGGATCAAGCGCGGCAATCACTTCGTCGAGGAGGACCGGGATGTGAGGGGCGTCGCTCATTTGCGCTTCCCCTTGCTTGCGGCATCGGCGATCAGGCTGGCGCAGGCCGCTTGCGCAGCCTCCCAGCGTTCGCCCATGGCGTCGAGCTGGTCTGGGTTCCAGATTGTGAAGAACCGACCCCCGCCCTGGAAATATAGGCCGTCGTCAATCGCCGCGAGCGATCGCAAATGTTCAGGCATGATGAAGCGGCCGCTATCGTCGAACGGGATTTGGGCATAGCCGAACAGATCCATCGCTCTGAGATCGCGATCGAAGTCGGCGCCGGTGCGGATCGCGCGCTCTTCTTCACGATCAAGCTGATCTTCAAGCTCGACCTGGCGCGACAGGCCAAAGCCGATCAGACACTTCCAGCGCTCGTGTTTGGCCAGACAAAGGATGCGGCCTTCAGAACTTTCCTTAACCGCTTTGCGGAACAGTGGAGGGAGCACAAAGCGACCCTTATCGCCCGAAGGCGAATAAGCTTGGCCACTATATCCAGCGAAAGACACCCGTCTTCCTCCCCAAAAGTCCCTCTGGCTCCCGACCCCGCCGGGATACCTCCCAAAAACACATCTTCCCCGTCGTCACCCGCGCGCGAACGCAGGCAACGCGCCGACCCAAATGGGTGGCGCAGCACAAACCGACATGTTTGATGGAAGACGTACATATCGGGGAAAACGGCGGGATGAAAGGGAATTTTGCGGGATTTCACGGGATAACCCGTTAAATATCTATTTTAACTCAATTTTCTGAGCACGCCAAACCCTAGACTCGCCGCGAAACAACGCCAAGCGCGGCGCTCAACAAGCTGAATCTTAGTGCAATTCTGGAGTCGCGAGTCGCTTTTGCCCGCAAATCCCGCATCGTTCCCGTGAAATCCCCAATCAGGCCGGTCCGAACGCAAACTCAAGCAGGTTTTCGATCGCCTCATCGCCTGTATCGAACTCAAATACGGCAGCGTCAGCGACAATCGCGACCACTCCTTCGCCTATTGTGCACTTCACGACAATCTGATCGGCCGCAATGACGCAATCACTATCCTCACTGATTGCCACCGTCCCCGCCATTTGCACCGGCAATTTCCCTTCGCCCAGATCAACCGCGCTTGGAGAGTGCTCCAATGCGTGATCATGTCCAGCGTGATCTTCGTAAGCGATGGCAAGGCCCCAGCGATCGATCACCGGCGGAATGGCCACCGAAAGGGCAGGATGCCGGGGATCGGCGAAGGAGATGGGATAGTGGCCAGTCAGGGCTGGATCGAGAGCAATCAGCACCTTGCCGCCCGATCGCACCCATTGGTCCAGCGCAACATTGTCAGCCGGGCTCAATCCCCGCGGCTGGATCACCGCCAGGTGGCTCAGTCCCTCGAGCGGATCGATTTCCGGATCGTTCTCGACGAGGCCGGGCATTGGCGACAATGTGTCGAGCGGGCGAATGAGAAAACGCCCTTCAATCCGTTCGCGTGCCCAAGGCTCCTCAAAATCGCCGCTCGCCACCTGATCCACGCTGACGCCGATCGGCCAATAGAGCGGCAGACTGGTCATCAGACCCAATTCGGGCTTGGCGATAGATCCGGAATCTGGCGCGCTTCGTTCGCTCGTCGACCAAGCCCAGGCGATTCCTGCCAGTGCCAACACTCCCAAGAGTGCAAGAGTCTTAAGGGGCAGGCGCATCGTCCAGCTCGGTCAGTGCTGTCGGATCCGTTTCAGTCTCGATTGGCGGAAGATCGTTCGGCGGAAGATCAGTCAGCTCTGGTTCCGGATCGGCGGCGATGTCAGGAACAATGCCTGCGTCTGCGAGCGGGTCGCTTTGCTGCGGTGCCTCAGTCGGCTCGGTTGTCGGCGCAGCTTGCGGAACAGCCGTATCATCGGTGCTTTGGGCACGGCCCTGGATGATGTTGGCCAGTCCTACCAGCAGGACCATCGCGGCCAGACCCGACAGGCCGATTTGCAATCGCTGAGTTGCTTCGGCCCGGGTCCCGCCCAGCGGCGCGCCGTCGCGTTCTGCGGTGCCGCCTTCAGTTCCGTGGCGCTTAAGCAATGATCGATTTGCCATGCCGGCTTCCTATCACGCCGTTTCGAGCCAGTCGAACACGGGCAGGTCTTTGCTGGCCAGCCAGTCAGCGTTGTAAAGCGTCGAAAGATAGCGAAAGCCGGTGTCGCACAGGATCGTCGCGATCTGCGGGTTCTCGTGACCTTCAGCGATCAATTGCTTGCCGAGTTCGATCGCGCCGGCGACATTGATGCCGGACGAGAGGCCGAGGCACAGCCCTTCCTCGCGCAACAGCCGTTCGACCCACACCATTCCTTCTTCATCGGAGATGCGGAATTGGGTGTCGATCGGCGCGCCTTCGAGGTTTGCGGTGATGCGGCCTTGGCCAATTCCTTCGGCGACCGAAGATCCTTCGGCTTTGAGTTCGCCATTGGCGTAATAGTTGAACAAGGCTGCGCCGTGTGGGTCGGTCAGCGCGATGCGAACCTGTTCGTTCTTCTCTTTCAGGCCCATGCCCACGCCAGCGATCGTGCCACCGGTTCCAGCTGCGCAAGTGAAGCCATCAATCTTGCCGGCCATTTGCTCCCACAGCTCGTTCGCTGTGCCTTCAATATGCGCCTTGCGATTGGCGACATTATCAAACTGGCCCGCCCAGATCGCACCTTCGGTCTCATCAGCCATGCGACGCGAGACATGCTGGAAATGGCAAGGATCGGCGTATTTGGTCGGCGGCACCAGCACCAATTCGGCACCCAGTGCACGCAACGTGTCCATCTTTTCCTTGGACTGGTTGTTGGGCATGACGATGATCGTCTTGTAGCCCAGTGCATTGGCAACCAGCGCGATGCCAATGCCGGTGTTGCCCGCAGTCCCTTCAATCACGGTCCCGCCCGGCTCGAGGTCACCACGCGTTTCCGCATCGCGGATCATATAGAGCGCAGCACGGTCCTTTACCGAGGAGCCCGGATTGGCAAATTCGCACTTGCCCCAAATGTCACAGCCAGCCGCCTCGCTGGGGCCAGTAAGCCGCACCAGCGGCGTGTTGCCGATCAAAGCGAGCGTGTCGCCGATAGGTTGAGTGATGTTCATACGCGCTGAATTAGGGTGTCAGCGCGGACGGGGCAATGAAGATTAATCTTCCTCTGCGATAGTCACTTTGAGGCCGTCCAGCTCCGCAGTGAACGGAATCTGGCACGACAGGCGCGACGTCTCGGTGCGATGATCGCTTGATTCCAGCAGGTCATCTTCGTCTTCGCTCATCGCAGGCAGGCTGCCAGTGGCGCCGCCATCGATGTGGACATGGCAGGTCGCGCATGAGCAGCAGCCGCCGCACAGAGCGAGCAATTCGTCAAAGCCATTGTCGCGAATGGCTTCCATTACGGTCAGGCCATCTTCGACGTCGATCTCGCTTGTTTCGCCTTCACGATTGGTGACGATCAGCTTTGGCATGAATTCTGTTTCCTCTTGGGTTGCCCGTCAGTCGAGCGCTCTATCGAATTGGAATTGGCGCTGCTAGGGGCTGTTTGCGCGAATGGCAAGCTAAGGGAATTGGTAGTGGGACTGGCTCAAGACGTTTTGGAACAGCATATCGACGCTGTGGCTGCTCAAGACAGCCGCGTCAAAACCGTGCTCAAGACGGTTGGCTATCCCGAAACGCGTCGCCGCCCGACCGGGTACAAGACGCTGTTGCGCACGATCGTCGGCCAGCAGGTTTCCGTCGCGGCCGCGACGTCGATGTGGAACAAGCTGGAGGCCGAGCTTGGCCCGGACTTCAAACCCACCTGCGTGCTCGAGCGCGATTTTGACACGTTACGTGCTTGCGGATTGTCGCGCCAGAAACAGGGCTATGCGCGCAGCCTATGCGAGTTGGTGAGCGGCGGTGAACTCGATTTTGATGACCTGCCCGCTGACGATGAAGAGGCGATCGCTGAACTCACCCGGATCAAAGGGATCGGGCGATGGTCCGCGGAAATCTATCTGTTGTTTGCAGAAGGCCGCTCTGACATCTGGCCTGCGGGCGATTTGGCTGTTCAAAAGGCGGTCGGCCAGCTCAATGGTCTGGATGAAAAGCCTGACGAGAAGACCACTCGGGCGCTCGGCGAGCAATGGCAGCCCTATCGCGGCGCGATGGCGATCTTCTCCTGGCATATCTACAACAATTCGGCGCTTTAGACCGCCAAGAGCGGTGCGCGTTTCAGCCTTGCCGCAGCCCAGTCACTGCCAGAAGCCGCTGCATTCACGATAGGCGACGAGCAGCGTTTGAGGCACTTGTACCTCATCGCTCGGGCCCGGCTTTGGATCGACTTGATTCCACGCCTGGATTCCCTGCTTCGCGACGTCGCAGACATATTCAGTGAAACCCTTTTCGCGTTCCAAGAGATGCAGAACCGAAATCGCGTTCACCTGACTTGCTTGTATCCAATAGAGCCTGCGCCTCGCCGGGCTGTGGCTATCACCGCGCTGAGCCTCCGCGATCGCTCCGTCAAACGCGATGATGCAGATCGCAAAATGCTTTTCCTTTCCCGCAGCATCAAGATCTGATGGCGCTTCGACGCAAGCCCGCAAATACGAGTCTGTTTCGATTTCATTTGCAGCGGCAGGCGACGCCACCAGCAGCACAATCCAGAGCAGAAAATATCTCAATCCATTCCTCCTTGTGCGCGGTTTAATCCGTGTTGTGCTGTCGGACTTGCATCGATGCGACAATGACCCGCCCCAAAAAGATTGGGAGCCAGAGTTCGGTTGCCCAGCAGATGTCACTCAAGCCAGCGATCACTTTCTCGCGAGCAAGGCGAGCAATGGCAGCCCTATCGCGGCGCGATGGCGATCTTCTCCTGGCATATCTACAACAATTCGGCGCTTTAGATCGCCAAGGCCCAGATTGCCGAGCGAAGCATGTGCCGCTAGCTTTTGTTGACGACGGAATTGGGGGATTTCAATGTTTGGACGGATAATCGGGTTGGTGCTCGGATCAATCATGCTGCTGATCGGCGGACTGGTTGCACATGGCCTCGTCTTTGGTGATGGCGAGCGCGATACAGTGGTGACTGTGATAATGGCCTTTGCCGTTGTGATGCTCAGCCTCGTGGGCGGGATTTTTGTCCTCGCTGGATTGGGCAAACTGAAAGGGAGCAACCGGGCTAGCGGCTTTCCCACGCATGATTTCAACAAGGGCGATCCCACCGGTGGCGGGTTTGGTGGAGGTGATTGACGCTTAGGCCGTTCAGGTCTGGCAATCACGACAAGGCGACATACATGGAAGTTCAAGGATACCTTGGACGGAGAGACCATGCCCCAAATCGATGCCCCCCTCATCCCGCGCGATGCGCTGTTCGGAAACCCCACCAAATCGCAAGGCCGGATCAGCCCCGATGGTCGCTGGCTCAGCTGGCTCGCTCCGCACAATGAGGTGATGAATATCTGGCTCGCGCCGCGCGATGATCTGGCCGCAGCCAAGGTCATCTCCAGCGCCGATGATCGCCCGATCCCGCAACATTTCTGGGCGCCTGATGGCAACAGTATTCTCTACATCCAGGACAAGGCGGGTGACGAGAATTACCTGATGTATCGGATCGACGTCGCATCCGGTGAGGAGACCACACTGACCCCGTTCGAAAACACGCGGGTTGATGTCGTCGGCTCATCCGAAGCGATCAAGGACAAGATCCTGATCGGCCTCAACAACCGTGATCCGCAATTCCACGACGTCCATCTGCTCGATCTCAACAGCGGCGAGCTGACGCTGGTGCTCGAGAACAATTCCTATGCCGGGTTCATGGCCGATGACACGCTGACCTTGCGGATGGCGATGCGGCAGAACGAGGATGGCGGGACCGACTATTTCCGGGTTGAGGACAACAATGTGGCGGAGGAGCCTTTCGTCACCACGGCGATGGAAGATTCGCTCACCACATCGCCTGCCGGATACAACAATGATGGCTCAATCCTCTATTGGCTCGACAGCCGTGGTCGCAACACGGCGGCTCTGTTTGCACAGGACACTGCGTCGGGCGCAACGACCTTGGTCGCCGAGGATGACAAGGCCGATATCACCGGCACTTTGCGCAATCACGAAACCGGCGAGGTCGAGGCCTATTCGGCCAATTATCTCAAGACCGATTGGCACGCGATCGCACCGCATATGCAGGCATCGTTCGATTGGCTTGAGAGCAAGCTGGAAGGCCAATGGGGCGTGATGTCGCGGACCGAGGACGATCGCATCTGGATCGTCTGGAACGATGCGCTGACGAGCCCGATGTGCTCCTATATCTATGATCGCGATGCCAGCACGCTGACGCCATTCTATGTCACGCGGCCAGAGCTTGAAGACGCGCCGCTGCGGCCAATGCACCCGGTCGAAATCGCCAGCCGCGATGGCTTGATCCTGCCCTCTTATCTGACGCTGCCACCGGGCGTCGATGCGGACGCCAATGGCCGGCCCGAACAGCCCGTGCCGATGGTGTTGCTGGTCCATGGCGGCCCTTGGGCGCGCGACACCTTCGGCTTTGCCAGCGGCGTGCAATGGCTGGCCAATCGCGGATACGCGGTGCTGCAAGTCAATTATCGCGGCTCGACCGGGTTCGGCAAAGCCTTCCTCAATGCGGCCAACAAGCAATGGGGCCTGGCGATGCATGATGACCTGATCGATGCGGTCGAATGGGCCATTTCCGAAGGCATCACCGCGCGCGACCAGGTCGCGATCATGGGCGGCTCCTATGGCGGCTATGCGACCCTGGCAGGGCTGACCTTCACGCCCGAGACCTTTGTCTGCGGCGTCGATATTGTTGGTCCGTCCAACCTCGAAACATTGCTTTCGACCATCCCGCCCTATTGGGCGCCGATGGTCAAAGTATTCCATGAGCGGATGGGCAATCCCGAGACCGAGGAAGGCCTTGCGCTGCTCAAGGCGGCGAGCCCGCTTTACAAGGCGGACAAGATCACCAAGCCGTTGCTGATCCTGCAGGGCGCCAATGATCCGCGGGTCAAACAGTCCGAAAGCGACCAGATTGTCGGCGCGATGAAGGAGGCCGGGATCCCGGTCACCTATGTGCTCTATCCCGATGAGGGGCATGGCTTTGCCAAGCCGACGAACAATATTGCCTACACTGCGATCACCGAGAATTTCCTCGCCACCTGCTTGGGCGGGCGGAGCGAGCCGATCGGCACCACTGTCGCTGACTCGACGGCCGAGATCCTCGAAGGCGCTGAGCATGTGGCTGGGCTGTCAGAGGCGCTCGCGACCGCGTGATCAACTGACATTGATGTAAGTAGCTGACAAACGCCGCGCGCCGGTATAGAGCAGCGGCGAAAGCGAATTTGGGAGAGGGATTACATGGCTGAGCGCCGTTCGATTTTCATCACGGGAGGCGGATCCGGGATCGGCCGCGCCATCGCGCAATATTTTGGCGAGCGGGACTGGTTTGTCGGCGTCGCCGATATCGACACCAAGGGCATGGAAGACACGCTCGGCCTGATCCCCGGCGGGTTCAAATATGCGCACAAGCTCGACGTCCGCGACCGCGCGGCGTGGGACACCGCGCTCGAAGCCTTCGCCACCGCTGCGGGCGGCCGGATCGACGTGATCGTCAACAATGCCGGCATCGGCACAGGCGGCGCAATCCATGAGCTTGAGGTTGAAGAGATCGATCGCTGCATCGATATCAACATCAAGGGCGTGCTCTACGGCGCGCAGGCCGGCTATCCCTATCTCAGCAAGACCGCGCCTGGCTCTGCCCTCGTCAACATCGCCAGCGCAGCGGGCATCACCGGCGGATCAGGCATGAGCGTTTACAGCGCCAGCAAGTTCGCTGTCCGCGGCATTGCCGAAAGCTTCGATGCTGAATGGGCGCCTGAGGGCATCAAGTCATGCTCGATCTGCCCCAGCTTCATCGACACTCCGCTGCTCGACGGCACCGGCAATCGCGGCTCGAATGAACAGATCCGCGACCGCGTGGTCGATGCCGGCCTCGAGATCACTCCGGTGGTCGAAGTCGCTGAGACCGTCTGGAATGCCGTCCATGGCGACGATCTGCACTACCTCGTGGGCAAGACCGCCAAGCGAATCAACTTCGCCAAGCGCTGGATGCCTGGCCGCGTGCGCAAGGAAAACCGCGACCGCGCGAGCCTGCTCGGCGGGAGCTAAGGCCAAGCCATTCGATTGGCAGGACGCCCGCGCGGCGTTGACATGACGCATCACTGTGGCACGCTGATCGCATGCAAGAATCCCAGGAACAGCCACTGATCATTGAGGTCTCGCTCAATGGTTCGACCTCGCCTGAAACCAATCCCAGCGTGCCCTATGACGACGATGATATCGTCGCGCAGGCGGTCGAGTGCATGCAAGCTGGCGCGGCTCTGGTTCACAATCACACGCGCGATCCTGTGTTTGGCACAACCGGCTCGATGGACGCCGAGACCTATTCCAGGGCCTGGCGCAAGCTTCTCAAGATCAGGCCCGACGCGATCCTGACGCCGACCATGCCTGCGGGGCCTCCCGGCGTCACAGTCGAGACCCGCTACGCGCATATCGAAGCCATGGCTGAAGAGGGATTGATAGCTCAGGGCCTGGTCGATCCGGGCAGCTTCAACGCGACGATCCCGCTCCCAGATGGCAGCTTCGCGCCAACTCAGCTGGTCTATCGCAATGACGCGCACGACACGCATTATTACATTGAGGCGTGCCGCAGGCTCGCGCTCGGAATGAGCATTTCGATTTTTGAACCGGGCTTCGTCAAATTCATCATGGCGCACGAGCGCGCTGGCAAATTGCCCCAAGGTGGCATTCTCAAATTCTATTTTGGCGCGGACAGCCAGTCATTTGGACTGCCCCCCACCGCGACCGCGCTCGAAGCCTATCTCGAGATGATCCAGGGCAGTTCGCTGCCATGGCTGGTGTCGAGTTTTGGCGAGGATTGCGTCGGCTGCGGCCTGGCCGAAGAAGCGATCAGGCGCGGCGGCCATGTCCAGGTGGGACTAGAGCCATTTGCAGGTTCGCGAACCCCGACAAATGTCGAACTGGTCGAAGAAGTGGTCGCGCTCGCTCAGCGGCTGGGACGCAAGATCGCCACTCCAGCCGAGGCCGCGAAGATCATGAGCCTGCCGTCCTATCCTGCCAGCTACGGCCAAGCGAATTAGCTCTCAGCATCCGGCCCCACCGCTGCTTTGCGGCTGACAGGCAGCTTCATCTTTGGCACACTCGCATTTCAGTCACGCCAAACATGCAGGTGCGCCAATGTTGCGGAAGATCATCGTCAAAACTGCGATTGCCATTATGGCCTTGGCCATGATCGCTCCCAACACAGCCATTGCGCAAAATCAGGAAGGGGCTGAGATGGCGACACCCGACATAACGATCTACCATTTGGAAGGCCGCCGGTCAGAGCGGGTTGTGTGGCTGATGGAAGAGCTCGGCCTTCCCTATCAGCTCGAATATGTGCGCGGCGATCTGATGGCATCCATGGCGCAAGTGCGTGCGCTGGGCCACGAAATGCCGATGGTGCCGACGGTCGTCATCGAAGACGAGATTCTGGTCGAATCCGGTGCGATTATCGAATTGATCCTGGCACGTTATGCGCCGGGTCAGCTGGCGCCTGCGCCGGACAGCGAGCATTATGCCAAGCACCTGATGTGGATGCATTATGCCGAGGGTTCGCTCGCCGCTCGCCTGTTCAGCGATTATCGCGCTTGGCGAACAAACCCGCCGACCCAGCGCTCACGCCTGGTCGACAGCGAAGCGGTGGTCCAGTTCGCCGAAAACCATTTGGCGGAGCATCAATGGTTCGGCGGCGCGGATTTCTCATCGGCCGATATCATGATGCTGTTTCCGCTCGACGTTGCGACCAATCTCAACCTTGTTGATGTGGACCAATTCCCCAACATTGCGGCTTGGAAAGAGCGCGTCACCGCACGCCCGGCCTATCAGCGCATGCTCGCCGCGGCGCGTCCAGATGGAATAATCGGTAGGCTGCCCCCGGTCACGCAACGGCCGCCGTCCGAGCGCTAGTGGGATCGCCAAGATGAAAGTTCTCTACATGTTTGCAGGCACGGAAGGGGCCATGGCCTATTCATCCGATCCCAAAGGAGCAAATTTGCCCATTGATTACGGGCCTTGGACCTTTCGTGGCGAAGTCCCAACTGATGGACCGACGTTTCAGGCCGGCGCGGACAAGGCGGCGCTTGCTGAGGTCAAAAAGCATGGTTTTGTTGTAGCCGTGTTTTCAGCCACAATTGATGGCAAGCCCGTTGGCGAGAATGATCGGACGATCAATTGACGGTTTCGCCAGGCAGCAGAGCGCTGATCTCAGCAGGCCAAATCGCCTAGCGCCATTGCGCCGGATCGAGCGCCAGCAGCTCGGCCAATTGCGCGTATAGCTCGGGCTCTTCGCGGCGCAGATCACGCGGCTGTTCGAAGAAGCTGACGATCGCTTCGGCGAAGAATTCTTCATGGCCCGATGCGCCATAGGGATCGATCAAGGTCTCATAACCCAGCTGCACCCGATCGACATGCTCCTGATAGGCTTCGAGCATGGCCTTCTCCCAGCCTTCATAGGCCTGGCCCTTGCGCAGGATCGGGATGCCATTGGTGTGACCGGTCAAGGCGTCGAGCTGGTGCGCGAATTCGTGGATCACGACATTGTGACCGTCATCCTCGTTAAGCCCGCCATGCAGCGCATGCGCCCATGACAACACGACCGGACCCCGCGCCCAGCTTTCACCCAGCAAGGTTCCGCCGCCCTCATGAACCAAGAAACCATCATGCCGGGGGCGCTGGGTGCGAAAGGCCGATGGATAGACCAGCACATTCCGGATCGTGTGGTACCAGGCCGGACTGTTGACGATCAGCAGGCAAGCCTGGGCGGCGATCGAAAGCTTCATCTCTTCGGTGATCTTGAGGCCCTGATTGCCGTGAAAGGTAACCTGGTCGAGAAACAGGTTGATCTTCCCTTCCAGCTTGGGCCGCAAGGAATCGGGCAGACGCCGCACAATCGGCACCAGTTTCGCCACTATCTGGCGTTGCTCGGGGGTAAGCGGAGTGGCCAGGATCGCCTCGCGCTTGCGCCGCTTCGACAGGCGCCACAATGCATAGATTGCGGCGATGAGCAGGACGAAGAGGAGGAAAGAAGGGAGCGCCATGGGATAGGGACTGAATGTTCCCTCCCATTATAGGGATCGGCCTGATCAATACCAAGGAGGCCGAGGACGCCGCCCTCGGGGTGGTCGCCTCAGTATCGCGGCTTCAAAGCTTCGCGATGCTCTCCACCATCGTGACATCGCGGGCTGACAATCCGCCCGCATCATGCGTGGTCAGCGTGATCTCAACCCGATTGTAGACATTGAACCATTCGGGGTGGTGATCCTGGCTTTCCGCCAACAGCGCGACCCGATTCATAAATCCCCAGGCTTCGGAGAAGTTCGCGAACTGGAAGGTCCGCTCAATCGCCTTGCCTTCGCGGCTCAGGCTCCATTCGGGATGGGCGGCGAGCAGCGCATCACGCTCGGCTTCGGTCAGTTCGGGAACAGCAGACATCGGGATACTCCAACACGAAACATTGTTTGCTGGCCTGCTTTTGCCTAACCCGCATTGCCATGCAAGCGCGCCTTTCAGCCACTGACCTTGCCTGCCGCCGCGGCGACCGCCTTCTGTTTCGCGGTCTTTCGCTCGATTTGAGCGCGGGAGACGCATTGCATGTGACCGGCGCGAACGGCACCGGCAAGACGACCTTGATCCGTGCGCTGTCGGGATTGCATTCACCATTTGATGGCTCTGTCACCAGCGATGGGGCCATTGGCCTGCTCGATGAAAGGCCGGGCCTCGATCCCGATCTCGCGCTGGGCAAAGCGCTGGGCTTTTGGGAGCGCGTTGATAGCTGTGGCGATCCGTCGCAAGCCTATGCCTTGCTCGAGCTGGAGCATCTGCTCGACGTGCCTGTGCGCTACCTCTCAACCGGGCAACGCAAGCGCGCGGCCTTTGCCAGCCTGCTCAATCGCAACGTGCCGATCTGGCTGCTCGACGAACCGCTGAGCGGGTTGGACAGCGCTGCCATGGCGCAGGTCAGCCGCTTGGTCGAATTGCATGTCGGGGGTGGCGGGATCGCTCTGGTGGCCTCGCACCAGCCGCTCAATGTGCAAAAGCTCCAGACACTGGAAATCGCGAGTTTCGCACCGGGAGAGCAGCCATGATCGCAACCTTGCTCAAGCGCGATCTTGCCAAGTTCTTCCCGTTCGCGGGCAGTGGCGCCGCATTGCCAGTCGTGTTCTTTGTCGCGGTTGCCATGCTCTATCCCTTTGCGGTCGGGCCCGACGCGCCCTTGCTGGCACGGACCGGCGGCGGCGTGGTGTGGATCGCAGCCCTGCTGGCGGCGGTGCTGCCGCTCGACAAATTGGTGGTGCAGGACATCGAGCTTGGCGTGTTTGACCAGCTCAAACTGCGCGGTGTCTCGGAAGAGATCGTGATGTGTGTGCGATTGCTGGCGCATTGGCTCAGCTTTGGCCCTCCGCTGCTGATCGCCGCCTTCCCCGCCGCTGCCCTGCTCAATCTCGAAGGCCCGGGATTCACCACCTTGCTGCTTGGCTTGCTGGCCGGGACTCCGGGGCTGGCCGCGATTGGCCTGATGATCGCCGCGCTCACCGCCAGCCTGCGCGCAGGCGCTGCTCTGTCAGGCCTGTTGCTGATCCCGCTCGCGCTGCCGCTGCTGATCTTTGGCGCGGGCGCCCTCGCCCGGCAGGACAATGCGACTTTGGGCTTTGTCGCCGCAATCAGCATGCTGCTGGTTGCGATCGCACCCTTTGCGGCCGCAGCTGCGATCAGGGCTGCGCGCGAAGCCTAACTGCGATACAGTGGTGCCACATCCAATTGCGGAGGCACGATCACCGATGGGACTATTGCTGCATTACGCGCCAAACAGCCGCGCGAGCCGGATCAGCTGGCTGCTTGAAGAGCTTGAGCTGCCCTATGAGCTCAACCGGATGGATTTCCATCCCAAGGATCTCAAGTCAGACGAACACCGCGCGCGGCACCCTTTGGGTCGGATCCCGGTGCTGGAAGATGGCGATGTGCAGATCTTTGAATCCGGCGCGATCGTTGAATATGTGCTTGAGCGGCACAAGAATGGCGGCCTCAAGCCGGCGGTCGATAGCCCCGAATTCCCCTATTACCTGCAGTGGTTCCACTATTGCGAAGGCATGGTGATGCCGCCGATCAACACGATCGTCGTGCACACTCTGTTGCTTCCGCCTGATCGACAGGACGCCACTGTGCGCGATCAGGCGCGGCGATTGCTCACCCGGTCATGGGGTCCGGTGGAAGAGACGCTGGAAGGCAAGGACTATCTGATCGGCGACTTCTCAGGCGCAGACATCATGCTGGGCCACGCCGCTTTTATGAGCAATCGGCTGGGCTGCATCAGCGACGAAATGCCCAATCTCAAAGCCTATGTGGAGCGCATCGCCGCGCGCCCGGCCTTCAAGAAGGGCTTTATCAGCTAGGGATTGATGCGAGCGCCGCCTCAATAAGGCGGCTGGTCTTTTCCGGTCGGGCTCTTGGTGAAAATCTCATTCCCGTCTTCGGTGATCGCGATCGAATGCTCGAATTGCGCTGACAGCGATTTGTCACGTGTCACCGCGGTCCAGCCATCGCCAAGCACCTTGGCCCAGGGCTTGCCGAGATTGATCATCGGTTCAATCGTGAAGAACATGCCAGGCTTGAGCTCCGGCCCCGTGCCAGCCTTGGCAGCGTGGACCACTTCGGGCGCATCATGAAACAGACGTCCCAGACCATGGCCGCAGAATTCGCGCACCACGCCATAGCGGAACTGGCGCGCATGGGCTTCGATTGCCGCGCCGATATCGCCGAGCCGCGCGCCGGGCTGCGCCGCCTGGATGCCAAGCATCAGGCACTCATAGGTGACGTCGACCAGCCGCTTGGCCTTGATCGACGGTTCACCCGCATAGAACATCCGCGAAGTGTCGCCATGCCAGCCATCGAGCAGCGGGGTGACGTCAACATTGAGGATATCGCCGTCCTTGAGCACTTTGGGCCCTGGAATGCCGTGACAGATCACATGGTTGATCGAAATGCAGCTTGAATGGGCATAGCCGCGATAGCCAAGCGTGGCCGGTACGGCTCCGGCATCGAGCATCATGCCGCGGATCGCGTCATCAATGCTTCCCGTCGTGACGCCGGGCTGAACCAGATTGGCGACTTCATCGAGAATGGTTGCGGCAAGGCGACCAGCCTTGCGCATGCCATCAAAGCCTTCCTGGGTATGCAGCTTGATCGTGCCGTCGCGATAGACGGTCTCGCTGCCTTCTACGAGTTGGTATTCATCCATGGCGCCTATGTAGCGTCAGCTTCGCGCAATTGCGAGAGCTTGTGCATAGGCCCAGCTAACGGGCGCGAAACGCAGCCTGGTAGTCGGGTTTGACCGCGGCCAGCGCTTCTTCACTGATTGGGAGGGTCACTTCGTAGGCGCCTTCCGCATAGGGGCCGGCAACATAGGGTGCAGCGAGCAATCCAAGCCGGTCAAACCTCTCCCCATCGCTCGATCCGACCAGCAATGTCAGCTCTTCCAGGCCGGGACAGGCCGCAAAGAAGCCACCCGTATCGAACCCGTCGCGGCGTTTTGCGCGCTCCTCGTCAAGCGCCGCGCAATAGGGTTGTTCGAGCGCCTGCCACAGCGCCTCATTCGACGTGAACATTTCGCGCGGATTGAGCGCGGCATTGGCTGTGCGATCCCACACCAAGGCATCAAACCAGTAATTGCCATGCGCGCCGCCGCCATATTCGTAGATATCGCCAGAGAGCGAGAGGAATCGATCGATATTGGCGACCACTTTCCATTCTTTGCTGTAGGCCAAGGTCTTGCACGCCACGCAGTCCTCATCGCCAAAATCGGTCAGGCTTTGCTGCCAGTGGCCCTTTTGGTGATCGAGCGCTTGCTGACGCTCGGCATCGAGCAGCGTTGCCAGTTGCTCGATCGCGCTGACCTGGCGCGGCCAGCCATAGGCAAAGTCCCGCGATCCTCCGTCCTGCTCCGCATTGTCTTCGAACGCCATCGGCGTTGCATCCGCGGCGACCGCATCGGCAATCTGTTCCATGCTCGGGGCGGTATTGCTTGCGGTGGGATCACCGCTTTCAGTGCCCAGATCCGCGCTCATCTCTTCGGGTGACGAACACGCAGTCACTGCGAGAACCAGACTGAACGCCAGCACATTTTCCAATCCCAATTGACGCATTTGGCCCTCCCTCGGTGCAAAACATGCGTGACATGTTCTTAGTCGAAGCTAATGACTGCAGCATGAGCGAAGTAACAGATCTGGTCCAGGCTGATCGTGGCCAAGACCGCACCGCGATCCATCTTGTGACAAAAGCCAGCTGCGAAGACTGGCTCAAAGGCCTGTCGAGCGGCCAGAGAGCGTCGGTCTCGGCGCAGAAATTTGAAGGCGGCCCAGGCCAGGTCGCGATCGTACCCGATGGTGACGATTGGTTCGCAGCGGGCGGCGTGAAGGATCCAGACAACCTCAAGAGCTATTGCCTCGCAAGCCTGGCCGAGCGGCTACCCGCTGGCACCTATGGCTTGGTCGACGCTGAACCGGGCGCGGCGATGTTTGGCTGGGCCACCGCGCATTATCGCTTCACCCGTTACAAGGATGACGAAAAGCCCACCGGGCCGCGCGTCCTGTTGACCGGACAGGCCGGACAGATGGCACGGCTGCTGGCCGAAGCCGAAGCTGAAATGCTGGTGCGTGATCTCGTCAACACGCCGGCTGAAGATATGGGCCCCGAAGCGCTTGAAGAGCATTGCACGGCGCTGGCGAAAGAATTCTCAGCCGACATCAAAGTGACCAAGGGCGACGCGCTGGAGCAAGGCTATCCCATGGTGCACGCCGTCGGCCGCGCCGCTGCGCGGCACCACGCGCCGCGCCTGATCCACCTCGAATGGGGTAAGAAGAAGAACCCGGTCCTTGCTGTCGTTGGCAAGGGCGTGTGCTTTGATTCCGGCGGGCTCGACATCAAGCCAGCAATCGGCATGCGGTTGATGAAAAAGGATATGGGCGGCGCTGCCCACGCGATTGCGCTTGCGCGATTGATCATGGCGGCCAACCTGCCAGTGCGGCTGCACCTGCTGGTGCCGGCGGTGGAGAATGCGATCTCCGGCCCCGCCTTCCGGCCCGGTGACGTGCTCAAGACCCGCAAGGGCCTGACCGTCGAGATTCACAACACCGACGCCGAAGGCCGCCTGATCCTGGGCGATGCCCTCACCCGCGCGAGCGAGGAAGAGCCAGACCTGGTGGTCGATTTCGCCACGCTCACCGGCGCGGCAAGGATTGCGCTGGGCCCTGACTATCCAGCGCTGATGGCGCGCAACGATGAGACTGCCGACGCAATCATCGCCGCGGGCAAGGCGAATGATGACGAGCCATGGCGCTTGCCACTGCCGGAAGCCTATTTCGAATATCTGTCATCCGATGTGGCGGATTTTTCCAACGCACATGCCAATCCATTTGCGGGTGCGAGCGTGGCTGGTCTGTTCCTCGACAAGTTTGTTGGCGACGGCGTCGACTGGGTCCATTTCGACACCTTTGCATGGCGTCCCTCGCCCAAGCCGGGCCGTTCCAAAGGCGGCACCGGCTATGGATTGCGCGCGATGTGGCACGCGCTGCAGGCCCGCTATGGCAAAAGAAGCGGATGATCAGCAAGATTGCATAAAGGGCGGAATTGTGCGGCTGTTGATGGTTAACTTGCTCGAAAGACCAAGGGCGTATAAGCGGCGCGTCAACCTCGCGCGGGGCATATATGCGCGACAACAGGGGGAAAGGATGCAGCCGAGATGACCGGCGCTGAACAATATCCCGTTCCAAGCGGACCGCTGAGCCTTGCCGGGCCAGTCGAAAAGCCGCGCCCTGGCACCCTGCCCTTGCGCGGCGATCTGGCCCATGTTGCCCTGGCGGGCACACATCTCGCAGCTCACTACGTCATCCCGCAGCCCGGCACGATCGGCGCCAATGGTGCAGACGTGTTTGAAAACACTCGGGCTGACAGCCCGATTGTCACCCATTTTGATCCGGGCACCGAAATCGAAGTGCTCGACGTCGCAGGCCATTGGATCTGGGGTTGCCTCGGTCCGGAAGGACCCAGCGGCTATATCAAAGCGGATTGCCTCTCAGCCTAAACCCGCTAGAGCGGCGCGCATGACCACGCGCATTTTCATCGATGGAGCAGCCGGCACGACCGGGCTTGAGATTCGCGACCGGCTCGCCGGCCGCGATGAGTTCGAGCTGTTGGTGCTCGACGATGCCCAACGCAAGGATGAGAGCGCGCGCAAGGACGCGCTGCACGCAGCCGACATCGCGATCCTGTGTCTGCCCGACGCCGCAGCGCGTGAAGCGGTGGCTTTGGCCGAAGGGTCAAACACGCGGATCATCGACGCCTCTAGTGCGCATCGCGTCGCCGATGGCTGGACCTATGGCTTTCCCGAAATCATCGGTCACGATGCGATCACCAATGCGCAATTCGTGTCCAATCCAGGCTGCTACCCGACCGGATTTCTGGCGCTGATCGCGCCGCTGGTGCGCGCAGGTTTGCTGCCCAGCGACTGGCCCTATACCGTCCACGCTGTCAGCGGGTATTCGGGCGGCGGCAAGAGCTTGATCGAACGGTTTGAAGGCGCCCCCGATCTGGCTTTCCGGTCCTATGGATTGGACTTGGCTCACAAGCATCGGCCGGAGATGAAGCAGCATGCCGGCCTCGCCCACGAAGTGCTGTTCTCGCCCGCCGTCGTGCCCGCCTATCGCGGCATGCTGGTGGAAGTGCCGCTGCACCTGGGAGCTATGGACGGAGAGCCTACAGCCGACGCATTAAGGCAGGAGCTGGCGGCCTTCTATCAGGGTTCGCAGATCGTCTCGCTGAACAGCGGCCAAACCAACGGTGAATTGCTGCTGGAACGGGACGCTTCGCCGCATGACGGGATGGAATTGTTCGTGTTCGGCAATGAGGGGGGCTGGAATGCTCGCCTGATCGCGCATCTCGACAATCTCGGCAAAGGCGCTTCAGGTGCAGCGATCCAGAATCTTAACATCATGTGCGGTTTGCCAGAAACCACCGGCCTTCGGCTTTAAGCCGAGTCCAGCAATCACTGCCTAAATTTTAGGCAATTGTCGCTTGCCGCTTAGGCAGGATTTTGGCCCGCGACACGAAATTGCTTGTTGTCGAGCACTGGCGAATGGCCCTTGCGCGCCCGTACAAATCAACTAACCAAGTTGGTCTCGGCGCTTGGCACGATTCTTGGAAAGAAATTGTCAACGATTTGACCTGTGGGCCCGAATTGGCGGTTCCAGCACCAGCTCAAATCACTGGCTCAAGAGCGTTCCGGTAAACGCGCAATTACAGATCTGGGGGTACCGGGCGGATGAAAAAGATCGAAGCGATCATCAAGCCATTCAAGCTGGATGAAGTGAAAGAGGCGCTGCATGAGATTGGCGTCTCAGGGATCACTGTGACTGAAGCGCGCGGCTTTGGTCGGCAGAAGGGCCACACTGAATTGTATCGCGGGGCGGAATATGTCGTCGACTTTCTGCCCAAGGTGAAACTCGAAGTGGTTGTCTCGGACGATCAGGCAGAACGGGTGATCGAAGCGGTCGCCGCGGCTGCGCAGACCGGTCGCATCGGTGATGGCAAGATCTTCGTTACGCCAATCGAAAACGCTCTGCGGATCCGCACCGGCGAAACCAATGACGACGCGATTTGAGCCAAACACGATCTAGGAATTTGAACACCAACCTTTCAGCCCGTGCGCCAATCGGGCCCAACCTGAACTCAAAGCTGGAGGCAGTTTAAAAATGGCAAGTGCAAAAGACGTCCTGCAAATGATCAAGGACGAAGAAATCGAGTGGGTCGATCTGCGCTTCACCGATCCCAAAGGCAAATGGCAGCACCTTTCGATGTGCGCCAGTGTCATGGATGAGGACGCGCTCGAAGATGGTCTGATGTTTGACGGTTCGTCGATCGAAGGCTGGAAAGCGATCAATGAATCCGACATGATCCTGAAGCCGGATTTTGACAGCGTCTATATCGATCCGTTCTCAGCCACGCCGATGCTCGCCATTTTCTGCGACATTGTCGAACCATCTGATGGCAAGCTCTATGCACGCGATCCGCGCTCAACCGCGAAGCGCGCAGAGGCCTATCTCAAATCAACCGGCATTGGCGACACCGTCTATGTCGGCCCCGAACCTGAATTCTTCATGTTCGACGATGTTCGCTTCGAAGACGGCTATGCCGGTTCGGGCTATGCGATCGATGATGTCGAGCTGCCGACCAATTCGGGTAAGGAATTCGACACTGGCAATATGGCTCACCGCCCGCGCGCCAAAGGCGGCTACTTCCCCGTGGCTCCCGTCGACAGCGCGATGGACATTCGCGGCGAAATGGTCGCCACGATGATGGAAATGGGCTTGCCGATGGACAAGCACCACCATGAAGTGGCCGCGGCCCAGCACGAGCTTGGCATCACCTTCGCTTCGCTGACCAAATCGGCTGACCAGGTGCAGGTCTACAAGTATGTCGTGCAGCAGGTTGCTCACGCATATGGCAAGACGGCGACCTTCATGCCGAAGCCGATCAAGGAAGATAACGGCTCGGGCATGCACTCGCACATGTCGATCTGGAAAGACGGCAAGCCGACCTTCGCTGGTGACGAATATGCCGGCCTGTCGGAGAACTGCCTCTATTACATCGGCGGTGTGATCAAGCACGCCAAGGCCGTCAACGCATTCACCAATGCGACGACCAACAGCTATAAGCGTCTGGTTCCCGGCTTTGAGGCACCGGTTCTGCTGGCCTATTCGGCACGCAACCGTTCAGCCTCTTGCCGTATCCCTTACGGCGCTGGCGAAAAGGCGAAGCGCGTTGAATTCCGCTTCCCGGATGCTCTTTCGAACCCATATCTCGCCTTCTCAGCACTGCTGATGGCGGGTCTCGACGGGATCGAAAACAAGATCCACCCAGGCGAAGCCATGGACAAGAACCTCTACGATCTGCCGCCGGCAGAGCTCGCTGAAGTTCCGACCGTCTGCGGCAGCCTGCGTGAAGCGCTTGAAGCACTCGAAGCAGATCATGAGTTCCTGCTCAAAGGCGACGTCTTCTCGAAAGACCAGATCGAAGCCTATATGGAGCTCAAGTGGGAAGAGGTCATCCGCCTCGAAACCACTCCGGCGCCAGTCGAATTCGACATGTATTACAGCGCTTGATTTGAGAGGGTCGAGGGGCGGTTCCGCTCCTCGCTTCCTCGCCCGCGCACCTTCGGGTCGCCCCCGCACGGGCAAAGAAAAGGCCACCTGGAAAACCAGGTGGCCTTTTGCTTTGAGCGCCGGCGGGACAAGCATAGCATTGAGGCGCAGACCGCTGCCGACATTGCAAGCAACTGAAATATGAGATAAAAATCGCAACAGAGGGCACATCTCGGTGGGAGATTGCCTGATGAATAAGCGCTATTTCAACGATTGCTGGATGACCTTGGGAATGGCCGGGGGCGTTGCCGGCGTACCGACCGGGGCCACAATCGGCTTTTCACTGGGCGGGCCGTTTGGTGCCATCGCAGGAGGATTCCTTGGCGCGTCTGCGGGCTTCGTTCTTGGCGCGGGATTCGGCGCGCTGCTGTGCTGGCTGATTCATGGTGGCGAACGCGAGACCTGGAGCTTTGCCAAGCCTCGCTTCACCAGCCAGGCTCTGCATGCCCGCCCCAACCCGGCGGTAGAGGATGATACCTGTGCGATCACCATCCAGTTCCAGGTCGATGGCAATGATGACCGCGCGCTGTGTGAAATCACATTCGAGATTGAGGCTGAGGCGGCCAATCCTCCGCGCGCCGCGCCCTTGCCGCCCATGCGTAGCAATGCGTCCAGCTTTGGCCGTCACACCTATCCATTCTTCACCAAGTGGTCTGAACCGCATGATGGGCGGCGGGTTAGCGGCAAGCTGGTGCTGGTGGCGACCAAGGATGGCCAGACCTACACGATCGAACAGGACGTCGCAGACATCTTCGTTGCGGTTCAGCCGCGATCATAGAAAGGCCGCACGGCATAAACCGCGCGGCCTTTCGGCTTGGGTTTCGGAAACGAGAGAATCAGCGAGGCATTAGCAGACCCTTACGGCCGCACACCCAGAACGCGGCGATCATCATGCTGCTGACGAACATGGTCATCCAGTCGAGCGGGGCTGGCGCGATGACATATTCAAGATGCGCAAGGATCGACCACAACCCGCCGACGCTGAACATCAGATAGAAGGCGACTGACGTGCTTTCCTGCGAGATTGCACGAGAAAGCTCATCGGTGGCGGCGAATTGCTTTCGGGTTGTGAAGGCGGTGATCACAAACAACGCAATCACGGCTGCGAGTACGCCGGAAGCTGGAACCGGACCAAGCGGCATTGCCAAAGCCAACAGGATCATGATGGTGCCCATGCCGACAATACCCAGCGTGCTGTAGCGCAGCAGAATAGCCTGTTCGCGCAACTCATCCGCGTCTTCGACATTGAGGAATTTGGCGCCAAGCTTTGGGTTGAGCGTCCCCAGGCCGACGAACAATCCGCACAGCACATACATCACGCCAACAAGCGCGGCGAAGGTCCGCGAGGGATTGAACGCGCCGAGCTGACCCGAATCTATCAGTGTCAGCAGGCCGACCGATGCCAGAAACCCAAACACGGCGCCCACCACGAGGCTGGTCACGAATTTGCGCATCTTGCTCTTACCCTCGCCCTGGTCTTGCATGGTCATCATTCTTCCGGCTCCCAATGATCGATAAACAGGTCTGGCACGCTCACCTCAAACAGCTTGGCCATGCGGAGCGCCAAGGGCAGCGAGGGATCATACTTGTCGGTTTCGACCGCATTGATCGTCTGTCGCGACACGCCCAGCCGCCGAGCCAGTTCGCCCTGGCTCCAGCCCTGCGCTTCACGATGGTGCTTCAATCGGTTTTCCAACGCCAATCCCTCAAAGGTGATTCGTGCCTGTAAAGAGCTCTTTACTGTAAAGACCTCTTGTCAGTCAAGAGCTCTTTACAGCTAACGCAGGTTTTCATTTTCCTACACGCGTTCTTTGTGCCAACTGGGACGGCCTCATCCCCCATTCCGCGAGGCATTTCCATGACTGCAAATTCCCCCCGACCCACCAATCGCAAACCGATCTTTGACGCGATCCGCCGCCTGCTTGGCCGCGGATTCAAGCAGCGCGAGGTCGATGCCCTCGACGACGCAATCGACACCCTGAGCAGTGGCGGAATTCCCGCCAAGGACACTGTTCCAGGTGTTCCATCGCGCAGGATTGCGCGCTCCGTCTCTGGGCGCGGGATCGCTCTGATCAAACGTTTCGAAGGCTGCGCCAGCTTGCGGACCGACGGCCTGGTCGAAGCCTATCCCGACCCCGCCACTGGCGGCGAGCCTTGGACGATTGGCTGGGGCGCGACAGGACTCGATCTTGATGGATCAGGCAGTATCGGGCCCGATACGGTGTGGACTCAGGCCCAATGCGATGCCCGATTTGAGCGCGACCTGGTGCGCTATGCCGACGCAGTGTCGCGCGCGATCGGCGACGCCGCGACGAGCCAAGGCCAGTTCGATGCCATGGTCAGCTTTCATTACAACACCGGCGCGATTGCGCGCGCGACACTGACCAAGAAGCATGTCGCAGGAGACTTCGTCGGCGCCGCTGCCGAGTTCGCTCGCTGGAACCGCGCAGGCGGACACGTGCTGCGTGGTCTCACCCGCAGGCGTTCGGAAGAAGCGGATTTGTATCGAAGCTAGCTGGCGGAGAACTTCGCCGGCTGGCCATCTTTGCCGCGCGCGCCGTCCAGTTTCTTGCGCGGCTGCGTGGCTTCAGCGATCAGCTTGCTTTGCTCGCTTTCGCTCAGGCGGTGCCAACCATCACGGGTGAGCCGCTCCATCGGCCGAAACCGCACTTTGTATTGCATGCGGGGTGAGCCTTCGACCCAATAGCCGAGATAGACATAAGGCAAACCCTCATGCGCGGCGCGACGAATGTGATCGAGAATGATGTAATTGCCGAGGCCCGCACGATCGCCGTGATCCGGATCGTAGAACGAATAGATCATCGACAATCCGTCACCCTGACGATCAGTCAAGCAAGCGCCAACCAGTCGGCCCGGCTCACCCGTCGCGGTTGGTTCGCGATATTCGACCAAAGTGCTGCTGACGGGTGTGTGCTCAACCATGTCGGCATAGTCGAGCTCATCCATCGCGGCCATGCCGCCATCGGGATGCCGCTTGCCAAGATATTTGGAGAGCAGCTCGAATTGTTCGTCGGTTGCCCAGGGACGACACTCGGTCACAACCAGATCGCGATTGGTCTTGATCGTGCGCTTTTGACTGTTGGATGGCTGGAACGCATTGGCCACCACGCGAACCGAAACGCAGGCCTGGCAGTCGAGGCAGCTGGGCCGATAGGCGACGGTTTGGCTGCGGCGAAACCCGATTCGACCCAGGGCTTCGTTGAGCTGATCCGCATGCGCGCCCTTGAGTTCTGTGAAAACCTTACGCTCGGTGCGCCCTGGCAGATAGGGGCACGGCGCGGGGCTCGTCACAAAAAATCGTGGGAAGCGGATCTGTGCCGTCACGGCTGACTCGGTCCTCTCGCTGCGGGAATCGGGTGGTGCGCGTTAAAGGATTGTTATGCCTGCTTGGGACCGGCGGTA
The DNA here is from genome assembly GCA_965216555.1 of Erythrobacter sp. GTDB lineage: Bacteria > Pseudomonadota > Alphaproteobacteria > Sphingomonadales > Sphingomonadaceae > Erythrobacter. Next base: position 2,508,239 of record OZ244168.1, read on the forward strand.
AAAGACCCTTAACCATTAAACAGAGTGAATATTCGGTTAGTTTGCACATGTCGGGGGTCGAACGACATGACAAAATGCAGGCGAATCCCAACTTAGGACGAAGCGCAAGCAATAGGTTACGCGCTCGACTCGCGGGTCGGCTCGCTCGAGCCGATTCAGGCGAGTTCGGCGATGCTCACCGTGTAGCCATTTGAGCGCAAGTCCTCGACCAGCCGCTCAAGCTGGGCCGCATCACGCGCCTCACACTCAATGTCGGTGATCAGGCCCTTCGCGGGCAGCGTCGTGAAAATCCGCTGATGATAGATCTCGATGATGTTCACATTGTGCGAATCGAACAGCCGCATGACCTTGAACAGTGCGCCAGGACGATCCTGCAAGGTGACGCGCAAACGCGCCAAGCGGCCTTGGCGGGCGAGGTCGCGCAGCAGCACATTGGCCAACAGGCGGGTGTCTATGTTGCCGCCGCACAGAACGAGACCGATCGATTTGCCAGCGAACCGCTCAGGGTTGGACAGCACTGCAGCGAGACCAGCAGCGCCCGCACCCTCGACCACGGTCTTCTCGATCTGCAGCAACAGCGAGACGGCTTTCTCAAGCGCGGGTTCGTCGACCAGCAGGATGTCATCAACGCGCTCGGCGATCACCTTCGACGTGAAAGCACCAGGGCGTTTCACCGCAATGCCTTCGGCCAGCGTATCGCCGCCACAGTCACGCTCTTCGCCTTTGATCTTGGCGAACATGCTGGGGAACAGACCGGCTTGGACACCGACGACCTGCATGTCGGGATTGGTCGCCTTGGCGACGGTCGACATGCCCGATATCAGGCCGCCCCCACCGATCGGTGTGACAATGCAATCAAGATCGGCTTTGTCGTCAAACATCTCCAGCGCGACCGTGCCCGCACCTGCTGCCACATAGGGATCATCAAACGGATGGACAAAGGTCAGGCCCAGTTCGGCTTCGAGCGACCGGGCATGGGCATAAGCTTCGTCAAAGGTCTCGCCTTCAAGCACGACATTGCCACCGACGCTTTCGGTCTGCATCACTTTCACTGTCGGGGTGGTTCGCGGCATAACGATTGTCACCGGCACGCCAAGACGGGTGCCATGGTAAGACAGGCCCTGGCTGTGATTGCCAGCCGAGGCAGCGATAACGCCGCGCTGTTTTTGCTCATCGCTCAGATGCAACAGCGCATTGAGCGCACCACGCTCCTTATAAGCCGCGGTGAATTGCAAGTTCTCAAACTTGAGCCAAATCTCAGCGCCCGTAATCTCCGACAGGGTCAGCGAATGCATCATCGGCGTGCGCACGACGGCGCCTTCAATCCGCTGCGCGGCAGCGCGGACATCATCAAGAGTCAGGTCAGCCGGTGTCGCTACGGATTCGCCGGCGGGATCGATCGAGGCAGGATTGGCAGTCATCGCGCGCCGAATAGGCGCTTGGGACCGCAAGGGCAACGCCTTCGCGTTGGCAATCGCAGCAATTCTGATTAGGGCTGCGTCCTATGAGTGACAGCTTGAACCTTGCCTTCATCGGTCTTGGCGTGATGGGCGGCCCGATGACCGGCCACTTGGCGCGCGCCGGGCACAATGTGACAGCCTATAATCGGTCTCCCGAACGGGCGGCACAATGGCGCGAGACATGGGAGGCAGAAGGGCTTTCCGTAAGCTTTGCCGAGACCCCCAAACAGGCAGCCGAGAATGCCGACATCGTCTTCACCTGCGTGGGCAATGATGCTGACCTGGAAAGCGTGACTATGGGCCCGGATGGTGCACTGGCAGGAATGCGCGTCGGCGCGCTCCTGGTAGATCACACGACCGTCTCGGCGAACAAGGCGCGAGAATTGGCAACGTCCTGCGCTGAGCGAGACATTGATTGCATGGATGCACCGGTCAGCGGCGGACAGGCCGGGGCCGAAAACGGTCAGCTGGCAATCATGTGCGGGGCGAGCGAGAAAGCCATGAACCGCGCCGAACTGGTGATGGATTGCTATGCCAAAACAATCGTCCATGTCGGCCCGGTTGGCGCGGGTCAGACCGCCAAGATGGCCAATCAGATGTGCATTGCCGGCGTACTGGCTGGTCTTTCGGAAGCGATCCGGCTTGCTGACGCGGCCGGGCTCGATCTCGACAAGACATATGAAGCAATTTCCGGGGGCGCTGCGCAAAGCTGGCAGATGAACAATCGCTGGTCGACGATGACCGCCGACACATTCGATTTCGGCTTCGCGATCGACTGGATGCGCAAGGATTTGGGCTATGCTCTGGCAGAGGCCGATCGCTTGGGCCTGTCATCGCCCGTCACCGCATTGGTCGATCAATTTTATTCCGAAGTTCAAGCCAAAGGCGGCGGGCGGCTCGACACGAGTGCGCTGATCACGCGACTGCCCAAGGGCAAAGACACAAAATGAGACTTGCTATGATCCGCTCCATGATTGCCGCCTGCGCCGCGCTGATCGCCAGCCCGGCCTTGGCCGACACACTGGTCTACAATGTCGATGGCATCACGATCGACGCCGATGGCGAAGTCCTGCGCTTCACCGGCTTGATCTATGATGAGCAAGGCAAAGTGGTTCGCGTGCTTGAGCGCGGAGAAGAGCGACCAGCTGATCTCGACTATGCGGTTGATGGACAAGGGCGGGTGATGCTGCCCGGGATGATCGATGCGCATGTCCATGTGATGGATATTGGGTTCAGCGCCCTCACTCTCGATCTGACCGACACGGATTCGCTCGAAGACGCCTTGGCCAAGATCAAGCAATTCGCCGATGACAATCCCGGCCGCCCATGGATACTCGGGCGCGGCTGGAACCAGGAGAAATGGGGCCTCGGTCGCTTCCCAACCGCGGCTGAGCTCGACGCAATTGTGCCCGACCGTCCGGTCTGGCTTGAGCGCGCAGACAATCACGCAAACTGGGCCAACAGCTTGGCCATGGAGCGTGCCGGGATCACCGCAGAGGTTGAAGATCCGGCTGGAGGCAGGGTCATCCGCGATCCCCAAACCGGTGAACCTAGCGGCGTCTTTGTCGACAATGCGATTAGCCTGGTTGGGCGTATCGTTCCGGCACCGCGACCTGAAGATCGCGATGTCGCGCTGCTTCGGGCACAAGAGCGGCTGTTCAATTACGGCGTCACGTCTGTGGCCGACATGGGCACCACAGTTGAGGACTGGCACACCTTTCGCCGTGCGGGCGACAAGGGCGCGCTCAAGCTGAGGATCATGTCCTATGCCGACAGCGTTGAAACCATCGCGCTGATTGCAGGCCCCGCCCCAACCCCCTGGCTGTACCAAGATCGTCTGCGCATGGGCGGTGTGAAGCTCTATCTGGACGGTGCACTGGGTTCGCGCGGCGCTGTGCTCAAACGGCCGTATGCTGATCAGCCGGGCACGCATGGCCTGCCGCTGCTGACACCGGCTCAATTGCGCAACCTGATGAGCCTGGCCGCGCTCGACAATTTTCAGACTGCGGTCCACGCGATTGGCGACGCTGCCAATGCCAGCGTGCTGAGCGCGATTGCCGAACTGGTGGAATCCTACGAAGGTGATCGTCGTTGGAGGATCGAGCACGCGCAGATCGCAGACCCGATCGACATTCCTGATTTTGGCAAGCACGGCATCATCGCGTCGATGCAACCGCTCCATCAAACCTCAGACCGGCTCATGGCCGAAGCGCGCCTGGGTCCAGATCGTCTGGCTGGCGCCTATGCGTGGCGCAGTGTGTGGGAAGCAGGCGGGAAGCTGTCGTTTGGATCTGACGCACCGGTTGAACCAGCAGATCCATTCGCCGGGATCGCTGTGGCGATCAGCCGCACTGATGAAAACGGAGAGCCATTCGGAGGCTGGTGGCCAAGCGAAACCGTCAATCGTGAGCAGGCCCTGCGCGCCTACACGTCTGACGCCGCCTTCGCTGGCTTTGCCGAAGGCCGCTTCGGACGTTTGCTGCCTGGCGAGCGGGCCGACTTCATCCTGGTGGACCGCGATCCGCTGCTCGCTTCGCCAGCGCAAATTCGCGCAACGCAGATATTCGAAGTCTGGGTTGGCGGCGAATTGGTCGCGACACCGGCAGCGCGCTGAATTATATTGCACGGTTTATTGCATTGGGTCCGAACATTCTCAGCGAATGTTAACCATTAACGTGCAATGCGTCGCGACGTTTCGGAAGAGCGACCGTATCTATTTCACAAATCGGTCATTCAACTGAGGCAAAGAGAATTTGAAGAGCGCGAAGGGAAACCAAGCGCGAATCGTTAACAGGGCGTCCATCCCGTGAAACAGTGTCACGAATGGGCGCACGCTCGATGGGCGAGTTGTCAAAACGCGACATTTTTGTCACATCGGGGACAGGGATTTGTAATTAAAAGGATTCTTAGCGAAGGGCCGATTGGTTTTCGATCAAGTTAACTCTTGTCAGATTCAGCCAGCTGCCCTAATTACGCGAAGAAGATTAGATAGAGCTCAATAGGAGACGAATCGATGAAGTTCCGTACGCTTGCTGTTGCAACCGCAGTTGTCTCGCTTGCCGCCACCCCGGCTATCGCTGAAGCTACGTTTGACCGCAGCATTGCTCCGGTCGAAGGCGAGAGCTCGCTTGAAGGTGAAGGCAGCGGTATTATCCTTGCTCTTCTGGCGGCTGCTGCAATCATCGCTGGTATCGTTGTTGCTGCAGGCAGCGGCGACGACAACCCGATCAGCGCCTAAGACTTAGGTTACTCATCGAAAAAGCTCGGGGCCCGTTTTCGGGCCCCGTTTTTTCGTTTGAGCTTCCAGCTGAATTCAATCCAGCGCACGCCATTCGGCGTGCGTTTTGTGATTCCTGGGTTAGTTAGGATTCAGCGTGATCCGCTTCGGGCAGGCTGGGATCATCCTCATCGGCTGAGCCTTGCTCTTCGGCATCAGGATCGGCCTTCTTCTCCTGCAACCGCATGAGCAGAAGCGAACCTTCGAACAGCACCAGGAGCGGCACAGCCAGGATCAATTGCGACCCTGGATCGGGCGGCGTGACAATCGCTGCCAATGCCACAATACCCACGATCACATAGCGCCGCGCGCCGGCCAATTGCTCTCGCGTGACGATGCCAGCCCGGTTCAGAAGCAAAAGCAGAACTGGCAGCAGAAAGGTGATCCCGAACGCCAGAATGAACTGCATCACCAGGCTGAGATAATTTCCAGTGCCTGGCAGGGCCTCAATATCGAGCCCCCCCACCTGGCCTTCGAATCCCAAAAACCACACAAAGGCAGTCGGCATAACAACGTAATAGGCAAGCGCCGCGCCGCCGATAAACAGAACCGGCGTCATCAGCAGGAATGGCAAGAATGCTTTCTTCTCGCGGGCATAGAGGCCCGGAGCGACAAAGGCCCAAAGCTGGTTGGCGATTATCGGAAAGCTGACAAAGAACCCGGCAAACAGTGCCACTTTAAGCTCGACGAAAAACGCCTCGTAGAGCTGCGTGTAAATCAGCTTGCCCTCCCCATCGGGGAACGCAGCTGTCAGCGGACGCACAAGAAATCCGAAGATCTCATCGGCGAAATAGAGGCACACCGAAAACGCGATCGCCAGTGCGATGACGCAGCGCACCAGCCGCGTGCGCAGCTCGATCAAATGATCAAGCAGCGGCGCCTGCGTCTCATCGATATCATCGATCTTGAGGACCATGCCGTGTCAGCCCTTCTCTGCGCTCTGCGAAGTGTCGTCGGGAGAGGCGGCGTCAGAACTCTCTGCCGGCGCCGATTTGTCCGTGACCTCGGGTGCCCCGGGGGTCGCAACCTTGCTCTCTGCGACAGGCGGCGGACCGGTCATCAGCGGCTCTCCCGCTTCGCTTTCAGCCGACGCCGCGCTCCGCTTCATGATCGCTTCGTTCTGCGCCTTCCACTTCTTCTCCATGTCCTCGAGCTCGGCTTCACGCACCATCGCGTCCAGTCCGGTTCGGAAGTGGGAAGACACGCGGCGCACCTTGCCGATCCATCGACCGGCCGTGCGCATAGCCAGCGGCATATCCTTGGGACCAATCACAAGGATCGCGACAATCACGATCACGAGCAATTCAGCGGCGCCGATATCGAACATGCTTGGTCCTGGGGGTAGGCCTAATTGGGGATCAGGCGCTGCGTACTATTTGGTTGAATCCGAACTTTCGGTTGTCTTGGCGTCAACCGTTGTTTCGCTGGCCGGCTTGGCTTCCGGAGATTCAAGCTGGGCGGCCGGCTTGTCGTCGCCCGACGCCTCTTCGCTCATACCCTTTTTGAAGCTGGAGATGCCTTTGCCGAAATCTCCCATCATTTCAGAGATGCGGCCGCGCCCGAACAGGACGAGGACAACCAGCGCGATAATGGCGATCTGCCAGACACTTAAACCCATGGCGACGGACTTTCCTTGATTGATCTTGCCTCAATATAGGCACGTCTGACGCGCCGCGCCAGTCACTCAGATGGTTGCGGGTCAGTATCTGCCTCTGGCTCAGCCGTCTCAGCGTTCTCAGCCTCAGCTTCAACAGCGGCCTCAAAAGCCTCATCGACGGGATCGAGCAGTCCGGAGGCGCGCAATTCATCCATCCCTGGCAAGTCTCGCCGCGAACCCAATCCAAAGTGATCGAGAAATTCCGGCGTGGTCGCGTAGATGACCGGACGGCCGGGGACTTCGCGGCGGCCAGCGAGCTTGATCCAGCCAGCTTCCATCAAGACATCGAGCGTACCCTTGGCGGTCTGCACTCCGCGAATGGATTCAATCTCCGCCCGACTGACGGGCTCGTGATAGGCGATGATGGCAAGAACTTCGGTCGCTGCCCTGCTCAACCGCCGCACCTGCTCGCGCTCACGCCTGAGCAGATGGGCCAGATCAGGCGCGGTTTCGAAGTGCCAGCGCTTGCCTCGTTCGACCAGGTGGACGCCGCGCTTCTGGTAGGTTTCGACCAGAGTCTTCAATCCCGCACGCACTTGTGCGTTTTCGAGTCCGCCTAAGTGGGTCGCCAGCATGTCGACGCTCATCGGCTCTTCGGTCGCGAACAATGTCGCTTCAAGAGACCGGACGATCTCGTCAGGACCTTCGCTTTCGCTCACGCGGCATGCTCCTTCAATCGCCGGATCCGCAACGCACCATACGCTTCCTCTTGCGACAATTCGGCGCGTCCGGTCCGCGCGAGTTCAAGCGCGGCAGCAAAGCTTGACGCCATCGCTGACCGCCTCAGCTCGTTGCTGGCATTCTTTGGCAGGAAGTCGCGCAGATCCATCCAGTCGAGCGTCACGCCCAGCATCGCCGCCACACGATCAAGCGCGCTGTCGAGCGTCATCACCGGACGATCTGATACATGATAGATCCGCGGCGCGGTGCGCGCCTTCACTTGGCCATAAGCCTGGATCAGCGAGTAGGCGTCGCTCTTCCACTGTGTCTTGCGATCAATCCGCAGGCCTTCGGGCGCTCCGCGCAAGAAGATATCCCGGCCAATACGATCGCGCGCCATCAGTCGCGCTGCCGCTTCGCGCATCGCGCCAAGCCGCTGCAAGCGCAATTGCAACTTGAGGGCGAGCTCTTCGGGACTTGGGTCTTCCTGCTCGTCTTTGGGCAGCAGCAGGGCGGATTTGAGATAGGCCAGCCACGCCGCCATCACGAGGTAATCCGCTGCAACTTCCAGCTTCAGCGCTTCGGCGCGCTCAATATAGGTCAGATATTGATCGACCAGCGCGAGGATCGAAATCTGGCGCAGATCAACCTTCTGGCGACGCGCAAGATCGAGCAGCAGGTCGAGCGGCCCTTCCCACCCGTCGAGCTCAAGATAGAGCGATTTGTCATTGGCGTTGGAGCTGCGGTTTTCCTCCGCCTCCAGTCCCCAACCGTCAGGCATCACCGCGCTCGGTTCTCCCCTCGAGGAATCGTCGCCGCGCAGCATGAAGCCATCATCGCTGCTTGTCATACCGCCTCCCCCGTCAAACCCAGCAAGGCATCGCGCTTTGCCAGCAATTCATCCTGAGCGCCCAGATCGTCACGGATCTTGGTCGAGGCCAATGCTCGGTCCAATCGAGCGGTGGTGGCATCGGACATAGATGGCAGGACCTCGCAAATGCCCTGCATGTCGTCGATCTTGGCCCAGCAGTTGAGCACGATGTCGCATCCTGCATTATGAGCCCGCTCTGCACGTTCGGGAATTGTCCCCTCTAGCGCCTGCATATCGATGTCATCGGTCAGCAACAGCCCATCAAAGCCGATCTCGCCGCGGATGATCGTCTCAATGATTGTTGGCGACAAAGTGGCCGGGTTCTCACGATCCCACGCCGTGAACAGCAAGTGTCCCGTCATACCGATCGGTGCATCGCGCAACGCGCGGAATGGCGCCAGGTCCAGTTCCAGCTCGCCGGCATCGGCCGTCACCGTGGGCATGGCGTGATGTGTATCAGTGGTTGTCCGGCCATGGCCAGGCATGTGCTTGATACAGCCAGCCACGCCGCCACGCGCTAGGCCGTCCAGAATGCCGCGCCCAATCGCTGCGACCTGTTGCGGATCGCTACCCAAGGCCCGATCGCCAATCACGTCATGCGCCTGCGCCTGTCGAACATCGAGCGGAGGATGATAATCGACCGTGATGCCCATGGCTGATAGCTCCAGCGCCATCGCCTCGGCGCTTGCCCGCGCTGCTTCGATCGCACTGGCGGGAGCGAGCCTGTACAGCTTGTCGAACGCTTCGCCCGCAGGATAGTCAGCCCAGTTTGGGGGCCGCAGCCGGGCAACCCTGCCACCTTCCTGATCAATCGAGACCAGCAGGCGATCCCGGCCATGCAGGCTGCGCAGATCATCCGTCAGCGCGCGTAATTGATCGGGATTCTCGCAATTGCGGGCAAACAGGATGTAGCCCGCCGGATCAGCGTCGCGGAAGAACGCGCGTTCCTCTGCTGTGAGCGTGGGGCCCGATAGTCCGAAAATCGCCGGAATCATGCCAGAAATCTCGCACTCGCTCGGGATTCAGGCAAGCGCGGTAACCCTCCTCAGTGGGGAAAACGGGACAAACCGGTGCTTCAGACGCAGTTTAGCGCTTCACCTGGCATGCTACGCCGTCAGCCTTGAGGTTTCGGCACAGGGTTTCGGCGTCTGCGACATTGGGTGCAACGGCCTGCAAACGGTAGACCGTACCAATATCAGCCTCGCCCTTGAGCACGCGATGACGCACGCCTTCGAGCGCGTTGGTCTGCCGTACAAGGGTCTGCCAACCTGCTTCGGCACGTGCCCTGGTGCCATAGGCGCCAACCTGAACACCTACGCCGTCCTCAGACGTCGGAGTGTCGCCCGTTGTGCGCACAGCGATTGATGGGCCAGCCGTTTCGCCTTCCGAGTCCGCCATCACACCTTCGCGGGTCTCGCCTTCGCCCACAGCAGGCGCGACATTGCCTGTTCCGGCGAATTCCTTGCCACCGGGATCTTCCGGCTTTTCTTTATACGGGCCTTCAGGCGCCTCGATGGTGCTGCCATCCGCAACCAGGGCGTCATCGCCGGTGCGGTTGGAGAAATACCAGATGGCCGCGATTGCCAGGACCAGCACCAGCAGCAACAGAGCGGCAAAAGCGACGATTTGTCTGGTGTCGATCCCGCCAGCATCCTCGTCGTCTTCGTCGGATTCGAGCCAGGGCAGGCTTTCATCCTCGCTCAGATCGAGTTCTGCCTCATCGGCTTCGTTTTGCTCGTCCGCAGACATCATGATCCGCGTCCTTTCCGGTCTACCCTAGTGCCAATCACATCGATTCGACGGCTTCCACGCCAAGCACGCGGAGCCCATTACGAAGAACTTGCCCGATTGCGTCAGCCAGGAAAAGCCTTGCTCCTGACAAAGCGGGATCCTGTTCCACGATGAACCGCTTTTGCGTGTCTTTGTTGCCCAGCGTGTAGAATGAATGCAAATCTGCAGCGAGATCATAGAGATAGAATGCAATCCTATGTGGTTCGCGAGCTTTGGCAGCTGCCTCGACCTCGCGCGGGAATTGCGCTGCGCGCTTGATTAGCGCCAATTCATCATCGCCAAGTTGGTTGAGCGCGGCCGCATCAGGCGCAAAACCGTGATCGTCAGAGGCCTTGCGCAGGCTCCGGCAAATCCGCGCATGCGCATATTGGACGTAATAGACCGGGTTGTCCTTCGATGCTTCGACCACTTTGGCAAAGTCGAATTCCATCTGCGCTTCGGGTTTGCGTGTCAGCATGGTGAAGCGCACGACATCCTTGCCCACTTCTTCGACCATATCAGCGATGGTGACGAAATTGCCGGAGCGCTTGGACATCTTGACCGGTTCGCCGCCGCGCATCAGCTGCACCATTTGGACCAGTTTGACGTCAAATGGCTTGGGCGTGCCCTGCCCTTCGGAAAGCGCCGCAACAGCGGCCTTGATCCGCTTGACAGTGCCGGCGTGGTCAGCACCCCAGATATCGATCAATTCGTCGGCAGAAGCGGCTTTCTCCATATGATAAGCCAGATCAGCCCCGAAATAGGTCCAGGCGCCGTTGGACTTCTTGATCGGCCGGTCCTGATCATCGCCAAACCGGGTGGAGCGGAACAGAGGCAGCTCCACCGGTTCCCAGTCCTCGGGTGGAGCCTTGCCCTTGGGTGCTTCCAGCACGCCATCATAGACCAGATCATGCTCGCGCAGCCACGCTTCGGCGGCGTCGGGCTTACCCGCGAGATGCAATGCGGCTTCGGAGGCGAATTCGTCGTGATGGATGCCCAGCAGGGCAAGATCAGATTTGATCAGATCCATCATCCGCGTCACCGCCTCAGCGCGCAGCACGGGAAGCCAATCTTCCTCAGGCTTGCCTTGGAAACGGTCGCCAAATTCTTCAGCCAGGCTCGCGCCAACCGGCTTCAGATAGTCACCTGGATAGAGCCCTTCGGGGATCTCGCCGATATCTTCACCCAGCGCTTCGAGATAGCGCAGATAGGCTGAGCGAGCGAGCACATCGACCTGGCCGCCTGCATCGTTGATGTAATATTCGCGAATGACCTTGTGGCCGGCAAATTCAAGCAGGCTCGACAGCGCATCACCGACGACCGCACCGCGGCAATGGCCCATATGCATCGGGCCGGTTGGGTTGGCAGACACATATTCGACATTGACGGTGACACCGGATCCGATCGTCGATCGACCATAAGCATCGCCAATTTGCGCGATCAGCTGCAACTCGCTCAACCACGCAGACGGATCGAGCCGCAGATTGATGAAACCCGGGCCAGCAATTTCGGCGCTGGTGATTGCGGGGTCATTGGCGAGGCGCTCAGCAATCTGCTCAGCCAGCGCGCGCGGATTGGTCTTGGCCTGCTTGGCCAGAACCATGGCGGCATTGGTCGCCAGATCGCCATGCGACGGATCGCGTGGCGGCTCGACCGTTACATTCGCAAAGCTCGCATCTTCGGGCAGCACACCGTCGCTTGCGAGACCGGCAAGTGCATCGTGAACCTTGGCCGCAAAGGCGGCGTAGAGTGATTTGGAATCAGACATGTTCGTTATCCATGGGTCGATTGACCCGGAATTGGGTTCAGCGCGTGGCGTTATAGGCCAATTGCTGCTCGCTCAATTGAAAGCCGACGAGCATTTCGAACCGGCTGCGTTGGATTGCCGCGCGCACTTCTGGGGCAGAAAGCGGATCAAGCGCCGCATCAGCGTCACCCGCACGTCGTCGCCGCGTGATGCGTTCGCGGATATCCGCCGGCAAAGTCGCCTCGGCACGATTGACGAATGAGCCGGCTGTGCCGCTGGCTTGTGCGCGCTCCTGACCATCAGCAAAGCTGAGCGTGACTTGACCGACACGCTTGGTCACGACCGCATTGCCGCCGCGCAACACGGTGACGAAGTAAGGCAAGGTAACGGTGCGGGCTCCGCGCACATCGCTGCGCCGGGCAAGCACGTCAAAGGTGGCCTGGCTGTAAACCCGATCCGTGGTGTCATCGCAGGTCGACCGCAGATTGGTGATTGTCGCCGTAACGTCGAGATTCGCGAGCGTCGGACTGGCCGGATCGCGGAAGGTTGTGACATCCCCGGTATAGTCAGGAATGCCGACCGCGGGGCAAGACGACAGGACGGCGGTGATGCCAACGCCCTGATCGACGACCAGCTCACCTTCGCGGGCGCAACCAGCCAGTGCGGCGGCGAGAGCAATTGCGGGCAAAATACGTGTGCGAAGCGTCATTGAACCTGGTCGTCCTTGATAGTCGTCTGTTTCGATCCATATTGCGCGTAATGCGCTTGCTGATGCCCTAGCGATGCGCGCCGCAAAGCGCTAGAGGGACGCTCATGAATGCTTCCTTTCCAACCGATGCAAGGTCAACCCGCTCAGATTCGGAAACTGACGCTGCGGCCAAGGCACCGGTGACCTTGATGATTGCCGCTCCGCGCGGCTTTTGCGCCGGTGTCGATCGTGCGATCGAGATCGTCGAAAAGGCGCTCGAGCGCTATGGCGCACCGGTCTATGTCCGGCACGAAATCGTCCACAACAAATATGTTGTCGAAGGATTGCGCGCTCAGGGAGCGATCTTTGTCGAGGAATTGGATGAAGTTCCCGACGATGTCCCGGTCGTTTTCAGCGCGCATGGCGTGCCCAAATCGGTCCCGGCAGAGGCGCAACGCCGCAATTTGCTCTATGTCGACGCCACCTGCCCGCTGGTTTCCAAAGTGCACCGGCAGGCCGAGCGGTTGATCGAGAAAGACCGCCACATCATCTTTGTTGGCCATGAAGGCCACCCCGAAGTGATCGGCACAATGGGCCAGGTCGAGCCGGGCCAGATGACGTTGGTGGAATCGGTCGCTGACGTCGACAAGCTCGAATTCGCGACGGACGAACCACTGGCCTATCTCACGCAGACCACATTGTCGGTCGATGACACGGCTGATGTGATCGCAGCGCTGGAACAGCGCTATCCCGATATTCGTGGGCCCAAGGCGGAGGACATTTGCTACGCCACTTCAAATCGCCAAGCGGCAGTCAAGCAGATCGCTGAGGATTGCGACCTGGTGCTGGTCATCGGCGCGCCCAATTCGTCAAACTCGCTGCGTCTCGTTGAAGTGGCGCAACGGCTGGGAACCCCATCGCATCTGATCCAACGCGCGAGTGAGATTGACCCGGCGTGGCTCGATGGAGTCGAAACTTTGGGTCTGACGGCTGGCGCCTCAGCTCCGGAAATCCTGGTGCGTGAAGTCGTCGACAGGATCGCGGAGCTCCGCGACGTGACCGAGCAGACCGTCACCGCAGCCGAAGAAAAGATGGTCTTCAAGCTGCCACGCCAGCTGATGGAATAGAAACTGGCCGTCTACACTCATCTTGGCGCGGAAGAATTGGCTGATCTTATCAGTCAATATGATGTCGGTACGCTGACTTCGGCCAAGGGCATCGCTGAAGGCGTCTCCAATTCGAACTGGTTGATCGAGACAACAGGAGGCAGTGGCGGCGATCGCTTTATCCTCACCATGTACGAGCGGCGTATCGAGCTTGAGGACCTGCCCTACTTCCTGGGACTGCTCGATCATCTTTCGGCCAAGGGCTGCCCGGTCCCCAAGACCGTTCATGACCGCGATGGCGCGGCCTTTCGCATGCTTGATGGCAAAGCTGTCGCGCTGATCGAATTCCTGCCCGGCGTATCGCCGACTCAACCCACAATCGATCAAGCGCGAGCGGTCGGCGGAGCATTGGCGCAGATGCACCTGGCCAGCCAGGATTTTGCTCTGACTCGCGCCAACACGATGGGGTTTGCAGACAATCTGGCAGCTTTGGAAGGCTGCGGAGCGGACGGACTGGCGCAGATCCATGCCGATCTTCCTGCCATGCTGGTTCATGCCCGCGAAGCCGCCTCGCTAGATCTCGCATCGCTGCCGAAGTCCAATATTCACGCGGACCTGTTTCCCGACAATGTGCTGATGCTCGATTCCAAGGTCTCGGGCATGATCGACTTCTACTTTGCATGCTCTGACATCATGGCGCTCGATCTGGTGACCACCCATGCCGCTTGGAGCTTCGATTCGAGTGGTGAGCGATTTGATCCCGGTTTGGGGCGAGCTCTTATGCAGGGTTATGAAGCAATCAGACCGCTCGAAGCGGCAGAGCGCGCCCTGCTGCCAGAGCTTGCAAAGGGCGCCGCATTGCGGTTTGTAGCCAGCCGGGCTGAAGACTGGCTCGACACGCCGGACGATGCATTGGTGACACGCAAAGACCCGATGCAATTCGTTGCGCGCTGGCGGCATTATGACGCAGCGGGTTCGGGGGCGTTTGCCTAATTCGGCAAAAAGGGCAGAATAAGCTTGTGAAACGCGTAGAGATTTTCACTGACGGCGCTTGCAAGGGCAATCCCGGGCCTGGTGGCTGGGGCGTGCTGTTGCGGATGGGAAGCCACGAAAAGGAATTGTCGGGCGGTGAGCCGGACACGACCAACAATCGGATGGAGCTGACCGCGGCGATCCGGGGGCTCGAAGCTTTGATCGAACCGTGCCAGGTCGATCTCTATTCAGACAGCAAATATGTCCTCGATGGCATGACCAAATGGGTTGAGGGCTGGAAGCGTCGCGGCTGGGTCAATGCCAGCAAGAAGCCGGTGCGCAATTCTGACCTCTGGCACGATCTGATCGAAGTCGCAGCCAAGCACGAAGTGGAATGGCACTGGGTCAAAGGCCATTCTGGCCATCCCGAAAATGAGCGTGTTGATCAACTCGCCAGCGAAGAAGCCGATCGCGCCGCTATCCCGGCTGAAGACGAAGAATAGGCCGGAACGAAAAGCGGGCGCACTCTTTCGAGCACGCCCGCTTTGTTCTGTCTGAAGAGGCCAGCTTAGCTGTTGTCTTCGACCGCAGCGCCAGGGCCGTTCTTCTTGATTGAGTCGATTGCGTTCTGCGCGCTCGACTTGCTCGAATAACCCTCTGTCGAGAACATGATCTCCGAGTTGTACTTAAAGCGCACGCGGAACTCGCCAGCCTTGTCCTTGTAGATTTCAAACTTGTGAGACATCGTCTTCCCCTTCCTTGATCAGTTGGAATCCCGAAACGCCATTACCTTACAGATTGGCGCGCGCTTGACCAGACACGGAATCGGAGAATCTGCTTGGCGAATACATTGAACGGTCAATGTTTTTGGTGAAGCGGTCTGCTTCCAAGTTGAGCAGATCCTGAGCAGCGAGTTTGGCCGCAGCGGGTGACGTCTGGATGCCAAAGCCGCCCTGCCCTGCGAACCAATAGAATTCTGGCAGTTCGTCAGCGCGCCCATAGACCGGCAGGCGATCGGGCGCGAAGCTGCGCAATCCGGCCCAGCGCCGTTCGACCGCCTCGATCGTCCAGTTGGTGACATCTTCAAACCGATCGATCGCCAATGCGACATCAATTTCTTCGGGTGCCGCGTCGCAAGCAATGGTCGGGATCTCGTCATGCGGGCTAAGCCACAGCCGGCCATTGTCAGGTTTGAAATAGAAATTGCCATTGATGTCGAGCACCAGTGGCAGATCATCAGGAGCGGCTGGCGAGACGCGCAATTGCGCCACCGTGCGGCGGAGCGGTTGGATCCCAAGCGGCTGCAATCCTACCCCTTGGGCGATGTTGTCGGCCCAAGCGCCCGCAGCATTCACCAGCATTGCTGCACGGAATGCCGAGCCCTGCTCAGTCACCAGGTTCCAAACACCGTCGCGGAGTTGAGCGTCTGCCAATCGTGCGCGGCATTCCAGATCAACCGCGCCTTGCCGCAGCGCCTTGAGATAGTGCTGATGGAGGCCGGCGACATCTATGTCGGAGCAAGCGGGCTCCCACAATGCGTCCGTCCAATCAGCCCGCATTTGCGGAACGCGCTCAACCAGCCCTTCCCGGCCAAGGCGCTCGATCGTAACTCCCGTCCCTGCGAATCGCTCGACGAAATCGTCAAGCGCCTTCTTATCGTCCTCGCGCCCGACATAGAGCGCACCACGAGGCCGTAGAAAGCCGTTTTCAGCCAAATAGGGGCCCGATCCGAGCGTAAGGGGGACAATGCCCGGACCGCCGTAACATTCCTCCCAGAACGCCGCTGAGCGGCCTGTAGAGTGGTATCCTGGCGTATCCTCGGCCTCCAGCACGATGACCTTGGCATGCGGCGAGAGTTCAGCCGCAAGGCTGGCTCCTGCGATGCCCGCACCGATGATGGCAAAGTCGTAAACCTGATCCACTGCTTGGCCCTATTGCGCAGGCGCAACGCGATCGAGGAACTGCGCGATCGAATCCATCGCCCGTCCGCGGACAGGATCGATCTCCCGCAGGATCTCGTGATGGGCTTCCTCTCCGAAAGCGATCAGCTCACCTTTAGGCAATCGCCGAGCGGCGCGAACATTGGCGGCGTGGCTGACCAGCTTGTCGCTGCTGGTCGAAAGGATCGCCACCGGCGCATCAATCATCTCCAACGCGTCCGGCAGCTCAAGTTTGCGCCAAGATGCATAGGCGCGTTCAACCCAGCCCCAACTGGCCGGGCCCATAACCAGCTCTGGCCGTTCATCGCGCCACCATTGCTCATCGTCATAGCGTTGCGCGTCATGCGTCAGCAGATTGCTGCGCGCGGCTGGCAATTCGCCAGGCTTCTCGCTCCATTTCCAAGCCGGCCGCGTCGGATCGCCGATCCGTGTCATCATCTTGGCCACGCCATGCAAGGCAGCGAGCGGCAATGGCGGACTTGCCATTCCTAGCATCGGCGCGCTCAGCACCACCGCGTCGGGATCGATGCGTTTGTCAGCCAATGCCCGCATGGTGATATGCCCACCCATCGAGTGTGCAGCCATGACATGCGGCCCCATCGTCTGCGCTTTCCAATCGCTCCAAAGCGCAGCCAGATCATCAACCCAGGTGTCGAAATCATCGATATGTCCGGTCACGGCATCCTTACCCAGCCGCCCAGACCCGGCCTGCCCCCGCCAATCAGCCGCTGTTACACGCCAGCCAGCACGGTGCCATTCTTCCAACGTTTCGAGATATTTTTCGTAGCAATCGCCCCGTCCGGGCAAAAACAGGATCGATCCTCGCGGCGAAACTGAATCCTGCCGCGCCGCGCCCGGCCAATCAATCCGCCTGATTTCATGCCCGTCACGCGCCTGCCATTTGCTCTCAGTGGCAGCGTCAGGAATGGCCCTGCGATCGATCAGATCGGGATCGCTCAAGGGCTTTTCCGACCCCACTGTGCCGACGTCACTAATTTCAAGCCTCCGGGGTTGGTTACTTTTTGGTAAGTGATGACCTGTAGCACCGCTCCTTAACGGGGACATCCAGACACTCTGGACTGCAACCTTGGGGGCCCGATGCTGATTGAGACACTTCATTACGGACTGCTGATTGCCTTGGCAATTGCGTTGGTCTTTGCCGCCTTCACCGACATTCGTCGGCGTCAAATCGACAATTGGCTCAACATCGCAATCGTCGTCGGCGCGCCAGTGTTCTGGTGGACCAGTGGCCTTTCTCTATGGCCTGATATTGCCTGGCAGCTTGGTGTTGCTGCCGTCGCATTTGTGATCCTTGCCGGCCTATTTGCGGTTAAAATGATGGGTGGCGGCGACGTCAAACTGCTCACCGCTCTGGCGCTTTGGATCGAACCCAACGCTTTTCTTCAACTGCTGATCATCATGGCGATCGCCGGCGGCGTGCTGACCATCGTGATGGGCGGATATCACTTCTTAATGCGTCAGAAGGAGCGGCTCGCCATTCCTTACGGCGTCGCCATCGCCTTTGGCGGATTGTGGGTCCTTACAACCACATATCTGCCTTCAGCTTCGGTCGCGACCGGGGCGGGGTGAACCTGATTTTAACCAGTCTGAACTTACGGAACGTAATCATACCCGCCCGCAATCTATCTTAGGGCCGAACTCAAGGGGGCTTTTTAGCCATGGACAGGAAGAAACTGGTTTTGCTGCTCGGGGCGCTGATCATCGCGGTCGGTACCGCGTTTGCTGCCCGGACCATGTTCGCCGGAGCTGCGGCTCCTGAAGTCGAAGCGGCGCCGCAGGGCCCGAAAGTCCTGATTGCGCAGCGCGCTCTGCCAACCGGTACGATCATCACCACCGACGCGCTCGGTTATCAGATGTGGCCGGAAGAACTGGTCCAGGACGCCTATTTCATCGACGGCGAATCTGACATCACTCAGCTGATCGGTACGGTTGTACGTCACCCGATCACCGCTGGTGAACCAGTGACGCAAGGCTCACTTGTTAGCCCTGGCGATCGCGGCTTCCTTGCTGCGGCGCTTGGCCCTGGCATGCGTGCTGTGACTGTTCCAGTGTCGGCCAAGACCGGTGTTGCCGGCTTTGTTTTCCCGGGTGACCGCGTTGACCTGGTGCTGAGCCAGACCGTTTCCGGCTCAGGCAAGCCGCTCAAGGCCGCTGAGACTGTTCTGCGCAACCTGCGCGTTCTTGCAACCGACCAGTCAACCGAACAGACCACTGATGAAGAAGGCAAGACAGTTGTTCGCGCTTTCCGCACAGTGACGATCGAAGTGACACCGAAGATCGCCGAGAAGGTCACCGTGGCTCAGACCATTGGTGAACTGACCTTGGTTCTGCGTTCGATCGCTGACACTCAGTCAGAACTCGAGCGTGCGATTGCATCGGGTGACTTTGTTATCCCGTCAGACGCTTCGCCTGAAGAAGAAGAGCGCATTCTGCGCCAGGCCATGGGTCGTCCGATCGACAAGGGTTCAACCTTCTCGACCGGTGGCGACGTCTCTCGCTTCCAACGCAAGACCGTTCCGCCGACTGATGCAGAGCGCAAGCAAGCTGCCAAGACGTCAAACCCGGCCATCGGTGTTTCGAGCAAGGCTGCCGCCTCGCCTCGCGTCCCGACGGTTCGCGTAACCCGCGGCAAAGCAACCACCGAAGTTCCTGTCGGTGGCGTGCGTCCGGCGACGAATTCGCTGCTGCGTCAACAATCAAACGGCATCCGCGAAGCTGGCCAAACCGTGCCAGCTGCAAGCGCGGCGCTGATCCGCTGAGGGGAATGACAATGCCGATCCGCAAAAATCGTCAGGACGCCAATCCTAGGGGCCCAAAAATGAAACGCTCGCCTATCGCTAAACTGCTGCTCGCCAGCCTCGTCGCTGCGCCGATCGTGGCCGCACCGACTTCTATGGTCAGCGCACAGCAGGTTGTCAGCCCGAAGCAGGACATTGTCCTGTCAATCGGTCGTGGCGAACTGGTTTCGGTGCCTGGCACCATGACTGACGTCTTCGTCGCCAACGAATCGGTGGCTGACGTCCAGATCAAGTCGCAACGCCAGCTCTATGTCTTCGGACGCGCAGGTGGTGAGACCACGATCTATGCCAGCAACGCATCGGGCCAGGTTATCTGGGCCGCGAATATTCGCGTTGGCTCTAACATTGACAGCATCGATCAGATGCTGGCTTTGGCGATGCCTGAAGCGAAGATTGGTGTTGCCACCATGGGTGCAAACACGGTTCTTCTGACCGGCACTGTCGCTGCTCCGGAAGACGCTGTTGAAGCGCAACGTCTGGTCCAGGCCTTTGTTGGTGAAGGCAGCAATGTCATCACTCGCCTGAAAACGGCCACGCCGCTTCAGGTCAATCTCAAGGTCACCTTCGCCGAAGTCAGCCGCTCGCTGGCCCGCGACATTGGCGGCAACCTGGCCACTTATGACTTCGGTCTGGGTGGGTTCCGCGGTGCCGTCGGTACCGGTCGCACGCTCGGCACGGACGCTTTCCGCCTCGACGGCCCTCTCGCCGTAGGCAGCGGAGTGCAGAATCCGGGCCGGATTGTTCCGGTGCTCGATTCAGCCGGCAACTTTGTGCTCAATGCTGATGGCTCGATCAAAACCGAGACGATTATCGGCCCTGGCATCAATTCTAACGATGGCACCACGATCGGTGGTCTGGGCAATCTGTTCGGCGTCGATGTGCTTGCCGCTATGGACCTCGCCGAGCAGATCGGTCTGGTTACGACTTTGTCTGAGCCAAATCTGACCGCGCTTTCGGGTGAAACCGCTACCTTCTTGGCTGGCGGTGAATTCCCGATCCCGATCAGCGAAGGCCTTGGCACTGTCTCGATCGAATATCGCGACTTTGGTGTCAGCCTGTCTTACACGCCGACCGTGTTGGCTAATGGCCGCATCTCGCTGCGGGTTCGTCCGGAAGTTTCAGAGCTGTCGACTCAAGGGTCGGTTACTCTCAACGGCTTCCAGGTTCCGGCGCTGACGATCCGTCGCACCGAAACCACTGTCGAGCTGGGTTCTGGCCAGAGCTTCATGATCGCAGGTCTGATGAGCAACAACTCGCAGAACTCGATCGATAAGGCTCCGGGCCTCGGCGACATGCCGATCCTCGGCAATCTGTTCCGCTCGCGCGCATATCGCCAGGGCGAAACAGAGCTCGTGATCATTGTGACGCCTTACCTGGTCAAGCCAGTAAGCGCGAACCAGATCAAGCTGCCAACCGACGGTTTCCGCTCGGCTTCCGAGATCGAACAGCTCCTGCTGTTCAAGGAAAACAGCGGCGAATCCGGTGCACAACGCCCGGGACCGACCGCCGTCGAAAAGGACGCTCCTCCTCCGGCTGTGAGCGACCTTGATCCGAACGCTGTTGTCCCGGCTGGAGGTTCGCAAGAGCCACGCCGCGCCGACAAGAAAAACCGTAAGTCCAACGACCGCCGGGCCGATGCCACGGCTCCAGGCTTCAGCCTCTAAGACGGGAAGGTGAGAACGATGCCCTTTGCAAAGAACAGCAAGCTGGCCAAAGCACCAGTCTATGCAATCGCCCTCACGCTGGGTCTCGCTGTGGCGGGCTGCGGCGGAATGCCAACCAATAAGAGCCTCTACAGCACCAAGCAGCCTGTGGTTGAGCGCAACAATTACGCGCTTGATGTCCAGACTGATGGCAGCGGCCTGGCGATCGCTGAACAGCAGCGCGTCAATGGTTGGTTCGAAGCTATGGACCTGCGCTATGGCGACCGTATCTCGGTGGATGATCCGTCGAACAATCCGGCCGTGAAAAGCGCGGTTGAAGATCTTGCCGGTCGTTTCGGCCTGCTGGTCAGCAACACGGCTCCAACCACTCAGGGTTACCTGCAGCCTGGTCAGGCTCGCATCGTGATCACTCGTTCGACCGCTTCGGTCCCGGGTTGCCCCGATTGGTCGGCCAAGTCTGACATGAACTACTTCAACGCGACGCATCCTGGATATGGTTGTGCCGTCAACAGCAATCTGGCTGCCATGGTCGCCGATCCGGAAGACCTGCTTGAAGGCAAGAAGGGCTCTAGCGAGACCCTGATCGCAACTTCGAACAAAGCCATCGAAACACTTCGCGAGGCCTCACCCACGGGTGCTCAGGGCCTGCAAGATGCTAGCACCGGAGGGAACTGATCCATGAACGCGCCTTGGAAATCCGGCCTGCCCGGCAATCGCGACCCGTTTGCAGCCTATATTTGCGATGACAATGCGCTGGACGTGCTGCGTCCTGTCGTCATCGAAATGGGCTGGCAGCCGGAGAAGTGCAACAAAGGTGGCCTTCGCAACGCTATCCAGTCGCTGTCAGTCAGCGCAAGCCCGGCAATCCTGATTGTCGATCTGTCGGAAAGCGGCGATCCACTCAACGACATCAATGCTCTGGCAGAGGTTTGCGAGCCCGGCACGGTTGTGATTGCGATCGGCCAGGTCAATGACGTGCGTCTGTATCGCGACCTGCTCGCAAGCGGCATTCACGATTATCTGCTGAAGCCGCTTTCGGCGCAGCAAGTGCACGATGCGCTCAACCAGGCGCTGGCAGTGTTCACCGCTCCCAAAGCGGGTGACGGCGATGTCGTCAAACGTCACATCTCGACCGCTGTGGTCGGCACGCGTGGCGGCGTCGGCGCTTCGACGATCGCAACTTCACTCGCTTGGCTGTTCAGCGATGAGCACCAATCGCCAACTGCTTTGCTTGACCTCGATGTCCATTTCGGCACAGGCGCACTGGCACTCGATCTTGAGCCAGGCCGCGGCCTGACCGACGCGATCGACAATCCAAGCCGGATTGACGGCCTGTTCATCGAGCGGGCGATGATCCGCGCCAATGACAATCTGTCGATCCTTTCGGCGGAAGCACCGATCAACCAGCCGCTGATGACAGACGGTTCGGCTTTCGTGCAGCTGGAGGAAGAATTCCGCCAAGCGTTCGAAATGACCGTGATCGATCTGCCGCGCAACATGCTGATCAACTTCCCGCATCTGCTGGCAGATGTGAACCTGGTCGTGCTGACATGCGAACTGACCTTGGCTTCGGCCCGCGACACGATCCGCATCTTGAGCTGGCTCAAAACAAATGCTGGCCATGCGCATCCGATGATCGTGGCCAACAAGGTTCAGAACAACGTGGCTGAGATCAGCAAGGCCGATTTTGAGGCCTCGATCGAACGCAAGATCGATTTCACGATCCCATATGACGTCAAGGCAGCATCGAACGCGGCCAAACTTGGCCAAGTTTATGTGGACGCCAATCGTTCGGCCAAATCCACCGGCACCATCAAGCAGATGGCCGAGCGGATCATGGGCGCCAGCGAAGAGGATTTGAGCGAAATCACCGAAGAGAAGAAATCGCTGTTGGGTGGTTTCGATCTCAAGTCGCTGCTGGCGAAGAAGGACAAGCCCGAAGAGGAACTGGCCGAGTAAGCACTAGCCGAGAGGGCGACGGGGCAAGCCCGTCCCCTCCTTCACCCGCGAACTCTGACCAGCCGCCAATGGGCGCGAGAAGACAGGACGAGACCGAATGAGCATGCTCGAAACCCTGATGATCACCGCCGGCATTTTTGTCGTCCTGGTGTTCGGCTATATCCTTGCCACAGGGTCCGGCGCCAACAAGGCACGGCAACGTCGGCTTGAATCGCTGCGCTATCGTCACTCGCAAAGCACCGATGCAAAGGTGGAATCGCAGTTCAAGAAAGCGATTGCTGCGCGCAAACCAAAAGCGCACCGCGTTGCGGGTTCAAGCTCGCGCTTGGAAGCGCTGGAGGTCCGGCTTGATCGGACAGGCAAGAACTGGACGCTGAGCCATTATCTCTATGCATCTCTCGGCATCGCACTCGCGGTCGCCGTTCTGGTGTTCCTACAAAGCGGCGCCCTGTTGCTGTCGGCAGGTGTGGGCCTGTTGATCGGCGCTGGACTGCCGCACCTTGTGGTTGGCTTCTTCATCGGCAAGCGCACCAATGAATTTAACGGCAAGTTCCCTGACGGGATCGAACTGCTTGTGCGCGGCCTGCGCTCTGGCCTGCCAGTAACCGAAACGCTTGCAGTGGTGGCCGAAGAAATTCCCGGCCCAGTGGGCGAAGAGTTCAAGGGCATCGTGGAGCGGATCAAGATCGGCAAGACGATGGAAGATTCGCTGCAGGAAACAGCTGATCGTCTGGGCATTCCGGAATTCAACTTCTTCTGCATCACGCTTGCGATCCAGCGCGAAACGGGTGGTAACTTGGCTGAGACCTTGTCCAACCTGGCTGACGTGCTGCGCAAACGCGCTCAGATGAAACTCAAGATCAAAGCGATGAGCTCGGAATCGAAAGCATCGGCCTATATCGTCGGTTCGCTTCCTTTCATCGTGTTCGGCCTGATCTACTGGATCAACCCGTCCTATATTGGCGGATTCTTCACCG
The DNA here is from genome assembly GCA_965216555.1 of Erythrobacter sp. Taxonomy (GTDB): domain Bacteria; phylum Pseudomonadota; class Alphaproteobacteria; order Sphingomonadales; family Sphingomonadaceae; genus Erythrobacter. Next base: position 2,531,806 of record OZ244168.1, read on the forward strand.
ATGATCGTCTGATCGTTGCCGGCCTCGGCGGCATGGTCTGGATGTCGATCGGCGCCTTTATCATGGCCAAAATGGTCAACTTCGAGATCTAAGCAGGAGCGAGAAACACCATGATCGATCAACCTGCTGGACCCACGCTTCTTGGCTTCGACATTGTCCTTGTCGGCACCGTGCTGGCCGGACTGGCCGCCTTTGCTGTGATCCTGGCAATCTATGCTGCGATCACCATCAAGGACCCGATGGCCAAGCGCGTCAAATCGCTTGAGGCTCGCCGCGACGAGCTGAAGGCCGGCATCATCACATCCGGATCGAAGAAGCGCGCCAGCCTGGTCCGCAAGAACGATACGACCGACATGGTCAAAGAGCGGCTCAACAGCATGAAAGTGCTGCAGCAGAGCCAGCTCGAAGTCGTTCAGCAGAAGCTGGCGCATGCCGGCTTCCGCAACAAGGAATTGGCCGTTCTGGTCATTGGCGCCCGCGCTATCCTGCCGATTCTGCTCGGCCTGCTCGGCTTCGTCATGATCTACGTGGTCGACTATTTCCCCGATTGGGGGCCGATGAAGCGTCTCGGCGCAGTCAGCGTATTGCTGTTCCTCGGCTATAAGGGGCCAGAGCTGTTCCTCTCGAACAAGGCATCCAAGCGGACCGCCGAAATTCAAAAGGGCCTGCCTGACGCGCTCGACCTGTTGGTAATCTGTGCTGAAGCCGGTCTGACGGTGGACGCATCTTTCAACCGCGTGGCCAAGGAGCTGGGACGCGCTTATCCGGAACTGGGCGATGAATTCGCTCTGACCGCGATTGAGCTGTCCTTCTTGAACGAGCGCAAGCAGGCGTTCGACAATTTGGCTTACCGCGTCGATCTTGAAGCGGTCAAAGGCGTGGTCACAACCATGATCCAGACCGAACGTTACGGTACGCCGCTGGCGTCGTCGCTGCGCGTTCTGTCAGCTGAATTCCGTAATGAACGGATGATGCGCGCTGAAGAGAAAGCAGCGCGTCTGCCGGCGATCATGACGGTTCCGCTGATCCTGTTCATCCTGCCAGTGCTGTTCATCGTGATCCTGGGGCCAGCGGCCTGCTCGATCTCCGACGCACTGATCAACAAGTAGGATTGATCCGATATCGAATTGAAGAGGCCCGGCAGCAATGTCGGGCCTTTAGCTTTGCGATCAGCCCTGCTCGGCTTCCGCGATAGCACCGGCGCGTTCGCGCATACGCTCAAGCAAGACGCGGAAGTTGCGCTGCTCGTCATCAGAGAAACCGTCGAACAATTCGCGTTCAATCTCGAGAGCCAGCGGCATCACCTCGTCATGAATAGCGCGCCCGTCCGTGGTCAAAGTGAGCAGGTGCGAACGGCCATCCTTGGTATTGGGAGCGCGGGCCACCAGAGCCCGCTCTTCCAGCACTTTGCACGCCCGATTGACCGCGACCTTGTCCATCAGTGTCGCTTCAGTCAGCGCGCGCTGCGTCAGCTGCCCCGCATCGCCCAGCACCGCCATCACCCGCCATTCAGGAATCTTGAGCGCAAAGCGCTTGCGATAGCGCTCGGCGATCAGGCTGCTGACCGCGTTCGACGCGATCGACAGCTGATACGGCAAAAACTCCGCCAGCCGGCCCGAATTCTCGCCGAGATCGTTATCGGCACTGTTGTGCTTGATGCCAGACTCAATGCTCATGCCGCTGGTTTCCCATGAAACCAGTGGCTCTGGCAAGCCTTGCCAAGGAAAGCGCTATTCGTATTCGCGCTCATCCCACCACGGATAGAAGTCCGGCATGTCCTCGCTCACCTTGCCCGGATAGACCGGGCGCCTTTTGTCGAGGAAGCTGGCGATCCCTTCCTTGGCATCAGCCCCGCGTGAAAGCCGGTAGATCGCTTTGCTGTCGATCTTGTGCGCTTCCATCGGGTGATCTGTGTTCATCAGGCGCCACATCATCGCGCGCGTCATCGCCACAGACAGGGCTGAAGTGTTTTCGGCAATCTCGCTCGCCAGACTGCGGGCGGTGTGCATCAAATCCTGCGGCGCGTGGACCGACCGGACGAGGCCACCGTCCTTGGCCTCCGCAGCGTCAAACACCCGTCCCGAATAGCACCATTCAAGCGCTTGGCTGATCCCGACGATCCGCGGCAGGAACCAGCTTGAGCAGGCTTCAGGAACGATGCCCCGGCGCGCAAACACAAAGCCATAGCGCGCGGTGTCGCTGGCAAGGCGGATATCCATCGCCAATTGCATTGTCGCGCCCACCCCAACAGCAACACCGTTGCAGGCCGAAATCAGCGGTTTCTTGCTTTCGAACAGGCGCAAGGTCAGCAATCCTCCGCCATCGCGCACGCGGCTGTCGGAGAGGCTTTCCACCTCATCCCCGCTCGAGAAGACCTGCCCTCCCCCTTCGGGCGTCAGATCGGCCCCGGCGCAAAAGGCGCGATCACCGCTGCCCGTAAAGATCACGGCGCGCACTGAATCGTCCGCATCAATATCATCCATTGCGGCCATGATCTCGCGGCCCATCACGCGCGTATAGGCGTTCATCTTGTCCGGCCGATTGAGGGTGATCGTGGCGATGCCATCGGCCTTTTCAACCAGGATTTGGGTTGTCTCTGTCACGCTTACTCTCCGCATTGAATCCTACAGGATGGAACACATGGAACAGTGTCCTAATCACAAAAACCCGCCGATCCCGGCGGCGTTCGCTTGCGAACACTCTTCAAGGGAAAGGCGGGCTTTGTCACGACCCAAATGGATAGGGATTGGCGGTTAAGTAGGAAAGTCCTCCATTCCCGTATTCGCTCGGCTCACTCGGTCAGATGCAGGCTTTCGCCGATCTTATCCGCTTCGATCTCTTCGGCCGAGAATGGCAAGCGATGCCAAGTCTTAGCGGCGTAATTGCGAGTCTGGTCCGAATAATGCGGCGATGCCGGATTGGTCGATTGCGAATAGCTCAGGATCGCGTCAGCAACCGGGCCATCCTCGTTAAAGCTGACGATCTGGATGTAGCTTGAGCCATGCTGGGGCACCATGCCTCCCTCGACCTTGCGTCCGCGCTGCATGTTGAGCACGCCGGCAACGCCAGGGCCGCCATGCAGCGCGATACGATCCTCGCCATGCGGTCGCACAAAGACATCGCCCCAGCGCGCATCGGGTTCGATGCCGGCTTCGTCGAGCTCGATCACGGTCTCCGCCAATATGTCGAGCAAGTCGCGATTCTTGACTAGGTCTCGCGGCGTGTTGACCGGGTCGGCGGCATCAAATGGCACTTGCCACAGATCGTTGCGACGGCGGATCTTCTCCCAGAATTCAGCGAACAGGTAGGCGCCGCTGCTGTCAGCCTCGAACAGCCGATCCCAGCCTGACAAAGCTTCGCAGCCGACGGTCAGACCGGCTTGCTCGCCGCACATCTCAAGCAAGGGCTCGACCACCATATCGGCGGCCAGGCTCTTATTCCCGAATACGAGTTGCTTGGCGGTATCGTGGTCCATCTTAGCAGCGCTCAATGCCGCTTCCGTTTCGATAAAATTGGACCGCGAGCGCAGCGACAAAGCCTGCTCAAACTTGCCAAGGATCGGCGACAATTGGCGATACGGCGTCGCCGGATTGCTGATCCAATAGCTGTCATTGCTGTTGGTGACATAGTCTTGGCGAATGCGAGACGCCTGATCGCTCGCTGGCATCAGTCCTGCCGTCGAACCGGAATAGTCTTGGCGCCAATTGCACTCGGCGCGTGATCCGTCGAGCAGGGTCACCAAATGCGCGACCAATCCAGAAAACGGCGTGGCGCAAGCCTCAATCATCTCGGCCGAAACGTTGGGAACGGCGGTGATGTCAGCGTGAAGCGCATTGCCTTCGCGATCGGCGACGATCGTGTTGACCCAGGGAATGCCCAGCGTCTCGCTGATAACAGCCTCCACCTCTTGCACGTTCTTGGCCATGCCAATGCCGAGCCAAGTGTCGATCGCGCGCTGATTGCCCATATTGGCATCCTGCAGCGCAAAGGCGGCAGCCCCGCTCCAGATCACGCCGCTTTGCGGCAAGGTGACGATCGGACCAAATCGGGTCGAATAGAGCGTGCGTGTGACCGGCTCTGCCCCGTCAGGCATGGGCACGGTGACTTCGTAGGAATCCATTTGCTCGGGCTCACCATCGACCAGATAGACGGTCGGATCATCGGGTGACAAAGCGAGCGCGTAGAGCGTGAAATGACGCGCCGCCGTAACCGTGTGCGTCCAGGCGATATCCTTGTTGAAGCCAAGCGTGGGCATCGGCGTACCCGCCAGCCCCACGCCCATCGCGTCAAAGCCATCCGGCCCCTGCACATGCAATTGCCAAAACCGCGCTGGCCCCTCCCATGGGAAATGCGGATTACCAATCAGCAGGCCTTTGCCATCCGCGGTTGCATCTGAGCCAAACGCCCAACCATTGCTGCCAAAGCGCAAATCCTCGTGCTGGCTGACTTGCGGGAACGACAGGTCTTGGCTCGCACTGGCGAGATTGGATCCTGGAGGCGCAGCCGTCGCAATGCCGGGAGCCAGCGCAAGCGAGCTTGCCAGCAGCATTTGCTTTTCGTTGAGGCGCAGCATGTCATCGCGCGTGATCTCGCGCACCCATGGCTGGTTGCGACATGCTTCGGGCAAGCCATCGATTCCAGTGTCGCTCAGAAAGCGATTGTATCCGGCGACATAGCCATCGACCAAGCCTTGCGCGGGTTTGCTCTGCCGATCCCATCCCTCGCGCAATTGCGGGACATCGATGCGCCCGCGATAGAAGATGTCCGAGGTGAGATTGTCGACCTCGCTAAATCCAAGCACCGATGTCGCTTCGGGTCCGAAATAGAGCGAACGTTCGCCCGCGACGGTGGCGAATTCCTCGGCCAACATGCAGAAATTGTCCTGCGCATAGGCATAGGCCACGCCGTAGCCGACGCCCTGCCAGCTATCCGAGCTGATGTGCGGAATGTTGTAAGTGGTACGCGTGATGGTCGCGTCATATTGTGAGCGCGCTTCGACGCCGCTGCCCATCGTGCCCGCCATAATGGCCAGGGCAATCGCCAATTTCCGCATGTCGCAACTCTCCCGTCTTGCGCGTAGTGAGCGAAGACTATGGAATGCGATCTCGGAAAACAAGCAATGCCAGCCTTAGCGGGCCAGCAATATTATCCGCGCGGCGTACCAACCTCGCGAATGCCGCTTTGCCAGTAGATATCATCAAAGATGAAATCACCGGTCGAACAGCTGATCGTCAGATCAAAGCTTGAGCCAAGATCAGCCGAACCTGTGAATGTCTGCTCACCGATCACAAACCGGCTTTGGCCACCTTGGACGTAGGTGATCTCAAAGTTCACAACATTGTCGACCGCGAGCGTACCAACGCCCGTCCGCTGCTCATCGTCCCCAGTCTTGATCGATACGGAAACGAAAGCAGAGCCCGCCTCTGCTCCTTCCGCAGCCGCACGGATGATCATCGCATTGCCCAGTTCGCTATTGCGCAAACTCACGACTGCTATGGGAATGAACCGTTCATGGGCGCGGAACACAGCCGGTTGAATTGTTCCAGTAACGCGGAATTGCGAAGCGCCGGCCGGAATTCGGAATTCGGAAACCCGGCCACCGGGCGTGTCGCACGCGAACCGGGTAGTGTTGGCCGATGCTGCATTTGGCAGAGACATCAGCGCCGCCATTCCGAATGCGAAGGGAACAGTAAGTGCGCGTTTCATTTCCACAAAATCTCCGATGCGGCCTCAGCTGCTGAAGGCCTGACCCTGGATTCGAAGGTAGCACATCGATCAAATAATGCAGCCGGGCAATTTCCCAGCCGATAAAGCAATCGCCGCCCATGCATGCAGCACGGACGGCGACCGGTTTCTCAATCGGGCGGTGATTGAGCCGCCCAGTGTTCCGCCTAGCGCGGGGCCATACGGATAGCGCCATCAAGACGGACATCTTCACCGTTGAAGTATCCGGTCTCGATCATGGTCATGGCCAGCTTGGCGTATTCCTCAGGATAGCCGAGACGCTTAGGGAACGGCACTGACGCGGCCAAGGCTTCCTTCACCTGCGGCGGAGCTGCGTTCATCAGCGGCGTGTTGAAAATGCCCGGCAGGATGGTGTTCACGCGGATGCCTTCGCGCATCAGGTCGCGCGCGATTGGCAAGGTCATGCCAACAACGCCGCCTTTGGATGCCGAATAGGCCGCCTGGCCCATCTGGCCATCTTCAGCTGCAACAGAAGCGGTGTTGACGATTGCGCCGCGATCACCGTCCTCGCTCAAGGGGTCGAGTGTCATCATGCCGGCCGCCGACTTGGCGATGCAACGGAAGGTGCCGATCAGATTGACCTGGATCACGAAATCGAATGCCGAGAGCGGGAAATGCTTGATCTCACCGCTTTGTTTGTCGCGGCTCGCGGTTTTGATCGCATTGCCGATGCCAGCGCAGTTGACGAGGATGCGCTCTTGCCCGTGGGCTGCGCGTGCGGCGGCGAAGCCGGCATCAACGTCTTCGTCGCTGGTCACATTGACCTTGCAGAAGATGCCGCCGAGCTCTTCGGCCATGGCGTTGCCCTTCTCTTCGTTCATGTCGAAGATCGCGACTTTGGCGCCCTTGGCAGCGATAGAGCGTGCGGTGGCCGCACCAAGGCCCGAGGCTCCGCCGGTCACTACGGCGGGGGTATTTGCAGAGACTTCCATTGATATTCCTCTCGAGAGATTTTGAACTTAGACGCTTTCGATGATGGTGACATTGGCGACGCCGCCGCCTTCACACATCGTCTGCAAACCGTATTTTTTGTCGTGACGCTTGAGCGCGTGCACCAGAGTCGCCATCAGCTTGGTGCCCGAAGCACCTAGGGGGTGACCAAGCGCGATTGCCCCGCCATGAACGTTGAGCCCTTCCGGATTGGCACCGGTGTGCTTCAGCCACGCCATCGGCACCGGAGCGAAGGCTTCGTTGACTTCGTAAAGATCGATGTCGTTGATCGACATGCCCGCGCGTTCAAGCGCGCGATCCGTCGCGAACAGAGGCTCTTCGAGCATGATCACAGGATCGCCAGCGGTCACCGTAAGATTGTGGATCCGGGCCATCGGCGTGACGCCGTGGGCCTTCACCGCTTCCTCGCTCATGACGAGAACGGCCGACGAGCCATCGCAGATCTGGCTGGCCGAAGCGGCCGTGACGCGGCCATCGGGTGCCAGCAGCTTCACGCCGGCAATGCCCTCTAGCGTCGCGTCGAAACGAATGCCTTCGTCGACCTTGTGCACATCAGCGCCTTCCGGCGTTTCAATGTCGATCGGAACGATCTCATTGTCGAATGCGCCCGCTTCGGTGGCGGCGATCGCCTTCTGGTGGCTTTCGAACGAGAACTGGTCGAGCGCGTCTTTCGAGAAGTCGTGCTTCTGCGCGATCATCTCGGCGCCCATGAACTGGCTGAACTGCACCTTGGGATATTTCTCTTCGAGGCCAGGTGATTTGTAGTGCCCGAGGCCTTCCTTCATGTGGAAGGTGGCATTGGTGCCCATCGGAACGCGGGTCATGCTTTCCACACCGCTGGCGATCACGACATCTTGAGTGCCGCTCATCACAGCCTGTGCGGCGAATTGGATCGCTTGCTGCGAAGAACCGCATTGACGGTCGATCGTCACGGCCGGGGTTGATTGCGGTAGCTTCTTGGACGCAAGCACGCCCATCCGACCGACTTGCATGGCCTGCTCGCCAGCTTGGCTGACGCAGCCCGTCACCACGTCGTCGATGGCGTTGGGATCGATCCCGCTGCGATCAACAATCGCGTCGAGCGAGCTTGCAAGCAGGTCAACCGGGTGCACTCCGGCGAGGCGGCCACCGCGACGGCCTCCGGCGGTCCGCACGGCGTCAACGATATAAGCAGTGGTCATGATGGTCTCCTGAAACGATCAGTTGCTGTTTGCGACCCGACTATGGGAGGCGCGGAAGGGAATCAAGCGAGCAAAAATGGTGGTTTTTGCGCGTTTGGCTTGCATCCGCCGCGAAACCCCCGATACCGCAGCGTAAACCGACGACGGACCATGAGCGCCAATCACCATCCTTCAGCCGCAGCAAATCTGGCTCAGCGTGCTCAGGCGGCACTCGAGCGGGGCGAACGCGAATCTCTCACGCTGTTTGATCAGGCCATTCGAGGCGACCCTGGCAATGCCGTGCTGTGGCTTGGAAAGGCGAACGCGCTTTACCTCAACGGAGACAGGCAAGGAGCAATGGTGGTCGCGCAGCAATTGGCGGACCAGGCGCCAAGCCTGCTTGCAGCCCAAGCCCTGCTGGCGCAATTGCGCCTCGCCGCAGGCGACAGTGATTTCACATCCCATTATAACAAAGCCGCCGCGCGGCATTCCCAAGACCCCAATATCTGGGTGTCGCATTGCGACGTCTTGGCCGGGCTAGACCTTGCGTCTGAAGCGGCCGAGGTGGCGGCCAAGGCCCGAGCGGCGTTTCCTGCTGAACCTCACTTTGCCCTGCTCGAAGCGATCTATGCCAGCGCCGCCGGCCAGTGGGATCGTGCAGAGACCAATTTCGCTTCGCTCCCGCAGCAAACGCCCGATCGCTGGTTGCACGAAGCGCGCCATCGGATCCGCGGCGGCGATCCGCAAGCGGCGGACTCCTTGCTCGAGCGTGTGATTGCACAAGATCCATGGGATATCACAGCCTGGGCCCTGCGAGGAATTGCATGGCGACTGCTCGATGATCCGCGCTCGCACTGGCTGCATGGGCAAGACGGATTGGTGCAGTTCCGTCCCTTGGAAGCAGACCCTGCGCTCATCGCAAACGCGACCGACTATCTGCGCGACCTGCATGAGAATGCGACCATGCCGCTGGGCCAATCCTTGCGCGGCGGAAGCCAGACGGCAGGTATCCTGCTCGATCGGCAAGACCAGATCATCACCGATTTGCGCCAGGCGATCATCGCCACGCTCGAGAACTATCGCGCGGACCTGCAACCAAACGATCCAAGCCATCCGCTGCTGCGCAATCGCGACGTTGATTGGGCGCTCAAAGGATCATGGTCTGTGCGGCTCACAGGGGGCGGCGACCATCACACCGCGCATATTCATCCGCAGGGAATCATATCCTCCGCGCTCTATCTAGTGGTTCCCGATGACACGCAGCAAGCCGGGCAGAATGGATGGCTTGAGATCGGGCGTCCGCCTAGCGATCTAGGCCTCGATCTGGAGCCCATTCGCGCAATCCAGCCTAAGGCAGGCTACCTCGCACTGTTTCCGAGCACGCTTTACCACGGCACGACTTCGTTCGCAGCGAGTGAGCGGATGACCGTCGCTTGTGATGTGACAGCGATTGATACGTAAGTCAGCTAAGACGGAGTCAGTTGAGGCGCCGGACCTTTGACGCTCTCTTGCCATTGACCTTGGCATTGAAGCTCCCAAACGATGCCTTTTTGATCACGATCGTGTCACCGGCTTTGAACTTGCGGAACCCACGCACGTCCTCAGTCTCAATCCAACGCGCACCGTCTTCGAGCTCGAATATATGACGCCCATTGCGCAGCTTCGTCGCACCCGCGAGCGTGGCTGTGATCTCAGAAACCTCGTCCTCATCGCCGCCGCCAAAGATTCCCAGCTTGGGCAGCTTGAGCCCGAACAGGCCGCGCTTGGTTTCTTTCACCTGCTCACGATCCGCGATCACCAATTCGCGCGATGCTTGAGCTTCGGCCACGCGGCCCACTTCGCGGTCAAAACACGCCAAGCGCGCATCGGGCTCGGCAATGTCGCGGCATTCGAACAGTTTGGAGACAATTTCGGGAGTCTCGACGTCGTCGACGGGGTTGGACTGAGCCAACAGAGGAGTCGCCACGAGCGTAAAAGCAAGTGGGATTGCCGCTATTTGAATGGGTCGCATCGTTTTTCCTCTGATTCTCCGTCTTGGCGACACAGATATGGCACACCGCGCAACACCGCAAATCGCCTTCGAATATGTCGGAATAATCGGAGGAAACGATCAATCATTTCCCCAAGCCAGAACGGCGCGAAATGGAAGTGAAACACTAGTGTTGCAACCGTGCTACACTGAGCTTTCAAATTCGCGAAGTCGCGTTCCACCGCTTTCCAATATCACCGCAAGAGGCCTAACCAGACCGTAGGGACTGGCTGACCGGAGCTCTTGGCGCATGCTGAGGGGGGAATCCGGCGCTTTTGCCCCAATGAAATGGATGGAAAATGGCACTCGCGGGGGCGAGTGTGGATCGTTCTCCATCTACCGCGTGGTTCTGCAGCGATGCAGCCCACATGATCATAAGGGTATGAAACCAAATGAATATATCTAAGCAACTACGCTTAAGCGCAGGGACGCTGGCGGTGAGTTTGGCTATGGCATCTATGCCTGCGTTCGCGCAGGACGCAGATGTCAGCAGCGACGCAGCGGAGGAAGAAGACCGCGGCATCGTTGTTACCGGCTCTCGTCTGAACTTGAACCCCAACTTGGAAGGCGCCGCTCCGGTTCTTTCCGTTTCACAAGAGCAAATCCAGTCTCAGGGTACAATTCGCGTCGAAGACCTCGTCAACCAGCTGCCGCAGGTTTTTGCTGGCCAGGCCGGTGAGGTATCGAACGGTGCGTCAGGTACTGCTACCCTGAACTTGCGTGGTGTTGGCTCGGTCCGCACCCTGGTGCTGATCGACGGCCGCCGTCTTCCGTACGGTTCGTCAAGCATTTCGTCTGCAAACCTGGACTTGATCCCAACCCAGCTGATCGAGCGCGTTGACGTGCTGACCGGTGGTGCTTCGGCCGTTTACGGTTCGGACGCTGTGGGTGGTGTTGCCAACTTCATTCTCCGTCGCGATTTCGAAGGCATTGAACTGGATTTCCAAGGCAACTTCCAGCAGACTGGTAACGGCAACACGTTCTTCAACAACGTAACCGCCGCTGCTCAGCAGCCTGTTGCTTCGCCGATCATCGACGGTGAAGAATACGTGATCACTGGTATGATCGGCACCAACACGGCTGACGGTCGTGGTAACGTGACCATCTACGCCAGCTACGAGAAGCGTAACCAGGTTACTCAGAACAACCGTTCATTCTCAGCATGTACCATTGGTGAGTCGAGCTCTTCGACAAGCTTCGGTGGTGCTGGCTGCGTTGGTTCAAGTAACTTCCGCCGCTTTGCTGACTTCTTCAACGGCGACGGCGTCAACGATGACGTCTTCCAGCTTGAAGACGGTACGCTTGTTCCGTTCGTTGGTGGACCTGCGCAGACCTACAACTTCGGTCAGCGTAACTTCTTCCAGCGTCCTTCAGAGCGTTTCACGATCTACGGTCGTGGTCACTATGACATCACCGATAACCTCGAAGCATTCATGGACATCAGCTACACGGACGTCTTCTCAGACGCTCAGATCGCTGAATCAGCTTCGTTCGGCATCTGGAACATCAACTGCGACAACCCATTCATCAACGGCACGCCTGGCATCGACCTGGCTACCGAAGTGTTTGGCTGCTCGGCTGATGACATCGCCAATGGCGTGATCAAAGCCAACCAGTTCATGTCGCACCGTAACGTTGAAGGCGGTCCGCGTAACTCACGTCTCGAAAACTCGGCTTTCCGCATCGTCGGTGGCCTTCGTGGTGACTTCGCTGACGGCGTTTGGGCCTACGAAGTGTTCGGTCAGTATTCCGAAACTTCGGACAGCTCGCTGTCGACCAACGACTTCATCATCGAGAACACGCAGCAGGCTTTCCTCGCTGTTGATGATGGTAACGGCAACGTAGTCTGCTCTGATCCTTCAGGCGGCTGTGTTCCTTACAACATCTTCACCCGTACGGGCGGCACGACTGACGTGACGCAGGCGGCTCTGGACTTCATCCAGGGCGTCGGCATCGTGATCGGTTCGACCAGCCAGCTGGTTTACGGCGGTAACATCCAGGGCGACCTGGGTGAGTACGGCGTAACCTTCCCATGGGCCGAAGACGGCGTTGCATTGCTGGTCGGCTTCGAAGGCCGTCGCGATGAGCTGGTCTCCATTCCGGACGAAATCAGCCAGGTTCCTGGCGGTGGTTTCACCGGTGTCGGTGGCGCAACTCTGCCGGTTGAAGGTCAGGTTGAAGTTCTTGAGTTCTTCGCAGAGCTTCAGGTTCCGATCATCCAAGACCGTCCAGGCTTCAAAGAGCTGACCTTCTCGGGTCAGTACCGTTACTCGGACTATGACGCTGCTGGTAACAACACCACCAACAGCTTCAGCACCGACGCTTTCGGTCTCGCTCTTACCTGGGCTCCGGTTGAAGACATCACCATTCGTGGTCAGTTCCAGCGCGCTGTTCGTGCGCCGAACGTGATTGAGCTTTACACAGGCCAGAACACTGGTCTGCCAAACCTCAACTCGGCCACCAACTCGAATGGCGACCAGATCTTTGACCCTTGTGCGACCGCATTCCCGACTGCTTCACAGGCGGCTTGCGCGAACACCGGTGTGACGGCTGCTCAGTACGGTAACGTTCCTGACGTCATCTCGGGCCAAACCCAGTCGCTGACTGGTGGTAACCCGCAGCTGGCTCCGGAAGAGTCGGACACATGGACCGTCGGCGGCGTCTTCACGCCTTCGTTCGCTCCTGGCCTGACTGTCTCGGTTGACTACTTCAACATCACTGTTGAAGGCTTCATCCAGGGCGGTATCGCTGCACAGACCACTCTGGATCAGTGTCTTGCGACTGGCGACCCAACCTTCTGTAGCCTGATCAATCGCGCTACGAACGGTTCGCTTATCGCTGGTATCCCGGGCGTTGGTTTCCAACAGACCAACCTCAACATCGCTGAGCTCGAAACTGCTGGTTTCGACATTCAGGTTAACTACTCGACCGACATCGGTTCGCTTGGTGGCCTGCGCTTCGATTATGCGGGTACCTACCTGGACAAGTTCGACTTCGCGTCGTTCCCAGGTGATACGCCGATCGAGTGTGCTGGCTTCCTCAATAACGGTTGTGTGTCGCCGGTTAACCCGCAGTATCGTCACCGTGCTCTGCTGACTTGGGAAACCCCGCTTGATGTTGAAGCGTCGGTTACCTGGCGTCACTTCTCGGGTACCGAGAACGATGCTGTTGCAGCTAACCCTGAGATCGATGACGATCTGCAAGCGGTCAACTATGTCGATGTTTCGTTCTTCTACGAAATCACCGACTCGATCCGCCTGCGTGGTGGTGTCCTTAACGTCACCAACACCCAGCCGCCGGTCTCGACCTCTTCGGGTCCGCCGCTCGGTAACGGTAACACCTTCCCGACGATCTACGACACTGCTCGTACGGTCTTCGGTGGTATCAACTTCACCTTCTAAGACGAAGTCGAAGTTAACCTACGAAAAGAGAGCCGCGGACTTCGGTCCGCGGCTTTTCTTTTGCCTGCTTTCCGAATGAGCGTGGATCTAGGCCTGCCACCAATCGAAATCAGCGGTCACAACCCAGCTATCGCCGGCCTTGAGCAGGTGGAGCTGCCCGCCCTTCCCGTTCCATGAGGACTGGTTTTCGTAGTAGACCCTCGCCCTATGCCCTTCGATCTCGGGGATACCGAACCGCAGGGTTCCGCTTGAGCAATATTTGAGCGGACCCGACCAGCGCAGGTGGCGCGGCAGGATTGATGGATCGAGAGTCAGTCGACTTTTAGAACTGCCCCATCGATCGCGCTCGGCATCGATCAATTCTCCGCCTTCGATCCTAGGCCGGCCTTTGGTGACATACGCGCTGTGCTCGCCGGCGATCGCATTTGCCACGCACAACCGCCGGTCAATCAGGCCATCAAGCCAGCCCGCATACTCCGGGTATCGATCCAGGTACTCCGCGTACATGCGATCCATGTCGGGTTGGTGGCTAAGAACTGCAGCCATAATTGCCTGCTCTTGTTCGCTGGCACGATTGTCCTCAGCAACAAGCCCACAAGAGGCTGTCGCGAGAACAAGAACGATGGGTGCGAGGTGAGAGGTCATCATAAACTGATGCTAGCACAGAGTCTCCCAAAGGCAGCCTGTCAGGCGCCCGTGTGCGCATACTGTGTGGCATCGATGGGTAGAGAGCAGCATTGTCCCACTCGCACCCAGTGAGCTCATTCTCGAGCGATTTTGCACGTCCTCAGGCGGTCTCCCTCGCGGGCAAGCAAAAGGCCCGCCCTGCGCTTAGCAAGACGGGCCCTTGGTCTTGGCTGTGTTGCAGCTTTAGCGGGTCTTAGAGACCGCCTGGGCCGCAATCATTGGCCAGATAGTCCAGCATCTTGGTGTAGAGCTGTTGCTGGTGATTGAACATCCAGGTGTTCGAGAAGTGGTCAGCGCCTTCAACGGTCATGAACTGACCATTCTTGCCGGCACGCTCAAACGCCTTCTTGTAGTCAACGAAGTTGAAGTAGAGCACACGCCGATCCTGCTTGGGGTGAACCATCAGCAGCGGAATGTTGACCTTCGACACCTCGTTGATCGGGTTGATGCCGATCATGCCACGACGTTGTGCCCAATCATCGATTGCTTTCGGCGTGTTGGGTCCGCTGCGAGTCCGATAGACTTTGGCAGGGTCAGCAACCGCAGCAACCGCAATGGTGCACTGATAAAGGTTGTCTTCGCGCGATGCGGCAACAAGCGCGGCATAGCCACCATATGACCAACCGAAGAAGGCCACACGATCAGGATCGACTAGACCCTGCTCGACGAGGTACTTCACGCCGTCATCCTTGTCGTCCTGCATCGCAAGACCGTGCTCACCATAACCAGCGTCAAAGTGCTTCTGGCCCCAACCGGTCGAAATACGATTGTTAGGATAGAGCACCATATAGCCGGCATTTGCGAGCATCTGGCTCATTTCACCATAGCCCTGAACCGCATTCACGTGCGGACCGCCATTGTGCTGAACGACGAGCGGGAATGGTCCTTCACCCTTTGGCACTGTGACATAGGCAGGGATCATCAGGCCATCACGGGCCGGATAGCGGATGTAACGAACATCAGCCAATTGCTGCGGGTTCACCAGCGGATTGCGGCTTCCCAGCTTGGCGATGCGACCATCCTGAACCAGCCAGAACGAGCCTGGATCGCGCGGACCGCGATTGGTCACGATCATCGTGTTGCCATCACGCGAACGGCTCGAAATCGTTACCTGGTGCGCATAGGGGATCTGAGATTCAAGCGCCTCGTAAAGCGCTTTCTCTTCCTCATCGAACCAGTGGCGCTCATACTTCGCACCCGGATAGACAGCAGCAACAACGCTGTCATTGTCTGGCATTGAGTGCGTCAGCACGCCGAGCACGTCGGCATCTTCGGCTTGGAACATCTTCTCAACAATCTGTCCGGTCGAGAAGTCATATTTCCAAAGTGCGGCCTTATCTTCACCGTTCGGATTATCGATCACATAGCCGATATTGGGGTTCTCAGGATCGAAGGCCTGAACACCGTGGATACCGCTCAGAACGCGATAAAGGTTCTGGTGATCATCCTGGTCGTAACGCTCACCAAACTCTTTCCACGAGCCATCGCCAGGAAGGCGATAGTACTGGATCAGTTCGTTCTGTGAATTGACCGATGAGGTGTAACGCGGATTGCCATCGTTATCGAACGTGGCAACCGGGTATTTCTCACTACCCTTGAGAACCAAACGCTTGGCACCCGTCTTCAGGTTGAACTTGTAGTAAGCGCGCGGACGGAATGCAGCAAATGGATCAACGCCCGTCGTGTCAGGGATGGCGTTGCCGCCACCAATCAGCACGAAATTGGGATCATTCGGCAGATCGTTGATGATCTGGAAGTTACCCGATGCGTTGTTGAACTTGTTCTTCGACAGATCATACGAATAGGCGAGGTAGCGACGGATATCGTCTTCCGGTCCCTTCACCGATTTGTCTTTGACCTGCCATGCCGTGCCAAAGATGAAATTGTCATTCACCCAGCGTGCGCTGATGATTTCCATCGGATCGGCGTTGAGGCGCCGATACGGCTTGGACATGTCGTCAGTCTTGTAAATCTCGAGGAGATAATCTCCATCGCGAGTCTCGACCTTATGAACGAGCACGTGCTTGCCGTCAGGCGACACCTGCACAGCATTGACGATATCACGCAATGCCCAAACATCGATTGGTACCTGTGATGCAGTTGCCTGCGTGTCTGATGGCGCGGCAACGCTCAGCCCAATTGCTGACACGCCAACCATTGCGGCCATTAGGGGGGCTTTTAAAAGCTTCATTTCACTTCTCTTCCCGTGTTGATCTCTACTGATTCTGGCGATCGGCCAAGAATGACCCATAGCAGCTACGGAAGCTGCAACCCTCTGGATGCAGAATAAACGAAAAAACGGCCCCATCACAAGGGTGATGAGGCCGTTCTTTGTTACGTTCGTCGAATTCTTGTTCTTAGAATTCGTACCGGATCGATGCGAAGAACTCGCGACCGTCATAGTCGTAGCCGTTACCGATAGCGGTGTTGGCAATTGCGAGGACTTCGTTGCTGTCGACCAGCGGCGGAGCCGTGTCGAAGATGTTATCGACGCCGACCAGGATCGAATACTGGCCAGTCACCTGATAACGGATCGACGCACTGTGCAGGAACTGCTCGTCAGCGAAACCAACGTCGCGGCAGAACAGACCGTCACCTGGTACGTTTGCGGTGCCGTTACCCAAGCAGGTGTCGGACAGGAAGCCCGTACCCAGGGTGCCGAATGCATCGTCAAACTCATCGATACCGTCAGCATCCTGCTCCACCGGACCGGTGTAGCGAGTCTGCCAAGTGAAGCGGAAGTTATCGATGTCCGCGGTGAAGGTCGCACGACCAGTCCACTGCGGCAGACCGAATTCACCGGCATCATCATCAAACGTCGCGTTGCCATCGTCACCGATGAACAGCGTGCTCCGCTCGAGCAGGTGGTTAGCCTGGATTGCGAGACCCAGATCAACCAGCGTGCCGAACAGCTGAACTTCCTTGCCGAAGTTGGCGTTGAAGTCGAAACCGCGGACGCTTTCCTCGTTCAAGTTGATGAAGCCCGATGCAACGTTCGAAACCAACAGACGCGTGGTCGGGTCGGTATCGTAAGTCAGGCGGTCACAGAACGGGCTGCGCTGACCATCGTCGCGGAAGAAACAGTCGTTGATGATGAACTGCGAGCTCGGCTCAACGATCGAGTCTTTGAGCTTAATGTCGTAGTAGTTCATGTTCAGAGCGACGTCGAAACCGTCACCAAAGGTTTCTTCGAATGCGAAACCAGCAGTGATCGAGCGCGAAGTTTCCGGATCGATGTCGAGGCTACCACCAGTGGTGATTTCAACACTCGAGAACTGGTCGGTGTTGAGACCCTGGTTATCGATACCAACAACAGTCGGATCACGTCCCTCACGGGCGCAGTTGTCGAGAACGGTCTGATCGCGTTCGTCGAGGGTCGGATCATAACCACCGGCCAACGAGTTAAACGCTGCATCAGGAATTGCGCACGGATCGAACAATGTCAGGAAGCCCGACTGTCCGCGCAGGAAGTTCTCGCGCAGGTTCGGCGCACGGAACGAGGTACCGTAGCTAAACTTGAAGAGCAGCGGATCCACCGGACGCCAGCCGCCTTTCAGCGAGTAGGTGAAGTTCGTGCCGTAGAATTCCTCGTCGGTCACACGACCTGAGAGGTTCACAGTCAGCTCTTCAACCAGTTCCTTACCAGCAACCAGCGGAAGGTCGATCTCACCGAAGGCCTCAATGATACGCTTCGAACCAGCCGCACCTTGGTCAGCGAAGAAGCTTACCAGCAGGCCGTTCGAGGCAACAAAGTCAGGCGCCGAGTTGATTTCGTCCCGACGATATTCGGCACCGATCACAACCGCAGCAGGACCGCCTTGGAGTTCGAACACATCGCCGGTGGCGAAGGCCGAGAAGACCATCTGCTCATAAGTGGTGTCGAAGCTACGAATACCGAAGAGATAATCGGTTTCAGCTTGCGAAGCGAAATTGCCGATCGGCGAACCGAGAACGCTGGCGTTGAACAGGTCAACCGGCACACAGCCATCGCTCAGGTCGGCCGGAGCGAGACCAGGATTGGCCAGAGCTGCCGTGTTACACTCACCGATATACTGCGAGTCACCGAAGAAGCCGAAAACGTCCAGGCCGTTATCGTAGTCATCAGCAATGCCGTCACCGTCATTGTCGACCACGCCGTCACCATCGTAGTCAGCCGTCGGGTCGAGGCCGAGCGACAGAGCCAGACGGTCTTCACGGATACCACGACGGATCGAAGAACCCTCTGAACGCGAGTAGACACCCGAAACATCGAACGACCAGCTCGAACCGATGCCCGGCAGGTCACCACGGATACCGAAGACAGCGCGATATTGCTCTTGAACAACGTCGGTGTTGTCGCGGTCACCCTGGATCGCCGTGATTGGCGTCACTGGAAGCGGGAAGCCGGTCGAAAGACCCGGAGCCACATTGTCGGTCAAACCCAGCAGTGCGTTGTCAGCCGAACGACAGTCAGTGCCGGTGCCGGTGACAAAGTTACAGGGGTTGAACTGGTTAAGGTCAGGAACGCTCGGGAAGAGCTGAGCCGAACCGGTGTTCTCAGCGAAGATCTCAGCACGGCTGAAGTTCGCTTCGAAGTATGGTGTGATGTTGCCGTCACCCGGGAAGGTGTACTCACCATAAGCCATCACGTTGATGAGTTTCTGTTCACTCAAGAAGGTAATGTCTTGATCAGCGCCGTTGGTGTTGACGTTTTGGAAGTCAACGTCGCGGATGCCGTCGCCATTGGTGTCAAGATCAACGCCGAACGCGTTGGTCGATTCACCGTAGTCCAGACCCGGAATGTTGGCGATGTTGCCGCCCGACGGGAAGTAGATTGAGCCGCCACGTGTAAACGGGTTGAAGATACGACCCGAGATACCAGCAATCTTACACTCGCTTTCCGAAACCGAAACGCCAGGGGTCCGGTTCTGGACCACGGCGTTGTCGCGAACGCCGACAGTGTAGATGTTGCCATTCTGGTCGATCTCGCGGTGCGTATCACAACCGCTGAAGAAATCGCGGTCGCGCAGGCGGATCGCATCACGATAGTCGAATTCAGCACCGATGCCGAAGAAGGCACGGTCGGTGTTGAAGCCCCAAGCGGCCGAAACGGTGAAGTCTTCACCGGCGCCTTCTGGGTTGATTTCACCGCGACCGAACAGCTCAAGGCCGTCAAAGTCCTTACGCAGGATGATGTTACCCACGCCAGCCACAGCGTCCGAACCGTAAACCGACGACGCACCGTCGAGCAGCAGGTCATAACGGTCGATCAGCGAGCCAGGCAGCAGGTTGATCGATGGGTTGGTCGGAGCACCTTCCACACCAGCAGGTGCGAGGCGGCGACCATTGATCAGCAGCAGCGTACGGTCAGCACCAAGGCCACGCAGGTTCAGCGTTTGCGAACCCGGGCCGTTGTCGAGCACGAAGCCCTGGAAGGTTGCGTCGATCTGCGTACCGGCGGCGCTCTCTGAACGCTGCAGGATCTGCGAAGGATCGAACAGACCAGCTTCGTTCTGATCTTGCGAGGTCAGGACCTGAAGGGGTGAGATCGAGGTGTAGGTGTCGCGAACGATACGCGAACCCGTAACGGTGATACCGCCCTGCGTAGGTGATGTGTCTGCTTGACCATCATCTACGGAGACCTGCTCTTCTTGTTCTTCGGTCGATTCTTCTTCGGCCTGCTCATCCTGAGCAGCAACCGGGCCGGCGATGACCAGCGCGAGTGCCGAAGCAGAGAAGGCAAGCGCCTTCGCGGAATTGCTTTGAAACTTCTTCATGTTGACTCCAGTTGCGACAACCGGAGCTATATTGCTTCCCCAAACACACTATCGTGCACGCACGCTGTGCGTACGCCCTATATTGCCCTCGAAGATCGCATCTAGCCCCTGCGATAGCCACTAACTGCAATACCGCCTGTATGATGTCAAAGCGCTTCGCCGATTTTTGCAGTACGGCGACACTTTTCACGCAATTGTTGCGTGAATCCCACAAACCGCAGTCAGGCTAGAAATATTTGCCACACCACGCTGGTGTGAGGTTTCGAATAGGGCGCGCGACGCGAAATATTATTGCGCGGCCCGACAATCAGTCACAAACCAAGCCCACATTTTGGTGCCTTTGGGAGGCAAAATCGAGCGCTAGTTCAGCCTCGGTACAAGTTACAGGGCGCTGATTCTGGGTTTGCCTCCCGACTGGCAACTTACCCCGAAAGCCCAAAAAGAGGCGGCCCCGCGCCAAAGCACGGAGCCGCAAAGGTGTCATGCTGACGCTCTATGAGCGATCAGAATTGGTAGCGGATCGAAGCGAAGAACTCTCGGCCATCATAGTCGTAGCCAGCTCCAAGCGCCGTGTTTGCAATGTCGGTCACGTTTGGCGCGAAAGGGCTCACACGAGGCGGTGCGGTGTCAAACACATTGTCGACCCCCACAACGATCGTGAACTGGTCAGGAAGTTCGTAGCGGATCGACGCAGTATGAAGGAATTGCTCATCCGCAAAACCAACTGGCCGACAATAGACACCATCTCCTTGAACCACGCCGTCCTGAATGCCATTTGCGTCGCGTGAGCCACCACCGAGGCAAGTGCTCCCGACCTGACCTACGAAGTTGCCGGCCTCATCAAAGCCAAAAACATCACTGAATGGCTCCAGAGAGTCCGGGTCTTCTTGCACGGATCCTACGTAACGAACCTGCCAAGTGAAACGAAAGTTCTCGACGTCGGCTGTGAATGTGCCGGTACCGGTCCATTGCGGGAAGCCGAATTGACCCTGGTCCTCGTCAAAAGCTTCGCTACCATCATCGTTGATAAAGAGTGAGCTGCGTTCGATGAGGTGATTGGCCCTTAGGTCAATGCCAAGATCGACAATCTGCCCAAACAGGGCAACTTCCTTGCCAAAGTTTGCATTGAAGTCGATGCCCCGCACCGCTTCCTCATTGAGATTCAGGAAGCCGGCAAAGACATCAGAAACCAGCTGAGGTCCGGTCGAAGCAGCAGTGATCCGATCGCAAAATGGACTGACCAAGCCGTCTTCGCGCGTATAGCAATCGTTGATAATGAACTGCGAACTTGGCGATATGATCGAGTTCCTCAGTTGGATGTCATAGTAGTTCAACCCTAGAGCAACATCGAATCCATCGCCGAACGTTTCCTCAAAGGAGAATCCGGCAGTAAGTGAAGTCGACGTTTCCGGATCGATCTCCAGGCTCCCGCCGCGGATTCGCTCCACGCTCGAGTTTTGGATCGGCGGCAAGGAGGTTCCGTCAGCCGGATCGATTTGCAGACCGACGGTGAACGGGTCACGGCCTTCACGGATGCAATTGTCGATCGTAGTCTGGTCACGGGTTTCACCCGTTGGGTCATACATACCAGTTGCATCATTATAGGCTTCGTCTGGAACGGCGCAGGGATCAAATACCGTCAAGAAACCAGTCTGGGATCCAAGAAAGTTCTCGCGCAAATTCGGTGCTCGGAACGACGTCCCGTACGAAAAACGAAAGAGTAACGGATCGATAGGCCGCCATCCTCCCTTGATCGAATAGGTGAAATTCGTGCCGTAAAATTCTTCTTTGGTTACCCTTCCTGAGAGATTGACCGTCAGCTCTTCAACCAGCGGCTGCCCAGCGAGCAAAGGCAGATCGATTTCTGCAAACCCCTCGACCAGATGCTTGCTCCCGACCGCTCCACTATCGGCGAAGAAACCGAAGAACAGGCCATTTGACGCAACCTCGTTGGCTATCGAATTGATCTCATCGCGGCGGTACTCTGCGCCCAACACGACGCCGGCAGGACCACCTTGAAGTTCGAACAGGTCACCAGTGAAGAACGCACTCAGCAGCAACTGATCATATGTCGTAACAAATGACCGATCTCCGAAAACGTAGTCCCTCTCGGCTTGGGTTGCGAAGTCACCAATGCCAACGCCAAGCACGCTAGGCGCAAACAGATTTACCGGGACACATCCGTCAGTAAGATCAGGAAGGGCTGCGCCCGGATTTGCAAGCGCGGACGCATCACACGGTGCTATGGGAGGCAATTGACCAAGGATTTGGGCCACAAGTCCGTTGCCGATTTGCGTTGCAGAATTGTAGTCGTCTGCGATCCCGTCGCCATCATTGTCGATCACTCCATCGCCATCAAAGTCCATTGTCGGATCAATTCCAAGGGCGAAAGCCAGCTTGTCCTCCCGGACGCCACGAACGTTGGAGGTCCCCTCTGCGCGAGAATAGACTGCGCTCACTTCAAACGTCCAACTCGGGTTTATCCAGGGCAGATCACCCCGGACGCCAAGGACGCCTCTGTACTGCTCCTGTACGACGTCGGTATTTGTCCGATCACCTTCGATCGCGAACACCGGCCGGGTAGGAAGCCGTCCCAGCGCACTACGGCCAGATCCAGGCAAAGCGGCTTCGGTATCGGCGCGACAATCAACACCGCTGACATCGGTATTGCATGGATTGAATTGATTGTTGTCCGGAACATAGGGGAAAATCTGCAACGCGCCCGTATTGTCCGCTTCAATCTCAACACGAGAATACAATGCCTCGAAGAACGGTGTGATGTTCCCATCACCTGGGAACGTGTACTCGCCATAGGCCATGACATTTATGCGTTCTTGCGATGTCAGGAATACCTGCTCTTCGTTGATCCCATTGAGGTTCTGCTCATTCAGGAAGTCGACGTCTCGAATGCCGTCGCCGTCGGAGTCCACGGGAGACCCCGCGAAGAATGACTCATTGAAGTTCGGAATGCCCGAATTGCCTGCTCCGGAAGTATAATAAACCGATCCAACGCTCGTGTTTGGAATGATGATACGCCCGTTGGCTCCGTCCTGGACGCACTCGCTTGTGGACGTGGTTATTGTTCCTCCGCTGTCAGCCAGGGCATTGGCTTGCTGATCGATCCCAAGCGTTCGGATCTCTCCGGTGTTCGTGACGTCAAACTGCCTTGTGCAGCCTTGAAAGAAGTCTCGATCGGAAAAGCGAACGGTGTCTCGATAATCATATTCTGCGCCAATCCCAAAGAAGGCGCGATCGCTATTGGTGCCCCATGCCGCACTAACGGTGTAGTCTTCGCCCGCGCCCTGTGGGTTGATTTCTCCGCGAGCAAACAATTCCAGATCGTCAAAGTCCTTGCGCAGGATGACATTGCCAACACCGGCAACCGCATCCGAGCCATAAACGGAAGAAGCTCCGTCAAGCAGCAAATCATAACGGTCGATCAGGGAGCCCGGGAGCAGGTTAATCGAAGGGCTGGTTGGCGCCCCTTCCACGCCTGCTGGCGCCATGCGGCGACCATTTATCATAAGGAGGGTTCGATCTGCTCCGAGTCCGCGGAGATTTAGCGTTTGCGAACCTGGACCATTGTCAAGGACGAAGCCATTAAACGTCGCGTCGATCTGCTGACCAGCCGCCGCCTCGTTGCGCTGCAAAATCTGTGTCGGATCAAACAAGCCAGCAGCTTCCTGATCACGAGTGTTTAGCACCTGCAAGGGCGAAATCGACGTGTAGGTATCACGCACAATACGCGAACCCGTAACCGTTATTGCCCCTTGAGCCGGCGCCGGTGCCGGATCGGCGCCATCCTGTGTGACGTCAGCCTGTTCTTCTTGACTGGTTTCTTCCTCCGCCTGTTCGTCCTGAGCGGACAGCGGACCGGCAATGACAAGCGCCAGTGTAGACGCGGAGAAGGCAAGCGCCTTCGCGGAAATGCGACGAGTGTTTTTCATGGTAACTCCAGTTGCGACAACCGGAGCTAGAGTGCTTCGCCAAAAACCTGCCCGTACGAACGCATATCCCCTATGCGTGTGCGGTTTCCCCTAATGGGTTCACGACTTAGCCCCTATTAGACCTCTAGAGGTGCAATATCGCCGCTTTGTTGTCAAAGCACAGAGCGCGATTTCTGTATCTTGCGTGAATTTGGGCTAGAAATGTTGCGTGAATCCCACAGCTTAGGGGACATGTCGAAATTTGGACTGCCTTCTACGAGGTGACGTCCATCTTCAGCTCGCCATCGCCTTCATCCACCGCAACAGTGCTGCCATCGGGGATCTGGCCTTCGATCAGCATCTCTGCGAGCGGATCCTGAAGGTAGCGCTGAACTGCACGTTTGAGCGGCCGCGCACCATAGACCGGATCATAGCCCACCCTGCCCAGCCAACGCAAAGCTGCGTCGGTGAGATCGAGCGTGATCTTGCGATCGGTCAGCAGCTTCTGCACGCGGTTGACCTGGATCTCCACGATCGGCGCCATATGCTCCATCGCCAGGCGGTGGAACAGGATGATCTCATCCAGCCGGTTGAGGAATTCGGGGCGGAAATGCCCGCGCACCACATCCATGACGTCATTCTCGACATCGGCGACCTTCTGATCGTCGCCAAGGTTGGAAAGGAACTGGCTGCCAAGGTTCGACGTCAGAATGATCAGCGTGTTGGAGAAATCGACCACGCGGCCCTGGCCATCGGTCAAACGGCCATCGTCGAGCACTTGCAGCAAGACGTTGAAGACATCGGTATGCGCTTTCTCGACCTCGTCGAACAGCACGACTTGGTAGGGCCGGCGCCGCACCGCTTCGGTCAGCACACCACCTTCATCATAGCCGACATAGCCCGGAGGCGCGCCGATCAACCGTGCGACCGAATGCTTCTCCATAAATTCGGACATATCGATCCGCACCAGCGCCTGATCGTCATCAAACAGGAATTCGGCCAGCGCCTTGGTAAGCTCGGTCTTGCCGACGCCGGTTGGCCCAAGGAACAGGAATGAGCCGAGCGGCCGGCCCGGATCCTGCAGACCAGCACGGGCACGGCGGACGGCTTTAGACACCGCTTCGATCGCTTCGACCTGGCCGATCACACGCTTGCCGAGGATCTCTTCCATCTGCAGCAGCTTGTCGCGTTCGCCCTCCATCATCTTGTCGATGGGGATGCCAGTCCAGCGCGAGACCACGCTGGCAATGTCTTCCTCGGTCACCTCTTCGCGCAGCAGCGCGTTCTCAGTCAGGTCCTCTGCCTCTTCGAGCTGCTTTTCGAGATCGGGGATGGTGCCGTAAGAAAGCTCACCCGCTTTGGCGAGATCGCCTTCACGCTGCGCTTGTTCAAGCTCGAGGCGAGCCGCTTCGAGCTGTTCCTTGACCTTGCCTTCGGCTTCGATCTTGTCCCGCTCATTCTGCCACCGCGTGGTCAGCTCGGCACTCTCTTGTTCGAGATTGGCGAGCTCTTCGCGCAGCGCAGTCAGGCGTTCTTTCGAATTGGCATCGTCTTCCTTGGCGAGCGCGCTCTCCTCGATCTTGAGCTGGATGATGCGTCGATCCAGCGCTTCGATCTCCTCCGGCTTGGATTCGACTTCCATGCGGATCCGGCTGGCCGCCTCGTCCATCAGGTCGATCGCTTTGTCGGGCAGGAAGCGGTTCTGAATATAGCGGTCTGACAGGCGCGCCGCCGCGACGATCGAACCGTCGGTGATGCGCACGCCGTGGTGCAGTTCGTATTTGTCCTTAATGCCGCGCAGGATCGAGATCGTATCTTCGACGCTTGGCTCTTCGATATAGACCGGCTGGAACCGCCGCTGCAGCGCCGGGTCTTTCTCGACATATTTCTGATATTCGTCGAGCGTGGTTGCGCCGATGCAATGCAGCTCGCCGCGCGACAAGGCTGGCTTGAGCAGGTTCGAAGCGTCCATTGACCCTTCGCTCGCACCAGCGCCGATCAGCGTGTGCATCTCGTCAATGAACAGGATGATCTGGCCGTCGGCATGACGAACCTCGTCGAGGATGGTCTTGAGCCGCTCTTCAAACTCACCGCGATATTTCGCGCCAGCGATCAGCGCACCCATATCGAGCGACATCAATGTGCGGCCTTTGAGGCTGTCAGGCACATCGCCATTGGCGATCCGCAAGGCCAAGCCTTCGGCGATCGCGGTCTTGCCGGTGCCGGGTTCGCCGATGATCGCAGGATTGTTCTTGGTCCGACGCGCAAGGATCTGAACCGTGCGACGGATCTCTTCATCGCGGCCGATGACCGGATCGAGCTTGCCGTCGCGAGCCGCCTGCGTGAGGTCGCGCGCATAGCGCTCCATGGCGTCATACGCGCTCTCGGCATTGGCGCTGTCAGCTGTGCGGCCCGCGCGCAATTCCTCGATTGCCGAATTGAGATTTTGCGGAGTGATATTGGCGGTCTTGAGCGCCTCGCCAGCCTTGCCCTGGTTGAGTGCAAGCGCGACCAGCAAGCGTTCTACGGTGACGTAGCTGTCGCCTGCTTTCTCAGCGATCTGCTCGGCAGAATCGAGAGCGCGCACTGCATCATTGTCGAGGCCTGGCGTTTGCTGCGCGCCAGAGCCTGACACGGCGGGGATCTTGGATAGGCCTGCATCAACCTGGTCGACTGCCATCGCCGAGTTGCCGCCCGCGCGTTGGATCAAACCGGCAGCCATGCCCTCATCATCTTCGAGCAGGGCCTTGAGCAAGTGCAGCGGCGTTATGCGCTGGTGGTTCATCCGGATCGCGACGGTTTGGGCTGCTTGCAGAAAGCCCTTGGCGCGGTCGGTGAATTTCTCGAGGTTCATGTACGGCAGCTCCCTGTTCGGTCCTCAATCGGCCACTTCGATGTAGTGTTGCTGATCTGCAACACAAGGTCTCTTCGCGCTAATTTCTCCACCGAGGTGTATTACTCGACTAGGTAGGTTCCACAAGACCCATTGCAAGCCCCTCCCCGACTGATTTCAAACTCCGATGAATCCCGGCCTTTTTCTTGCCCGATTCCAAAGATATTGTTTGTTTTCAACAATCTAGGAGTCGGGTCGCATGAAAATAGGAATTATTGCAGCGCTTGCTGCGCTGACGCTTGCTGGCTGCGAGCAACGAGAAGATGACGCGCAGGCGGAGATAACGCTGGACGAAGCGCAAGAGCAAGGCTTGTTGATCGAGGGATTTCAGGACGTCGAAGGCATACAACGCACGCTCGACACCTATTTCTCGCAGCTCCAGGCACGGACCGATCCTCTTCGCGATGCAGCGTTTGATGCGTTTGAAGCAGATGCGGCGGCCGCTGCTGCGGAACTGGCCGAAATCCAAGGGTTTGGCGATTTGGCGATGGAAGCCATCGAATTCCTCCCTGACCTTGAGCAAGCGCCGTCCGACGCGGCGGACGGATTCTGGAGTGGGTTGGGTGATACGTCGAGTGAAGTTCCTGGCGGAGCGTTCGCAGCTGGATTTCCTGGCTCCGACGGGCTTGCCGCGCAAGGAGGCCCAAGGTCAGAGCCGATCCGAGACGGCAGTGGACGCATTATTGGTCAGCGAACAATCACCGTCACATCTGAAGGAACGGTCGTTGAAAGCACATATAGCAATGGCGAGCAGACCGGCTGGTACCGGCTCCAGTCCGGTGACGGCAACCTTGTCCGCGAGGGTCGCTATCACATCGGGCAAGATGGCAGAATGATCCGTGCTGAAGAAACCGTAACGGATCCGCGCACAGGCCAAGGCAAGCGCGTCGTCCAGGATGGCGACAACGAGCCGATCGGGGACGGGACCTCCGGCGGCGACGACGGCGATTCAGAAGGAGACAGCCCCGAGGAAACACCAGCAGGCGACCTCGACAAATTTCAACCAGCCGACGGGATGGAAGGCGGGACTTTCTGCCCGCTGACGCTCGACATTTGTCGCCGCGAAATGGCGAAGGCGCTGGATTCGGGTGAAGATGTCGTTGCTGGCATTATTCTGGTTAATCCTGCTGAACCGGATGTGATGCCCGAAGCCCCGCGCCTGGCATTCGATACCGAGACGCTGGTTATCAATCCCGATCCAACCGTGACTGACACAAACCAGGTTCGCGAGCCTCGCGCCTTCCGCATGCAACTGCCGGTCTGGGTGCTGCCACCCCGCCCCAACACATAGGGTGGTTCGTCTCTCCCGGTTGACCTTGCCCGGCGCAGGCGCGATGCTCGCTGGCAAGA
The DNA here is from genome assembly GCA_965216555.1 of Erythrobacter sp. Lineage (GTDB taxonomy): Bacteria > Pseudomonadota > Alphaproteobacteria > Sphingomonadales > Sphingomonadaceae > Erythrobacter. The sequence goes on from OZ244168.1 coordinate 2,559,704, forward strand.
GAGATTGGGAGAGACATCCAGATGAAGTGGGTTGTGCGCGGCGCCTTTGCGCTGGTGGTGACGCTGATTGTCGCGTTTGTGGCTTTGGCGACGTGGGAGCCGTTCTTTGCGACCAAGGCTGAGGCTCCGCCGGCCAAGCAATATCGCGCCGAGATCATTCGCGACGAATGGGGCGTGCCGAAGATTTACGGCAAGACCGACGCCGATGTCGCTTTTGGAGTCGCGATTGCGCAGTCGGAGGATGACTTCTTCACCATGCAGGATGTCGTCGCGATGTCGCGCGGCCGCTATGGTGCAATCGCCGGGCAGGATGGCGCCCTGTTCGACTATGTCTATCACCTGCTCGATGCGCGCGGCACGGCGGAGCGGCACTATCCCAACCTGCCCGAAGACACGCGCGCGCTGTTTGAAGCTTTCGCTGCCGGGCTCAACCACTATGCCGAAGCCAACCCCGACGAGGTCAAGCTCGGCAATCTCTTCCCCGTCAATGGAACCGATGTCGCTGCAGGCTTCGCGCTGCGCCAACCCTTCTTCTATGGTCTTGGCAATGTCATTGGTCCGCTCGCCGCTGGTGACGAGCTGAGCCGCGAATTCGGCCCCGACATTCCCGGCTTTCCGCGCCAACCAACGCCTTACGTTCAGCGCGAGCTGGAGACGGCCGACAACCAATATCACCCGCTGCCTTGGGGCGACGATGCGATGCTGCTGGGCTCCAACGCTTTTGCCGTCGCACCTGACCGTTCGGGCGGCACGACCGCGTTGATTGTCAATTCGCACCAGCCCTTGCGCGGCGGGGTCGCGTGGTATGAGCTGACAGTCGAAAGCGAAGAAGGCTGGCATTTCACCGGAGCGAACTTCCCTGGATCGCCTTTCGCCTTTGTTGGCCACAACCGCCATCTCGGCTGGACCAACACCGTCAATCGCCCGGATATGGCTGACGTCTACCAGCTCGAAATGAACGAGGATGGCACGCAATACCGTCTCGACGGTGAATGGCAGGAGCTTGAGCGCAAGACAGTGACCCTGCCGGTCAAGATGGGGCCGGTCACACTGCCGATCCGGCGCGAAGTTCTGCGCAGCGTGCACGGTCCCGTCATCCAGAACGACAAGGGCTTCTTTGCTGTGCGCTATGGCGGGATCGACCAGATCGATCAGCTCGATGCCTATTATCGCATCAACAAGGCGACGACATTCGAAGAATGGCAAGAGCAGATCGCGCGCCTGGCAATCCCGAGCACAAATTTCGTCTATGCCGATGAAGCGGGGAACATCGCCTATATCTACAATGCGGCGATCCCTGACCGGCCCGAGCTTGACGAACTGCAAGCCGATTGGCGCAGCGTGCTCGATGGTTCGCGCAGTGACCTCATCTGGCAGGGCTCAGTGAGTTACGACGAGATCCCCAAAGTGATCAATCCGAGCTCGGGCTGGGTCTACAATTCCAACAATGAACCTTTCACCGCAGCGGGCGCGGCGGACGATCTAAACCCGGAAGATTTCTCGCCAGTGCTGGGGATCGAGCGCAAGCAGACCAATCGGTCATGGCGAGCCTACAAGCTGCTCAGCGAAGCCGAAATGCTTGATCGGGCTACACTGGAAGCAATCAAATACGACACCGGTTATGATCGCCGGGGCTATGTCGACATGCTGTGGGACGAGATCGATAGGATTGCCATCGCAGATCATGCAGAGGACAGCCCGGTCCAGCAGGCTGCCACACTGCTCGCTGCCTGGGATTTCACCGCTGACGGCGAGGGCCCCGCAGATGCGCTTGCCTATCTGCTGATGCGCGACTTCATGGCAGCCGAATACAGTAATGGTGAATGGCCCGATGTCGAAGAGAAGTTGGCGGCCGCCGCTGATCACCTGATGACGCATTTCGGACGCCTCGACCCGCCTATGGGAGAGCTGGTGCGGTTGCGGCAGGGCGATGTCGACCTGCCACTCGATGGCGGCTCAGACACGCTGCGCGCGGCGACATCGTGGGAAGTGCACGATGATGGTCGGCTCAGCCTGATCCATGGCGACAGCTATATCCAATGGGTCGAGTGGGTTGATGGCCAGCCCGTGAGTTCGCGCTCAGTCCAGCCGTTTGGTTCGGCCATCACCCGGCCCGACAGCCCGCATTACACCGACCAGATGCAGATGTTCGTCGATCACGAGCTCAAGCCGGTCTATTTCTGGCGCGATGAGGTGCTGGCAAATGCCAAGCGGCGATATGTGGTTGAGTCTAACTAACACCAGTGTAAATGAAGTGGGAGAGTTTCGGGGCTCCCGGGCTCCAACAATCCGAGTTTAAGGAGAAAATGAATGTCTGTTGCAGGAACCTACAACACCACCGTCAAGAGCCCGATGGGCGACCAGGCTGGCACCTTCACCGTTGAAGACAACGGCGACGGCACCTTCACCGGCAACATGGCCGGCGGCATGGGCTCAATGGATGTCGAAGAAGGCAAGGTCGACGGCAACACGCTGACCTGGAAAATGAACATGACTGTTCCGATGCCGATGACGCTCGAATGCGAAGCCACTGTCGATGGCGACAGCATCACCGGCACCGTCAATGCTGGTGCATTCGGTGCAATGCCTGTTTCAGGTACCCGCGCCTAAGCGACCCGCCTTAAAGCGATTTTGAGGGCCGCTGGAGCACGCGCTCCGGCGGCCCTTTGCATGGGTTAGGAAGGCGCCGTTTCGTCAACGGGAGACGTGTTCTCGTCCACCTCAGAGGGTGTTTGCGCTTCACCCTCAACCGCATCGGCTCCAGCCACCTTGGCTTCGGACGCAGCCTGCCCCTCCAATTCGCGTCTTCGCTCGGCCTGGACGTCGATCACTCGATCCCGGTCGTACTCAATCAGGCCGGGAATGGGCTGGATTCGATTGATACGCGAGCCGAGCCAGTTCGGCACAAATGGCACAGGTTCAAATCGAGCCGGAACAACCCAATCTCGCGGCAGGCGCGGATCGAGTGCCAATGTCGATGGCAATTCGATTGCCATGCCAATCCGAGTGATTTGGTCGTCAATCTCGAGGCCTCTCATCTCCTCGCGACCGACAGTCGGCTGTCCTTTCTCATCAAGGAATATGATCAAATATTGAAGCGCCGCGATCTTGCCGGCCTCAGCCTCGAACTTGACCGTGCCCATGCACGCGCAGTCTCCATCGACGCTCGAGTATACACCGTAGAACACATAAGTTCCCGGCGGCACTTCGTGCAGATAGAGAGAGGCTCCGTCCTTGGCGAAATGGCCTGACTGACCCATTGAGAACATCTGGCTGAGTTCTGGCGCAGGCCAGCTGAAATTGCTTTCCGTCGGCTCTGTCGGTTTATTGCCGCGAAAGCTCCTGCCGCGCTTTTTGAAGGATTCTCGCGCCCGATCATAGGCCGCTTTGTCCTTGGCATACTTCTCTCTTGCCTTGGCGAGACCTTCCGCACGCTCGGCAGCCACGCGGTCGCGATGCGCCTGTGTTGGTTCGCGGAAAAAGGTGAGTGGAACCCCGCCACCGGATTGCAGGAGGATATAGGCCTTGGTCGGATCAAGCGAGATGTCCTTGCGATCGCGAATGGCACGCGTCTCAAACTCCTCATCGTCCTGAGCGGACACTGCTGGGCCAGACATCAGCGAGCATGAGACGATCGCAGCGAGCAGGAGTTTCCAGACTGTCACAGGCCAATATCCTCGGCGGTGATCGCATCGCTCGATGCCACGAGAGCCTGGATCGCGAGCATTTTCTGGCGATCGGACTCGGCGACGTCCTTGCTGCCCTCCTCAAAATTGAACTTTCGCCACAATTCCTTCGAAAGGCCGTGCCGCGCATAGCCTTTGAAGAACATGCAACGGCGCATATTGACGCGGCGAGCGGCCCGCTTCTCCGCCGATCCGATAAGGGCCTGGGCAAACGCTCCGACAAGCGCGCCACCGATCACGCCGCCAACGCCATATGGCGCAGTCATGCTGTGGTCGGGATAGTAGTTTCCTGTCGCCAAACCGCGCGACATGTCATCGCATTCGCGAAGGTCCCTCAACGCGACGTCGAACGCAGTGTCTGGACGGCTGAAATAGAAGTACTTCTTGTAGCTCTTGATGTCGTTTGAATCCGGTTCGAAATCCAGCATCGGCATGGCGAGGGTCGCAGGATCAGGAGTCCATTCGCGCCACTCCTGTTCCGACATCGGCGTTTGCGCATGGGCAGCTGAGGGTGCTGCCAGCCATGCCGCCACCACGATCCCCATTAGGATTCTTGCCATCACAATCGCGCCCTCCGCCTCATGACGCTGCTCGTCCGAGCCGCGCGTTGGTGCTCAGGACTAGCTTTCACTTCCGTCATTGGCTTCGGCTTCGCCAGATGAGTCGTCCATCGCACTCTCCCCCTCATCCGCTTCGGCTTCGGCCGCAGCCCGCTCTTCCAATTCGCGTTGGCGCGCTGCCTCTGCTGCGGCGGCTTCCGCGGCGGCTTGCTCAGCGGCGGCGCGTTCTGCGGCCTCTTTCTCGGCGGCCAGCTTGGCGCGGACATCGATCACCGTGTCACGTTCATAAGCGAGCACGCCTTCGACCGGAGGCAGGCGTTGCACGCCAGCGCGGTAGAAATTGTTGATCTTGCCCGCTGCGTGCAGCTCGGCCTGAACCGAGGGCAAGCTCGACAGGCTGTCGGGGACCGACCAATCGACTGGTTCAACCTCTCGTTCGGGAAGAGTATCGGCAAAGATATTGGCCTGACGAAGCTGGTCCCGCGTCACCCATTTGCCCTCAAGGAAATTGCCCAGTGATGTAATCTGACCAGCCTCGGCGGTGAACTTGACCGAACCCATACAATAACAAGCGCCAGCAGCGCCTTGCGGGCCCAGGAACATCGGGCCGTAATAGGTGTATTCGCCCGGCTCGACCTCCATCACATAGTCAAAGTACTTCTCGCCGTTCTCGTCCTTGCCTTTGGCATAGACATATTGCGGTCCATAGCTGACCAATAACCGCGTCTCGATCGAACCGATGGAAAACGATTCTCGCGTAGGCTCCACCGGACGAGGTTTCATCCTGCGGGCCCCGGCCGCCTTGCGCTCCTGCCACCGCTCAAGCCGCCGCGGATATTTTTCGATCGCTTCGGCCAGCTCTTCTTCCCATTCGGCTTCGAATGCCGCCACGTCTTCTGCGTCGGCTGTCTTGATAAAGGCGCCTACTGAGCGAAGTGATGAGCGGACAAAGATGTAGGCCTTGTCCTCGCTCAGCGATTGCGTGCCCTTCTCGATCCGCTTGGCTTCGATTGCGGCAGATTCGACACTCTGTGCAGTTGCGACCGAGCCAGCGCTAAGCGCTGCGGCCACGAGTGAACCGATTAATGTTTGCCTGATCATGGTACCAGCACCTCCGTCGTCGGTTTGGGACCAGAGGCGACCAACGCCTGTTGCAACAACGCGGCTTCGCGCTTGTCCGCGTTTTCGCGGCTCAGGCCTTCTTCGAAATGGAACTCCTGCCACAGGTCCTTCTTGAGCCCGTAGCGGTCATAGCCTTTGTAGAACATGCACTGGCGGATGTTGATCCGCTTGAGCTTGCGGCGTTCCGCGCTGCCGAAAATGGCATCGGCCATAAGGCCACCGATCAATCCGCCAACCGCGCCGGCGAGCAGGCCATATTGCGCCATGGCTCCGGCGATAGCGGCATCATTTGCGCCAGCGTAGAAATTGATCCCGCTGCCCAGTGAATCGCATTCGCTGATATCGGCAAAGGCCTGGTCAAAACTCGTCTCAGGCCGGTGAAAGTAGAAATACTTTTCGAAGTCTTTCGCTTTGACCTTGTCGTATTCGAACGCCAGCTCGGGCATTTGAATCGCTGCTATCTCGGTTTCGGAAAACTCCCTGATCGGCGGCTCATTCTTGATCGCCTGCGCCTGGGCCGCTCCCGCCAATGGCAAGAGCAGCAGCATCAATCCTGCAAATCTCATTGGACCCCTTCCCCCATTTGACTCCGACATTACTGACCGCGTCGTCCTTGTCCATGGGTCAGGGCGAGTTTTCGGCGGGTCCTGAGTTATGGTCGCGATTGAGCTTGAACTTCATCAGCAAAGTACGCTGGCGCCCGGAGAAATTGTCGTCCGAAACGATGTAGAGGAAAGTCTCATCTTCCTCTTCGCGCACCGCCAGGCCTTCGAAATTATCGGTTGTGAGCGGAGGTTGGAGTGTTGCGATCTCACGCCGGGCGCCATCTGGAGAATAGGCGACGATCGCTGCGCTGTTCCCATCCGTTGGCGAGTAGCTGCGAAACAGGATCAAGAATGTGCCATCGGCCAAAGCGTCTGCGTCGGTCGGTACCGCACCAAGGCCAATTAGCTCCTGCGGTGGAACAACGGGAAAGTCCGCATTGCCAGTTGCTGTGTCGCGCAACAGGCAAATGGGACGGTCACTGCTCGCCATCCGCTGAACACACATAAGTTGGGAACGCTCGTTGGCAGCCAAGGCCTCAAGGCCGCTATTGTCATCAAGGGCACCAAAATCTGACTCCAAATCGATCTCGGTCGGCACCGGCTTCACTCCGAGGCTCGGATAACGCCAAATTCGGTGCGTCCGCTCAAATCCGACCAGCCACCCACCATTGGCGCTGCGCGTCAGGCTTTCGGAATCGCCCATTGCCTTGCCGGTAAGGATTTCGCCCTCAAGGCCGACAAGCGGGCCGCTTTCGACCTCATTCAATCCAACCAGACGACCTTCCTGCTCACCCAGTCTCAGCCACGCCCAGCGGGCATCATCGGTGATAGCCAGCAGGCGCTGGCTTTGCGCATCCCAGCGCAAACCCGACAGCCCGCCGATATTCTGGCTCATGCGCGGGATATCGATTCCGCCGAGATAGGTCAGATCGCCGATCTGCGTGCGGTCTGGATCAGCCGGATCGAGCGCAACCTGATGTAACTCGTCATCGTCGGGCAGCGGCGCGTGCATATAGGCATATGCCGCACCGACCAGCGCAATCAGGACAACCGCCAGCCACAGCCAGATGCGATTGCCGCGCATCGGGCTTACCCCAGCTTGTCTTTGAGGATCTGGTTGACGACCTGCGGGTTCGCCTTGCCCTGCATCGCCTTCATCGTCTGACCGACGAAGAAGCCGAACAGCTTGTCCTTGCCGCCTTTGTACTGCTCGACCTTGTCGGCATTGTTGGCGAGGATATCGTCGATCGCGGCTTCAATCGCGCCGGTATCAGAAACCTGCTTTAGGCCTTCGCTGTCAGCAATCTCTTCGGGATCGCGACCGGTGGTGAGGACCAGCTCGAAAATCTCCTTGGCCTGACCGCCCGAGATTTCGCTCTTGTCCTGCATCGCCAGGATCGCTGCCTGCGCTTCCGCAGTGGCGTTGGCCGGATCAGCCTCATCGCCAGCGGCGTTGATAACGCCAGGGGCAACGGCGAGCGACCAATTGGCGACCTGGGTCGCGATTGCCTTCTCATCCTTGCCGGTGCGCTTTGCGGTCTCTGCCAGCAGCGTTTCAAACCGGGCGAAGCTTTCGACTTCAGCAGTAAGCGTCGCAGCGTTGTAATCGCTCAGCCCCAGCTCATCGGCATAGCGTTGGCGCTTGGCGTCAGGCAGTTCGGGCAGGCTCGCACGGCAGGCTTCGAGGAAATCATCCTCAAGCTCGAGCGGGAGCAGGTCGGGATCGGGGAAATAGCGATAATCATGCGCGTCCTCCTTCGAGCGCATGGTCCGCGTGGTGCCGGTGCCCGGATCGAACAGGCGCGTTTCCTGATCGACCGTACCGCCGCCTTCGATCACATCGACCTGACGGTTGGCCTCATATTCGATCACCTGCATCACGAAGCGCACCGAATTGACATTCTTGGTCTCGGTTCGCGTGCCCAGCTCATCGCCCACTTTGCGCACCGAGACGTTGACGTCGGCACGCATTGAGCCTTCTTCCATATTGCCGTCGCACGAGCCGACATAGCGCAGGATCGAGCGCAGCTTGCGGACATAGGCCCCCGCCTCTGCAGGCGAGCGCATGTCAGGCATGGAGACGATCTCCATCAGCGCGATGCCGGTGCGGTTGAGATCGACATAGGACATGGTCGGGTGCTGATCGTGCATAAGCTTGCCGGCATCCTGCTCGACATGGATCCGTTCAATCCCGATCACCTTGTCTTCAGCGATACCAGCCTTGTCATCCTGCTCGATCGTCAGCTGCCCCTCGCCCACGAGCGGGTGGTAGAGCTGGCTGATCTGGTAGCCCTGCGGCAGGTCGGCATAAAAGTAATTCTTGCGGTCAAACCGCGACCATTTGTTGATCTGCGCATCGATCGCCATGCCGGTGCGGACCGCCTGGCGGATGCATTCGAGATTGGGCACGGGCAGCATGCCGGGCATGGCCGCATCGACCAGGCTGACCTGGGTGTTGGGCTCAGCGCCAAACGCGGTCGAAGCGCCGCTGAACAGTTTGGCTTCAGACGTCACCTGCGCGTGCACTTCGAGGCCGATCACGACCTCCCATTCACCGGTGGCTCCCTGGATGCGGTATGAACTCATTCAAACGTCTCTTTCAGTCTCTTCTTCTCAGCCTTTTGAGCCGCACGCTTCTTTGAATAATGCCGCCAGCCCAGCCCCATCGCCAATCCAAACAAATCGGCCACGAACAGTGCAATCACTTCGGCGAAAGCGATGGCCGCTATGATGGGAATGAGAGCCAGCTCCTCCAATTATTCGTCTTCGTCTTTGGGCAATTGCTTGCCCGTTTCGCTGTCAAACCGCGCTTCGCCATGGTCGATCGTCTGCGACAGATACATCACCACCCCGCCGAGAATGACAAAGCAGACAAGGAAGATCGTGGCGAACAGCATGCTACCACCACTTCTCCGGCTTGGCGTCGAAGCCCGCGCGCTGCTGGATCGCAAGACCCGCATCGAGCACGCTCTGCTCGTCAAAGGCCTTGCCGACCAACTGCAAGCCAAGCGGCAGGCCGTCGGCATTAATGGTCGCGGGCACGCTCATCGCCGGCAGGCCCGCCAGCGAGGCGGGCACGGCGAAGACATCGTTGAGATACATCGTCAGCGGGTCTTCGTTGAGCGAACCAAGCGGGAAGCTGGCGGTTGGCGTGGTCGGCGCGAGGATCAGGTCGCAATCGGCCCAGGCCTGCTCATAATCGCGTGACACCAAAGCGCGGACCTTCTGCGCCTGATTGTAATAGGCATCATAGAAACCAGCCGAAAGCACGTAGGTGCCGATCAGGATCCGGCGCTTGACCTCATCGCCAAAGCCTTCGGCGCGGGTCGCGGCGTACATGTCCTGCAAACCGGCGCCGTCAGGCAAGTCGCGCAAGCCATAGCGAACGCCATCATAGCGAGCGAGGTTTGACGACGCTTCAGCCGGCGCAATGATGTAATAGGCTGGCAGAGCATATTTGGTGTGCGGCAGCGAGATATCGACGATCTCTGCGCCCGCATCCTTGAGCCATTCCTTGCCCTGTTCCCAGCTCGCCAGGATCGCATCATCGGTGCCATCCATGCGATATTCGCGCGGAATGCCGACTTTCTTGCCAGACAGGTCGGCGTTCAGAGCCGCTTCCCAATTGGGCACATCCATCTGCAGGCTGGTCGCGTCCTTGGGATCGAACCCGGCCATGGCTTGAAGCATGATCGCGCAATCTTCAACCGAACGCGCCATCGGCCCGGCCTGATCGAGCGAGCTGGCGAACGCAACGATGCCCCAGCGCGAACAGCGGCCATAGGTCGGCTTGATACCGCAAATGCCGGCAAAGGCAGCCGGCTGACGGATCGAACCGCCTGTATCCGTGCCGGTGGCTGCAGGAGCGATCCGTGCGGCAACAGCCGAAGAAGACCCACCCGACGAGCCGCCCGGCGACATCGCGGCATTGGTGCCCTGTTTGCGCCACGGCGATGCGACATTGCCGAAATGGGAAGTCTCGTTGGACGATCCCATAGCGAACTGATCGAGATTGAGCTTGCCCAGCATGCCCGCGCCCGCATCCCACAATTTTTGCGAGACGGTGCTTTCATATTCGGGCTTGAAGCCTTCGAGGATGTGGCTCGCGGCGGTCGTCTGCACGCCATGCGAAGCGAACAGGTCTTTCATCCCGATCGGGACACCAGCCATCGCGCCAAGCTCTTGCCCGGCTGCGCGCGCGCTGTCGACGGCATCTGCCGCTGCGAGCGCATGATCGGGTGTCGTCACGATGAAGGCGTTGAGCTCTGCCGCGTCAGCCACGGCCGCATTAAAGTGCTCGGCCACTTCACGAGCGGTGAAATCGCCGCCAGCAACTCCATCGCGGATGGCCTTGACGCCAAGGTCAGTGAAATCAGTCATTCTTGTCACCCTGAACTTGTTTCAGGGTCCATCCCCTATTCAAATCCTTCGATGTCACGCGGACGATGGATGCTGAAACGAGTTCAGCATGACGACCACACTTTGCCAGCGAAGCCATCACTCGATCACCTTGGGCACGCCGAAAAAGCCATGCTCTGCGGCCGGAGCGTTAGCGAGCACTTCGTCGCGCTTGCCGCCGCCCGTCTTGGGATCGGCGTCAACCTCGTCCTCGCGCAGCCGAAGCGTGTTGGGAATCACCGCGCTCATGGGCTCGACGCCTTCAACATCGACTTCGCCGAGCTGCTCGACCCAGCCAAGGATCTGGTTGAGCTCGGGCACCATCCGTTCAAGCTCTGCATCGCCCATCTTGATTCGCGCCAGCGACGCGATCTTGGCGACAGTGTCTTTGTCGACCGACATCTATTCAGTCCTTAATTGCCGGGTGCAGGAGGAGGAGCGGCGCCCTCAGGCGGACCGCCAGCTTGCAACACCTGCTGAATGATATTCGCTTTGCGCTCGAATTCTTCATTGCTCATGAAATCGACCAGCTCGATTTCGAAGATGAGATCGGCGTCTGGCGGGATCGGAGCGTTGGGCGGTGGTTCTGCGCCATAGGCCTGATCAGCCGGAATATAGAGCACATATTCGCCACCCTTCTGCATCTGGGTCAGACCGGCGGTGAAACCTGGCAGCATGCGATCCAGCGGCAGAGGCGTGCCTTCGGGGAAAATCCCTTCGACCGGAATTGGAATGTCCTCGGTCTCGTCAAACACTTCGCCCGTATCGGCCAGCATGCCCTTGTAGCGAACGAACACCCAGTCGGTTGCGGTCGGGCTGGGACCTTCGCCAGCCACCACGGTCTCAATGCTGAGCCCTTTGGGAATTGCAGTCCAGGCCAGTCCTGCACCAAGCAGAATGGCAATGACGACGCCAAGCCAAAGCTTGGTCAGCGATCCTTTGGCCACGGGCTGGATCGGAACACGGGTAATCTCGGTCATAAACTGTCCTGAAAATGCGAAGGGCGCGGAAGAAAAAGTCTCCCGCGCCCTTTGGCGTATCCGTATCGGCGTTTCAAGCGCTTCTAGAGCGCGATCACACCGTGAATTGCGTCTTACTTGATGCCGTCGCGTTCCATCCGCTTGCGCTCAAGCTTGCGGGCGCGGCGCACAGCAGCAGCCTTTTCACGGGCGCGCTTCTCGCTCGGCTTCTCATAGTGACGACGCAGCTTCATTTCGCGATACACGCCTTCGCGCTGCAGCTTCTTCTTGAGCGCGCGCAGGGCCTGGTCGACATTGTTATCGCGAACGATGATTTGCATAAACTTCACTACCTCACTTCAAAAGCACAGAGCCCGCCAAAACCGCGGGATTGAGCCCGAATTTCACAACGAAAATGGCGCCGAATCCATACAGGATCGGCTCGAACACGAGGCCGCTTAGCCAGAACTCGGTCAAAACGCAAGCAATTCACCCACCTTTGCGCTGCCACGCAGCGCTATGCAGCGCGTCATTGCATCGCTAAGGGCTTCGCAATGTCTGGCACACCTTCAACCCTTATAGCCTCAAGCCTTGTCGCCCTGGGCGGCGCAATTGGCGCGGTGGCGCGCTATCAGCTTGGCCGCGGGCTCACCCATTGGCTCGGCCCAAGCACGATCATGGCGTTCCCGTGGGCAACCTTGGCCGCCAATGTGCTCGGTTGCTTGGCCATCGGAATATTGTTTGGCTGGATGGGACGGACCGGGATTGGTGAAGGCGAGACCGCAAGGCTGTTCCTTGGCGTCGGATTGCTCGGCGGCTTCACCACATTCAGCGCCTTCAGCCTTGAGATGATGGTGCTGATCGAGCGCGGCCACGCCGCGACGGCACTGGGCTATTGCGCAGTGTCGGTTCTGGCCGGTCTAACAGCGCTCTATCTCGGGCTCATCATCATGCGGTTGGCAGCGTGAGCAAGCCCGGCAATTCAGAGGTCCGCCAGTTCACGATTGGCGAGGACGATGACGGCATTCGGCTAGATCGCTGGTTCAAGCGCAATCTGCCCCAAATCGGCTTTGCCACTGTGTCGCGCTGGGCGCGCACCGGTCAGCTGCGGGTCGATGGCAAGCGCGCCAAGCCCGAAGATCGACTGGTCACCGGGCAGGTCCTGAGAGTGCCTCCCGGAGGCGAAGCCAAGGGCAAGGCGCCGCGCAAGCGCCGCGAATTGAGCGCCGCCGAGATCGAGCAAGCGCACAACATGGTGATCCGCGAGACGAAATCCGCGATTGTGCTCAACAAGCCGCCCGGGCTTGCGACCCAGGGCGGCAGCAAGACACACAAACATGTCGATGGGCTGCTCGACGCTTTCGTTGCGGATGAAGAGACGCCCCGCCCGCGCCTGGTCCACCGGCTCGACAAGGACACGTCTGGCGTGCTGCTGATCGCGCGGACGCCGGGCAGCGCCGCGAGCTATTCCAAGCGGTTTGCCGGACGCAGCGCGCGCAAAGTCTATTGGGCGCTGGTTGTCGGTGTTCCCGAGATCAGCGAAGGGACGATCGACGCTCCACTCGCCAAACAGCCCGGCACGGGCGGCGAGAAGATGCATGTCGATGAGGAAAACGGGCAAATGGCCAAGACGCGCTATCGCGTGGTCGACCGCGCCGGACATCGCGCTGCATGGGTCGAGCTTGAGCCGCTGACCGGACGCACCCACCAATTGCGGGTCCATCTGGCTGCGATCGGGCATCCGATCGTCGGCGATGGCAAATATGGTGGGCAGGACGCATTTCTGACTGGGGCCATCAGTCGCAAGATGCATCTGCATGCGCGCCGCCTGATTATTGCCGAGCCAAGCCACAAGGGTGCAGATCGCAAGACCGGCGGTGGCAAGCTTGATGTCTCCGCCGAATTGCCAGAGCATTTCGCCGCGAGCATGGAAGCGCTTGGTTTTGATATCGGTGACAGCGATGCGTCGCCAATCCGCGATGAAGCGCCAGAGCGCACGCCAGCGGAAAAGAAACAGGCGGCCCGCGCCCACGCCAAGCAATATCGCAAGAGCCGACGGGGTGAGCGCCGCACGCGCACAACGTCAGCCGCCACGGCCAAGCGCAAGGCCAAATCCCGCAAACCATCACCCAAGGGACGCCGCAAATGAGCGCAGGCAAGCTTGCCGTGTTCGATTGCGACGGCACCCTGGTCGATGGGCAGGCCGAAGTCTGCGACACGATGGAACAGGCCTTCCAGCGCGCCAAGCTGACGCCTCCTGATCGCAATCAGGTGCGTCGCATGGTCGGTCTTAGTCTGCCGGTTGCGATCAGGCACCTCGCGCCCGATCTGGATGAAGAGCAGTCGCGGCATGTGGTCGAGTTTTACAAAAGTGGATTTCGCGAACGGCGCATGGGCGGATTGCTGCAAGAGCCACTCTATGACGGCACACTGGAGCTGCTCAAAAGCCTCCACGCCAGTGGCTGGCAATTGGCGGTCGCAACCGGCAAATCGGACCGCGGCCTCAATGCCTGTCTGGAGAGCCACGGGATTCGCGACCTGTTTGTGTCGCTGCAAACCGCCGACCGGCATCCATCCAAGCCCCACCCGGCTATGCTGGAAGCGGCCTTGTTTGAAGCCGGCGTGACACCATCTGAAGCGGTGATGATCGGCGATACAACCTTTGACATCGTGATGGCGCGAGAAGCCAATGTGCGCTCGATTGGCGTCGCTTGGGGTTATCATGAACCCGAAGAGCTGTTGGACGCGGGCGCTGAAGCGGTGGCGCAAGACAACACGCATTTGGAACAATTGCTGTGACTGAGAGACCTCCGACCACAACAGAGGATAGCCTCGCCGCCAAGCGCTTCTACACTCTCGGTGCTGTTCGCATCGCTTCGATTGTGTTGTTGCTGCTTGGCCTCGCCATTGCGAGGCAGGTTGTTGAAGGGCCCTATTGGCTGGGCGTCGTGTTCGCCGTGGGCGGCATGCTGAGCTTCTTTTTCGCGCCATACCATCTCGCCAAACGCTGGCGCAGCGAGCGTTCGGACGACCACGAATGAAGCGTTTCTACAAACAGGTTTCGACCGCGTCCGCCGGCGATGGCTGGCAGGTTCATCTGGATGGTCGCGGGGTCAAGACCGTCAAAGGCAGCCCGCAGATTGCGCCCAGCAAAGCACTGGCGGAGGCGCTGGCACAAGAATGGTCTGAGCAAGGCGAAGAGATCGATCCGACCGGCTTCGTCTTTCGAGACATGACCGATTACGCGCTCGATATTGTGGCTGCTGACCGTCCAGCGCTGATCGCCAAGCTCCTCGCCTATATCGAGACCGACACTCTTTGCTACCGCGCAGATCCAGACGAGCCCTTGCACGCACGGCAGCAAGAAGTGTGGGAGCCTTTGCTGAGCGCCTTCGAACAGCGTGAGGGCATCAAGCTGGTGCGCGTCAGCGGGATTGTGCACCGCCCTCAAGATCAGGCAACGCATGACCGGCTGCGGCATAAACTCGAACAGCGCAGCGACTTTGCGCTTGCTGGTCTGGAAAACCTTGCCTCGCTCTCGGCGTCGCTGAGCATCGCTTTGATGGCGAGCGAGCAGGAGGCTGATGTTGCATCTCTGTGGGACGCCGCCAGCCTGGAAGAGGATTGGCAGGCCGAGCTATGGGGCCGTGACGAGGAAGCGCAGGAACGGCGCGATCATCGGCGCGGCGAATTCGCCAAAGCGCACAGATTTATCGCTTTGGCAGACCAGGCCTGACGCCGGATCAGCCTATTCAGAAAGCCAATCGGCCACATCGGCAGCCACTTGATTGGCCGCCTGATTGAGCGCCGGACCCACTTCAGATGCCTCAGGCAAAATGCCCGGCACGACCGCTTCAAAGCGGCGCGTCTCAATCGCTTCACCCGCCTCGTCACCCTCGCCAATTGCGATCGAGCGGATCGCGTCAAACTGCACGATCACCGACGAGGATGCTGCGTCATAACCAAATTCGCTGAGCGTTCCGCGCAAGGTCCGATCCGCCACCAGCGGCGTGTCATCATTGTCCAGCACCAGCATTCCGCCTTTGGCTCGCAAGGTTTCCCCCAGCAAGCGCCGGAACAGGCGGGTCGGCTTTTCAACCCAGAATGCATCCTGGAGATAGGCAATCTCGGTTGGGCTGACCTGGACAGGCACGCGCAGCACGTCGAGTTTGGCCGGCACTTCGGGCGCAAGAATGCTGATCGCATTGGCTCCGGTCACAGCGGTTGCTTCGCCGCTGGGTGCGGTCGACTGCGCGGTCAGTGTCAGCAAGCTTGGCGGAGGCTCAACTCCGCCCAGGCTGATGCAGCCGCCCAGTAAGAGAGCGGGCGACAGCATGGCCATTCGGATCGTTTTGTTAAACACAGCTCTCATGGCGATCCTCATTCGGGCTCGTAATCGGGCAAGGTTTGCCCCTGCAGAAGCGGTCCGACACCCTGGTTGTCGAGTTTCTCGGTCACATTGCGCAAGGCGCGGCTTGTCGCTCGCAGATCCTGAAGGGTCGCCTCGGCCGAAGGAATGGTCGATTCACGCAATTGCCGCGCTGCCGGGCGCGTGTCTTCAAGCGTGCGGGCCAGAGCCGCCGCTGCATCATTGGCCGACGCCAGTGTATCACGCAGTTCGCCCGCCAGCGCCGGGCCTTCGCGGTTGAGCAGCTCGTCGGTGGTCGCAGTGGCCTTCTCGAACGCATCGAGTGCTTCACCGGCCTCTTTGAGCGCAGTTTCAAGCTCGGCAAAGGTACCCTGCAATTGCGGCGCCGCGGCCGCCAATTCGCCTGACAGGCGATTGGTGTTGCGCAGGATGCCTTCCAATTGCTGCTGGTTTTCTGGGCCCAGGATCTGGTTCAGCTGTTCGGTCAGCGTCGCCAGCCGCTCAAGCAGCAGCGGCGCATTGGCCACGATTTCGCCGATCCCGCCGCGACCTGGCGGGATAACCGGCGCGCCTTCGGGGCAGGCCGTCGTCTCGCAGGTGATCGGCGGTGCATCCTTGCGCGCGCCATCAAGCAGGATTGTCGATACCCCGGTAAAGCTGGCCTGGATCGTCGCATCAGTGCCGACCAAGATCGGAACATCTTCCTTGACCCGGATCCGGACCCGGACAAATTCAGGATCGTCTTGCGACAGTGCGATTTCGCGCACCTGCCCGACAGGAACCCCGGCAAACGAGACTTGCGAGCCATTGGCGAGGCCCGAAACGGTCTGCTTGTAGAAGATGTCGTATTCGTTCTGTTGCCCCTGCCCGATCCGGGCAAGCCAGACGATAAACGCAGCCAGCGCCACGAGCAAAAGCAGCGTGATCGCGCCGACCCAAAGGTGATTGGCCCGTGTTTCCATCCGCTTCTTTATGAACCCCGCACGCTGAGCTTGTCCATGATCTTATCCAGTTGAGCCTCCATTGCCATGCGCATGTGTCGTCTGCGCCGCGCGTCCGCGGGGGCCATTGAAATACTCTTCGATCCAGGGATGGTCGGTCTCAAGCAGTTCGGGAATTGTCCCGACCGCGATGACCTTTTTGTCCGCCAGCACCGCCACCCGGTCGCAGATTTCGTAAAGCGTATCGAGATCGTGTGTGATCAGAAAAACCGTCAGGCCAAGCGTTTGCTGCAATTCGCGCGTCAAGCGATCGAACTTGGCCGCGCCGATCGGGTCCAGCCCAGCGGTCGGCTCATCCAGAAACAACAATTCGGGATCGAGCGACAACGCCCTTGCGAGCCCCGCCCGCTTCTTCATCCCGCCAGACAATTCCGCTGGATATTTGGCGATCGCATCTTCCGGTAGGCCTGAAAGCAAGATCTTGTAGCGCGCGATCTCGCAGCGCAGTTCATCGCTGATTTCGGGATAGAATTGCTTGAGCGGAACCTCGACATTCTCGCCAACTGTCAGGGTCGAAAACAGCGCCCCGCCCTGGAACAAGACGCCCCAGCGGCACCGCACGCCGATATTCTGATCAGGATCGATCCCGGTGATGCGCCGACCGAGCACATCGATATCGCCGGCGCTGGGCGTTTGCAGTCCGATGATTGAGCGCATCAGCACCGATTTGCCTGTGCCTGAGCCGCCAACGACGCCCAATATCTCTCCACGCCGTACTTCGAGATCGAGGCCCTCATGGACCACGAAATCGCCGAACCTGTTCTCCAGGCCCTGGACGACGATCGGAGCGTCGGACGCGGGTGCTTCCGCAGCGGGCGTGATATCTTCCTCGCTCATGCCTCAGCCCCACCCGATGCTGGTGAAAAACACCGCGAAGAAAGCATCGAGCACGATCACGGCGAAGATAGCCGACACAACGGCCATAGTTGTGCGCAGGCCCACCTCTTCTGAATTGCCTTCCACTCGCATGCCGTGGAAACAGCCTGCCAGGGCGACGATCAACCCAAACACGGGTGCCTTGATCAGCCCGACCCACAGATCATGCGCTGGCACCACTTCCTGGATCCGCTCAAGGAAGGTGAAAAACGGAATGCCGAGCGCGAAATTGCCGACCACCGCGCCGCCGATGATTGCGACGATCGAGGCGTAGAAGCCCAGCAAGACCATCATGAAGGTGCAAGCCAGGATCCGCGGAATGACAAGCACTTCGGTCGGCGAGATGCCGATCGTGCGCATCGCATCGACTTCCTCTGTCAGTTTCATCGTACCGATCTGCGCTGCGAAGGCGCTGCCCGATCGGCCCGCGACCATGATCGCGGTCATGAGAACGCCCAGCTCGCGCAAAGTGATCCGTCCGACCAGATTGATCGTCAGCGCTTCGGCGCCAAACTGTTCAAGCTGGACCGCGCCCTGCTGCGCGATAACGATGCCGATCAGAAAGCTCATCAGGCCGATGATCGGAAGCGCGGACACGCCAACCAGCTCCATTTGCCGCACCAGCGCCCGAACCGGAAACCGGCTGGGATGGCGGATCAGTCTGGCCATGCCAATCAGGACCTGCCCCAGGAAGCCGATCACACCAATCAGGCCTGAGCGGGCATTGTAGACCTGTTCAGCCAGAGCCAGCGGAACACGTTCCCAGATTGGCACTCGCGGAGGGACCATATCCGCATCGTTGCTTGCGCCCTCAACGGCGTCGAGCAATCGCTGAGCGCGGCCATTTGCGCCCGTAATCTCAGCCTCGTGATGGGCGGCCATGCGGCACGTCACCCAGGCTCCTACTGTGTCGATTTCTTCGACCGCGGACAGATCAACAATGTCGATCTCCGCGTCTATGGAAGAGACTTGATGCTCGGCATCGCCGATGGTCGAAACCAGCATCGGGCCGGACCAGGCAAGCACCATGCGTCCGCTGGCGTCCTCCGAGAGGGTAAACTGCGCCGTCCCATCCATGGATTGAATCTATGCGGGCAAATAGATGCCCAGACAAGCAGACAATTGCTCTACCCGCGACTGAGCCGCGCGATAGAGCTTGGATAAGCTTCTCATTTCGGTCCATAAACCGCTTGCATCGGAGAGAGAGGGGAGCCGCGAATGGACTATTTCACAATCGAGCATCGGGGCGAGACCTGCCTCGTTACCCTGACCAATCCGCCCTACAATTCCTTGCATGCAGAGCTCTTTGACGAAGGCACAGCCATGCTGCGTGACCTCGCCAAGGATCCACCTGCGGGCGGCGTGGTGCTGACCGGCGCGGGCGACAATTTCACCCGTGGCATGGATATCAAGATCGCCGCTGCCTTCACTGAGGCAGATGCTGACCGCACCCGACTGGCGATCAACCGCTTTTGCGCCGCCCTGCACCAGCTGCCCTGCCCGCTGGTCTGCGCGGTCAATGGCCATTCGATCGGTGCCGGAGGCATCGTCATGCTGTGTGCCGATTGGGTCGTGACGGCAGAAGGCGAGCACAAGATCGGCCTTCCCGAGGCCAAGGCCGGCCTGCCCTTCCCCACCGTACCGCAGGCGATCCTCGATCATTGGCTCGATCCCGTATGGCGGCGCAGATTGGCGCTCACATCGGTCCTGCTTGGCCCTCACCAAGCGGTCGAAGCGGGAATCGCTGATGAAGTCGTTGCGGCGGACGGTCTGCTCGATCACGCCTTGGCGCGCGCTGCTGAGCTGGCATCGCAACCCGCCTTCGCAGCCTGCAAACAGCAATTGCGCGCCAAAGCCGATGCAGAGATCAACGGCTTGATTGGCGAATAAGCGGTTGTGAGCGGAGAGAGTGGGTGGCAAAGGGCGCGGGCGTTAGAGCGCCGCAAACAGACAATTGAGCCAAACAAGCATGACCACCTCTTTACCCACCACGTTCAACCCGGCCGAGATCGAGGCGCGATGGTATTCCCATTGGGAAGAGAAAGGCCTGTTCCGGCCCGAGCGGCCTGACGCCGAACCCTATACGATCGTCAACCCGCCGCCCAACGTCACCGGCTCGCTGCATATCGGCCATGCGCTCGACAACACGCTGCAGGATATTGTGGTTCGGTATGAGCGTCTGCGCGGCAAGGACGCCTTGTGGGTAGTCGGAACCGACCATGCCGGCATCGCGACGCAGATGGTGGTCGAACGCCAGCTCGAGGAACGGCAGGACAAGCGCACCAATTATTCGCGCGACGACTTTGTCGACATCGTCTGGAAGTGGAAGGAAGAAAGCGGCGGCACAATCACCCGCCAGCTCCGCCGTCTGGGTTGCTCGATGGACTGGTCGCGCGAACAGTTCACGATGGACCCGCACTTTACCGAGGCTGTGCTCAAGGTCTTCGTCGATCTCTACAATGATGGGCTGATCTATCGCGACAAGCGGCTCGTGAACTGGGACCCCAAGCTCAAGACCGCGATCAGCGATCTTGAAGTCGAACAGCAGACCATTCCGGGCAGCTTCTGGCACTTCAAATACCCGCTCGAGGACGGCGTAAAGCTCGACGATGGCCGCGACTATATCGAGGTCGCCACGACCCGACCCGAAACCATGCTCGCCGATATGGCGGTCGCGGTTCACCCCTCGGATGAGCGCTATGCCAGCGTGGTTGGCAAGCATGTGATCCTGCCGATCACCGGCCGCAAGATTCCGATCGTCGCCGATGAACATGCCGATCCCGAGCTGGGTTCGGGCGCGGTGAAGATCACGCCGGGTCACGACTTCAACGACTTCGAGGTTGGCAAGCGCGCGGGCATCGCCGCCGCAGACATGCTCAACATGCTGGATGGCGAAGCCAATGTCTGCCAGACCGCTGACGGGCTGGTGCCGGAGGAATATCTCGGCCTGCACCGATTCAAGCGCGATGGCGTCTCGGGCGCGCGCGAACTGGTCGTCCAGCGGCTTAAGGAAAGCGGCCATCTGATCCCGCATATCGCCAAGACCAAGAAGGGCGAAGAGCAAGAGCTCGACGCCGAGCCGCGTCAGATTGCGACCCCGTTTGGCGATCGCGGCGGTGTGGTGATCGAGCCTTGGCTGACCGATCAATGGTATGTCGATGCTGAGAAGCTCGCCGCCAAGCCGATCGAGCAAGTCCGCAATGGCGATATCGAGATCGTCCCCAAGAGCTGGGAAAAGACCTTCTTCAACTGGATGGAAAACATCCAGCCATGGTGCGTTTCGCGCCAGCTGTGGTGGGGTCACCGGATCCCGGCCTGGTTTGATACCGAGGGCAATGTCTTTGTGGCAACGACCGAGGACGAAGCCCAAGCTCAGGCCGGAGCAGGCGTTACGCTGACACAGGATAGCGACGTTCTCGACACCTGGTTCTCTTCCGCGCTGTGGCCGTTTGCGACGCTTGGTTGGCCCGAACAGACGGACCTGCTTGAGAAGCACTTCCCCAACAACCTGCTCATCTCGGGCTTTGACATCCTGTTCTTCTGGGATGCCCGCATGATGATGATGGGTCAGTACAATATGGGGCAAGCCCCATGGCCGCGTCTCTATCTGCACGGGCTCGTTCGCGCGGCTGACGGACAGAAAATGTCCAAGTCCAAAGGCAATGTGGTCGATCCGCTTGGCCTGATTGACCAATATGGCGCCGATGCCTTGCGCTTCTTCATGGCGGCGATGGAAAGCCAGGGTCGCGACATCAAAATGGATGACAAGCGCGTCGAGGGCTATCGCAATTTCGCGACCAAGCTGTGGAATGCGGCGCGGTTCTGCCAGACCAATGGCATCACTGCCTCGACCACGATCAAGGCGCCCGAAGCCAAGCTTGCCGCCAATCAATGGGTGATCGGCGAAGTCCAGCAGACGCTCGCAGCACTGGATGCCGCGATGGCGGATCTGCGCTTCGATGCTGCCGCCAATGCGATCTATCAGTTCACCTGGTCGCGTTTCTGCGATTGGTATCTTGAGCTGATCAAGCCGGTCTTTGCCGGCGATCCTGACAGCCCCGCAGCAATCGAGACCCGCGCGGTTGCCGGATGGGCGCTCGACCAGATCCTGGTCATGCTCCACCCCTTCATGCCCTTTATCACCGAAGAGCTGTGGCACGCGCTTGGTGATCGCAATTACGAGCTGATCCTGGCGCAATGGCCCAATCCGCGCGGCGAAGTGTCGAGCGACGCCACCGATGCCATCGACTGGACGATTGAGCTGACCAGTAATGTCCGCAGCGCCAAGAACGAGCTGGGTATTCCGCCGGGCGAGAAGCTGGCCGCCTTCCTGCCGCAGGCGTCTGACGTTGCGACACATACGATCGATCGCAGCAGCGCCGCGCTCGAACGGTTGGCGCGTCTAACGCCGGTGACGATTGGTGAAGCCCCCGAAGGGCCGGCCATGCAGGTGACAGCGGGCAACGATGTGTTTGTGATCCCGCTTGCAGGCATCATTGATATCGACGCCGAGAAGGCTCGCCTGGAAAAGGCCCTCGCCGCCAGCCAGAAGGAAGCCAAATCGCTCGAAGGGCGGCTGTCCAACGCGAACTTCGTTGAGCGCGCCAAGCCCGAAGCGGTCGAAAAGGCAAAGTCCGACTTTGCGCATCATTCGGCGGAAGTCGAACGGCTCGAGAACGCGTTGAAAAGGCTGGGGTAGCACCTGGTGCAAGCATTCTCCGACAATTTCGTGTTTACGGCTCGCACGGGTCTGGGCATGCAGGCAGTCGGCGATTGGCATGGCGACCATATTTCAGTCTATCTGCGGTCGAAAGAGGGCGATCGACAAAAGGCGATCGCCGTATTGGAGAGGCTCTATGACGATTGGGAAGTTTGGGAGTCCAAGCTGATCGATAGTCTTACGAGCAAATATGGCGACCCGGGCGCCATTAAGATCGTGAACATCGACGCCTATGACTCGGAACAGGAGAGGGATGCATTCTCGATTCTCTTCACGGCTGCAAACCTGTTCGATGGAGGAGTCGCCTATGCTGCTGCTCGGTTTGACGAGGGATATGTCTGGATTGGCGATGCCGATTGACGACCTTTATCCTTGCCACAGAGGCCTGCTTCCGAACGCATCTGCAAAAGCGAATTCGAACAGCCTTTTTTCAATGCAGAATGCAAGCGAAAGTTGGACGTGACAGGCTTGGCTCGCAGGGTTCTATTCGCCCTTCTCGCGCTGGCGCTCCCCGCCACGCTTTGGGCTGAGGAGGCCCCCAAACCGGAGCAGAACGAGGATCCCGTGATCTTCACCGGCGTGGTGAACTGGCGCGGCTATCCCTACAAGCCCAACGAATACCGTGAGGCCTACTCCTTCGACGTTCAGTTTCTGGCGTGGCGGCAGGGCGATGGCCCGGTCGATACGGTGCAAGCCAATACCTATGTGAGAACCAAGGACGAGGCTGAGTTTGAGAGGTTTAAGGACCTCTTCAAAAGGGGCGCCCTGGTGCAATTGGCGATCGACGGCCCGGTGAAGTTCGAAGAGGACGCATTGCTCGGCCGAACCGCGTCCGCAGTGTTCCTGGACGTGCTGGCGCCGGTGCGAGACGCAGAGCTTTCGGCAGCCGCTGACCGAGTGCTCAATCCGCTGCCGTTTGAAGACCCGGTGCTGGGCCAGTTCGAGCCTGTCGCGAATGAGTTCACGCTGATGGTTCAGAAGCGCGAGTGGTTTGGTGATGCAATCCCGTTCGAGCTGATCCTCGAACCGCTCGGCCCAGATGCGCGGGATCGGGCGATCGGTATGGCGCGGATGGCGTGGGACGATCGCGAGGCTATTGACAAAGCCATTCGCCGAACAGTGACAGAGCGGATTTATGGCACGGAGGAGGAGCCCACCGAAGTCGACCCGAGATATCTCCCGCCGCTTTCCTCGGATGAATTCGAGACCGACCATATTCTGAGGAATGTCGCTTGCGGCGCGCAGAATTTCTGCGTCTTCTTTTACAAGTCACAGGCGGACCGACGCTGGGGCTATCGCGCGATTATCGAACGCGACGGCGATGGATGGGTGGTCGCGGATCATGGCGATTTGTGAAGCGGCCCAATAGAAGCTGCTCAGAGGCTTTTTTCGCAATCTGGCCGGTCAGCTGATGCGACTTGATTGCGGGCACAGGACATATGCACACGGCCACCCTACGGCGTTTTGAGCGCCTAGGAGAGTGGTGGAGTAGTCTAGTGCTTCCCTCAATGCGGACAGTCAGCTTACGACCCATTTGCGGACCTAGACCTATTCTAACTTCTGAGAAGTGCTCGCTGACCAAAGCGCTTCGAAAAGCGCGGTTTGAACCTTGGCAAACTCCGTACTTTCAATGACCATTGAGAAGTTCTCACGCTCGGACGAAATAAGCGCTACGCTGTCATCATAGATGAACGTCGTCATCACTAATGGTGCAGTTGGCGCATAGCGAACTTGCCTCAACTCAGGTGCGCTCGTTTGCCAGATCGAACTGGTCTCTTCAGTCGCCGAGCGAATGACCCGTAAACTCTTCCCAGCGTCGACCCTCTTGCTCACGAAGGCATCAATTGCCTCTAGCCCTGGAAATTCCTGAAGCTCCTTCATCGAAAGGATACCCAAGATTTCTGCGTTCTCGGCACCCGCAACATAGTTGAGGACCGTCTTTGCTCCGCTTAAACCCTCATATGTACGCAAACGGGGTCTATCGCCGCCAGCCTGATAGAGACGGGTGAGAGTTGGCAGGACGTCGGATAGAGCGGCGCGTTTGTCTTCGAGATTGCGCATCAGGACACCGGGATGTTCCGCAATGACCACGGTTTGCCTGCCCCTTTGAATCTGTGTGATCAAGCCGTCGGCGAGACACTTGTCCAGGAGCGAATAGGCATTTGTCCGAGTGACGCCGCAGTGCTTCGCAATGCCGCTAACGGGCGCTTCACCCAATTCCAGCGCGGACAAATAAAATTTGGCCATCGCGCCAGAGATTCCGATGCGAGCAAGCTCAATTTCATAGGTGTCAAAAAATCTCGACACTGTACTCCTTCGATTTCTCTGTTCATCGAACCTTCGCTCGACAGATTTGTCGACGTCTAGTGACATCAGGGAATAGTGCAATGCGTGATATCTCGAAGACCACAGTCGCCGCCTTGCAAATGGAAGCAAAGGTCGCCGACCTAGCTTACAATCTGGCTCAGGCCGAACGGTTGATCGACGATGCTGGAAACAAAGGAGCGAAACTTATTGCGCTGCCAGAGTTCTTCACGACTCAAATCATCTATGACGAGCGTCTGTTCGCCTGCTCGCTCCCAGCTGAGAACAGTGCGGTTGAATTGTTGGTCCGAAAGGCAGCGCAATATCAGGCGAAGATTGGCGGCTCGTATCTCGAGATGCGCGATGGCGATGTCTACAACACCTATGTGCTTGCGGAGCCGGATGGGACCATACACAGGCACGACAAAGACTTGCCGACGATGGTCGAAAACGCATTCTACATCGGAGGGCATGCTGGAGACGATGGTCTCTTCGCGACCAAGGACATGCCCATCGGGATCGCCATGTGTTGGGAAATGATCCGAACACAGACGGCCCACAGGCTTCGTGGAAAAGTCGATTTATTGATGACCGGCAGTCACTGGTGGAGCACACCCCCGGTCGGTCTCACGCAATCGAAGCTGCGGGAATACAACGAGGGTAACCAGCAGATGATGCACGAGACTCCAGGTCATTTATCGAACGTGATTGGGGCGCCTGTGGTCCATGCTGGGCACACCGGGAACCTCGAAGGGCGAATGCTACTGGTTCCTGGCACCGGTATGACGATTGAATCTCGCCTACATCTCACAGGCGAGTCCCAAATCGTCGACAGGGAGGGCAACATGATTGCACGACGTGCACCGGAGGAGGGAGCAGGGGTCGTTATTGGCGACATCGAAATCGCCCGCTTCGAGCCGCGAGAGGAAATCCCAGATAGGTTCTGGCTTCCTCCCAAGTTGGGCCTTGGCCGCATTCTCTGGTGGCACCAGAATGCCTGCGGCAAATCGCGGTACAAGCAGGCCAAGAGATTAGGCCTGCTGAAAATGCAACCTTGATCAATCCGTACGTCCACTTCCACTCGAACGAAGGACCCAAGGGCAAGGTTTCCTACACGCGGCATTCGTGGCATGGCCTGGGCATGATGTGTCACGCTGATCGTGTTTTGTGTTGGACAAGTGTCAACCACGCCAATGAGCGCCCCGACCGGCAGATTTCTGCGGGAATTGGCCGTTTTTGCGCAGGTGACAGGGTGTCAACTTCGTCAATTTTGGCGGGCCGATGAGCCTGGTTCTCGCCACGCAAGCTCCCGGAGAGCCTGAGATCTTCGCCTCCTTGCAGGGCGAAGGGCCAAGCACAGGTATGCCGGTCGCCTTTGTCAGGCTGTCGCGCTGCAATCTCGCCTGCACCTGGTGCGACACCGCTTACACCTGGCATTTCGATGGCGATGAGCGGCCGCACCGCGATGGCGAGACCTTTGATCGCAAGGCCAATCAGCTCAACCTGACCGCGAAAGAGGCGGCCGAGCGGATTCTGGCGTTGGGGCAGAAGCGTCTGGTGGTGACCGGTGGAGAGCCCCTGCTGCAAACCTCCGCCCTGTCCGATCTTCTCGCGGCTTTGCCCGACATGGATATCGAGATTGAGACCAATGGCTCGATCAAGCCGATCGGACATGTCGACATTTGGGTCGATCAATACAATGTCAGCCCCAAGCTGGCGCATTCGGGCAATGCGGCTGATCTGGCGCTCAATTCTGAGGCGCTCGAATTCTATGCGTCCGATCCGCGCGCCTTCTTCAAATTCGTGATTTCCGAGCCAGAAGACGTGGCTGAAGTGCTCGCGCTGCAGAGCGAGTACGGCCTCAAGCCCGAGCGTACGTTCTTGATGCCTGAAGGGACCACGAGTCCGGCGTTGCAAAAGCGCGAGAAATGGCTCAGCGAGCTGTGCCTGGAGCACGGCTTTCGCATGTCAGATCGTTTGCATATCCATCTTTATGGAGATGAAAGGGGGACTTAGCCCTGCGAGCGCCAGCGCAGCACGACGCGCTCGACAGTTTCGTCTTCGCTGCCGCCTTCGTTCCACAATTCGACGAAGCTCGGGTCTTCCGATGCTGGTCGCTTGTTCTCTTCAAGCGTGTCGAAATTGACGCGGATCGGGATCGCAACACCCTCGCCGCAGACAATGCACTCGCGGTTGCGCAGAGCGGGGATGGAATCGAGGAAGCCGCGCGCGCCTTCGGGCATGGCGGCCTTCACAAAGGCTTGGTCGCGATCATTGTTGAGACGCATCGAGATGATGGTGCCGCATTGCGACAGCACGCCTTCGGCCAAGTCAGATGGACGCTGCGTGATCAGGCCCAGACTGATGCCGTATTTACGACCCTCCTTGGCGATCCGGCTGAGGATCTTGGCGACCGACGAACCATCCGAATTCTTCTCGTTGGGCACATAGCGGTGCGCCTCTTCGCAAACGAGCAGGATCGGGCGGGTCTTCTCTTCACGGCCCCAGATCGCAAAGTCGAACACCAGGCGGCTGAGAACCGCGACGACAGTCGAGGTGATGTCAGACGGAACGCCCGAGACGTCGATGATCGAGATCGGCTTGCCGTCGCCCGGCATGCGGAAGACCTTGGAGATGAACTCGGTCATCGTGTCGCCAACCAGCATGCCAGAGAACATAAACTGGTAGCGCGGGTCTTGCTTGAGCTCTTCGAGCTTGCCCTTGATCCGCATGTAAGGCGCGGACGAGGTCGCCTTGTCGAGCTTGCCCATTTCATCCTGCAGATGGGTCGACAGGTCCGACAGCAGATAGGGGATCGGCGAATCCACCGTGATCTTGCCCATCGTCTCGGCCAGCCGGTTCTTGCTGCGTGCAAACAGCAGGCACTTGGCGAGAATATCAGCGTCAACCTGACGCTCATTGCCATCGCTGGTGAGCAGGACTTCGCAATGCTCTTCGAAGTTCATCAGCCAATAGGGCATTTGCAGGTTCGACACGTCGAGGATCTGGCCCGACTGACGGAACGCCGCCGAATACTCGCCGTGCGGGTCAATCATCACGATATGACCCTTGGGCGCGGTCTCGCAGATGCGGTGCAGGATCAGCGCGGCACTGGTCGACTTACCGGTACCGGTCGAGCCCAGCAGCGCGAAGTGCTTGCCCAGCATCGCATCAATATAGAGGCCGGCACGGATGTCCTTGGTCGGATAGACCTTGCCGATGGTGATATTGGCACGGCCATCGCTGGCGTAGACCTGTTTGAGGTCTTGCGTCGATGACGGATAGACCAGCGCGCCAGGCACCGGATAGCGGGTTACACCGCGGCGGAATCCGTGGATCCGTCCGGTGAGCTTTTCCTCCATGCCTTCGCCGAGGAAGTCGATATGCGCGATGATGCCGCTTTCGCTGCGGCGATCCTTGCGCTGATCGCGGACATTGGCGAGGAGCCAGGAATCGCCGACGCGGATCTTAATCTGGCTGCCGACCTGGCCGGAAAGCGCGATCGAAGGATCGTCATCTTCCATGCATTCATTGAGGCGCTGCAGATCAAATGCGATCTGCGAGCCTGAACCCGAAATCTCGAGCACCACCCCGATTGGAAGTCGCGAATTGTCCGCTGACGCGGCGCCTTGCGAATTCGCGTCAGCGTTGGCAGCGCCTGCGTCTGCATTGCCCGGCTGGCGAGCGTCGAAATTGTGATTGGCCATGTCCGCCATGTGCGGTCTCTACCCCTTGCATATTTCGCCGAGGGCATAGCAAAATCTCGGTTAACATCGCGTCAACAGACGCCATTTGGCGCGCAAGTTACTGGCGGTTCAGGCCTATTGCAGGCGGGCGAACAAGCGGCCCGCAAACCAGCCCATGCCAAGTGAAAGCAGGATCGCGCCTAGCCCGTAAAACAGCGACCACCGATCGGCGGCGTTGACCACCTGCCCTTCGAGGCCAACCTTGGCGACTTCAATATCCGCGGTCGCACTGGCCAGCACGCGGCCATCAGCGATTGCAAAGGTCTCCGCCGTGTATTCGCCCGTCGTCACATTGGATGGCAACGCAATCCGCGCCTGATAGAGCACCTTTTCGGTGATCCGGACCCCATTCAAATCCTCTTTGTAGAGCCCGAGACGCTGACGCATATCGACCAGACCACTGGCAAAGCGTTGCTGCTTTTCGGGATCGATGTCACCCGACGGGCTCAGCTGGATGAACTCGGTCCCAAGCTCATAGATCGCGGCGGTCCGTTCATCCACGATCTCCTCAATCGGGCTGGATGAGGCGACTGCGAAGAAGGAAGGTGCGGAGCGAAAATCAGACGATTCCGCATTCATCCAGATCCCCGCAATACGCTCCTTCTCGCGCAAGCGGATCGGTTCTGCCGGGCCTTTGAGCACGACGACGATATCGTACTCGGTTCCACGCTGCGGGCCGCGCGGATCGACGATCGCGCCATAAAGCAGCAGGTTTGCCCCGGTGAAGCCTTGGCGGACTTCAATCCGCGACTGGCTGACCTCGGGAACCAGGATCGGTTCGCGCTGGGCGGAAAGGCCCAATGCGGCCAGCAGTAGGAAGGCGATACGGAGCCTCATAGCGGGCTCACAGTGTAAATTTCGTCGGGCTGGACCCCGAGCCCATAAAGCATCCGCAAGGCCACCAGAAGCACGATTCCGGCCAGCACAAGGCGTAAAATTTCCGGACGTGCCTTGAGCGCGATCTGGGTGCCGAATTGGGCGCCCATGACCGATCCCAGCAGCAACAATCCGGCCAGGACAATGTCGACCGCCTTGGTAGTCAGCGCATGCGTCATCGTCGTCACCATGGTGACAAACAGGATCTGGAACAGCGAGGTTCCGACCACGACATTGCCGCTCATCCCCAACAGATAGAGCATTGCCGGGACCAGGATGAAGCCGCCGCCAACGCCCATCAGCATGGTCAGCACGCCGACAATGACGCCCAGGATCAGAGGCGCCAAAGGCGAGATGTACAGGCCCGAGCGGTAAAACCGCCAGCGCATCGGCAGCGACGCAACCAGCGGGTGGTGCCGCCGTTTGCGGATCACACCGGCGCCACCGGGCGTCGGTCGCAGCTTTTCCATCGCCTCGCGCATCATCAGGCCACCGATCGTGCCCAGCATCAGGACGTAGAGAATGCTGATCACGACATCGATCTGCCCCACCGCTTGCAGGAAGCGGAACAGCAGCGCACCGATTAATGCGCCGACAATGCCTCCGCCAACCAGCACCCCTCCCATGCGATAATCAACGCCATTGCGCCGTCCGTGCGCGACCACGCCGGAAACGCTTGCGCCGGTGACCTGGGTCGCGGCCGATGCAGCGGCAACCGTTGGCGGAATTCCGTAGAAGATGAGCAGCGGTGTGGTGAGAAATCCTCCGCCGACGCCGAACAGCCCGGATAGAATGCCCGTCAGAAAGCCCAGCATGACGATGAAAAATCCATTCACCGACAGATTCGCAATGGGCAGGTAGACATCCATGCGACCGGCCTACCCTACCGACCGCCGCTATTAAACCCAGATAACCGCTGACTTCTTCCGATCCGCGCAAAAAATTGGCGAGGATCGATCTAGAATCGCGTCGACAATGTTGCCGCAACGCCAGATGCAGGAGCGGCCCGACCTCCAACGCGCTCGCGCCAATCAACCGAAAGACGCGCGGGCGTATCCGCCAATCGCAAGTCAAGTCGAAGGCTGGGCCCGATATCGATACGATGCGCATCGCGTTGCGCACCAGCCCAGGTTCCCGCGCCGACATGGATTGTGCCAAGGTCAAAACCGGACACTTCGCGCATCACTGTCAGCTGCGCATCAGCGAACAGGGTCGCGTCCTCACCGCTGACATATCCTGCCTGGGCATAGGCCTCGACGCGCGCGCCCAGCGGCGCGGCAATGGGAGCAAGTTCGGTGGTAACGAACGCAGATCCACGCAATTCTTGGCCGCCGGCTCGATCCAGGGCCCGCAACTCGCCGTGCAGGCGCAAGGGAAGAGCCGCTACAGGTCGAACCGAGACACCGCTCGCCAGTTCGGTTTCACCTCCAGCAGCGAGAGCGCGATATCCGCGGAGATAGACGCGCGGTGCATAGTGCGAGTCCGGTGCGAGCGAATAGCGCAATACAGCGCCGGCCTGGCTGCCGCCATAGATGGGGCGTGTGCCTGCATTCGCACTCGCGGCCGAAGATCCTGCGCGCCAGAACGCCCAGGCGTCGAGCGACCAGCGCTCGGTGGAACCGGGAGCCTTCGTGATTTGGGAAGGAGCGTCGCCGCGCTCGCTCAAGGCCTGTTCGGCAGCGCGCGGAAGCGGAAGATGCGCCATGGCGGCCATGAAGAGGATGTTGTGGCCCGCTGCTGCGCTTGCATCGCCAGAGAACAGCTCAGCAAACTCAGCCGGCCTTGGCTTCGACATATGATGGCCAAGCGACTTGGTAGACTTCTGGCTGATCTGGGCCAGCGAAGCACGTGCAGGCCAACTCAAGGCCGCATCGCGAGCGTCAGTGTTGGAGGCGATAATAGGCGGCGTGGGAGACACGTCACCGACGGGCGAAACCACGACATCGCCGATCAAGCCCAAGGGTGGTTGAGCTGGAAAGGGATTGACCCACAGCAAGCTGCGCACACCGATCCAGCCTGCCAGTACCAGTACAAGCAGGATGAGGGGTGCGCCGCGCCGAGAAGAGTTGCGCGCACCGATCATGCCTGCGCCACTCCTGCGCGCTCCACAGAGGCGGGGTGCAAGTCATGCGCGGTCTTGTCCCAATGCAGCTTGCCCCCCATCAACACTCGGACATAGGCTGAGACCGCCCGCCGCCCGGCCATAATCGCGATGACATTGGCGACGGGAATGCGCAGGATCGCGCGCAATCCCTCGGCATAGCCATAATGGCGCGCCGCGAAGGCGAACCGCCACATTGCGCGCCACATCAGCGCAATCAGACACAACACCAGCAGCAACTCGAACAAGGGGTCGTGCGGAGCGTGCACTGGAATTCCCAGTGCCGCTGTTGCCCATGTCAGGGCTGACACGGTCAACATCGTATAGGCCGTGAACAGGGCGAGCGCGGTCATCGGTCCACGCCGATCGCGAATCCGCATCCAATTCTCGATCAGCCCGCCATTCCAGCCGAGCCGGTCCCAGCCTTGCAGCGCGATCCCGTGCACCCAGCGCGTCTTCTGACGCACGATCTGATCAATCCGGGCGGGGAAATAGGCGCGGGTTGCGATCAGCTCACCCGCCTCATCTCGCGCCCGGAGGAAACGGCAATTGCCGCCCATTTCGCCGATCGCGATGCCCAGCTCATAATCCTCGGTCAGCGAGTCCGCTTGGAAAGGTTGACCATCGCTGCCACGCCCGATGAGCCAATCTGCCGCGGGCCGTGAAATGGCGCAGCCGGTCCCGGCGGCGGGCAAAGCGGCTCCGAGCCTGTCCCTGACCACCATGGTCTTGCCGTGTTCCTCGGCAAACTCCTCGCAATAATGGTTGCCGATCCATCGGCTGTCCTGGCGCGGGAGCGGGAGTACCGGCATTTGCACGAAGTCCGCCGCTTGGCCGGCATTGCCGATCGTGCGATCGAACAGCCCCAGCGCAGCCGGGTCCACCATGTCTTCCGCGTCATGAAACAGGATCATCTTGAAACGCTTGCCCATGCGAGCTTCGTCATCGCGCATGGCCGCGAACATTCGGTTGAGGCAATCGGCCTTGGTGGTTGGCCCATTGGCCCCATGAACGACAACGCGGATGCGAGGATCACCCAGTCCTGCTTCCATCGCCGCCGCTATTGTGGCGGGATCGTTGGCATAGCATCCGACATAGAGCCGCATTTGAGGCTGCGGCCACGCCGTAAGCGTGTGGCGAATTGTGCTGGCGATAATGCTGGCCTCGTCCCAAGCGGGCACGAGCACCGCTGCCATACCGCTGAGTTGTTGACCTTCGAGAGAGGCCCGTTCGAAAGTCGGTGTTTGCGCGCGACCTCTCAGCCTGAGCCACAGCCAAGCGAGATCGACCGCAAGGTCGTCCAACGCCCCGAGCAGGAAAATACAGGCGGCAAACAACAGGGCCTCGTGCTGGATCAACACGAGCCACTGAGACGCATCAAATTCCGTAAAAGCCAAGGTGCGACCCCTTCCCTTTACCGAGTACAGGGATATCGCGCCTTGATTGGGCTTGCAACCGGGCAAACTTTTCTCAAAGGAGGAAGCAATCATGTCAAAAACAGATTCTTCCTCTCCCGCTCCGGATAATGACTTTTTCGCACCGGTCCGCGCCCTGTTTGTCGGGGATGCCGCTGCCGGCATTCTGCTGATCCTGGTCGCAGCCGCCGCGATGCTGGCGGCCAATTCGCCGCTTGCGGGCGAGTATCGGCAATTGTTTTACGGTGAGCTTCCGTGGACGCCGATTGCCAAACTCAAAGATCTCCATCTGTGGATCAATGACGGGCTTATGGCGGTGTTTTTCTTCGTCGTCGGCTTGGAAGTGAAGCGCGAGCTGGTCAGCGGGCAATTGGCTGATCCTGCCGCTCGGCGTCTGCCGATGGTCGCGGCTGCGGCCGGTATGGCCGTCCCGGCGATCGTGTTCATGGGCGTCTCTGGCGGTGGAGCTTACACCAATGGTTGGGCGATCCCGGCGGCCACTGATATCGCCTTTGCGATGGGCGTACTCGGACTGCTGGGCAGTCGTGTGCCAGCTTCGCTGCGGCTGTTCTTGCTGACCGTTGCGATCGTCGATGACATTGGCGCGGTCTTGGTGATCGCGGTGTTCTACACGCCGACGATCAAGATGGCATGGCTGGTCGCATCAATCGTGGTGTTCGGCTTGATGATCGGGCTCAACCGAATGAAGGTTGGCAAGTTTTGGCCCTATATCCTGCTGGCATTGGTGCTGTGGTATTGCGTCCTCAACACCGGCGTACACGCCACCATTGCAGGCGTTCTCGCGGCGCTGACAATTCCGATTCAACGCGCAGATGGCAGCCACATGCTCGAACATCTCGAACACGGCCTCGCGCCCTGGAGCGCGTACCTGGTCGTGCCGGTGTTTGGGTTTGCCAATGCCGGTGTGTCGTTTGCCGGTATGGGCGCGGAAGCCTTGCTCGATCCGCTCCCGCTGGCAATTGCCGCTGGCCTGGTCGTCGGCAAGCAGGTGGGCATCTTCAGCACCGTCTGGATAGCCGAGAAGACTGGCTTTGCGCCGCGACCGGAGAATGCCAATTGGGCGGAGATCTGGGGCGTGTCGATTCTGTGCGGCATCGGCTTTACGATGAGTTTGTTCATCGGCGGACTGGCCTTCCCGACCAATCCGATGCTGATCGAAGAAGCCAAGATCGGTATCCTCACCGGCACCGCGATCAGTGCAGTGCTGGGCTTCATCATATTGCGATTGACCACGGCGCATCCCGAAGAGGATTGCGACGACCGCGGGGTGGTTCAAGCCGATTGAGCTGGCAGGATCTGCCTCTGGGGCGGCTCTAGGAACCGGCGCTTACCAGCTGCCGGTGTTCTCCATGCTCGCCCACGGTTCTTGCGGTTCCAGGCTGCCTTCCTGCAGCAGTTCGACCGAAATCCCGTCGGGCGATTTGACGAAGGCCATATGCCCATCACGCGGCGGGCGATGGATAATATGGCCAGCATCAGACAAGCGCTGGCACGTGTCGTAGATATTGTCGACGCGATAGGCGAGGTGGCCAAAATTGCGGCCACCGTCATAATCCTCGCTCGCTGATCCGTCTTCGGGTGGCCAATTGTAGGTCAGCTCAACTTCGGCGACGCCCTCCTGGCCAGGTGCTGCCAGAAAGATCAGGGTGAAGCGGCCAGCTTCTATGTCGAAGCGGCGGACCTCTTCCAGGCCGATCAGCTTGAAGAAGTCGACTGTCGCGTCCGGATCGGTCACGCGGATCATCGAATGCAGATACTTGACCATAGAATTACGCTCCGGTTCAAAAACGGTTCATCGATAGAATGACACAACTCGCCGCAGTCAAATGCAAGCAAGGAGGGTGTTATGAGTGAGGTGGAGACTGTGGCCGTAGAAAGCAATCACGAAAAAGAACAAGGGCGCGGTTTCGATCTCGGAGCCACCACCACGCGGTGGTTCGGCACTGCCACGATTGCTGCCATTGGCGTTGTCCTGGGCGGGTATTTGTTGGGCGATGGATTGCTGCGCGCCAAGGAAGCAGAACGCTCGGTAACCGTGCGCGGCCTGGCCGAGCGTGATGTCACCGCAGACTTGGCAACTTGGACGATCTCCTACTCCGCCAGCTCGCAAAACCTGGCCGAGGCGCAATCCAAGGTCCGCCGCGACACGGCATCGATTGAGGCCTATTTTGGCGATCTTGGATTCCCGGACGAGGCGCTGCAACCGACCGGGGCCAATGTTTCCAGCTACACATCTCAAGGCATCACGACCTTTACCGTCCGCCAGCGCCTGTCGCTGCGCACGACCGACATCAGCCTGGCGCAAAAGGCGGTCGCCGAACAGTTCGAGCTGGTGGGGAAAGGCGTGTTCCTCGAAGAGGGCTCAAGCATGAGCTACACCTTCACCAAGCTCAACGACATCAAGCCTGAAATGGTCGCCGAAGCGACGCGCAATGCCCGCGCAGCAGCCGAGCAATTCGCCAATGATTCGGGCGCCGATGTGGGAGCGATCAAGGACGCGACCCAAGGCTATTTCTCGATCGCCGCGCGCGATGGCGATGGCGGCGGCTGGGGCGTGTCTGACAGCCCCTACAAGAAGGTGCGTGTGGTCACGACCGTCAACTTCTCGCTCAATTGAGCAGAGCGGATGCACCAATGGAAAGGGCGCGGAGTCCGAAAACTCCGCGCCCCGTTCCTCCCCGCGAATTTTAGCGGGATTTTATGCCATTAGATGCTGGCGCCGATCGTGAACACGATCGCGTCATCAACAAAGTCATAGGATCCGGCTGGAATATCGCCTTCAGCACCGACATAGGCAACGCCTACGCTAACCGGGCCAGCAACTTCAGCTTCGACGCCGATCGACCAGTCAAAGGCCTTGCTGTCATTGGTGAAGGTCAAGAAACCATCAGTGTAGCCGAGGTGACCGCTGAGCGACAGCGGCGTGTTCGGGATACCAACGCCAACATCTGTGTAGACGTAGAAATTGTCCGTGCTGCCGAGCGAGTCTTGGTCAGGCGCATAGGCGACACCAACCGTCATCTCTGCTGGACCGAACGCAAAGCCGAGCGAGCCGTAGAATTCGACATAGTCGAAATCGCCGGGACCGGCATTCGGGTAAAGATATGCGATAACGCCGACATCAGCAGACACGCCGCCGATATCGCCGCTCCAACCGCCGTAAATGTCGAGCTCAGTGTGGCCAAAGCCCACTGTGTCTTCATCAAGCGAGGAACCCCAGGTTCCGATGTAAATGCCAGACGAGTGACCAATATCGACACCACCCTGAACGGCAATATCGCCACCTGAAAGGTCAACGCCGCGGAAGCGATACTCGCTTACCAACGCAACGTTACCGGAAAACTCCAGACCGCTTTCGCCAGCGGCATAGTTTACGGATTCGGTTTCAATCGGCTCTCCAGCACGATCGATATCAGCATCAGCTGCGAGTTCGAGATCAAGAACTTCGATCTCTTCCGAAACCAGAGTTTCGGCTTCAGTTTCATTTGCAAGAACGGGCGCCGCGGAGAGAAGGAGGCCCGTAGAGAGAGTTGCGGCGGTAAGGCCGCGGATGGACGTGAGCATGACAACTTCCTTTGTTGTGTTGTTGCTTCGTCCCACCTGCGTGTCCGCCAGGCCGCCTCTTTATTGGGCAATCTCTGGCAGAGACGAAACTTTCGTGCCGAAAAATGCCGCACTGCACAAGAGAAATTGCGCAATTGTCCGCGATCCTGTTCCAGTGTGGAGATTTTGCATCACAGCGGGTCACTGGAGGTCAGTTCAGTTGCCGTTCGCAGCGCCCTGCCCTAATAGCGCTTGAAAGCAACCGACTTGGGTTTGCACAGATTAACCCGCTCGAACGAATGAGCTGATTCCGATTCCGACCATGATCGAAAAGCTGCGGCAACTTTTCCGCCCCAACCAAGCGACCGCCGCGCCTTCTGTGCCGGAGGGCACGCGATTCTATGTCATCGGCGACATTCACGGTCGGCTTGATCTGTTCGAAGCCATGATCGACGCGATTGAGGCCGACGATGCAGAGGGTGTCGCTGCGAAGACGACAGTCGTTTTGCTTGGAGATCTGGTCGATCGCGGGCCCGAGAGCGCTCAGGTGATCGCGCGCACCAAACTGTGGCAGCAGCAGCGTGAAGTCCGGGTGTTGGCGGGCAATCATGAAGAGATGTTCTTGCAGTCCTTCGACAGCGTCGATGTCTTGCGGCACTTTCTCAAACATGGCGGGCACGAAACCATTTTGAGCTACGGCCTTTCGTCGCAGCAGATGAAGACGCTCACCGTCGAGGCGATGTTCGAATTGCTGCCCGATCTCGTGAGCCAGGCGGAACGCGACTATATTGCCGGCTTCGAGGATCTGATCGTGGCGGGTGATTACCTGTTCGTGCATGCCGGAATCGATCCAGCTTCGCCGATTGATCATCAAAAGCGCAGCGATCTGCTGTGGATCCGCGAGCGCTTCCTCAAACATGAGGGTCCGCTAGAGAAAGTCGTGGTTCACGGCCACACGATTTTTGACCATGTGATGGATTGCGGCAATCGCATTGGCGTCGATACAGGCGCCTATCGCTCTGGCGTTTTGACAGCGCTGGTGCTGGAGGGAGATCAGAAACGCTACCTCCAGACCATCGATAGCGATGGCTACATAGAGATCTTCAACGGAGTGAAGGCATAATGAAAATTGCGATGGTAGGATCGGGCTATGTCGGGCTCGTCTCAGGCGCATGCTTTGCCGATTTCGGGCATGACGTTGTCTGCATCGACAAAGACCAAGGCAAGATCGATCGGCTGAAGCAAGGCATCATGCCAATCTACGAGCCTGGTCTCGATAGCCTGGTTGCCAGCAATGTCGACGCTGGTCGCCTCAGCTTCACGACCGATCTCGCTGAGGGAATTGACGGGGCCAACGCGATCTTCATTGCGGTTGGAACGCCCAGCCGTCGCGGTGACGGCCACGCTGATCTGACATTCGTCTACGAAGTCGCGCGCGAAGTCGGCGAAAGCCTGGCGAATGACGCGGTGATTGTGACCAAGTCGACCGTACCCGTCGGCACTGGCGATGAAGTCGAGCGCATCATCGGCGCGACCGGCACCAAGCACAAATTCGCCGTGGTCTCGAACCCTGAATTCCTGCGCGAAGGCGCGGCCATTGGTGACTTCAAGCGCCCTGATCGGATCGTAATCGGATCGGAAGATGACTTTGGTCAGGACGTGATGCGAGAAGTCTATCGCCCGCTGTTCCTCAACGAATCTCCGATCCTTTTCGTCGGTCGTCGAACGAGCGAGCTGATCAAATATGCAGCCAATGCCTTCCTTGCGACAAAGATCACTTTCATCAACGAAATGGCCGATCTTTGCGAACAGGTTGGCGCCGATGTTCAGGATGTCGCGCGCGGGATCGGAATGGACAACCGGATCGGATCCAAATTCCTTCACGCAGGCCCTGGCTATGGCGGTTCCTGCTTCCCCAAAGACACTCTGGCACTGCTCAAGACCGCGGAAGATTATGACAGCCCGACCCGGATCGTCGAGGCGGTGGTCAAGGTCAATGACAGCCGCAAGCGCGCGATGGGGCGCAAGGTCATCGAGGCTCTTGGCGGCGCGGACGCTGCGCGCGGCAAGAAAGCGGCCTTGCTGGGCCTGACCTTCAAACCCAACACCGATGACATGCGCGATTCACCTTCGATCGCGATCTCGCAGACGCTCGCCGATGCCGGAGTCGAGGTCAGCGCCTACGATCCTGAAGGCATGGAGATCGCCGCTCCCCTCATGCCCGAAGTCGCAATGTGCGATGATCCCTATGCAGCGATCGAGGGTGCCGATGTGGTGGTGATCGTGACCGAATGGGACGCGTTCCGAGCGCTTGATCTTGAGCGTGTGAAGGAGCTGGCCAATGCGCCGGTTCTGGTCGACCTGCGCAACATTTACAAACCAGAGGATGTCCGCGCATCCGGCTTCCAATATGACAGCGTGGGCCGCGTCTAGATTGAGCTCTGGACGCTAGCGTCCAACCGTCCCATTGTAACCGCAGCCATGGGCTCCGCGAATAGCGTGGCATTGGTTGCATTGGGAGGAATAGCCATGGTTGTGCTGCTGGATTGGCTCACGACGATCTTTGTGTTTCTGGTCGGCCTGGCCGTCGCCGCCATCATTGTGCTGTTCTTTATCGATCGCATGCAGACTGCGGACGCAGTACGTCGCAACTACCCCGTGATCGGGCGCCTGCGCTATGTGTTCACCGAGCTTGGTGAGTTCTTCCGGCAATATTTCTTCGCGATGGATCGCGAAGAAATGCCCTTTAATCGCGCGCAGCGGGATTGGGTCTATGAGGCAGCGCAGAGCAAATCGACCAATGTCGCGTTCGGCTCGACTCGCAATCTTGATCCGGTTGGCACCCCAATCTTCGTCAATTGTCCGTGGCCGACGCTCGAGAGCGACGGCGCGCGGGCTGCCCCGATGGTGATTGGCGACGGCGTGGCTCGCCAACCTTACGAGGCGCCCTCGCTCTTCAACATTTCCGGCATGAGCTATGGCGCGCTTTCAACGCCAGCCGTTCGCGCGCTCTCCAACGGAGCTGCCAAGGCAGGCTGCTGGATGAACACCGGCGAAGGCGGTCTTTCGCCTTACCACCTCGAAGGCGGCTGCGACATCGTGTTCCAGATCGGCACCGCCAAATACGGCGTGCGCGATCACGCAGGCAATCTCAGCGATGACAAATTGCGCGAAGTGGCCGCTCACGATCAGGTCAAAATGTTTGAGCTCAAGCTCTCGCAAGGCGCCAAGCCCGGCAAAGGCGGTATCCTGCCCGCAGCTAAGGTCAATGCAGAGATTGCGCAGATCCGCGGCATCCCGGAAGGCGAAGCATCGATTTCGCCCAACCGCCATCCGGACATCAACAATGGCGTCGAGCTGCTTGATATGATTGCGCGCATCCGCGAGGTGACCGGCAAGCCGGTGGGCTTCAAGACAGTGATCGGCGCCTATGGCTGGTTGGAAAACCTGTTTGCCGAGATAAATCGCCGCGGCATTGAAAGCGCTCCGGATTTCATCACTGTCGACAGCGGCGACGGCGGGACCGGCGCCGCCCCACTGCCTTTGATCGACAATGTCGGGCTTACGCTTCGCGAATCGCTACCGATGCTGGTCGACTTGCGCGATCAGGCCGGGCTTAAGCAACGCATCAGAATCGTCGCTTCAGGCAAGCTGGTGACGCCTGGCGAAGTAGCCTGGGCGCTGTGCGCTGGCGCTGACTTCGTGATCTCAGCTCGCGGCTTCATGTTTGCGCTTGGATGCATCCAGGCAATGAAGTGCAATAAGAACACCTGCCCGACCGGTATCACCACCCACGATCCCAAATTGCAGCGCGGCCTGGACCCGACCAATAAGGCAGTCCGGGTGGCGAGCTTCGTCAAGCAAATGCGCAAGGAGGTGGGTATCATCGCGCATTCCTGCGGTGTCGAGAACCCACGGCAGCTAAGACGTTATCATGTGCGAATGGTCTGCGCCGACGGCCGCTCGCGCCCGCTTGATGAACTCTATCCCACTGTAAACCAAACAGAAGCTGCATAAAGCTGCGTCAAGTGAGGGATCAACCGCGCTTGATCTCCAGCCGCACATAGAATAGAAATTGACATTCGAGGG
Source organism: Erythrobacter sp. (assembly GCA_965216555.1). Taxonomy (GTDB): domain Bacteria; phylum Pseudomonadota; class Alphaproteobacteria; order Sphingomonadales; family Sphingomonadaceae; genus Erythrobacter. The sequence goes on from OZ244168.1 coordinate 2,600,035, forward strand.
CATTCAACAGGGGTGCTCTCGATGTCCAAATCTCTCCTACTTCCTTCCGTTAGCTTGGCAGCCATCGCGTTTGGCATGTCGGCAACACCAGCTCTTGCTTCGTCCGAAAAAGATGAAGATGTGCAAGGCCCAAATCTCGAAACAGTGATGATCGCCGATGAAACGCATCGGCCGTTCGTTGGCTTTGAATTTGAGGCACCGGTAGTTCATCGGATCTCGCCGACTGAACTGGCTCTGCTGATCACACAACCAGCCACGCTGAACTTAGGGCCAGCGTCACCGACGCACACGCCCCAACTTGTAACTCGCGATGACGTAGGACCGGTAAGATCGTTCGACTGGGAAGACACCCAACCCTCTGTGGTCCAATTGTTCAATTACCAAGCGGCGATCAACAGCATCACAGGCGGTTCATGCACTGGCACCATGATCAACCCACGGACAGTTTTGACCGCAGCACACTGCGTGACAACCGACGAGAATCGGCAGCAAACCGTCTCGTCAGAACAATATGGCCAGCTGGGTCAGCAGCCCCTGTCTGTCATGGTTGGAACAGGCGCCGACACACAGCCGCGTTGGAGTACCTTCGTGGGAGATGGAAGTCCCTATTCCGAAGGCGGTCTGGCGACCAGCACCGACGTAATCGTGCATGCCAGCGCAAATCCAGGCGATGGAGGTTTGGGCTTTCCTTGGGCGGACATCGCGTTGGTCGCTCTCGACGAACCAGTGACCGACGTTCCCTATATGCCGATGTTGCTGACCCCGCTCGACGAGCTCACGCATGTCATCATGGTTGGCTACGGTCGGAACGGCGATGGGTTCAGCGGATCTGACGGTGACATCGACCGTATTCGGCGGATCGGCGAAAATATGCTCGGCATGATTGGTTCAAGTGCTGACTTCCTGGATGAAGTCTTCCCCGGCGACGTATCCAATGCGCAGCTTGGCTGGGCGACGCAGACTCTGTACTGGACCGATTTCGACAATCCTAGCCGGACCGACGCGGATCGAGACCAATGCAGCGAACCCGGCCTACCCTGCGCCACGTTTGGTGGAGTTTATGGACGCGACTTCTTCGATGGGGACGCTTTGCCACAGGAAGCTGGTACAGCAGGAGGCGATAGCGGCTCTCCCCTTATCGCAGACGAAATCGCCGAGTTCCCGCTTGTCCTTGGAGTTCTGAGTGGTGGCTTCGATTTCTATGATTCGCCCGTTATTCCAGACGACCTCTATGGTGACGTAAGCTATTACACGCCGCTCTTTCCCTTCTTCGAATTTCTCGAAGAAAACATGCCCTACAAATATGTGAGCGCAAATTCGGGCGATCAGGTCTGGTCTGACCCCAATGCCTGGCTGCAGGATCTCGATCCCGGATTCTTCATCAGCGATCGCAATGGCGGCTTCAAGAATGGTAGGCCGTCGGGCAACGAATGGGGCGTGTTCGAAAATCGAGACAAGCTTGGCACGGTTTTTGGCAACGACATCTCCAACAATGCCCCTCAAAAATCGAGTCAACTGACAGCCGTAAGGACCACTCCAAACTTCGGCTACAACACGCCCGAGTCGTCGACCCTGCTTGGCGTCGGATCCACAGGCTTCGTGCCCAACAACACCGATGGTAGTCCTGGCACGTCCTTTGCCAATCCGGCACAATATTTCGACGTGACGTTGCGGCGGAATGGAACGATGACTGTCGATATCGATGTGGAGATCGACAAGCTAACGCTCGATGGAGTTCGAAAGTTCACGCTCAATTCCGGCGTTACAATGGATGTTCTGATTAGCGTTGAACAAAAGCGCCGGAATTCGAGTATCCGCGGCACTCTCAACACGCCAGTGTTTGTCCTCGAAACGGGCACTTTGAACGGCAATGGCATAATCAACACGCCAATTTTCACGAATGTCGCGGGTACTGTCTTGCCGATCCTGCAGGGTGAGGCGAGCACGCTGACCGTCAATGGCAACTATATGCAAACCAGCGGCGGCACGCTGGTTGCAAGCTTTAGCTCAAGCGGAGGGACCACCACGGGCAGCAGGCTCGACGTGTCCGGCACAGCGATCTTGGACGGTCATCTAGAGGTCTACGCCAATGGCTCACATGAGTTTGGTGACGAATTCACTGTCCTCTCGGCCGGGCTGATCGATGGCGATTTTGCCACGATGTCTGATCGCAATTTCAGCCCAGTTCTCACGGCAGGCCGCCGCATCGAAGGCAACGATGTGATCGTCTTCGTCGACGCTCATGAAATTGCCCAATTGCTGGGTGCAAGCAATCCACTTGCTTCGTTGGGGGCATCGCTTGATCAGCTGCGCGCGACCGGACGCTACAACGATTTCAGGCATTTGTTCCGCATTGTCGATCATGCCGGGGCGGAAAGCCTGGGGCAGACGCTGGCTTCGCTATCACCGCAAAGCGCCTTCGCGCAGACCGCGTCCGCCAACGCATTTGCGCAGCGCTTCACCAGTCAAATCGGGCAACGCACTTTGACATTGCGCAGTGCCAATCGCGGGCTGGGTGCATTCTCTGCCGGCTCAGGATTTGCCAGTTCAATCGCTGAGACTTCGGCGCCCCAGACGGGTCAATTCGGATTCTTTGGCAGCATGAGTGGAACCTATCTGGAGCGCGGATCGAACGATCTAAACTCCGGCTCAGCCGCTCTTACGTCTGCAAGCCTTTCTGAGGCAGGCGAGATTACGCTGGGCGCTGATATGCGATTGTCAGACGGACTCTCGATCGGGTTCGCGATGAACAATATCCAGAACAGTCAGTCTGGCACCGGCATATTCCGCCCACAGCAGGATCGCAGTTCAGCCGTGGCAGTCTATGCAGCCTACCAGGCTGGTCCGGCATTCGCCGATGCCTATGCAGGATCCGCGCGTCAGCGGTTTGGATTTGAGCGAAGCAGCCAGGGTGACTTCGCCAACATGTTCACCAGCGCGTTGGGAGAATCGAATGGCGAGCAGACCTTTGCTGGACTGCGGCTTGGCTATTCCCTCGCCCCCGCCAAGGGAATTGAGATCGCGCCAGTCGCAAGCCTAGACTATGTCAGCAACAACATTGCGGGCTACTCCGAATATGGGGCGGGTGCCTATGGCCTTTCGGTGGCTGAGCGGGATTTCAATTCGCTCGGTGCGAAGCTTGGCATTGCGGGAACGGTAGCCATGCCGCTGGGGCAGATTGGCAATCTGTCCGCTTTTGGTTCGATAGCCTATGCGCGCGAGCTCGCTCACAGCGAAGATATCGTGACGGCGCACTTCCAGGGCGCGGCAGACCTGCCCTTCACCTTCACCAACACACTCGATCCAAGCTGGATTGCAGCGCAAGCGGGCGTCGACTTGGCAGTGACCGAGGACCTTCACGCAAGCGCGTCATTCAGCTCAGACATGGGGAGAGGATTTCTGAGCAATGACGCGGCGCAAGTGACGCTCGTATGGAGCTTCTGAGCGTCACAACTGGTCACGCCGGCACCAGATGTCGGCGTGACCTTTTTTGCATTCCAGCATGCGCACACGTCCATTCTACGGGTTCTTGAAGCGCCGATGAAAGCCATTGAAAAGGCCGCGAGATGGACCAGCCTCAGGCAGCAATGCGATTGGCGGGAAACCCGCCTCAAACAGCGAAGCGAATGGCAGACATATCCGCCTCAAGCAGCGAAGCGATAGGCAGATAAAAACGCCAGGAGGCCTGTAAGCCGGGTTCTGTCTCCGCAACTGGTTTCCCAATGGGACCTGGAATGCGGCGGCAGCCATTCATCTAGGCCGTGCATTGCTGCGCGGCTCAAGCAGCCAACCCGGGTCTCTCGGAACGAAGCGTTCCTGCCCAATCCGTAGATGGGCGCGAGACCCCTATTTGGCCTTGCTCCGGGTGGGGTTTGCCATGCGGACCTTGTTACCAAGGCCCCGGTGCGCTCTTGCCGCACCCTTTCACCCTTGCCTGTGCGCTTTAGGCGCCATCGGCGGTATACTCTCTGTGGCACTTTCCCTGAGCTCAAACCCGAAGGCCCTCGCCCGGCGGGCGTTACCCGCCACCCTTGCTTCGTGGAGCCCGGACTTTCCTCGAACCAATGGCTCGCGGCTGCCCAGCCTCCTGACGGCGCGGCAAGTACTATCTTCCGTCTGGTTTGAAAAGGGGATGCCTAGGCAGCCTGTTCTGCCACGGGATCGATCCAAAGCGCCTGCGCTTCATTCAAAGCCGATAGCCGAATGTCCTCAGCGGTCTGCGTGCCAGGCAAGGCGCGAGCGATGACCATTCCCCCAACGCACATTGCCGTCAGCGCTCGAGCGCGTTGCGTGCGACTGGAGGGATCACCTTCGAGGTTCAGCGCGAACAGGCTGACCATGCCTTCGAGCAATTCGCGGTAGCTATCCTGAACCTTCGGACCTGCCCGCGCGACGTCTGTTGCATAGGCGATCAGCGGGCATTGGTCTTCGGTCTGATCGAGATGTTCGCGCGAGAGGTAGGATTCCACCATCCGCTTGGCCATTTCGATTTGCCCGGCATTGGGTATCACGCCCGCATTGTCGCGCCATATTTCACCACGACCATTGAGAAAGCTGGCCGTTGCCGCCGCGAACACATCTTCCTTGCTCGTAAAATGCGCGTAGAACCCGCCGCGCGTCAGGCCTGCCTCTGCCATCAATTGATCGATCGAGACATTGTCAAAGCCATGGCGGTTGAACAGGCGCCGGGCCGCTTCGATGATCTCGCTGCGGACGCGCTGCTTGTGCTCTTTTGAATACGGCATGTGATTCCCTTGCATGGAGCTTCGATCGCGATCGTATCATGCAATATAATATGTTCTTGAACATATTTAGTCCGCTGCAAAATTCGCCGCTCCACAATCACGTTAGGAGAACGAAATGCCGAAATTTGCCTTCATTTATCGCAATGCGCAGCCGCCGCAGACGCCCGAGGAAGGCCAGAAACATATGGAAGACTGGCGCGCCTGGTCGGCCGGTCTGGGCGATGCCATGGTTGAGCCGGGTATGCCGTTCAGTCAGGCTGTCACGGCGAGCAGTGCTGGAGTTGAACGCAAAGGCGATGAGGCCGCTTTCAACGGGATCAGCATCGTCGAGGCGGCGACCTGCGAGGAAGCCGGCGCGATGGCGGCCGCTTGCCCGCACTTGAACCTGGGCGGCGATATCGTCGTCGCCGAAGGCTTGGATATGGAAATGTGAAGCGGTGAGCCGGGGCGGTCTTTGTTTAGCCGCCCCGGCCTCCACCTTGATCGCCTATTCGGCGGCTGCGTCGTCCGACAGCAGCAGTTTCCAGATCAGCGCGCCGATCGCTGCACCGATCAGCGGCGCGACCCAGAACAGCCACAGCTGCGGTACCGCACCGGTCTCAGCATAGAACGCCACGCCGGTCGAACGCGCCGGATTGACCGAGGTGTTCGTGACCGGGATCGAGATCAAGTGAATCAGCGTCAGCGCCAGGCCGATGGCGATCGGCGCGAAGCCTGCCGGTGCCTTGTCTGATGTCGAGCCGAGGATGATCAGCAGGAACATCGCGGTCAGCAGCACTTCGATAATCAAGGCCGACATCATTGAGTAACCGCCCGGTGAAAGCTCACCAAATCCGTTGGAGGCGAACCCGTCCGGGCTCCATCCATCCATGCCGCTGGCGATCACAAACAGGAATCCGGCAGCGGTGAACGCTCCCAAGACCTGGGCCACCCAATAGGGCACCAGCTCATTCCAACCGAACCGGCCGCCGACGGCCAGTCCCAGCGAAACCGCGGGGTTGAAGTGTCCTCCGGATATGTGACCAACCGTGTAAGCCATGGTCAGCACGGTCAGGCCGAATGCCAGCGAAACGCCTACAAATCCGATCCCCAGTTCCGGAAACGCCGCGGCAAGCACCGCTGCGCCGCAACCTCCGAACACCAGCCAGAATGTGCCGAAGAACTCGGCAAACAGCTTCTTCATCATCTCCAGTCCCTCCCTCGAGATTTTTGCGCCCAGCTTTCGTTGTTGAGGCCCGGGCTTCGCCTCTCCACCAAACTCCTAGCGACTAGCGCCACGATCACGATCGAGCAGCAATTGCCACAGGATCGCGCCGATCTGCTGATCGATCTGTCCGTCAATCAATTCGGGTCGCCAGCGGCGTTGGAACGCTTCGACCGCCTTGGGCCCATCCGTGATGTCATAACCAAACCGCTCAAGCGCCAGCATGAAGGCACCATCATTGTGGAACGGATCGCCGCTCTCCAGCTTGGTCGGCTTGGCGAGACAAAGCCCGTATTCCGCCAGGCGATCCCAGGGAAACAGCTCTCCTGGATCGATCTTGCGCGCGGGCGCAACGTCCGAATGCCCAACCACGTTGGTTCGCGGAATATCGTGGCTTTTCACAATCCGCGCCACCAGCGGAACAAGCGCCTGGAACTGCGCCTCGGCAAACTCGCGATAGCCGCCGCCATGGCCGGGATGATCCAGCTCAATCCCCACGCTGGCGGAATTAACATCCTTGTGACCGCGCCAGTAGGACACGCCGGCATGCCAGGCGCGCTTCTCCTCCGGCACAAGCTGCGTCACCACGCCGTCTTCGCTGATCAAGTAATGGGCGCTCACACCAGCATCGGGATCGGTCAGCCTATCAAGCGCGGTCTCAACCGGCTTCATCTCAGTATAATGGATGACAAGCATCGAGATCGGCAAAGCCCGATCATTGAAATTGGGCGACGGCCTTATGTCGTGGACAAGCTCGTCGCGTTCCATCCGCTCAGCCAATCATTCCTGATGGCTGCGGCAGCACCGCCCCCATCACCAACGTGTTGTCGGTCAGCTTGTATTGCAGCCCGCCTCCCAATTCTTCAGCGAGCAGCGCGATCATATGCGCAGCTGCCGTGCGGCTCGACAATTCGCTGGCGGGAAGGTCGCCCTGCAAGGCGTGGCCGATCGTCTCGTCAAACGCGATCCGATCACCGTTTGAGCGGACGACAATCTCGACATTGCCGTCGAGCAATTCCGCGCCGATATCGATCGAGCCACCACGGATCAGCGCATCCAACCCGATCTGCGACAGGTTGAGCATCACCTTCACAGCCGGTTTGGGAAGCGTTTTTTCGGTGATGGCCCAGTTGAGCTCGACATCTTTTGCGTCGGCCGCAAGGGCAGCTATCACATCATGCGCTTCTTCAACCGGAACGGCTTCGCCAAATCCGCCCGCCGCGCCGAAAGCGAGACGAAAGAACTTGAGCTTGTCGGTGCTGATCTTGGCGGATTGTTCGAGCAATTCGATGCAACGTTCGCGCATCTCGGCATCTTGCTCATCAGCCAGCAGCTCAAGTCCATTTGACAGCGCCCCGACGGGGGAAAGCATGTCGTGGCACAATCGCGAGCAAAGCAGGCTGGCAAGATCGGTTTGGGAAGTCATGGGTCGCGGGGTTTCCTACAGGATGGAACACGTGGAACACTGTCTAAAGTCAAAACTGAGGCCCTGCCAGTCACGGGGTTGAAAACTTGTCGAGAGCGGGCCGTCTTGCGCTTCATTCCGGCCACATTATCCATCTGAAACCATGTAGGAAATAGGGGCAAAACCGTCCGCCTTATCGCACCACCAGCTAATCTCGTCCTGACCAGCAATCGCCCAGATCAGGCCATCTCCTGACGCGCATTCGGCATCGGTTTGTGACGGACGCGCGGGCCCTTGCGGATGCGAATGGAAATAGCCCATCACCTGTGGGCCGGACTGACGCGCGGCGCGATGCGCGTCGATCAGCGCTTGTGGATCGATCTCGAAATGTCTGTGCGGCTCGGGATGGACATTGCGCGTCTCGATGAACTGCGAAATCGTCGCACCATCGCCCAGCAGGATACCGCAGGCTTCGACAGGGTGGGCAGCCTCAGCCGCACACGCGAGCGCATTGATCACTTCTCTTGTCACTTTGAGCGGTTCACTCATGAACAGTCCGTTCGCCCTGAGCTTGTCGAAGGGCCGTCCTTCACTTAGTTGCGGCCCATGCCATTCTGGACCTACATGCTGCATTGTCGCGGAGGCAAGTTTTACACCGGTCATACCGACGATCTTGAGCGCCGGATAGCGCAGCATCAGTGTGGCGAAGTGCCCGGCTTTACGGCTGACAAACTGCCAGTCGAGCTGGTCTGGTCACAGGAATTTACGACCCGCGACGAAGCGTTGGCGTCCGAGCTCAAACTGAAGGGCTGGTCGAGAGCCAAGAAACTTGCCCTGATCCGCGATGACTGGGATACCATTTCGCAACTTGCGAAAAGCAAGAGCGGTGCTTCGACAGGCTCAGCACGAACGGATTGAAATTTGGACCGCTTGACAGGAACAATCGCCCAATCTGGCCGCCTAGACAAAGCGCTCGCTGATTCCACCGAGTTATCACGCGCGCGCATTCAGGCGTTGATTGCGGATGGCCAGGTCACGGTCGACGGCCACCGAGCCACCTCCGCTTCGGCAAAGGTGGCGGAAGGGACCACATTCACGATCCAAGTGCCTGCCGCGATCGAACCCGAAGCCAAGCCGCAAGACATCCCGCTCGATATTGTGTTCGAAGATGACCATCTGGTCGTGGTCAACAAGCCTGCTGGCATGGTCGTCCATCCGGCCGCCGGCAATGCTGACGGGACTTTGGTCAACGCGCTGCTGCATCATTGCGCCGGGCAATTGTCTGGCATTGGCGGCGTGGCACGCCCGGGAATCGTCCATCGCATCGATAAGGACACGTCGGGTCTGCTTGTGGTCGCCAAGAGCGACGCCGCGCATGAAGGACTGGCCGCGCAATTTGCGGACCATTCGATTCACCGCCGATACTTGGCGATTTGCGGCGGCAATCCCCAGCCAGCCAGCGGCACGATCGAAGGCCGAATCGGGCGATCGGACGTCAATCGCAAGAAAATGGCTGTGCTCGAAAAGAAATCCTCGCGCGGCAAGCACGCAATTACCCATTATAAGCGGCTCCAGCACTTAGCAGACAGCGCGTTGCTGGAATGCCGGTTGGAAACCGGGAGAACCCACCAGGTCCGCGTTCACTGCGCATCAATCGGCCATGCGCTATTAGGAGATCCACTTTACGGCAAAACCCCCAAACCCTTGAAATCCTTGCTTTTGGAGCTGAATTTCGCCCGTCAGGCGTTGCACGCCGCCGAATTGGGCTTTTTTCACCCCATTTCTAAGGAAAATCTGAGGTTTGAAGCGGAATTGCCCGACGATATGCGGGAACTAATCGACGAACTCGTACGTTCTAATCGATGAAAAGCGCAGCAAAACGCGCAATTCTACCGTATATGTAACCAAGTGGCCCAATCCGCCGGATGCCCATCAGGGGTCTGGCACGCTGGGTTGACGATAGAAAGGTTAGGGAAACAGTGAGTAATACAAAGACCCCCTCGGTCCCAGCTCTTGGCGGTGAGCAGAGTCTCAATCGCTATCTGGCCGAAATCAAAAAATACCCGGTGCTGACGGCAGAGCAGGAATATATGCTCGCCAAACGCTATCAGGAACACGAAGACCCCGAAGCTGCGTCGCAGCTGGTGTCGAGCCACCTTCGGCTCGTGGCCAAGATCGCGATGGGCTATCGTGGCTATGGTCTGCCCGTTTCGGACCTCATTTCCGAAGGCAATGTTGGCCTGATGCAGGGCGTCAAGAAATTCGAACCCGATCGCGGCTTCCGCCTCGCAACCTATGCGATGTGGTGGATCAAAGCCTCGATGCAGGAATTCATCCTTCGCAGCTGGTCGCTCGTTAAGATGGGCACCACCGCAGCGCAGAAGAAATTGTTCTTCAACCTGCGCCGGATGAAGAAGCAACTCGAAGCCTATGACGACACCGACCTGTCGCCTGAGGACGTTACCAAGATCGCGACCGATCTGGGCGTGCCTGAGCAGGAAGTCGTCAATATGAACCGTCGGATGATGATGGGCGGCGATGGCTCGCTCAACACGCCGATGCGCAATGGCGAAGATGGTTCTGGCGAATGGCAGGACTGGCTGACCGATGATCGTCCGCTGCAGGACGAGACGGTGGCTGATGCCGAAGAAGCTCAGGTCCGTCACGAGATGCTGGTTGAGGCGATGGACAGCCTCAACGATCGCGAGAAGCACATTCTGACCGAACGGCGCCTGACTGAGAAGCCGCAGACGCTCGAAGAGCTGAGCCAGGTCTACGAAGTGTCGCGCGAGCGGATCCGCCAGATTGAAGTGCGCGCTTTCGAAAAGCTGCAGAAAGCGATGCAGCGGATCGCGGGTGAACGCCTTCTGCCAGGCGCGGCTTAAGCCTATTTGGGCAGGCGCTCGACGAGAGCGTCAAAGACTGAAACATCAAAGCGCCGGGGGTTCGCCTCCGGCGCTTTTGTTTTGAGCTCATCCTCCAGCTGATTCTGATCAGGGAAAGCAAACGCGACTCGTCCCGGAAGAACGTCCGACAAGGCTTCGAACCAGTCGATCAGATGAGGCTGAAGCGCCAAGTGCTTGTCAAAGTTGCGTCGGGACCGGGTTTGGTCACCTTCCTTTTGCGCACGAGCGGTCTCGGGCGCGATCTCCTTCACAAGATAGCGATCTCCAAATCCAATTCGCTGGTCACCGATGGCTTGCCGGATCAGCGGGATTGCGGTGTCAAACAGGTCCATTGAGACTTGGCCTGCTCGCGCGCAGCACCAATCGAAATGGCATTTGAGCGGCTCGGTATCGCAGATCGCAAAGCCGTGCCTGGCCTCAATTTCGAGAGCGCGCGCAAAGCGACGAATATTGTGCTCAAGCCAAAATCGGGCATGCTCCTCTACAGGAGTTCTGTGCCCTGGCTCGGGCCCTATGGTCTCGAATTCCGGCACCCAATGATCCGCGCCAAAACGCTGCGCATAGGTCGACTTTCCAGCCGCGCTGATCCCTTCGACAACGATGATCATGCGCGACTCCCGAAGCGCGGCGAGACTAGCTCGAAGGAGCGAGATCCAGCACAGCAGCGATCATTGCCCGCGTGCCCAAAGTCACTGATTCACGCGGTGAGATCTTGAACAGGGGCGAGTGGTGGCTCGGCACCGGCGGTCCGCCATCCTCAGCTGCATCGAAAGCAGACTGAGGCGTTCCGCCAACGGCAAAGTAATAGCCGGGCACACCATATTGCTCAGCCACGAAGTAGGCGAAGTCCTCCGCTCCCATTCCGCGCTGCTCAAAGGTGATGAACGCCTCATCGCCCAGCTCGCGCTTCATGACATTGTTGAGCCGCCGTGCAAGCTCAGGATCATTATTGGTGACAGGCGTGCCTTCGACAACTTCCACCTTGACCGGGAGATCCGCCGGTAGCCCATGCGCTTCGCCGACATTCACTGCAATCCGCTCAATCGAAGCCAGCAATAACGCGCGCGTTTCCTCGTCATTGGACCGCACAGTCAGCTGCAAATCGGCCTGGTCGGAAATGATGTTGTGCTTGGATCCGGAATGGAACGAGCCCACCGTGATCACCGCCGGGCGCAATGGCATCACTTCGCGGCTGACGATCGATTGCAGCGCCGTCACGATTTGCGAGGCGATATAGACCGGATCGCGCCCCATATGGGGGCTTGCGCCGTGTGCACCGACACCCGGAACCGTGATGTTGATTGAATCCGAGCTGGAATATTGAATCCCTTCCGAAGCCGAAACCTTGCCCGTGGGAAGCACAGAGGAAACGTGGAAGGCCAGCGCGTAGTCTGGGGTGCCGAAACGCTCATAGAGCCCGTCTTCGAGCATAGCCTTGGCCCCGCCCACGCGCTCTTCAGCCGGTTGCACGACAAACATCAGCGTGCCGCTCCAGGCGTCCTTCATAGCGGCCAGGCGGCGCGCTGTGCCCACCATGGAGGTGATATGCACATCGTGCCCACAAGCATGCATGACAGGGTATTCCTGCCCATCCTGGCCAATCTGTGTGGCCGTTGAGGCATATTCGAGACCGGACTTCTCCAACACCGGCAGGCCGTCCATATCGGCGCGCAGCAGGATCAGCGGACCGTCGCCATTGCGCATCATGCCGACGACGCCGGTTCCGCCCACGCCTTCCGTCACTTCCATGCCGACTGCACGCAATTCCTCAGCCATCCGCGCTGCAGTGGCATTTTCGAGAAACGACAGTTCGGGGTTCTTGTGGAAGTGGATGAACAGCGGCTCGAGATATGTCTCGTAATCGCTTGCAATCGCCTGATCGAGATCGTGATCATCGGCTGAGATTGGCGAGGTGACCATCAAGGCAGCGACGGCAAGAGTGGCAGCTGCGGTGCGGAAAGGACGCATTGTGAATTCCCCTTATTCCCAATTGCCCCCTTCCAAGCATGCTGCGGCATGCCGTGCAAGCCATGCGTGATTGCACCGCGCGCATCGCAACCCTAAATGGGCCGCGACTATGAGCCGTCTCGTCACCTTTGCCCTGCGCTTTATCGCCAAGTCGATCCTGTGGTTTGTGGGGTTGAGCCTGGCCTTGGTGCTGCTGTTCAAATGGGTCCCCATCCCCGTCACGGCGACCATGCTGATGGACGAAAACTCGATCACCAAGGATTGGGAAAGCCTCGACAATATTGACCGCAATCTCGTCATTGCGGTGATTGCGGCCGAGGATTCCAAATTTTGCGCTCACAACGGCTTTGACACCGAAGCGATCGAGAAAGCGATCGAACAAAACGCCAGAGGTGGCCGCATCCGCGGGGGCTCCACAATCACTCAGCAAACCGCCAAGAATGTCTTTCTGTGGCAGGGTGGAGGCTATTTCCGCAAAGGCCTTGAAGCGTGGTTTGCGTTTCTGATCGAGAATATCTGGGGCAAGCAGCGGATCATGGAGGTTTATCTCAACGTCGCAGAGACTGGTATCGGGACCTATGGCGCCGAAGCCGGAGCCCAGCGCTATTTCGGCAAATCGGCGGCGCGCCTGACCGCCGACGAGGCGTCACGCATGGCGGCGGCGCTCCCGCTTCCCAAGCAGCGCGAAGTCAGCAATCCAAGCGGGTGGCTGCGGCGCCACGGCAACACGATAGAATCGCGTATGCGTGTGGTTCGGCGTGACGGCCTCGATTCATGCGTTTATGAGTGATTTTTGATGGGTCACGGACACGCTCACTCACATTCGCACGGGCATGATCACGATCATTCGCATGGTCACAGCCACGCGCCCGCTGATTTTGGTCGTGCCTTCGCCATCGGAGTGGTGCTCAACTCGATTTTCGTGGTGTTCGAAGCGACCTACGGCTTCCTATCAGGATCCATGGCGCTGGTGGCTGATGCAGGCCACAACCTCTCGGACGTGCTCGCACTCCTGCTGGCCTGGGGAGCCAGCCTCGCCGCCCAAAAGCCGAGCAATGCGCGCTACACTTATGGGTATAAGAGCTCGACCATTCTGGCGGCAATGGGCAACGCCCTGCTGCTGGCGGTCGCGATTGGCGCAATCCTGTTCGAGACGTTTCACCGCATGTTCGATCCGGTTGAGCCGGAAGGCATGGCGATGGTTGTCGTCGCCAGCATCGGCGTGCTGATCAACGCCTTCACCGCGCTGTTGTTCATGCGCGGGCGGCAGGACGACATCAATATTCGCGGTGCCTATTTGCATATGGCAGCCGATGCGCTGGTGTCGGTTGGCGTCGTCATCGCCGGTGTCGCGATTATCTTTACCGGCCAGTTCTGGATCGACCCGGCAGTCAGTCTGATCATCGTCGCGATCATTGCGTGGGGAACCTGGGGGCTTGCCAGGGATTCTCTCAAGATGGGATTGCTGGCGGTGCCCGATCGAATTGACGAATCCGCCGTGCGCAGTCATCTGGTCGGGCTTGAGGGAGTGGAAGCGGTGCACGATCTGCACATTTGGCCAATGTCTACGACGGAGACAGCGCTGACGGCGCATCTGGTGATGCCAGAGGAACCACGTTCAGACGCTTTCCTGCGCAAGGTCTCGTCCGAACTGATGGACCAATTTGGCATCGGTCACAGCACAATCCAGATTGAACGAGATCCGGATGCCTGCACATCTCTGGATGAGGGCTGTTGCTGATGCAGCCGGCGAGTTCCGAAGCACGCGAGGCTCTTCGCGCTGCCATGCTGCGCCTCGCCGAGGGTGATCGCGCTGCGCTGGAAGAGATTTATCGCGCCACCAGAGTGAAACTGTTTGGAATCTGCTTTCGTATCTTGGGTGATCGAAAGGAGGCAGAAGACGCCTTGCAGGACGTCTATGTGAACTTGTGGCAGCGCGCGGATCGCTATGATCCGGAGCGCGCCAGCCCGATCTCGTGGCTGGCAACGTTCGCGCGCAATCGCGCGATCGATCGCTTGCGCATGGGCAAAGTCCGCGGTGGCGCAGTCCCGGTCGAAGAAGCGGCCCCGCTGCCCGACGAAGCGCCCTTGGCAGATGCCTTGCTTGTCGATGCCGAGCAGAACGCGCAGATCCACACCTGCCTTAAGGGGCTGGATGAGCGCGCCCAGACGCATATTCGCGCTGCCTTCTTCGAAGGCCAGACTTATGCGCAGCTGGCAGAAGCAGCGGATGTACCGTTGGGAACAATGAAGAGCTGGATCCGTCGCGGCTTGCAAAAGCTCCGCGCTTGCCTGGAGGCAAACGCATGAGCGACCAAACCAACAACGAGCCAGACGTGCCCCGCGACGATGCGATGCTCGCCGCCGAATATGCCCTTGGCCTGCTCGAAGGTGAGGAGCTGCTGGCCGCTCGAGGCAAGGAAGCGAGCGACCACGAATTTGCTGAGCGCAAGGCTTGGTGGGACAATCATCTCGCGGCTTTGAGCGATCAAGTCGGCGGAGCTGAACCGAGCGCCGATGTATGGCAGCGGATCGAAGCCGAGATCGGACTGCTGGCCGCTGGCGACGACGATCGCGTTGTTGAGCTCGAGAGCCGCGTACGGCGCTGGCAATGGACTGCAGGTCTCACATCTGTGGCTGCAGCACTCGCGCTGGCCTTTGTGGCGCTGCCTGGCGGAGGCGACCCGGTTCAACAACCGATCCAGACTTTCGCCGCGGCCGAACCCCTGGTTGCAACGATACCAATCGGCGACACCGGTCTGCGGCTCGATGTCACTTACATGCCAGAGGGTGAGCGGATGCTTGTGACCGCTTATGGCCTCACGCCGGACGGAGTGCATGATCACGAATTGTGGCTTGTTCCTGCCGATGGTTCGGCCCTGCAATCCTTGGGCGTGGTAGCCCCAGGCGAAGCCCGCAGCATGGAGCTCGCAGCCGAGATCGTCGACAATCTCGACGATGGCGTTGGACTGGTGCTGACGCGCGAACCGCTTGGCGGCAAGCCTGCCGATCAGGACGCCGGTCCGGTCGTTGCACAGGGCCAATTTTCGCAGGTCTAACAATTATTTAGCAAAAAAAATTGCGTTTCTTCGCATCCGCTTTCGCGATGCCTGCGTAGCTCTCCACGCAAGATCGGGAGGCTTGCAGACAAAGGAGAAACCAATGCCTGTAACCCCAAAATTCAAAGCTGCAGTTTTCGCTGCAATTGCCGCTACGACCGGTCTTGCCGCCGTGGCTTCCGCGCCAAGCGCTGCGCATCATCGCTCGAGCCAAGCCCAATCGGCCAATATCGTTGAGACCGCAGTCGGCACCGGTGTTCACACCACTTTGGTAGCCGCCGTCCAAGCCGCTGATCTTGTCGGCACTCTGTCCGGATCGACCGACTTCACCGTCTTTGCCCCGACGGACACCGCCTTTGCCAAGCTTCCTGATGGCACAGTGTCGACATTGGTGAAGCCTGAGAACAAGGGCACGCTGACTGATATCCTGACCTATCACGTTGTGCCAGGACGGGTGACTTCAGGCCAACTCGTCAATCTGATCCAGCGCCACCGCGGCGAAGCCACGATCACGACAGTCTCGGGCGGGAAACTGACCGCGCGTCTGGCTGGTGACACAATCATTCTCACCGATGCCAAGGGCCGCGCTACGGCCGTGACGACTGCCGATGTGCGCACGTCGAACGGCATCATCCACGTCACTGATGGTGTGTTTCTGCCAGCCTAAGATCAACCCAACACCCCGCTCGCGCCGCCCCTCATCTACCCCCTCCCGCTCGGGGTGGCGCAACCCTAACCCCGCTTGGTCATTCCTCCATTTGACCAAGTGGGGTTTCGGCTTTTCAGCCCAAGGCGAAATCCACTGCTGCCATGGCGTGGAGATGAGTGGTGTCGAAGATTGGCACCGGACTATCGCTTGCGCTTACCAGCAGCATAATCTCGGTGCAGCCCAGGATCACACCTTGCGCGCCGGCATCGACTTGCCGCGCGATAATCTCTCGATAGCTATCGCGCGAGCTGTCCAGCACCTCGCCCGCGATCAATTCCTCGTAGATCACCCGGTGAACCTCCGCCCGATCGTCCGCTTCGGGTATGATCACGTCGAGCCCGTGATAATCTTCGAGCCGCTCACGGTAGAAATCCTGTTCCATCGTGAACGCCGTTCCCAGCAATGCGACGCGGGTTATCCCTTCCGCACACATGGCATCGGCGGCACAATCGGCTACGTGGATCAGCGGCAGATCGCAAGAATCCTCAATGTCATCGGCAAGCTTGTGCATGGTGTTGGTCGCCAGGAGAACACAATCTGCACCTCCTGCCTCTAAGGCTTGCGCGCTCTCCACCATCATATCGCTGAGCTGATCCCAATCGCCCTCTGCTTGCATTTGCGCAATCGGTCCGAAATCGAGCGAATGCAGCAATATCTTGGCAGAGTGCGACGCGCCCAACCGATCGCGCACCGCGCGGTTGATGATCGAATAATATTGCGCCGAGCTTTCCCAGCTCATCCCGCCAATCAGGCCGATTGTCTTCATACTATTGGCTGCGAGCCCAACGCTCCATCAACCACAGGACAAACACCTGCGAGGCGACCAGGACGACGCCAGTAAACAGCATCCATGGAACGGGATCTGCATTCTGGCCTTCGCGTGGGCTGATCGAGCTGAAATACCCAATGCCCAACAGCATGATCGAGAACATCACCGGCAACAGCCAAATGGCTAGCCCGCGTGACGCCATACGATCAGCTTCAAGACGGAAATTGAAGTGGACGGGGAGCGTCTTATAGCCAGCGAAGCGCTGGTTCGCCCAAACACCCCCGAGCATAAGGATGGCAGCAAAGGGAAACGCGACGGCCAAAGGCAGCCACGCATCCATGATTACGCTGCCTCTTCCTTCTCGGCGTGAACACGGATCGGTTCCTTGTTCCCGGCGACAACCTCATCATCGATGACGATTTCAGCCACACCGTCCATATCCGGCAGATCAAACATCGTATCGAGCAGGATGCCTTCGACGATTGAGCGCAGGCCACGAGCGCCCGTCTTACGCTTGATTGCACGTTCGGCGATCGCCTTGAGCGCTTCATCGGTGAAGGTCAGCTCAACATCTTCAAGCTCGAACAGCTTGCGATATTGTTTGACGATGGCGTTTTTCGGCTCTTGCAGGATCGTCACCAGCGCATCGACATCAAGATCGTGCAAAGTGGCGATGACCGGCAAACGACCCACGAATTCCGGGATCAGACCGAATTTGAGCAGGTCTTCCGGCTCGCTCTTTTCGAGCAGCTCGCCAACCTTGCGCTTGTCGGGATCGGCAACATGCGCGCCAAAGCCGATTGAGCGCTTCTGCAAGCGATCAGCGATGATCTTGTCGAGACCAGCAAAGGCGCCGCCGCAAATGAACAGGATGTTGGTCGTATCGACCTGAAGGAACTCCTGCTGCGGGTGCTTGCGTCCACCTTGTGGCGGAACGCTGGCCGTGGTGCCTTCCATCAGCTTGAGCAATGCCTGTTGCACGCCCTCGCCCGATACGTCGCGCGTGATCGAGGGATTTTCGGCCTTGCGAGTGATCTTGTCGATCTCATCGATATAGACGATGCCGTGCTGCGCCTTGTCGACATTGTAGTCCGACGATTGCAGCAGTTTGAGAATGATATTCTCGACATCCTCGCCGACATAGCCAGCTTCGGTCAGCGTCGTCGCGTCAGCCATTGTGAACGGCACATCGAACGTGCGCGCCAATGTCTGCGCCAGCAGCGTCTTGCCCGAACCTGTTGGGCCGACGAGCAGGATGTTGGACTTGGCCAGCTCTACGTCGCCAGCTTTGCCTGAATGTTTGAGACGCTTGTAGTGATTGTGCACCGCCACGGACAGCACCCGCTTGGCGCGGTCCTGGCCGATCACATAATCGTTCAGCGTGTTGCAGATATCCTGCGGGGTCGGGACCTCGCCCTCTTTCTTGCCCGCGATACCGGCCTTGGTTTCTTCGCGAATGATGTCGTTGCACAGCTCGACACACTCATCGCAAATGAACACGGTAGGCCCGGCAATCAGCTTGCGCACTTCATGCTGCGACTTCCCACAGAAGCTGCAGTACAGGGTGCTTTTGCTGTCAGATCCGCTCAATTCTGTCATTCCTAGTATCTGGGGCTAATCGCCCTCTCCACAACGCGGGCGCGCCCACGGGATTCGCTGACCATATAACGCGAAGTATATGAATCAACGTTTAGGACGCGCTTTTTCGATTTTGCACGCCAATCCGAGGCGAATTGGCACCACGCTTTTGATAGTGCGTCCCGCTCTGGGGCGTGCAGATCGCTATTTCTAACGGTTAAGGCCCTTATTCGGGCGCTCCGCCTGAGCCCGAATCATCGGCATTTTCTTCGGTTTCGGGGCGCGTTTCGAAGACTTTGTCGACGATTCCGAACTTTTTGGCTTCTTCAGCCTCAAGGAAGGTGTCGCGATCCATCGCCTTTTCGATGTCGTCGAGGCTTTGGCCGGTATATTTCACATAAAGATCATTCATCCGGGCTTTGATGCGCAGGATTTCGCGCGCCTGGATTTCAATGTCTGACGCCATGCCGCGCGCACCGCCCGATGGCTGGTGCACCATGATGCGAGCATTTGGCAGCGCAACGCGCATGCCCGGCTCACCAGCGGCGAGCAGGAAGCTACCCATAGAGGCCGCCTGACCCATGCAGACCGTCGAAACGCGCGGTTTGATATATTGCATGGTGTCGTGGATCGCCATGCCGGCCGTCACAACGCCGCCTGGCGAGTTGATGTACATGCTGATCGGCTTTGACGGGTTCTCACTTTCGAGAAACAGCAGCTGAGCAGTAATGAGCGAGGCCATGCCGTCTTCGACCTGGCCGGTCACGAATACAATGCGCTCGCGCAGCAGGCGCGAGAAAATATCAAAGCTGCGTTCACCCCGACTGGTCTGTTCGACCACTACGGGAACCAAGGCGCCGGTGACTGGGTCACGCGTAAACTGACCCTGAGTGCCGTGGGTCTCGCCGGAATTGCCGAACAAATCGATCATAGTGGGGTCCTTCTCCGTCATGGAAAGACTATGTCGGACGCGCTTCCGAAATGTTCAAGGGGGCAAACGAGACTATCCCGAATCCATGTCACTGGTCTTGGCCAAGATGACGTCCGTCGATTTTGCCCGAAACTAGTCCGGGACGACCAACTCCTTATCGAAACTCTCAAGCATGAGCCGCGCCGGAAGTGCAAGACGGCCATGGATCGGGGAGGATCAAGGGACTGTTTACGCACTTCAAAAGACCGCTGTGCTGGAGCGTACTGATCTGCGCTGCCGCACTCGCTGCACCCCATGCCGCAGCTCAAGAAAACACCAATACCGAGGGCACGGAAGCGCTTCCTGACGGCTCGGTCCTGGAGGACGCCCAGGGTCAGGTGTTTGTGCCTGACGATTTCGCACAGTTTGCGCCGAGAAACGCGCTCGACATGGTGCGCCGCGTGCCAGGCTTCACCATCAGCGATGGTAACCAGGGACAGCGCGGGCTCGGGCAAGCCAATCAGAACGTCATCGTCAATGGTGAACGGTTTTCCAGCAAGAGCGAGGATCTGAGCAGCCAGCTCAGCCGCATTCCTGCCGCCGATGTCGTTCGGATCGAGATCGTGGATGGCAATTCGCTGGATATACCCGGGCTGTCCGGCCAGGTCGCAAATGTCGTTTACAATGCGGATACGACGTCTGGGCAGTTCACCTGGCGGACGGGTTTCCGACCGCACAACACCGAGGCGCAGCTCTATGGCGGCGAAGTCTCGATCTCCGGCAGCAGCGGAAAGCTCAACTATTCGGTCGCGCTGTCAAACGACAACAATCGCTTTGGCGCCGATGGCCCCACGATTATCACCGCAGCCGATGGCAGCGTGATCGAGGAGCAATTCAACAAGCTCTCGGGTAAGTTCGACAATCCGCGTCTTTCGACCAATCTCACTTACGACATTGGTCCTGAAACGACGGCCAATCTCAACCTCGTCTATTCGGAAGATTTCTTCACGCGCACCGAGCCTGAGACTGGACTGTCGCCCTCCGGCCTGGAGCGCACCCGCGAATTTCGGATCGAGGAAAACGGACCCCAATACGAGATCGGGGGCGACATCGAATTTCCGCTTGGCCCGGGCAAGCTCAAACTGATCGGTCTCGAGAGATTTGAACGCGACAATTTCAGCAGCGAAGTGATTGACCGGTTCAATGACGGCCGAGACCCGAACGGATCGAGGTTTGAGCAAATCAACGAAAGCGGCGAGAGGATTGGCCGTCTCGAATATGGGTGGAGCCTGTGGGGTATCGATTGGCAGATCTCGGGCGAAGGCGCGTTCAATCGCCTCAATCGCGCGTCGAGACTGTTCGAGTTCCTGCCTTCAGGGCAATTCTCGGAGCTCAACTTCCCAGCAGGGACCGGCGGCGTCACCGAGGATCGCTACGAAGCGATCCTGAGCGGCACCACTCAATTGAGCCGCACTCTTTCCCTGCAGTTCACCGGTGGTGGTGAGACATCGACCATCGAGCAGACCGGGACGGCAGCCAATTCGCGCAGCTTCCGTCGTCCGAAGGGATCGCTGGCGCTGACTTGGAAGCCCGAAGACGATTTCGACGTCTCGTTTGAAATTCGCAGGCGGGTTGGCCAGCTGAGTTTTGGTGACTTCCTCGCCAGCGTGAACCTCGACAATGAAAATCAGAATGGTGGCAACAATTCTCTCGAGCCAGATCAAAGTTGGAACTTTGATCTCGAAGTGAACAAGTCATTCGGGGCTATCGGCTCGGTCAAATTTGAATTCCGCCAGGCCTTCTTTGAAGATTTCGTCGATTTCTTCCCTTTGGCGGGCGGCGGCGAAGCGCGTGGGAATATTGGGTCTGCCGAACGCACCCAAATTGAACTCAATGCGACGCTGAACGGCGCGCCATTGGGTCTGAATGGGACAAGGCTGGAAGTGCGCGCCATTCAACGTTGGATGAGCGTTACCGACCCATTCACTGGGCTGGACCGGGCCTTTTCCAATGATCTCTATGCCTTGATTGACGCAGACTTCCGGCATGACATCCCAGGGACCAATTGGGCGTGGGGCACCGGACTGTTTGCGGATGATCGCGTACCCTATTCGCGTCGTTCAGAGGAAGGACGCAGCTGGGAGGGCCCAGTCTTCGCCAGTGTGTTTATCGAGCACAAGGACGTGTTTGGAATGACCGCGCGAGCGCAATATGGCAATTTCGCTGGCGCTCGAAATCGCTTTGAGCGGACCGTGTTTGATGGTGATCGTCCCGGTGCGCCGATCCTGTTCCACGAGGATCGCAACCGCCGGATTGGCCCCATCTTCCGGTTTCAGCTGAGCGGGAATTTCTAGAGCGGGCTTGCACTGAAAGCGCAATCGGTCGAACCTCTCTCCATGAGAACACGACACCTCGGCGCTTTCGCCACTGCGCTATTGCTCACCTCCGCCGCTGGTTCGGCCGGGGCTGACATCGGCCAGTCACCAGAACAGTTTGACGCCGAAGCCGATGTGGCTGAACGCGTCGAACGGATTGAGCAGCATGACGACGGGCCAGACGGCATAAACGCCGTCATCACCCATTCGTTCACAGCGGGCTTCAAAGCGCGTGCATTGGCGGATGTCGGGCTGCTCAAGGGCCGCTCGGTCCTGGTCAAAGACAATATCGAGACCGAAGAATGGGCGACCACCGCTGGCAGCCTTGCCTTGCAGTACAATTTCACAAAACGCGATGCGCCGCTGATCGCCAACCTGCGGAAATCTGGCGGTCTGGTGTTGGGCAAGGCGAATCTGTCTGAATGGGCCAATATCCGATCAGGCGATTCCACCAGTGGCTGGAGCGCGATCGGAGGGCTGACACGCAATCCGCACGCGATTGATCGCAATGCTTGCGGATCCTCGTCTGGCAGCGGAGCGGCGGTGGCTGCAGGCTTTGCCTGGGCGGCGATAGGCACCGAAACCAACGGTTCGATCACGTGCCCGGCATCGATCAATGGGATCGTCGGGTTCAAACCCAGCGTCGGATTGGTCAGCCGCACCCATGTGGTGCCAATTTCCTCGACCCAGGACACAGCCGGCCCAATGACGCGTACGGTTAGAGATGCCGCTATGTTGTTGTCAGCCATCGCTGGCGAGGATCCCGCTGACGCCGCGACGCTCAACGTGCCGCGTGTGAGTGACTACGGCGCCGGCCTGGATGCTTTTTCGCTCGAAGGCGTACGTATTGGCGTGATGCGCAATCAAATCGGCGACCGAGCCGACGTTGAGGCTGTGTTCGAGAAGTCGCTGCGCGACCTCGAGGCAGCAGGAGCTGTCCTGGTCGATATTGAGTTCGATCCAAATCCTCAGATGTACCGCGACAGCTTCACCGTGCTGCTGTTTGAGCTGCGCGAAGAGATGGGCAATTATCTGCGCAGTCTGCCAGGCGATGACATGCCGCAGAGCTTGGCTGATCTCATCGCGTTCAACACGGCCAATGCAGACCGTGAAATGCGCTGGTTCGGGCAAGACCTGTTTGAGCGCGCTGAAGCGACCACGGATCGTGAGGCTTATGAAGAAGCCCGCGCAAACGCCCTGCGAATTGCCGGCGAAGAGACGCTCGATGCACTGTTCGCCGAGCACGACGTGCGTTTTCTGGTCTCACCCACACGCGGTCCGGCATGGGTGAGCGATCTCGTCAACGGAGACAGCTTTAACGGCAGCATTGGCTTTGGCAGCCCGGCCGCAATTGCCGGCTACCCCCATCTCACTGTGCCAATGGGCGCGATAGAGGGCCTGCCGGTTGGGATCAGCTTCTTCGGGCCCAAATGGTCAGATCATGACGTGCTCAAAGTCGGCTTCGCATATGAAAAGGCCCGGACAGCAGAGCTGCCCGAGCCTTCATTCAAACCTTGGATGCCTGCCGAGTGATTGGCCAACACCCATTGGTGATCTGATTACTTTTTGGCCGGTGCCTTCTTAGCTGCCTTTTTGGCGGCTTTCTTGGCCGGAGCCTTCTTGGCCGCCTTTTTGGCTGCCTTCTTCGCAGGAGCTTTCTTCGCTGCGGCTTTCTTAGCCGGCGCCTTCTTCTTGGCGGCAGGCTTCTTAGAGGCCTTGGCCTTCTCAGCTTCGGCGTCGTCATCCGCTTCAATCGCGGCTTGCAGCTCTTCCTGCGTCACTTCACGCTCGGTGACTTCAGCCTTGTCGAACAGGAAGTCGACGACCTTGTCTTCGTAAAGCGGGGCGCGCAGCTGAGCAGCCGCCATCGGATCCTGCTGGATGTACTGGACAAAACGCTCGCGATCTTCCTCGCGATACTGGCCAGCAGCCTGCTGGATCAGCATTTGCATTTCCTGGCTGGTCACTTCGACGCCATTGGCTTGGCCAATTTCTGACAGCAGCAGGCCCAGACGCACACGACGCTCTGCAATTGCGCGGTAATCATCCTTTTCGTCGGTGATTTCCTTGAGGGCTGCAGCCGGATCCTCATCCTTCTGCGCCTCTTCCTGGAGCTGCGCCCAAATCTGCTGGAATTCAGCATCAACCATGTTTTGCGGCACGGCGAAATCGTGACCCGCAGCGAGCTGATCAAGCAGGGCACGCTTCATCTGGGTGCGAGTGAGGCCTGCTGTCTGCTGCTCGAGCTGACCGCGCATAATGTCCTTGAGCTTTTCCAAGTCATCGAGACCGAGATTCTTGGCGAACTCATCATCGATCTTGGTGTCGGTCTCAACCTTCACCTGCTTCACAGTGACGTCGAACGTGGCTTCCTTTCCGGCTAGGTTCTCAGCCTGGTATTCAGCCGGGAAAGTCACATTGATGGTCTTTTCGTCGCCGGTCTTGGCGCCAACCAGCTGCTCTTCGAAGCCCGGAATGAATGTGCCTGAGCCGAGCACGAGCGGTGCATCATCGGCAGCGCCGCCTTCAAACTCGACACCATCAAGCTTGCCGACGAAGTCGATGATCAGCTGATCACCGTCAGCCGCTTTCTTCGACTTGGCGGCATCCTTGTAGCTCTTGTTCTGGCCTGCGAGGCCTTGCAACGCTTCAGTGACCTGATCGTCGCTCACCGGAACCATCAGCTTCTCGAGCTTGAGGCCATCGGTGCTTGGAGCTTCAACTTCAGGCAAAACTTCCAGCTCGACCGCGATTTCAGCGTCCTTGCCTTCCTCATAGCCCTCGCCCAGCTCGATCTTCGGCTGCATCGCCGGACGCAAATCTTCGTCCTTGATCAGTTGATCGACCGAATCGCGAATCGTGTCGTTCACAACCTGCGCGTGCAGCTGTTCGCCGTGCATTTTTTTGACGAGATTGGCCGGAACCTTGCCAGGACGGAAACCCGGCATCTGAACCTGCGGAGCAATCCGCTTGATTTCGCCGTCAATTTTCTCCGCCAATTCAGCGGCAGTTACGGTGATCGTATAGGCGCGCTTGAGGCCTTCACTGGTGGTTTGCTTGGTTTGCATGAGATTGAAACTAAAGCCTTTTTAACAAATTCTTATGTCGGGCGTGACCCAGCTAAGCTGGTGCGGGCGAAGGGACTCGAACCCCCACATCTTTCGATACCAGAACCTAAATCTGGCGCGTCTACCAGTTTCGCCACGCCCGCTAGCCCGAACGAAGCCGCGCGGGAAACCGATAGGCTCCCGCGCGCAATGCCGCACGCCTCTAACCACGCGCGAACAAAAGGGCAAGCGCAAGCCGCTTGTTTGGGGATCATACTGCGTCTAATGGCGCGCTCATGACTGACGAAACAAACCAAGATTTGCCGCCTGATCACTTGTCCGTGAATCCCCGGAGCAAGCATTTCGACGCCGAAATCCTCCAACGCGGGATTGGAATCCGGTTCAAGGACCGTGTTCGCACCGATATTGAGGAATATTCGATCTCCGAAGGCTGGGTGCGCGTTCAAGCCGGCAAGACCGTTGACCGCAAGGGACAGCCGCTGACGATCAAGCTGAATGGCCCCGTTGAAGCGTGGTTTGAAGACCTTGGCGAAAATCCGCCAATAGCGAAAAAGGGCTGAATAGGCTCCGCGCGCTTGCCAACTCGGCCAGCAGCGGCCACCTGCAAGTGCACATATGAAACCGCAAGTCATCATTATCGGCCGCCCGAATGTCGGCAAGTCGACGCTGTTCAACCGGCTCGTCGGCAAAAAGCTCGCGTTGGTCGATGATCAGCCAGGGGTGACGCGCGATCGCCGGATGGGCGATGCCGAGCTTGCCGGACTTGCTTTCACGATCGTCGACACAGCTGGGTGGGAAGACGAAGACGCCGCGACCCTGCCCGGTCGGATGCGCAAGCAAACCGAGGCCAGCCTCGAAGGCGCCGATGCGGCCTTGTTCGTTGTTGATGCGCGCGCCGGACTGACACCGCTCGATGAAGAGATTGGTCGCTATCTGCGCGAACACGACGTCCCGATCATCCTGGTTGCGAACAAGGCAGAAGGCAAAGCGGGCGAGGCCGGCGTGCTTGAGAGCTATTCGCTCGGATTTGGCGATCCAGTCCCCCTGTCAGCCGAGCATGGCGAAGGCGTTGCGGACTTATTTGGTGCGCTGTGGCCTGTGATTGGCGACAAGGCTGAGGCAGCAGAGGCCGCAGCCGAATTTGCCGGCGAAGAGGACGAAGACGCTCCTCTCGGCCCGCTAAAGCTGGCCATTGTCGGGCGGCCCAATGCGGGCAAGTCGACACTGATCAACCGGCTGCTTGACGAAGATCGACTGCTGACGGGACCCGAGGCTGGGATCACCCGCGATTCGATCGCGATCGATTGGGAATGGGACGACCCAAAATTGGGCGAGACTCGCGAGATCCGCCTGATCGATACGGCCGGCATGCGCAAAAAGCGCAATGTGACCGAGAAGCTTGAGAAGCTCTCGGTGGCCGATGCACGGCGCGCGGTCGACTTTGCCGAAGTGGTCGTGCTGCTACTCGATGCCACGCAAGGGCTCGAACACCAGGACCTCAAGATCGCGAGCATGGTGCTGGAAGAAGGCCGCGCGCTGATGATCGCGATCAACAAATGGGACATCGCTGAAGACGCGAGCAGCCTGTTCAATGGCATTCGTGCGGCACTGGATGATGGGCTTGCACAAGTCAGGGGGCTGCCGCTGTTCGCAGTATCGGCAAAGACCGGCAAGGGATTGGACACGATGCTGAGCGCAGCATTCGAGATCCGCGATAGCTGGTCCCGCCGTGTACCCACCGCAGCGCTCAATCGCTGGTTTGACGATGCCTTGGCTAACAATCCTCCACCAGCTCCAGGTGGCCGCCGGATCAAGCTTCGTTACATCACGCAGGTCGGGGCGAGGCCGCCACGCTTTGTGGTGTTCGGATCGCGTCTCGATGATTTGCCCAAAAGCTATGAGCGCTATCTGATCAACGGCATTCGGGCTAAGCTTGGCTTTGACGCCGTGCCGGTGCGAGTGATCCTCAAGAATTCCAAGAATCCCTACAACGCCAACCAAGGCGGTGGCGGCAATTACAGCGGGGAACGATAGATCATGCTGATTGATCTGCTGTCATCCTCCAGCATTGCTGCCGACCTGCTTGAGCGCACCGCCAGCACGCCGGGCGTTCTGCGCGCGGTCGAATCCAGCCTGACGCCGGCATTCCTGCTGGTGGGCATTGGCGGCGTGATGAATGTGATGATGGCGCGGCTGAACTGGATCGCCGGACGGATCGAACGGCTCGAAGAACGCGATGAGGCTGATGCGAGTGCGGATATGTCCGACGAGATCGCCTGGCTTTGCGCTCGCCGTCATCACGCAAGACGCGCCATGATGTTCTCTGCTGCAGCCGCTGTGGTGGTCAGCATCGTCATCGCGCTGCTGTTCGTCTCAACCTATATTCAGGCCAAGATCGGCACTATCATCGCGGTTCTGTGGGTCTTGACCATGATCATCCTGGTGACCGGCCTCGTTTGCTTTCTGCGCGAGACACGGCTGGCAGCGCAGGGGCATCTTCGCAAAGAGCGCAAATAAAAAGGGCGGTGCATCGCTGCCCGCCCCTTTCAATCATTAGATTTTGAAAGTGAGGCGATCAGCCCTCTTCAGCAGGTTTGCTCTGCAGCTGGACATAATTCTCCAGCCCCATGCGATCGATCATATCGAATTGCGTCTCGAGGAAGTCGACATGTTCTTCCTCGCTATCAAGGATCGACGCGAAGAGATCACGGCTGACATAGTCGCGCACGCTTTCGCAATATTCGATCGCATCACGCAGTAGCGGGATCGCGTCCTCTTCCATCGCCAGATCAGCTTTGAGGATTTCCTCGACTGTTTCGCCGACGCGAAGATTGTGGATCGCCTGGAAGTTCGGAAGTCCGTTGAGGAACAGCACACGTTCAGCCAGCTGATCCGCATGCTTCATCTCGTCGATTGACTCATGACGCTCATACTCAGCCAGCTTGGCCACGCCCCAATCATCGAGCACACGATAGTGCAACCAATATTGATTGATGGCGGTCAGCTCATTGGTGAGCGCCTTGTTGAGGAATTCGATGACTTTTGGATCGCCCTTCATGGCGGTGCCCTCTTTCTAAATGCAAACTGTGCGGTGGTGACGCCCATAATATGCGCCACCAATCGCCTCAATTCAAGAGGGTCGGAAGGAAAAAATTGTTAGGAATCAGTGGCTTGCGATCCATTCGCAATAGCGCGATTCCTATTTAGACTGCGACTTGATCGCAAGTGGCGAGCCCTCGAACTTCGTCCAGAATTTTCTCTGCATTCTGAAGGCATTGGCCGCAATTGGGCGTCTTCCCCATCTTCTCATACGTCGTGATGGCGCAACCATTGGTCACCGCCGCGGTGTCGCGGAGATCGCTTTCGCGGATGGCATTGCAAATACAGACATACATGGCGGCTCAGAATCACTCCTGCGAAGCGTTTGCAAAAACAATATATGCGAATAAATCGCAATAGCAAGGGCTCGCGCAGAGGTTTGCGCCAATTATGCTGGGAGTGAAGTGCCCCTATCGCTTCAGCGGAAATAGCCGGCCATAGGTCATGCAGCGCCACAGCCATTCGAGCGGTCCATAGCGATAGCGCTCCAGCCAGGGCTTGGACCACGCCAGGATCAGCACCCAAGTCAATGCCATGACGAGATAGAGCTGAGGCCGGTTGAGCTCACCAAACAGGCCAAACGCCCAGCCATGAAACACGAACAGCATCACGATCGATGTGCCGAGGTAATTGGTGAATGCGGCGCGACCTGCGGCAGCGATCCGCTGTCCCAGCCACCCAGTCCAGCCTGGGGAGTACACGACCAGCAGCGAAGCCAGTCCAAGCACCATGGCCAGCCGCGGCAGCGGACTGACGCCCATAAATCCAGCGAGGGAGCCATAATAGGAGAAGCCAAGGCTCTTGACCCAAAGGGCAATCAGAAGGTGCAGAGCTGCCCCTACAAGCAAACCGATCCAGCCCCACATGATCATGCTTCGCCGGTCGATCTCACCGCTGAAGAAGCCCAGTCGATAGATCGCAATGCCGATAAAGATAAGCGGCAGCGTCTCGAGCACGAACATCGAGAAGCCTACCAGCGGATCAAAGCCATGTTCTGCAAAGCGATGCGCCGTAAGGCCAACATAATCGCCTGATTGCTTGAGTTCCGTGGATTCCGCATCGAGCGCCAGGGCATCCAGTTTGCTCTGCTCCAGATCCGCTCGCATCTCGGAGAATTCGGGCTGATCGCCAAACGGCGTATCGGCAACGAATGGCAGAGGTGCCATGATCGCCGCATAGGCAATCGCGCCAAGGACATAGCCGATAATGCCCACCATCAGCTGCGTCTTGGCCGCCCATTTGAGGAAGGGCAGCGCCAATAGTCCCGCGAGCGCGTAAAACATCAGAATGTCACCGCGCCAGATGAAGAAGAAATGCACGATCCCGAACAACAGCAGGATCACCAGCCGACGCGCTTGCAACCAACGCGTGGCTCCTCGCCCCCAGGCCCGTTCCATAAAGAGATAGAGCCCGGCCCCGAACAGCACTGTGAACAGACCGCGCATCTTGCCGTCGATCAGCACAAATTGCGTGATCCACTGCCAGCCACCGGGATCGGCGGCGGGCACCAGAAAGGCTTCGGGGAACATATAGGCCGAAAAGGGCTGACCGAATGCCACGATATTGGCAGCAAGAATGCCCATCACTGCCAGACCACGAATAAGGTCTAGGCTGCCTATCCGCTCGGCAGTCTTGGCCGGCGTCAAATCGCTGACTGGCTCATTGCCATCAGGAGTGGCCACATCAGATGTTTCAACATCACTGCTTGCTTGGTCAGAATTGCTCACGATGATCCCCCTGGCACGACGTCCTGCGACGGCATGCTAACAGGTCAATCCGAGAGCGGAAGGGATTATTCGGCGAACAGCGTCGCGGGTTGCCGCGCCTTAGCGCCTAACCACTAGGCAGGCCTGGCCGCTGCCCTTGAGCGTATTGCAGGCGCGCTGAGCGGACGCGCGATCGGCAAATCCGCCAGCCTGAAGCCGCGTGACCGATCCGCCAGGCACAAGGAATTTGCGCTTCCCTGCCAAGGCGGCATTGGTCGAGAGACGGTTCCACAAGCGATCAGCATTGCCGGCAACGCCGAACGCGCCCAGCTGAACTCTCCACGGGCCATCGCTGGCCGGGATCGCTCTGGAAGCAGCAGCGCTCGGACGGCTTGTGCTTGCCGGGACCGGGGTGGTCTGGATCGGCTGAGGCGCCGCGGTGATCGCGACGGGAACTGGGGTGGGAGCCGGCGCCGCAGGTTGAGGTGCGGCATTCTCCACCCGCTGGAGATTGGCCTGAGCCACTTGCGCAGCGCGCGCTTGTTCGGCTTGCGTATCGAGCTGACGCGCCAATGTTTGCGCTTCGCGACGCTGCTTCATCGGAACATATTTGTCCATTTCAGTCAGCGCATTTGTTGCCTGCGGCAGACCCGCAGATTGCGCCAAGGTCAGCAAAGCATAAGCGCGAACCCAATCCTTCTCGGCATAGTCCGCGTTAAAGTGTGCCAGGCCCAGAATATATTGCGCGCGCGCATCGCCGCGATCTGACGCCGCCTTGATCAGCGGCATCGCTGTGGTGCGATCGCCCTGTTGAAACAGCAGCAAGCCATAATTGTCCGACGCCTTGAGGTGCCCCTTCTCGGCCGCCTGCGCGTAGAGATCGCGCGCCTTGTTGAGATCAGCTGGCACGCCGCGTCCAAGCCGATAGGCCTGCGCGAGATTGAATTGCGCATCGGCATCGCCATTCTGCGCTGGCACCCGCCACTCATTGACAGCGGCTTCGTAATTGCCTGCGCTCCAAGCGTCTACGCCAGCTTTCACATCAGCGAGCGAAGGGCTTGCCGAGAATACGAACGCAGTTCCCGCGAGCAAAGCCAGCAACCGAGGTGAGCGAAGTGTTAGCGAGCGAGTCATGTCCAATTCCATTCCGTGCGCAGCGTCTAATTCCCTGGTCCCGTGAGGACTCGATGCGCGCCTTATAGTGAACAATAGATTAGCATTTCGTTGCGACGCGCGGTCCAAATCCGATGCCCGATCCGAGTATGCCACCTCGCCTCGTTAACTCAAAATTAGGGGTATCCTGCGATCCACCTGTTTGACCCGTCAATTGAAGGCGGAATTTTAGGGCTATTCCAAAGGGGGGACCCAGGCGTTGCGAGTACTTGCATTGGCATCGCAGAAAGGCGGATCAGGCAAAACGACCTTGTCCGGACATCTCGCCGTCCAGGCGCAGCGCGCAGGCGCTGGGCCGGTTGTGCTGATCGACATCGATCCCCAGGGATCTTTGGCTGATTGGTGGAACGAGCGTGAAGCGGAATATCCCGCCTTCGCTCAAACAACCGTATCGCGACTGGCGAATGATCTGCAGGTCCTGCGTCAGCAGGGTTTCAAACTGGCCGTGATCGACACGCCACCAGCCATTACGATGGCGATCCAGTCTGTGATTGGTGTGGCCGAGCTCATTGTGGTTCCGACCCGCCCCAGCCCGCACGATCTGCGCGCCGTTGGAGCGACGGTGGATCTGTGTGAGCGCGCTGGCAAACCATTGGTGTTCGTCGTCAACGCCGCCACACCGAAAGCCAAAATCACGTCTGAAGCCGCGGTTGCCCTTTCGCAGCACGGCACAGTCGCGCCGATCACCTTGCATCATCGCACTGACTTTGCAGCGTCGATGATCGATGGCCGCACGGTCATGGAAGTTGATCAGGAAAGCCGCAGCTCTGCGGAAATCACTGCGCTGTGGAAGTACATTTCCGACCGTTTGGAAAAGAACTTCCGTCGCACTGTTTTCGCGGCTCCCAATGGTCAGGCGGCTTCGCCTGGCATGAACCGGCCTGCCGGCGGCTTTGGTCGCCGGGTCGCTCAGTAAGGGATGCTTTCCGCGATGTCCGAAGCCAGCTTCGCCTCGCTCAACCCGACTCTTCTTGCGCGCAAAGGCGGTGCAAAGCCGGCTATGCGTCCGCAGTTGCACTCGCTTCCAGAGGCTTCTGAAGCCTCTGCTGTTGATGCAGAACAGCTCGAAGATCTGGGCTGGAACGATATGGGCGCAGAGGCCGAAGGACAGGACTCGCGCGGAGCCGAAGTGCTTCATTTGACGCCCGCCGCGGCCAATGAAGCTTTCGAAGAAGATCTCGAAGATGCAATTGGTCTGGTTGAAGACGATGTCGCAGCCGAGGCTCAGGATAAGGCTCCAGTGGAAACCGACAATGTCACGGCGATCGAGCCTGTGTCGGATATCGCAGCACCTGTGCCAGCCAAACAAGCATCAACCCAGCATAACGCTCGTCGCGCCGCATTCACGCTGCGCCTCGACACTGACCGCCACATGAAGCTGCGCCTTGCCGCAACCATGCAAGGCAAGAGCGCGCAAGCTTTTGTGACCGAAGCGCTCGACCAAATGCTTGACCAGATTGAAGACCTCGATGCGCTCGCCGAGCGCATGCAACGCAACTGACGACCGACCGAACAGAGGATTGAGACAATGGACTGCAAGGACAACAACCGGATGACTGGCCCGAAAATGAGCCTCATC
The DNA here is from genome assembly GCA_965216555.1 of Erythrobacter sp. Lineage (GTDB taxonomy): Bacteria > Pseudomonadota > Alphaproteobacteria > Sphingomonadales > Sphingomonadaceae > Erythrobacter. The sequence continues at coordinate 2,632,288 of OZ244168.1, forward strand.
ATGGGCACTGCATTGGCCAGTATTGCTTTGGCAGGCTGCAGCACTTCCGCTGCGCCGCGCGCCGATGTCTCTTTTAACAAGGCCCAGGTCGCCCTGCAAAAGGGTCAGGTCTCGAAGGCCGTCACGCACGCAGAAGCTGCTGTTCTCGCTGAACCGCGCAACGCAGAATATCGTGCCATGCTCGGTGCAGCCTATCTGGAATCCGGTCGGTTCCAGTCAGCTGCAAAGAGCTTTGGCGACGCGCTTGAACTCGGTGACAATGATCCTCGCACCGTGCTCAGCTTTGCGCTCGCCAAGACCGCTACAGGCGACAACAACGCCGCTCTCAACACGCTCAAGAAATGGCAGCGCGATCTCGATCCCGCTGATCTCGGCCTTGCGCTGGCATTGGCTGGAGCACCTGAGCGCGGTGTCCACGTACTGACCAACGCTATCCGCGGCGGTCAGAACACCGCCAAGGTGCGCCAGAACTTGGCTTACACCTATGCCCTCGCCGGCAATTGGCGCGGAGCTCGCATCATGGCGGCTGAAGACGTTCCGGCCGATCAGGTCGATGCACGCCTGAGCGATTGGGCCAACACCTCAAAGCCGGAAGATTTCCAGGTTCGCGTAGCCAATCTGCTCAACGTCAGTGTCGAAGCCGACGCTGGCATTCCGCAGCATCTGGCACTGTCGAACTTCCCAACCGACGCAGAGCTCTATGCCGAAGCGGCATCGCAAGCTCCTGTCGTTGCGGCTGTCGATCAGCCTGCTGAGCCGGTCGAACCAGTTGCGGTTGCAGTGGCGGCGCCTGCGCCGAAGCCAGCCGCCAAACCGATCACGGTTGCGGCAGCTCCAAAGCCACCAGCACCCAAGCAGGCGGTTGCGAAGCCTGCAGTTGCCAAACCTGCTGCGCCTAAGCCGGCCCCCGTTGTCGCACGCGCGCAGCCAGTTCAGCCGCGCTTTGTGTCGAACCCGGTGGTCCAGAAAGTGCCGGTCCGTACCACGCGCAGCAATTCACGCGGCGCGATTGCCGCGCGCTCATCGCAGCGTCGCATGGCAGTTGCCTCGAGCACGCCGTCAGCTGACACGCACATGGTTCAGCTTGGCGCCTATGACACGCGCGAAGGCGCAAAGTGGGGCTGGAATTCGCTCAAGAAGAAATTCCCGCAGCTGGCCGATCACGACGTCGTGATCACCAAGGCTGAGGTCAAAGGCAAAACCTATTATCGCGTCGCAGCCGCAGGCTTCGGTCTGGGCAGCGCTCGCGCGATGTGCAGCACCGTTCGCGGATCAGGCGGCAAGTGCTTCGCCTACGCCAAGGCGAGCCCGCCAGCTGGCGCGGTCGACAGCGGCATCCGGATCGCTGCGCGCACACGCTAAGCCAGCGCTACAAATTTTGAAATCAGCGAGACGGCCCCCGGCAGTTTGACTGTCGGGGGCTGTTTTATGGTCCGACCGACACACCGCCCTTGTAGAGGCCGTGAACACGTCCCTGAGCGCCTTGACGATCAAATGGGGTATTGTCCCCCGTCGCCTCCATCTTGCGTCTGTCGACGATCCACGGGGCCTCAGGATCAATAATAGCCACGTCGGCTTCCATACCCACTTCGAGCAACCCAGCATCGACCCCCAACAAGCTTGCCGGGTTCGCAGCAAGCAGCGTGAGGGCTCGCGCGGTGTCGATTACTTCGTCGCGGACGAGGTTCATCGTCATCGCCAGCAGCGTCTCTGCCCCGGCCATGCCGGGCGCAGCGTCGGAGAATGGCAGTCGTTTGTCTTCGGGCCCGCGCGGATCATGCCCTGAGGCAATGACGTCAACCACGCCCTCGCCAATCGCCGTCAGTGCCGCCTGCCGATCAGATTCGGCGCGCAGCGGCGGAGAAAGCCGGGCGAAGGTGCGAAATTCTGCTGTGGCAAGATCAGACAGCATGAAATGCGCCGGTGTTATGCCGCAGGTCACGGATACTCCGCGCGATTTGGCCGCCCGCACGAGCTCGAACCCAGCTGCTGTCGTTACCTGGCGGAAATGCAGTCTCGCGCCAGCCATTTCGGCCAGGGCGATGTCGCGGGCAATGGCGAGCGCCTCCGCCTCGGCGGGAGCGCTTGGCAGGCCCAACCGGGTTGCCATCTCGCCTGAAGTTGCTGCCGCCTCACCCGCCAAATTGCTGTCTTCAGCGTGCGCCACGACCACCAGATCAAGCATCGCGGCATATTGCAGAAGGCGTAACATCAGGCCGCTATCTGCGATCCATTGTCTGCCGGTCGATACTCCGCGAGCGCCTGCATCGCGCATCAAAGCCAGCTCTGCCAATTCAGACCCGTTTAGCCCGCGTGTGGCTGCCGCAAGCGGGTGCACCCAAAGATCAGGCTTGCCGCTCTTGGCAATGTAATTGACTCGGCTCGGGTAATCGAGCGGAGGCGATTGATCCGGCATCAGGGCAGCCCGCGTGATTCCGCCAAAATGGAACGCCGGCTTGTCGATCGCAAACACACCCAGATCGACCAGACCCGGTGTGATCAACCGACCTTTGGCGTCGACCACTTCGTCGCCATCTTGCGGCGCTACATCAGTCCCGACCGCCTCAATCGAGCCATCGGCCATGCGGATGGCCCCATCGCTGATGCCATCAGGCAGGACCAGACGCCCGGAAGTGATTGTCACGGGTCGCAATTGCTTCATGATGACATCTCCCAGCCATCAATTCCGCGTGCCGAACGGGTCAGAATGTCGAGGCAGGCCATGCGGATTGCCACACCCATCTCAACTTGTGCCGTGATGATCGAACGGTCGATCATATCCGCCACCTCGCTGTCGATCTCTACCCCACGGTTCATCGGACCGGGATGCATCACCAGGGCGTCTGGCCCAGCATTGGCGAGCCGTGTCTTGGTCAGACCGTAGAGATGATGATATTCGCGAGCCGACGGAATGAACTGACCTTGCATGCGCTCATTCTGGAGCCGCAGCATCATCACCACATCGCAGCCATCCAGAGCTTCATCGAAATTGTGAAATGCCTGTGCGCCGATCGCATCCAGGCCATCCGGCATCAACGCGGGCGGAGCGCAGACGCGCACGCTTGCACCCAGGGCTTGCAGACACAGAATATTCGAACGGGCGACGCGGCTGTGAAGGATGTCCCCGCAGATGGTGATCGTCAGTCCAGTGAAGTCCTCCGCTGTGCTGCCACGCGCCTGGAGGGCATGGCGCAAGGCCAGAGCGTCGAGCAATGCCTGTGTCGGGTGCTCGTGGCTGCCATCACCTGCGTTGAGGACTGGGCAATCCACCTTGTCGGCGATCAGCTGCGTGGCGCCGCTTGATCCATGCCTGATGACGATCGCATCGGCTCTCATGGCGTTGAGCGTGATCGCCGTGTCGATCAGCGTCTCGCCCTTTTTCACAGAGCTTTGCGCGGCGTGCATATTGACGACATCCGCGCCCAGCCGCTTGCCGGCAATCTCGAAACTCAGCAGCGTGCGGGTCGAGTTTTCGAAGAACGCGTTGATGATTGTCAGACCGGCGAGAAGATCGGAATGTTTCGAACTTTGTCGGTTGAGCTGGACCCATTGTTCTGCCTGATCGAGCAGATAGAGGATTTCGTGACGCTCAAGCCGTCCGATGCCGGTGAGGTCCCGATGCGGGAATGCTAAGCGGCCCGCTGGAAAGCGATCGCTCGAAGCCGAAGAATCCGTCGAAGTCATTAAAGCCACGCCGTTAGACGAGCTGAGACGGTCGCTCAACCCATTCTGTTATGCGTTTCCCATGGAAGTTTGCGCATTTGCACCCTAGGTTTGGCGCACATTCTATTTTGGGAAGACGGTAATGAGCTTTGCTGGCAAGGTCTGGAAACTTCTGGTTGGCATCAAGGACGGCCTGGTCCTTATCTTTATGCTGCTGTTCTTTGTGCTGTTGTTTTCAGCGCTATCGGCTCGCCCCAGCCCCGGCCAAGTGCGCGATGGCGCGCTGCTGATTGAGCTTGATGGGATTGTGGTTGAAGAACGCTCGCTGGTCGATCCCTTCGAAGTCTTGATGTCGGGCGAGGCTCCTACGCAAGAGCATCGGGTCCATGATCTGGTGCGCGCGATGGACGCCGCAGCAGCGGATGACCGTATCAAAGCCGTCGTGCTCGATCTCTCGGGCTTCCTCGGCGGCGGCCAGGTCCACCTTCAAGCGATTGGCGAAGCGATGAACCGCGTGCGCCAGGCCGAAAAACCAATCCTGACCTACGCTTTGGGCTATGGTGACGATCATATGCACCTCGCAGCTCATGCTAGCGAAGTCTGGGTCGATCCCATGGGCGGTGCGGTTGTCGTGGGTCCTGGAGGAACGCGGCTCTATTATGGTGACCTACTCGACCGGTTGAGCATCAATGCTCGGGTCTATCGCGTCGGGACATACAAAGCGGCGGTGGAGCCCTATTCAAGCAATCGCATGTCCGATGCGGCGCGCGAGAATATTGGCGGACTCTACGCCTCGCTGTGGGAAGAATGGCAAGCCAATGTGAAAAAGGCGCGCCCAGAGCTCGATCTTGATCCGGTCATCAACGATCCCGTCACTTGGATTGAGCAATCGAATGGCGACCTGGCCGAGGCCGCATTGGCGGCCGGATTGGTCGACAAGCTGGGTGATCGGGTCGAATTTGGCGAACGCGTCGCCGAACTGGTTGGCGAAGACAATTGGAGCGATGCTCCCGGGGCCTATCCTTCGACCGGTATGGGACCATTGCTTGCTGACAATGCGCCGAGCGGCGATGGCCGGACGATTGGCATCGTCACAGTCGCTGGCACGATCGTCGACGGCGAAGCGGGCCCGGGAACGGCTGGCGGAGACCGCATCGCTGCCGTGCTCAACGAAGCGCTCAGCAATGACATGGCTGGCTTGGTTGTCCGTGTGGATTCACCCGGAGGTTCTGTCACCGCCTCGGAAGAGATCCGTCGCGCGATCCAGCGCTATCGCGACAAGGACATCCCCGTCGCGATCTCATTCGCCAATGTCGCAGCGAGCGGAGGCTATTGGGTCGCCACTTCCAGCGATCGTATTTTCGCTCAGCCCGAAACGGTGACCGGATCGATCGGCGTGTTTGCCGTCATTCCAACATTCGAAGACGCCGCGAGAGAGATCGGCGTCAATGCTGATGGGATCCGGACAACAGTGTTGTCAGGTCAACCCGATCTGATCGCGGGATTCAGCCCAGAGGTCGATCAGATCCTCCAATCGAGTGTTGGCGACACATATTCCGATTTCCTTGCTCGCGTGAGCGAGGCTCGCGGTAAGACCGCGGAAGAAGTCGACGCCATGGGTCAGGGACAGGTCTGGGACGGTGGCGCTGCCCGCCAGAAAGGCTTGGTCGATCAGTTTGGCGGACTTGAAGACGCACTCGATTGGGTCGCCGCGCAGGCGGAACTTGAAGAGGGCGAATGGCATGCCCGCTTCCTGGGTGTCGAAAGCGGACAATATGATTCACTTATCCGCCAATTGGTCGCTGGATCAAACAGTGACCCTGCAGTGAAGGGCGATCTGTTCGGCTTGGTGGAACGTCAGCAGTCTGCCCTGTTCGCCCGCCTTGGAGCAGACCTTGAGATGTTGTCGGGCACCAGAGGCGTGCAAGCCTACTGCCTTGATTGCCCAACCACCACGGCAAGCAATACCAGCACCAAGGACTCGCTGACCCTGATCAACAGCTTGAAGAGCCTGGTAGCGCGTTAGACCGCTACACCGCGCTTGCATTGCCAGTCATTGGCGCGTAGTTGCCCGCGCCTGTCTTCGCTCAACGAGCGCGGATGGGCGCGTAGCTCAGTGGTAGAGCACACCCTTCACACGGGTGGGGTCGGGAGTTCAACTCTCTCCGCGCCCACCATTTCATCAATTCAGAGCGCAGGTGACCGGTCCGCGGACCGCCGCACCGAGATCAGGATAACGTGTATCTTGCATTCTCAGCCGGAGCATCTCGCGAAACACCGCCCTGGGTGTGGTTGATCGGCGTCACGAACGTGATCTCTGGCTTCTTCCAGGGCTTGCGTGTTGATTTGTCGGGATTTTTCATAAGGGCCTCTTGCTTCAAAATGCCCTCATGCCCCTCATAACCCGGCCAAATGCTCAGTCAAGCGTATGACTAAACGACGGACCCGGCCAACAGACCTCCATTCCTATCTTCCCATTATGCGGCCAAGCGGGCATAGGCGCTTCCCATGCACGATATTCGCGTAATCCGAGACGATCCGGCAGCGTTTGATGCTGCCCTTGCACGCCGCGGCCTCGAGCCGGTGGCGGCGACTATCCTTGCCCTCGATGAGCAGCGTCGCGCCGTGACGACCAAGCTCCAGGAAAGCCAGTCGCGGCGGAATGAAGCATCAAAGGCGATCGGCCAGGCGATGGGCCAGGGTGACACCGAGAAGGCAGAGGCGCTCAAGGCAGAGGTTGCCGAGCTTAAGCAGACTATGCCCGCGCTTGAGGAACAGGATCGCGATCTGGGCGAGCAGCTTCGGAACACGCTGCTGGCCTTGCCCAATGTCCTCGATCCAAGCGTGCCTGATGGCGCAAGCGAGGACGATAATGTGTTTCTGCGTGAATGGGGCGAGAAGCCCGAATTTGCGTTCGAGCCCAAAGAGCACGCCGACATTGCGCCGGCGCTTGGCATGGATTTCGAGACCGGAGCCAAGATTTCTGGAGCTCGCTTCACCTTCCTCAAGGGCGACATCGCCCGGCTGCACCGTGCGCTTGGCCAGTTCATGCTTGACACAAACACCAATGAGCATGGCTACACGGAGTGCAATCCACCGCTGCTGATCAATGAAGCGTCTGGCTATGGCACAGGCCAATTGCCCAAGTTTGCTGAGGATCTTTTCCGCACGACCGACGGTCGCTTGCTGATCTCAACCTCCGAGATGGTCTTGGGCAATTACTTCCGCGAAGAGCTGTTCGCGGAGGCCGATTTCCCCATGCGGATCACGGCTTTGACACCGTGTTTCCGCTCTGAGGCGGGTGCAGCCGGTCGCGATACGCGCGGCTTCATTCGCCAGCACCAATTTGAAAAGGTTGAACTGATCAGCGCGGCGCTGCCCGAACAGGCTGAGGCTGAGCACGAACGGATCACATCCATTGCAGAAGGACTGCTGCAAAAGCTGGGCCTGCATTACCGCGTCATGGCGCTATGTGCGGGCGATATGGGTGCGACGATGATGAAGACCTATGACCTCGAGGTCTGGCTGCCTGGCCAAGGCGCCTATCGCGAGATCAGTTCTTGCTCGGACGGTGGTACCTACCAGCCGCGCCGCATGAATGCGCGCTATCGGCCCGAAGGCTCGAAGAAGAGCGAGTACTTCCATCTGCTCAATGGCTCCGGCCTGGCGGTGGGTCGCACGCTGGTGGCGATCATAGAGAATTACCAACAGGCAGATGGCAGCGTTCTTATCCCGGAGGCACTTCATCCCTATATGGGTGGCGTTACCAAGCTGGAGCCGGCCGCCTGATGCGCATCCTTGTCACCAATGATGACGGATACCACGCCCCCGGGCTGGAAGTGCTCGAACAGATCGCGCGACAATTCTCGGATGACATATGGGTCTGCGCGCCTTCTGAAGAACAATCAGGCGCGGGGCACTCGCTGACGCTGAACAAGCCTGTGCGGCTGCAGAAATTTGCTGAGCGGCGTTATGCGGTAACCGGCACACCGACCGACAGCGTCATGATGGCGTTGCGCGAAGTGATGGATGCGCCACCGGATGTGATCCTGTCAGGCGTCAATCGCGGTGCAAACCTAGCCGACGACATCACCTATTCGGGTACCGTCTCTGCCGCGATGGAAGGTGCCTTGGCGGGTATCCCGGCGATCGCACTGAGCCAGGTCTATGCCCGTGAAGGCATGGCGGATACCGTGCCATTCGACGCTGCTCTCAAATGGGGGCCGAAAGTGATTGAGCCGTTGCTGGGAGCGCCCTTTGCGGAGCGCACGCTGATCAACGTCAATTTCCCGCCAATTGCGGCTGACGACGTCCAAGGTATCCGAGTGGTGCGGCAGGGGTTTCACGATTATTCGCGCGGAAGCGTGGTCGAGGGGCGCGATCCGCGCGGCTATCGTTACTTCTGGTTCGGATTGCATGCGATTGAGCACACGCTGGATCACGGGACGGACCTTGAGGCCATCGACGAAGGATATGTCGCGGTGACCCCCCTACAACTCGATCTGACCCATTATTCGTCGCTCGACACCATTGCCGAACGTTATCAGGGCAAGGCTGTCTGACAGGACCCAGCATGGCAACGATCGATCCCAAGCGCAGCATTACAAGCAAGGCAAAACGCCGCATTCGCAGACGCTTCAAACCGCTGCGACGCGCGGTCAACCTGCCGGTTTGGGGTGATCTTGGCATCCGTCTTGGTCTGGCACTGTTTCTGATTGCCATCGTCGTATTTGTGCATTGGATCGATCGCGACGGCTTGCGCGATACGGTCGATGGCCATGTCAGCTTCCTCGACGTGGTCTATTTCACCATGATCTCAATCACAACGACGGGCTTTGGCGATATTGCCCCCGTGAGCGACAAAGCGCGACTGATCGAGGCTGTGATCGTCACGCCCATTCGCTTTGCGGTGTTTTTCATCTTCGTAGGGACCGCCTACAATTTCATCATCAAGCACAGCTGGGAGAAGTGGCGCATGGCCCGAATCCAGGAAAAACTATCCGGCCACGTTGTCGTGCTCGGATTTGGCGTGTCCGGCTCGCAGAGTGTCGAAGAACTGATCGAACGCGGGATCGAACCGGACAATATTGTCGTTGTCGACCCAAGCGAAGAGCGTCTCACCCAGGCCGAAAAGCTCGGCGTCAATGTGATGGCGGCAGACGCCACACGCGATGACACGCTCAACGCGGTGCGAATCCAGACCGCTCAGAGCGTGCTTGTGTCCGCCGGGCGAGATGACACCTCGATCCTGATTGTGCTGACCGTTCGGCATCTCGCGCCGAACCTTCCAATCAGCGTGGTCGTGCGAGCAGAAGATAACGAATTTCTGGCACGTCAGGCTGGCGCTAACAACGTCATCAATCCGGTTCGCTTCACTGGCTTGCTCCTGGCCGGCAGCGCCAAAGGCACCCATATCTCCGACTATCTCGCCGACCTCGCCTCGGTCACCGGTCGCGTGCAATTGGTTGAACGCACTGTCACTGACGACGAATGCGGCGCTTCAATTGAAGATCTGACCAGCGGCGGCCGCGGCCTTCGGGTCTATCGCGGTGATCGTGCAATCGGCTTTTGGGAGCCGGAATGCCAGGACCTGCAGCCTGGCGATGTGATCGTCGAAATCGTGCCCACCGAAAATGGTCACTCAAACGGCGATCACACCGAGGACTGATCCTGCGTCCAGAGCTCCCGCCGAATGCTACGGCAAGTAGGCGTGGACCAGCCCCATTGCGATGTAGAACAGCAGCCAATAGCTCGCATCGATAAAGAACAGCTGTTTGGTCTTTTGCGAGAACAGATAATTGGTTCCGATCGCTGGGACGATGAAGCCCAGCGCCACGCCGAACGAGGTCATGACTTTGACGAGAACCGAGAATTCAGCGCCAAGATCAGCGTAGCTTTGGAACGTGTGTGCCAAGGTCCAACTGGCCAACAATGAAAAGGCAAAAGCGCCGCCATAGATCATCGGCATATGGCCTTGCTGAATGTCTTCTTCGGTCAAGCCGACGGCGCCGAGCCACTTCTTGCCCATAATCGGACCATACCAGATCCCCCCGACCAAAAAGCCAGCAAGCGCGGCGACCACGACGCCGATCCAGTTCACATCAAACAGGTTCATTTATCCCTCCCATTTTTCTTCCCGATCCAAATGCTAGCGCAGATTGCCTGGCGCGTGTAGTGGCACCGGGAATCTTGGATTTTGACATGAGCACAGCAACCACCCTCCCAGACCAGAAGAAGGTCGGCATGGTCAGCCTCGGCTGTCCGAAAGCCTTGGTCGATTCCGAACGGATCCTGACCCGCCTGAGAGCCGATGGCTATGCCATGAGCCCCGATTATGCGGGGGCGGACGTGGTGCTCGTCAACACATGCGGCTTCCTCGATAGCGCCAAGGAAGAAAGCCTCCAGGCTATCGGCGAAGCGATTGCCGAAAATGGTCGCGTGATTGTGACGGGCTGCATGGGCGAGGAGGCTGACGCAATCCGGGCGGCCCATCCGCAAGTGCTCGCGGTCACAGGCGCACATCAATATGAGCAGGTGGTCGAAGCGGTGCACGAACACGCACCACCATCGCAAGGTCCGTTTGTCGATCTGATTCCGCAGCCCTCAGAGGCAGACATCAAGCTCACCCCGCGGCATTACAGCTACCTCAAGATTTCGGAGGGCTGCAATCACTCCTGCGCGTTCTGCATCATCCCGCAATTGCGCGGCAAGCTCGCGAGCCGCCGGATTGATGCGGTTCTGCGCGAGGCCGAAAAGCTGCTCGCTGCCGGGACCCAGGAATTGCTTGTCATCAGCCAGGACACCTCGGCCTATGGTGTCGATACAAGGCATGAAGAGAAGGACTGGAAGGGTAATCCGGTTCGCGCGCATATGACCGATCTCGCCCGCGAATTGGGCAAGATGCGCACCAATAGTGGTCATGCACCTTGGGTGAGACTGCACTATGTCTACCCCTACCCGCATGTCGATCACGTAATCCCATTGATGGCCGAAGGCCTGCTGACGCCCTATCTCGACATCCCGTTCCAGCACGCCTCGCCAAGCGTGCTCAAGGCCATGAAGCGGCCGGCCAACGAAGCCAAGGTGCTGGATCGTCTCAAGAAGTGGCGCGATATCTGCCCGGAGATCGCAATCCGTTCGTCCTTCGTCGTCGGTTTCCCCGGTGAGACTGAGGAGGATTTCCAATATTTGCTCGAGTGGCTCGAAAAAGCGCAGCTTGATCGGGTGGGCGGGTTCCGCTTCGAACCCGTGGAAGGTGCTGCGGCGAACGATCTCCCCAATCCGGTGCCCGAGGAAGTGAAGGAAGATCGCTATCAACGGCTGATGGAGCTGACTGAGCGGATTTCAGCGGCAAAGCTGCACTCAAAGATTGGCACCAGCCTTCCGGTCATTATCGACGAGGTCGGTGAGCCGGACGAAGATGGCGACATTGGAGCAACCGGCCGATCTCAGGCTGATGCGCCGGAGATTGATGGCCAGGTGTTCTTGCGCAATGTCCCCTCGACGCTTGCAGCCGGCGACATTGTGACCGCATCGATCGAAGACTCAGACGCGCACGACCTGTTTGGTGTGATTGCCAACAATTTGCGCTGACGAACAATTCGGCCAACCTCTTCAAGTTGGTGGAAGTACTCGCCCCGAAACTCAAAGAAGAGTTTTCAATAGCCGGGAATTGTCGAGACAATCAGCTTGATTTTTGCTATCACAGCAGCGGTTTAAGGAGAGTGCCATGTTTTTGCGCAACCTGAAACTTCGCAACATTCGTTCGATCGGGGAGCTCGAGATCTCCTTTGCCAACGAACAGGGCGATGCGCGCCAGTGGACTTACCTGCTTGGTGAGAACGGCGCTGGCAAAAGCACATTGCTCAAATCGATCGGCCTGATCATGGCCGGCAGCGACGCCTTGATCGACCTGGTTGGCGATCCCGACAGTTGGATCCAGCTTGGCCAGGACGAAGGTATGATCGAGGTCGAATTCTCGACCAAAAGCGATGAGCCCAGGACGGCACGGCTCGACTTCAAGCGCGACTGGAGCATCAGCCGCTTCATCTCAAACAATGAAGAGAACCTCGAGCAGATTGACCGCGCGATCGAAAAGGCTGACCGCAATTACTTTATCGTTGGCTATGGTGTCGCCAGACATAGCAATTCCAAAGGGCACGAATCCGCTCTCAAAAGCGGGCGCGATTTGCGCACTCGTGCGCTCGCAACATTGTTCGATCTCGATACCGCCTTGGTCTCGCTTGAAACCTGGGCGATGGACCTTGATTACCGCAAAGGCGAGAGCGGCATGGACTCGGTCAGAAAAGCGCTCAACACGCTGCTTCCCGATGTCACCTTTGCCGAGATCGACCGCGAAAACCGGAGCCTGAAGTTCGATACGGTGGATGGAGGGCTGCCCTTTGCCGCTTTGTCCGACGGCTACAAATCGATGGCATCATGGTGCGGCGATCTGCTGTTTCAGATCACCGAGACTTTCGAAGACTACAATGATCCGCTCAAAGCCCGCGGATTGCTGTTGATCGATGAGATCGATCTTCACCTGCATCCATCATGGCAGCGGCGCCTGGTTTCATTCATCAAGGAAACCCTCCCCAATGTGCAGGTTGTGGCGACGACCCATTCGCCGCTCACCATTCACCAAGCGGGCGAAGGCGAGCTCTATGTGTTGCGTCGGGACAGTCGCGGACCTGCCTATCTGACAGCCTATCATGGCGCGCCCAACACCTTGATGCTGCACCAATTGCTGCAAAGCCCGCTATTTGGGCTGGAGACACTCGACTCGCCTCAGGTCCAGGCCGCACGCGAAGAACTGCGCGAGTTGCAAGGGATTGGCATCGAGAAGGCCGGTCCAACCCCGGATGAATCCAAGCGCATCGAGCAGCTCGAAACCATGCTGGAAGACGTCCCATCGTGGACACAGACACGGCCCGGGCTCGAACGCACCAATGACGTGCTTGAAAAGCTGTCGCGACATCTGGTCGACAAGGACAAGTCGGAGGCGCTGATCGAGGATATCGATCTCGACGATTTTGGCAGCTCAACGGATGATCAGTCGGGGCAGGAGGGCGAGGTATGATCGCACTCAACCGGGATCGCAGTGCATCAGCCGTAACCAGGGCCTTCAAGGGCACCAATCTTCGCAAGCGAACAGAGCGCCTGGTCGACAAGTTTTTTGCTGTACCGCTCGGTGAAAAGCTCGATTTCAACTCCAGTGACTCATCTCGCTGGAAGCCCGCAAAGAAGCAGCTGAAGATCGAGACTCACGGCAAGTGCGCCTATTGCGAAGCATCGACTGATGCCGTTGCCCATGGCGATGTCGAGCATTTCCGGCCCAAGTCAGTCTATTGGTGGCTGGCCTTTTGCTACGACAATTATCTCTACAGCTGCCAGATCTGCAATCAGTCGTTCAAATCTGACAATTTCACCATTTCCGGTCAGCAATTGGCTGCGCCGCAAATGCCCAATGCGATCCCCAATTCCCAGACAGATCTTGATGCCCTGCATGAGATGATTGAGATTGCGCCACGGGAAGTAACCGACGCAGAGCTGAAGCAGCTGTGGGACCCCGAAATGGCCGATCTCCCCAATCCCTATCTGGAAGATCCGGAAGATCTCTTCACCTATGAGATTGATGAACCCAATCGTGAAGTCTGGGTAAGATCGCGCGGAGGCGACCGTGCTGATCGTGCTTTGGTCGCCTCTGAGAACTTCCTCGGCATCAATCGTGAAGAGCTGCGGCGTGATCGCTATCCGTTTGCTCGCCAAATGCTGATGATCAAAGCCTTCGTCGAAAACGGATTGGATCCAACCGGCACATCATTGCTGGAACAAGAAGTGTCTGAGAAACAGAAGTCTGAAGAGACCTATGCGGGAATGGCGCGCGATCTCGCTCGGCGTTGGAACTTGCCCGGCGCCATGGCGGCATAAGAGCGCTTAGCTGCTTCCGCGAATATCCAGCTTCACAGGCACTCGGCGGACGCTTGGATGTGGTCCCTCCCCGGTCACCGCTTCGACAAGTAAACGTCCCGCCTGATCGAGATCTGGCACCACTGTCGTCAGCGGCGGATTGGTAAGCTCGCTGGCAGGAATACCATCAAATCCCACCACGCGGATATCGTCAGGCATTGATCGCCCAGCAGCTTGGAGCGATTCCATGACGCCAAATGCCAACGCATCGCAGACCGCGAATATGCCGTCACATTCGACGCCACGTTCCAGCAGGCTTTCGGTTGCTGTCCGCCCCTGCTCTCGCCTCTCAGCACCAGGCTCAATTTCGATCAGTTCGACGGCCACATCCAGCTCGCGCGCACGAGCGAGGAACGCCTCAACCCGCTCAGCAAACTGGCGTTGCGGCGAGCCGGTTGAACCGACGCAAACAAGCCGCTTGCAGCCACGTTCTACCAGATGCTCGGCAGCCAATCGGGCCCCTGCCTCATTGTCCGAAGACACCCAATCAAGATCACCCAAGGGCGAGCCCCAATAGGCAACAGGCTCAGTCGTTTCGCCGACGCCTCGAAAATAGTCCCACGCTGTGCGATTGGCGGTCGTCCCAATAACGATCAGGCCTTCGGCCTGGCCGCGCTCGACATAGTGGCCGAACAGTTTGTCCTCATCGGCTTGAAGCGAAACAAGCACTTCAAGGCCCCGCTCCGCAGCAGCCGCGCAAATGCCGCCCAACAGCGCGTATGAGAAGGGATTGACATCACGCGCGCCGCCTCCCGGCTTGCAAATCACCACGGTCGCCAGCGTGCCTGTATGGCCTCGCCTCAGCCGAGCGGCCCGCTCATCCACGAAATAGCCAAGTTCCTGGGCCGCATTGAGCACGCGATCGCGCGTGGATTCGCTGATGACGGCGGAGCCAGAAAGCGCGCGCGAAACGGTCGACTGGCTGACGCCAGCGCGCTCTGCGACATCGAAACTCGTCACCCGCGCAGGTTTGCGGACAGTTTCCATGGCTTGCTCCTCCTTCGAGCGATCCAAGCTATCCGCACAAACTTGAATAGCTATGCAGCGCTATGGCCCATAAATGCGCATCGCGCTAGAACCGGCGATAGACCGATCTGAGTTGCGATCTCTTGGAGAGTTGGGCCATGGCCGCATCACCCATCACTGCTGACCGCTTGCTGCTGTTTGGCGCGACCGGCGATTTGGCGCGACGTATGTTGCTGCCATCCCTGTGTGCGCTCGACGCCGATGACCTTTTGCCCGAAAATCTCAGAATTATCGGGACTGCTCGAAGCGAGCTAAACGACCTCGAATTTCGTCAAATGGCGCGTGAAGCGCTTGAGACATACCTGCCGGATGACCGCCGCGGGGGAATGGCCGATTTCCTCAACCGATTGAGCTATCAGGCGCTTGATGCGACCACCCTTGAAGGCTTTGACGCTTTGGCGGCAAAGGTCAGCGAAAATGCTGACGAGAACAGTGACCTTGCGATCTTCTTATCGACCGCGCCGAGCCTGTTCGGGCCAACCATCGCTGGATTGCAGCATGCCGGCCTGACGGGTGACAATGTCCGCATGTGCCTCGAAAAGCCGCTGGGCAGCGATCTCGCGACTAGCTGCGAGATCAATGATGCGGTGGCGACAGCATTCCCGGAGGAGCGTATCTTCCGGATTGATCACTATCTTGGGAAGGAAACGGTCCAGAACCTGCTGGCGCTGCGCTTTGCCAATATCCTGTTCGAGCCGATCTGGAATTCAAACTATATCGAGCATGTCCAGATCACGGTCGGAGAGACTGTTGGCCTGGAGGGCCGCGTGGCCTTCTACGACGACGCTGGCGCGCTGCGCGACATGGTGCAAAACCACATGCTGCAATTGCTGGCCCTGGTCGCAATGGAGCCTCCGACGAGCTTCGATGCGACCGCTGTGCGCGACGAAAAGGTCAAAGTGCTGAGAGCACTGCGCGAGGTTCAGCCGAACGAGACTGTGACCGGGCAATATCGCGAAGGGGCGATCAAAGGCCAGGCTGTGCCGGGCTATGATGACGAGCTTGGCAAGGATTCCGACACAGAAACCTTTGTTGCGATCAAGGGCCATGTCGACAATTGGCGCTGGAAGGGTGTGCCGTTCTACCTGCGGACCGGCAAACGGCTCCCGCAACGTGTGACGGAAATTGTCGTCCAATTCCGCTGCGTTCCGCACTCGATCTTCGCGGAGATGGGAGCGACCATGCAGCCCAATCGCTTGGTGATCGGGATCCAGCCTGAAGAGAACATCTCCTTGTCCTTGATGGCCAAGGTTCCAGGTCTCGACCAAGAGGGCATCCGGCTGCGCGAAGTGCCACTCGATATAGCCATGCCCGATGCCTTTGTCGGTCAACACCGCCGGATCGCCTATGAGCGGCTGCTGCTTGATCTGATCGCGGGTGAACAGACTTTGTTCGTCCGCCGGGACGAGGTCGAAGCGCAATGGCACTGGGTCGATTCGATCCGCGCAGTCTGGGACACAGAGGGCAAGACTCCGCAGACCTACACTGCTGGCACCTGGGGCCCCAGCTCAGCGATTGCGCTCACCGAGCGCGATGGGGTGACGTGGCATGAGTAAGCTCAATGATGTCATCCATCGCGTGACACAGAGAGTGATTGCCAATTCGCAATCGTCGCGCGGCCAATATCTCGAACTGATGCGGCGCGAAGGGGATCGCCGGCCAGAGCACAAGGATATGGCGTGTTCCAATCTCGCCCATGCCTTTGCCGGTGCGCTCGAAGACCAGGACGCGATGAAACGCCAGCGCGGTCCCAATATCGGGATCGTCACGGCCTATAACGACATGCTGTCAGCGCATCAGCCCTATGGCCGCTATCCCGAACGGATGAAGGTCTATGCCCGCGAAGTGGGCGCGACAGCCCAGGTCGCGGGCGGAACACCAGCCATGTGTGACGGCGTGACTCAGGGCGAAGACGGGATGGAGCTCTCGCTGTTCAGCCGCGACGTCATCGCGCTGTCGACGGGCGTCGCCCTCAGCCACCAGATGTATGACGGGATCGCTTGCCTCGGCATTTGCGACAAGATCGTGCCGGGTCTGATGATCGGCGCCTTGCGCTTTGGCCATTTGCCCGCCGTATTTGTGCCGTCGGGCCCCATGCCTTCGGGCATTTCCAACAAGCAAAAGCAGGAAACGCGGCAGAAATACGCTGCAGGTGAGATCGGGCGCGATCAGCTGCTCGAAAGCGAACTTGGATCGTATCATTCTCCTGGAACCTGCACCTTTTATGGCACCGCCAATTCCAATCAGATGATGATGGAAATGATGGGCCTGCACGTGCCGAGCGCCGCCTTTGTGCAACCCGGCACCAAGCTGCGGCAATCGCTCGATCGGGCGGCCGTCCACCGGCTTGCCGAGCTAGCGGGAACAACCGAGCGGACCCTGGCACAAGTCGTCGACGAGAAGGCGATCGTGAACGCAGCGATTGGATTGCTCGCGACCGGCGGCTCGACCAATCACGCGATCCATATCCCGGCGATGGCCCGTGCCGCCGGCGTGACAATCGACTGGACAGACCTGTCAGAGCTTTCAAGCGTGGTCCCGCTTTTGGCGCGGGTTTATCCAAACGGATCAGGCGACGTGAACCATTTCCACGAGGCAGGCGGAATGGCCTATGTCATCCGCACCCTGCTTGATGAAGGTCTTGCCCATGGTGACATCCTCACTGTGTGGGAAGGCGGACTAGAGAATTATGCAGCAGAACCGGGCTTGGACGCGGATGACGCGCTTGCGTTCGAACCGGTCACTCAGAGCCGCGACACAGAGATGCTGCGTTCGGCCAGTGAACCCTTCCAGCCTGACGGTGGCATGAAACTGCTCACCGGCAATCTGGGCCGGGCATGCTTCAAATCCTCTGCCGTCGCCCCCGAACGCTGGACCGTCGAAGCACCGTGCCGCGTGTTTGAAGACCAGAAAGACGTGACTGCGGCGTTCAAGGCCGGCGAACTTGACCGTGATGTCGTAGTCGTGGTCCGGTTCCAGGGTCCACGTGCCAATGGCATGCCCGAACTGCACGCTCTCACGCCGCCACTCGCCGTACTGCAGGAACGTGGTTATCGCGTAGCATTGGTGACAGATGGCCGCATGTCAGGGGCTTCGGGCAAAGTCCCGGCTGCAATCCATATCACTCCCGAAGCGCTCTGCGACGGTCCTTTGGCCAAGCTGCGCGACGGAGATGTGGTGAAGGTCTGCGCCGCGACTGGCGAATTGTCGACCAGCGCGGATCTCTCGGCGCGCGAAGCTGCTCCTGCGCCGGCTCCCGAATGGGGTGTCGGTCGTGAGCTGTTCCGCATGCTCCAAGCGCAAGCGGATGGCGCCGAACAGGGCGCGTCGGCCATGCTGGCTACGGCGGGGCTGTAAAATGGCTGGCGGGACCGAACTAGTCGCAGTCGATCTGGGTGGAACGCATGCCCGCTTTGCCATCGCGCATATCGCGGAGGATGGCAGCATCGAAATGGGCGAGCCGACCACGCTGCACACCAAGGATCACGTTAGTTTTCAGACCGCGTGGGAGGATTACCGTGATTGCTCGGGTGGTTCGCTCCCTGACAATGTATCGCTGGCCATTGCAGGTCCGATCACCGGCAAGGTGATCCGCTTCACGAACAATCCCTGGATCATACGTCCTGCATTGCTCAACGTAAAGCTTGGCACGACGCGCCATACGATCGTCAATGATTTTGAAGCGGTGGCAAATGCAATTGCTCGTCTTCCAGATGAGCACTTCATCCATTTGACCGGGCCTGACAAACCTATCGCGGAGACCGGTACTGTCAGCGTGATTGGCCCAGGGACGGGCCTTGGCGTTGCGCATCTGTGGCGTGGCGAAGACGGATCATTCCGTGTTCAAGCCACCGAAGGCGGCCATATCGATTTCGCGCCGGTGGACTCTATCGAGGACGCGATCTTGGCCCGCCTGCGCCGATTGCACACACGGGTATCTGTGGAGCGGATCGTTTCGGGGCCCGGGATTGTTGATATCTATCATACGCTTGCCGCGCTCGAGAAACGCGCAGTGGCTGAATTGAGCGATATCGAAATCTGGACCCTGGGCATCAACGGCGAGGACAGCCTGGCGGCCGCAGCCGTGGATCGGTTCTGCATGGCGCTGGGCAGCGTTGCCGGCGATTTGGCCTTGGCCCAAGGCGGGTTCGGTGGCGTGGTGATCGCCGGCGGCCTTGGATATCGCATTCGCGAGACCTTGGCCCATTCGGGCTTCGCCGGACGTTTCCGCAATAAGGGCCGCTACCAACAATTGATGGCGAGTATCCCGGTCAAGATCGTGAGTCATCCCCAACCGGGCCTGCTTGGCGCCGCAACCGCATTCGCAAGGGAGCATCTTTCATGAGCGATATCGAAAGCATTATGAGGGCCTCCCCCGTGATGGCAGTGATCGTTGTTGACGATCTGGATCAGGCCATTCCCTTGGCCGAAGCCTTGGTTGCCGGTGGTTTGCGGACACTTGAAGTCACTTTGCGCACAGCAGCAGCCCTCCCTGCGATCGCAGCGATGAAGCAGGTCAAGGGAGCAATCGTCGGCGCGGGAACTGTGCTCGATCAGGAACAGCTTGAAGACGTGCTCGAAGCGGGCGCCGAATTTGTCGTTTCGCCGGGACTGACAGAGCCACTGGCGCGGCAAGCCATTCGCCACAATGTCCCCTTCCTTCCAGGAATTGCCAATTCAAGCGACATCATGCGCGGCCTCGATCTAGGACTGCGGCACTTCAAGTTCTTCCCGGCCATGGCATCAGGTGGTCTCCCGGCGCTCAAGGCGCTGTCTGGACCGTTCGCACAAGTGCGTTTTTGCCCAACAGGCGGAATTGGTGCCGACACGGCGGCTGACTGGCTCGCCTTCGATCCGGTCCTATGTGTCGGTGGAAGTTGGGTCGCGCCGCGTGGTCCAGTCGATCAAGACGCCGTCAAAGCAACCGCCCGCGCGGCGGCAGACCTCGGATAGGGTTTGTCCATGAAGCATGTCGATGATTTGCTGGAGCGCCTGCAAGAGCTCCACCAACGCACTCAGGAAACACCGCTTTTCAATCCGGTGTTTCAACTGGGATTGGATCTGTCACGCCTGCTCGAAAGCGGTGAAATCGATCTCGACGCGCTCGAAGTGCTGGTCGAAGAGCTTGAATGCGCCAGCCTCCAATCGCGCGCAAAGCGTCTCCAGCGGTTGGTTTCTCCCGTCGCTCCCGAAGCCAATAGCGAGGCGCTGAGCGCTCGCCTGGCGGCGGTAACAGATTTCGACCAATACCAGGCGCAATGGCAGACGCCTGCTCTGCACGCGGTCTTCACTGCGCATCCCACATTCCTGCTTACGCCGGAGCAGACCGAAGCGGTTGCGAACGCGGCAAGCAGCCCCGAACCGGTTGGACCGCAGATTTGCGGAGCGAGCAGCGAGCGTCCCGATATCACGCTGCAATATGAGCATGATCAAGCGATGAGTGCGCTTGGCCATGCCCAAGATGCGCGCGCGCAAATGGTGCGCCAGATTCTGAGCCACGCCGCCGAAACTTGGCCACAGCAATGGCAATACCTCACGCCATTGCCATTTCGGTTCGCGACCTGGGTCGGCTACGACATGGATGGCCGCACCGATATCAAATGGCACACATCGATTGGTTTCCGGCTCGCGGAGAAGGCGGAACGGTTGGGACGCTACGCTGCGCGGCTCGAAGTGGTGGCACCCGGGCATGATTTGATCGCAGTGCTCTCTGCGGCGCAAGTGCATGCTCAAGCCGGCGCGCGTGATTTCGTTGCCGACCTGTCCTCGCCCGATGA
The DNA here is from genome assembly GCA_965216555.1 of Erythrobacter sp. GTDB lineage: Bacteria > Pseudomonadota > Alphaproteobacteria > Sphingomonadales > Sphingomonadaceae > Erythrobacter. The sequence goes on from OZ244168.1 coordinate 2,652,723, forward strand.
TCTTTCCGTCGCCGCCAATCGTTTGACCGCTGATGACTCTGCCAAACTGCTTTCTCTAGCGCCCTTGATTGAGCGGCTTGAGAGCGAGGCACGCGCGTCCGACAATCTCGATCACGCAGTCGATCTCAAGACGCTTGCCGCCGAAATGCGCGCCGACGGACTGGGTATGGGACATATCCATTTCCGGGTGAACGCCAAGCAGCTGCACAACGCCATCCGCAGCCGGATTGATGGCGGAACCGAGATTGATCTGGCCAGCAAGAGCGCGGTCTCCACCCTGCGCAAATTGCTGCGCGAGGTCACGCCATTGCGATCAAACTTTGCCAGTCTGGCAATCGAGAGCTCGACCGCAATCCGGCAATTCCTGGCGATGGCGCAGATCCTGCGCCACGTCGATGCGGACACCCCCATTCGCATGCTGATCGCCGAATGCGAGCAGCCTTCGACGATCCTCGCTGCGCTCTATTTCGCCAAATTGTTTGGCATCGAAGATCGAGTGGATGTGTCGCCGCTGTTCGAGACTGAAAGCGCGCTGGAGCATGGTGGCCGTTTCCTCGAAGCGCTGTGTGCCGAGCAGGAATACCAGGCCTATGCCCGTCTGCGCGGTCGAGTCTGCATCCAGACTGGCTTCTCGGATGCCGGCCGTTTCGTCGGACAGATCCCGGCCAGTCTGGCGATAGAACGTCTGCAAAGCCGGTTGGCTGGCGCCATGGCTCGCAACGGACTCACCGACGTCGCGGCTTTGATCTTCAACACGCATGGCGAGAGTATGGGCCGCGGCGCGCATCCAAGCGGGTTTGATGATCGACTGGCATGGCCGCTAAGTCCTTGGGCGCGCAGCCGTTTCGCTGAGAACGACATCACGCTTGAGCCAGAGGTCAGCTTTCAAGGCGGCGATGGCTATCTCTATTTCGAAACGCCCGAACTGGCATTGGGAACGCTGACCCGCATCGCGACCAGCCAACTGCGCGTCAACGAAGCGAGCGATGATCCGTTCTACAGCCGCACCGATCTCAGCCTCGATTTCTACCGCGCGATACGGGCCAATCAGCGACAGCACTTGCGCAGCGCGACCTATTCGCGCGCTGTCACCGCTTTTGGCCTCGGCCTGCTCAATTCGACGGGCAGCCGCGTTTCGCGACGGCAATCAGACATTGGCGCTGACCGAGACATGTCGCTGCGCCAGATCCGCGCCATTCCGCACAACTCAATTCTCCAGCAATTGGGCTATCCGGTAAACATCATCTCGGGGATCGGCAGCGCAGCAGATGGGAATTACGAAGAGCTTGCCGCTTTGCTGCAGGAAAGCGATCGCGGACGGCAATTGATTCGTCTGGCCCGCGCTTCCAACGCGCTCGCCAGCATCAAGACGGTCGCAGCCCATGGCGAGTTGTTCAATTCCGCCTATTGGGCCAGCCGGCCCTATCGCGGGACCGAGACACATCTTTCCGGCGCGTGCGAGACCTTGGCGGAATATCTCACCAAGGATGATCGCACTGGCGTGTTCCGTCGTCTGGCCTCGCGCTTGCGGGTTGATGCGCTCAAGCTGCACCGCCTGCTCGCGTTGATTCCTGACGAAGCGCCGCCTCCTGAGCGCGAGGAAACGCGTCGCATGATTGGCGCGGCACAAGCACTCCGGCTCAGCCTTTTACAGCACATGTTTCTGAAGGCTGTATCGGTGCCGATGTTCAGTCGAGCCAATGATATCAGCCGCGACGATGTGCTTGAAATGGTGTTCACATTGCGGATCGACGACGCGCTTGCCCAGCTGCGTCGTGCCTTCCCAACGCACTTCCCGGGAACCGACGATTTTGCGGTCAATGAACCGGCTGACTATCCTGCAAGCGACAGCCAAGGCTATGCCGAAATTGGCCGCGATCTGATCGATCCGATCGAGCGCGCTTATGCGCTGATGCTGAGGCTGTCAGTGACCATTGCCAACCAGTTCGGCGCGCACGGATAGGCCTGCGGCTCCGAAAAGTCGCAAAATCGCGCCGTTAACTATTTGCACGCCCCCGTCCCTCACAGGGACGCGTAGGCGTTAGTCACTGGCAGTTCACACTGATTTCCCACATAATCCGCGCATGAATCACGCGACCACGACATTCCGCTTTGCCGCAGCTCTTGTGCTGACTGCATTCGCCGGCACGGCAATTGGTGCCAATGCCCAGACGGTAACCAGCGCAGCCGACGCTGCCGATCAGGCGGCACAAGCGGCTGAAGAAGAGATTCGGGCGATTGATCCGACGACTGGCGGGGACTCACTTGTGATCGATCCCAGTCTGCCAACCCCCTATGGTGTTGAGGTTGTCGGTGCCGAGGCTGAGGAAGTTCTGCCTGCACCGGCTGATCCGCTCGCCAATCGTCAGGCCGCTCGCATGATTTCGGACCCGGTTGTCCAATCGATTCCGGTGGCACAGCCGGTCGTGGCTCCACAGGCCCCGGTTATGGTCTCCAATCCGGTTGTCCAGTCTCTGCCTCCCGTACCCGCCCCGCCGGTCCGCCAGCGCAGCGTCGCCAGCGACGATCCCTTTGTGATCAAGAGCATTCTGCCGATCGAAGGTACGATCCGCTATGGCGATTGGTATTGGGACGAAAGCCGCGCTCCCAAGCACGGCAAGCTGGTCATCACCGTTGATCTTCATGCCCGCGTCATCAGCGTGTTCCGCGATGGCCATGAGATTGGCACGGCGGTTGCCCTGCTCGGCACACGGCAGCATCCAACGCCGATCGGCACGTTCCCTATCCTGACCAAGGAGAAGGACAATGTTTCGGAGAAGTACAACAATGCTCCAATGCCTTGGACCCTCCGCCTGACCTGGGATGGCATCGCGATCCATGGTTCGCCTGTGATCAATGGCTATGCCAGCCACGGCTGTGTCGGCGTTCCGGACCCGTTCGCAGAGCGGCTCTTTGCGATCGCAAAGCGGGGCGACAAGGTTGTGATCACGCGCGGCAAGATCGTCGGCATGGGCGACAAACTGCTCTGATCAAACTACGATCAACGGGTCAATCGCGGCGGTTCCTTAGCGAACCGCCAAGTAGGCCCGTCTGCGCCAGCTGGATTGCCAGCCCCGCTTGATGTGACAGCCAAGACTCCTCCTAGCGATGCATTCTCGCCATTCTGAAGCCGGTCATACGCGCGCGCAGCCTCGCCTCTGGTAACGACTGCGCCAAGCTCGCCGACGATCCGAACGATGGTTTCAATCGCGATCGCTCGAGGCACGCCCATCTCATAATCGAAACCGGCGCCATCGGGACGAACCCTTTCAGCCCAATCGCGCTCGGCATACCATTCGATCGCGCGCCACGCGTCGCTGAGATTGTCAGCGCTGGTCGCGAGCTGGACGGGATCGAGCCAGTCATGCTCTGCGAGGTGCTGCCTCACGCGAACCCGTTCAAACTGCTGATCAGCGTTGGAGGGATCGCTGACCGGCGTGATGCCAGACTGATCAACGACTTCGCTCAACTCAGACTTGGTCCAGTCGAGCAAAGGGCGGATCAACGGAATGTCAGTATCTGGCACCCTAGTTCGATCGCGAACGCCCGCGAGGCCGGCGAGGCCGCTGCCGCGCGTCAGGCGCATAAGCAGGGTTTCCGCCTGATCATTGGCGTGATGTGCAGTGGCAATGGCAGACACAGACTGGTTAGACGCCCAATCCGCCAGAGCAGCATAACGGGCTTTGCGCGCCATGGCTTGGATATTGCCGGGCGGCACTTCAACGCTGAGAGCGGAAAACGGAATGGCCAGCCGCTCACAAACGGATTGCACGCTAGCCACTTCCGATGCTGCCTCAGGCCGCAATCCGTGATTGATGCTGGCGACCGCCACTTCGCCCGGAATAGCTGCATGTGCCAAGGCCAGCAGAGCGAAGCTGTCCGGTCCGCCCGATACGGCCAGTCCGAGCGGCCCCTTGCGTTCGGCGACAGGCCACAGACGATGCAACGCTGCTGAGAAGCGCGAGATCAGTTCGGGATCGATGGTCCTATCAATCAGCGCCTCCGCACATATCGCCTTTTAGCCGCAAGCGACCTGCTGACGATTGGACTCATATTTGTCCGAGAGCCGGCCTGTTGCAACCGCCGGATAGGTGTCGCCAAACTCAGCGAGCGCGATGCAAGCGCGATTGGTATCGCCCAGAGCGATCATCGATTCTGCCAGATAGAGCAGGCTGTCAGGAGCGCGCACTGCCTGGCGATCGGCTTGGTAATTCCGGAGGAACCAGCGCGCCGCGTCTTCAGGCAGGCCATCATCGAGGAAGGCCCGTCCGAGTAGATTGCGTCCATAGGTGATGCGCCAATGGGTCGGATGCTCTTCGACAAATTTGGTCAATTGCTGACGCGCTTCGGGATAGAACCCGGCGTTCCACAGGCGGAAGCCATAGGAATATTCGTCATCGCCGGGATCCTCGGTCTCCGGCTTCGAGATTTCCTGCACCGCGGCCAAACGCGCCTCGGTCGGGCCGACAGGCTCTGTCGCCGGCTCGTCTGAAGCGCCCGTCATGGCGTCGAGGTTGGACTCGTTGGCTGATTCATCTTCAGCGGGTTCGGGCTGAGCGGTTGCGACCGGCGGAGGCGCAGTCTCAAGCGCGGAGAGCCTTGCCGCCATCTGATTGAGCGAATTTGTGTTCTCTTCGCTTAGTGCGGTGAGCCTTTGCACCTGCATTTCCAGCGCGTCGAGCCGGGCCAGAATGTCCGTGACAGCAGTCGTCGAAGGCGCCCGCGTGTTTGATCCATTGGGCTGGCCTGAGACGATCTGAGGCTCGAAGAAACGGCCATCGCCACCGGGAAACACATTGCGCTGAAGCGCTCTGATCTCGGACTCGATCTTGCGCAGCCGAGCTTCAGTGATTTCCTCTTGGGCAAAGCTTGGCACCGGGCTCGTGAGAGCCACTGCACCAGCAAGGGTTAGGGCCGCCAGTTTGGACGAAGTTTTGGCCAGGGTTGCACGCATTGTCGTCTGCTCCCATGTTCGCGCCCAATTGCCGGGACCCGCTCCAAGCCGGGTCACATAGCAATTACGATGCGACGCATATTGCGTCGCTGCGCATGAATACAGTCCGAATCAGTGCCGATGGATTGCCTCCAAGTCGAGAGCAGGAGGGGGCAAAAACCGTGGGAAAAGCTCAGTTGAACGCAGAACCGGGTTGTTCAACCGGACCCGCGACTGGCGGCTCCGCCCGCGCAAGCAATGCGGAGGCTGAAACCAGCGCATCACCAATCGTGATGGGTTCATCGGCCAGTTTCGGGACCGCACGACCACCTATGGTGATCGCAAACGCATCAGGGCGCCCGGTGTTTATCCGCGGCTCCTGCGCATCCATGGGGATCTCAAATCGCTCTCCGCTGGACATCTGCTTTTCCAGCAGACGCACACCGTCGACATCGTAAAAGCGGACCCACACACCATCTTCAAGCGCCGTGAAAACGACCTGGCCATCGGCGTTGAGGGCTGCGACGGTTGGAGCCTGTGGTTCAGCTTGCGCCTGGTCATTGGCCGCGACGTCGCTCTCGCGATCATCGATCAGTGCTGCAGGGCCGGTGCCTGCGGCGTAATGCGTGCTGTAAAAGGCGATCAGTCCGGTGACGAGCAAGAGGCCTGCAATCGCTCCAAACCAAGCAAGGCCCGAAGATGGAAGCTTCGCGGAATCCCCCGGCTCCATTGAGTTGCCAAGCGCGCTTTCGCGCGGATCGGCCAAAGCCAGCTCATACCGAACGGCTTCTGCAATCTCTTCCTCGTTCAGGCCAAGCAAGCGAGCATAGCTGCGCGAAAATCCGATCGCATAAGTGCGCGCCGGGAGGCTGGAAAAGCGCCCCGCCTCGATGGCTTCCAAATGGCGGATCGGAATGCGTGTCTCTGCGGCCACATGCGCGACAGACAGCCGCTGTTCCTCGCGCGCATGGCGCAAGCGTTCGCCCACTGGCGCGTGGGCCAGCTCTTGCTGCTCAGCTGTTTGTTCGTCTTCCATTGTCGCGATCCGACGAGCGGTTCCAGATTGCTAGCTGCGGTTGACCCACGCCGCATATGTTTTGTGACACAAGCTCATTGCAGGCGCTTGCTGTCAATGATTCGATTCGTTCATTATCATATCGGCGCGACGAAATGGCATTCACGCGCGGCCAACACCCGGCTGGGCGGACGGGTCAATCGATCTCGATGTCGCGTTCCGCCGCCCACGCCGTCAGCTCTTTCCGCAGGTCGGCCGACGGGTCATTGAGCCAACCATTGGTGGCCTCGCTCAATTCCTTCAGATCGACCTTGCGAACCAGCTCCTTGATCGGGCCGACCGCGGCGGGCGTGATCGAGAGACGCCGGAAACCAATACCGAGCAAACCCAGCGCTTCGAGCCGGCGGCCTCCCATCTCACCGCACACGCCAAGATCGACGTCGGAACCCATGGTCGTTTGCGAGACGCGGCGCAGGAAGCGCATAATCGAAGGGCTCAACCAATCATAGCGTTGCGCCAGTTTCGGGTTGGCCCGATCCGCAGCGAACAGGAATTGGGTGAGATCGTTGGTGCCAACCGAGAGGAAGCTCAGCTTAGGCATCAGGATGTCGAGAACCTCGGCCAGCGCAGGCACTTCCAGCATTGCACCGAAATTGATCGCTTCGGGAAGCTGGCGCTTCTTCGAGCGCAGGAATTTCAACTGCTCATCAAACACCGCTTTGGCGGCGTCGAACTCCCACGGCTCTGACACCATTGGGAACATCACGTTGAGAACCTTGCCCGCCGACGCCTCAAGCAGAGATCGGGCCTGCGCCTTGAGCAGACCTTCGCGTTCGAGCGCGAGGCGCAGTGCGCGCCAACCCATAGCTGGATTCTCGTCGCTCTCTGACACTTCAGACGCGAGATATGGCACCGCCTTGTCGCCGCCGATATCGACGGTGCGGAAGATCACAGGCTTGTCGCCTGCGGCATCGAGAACATCGCGGTAGAGCCGCGTCTGACGCTCACGTTGCGGCAAGGTCGCCGAAACAAGAAACTGGAATTCCGTCCGGAACAGGCCGACGCCATCAGCTCCAGTCATCGCCAGCGCGCTCATATCGTCGCGCAGGCCGGCATTCATCATCACCTGGATGCGCGTTCCGCACCGTGTGAACGGTTCAACATCGCGCAGTTCGGCATAGGCGGCCTGGCGTTCGCGAGTCTTAGCAAAGCGTGTGTCAAACGCCTCGGCAACCTGCGTGTTGGGTCGCACGATCGCCTGGCCATTGTCGGCATCGACAAGGATCTCGTCCCCGTCGAGGATGATCCCGCGAATGCCGGTCGCGCGACCAAGCACTGGCACACCCATTGCGCGAGCGACAATCACCACATGCGCGGTCAGCGAGCCTTCCTCCAGGATCACGCCTTTGAGGCGGCGGCGATCATATTCGAGCAGTTCTGCAGGGCCGAGATTGCGAGCGATCAAAATGGTGTCGCGGCGCAATCCTTGGCTGGCCGCCGTGCCCAATTGCCCTGATACAATTCGCAGCAGACGATTGGCCAGATCCTCAAGATCGTGCATCCGATCGGCCAATAGCGGATCGTCGATCTCGCGCATCCGCATCCGTGTATGCTGCTGGACGCGCTCGATCGCTGCCTCGGCCGTCAGGCCAGAGTCTATCGCCTCATTGATCCGGCGCGACCAGCCTTCGTCATAAGCGAACATCTTATAGGTCGCGAGCACCTCTTCATGCTCACCACCAACGCCAAATTCGGCCTGGTTCGACAAATTATCAATCTGCTCGCGCATGCGGTCAAACGCGCGATAGACGCGCTGCCGTTCCGCTTCGATATCATCCGCCATCACCTGGGTGATCTGAACCCGAGGCTGGTGGTAAACCGCCTGTCCCGCCGCCAACCCTTTGACCAAGGTCAGGCCGTTGACGGTTTGCGTCCCAGTGTGCCCTTCAGCCAGACCAAGCGCGTCTTCCTCATCCACCAGATCGGCATTGGCGATCAGCTCGGACAGCACCATTGCTGTCGTCTGCAGGGCCTCGATCTCGACATCTTCGTAGCGCCGGGGATCGACGTGCTGGACGCACAGGACTCCGACCGCACGCTCGCGATAGACGATCGGCACTCCGGCAAAGGAATGAAACTTCTCCTCGCCCGTTTCAGGCCGGTACTGGAAATCAGGGTGAGCCTTGGCCTCGGCCAAGTTGAGCGTCTCAACATTGTCCGCGATTGTTCCGGTAAGGCCTTCGCCGATCGCCATGCGGGTGACGTGAACCGCAGCTTGGTTGAGCCCGCGCGTTGCGAACAGTTCCAGCATGCCCTCGCGCAGCAGATAGATCGAGCACACCTCGCTATCGAGGTTGCCACCAATCGTTTCGACCACCTGGTCCAATTTGCCTTGTGCATGCATGCGCGACGCCATCACCTCATGCAGGCGCGTGAGAATTTGGCGGGCGGCGGCTACGGCAGACATGGATACTCGGTTAGAGAAGCCGTGAGCCAAAAGCAAAGGCGGGCTTTAGGAAAGCGTATGCATGGCTTCAATGCCGGGCAATTTCCTCTTTAAGGGCCAGTTTTTGCTTCTTGAGGAGCTGGATCGTCGCATCATCCGGGGCCGGTCGCGCCATTTCATCTCGCAATTGGGCATCAAGACCAGCATGTTTGGTCTGCAATGCGTCGAGATGAGTGGAGCTAGCGGTTGAACCAGCGGTCGATGCCATAATCGGTCTCCTATATCTGGGGGTATGCCCCCGTGGAGCGACTCGTCCGCGCGCGGACGAACCGCGAAGTGTCATCAAATCATATGCAGGCTAAATTGCAAAGTCCTTCGATAGAATGAATCGATATTTTCTTGGATTCATGCGATGGAAGGAAGTGATCGCTTTGGGTTAGTCAGGTGCCACTTCCGGCCGAACGAGGAATGCCAGACGCATGAATGAGCAAGAGCTGCGCAAGCGCCTTGAGCTGCTTAAGACCGAGCATCGCGACCTCGACGCTGCGATCGCGGCACTAACCGAAGCGAGCCAGCAGACTGGCTTCACCGATCAGCTGCAGATTGCTCGGCTCAAGAAGCGCAAATTGCGGTTGAAAGATCAAATCGCGGCGATCGAGGATTCGCTGCTTCCCGACATAATTGCCTGATCGAGCGCCTGGAACGGCTCAATTCTGTACCAGGCTGGTACAGTCCGAATTCTGCCCGGGATAATCAGGGTTACCAGCTTTCGATCACTGCGGCGGGAGAGTAGCGGGTATGTCCAGTCATGACTCGCCCCAGCAATCTCTCGCGCCCGATTATCGAGGCGCTCTACACCGAAGCTTTGGTGTTGGCAGATGAGGTGCGGGCGGTGTTTGCCCTCGGCGTAAAGGAACCTGAAGCGGGAGACGATGCCGGTGTTCGGCTGGCGCTTTCGACCGAAGGCCTCAAGACCACGACACGCATGATGCATGTGCTCGCATGGCTGCTCAATCAAAGGGCATTTTTCTCCGGCGAGCTGAGCGAGAAACAGGTGCGATTGCATGGCGAGCTGCCAGCCAACCGGCCCGCCGATCCGGACCAGTTGCGCGTGTTGGAGCCCGAAACCTGCGAGCTGATTGACGAGACCGAGCGCCTGCACGAACGCATTGCGCGGCTCGACGCCGCCTGGCGCGAAGGGTTCGAAGTTGCTTCGCCCGCGCGCGCATTCCAGGAACGGATTGGTCGAGCTCTGTCGCGAGGCAATCGCGACAATTTGCACGACCTACGCTGACAGCCGCTGCTAGGCTGCTGCCAGCGCCTGCCGCCAGCGCGCCAGCCGTTCCTCACGAATATTATCCTCAAGATCAGGCTCGAACGTCTGAAGCTCGCCGCGCATGGCCTCTGCCGCTGCCTCGAGGCTGGCATATTGCCCCACGCCGGCTGCTGCCAGCATAGCGGCCCCTAGGGCCGTCGTTTCGACAAAGCTTGGTCGTTCAACCGGGACCTGCAGAATGTTCGCGAGATCCTGCGCCATCCAATCATTGGCGGCCATTCCGCCATCGATCCGCAAGGTCTCCCAGGCCGTTCCATCAGCGGCGAAAGCCTCGGCCAGATCGTAGGTCTGATGCGCCATGGCTTCGAGCGCCGCCCGCGCGAGTTCGGCCTTGCCCGTTGCAAAGCTCAAACCGCTGATTAGGCCACGGGCGTCTGCGCGCCAATGCGGCGCCCCCAGTCCGGCCAGCGCCGGGACGATGGTGACACCACCCGTATCGCTGATTGATCGCGCCAGTTCTTCTGTTTCACTGGCCTTTTGGACGATCCCCAACGAATCGCGCAGCCATTGCACCAGGCTGCCCGCGACGAACACAGATCCTTCGATGGCATAGGTCCGACCACCGTCAATTTGAGTCAGCACCGTGCTCAGCAAGCGATTGGTCGACAGCGGAATCCCATAGCCCTGATTGGTCAGAACAAAGGCACCGGTCCCGAAAGTAGCCTTGGTCTCACCAGGCGACAGACATGCTTGGCCAATTGTCGCCGATTGTTGGTCACCCGCAATGCCTGAGATCGGGATTGCGCGACCGAACAATTCGGGATCAGTTTCGCCAAGCTGGCCTGACATATCGACCACTTCGGGCAAGGCGGCATGGGGAACGCCAAACAGATCGCACAAGCCTTGATCGAAGCCGCGACCAGCCAATTCCAGTAGCAATGTGCGGCTGGCGTTGCTGGCGTCTGAGATGTGCGACCCGCCTGTCAGTTTGAAGATCAGCCAGCTTTCAATCGTGCCAAATGCCAGAGTGCCAGCCTGCGCGGCCGCCTTCACGTCGGGCACATTGTCGATCATCCACCGCATCTTGGTGCCGGAGAAATAGGGATCGAGCAGCAGGCCAGTGCGGCGCTGCACATCTTCTTCATGCCCCGCAGCGCGCAATTGAGCGCACATATCGGCGGTGCGACGATCCTGCCAAACGATCGCCTTGGTCAATGGCTCGCCGGTGGACTTGTCCCATGCAACCACCGTCTCGCGCTGATTGGTGATGCCGATCGCCGAAATGCAAGCTGCGCCCCCTGCCTGAGGGATCACTTCAAGCGCACAAGCGAGCGTCTTGTCCCAAATTTCAGCAGCGTCATGCTCAACCCACCCTGACTTCGGATAGTGTTGGGTGAGTTCTTGCTGGGCGCTGGCATGCAGTTTGCCGTCAGCCGCAAACAACATGGCGCGGGTCGATGTGGTGCCTTCATCAAGCACGAGTATGAAGTCGCTCATTGGTGATCCTCTCCGGTTCCGCGTGACATGTGCACGGTATCGATACATATGCAAGCCATGGCAGGCCCACCACCCAAACCTTGGCCCACAGGATTGGCCGAGCAAGTCGAACCCTTGGTCAAGCGCGTGCTCGCGCCGAACCCCTCGCCCTACACCTATACCGGCACCCAGACTTACGTCGTCGGAGCTGGATCAGACGTCGCCGTGATCGACCCTGGTCCCAATGACGAGGCACATATTGCTGCGATCATGGCGGCAATCGGCGAGGCCGCGGTCACTGCTATCATGTGCACGCACACGCATCGCGATCATTCGCCTGCGGCGGCACCCTTGGCGGAGATTACGGGCGCGCCGGTGGTCGGCTGCGCACCCCTGGTTCTGGAAAGTGATCTTCCCCGAGCGGATGAGGCATTCGACACCACCTATGCGCCCGATCGCGTGCTCGAAGACGGCGAAGCGATGACGGGCGAAGGCTGGACCTTGCGCGCGGTTGCGACACCCGGACATACGTCCAACCATCTGTGCTTCGCGCTTGAGGAAAGCGGTGCCTTGTTCACTGGCGATCATGTCATGGGCTGGTCGACCAGCGTCGTCATTCCGCCCGATGGTGATATGGGCGATTACCTCGCCAGCTTGGAAAAGCTGATGCGACGAGACGACAAAGTCTATCACTCGGCCCATGGCGACGCGATCACCAAGCCGCAGCAATTGGTGCGCGGGATGATTGGTCACCGGCGACAACGCGAAAACCAGATCATTCGCCTGCTCGGCGAATCCGCCCGTCCCGTCTCGGGCTTCATTCCCGATATGTACAAAGGGTTGGATGAGCGGTTGATACCCGCTGCCGAGATGAGCGTGACAGCGCATCTCATCGATCTCGAGAAGCGCGGATTGGTGGCCCAGGAGGGCGAGACGTGGCGGACGATTTAGAAGCCGTTTCAGCGCCGAAATCACCTTCGGTGGAGGCTGAGGTCCTGGCGCCAGATAAAAGCGACGGAGGGTCCCTTTCTGGCCATCAGGAGCGCTATTTATGGCTCGCCCTAGCCCTTCTGCTTGCCGCGAGCCTGTGGCTGGGCTGGCGGGCCTATTTCTACCAAGAAGAAGGCGATCCGGTGGCTAGCGCGATGCTGGCATTTGAGAAACAGAACTCGCTCACCGTGTTTTCATCGCGCTTCGAAGTTGTCGCTGAAAGCATCGACACGCGCGGCGTGCTCAACTTTGATCTGCTCGAAGCACGCCAGGCCGCGATCATCCCGGCGACGATCGAGTATCGGCTCGACCTGTCAGCCATGAGTGCGGAGCAAATGCGTTGGGATGAGGCGAGCCAAACTCTGGCGATCACTATCCCGCAATTGCAGACTTCAAAGCCCAATCTTGACGAGGCGCAGGCGCGGATCTTCACCGAGGGCGTTTGGGTGACCCGGGATGCTGCACGAGATTTGGCGCGAAACAATTCCGTTTTGGCGGAGCGCAAAGCACAGGCCTTTGCCAAGAATCCCGAGATACTGGGGCTCGCCCGCGCCGCCGCCAAAGAGGCGGTGCGACAGAACCTGGCCGTGCCGCTGCAAGTGGCGGGCTATGCGGATGCGCGCGTGACGGTGAAATTCGCTGACGAATAGGCAGGCGCGCGCTCGATCAATGGAGCCTTTCCTGCCGGCTGATTTCACCATGTAGGCAGAGATATTCGCCTTAGCCCAACTCACCCTTGGCAAAGCTTTCAGCCAGCTGGAACTTTTGGATCTTGCCTGAGCCTGTCAGCGGGAATTCGCTCATCCAGACCCAATGGGCTGGCGTCTTCTGCGGCGACAAGCGTTCGCGGACAAATGCCTTGAGCTCATCATCCGAGGGCCGCTCAGCGCCTTCGGCCAAGCGCATGAAGCAAGCCACGATCTCGCCCCATTTCTCGTCCGGAACGCCAGCAACAGCCACTTCCGCGATAAGCGGGTGCTCAAGCATCGCCGCTTCGATCTCGGCCGGGAACAGGTTTTCACCCCCGCGAATGATCATCTCTTTCACGCGGCCGGTGATTTTGACGTAGCCGCGCGCGCTCATGCTGCCCAGGTCACCGGTGTGCAGCCAACCATCTTCATCGATCGTCTCGGCGGTGGCTTCGGGGTTGTCATTGTAGCCAACCATCATGTTGAAGCCGCGCATGCAGATCTCGCCCTGCTCGTCGATCGCGCAAACAGTGTTCTCTTGCGGATGGCGGATTGACACTTCCATGTGCGAACAGGGCTGGCCGATCGTTTCGATCAGTTCTTCGCCCGTATCCGTGGGCCATGCGGCGGTGATAGCGGGCGAAGTTTCGGTCTGACCATAGACGATCAGGATCGGCACGCCGAAAATCTCCTGCGCCGCGGCGTTGAGCGCCGGGGGCACCATGGCACCCCCGCTCAGCACGGTTTCGACACATGACACATCGGTGTTGGTCGCCTTGGCCGCTTCGATGATTGCGAAGATCATCGTGGCCACACCGCCCAGCACTTGCGGCTGTTCGCGTTCGATCGCCTTGGCGACCGCGACCGGATCAAACACCGAGACGAGCAGCAGGCTGCCGCCCTGCGAGAAAGTGCCAAGCACATTCACCGCACTCCCGGCAGTGTGGAAGAGCGGGAACGGGCACATCACTTTCTTGCCATGGGTGATGTCCCAACGCTCAAACACGTCCTTGTTCGATTGCACCAGGCCGTGCTGGTGCAGGAGCACGCCTTTGGGGAAACCCGTCGTACCCGACGTGTATTGGATCATTACGATATCGCGCGGCTCGCTCTTGCGCAGTTCGCCGTCATTCTCGCCCGCGAACAGCTCACCATGATCCTCAATATCGATGATGTAGTCGGCCGCCGGCAATCCGGCAGCTGCCTCGTCAACCACCGGCCGCAATGCGGTGCCACGCACATTGGGTTGGTAGTACACCGCGCCTGAGCCAGATTGCTCAAGCACGTAGCGCACTTCGCGAGCGATAAAGCTGGGATTGACAGTGACAATGGTGAGGCCGGCCAACGCCGCCCCCATCTGCGTCAGCACCCATTCGGGGCAATTGCCGCCCATCAAGGCGATCCGCGTTCCGGCAGGGTGCCGTGCCGACAAGGCGCGACCAACGCGTTCGGAATCCGCTAGCAATTCGGCATAGGTCCATTCGCGTCCTGGGCTGCCATCGGCCAGCAATTCGCGCAAAGCGAGCGCATCGGGGCGCTCCGCAGCCTGTCCGCGCAAGACGTCTTCGATTGTGCGATCCTGATAGTCCGTATCGGCCTGAGCTGGGCAATAGGCTTCGGTCAGATTGAGCTGGTACATCGGCGAGTCTCTCCCTTGGCATTAACCTAGCCAAATCGCTCGCAAATCGCACGAAAAACCCTATATCGACCGCGAGCAGCAAATTTAGGGACCGCCTCCATGAGCGTAGAAACCAAAATCCCATCGGGCAGCGATTTGCTTGCCGAGATCGATCGGCTGCGCAAAGAGCGCAACGCCGTAATCCTGGCGCATTACTATCAGACCCCCGATATCCAGGACATTGCCGATTTTATCGGCGATTCACTCCAGCTCTCACAGCTGGCGGCTGAGACTGACGCGGATGTGATCGCCTTTTGCGGGGTCAAGTTCATGGCCGACACCGCCAAGATCCTGTCACCCGACAAGACGGTGGTCCTGCCCGATATGGATGCCGGGTGCTCGCTCGAAGATTCATGTCCGCCCGAGAAGTTCAAAGCATTCCGCGAAGCGCATCCCGATCACATTGCGTTGACCTACATCAATTGCTCGACCGAAGTGAAAGCCTTGTCTGATGTGATCGTCACCAGCTCAAGCGCGGAAACGATCCTCCAGCAAATCCCCAAGGATCAGAAGATCATCTTCGGGCCTGATCGCCATCTCGGCGGCTATCTATCGCGCAAATTCGATCGCGAGATGTTGCTGTGGCCCGGCGTGTGCATCGTCCACGAAGCGTTTAGCGAAACCGAGCTGCTCAAGCTCAAGGAACAACACCCTGATGCGCCGATCGCCGCGCATCCCGAATGCCCTCCGACGATCGTCGACCACGCCGATTATGTCGGCTCGACCAGCGGGATCCTCAAATATGCCAAGGAATTCTCAGGCGATACGCTGATCGTCGCGACAGAGCCGCACATCATCCACCAGATGGAGAAGGCGCTGCCCGAGAAGAATTTCATCGGAGCGCCCGGCGCTGATGGCAATTGTTCGTGCAATATCTGCCCCTACATGGCGCTCAACACGATGGAGAAGCTCTATGTCGCCCTGCGCGATCTCGAGCCGCAAATCGTGATTGAGGAAGAGCTGCGTGTGAAAGCCAAGAAGAGCCTGGACCGCATGCTTGGGATGGCCGGTGGCACAGTCGGCATGGGTGATCTAGGCGCGGTGCCGTTTAAGGCGGACTAACCCCGCCCCCGGCTCATTCGCGCCAGTACAAGCGCAGACCCCAACAGCACCATGCCCAGCAGATCGAGCGGTGTGAGCACTTCACCAAACACCGAATAGCCGATCACCGCGGCGACCGCGGGTTGCGTCAGCAGCGCCAACCCGATGATCAGCGGTGGGAAGTGGCCGAGCGAATAGACCAGCAGGCCCTGCCCGATCAGCTGGCTGGTGATGAACAGCACGATGATCGGCGTCCAATCGGTCGGCATCACAGGCTCACCCAGGATCAGCGCCAGACCAAGCAGGAACGGGCACGCAAAGATGCTGACCCAGACCAGCAAGCTCCACGATCCAAATCGGGCGCGTTCGCCCTGCAAAGTGAGAAGGTAGACCGCGTAGAGCACGCCTGCGGCGAGACAGAAGAGATCGCCGACAAACGTGTCAGTCGAGATCTCAAGGCTGCGGCCCAGCAAAATACCCGCGCCACCCAACGCGCAGACGATCGCCAGCCATTCAAACCCCTTGGGCAGCATGCGAGCGATGATGAAGCCCCAGAACAGCAGGATGATTGATCCGGCATTGCCAAACAGGGTCGCATTGCCGAGCCGGGTCAGCTCGATCCCGATATGCCAGCTGGCCAAATCACTGGCGAAGGCGAGCGATCCGATCGCCACCAGCACGAGCGTCTTGCGCGGCATTCCGGTGACCTTCTGGCCGGCCATCCGCGCGAACACGATCAGGAATGGCAGCGCCAGGAACAGGCGCCAGAAGGCCGCGCTAACCGGTCCGGTGTCCGCCAGGCGCACCAGCCACGGGCCAAGCGCGAGCGCGAAATTCCCGCCCAGCAATGCAGCAACCAGCAGCCAGGCATGTGGCCGCACAAGTTTTGCTTTGGGGGTCCCCTCATTTTCCATGCTTGCGCCCTAGCTTCGAAAAGGCCACTTGCCCATTCACAAACTGATACAGGGAGTTTCCCGAATGCATGATGCCTTGTTCCAGCCGCTCAAAATGGGTGCGCTTGAAGCCAAGAACCGTATTTTCATGTCGCCGCTTACGCGCGGCCGCGCCGCGGATCCGATGTTCCAGCCCAATGCCTTGATGGCGAGATATTATGGCCAGCGCGCTGGCGCCGGCATGATCCTGACCGAGGCAACCGGGATCAGCCGCGAAGGATTGGGTTGGCCGTCAGCGCCCGGCATTTGGAGCGAAGACCATGCCGAAGGGTGGAAGGCATCGACCGAAGCCGTGCACGAAAAGGGCGGCCTCATCGTGATGCAGCTGTGGCATATGGGCCGCTTGGTCCACCCCTATTTCCTGGATGGCAATCCACCCGTTTCTGCCAGCGCAACCACTGCGCCTGATCACGCGCACACGCCTGAAGGCCGCCTGCCCTACGAGCAAGCACGCGCGATGACGCTCGACGATATCAAGCGCACGATTGACGATTATCGCAACGCTGCTGTGAACGCGAAGAAAGCTGGCTTTGATGGCATCCAGCTGCATGGCGCCAATGGCTATCTGGTTGATCAATTCCTGCGCGATGGCTCAAACCTGCGCGATGACGATTATGGCGGAACGGCAGAGAACCGAGTCCGCTTCATGCGCGAAGTGCTCGAAGCGCTGATCGATGTCTGGGGCGCAGACCGGGTTGGCATTCGCCTTTCGCCCAATGGTGAGACCCAGGGTGTCGATGATAGCGACCCCGCAACCACATTCGGCGAAGCTGCCAAGGTGATCGAAGAGCTGGGGCTGGCATTCCTCGAACTGCGCGAACCCGGGCCGGATGGGACCTTCGGCGCAACCGACGTTCCCAAGCAAAGCCCAATGATCCGTGGCATCTATTCAGGTCCGCTGATCCTCAATTCCGATTACGACGCTGAAAAGGCGAATGCCGATGTAGAGAGTGGCAAGGCTGACGCGATCAGCTTTGGCCGCCCCTACATTTCCAATCCAGATCTCGACAAACGGATTGCTGCGGGCGCGCACTTCAACCCGAACAAGGACGTGCCCAAGAGCTGGTACTTCCCGATTCCGGAAGGCTATGTCGACTATCCGACGCTGGAAGAAGAACAGGCCGACGCCAGCGCGGCCTGATCGCAGGCCGACCGCTCTTAACGCTCTTAGCCTGCCGGATCGTCGGCGGGCGGAGCGGGAGGCTCCGGCGGCGGCGGTCCGTCATCGCCACTTGTCGTGGTGACCGTGGTTTCGACCACGGTTCCGCCGTCTTCGCTCTCAGTCGTGACGGTGGTCGACGTGGTGGCTCTCGGTGCTGGAGGCGATTGCGATTGCAATTGCTCAAGCGGCAGCATGTCATCGCTGATCGTGCCGCCCAGTACCTCACCCGTCGCCGTCGCTGACTCGTCAGACTGGGCGATCTCTTCGCCGCCTCCGTCACAGGCAGATAGCGCCATCAGGATGGCCATAGCGGCGATCTGAGAGGTGTTCTTCATGTTTGGCATGCTCTCTTGGCTGCGGCGTCCAAAACGCCCAGGAATTCGCCTGAATGGGCGATCAGCGCTTGGTCCATTTGTTCGGGTGTGACGTCCAGCCCCAGGCGTTTGAGACTGGTGACGCCATATTCATCGATTCCGCACGGCACGATGCCGGCAAAATGCGACAGATCAGGATCAATATTGATCGAAAAGCCGTGCATCGTGACCCAGCGACGAATGCGCACGCCAATCGCGCCTATCTTGGCCTCGCGGCCATCGACGTCCTTGGTCCAGATGCCCACGCGCCCTTCAGCTCGCCAACTTTCGACGCCAAATTCCTGCAGCGCTGCGATCACCCAACCTTCAA
Organism: Erythrobacter sp.; assembly: GCA_965216555.1. Lineage (GTDB taxonomy): Bacteria > Pseudomonadota > Alphaproteobacteria > Sphingomonadales > Sphingomonadaceae > Erythrobacter. The sequence goes on from OZ244168.1 coordinate 2,671,066, forward strand.
TCGCGTGAACAAAGCAGCGCACGTCTTTGCCGCGCTTGGTCAGGTCAAGCATGACATAGCCAACCCGTTGGCCCGGCCCGTGATAGGTGTAGCGACCGCCGCGACCGGCCTTCACAACTTCGAACCGCGGATCGAGCAATTCATCATCGGCAGCGCTGGTTCCTGCGGTGTAGACCGGCGGGTGTTCGAGCATCCAGATCAGCTCGCCAGCCTCGCCAGCAGCAATCGCGCGGTTGCGCTCCTCCATCCGTTCAAGCGCGTCGACATAGCGCACCTGTTCCGTCTCGCGGAGCCAATCAATCGCGCCAGTGAGGTCATCCATTTGGACTTGCGTTGCCATATATATTTGCGTGGGGACATTCTTCGCGCTTATCAAGGGGTGAAGCGCATTTTGCGATTGGGGACAGAGGGGTGATTACGTGAAACTGGATACTGGCAAAGCCTGGAGTGACGCCGTCAGCCTGGTGGCGAACAATCGTGATGCGATCCTCGCAGTTGGAGGCCTGTTCTTCTTCCTGCCCTCTTTCGCGCTGTTCCTGCTGGTGCCCGAAGCTATGGCCCCGCAAGAGCCGCCGGTCGCCGATGGTGCAGACTTCGACACGCTGATGGAAGCCATGCAGGCCACGATGGTGGAGCATTGGGCGAATTATTGGTGGGTCACCGCGCTGATCACGCTGCTGCAATGGTTCGGCATGCTGGCATTGATGGCGCTGATGAGCGACCATTCGCGCCCCACAGTGGGAGAGGCCATGGGGATCGGCGGCCGCGGCCTGCTTCCCTATATTGCCGCACAACTGATCGTAATTTTCGGGGTCAGCTTGGGTGTCGGCGTGCCGCTGGGCTTGCTCAGCGCGCTGGGTGGTGCCCTTGGGCTAATCCTGCTGATCTTTGCGATCCCACTGATGGTCTATGTGTTTGTCAAAGTGACGCTGGTGCCGGCAGTCATCGCGATCGAGGGTGAGGGAAATCCTGTTGCCGCGCTCAAACGCTCCTGGAGTCTAACCAAGGGCAACAGCTTCACCATCTTCCTGTTTCTGTTCCTGCTCATTCTGGCAGCAGGGATTGTGGCGCTACTCGTAAACCTGGTGCTCGCGACTGTGTTCGTCGCGCTCGGCGGCACGATGGAACAGATCGGTCTTGGCTTCGTCGAAAGCCTGATCAGCGCCGCGATTGCGATTATCGTGCTGGCGGCGGTCGCCGCGATCCACCGGCAATTGGCCGGGCCCAGCGACGCCGAGGTAAGCGATACTTTCGAATAGGAGGATCAGTCCTCGGCCTTGGCCTTCCACGCCCAATACATCTTGGTCGGCAGGATGTTGAGCCATTCGAAGTCTGCATCGATGCGGTCAAAATAGGGCTGCGAAATGCGCTGCACGGCATCGGTGAACTGATAGGCTAGGAACCCGCCACCAGGCTTCAACGCGCGCTCTGTCGCCGATGCGATGGCCGGGCCGACGCCGGCCGGCAGGGTCGAGAATGGCAGGCCTGACAAGACATAGTCGGCCGCGCCAAGATTCAGATCGGTGAGGATCTGTTCGACATTCTCCGCCGAGCCATGGATTGCGTGAAAGCGCGGATCACGGATCGTCTTCTCGAGGTAGTCGATATAGAGCGGATTGGTATCGATCACGACCATGGCAGCGTCACCGCGCAGCCGTTCAAGCACTGGGCGCGTAAACGTCCCAACGCCGGGGCCATATTCGACAAACACCTCTGCCCGCCCCCAATCGACTGGCTCCAGCATCCGACGAATGGTGAAGCGCGAGGATGGGATGATCGAGCCGACCATGCGCGGGTGCTCGACAAAACCCCAAAAGAAAACAGCGCATTGCGCAGCGTAGCGCTGCCAGCGCTCGCGCCAGCGAGACTTCAATCGGGATGCAAGTTGTTCTGATGACATTGGGGAGGATGTTCCGTTTCTCGAGAGCGTATCACATTGCTAACACACTGCGCTGCATGACAGTGCGCGAAGCGGATTGCAACCTTGCGCCGCCTCCCCTAGCCAAGTTTTGCCATGACCGATGGAACCCCCGAAACGACGACGTCCCCTGTCGAATCGCCGCCCGTGCAGAGTGGCAATGCGATTTCGCAGGGCCGGATGGCGCTGCTGTTCACGGTGATGCTTGTCACCGCCGCGGGCAACACTGCGATGCAATCGGTGATGCCGTCGATTGGGACAGCGTTGGAGGTCAACGACGTCTGGATAAGCCTGGCTTACAGTTGGTCGGCTCTGTTGTGGGTGATCTGCGCACCGATCTGGGCGCGCCGGTCTGACAGGCGCGGTCGCAAATCGATGATGGCGCTTGGCCTGACAGGGTTTGTTGTTTCGATGGCGCTGTGCGGTGCGGTGCTTTGGGCCGGACTGTTCGGAGCCCTCACCGCATTCTGGACGCTGCTGCTGTTCGCTGCCGCGCGCAGTCTGTTCGGTGGGTTTGGCAGCGCCGCTCCGCCAGCGGTGCAAGCCTATGTTGCATCGCGCACCCCGCGCTCAGAACGCACCAAGGCGCTGTCGCTGATTGCCTCCAGCTTTGGCGTCGGCACAGTGATCGGTCCAGCGCTCGCGCCGCTAATGGTTTTGCCGTTTATGAATATCGGGCTGACCGGACCATTCATCTGCTTCGCCTTGATCGGCCTGGCGGCGCTCGTCCTATTGCGGTTGCGCCTGCCCAATGATGAGCCGCAATTCCCAGCCCGCGGCCAAGCCTATGACGCACCCTATTCCGGTGCTTCAGGCGCGCCAACCGATAGCGAAGGGAGCCATGATCACCCGTCTGAATATGACGAGGAACCCCCGCGTCTGCGCTGGTTTGAATCACGGTTGCGACCATGGGTGATCACCGGATTGGTGGGTGGTCATGCGCAAGCCATGGTGTTGGGCATCTCGGGCTTCCTCGTGCTCGATCGTTTGGGATTGCGTGAAACCCCAGAAGCCGGCGCGGGCCCGGTCGGCATCGTGCTGATGGCGGGCGCCTTGGCAACATTGCTGGCGCAATGGGGCTTGATCCCGCGATTCAACCTTGGTCCGCGCGCGGCCACATTGTCGGGAATAGTCGCCGCTGCATTTGGTGTGGTAATCCTGGGCGCCGCGCAAGAACTCCACACGATCGCGCTGGGCTATTCGATTGCGTCGCTGGGATTTGGACTGTTTCGGCCGGGCACGACTGCAGGAACATCGCTGGCGGTCACGCGCGCGGAGCAAGGCCAGGCGTCGGGCATCGTGGCATCGGTCGCCGGAGCCAGCTTTATCTACGCGCCGGCATTGGGTGTGTTTCTCTACAATCTCTCTGACTGGCTCGGCTTTGGTCTGATCATCGCATTGTGCGCAATTGTGTTCGCGATTGGCTGGCGCTCGCTCCAAGCGGACAGCGAGCTGACCCGCGACCGCGCCTAGAGCCTAGAGCCTAGAGTCTAGAGGATCTCAAGCACCACATCCTGCGGCCGGCACAGTCGCACGCCCTTTTCGGTCTCTACCAGGGGGCGATTGATCAGGATCGGATCGGCAGCCATCGCATCGAGCACAGTGTCGGCATCCGCTTCGGGCAGCCCGCGCTCCTCCGCATCTGTGCCACGCAGGCGCAGGCCTTGCTGCGGCGTGATCCCGGCGGTCGCATAAAGATCAGCAAGGCGATCTCGCGAAGGCGGGTCCTTGAGGTATTCGACCACAGTCACGTCGACATTGCTGAGATTCTCGAGGATCGCGAGCGTTTTGCGCGATGTCCCGCATTTCGGGTTGTGCCAGATTGTAGCCTTCATTGCGTGTCCTTTTGGGGGGCGAATTTGCCCCTGCATTTATCGCCGCGCCTTCAAGATATCCAGAAACATCTCATTTTTAATATTGAGAATCATTTGCATTGCAATTAATAGTGATTCGCAACAAATGTCACCTCAATGCCCTCACCGACTCCGATACACTGAAGGAACCCCATGAATTCTCTCTCGCTCCGGGTCGCACTCGCTGCGTCGACTGCGCTTTTCTCCAATCCGGCGATGGCCGAGACTAATTCTGAGGAACAGCTGCGCGATCCGCAAATTGTGGTCACGGCAACCCGTACGCCTGTGCTCGAGACAGAGGCGCCAGCGACGGTCACCGTGATCACCGACGAGGAAATCGCCGATCAACTTGCGACCGACGTTAAGGATCTCGTTCGGTTTGAACCTGGCGTCACAGTCCGCCGTGCACCCGCGCGCTTCGGCGCGGCATTGGGGACCACTGGCCGTGCTCGGAACGAGGATTTCGTCATTCGCGGGATCGGCGGCAACAGGGTGTTGATCCAGGTTGATGGGATCCGCTCACCGCAAGGGTTCACCTTTGGCGCTCAAGACGCGGGTCGAGGCGGCTTCACGGATGTTTCGCTGGTCAAGTCAGTTGAGATTCTCCGCGGACCCGCATCAGCGCTCTATGGCAGCGATGGTCTTGCCGGCGCCGTTAGCTTCACGACGAGCGATCCGATCGATCTGCTTGGCAATGATGATTTCGGCGGATTTGTCCGAGCTCAATATTCGAGCGAGGACGATGAATTCGCAGAAACGATTGCCTTGGCTGCGCAAGGTTCTCAGCTGTCCGGTCTGATTGCCTATTCTCGCCGCGACTTTTCCGAGCTGGATAACCAGGGCAGCGTCGACGGTGTAGGGTCGGCGCGCACAATTCCCAATCCGCAAGATGGCGAATCCAACGCGCTGCTTGGAAAGATCGTCTGGAATAGCGGTCAGCATCGGCTGCGACTGACCGGCGAATGGATCGAGACTCAAATCGATACCAATGTACTTTCAGGCCAAGGCCCCGTTTTCCTGTTTGGCCCAGCGCCGACATGGAATGTCGATCGACTGGATGCGAGCGACACCACGGAGCGTGTCCGTGTCTCGGCTGATTGGACTTTTATCGGCGAAGAAGACAGCGAAGGGCTGATCGATTTTGCCCATGTCGCGGCCTATTTTCAGGATGGCCAGGACGAGCAGTTTGCCGAAGAGGATCGGACCCAGCTCTCCTTCATTCCTGCACCCGATCGAACCCGCCTGAACACATTTGAAAACGAAGTGTACGGCTTTGTTGCTGAGGCGCGCAGCGTGTTCGCCACCGGTAGCCTGCAGAACACATTGGCCTTTGGCGGCGACGTGAGTTGGACCCGCCAAGAAGGGCTGCGTGACGGCACGGTTCCGCCGACCGGTGAGGTCTTTCCAACGCGGGCCTTTCCCGTCACTGATTTCACGCTTGGTGGGATCTTTCTCGCGAATGAGATTGCCTTGTTCGACGGCGCTCTGACGATCTTCCCGGCCTTGCGGTTCGACTTCTACGATCTCAATCCGACCGACGACCCCTTGCTCCCAACCTTCTCTGCCTCGGGTCAGAGCGACAGCCGTCTTTCACCGAAAGTGGGTGCCACTCTGAATCTCGCCGACGATGTGGTGATATTCGGGAATTATGCGCAAGGATTTCGCGCTCCCACGCCAAGTCAGGTCAACAACTTCTTCGAGAACCTGGCCTTTGGCTACACATCTGCGCCCAATCCAAACCTCGGCCCGGAGCGGAGCGAGAGTTTTGAAATAGGCGCGCGGTATGTTGGCGACATCTTCTCGCTGCAGTTGGTTGGCTTCAAGGCAGATTACGAGGACTTCATCAGCCAGCAAGTGATTGGCGGCTCGTTTACGCCAGCCGATCCGGCGGTCTTCCAGTTCGTCAATTTTGACATGGTCGAGATTGATGGCGTCGAGGCCAAAGCATCCATGAAGCTCGACAATGGCATTCATGCTCGCCTTGCGCTGGCATATGCCAATGGCGACATCATTGCACCCGATGGCACGCTCACACCACTGGATACAATCGACCCGTTCAACCTTGTCGCCGGCTTGGGATACCGTGATCCTGATGGCAGGTTCGGCGCAGAGGCGATCCTCACTTACAACGCACGCAAGGAAGCCGGTGAGGTAGAACGCGCCGCAGACGGCTCCGAACTGCTTGTTCGGCCTGAGGCCTTTACCATTCTCGACATCACCGCCTTCGTCGAAGTCACCGACGCTCTCAAATTGCGCGCCGGTCTCTTCAACGTGTTCGATCAGACCTACGCCTACTCGTCCGATGTTCGCGGATTGAGCGTCGACGATTCCGCCATTTTTGATGCCTTCACCCGTCCAGGACGCAATGTCAGCGTCTCGGCAAGTTTCCAATTCTGAACAAGCAGAGAGAGCAGAGGAAATCTAACATGCTAAAGTCTAGTAAGCTTCTACTTGCATCCGGCCTTGCCGCCATTGCCTTGGCGACTGTTCCAGCGCCGGCATTCGCGGACGATCCGATCACGCGCGGTGAAAGCGCCGAACAGGCTGCCTTTGCCGAGGACCGCGCCACGATTCTTGCGATGGCCGGGGACTATAAAGTCACCTTCGACATGCAGGAATCAACCGCCTGGATGGAAGGGTATGAACCGCTCGATCGCAAAGTGTCAGGCGGACATGAATCGGTTCGCATTGTTGAAGACACTGGTGACAAGATCGTGCTTCAGCATCTCCTTGTCGTGGGCGATCCGGCCAACCCATATGTCGTCAAACACTGGCGCCAGGATTGGCAGTACGAACCGGCCAAGATCCTGACCTATGCCGGCGGTGACGAATGGGTTTGGACTGATGTGCCTGAGGCCATGCGCGCCGGCCGCTGGTCGCAAACGGTCTATCAGGTCGATGACAGCCCGCGTTATGCTGGTTGGGGCCAATGGCAAATGACCAATGGCGTTAAGCGTTGGCGATCAAATTGGACCGCCCGCCCGCTCGCTCGCCGCGATGCCGTCCGCAGTCCGATCTACGATCACTATGTCAGCATCAATCGGCACCAGATGACGCCCAATGGCTGGATCCATTGGCAGGACAACACCAAGATGATGCCCGATGAGGTCGCACCTGGCGAACATACGCCGGTGGTGCAGGAATATGTGCTCAACACATATGAGAAGTTCGACGACTACCCCGTCTCGGCGGCCGACAAATATTGGGACGCTACGGCGGATTATTGGGCGGCTGTCCGCGCCAAATGGGATGAAGCGTTTGAGGCCAATGGCGGCGTCAAAATTGAGCAAGAACCCAATGCCGGCACATCAATCGCCATGAAATTGCTGCAGATGGCCGACGCCATCAAGAACGGCGAAACGAGCTCGGAAGAAGCCAAAAACTCTGCTCTGGCTTTGATCGAGGAAGCAACCACCCATTCGGGCGGTTAATCCCAAGGCCGGTCCAGCCAGTCCTTGCTGCTCTCTCGGGCTGGCTGGGCCGCGCCATACAAGACAATTGCTCTCTCCCCAGGGCGTGTCCTCTAGCAGGGCACGTCCTTTCCTTTGTCCGCAAAGCAACCGCTTGCATGGCACAAATGCAACAACGCGAAAAACGCAACTAAGAACCATTATCAAATGCTTGCAAATGAGAGTGGCTTGCAATAGCGACTCGCTCGCCATTGGATGGAAGGGTATTTGATGTCATTGAAATTTTCGCGAGCGGCACTGATGATTGGCACTGCGGTGCTTGCGGCGCCGGCCATGGCTGAGACGTCCGAGAGTGCGGACAGCGCAGGCCAATCGAGCCAGGACGAAATCGTCGTTCGCGCCAACGTGCTCTATTCTGATCAGGTCAACGCGCTGCGCACGCCGACCCCGATCATCGACGTGCCTCAAAGCCTCACCATCACCACCGAAGACGAGATCGCACGCCGTGGCTTCGACAGCGTGCGCCAGATCATCGACTACACGCCGGGTGTGAACACGTCGCAAGGCGAAGGCCACCGCGATGCGGTTGTGTTCCGCGGAGTCCGCTCAACCGCTGACTTCTTCATCGATGGCGTGCGTGACGACGTTCAATATTACCGCCCGCTCTACAACCTCCAACAGGTCGAGATCCTGCGTGGCCCCAATGCGCTGCTGTTCGGCCGCGGTGGCACGGGCGGCATCCTCAACCGGGTGACCAAGAAGGGCGACTACAACGAGAATTTCACAGACTACCAAGCCAGCATTGACACGTTCGGCGCGTTTGGTTTCCAGGTCGACGCCAACCTCTCGAACAGTGAGAAGGCTGCGGTGCGTGTCAACGCCTTGTACGAGCACCTCAACAATCATCGCGACTTTTACGATGGTGACCGGATCGGCTTTAATCCGACGGTCCGGTTCGAGGCTGGCCCCAACACCACGGTCGACCTGTCGTATGAGTATGTCGATCATGAGCGTTTCATCGATCGCGGCATCCCGACCGGCAGCGACGGGCTGCCGGTAGAAGCCTTCCAGGACATCGTGTTTGGCGATCCGGAAAAGAACTTCACCACGCTCGAAGCGCATCTGCTGCGCGCCAATGTCAGCCACCAATTCTCGGACAATTGGAAAGGCAATTTCACGGCATTCTACGGCGATTACGACAAGGTCTATTCGAACTTCTACGCCTCTGGCTACGATCAAGCCGCATCGCCTGATGTCGTGACGCTCGACGGATATATCGACACGACCCAACGCCAGAACCTGATCTTCTCGGGCAATCTGGTTGGCGAATTTGAGACCGGCAGCATCGGCCACACCTTCATCATCGGCGCCGAGTTTATCGACACAGCGTCGGATCAGGATCGCTTCAACTCATTCTTCAGCCAAACGCTCGACGACAATGAAGTCTTCAATGTCACGCGTCCGCTCAATCTACGCGGCGGAGTCGGTGTCAATTCGTCGGGCGATACCAGCATCAACGATTTCACCGCCGATCTGAACGACTTCACGCAAGTCGATATCAATGTCTTCTCAGCCTATATCCAGGACGAGATCGCGCTCGCCGACTGGCTCGATGTCATTCTTGGCGCGCGCTTCGACAGTTTCGACATCACGGTTCTGAATGTCCCGGCTGCCGAGACCCGCACCCGCAGCGACGAAGAGATCTCGCCGCGTCTGGGCGTGATCTTCAAGCCGCAGGAAAACATCTCGATCTATGCCAGCTATAGCGAGAGCTTCCTGCCACGCTCGGGGGAGCAATTCGCCAACATCAATGGCGACAATGACGCCCTTGCCCCCAACACCTTCACCAATCTCGAAGCCGGTATCAAAGTCGACTTTGATCAAGGCCTCAGCCTTACAGCCGCTGTTTTCGAGATCGAGCAAAGCTCTCCGCAAGTGGATGACAATGACGCTTCCCAATTGGTTGTCGTCGACTCGACGATCCAAGGATTTGAAGTCCAGCTGGTTGGCCAGGTCACCGATTTCTGGTCAGTCTCCGCCGGCTACAGCTATCTCGATGGTGAGCAAGTCAATCAGTCCGGACCAACAGGGTTGCGGCCGCGCGAATTGCCCGAAAGCACCTTCTCAATCTGGAACGATTTCCAGGTGACCGACCAATTTGGATTTGGTGTTGGCTTGACTCACCAAGGCGACAGCTTCGTCAACAATGGCAACAGCGCGACCCTGCCAGCATACACACGGTTTGATGCAGCAGCGTTCTTTGACGTCAGCGAAAACCTGCGTCTGCAGGTCAATGTCGAGAATGTCACCGACGAGCTGTACTTCCCGAATTCGCACAGCACGCACCAAGTGAGTGTGGGTGCGCCGCTCAACGCGCGCTTCGCGATCAGCGGTCGTTTCTGACCCGTTAGTCGGGGACGCGTCTACTCTTCGGACGCGTCCTCGCCAGCCGGTCGCTCGCGCAAGGCGGGCACGCTTTGCGCGGCATCGGCAGAGCTGATCCCGGGCGCTGGCGCGGCGCTGATCGTCTCGCGTCTTTGGGTGACCCTGCCCGCGCGCTGGATCGCACGCACCAATCTTGGATAGACGCCGCAACGGCACAGATTGGGGATTGCCGCCTCGATCTCGCGTTCGTTTGGCGCAGGATTGCGGCGCAACAGTGCTGCCGCCGCCATCGCAATGCCCGGGGTGCAAAAGCCGCATTGGATCGCTTGTTCGGCCACCAAGGCTTGCTGGATCGGATGCGAGCGGTCGCGGCTCAAGCCTTCAATCGTGGTAACAAAGCGCCCTTCAGCCTCCGCGAGGGTGATCAGGCATGATCGCAGCGCTGCGCCGTCGACAAGCACCATGCACGCGCCACAGCTGCCATCGCCGCAGCCATATTTGGTGCCCGTAAGATTGGCCGCGTCGCGCAATGCGTGAAGCAGCGGCGTTTGCGGATCCATGTCGAATTCGACCGGACGCTCATTGACCGTCATGCGCGGCATTTAGGTGCCCTCCGGCCGCGAAGGCGCAGGCTAGCGGTGCTTAGGTCCGCCAGCTGTCATCGATCTTGTCGACTTTGCGCTTCCACGCTTCAAAGTCGAACACGCCAGCGCCGCCTTGCTCTTGCATCACCGAGAGGTCACGCTGGTGCACGTCGACGACTTCCTGCGGAACGATATTGGCTTTGCCCTGGCTGAGCGTCGCAACCTGGATTTCGCATGCGCGTTGCAAGGCCCACATTTTGAGGAACATGCCCTGGATTGTGCCGTCCATCACGACCGGGCCGTGATTACGCAGCATCAGGATCGAGTGATTGCCCAGGTTCTGCACCAGACGCTCGCCTTCTTCAGGACGAACCGTCACGCCTTCAAAATCGTGATAACCAATCTGATCCTGGAAATTGCAGGCATAGAAATTGGTCGGCATCAGGCCTCCTTCGTGGCTGCACACTGCCATGGTCGCCGTGGTGTGGACGTGGCAGATGGCATTGGCGCGACCACCAAGCGTTTTGTGGAAATAGGCGTGCTGTGTGAAGCCGGCCTTGTTCACCATATAGGGCGAGCCGCCGACATTATTGCCTTCGACATCGATCTTCACGAGGTTCGAAGCCGTCACCTCATCGTAGAGCAGGCCAAAGGGATTGATGAGGAAGGTGTCCTTCTCTCCCGGCACTTTCAACGAAATGTGATTGTAGATCGATTCCGACCAGCCAAGGTGATCAAAAATCCGGTAGCAGGCTGCGAGGTCGAGCCGTGCTTGCCATTCTTCCTTGCTGCATTCGATTGTAGGCTTGAGTTGGGTAGCCATTGCGGCGCTCCTCATGAGTCAATGATCTTTGCATAGGCGTATCGCATGATTCCCAACTTGCGTTCAAGCATTTCGCTTTGCCAAGTTGTTCGCGCGCGGCTACGCGCGCTTGGTAATGAGCGACCGTGATCCCGCGCCGGACAACAATCCCGACACCGACCTTGCCAAGCTGACGCACGGAAGCATCCCCGGGCATTTGGTATCGCAGACCTTGCCGATGATCATCGGCGTGGCGGCGATCATGTCGATCGGCCTGGTCGACGCTTACTTTATCGGCCAGCTCGGAAATGCCGAACTCGCCGCGATTGCATTCATCTTTCCGATCTCTGTCGCACTCACCAGCCTCGGCGTGGGCGTGATGGTGGGGATCAATTCCGTGGTCGCGCGCGCACTGGGCGAAGGCGATCAGGACAAGGCAGCGCGGCGCGCCAATCTGGGCATTGTCTTTGCCGTGCTGTGCGGGCTGATCATTGGCCTCTCGCTGTTTCTCTCGCTCGATCTGATTTTTGGGCTGATGAATGCCGATCCCAGCCTGCTTCCCATCATCCGAACCTACATGCAGCCATTTTCGCTTGGGTTTCCGCTGATCCTGGTGATCATGGGGCTCAATGGCGTGCTGCGTGGACAAGGCGAAGCGCGCAAGACCAGCTATGTCTCGCTGACCTATGCCGCGGCAAACTGGGTGCTCGATCCGATCCTGATCACCGGCGCGTTCGGCTTTCCCGGCCTCGGAATATACGGCGCGGCACTCGCCACCATCATTGGCTGGGCGTTTGGTATTGCCATGGCGCTCTATCTGATGCGCGGCACGTCGCTTCCGCTCGATCTATCGCTTATTTCGCGCGGTAAGATCCTCGAGCCGATGGGAGCAATCCTGCGCGTTGGCTTGCCAGCCGCCATGTCGAATTCGATCAATCCAATCGGGCTCTCAGTGCTTACGGCCTTGGTCGCGCTCGAAGGGCAGGCGGCCGTCGCTGGCTTTGGGGCCGCGGGTCGATTGCAGAGCTTTGCGGTCGTCCCGTTGTTGGCCCTCTCAGGGGCCATAGGAGCGATTGTGGGGCAAAACTGGGGCGCCAGGGAGTATGACCGTGCAAGGCAGGCCGCGATGTACGCGTTCGGCTTCTGTGTGGTCTGGGGCTTGTCGATTGCGATTGCCATGGTGGCCGCTGGCGAGTGGTTTGCAGACTTCTTCACCGAAGAACCGGCGGTGATCGAACAATTCGCTCTGTACCTCCAGATCGCAGCCTGGGGCTATGCCGGGTTCGGTCTCCTAATCGTGGGCAACGGCATCTTGAACGCGGTCGATCGCGCAACCCTGGCCTTGGTCCAGTCGACCATGCGTGTGTTCCTGGTCATGCTGCCCGTCGCATGGGTCCTGGGCGCTGCCTGGGGCGCCGCCGGTCTCTACTCTGCAGAGCTTGCGGCCAACCTGTTTGGCGCGATCAGCGCGATTGGATTGGTCTATTTCGCCCTGCGCTCAAAGCACCCGCGCTAAGCCCGCGGTGATAATTCATTAACCATCATGCCGCATAGAAGCCCCTGATTGATAAAGGGGCATGTGCGCAATGGATGACCTGCTGGCGGATTTCGTCGCAGAAACACGCGAGATGCTGGAGGCAAGCGAAGGTGAGATCATCGCCTGGGAAGCCGATCCGGCTGATCGTTCGCGTCTCGATGCCATTTTCCGTTTCGTTCACACCGTCAAAGGCAATTGCGGGTTCTTCGACTTTCCCCGCCTTGCCGCGCTCAGCCATGCAGCCGAAGACGTGCTGGGCGATGTCCGAGCGGGGCGCCGTGATGCCGACCCAGCATTGGTAACCGCCGTGCTGGCAGTCATTGATCGCATCTCTCTGATGGTCGACGCCATCGAAGCGGGCGAAGATTTTCCCGAAGGCGGCGATGAAGCACTAATCAGTGCACTTGGCCATTCCGATCTCGACGCCGAAATCTCCTTGCCCGACGAGGTCGATCTGGACCTGCAAGCGGTCGACGTGACTGGCGAAGAGGATTCGGCCGAAGACAGTGCTGCCGCGCCGCGCAAGAACGACGCCGTCGCGGTCCAACGCACAATCCGCCTCCCGGTCGAACTGCTTGACCGGGTCATGAGCGGCGTCTCCGATATGGTGCTGGCTCGCAACGATCTTGCCCATCGCCTGCGCCAAGCGGGGACACAGCCTACCATCGACGGGCCGTTCGAACGGCTGACCACCATCCTGTCAGACGTACGCGACGCCATCACCCGGATGCGGATGCAACGGATCGAGACCCTGTTCACCGCCCTACCCCGCCTTGTGCGAGACTTGTCTGGCGAGCTGGGCAAGCAAGTGATGATCGATCTCGAAGGCGGCGACGTGGAACTCGATCGCGAGATGATCGAGATGGTCCGTGACCCGCTGACTCACATCATCCGCAACGCCATCGACCACGGGATTGAATCCCCCTCTGACCGGCTCAAAAACGGCAAGCGCGAAATCGGATTGCTGTCGATCTCTGCCCGCCAGTCGGGCAACACGATCTCGATCGTGGTCAGCGATGATGGCCGTGGTCTCGACGAGGGTCGGATCGCCGACAAAGCCCAATCCATGGGCCTGATCAGCGCGGCTGAACGCGGTCAAATCGATCGCGAAAAGGCTCTTCAGCTGATTTTCAAACCCGGCTTCTCGACCGCTGAAGAAGTCAGCAATGTCTCTGGCCGCGGCGTGGGGCTCGATGTCGTGCGCGACAATCTCGAAAAAGTCGGCGGATCAATCAAAGTATCGAGCACGCCAGGAGTTGGCTCGCTCTTTACGCTTCAAATCCCACTGACCTTGAGCATCATCGCCGGTCTGACAGTCGAAGTGTGCGACCAGCGCTTTGCGATCCCGCAAAGCTATGTCGAAGAAATCGTCCACGCTTCAGCCAAATCGCTCGACCTCGCAAAGGTTGGTGAGACCTCGCTGGTGACATTCCGCGGCGCTCGGACGCCCAGCCTTCAGCTGGCCAATGTCCTCGGCCTGCCGAAAAGCAAGATCGAGGAGAGCGAGCACACGATGGTGATGCTGCGCCTCGCAAGCGGCGACCTGTTCGCACTCGCCGTCGACCGTATTCACGCCCATGGCGATCTGGTCGTCAAGCCACTCGCCCCTGCAGTTATGCGCAGCGGACTTTATGCGGGCTCGACCCTGCTCGATGATGGCCAGCCGGTGCTCTTGCTCGACGTTACCAATATTGCGGCACAGCACGATCTCGTTTCAGACGCGCGCAATCACGTCGTCAGCGGTGTGGAAGACGAACTCGAGCACGATCTTGGCGCAGCAAGTCATGGCATGTTGTTCACCGACTATGAGGGTCGCCGCTGCGCCGTCAGACTTGAATTGGTGCAACGGATCGAAACCGTCGATCCATCGGTCATCGACCGTTCGGGCGCCCATATGCGCGCTGTCATCGATGGATCAATCTTGCCGCTTATCGGCCTGCCAGAAGACGCCGAGATTGGCGAACGCATTCGCCTGCTTCGCCTCACCGACAATGCCTGCGAATTACTCTATGCGGTACGCGAGGTTGATGACGCGGTCCCACTCGACAATCCGCTCAAGCCTGTCAGCGATGATCCGCTGATCGAAGCTGTCACCTTGATTGATGGCAAGGCGATCTCACTGCTCGATGGGCATGAATTGTTTGCGCGTTTCGGAGAGCCACCCGAAGCGACCAGTCGCCCGCGCTGCTTTGTGCCTGAAGGCGAATGGGCCAGCACGATCCTAGCGCCGCTGGTCAAGTCGGCTGGATACGAAGTCATCACTGGCGACGATCCGACATCAGAAAGCGTCGACATTACCATCCAACTCGATGGCGAAACGCATGCCTCCACGGAGGATGGCGCAATCATCCGACTGCGCAGCCAACCCGAAGCCGAAGACGAAGACGGTTCGATCTACCGCTATGACCGGGACGGCCTGTTCGCGGCTCTGCAGAATGCCCGCGCGGGAGGTTCCAAATGAACGATCTAATGGTCATGGCAATCATCGCCGGGCGTCGCTGTGCGCTCCATGCCTGTGACGTCCAATCTGTGATCGAGCTGGGTCATGTGACGCCGGTTCCGCGCACGCCCGACTATATCGCCGGAATCACCGCGCTGCGCAGTCAGGCATTGACTGTTGTCGATTGCCGCCGCGCCATCGGTGTCGATCCGGCAGAATTTGAAAGCGATACCCGCGCTGCTGTCGTCAAGATTGGCGGCCATTCCTACGCACTAGTTGTCGACGCGATTGAGGACATCTCGACCGCCGTGATCGAACCGGGCGAAGTGCTGGGCGGGTTTGGAGAAGAATGGTCCCGCGTGAGTGCGGGAATGGTCGAAACCGAGGCTGGGCCAGCCCTGCTGATCGATCTGGAAGCGTTAATCGCCGGACCGGAGTCAATCGCAGATGCAGCTTAAGCCAAAAGTTACCGCTCCAGACTATTGTGAGCGGCTGAATTGCAGGGGTTCCCATGAAAACGTGCCTGATCGTCGATGATTCGCGAGTAATCCGAAAGGTTTCGAGACATATTCTCGAGACCCTCGGCTTTGCCGTGGAAGAAGCGGAAAATGGCAAGCTTGGCCTCGATCAATGCGCTGAGCACATGCCCGACGTGGTTCTTCTCGACTGGAACATGCCAGTCATGACCGGAATCGAGTTCATCACGCAGCTGCGCCAGCGCCCGGGCGGAGACAAACCCAAAGTCGTCTTCTGCACCACAGAGAACGACGTCGCTCACATCCGCGAAGCGATCCAGGCCGGCGCTGACGAATATGTGATGAAGCCGTTCGATCACGAAACACTGCAAATCAAACTGCAATTGGTTGGTTTCGCATGACCGCGCCTCTGCGCCATTCCCGGCCGGTCATCAGGCCCGCAAAAACCAAGCCCGCAGGCGGCTCAGGCGCTTCTGACATTCGGGTGATGATTGTCGATGATTCCCTGACAGTCCGCACCATCCTCAAACGCATGGTCGAAGGCGACAATGCGATGACCATTGTCGACACTGCCAGCAGTGCCGAACGCGCCATCGCTCAGCTGAAGAACGTCGAAGTCGACGTGATCCTGCTCGACCTGGAAATGCCGGGCATGGGCGGGCTCGAAGCGCTACCTCAGATCCAGGAGACAGCTCAGAACGCGCAGGTCCTGGTCGTGTCATCGCTTACCGAGGACGGCGCCGAACACACCGTAGCCGCCTTGTCGATGGGTGCAGCAGACACGATGCTCAAGCCCCGTCCCGGTGGCTTCAATGACGAATATCGCGCCCAGCTACTTGGCAAGATCAAGGCACTCGGCGGCAAAGATAGCGATGCTGATGCTACCGCGGGAGCTGATGCATCAGGCACAGCGGCGCAGCCGATCGGATCAACCAAGCGCCCCGAAGTGGTGGCGATTGGTGCCTCTACCGGTGGCATTCACGCACTCAACCAGCTGTTGCGCGCATTGCCGCCCAGCTTTGATCTTCCGATCCTGATCACTCAGCACCTGCCCGCATCCTTCATTCCCGTGTTTGCGCGCCAGGTGGAAATGACCAGCGCGCGTCGCACGCATATTGCCGATGAAGGCACCGAAATCCGTCCCGGAGAAATCGCCATTGCGACCGGACATGGCCATCTCGAAGTGCGTCGCGTCGGCGATCGGCTGGTGTCACACACATCAAGCACACCCGCCACCAGCGGCTGTTTGCCATCGGTCGATCCAATGCTAACCAGCCTTGCCAAAACCTGCGATGGCCACGTTCTTGCGGTCATCCTCTCCGGCATGGGTCGAGATGGGCTCGAAGGCGCCCAAAGCGTTGTCGATCACGGCGGCTGTGTCTTGGCTCAGGATGCTGAGACGAGCGCCGTATGGGGCATGCCTGGCGCAGTCGCCAAGGCCGGCCTGACCAGTCTTGTTGCGCCGCCAGAAGAACTCACGGAGGCCATACTCGCCCAGGCTGGTGCGCCGGCGTGGAAGTAAACGAAGCCTCGCACCAAATCATTGCCGACTTGCTGGCCAGCCACACCGGCCAGCACCTTACCGAAAGCCGGCGGTGGCGGATTAGCACCGCCTTGTCGGGTGTCTTCCGCGAACACGGGATCAGCAATGTTGATCAGCTGGTCTGTCTGCTCGCCCAATCGCAAAAGTCAGACCTGGCGCAGGATGTGGTTGAAGCGCTGCTCAACAACGAAACCTACTTCTTTCGCGACAAGCCGACTTTCGACCAATTGCCAGAGGACATCATCCCGATCCTGGCGGAGCGGCGTGCCGACAGCAAACGCCTGTCGATCTGGTGCGCTGGCTGCTCGAGCGGGCAGGAAGTCTACTCGATCGCCATGCTTTTTGCGGAGCAAGCGCAGCGTTGGGATGACTGGAATATCGACATTCTCGGGACGGACATTTCGCACAAAGCGATCCGCGCTGCCCGCACTGGCGTTTACAGCCAGTTCGAGGTTCAGCGCGGGCTGAGTGTCTCCCAAATGCTGAACCATTTCACCGAGACGGCCAGCGGATGGGAAGTCTCGTGCGAAGCCCGCGAATATGCCCGCTTTCAGCATCACAACGTTCTTTCGGCCCCGCCAAGCCGACAGAAATTCGATCTGGTGCTTTGCCGCAATGTTTTGCTCTATTTTGATCCTGTTACCCGCGAAACGGCGTTTGAGCGCTTGCATTCAGCGCTCGCCAGCGATGGTTTCTTGATGCTGGGCGCAGGCGAAACCGTTGTTGGTCAGACACTTGCCTTCAATCCAAGCGAAGGCAGGCCAAGCATTTATCAGCCGCTTTCATTCGGCAGCAAAGCGACGCTGGCTGCGGCGGAACTGGGCACCGGCTGACACGCCGGATTTACCCTTAATTAGCCAATATCCTTTACCGCCTCAGGCGACAGAGGGCTTAATTCTTAAAACAGAATTCAGGGGATTTGGGTGTCCAATTCGAACGCGACAAATGGCAAGGCATCGTTCCGCCTGGTCTTAGTACCTATGGCGGTGCTGTCGGTCGTGTTTGGACTGATCACTCTCACCGTCTACGCCAGCGACCAGATCGAGATTGTATCGCCATCATCCTTGCTGATCGCCGGCTTTACGATTTACGGCGCTACCGTATTTCTACTTAGTCGAAATTCAGCAGCCGGAGTCCGCGAGCTTGAGCGCCACGGAACCACAGACAGCCTTTGCGATCTGCCCAACAGGCGCGCATTGCACCAGGATATCGAACATGATCGGAATGCCGACGACGAAGTAGCAATCGCTCTGATTGATCTCGATGGGTTCAAAGAGATCAACGACCATTACGGTCACTTCATCGGCGACAAGCTGATAAAGGAAACCGCTCAATTGCTTTTGAATGCATGCGGGCCCGAAGCCCGCTGCTATCGCCTGGGGGGTGACGAATTCGCAGCAGTGATGATCGGTCCGGTGGCCGGTACCATCCTCGAAGGCATGTGCCGGTCATTCATCGACCGGTTGACCAAGCCGATCGCAATCGGCGATCGCAGGCTTTCAATCGGTGCAAGCATCGGATTGGCGCGCAGCACTGACAATGACGATTTCACATCGTCCGAACTGCTGCGTCGAAGTGATGTTGCAATGTCGATGTCCAAGCGCGGCGGCAAGATGCGCTGCACCTGGTATAATGAAAGCTTTGACCGACGCCGTGAGGCGGTGCGTGAATTGGACGACGAGCTGCGCGAGGCTCTGGCAGAGCGGCAGTTCGCCCTCGCCTATCAGCCGCTCGTGGACGCCACCAGTGGACGGATCGTTGCAGTTGAATCGCTGCTGCGCTGGACCAGGCCCGATGGCGAGCAAGTCAGCCCCGCCGTGTTCATTCCGGTCGCCGAGGAATCTGGTCTGATCAATGCGATCGGGGTCTGGGTTCTGCGCCAGGCGGTCAATGACGCGCTGCGCTGGGGCGAGATTACCCTCTCGGTGAACATATCGGCTGCGCAATTGCGCAATCCAGAATTTCCGATCCAGCTGGGCCAAATTCTCGAGGAAACCGGCTTCCCACCGCATCGATTGGAGCTCGAGATCACTGAGACTTGCCTGGTGCTTGACCCGGTGGTTGCCGAGCGCAGCCTCGATGTCATCCGCGGTTTTGGCGTCAACATTTCGCTCGACGATTTTGGCACTGGCTATGCTTCGATCGGATTCCTGCGCCAGTTCCGCTTCGAAAAGCTCAAACTCGATCGCAGCCTCGTCACTGAGGCCAGCGAAGATGATGGCAGCCGCGCGATGATGCTTTCCAGCATTGCCGTCGCTCGCGCGCTCAAAATGGGTGTTACGGCTGAAGGTGTTGAGACCAATGCCCAGGCCGATTTCGTTCGCGCCGCCGGCTGCGATCAGATCCAGGGATGGCTCTACTTCAAAGCCATGCCGGCTGCAGAGATTGATGCGCTGATCGAGCAGCAGAATTTGGTCGACGGCCAAGCAAAGTCGGACCCCAACACTCCAAAGGGTGAGCAAGCCGCATGACGTCTCTTCAAGATATCGCAGTAGATCTGGAAACCGAAGTGTCTCCGTCTGAGCATGATGGTGGCGGCTCTGAGAACCGCCCGCGCCTGTTTGATTGGTTCCGCGACATGCCGATCGGCCGCAAGATCCAGGTCGTATTCTTCGGCAATCTCGCTTTCGCCTTGCTTGCCGGACTGTTTGTGGTTGTCAGCTATGTCCAGCTTGCCAATCGCGCCGATGTCATTGCTGAAAAGCACAATCACGCTCTGACTGCGGAGCAATTGGTGGTCGATCTGAGCGAGGCTCAACGCCACATCGAGATGCTGGTCGCAACTGGCGATGCAAGTCGATCCAGCGACGTTCTTGGCCGACTTGCCGCAGCCGACCAGAAGATCACCGCATTGCGTGCTGAAGTCGTCGATTACAATGTCGCCGCCTTCAACCGCCTGGCCGTCATCGACGCCGGACTGGCTGATTTCCGGCGCCAGATCGGTGCTCTCGATTCAGAAACCAGTGCGCAGCAGCGCAGCAGCCAGGCGCGCGAGATCCAGGCGACCGGCGGAGCGCTGATCACATCGGGTCGCGAGATGGCAGACTTGCTGGAATCCGACGCTGACCTCCTCGCTGATGCGAGCTCGTCGCTGATCACCACTCTGCTTGTGACCTTTGTCGGTCTGGCTGCATTCCTGACCGGGCTGACTCTGTTCGCCCAGCGCTATTTTGACCGGGTTGTTGGCGGGGCAATCGCCGAGAAAACCGAACAATTGACGCAGATGGCGAGCGGCCAAAAGGACGTAGTCATCACTGGCAAGGAACGGTCGGATGAGATCGGCGCGATGGCCCGAGCCATGGAGATCTTTCACCGTGCCGGCCTTCGTCTCGAGCGGATGAGCCGCGAGCGCGCGGAACGAGCCAAGGCAGAACTCGAAGAGCAGACCCGTATCCAGGTTCAAGAGGAAGAAGCTCGCCTCGAACGTCAGCGAGTCCTGACGAAAGTGGCAGACCAATTCGAGCGCACAATTGGCGATGTGGTTAGCGGCGTGGCCGCAGCCTCAAGCGAGCTCGAAACAACATCGCGCACTATGGCGTCGACCGCTCAGGAATCGAGCGAGCGAACTGCCGAAGTCGCGACTTCGATGGAAGATGCAAATTCAGGCGCGACCGCAGCAGCGGCCGCGAGCGACGAATTCGCCATGTCGATCGGCGAAATCAGCCGTCAGGCCGCAAGTTCTGCGGAACTGGCGCGCACTGCCACCGAAGCCGCCAATGACGCCGATGCGACGATCTCCGAGCTCAGTGCGTCAGCTGATCAGGTTGGCGAGATTGTCGAGCTGATCCAGACCATCGCGCAAAGAACCAATTTGCTGGCGCTCAACGCGTCGATTGAAGCCGCTCGTGGCGGCGAGGCTGGCCGTGGTTTTGCTGTTGTTGCAAGCGAAGTCAAAGAGCTCGCCATGCAGACCAGTCGCGCGACCGAACAGGTGGCAGACCAGATCCGATCTATGCAGGATCGCACCGGTGCCAGCGTTTCGGCGCTGCGTTCGATCGCCAATCAGGTCCAGCAATTGGAGACAACTGCGGTCTCAATCGCGAGCGCGGTGGATCAGCAATCCGTCGCTGGTCAGGATCTGGCGCGCAGTATCGATATGGCCGCTCGGGGCACCGAACGGGTCGCTGGTCACATTGTCGACGTGCGTGAGCTGTCGCTTTCCACCGGTGCCGCTGCTCGCCAGGTGCTGGACAGCGCGACAGAGCTTGATCTTCAGGCCGCAAGCTTGCGCGAACAGGTCAATGGCTTCCTTTCCGAGGTTCGCAACAGCTGATTGGGTCCCTCTCTTGGGACGCGCCGGAAGGTTACGTTAACCACTTTCACCTAAATTCACCGCTCGAGGGAGCCCGCAACGGACTATCGAGCGATGAGCACATTGACGCGCCAGGAGCAGATTGAAGAGGGAGCTGTGCCTGAGGCTCAGAGCGACCTTCGCGCTGAGCTGGAGGCCGATCTGGCGCCACAATCTGTGAAGCCGGCTGAAGAGCGGCCCAGCATGTTTGATCGCATTCGCTGGTTTCGCGACCTCAAACTTAGCGGAAAGCTCCAGACGATCTTCGGCGGATTTTTTGGCATCAGTTTCGCGATTGCGCTGATCATCGGCATCGGTTTGTCGAGCCTCTATTCGCGCTCGATGGACATCGTCCAAACCAACAATGCCATGCTCGAGGCGATCGAGCTGCGCACTATTGCCAGCGATACGCGATACAACACCGCGCGTTACGTCATCAATCCGGATCCGAGCCTGGTTGAGCGCGAGCGCGTCGCGCATGAGAAAGCACTCGGCCATCTCGATACAATCGAGCAGGTTGCACAGACCGAGATCACCGGGCTGCTGCCCGCTATCAGTCAACTTCGCAGTGAAGTTGAGGCCTATAACGCGGCCTTCGAATTGCTGCGCAGCGAATTGCAGCGGAATGGACGTACCAGTCAATCGGCGGTCATGCTTGAGGATATTGCAGCGCGTGGTCAGGCCTTGGTCGCCGGCAGTGACGAACTCGCGCAGACATTGGGTCAAATTCGCCAAGCCAAGCTGCAGAGCGTTACCGGGTATTTCGCCTCGATGGTGACTATCTCTGCCGTGCTTGCCGCGCTTGCGGGAATTCTCTTGTTCGTCGGGCTGAGATATCTGTCGCGTGACTACTCGCGCAAGATCAGCGCGATCACCTCCGGGATGAACCGGCTCTCAACCGGCGATCGACACTTCTCGGTCAGCGGCCATGAGCGCGGTGACGAAATCGGGCAAATGGCCAAAGCTCTCGAGCATTTCAAACGCGCCAATCGTCAGCTTGAAGAATGGGCCCGCGAACGCTCCGAACGGGCAGAACAAGAGGTTGAACGCCAAATGGAGCTGCAGCGCGAGCGCGACGCGCAGGAACAGCGCAAGGCGGAGATGCTGGCCGAGCTGGCCTCGCAATTCGAGCAGACCGTGGGAGACGTCGTCCACGGCGTTGCTGCCGCATCGACGGAGTTGCAGTCCACCGCGGCGCAAATGGCGGCGTCGGCCGAAGAATCGAGCACGCGCACCGACCAGGTTTCAGAAGACATGCGCGAGGCCAATTCAGGCGCGACAGCGGCCGCCGCGGCGAGCGACGAATTCGCGACCTCGATCGGCGAGATCAGTCGCCAGGCGGCATCCTCCAGCGAATTGGCGCGGCTCGCCAATGACGCGACGTCAGAGGCAGACTCCACCATCTCTGAGCTGAGCGCGTCAGCCGAGCAGGTCGGCGAGATTGTCGAACTGATCCAGACCATCGCGCAACGCACCAACCTCCTGGCGCTCAACGCTTCGATCGAGGCTGCGCGGGGTGGAGAAGCCGGGCGCGGTTTTGCGGTCGTCGCAAGCGAGGTCAAGGAACTGGCCATGCAGACCAGCCGCGCAACCGAGCAAGTGGCTGATCAAATTCGCGCGATGCAAGACACAACGGGCGCCAGTGTCGGCGCCTTGCGGGCGATCGCCAAACAGGTGAGCGAATTGGAGACAACCTCGGTCTCGATCGCGAGCGCAGTCGATCAGCAATCGGTCGCGGGGCAAGATCTGGCGCGGAGCATCGATATGGCCGCGCGCGGGACCGAGCGGGTCGCTGGCCATCTCGACGATGTCCGAGGATTGTCGCTCTCAACCGGAGCGGCTGCCAACCAGGTGCTCAACAGCGCGAACGAGCTCGAACTGCAAGCGGCGACATTGAATGATCAGGTTGCTGCGTTTCTGGCCAGCGTGCGGACCGGCTAGCCCATTCAATCACCGGGCGCGGAAAGCCGCCCCCCCCCTATTCGCCGGAATTCTGATCGCGCCATTCGCGCTTGATCTTTTTCGCCAGGCTCCATTTGTGGACCTCGGTCGGGCCATCATAGATCCTGAAGGCGCGCACCTCGCGAAACAGCTGCTCGACGATCGTATCCCCGGTCACACCGGTTCCGCCCATCGCTTGAACGCAGCGATCCGCGACCTGAAACAGCGTTTCGGACACAAAGGTCTTGGCCATCGAGCTTTCGGTCGTTCCGAGATCGCCTGTGTCGAGCACGCCAGCGCACCAATCGATCATCAGACGACAAGCCTGCAGATCGATCTTGTTCTGGGCCAGCATGAAACCGACCCCTTCATGATCGATCAGTTGCTTGCCAAAGGCGGTTCGCTTGCAAGCATAATCGGTTGCAATTTCCTGCGCGCGTTCAGCCATGCCAAGCCACCGCATGCAATGGGTCAAACGAGCTGGCGCAAGCCGGATCTGCGCATATTTGAAACCCTCACCAGCTTCGCCCAGCATTTGATCCGCTGGCACGCGCAGATTGTCGATTGTGATCACCGCATGGCCGCCTGGCATCGAGCTGTCGATCGTGTCGAGCACGCGTTCGGTCTGAATTGCCGGATCAGGCAAGTCGACCAGAAACAGGCACGCTCCGCCCTCGCTGTCAGGCTCGGTCGATTTGGCCATCACGATGCCGACCTGCGCGCCTTCTGCGCCGGTAATGAAGGCCTTGCGGCCATTGATGACCCAATGATTGCCATCACGGCGACAGGTCGTCTGCATCAGCGACGGATCGGACCCCGCACCGCCATCCTCAGCTGGCTCGGTCATAAAGAATGCAGACCGTCCCTCGCCCGCCACGAGTGGATCGAGGAATCGGCGTTTGATATCATCACTGCCGACCTTGCCCAGGAGATACATATTGCCTTCGTCGGGCGCCATGACGTGGCAGGCGATCGGACCAAGCGGTGATAGCCCGCTTTTGCGCAGGATCAGCGCGGTCTCGGCATGGCTGAAATGCGAACCATCCTCGCGGATATGCGGCGTGAGCAGGCCAGCCTCCCGCGCGAGCTGCCGCAGTTCCGTCGCCAGTTCATCTGACGGGCCATGGCTGTCGCAGCGAGGGTCGCTCTCAAACGGAGCAATTTGCGTCCGCACAAAGGTCTCGACGCGCGCGGCGAGGTCTTGCGCTGCATCTGAAATTGTCGCCATATCCGTGCCTTTCCGTGATCTTGTGATCACCCGATAGGCGCGCGGACCTCCGCTGCAAACATGCAGAATTGGTAAGGCTCAGCGTTCTCTCGACGGCGCGATGAGAACCGCATTGGCCAACAGCATGTCCAAGCCATCCAGATAGGCCCGTGTGGTCGGATCATATGCAAAGCCAATTGCCAGGCCTGCCCCGGATGACTGCGCCATCAGATAGGGCTTGAACGCCATCTGGCGGCGGTTCTCGTCCCACACATAGCCGCTTGCGATGAGATCCTCAGCGGCGGCGAAACGCAACACGTTGACGCCTTGCGACCGATCAAGCGGAGCGAAAATGCGCGACCCGCTGGCGAGCACAATCGCACCGTCATCATATCCCGCTGAAAGGTAGTGCTCTGTGTCTGCAACCGTGTGCAGCAGGGCGCCAGGAAGCGTGTCGGGCAAGGCGTTGGGGTTCTCGATCGCTTCGCGGTACTCCGCCTCGCTGGTGAATTCGCTTGCCTCGACCAGCGGTGGTGCCTTCTCGCCCATCTTGCCGGCTTCAGGCACACGGCCCAGCGCCGCTTCACGTACGGCCGCAAGCAGCGGTTTTTCACCTGACGCGAGCACCCCGATGCTGTTGCCGAGTGCAACCACAACACCGCCATTCTGAACGAAGGTGCGGATGGTCTCGGCACCGCCTTTGCCCAGCACATTGGCCGGATTGCCATCGGGGATCAGCAGCACGTCATACTCGCTCAGATCAACCCCGCCGAAGCGGTGCGTCCGGATCGGCGTGACCGGTAACCCAATGCGCTGTTCAAGAACGAACCTTGCGGCTCCCGCGCTGAGCGGTGACACGCCGCGATCCCATGCCATCGCAACCTTGGGCAGCGTCAGGCTGACAAAGGCATTGCTGCCGAGATTGGGACCTTCTTCGACCCAGCTCGAATCCAGCCGGACAATATGCGCACCAACGCTCGCAGCCAGTTCAGTCAGGCGCGCCGCGCTTTCGTCATTTGGGGCGGTTGGGAAGACAACGGTCCCGCGCGGAAAGGTTCGCCCGCTCTGGACAAACTCTTCGTCGGTCACGCGCGCTGTCAGTCCCTCTCTCAGCGCCAGAGTAACCAGACGGGCCTGCCCGCTATCGGTCCAGGGAACGGCGATGGCGAATGTTCCGCTGCCTTCGCTTATCGGCGCAATCGCGCTGTCGGCACCAATTGGGCTGCCCGATACGGCGCCTGCGCAAAGCGCGACATTGGTGCCCGACATCATTCCGACAGACCACGCGGTCACATCGTAAAGCTCATGCGGCAGATCAGCGCTACGGCGCTGCTCTTGATCCACCACGAAATCTCTTGGCAATGGCGTGTCTGCGTCGAGCAGGCTGCGCACCAATCTTGCCGCTGGCTGCGCTTGCGGGACTGCAAGGTAGCCCGACGGATAGTTTGTGCCACAAGCGCTCGCAGGCCCGTCGCGCCGCAAGACGGTGATACCTTGGGCCGCCAGACGTCGGCCCAGCGCTTCGGCGTTCCAACGCTGCTCGCTCAAATCGATGACATAAGTCCCGCGGCCCGCAGAGCCATTGGCATTGCCCGAGCGGTATTGCGCATACTCACTCAGAAACCGGTCAGCATTCTGGGCCACCGCTTCGACGGTTCCTAGGCTCGCCACGAACTGATTGCGAACAGCATCAGCATAGGTCAGATCGCTGCCATCGCGGCGTTCCCACACCAGGCCGCGCGGCGACCCTTGCTCATAGGTGCTGCCAATCGCGCCCTGATGCGCATTCCAGGTGTCGCCATAGCCTGGGTAGAACAGGTCAAAGATCTCGCGGGTGTAATAGGGCTCGCGCATGCGATCGAACCAAGCTGCATTGTTGCGTCCGATCACCTCATACAGCCGCCGTTGAGCTGCCGTGATGTTGGGATTGATCGGACGCGCGGCGGGACTGAAAAAGTAAGTCGCATCGCCGCCCATTTCGTGGACATCGACAACGACAACCGGGCTCCAGCCCAACATCGCGGACACTTTGCCGCGCGTCTCAGGCTGACTGAGTGTGAACCAGTCACGGTTGAGGTCGAACATGTAATGATTCACGCGACCGCTTGGCCAAGGTTCATCATGCTCTGCTGCCTGGCGGTCCGCGATCGGTTGAATTCCCAGGGCGCGGCGGAAATTGCTGACGAAATGTGCCCGGCCATCCGGGTTCTGCAACGGGTCGAGGATCACGATGGTTTCGCGCAGGATTTGCTCAACGCGCGCATCGCCTTGCGCCGCGAGCAGGTGATAGGCCGTCATCAGCGCCGCGTCTGTTGGGCTGATCTCATTGCCGTGTACGCTGTATGCCAACCAGGTGACCGGCAGCGCGTCACCATTACTTGCCCGGCCGGCGCTGACACTGGCAAGGTCCGCCTGAATCGCGTCCAACCGGGCCATGTTCTCAGGCGATGTCAGCACGACGTAGTGGAGCGGACGCCC
Organism: Erythrobacter sp.; assembly: GCA_965216555.1. Classification (GTDB taxonomy): domain Bacteria; phylum Pseudomonadota; class Alphaproteobacteria; order Sphingomonadales; family Sphingomonadaceae; genus Erythrobacter. Next base: position 2,697,931 of record OZ244168.1, read on the forward strand.
TTCCCAGGACCGCGCATATTCGACCATCTTGGCGCGATCAGGCGCGGCTTTGACCAGCGCGCGCAGATAGGCCTGCGCCTCGCTGGGTGAGGTGATCCGTGTGCCAGGCGCGTGTCCGACTGTTTCAGTCAGGGTCGGGATGTTCGGATCAAATTCTGCGTCGAGAAAGGACTGCGCGCTTGCCAAGGATGGCAGTGCTGCAAAGATGGCGAATGCTGCCAGCCACCGGCTGAAGAGTTGAAAAATCATGTAAGCCCCTAAAATCTCGCTTTGCAGACAGGCCCAGCTATAGGGCTCGACCGCGCGAATCCTCAAGATGCTTTTGGAATGCGCAAACTCTCAGCGTCAGAAGCAAAGACGTCGGTGGCCTCAGCCGGCCTGCCGAGATGGAAGCCTTGGGCGTAGTCACATCCCATCGTCTTGAGCAGCAGCAATTGTTCTTCCGTCTCGATGTGCTCGGCAACGCATTTGGCGCCCGCCGCGTGGCAGAGCTCGATCAGGTTGAATAGGATTTGCCGCGATCGCGAGCATGCCTGAATATCCTTTAACAAACTGCCGTCGAGTTTGACGACATCGAACACCAGGTCGGTCAGATAGGATACCGAGGCATGGCCCGATCCAAAGTCGTCAAGCGCAATGCAGCACCCCGCCGCGCGCAGCTCTTCCAACTCGCGCTTGGCGGTAGAGAGATCACCAAGGAACGCAGTCTCTGTCACTTCGAACATGATCTTGTCCGGCGCATATTGAGCTGTCTTGAGCAGCTGCAGAATGTGATCTGCTGCGCCGGCATAGTTGATTTGCAGCGCGCTGAGATTGAACGACAGGTTGATGTCGCGCGGCCATGACGCAGTTCCCGCAATCGCCTTCTTCATCAGCACTTCGTTGAGCGGCCCGATCGAACCAAGATGCTCTGCCAGCTGGATGAATTCGGTCGGTGAAATCCTGCCGAAAGGATCGTGCTCCCAGCGCGCGAGCGCCTCGGCATAGACCGGCTGCTCGGTCTTCACGCAATAGATCGGCTGGAATTTGACGGTCAGCTCAGCGTGGACGTTCTTGTCGATCAGAAGGCGTTCGAGCATCGCCTTTCTCTCATCCTTCTCGAACAGCACCTGGTCATAGAGGCGCCAAGTGCCGCGTCCGGACTTCTTGACCCCGTAAAGAGCGGAATCCGCTTGGCGCAGGAATTCCCCTTCCGAGGTCGTGTGCGGACCCGCCTCGGTCAGCCCGCATGACGCACCGACCGATAGCAGCTTGCCTTCCCACTCGATGGGCTCGCCCGCCAGCTCGCAAATTTTCTCACCAGCCTGTTTCAGATCCGCCAGCGGCAAACCCTGCTTCCAGAAAATCGCAAACTCATCGCCGCCGACGCGCGCGACGAGACCCTGGTTCCCAAACTCCTGTTTCAGGCTCTGGGCGATCGATTCCAGGATGGCGTCACCCGCCGCATGGCCAAAAGCGTCGTTCGCGGTCTTGAACCCGTCGAGATCAATGAAGGCGAGCACGCTGCCACTGCCCGGTCCGCTGCCTCGCTCCATCTGATTGGTGATCTCGCGAAGCAGTTTGCGGCGGTTCGCGAGACCGGTCAGAGCATCGATATCGGCGCGTTTGAGCGCGGCCACTTCGGCGGAGATGGCACGATTGTGTTCCTTGGACACTTCGAGCCTGCTCAGCACCAGGCGTTCGAGGATTTCGCCGTGACGATGCAGCAGTCGGATCAGCAGGATCAGGACCAGCAGCACGCTCAGCCCGACATTGGTGGCCGTGGGTTCGCCCACAGCAAGCACGCGTAGCGAGACTGGCAGGCCGAGAATGACCAATGGTAGAAACGCAGCGTTGGGATAGCTGCTGAGGCCATAGGCGACGCCGAGCGCCCCCAGCGTGCTGTAGAGCAGGATGATCAGAAGCTTGTCAGGATGAGCGCTGATCAGGACCTGCGCCCAGATCGAGAAACCAACGCACAGGATCGTCGTGAAGATGAAGGTCTTTATGAGCTCGCGGCGGATCGTGTCTTCATCGTCGACCTGTTCCTGAAACAACAGCCAACTCAGCAATCTCCAGACAATCAGAGCCGTCAGAACCGTGATGGGTGATGTGAGCGTGAGCTCCGCGCCGTCCGTTGCGACATGCAGTCCGATTAGATTGACCAAGGAAGCAGAATGCAAAAAAGGGATCTGCGCACGCAGATTCCCATGAATCTCAACTAGCTGCTCGCGTTGCTCAAACGCGCCGCTAGCCGGAATAAAAAGACGCAAGGCCGCAAACATAGCTATCGAGGTTAAGAACGGTCTGTTTTGACGCGGGTTAATCCCGATTTGCGTGGTTCGCCGCAGGCGCGGTAACCTTCTCTTAAGTCATGAAAAATGCCCGCCCAGGCTGAGCTGCTCGTAAAGCGCTCTCACGGGCCAATGCAACGCTTTGGCTGGTGGGAATCCACACAGCGCGATTGCGGCCACAGGACACATGATTATGGCCATTCTGAAGCGCCTGAAGTCCAGAGTGTGAACCCAATAAGAGAAATGGCGGTGGGAGCTGCCGCATTGATCAACACAGAGCAGGTGGCGACTGGCTAGTTGCCATGCGGGAATGACTCGCTGATTTGTGACCACAACGGAAAATATGGTCGCTTAATCAATCACATCCTAGCGCGGAGCCGGTCGATTTCCTCCCCATGTCAGGGCTCGCTTCACGGTCCCTGCCAAGCGGCTAAGGGCACCTTGCTGCCGCAAAGCCATTGGGCGACGCGATAGGACAGACGAGACTGTTGAGCGGTTGTCTGATCCACCGCGGATCGCGTTCGCTGGCTGGGTGGTGTCGAACTTCACGACTTGCGGGGTGAGATTGAAGGTCACCTTCCGGCCTGTTTGCTGAGGAGCCGTCTGAACGGCCGTCGTTGACCTCTGTCCACGCGTCGTTCTGCCCTGCTTCCTGCGATTATTGGCAGCGCGACGTCCGTTTGACCGTTTGGTCACCCGTCTTGAGCGCGGCGATCGCGCCGATGTGCTGACATCGAGACTTGTTCTTTGACTGGGGGTTGCATTGGGCGTGCTGGCGGCATTGCCGCGGAGAGGCACATTGGCAACCGCAGTCATCGACGCCCGCTTGCGCGTTCCAGCCTTTGATTTCGAGCGTTTGCGCTTGGATGAGGACACTTTCGGCGCAGTGGAAGGCACCGCTGACTTTGAGCTCTTGCCTGACCGCTTGCGCGAACTTGTCTTCCCGGAATTGGCTGCCTTCTTCGACGATGAGACCTTAGCCGAAGCCTTGGATTTGCTCTTGTTTCTTGTCCCGCGCTTGGATTTTCCCTTGGACGGTGAGCCCTTGTTTGGCGTGCCTCTGATCTGCGCGGATGCCTCGGATACAAAGACAGGGCTGGGTACCACACCAGCGGCTGACAGCGCGAGCGCGGCGCTTGCTACGAGCAAAGACGTGGCCTTCATTGTGCATCTCCTACCGCTTCCACCAGCAGCAATTCTCCAAGAGTGAAATCGCTCATAGCGACGAGGTTCTCTGCATCAGGATGGTCGCCGGCCTGTGGGTCGAGCACGTCGCGCATGCGAAAGGCGATGATGTCCTCCTCGTAAAGCGGTTCGCTCCAGACCCTCAATTGACCGATTGCGCCCGTGAATTGGCCGGTGCCATCGACTCCCAGCCCGCCGACAAACAAACCGGATGAGGGCAAAGCCAAAGGTCGGAGATCACTGGTGCCGACAACATTGCCATCGACGTATATCTCCAGCCCATCATCCATGACGTTGATCGCGACGTGATGCAGATTGCCATCCGAGAAATCGACCAGAAAAACGTCCTCATCATTGTCATTGGCGAAGATAAGGCCGTCGCGCTCGCGAGTGATGGAAACCATGTATGAAATGCCTTCCTCGCCGATATTGACGAGGACAGGCGGATCATATCCTGGGTCGTTTGACCAACCGGTCGCGACCCAGAACTCGATCGCACCACCCTTGGAGAGATCGAGCTGCGGCGCGGGTTCGAAAGCGAATGGTCCGCTGTCTGTGAGCTCGATCACATCCGGCGTATAATCCTGTGCGACCACTGTTGCTGGCGTGGCGGCCAAGCCCATTGCGACCGGCACAGCCAGCGTAAGCAGCGCTTCTCTAATTCTCAGATGCTGGATCATAGTGATTGTCCTTTGTTGAGATTGGCCATCAGTCCGCGTTGCGCACGCGAACCTGGATCGACAGATCGGGATTGCTCTTCATGGTGACTTTCTTGGTGATCTCGCGGTATTTCCCGTCGCTGAGATCAAAATAGTCCCGCAGGTAGAGGTCGACCGAGCTGGTGGTCTTCTTCCATCCGGGCTTGAAGTCCCATTCGTAAGAGACGCGGATCTGGCGATTGCGCAGCTCCGACTGTGTACCGCGCAGGATCAACAGACCTTCTTGCGCCGTCCGACGGTTGTAACCGTAATTGGTACGGGTCGTGCTGCGTTTCTTGCATTTGCCTTCAAGCCGTTTGACCTGCGCGGTTTCGGTCCCGCCACTGGTGACTTTCACGGTGACATTGCCTTCAAAGCCGAGTTTGCCATCCCAGCGCGCTTTGATGCAGTCGATGCTCTTTATGTAGACGTGCCATTCCTGCTCCTTTTCGGGCTCAGGCTCGATGATCGGCTCGGCTTCGGGCGGAGGCACGTAGGCGACCTGCGAAATCAACCGCTCGTCGCTCAATGGCTGGGCGTTGCGAGCGAGGTAGCGATTGATTGCCATCGCAAGCTCAGTCCGGACCCGGGTGTATACATCGGGTTGATCAGGGAAGTTGATGGGGTTGAGCAGTTCGTCGAGAGGTCGCAGATCGAGCAGGATCGGCACAACCCGATCACCGCGAGCAAAGCCGCCTTCGTTCCACGAGCCATTGCCACCAACAGCCTCAAACGTGCCATTCTCGTTGGTGACAGAGCCCGATGACGTGTTGAGATTGCTCTTCATGCTGTCGGTGAAACCGCCGATCGAACTTCCCACGACGGAGACTTCACCTTCGAGCCGGTTGCCCTTGCTTTCGGCAAGCGCATTCTGAAACGCTTCGGAGGTGATGTTACGGGTCATCTTGCCATTGGCGCCATAAGTGACGGCATAGGCATAATGGGTGCCGAAGCGCTCGATCAGATCGTCATAGCGCCCTTCCAGTTGGGCATCGGCAACCGCTGTCAGAAAGCCTGCAGAGAGCTCGGCTTCGGCGTGATCAAGAATGATGGCGTAGCTCTTTGTGCGCGAATAGCCGACCACTTGCGCGACTGAGCGACTGTTGCGCAGAGAGCTCATCGTCGACTTGGTGCTTTGGAAGCCGACACTGTATCCTGTTTCTGCGATCTGTCCTGTTCCGGGAATAAAGGCGAGCACCGAATTGACCGCGCCCGAGACGCTGATCTTTGCGTTGACCCCGAACGAGCTGGTGATCGCGTCCTGGATTTCGCTCTCGCTCGAGACCACCGAATTCTTATAGATAGAACCCTGATCGAGCACATTCTGGAGCTTGAAACCAAAGGGGACAGCGTATTTCTCTTGGATGCGATATTCGTTGAGATCGCGCCTCGCAAACACCGCATTCTTGTTGTTCTGCATCAGCCGGAAGGGATCCTGAGTCAGAACATCGTAGCCCTTGAGGTTGCCCGCAAAATTGTCAGTCTGAAATTGGAGCGCAAATACATCGTCGGAATCCAGCTCCCTTAGCGGAGCAGCAGGTGGTCGCAGAAACTGCCGATCGCCCAAGCGAATGCGCAGATCGCCACCCGCGGTGTAATCAACGGTCAACGTCAGGCCGAGCCCGTTGCGCTCTTGGGTCTCATAGACCTTGCGAACACCAACTTGCCCAATCAGATCTTCGATACGTTGGCCATCGCTCGACGTGTAGCGAACCCAACGCAGCGAGTTTGTGCCCGACATCACATACAGCTCGGTCTGGGGATCTTCCCCCGCAGCAATGAACAACGTTTCCGGCGTGGTGTAGGTGCCATGCAAGAGGCTGGGCGACATTCCGGGTGCGCGCCATTGATTTACGTTGTTGAAGGCGGCGTCGAACACGGGTTCGCGATCTTGCGACCACACGCCATCGATTCTGGCCCAGCAGGCATCGCCGGCGTCCTGCTCGCTTGGACCGTCATCCGCTTCGGCCACTGGAGCAAATTGGCGATCCGTGATCCTGTCACGTGGCGGCTGGATCGGCGCAGGCGCGGTCCGGTCCCGTCGCGGCTGATCGGGAATGGCACAACCGCGGAATGCGTCAGCAACCGGGCGTGGCTCTCCGAAAGCCTGGTCCAGCGACGCATAGGTTTGTTGCGGAGCATCATAGGTCGCTGAACTCTCACCGTCGTTTGACACTCCTGGCGTGACGAACATTGCCGGAGGAGAAGCCGAAGGCCCATCGGTTGCGCCGCCATAGGCAGAGGCAGAAACGCGGGTGAGCGTGTAACGCATCGGCCCAAACAGGCCCGGAACGCTTGCCTCAATCCGATCAGGTGCAACCAACCTCATGGTTACCCGCCCCATCATGGGAAGATCGTCTCCGACATATTCGGTGTCGTTGACCTGCCTTATGTCGCGGATCGTGACCATATCCGGCTGAACCTGGAGGACGAAGGCATGGGTCCATCCCTCGATCGCATAGGCGCGGCCCCGTTCAATACGGATGATCTTGTTGATTGTGCTGACCCGCCAGTCACCGTCGATTTCCATCGGATCGGTCTCAGCGACCATGTCCTTGTTCGGCAGGAAGGCCGGGATTTGGGCGTGAGCGGGTTCGACCGGGGTCAGCGCCGTCCCTGCCATCATGCCCATCGCCGCGAGCGCGAGAATGCCTTTGCGGATGCTCATTGGGTCCGCTCCAGAGTGATGTTGAAGTACAGAGTGGTCTTGCCATACTCGATGTCGTGTCGATCGGTGAGCTTCTCTCCGACATCGAGATCGCGTCCTCGAGCGCGCGCCTTCTCGAATAAATCCGGCACATCCTGCATGACATCGATGATGCCCAGAACATCGGTGATGACGCCTTTGAGCTGCAGGCCGCTGACACCTTCACCGCCCGGAGGCACTGTGAATTCGAGCGCGCCTGGCCCATTGCGATAATACAGGAAGTTCTGGGTCCGCTTGCCGCCATTCTTGCACTGGACGGCATAATTGCGCTGCTTGGAGGTGACCTGCTCACCAGATTGATCCGTCACCCGAACTCTCATTTGACCGATGTATCGTTTGCGCAGCAGCGACGTGCCCGCACAGCCCGAGCCGCTGAGATAAAGGCGGTACACTCGCGGTTGAGCTATGACCGGCGGTGGAGGTGGCGGAGGAGCGCCAAGAGCGGGATCTTCGACAATCGGAGCGGTCGCATAGTCAGTCGGAACCAGGATGTATTTGGCTTCACCAAATGCACCTTGGACGACGCCTTGCAGTGCACCATTGGGCTGGCGATAGAACACCACCTTGCCCATCATAGGCAGATCGTCGGCTTCAAACCGATCCGGGCCGGTTTGGCGGAAGTTCTGAAGCGTGACCATTCCTGGCTCCACTTTCAGGATCAGCGCATGCGTCCAGGGATCGACAACATAAGCACGGCCGTTTTCAATCGTGATCCGCTTGTCGATGGTCGAAACAACATAGGTGCCGTCGGCATCGGTCGCGGCGCCTTGTTCCACCTCTTCCACCATCGGAAGCAATGCGCGCATCTGCGCCTGTGCAGGCGTTCCGATTGCGGCCGTCCCCAAGACAAAAGCGGCAGCGCCAATCAAGGACATGAAATAGTTGCGCATATGAACTCTCCTCCTCCGCCAATCCGCGTTGGAGCGGGCTGGACCGTGTTGAGTCAGTGATAGAGGAGCGAAATTCTGGTCCCATGGGGTAGATCCCCCATCTGAGCGCAGGACACCCGATGTTGCGCAGTGACAAGTTTCCGCCTTATCAGGGACATGTCGGAGAAGAGGGGGCCAGTTCGAACATGCCAGTCTATCGTGCGATCATCGCCGATGACCATGCGATCGTTCGGCGCTCGCTGGCTGAGATCCTTGCCCGAATTGGCGACATCGAGATTGTCGCGGAAGCTGAGAATGGGATCGAAACGATCGCCCTGGTCAAGCAACACACGCCGGATCTCTTATTGCTGGATGCGGCAATGCCCCTCGCCCGCGGGGTTCAGGTTTACGGTGAAGCACGCCGCTGGTCGCCGGACACTCGGATCATTGTGGTCACTGGCTTTACCTCAACCAGCATGCTCGCCGACTGGATGGCCGCGGGGGTCGACGGTCTTTTCCTCAAGTCTGCCCAGCCCGCAGAGATGGAACTTGGCTTTGCGCAGGTCCTGGCTGGAGGAAAGTTCGTGGCGCAGGAAGTGGCCGAGAAGCTCGCCGCCCAACCCGACCGCGAAGAGCTGACCGATCGCGAACGTGAGGTGCTGGCACTCATTGCGGCTGGTCACCAGAATGCAGCGATTGGAGACACGCTCTGCATCAGTCCCAAGACAGTCGAAAAGCATCGCGCCAGTTTGATGTCGAAACTCGGCGTGAATTCGGTATCTGGATTGCTGACCTATGCCCTGCGCGAAGGTCTACTCGACGAGCATCGGCAGCTGTGATGAGCATCCGTCAAACCCTCAATACGCTCTCAATGCCAACGCCCAATGGGGGATCGACCCCATGTCAGCGTTCGAGCGGTTTCTTTAATTGGGCATCATGACCGCATTGTTGTTCCAATTGCGCCTCTTGGCCCAGCTCCTGCTGACAGCCCTGTTGGCGGGCGCGTGTTGGGCGCAATCTGAGGCACCAAGCGACAATGCGGCGGAGCTCGACGCGGCGATCCTTCCGCAGGGCAACAACCATTTGCAGCCCTTTGGCAGCATGCAATTTCTCATCGTTGAGGGTGCGGAATTCGATCCGGCGAAGGTGTTGGAACAACGCGCTGAGTTTGTGCCAGTCGAGAGCCCATGGATTGATTTCGGCGATGTCGACGGCTCGGTCTGGTTGCTTGCCCGCATCTCCAATCCGACTGACCGTGCGGGGCGTTGGCTGGTCGATGTGCAGCGCCCCTTTGCTGACGCGCTGATTGTTCAAAAACTCCCCGAAAGCGGACTGCCAGAAACCCTGCTTTCGGTTAATCGGCAAACGCCCTTCGCTGAGCGTCCGGTTGTCAGTCAATATCTGGTAGCGCCGCTCTGGATGGAAGCGGGCGAAACCGCCGAAATTCTCGTCGGATTGCAATCGGCGACAGGCAGCTGGATGCCGCTCACCTTCGTTACCGAAGAGAGGATGCGCACCGCGCACATGCAAGAGGCGCGCTTCAACTGGATCATCAACGGAGCGATGTTTGCGCTGGTTATCATCGCGCTCGCAATGGGACGATTGGTGGGGTGGCCGCTGGTGCTGGCATTCGCTTCCTATGTCGGCCTGAGCGCCATGTTTGTCGCCAACAATGAGGGCTATCTTCACCGCTTCGTCTGGCCAAACGCTATGGGGGCATACGAACCGGCCAATCTCATCCTGCTTTGCGGGATGATGATCGCAGTGCTACAATTTGCGCGGCTGTTTGCGGGATTGCACGCCAACTACCCTCGCTTCAACCGCGCAGTTTTGGGGCTTCAACTGGCCCTCATCGCCGTCGGCATTGCGAGCGTTTTCTACTGGCATCTCGACGCGTTGCGCTGGGCCGTCTTCCTGCTCGTCCCACCCGTGGCTTTGGCCTATTTCGCCACCGCAATCTTCGCCTGGCGCAAGCGGGTCCTGGGGGCTGTACCATTCATCGCTGGCTCGATCGGTATCCTGATAACCGTCGCGACCATGGCCGCGGTTTTGCTTTCACCGGGCCGCTTCCCCCTCACGGTTGCGCTCGACTATTTCCACTTCGCGGTGCTGTTTGAGGCAATCGCCTTCCTGGTCGCAATCCTGGTGCGCATGCTTGCAATCCAAACCGACCTCAATCGGTCGCTGGCGGCAGAAGTTGCGGCAACGCGCGAAAAGCTCGAACTGTCAGAGGCCTTGCAGCAAAGCCGGAATCGCTATGACGAAGCGCGAGGACAGGCGGAGAATATGCGGTCTCGCCTGGCTTCGACGACACATGATCTCCAGCAGCCGCTGCTTTCGCTGCGGCAAGGCCTGGCAAATGTCGCTGAGCGAGATCCGAAAGCCGCGCACGACATCAACAACGCGCTCGACTACCTCGAGAGCATAGCTGAAAGCGGCTTGGACGCGTCCGACCCGCAGGCGGCCGAGCGGCAAGATACGGGTGTTGAGACCTTCCCGGTAAGCCTCGTGCTAGGCAATTGCGCGGCAATGTTTCGCATGGAAGCCGAGAAGAAGAACATCGAATTGCGGGTCAGGCCTTCTGAGCTGGAGGTTACAACCGAGCCGATCGAACTGATGCGATCGGTCAGCAATCTTGTTGCCAACGCGCTCAAGCATTCTGGAGCGTCGAAAGTGCTGATCGCCGCGCAGCGACGGGGGGATCGTGTCATTCTTCGCGTCGTCGACAATGGGCGCGGCATCGATGAGGCAACAATCGCAGCTCTACTCCAGCCTCGCACCAAGGGCGCTGACAGCGACGGGCACGGATTGGGCCTCGCGCTAGTCGCCGAATTTGCCAGCCGTCCGGGCCATGATCTGGCAATCCAGTCAGCGGTAGCTAAGGGCACGTGCGTTTCACTCAGTGTCGTTGCTGCAGCCCCATAAGAGCCGCTCAGAGGCAGATCCGGTGTTTTGGCTGGTTAGGCCCACGCGGCTCGATAGCGGCCACAAGACATGTGCACACGGCCATCCTAAGGCATGTTTGAACGCCACCAGAGCTGATCAGAGGAATGGCGCAGTGACAGTCCTGCGCAATCCTATCTCCACCATCCCGCAGCATGTCCCAATCGCTCGCCGCCACGCAATTTGTCCGGACAAATACTTGCAAACCATGCATTGCGCTGTAGGCTCTCGATCATGCTTTCATACCGCACAATGCTCGCCGCCAGCCTTGCCTTGTTGGCAAGCCCTGCCTTCGCTCAAACCTCCCTGCCCGCTGGCATCTGGACCAACACCGAAGATGTCTATTTTGCCGAAGCGGAAGGCCGAGAGAAAGCCGAATGGACAGCGCTTGAGGTTCACGAGGATGGACGCTGGCGCACGATTGATGCTTTCGGCAACTCCGATAGCGATTGGTCGGACGAGGCCATTCCCGGGCTCTCACAAAGAGATGAGGGTGGATGGCAGATCGGCGAGAGCGAGTTGCGACAGGCGCGGCCCATGTCGTGCTGGGTTTCGGTACGCAAATATGCCGGCAAGCCCAATGGCGATGCGGATTGGACCTTCTCGAACAATCTGCAGATTTTTGATCAAGGAGGCCGCGTGCTTGTCGCTGGAGACGGCCTTGCCCCTGACGTGACGATCCGGGTGCGCAATGTCACTTGGGAGCGCGGCAGCCGCAACAAGCCGGCGCTGGTGCTGTACATGCACAAGGAGGACCCGGTGCGGGCCGAAAGCTATTCCTGGGCTGCACCGGATGCGAATCTGATCGGCATAAACCTGCGCTGGGTCCAGGCCAGCTGCAGCCGGGCGGGAGACTAGCCATGCAAGCGACGCGAGCTTTTTTCACCGAGACTGGCGGCCCTGAAGTGATCCAGTGGGTGACGGAAGAACACCCCGATCCTGGCCCCGGCGAAGTAACGATTGAGCACGGAGCGATCGGGCTCAACTATATCGACACCTATTATCGCCGCGGCATCTATCCGGCCGAGCTTCCCAGCGGCATGGGGCTTGAAGCTGCGGGACGCATTGTTGCGCTTGGCGATGGCGTTGAGGGCCATTCAATCGGCGATCGCGTGGCCACTTTCGGGCCATTGCTGGGTGCCTATGCCACGCACCGCAATATCGGGGTGGAGCACCTGTTCCGCGTTCCGGATGCGATCGATGACCAAACGGCTGCCGCGTCGATGGTCAAGGCGTGCACGGCAGAGTTTCTGGTCGAACGCTGCGCCAAGGTCGAAGCCGGGTGGCCGGTCCTGGTCCACGCGGCGGCGGGCGGAACCGGCCTGTTGCTGGTCCAATGGCTGCGTCATATCGGGGCTGAAGTAATTGGCACGGTGTCGACCGAAGCCAAGGCGCAAGCGGCGAAGGATGCCGGTGCACACCACGTAATCTTCTACAAGGAAGAAGACACCGCCGCGCGAACCCGCGAAATCACCGGCGGGCTGGGTGTGCGGGTGACCTTTGATGGCATTGGCAGGTCGACATGGGAAACCTCGCTCGACGCGACTGGCAAGCGCGGCCTGATCATCAATTACGGCAATGCGGACGCTCCGGTGGGCGAAGTCGATGTCGGGGTGATGGCTTTGAAGGGATCGCTCTACAACACCCGGCCAATGCTGTTTCACTATTACGATGAACCAGCCGAACGCGAAGCTGGAGCCAACCGAGTGTGGGACATGTTCGCTCAGGGTGCGCTTTCGGTCACGATTGGGCAGACCTATGCCTTGAAAGACGCCGATCAGGCGCATCGTGATCTGCAAGCGGGCAAGACAACCGGCTCGACGGTGCTTCTGCCATGACCCGCATCACACCGATGCGCGTCGAAGACTTGCCCGAACCGACCAGGGAAGCACTGACCTATGCTCAGGGGATCATGGGATTCGCCCCCAATGACGTTCTGACGATGGCAAACTGGCCGGAGCTGCTCGAAGCGATGGAGCGGCTCGTCCAGGTCATCTACAAGCCAGGCGAATTGGATCCGGTTCTCAAGCGCATGATCGCGACCATCACCAGCGGTGCCGCAGGGTGCCGCTATTGTCAGGCGCATACCGCCCATGGCGCGGTGCAAATGGCAGGCGGTGACCAGGACAAGATTGCGCAGGTCTGGGAATACCAGTCCAATCCGTTGTTTTCAGATGCCGAACGCGCGGCGCTAAACCTCGCACTCGCAGCGGGAACGCAGCCCAACGCCGCAACCGACGACCACTTCAGGGAACTGGAACAGCACTTTTCCGGCCGGCAGATCATGGAGATCATGGGCGTTATTGGCCTGTTTGGCTTCCTCAATCGCTGGAACGACACCCTGGCGACCGAGCTTGAAGACAAGCCGCTCAACTTTGCATCCAAGACCTATTCAAAAGATGTTTGGGAGCCTGGGCGCCACACGCGCGGCTAGTCTTTCCAGGCCGCTCCACCGACCCAGTCACCAGCCACGCCAAGAAAATGATCGACACGGATCGAGTGCCATACGCCGGCTGCAAAGTAAGGGTCGCCTTCAAAGGTCTTGCGAGCTTCGGCTTCGTTTTCTGCCTTGATGATAAGCAATGACCCAACCGTCGTATCGCCGTCCTTCAAGGGGCCAGCGACCGCGATCTTCTCCATCACGGATTCTATATAGGCAAGGTGGTCTTCGAGCAGGCGCTCGCGCAGCGTCTTGCCGTTTTCGCCATCACGGCACAAAAAAGCGAACAATGTCATTCCGAGCCCTCCTTTGGCGGCGTGAAGACTGAGATATCAATTGGCTCTCCAATCCGCACATCCGTCCAAAGCACCGAATTGCTGATGATGCCATCATAAAGCAACGTCACCGACCGAGCTTGGACCCAACCGCTTTCCGGCAGCCGGACAAAATCGTCATAGATCCGCTCGTGGAAACCGCGCGGACTGTCAAACGCCATATAGCGAATGAAGCCGCTTTCCGTGTCAAAGCCAAACAGCGTTTCTTGGCCTTGCGGGTCGGTGACACGGATAATTGACACGTCTTGACCGCTGACCATGCGCGACGGTGCGAAGGAGAGCGAGAAGCCTGAGTCGAGCGCCGATCGAATGATGCCAAAGCCAAAATTGTTGGCCCAATAGGCATCGGCTTGTTGCTTGGGCATGATCCCATTCTGGGTCCATGTGGTTTCACCATCATAGCCGACTTCAAACAGAGTCCGCTCACCAGATTTGGCGATAATGCGGACTTTGCCATCCGCGCCATGGGCCACGGTGCGGCCGCGTTCAAACTCGCGCCACATGCGATAGTCATCGGCTTGCGAACGGACTTCTCCGGTCGCAGCGTCGTAGAAGGTTGCCGTGCCTGCCAGCTGGAGCGTTTGCGGATCAATAAAGGACTGGCCACCATGCGCAGCGAGCCCATGCTCGACCACATCTCTGGCGGTCTCCGCCTCACCGGCCGACGCCGTGCTCGCACACACAGCCAGAGCGACACTCAGGAACCACGCCCTCATCGACCAACCTCCACCAATTCCAGCAGCTCGCCTCCAACGCCGCGCACCGTGGCCGCCCGGCGACCTTCGTATAGAGCTCCGTCTCGTTGTGTGGGCGGCGATATCCATGTGACATCGCAGGCGTCGATGTCTTTGACCGCCAGGCTGACCAAGGCATTGCCCGGGGGCAAGTGCCCTTCGTGGCAAGGACGCGCTGTCGCTTCGTCCGGATAATCGTCCACTTCGACAATCGGCATGCGATCATGCTGGACCATGGTGATGGTCGTTTGCGTGTCAGGCGCGAGGCCAAAGGCATTGTTGATCATCGAATAGGGCAATGTGTAATCCGCGCCGCGCGTGAGCCCGATATTGTTGGCGTACCAATCAACACTTGCTTGCCGATCCGGCGTGGCTAGCACCACGATAAAGATCCGATCGACCGCCGAACGCGCGCGGGGAAGATCAGTCCCCGGCATATCCTTCAAAACCTGGTTGAGGTAGACCATCTCCTGGCCGCTACCCAGCACCTGCATGGGGATGAAGGCGGGTTCAATATTCTCGAGTTTCTTGGGGGGACCGACAATCGTGAACCCTGATTGCTCAACCACATCCGGCCATTGCCAGACATCCTCAACCGTGCATTCGAACGCGGCCCAACCATAGGATCGTGTCGGAAGGAAGTCTGGGTGGGGCGTCTGCTCAACCAAGCGGAACCAGCACGGTTCTCCGCTGCGAGGCCGAAGCACAGCATAGGGCGATCCCGCAGTGCCGGGACAATCCCAGGTCGTCGCCAGGTCAGCAGGCAATTGACCGCGCTCTACCAGTTCAAGCCACAAGCAATCGCGATATCCGCGCAGCGCCTTGTCGAGATCGGGGACGGTGGAAAGACCGCCCAGAATCGTGCCGTGAGGAATGGTCACTGGCCAAACTCCGGCTTGCGCTTCTCGACAAAGGCCGTGGTTCCTTCAAGAAAATCGCTTCCCGTGAAGGCCTCCGCGAAGATGCGCAAAGTGTCCGCATCGTCTTCGATCTGGCCATCGAGCACGCGCCGCACAAACTGCTTAGTTTCGCGGATTGAATGCGGGCTGGCGGCAAGGATGGCGCTGCTCAACTCGTCATGGCTGTCAGCGACAAGCTCAACCAATCCAATACGGCGCGCTTCTTCGGCATCGAGCAGACTGCCCGTGTAGAGAATGCGTTTGGCCTGGCCTGGTCCGACCAGATCGGTCAGCAGCTTCACGTCATGCAATGGATAGACCAGCCCTAGCTTGGCCGGGGTAATCCCAAAACGCGCTTTGGGTTTGGCGACTCTGAGATCGCATGCCAGAGCGATGCCGCACCCACCGCCAATGCAATCCCCTTCGACAAAGGCCAAGGTCGGAAGGCTAAGGCGCGCAAGCTCGTATTGGGCGCGATTGATCGCCGCCTGATTGGCTGAGCGCCAGGCTGCGTCATCCTTGTTCGCGAGCAGCTCTTTAATGTCGGCACCCGCACAGAATGTCCCACCATCGGCTGCGCGGATGACCAACAGGCGCAGCTCCGTTTGGCTAGCGGCTTCGGCCAGGAGCCGGGGAAAAGCGTCCCACATCGCCATATTGAAGGCATTGCGACTGGCTGCGCGGTCAATCAGCAAATGGCCCGTCTGGCCGTCAATTTCGAGCCGCAAGCTCATGCTGGGTTCTGCGCCATAAAGTGCTCCGCAATCGCCTTACGCGTCGTCACCCAGACGCCGTCATGCGCACGGACATGTTTGAAGAATTCCTCCAGCGCCCAAATGCGGCCTGGCCGTCCAATGATCCGCAAATGAAGCCCAAGGCTCATCATCTTGGGGTTGCCCTCTTCGCCTTCACGATAGACCTGATCAAAATTGGCCTTGGCATAGTCGAGCCATTGATGCGGGGTCAGCGCCGGGTCGGTCCACATTTTCATGTCGTTATTGTCGAGCTGATAGGGGACAATACACATCGGCTTGCCGGGCACGGTTTCGCGATCCCAGAACGGCACGTCACCCGAATAGTCATCCATGTGATAGGTAAAGCCCTCTTCCGACAGCAGCCTGCGCGTGTTGTCAGTCAACAGATAGCGCGACAGCCAACCATACGGCCGCACGCCACACGTCTGCTCTATACTGCTCACAGCCTTGCGGATGAATTCGCGTTCCTGATCCTCATTCATCTTGAACTGATGAACCCAGCGCCAACCATGGCTGACCGGTTCATGCCCAAGTTCGACAATCGCCTGTGCAATCTCGGGATGATTTTCGAGGCTCAGGGCTGCGACAGTCCAACTGGCCATGATGTCGTATTGCTTGAGCAATTTGACGATCCGGGGAGCGCCCGCCTTGATCCCGTAGAGGTAGTTCGACTCATTGGAATAGTTGCGAATCTTGGATTTCACGAACACGCCCAGCTCGTCGACAGGTTCCATCCCGCGATCGCCGCGTGCGATCGTCATTTCGCTGCCTTCCTCGACATTGACAACGACGCTGAGTGCCATCTTGGCGCCGTCGGGCCAATCGATCCGTTCTTCGGATAGCGGCATTAGTGCATTTCCTCCCCACCGCTGACATTGAGCGCTTCACCCGTAACATAGAATGCTTCGTCACTGGCAAGCCACAGACATGCTGCCGCTGTGTCGCTTGGCAGGCCAGGCCGCCCCATCGGATTGCGCGCGCTCATATTGGCAAGGTAATCTTCAACGGTGTCAAAACCGAGTAGCTTCGAAAAATACTCGTTCTGCTTCGCGCCCAGCCCGGTCGTGACATGATTGGGGCAGATCGCATTCACCGTTATGCCATGCGAGCCCAGCTCCACCGCAGATGCGCGGGTGAGGCCGACCATGCCGTGTTTGGACGAGACATAGGCCGGCAGATGCGGAAAACCGGTTTTAGCCGCCTGGCTCGCAATGTTGATGATGCGACCGCCATTGCCAGCTTCGACCATAGCCCGAGCCGCCGCCTGGGTACCGTAGAAGGCGCCAGACAGATTGACCGCGATCACCTGATCCCATTCGTCGGCGGTATCGACATCGAGCAAGGGCTTCATCTTGAAGCCAATTCCGGCATTGTTCACGAACACATCGACGGAGCCAAATCGCGCCTTTGCCTGAGCAACGAGCTGTTGGCATTGCTCGGCATTGGCGACATCGCACGCAATCGCCTCCACCTCAGCGCCACGCGCGCGCAGCTCTTCGGCGACCGCTTCTGCTTCCTCGTCGATAACAAGGTCCGAGACGACGCAATTGGCGCCCTCGTCCGCAAAGGCTTGCAGGATCCCCTGCCCCAGCCCCTTTTGCTTTCCAGAACCGGTTACGACGATCGTTTTTCCAGCAAACTTGCCCACGATCACAAATCCTCGGTCAGGATGAATTGTGGTCCGTCAGCATAGTCCTGGAACGGCGCAGCCTTGGCCTGAAATTCGGGATCAGAGACATCCGCGACGAAGTCATCCATGTTGGTAATATCGAGCACTTCAAAATACGCATAGGGCGGTGGCGTATCGGGATCGCCGAACAGGCCCGTCGCCTTGTGGATCGTAAAGCTCTTCACTGAAGGGAGCGCGCTCGCCGTGGGTACGTCCTTGGTCTTGGCCCACTCTTCATACTCGGCGATGTCGGTGCCGGCTTTGAGGTTGAACGGAACGATAATGCGCATGGTTCAGGCTCCTTCTGGTTTGGGTGGGGCACGATAGGCCCCAATTGCAGCATCAAGTTGACGGGCAAGGCGGAACAGCCCCGCTTCCGCGCCGGCCGGTGCGATGATCTGGGCGCCAATTGGCAAGCCATCGGCCGTCCAGCCAGCGGGGAAATTGATTGCAGGCAGACCGGCGATATTGGCCAGACATGTAAAATCAGCCTGCGCCGCAGGTTCGGGCTCGGCATGTGGGAACGGAGGATTGGGCACGGTCGGCAAAATCACAAAGCCGCATTCTTTGATAATCTGCTCGACCTCGAATTTGGCTTGGTTGAGCACGTCCATGTCCAGCGCCAGCGACTTTTCAGGCCGCCCGGGCCCATAGGTCAGCAGTTTCTGCAAATTGGCCGACAGGCCCTGCACTCCCTCGAGGTCCTCAGCCATGGTCAGCGAAGTCTTGATGAACCCAGCAAAGCGAATACGCGAATTGCTTTCGCTTAGGCTCTCCCGCTTTGGCTCGCAGTCCAATGCAGCGAGCGTCGCAGCAAAGACCGCGCTGACATCCGCATCAATCTCCACCCCGTGATCGACCAGCGTCGCGCCTTGTCCATCAAGTTCGTTCTCGCCAAATTCGCTGATCACTCGAGCGACACGTTCAAGCGTATCAAGATCACGCGCCAGCGGTCCAATCGCATCCAAGAGTGGCTCTGCCGGGATCAAGCCCTCTTGGCTGACTCGGGCGGTCGAAGGTTTGAACCCGTAAACGCCGCAATGTGCTGCCGGAATGCGAACCGATCCCATCGTGTCAGTGCCCAGCGCCGCATCGCACAAGCCAGCCGCTACAGCGGCGCCGCTGCCGCCGGACGATCCGCCCGGCGAATAGCCATGCCTGTGTGGGTTTTGAGTCGGCCCAAAGTGCGGATTGTCGGTCTTGGCGCCCAGCGCGCCTTCTTCCATATTGAGGATGCCAGCGATGATCGCACCCTCATCGCGCAAACGCGTCACAACCTCTGCGTCAGCATCGGCACGTCGATCTTCCCATCCACCGATCCCGGCATGAAAAGGCATGCCTTTGACGGCGATATTTGCCTTCACGCCAATCGATAGCCCCGCCAGCGCGCCAGCGCCGCCAGAGGCGTCCTCGTCGCGAAACAGAAAGGCGTTGTAGCTGTCGATCATCGCGTGCTTCAGACGCCTCTTTCGTCAATCAGCCGAAGCGGCTTTTGGCGTTTGTCGATTTCTGTGACACCTGCGGTTCCGCCGGGCTCGCAAAGTGCGACATCAACCTCGACCCCCAACCCTTGCTTGAGGAGCTCAGCCAATGCCGACTGATCGGTGCCGCCGTGGCTTTCCAGCGTCACCTGCATGGTGTCGCGCTGCTGCTCATCTCGCGACAGGTGACAGACATACTCGCCGGTCAAGTCTGGCCGATTCTCGATGATGGCGCCAATTGCGTGCGGGAATACGTTGATGCCCCGCAATTTTACCATGTTGTCGCTCCGCCCGCGGAAGCCAGCGATCCGCTTGAACACAATCTCGCCCCGACCATCGAGTTCGTGGGTAATGTCATGCGTGTTGAAGCGAATGCATGGCGCGATGTCATCCTTGTAGAGACAGGTGACAACCATATCGCCTGTCTCGCCGTGAGCCACAGGCGCACCAGAATCGATATCCAGCAATTCGAGATATTGCGCGTCTTCCCAGACATACATGCCATTGCGCTCCGGCCCCTCGCCGGCAATTGTCCCGGTGTCGCCGACACCATACCAATCATACGCCTTGGCCCCATGCCACGCGTCTTCGGTTGCTTGACGGTCTTCGGTTCCCAAATGGCCGATGATGGTGCGGATGTTGATCTTGTCGAACAGGCCCAGCTCTTCAGCCGTGCCAGCGAGTTTGCGGACATAGTCGACGAAGCCCACAATCGTGGTTACGCCAAAATCGGCCATCAGCTGGACCTGGTTCTTGCTGCGGGTCTCAATCCCCGTCCCGGCGGACAGGAAGATCGAATTGGTGAACTTGGTGACCGCCTCGCGGATATAGTGGCCACCATTGATCATACCGTGGCCATAGACCGAATGGACGACGTCGTCGCTCTCAAGACCCATCCAGCGATACATCCGCCCGACCAGCAGATTGCCGACCTCGCGCCCCTTGGGCCCAAACATCAGCACCTGAGGTTTACCGGTCGTGCCGCTGGTCGTGTGGAACACTACGGGATCGCGCGTGGCGGCCGGTCCCATACCATGAAAATCGCCATAGGGCGGGTGCTCGGCAATCGAGGCCATCAGGTCTGATTTGTCGTAAACGGGAAGCTTGGTGATATCCTCCAGTCCCTGGATATCACCTGGCTCAATTCCCTGTGCTCCCCAGAGGCGTTGATAGAAGGGCACTTGCCAGCCCTTGACCATCAGCCGCTTGAACTGCGCATCCTGGACCGAGAACAGCTCGTCGCGGCTCATCGCGGAATAGCGCGAAACAAACTCTTCGCCGACCGGGTAGTCGGTCAACATTTGCTTGTGATCGAGCGCTTCAAAATAGGTTGTGAAAGTCATCTGGGATCCGTGAAATAGAAGAGAGGGTCGTCGAAGATGCGCGCATCTGCTGAATCGGGTGCGAGATCACGCGCCAGGGCCAACTTCCCGGCGGTTTGTGCTGCTGAGAGCGGGTTGTCTGGGCTTCCCAGTGTGTGATCGACTGGATGCACGGCGCTGCTGCCATCTGTCATCGTCACTTTGAGCGCCTGCGGGAACAGCGCATTGCCGTCCGTGTTGCCATCGTCGACCAACCGAACTTTCGCCGCGATGCTTGCCAATGCCGGATCAGCCAGATCGCTAGCGCTGAAGCGCCGCGGATCGATCCTGCCATCGGTCAACATCAGGGCCGTGAGATAGGGCATGCAAAGACGGGCCCAGGCAGCCGTCATATCGGGAGCATACGCACGATCGACCAAGCGCCGGATCAAGGGCGGGCAAGCCAGTTCGATCGAATCAAGTTGAGCAGGATTGATCTGAAGTTCGTCCAATTTGCCCAGCGCCGCATGACTGGCTCGGCCCGATGGATAGGGTTTGGTGCTGACTTCAGAAATCCGCCAAATCGAGCCAAGCTGCGAAGTGTATCGGTCAAGCTCGCCGGCTTCGAACAGCTGGTAATAGCCAAATGGCCCTTCAAGCGGATCCTTTGGAGCTGAGAAACCCTCGCCGGCAAGGTCGCTTGCTGTGATGGCCGCGCGGGCGGCATTGGCGATTTGGAATGGCAGGGTCTCGCTGCCTTCGACATGGGCCTGCATTGTGCCTGCGGCACTCGAATAGGCTAACCCAAGCGCATCTTCGATTGATGAGCCGTCGATCCTGGCGACCGCGACCGCCGCGCCCATCACGCCTGTTACCGCTGGGCGGAAAAACCGCATGGCACTGTCCACGCTCAGTCCAAGACCGGAGGCAATATCGACGCCAATGGCGAGCGCGACGAGCGCCTCGTCCGGTTCGCAGCCACCGCGTCGATCAATCGCGGCTCCCAATGCAGCTGTGACCACGCTCATTGCGTGGACAACCGCTGGCTCGTGGACCGCATCCCACTCGAGGCAATGCACGCGATATCCGTTTGCGAATGCGGCAGAGGCGGCGGGCAGTCTTTCATCGGTTCCCAGCAAACGAGATTCTTCGCCCGATCCGAACTTGCGCGCTGTTTGCAGAATCGCCTTTTCACCGGGCGCGTCTACTGCCGCCGCTCCGATGGCGAGCGTATCGCCGAGCAGCCTGATTGCATCGGCCTGAACGCTTGAGGGAAGGCTGTGCGAGCTGGCGGCAAAATCGAGCAGGTCTTTGGTTGCCCTCATGACAACCACTCCACCAGCATTGCGTCCATTGCAGCTGAATCCTTAGATTGCAGAGCCAGTTCGACAGCGCGATCCGCTTGCCCGACTTGCAGCCCGCCCCAATCAGCCAGCGTGTGCATCTTTTCGATGATCTGTTCTGCGCTCACCGGTCGCTCAGGATCACCCAAAGTATCAATCAGCTCGCATCCATTCACACGAGCACCGAAATGCGCGGGATAGCGCGCGGTGATCGACGGATCTTCTGCGACAGACACTTGCGCGCGCAACGGCGCTAGCGCAGCGATCGCATCAGATGTGAAATCCTCAGGCTTGGCGTCACGACCGTCAGCCACCACTGCAACGGCGTGCTGGAGTGAGAACTTTGCTTCCAACTCGTTGCCGGGATTGGGCCGATCGCAAAATGCCAGCGCGTCGCTGAATGTCTCTACGTGAAAAGGTGGCTCCAGTTTGCCCGTCCGACGCAGTACCATTGCGGCATCGATGGCTGGATGCGCATGGCGGCAGGCGGCAAATGGCTTGAAGCTGACGTCATGGATCAGCCAGCTGTCAGAGTTCGGGAGCACGCCGGGCTCGCGCGTAGTCGCGGAGAACAGGCCTTGTGGGCCCTCCAAGACAGCAGACGGGCCCGTCACGCCCGCGCTCGCATGGATCGCCGCGTCGCGACCTGTGCGGACAGCGTGATAGACATGCCATTGCTTGGTGAGGACATCATCATGCCGCATATGCCACAAACCGCCGCTGACCGAGCCTGCATTGCCCATTGCATGCGCGCAGGCCCTCTCATTGAGCCCAAGCAGAGACGCATACGCCGCGCTGGCGCCAAACACGCCAGCGGTCGTGGTCGGATGCCAGTGTGCGTAATGATGAGCATCCAGCGCCGCGCCGATTGCGATCATCGCTTCGTAACCGCGAATTGCTGCATCCAGTCGTTGATCCATCGAGGTCGAGGGCAGGCTCATTGATGCCGCCCAGACCACAGGCCCAGGGTGGAGCAGCGCGGTGCGATGAACGTCGTCCATTTCCAGCACATTCCCAGCATAGGCAGCGCGCTCCCAGCCGGTCTCGGTGCACTTGCTCGACGCTTTGACCGCAGGAGACTGTCTGGCACCCGCCACGCAAGCCAGCCAATCGAGCAAATGCAGCCGCGCGCGCACCCGATCATCGGATTCAATAGTGCGCATAAGGCGGCGTGAGAGTTGCGAGAGCAGCGGTTCGCTCATAGAGCGGTGCTCCAGCTCGATTTTGGGAATCGGAGAACGAATTGGCTGACGCCGATCCACCTGTGACGAAGAAGATACCGCGCTACATGCAGGTGGCGGCTGAATTGCGTCAGGCGATCCTTGCCGGCCAGTTCGCCAAGGGCAAGCCGTTCCCCACCGAAACCGCGCTGTGCCGCGAATACGATGTCAGCCGGTTCACGGTGCGCGAAGCTCTCAAACGCTTGCAGCTTGAAGGCTTGATCGCGCGGCGTCGAGGGTCGGGGACCACGGTCCAGCCGGCCGCCGCCCGCGGTGGTGCGCTCCACCAACCATTGTCGAACGTGGGCGAATTGTTGCAATACGCCCGCGATAGCGAAGTTACTTATGAAGAGCGCAAATGCGGCGATCTTCCTGATGAAATCGCGGAGCAAATCGGCGAAGACACGAAAGGCAGTTGGCGCTGCTTTCAAGGCGTGCGCAGACAAACCGCTGACGCGCCGCCAATCGCCGTTACCGACGCCTATTTTCACGAAAGCCTGGGCGAAGCGGTCGACGAACTTGATCTGGCAGCCGGAACTTTGTTCAGTCAGATCGAACAATTGGCGGGCGTCACGATCGGCCGGGTGACGCAGGATATCCAGGCCATCGCAGCGGATTCGGAAAACGCTGCTTCGCTTGAGGTCAAACGCGGCAGTCCGATCCTCCGCATCGTCCGTTGTTATCTCGACCCTGCGGGCAAGGTCTACGAAATCTCCGTCAGCCACCATCCCGGAGACCGCTTCGCCTACGCGATGCATATCGACCTGGACAGCTAAGCCGCTCATTTTTCGCCCAAATCCGGAATATCTCCGGGCAGCCAATCTTCGTCGCCGAACCTGATCGCCGGAGCAAGATGATGCGCTCCGCGACTGTCCTCAACCAAGATTCCGCGCTCCTTGATATGCGGCTCATCAAGCGCTTCGCGAAAATTCAACACCGGTGCGAACGCAACATCCTTGTCGGCAAACCATGCCACCCACTCGTCGCGACTGCGGGTCAAGAAGGTCGAGCGAAGGAATGCGATCAGCTCGTCTTGCTCACCTGCCTCTCGTTCGGCGTGTGAGATGAGATCTTTGCGATCCAATGCGGTGAGCAGATTGCGGGCAAACTTGATCTCCCGTCCACCAAGCGCAACGTGCCGGCCATCCGAGGTTTCGTAGACTTGATAAAAGGCCGCCCCGCCTAGAGATCTCTGCTGCGAAGAAACGGGACTCTCGCCGCCAGCAATCGCGCTTCCGGCGGTGTGAGCGCACCAAGGCAAAATGCTGTCGAACATCGCACAATCGACATAGGAACCCTCGCCCGTCCGGTCGCGAGCGATAAGCGCCATCAACACCGCTGAAAGCGCCGTCAATCCCGCCGCCATGTCAGCACTTGGCGCACCGGGAACAACTGGCATTCCATCGGGGCCATCATTGACCGCAAGGAAGCCAGCGAGCGCCTGGACCGCCATGTCGTGCGCGGGATGGTGCGCAAGGGCCCCGTCCTGGCCGAAGGCAGAAATCGAGCAATAGACGATATCGGGTTTGAGTTCGCGCACCGCGTCGTAGTCGAAGCCAAGGCGCTTCATGACGCCAGGTCGAAACCCTTCGACGAAGACATCTGCGGTCCGACAAAGGTCAGCCAGCTCGCGCTTACCTTCTTCACTCTTGAGATCAAGGACGATGCTGCTCTTGCCGCGATTGAGGTTCGCAAACCACACCGAGTGGCCAGCCTGCTTTGGCTCCATTTGTCGTGCAGGATCGCCCGCCGCGGGCTCAATCTTGATAACCTCGGCGCCCTGATCCGCCATCATGACAGTCATCATCGGCCCAGGAAGAAACTGGGTCAGATCAAGTACTGTGATCCCCGCAAGCTTGCTCATAATGTGTCAGATGATCCCGCCAGCACGCAGACGTGCAATTTCGTCTCCGGAATAGCCGAGATCTTCGAGGATTGCATCGCTGTCCGCACCAAGCTCAGGCGCCAACCGATTGGGCAAGCGCTCGCCGTCGAGTTTGATTGGACTCGCCAGAACATCGATTGCGCCTTTGGATGGATGAGAAACCTGATCGCGCATACCGATCGTCTCAAGCCACGGATTGTCCAGCGCGTCGCCCAGCTCGTAAACCGGAGCAACTGGGACGAACCCAGCCAGCAGATCCTGCCAATGCGCCATGGTCTGTTGCGAAAATTCCGCATCGAGCAGGGCGGTCAATTCCTCGCGATTGGCCAATCGATCGGCATTGCTGGCAAACCTTGGATCTTGCCGCAGGTCATCCCGCCCGATCCTGTCAATCAGGACGTCCCAGAACTTCGGCAACTGGCACATCACGAACATCCAGCCATCTTTTGCCTTGAACATCTGACTGGGCGTCGCGGTCGGGTGTGCGCTTCGCGGCGTGCGCGAGGTCTCGTCACCTTCGTTCATGTACCAAAGCGCCGGATAGCTGGTCTGATGCACCGCTGCAGACAGCAAATCGGTGTCGACGTCGCGGCCTTTGCCCGTGCGTTGCGCATCCAGCAGCGTCGAAAGCAATCCGATGGCGAAGATCGTTCCGGTCATGAAGTCGACCATCGAGAGACCCATGCGCTGAGGCTCACCGCCTGGCTCTCCGGTGATCGCGCAATAGCCGGACTCAGCCTGCATCAAATAATCATAACCGGGCCATTTTGCGCGCTCATTGTCACGACCATAGGCGGACAAATGGGCACAAACGATTGCGGGATTCAGATCTTTCAAAGCGTCGTAGGTCAGCCCCAACTTAGCCGGCAGATCGCCCCGCATATTGTTGGCTACGACATGGCTTGTGGCGACCAGATCGCGGAAGACGCGCTGCCCTTCGTCAGTCCGCAGATCGAGCGTCAGAGATCGTTTGTTGAGATTGAACGACTGAAAATAGAGGCTTTCGCCTTCGCTCAAGAAATGCGGTCCGACCGCTCTCGCCGTGTCACCTCCGCCTTTGCCGTCCTTGCGTGGCGGCTCGATTTTGATGACTTCGGCACCCAGCTGAGCCAAATGCATCGTGCCATAGGGTCCAGCGCCATATTGCTCGGCGCTGATAACTCGAAAGCCCTTGAGTGGGAGGTGCATGGAACCGCCGCGCCCAGACTAGATCTGGTTTTCTTTGAGGTGCTGTTTGGCGATAATCATCCGCTGCATTTCGTTGGTCCCCTCTCCGATGCACATCAGCATGCTGTCGCGATAATAGCGCTCGATGTCGTATTCCTTTGAATAGGAATAGCCGCCATAGATGCGCATCGCTTCCTGGCTGTTTTCGACCGCTGCCTCAGAGGCAAAGTACTTGGCTATGCCTGCTTCCTTGTCGCAGCGCTCGCCTTTGTCATAGGCAACCGAAGCATCAAGCGTCAGCAGCCGAGCCGCTCTTGCCCGCGTTACCATCTCGCCCAATTTGAGCTGGATTGCCTGGTGCTGTGCGATGGGTTTGCCCATGGTCTCGCGTTGCTGGGCATATTCGGTGGCAAGCCGCAGCGATCCCTCTGCCAGACCGACACCTCGCGCAGCCACGTTGATACGGCCCAGTTCAAGGCCGCCCGTGGCTTGGAAGAAGCCTTGTCCTTCAACGCCGCCAATCAGCTGGTCAGCCGGAATCCGGTAATCTTCCATAATGAGCTCGGCGGAATCGATCGACTTGTAGCCAAGCTTGTCAAACTTCTTGCCAGTTGAAAGCCCATCCCTCTTGTCAGCAATAAACAGGCTCATGCCCTTGTAACGAGGATCGGCTCCAGGATCGGTCTTGGCCAGCATGGCAAAGCACTGACCGTTGAGAGCGTTGGAGATCCAAGTCTTCGTGCCATTAAGCACATAATCGTCGCCATCGCGCTTTGCGACGGTCCGGATCGCCTGCAAATCAGTGCCTGCGTTGGGCTCTGTCAAAGCAAGGCCGCCACGGATCTCGCCCGAAGCGAATTTCGGAAGCCATTTGGCCTTTTGCTCAGGCGTGCCAAATCGCTCGACGGCTGCCGCCATGATCAAGTGCGAATTGAAAATGCCTGTAATTGCCATCCAGTAGCTGGATATGCGCATCACGATTTTGGCATAGGTTGTCGCCGGCAATCCCAGGCCGCCATATTCCTGGCCAATCGTTGCGCCAAACAACCCCATCTCAGCCATCTGCTCAACCAGCTTTTCAGGCCACAAATCATTGTGGTCATGATGCTGGATCACCGGGATGACTTCCCGCTCGAGCCATCGATCAATGGCGTCGAGAAATGCACGTTCCTCGTCCGGGTCGATCGTTCTGATCTGGCTTTCTAATGTTGCGGCGGTTGCCATGTGTTTGGTCCTTAAACGGGTGACTTATTCATCGAGACCACCGAAGCCACGCCGCCAAACCAGGACGGTGCGCTTGTAGTGGCTCACAATATCGCCATGCTGATTCTTGGCGATGGTCTTGAATGTTACGATGCCCTGCTCCGGGCGGCTTTTGCTTTCGCGCTTTTCGAGAACTTCGCTTTCACAATAGAGCGTGTCTCCAACGAAAAGCGGCTTAGTCATGCGGACTTCGTCCCAGCCGAGATTGGCAATTGCCTTGCCGCTCGTGTCCGAGACGCTCATCCCGGTCATCAGCGCGATCGTGAACGGGCTGACGACGAGGGGTTTGCCAAACTCAGTGTCCTTGGAAAGCTCGTAGTCGAAGTGTGCGGGATGGGTGTTCATCGTCAAAAGTGTGAACCACACATTGTCCGCATCTGTGATCGTCCTGCCTGGGCGATGCTCATAAATGTGGCCGACTTCGAAATCTTCGAAATAGCGCCCCTGCACCTCGCGGAAGCGACCTGGTGCAACCTCTATTACTCCGTCACGCATGTCGATGCGTCTCCTTAAGCTTCGCCCGCGCGAGCAAGCACGGCCTTGTATTTCTTCACAAATGGCGCCTCGAGCATTTTGCCCTTGAAGCGGATCGCACGCTCGCCGCCGGCCTTGTATGCATCGAGCGCCTCGCGGGCCTCGGCAATCTCTTCTTGCGACGGTGCGAAAGCAGCATTGGCGTGAGGCACCTGACGCGGATGGATCACCGCCTTGCACAGGAAGCCAAGCGTCGCAGCGCGCGCGCACTCGTCAGCAAATCCCTCTTCATCATCCAGATGGATGTAAGGCACATCAATCGCTGGCTTGCCTGCTTCGGCGCAAGCGAGAACCATCGCATGGCGCGCGCCGAGCAGCGGATCCCAGGCCAGCTCAACACCCAGCTCGCTGGAGAAATCAGCCCCACCAAGCATCAAGGCTGACACTTTCGAGTGCGATACGATTTCCAGCGCGTGGCGCAGGCCGCGTGGCGTTTCGACCAAGGGCACGAGGTCTGGGCAGCGATCGCCCAGGGCGCCGACAACAACATCAAGCTCTGCTGCGCTTTCAACCATCGGCACCATCAGCACCGACGGCAAGTCGGTTGCGTCACCCAAAGCAGCAAGGTCGCGCACTCCAGCGAGCGTCGTGACCGCGTTGATGCGGATGCCCCAACCTTGGGGCGTACCGGCCACATGTTCGAGCGCAGCCGAACGGGCACTCACCTTGTCGTCAGCAGCGACAGCGTCCTCGAGATCGATTACGGTCAGTCCCGCGCCCGAGGCCTTAGCCTTGGCAAATCGATCAGGGCGCGAACCCGGTACAAACAAAAGGCTGGCCGCAGAAAACACGATTTTTCGTTACACTCCCGATTTTGCCGATTTGAAGGCATTAAGTGACTTCACAATTTGTCCGGACAAATATAAAGTCAAGCACGAATTACTCAAATGTCCGGACAAATCTCAGTGTTGGACCAGATTTCGGAGAGATAGCATGAAACCGTTCAAGTCCCTTTTCCTCGCAGCGGGCCTTTTGGCTGGCACAATGATCGCCGGCCAAGCTGCCCATGCGCAAATGCTTGATCCCTCCAATCCCGAAGATGCACTGGAAATCTCCAAGCGGATGCAATGCGGTATCTCGGAAGATGAGCCCGCTGTCTATCACTGGTCTGGCAATATCTATGGACGCAGTCCTGGTGTCCGCGACAAGCTCCTGTTCAAGGGCGAAGGCATGAATATTCGCCGCTGTGTCGAAGTGGAAGATCCGGAGCGCGGAACGGGCTGGAGGCTGATCAGCCGCGAGATCATGTTGATGCTCGATCCTGAAACAGGCGAAGTCGTCGATGAGTGGGAGAATCCCTACACCGGCAAGACTGTGAAAGTGATGCAAATCCACAATGATCCGGTGAATGGACGCCCCAATTTCCCGGTCGGGCGTGATGGTTCGCCATTCCAGCTCTCAACCCTTGTTGAAGCAGGACCTTACGTCTTCATGCCGTTCGAAGTGCCGCTGTTTTACACCAACCCGCTCGCGGGCGACTACCAGGAATATGTCGGCGGCAAATATCATGCGATGGAGATCTTCGACTTTGCTGCGCTCAAGAGCGAATTGTTCGATAGCAGCAAGCCAACCGCCTATCCGATGATCAGCTGGGTCCGCATTTCTGGTTGGGCGCCATGGATGGAAATGGGCGGTCGCCCCGGCCAGATGGTGTTCAACGCAATGGGACGTAAATTGCCCGGCGGGTTTGAGGAACTGCCTGACGTGCTCAAGGATGAGATCCGCGAGAATTATCCCATCTACGAGCAGGCACCGCCAAAGGACGACACTCGGCGCAACGAAACCACTTGGACCAAGTTCAAGCTGCTGACCGACCAAGCGCGCGAAGCTGAGGGCGAAACCGGCAAACCAGCTGAAGGGCACTAAGCGCAAGATCGGCAATGGCAACACGGCGCCATTTCCTAGCGGGCAGCTCAGCAACCATCCTGGCTGGAGCTGCCCCGCGCATGGCCTGGGGCCAGACCGAGTGCGATGTCGCCATTATCGGCGCTGGCCTGGCTGGTCTCCAAGCGGCAATGATCTGCGAATCTGCTGGCCTCAAAGTCACGCTGCTTGAGGCCAGCAACCGCATAGGCGGACGCCTATTCACCCTTGATGATCTACCGGGTCGACCCGAAGCCGGCGGAATCCAGATCGGCGCCGGCTATCGTCGGCTTCACGCAATCGCGGCTGATCTGGGAGTGACCCTATCAAGTGACAGTGGCGCGGGCGCTGGACGCATCCAATCCCCCGGCAACCTCTATTCGATCGCCGGCGGCCGCGACACTTCATCGAGCTGGCCAACGAGCTCGCACAATCTGCTTGGAGAGAACGAGCAGGCAACCGAGCCCGCTGCGCTCCTGCGCCACTATGCGCGCGCGCTGCCAGCTTTTGCAGAGCCTCGCGCATGGACTGAAGCTGCTCGCGAGCTTGATATCTCTGTCGCTCAGTCCCTGCGCAATGCGGGAGCCAGCGACGAAGCGCTGCGGCTGATCGAGGCCAATTTCAACGGCAATTCTCTCGCCAGCATGTCGCAACTTCATCTCGCCCGAAGTTTTGCGATCTTTCGCAGTCAGCCAGGACCGGTTTCGACAGTAGAAGGCGGTTCGCAGCGTCTGCCCGAAGCGATGGCAGGCAGTCTCAACAGCGATGTGCGACTGGGAGAAGCCGTGAAGCGGATCGAAATCGATTCCTCAGGCGCCCTCCTCCGACTGTCCAATAGCGGGCAATCGCTGCGCGCGCGGTCGGTGATCTGCACGATTCCGTTCTCGGCAATCGGCCCAGACATGATCCACGCGCGCCTCTCGCCGCAAATGGCGCATATGATGGCACAATTGCCCTATACGCGCGCGAGCTTCGCCTATCTCAGCGCGAGCGAGTCATTCTGGCGGGATGACCCCTATCCAGACACTTTGTGGACCGACGATCCCCTTATCGGCCGTGTCTTCATCCTCTCTGATGGCGATGCATCAGGCCCGCCCATGCTCAAACTCTGGACCACAGGGGCCGGGGCCGACTTGCTTGACCGTATGCCTGCCGAAGTGGCCGAAGCGGAGATCATCAGCCGGATCGAAGCCATGCGACCGTCCTCGATCAGCAAGCTCAGAGTGGTACGGCTTTTCAGTTGGCAAAAGTCACCCAATGCTGGCGGTATCTATCATCATATCGGTACGGGCATGGCGTCCGATCTTGCAGCGGCCTGCCAATCGCATAATGGCCGCCTGCACTTTGCGGGCGAGCATTTGGCGATCGAGAACAGCGGCATGGAAGGCGCTTTGGAAAGCGGTGAACGAGCGGCCCTTGCCGTTCTCAAATCTGTCTAAGTCTTCAGCCTAGCGCTGCTCTGCGCGATCAGCTGCCACTCGCCGTCGCGCAGATGCCAAATCTGTAGCACTCGGAACGCTGCTTCACCCAAACCAAGGTTCGATCGTGTGCGGCGATTGATGAATGTGACGCGGGCCAGATCGCCTTCGCGCCTGATAACCAGCTCATCATTCTCCCAGCTGTCAAAGCCGCTCCCAAGGTCGAACAGGGCTGCGTCATAGCCATAGACTTTGCCAGATTGCGACACCAGCACCAGGTCGGCTGCAAACAGCGTCCTTACGGGATCGACGTCCCCCTCGAGAGCGGCAGACTGGATCGATAGCAAGGCCTGCCTGATCGAGGCTTCGGAGGGCTCCTCCGCAAACGACGGGGCGCCCGCCAGCACGAGTGCCGCGAGCGCCCCGGGTATGATGATACGTCGGCGAACTTGGAGAGCTATTCGCCGTCGCATCAGATTGCTCAGAATTGCAGCCTGACGACCGCACCAAACCGCCGGCTCAGGCGATTGTTGTACTGGAAGCCACGTGACTGCCCAGCAGATGCCAGGTTGAAGCCATTGGCGATGTTCACGCCGTTGACCACAAAGCTGCCATTGCCGCCGGTCGGATCGATGAACCTCAACACGCCCAGTGGCGCATCTTCATTGGTCAGGTTCTTACCGTAGATCGCAAGGCTGAGATTATCGCCATATTTGAACGTGACCCGAGCATCGAGCTCAAACGAGCTTCCCGTTTCGGCGAGGTTTTGGACCTGCGCGAACCGGCTCGAGAGATAGGTTCCGTTGACCGAGAAGACCGTCGCAAAGTCATCGCTCATAATCGCTTCGTAGTCAGCGAAGAACGACGCTTGGTGACGCGCCTGACGCGGCAATTCCTGCCCAATCAGCGAGTCATCGCCGAACACCGCACCCTGGGTCGCTTCCGCGCCTGAGGTGAAGCTTGTGTCAGTCCACGCATAGGTACCGCCCATCGTGAAGCCAGGCATGCCATCGGGGGCGAATACGGCGTCGAGTTCAACACCCCAAATGTCAACATTACCCAGGTTGGCTGTGACCGAGCCTGTGGTGGTGTTGGCGCCCAGAGCAGCCAGGTTCTGCGTCAGCTGGTATTGCTCCAGCTTCGAAAGATAGACAGCCGCATTGAAAGTCAGCTGACGATCAGCGAACTGGTTTTTCGAACCGAGTTCAAACTGCCACACCGACTCTTCATCAAACGTTCCGAAGCCGAATTGGAAGCCCTGCGCACCGTTAAAGCCACCAGGCTTGGTACCGCGAGCAGCGCTGGCATAGATCAAGCTGTCATCAGCCGCCTGCCAGTCGATAATGAAGCGCGGCGTAAGAGCGTCGAAATTCGCCTCAACATCGAAAAATCCGGTCGCCGACGATGCCAACGGAATCAGTCCGCCACCATTGACGTCAAACACCCGCAAGCGCTGGTCTTCCGTTGCGTAACGCAGTTCGGCAGTCGCGGTGACCGAGTCCGAGAAGTCGAAAGCGAGCGAGCCGAAGATCGACCAGTTTTCGATCAGACTCTCTTCGATATCAGGTGGACCAAGATCCGCATCCTCAAAGCCACCAGCCGCGTTGAACGCAAAGAATGCGCCGCTGGCTGCCGCCACCTGGTTCAAGGTCGCGTCGCGCGATGCACGGATCGCCGCGGCACGCTCAGGCGTGAATGCATCACGCAGCGTGTCATCGGTTTCTTCGTTGCGGAAATAATAGCCGCCAACACGCCAGCGGAAGGGCTTGTCAGCTGGTGAGTCCAGCCGAATTTCGGCAACATATGTGCTCTGCAAGTCGTTGTCGTTGGTGGTGAAGTCGAACGGAATGAGGCCGACGCCTACGCCAGGCCCAGCCGGGAACGGACCGAAGATCCGCGCCGTGCCGAACGATCCAGGCTGGCCATCACTGTCGAGCAGATCGCGGAACCTCTCCCGCGTGTAGCCGACTGTTGAGACCAGGGTGTAATCGCCAAGTTCGAACTCGTTGTTGAGCGAGAAGAAGAATTCCTCACGCTCAAGGCCGCCGCCCTCGCCGATCACATTGGGGATTTGCGGACTGCCGCTCGGGTTGGGTGCCGATGTCGGAACAACGCCCTGGAAGAACGGCTGAACACCGCCCAGATCGGTCCCGCCGGGCACGTTCACATTGAGATTCTCAAAGCCCAACAGCCCAATCGGGAAGTGCCCATCATCATCTTCGTTATACGCTACGCGGATCTTGCTGGTCCAACCGTCGGTTGGGCGAATTTCGAGCGTACCACCGATGCTGAAAGACGATTCATTGCCCACCGAAGGGTTCGCATTGGTGGGCAGATCAAACTCGCTCTTGAAGTCATAATAGCGTGCAGCGATTGAGAAGAAGACCCTGTCTTCAACCAGCGGACCGCGGATATTGGCCTTCAGCTCGTAAAGGTCGTCCTCACCGATCTCGAACGAAACTTCGCCGCCAAAGTCATTGGTTGGCTGGCGCGTGGTGATGTTGATCGCACCCGAATAAGTGTTCCGCCCGAACAGCGCTGATTGCGGTCCCTTGATGATCTCAATGCTGTCAATGTCACCAAAGTTGAGGCTGCGAATCGACTGCGTCACGTTGACATTGTCGATAAAGACCGAAACGCCCGAGCTGCCCAAGATGTTCGCCTGACCACGGATGATCGGACGGTCAAACTGGCGCCCAAATGGCGTGTCAAAGATGAAGCCCGGCGTGCGGCTCGACAGCGCGTCGATATCCGAAATACCACCTTCGATAAGGTCGTCGCCGGTGAACACTGACACCGCGATCGGTACGTCCTGAACGCTCTCTTCAGTCTTACGAGCGGTGACGATAATCAGATTGTCACTCTGCTCCTCAGCGGCTTCCGCATCTGCGGACCCGCCATTATTCTGCGCCAGGAGTGCCCCCGGAGTCATCACGGTGGCTGCCAGCAATGCGCCACGAATGAGCGATCTCATACTAAATTCCTCCCATTGACACGCTGCTTTCCCAAAGCAGCGCAAAAAATTCGTCCCACAACCCTATTTCTGCCTTGCGCTAAAAATTTGTCCAGACAAATTTTCAAAAAGATGTGAATTGCCCTCTTTCTGAGGCTTCATGGCAACGGCTTTGCGTTGCCCAAGAACGCCGTGATGAGCAGCAGAATGTAGACCGCCCAAACCCAGATCCGGGTCCGATCCATGGTGCGTCGAAGCGGTATTTCGGTCTCGTCGCTTGATCCCTGTTCGAGCACGGCCGCCAATTGCGCACCAACCGGCTTGAAGGTCACATCAATCATGATTGCGGCAACAAAGATGAAGCCGAACAGCAGCGCTTTCCACGCCAGCCAATCGGGCATAAGCGGTGCATCGAGCAGCAGGCTTTGTCCGCCCAGCCAAAGGTAGAAGGCTCCGATCAGCCACCGCAACCAACCCTCAATCTTGCGATTTCGAGCTGCACGGGGGGTTTGATCATGCCGATGCGAGTCCCACACCAGCCAGAGCCAGAACAGGCCAATGGCCCAGGCGCTAAGCAAGAGCCAGACTGGTACGTCCCACCAATTGCCGAGATCGACGACGCTCAGCGACAGTGGAACCATCAATGCCCAGGCGCTGCGGGGCACCATGTCGATCTCGACCAGCAATTTCAGCAGGGCGATGCGTTGATCGAGTGAATAGTCCGTCCTGCGGCGGAAATGCTGTCCCAGCACGAAAACGCCAACATCTGCGCCCAGCCAGAGAACAAACAGCAAGAGGTGAGCGAAGACCAAGCCCGGATATGCATAGTCAAACAGGTTCACTTGATCCCCCATTGCAAGCGGGCTCGGGAACCATGCATCCGCGCCACACGTTGGATATTTGTCCGGACAAATTGCATTTCTCGTCTTGACACGCAAGAGTTTGTCCGGACAAATTCTGATTGCGACCACAGTTTCGATAAGCGGGTCTACCGGGAAGGACTGAATCCATGCACACCTCACTCACGCGAATTGCGCTGACTGCGACAACCTCAGCCGCAGTCTTGGCGATGCTTCCAACCACAGCTTTGGCTCAGGATAATGACACTGGATCTGCCGAAGCAGACAATGATGGCAATGTGATTGTGGTAACCGCCCAACGCCGGGCCCAGGACCTGCAGGACGTTCCAGCAGCGGTAACAGCATTGTCTGGTGCTGCGCTTGAAGAGCGCCAGATCACTGACACGCTCGACCTGCAAAACCAGATCCCCAATGTTGTCATTTCAAATGGCACCGGCACAGCGAATTCGGCGCGCATCTTCTTCCGCGGTATTGGCGAGGACGAATCGCGCGGAGCAATTGACCCTGCCGTCGGCATTTATGTCGACAATGTCTATCTCGGCCGCACGGTGGGTTCGCTCGTCGATCTGGTTGATATCGAACAGGTTGAGGTGCTGCGAGGACCGCAGGGCACGCTTTATGGTCGCAACACCAATGGCGGCGCGATCAAGGTCACCTCGGTGCGCCCCCAGATCGGCGAGACCTCCTTCAGCGGCGAGGTCGGCTATGGCAGCTACGACCGGATCCATGCGCGCGGCACAGTCAACTATAGCGTTGAAGATACAGCCGCGATCCGCATCTCGGGCATGTATCGGGAAAGCGACGGCTTTCACACGCTCAACCCCAATGGAGACTTCGCCGCGCTGGCTGGAACGAAGGTTGGCGGAGAGGAGATCTACGCCTTCCGCGCCAGCATTTATGGTGAGCTCGACGACAATTGGTCGATCCTGGCGATCGCGGACTTCACGAAAGATAAGAGCGACCCAGTCCCCAGCTCGATCATCGCGCAAAGCAACAATGCCACAGTCGTGACCGATGTTGATCAGGACATCTTCACGATCGAACCCGTTGCCGGCGTCACATGCTCGGCTGCAACACCTGCCAATTTCCAGCCCGTTGGCTGCTTCACAGATTTCAGCAGCAATGTCGAAACGGCCGGCGCTTCACTGCAATTGACCGGCGATTATGACAGCTTCTCTGTTACTTCGATCACCGCCTATCGCGAGCTCGACGACTCGCTCTCATCACACATCAGTTTCCCGTTCTTTCAAACAACGGAGCAAGAGCAGTTCAGCCAGGAACTGCTGTTCAACACTGATTTTGGCGGCGCCTTCAATCTCACGACTGGTGCCTATTTCTACAAAGAAGACGCGTTCATTGATTTCACATTCGTCTTCCCATTCGACATTCTGGTCGAAACCGAAAGCTTCGCGCTGTTCGGTCAAGGCGAAGCTGAACTGGGCGATCTCACCCTGACAGGCGGTCTACGCTGGACTACCGAGGATCGCTCGGTCCTTGCCAATGCTGGCGGCCCATTGGCCGGATTTGGTACCGGTATCACGCGTGACTTTGATACCGACAATGTCACCTTCACAGGTAAGGCTGCTTACGCCTTCACAGAAGATGTCAGGGTCTACGCATCATACTCGACCGGGTTCAAGACGCCGGGCGCCTCGCCTGACTGTTTCAGCCCTGCGGCCTGCTTCTTGCCAGTCAATGAAGAAAACCTCGACGCCATCGAACTGGGCCTGCGCACGCGTTTTGCCGATGGTGCCGGCACCTTCAATGCAACCTACTTCTACAATGACTACCAAGATCTGCAGATCAGCGGCACGCTGCCCAGCGGCGGCTTCACGCGGATCAATGCAGGCGAAGCCCGTATTCAGGGTATCGAGGTCGAAGCGAGCTTCAACCCGACCAGCGAATTGTCGATCTATGCCAATGCCAGCTGGCTCGACGCCGAATACCGCGCTCTCAATTTCAGCCAGGCCGGTCTGCTCTCAGGCAGCAGCACGACTGCAGCTGGACCAACCTGCACCAACGCCGATCCGACGGCGACCAATTACCAACAGCAGGTCATCGATTGCGCGCTCGATCTGAGCTTGAAGAACGCACCGGAATTCAAGGCATTGCTCGGCTTCAACTACACGATCGTAACCGGCAGCGGCGAATTCTTCTTCGGAGCCGACGGCTCATACGAAGATGACAGCTTCGGACTGGTTGCTAACCCTCCGGGCTCGCTGATTGAGCCTGGCTTCCGGGTCGATGCACGCGCCGGATATCGCGCCGAGGATGGCAGCTGGCGCGTGACATTGTGGGGCAAGAACCTCACCGATCGTGAGTATTTCCGTGCAACGACCAGCGTAAACCAGGTCTATGCTTCTCCGCCGCTTACAGTCGGGGTCGATATCGGATTCACGATTGACTGACGTGAAGCTGTCACTCTCTCTCCTGCGCCGACCCTTTGCGGTCGGCGCGTTTGCGCTTGCAGCCCTTTCGGTCCCATTCGGTGCAGTGAGTGTTGCCGCGCAGGACGCGTCTTCGCACGGCGTCGAGCCGTGGACCGAAACGGTTGTAAGTGTTTCCGACTTTGAACCGGCTTCGCGCCTGTTTCGCAAAGCAGGGGGATGGCATCTTCGGTTGAGCGGAGAGATCGCGCGATCCGAACTCGATTATTGGGCCCTCCCCGAAACAGCATCCGGCAAGTTCGAACTGTGGTGCGCGCCTCAAGCCGACACGGGGTGCATTCGCTTTGTCCGATATGACGGCGTCGACCAAGAGCCAATCCGCATTGCAGCACGAGCATGGGACACCGGTGGCATATTCTCGATCATGGTGAGGTCGGACAACGTCCCTGCCCTGTTCGACCAAGCCATTGCGCTCGGCTGGTGGGCGGAAAGCCGCCCAATCCGATTCCAGTTCGGCACGTCGGATCTGCGAAACGTCGTTTTACAAGGCCCGCATGGGATCAACCTGGCGGTCTATGAGCGGATCACGCCGGATTTTCCGCATTTCCCGGTTGGAAGGATCAGCCAGGGCTTCAACTCCATGCGGATGGTCCGAGACAAGCAGAAGGCACGGTCATTCTACGAGGATGGCCTTGGCTTTGGCGTGCTGTTCGACAGCGACCGCGAACCGGAAGAGCCCGCCCGCTCAAATTTTGGCATTCCGTTCAATTACACGCCGACCATTCGTCGCAGCGCCGCGGCCTTGCAACCTGCTTTGCCAGGAGAGACCGGTCGCGTCGAAGTGATGCAGATCGACGGCTTTGTCGGAGACGATCTCTCCGACCGCGCCACGCCAACAAATCTTGGCATCATATCGGTGCGCTATCCGGTTCAAGACTTGGAATCATATCGCGCATCGCTCGAAGCAAAGGGCATCTCATTTGCCTATCAGGCGCGTGGCGTGGCAATTGATGGTATTGGAAAAGTCGATCTCATCGCTGTGCGCGATCCAGACGGAAACATAACGGAGTTTTATGGTGCAAGCGACTGAGCAAACGGCCGAACGCGGCGAATTCTCCAAAGGATGGACAATCCTGCTTGCCGGCGTGCTTGGAGTGATGTGCGGGGCTTCGCCGATTCCCTTCAACGTGATCGGGTTCACTGCCGAGCCGCTGTCACAAGAGTTTGGCTGGACTCAACAGCAGATCGTTTTGCCGATCACAATATTCGGCCTGATCGCCAGTCTACTGGCTCCCTTTTTCGGATGGATGGCTGATCGCTTCGGCGTCCGTCCAGTGGCGCTCTGGTCATTGTTTGCCTTTGGCGTGTCCTTCGCCGCCATTTCTTTGACGCCGACCAGCAATGTGAGCTCAACGCTCTACATCTACTATGCCTTTTGGACCGTGGTCGGGCTCGTCGGAATCGGATCTACCCCCGTCACCTGGTCTCGAGCCATCAATCTCTGGTTCTACAAGAATCGAGGACTGGCGCTGGGCATCTTGCTGATGGGAACAAGCCTGGCAGCGATGGTTGTGCCACGCGTCACAGTATGGGCGATTGACGCCTATGGCTGGCGCTCAATGTTCGCGATCGTGGCGCTGTTCCCGGCGGTGGCCTTGGTCGTTGCATTCTTCCTGTTTCGCGAGCCCCGCCCCGAAGAGCGTCCGAAGGCGATTGAGGGCGAAGGTGGTAAGCTCACCGGCGTAAGCCTGCCGAGCGCGCTCAAGGACTATCGCTTCTATCTTATCTGGCTGTCGATCGCATTGATTGCGACAGCGTTTGGCGGCGCGTTCATCAATATGCCCAAAATGCT
Organism: Erythrobacter sp.; assembly: GCA_965216555.1. Classification (GTDB taxonomy): domain Bacteria; phylum Pseudomonadota; class Alphaproteobacteria; order Sphingomonadales; family Sphingomonadaceae; genus Erythrobacter. Next base: position 2,736,965 of record OZ244168.1, read on the forward strand.
GGGATTGCGGGGAATTGATCCGCAGACTCAAGCCAGTGTGATGGGCATATTGGGGGTAGGTATCTTTGCAGGTCGACTGATTACGGGCGCTTTGCTTGATCGGTTTTGGCAGGGTTTCGTCGCCTTTCCCCTGCTGTGCCTCCCAGCCATCTCTGCCTGGATTCTTCTCGGTGACTCGCTCGCCTTTCCGATGGCGGCAATCGCCGGATTCTTGCTGGGCTTTGCGGCAGGCGCGGAAAGCGATCTCATCGCCTATTTGACCGGCCGGTATTTCGGCATGGCCAATTACGGCAAGATCTACGGCATGCTCTACATGCCTTTCGGACTGTTCTCGGCGCTCTCGCCGCTCATCTACGCGCGTGTGTTTGACCAGACGGGCAGCTTCGATCCCATCCTCGAACTCGCCATTCCGGCCTTCGTTATAGGCGGTGGCCTGCTGCTGTTCTTAGGGAAATATCCTCCAAGCTTTCCTGAGGCGGTCAGCGAAGACCCAGAGCCTTCACCCGAATTGGAGGCTGCGTAATGGCTTCTCAATTGTCTGAGTCTGACACATTGGCAGACAGCCTGCGCGCCAGCGGGGCTGAGGTTCTGACCGACGAGACCAGCCTCGAATTCTTCGCCCATGACATCTACGATCGCGGCGCCAACATCGCCGCAATCGTCCGCCCCGCCGACAAGCTCCAGCTTGCCGCGGCGGTCAAGGCGGCCACCGATGCTGGCCATGCGGTCGCGCCGCGCGGCGGCGGAATGAGCTACACTGGCGGCTACACGCAGGATCAGCCCGGCGCTGTGATTTTCGATCTCGCGGCGATGAACCGCGTGCTCGAGATCGACGAACTATCGATGACCGTCACCGTCGAAGCGGGTTGCACCTGGGCCGCGCTCAGGGAAGCCCTGGCAGAAAAGAACCTGCGCACGCCGATGTGGGGCACCCTGTCCGGTCTCAAGGCCACGATTGGCGGCGGTATGAGCCAGAATGGGATATTCTGGGGCACCGGGCGCCACGGCACCGCGGTTGAGAGCTGCACCGCGCTGGAGGTCGTTCTTGCCGATGGAACTCTGCTCCACACCGGCAAAAAACACGCTCGACCCTATGGCCCTGATCTGACGGGTCTGTTCCTAGGCGACACCGGTGCGCTTGGCATCAAGGCCACAATTACCCTGAAGCTGGTCCATGAATCGGACTTCTTCGGCTATGCCAGTTTCGCGTTCGATGACGCGCCCAGCTGGTTTGCCGCAGCCAGCGAGATCGAGCGGCGCGGAATCTCGACCGAATGCTTTGGGTTTGACCCCTATCTCAATGCCATCCGCATGAAGCGTGACAGCCTCGCCAGCGATGCCAAACAGCTCGTCGGAATGATGAAGAAACAAGCGAGCGGCGGAGGCGGAATTCTAGGCGCTCTTAAAGAAGGTGCAAAGGTTGTCGCCGCAGGACGAGATTTCCTCAAAGACGCCAATTTCTCGCTCCACGTCCTGGCCGAAGGACGCATCCAGGCGGCGCCCGACGCGGATATTGAAATTGCGCGCCAGATCGTGGCCCAATTTGGCGGGAGCGAGGTGGAGAACACGATCCCCAAGATCATTCGCGCCAATCCCTTCGGGCCGCTCAATTCTATCCTCGGGCCCGTTGGCGAACGCTGGGCACCGATTCACGGCCTTGTCTCGCATGCGCGCTCAGCAGAATGCTTCGCGGCTTTCGATGCACTGTTTGCGAAGCATGCAGACGAAATGGAGCGCCTGGGTGTCCATTACGGGACCTTGGTCGCCGCAGTTGGCGGTGCAGGCATGGTGATCGAACCGTGCCTGTATTGGCCCGATGCGCGCAATCCGCTGATTGACGCGACAGTCGAGCCGGCTCACTTGAACAAATTGCCCCAGCATGAGGCGAACGAGGAAGCCTGGGCGCTGACCAAGAAACTGAAACAGGCGATCGTCGACATCTTTTTCGAGCATGATGCCGCGCATTTCCAGATCGGTCGGACCTATCGCTATCGCGACAGTCTGCATCCCCGTGCCAATGCCTTGTTGCAGGCGGCCAAGGACGAGCTTGATCCAAGAGGGCTGATGAATCCGGGATCGCTGGGCCTCTAGATGACGCTGGAGCTTGATCGAAGGCGAACCTTGGCAAGCGGCCTATGCGCTGCAATGGCAGTCACCAGCCCTATCTCAGCTGCGAGAGGAGAGACAGTGAGCGAAACGGCAAACTATTCGGCAATGGCGATGCAGCTGACTGCGCGCTCGCTTGAACGATTGCCAGATGCAGCCGCCGCACGCGCAACTGTGTTGGAGCATATCGGCGAGGTTGAGGGTCAAATCCGGACCAGCTCGATCTTCGTCCAGCAATATTCGGGCAAGCCGGTGAAGCTGTGTGTCCTTCCCGAATATCTCTTCACGTCTTACCCGGGACGCATTTCGATCCCCGATTTTGCCGAGCGGGTTGGTTTTGCCGCCAACGGGCCGGAATATGAGGCTCTGGGCGGCGTGGCCGAACGGCTCGGAATGTTTCTGGCCGGCAACGCTTACGAAACCGATGAAGCGTTCCCTGATTTCTATTTCCAGACCTGCTTCATCGTCGCGCCATCGGGTGAGGTGGTGCTGCGCTATCGCCGACTGCTATCGATGTTTGCCCCCAGCCCGCACGATGTGTGGGAGGCTTATCTCGACAAATACGGGCTTGAAGGCGTCTTCCCGGTCGCTCGTACCGAGATTGGCAATCTCGCTGCCATTGCTTCGGAGGAGATCCTCTATCCCGAAATCGCCCGCGCTTTGGCTCTGCGCGGGGCGGAGATATTCTGCCATTCATCGAGCGAAGTCGGATCGCCGATCGCCACGAACAAGGATATCGCCAAGCAAGCTCGCGCGTTCGAAAACCTGGCCTATGTCGTGTCATCCAACACGGCCGGCATTTCCGGCACATCGATGCCGCTCTCAAGCGCCGAAGGAAACAGCCAGGTGGTCGACTGGAAAGGGCGCGTGATCGCGCAATCAGGCGATGGCGAGACCTTCACCGCATTTGCGCAGATCGATCTGGCAGCGCTGCGCGAGGGCCGTCAAACACCAGCCATGACGAACTATCTCGCACGCCAGCGTCCGGCCCTTTTCGCTGAAGCCTATGCCGCGGCAGCTGAACCCTTTCGCGGTGCCAATGGCATGATGCAGGACGGCAAACCTGCCGTTCCTGATCGCGACTATTTCCGCCGCGCCCAAGCTGAGGTGATCGAGCGGCTCAACAAGGCAGGAGTGATCTGATGCGTCACCGCAATGTCCGCGGGAAAATCCGCTATTCCTCAGCCAAGCCCGAAATGCTCGGCAAGGAACGGGGGCGGGAATGGTTCAACTTCTCGCATCACGCCGACGGTTCGGTGATCATGAGCGCGCAGTGCGAGATCGAAGAGCCCGATCCAACCGTGCTGCGCAACATCACATGCCATATTGGGCCTGACCGCAAACCGCAGAACCTGCTGGTCCATCTGACCTTGGGCGATGAATTCCTTGGCTCGGGGTGGATGCGATACGACCAAGCGTCTGACCAGATCACCTGCGAGAGTTTTGGCCCCAGCATTGGCCGCAACTCGGAAACCCGCGAAGCCGGTGAATTTGATGCCTTTGGCACGCACCCTGTTGTCGGTGACGGCTTCACCACACGCTTGATGGATGTCAGCAAAGGCTCGCATCGTCGGCGCCTCAAATTCTACCTTCCATCACCGGACCATCGCGGCGCGACTCCGCCTCAGATCGCCTATTTGGAAATGACGATGGAATATGTTGGCGAAGAGGAGAAGACTGTCGAAGCGGGCACGTTCCAATGCCGCCATTATCGCTATGTCGATGACAGTGATGACGGAATGGGCGGAACGCGCCACCCAGATTTTGACATGTGGGTGACCGCCGACGATGACTCGATCCTCGTCTACGGGTCAATCGACGGCTACATGATGAACCGCTACGAGCTGGTCGAGCTGGAGCGCTGAACTAGCGTTCAACCTGCTCGACACCGCTGGCATCAAATTCGGCCAGATAGGGATTTTCGCTGACCTTGCCGACCATGTCTTCGCGCAACGGCGCTTCGGGATAGACCCGCACGCTGTAGTCACCGGCGCTTGGATCCAGGCGCAGCGGCAGGATGGTTTCCTGATAGGTCTTCGAATACCAGAAGGCTCTGGCGTTCTCGATGCACGGGAAGCGCACATTCAATGTCGTGTGAAATGGGTCATCCGTGCCTTCAAAGATCTCGAGCGTACGCGGAATATTGAGGTAGTATCCGCCAAGCTCCTCATAGATTTTGCTTTCGGCAATCGCGCGCGCATATTGGCCCATCCGCTCGCGATCGAGCGTCAGACCGGTAACAACCATGATGACCGGCTGATCACAGGTGGACTGCGGTGGTGGCAGCGCCCGCCCCTCTTCGCTCTGCGCCATGACCGGCGCCGAAGTCAACGCCACTAACGCTAGGCCGTTCAAGAGACCCTTCATCCTTCAATCCTTTCCTCATCGCACAGTGTGCGCTTCCATGGCTCGCCAGACCTGAACCATTGCCAAGTGCGCGCCCGGGTCAGCGCCCCAGGGAACAGGCCGATCATTTCGACATAGCAAGCGCCGGGAACATCCAGCCGATCGAGCCGCAACATGATCGTATGCTCATGCGTCTGCCAGCCATAGCCCGAGAAGCGATCGGTATCCCAAATCAGCCGGTCGCCTTCGAGCCATCCACCAAACTCGACATGCATTTCGCGCCCGTCAGCCCAATTGATCCAATTGTGTTGAACGTAATGCCACTTGCCGTGATCGGGAAATTCGCAATGGGTTTTGACCTGGCGCGCATCGATCAACCTGCCGTTGAGGTCGAAATCGCGATACCAGCCACTCCAATAACCTTCATGCAGGAGCATCGCCGGCATTGCGGCTTCCAGCTCAGCACGATTGCCCATCAGCCGTCGCTCTCTCGATAGGCGTCGATTGGAAGCGCTTGGCCGGTTTGCCTGATCATGGCCTTGCGGCGCAGGAACCGCACCAGGCCTTCATCGCCCATTCGGCTTGGCCCAAGGCCTGAAGTCTTGCGCGAATGGTTGGTTGCGTCGCTGACCATGCTGGTGAGCGCTCCATCTTGCAGGCTGATCGCACCTGCTTCGAGTTGTTCGCCGACCTTAACGGCCTCATCAAGCGAACCAGCCAGGACTGCTGCAGACAGTCCGTAGCTTGTATCATTGGCCAGACTGATAGCCTGATCGAGATCCTCAAACACCATGACAGGCAATACCGGCCCAAAAGTCTCATCGCGCATAACCGACATGTCCGGAGTTACACCCGCCAACACAGTTGGACGCAGATAAAACCCGCCATCCAATTGCTCGACCTGGCCGCCAGCCAAGACCCGCGCACCGGCGGCAACAGCTTCGTCGATCTGCTCTTGCACCTTGCTGGCTTGATCAGCGAAAATGAATGGACCGAGATGCCCTTGCTTGGGATCAGGATGAGTGATCTCGACTGCCTCAGCCCCCTTTACAAGAGCCTCTAGGAAGGCCGTAGAGACGTCTCCTGCGACAAAAATCCGCTCGATGGACTGGCAGGCCTGCCCGGTGGCAACAATCGAACTCCTGAGCGCTATTTGAGCTGCCCAAGCCGGATCGGCCGACGCCGTGACAATCATCGGATCCTTGCCGCCCAGTTCCAAATTGGCGGGAATCAATTGGCGGGCCGCTGCCTCCGCGACCTTGCGCCCGGTCGCGGTAGACCCGGTAAAGCAGACGTAGTCGACTTCTTCGATCAACGCCTGGCCCACCTCCGGCCCGCCCAAAACATAGGCCAGCGGGACTTGCGGAACCTGAGCGAGTACTTCGCGCATCGGTTCAACAAAGCGCGGCGTAACTTCCGACGGTTTGATCAGCGCCGCACTCCCCGCCAACAATGCAGGCACCGCGTCGATATGGCTCAGGATTACTGGGAAATTCCACGGCGCGATCGCACCAAACAGCGGATAGGCAGAATAGGTCGAGCCAATCTCGAAACCAGGCGTTGCCGATGGCTTTGGCTCTCTGTCCAGGCTTGCGATCAGCTCTGGCGCGCGCTCGGCCCAGCGACGAATATTGCGCGACAGCCCCTCGACTTCGATCCACGACACGGCATGGCGGCCGGTATCAATGCTCAGCGCCGCCGCGATCGCAGGAGCAGCCGCATCAATCGCATCGGCAAAGGCAATCATCACCTCAGCCCGCTGCGACGGTCCCATTGCCTCCCACTCTGGCTGCGCCTTCCTTAGCCGCGCAGCCTCTGCCGCTATCTCTTCACGCGAGCTCGCGACAAACTCGTAGTCCTCCTGACCTGTTCTGGGATTGCGTACCTTCATTGCTGTCGCTCCCACTCCGCGACGATGTCAGCGCCGGTGGCAATCCATGCTTCTTCCCGCATGGCGAACTCATTCAGCAATCGCTCAACCGCGCTGATACGGAAGGGTTGACCAAGAATGTATGGGGTCAAGTGAATGGGCAAAAGCCGCCCTCCCCCGTTCGCATAGCTGTTCCCCTTCGCTTCAGCCGCGAGCCAGTCGAACGCGTCGCGCATCATCTGGGCCCATGCCTCTGCCGAATGTTGTTGCGTGGCGACAATCGTCCGGTCCGAAAGCTCAGTGTTGAGCGGCAGGTTTATGAGGCCATTCTGGAATCGATAGGGCAGCTCATCGTTCACCCAATCACTGCAATAGATCAGCCCTTGTTCGGCCAGCAGATCTGCGGTCCGCCAGCTCTGAGATCGCGCGATCGAATGCCAGCCTTTGGGTCTGGTTCCGGTCGCCTGTTCCAACGTCGCTAGGCTTGCCTCGATCAAGGCTCGCTCTTCGTCTTCAGGCAATTCGGATGTGATCGTGTGGTTCATGTCAATCGAATGCGCGGTGATCTCATGACCTTCGCCAAGGATCGCTTCGATCAGCTCAGGATAGCGCTCAGCGATTGCAGAATTGGTTGCGAAACTGGCTTTGACGCCCGCGGCATTGAACGCATCGAGCATCCGCCACACGCCGATCCGGTTGCCATAGTCGCGCACTGTATAATGGCGATAATCGGGATAGGGCGTGACCATATGGCCAGGCGCGCGGAAGGGCTTGTCTTCTGGCGTGATCGGAAACCATTCTAGGCTGACGCACAACCACACCGCGACTGACTTTCCGCCCGGCCACTCAACAGCCTTGCGCTGATGCATGTTCGACCAATCATAGAATTGATGGTCGTAGCCCTCGCGGCGATGCGGATAGGTGGTGTAATCGTCTGGCAGGGTCATTGCTGCTCCCTCCAGGCTTGCACGATTTCACCCGCGCGCGCTTTCCACACTCGGCTGTCGGCTGCGATATGCGCCAGCGCCTCCTCAAACGGTCCGATACGGTGCGGTTGACCGATCAGATAAGCGTGCAAAGGGATGCACATGACCGTAGCTGATCCCGTCCGCTCGCCTTCGTCGGCAAGCCGTTCGAATTGTTGGATCAGACAATCGGCATATTCGCGCCCTGACATACCATAGACGTTGAAGCCGTAATGGTCGTTGACCTCAAGGCTGTAGGGAATTGAGGCGAGCCGCCCGCTTGCGACCTTCACCTCCTGCACTTGGTCGTCGTGGTAGAGATCGCATGTATAATCGAACTCGTATTCAGCCAGCAGGTCCAGCGTGCGCGGCGTATGGGTCAAGGCCGGGGCGAGCCAACCGCGAATGCGCTGGCCAGTGGCGCGCTGAACGGTCTCGATCGAGTCCTCAATGATGGCGCGCTCTTGCGCCTCAGACATGCCATAGGAGTAACGCGTGTTGTAAATGCCGTGGCTGAAGAATTCCCAGCCGCGCTCTGCTCCATCGGCGACGACCTCAGGGTGGTGATCACACAAGGCTACCGACAGGCTGACTGAGCCCGGGAATCCATGGCGGCTCATCACATCGGCCATGCGCCAATGGCTGACACGATTGGAATGATCGCGATAGGAATATCCGACCACATCAGGGTGCGGCTTGGGCCAGCTCTTGCGATGCGGATTGGCGGGCGGATCGATTTCGTAATATTCGAGGTTTGGAGCCACCCAGACCGCGCAGGTCTTGCCATCCGGCCAGTCGGTTTTGGGCCGATCGCGATAGCCGCGATAATCGTAGAGCTCCGGATCTGGATTACCCTCTTTCATCCGATCAGCGCGCCTCGAGCCAGTCGATCACCGTCTGGACGGGTTCAACATCAGCATATTTGAGCTGGAGATCGGTCAGATTGGCGAAGTGATAGCTGGCGTGTTTGTCGGCGCAGGTCTCAATCGGAACGATCGTCCGATAGCCATAACTCAGCGAATCCACTGCGGTTGCGCGCACACAGCCTGACGTTGAGCCACCGGTGACAACCACCGTATCGACCTTATGAAACGTAAGATAGCTCGCCAGCTGGGTTTCGAAAAAGCTGCTCGGCATGCGCTTGGTGAATTGCAGGTCATTCTCATTGATGTCGCAGCGGGGATCATATCGATGACGCTCGCTGTCATATTTGATGTTCTGCAGGCTGTCTTCCGTATCGGTCCGCGTGCCCCACACACCTGCGTCAGCCGCGTCCTGTTTGTAAGCCACTCGGCTCCAGATCACCGGCATACCCTTTGCTCGGGCCAGCCGACTAATCGTGTTGATATACTCAATTTGCCGAGGATCGGTCTCATAGGCCGTCTTGAAAAGGTCGGTCCGCGTATACGACTGCTGAACATCGACGTTTACGATTGCGAGCTTGCTGCCGAAACCGAATTTCTTCCGAGCAGGATTGGCCATAACCTCTTCAAAGAGCTCTTGTGCCGTCTTCCCGTCTTCGACCATTTTTGTGCCAATGAGCTCGCTCATCTATTGACCTTTCGATTCTGCTTTGACGCGGACAATAAACGCCCGTAGGAGGTTGTCGAGTGAAATTTGTCCGGACAACTTTGAGGTCGGCTTGAGCACGTCAATCACCCGCCACTTCCTAACCATCCCTGGGGTGGGCCGACGCGTTCATTATCGTCGATGCGGCTCCGGCCCCATGCTGCTGATGGTGCATCAAAGCCCACGGTCGAGCGCCGAATACAGCGATCTGATGCAAAAGTGGGGGGAACACTTCACCTGCATCGCTCCGGACACGCCTGGCTTTGGACAAAGCGACCCGCTTCCCACCATAGAAGGCCGCGAGCCCGAAGTGGCGGATTTCGCTGACGCATTGTGTGAGTTTCTCGACGCGCTCGGAGTGGAAAATTGCCCGGCCTATGGCTTCCATTCGGGTGGGATCATTCTGGTCACCGCGCTCAAGCGTCAACCTCAGCGTTTTTCATGCCTTGCTGTCGGCGGCTACGCGATCTGGAATGCGGAAGAGACGCGTATCTTTGGCGATCGTTACCTGCCTGAATTTCATCCTTCCGATTATGGCGAACACCTTACCTGGCTGTGGAATCGCATGCTCGAGCAAAGCTGGGTGTTCCCATGGTTCGACACGCGCGAGGAAGCGCGGCTCTCCGTCGCTCATGCCGACATTGCTCGGGTCAACCAGGCCGTCAGCGAGATGCTCGATTCTGGCAATGCCTACCGCGCTGGCTATGGCGCGGTATTGCGCGCTCCGCGTGACATCCCTGCAGCAGACGCCGACGTGCCACCGTGTTTGATCACGGCCTATGATGGCGATCCCCTGCAAGCGCATATCGATCGTCTCGGGGACATGCCCAAGGGTTGGCGGGCCGAGAAAGTCGCCACGCCAGCTGACCACCAGGCGGCCAGTCTCGCTTTTCTGCAAGACCATGCAGGTTTCGCGCAGGAAAAGGCGCTGGGCGAAGACACAGATGGCGGATGGCTCGCGCTCGAAAATGGCTTGGTGCATTGGCGCGGCAGCAGAGGCGGCAAGTTGATATTGCATGGCCCAGCCGCGGAAATGGCAGAGCCGGGACCCGGTGAGCTGGCAATTGATGTGCCGGGCCACGGTCAGTCCGATGATTGCGACGACATGGTGGGCGCGATTGAAGCTGCCTCGACAGCCTTGGAGGCCAGTGAGATCGTCTGGCCTGAACCGCCAGCTGGTGATCCGGTGCGCCTCTATCCAGACACGACGCCAGACCGATTTGGCCAACATCTTCAGCGCGCTTGGGCGATTGCACGCGCAGAGGCGTTCTTTTCACCTTGGTATGAAGCCAGCGCAGGCAATGCCATCCCGCTCGAGCCTTCGAACCTCGATCCCTCGGCGCTCCACGCCCGCGCGCTTGCGCGCATTCGTGCGGGCAATGCCGCACGTCGATGGCACGACACACTCCTCTCCCTGCAAGGAGCACATTGATGACTGAATTTCGCGATGCCATGCCGCTTCTCGCGCGCCATGAGGGCGTTTGGGATGGCACATATTCCTATTTCAATGCTCAGAACGAAAAGATTGATGAGCATGCCAGCCGGCTGCTGTGTCGGATAACGGGCGATGACGAGATTCCATACCACCAGACCAATCACTATCGCTGGCCGGACGGTCGCACCGAGACGCGCGATTTCCCGGCAACCTATCGCGACGGCCGGATCTGGTGGGACAATGATCTGATCCAGGGATGGGCAGCTGAAGTTCCGCTCGATGAGTTCAACCGCACGATGATGCTCTATTGGCAGCGGACGGGCGATCCGTCGCTCTATCTCTACGAGCAGATCCAGATTGCCGATGACGGGCAGAGTCGGTGCCGCACCTGGCACTGGATCCGCAATGGGCTGCTGGAAACACGCACCGCGATCCAGGAGACTTTTGTGACTAGGGATTGGCGCAGCATTGATGAGGAGATGAAGGCACAAGCCTGAATGTGACCATGGGAAGAACGCTGTTCGACAAGATCTGGGAAGCGCACAACGTCGCCACTACGGCAGGCGGTGCAGCTCTGATCGCAATCGATCGTGTCTTCCTTCACGAACGGACCGGCGCCGCCGCGCTCAAGCGGATGGCTGAGATGGGGCGGACCGTGCGCGATCCGGCTCGCGTCTTTGCGGTGATGGACCACATTGTCGATACAAGGCTGGGGCGCGGCGATGGCACGCTGATGCCCGGTGGTGAAGGTTTCATCACCGAAACCCGCGCAGCCTGCCACGAAGCAGGCATCACTTTGTTTGACGTGAATGATCGCGATCAAGGGATTGTCCATGTCATCTCGCCTGAGCAAGGGATCGTGCTGCCCGGCTTGACCTTGGTCGCCCCGGATAGCCACACCTGCACGCAAGGCGCATTCGGCGCACTCGCTTGGGGCATTGGCAGCTCCGAAGCCGAGCACGCCATGGTCACCGGGACGTTGCGGCTCGACAAGCCAAAGACGATGCGGGTCACATTCAATGGCCAATTGGCCGATGGAGTGACCGCCAAGGATATGATCCTGACGCTGATTGCGGAGCATGGAGCAGCCGGCGGCGCGGGCCATGTGATCGAGTTTTGCGGTGAAGCCGTCACCGCGCTCGATATGGAAGCGCGTATGACCCTGGCCAATATGGCCACAGAATTCAGCGCTATGAGCGGTATCATCGCGCCGGACGAATTGACTTTCGATTACCTCGCTGGACGACCCTATGCGCCGGCCAGCTTCGATCACGAGCATTGGTCCACGCTGCGCAGCGATGTGGATGCACAATTCGATAAAGAGATCGTCGTGGATGCCAGCGCAATCGAACCGATGGTGAGTTGGGGCACCAGTCCGGAGCAGGCCATTCCGGTCGGCGCGGCTGTTCCAGCAGGACCCGAACGCGCGCATGACTATATCGGATTGGCGGCGGGTGATCGCTTGGCCGGCACGCCGATTGACGCGGCCTTTATCGGCAGTTGCACCAACAGTCGCTTGTCTGACTTAAGGCGCGCTGCGCAGGTGCTGGAAGGCCAATGCATAGCTCCCTCGATCAAGAAAGCACTGGTTGTACCTGGCTCCTTGGCTGTGAAACGCGCCGCTGAGGCCGAAGGGCTCGACAAGATCTTTGAAGCCGCTGGCTTCGAGTGGCGGATGAGCGGTTGCTCGCTGTGCTTCTACGCTGGGGGGGAAGGCTTCCCCGACGGCGCTCGGGTAATTTCGAGCACCAATCGCAATTTCGAGGGACGACAGGGGCCTGGCGTGCGGACACATATTGCATCGCCAGAGACCGTCGCTGCCAGCGCGATCGCGGGTTCCATTGCTGATCCGCGCGAATATCTCGGAAAGCGCGAGGTGGCAACGTGAGCGCGTTTCCTCAGCCTTTGAGCGGCATGGCAGCGCCTTTGCTGCGCAACAATGTCGACACCGACACAATCATCCCGAGCCGCGAGATGCGGACCACCGGGCGCACCGGACTGGCCGAGGGGCTGTTTGCACCATGGCGCTACCTCGATGCCGACGCGCGAACGGAAGATCCGGACTTCGTGCTCAACCAAACCGATTTCAGGTCTGCTCAAATCTTGGTCTCAGGAGCCAATTTCGGGTGCGGATCGAGCCGCGAGCACGCGGTCTGGGCGCTCGCCGAGTTTGGCATTCGAGCGATTATCGCGGAGAGCTTCGCGCCAATCTTTTACGGCAATTGCCTGCGCAATTTCATTCTGCCAATCGCGCTCGACCGCTCGCTGGTCGAGGCACTCGCCGGGCAAGATCTGACAATCGATCTGGCCGATCAGCAAGTCCGATTGGCGGAACAGTCATTTGAGTTTTCGATCGAGTCAGAGGCCAAGTTGATGTTGGCCGAAGGGCTCGACGCCATTGATCTGACATTGACCCAGGAAAGCGCAATCGACAGCTGGACAGCAATCGACCGTTCAACGCGACCATGGGTCTATCTGGAGCACGCGGAATGACCGAGATTCTTGTTTCCGAAGTGGGGCCACGCGACGGCCTGCAATCAATTGATAGGATCATGCCACTTGAGGCCAAGAAGCGCTGGATCGCGGCAGAAGCTGCGGCGGGCGTGAAGGAAATCGAAGTTGGCAGCTTCGTCCCGCCCAAGCTTTTGCCGCAAATGGCTGACACCGCGGAACTGGTGAAGTTTGCCAAGGGTATCGATGGCCTGACGGTGGTCACGCTCGCCCCCAATGCCAAGGGCGCGCAATTGGCGGTGGATGCGGGCGTCGACGCGATGAGCATCCCGTTCTCAATGAGCGAAACACATTCGATCAAGAATGTCCGCAAAGACCACGAAACCATGCTCGCTGAAATCGCCTCCGCCGCGCAGATTGCGCGTGATGGCGGGGCTCATTTTGCAGTCGGTCTCTCAACAGCATTTGGCTGCACCATGGAAGGCGCCGTGAGCGAGGATCAGGTCGTGCGCTTGGCAGAACGTGCTGCCGAAGCGGGCGCGATGGAGTTCTCGCTATCCGATACCACAGGCTACGCCGATCCAGCGCAGGTCCGCCGCCTCACGCGCAAGGTGAAAGCCGCAGTGGGTGCCGATATGTTGACCACATTGCACCTCCACAACACGCGCGGGCTTGGCCTTGCAAACGTTGTGGCCGGGCTTGAGGAAGGCATCACAACCTTTGATGCATCTTTATGCGGGCTTGGCGGCTGCCCGTTCGCGCCCGGAGCCAGCGGCAATTTGGTGACAGAGGATCTGGTGCTGATGCTCAACTCGATGGGCTGCAAGACCGGGATCGATCTTGAAGAGCTCCTCAAGGTTCGAGCCATTCTCGAAGAGGCGCTTCCTGGCGAACCGCTCTACGGTTTCACACCCGATGCCGGCCCTATGCTCGACTATCACCAAAGGACTGCGGCATGAGCTCGCCCACGCCACTAGCCGGGATCAAGGTGGTCGAATTCACCCACATGGTGATGGGGCCGACTGTAGGCCACATCCTTGCGGGCCTTGGTGCAGAGATCGTTCGCGTCGAACCGATGGGAGGGGATCGTACGCGCAGACTGCTTGGCTCAGGCGCTGGCTATTTCCCAATGTACAATCGTGGAAAGCAATCGATCTGTCTCGACCTCAAGTCTGAAGCGGGGATCGCCGTTGCGAAAGACCTGATCGGCAAGGCAGACGTCCTGGTTGAGAACTTCCGTCCGGGTGCACTCGACCGCTTGGGCCTCGACTACGACAATTGCGCAGCAGCGAATGAACGCCTCATCTATTGCTCGGAGAAAGGCTTTCTGCCTGGTCCCTACGATCAACGCACCGCGCTCGATGAAGTCGCCCAGATGATGGGTGGGCTCGCTTACATGACAGGCCAGCCTGGCAAGCCCACTCGCGCAGGCGCCAGCGTCATCGACGTGACCGGCGGCATGTTTGGCGTGATCGGTATCCTCGCAGCGCTGGAAGAGCGTCATCGCACCGGAAAAGGGCAGAAGGTCACCGCCAGCCTGTTCGAGACCACAATCTATCTCGTCGGCCAGCATATGGCGCAATATGCCGTCACCGGAACACCCGCCGCGCCGATGCCAGCGCGCGTTTCGGCTTGGGCGGTCTACGACGTGTTCGAGACCAAGGACGAGCCCGTCTTTGTCGGCGTTGTCACCGATGCGCTGTGGGAGAAGTTCTGCAAGCTGTTTGGACTGGACGAGCTTTGGGCTGACGAGACGATCCGCGAGAACAATGCTCGGGTGCAAGCACGCGACAGGATCATCCCGCAATTGCGCGCATTATTCGCGACCATGACGTCTGCCGAGATGATCCAAAAGCTCGACGGATCAGGCCTGCCCTTCGCCCCGATAGGCAAGCCCGAAGACATGTTTGATGACGTGCATCTCAACCAGGGCGGGCTGGAGGATGTGACGCTCGACAATGGCACAGAAGTGCGCCTCCCGACGATTCCGCTCGACATGGGTGGAAAGCGTGTGGGGGCGCCACAAAAGCTGCCAAAACCCGGCGCGGACGCCAGGGATGTGCTGCAGGCACTGGGATATGACAGCTCAAAGATCGACACATTGATTGCGCAGGGCGCAGTGGGGGAAAGCGAATGAGAAATGCGATTGTTTTGGCCGGCATGGTAGCGGTGGCGGCGTGCACGCAGACGCCCAGTGAAGGCGAGCCAGCGGGGTCGCCACAGACCGCCAATCGCGCGATGGAAGGCGTTGAAATCGAAGGCCGTATTCCAACCGATGTGCGCCGCGTATCAATCATCGCGCGCGACATGGAAAAGAGCCTCGAATTCTATCGCGACGCGCTCGGCATGGAGGTCAATTACGACACTGTGGTCGAACTTTCGGGCGTCAACCTGCCGGTTGGCGAACCAGGCGCGAAAGCCCGCCTGGTGCTACTCAACGGCAATGATCCCTATATGGGCTGGGTTGGCCTGCTTCACCCGTTTGAGCCAGCGCTTGAAGGCAATGACGAGCCCTATGCGACCCGGCTCGCGCCAGGTACCGCGTTCATGGTCGTCAACACCGACGACGCGGAAAAGGCCTGCGAAGATGCGAGCAAGATCGAAGGTGTGACCATGACCGGGCCCACGAGGCTGCAAGTCTATCCTGGTCGCGACGGGCGGCCAGATATCGAAGTCAGGGGGTGCAATGTGTTCGACCCCAACGGCGTGGCAGTCGAAATCAACCAGCTGCTCAACTAGGTTTCGAGGCTGGCTAGGACCTGCGCCGCAATCGGCCCTGCTGCTTCGTCGAGCACGGCGCGGGTAATGTCGGTGCGCTCGACGAGAGCGGCGTTGGGAATGAGAGATGCCGCGCGGCGTGACGCGTCGAGCAGCATCGACTGGGTGGCGATGATGGTTGCAGGATGGGTCAAGGATTCCAGTCGCGCTTCGACATCGTAAGAGAAGCCAGCATGGAAGCCCGCATTCATCGCCTCACCATGCCGCAATTGTTCAACAAACATCTCAAAACTGCGGGCTATTCCTTGGCTCTCGATCCGCCGCGTAATGCCACGCTCCCACGCCGGCGCGAGGCTTTCCAGGCTAGCCGTGAATTCGGGCGGCGCGGAGCTAGACGCAAGATGTTCATTGCGAGTTTCGACGTCGAAGGCCGGCACATCGATCAGCACCAAAGAGCGAATGGCGGAAGGGGATTGCAGCGCCATCTCGCAAGCTACGAGGCAGCCGGTGTGAAATCCCAACAGATCGACCGGTCGATCCGACGACAGTGCCTCGACCACACTCAGCATCGCTTGGGCATAGTCAGAAATCGTTGCATCAGACCTGTGAGGATCCGACCCGCCATGGCCTGGAAAGTCAGGCGCGATGGCGCGGCGACCCTGCGCAAGATCAGGCATGATCGCGGTGAACGCCAAGCCACTGAAGGGCGCGGGATGAAGGCAGATCAGATCTGGCTCTTCGCCTTGATCTCCGCACAACCGCCAGTGCACTTGCCCAAAAGGCCCGTCTGAATAGCCCTTTGTATTGCCACTCACGCGCTTTCGCCCTCGATGCGTTTGACCTGTTGCAGATATTTCTTGCGGGTCATCGGCATCATCGCCAGCGGGATGATTGCGAAGATAAGCGGAACCGCGGCGACCGCGAGACGCAGCTCGTCTTCACCGAAGACCTGGCTCGACAATTCGCCAACGACAATCGGACCTAGCGAGCCGAACCAGCTGATCGCGAGGTAGTAGAGAGCGACGATTTGGCCGCGCACCTGCGCTGGCGTGATCACCAACAGCGCGGTGACGCCGATGGCGGAAACAATGCCAATGCCGATAGTGTTGACGCAAAGCACGGCAAAGGCTGTCCAGGCGCTCGGCATGAACATCGGCAAGGCCGCGGTCGGGACCATGATGAAGAACCCGATATACATCAGTCGGAGCGCCGCATCGGGCACGCCCTTGGATGTCCAACGATCAGAGATGGTACCCATCAGCATCATATTGAGCGGGCCGATAATGAGCAGTGAAATGCCGTTGATTGTTGCGTAGGTCTGCGGAGACCAACCCCATGTTCGCTCAAACACCGGCGCCAGAAAGCCTTGGCTGTAAGCGATCGCCGTCATGCAGCAGACCACCATGATGAAGCCGAAATAGAGCGCGAAATTATCGAGGATATACTTGATCGCGTCACCGATTCCGTTGCCGCCTATGACCTCTTCACTGGCTTGGGCTGGGCGACGTGCCGGCTCCCGGATGAACAGGAACAAGGCAGCAAAGAACAGACCCGGAAGCCCGACTACGATCAGCGTAAATCGCCAGGGTTCGAGCTCTCCGAACAGCGGTAGGCTCTGATTTCCGCTGGCGGCAGTCCATGCGATCACAGCGCCCGACAGCAACGATGCCAGACCTGCCCCGATAGGCAGCGCGCTCGAATAGAAGGCAATCGGTTTGCCGCGCTTTTCGGGCGGGAAACTGTCCCCGATCATTGAGAAGGTTGCCGGGCTCAGTGTGGCCTCGCCAACGCCGACGCCCATTCGCGCGGTGAACAGCTGGAAGAAGTTCTTGGCCATGCCCGTCGCGACGGTCGCCGCTGACCACAGCGCCATACCGATGGCTACAATCCATGTTCGTCGACCGCGATCGATCAACCAGCCCATGAAGATGCCAACAAATCCATAGACCCAGGTGAAGGCCGAAAGCAGCCAGCCGATCGCGCGGTCCGACAAGCCAAATTCCGCTTTGATCGGTTCGATCAGTAAGCCGAGAATGTAGCGATCTACGAAGCTGAAAATATAGGCGAGAGTGAGCAAGAAGACGAGCATCCATCCCGCAAAGGCACTGGGATAGGCTTTATCGTCCTGCGGCGCGGCCTCGCTCATGATGCAGTTCCTGGAAAGTTGTAGATGACGATCAGATTGTCATCGAAGTCGACGATCCCTATCTCGCGGCCAACCCGGCCATCGGGAGTCTTGAGCACCTCTTCCTCATACACCGTCAATCCAAGCGCGCGGGCGCCCGCCATCACCGCATCAGGATCCTGCGTTTCCAGCACGATTGCGCTCCGGCGCGGATGCGGGACGGGCTCGAGCTTAGTGTTTCCAATCTCAGTCAAAGCCATCACCCGGCGCTGATTGGGCAGGTTGAGCGTCACAAATCCCAGCTCGGCTTGGTCGGGGATATCAAACACAGGTCGCGAATAGCTGTCGGGATTGTCGCCCAACCGATATTCGATCTCAAAGCCCAGTACACCTTCGTAAAAGGAGAGTGCTCGATCGAGATCGGCCACCACGAAATTTGCACGCTGAAAACGCACAGGCTGCTTATCGCTCATAACCACTCCTCAGGCTCGCCGCGTACACCGCAGCATTGAACACCCACATTGGCGCCGAAATAGAGATTGGCGAGCGCGCGCGGCATCGCCTCGAAACCTTCAGCAATATCCTGCACCGGCGCCAGTTTCCCGTCGTCGATCCAACCCGCCATCTCATCCATGACCTGATCCCAGCGATCGAGGTGATTGTAGACGAAGAAGCCACGCATCACGCTATCAGTCGCGCGCAGGCGGGTGTAATTGGACAGTTTGAACGGCTCCTCGCGAGTGTATTCGCTGATCGAGCCGCACAGCACGATGCGCGCATTCATGCGCAGCCGTTCGAGGCAGGCCTCGAGCGTTTCACCGCCAACATTGTCGAAATAGAGATCGATGCCGTCAGACCGAAGCTGATCGAGCTGCTCTTCGATGTCCTCGCTTTTGTAGTCGATCGCCGCGCTGCATCCGTGATCAAGGATAAATGCGCATTTTTCCGCTCCGCCGGCCATGCCGACGACATCGCACCCAACGACATTGGCAGCCATTTGGCTAACCATCGAGCCGACACCGCCGGCCGCTCCTGACAGCACCATACGGTCGCCTTCACGCGGATCTCCGCACGCAAACAGGCCCGCATGCGCTGAAAGGCCGGTCATCCCCAGCACTCCGGCACCCAGCGCGGCGGCATGGCCATTATTGGGCATGCGGAAGAACTTTTCTTGGCGCGTCATGCGACTGACCTTGTAGGTTTGCCAACCCATCTGGCCCTGCACCATTTCGCCTTCGCGCCAGTCTGGATGGCGCGATTTGATCACCTGCGCAACACCTCGACCATGGATGATATCTCCCGGTCCAAGACCAGCATCGCCGGTCCGCGCGGTGCCCGCCATATACATGCGCATGACAGGAGCGAGGCCGAGATAATGCGTGCGTAGCAACACTTCGCCGTCACCCGGCTCGGGTATCGCCTCGACCGTCCATTGAAAGTCTTCCGGCACAACATTGCCATCTGGGCGGCGCGCAATGCGCCATTGGTAATTCGCGTCATCGTCGATTGCGTGCGCCGCGTGCGCATCAAAGGCAGCCAACGCCTCTGGCATCGTCACGCGTCGTGAATCCGGACGACCTGGTTTACTTCGAAGAAGTTGCCGTCGAGATCCCAGAAGCTCGCGCCAATCATGTCCTTTTGTCGGCCATCAGCCCCCGTGACCGTCCATTCCAGCGGCTCGGCATGGATCCGCGACCCGGCGGATCGCGCGCGCTCGACCGCGCCCTTGGTGTCTTTCGACGCCACGACAAATATCGGCGTCCCAAAGGGAATCTCGGTCGGCAGCTCAGCGGGAATATCGTCGCGAACCGGATCGACCCATTGCAGCAGGCCAATCATGCCAATCTCGTCATGCTCGGCTTGCATTATGATCAGGCGGGTTTGATCGCCCTTCTTGCCAGAAGCCAATTGGTTGCCCGACAGTGTGAAAGGCGTGTCCATCCAGCGCGTCATGCCCAACACGCTCTCATACCATTGCGCCGCCTTGTCAGCATCGCGAACCATCACTGTGGTGCGCTTGATTGCATCAACCATTGAGCGCCTCCGCAATGCTCGGCGCTTCGATCAACAGCACTTGGACGTCGGCGATGCCTTCGCGCAGCTTCTTCGCTTCGCCATATTCCGGACTGTTCCAAAACGCCTTGGCGGTCGCTTTGTCCGGCCATTCGGAAATCACCATCGAAGCGCCATCGCCAAATTCACCCTCGAGCAGTTCAGCGCCTGGCCCGCGCAGAATATAGCGGCCCCCATACTGGCTCACGACAGCGCCAGCCGCAGCTCCATAGCCCGTGATAAAGGCGTCACGATCCGCGATCTTGGCGGTAACGATCATGTAGGCAGGCACGGTTTTCTCCTAGCGCGGCCAGCGGGTTTTCTCGCGCAGATAGCGCCCCGCATCTTTGGTGTCGGTGGGTTGGTAATCAGCCAGCAGGTTCGGCCCATAGGGACTGCGATATTGCTCGAAGATCGGCATCACGAGCTCGCTATGCACAATCGGCTGGCGATGGCGGGCACGAAAGCTGGCGATCGGGATCCGTCCATAAACCAGCGTTTCGAAGTCAGTCTCTGACCGTTTGATAAATTCGCCGTCAGGCCCGACAATGCCCGCGTGACCGGGATTGGAATCCGCGAGGTAATATTTGTTTTCGGGAGACGCGCTGTTGTTCGCGATTGTCGAATAGACGCGATTGTACATTGAGGTCGCGCGGATATCGAGCTCGTTGTAATTGCCGGTGGCGGTCCGCAGCATGATCTCCGCACCCTTCATGGCGAAGGCGCGAAACAGCTCAGGCTCAAGCTGCGACGAACTGGTGATCAGATTGCCCAGTGGCGTCCGCACGACCGGCAGGACCGCATCCCAGCCATAGCGTTCGACATATTCGTCGAGCACGTCGTAGATGGTGGTAGTGAACAGCTCGCGGCCACCGGGGAAGAAGCCCTTGAGGTTTCGAGCTTTCCAGTCCTTGGCAACGATTTCGCCCTGATCATTCATGATCGTCGTGATCGACAGCAACCGGTCGGGCCAATCGGGATCGCGAACATAGGATCCGAACACCAGCCAGCTGCCATATTCGCGAGCCTTCTTGGCGAGCATTTCGCTCTCTTCGCCAGGCAGCTCGATCGCAACCTTGCGGGCATCGTCGAGATTCCAGACATGGCGATAACCGGTGATTGGAAACTCGTGAAAGCAGATCAGATCTTTCGAGCCCGAAAAGCCGTTCGCCGTATCGATCACATCGCACATATGCTGGACATTGGCGCGGCGGGACTGCTGGATATTGCCCAACTCCACCGGCACCACCCGCGTTTGCGCGACGGCGATGGATATTGTGTCCTTCTTGAGCGGCACTGTCGCATAGCTGCCGTCAGACCGCATCTGGACAGGATCACTCGGATTGCCGGTCGCCGCTGCGGCGGGGGCGGCAAACTGCGTCCAGTCAAACGCCGTTGCGGCCGCCGCGCCAGCCCCGACTCCCAAAAGAGCACGGCGATCGATCGAGCCACCCATCAGAACGGTTTCACAGCGCCGAGGAAGCAAACTGTCGCGATCGTGATCCAGTAAATATAGGCCGAGATGCGAGCCAGGCCGATTTCCTTGGCAAGCGCGGCCTCCTGTTCCTCATTTGGGCCCATCGCAAGGATGCGGAACCGCTCGGTCCAACGCCGCATGACCAGTCGCAGGAACAGGCCAATGCAAAGCGCAAACGCATACAGCGCCATCTTGGCAGGATACCAATAGAGACCTTCTCCTGAGACGATCGGGCCGCTGCCTTCGAAGGCCATGAATGAGACGATCAGCAGTGCCGCGATCAAAGGATAGCGCAGCAATTCTTCAGCGCGCGTGACTTTGATCCCAATATCGGTTTCGCGCTTGATGAAGGCAGTCCAGGTCATGCCCAGCCAGATCGCGAAGAACAGCCACATCCACCAGATGCCCGCGCCTTCTAGGATCGGCACAAAGCCGTAGAGCTTGCCCATATGCAAGCCGAGGGGGAGCAGCAGGACGATGCCGGTGCGCGCCAGAATGTCGATCCGATACGCCGTCTCCATATGGCGCTTGCGCTCTTCGAGCGAGAGCGCCGGATTGGTCACGTGATAGCTGGTCTGGAACACGCCCCATTCGCCGCCAAGCCAATACACCATCGCCAAAATGTGAACCCAACGCAAAATGGTGAGTTCGTGCATCGTAAGAAATTCCATGATCCCTCCCATTGAGGCGGGCCGCTTCCCGTGCGCGCCTGCCTCGATCAAAAATTATTCGCGCGAAAGACGCTCGACGACTTCCATGATTGGCGGGTCATCCGCCTCCATCGCTTCGACCTGTTGCTGAAATCCGCGCATGATCCGCGAAACATAGGCCTGAGTTGCAAGGCCGCGTTCTTCGCCCGCTGCGCGATCTGGCTCATAGGCCTCAATATCGGCGCGCTTGAGCACGCCATTTTCATCCAAGAGCCGCTCAATCGTGTCTTGCCGTTCGCGCAAGGCGGACACTTCGGCTGCCAGCGCGAACACTGTCGAATAGAGCCGGTCGAGCGCCGGATCCTCAAAATATTCTGGACGTTTGCCTTTGGCTCGCCGCCCCGAGAGGGCGACCCAATCGATCGGATCGCTCATGCCGCAGCCTCCTGCGCGAGCGGCTTCCAGGCGCCATAGGCGTTCCAGATCGCAGCCCGCCCAAAATCCTCTTCGCCTTCATCGGGTGATGGTGGGAAGATCTCGGGATCTACCACTGCGCGCACCCCAGCAACGAACTGGCTTTCGAGCGGGAATCCCGCTTTGGCCATCACTTGCTTGAGATCCTGCCCGTGCATGGCGGACCAGAATGGCTCATTGTTGTTGAAAGCATCCCAGTCGCGCATGAATTGCTCAAATAGCGGCATTTCGTCCGAATATTGCGGTTGTTCGATATGCAGGATGAGTCCGCCCGGCGCGAGGACGCGATTGGCTTCAGACAGGATGCGCGGCATCGCCTTGGATGACAGTTCGTGCAGGAACATCGTCGTCTGGACCCAATCGAACGATCCATCAGCCCAGCGTGACAGGTCTTCCCCCGAAGCCTGGACGAATTTGATATTCTTGACGCCCATCGATGCCGCCCGTGCCGCACCGTAGCGCAGTGAAGCGGCGGCGGTGTCGATCGCAATCACTTCGGCGTCGGGATAGGCCTGCGCGATTGGCACCGCGTTGTGACCAATTGTGCAGCCGATATCGAGGATGCGCTTGGGCTGCCAATCGGGCCGTTCAGCCTTTGCCCATCCGACAACCGCTTGACCGCCTCCGTCATTGAGGCCGCCTAAAGCGCCGCCGGTCGTGGCAAAAAGGCCAACGTCATAATTGGCGCCAACGGTCACGTCGGCGGCGCGCTCTTCGCTGTGATAGCCGCCAGGCTGGCAATGGATGTCGACAGCCGTTTGATAATGCGGTTGCTCGATCGAGGGGTCCAGTTCAAGCATGCCCGAATGTTCGTTGAACTGCGCCGCCATCGCGTCGAGCTCGTCCAGCTGACGCAACACGATCTGGCGTCCTGTATGCTGACGCATCTCCATCGAATTGCGTTTGAGCGCTGACCAGATCCGGTGCCATTCGTCGAGGTTCATCCCGTCGCGAATTTCATAGCGATGTTCAGGATCGCGCCCCTTCTCTGCGCGGATCTTGGGCAGCACCCGCTTTTCATATGCCAGCTTGTTCCCGCCTCCGATTGGGCCGGAAAGATAGCGGTTGAAGTGCGTCAGGAAATTGAATCGAGCGGCTTCGTCGTGGCTTGCACGCGGCATCATCGGGTGGCGCGTGAGCGCGGTATAGGGAGGGGGTAGATCGGAGGCCATCGAGTCACCTTTAGAATTTGTCCGGACAAATTTGACGAAACACAGTCAATGTGTCAACGCCGGTGATAACAAGCTATGCACTCGGCGTCATTGATGAGCGTCAAACATTGCCTCGAAGGGAGCGACATGCGGTATCACTTGATCTTGGTTTCGGCTTCATTGGCCTTGGCTTCATGTGGCGGCGAGCCCCAGAACGCCGAGCCGGCCGATACGGGAGTCGACTCCGGCCAGACCGAAGACGTGGCTGCGGCGACTGAGGCAAGCTCAGAAGCGGCGGAGCCGGTTGCCTCTGCCGAGCCAGCCAAGCTCGCAATGTGCAAAGCGTGCCACACCTTCAACGAAGGCGGCCCCAATCTGGTCGGTCCCAATCTGTGGGATAGCTACGGCAAGCCCGCTGCGAGCAATCCCGACTTTGCCTATTCTTCGGCCTTGCGCGATGCAGGGATCACCTGGGACGACGACACACTTCATGCTTACCTCGAAAACCCGCGCATTGCGGTCCCCGGCGGTAAGATGGCGTTTGCCGGCATGCGCAACGAGGATGATCGCGCCGAAGTGATCGCCTATCTTGCGACGCTCAATTCTGAAGCAGCAGCAGAGTAAGCAACGCGATTTAAGCAGAGGGCGATACAGCGCCCTCAGAGGCAAATCCTACATTTTGGCTGGTCGAGCCCACGCGGCTCGATTGCGGCCACAGGACATGTGCACACGGCGATCCTGTGGCCTCTGAGAGCGATAGGGACTGCCAAAGAGAAATATGGCGG
This sequence comes from Erythrobacter sp., assembly GCA_965216555.1. Lineage (GTDB taxonomy): Bacteria > Pseudomonadota > Alphaproteobacteria > Sphingomonadales > Sphingomonadaceae > Erythrobacter. The sequence goes on from OZ244168.1 coordinate 2,761,139, forward strand.
AGCAGGAGGGATTCGAACCCTCGATACGGGGTTACCGTATACACACTTTCCAGGCGTGCGCCTTCGACCACTCGGCCACTGCTCCGCATTCCTGATCGCCAAGGCATTGTGCCGGTCGAGTGCAATCAAGAGCGCGTGCGGATAGACGCGCCAAGGCCCTTTCGCAACCCGCAAGGCAATGGCAGACTGGGTCCATGAAAAAGAATCTTATCGCAGCGCTCGCCGCTATAGCCGCGGCCGGATCGGCCACCGCCCAATCCGAGACCGAGGCCCCTGCCCCGGGACCAACCGATATCGTCAATGCGGCGCCGCAAGAGGACTGGGCGGTGATTCCGGCGGAGGACCTTCTGGTGATGACGCTTGCTCCAGCGGCGGATGGCAGCGAGCGCAAGGTCGTGATCCAATTGATGCCCGCGCCCTTCAGCCAGGGCTGGGTCGAGAACATCCGGGCGCTTGCCCGCGCCGAATGGTATGACGGGATCACGGTCAACCGCGTGCAAGACAATTACGTCGTGCAATGGGGCGATCCCGGCCACGACAATCCGGAAAGCGGAGAGACCGAGACCAAGCCGCTGCCTGAAGGCCTCAATGTGATGGATGAGGCGGATTACCTTACCGACATGGACCAAGTCGGATTTCAAATGCCGTCTTGGCCCGGGTCTAATGTTGTTGCTGGTGAAGCTCCTTATAATCCCACTGAGATTTCGATCGCTGTGACACAATCACCTCGCGCCGAAAATCAGGGTTGGCACTTCCGCGATTCCTACGCCGACTTTGTAGAGATTATCGGAGGCTGGCCCATGGGATCTGAGGATTCGGGCAGGGTCGATCAATGGGGCGTAACGATCCACTCAGCTTGGCCGTTGCACTGCTACGGAATGGTCGGTGTCGGACGCAGCTATTCGCCAGACACAGGATCCGGCGCAGAACTCTACACCGTTATCGGCCATGCTCCACGCCATCTGGACCGAAATATCGCATTGGTTGGTCGCATAATCAGTGGCATGCAATACCTGACATCTCTGCCGCGTGGCTCAGGTGCACTAGGGTTTTACACCGAGGAAGAAGCTGAACTTCGCACGCCAATAATCGATGTTCGAGTGGCAAGCGACCTGCCAGAAGGCGAACGACCACAGTTCGAAGAGCTGAAGACCGCAAATACGACCTTTGAACGCTACGTCGCGGCGCGCGCCGCGCGGCGCGATCCCTTCTTCATTCACCCGGCAGGCGGGATCGACATCTGCAATATCCCGATTCCGATCCGGCCGTTTGAGTATGCGGATTGAGCGACACAGTCACAGCACAACTCCCCCTCAAGCGTTGGCAGGGAGAAAAGGCGGTCTATCACCTGGTGTCGCTGACGGGTGAGAGCGCGGAGACGATCGCGACCCATGCGATCATGCAAAAGCTCGAATTTGGCCAGCGCCGCGGCTTTGGTTCGGTCAAGGTGATGGCGCAAATCGGCGAGACGCGTTGGAAGAGCTCGGTGTTCCCGCAAAACAAGCAGTCTGAGTGGATCCTGCTTGTCAGCAAGAAAGTGATGCGCGCCGAAGACCTTGCACCCGACGAGATAGTCGAAGTGACGCTGGAGCTGCTTTAGACGCCAGCTCAGCCCTTCTTTTGAACCAAACCCAGATTGCGCGAACTGTTGCGAATATCGGTAAGGAATTGCGTGGCCTTCGCCCGCAAAGCTTCGGAGTGGCCATCGAGCGAAGTGGCCGAGCTCAAGACCTCGTTTGAAGCAGAGCCTGTGGCTTCTGCAGCTGCGTGCAGCTGTTCGATTTGCGAAGCGACATCGCTCGATCCGCTGGCAACCGTGTCAATATTGCGCGCCAGATCTTCGCCCGAAATCGACTGCTGATCGACCGCGGTCGCGATCACCACTGCCGCCTGCTCCAGCTTGTCGATCTGTTCAACGATCGAGGTCAGGTCAACCACGCTCGACTGGGTCGAGCTCTGCATCGCTGTGATCTTTTCGGTCACGCTGCTGGTCGCCTGACTGGTTTGATGCGCCAGCTCTTTGACTTCGCTCGCAACCACCGCAAATCCGCGCCCTGCTTCACCGCCGCGGGCCGCTTCTATGGACGCGTTGAGCGCCAGCAGATTGGTCCGCTGAGCAATCGTTTGGATCAGTTCGGCGATCTCGCCAATTTCGTCAGCCGCAGTGGCCAGTTCCGCCATCTTGGCGTTGGCCGCCCCGACAAGCTCGTTCGACTGGCGTGCCAACACGGCCGAATCCGATGCCTGTTTGCTGATCTCTGAAATCGACAGCGCAAACTCATCAGTCGCGGCAGCTGCCGCGGTGACATTGCGATTGGTCGTCTCCATCGCGGCGAGTGCATTGCGCGACTGGTCAGATGATTGATCGGCCAGACCCACCAGGCCTACCGACGTGCTTCGCAATTGAGCCGACGCGGATCCCACAGCTGAGATCATCTCGCCAACCGTGACTTCAAATCCATCGGCCAGGCTTTCGAGCAATTCGCCCTTTTCGTCCTGCGCCTTGCGGGCCTGTTCGGCCATTTCCTGCTGCTGGGCCAGCTCGCTTTCCGCGGCTTGGACACGCTCGACATTGAGATCGCGCAGTTTGAGAGAATCCGTCCTGAACACGGCGAGAGCTCGCGCCATGGCGCCAATTTCGTCTGACCGTTCGCGGCCAGGGATCGTGCTGTTGGTGTCACCGCTCGCGACATTCTGCATCGAGGCGGTGATCGCCCGGATCGCGTTGGCGACATTGTTGATGACCTGGCGAGCCGCGACCAGCGACACAATCACCCCGACAATGACCATAATGATGAAGCCGAGCAGGAATTGGCTCAGGCTGGCGAACAGCCGATCACCCTTCGCCGCGGCAACAGTGTGGAGCTCAACCGCGAAGGTGCTCAGATCCGAATAGAGCTGCTTGGTCTCGGCGCGAAGCTCGGCAACTTGCGGCGAACCCGCTTGCGCAAGTGCGATCTCAGCCTGGAGCGCTGACACGCGATCGCGGAATCCATGTACGATCGGTCCCAGATCAGCGGGCATGTCATCACCGGCGAATTCGATTGGGTCGGTCAGGATCTCATAGGCCTCGTCGAGGCTGGCGCTAGCGCTGGCAAGTTGGGTCGAACTGTTCGTTTGCTCTGACGCTTCGAGACTGTCGACCGCTGACACCAGCGAGATGGCAGCGTTGTTGCTGCGCACTTCCACCGACGTGATGATGGCCTGCGCTTTGCCCAGCTCACCGAGATAGATCGTGCCGGCCAGCATCACGACCGCAACAAGCGCCAGAACGGCTGTGTTTCCGAACACGGCGAGATACAGCTTCTTGACCACTGACAGACGATCGATCCAGCGACCCTGCTGGTCTGCACCGACCTCAAAGTCGGTCGATTCTGCCTGCGGAATGTCAAAGTCTGACGACTGCACGTTCATTCGATAATCCTACCCAAGCCCGACAAAATAGTCGGACGTCAGGTTGCGGGATTACCGCTTGCCCGTGAAGAATTGGTAAACGCGATCTTAACCTTGAATCGCGGGGATATGCCTAGGTTTGAGCCAGTTAGATGCGTTCAGCCTGAGCCACCGCATCGCTTGCGCGCAGCGCGCTAAGAATACGCGACAAGTGTGCCAGGTCCTGAACCTCGGCTTCGATCTCATAGGTCGTGAAAGGATGATCCAGCTGGGTCTGTTCGAGGCTCGTCACATTGGTCTTGTTCTGCGCGAAGATGCCCGCCATCTCGGCCAGGGTCCCGGGACGATCATACAGTGTGACGCTCAATCGCCCGACGGCGCCATGCGAACGCTTGCCCCAAGAAAGATCGAGCCAATCGGTATCGATCCCGCTCGCCAGTTCGAGGCAATCGATCGCGTGGACCAGCACCGTCTCGCCCTTGCGGCGCAGGCCAACGATTCGGTCACCCGGCACTGGGTGGCAGCAGGTCGCCAGTTCGAAGGCAACGCCAGGAGTAAGCCCGCGGATCGAGATCACCCGCTCGCGTTCTGACCACTCGCTGTCTTCATCGAATTCAGCTGTGCAACCGGGGACCAGCGCCTCCATCACTTCGCGATCGGTCAGCTTGGCTGCGCCAATCGCGAACATCAGATCTTCGGGTTCCTCCAGCTCCAACCGCTCTACCGCGGCTCGAATAGCCTTCTTCCCGATCCGTGCGGGGACGCGCGCGGCGATCTCATCAAACAGCTTGGACCCGATCGCAGCCACTTCGGCGCGCTCCTTGAGCCGCACCGACCGCCTGATCGCGGCGCGCGCCTTGCCAGTCCCGACAAAGCCAAGCCACGACAATTGTGGTTCGGCATTCTTGCCTTTGATGATCTCGACCACATCGCCATTGTTGAGCGGCGTCCTCAGCGGCATGTGCCGACCATTGATCTTGGCACCGACCGTTTGCAGACCGAGATCGGTGTGAACGGCAAAGGCAAAGTCGACCGAGGTGGCACCCTTGGGCAGCTGGAACAGCGCGCCCTTCGGGGTGAACGCAAAGATCCGATCCTGATAGATCGCCATGCGCGTGTGTTCGAGCAGCTCTTCGGCATCGTGGCTGGCGTCAACGATCTCGATCAGATCGCGCAGCCACCCGACTTCGCCATCGGCCTTGTCGTGCTGCTTGTATGCCCAGTGCGCTGCCAGTCCGAACTCATTGCGCTGGTTCATCTCATGGGTGCGGATCTGCACCTCGACCCGCATCGAGTTTTCATACATCAGCGATGTATGCACCGAGCGATAGCCGTTGTTCTTGGGTGTTGAGATGTAATCCTTGAACCGGCCGGGCAAGAATTGCCACGTCGTGTGCAACACGCCCAAGGCTCGGTAGCAATCGGCCTCGCTCTCGGTGATGACACGGAATGCCATGATGTCGGTCACCTGTTCGAAGCTGACATGGCGTTCCGCCATCTTCTTCCAGATCGAATAGGGGTGCTTTTCGCGGCCCCACACTTCAACCTGCAAACCAGCCTCGGCCAAAGCGTGCTTCATCTGCAGTGCGATCGCATCGACCTGGCCGCCATCTTGATTGCGCAATTGCTCAAGCCGCTTGGTGATCGTGGCATAAGCCTCCGGCTCTAGCTCGCGGAATGCGAGAGCCTGCATCTCGCGCATATATTCATACATTCCCACGCGCTCAGCCAGGGGCGCATAGATCTCCATAGTCTCGCGGGCGATCCGCTGGCGCTTTTCGGGCTTCTTGATGAAGTGCAACGTGCGCATATTGTGGAGTCGGTCAGCCAGCTTGACCAACAAGACGCGGATGTCTTCGCTCATCGCGAGCAGGAATTTGCGCAAATTCTCCGCTGCCCGCTCATTTTCGGGCATGGCCTCGATCTTGGAGAGCTTGGTAACGCCGTCGACAAGACGAGCGACCTCGGACCCGAAATGATCTTCGATGTCTTCGATCGTTGCGAGCGTGTCTTCAACCGTGTCGTGAAGCAGCGCCGTGATGATAGTTTCCTGATCGAGCTGCAGGTCGGTCATAAGACCAGCCACTTCAACCGGGTGGCTGAAATAGGGATCCCCGCTGGCGCGCTTTTGCGTGCCATGCTTCTGCACGGTGTAGACATAGGCACGGTTGAGCGCCGCCTCGTCGGCGTCAGGGTCGTATTCCCGGACCTTCTCTACAAGTTCGTATTGTCGCAGCATTGACACCAATGTGCGGTCGCAGCGCGATCAATGCAATCCACAATTTCCCCGTATCAACTCCAGGTCGCTCGCGGTGGCAAGCTCATCAGGATGGCGTCAATGTTTCCGCCGGTCTTGAGGCCGAACAATGTGCCACGGTCATAGACCAAGTTGAATTCGGCATAGCGCCCGCGATATTCGAGCTGGCGAGCGACATCAGCATCGTCAAACGACGCGTGCATGCGCTTGCGCACCAGCTGAGGATAGATGTCCAGAAACGCTTTGCCGACATCCTGGGTGAACGCAAAATTGCGATCCCAGCTGGGGTCATCGTCGCACTCCAGATGATCGTAGAAAATTCCGCCGACACCGCGATGAACATTGCGATGCGGGATGTAGAAATAGTCATCCGCCCATTGCTTGAAGCGATCATAATAGGTCGGGTTGTGCGCCATGCAGGCCGCACGCAGGCTGGCGTGGAATTGCTCAGTGTCTTCCTCGATTGGAAGCGGCGGATTGAGATCAGCCCCGCCCCCGAACCACGCTTTGCCGGTGGTCAGGAAGCGCGTATTCATATGCACTGCGGGGACATGGGGATTGACCATATGCGCTACCAGAGAGATGCCCGTCGCTGAGAAACTTGGATTCTCCGCGCTCGCGCCATTCACTTGGCCGGCAAACTCGGGCGAGAAATTGCCCCTGACGGTCGACACGTTGACGCCGACCTTTTCAAACACTTTGCCCTTCATCAGGCCCTGAACCCCGCCTCCAGGGTCATCATTGCCGGCTTCTTCGCGCTGCCAAGGCGTGTATTCGAAAGTGGCGTCGGATCCGGCCTCGCGTTCGATTTCTTCAAATGCCGCGCAGATCTGGTCGCGCAGGCTTTCGAACCATTCACGTGCGCGCTGAGTGTGTGAATTCCATTGCATGAATGCCCACTTGCCAAAGCCGCTTGATGGGGGCAAGTGATTGCCATGGTTCTCGTTTCGTTCGCATCCATGCCTTTTGCCGGACACGAGCTGGTGCTGCTGCCCGGCAACGCGCTGTATTGGCCGGAGGAACGCGCGCTGCTGGTGGCTGACCTCCACCTTGAGAAGGGCAGTTTCTACGCTCAGCACGGGCAGCTCCTGCCGCCTTATGACAGCCGAGAAACGCTGGAACGGATCGCAGATGCGATAAAGCAAACCGATGCCCGCCGCGTGATTACGCTGGGTGACAATTTTCACGATGATGACGGCACTCACCGGCTGGATCCCTTCGCGGCCGGCATGCTCGAATCGCTCACTCGTGCGCTCGATTGGGTGTGGATCACCGGCAATCACGATGAGAACATGCATCGTGCGTTTGGCGCGCAAATCGAAGGTGAGCTTGAAATTGGCGGGATCATCTTGCGACATGAGGCCAGGCCTGGAGAGGTCCGTCCAGAGCTGTCAGGCCACTTTCATCCGAAGATGCGCGTCAAAGTGCGTGAGCGGCATATTGCGAGGCCGTGCGGCGTCGTCAGCCGCTCGCACGAAGGGGGTGACAGGATGATCCTGCCCGCCTTTGGTGCATACACGGGTGGAATGGACGCCGGTGCGCCCGAGATCCTCGACGCGTTGCAACCGGCCAACGCGATTGATGCCGTGCTGCCAGCCAAGGGAAAGATCGTCCGGTTTCCGCTATGGCGTGAGGCGGCTTAGCCAAAAATATTCAATTCGAAGACTTATCTGGCGTTTCGTTAAGACAATCCCTACATAGCCCCCGCACACACATGGCTATTACAGGAGAAAACACATAGCCCGTCCACCTCGGCGCTCGATGGCCCCGCCCGTTAAAAGCGGCCCTCGCTACGATCAGTTTATCCAGGTCCCAAAAGTTCGCGTGATCGACGATCAGGGTGAAAACCTTGGCGTCATGTACACCCGCGAAGCGGTTGAACAGGCCAACGAAGTCGGCCTCAACCTCGTCGAAGTTTCGCCTAATGCGGACCCGCCAGTGTGTAAGTTCCTAGATGTCGGCAAATACCGCTATGAGGCCCAGAAAAAGGCCAATGCAGCGCGTAAGACGCAGAAAACGCAGGACATCAAGGAAGTGAAGATGCGCCCGAACATCGACACCCATGATTATGACGTGAAGATGCGGAACGTGAACAAATTCATCGACAATGGTGACAAGGTCAAAGTGACCCTGCGATTCCGTGGTCGTGAAATGGCTCACCAACATCTTGGCATGGAACTTCTCAAACGCGTTCAGAACGATGTTGAAGAGATCGCCAAGGTCGAAGCATTTCCGCGGCTTGAAGGCCGCCAGATGCTGATGGTGCTCGCTCCCAAATAGCGTTTCGACTCCGGCTAAGCCCTTGTTGACATGGACGAAGCCAAAGTGTGGCACGATTGCCGCACTTCGAGCGCGTTCGCGATTTTCGGTGTATTCGATGAATAACACACCGCAACCGATCGACGTCATCATGCGTATGAGTATTTGAGCTACAAGACTCGCGAGGGATTGGTTCTGCTTGCCCGAAGCATAACTGGTCTCTTCGCGCCGGCAGCCCCCTTTGCCGGCGCGCCTACACCCTCAACGCGTCGCGACCGGCGCAGCCCCCAAAAGACCTCGTCAGAAGGGTCAAGAATTACAGGAAGGAAAACGATGAATTCCCCGCTTCTTCGTTCCGTTGCCTTCGCAGCGATGCTTAGCGCTAGCAGCATAGCCTATGCTCAACCGACTGAGCTTGCCGCCCAGCAACTGACCGCAGCCTCTGCTGCCGATCCGCAATTTGCCCAATTCACGCCGAGCGACGCGCCCAACAGTGATCGGATCGATTACTCGATCTGGGACGAGGCGATGCGCAATCTCGTCGTTTCGATGGGACCGTCACTGCGTCAAACCCCTGGCACTGCTCAACAGAGCCTCGGCACCCGTCGCCAATATGGTCACACTTCGCGTTATCGCCTCGAAGGCACGCGGATCATGTTCTCGTTCCTCGATTCCGATGTCATCGCGAGCTTCACCGAATACCGCCAAGATCTTGAGCGGACGGCTGATCTGGTCGACATTCAGGCCCTGTCGCGCAACGAACAGCTCGCCTATTGGATCAACCTTCACAACGTTTCCGTGATCGAACAGATCGCCAAGGAATGGCCCGTTCGCCAGCCGCGAGATCTTGAGATCAACGGCGTTCCGATGGACGATGCCAAGTTCATCACCGTCAACGGTGTGGCGATGAGCCCCAAGGATATCCGCACGCAGATCGTCTATCGCCACTGGCAAAACCCCAAGGTGATTTACGGCTTCTGGCGTGGCGACATTGGTGGGCCCTCGATCCAGCGCGAAGCGTTCAACGCCGACAATGTGTCACGCCTGCTCGATCGCGGTGCGCGCGATTTCGTCAACTCGCTGCGCGGCACCCAGAAGCGCGGTGACCGGCTGCAGGTGTCGAAGATCTACGAAGAGGCGGCTCCGTTCTTCTTCGATGATTTCGGATCCGATTTGCGCGCGCATATCGCACTCTATGCCAATGAGGATGTCGCTGAGATCCTGGCCGAGACTACTCGCACCGAAGCTGCGATTGACGAGGCTGATATTGCCGATCTCGCCGGCGGTGTGCGCGAACCGAGCTATTCCAACGTCACCACCGATGGCGTCTCGACCCGCTTCCGCATTCCGCAAAGCATGGCTCGCCTGCTGCAAGAGCGTGAGACCAAGTTCCGGCGCGTGATCAAGCGTGGCCGCACCGGTACTGTCACCTTCAGCAATATTCAGCTGCCGGGTGATCCGGAGAACAAGAACGAAGTCGAGTAATCGACCAAAGATCGACAAAGCGGGCCGTCGGAGCAATCCGGCGGCCCGTTTTCGTTAGCCGTTCGCAAACATCCAACTAAGTAGCCTGCCTCAATGGTGTGAGCCGCTCGATCAGGCCAAGATTGCGGCACTGAGGATCGATCGCGAGGTAGCAAGTGCGGGTGCAGTCGCTGAACAGGCTCTTGCTTGCCATGTTGGCCGCGCTTCTGCTTGCAGGCTGCGCGTCGAATGCCGCTGTCGTGCCATTCAAACCAAAGCTGGCCCTGCCCCCGCCGCCCGCCATCGAGCTCGGCATATCAGACATCAAGCCACGCTCTGTCGCGCAAGCGCACATTGCAGCAGGTCTTGGCGAACTCGCAAAGGGCGAGTGGTACTCGGCGCAACACAATTTCGAGCGCGCACTTGCGATCGCTCCGCGCGATGTCAGCGCGAACTTCCTCAACGCCTACACACTTCACCAATTGGGCAAGTCGATCGATCCCCAGCACTACGAAACGGCGGCCGTCGGCTATGCGCTGGCGCACAAGTTTGATCCGCAAACTTGGTGGATCACCTACCATTACGGCGAATTGGAACTCGAGCGGGAGAATTACGAACGCGCTCGCGCCTTGTTCGAGGAATCGATCAGGAACCGTCCGAATGCGCCACAGCCGCTCCTGGGTCTGGCGATTTGCGCCTATTATCTTGGCGATGTCGAGGCCGCAGAATCAGCGTTGCAAAGAGCCAAGACTCTCTTGCCGGATGACAGCCGCCTGCTCCGCCCAGAGATCTTGATCAGCGCTGCATCGGGCGATCACTCGCGCGCTTTGCGCAATCTGGAGCAAATTCGCCAGCAGGCTGGCAACCCTCTTCTGGTCAGCCGGCTACACCAACGGATTGATGATTGGAGCCGGGTTGAGGCAATGGAAAGCCCAGCGCGTAGCGACGAAAAGCCACAGCCACATACAATTTCGAGCGCCCAGCAAGAAGACGAAACAGAAGCAACATCCAGCAATCGGCAAATCGTCCTGGAAGCGACAATCTTGCGGTCAACGTCGAGCCTCGTGCGTTCCAGCGGTCTGAACCTGCTTGACGGGCTCAGCGTGCTGTTCAGTTATGATGACGAACGCTCTCTCAGCCAGCTGACCGGTGATGATGACAGCGTGACTCGATCCATCACGCGCTCGATCAGCAGTTCCGAGCTCGAATATTCGCTCAACATCTTCAACTCGACGGACGATCGGAGCGAGATCATTGCCCGACCAAGCTTGGTGGCAATGGAAGACCAGACTTCGACATTCTTCTCAGGCGACCTGTTTCTCGCTTCGATCAGCGGCCAGTTCGACGGAGAAACCCTCACCGAACGCGTTGGTGTGACCGTTGAAGTCACGCCAACCTTCCTTTCCGACGAAGAATTTGTCCTCAATATCAATATCGGGAATTCCGACTTCTCGACCGAAGCCATTGCCGGGACATTCCAGGAGGCGCTCTCGATCTCGTCCTCTGAAACCAACGTCAATGTGCGCATCAAGCTGGGCCAAACATTGTTGTTGGCTGGGCTCTCCGAAAGGAGCGATCGCAACAAGGAGAGCAAGGTCCCGATCATTGGCGATATCCCGATCCTGCAAAACCTGTTTCGAACTCTCGAAGTCCAAGAGGTGGCGGCCGAAACCATCATCCTTCTCACGCCGCGACGAGTTATCGAATATGATCGCAGCGCTCTGCCGCTGAGCCAGCTTGTCGCCGGTCGACCATCGACTGAACGAGACGATTTGAGGAGTCGAATCTCTTTGCTCAGACAATCGCAGGACCACAGGCCGCCGCACGCAACAGGCCCGCAAAGGGGCGATTTGCGGATGCCGGACTGGACCGGGTCACCCCATGGACGAGCGCTGTGGGATGAAGTGCTTGGCTACACGTTTCTGTGACATAGTTCACTGGTCGTGATCCCTCTAGTGACCTGAAATTACGAGACAATACGGATCACCATCAGAAGACCGGCTCCATCATTATGCGATAATTCAAAGGCTCTGATCCCAATGAATGGCGGAGTATTGAATGCTGCAAAAACATGGAAAGTTCGGAATTGGCCTGGCCGTAAGTGCGTTGACTCTATCCGCGTCGCCAGCTTGGGCGGACGACAACGTCTTCACCACCTCCGCTGACGCGACCGTTGACCTATGGGATGCGATCAGCAGCCCCAAGGAAAACAAGCGTTACACCGATAGCTATTGCAAACAGACTGGCGCCCTTTGCGGCGCGATCGCCTACGCAAATGGCGGCGGCTATGTGGTTTCCTGGGTCGAAGTGAAGGCCAAGTCCACCCAGCCCAGTAGCAAACCAGTCAATGGCGTATGCCCGGGGCTTTCGAAAAAGTTCGATTCCAATGTCCAGCTCAACGAATACGACACATTCATCGTACCAGCCAATTGCCTCTATAAACTCAAAATCAACATCGCGAGCGGCCCCAAGAAGGATCGCGACATCTTCCTGACACCCGGCTGCGTCGCGCAGACCTGGACCAAGGGCACAACCGGCTCGAATTCGTGGCACCACGACATCTCCTGGTCTGACCAGGCCAAACAGAATGGTGCGAGCGGCGACCCCCAAGACAGCTTCGGCAACAAATGCACCGTGAAGTGAGCGGCATCATCAAGGAATGGAGGAAGCAATGAAGAAGACGATCTGGATGGCTGGTGCAGTCACAGCGGCCGCATTGGCGATGGCATCCACCGCGCACGCCAAAGCCACCGAATACGAGCTGCGCATCACCAACAATTCAAGCACGGATTTGAAATTCTGGCTTCACGAGGGCCAATCAAAACACGCTCGATTGGTCTTTGGTGGCGAGAAGGTCGCAGAATACACTGTGAAGGCAGGCACCTCCGCCACCTTGTCTGTGCAGCCGACAGGCTACAAATGCGCTGTTGCCTGCAATGGCTGCACGCCGACGATCGGCAAGGTCTATGCCTCATATATTGACGTGAATGGCGTTGAGCAGCGCAACAATTACTTGGAACCTCGGCTCGAATGGTACGAGCAATGCAGCGCCAGCGGAGGGAAGAATATTGCGGCCTATACGACCAACTGGAACTACCAGCATGGCGGCGGAAAGGGCGACAAGCACGTCAAATACGACATGAGTCATTCCGAGAACCACTACACCAGCAGCAATCCGGCGAAAGGACTGACCCTCGATGCGAGCAAGGTCTCCGGGCATGCAAAGATCACCTACTCTGGCGGCTGATCGACGCAACTAGAACTTATTATTCGCTTCCGAACTTGAGACCGCCGGAACGATCTGGCGGTCTCTTGCCGTTGCAATGATCATTCATCAAAGGTTACGATTACATCTCTCACTATGGTGTTGTAAGCGCAGTCTGTTTGGTGGAGCGGCGGCATGGCTTCGAAAGCAAAATCACTCTTATTCATGGCGACATGTGTCGCCTTTGCGTCGGTTCCCGTTGCGCAGGCCGCCTCGGTTGAGGACGTCTCACCCGCGGTATTCACTCCATCGCAAGATGATGATTTTGCCGTTTTCGCGCCTCAGCAAAATCCGATTCAGCATTCGATCGATTATTCGATCTGGGATGTCGCACTGAAAAGCCTCGTCATCTCGATGGGCCCTTCCTTGCGCAAATCCGCCGGACGTCCTGATCCGATCCTGGGTACGCGCCGGACCGCAGGTCACGTCTCGCGATACCGGCTCGAAGGTTCGCTGGTCGCGTTCTATTTCATGAACGATGCGGTGAAGCAGAGTTTTGGTGAATATCGCCGCGATCTCGAAGCGACTGCAGACCAGCTCAATATCCAAACCCTGCCTCGCAATGAGCAGCTCGCCTTCTGGCTCAACCTGCACAATGTCGCATTGATGGAGAAGATGGCGCAGGACTGGCCCATGCGCCAACCGCGCGAGTTTGAGATCAACGGCGAGCCGCTGGACGATCACAAGTTCATCACAGTCTCAGGCGTCGCGCTCAGCCTGCGCGATATTCGCGAGCAGATTGTCTACCGCCATTGGCGCGACCCCAAAGTGATGTACGGCTTCTGGCGCGGCGAAATTGGCGGGCCCGCCATGCAAAGATCTGCGTTCAATGCCAAGAATGTCAGCGGCCTGCTTGATCGCAGCGCGCGCGAATTCATCAATTCGCTCCGAGGCACTCAGAAGCGCGGCAAGAGGCTCGATGTCTCGACCCTCTACGCCGAAGCCGCCCCCTATTACTTCCCCAACTTCGAGACGGATCTCCGCGAGCACCTGGCTGACTATGCCAATGCCGATGTCCGCGAAATTCTCGAGAAGACTGAAACGACCGAAGCCAATGTCCGCGAATACGACATTGCCGATCTTTCCGGAGGCGCGCGCCAACCCAATTATCTGTTCACAGGGGGCTCGTTCCGAGTGCCCGAAGCGATGGGCCGTCTGTTGGCGCAGCGGGCGCGCAAATTCGATATCATGGAGCGCGAAGGCATTCGCACCGGTACAGTGACGTTCAGCAATATCCGGCTTCCCGGGGAACCCGAGAATGACGGAGAGATTGAATAGGTTTGGAGATTACCCCCTCTCAAGGAGACTGACATGAAGACCGGCATGCCAACACTTTCGACCCTCAGCGGGGCGGCTCTTCTCACATTCGGCGTCGCTGCGAGTGCATCAGCAGAGAGCGGCGAAGCGACGGCTTTGCCAGTCTCAGTCAGTGTCAGCCAAGCCTCTGCGACATCAGACAGTGACCCGATGGCGCGCTTCCAGCCGATGGCCGGTGTGCGCGAACATCGCATCGATTATGCCTATTGGGACGAAGCGCTCGGCTATCTTGTCGTGCCGATGGGACCATCGCTGCGTGAGGGCGCACCGCGCGTCCAGCCCGGCACCGGAACCAGGCGGATTTTTGGTCATGAATCGCGCTATCGCCTGGAAGGCAATCGGCTCGCTTTCAGCTTTGTGACCGACGAAATCCGCTCTGCCCTGACCGACTATCGGGCCGATCTTGAGCGCGTCGGCAGCGAGCTCAATATCGCCAAACTGCCGCGCAACGAACAGCTCGCATTCTGGATCAACCTCCACAACGTCGCCGTGGTGGAAGCGCTTGCCCATGCCTATCCTTTGCAAGAGCCGAGCCGCGAGGAATTCGGCTCCAATCGCGCCGCTTTGGATGACGCCAAGCTGGTAACGGTGGCGGGAGTTTCATTGAGCCCGCGCGATATCCGCGAGCGAATTGTCTATCCCAACTGGGAAGATCCCAAAGTAATCTACGGCTTTTGGCGCGGTGAGATTGGCGGTCCGTCGATCCAGCGGCTTGCTTACAGCGGAGACAATGTCGATGCGCTGCTGTCGCTGTCAGCAGAGGAATTCGTCAATTCGCTGCGCGGGGTCGAGAAATTCTCAGGCGCCTTGCAGGTATCGCGCGTGTTCGAAGAAGCGGCTCCGTTCTACTTCGATGATTTTGCGGCCTTGCGAGTTCACATCAAGCAATATGCGCGCGAGGATGTGAAGGCCTTGATCGATCGCACTGATGAGACCCGCTATAACAGCTATGAGACCGATCTGGCGGACCTGTCACGGGGCGAGCGCGATTCCGGTCTGCAGTTTACTGGCACGCTTCAGGACCTGACCGGCGCAGGCAATGTCAATCTGCAGGGGCGCACCGCTGTGTTCGAGCAGACCCGCATCAATCGCGCGATCACCCGGCTTATGGATGAGCGCAACGACAAGCTGAAAAAGGCATTCAAGCGCGGTATTCGCACCGGGATGGTGATCTATGGCGACGGCCAATATTCCGACGCTGACAAGGCGCGCGAAGTCGAATAGCGCAATAACGGCAAGGGTCTCACCAGACCCTAGCCATCATCAGGATTGGATTGGAGATGGCGAGCGTAAGCGCGCTCGCGATCAATCCCAAGAATACCGTCATTGTCCGCGCCCTGCGCCAAGCACCAGTCGCTATGAGAAGCACGGTAGCCCCAGCGTTTGACACCAGCCCCATGGTCACGACGCCAGTCGGGAATTCGTCACTTGTGACCCAGGAAAAGCCGAACGAATAGCCGACCAATAGTGCGATCACAGCCCAGCCATAGAGCCTGATGAGCGGCAAAGCCGGTTCTGCCCCTTCGATCTGCAAAAGCGAAATCAGGCGCGGTCCTGGAATGAGCAGAAAGGGCAAGCCGACAAACAAGCCGGTGCCGACGATTTTTGCAATCAGTATGAGATCAAGGTAGGTCATAGCTCACTCCGTTTTTCGAACTCAGCCCTAGAAAGGCTAACTTCAATTATCAAACCCAGACATGACGCGGCCTCCTACGGGCCTTCCAAATTCGCCAGTCCCGCTTGACATGTGCGGCATGGCCGATGCCGCCAATTCGCTGGGTGACAGCTGGAGCCTCCTAATTCTTCGCGAGGTGTTTTACGGTGTGACGCGGTTCGATGATCTGCGCAGCGAGCTCGGCATATCGAGCGCGACCTTGTCCAACCGCATTGCCAAACTGCTCGATCTCGAGATGCTCGCCAAGCACAGCTACCGGCTGGGCTCCGCCAGGCCACGCTCGGAATATGTGCTGACGGAGCGCGGCCGTGCCTTCGGCCCGGTTCTGGTGGCCATGATGCATTGGGCCGACAACCATTTGAGCAAGGAACGGTCTCCACTCGACATGATCGATCCTCAAACGGGCCACGCCTTGAAATTGGCTCTGGTTGACGAAGACGGCCGCATCACCGATTGGAATGAAGCCGTGCCGGTCATACGAACGGACATGATTGCGAAGGCCAGGGGAACTTCAGAGTGACAGCCGCACAGATTGGCCGCCTGATCGGCCCGCTCGCATTCGCGATCACCGTCTTTGTGTCTCCACCCGCAGGTATGCCGGTGGAAGCGTGGCTGGTCGCCGGCCTAGTGCTGTGGATGGCCAGCTGGTGGATGACTGAAGCGGTGCCGCTAACAGTCACGGCCCTGTTGCCCTTCATCGTCCTGCCCTTTGCCGGCGTCTCAAGCGCTCGCGAGACCGCCAGCACCTACTACTCGCCGATCCTGTTCCTCTTGCTGGGCGGGGCGTTCATTGCTCTGGCGATCGAACGGACCGGCCTGCACCGACGGCTCAGCCTGGCAATCCTGAAATCGATTGGCACCAAGGGCGGCCCAACCCAATTGCTGTTCGCATTCATGATCAGCGCTGCGCTGCTTTCGATGCTGATCTCCAACACCTCGACCACATTGATCATGATGCCGATGGCACTTGCGGTTCTCACGGCCGGCGGGGCGATGGAGGACAATTGGGAAGGTCTGTCTGGCGCGCTGCCGATCGGGATCGCCTTCGCAGCCAGCATTGGCGGGCTCGGAACGCTGGTTGGCTCGCCAACCAATGCCATCGCCGTCGGTCTGCTCGACAGCATGATCGGATTGGAGATCACCTTCGTTCAATGGACCCTTTATGGGCTGCCAATCGTCCTGCTTGGCGTTCCCCTTGCCGCCTTTATTGTCGGCAAGTTCCAAAAGGTCGGCGACCATCCTTTCGATGTCGGCGCTGCACGCGAAGCGATCGACACCCACTCCGCTTGGTCGACAGCGGAGAAACGCCTCGTCCCCATTGTGGCCCTGACATTCTTGGCCTGGATGACGGTTCCTTGGATTCGCCCGCTTCTTCCCGATGGCGCCTGGACTAATGGCACGATCGCGATCATCGCCAGCCTCGCACTGTTTCTGCTGCCCGATGGCACCGGGCGCCCGCTGCTGATCTGGAAAGAGGCGGATCGCGCACCCTGGGGAGTGATCATGATGTTTGGCGGGGGTCTGGCCCTGGCGGCGGGCATGCAAGCCTCGGGTCTGGCCGACTGGCTGGGCCAGGCGTTGCTGCCGCTTGAAAGCTTGCCGCTTCCGATCGTCGCTTTGGCTGTTGTCGCGATGATTGTCGTGATCACCGAATTCGCAAGCAATGTTGCGACGGCAAGCGGCATTATCCCGGTGGTAGCAGCCTTAATCGTTGCACTGGGCGCGGACCCAATCCTCCTCGCAATGCCGGCCGCGCTTGCCGCCAGCTGGGGGTTTATGTTGCCCGCAGGCACCGGACCCAATGCCATCGCCTGGTCGACCGGAAGAATCCGCATCGAGAAGATGGTCGGTGCAGGGCTTGTGCTCGACATAGTCGGCATATTCCTGATCGTCGGAATGGTCTGGGCAATCGCCGGCATTCTCTAAGCGCCGCGCGAGCCCATTCTAACTCCAGTTCCTTCGGCAAAACCGCGCACAAATGGTTGCAAGTGAAACTTGCTCACGATATTTCGGGCGGCAACAGGCTTATCAGTGGAGAGGCGTTTCTGCGGAGGTTAGAAACGGGTGCCCTGGCCAGCCCATTGAGCTCCTGCCTTCCTGGGAGCGCGCACATAGGAAGGATCGTCCCATGACAGATGCGATCGACGCAACCGACACCCCAACACCGCGGCGCAAGCCGAAGCCCGAAAAGACAAGCATTGGCGGGCAGGAAATGAAGCCTTCGACACTGATGATGGGTCACGGCTTTGACCCGGTCCTGTCTGAGGGATCGCTTAAAGCTCCCATCTTTCTGACATCCACCTTTGCGTTCGAAAATGCGGCGGCGGGCAAGCGGCATTTTGAAGGCATCACCGGCAAGCGCGAAGGCGGAGCCGAAGGATTGGTCTATTCGCGCTTCAATGGTCCCAACCAGGAAATCCTCGAAGATCGGCTCGGCATCTGGGACGGAGCGGAAGACGCTCTGACCTTCTCCAGCGGGATGACAGCGATCTGCATCCTGATGATGGCCTATGTCAGCCAGGGCGATGTGATCGTCCACTCAGGACCGCTCTACGCCGCCTCAGAGGGCTTTGTCGCCAAGGTTTTGAGCAAGTTCGGCGTGACCTATGTCGACTTCCCCGCTGGCGCGAGCCGCGAAGAGCTCGACGACGTGATGATGCGCGCCAAGAAGCAGGCAGCGCAGAACGGCGGTAAGGTCGCCATGATCTACCTCGAAAGCCCTGCCAACCCGACCAATGCCTTGGTCGATGTCGAAGCCGTCAAAGCGGCGCGCGATGCCAATCTCGGCAAGCCGTGCCCGATTGCGATCGACAACACTTTCCTTGGTCCGCTTTGGCAACGTCCGCTCGATCACGGTGCGGATATCGTGGTCTATTCTCTGACCAAATATGTTGGCGGCCATTCTGACCTTGTGGCGGGATCAATCGCCGGCGCCAAGAAGTGGATGGATCCGGTCCGCGCCCTTCGCAACACGATGGGCGGCATCGTCGATCCCAACACCGCCTGGATGCTGCTGCGCTCGCTCGAAACGGTTGAGCTACGGATGCAGCGAGCAGGTGAAAATGCGGCGAAGGTCTGCGCCTTCCTCAAGGATCACCCGAAGGTCGAGGGACTTGGTTATCTCGGCTTCATCGACGATCCGCGCCAGCAGGACATCTATGATCGCCACTGCAAGGGCGCTGGTTCCACTTTCTCGGTGTTCATCAAGGGCGGCGAAGAGGAGAGTTTCCGCTTCCTCGACAATCTTTCGATCGCGAAATTGGCAGTGAGCCTGGGCGGCACCGAAACCCTGGCCAGCCACCCGGCTGCGATGACGCATCTGTCGGTTCCACCCGAGCGCAAAGCGGCCTTGGGCATCACCGACAACCTGGTGCGGATCAGCATCGGGATCGAAGATGCGGACGATCTGATCGCTGATTTCGCACAGGCACTGGATTTGGTCTAATAATTAGACTAGCTTGCTCTTCACGAAAGGAGAGCGAGTCGTGATCAACTGCACATGCATGGTCCAAGCGGGCCAGATATCTGCCGAGCAGGAGGCAGCCCTGCGAGCCGAAACGAGCGCTTTTGGTGCCCGGTCCTTTGGCTCTGAGCCGAGCATCAACTGGATCACCGTGCCTGAAGGGAGCGGCTTCACCGCATACGAGCCATCAACCTCGGTGCTGGTGACGATGAACGCCGATCGCCCGCTCTCGCTTGAAGAGCGCGAGCCGCTGCTGCGCGAGCTCGGCGATATCTGGATTGAACACGCCAATCGCGGGCCTGACGAGGTTGTGACCGTGATCAGCGATCCGCAAAGCTAATTGGAGAGAAGCCATGCCATTGTATATCTGCAATTCGCAGCCCGGATCGATCCCAGCCGAAGCCAAGGCCAAGATCGCACATGACGTCACCCGCATCCATTGCGATGTCACCGATGCACCGGCCAAATTTGTTCATGTGTTCTTCTTCGAAGGAGCCCCCAATCCGCCATTGGGCGAGACCAAGGCGACGCTTTTCGGCCAAATCAGGCACGGGCGCACAGACGCTCAAAAGGCTCAGATCTGTGCGGAAATGAAGGACTCGATCCTGACTCATTCCAGCCTTGATGCTGACACTGTCCACGTCCACACTGCGGATACGCCGGCGAGCTGGGTGATGGAGGGAGGAGACATCCTCCCCGAACCCGGCGAAGAAGAGGCGTGGCTCGCAGCGCATGAAGCAAAACTGGCAGGGACACCCGCACAATGAGCGACAAGAAACCCGTATTCCTCGTTATCGGTGCTGGCGCCGGAATTGGCGGCCACGCCGCCGCTCGCTTCGCTGCGGGAGGCTATCATGCGGTTCTCGCCCGGCGATCAGACGAGGAAGGCCTCGCCAAGCTGGTCGGCGAGATTGAGGATGCGGGAGGCTCGGCCTCGGGCATCCTGCTCAACGCCAGCGATGATGGGACAATCGAGGAGCTGATCGAGCGGATCGAGACCGATATCGGACCGATCGACACTATGCTCTACAATCTTGGTGCGCAGATCGGAAACCGCAAGCTGCACGATACGCCGCATCGGACATTTGAGCTGGGCTGGCGGCTGGGCTGCTATGGCGTGTTCCGTCTCGCACATGCTGCGTTCCCGCATATGGTGAAACGCGGAAAAGGCACGCTTCTTGTCACGTCGGCGACTTCGGCTGTTCGCGGCAATGCTGGTCAGCACAGCCACGCCGCTGCGATGGGCGGACGCCGGATGCTGTGCCAGACGCTCAACGCCGAATTCGGTCCGCAGGGCATCCATGTCGCGCATATTGTCGTGGACGGGTCGGTCGACGCGCCTGACACGCTTGGCAAGCTGCTGGGCGACAATTGGGAGACCTACAAAGCGTCAAAGGGTGATGACGGCGTAATCGATCCCGGCGCGCTGGCTGACACCTATTTCCATCTCTCACAGCAGCCCAAAAATTGCTGGACGCATGAGATTGACGCGCGGCCATGGACCGATGTTGCGTGGTGGAATGACAATCCCAATCCGACGATCAATTCAACGGCGGCAAATCCCAGCTTTTCGGGACCAAAAGGCGAGTAAGCCAGCTTAGAGCTTTGCCAACAAAGCCCGCAGCTCCTTGTCGAGCGCGGCATCGGTGAGCTTGCTCGCTTTGGCGTCGAAATTCTCATAGAAGCTGGGCACTGACAGGTGACCCACCAGCTCTCCGCCAAATCGCGGTGCCGCGCTGGTGGCAAACTCGAGCACGCCCTTGGCTCCGCGCCCGCCCGGTGACGTGGCCAGCATCGCAACCGGCTTGTTCTGCCAGAATTCGCGCTGGATTCTGCTGCACCAGTCAAACAGGTTTTTGAAAGCGGCGGGATAGGCTCCGTTATGCTCCGCAAAGGAAACAACGATCGCGTCGACAGCTTCGAGCCGCGCCAGAAAGTCATGCGCCAGCTGCGGAATGCCGTCGGCCTCTTCGCGATCGGAGCGGTAGAGCGGCATCTCGAAGTCATGGATGTCGAGCGTCTCAATCTCCGCGCCTTCGATCAACGATGCGGCGTATTCCACCAATTGCCGATTGATCGATTTTGAAGAGTTTGACGCCGCAAATGCGAGCACACGCTTGCCCATCAACTGTTACCCCCTATTGGCCGCGCCATTCGCGGCGCTCCTCAGCCGTTCTCAAAACGTCATAGGCCAGCTGCAGGGCCTGAAATTGCTTAGCCGCTTCCTCATCGCCAGGCTTGACGTCTGGATGCACTTCTTTGGCCTTGGCGCGATAGGCTTTCTTGACCGCTGCAAAGTCCGCGTCACTTTCAAGCTCGAGCACTTCCAAAGCTCGCATCTCATCAGCGCTGCGCGATCCATCGCCTGATCCCGCCCAACCATAATGGGCGCTCTCGGCATAAGCGGCGCTCTCTGCGCGTTCGGCCTTGGCGCGCGCTTCTGCCTCGGCCTTTTCGAGCCCTTCGAAATAATCCCATTTCGAATTGTATTCAGCGGCGTGCTTTTGGCAGAAATACCACCGCTCCGGACTGTTGGGCGATTTGGGCGCCGGGCAATCACCGGGTTCATCGCAGCCATGCCGATCGCACAAGCGAACATTGGTGGTCTCGCGTGACGAGCCATATCCACGCCAGCGAGGAAAGCCCCAATCATTGGATCGGCGGGCGCGGCTCATCTGCGCTTCCCTCGAGCCAATCGCTGGATGTCGTCTGTCGATCGCATTGCCCGGCCAATCTAAGCGCGCTCGCTTCAAATGGAAAGATTGTGAATTGCCTGGAACCAGAAACGGGTACAAATGTTGCAGTGCAATAGAATATTCATCTGACGCCGCTATTGCGGCACCGAAAGTGAGATCAGCATGAGCCAGCAACTGACTATTTCTAGTGCGTTTTCGGCATTCGCAATGGCGCTTTTGTGCCTTTGTGCGGCTGCGAACGTGCCGCTCGGCTCTGCAGCACTCCAAACGCCCAGCCTGGTTCAGGCCGAGGCATTCCCCGGCCTGACCGACTGATCCCTCGCGCTAGTTGACGACGATACTCGCGGCGCGGCGATTTTGCGCCCATGCCCGCTCATTTGAAGCCAAGGCGACAGGGCGCTCTTTGCCGTAGCTGATCGTTGAGATCCGGCTTGGCGACACGCCGAGAGACACCAGGTAGTTCTTCGCAGAATTCGCCCGACGCTCACCCAGAGCGAGGTTGTATTCACGCGTCCCACGTTCGTCAGCATGGCCTTCGATCGTGAAGGTCAGCGCGGGGTATTGCGCGAAATACTGGGCCTGCGCTTGCAGAGCAGCCGCGTCGGCGCTGTCGATATTGTAGCGATCCGTGTCGAAATAGATGATCGCAGAATCGCCCACGACGCCGCGGAAGTGCGCTTGCGTGCCCACGATCGGACCGGACGGGGTTGGCGCGACAACTGTTGTCGGGGTTGGGGTCGGAGCAGGTGTGGTCACCGGTGGAGGAGGCAGTTCCTCTGGTGCGCTCCTCGAACACGCGGCAAGCGTGGTGGCCGAAGCAAGCAGCAGCACAGCGGCGTTACGGGTGTTCATCATGGTCGTCCTTTCAGATCGGGGCTTATGCCTCTTGGTTTGCGATTGTCCTAGCACAATCTTGCGGAGTATTTCACGGTCGTATTGGCCCCCACGCTGGATCTGAAGCATCCACCGGCGTCGGCAGTCTGCGTTCATTGCGTCCAGTTAAGTCGACTTGCCACAATCCAGAGCGGCCAGAATTGCGCTCTGTGCGGAAGAATTGAATGATCCGGCCATTGGGAGCCCAGGTTGGGGCTTCATCCTGCCAGCCATTGGTGAGCACCCGCAGATTGCGTCCGCCCGGGCTCATCACGGCGACGTTGAAATCGCCGGCAATGCGCGTGAACGCGATCTGGTCGCCACGTGGGCTCCATTCGGGTGTCGCGCAGCGTCCACCAAAGAATGTGATGCGCCGCTGGTTCGATCCGTCAGCATTCATGACATAGCATTGCTGAGTGCCCGAGCGATCGCTCTCAAACACGATTTGCTGGCCATCGGGCGAATAGGATCCGCCAATATCGATGCCTGGCGTGTTGGTCAGACGCGTACTGCGCCCACCATTTGCCGAAACGCTATAGATGTCGGTGTTGCCTGCGACTGCCATCGAATAGAGGATTGTTCGACCATCCGGGCTCCAGCGCGGCGCGAGCGTGGGATTGCCGGTCTCGGCCACCAGCTGCTGTCGACCAGTGCCGATGTCGTAGACATAGATGCGTGGATTGCCGTCGACATAGGAAAGATAGAGAATCTTGGAATAGTCGGGCGAATAGCGCGGCGTGAGCGCGGTGGCACTGCCCAAGGTCAGAAAGCGGTGATTGGCTCCGTCGCTATCCATCACCGCCAAGCGTTTGACGCGATTATCCTTGGGGCCAGTCTCAGCGATATAGGCAATGCGGCTGTCGAAGAACGGATTTTCACCGGTCAGTCGAGCGTAGATCAAATCAGAGCATTTGTGCGCGGCCCGGCGCCAATCAGCCGGTCGCACCACCCAGCCCTCACGGATCAGCTCATCCTGCAAAGCAACGTCATAGAGATAGCAGCCGACCACGAGCCGATCATCGCCACGTGCGCGGACATAGCCATGCACCAGCATTTCGGCGCCACGATTGCTCCAAGTGCCCCAGGTGGGTGATGTGATATCGGCAAAACGAGCACGCGGAAGGCTGTCAGGGCCGGTCGGCTTGAACAGGCCATTGTTGCGCAAATTGGCGGTTATGACCCGCGCAATCTCGCGACCCAGCGCTTCGGTGCCGTCGGCATTGGCTGGCGTTCGACGATTGCGATCGGTTGCGAAGGCCGGGATGGCAATCCCCAGATCTTCCCAATCGCTTTCATCGGTGACGGTGCCACGAAGAGGCCCGAAGTCTTCCTCCTCACCTTCGACCGCGACCGCTTCAACCTCGCCGCCATCGCCCAGCACCTCGCCGAGATCTTCATTCTGGGCATAAGCAGGGCCAGCCAGCAACATGGCCAGTATTCCAAGAAGAAACGTCGTTCTCATTGCTAGAGCCTTCTATCAAAT
The DNA here is from genome assembly GCA_965216555.1 of Erythrobacter sp. Taxonomy (GTDB): domain Bacteria; phylum Pseudomonadota; class Alphaproteobacteria; order Sphingomonadales; family Sphingomonadaceae; genus Erythrobacter. The sequence continues at coordinate 2,785,284 of OZ244168.1, forward strand.
TCCCATTCGAGCTCGTCCCATCGACTATAGAACTGCTCTGGCAAATTAAACGGGGCCGCAAGCTGAACCGCCCTAATTGCGCGTTCGCAGTGCAACGGAGCCTGTGGACGGTTGGAAGCGGTGATGCCTCCAGGCTTGGTCCGACAACTCGGACGCCCTTTGAGCGAGCCATCCTGGTTGAGTTTCCAGGAGACAACCGAAACCAGCAATTCGGCGTCGACACCCTGCGGCGCAGTCCAGTGCCGCCTCAGTTGACGGGTGATGGCCGATGCTAGAGCGGCGCGTTCGCGACGCCCAAACTGCGGAGCTGGGGGTGCGGTTTCGGTGGTTTCGGTTGAGCTGCCCGCGCCGCGTGGCAGGAAATCCTCTCCTATGCGACTGCCGCCACCCTGTGTGGGCGTGGGAGACGGGCGCGGCGGCTGAGCACGGCGAGGATTGCGCGGCGCCGTGATTGGCCGTTCGCCTCCGCGATTGACCCGCACTGCGGCCGGACGTGGCTCCGGTTCCGGCTGCGTCACGTCTGGGACCGCCTCTGGCTGCACTTCGTCGGCCAATGTCTCGGCAATTGCGGCGCGGCTTTCGTCGACTGGAACAGGGGCTGTGGATTCCAGGCCCACTTCGCTGACAAGGCTGACTGCCATGCGATCGGGGATCGCCAAAGGCTCGCTCCGCACAGGCTGAAGCAACAGCAGGCCCAGCACCCCAGCATGCAGCACCAGGGCGACAATCAGGCCAACGCGGTCTTCGACGCGAAAGCGGGGCTGGGCAAGGCTATCTCCCATCGCGTGCATGGTTAAGGCGCTGAAACTGAATCGTCGGTGACCGAAATCGCCTCAAGCGGCTCTGCCTCGGTGGATGCTTCCTCCGCATTGGCACTGGCTGGACCCGAGCTCGTCACCATCGAGATCGAATTCAGGCCCGCTCGATTGAGCTCCCCCATCACCGCCATGATGCGCCCATATTGCAGTGTCCGATCGCCACGCAGCACAATCACAGGCGGCTGACCGTCGGCACTCCTGTCGATCTGATCCAGCGCCTGCGGAAGCCGATCATCCGCGACCGACACGTCGTCGATGTAGATCACCCCCGCTTCGTCGATCGAGATTGTCACCTGGTCGGGCGTCTGGTCGATCGGGTTGGCGCGGCTCTCAGGCAGGTTGATCGGAACGCCTGATGCGAGCAGCGGCGCGGTGACCATGAAGATGATTAGCAGCACCAGCATCACGTCAACGAAGGGCGTGACGTTGATCTCCGCCATCGGCGCCCGGCGCGAGCGACGGCTCTTGCCGCGTCCTGAGGAGGCCAGCACGAAGCTCATCCGTGCTTGTCCAAATTGCGGGTCAGCCCGGCATGGAATTTGTCAGCGAAGCGCTGAAGATGCGCCTCAAACCGGTTCACGCGCTGGCTGAAGCGGTTATAGCCAATCACCGCAGGAATGGCGGCAAAAAGCCCGATCGCGGTTGCGAACAAAGCTTCCGAAATGCCCGGAGCGACAACCGCCAGCGACGAGCTTTCCTGCGCGCCAATCTGGAAGAAGCTGTTCATGATGCCCCAAACGGTCCCGAACAGTCCAACGAACGGCGCGACCGATCCTGTCGTCGCAAGAAAGCCCAACCTCGCGGCAAGCTCGTCGGCTTCGAAAGCCACCTGGCTTTCCATACTTGCGGCGACGCGCTGACGCGTTGCGCTGGCGTCAATCGGTTGCTGCTTGGTTGACCGGGTCCATTCCGCCATACCCGAGGCCGCGATCCGCGCAGCCGGGCTCTCGCGTCGACGCCGGGCGCCGAGCAAGCCCTCAAGATCGGTGTTGTCCGAGAACTTTTCGTCAAAGCCTTCCCAGAACTCTTCCTCATAGCTGGCTGTCTTGCGTTCCAGCCCGCCGATCCGCAGGCTGAACGAGATCATGATCATCCACACCCAGACACTGGCGAGCAGAAGGCCGGCCATAACCGCCTGGACGACAATGTCGGCGTCGAGGAACAATTGCACCGGATCGAGCCGCGTCGGGCCAGCAGCGGAAAGAATGTCGAGCATCATTGTGACGGGGCCTCATGGTCCATGATTGTCTGAAACGCCGCGCGCCATTCTGCTGGCTGGCGCCGTGGTCTGCCTTCAAGCGAGATGAAACCGACCCGCAAGTCGGCTTCGGCAAGCTTTTCGCCCCCGCGCCAGGCGATCTGGTGCATCTTGCAGCTCGCCGCCCCAAGATCAGTGCAGGTCGTCTCGATTACCACGTCATCGTCCAACTTGGCGGGGCGGATATATTTGAGGTTTATCTCGGCAACAGCATAGGCCCCCTCGCCCGCTTCGATCGCCTCGCGCTGATCAATATCGAGTAATCGCAACAGATCTGATCGCGCGCGTTCGAACCAACGCAAATAATTGGCGTGGTAGGTGATGCCGGAGAGGTCGGTGTCCTCGTAATAGACACGCACCGCATAAAGATGGCGCGGGCCGTCAAAGATGCCGCCAGGAAATGTCAGGTCTTTTGGAGTTGGATTAACCATTGCGAACTGGGGTTAGCGCAGCGAGGATTCACTGCAAAGCGGCGTTTGCCTTTGCCCACATGAATGACGGTGGAATGAATCGGATGCGCGGCGAGTTGCATCACTCACTGATTCTGGGTGACCCGTTTTTGTTCATTTCGGCCCAAAGGAGCTTTGAGTTAGCTAGAAGTTCACTTGGAATCTCTTGCACACCGCTGAAATGCGCCCTCCCCATTTCGTCCTTCAGTGTGTCAATCAAAGCGAGAAGGTCCTTTGAAACTCGGGATGCTGCAGCTGCTTCATTCTCAAAGAGAATTGCTCCAATCATGTCTTCGCATCTCTCATCAATACGAAGTTCATCTAAGAGCAGAGTGACGCCATAATGGAGCGCTTGTTCCTTGCTCTGCGTGTCCAACTCTTGCCATTTCGCCAAGTCTTCTATGGTTAGGTAAAGCTCCAGACGCATTGATTTGACGAGCGACAGAGCATCCCAAGTATGCGGATAGACCGGCTCCAAATCAGCGCTTCCAGATCATCGGCCCCAGAGGCTGTCCGCCAAAGATGTGCACATGCAGGTGTGGCACTTCCTGGCCGCCATGCGCGCCAATATTGGCCAGAAGACGATAGCCTGGCTCAACCAAGCCCTTTTGCCGCGCCACTTCTCCGAGGGCGCGGATAAATCCGGCAATTTCCTCGTCACTGGCTTTCGCGGAGAAATCGTCCCAGCTGACATATTTGCCGCGCGGGATCACCAAAGTGTGCACTTCGGCCTGCGGATTGATGTCCTCAAACGCAATCGCCCATTCGTCCTCATAGACGCGGGTCGAGGGGATCTCTCCGCGCAGGATCTTGGCGAAGATGTTGTTGTCATCATAGGGCAGGGTCGGATCGATCGGCATGGTTCAATTGCTCCTGCTGGCTTTCTCATCGAGGCCCGAAACGCCCTCGCGCCGGTCAAGCTCCGCCAGCACGTCATCCAGCGCGACACCCTTGGATTGCAGCAAGACCAACAGGTGAAACAACAGATCTGCGCTTTCGCTGACCAGCTCGCCCTTGTCGCCAGACAAAGCCGCGATCACGGTTTCGACCGCTTCCTCGCCTACCTTCTGAGCGATAGTGCCGGGGCCCTTTGCATTTAGCTTGGCGACATAGCTCGTGTCGGGAGAGGCGGAGCTCCGTTCGGCTATGATCTGTTCAAGGCGTCTGAGTGTGTCCATCGATCCACCCTCGTTCAAACGCCGCGTGCAGGCAAGCCCGCTGCGCGCAAAGCGTCATGCGCCTCGCTGATCGAATGGGTGCCGAAATGGAAGATCGAAGCCGCCAGCACCGCGCTGGCGTGACCCTGTGTGACGCCTTCGACCAAGTGATCGAGATTGCCCACTCCGCCGCTCGCAACCACCGGTATGCTCACCGCATCGGCAATCGTGCGCGTCAACTCGAGATCGTAGCCTGCTTGTGTGCCGTCGCCATCCATCGAGGTAACAAGCAGCTCACCTGCGCCCAATTCTGCCACGTGCTGGGCATATTCGACAGCGTCGATCCCGGTCGGTTTGCGACCGCCATGGGTAAAGATCTCCCACTTGCCATCGCTCACTCTGCGTGCATCGACGCTGGCCACCACACATTGACTGCCGAACTTTGCTGCAATCTCCGCCACCAGCTCGGGTCGGGCCACCGCAGCGCTGTTGATCGCGACTTTGTCTGCACCTGCCAGCAATAGCGCGCGGGCATCCTCAACGCTGCGCACGCCGCCACCCACAGTCAGCGGCATGAAGCACACTTCGGCAGTCCGCTTGACGATATCGAGCAAGGTCCCACGCCCTTCATGGCTGGCGGAAATGTCGAGAAAGCACAGCTCATCCGCACCCGCCGCATCATAGGCGCGCGCCTGCTCAACCGGATCACCCGCGTCTTTAAGGTCGACGAAATTCACGCCTTTGACGACGCGGCCATCGGCGACGTCGAGGCAGGGTATGACGCGGATACGAACGGTCACTCCCGCCTCCTAAGCTCGTTGACCCATCGCAATCGCGGCCGCGAGGTCGAGTTTGCCTTCATAGAGTGCGCGCCCCGTGATCACGCCTTCGATCCCTTCATGCGCCTGCAGCGAAAGGACATGGATCTCGTCGAGGCCTTTGATCCCGCCGCTGGCGATGACCGGGATGTCGACGCTGCGTGCCAGTTCGATCGTCGCGTCGATATTGCACCCGGTCAGCAGACCGTCGCGGCCAATATCGGTGAACAACAGGCTTGCGACACCCGCATCTTCAAAGCGCCGGGCAAGGTCAATCACCGGCACGTCAGACACTTCAGCCCAGCCCTCGGTCGCAACCATGCCGTCCCTTGCATCGACGGCGACGACAATGCCGTTCTCCCATTCGCGCGCCATTTCTTTCACGAATTCGGGGTCTTTGAGCGCGGCTGATCCCATCACCACTCGCGCCACGCCGAGATTGAACCAGTCTTCAACGCCTTTTGCATCGCGGATTCCGCCACCCAGCTGAACATAGCCAGGGAAACGCTCAATGATCGCTTCGACCGCGGCGCGATTGCGGCTTTCGCCCGCAAAACTGCCATCAAGATCGACCACGTGGAGATGCTCCGATCCAGCCTCGGAGAAGATCATTGCTTGCGCCGCCGGGTCATCGCCATAGACCGTCGCGCGATCCATATCGCCCTCGGCCAGCCGCACGACTTCGCCGCCTTTGAGATCAATCGCAGGAAAGACAATCATGGATTTGCTTCCTTGTTGGGTGCGCTCAGGCATCCGCCTGAGCTTTGGCCGAGCCACCCTCGCCCTCCGCCATTCCACCCGGATTGTGTCCCGGTAGGCTCCGGGCGGAAGGGTAGAGGGAGCGGGTGGCCAGGAATTGCAAACAAGGGCGTCATGGATTCCACTCCAGAAAACGGGTCAGCGTGGCCAGGCCATAGGTTTGGCTCTTCTCTGGATGGAATTGCACGCCAAGGATATTGTTCCGAGCGACTGCGGCAACCAGCCCTTCGCCGTGATCGGTCATGGCCGCCACATCTTGCGGATCGTCGGCCACGAAGTGATAGGAATGGAGGAAATAGGCCTCGCCTTCCTCGATCACCGAATGCTGGCGCGCATGCGGGAGCAGACCAACATCATTCCAGCCCATATGCGGCACTTTGATCGCCGGATCGCTTGGTTCGATCAACCTGATTTCGCCCCCAATCCAGTCAAGACCTGCATTTGTTCCGTGCTCCAGCCCTCGAGTGGCGAGCAATTGCATGCCAACGCAGATGCCCAGAAAGGGTGCTCCGCCAACAAGGACTCGTTCTGACATGGCTTCGATCATACCGGGTATGGCGGCCAGGCCTTCAGAACATGCCCTGAAGGAGCCGACACCGGGTAATACGATGCGATCCGCCGCTCTGACGAGGTTTGGGTCATCCGTGACGGCAACACGTGTTCCTGCCGCTTTAAGCGCATTGTGGACCGAATGGAGATTGCCTGCGCCGTAATCGATCAGCGCGATGGTTTCAGCCACCGAGCTGACCTTTTGTACTGGGTATCGCCCCGCCCTTGCGCGGGTCCTGCTCGACCGCAATCCGCATGGCGCGGGCAAAGCCCTTATAGATGCTTTCGCAGATATGGTGATTGTTGGATCCGTGCAGCAATTCGATGTGCAGCGTGATGCCAGCCGTTTGAGCGATCGACTCAAACCAGTGCCGGATCAGCTCGGTGTCCCACTCACCTAGTCTTTCCTGCGAGAATTCGGCCTTCCAAACGCAATAGGGCCGACCGGAAATGTCGAGAGCGACGCGAGACAGCGTCTCATCCATCGGCGAATAAGCGCTGCCATAACGGCCAATCCCCGCCTTGTCCCCGAGCGCATCGGAAATGGCCTGGCCCAGCGCGATGGCGGAGTCCTCAGTCGTGTGATGCTGATCCACATGCAGGTCGCCAACCACTTTCATGCTGACATCGATCAGCGAATGCTTCGAAAACTGTTCGACCATGTGATCGAGAAAGCCGATTCCGGTCGAAACATCATACGCGCCGGTGCCATCGAGATTGACCGTGATGGCGATCTCGGTTTCTGCGGTCTTGCGTTCGACCGTGCCTGTGCGTCCTGCTGTTTGCATGAGCGTCGCTATAAGCGGCCTATCGGATCGCGCAAGCGTCCAGCGCGGAGAGGTCGCGCAACAGAAATCGGGTGAAACGCGGAAATCGGGCATGGAATGGCTTGACCATCGGCGCTCCGCTCGTCACCGTTCGACCTGTTATGAGCGACGAGACGCCAGATAGCTTGATCCCCTATGACGAGATCGTCCAGGAGGCGCTGCGCGCCGTTGTGGGCCGCGTGCTGGGCGAGATTGAGCAAGGTGGCGGTGAATTGCCCGGCAATCACCACTTTTACATCACATTCAAAACCGGGGCCGCCGGTGTCTCGATCCCGCCGCATCTGCGCGAGCGCTTTCCCGACGAAATGACGATCGTCTTGCAGAACAAGTTTTGGGAGCTTGAAGTTGGCGATGCCGGCTTTTCGGTCGGCCTCAGCTTCAACCAGATTCCGGCCAAGCTGAGCATTCCCTTCGCCGCGATCACCGCCTTTGTTGATCCCGCCGTCGATTTCGGACTGCAATTCCAGGCCTCGGTCTCGGAAATGGCGCCGGAAGAGCACGAAGATGCCGAGAATGATCTGGTCGACGGGACAGGTGATGATCCGGATGATGGCGGTGATGACGGCTCAAACGTCGTCACGGTCGATTTCGGCCGCAAGAAATAGCTCGGTCACCTGATGGCTGACGAAACTCTCGAGCCCAAGCAAGAGCCAGCGCAGCAATCGAAATCCAAGCCTGCCACCAATCTTTTGCTCGCCGATATCGTTTTGAGCGGTATCGCTGGGCGGATGCGCAAGAATGTGCGTGGACGGGTCGCTCAGACCAAGCAGAATCTGCCGGACGACAAAAAGGCGCTCGATGGCAGGACGATTTTGAGCACTTTGACGCTCTATGGCGCCAGCAAGCTGGCCAGCCGTTCCGCGGCCGGTTTGGCAACAGTCGCCGGAGGTTTGCTTCTCAAAACCTTGTATGACCGTGGCAAAGCGCGCGAACTTGAGCAAAGCGCTCCTCCACCGGCAAGTGATCAACAGGATTAGCGTCTCGCTCTTGATTTTTGGCCGGTGATTGCGGCAACGAGGACCATGGCCGAGGACGATCTCAAAACCACTGACAAGCTGCACCGACGCGGGCTGCTGTTCATTCTCTCGTCGCCTTCAGGAGCGGGAAAGACGACCTTGTCGCGCATGCTCCTGAAAGGCGATGACGAGATAAAGCTGTCAATCTCTGCCACGACGCGGCCGCCGCGACCTGGCGAGGAGGACGGCGTGCACTATCATTTCGTCAGCGACGAACAGTTCGACGCGATGGTCGATAGCGACGATTTCTACGAATGGGCGCATGTCTTTGGCTATCGCTATGGCACTCCCAAGGGCGCGATCCGCAATGGCCTGAAACAAGGCCAGGATTATCTGTTCGATATTGACTGGCAAGGCACACAGCAGCTCAAGCAAAAGGACGATCAGGACGTCGTCACCGTCTTTGTCTTGCCTCCCAGCCTGCCAGAATTGCGGCGGAGGCTCGAATCACGAGCGCAAGACAGCGAAGAGGTGATCGACAGCCGGATGGAGCGTGCGCGGGCCGAAATCAGCCACTGGGCAGAATACGATTATGTCGTGATCAACGACGATGTCGACGAATGCTTCGATCGTGTCTGCGAAGTGCTTGAGGCCGAGCGGATGCGCCGCACCCGCCAGACCGGCCTGATCCCATTCGTTCGCGAATTGATGGACGGGTAGCGATTGCCTTAGCCACTCTTCCCTCTTAGCCTGCTGGTATGGGAGAGGAATTCCCGAAACGACCTGAAGAGGTTACGCCGGAATGGTTGAGTGAGTGCCTGTCGGAATCTGGCCTGCTGACCAACGCGCGCGTGACCGGCATTGAGCATCGTGCGATTGGCACAGGACAGGTCGGAGACTCGATCCGGTTTGATCTCAGCTACGACACACCGGGTGCGGGCCCCGCCAGCGTGGTTGGCAAATTTGCCTCGAGCGATGCGACCAGCCGCGGCACCGCCCAATTGCTCAAGCTCTATCTGCATGAAGTTGGGTTCTTCCAAGAAGTCGCACTGCATCTTCCGGTACGCGTACCCAATCCGGTGTTTGCCGGCATTGCAGAGGACAATATCGAATTTCTCCTGCTAATGGAGGACCTCGGCCCAGCGCGTCAGGGCAATCAGCTTGCAAGCTGTGATCTCGAAGACGCGCGCAGGGCACTCTGTCAGGCAGCCAAGCTGCACGGCGGAAGTTGGGGCAAGTCCAAATTGATCTCCGCGGAGTTTATTCAGCCCGATCCGCAGGTCACCGCCCTGACTCAGGCGCTCTATCCCCAATCGACCGCTACCTTTGTTGAGCGCTATTCCGACGCAATCCCGCCGCATCTGATGGATATCGTTCGCCGACTTGGCGAAATGTCGGAGGCCCTGTTTCAGCGCAAGGATGAAGCCCTATGCCTGGTCCATGGTGATTTCCGGCTCGACAATATGATGTTCGACATCAAGGACGGCGCTGAGCCATTGGCGATTGTCGATTGGCAGACTTTGCGCCCGGGCAATGGAGTTGAGGACGTCGGCTATTTCCTCGGCGCCGGAACAGGCGCAGAGCTACGACGGAGCGGCGAGCAAGTGCTGCTGCAGCTCTACCGCGATGAGATGGCAAGCCACGGCGTGGATCTGAGCGATGCGGTCTTTGATCACGGCTACAAGCGCGGCGCGCTACACGGTCTCTCGACCGCTGTGTTCAGCGCCGCCAACGTCGTCCAGACTGAGCGCGGCGATGCCAATTTCCTGTCGATGGCTATGGGTGCTTTGGAGCTGATCGAGGATATCGATGCTCTGTCGGTATTGGAGGAGAGATAGATGCTGAGCCAAGGTGATGATTTCCCGCTGCACCAGACGCCCGAGCCGGTTGCCTATCCGATCAGCGACCGCAATTTCTACGATCGCTATTTCTTCAATGGCTATTCACCCGACGGCTCGATCTTCTTTGCGTTGGCCTATGGGGTCTACCCCGTGCTCGACGTGGCCGATGCGCATTTTTGTGTAATCCGCGATGGCAGGCAGCACTGCCTCCACGCTTCACGTCGGCTCGGCATGGAGCGTCTCGAGCTAAACTGCGGCGGGATCAGCATAGAAATCCTTGAGCCATTGCAGCGAATTCGGCTGCGGGTTGAAGGAGAGGGACTGGAAGCCGATCTGACCTTCAATGGTCGCGCCTTTCCGATCGAAGAGCCGCGCTTTACCTGGCGGCGCGGCCCGCGCACGATCATGGATTACACAAGGATGACCCAGAACGGCAGCTACCAAGGCTGGCTCAGCATCGATGGTGAGCGGGTCGAGATAGGATCAGACGTATGGGGTACGCGCGACCGCAGCTGGGGAATTCGCCCGATCGGTATTCCGGATCCGCAGCAGCCCAAAGTTGTGCCCAATTTCTTCTGGCAATGGACACCGATCAACCTCCCCAGTCGCAGCCTGTTCTTCCATCTGAACGCCCATCCCGACGGCTCGGCCTGGAACACAAGAGCGGTCGAGGTGGCGAACGGTGCCGGCGCCAGCGAGCATCGGGACACTGAGCAGGCAAAGTTGGCGACCACGTTGCAGGCCGGATCGCGCTGGCCATCGCAGAGCACGCTGCGGATCAGGGATGAAAGCTTCACGCTAACGCCGATCCTGCGGTTCCAGATGCGTGGCCTGGGCTACACTTCGCCCAAATGGGGGCACGGACTCGACCATGGCGAGCTTGAGATCGAGCGCGAGGATTTCGACCTCGCCGCGATTGATCCGGTTCAGCCGCACAATCTCCATGTGCAGATGCTTTGCCGGGTAGAGGGATCAGACGGTGAAAGCGGCATGGGCGTGTGCGAACAGCTCGCAATCGGGGACTACGCGCCGCTCAACCTGGTAGGGCCAATCGCTCCAGCCCCTGCTTAGCTGTCGATCCTTACCGGCAGCTCGGTGATGCCGCTGATGAAGGAATTCTCGGCCCGCCCGATCGGGCCGACCAATTGCGGCATAAGCTTGCGCTTGCGCATCTCCGACAACAGCACCTGGATCTGCAATTCGGCCAACCTGGCTCCGACACAGCGGTGGACCCCATAGCCGAAGGAGATGTGGCGCCGGGCATTGTCGCGTTCGATCGACACTCGATCGCCATCTTCAAACACCGCCTCGTCACGATTGCCAGAGACATACCAAAGGATCACCTTTTCGCCCTTGCGGAATTGGTGCCCGCGGAACTCGGTGTCTTCGACAACAGTGCGGCGCATATGCGCGACCGGCGATTGCCAGCGGATCAGTTCGCTCGCCGCATTGGGGATCAGGCTCTCATCCGCGAGGATCTTCTGCCATTCGTCGGGATATTGATTGAATCCCGTGATGATCGCCGACATGCTATTGCGCGTGGTGTCGTTGCCGCCCACGATCAGCAACGCCATGTTGCCGAGGAACTCCTTTGCATCCATCTGCCCGAGCGCATCGGAATGGATCATCATCGACAACAGGTCAGGCGCAGGCTCGGCATTGGATCGTTCGTCCCACAATTTGTGGAACGAAGTTGCCATCTGAAAAATCAGCGCCATCCGCTCTTGCGGCTGGTTCTCGATCATGTCGAATGAAGTAATCGCATCGGACCAGGTGATCAGATTGTCGCGCTCTTCCCAAGGATAATCGAACAGGATCGCCAGCATGTCGCGCGTCAGTGCGACCGAGACGTGCTTTACCCAATTTAATTCCTCATTGCGGGGCAAAGTGTCGAGCAGCTCGCTGGTCCGTTCGCGAATGCTGGTTGAAAGACGGTCGATCTCTGACGGCGTAAAGGCCGGAGCCACAGTCCGCCGCTTGGCCGTGTGCTTCGGCGGATCCATCGCGATGAAGCTTTCCATCGCAGAATCTTCCAGCGCTTGGTTCGCGTCGAGGATCGAGATCCCGCCATTGGCGGTGTCGGAGGAATAGATCGCCGGAACCGCTTCGATCTCGATGATGTCACGGTGCTTGGTGATCGACCAATAGGGGCCGTAGGGGCTGTCCTTGCAATAATGGATCGGTGCCTCGGCCCGCAGCCGCGTCATCACCTCGTGCACGCTGCCGTCGGCAAAACGCGACAATTCGCTGGGATCAAGATCCTCCAAGGCTGGCTTGAGGTCAGAATGCATTTGCGTGGCCATGGGGGTCATGTCTCCAGATTGGTCGTAATGCGTTCGAGCATATCGTTTAGCTGCGTGATCTCCTGTTCGGAGAATCCTGCGAACATTTGCTCGTGAATTTCATTGATGGTCTCGCGAAGGGTCGGAACCAACAGGCGAGCCTCTTGGGTCGGATGGATCCGCCACACGCGCCGATCGCCCGGCACCTTTGCGCGTCTGACCAGCTGTTTCTGCTCAAGCGCATCAATCGCCTGGCCGACGCTGGCCCGTTCCAGCTCAAGCAGCCGCGCCAGCTCAGTCTGGGTCATGCCCTCATCGCGCAAGACGTAGGCCAACAGGCGCCATTGCGATCGATTGAGCCCGTAATCCTGAATCGCGATATCAACGATCCGTCGAAGGGCTCGCGGCAGATCTTCAAACCGGAAGGTCAGTGCATCGAGTGGGGTCAGGAACGACTCACCGGCGGCTTTCGGGACAAGCTTCATGGGAGCTAGCTAACCCCCGTCCGGTATATTGTAAAGCGCCTTACATTATGGCTTGCTACAAACTACCACATCCCATGGCGCACAAACGAAGAGGCCGCCGGATCGCTCCAGCGGCCTCGTCGAAGTCAAAATCCGGATCCGGTCAGCCTTTGCCCGACGGGTCATTGAACATCATCGGGAGCGCTGCGTTCACGACGCCGCCATCGACGGTAAGCGTTTCGCCGACGACATAGTCGCCAGCCCGGCTGCACAGATAGATCGCAGCGGCTGCCATATCTTCGGCAGAACCAATACGCTTGGCTGGGATCATTGCTGCAGATGCATCAGGCGCAGCCTTGGCCGCCTTGTTCATCTCGCTGGCAAAGGCACCTGGCGCGATCGTGCTCACAACGATGTTGTGCTTGATCAGCTCCGCAGCCATCCGCCGCGTCAGCTGGATCACGCCAGCCTTGGACGCCTGATAAGCGTAGGTTTCCCACGGATTGATCCGCTGGCCATCAATCGACGACACATGGATCACCTTTGCAGGGTGATCGCCCTTGCCGGCCTCGACCAGAAGGTCGTGCAGCTTCTGGGTAAGGAAAAACGGTGTCTTGACGTTCAAGTCCATTGTCCGGTGCCAGCCTGCCTCGCTGAATTCGAGATAGGGTTGGCCCCAAGCGGCACCCGCATTGTTGATCAGGATGTCGAGCTTGCTTTCGCGCGCCTTGATCTCGTCGACCAGAGTCTGGATGCCGTCCATCTGGCTCAAATCAGCCGGGATGCCGATCACCTTGTCTTCGCCAAATTCAGCGATGGTTTCCTGCATCTGCTCGACCTTGCGGGCCGAAATGTAGACCTTGGAGCAACCGGCGGCGAGCAGGCCTTCGACGAACATCTTGCCGATGCCGCGCGAACCGCCCGTGACAAGCGCGACGCGCCCATCGAGATTGAAAAGGGATTGAAGGTCCATCAGGTCTGCTCCTTAATATCCGCTCAGCTCGGCCACGCGGCCGGCATGATAATAGGCGTCGCCAAGGAACTCCTGCAGAGCGCGGTCGCGCTTCATGTAAAGGCCGACATCATATTCATCGGTCATCCCGATGCCGCCATGCATCTGCACGCCTTCCTTGACCGCGAGGCCCGCAGCTTTGGCTACCTTGGCCTTGGCAACCGATGCCATCAGGTCAGCCATTTCGCTAACCGCGTCGAGCAATTGCTGAGTTTTTATGGTCACAGCCCGTGCGATCTCGACTTCCGAGTAGAGATGCGAAGCGCGGTGCTGCAGACCCTGGAATTCGCCGATCAGCTTGCCAAACTGCTTGCGCTGTTTGAGGTAATCGACCGTCATGTCCATCACCCCGCTGGCCACGCCGACACCCTCAGCCGCGGCACCGACACGGCCCGCCAGCAACATGGCATTGAGCACTTCACGCCCGCCATCGACTTCGCCGATTACGGCATCACCGTCCAGCTCGACCCCGTCGAACGTAGTGTGCGTCGCCATCGAGCTGTCGACCAAGCGAACCGAATTGTGGCTCATATTCGCGGCGTCTTTGGGCACGGCGAACAGGGTGATCCCGTCTTCGTCGTCATCATTGCCCGATGTCCGCGCGGCAACCACGATCATGTCAGCGCTGGCGCCTTGGATCACGAAATCCTTCTGGCCCGAGAGCTTGAAGCCATTGCCTGACTTTTCAGCTCGCGTCTTGATACGCTCTGGCCGGTGCTTGGCGCCTTCATCGATCGCGACGGCGTAAACGCTTTTCCCTTCGAGCAGTCCGGGAATGTAGCGCCCGCGCATATCGTCGCTGCCATGCTTGAGAGCGGTGGCTGCAAGGACCGAGCTGGTCAGGAACGGCGATGGGGTGAGATTCCGACCAATCTGCTCGAGCACGATGCCCGCTTCGACGTGTCCCATGCCAAGGCCGCCATCATCCTCGTCAACAAGGATGCCGGTAAAGCCCATTTCAGCGAACTGTTCCCACAGCGCGTGGCCGAAACCGTCCTTGCATTCGCGATCGCGCCAATGGCGCAGCTGCTTCGCGATGCTGCCTTCTTCGGCCATGAATTGGCTGGCGCTGTCGGCCAGCATGGCCTGATCTTCATTGTGATAGAGGGGCATGGTCCCGTCTTTCCTCTCATACGTACTTGGAGTGCCGCTCCCTACGCGGGAGCGGCTTATGTTCTTGGTGGTGCGTCAGGCCCCTGGCAGATCGAGGATACGCTTCGAGATCACATTGAGCATGACCTCCGAAGTGCCGCCTTCGATCGAGTTGCCTTTGGTCCGCAGCCAGTCGCGCGATGGCTTGCCGCCGCGCGTCTCTTCGCTGTCCCATTCCAACGCGGTCGAGCCGCCGGCCGCCATCATCAATTCGTGGCGGCGCTTGTTAAGCTCAGTCCCGGCATATTTCATCATGTTGGGCTGGGCCGGATGCGCCTTGCCAACCTTGATCTCGTCGAGGAATTTCTCACCCATGGCGGTGTAGGCCAAGGCGTCGACATCAAACATCGCCAACTCTGCGCGCAGCACAGGATCCAGTTCACCCGCACGACGCGACATGGCGCTGCCAATCGCAGCGGTGCGATCACCACCGCCCATGCCAGAGATCATCTCACGCTCGTGGCCGAGCAGATATTTGGCCACGTCCCAGCCGCGATTGATTTCGCCAACATAGGCCGGAATGCCTTCGCCATAGCTCTTTGGAACTTTGACGTTGTCGATGAATGTCTCGCAGAACGGCGAGGCACCACTGATCAGCTTGATCGGCTTGGTCGAAGCGCCTTCGCTTTCCATGTCGAACAGCATGAAGGTGATGCCCTGGTACTTGTTCTCCTTGTCGGTGCGGACAAGGCAGAAAATCCAGTCACATTTGTCGGCATAGCTGGTCCAGATCTTCTGGCCATTGACGACCCAGTGATCGCCTTGATCTTCGCCAAAGGTCTGCAGCGAGACGAGGTCAGAACCCGAACCGGGCTCAGAATAGCCTTGGCACCAGCGAATCTCGCCACGAGCGATCTGGCCAAGGAAGAACTTTTTCTGCTCTTCAGTACCAAACTGCAGCAAAGCCGGGCCAAGCATCCAGATGCCGAAGCTCGACAGAGGAGGACGCGCACCAATGCGGCTCATCTCTTGGCGCAGCACCTTGGCTTCGGCCGGATTGAGGCCCGCACCGCCATATTCCTTGGGCCAAGCCGGCACGGTATAGCCCTTTTCAAGGCAGGCTTCGAACCACGCCTTTTGTGCGTCGCTCTTGAAGGTGGCCCGGCGGCCGCCCCAATAGACATCGCCTTCATCGCGGACCGGCTGGCGCATCTCATCTGGGCAATTTGCCTCGAGCCATGCGCGTGTCTCTGAACGGAATGCTTCCAAATCGGACATCGCCGACTCTCCTTCTTATGCTCGCACTTGACGCTTACGTTATGGGAATAAGCCCTGTGCCTGCAAGCGTAGAAATGCGCATCCCCCATGCCGTAGCGTCACCCGGTTTACGTTGACGAGCACGTCAGCGCGATTAGGTTGCAAAACGGGATTGAGAGAGGAATTTCGCAATGCGATTCTCGGGAAAGACTGTGGTTGTCACTGGGGCAGCCTCAGGAATTGGTGCTGAAAGCGCACGCTTATTTGCCCGCGAAGGCGCAGTGGTTTTCGCCAGCGATATTGACCGCGATGGCGGCGAAAAGCTGGCAGCGGAAGCCGATGGCGATGTTCGCTTTGTTCATTGTGACGTGAATGACACCGCCTCGATCAAGGCGCTTATGGATCATGCCGCGACAGAGACTGGCGGTATCGACATAGTGCTCAACAACGCCGCCGCGGGCGGTGCGCGTCCCCCAATTGACGAGATCACTCCCGAAGAATGGGACGGCACGATGGATCTGGTGCTGCGCTCAGTCGCATTCGGGGTCCGTTATGCCAGCGAGCATATGAAGGGCCGCAAGGGCGCCAGCATCGTCAACATTTCAAGCGTGGCGGCGGTTGGCCCAGGCTTCTCGCCGACGGCCTATGCCGTGGCCAAGGCCGGCGTGCTCCATCTCACCAAGTGCGCGGCGATGGATTTGGCGCAGTTCGGCATTCGCGTGAATGCGATCCAACCCGGATTTATCAATACCAATATCTTCACGGCGTCGCTGGAAATCCCTGACGAAATGAAGACCACGGCGAATGCCGCGATCGCGCAGATTTCGTCCAACGCGCAGCCGGTCGCTCGTGGCGGCCAACCGCTCGATATCGCTGAAGCCGTGGCGTATCTTTCAAGCGATGCCGCGGGCTTCGTCACCGGAACGTCGCTGGTGGTCGATGGCGGATTGACGGTCGGCCCACGGCACAGCTGGGATCCGGAAGAACCCGGCGTTCTCAGCGCGCTCGAAGCGATGGAAGAACAGGCCAAGGCGGCGGCGAGCTGATGGCGTTTGTCGAGGGAAAAATTCCGCAAAAGCTAAAGCTCATCCATGGCTTTGGCGCGGTCGCCTTTGGCGTCAAGGATAGCGGCTTCAGCTTCTTCCTGCTGCTGTTTTACAACCAGGTCCTCGGCATGGATGCCGGTCTGGTCAGCCTGGCGCTTTTGATCGCGCTGTTGGTCGACGCCGTGATTGACCCCATCCTCGGCTATCTGTCAGATCGGACCTATTCGCGCTGGGGGCGGCGCCTGCCATGGCTCTACGCTGCACCCATTCCTCTGGCCTTTGCGTGGGTGCTGATGTGGTCACCGCCAGGCAGCGAAGCGCCCAGCTTCCTGGGTCTTCTGGGCATTGCTGTGGTTGTCCGCATCCTGCTGTCTGCGTGCGAAGTGCCTTCGGTCTCGCTGCTGCCCGAGATCACCTCGGACTATGATGAGCGAACAACCCTGTTCCGCTATCGCTATCTGTCGGGCTGGTGCGGCGGCATTCTGATGATGCTGCTCGCCTACACCGTATTCATGCCGGGGCCGGACGGATTGCTCCAGCGCGACGGGTATTTCGCGTTTGGACTGTTCGGCGCGATCCTGATGGCCATCTCGGTTCTGGGGTCCGCCATCGGACAGCACAAATTGGTCGCGCATCTGCCGCGCCAAAAGCCACCACCTTTCAGCCTCAAGGCGGCATTCTCAGAGATTGTCGAAGCCTTCAGCGAACGCGCCTTCCTGATCTTCGCGGCGGGCGGACTGGCAGCCTATATCGCCCAAGGCATGACATTTTCGATCTCGAACTACGTCAATGTATTCGTTTGGCAATTCGATCGGCTCGCCCTCACCGCCTATCCCGTGGTGCTGTTCTTCTCGGTCATATTGATGTTCTTCATCGTCGGCCCGATGCACAAGAAATATGGCAAACCGCGCAGCGCGCAGATCGCGGCGATCGTCTCATTCCTTATTCTCTACACGCCGTATTTGCTGCTCTTGATCGGTTTCTGGCCCAGCGTTGGCACATTGCAATCCACCACGCTGCTCTACGCCTTCCTCATCATCGGCAATGCGCTGGCAGTTGTCGTAATGATCTCCGCAAGCTCTATGATCGCGGAGATCGTCGAAGCGTTTGAGGAACGCACTGGGCGCCGCGCGGAGGGATCGTTCTATTCGGGCAATTGGCTGGTGCAGAAATGCGCGACCGGGATGGGGATCTTCCTGACCGGCCAGATCATCGCGATTTCACAGCTACCCAGCGGTGCTGATCCAGCCACAGTGCCGCAATCAGTGATCACCGATATCATCGTCTATTTCGGCATCGGCACGGGCGCATTGGCGCTGATTTCTGCCTATTGGCTGGGGCGCTTCCCGATCACCCGCGAAGAGCATGAAGCGCGATTGGCGGCGAGAGGTCAGTCGGCATCAGACGAAGACCCGCTGGACGATCTCGCACGAGCGGATCCCGATGCCCATACCAGCACCCCTTAACAATTGAGTGCTTGGCGCGGCGACGCAGCTCTGCCACGGTCACTCGCAACAGAATCAAACAGTCAGGACGAAAAGAGGAACACCGAGATGGATTTCGAACCCACCGAACGCCAGGCCTATTGGCGCGATCGCGTACGCGACTTCATTGAAGCGCATGTCCGTCCCAATATGGACGTTTACAAGCAGCAGGATGCCGAAGGTGATCGCTGGAAAGTGATCCAGATCATCGAAGACAAGAAGAAGCTCGCCAAGGAAGCTGGCATCTGGAACCTGTTCATGCCGCCGCGCAATGACGGCCATCATCATGTCGAAGAGAGCTTCGAGTTCGAAGGCCCTGGTCTGACCAATCTCGAATATGCGCTGTGCGCCGAGGAGATGGGCCGGATTGGCTGGTCCTCGGAAGTGTTCAACTGCTCTGCGCCTGACACCGGCAATATGGAAGTGTTCCATCGCTACGGCACGCTTGAACAGAAAGAGCAATGGCTGCGCCCGATCATGAATGGCGAGATCCGCTCTGCCTTCTTGATGACCGAGCCCTACACCGCCTCTTCCGACGCGACCAATATCGAAACCCGGATTGAGCGCGATGGCGATGAATATGTCATCAATGGCCGCAAATGGTGGTCATCGGGCCTTGGCGATCCGCGCTGCAAGGTCGCGATCGTAATGGGCAAGACCGACTTCTCCGCTGGGCGTCACGCTCAGCAGAGCATGCTTTTGATGCCGACCGACGCAGAGGGTGTGAACGTCATCCGTCACTTGCCAGTGTTCGGATATGACGATGCGCCGCATGGCCACATGGAAGTGGAAATGAAGGACGTTCGCGTCCCGGTGACCAACATGCTGCTGGGCGAAGGCCGCGGCTTTGAGATTGCCCAGGGCCGCCTTGGCCCGGGTCGTATCCACCACTGCATGCGCACGATTGGTGTCGCTGAAGAAGCGCTCGCCAAGATGTGCCGTCGCCTGCAGGAACGCGAAGCCTTCGGCAAGCCGATCTACAAGCATTCGGTTTGGGAAGAACGCGTCGCACGCGCCCGCATCGACATCGACATGACTCGTCTGCTTTGCCTCAAAGCGGCCGACATGATGGACAAGGTCGGCAACAAATCGGCCAAGCAGGAAATCGCCATGATCAAGGTCCAGGCGCCCAATATGGCGCTCAAGATCATCGATGATGCGATTCAGGCCCATGGCGGCGGCGGCGTATCGGAAGATTATGGCCTTGCGTCTGCCTATGCGCATCAGCGGACACTGCGCCTCGCCGATGGTCCGGATGAGGTCCACGCCCGCTCGATCGCACGGATGGAGTTCGGCAAGCATGCGCCCAACCCGGGACCGACCGCCAATGCTCTGCGCGATGGTGGGGCTCCGGCCCAGGATTCGGGTGCGTTCAGCTCGGGCGATATCGGCGTTTCTCGCTAAACAGCAGAACAGGGGAGAGGCCGGACATGGCAAAAGCAGCAATCCTGGAGACTCCAGGCGAAGGATTGGTGATCGGTGACGTGGATGTCGCCGATCCCGCTCCACACGAAGTCCTGATCGACACCAAGGCCTGCGGCCTGTGCCATTCGGACTTGCACTTCATCGACGGATCATACCCGCACCCACTGCCCGCCATTCCAGGCCATGAGGCTGCTGGCGTGGTGCGTGCGGTGGGCAGCGAGGTCCGCTCGGTTAAGCCCGGCGACCATGTCGTGTCATGCCTCTCTGCCTTTTGCGGCCAATGCGAATTCTGCGTCACTGGGCGGATGGCGCTGTGCCTTGGCGCTGCCACGCGCCGGGGCAAGGATGATGCGCCTCGGATCACCCGCAATGGCGGCGAATTCGTCAACCAGATGCTCAACCTGTCGGCCTTTTCCGAGCAGATGTTGATCCACGAAAACGCGTGCGTATCGATCGACAAGGACATGCCGCTTGATCGCGCCGCAGTTATCGGTTGCGCGGTGACAACCGGCGCGGGAACGATCTTCAACGCCTGCAAGGTCACACCGGGTGAAACCGTACTGGTGGTTGGTTGCGGCGGAGTTGGCCTGGCCACGATCAACGCCGCAAAGATTGCTGGTGCAGGCAAGGTGATTGCGGCTGATCCGCTGCCTGAAAAGCGCGAGCTGGCAAAGGTGCTGGGCGCGACGCATACGGTCGACGCGCTTGCCGATGATGTCGTCAAACAGATCATGGAGATCTCAGGCGGCGGGGTCGATTGGGGCATCGAAGCGGTGGGTCGCCAGGCCTCTGCTGACCTCGCAGTTGCCAGCCTGGCTCGCGGCGGCACCGCCGTGATCCTCGGCATGATGCCGCTCGATTGCAAAGTCGGGCTTGGCGCGATGGATCTGCTGGGCGGCAAGAAGCTGATGGGTGCAATTATGGGAATGAACCACTTCCCGGTTGATCTCCCTCGCCTCGTCGATTTCTACATGCGCGGGCTGCTTGATCTCGACACAATCATCGAAGAGCGGATCCCGCTCGACGATATCAATTCCGGTTTTGACAAGATGCGCGAAGGACATTCGGCGCGTAGCGTGGTGGTGTTTGACTGATGACGAAGACTAATCCGGCAACGGGTATGCCAGAGATCGATTTCGACAAGGAAATGGTTGGCACCGTCGAGGTTGAAGATCGTGACAAGCTCGATCTCGACAGCCTCACCGCCTGGTTCGAGGCCAATGTTGAAGGCTTTGCTGGACCGATCAGTTACACCAAGTTCAAAGGCGGTCAGTCAAACCCGACCTACAAGATCGACACCCCAGGCACGAGCTATGTCTTGCGGCGCCAGCCATTCGGCAAATTGCTGCCCAGCGCGCATGCGGTTGACCGGGAATACAAGGCGATGACGGGTCTGCACCCGACCGGGTTTCCCGTCCCTAAGACCTATGGTCTGTGTGAAGATACCGACGTCATCGGATCAAAATTCTTCGTGATGAGCATGGCCGACGGCCGCTCGCTGTGGAACGGCGCCTTGCCCGATTGCACGCCTGATCAGCGCCGCGAAATCTATCATTCGCTGATCGATACGATGGCCGATCTGCACCTCAACAAGCCTGACCAGATTGGGCTGGGCGATTACGGCAAGCCAACCGATTATTGCGCGCGTCAGATCGCGCGTTGGTCCAAGCAGTACAAGCTATCCGAGACCGAGCACATGCCCGAGATGGAGAAGCTGATCGAATGGCTACCCAAGACGATCCCGCCGCAGCATGAGAGTTCGGTCGTGCATGGTGATTATCGGCTCGACAATGTGATCTTCCACAAGGCCGAAAACCGCATCATTGCCGTGCTCGACTGGGAGCTTTCGACGCTGGGCGATCCGATCGCCGATTTCAGCTATCTCATGCTCAACTGGCATAACCCCTCAGATGGCCGTGCGGGCCTGCTGGGGCTCGATCTCGAAGCTTTGGGCATCCCATCCCAGGAAGAGGCTGTTGAGCGCTATGTGGCGCGTACAGGCTATCCTGTGCCGCCGATGGATTGGTACTTTGCCTACAATTTGTTCCGCCTCGCCGGGATCATGCAGGGGATCAAGAAGCGCGTCATCGACGGCACCGCCTCTTCGGCTCATGCCAAAGCGATGAGTGATCGGGTTCAGCCGCTCGCTGCGCGCGCCTATCAGTTTGCTGTTGCCGCAGGAATGCCTGCCTGAGGCATTGGCCCAGACAAGGTCCTAGAACCGCGCCCCATAGCTGAGCACGACGCCCATATCGTCGGGAGCGGTAGCGAAGTGCCCTGGGTCCTGGCGGTAGAACAGGCTTGCTCCAGCCCAGCCGAAGCCAAGCGGACCGCCCCAGGCGAGCTCGCTCATGATCTCGCGCCCCTCAGGAGCCAGAGAAAGCCGCTGTGAGCCAAAGATGGCGCTCTCGGTGGCGTAGTCATAGGCGACCGGCAAATCGAGCTCCAGAGCGCCTCCAGAGACCCTCAGCGGCTGGCTGACACGCAAACCAAGACTGTCGCGTGCTCCGAGCACGGAGCGCCGGGTCAGATCAAGCGACCAGGCTTCGCTGCTGAGCTGCGATCCGGCGCCAATCAGCGATCCGCCTCGCGGCCTGGTGATGCCATAGCGAACCGCACCGCCCAATTCCCATGTGTCGCTCAATTGCTGCCGCAGGGATCCGTCTACAAACAGCGTATCAGCCCCTGCCAAGCCAAAGCTGTCGTGGAAGTAAGCGCCCAGCAAAGTATCCTGCTCATCCAGCCAGGTGAGCGAGAATGTCGCAGCCAGCCCGTCCCATTGGCGGTCGGCCGCAATCGCAAAGCTGCGGATCGGGCTGCGCTCGCGGATTCCGGTTAGGATGTCGTCGGCCTGCCGGTTGTTGCCAAGCCAGGCGCGGCCAAGCTCTGCCGACGCGGTCAGGCCCCAATCGCCAAGTTGATGGCGGGCAGCGACCGAGAAATCGCCGCTTTGGAAGAAACCGTCATCGCCGGTCGCTTGCGGCGCAATCCTGAATGCGGGGCGGTCACTGCCCTGCAATTGCGCAACCAGACCGTTTGAGCCTTGCGAAATGCCGAACCCGATCTGCAGGTCGGGCGCGATCTTCGCCGCCACGCGGGCAGCAAGGACTCGCGCCATCTGCGCGTCCTCGCTCGACATCTGCAATTGTTCGGCCCAGCCGAGCCCGCCTCCGCGCGCTCCTTCACCCACCGTGAAAGCGAGCGAGAGCGCATCGCTCGACGACGCCATCGAAATGCCTCGCCGATCAACCGCGCCGCGCAGGCGCTGGACTTGGGCCGCGTTGCGCGTGTTGACGCCCAGCTCATAATTGTAGGCGCGATCATACTTGTCAGTGATCACGGTGCTGATGCTGGCGCCGGTCAGCGCGTCGCCCATTGCGGGCGAGCCGATCGCAACATCGTCTCCAAGGACAATCCGCGAAGTTGTCCCACCCAAGGTGGTGGTTCCAGCGGGCGCCAAAGCCGCGGCGATATCGAGGATGCCTGTGCCGTAGACAGGATCTATTCCGTCAGCACCTGCGTCGCGCGCGCTGTCGAGCAGGATTTCGACGATCTCCTGCCCGGTCAGATTGGGGAAGGCCTGTCGCAGTAGAGCGACCGCCCCGGCAACTTGCGGAGCGGCAAAGCTGGTGCCCGAGAACAGAGTGACGAATTGCGATCCGTTGATCGTCTCAACAAAGATCTCACCATTCTCATAGACGCAGCACACCGCTTGACCGCGCGCATTGAGATAGGAGGCTGCGAAGTTCCCAGCGCGATTGCTGAAACCCGAAATATCGCCATCCTCATCGACTGATCCAACAATGATGACATTGCCATTGCCGGCCTGCTGCAGATCAGCGGCGAAGGGGTCTGGTTGGTCCGGATCGATGTCAGGATCGCTCCCGTCGCCGGCATTGCCCGCTGACACGACAACCACAACCCCGGCATTCGCAGCGCGCAACACGGCGTCGCGCACCGCCTGGCTGGCGCGACCGCCGCCCAGACTGATATTGATCACGGTCGCTTGTGCGTCGATCGCAACCTGGATTCCCTGAGCGATTTCGCGATCGGCGAACAGGCATTGCAAAGATGGATCATCAGGCGTGTCATTCCCGCACGACCCGATCTCATCAGCGCGGATCGCCAGGATCTGCGCGTCAAACGCGATCCCCACCACCCCAGTGTTGTCGCGCGCAGCAGCAGCTACCAGCGCAATATTGGTGCCATGATCATCCTCGCCATCAATCCCACGATTGCCAACTACATCGCGCGAATCCGGGTGGATCCGTCCGGCAAATTCAGGGCTGTCGCTGTCGATCCCGGTATCGATGATCGCAATGATGGAATCGGTGCCGGTGATGCCGTCTTCCCAAGCCGAAACAGCGTCGTGAAAGGCTGGGCCGTCCGAGCGACGAAACTCAGCTGTGTTGAAATTCGTTGGCGGCGGCGGTGGAGGAGGAGGTGGCGGCGGTGGAGGTGGTGGCGGAGGCGGCGGTGGTGGCGGCGTCGACGACACGCCTCCTCCGGAAGGAGCGGGCGAGCCGCTGCACGCGACCAGCGCGGCACACGCAGCCGCGGCCGCTACAGTTTTCCATTTGATCGGTGATTTTGCGTCGGCTTCCATGGCGACCTTTCTACGAGAGCCCCCACTCCATAGACGTCAATTCTTTGGCGAATGGTTAGCAGAAAGGCAAGAGAGCCGCCGAATTCCGCGTTCTGGCCATTGTCCCTTGCCGCACTCTGCAAGGGCAGCTAGCAGCGCTTGCGAACACCCAATCACCGGTACATGCGGCACGCGAAACCGCGCTGCCAGCGGAGGAATGATGAACGAAGAGCTGATCACCCAGATCGAACAGGCATGGGAAGTGCGCAGCGAGATCACGCGCGGACACGATGCTCGCCACGCAGTGGATGAGGCGCTCGCGCTGCTCGACAATGGCAGCGCTCGGGTCGCTGAACCCGATGGTGCTGGCGGCTGGCGGGTCAATCAATGGCTCAAGAAAGCCGTGCTGCTTTCCTTTCGCCTCAACGACAACCACATCATGGTCGGTGGAGCGGGCGGTGAGGCTGCGTTCGACAAGGTGCCGCTCAAATTTGCCGGCTGGGGCGAAAATCGTTTCGCCGATGCGGGCTTTCGCGTCGTGCCTGGCGCAGTCGTTCGGCGCGGCACGCATATCGGCAAAGGCGTCGTGCTGATGCCCAGCTTCGTCAATATTGGAGCCTTTGTTGACGAAGGCACGATGGTCGACACTTGGGCTACTGTTGGGTCCTGCGCGCAGATCGGGAAGAACGTCCATATTTCCGGCGGTGCCGGTATCGGCGGCGTGCTCGAGCCGCTGCAGGCAGAGCCTGTGATTATCGGCGATGGTGCATTTATCGGCGCCCGATCAGAAGTTGCCGAGGGGGTTCGCGTGGGCGAAGGCGCTGTGCTTTCGATGGGTGTCTATCTTGGCGCGTCGACCAAGATCATCGACCGCGCGACCGGCGAGATTCACCTTGGCGAAGTGCCGCCCTATGCCGTCGTGGTGCCGGGCAGCCTGCCGGGCAAGCCCTTGCCGGACGGCACCCCAGGGCCAGCGCTCTACTGTGCCGTGATCGTGAAAACCGTTGACGCGCAGACGCGCGCCAAGACCGGGATCAACGACCTGCTGCGCGACTGATCGTCGCTTAGCTATCTTCCTCGCGCACGATCAGCGTCTCGATCGGCGGCATGTCGGCCACACTTTCGGCATAAGCCTCTGCCTCACGCAGCACGCGCAAGGCGTTGC
Source organism: Erythrobacter sp. (assembly GCA_965216555.1). GTDB lineage: Bacteria > Pseudomonadota > Alphaproteobacteria > Sphingomonadales > Sphingomonadaceae > Erythrobacter. Next base: position 2,810,528 of record OZ244168.1, read on the forward strand.
GGCTTGAGATCATCTCGAGTTCCGCTTGCGAATAACCCCGCCGCGCCAATTCGGCGAACAGCGCGGGATAGCCTGACGTATCTTCCATCCCGATCGGTCCGGTTGGCATGCCGTCATAATCGCCGCCAATGCCGATATATTCGACGCCGATCAGGTCGCGAATATGATCGATATGATCTGCAAAGTGGCTGATCCGCGTATCCGGCTCGGGATTGGCCGCGTCCCATTCCGCCATTGCCTGGCTGACCGCTTCGGGTTGGCCTTGCAGCAATGATTCCAAGCGCCCCATTTCCGCTTCGCGAGCCGCATACCATTGACGCCTCTCCTCATTGAGGAAACCCGGCAAGCCGACCACCATCACCACCCCGCCATTTTCAGGCAAGCGAAGCAGCACCGAATCCGGCACATTGCGCGCATGACCGTTAACGGCGCGGACGCCCGAATGGCTGAAGATCACGGGCGCTTTGGCAACATCGAGCGTGTCATGCATCGTGGCTTCGCTGACGTGACTGAGATCGACCAGCATGCCGATACGGTTCATCTCGCGGATTACGTCCACGCCGAACTCTGTCAGCCCATCATGCTCGGGTTGATCGGTTGCGCTGTCGGCCCATGGCGTGTTGCGCGAATGCGTGATCGTCATATAGCGCGCGCCGAGCGCATACATCTGGCGCAGCACAGCCAAGCTTGATCCAATCGAATGCCCGCCTTCCATTCCCAGCAGCGATGCAAGCTTGCCTTCGCGCAAGGCCTGCTCAAGCTGGTCCGAATTTTCGACATAGGCCAGATCATCGGGATAGCGATCGATCAGACGCTTGGTCACATCGATCTGCTCAATCGTCATTTGCACGGCATCAGGCTCAGAAAGCCTCGCTGGCACATAAACCGACCAATATTGCGCGCCGACCTTGCCCCGCGCCAAGCGCCGGAGATCAGTGTGCATTACCCGGCCCTGTGGGTGGGTTTGGCCGGTATTGGTCGTATCGACAAAGTTGAACGCGTTGATCTGGTTGAAGAAGCGTGATCGCAACTGGATCGGGACATCATTGTGCCCGTCAAACACAGGCGCGGCTTCGAGTGCGGCCAATGCCATGGCCTCGGCCTGGTCATCCGAGATGGCGCTCTCACCATCTTGTGCGAATGTGGGGCTGGCTGCGGCGCAGGCCATTGCGGCGAGTATTGAAACAGGTGTCTTCATGCGCGAAGGAATACTCTCATTTCGCGCCAAGTCGCAAGCTGACCAACCGCGAGGCCGACAACCACAAAGGACACAGGTGACCATGACTGCAGAGGAATTGATCGCGCTCCTTGAACTCCAGCCTCACCCCGAAGGTGGATGGTATCGCGAAACCTGGCGCGGTCCTGAACAAGCCAATGGCCGGGCTGTGGGCACGGCGATCCTGTTCTTGCTCGAAAGCGCGCAGACCTCGCATTGGCATCGGGTCGACGCGGATGAATTGTGGATCTGGCAAGCGGGTGACCCGCTGGTTCTTCGGATCGCACAGGATCAGGATGCCAAGCCCGATGATTTGGTGCTCGGGCCAGACATTTCAGCGGGGCAGAGCTATCAGGGCGTGGTTCCAGCCGGTCATTGGCAGGCGGCGGTGCCTCAACCGAAACACGCCGCCGCCGGATTCACACTGGTCTCTTGCGTCGTAACACCGGGCTTTGAATTTGCCGGATTTGAACTGGCGCCGCCCGGATGGCAGCCGGGCGAATTCTCCGAATGATCAAATCAGCAACCCGAATTGCATTGGCCGCGCTCTATATGGTTGCGGGCGCCGCGCATCTGATCATTCCCGAGCCATTTCTCACAATCACGCCCTCCTGGGTGCCGTGGCCTCAGCAGGTCGTGTTGGGGACTGGGCTGGCAGAGATTGCCGGCGCGCTCGCGCTTGTTCAAACCAAATCGTTCAGGCTGCGCCAAGCCGCGGGACTTGGACTGGCTCTCTATGCGCTGTGTGTGTGGCCGGCCAATATCAACCATATGATGATGGATCTGGCGCGCGAAGATAGCGGGTTGGGTCTGGCCTATCACGTGCCACGGATGATCGCCCAGCCGATCCTGATCGGATTGGCCCTGTGGGTCGGCGAATTGTGGCCGCGCCGGGCGTGACATGAAAAAAGGGCCAGTGGCACGGCATCAAAACCGCGCTTCACTGGCCCTCAAAAGGTTCAAACGAACCGGTCGATTAAGACAGGTGCTTGGAAACCGCTGCCGTCATCTTGAACATCGAAATCTGAGCATTGCCGATAACAGCGCCCAGCTTGCCGTCAGGATTGATCTGACGCTTGTCGTTGGAATCCTGCAGGCCATTGGCCTTGATGTAATCCCAAACTTTCGATGTCACCTGAGCGCGCGTCATCGGGCCATTGCCGATTACTGCTTCAAGCTCCGATGAGAGCTGCACCGGTTTCTGCAGTGCATTCGTTTTTCCAGCCATGATCATCCTCCTTCTTATTTAGTCGACTTGGCAGGTTTCTAAAATTCTTCGTCCTCGTCCCATGCCTCGTCGTCTTCACCTGATCCGGTGAAGGGTGCGACGAGCACGGCGCAAGCTGTTATGGTTCCTTCGAGCGTCGCCATCAGATCAGCTCGGCTAGCGCCCGGCATCAGCGTCAATGGCAGATCTGTCGCGAACAGCTGGAAGACGTACTGGCGGGTTTCGCCTTCCGGCGGATTGGGCAGCAACCATTCCGAATTGCCTTGTGCGTTCTTGCCCACTCGCGGCGGAGCTTCGCCTTCGAGCAGCTTGCCTCGCTGGCCAGCCAGCCCCCACACCAACCAATGGCATTTGGGTTCGTCGCCATCGCTTGAACCGTCTTCGACGATGACGATCAGCTCCTGACTGCCTGGTGGCGGAGCGGTCCATTCCAAGGGCGGCGCAACCGCGTCCTCTTCTTCAGCCGAAAAACATGGATCAAGCTCTTCGCCCGGATCAAATGCCGGACTGGTCAGCTTCAAACCACCACGCCCCAGATTGCGCTCACTGCCCAGCGTAGCAATGGCCAAACCCGCATGCTGTGCGGGCGCTGGCAACGCTGTTTTGAGCCAATCTGGCAGTGCCGACATAGGACTGTCTTCCTCGTGAATCTCCCCTCATTGCTAGGCGCATCGGGCGCACAAGACGACCCATGCGACCCCGTATTGCCCCCGTTTCTGAGGAAAAACTGGGTAAAATCCCGCAAATTCAACGATTCTCGCCTCGCGAGGGCAGTGGATTACTCTCATGGCTTGCCCAAATGGGGCGCTCGCGGCATTGTGGGGGCAACAATTATTACGCCTAATTGGCCTCATATTTCGGAGTCGCGACACATGGCAGTTTGCCGCACAGCCCTTTCAATCACGCTTGCATGTTCCTTGGTCGCTTGCGGAGGCGACGGAACTGTTCCTCCGATTGCTGGCGCGCCTACACCAACCCCGACTCCTACAACGTCCACCTGCGGCCTTTCACAGCAGCAAGACTTTGCCGATGCTGTCCTCACCGAATGGTATCTGTTCCCGGATTTGCTCGACAACACTGTTAACCCTGCGTCATTCTCGACCCTTCAAGCCTATCTCGATGCTCGCGTCGCGCCGGCGCGCGCGCAATCGCGGGACCGCGGCTTCACCTTTGCAACATCGATTGCCGAGGAGAATGCACTGATCAATTCGGGCTCAAGCGCAGGCTTCGGCATCCGCCTGGGCTACGACACGGTCAACAATCGCGTCTTCGTGCTCGAAGCCTATGAAAACGCCAATGGCTTTGCCGCCGGTATGGATCGCGGCACCGAACTGCTCGGCATCGGGACGAGCACTGCCAATATCGAAAGTGTGTCCGCGCTGATGGCCTCAGGCGGACCGCAAGCGGTGATCGATGCGCTTGGCCCATCCGATCCTGGCGTTTCGCGCGTCATCCAATTCCAGACCGCCGATGGCACGGGCTTTGAATTGAGCGTCACCAAGACCGACTTCTCGCTTGATCCGATTTCTGATCGCTATGGCGCGATCGTAATTGACGATGGCGGCAAGAAGGTAGCCTACATCAATTTGCGCACGTTCATTATCGCCGATGCGGCTGACCAGCTGCGCACCGCCTTTGGCCAATTCGGCGCCGAAGGGATCACCGAGTTCATCATCGATTTCCGCTACAATGGCGGCGGATTGGTGAGCGTCGCTGACACCTTTGGCGATCTGCTGGGCGCAGGCCGGGTTGGTCAGGTCTGGAGTGAGACCGTTCTGCGCGCGTCCAAATCCTCTGAAAACTCGACCGAGCTCTTCCAGAACGAGGCCAATGCAATCCAGCCGACCAAGATCGCCTTTATCGGTCGCGGGGGCACAGCTTCGGCCAGCGAATTGGTGATCAACTCTATGATCCCCTATCTCGGCAACAACATGGCGCTGGTTGGCGCGGACACGTTCGGCAAGCCCGTCGGCCAATTCGGCTTCGATCTGGATGAATGCGATCTGCGCGTCCGCGCTGTGACCTTCCAGACCAACAATGCTGACGGCAATGGCGAGTATTATTCTGGCCTTGCGAGCGAAGTGGCCAACACCTGCCAAGCCAGCGACGATATCTTCACACAATTTGGCGATCCGGCTGAGGATTCGATCGCGACCGCGCTCGATTTCCTAGCCGGCCGGACGTGCACCGCGATCAGTGCAGCGGGTGTCCAAGGCGCGCAGGGTGGATCGCGCACGCTATTGCTGCAGCCTGAGCAGCCCAATGCCGCGCAGTTCGAGATTCCAGGACTGTTCTAGACTGGGTGCTGCCCCGAATACGGGGCGGCCCTGACGGCCTATTCGGCGGCCAAGCGCTCGCCGCCGAGGTCAGCCCCTTCGCAATGGACGATCGCCGCCGCGATGACCTTTTCGGTCGGCGCTGGCTTGGCGATCAGTTCTGCGTTCAACAGTCGGATCCGCTCATCCATACGATCGAGGTCACCCGAATGCAGGATGTAGGGGATCTTGCGCTGCTGCAATTCGCGCGCGACCGGAAAACAATCGCATCCCGCGCTCAGCGACACATCAAGGATTGCCACGTCGATACTGTCACCGTGCTGTTCCAGAATTGCCTCTGCAGCGCCGCAATTGGTCGCACTGTGCGTGGTGCAGCCGCGATCAGCAGCCGCAAGCTCGAGATCCATCAGGATCAGCGGCTCATCCTCTAACAAAAGCAGGGTGTAGGTTTTCGCCATTACGTGTTTCCAACCGGTACCGAAACAACCGCGCTAAGCCCGGTTTCGTTCCAATTCCGTTCGATCGTCCCTTGGGCGGTTGCGAGCATGCGGTCAACAATCGCCGTCCCGGTTCCGGGCTCAATCGAGCCTCCATCCACAATTGGGCCGCCCTGCTCGTTCCATGTGATCAACAAGGCATTGCCTTCGTCAGACAATTTCCAGTCGACCACCACTTGGCCGGCTTCGACCGTCCACGCGCCATGCTTGGTCGCATTGGCCGCCAACTCGTGCAGGATCAGGCCGACGATCGAGATCACTGTAAACGGCATGCGCACGCCATTGCCTTCCAGCCGCAGGCGAGTTTCATCGCGATCATAGGGCAGCAGCACCGCCTTGATCGCTTCGCCGATATCGATGCTGCCTGATGACGCGTCGTCGAGCGTGGTTTCGTAAGCGCGCCCGAGTGCCTGGATCCGCGAATTGATCTCGGCGGCTTCCTGCTGGACGCCGCGCGCCCTGCCGGTGACGTTCACAATGCCCGAAATCACCGCGAACATGTTCTTCATCCGGTGCGACAGTTCGCGCGCCATTTCGCGCGCATGCTGTTCTTCGGCACGCGCTGCACGGACGTCGGAGACGTCCCATTGACTGCCAAAGAAATAGACCAGCTCGCCCGCATCATTGTAGATCGGGCCAAGGTGAAGCGCGTTCCAGAACGTCGTCCCGTTCTTGCGATAATTGAGCAGTTCGACGACCACGACGTCTTCATTCGCAATCGCCTTGCGGATCCGCGTAACCGGCTCAGGATCGGTTTTTGGGCCTTGGAGGAAACGGCAATTGCGACCGATGATTTCCTCTTCGGAATATCCGGTCAGCCGGCGAAACGCGCGATTGGCGAAGACGATCGGCAATTCCGGATCATTGGGGTCGCACAGGCAAATCGCCATGCGGGTTTGCGCCATCGCCTGCTCGAACAGCACGCCTGAAGCGCCAGAGAACTGGTCGCCAGTATGCCCTGCCCGAAACCGTTCGGGTGCGTCATCGAAGCGCATCGAAGCCTGGCCGGATCGGCGGCGTTCGCGCTCATCATCAGTGTTCACTTTACCTGCTTTCCCGCCGCAATAAGGGGGATCGGCGGACTGTTTCGTTCAAGGGTGCAACGCAGCCCGGCCAGCGCCGTTCCAAGGATTTTTTGCATCATATCTTGATCGTGCTGTTGTCAGCCCGGCGAAGAATTGGTCACATCCCCTCAGGGACGGTTTCAAAGCTGGGAAGATCGCCCAGATCGTACCAGTCCTGCTTGCTCTTGGCGTAACAGTGAAACGCTGGTTTCAGGCTCGACGTGTCATCCAAAGTCCCCGCTTTGATAAACATCAGCCCCGGCTGTTCGAGCCGTGAGAACAGGGGAGAGCCGCAATCTCCGCAGAATTGGCGTCTGACGGTCGCGCCGCTGTCACCCGTGTCGTTGTAAGTCTTGACCTCACCAGAGATATCAATCGCGTCTTCGGGAATGCCGACAATGATCGACAAAGCAGAGCCGGCCTGTCGCTGGCAATTCTTGCAGTGGCACGCGACACACATCAGTGGATCAGCATTCACCTCATATCGAACGGCGCCACACAGGCAGCCCCCAGACATTCCCATCGCATCCCCCCAGATGTTGCTCGTTACTCGTTTGCGTCATTCATTGTCAGCAAAAACGCCAGAAAACCAAGTGCAAACAATGCATCACCAACAAGCACGCCGGCGATCAGCGGATCGCCCTCCGCGCCAAATGCCTGCGGACCGAGCAGCGAGACCACCCCGATCTTGCCCAGCACGCCGGCCCATAGAACCGGGGCGAACCGCAATGGGTCGCGAGCGACAAAATAATAGACAATGCCGAACCCGAAAACGAGCAGCCCGATAATGCGCGCATCAACCGTGGCTTCGGGAGACAGCATACCAGCCGCCCCAATAACGAAGTTGAATACGGTCGCAGCCCAGAAGAACAGTCGCCAGTGGCGCGCCACGCCGCCAGTTTCACTCGGTGTGGTGGTGGCTTCTGCCTGTGCTTCGCTCATAACTATTCCCCTCCAGTGTAAGATTGGCGATCGGTGTGCCCGCAGCCAAACAAGGTGGCCTCACCCAATGCGACCGTCGCAGTATAGGGATAGGTTCGATCACTCATCCCATCGCTGCATTCGCCAGGCGTCACCGCGATTTCAATCGGTCCCTCGCTAAGCTCGCCGTAAAATCCAAGTCCGTTATTGCCCGCAAAGCGCGAGACGCTGGTCCGTTCTCCCTCAATGTCTTCGGGAGTCGAATAGACCAGTTGATCGCCTTGAATTTCGATGCCCCAGAACGGCTCTGTTCCGCCGAGACTGATCACTTCTTCAGGAGCAATGCCGGTGAAAGTCTCCGATCCGATTTCATCCTGATCGCCACCCGCTGCGCCACCATTGCACGCCGCAACCGAGCCTGCGATCAGCACGATCGCGACATAGCGCCGCATGGTGTTAGCAATTGGCATGGCGTGATCCCCTCATCATTACGCCTCTGTATGAGCCTAACCAAAGACCGATTGATCAGCAAACTCAACGACATTTCGTCTTGCGGCAAATCACCGTGATAATCGGCGCTCGATTTGGCGGGCGCGAGCGCGCACCGAAGCCGCATCGTCAGCCAGACCAGCCGCGAGCCTGCTTCGCAGCATGTCGGCATCGTCAGCATTGCCAGCGGCGATATGCGCCAGAGCATCGAGCGACCATGCGCGCAGAAAGGGTCGTTCGCTTTGCAGCAATGGTTGCAACCAGGCGAGGATTGAGGGTCGAGCAGCAGCGGGCACTGTCAAATATTGGATCGATTGGCAGGTGTGTAACTGAGCCGCCCATTGGGTAACCTCGGGGACCATCTCGCAATAGGCCTGCATCTGTTCGGCACAGAGCTCGAGCTTGGCCTCAAACGCGCTTTTGAGCAGCCAGGTCGCGCCTGCGGAGACATGTCCTTCATCCGAAGGCATCAGGGCAATCAGCGCATCGACATAGCCAGGAGCATCGCGAAACCTGGCTTGAGCCTCGCCCAGGATTGTGGTCGCCCGTCCATCAAATTCGAGCAGAGCGTTGCGCAATTGGTCAGCGATCATGGCCATCCGCTTACCCATACACGCCATTATTGGCGGCGCGAATCTTGGAACCGAGCAAGCACGCGACGTGTTGAACAATCATGAGCACACATCGCCCCCTTCTCGCTGCGCTGATCTTGCCGGCAATTCTCGGAGCCTGCGTCGGATCGCCAGGTCCGGTTGGCAATCAAGCCGTGCCCGAACCGGCAAAACCGGTCTCGCTCGCAGCATATCTTGGCACCTGGTATGAATATGGACGCTACGAAGCGCCCTTTCAGGAAGGCTGCGAAGGCGTGACGGCCGAATATTCCTTGCGCGAAACTTCGGGTTCAGCCCGGATCAGGGTCATCAATTCCTGTTATGAGGGTGGCCTTGATGGCGAGTTCAGCCAAGCCAAGGGCAAGGCCAAGCTCGTCGAAGGCAGCGACGGAGCCAAGCTCAAAGTGAGTTTCTTCGGTCCGTTCTATGGCGACTATTGGATCCTCGACCGCGGTGAACCCGGCGCCGACGGCGCCTACCCTTGGTCGATCGTTGGCGAGCCCAGCGGGCGCTATCTGTGGATGCTGACGCGGGATGCGCAGCCTTCGCCAGAATTGCGGGCAGACCTCGAAAGGCGGGTACGTGAACTGGGATATGATTGGAGCCTGGTCCGCTTGACGCAGCAGCCTGACCAGCAGTGAGATGGCGCCGGAGAGTGGAATCGAACCACTGACGCACGGACCTTCAATCCGCCGCTCTACCTCCTGAGCTACACCGGCATTGGTGCCCCGGGCAGGATTCGAACCTGCAACCTCCCGCTTCGTAAGCGGACGCTCTATCCAGTTGAGCTACCAGGGCAGAATGGGATCGAACCGGAAACAGCGTGAAGGCGCGCAAACGCACGAATGTCCGGATTCGATTATCGGTTGGTTGCAGCGGTCGGGTTCGAACCGACGACCTCGGCCTTATGAGGGCCGCGCTCTGACCACTGAGCTACGCTGCACCGATGGGCAGCGTGCACGAACGCTCACCCTCGTCGCGAGACGGGGTGCATTCGTGCGGTGGTAAAGAGCTTCTGCTTCGTCATGGGAGCGGCCCACTAGACCCGCTTTCGAACTCAGGCAAGAACAATTTTCTCGCGTACTTAGAGTTCTTGCGCGCTAGCCAAACACTTCATTGGCTTGGCTGACAAGCACACGCGAGCGGCTGAAATCGATGAACTTCGCCTCATCATCGGCAAGGATATGCGCGTGGCGCAGGCCCTCTTCGGTCGAGGTGGCTGCAATGACCGCTTCTTCGCTCTCAAACCACAATTCCGCAATGCCGTCGAAATCGGTTTCCGGCCCGTGAGCCATGCCACGCCCTTCCGCCGTCGCAGCGACGATCGGGCTCTCAGCAGTGTGTTGCTGGATGTAGCGCTTGATGCCCAAGACAGGCGCCGCCTCAGCCACCAGCGGCGCATGTTTGTCGCGCCAATAGGCCTGGAATTCGTCGCGGCTCAGCACCGGCAGGCGATGAAGACAATAGGTCAGTTTAAGCATTGCGAGCCTTTGTCCAACAATCTCAACCGCGCGGTCACATCACCTTGTCAGGGCGGGGATCGTGCTTGTGTTTGCTTTCCTTGCCGAACACACGATCAAGCCGTTGAACCATGGTCTGCGCCGCCTTGCGCGCCGCCGCGTCGACCTTGGACCCATGCTCGGTCACGCCGATTGGCTTGCCGCCGCGAGGCCGCGCCTCGATCGTGCAAGTCTTGTCGTCAAATCCATGCGTGTGTCCGTGTTCGTCGGAAACATGAACCTCGAGCCGCGTCAGCCGATCTTCAAACCGCGCAAACTTTTCACGCATCATATCTTCAATCCGTTCGGCCACATTTTCCGTGCCCATCACCGAACTATCGGAATTGAACTGGAACTGCATCGAACCCATTGTATCGTCTCCTCTCAAGGCCCCAAATTCATGACCCTGTCTCAGAGAACAATATGGTGATTGAGTTAAGCGATTGCGAGCAGATTCGTATCCTTAGGCGGGAGAAATCTGTTGCCGGATCAACCAATCGCGGATGACCGGATAGACCGTGCTTGGATCCTGCAATTCGGGGAAATGCCCGAGTTCGGGAAAGGTCACCTGCTCGACATGCTGTGCAAGATTTGCGGTTGTAGCGCGGTGTTCAGGCGGATGCGACCCGTCAGTCTCGCCCCATATTGAAAGCGTGGGTTGAGCCACTGGCGGCAGGTCGAGATCGTCGCGGAGATAGACCTGGTAGGCGCTGGCGAGCGACCACAGCGCGCCTTCATCCATCGCTTCGCCAGAGCAGGAGCAAAAGCGCTGCTCGTGATCCTTGCGTCCCAATGCCAGGCGGAACCAGGCTGGCATTCGTTTTCGCCCCATCTTGCGCATGGCCAGTTGACCCAGGATCGGTCGACCGAGAATGTTCTGTGGGTCGCGTGCGGCCTTCCAACGCGCAAAGCCAGCCACGTCCGCGACCTGGATCAGCACGATGGCACCAACAAGCGCGGCGTGACGGCGCGCGATATCGACCGCGGCGAGGCCGGCCGCGCAGGAGAAGGCCAAAAATGCGCCTTCACCCGCGACCTCGCGCAGGAAGACGGCGACATTGTCGTTGGTCTGTCCAAAGCCAAAACGATAGGACAGCTTGCCGGGCGAGAAGCCCATTCCGGGCAGCTCGAACACGATCACGCGGAAATCCTTGCTCGCGAGCGCGAGTAGATCGTCATATTGCTCGAGCGAAACCGGTGGATCCGCGCAGAACACCAATGTCGGCGCTCTATCGGGCCCTGACGCTTCGCGATAGCGGAACAGCACATCCTGGGTTTCGAAGAATCGGACATCGTCGCGCGAGCGCGCTGCCCAACCGGATTTGAACGCGGGAATATGCTTGGCGTTGAAGCCCGCATCCATTCGCTGCGCGAGCCATTGCATGAGCCCGCTCATGCTGCAGCGCTCCGGCGGCTGTCGCGGAACAGCATTGCGGCGGTGAAGCCCAGGAACACGGCGATCCCGACATGGCGATAGACGATGGCATCCGCCGCGCCAGCCTGCGCGCTTAGCCAGGCATCTCCGATCGGCAGGATCAGCGCGACAGACGCGATTATAGCCAGAGCTTTGAAACGCCCTGAGATGGCCAGAAACAGGGCAAGGAATGCGATCAGCGTGGTCCGCAGGGCATAGACCCAAACGAAGCCCGGACCAGCATTCTCGGCCAAGGGAAGGCCCATATAGTCCGCAAAGGCTGCCGGGTTTGCGAAAGCGCGCAGCGCGCTGCTGGCCTGTGCCAATCCCATGATGATGGCGCACCAGAAGCCTATCGTCTTCCACGGTGTCGCAATCGTGGCTTCGCTCATGATTGATCTCCTCATTGCAGCCAATCATGGGCATTGCCGATCTTCGGAGCTATTGCGAAAACGCAATGCTAAGTTCTACATACGCAACATGAGCGAGCCTGACTGGGAAGCCTTGCGAACCTTACGCATCGTCGCCGAGACCGGATCGATGGCGGCCGCTGCCGAGCAATTGAACTGCGCTGTCAGCACTGTCGCGCGGCGCATTGACGGGCTTGAGCAAGCGCTCGGCCTGGTTGTGCTTCACCGCGCTCGTGGCGGCGCGACGCCCAGCGAAGCCGGGCTCGCCATCCTCGCATCGATTGAGCGCGCAGCAGAACATCTCAACCAGATCCCGCGTCAGGCCCGCAATTACCAACAATTCAAAAGCCGGCGCCCGGTCCGCCTCTCAGCCACCGAGACGGTGATCAATGATATCCTGCTCCCGCGGCTGCCAGCTTTGCGCGCCGCCAATCCGCATCTGCTGATCGAATTCGAATCCTCCAATGCCATTTCCAGCCTCGAATTCGGCCAGACCGATTGCGCGATCCGCTTGGCCGAGCCCGACCAAGCTGAGCTGATCACCCGCAAGCTGCGCCCGGTGCCGATGGCCGTCTTCGCCAGTACCCAGCAATTGGATGGTCGCGATCCCAGCGAGCTCCATCTGCACAGCGAAGACATCGCCTGGATCGACAGCGGTCTGGGCGACATCCACGAAAACCGCCTGATCCAGCAGCTCGGCATTGGCAATCGTATCATCCTTCGCGCCACCAGTGTCCGCGCCCTCGCCCTCGCTTGCGCCCAAGGCCAGGGCCTGGCGATGCTGCCGCGCTATATGGGTGAGGATTTCGGCCTCATTGCGCTCGAGCACATCCCCATCGCCGCGCGCCAGGGCTGGCTCGTCTACCATCCCGAAACCCGCAATGACCCGACCATGCGCAAGCTGCGGCGCTGGGTGGTCGAGTGCTTTGATCACAAGCTCGCGAGCTGAAAAATCCGCCTAAGCAGCCGGCTCCAACACGCGCGGAGTGGCGACGAAGGGCTGCTCATCAATCACTCGCAAGCACGACGCGATCTTGGTGCGATCGCTGATCAAACGGATATATTGCGCATCGCAGCCAGAGATTGGCTGCGGGTATTCCGCGATCTCACTTTGCAGTTCTTGCTTGGCTCGTTCGAGCGCCGCCTTGGCCACAGCCAGCTCGTTCTCGTATGGCAAATCACTCATCTTTGACCGGCTCCACTTTTGCCAATTTGCACCAACCGAGCATGCCGAAATAGCGCTCACCCGGAGCCCGCTCTCCTGCGAAGAAGGCGTCACGCTCCTTCGCTGCATCCCATGACAGCTGCCACAATCGCTCACCCTTGAGGTCGATCTGGTTGTCGTACATCTTGCGATAGGCGACGGATTGCGCCCGCGCGTCGACCTCGAACAAGTCCTCGCCCAACGCCTGATCATCCTCGAGTGTCAAGAACCCGCCATGCTGCGCCTTGAAATGCGCATCCCAATACGCCGCGCATAGCAAATATTCCTCAAGCGCCTGCGGCTTCACCGAGCGCGCCTTACCCTCCTCATAGAATGCCTGCGCCGCAGCGTAATCGACATCTCTCTCGCTCGCTGCGAGCGGACCAGCGCTGGCCAAAACAGCGATCACGGCAAACTGGCGGATCATCACGATCTCCTTCGCCGCTCACCTATCACGAGGTCTGGCACACTCCCAAATTCTCGAACAAGCTCTTAGTGTCGTCGGCGTCACCATAGATAAATCCTTCGGCCTTTTCGAACGCGGCGTTGAGCGCATTCTTGTAGCCATTGCTCAATGTGTTGCCCTCCTCCGCTGCTAGCTTGAAATGGACCTTGTTGATCAGCACCGAAGCTTCGCCAAAATCGTCACCTAGCACTTCCAGATCGGCCTCGGTGATCGTTCCGGCTGTGACCAGCGCTTCAAAAACGTCCCAATGCGCGCCGCACATGCGGTTTTCGCCGCGCGTCTGCGGCCGGATCCCGCTCGCTTTGCCCGCTTCATAGCTTTGCTTGGCCAATTGGATGTCATGCGCCTGCGCCAAAGCTGGTGTTGGCTGGAGCGCCACCAGTCCCGCTCCTAGCGCCATCGCGATGGCCATTTTTGCTCTCATCGTCACCTTGCAGTCCTCCCTCGCTGTGCCGAGCGAAGGCCTACCAAAGCCGCGGCGCACGATGTTGTAGGAATTCGACAGCCTCGAAGTTGACGAAATTGACACCCTGTAAACCGGCTCAACCAAGGCAGAAAGCGCGGTTTTCTGCGGGTTTGAGGGTGCAGAGGCGAAGTTGACACTAGCCTCAGTCACGCCAGTGCTCCGGGCCGCACTCGACCCGTTCAACCAGCCCGGGAAAGTCCTCGGGCGGATAGGCGAAGGCGGGATGGGTCGGCAGCGGGCGCGGCGCGCGCAGACTGTCGCGCATGGCCAGCAGTGCGATCGTCAGCCGCTCGTCAAATTTGCGCGACGTGCCGACCAGCTCACCCTTGTAGAAATGCGGGACTTCGACGCCGTGCAGCGCGCGTTCGAGCGCGGTCTCGGCGAGCTCGTCAATGCGGCAGCGCAAGGCGGCATGCCAGGCGTGGTCAAACGGTTCGCCTTTGAGCCGGGCGCGCAAGGAATAGGCCGATTGGCGCGACATGCCGACCTCGCGAGCGGCCTGAGTGACCGAATGCGAGGCGGCGAGCGCGCGCAGGAACGCGGCCTGGCGCGCGCGGGTCCAGCCATCATGGCGAGTGCCGGGGTCAGTGGTGACGGGGAGGTTTGAGGCGGATTGGGGGGATGAGTTGCTCATCCGCCAGCTTAAGGCACAAAATGGGGTGTGTAGGAAAGGGGGGACACTCAGAAGAGATCGCGCCTATTCTGTAGTTTTGGATTTCAAAGAGAGGCTGCAATTCCCCTAGTTGCCGGAACCTATCGGCACGTCCCGGTCTTCTTCACCGGTTCTTGGAGCCTCGATCTCCTGTTGACCCGATAGCGACCTCGCCGTCTCTTCAGCGATTTGTTCTTGAGATGGACCGAACGCTACCAGGTAGATAGAAACCAGGAATAGGAACGTAATCGCATTAGCAAAAACTGATGCGCCTACGGAGCCCCAAAATGGCAATTGCCCAGCCTTCGCAATAGCCCGGTCAGTTTCATCTCTCTTTTCTGCAACAACGACATAAGATGAAAGAACTTGGTCGGTCAGATATTGATCACAGATGCTGCGAAGTTCTGCATCAGTGATGTTCGGCTTCGCTTCTTGTGCAGCTTCTACATTCTCGACAAAGATCTTGTAGGCAAATGGAGCAAGGTGCTGCTTGCCCGCCGTCTCGAAATGTTGATCAATTCTCTGAAAATCACTTGTCAGCATAGCTGTCTCCTATGTCCGACCAACGATAGGCAAGCGCCTCCAGGTCCGAGTATGCCTCAGGATGTCCGGAAGCCTCCCGCAATTTGTAGATCTCTGCCTTCGAGATCCTAAAGGCTGAAACTACAGCCCTTCCGACGTAGTCCTTTGCCAACTCCTCATCCACAAGTCCTCTCCTGACCGCGAGACCAAGAGCTTCTAGATCGGCCAGCCTGTCAAATAACTCGGGTTGCGAGGAGGAGTATTCGCGCCTTTCCCTCATTAGCTGAAACTCTCGCACGCCGCTTCGATAATTGTAGGAAGCAGCCTGGTAAATTCTCAATTTTTCTATAAATTCAATGGTGTATCTTGACTTAGATTGCCTTACATGCCTGACATAAAAGTACAAAGCCGCGAGAGCCAAATACGCGACAATTAAATCAGCGAACATGCTAAGTAGCGATAGAATATCAAACATAAATCTACGCCATCCTATGTTTAGTTCAAGATAATTTGGTCAGATACTCTAAAGCATTCAAGTTTTTTCGAACATTGTTTGGAAGTGATTGTCGAGATTCTATTCGATTTTCAATCTATTCAAATATCCACATCGATTAGGCACGAAACGGACAGTTGATCAGCACCATTCCACGAACTTCCTGGCTAGCTTCTATGCCGCCCCGTGGCTTCCAAAAGTCTCTTTCTTTCAATTGCTCTTGCTCTCTTTGAAAGAGCGTCAACATCCGCAGGCAAATCAAGCATCATAATCAGCTCTTCGTGTGA
Source organism: Erythrobacter sp. (assembly GCA_965216555.1). Lineage (GTDB taxonomy): Bacteria > Pseudomonadota > Alphaproteobacteria > Sphingomonadales > Sphingomonadaceae > Erythrobacter. Next base: position 2,826,243 of record OZ244168.1, read on the forward strand.
TGAAATGTCTTCGCCATTGTACAAGAGATAGTACGCGAAACCAATAATTGCCTCCCTTAGTGCTTGGACAAGAGAGGAATCGTCCATATCGTTCCGCGCATGATGAACATATTGATTTCTTAAATGATATGCTCGCTCTAGCTTTAGCTTGCTCAGCCATTTTTCGTCGCCGTCAGCAAAGGTCATACGGTCAATTATTTTCCCCATTGGGGTTCGGCTATTTCGAAGCGAATAGAGGCACTCGGCTGCAGACCAAAATCTCATCAATCGATATGATAGATCTTTGCTAATCATGCCTTGGCTCACCATGCGAAGGGCTTCTTCGATCTGGTTCCGCATTGGATGAAGCCTCAGCTTGTCGAGAGCCCGCCTGTACGCGGGGGCAGCATCAATTATCTTTTCCGCCTTGGGGGGAAAGTGTTCCCATTCCTTTCTATCGAAGTCAGGATTGTACCAAACACTATCCCGACAGAGAAATCTTCGTCCAGCGTAGAAGAATTGATGCGGACCGAGCCATAGCTTTGCAGTTGGATGGCGCTGAATCCACAATTCTAGTGGTCGGCTATGAGTGTTAACGATTGCAAAGAAGGTATTTAACGTCGCGTAGATTCGTTGTGCGGCTTCGTTCTCATTTCTTGCATCAACATTGGCGACAAGGTAGCCAAATTGAGGCAAATCGTCTGGCCGGATGTCGCCGATGCCCGATATCCAGTAGTCGTCTAGCATCAGCCACTTCGGTAGCTTGGGTGAAATTTGAAATCGAACGTCATCATAGTTGAAGCGAATGCTTCTGCTGAGCTCGAATTGCTTGAGCCGAATCTTTGTCCACATTGTGTGTTTACTTCTACCGCTCGATAAGAGCTCGCGCGCTCTGCGCGACATTTCGGACTCTAGCTGGCGCTGCTCCACAATTCCGACCTTCCTCAGCTCGATGAACGAGCGATAGGAAATCGCAGATTTGTCCTTAACACTTAGATTTTCTGAACCGGTGACACCGTCGGCGAGCAAATGGAAAAGATCGGAATGGTCGTCCGCGGTAAATGTTATGCCTCCAGAGTCGTTTCGCCGAGTTCCATTGTTCAAGGCTTGGATCAGCCTTCTGGTATTACCAGACTCCGTCCATCCTTTACGAAATTTGAGCGACATCGGAAATTGTTACCACAAAATTGCCGCTATTCTTACCCTCATAGTCCGCGGCCTCAGTCCACCTAGCCCTTACCACACCTCGATTGTCGGTTCGAAGCGCCCTTCGCCTTGTGAATTCCACGCTTCGACCACGATCCGCGATGGCACGAAGCTGTCGCCGCGATATTCGGGCCGCACATCCATCTGATCAAGCTGACCGTCGGCCACCATTTGCTCGATCGTGCCGTCGATCAGCGCTTTGGCTTCGGCCGCCTCGGGCGTCACATGGACGATATTGGGCTCCATGTCCGGCCCGCCCAGGCTGAGCGGGAAGAGATAGATCGGCACCAACTCGCCCGTCTCAACCAGCTGGCGCACATCCGCGCGCGAAGTGACCTCGCTGAAGTCCGGCGCCGTGCGCTCGTTTGAAGCTTCGCCATCGTCCTGCGCGGCAACCGGCAGCGACACGGCAAGCGCCGCTGCCGAGAGCAACCCGATCAATCGCGTCATTCCGCTGCATCCTCGGGCAGATAGAGCTTCTTGCCCTTCTCTTCGTAAAGTTTGCTCATCTCTTCCATGCCCTGTTCGGCTTCGGCGCCTTCGACCGGAGCGGTCGCGGCGAGGAAGCTGTCGGGATCCGAATTCTGCTTGGCGGCGAAATCGCGCACTTCCTGGCTGATCTTCATCGAGCAGAATTTGGGCCCGCACATGGAGCAGAAATGCGCCGTCTTGGCACCTTCCGCGGGCAGCGTCTGGTCGTGATATTCCTCTGCGGTCTCGGGATCGAGCGAAAGGTTGAACTGGTCGCGCCAGCGGAATTCGAACCGCGCTTTGGACAAGGCATCGTCGCGCACTTGCGCCGCTGGGTGCCCCTTGGCCAGGTCGGCTGCATGCGCGGCCAGCTTGTAAGTCACCACGCCGACTTTCACGTCGTCGCGATCGGGCAGGCCGAGATGCTCCTTGGGCGTGACGTAGCAAAGCATGGCGGTGCCGTACCAGCCGATCTGCGCCGCACCGATGCCGCTGGTGATGTGATCATATCCGGGCGCGATATCGGTGACGAGCGGCCCAAGCGTGTAGAAGGGCGCTTCGCCGCACGCTTCAAGCTGCTTCTCCATATTCTCCTTGATCTTGTGCATCGGGACATGGCCCGGCCCTTCGATCATCACCTGCACATCCTGCTTCCAGGCGCGCTTGGTCAGCTCACCCAAAGTGTAGAGCTCAGCGAATTGCGCTTCGTCATTGGCGTCAGCGATCGAGCCAGGACGCAATCCATCGCCGAGCGAATAGGCGATGTCGTAAGCGGCGCAGATCTCGCTAATCTCGTCGAAATGCTCGTAGAGGAAGCTCTCCTTGTGGTGCGCGAGGCACCATTTCGCCATGATCGATCCGCCGCGCGACACGATCCCCGTCACGCGTTTGGCCGCCATCGGAACGAAGGGCAGGCGCACGCCGGCATGGATGGTGAAATAGTCGACGCCCTGTTCGGCCTGTTCGATCAGCGTGTCGCGGAACACCTCCCAGGTCAGGTCTTCAGCGATGCCGCCAACCTTTTCCAGCGCCTGATAAATCGGCACGGTGCCCACCGGCACGGCTGAATTGCGGATGATCCATTCGCGGGTGTCGTGGATGTTGCGCCCGGTCGACAGATCCATGATCGTGTCGGCGCCCCAGCGCGTTGCCCACACCATCTTGTCGACTTCGGTGGCGACATCGGATGCAACTGCCGAATTGCCGATATTAGCGTTGATCTTGACCAGGAAATTGCGGCCGATCGCCATCGGCTCTGATTCCGGGTGATTGATGTTGTTGGGAATGATCGCCCGTCCGCGAGCGACTTCGCTGCGAACGAATTCGGGGGTGATCACATCGGGGATCTCGGCGCCCCAGCTCTCGCCGTCGCGGACCAGGTCCTTGGCGATCTCGCGGCCGAGATTCTCGCGCTCGGCGACATATTCCATTTCCGGGGTGATGATGCCTTTGCGGGCATAATGGATCTGAGTCACGTTGTGGCCGGGTTTCGCGCGGAGCGGGCGTTTGACGACATTGGGAAAGGTCGGAACACCGCCTGAGCGATCAGGGCCGAGCTGACCGTTATCCTCGGGCTTCACTTCGCGCGCGTCGTAATCCTCGACATCGCCGCGTGCGTGGATCCAGTCGCTGCGCAGGCCAGGCAGGCCCGCATTGATATCAATCGAGGCCTCAGGATCGGTGTAGGGCCCTGACGTATCGTAGACTCGGACGGGTGCCTCATCGCCTTCAAGATCAATCTCGCGCATGGCAACGCGGATGCCCGAGCCGGTGCGCGCGCCGATATGCACTTTGCGGCTGCCGCGGATCGGTCCGGTGGTAACGCCAATCTCTACTGGGGAATTGATATCGGCCATGGGTGCTCTCTCCTTGCAGCGGAGACGGGACCTGTAGCGACAGCCGGCCCACTCCCTCCGCCGATGTTAGTCGGTTCAGGTTCAACGGGTCGAGCAGCGCTACCTGCCCCTCTCAGCCACAGCAGGCTCCCCGGGGATGGACAAGGCTCTAATGCAGCGGCACGATAGAATCCAGCCAAACCGCACGAAAGGCACCCCCATGCTTCGTTTGCTTGTGAAATTCGCCCTTTTGCTCCCACTGGCCATGCCCGCCTATGCGCAGGAGCAGGAGCAAGAAACGCCGCGTGTGGTGGATCGATTGCCCGTATTGGCTGGCCTCACGCATATCGATCATCATTCGGATCGCCTTGGGCGCAACTTGCAGATCTTCATCAAGCGGTCGGACGCGGCACGCAACGATCCTGGCCCGCTGCCGGTCGTTTACCTGCTCGACGCCGATCAGACCTTTCCTCTGATGTCTGCCTACACCTGGTCGCTGACCTTCAGCGAAGAGATGCCGCCTTCGATCATTGTCGGTATTGGCTATGGCTCGGTCGCGCGAGGCCAGAATTTCCGCAACACCGACTACACCGTGCCCAGCACAGAGCGCGAGGAGGCGGGCGGCGCGGACACATTCCTCGAAGTGCTTGAGCAGGAGATCTTCCCCCTTGTCGAAAGCCAGATCGATGCCGATCCGACCCGTCGCACCCTGGTCGGCCAATCGCTCGGCGGGCACTTTGTGATCCACCAGGCGATCACACGGCCCGGCCTGGTTGCGCTCGGCATTGCGGTGAACCCGGCGATCCACAACAGTCCGCAGACCTTCTACGACGCCGTCGCGGCGCTTTCGGATGGAGAGCACGCGCAACGCCTCTATATCTCGAGCGCCGAAAACGATGTGCCGCGCTTTCGCGATCCTGCGCTGGGTTTGATCGAACGAGTCGCCGCCAAGCCCGGACTGCCCTGGTGCATCAAGATCGACCAATTGGATGATCACACGCATCTTTCGAGCATGCCGCGCGCGTTCCGACAGGCGATGCGGTGGAGCAATTCCGAACAGGTGGATTGCGGCGTGATCGACCAGCGCTTACTCGCTGACTAGTCGCGCAAACGCGCAAACAAATCACTCGATTCTGCAACTAGCTCAACTTGCGCTATATTGCGCTCGGCCAACAATAGCCGTGCATGAGGGCAAGCAATTATGGGGCAAAACACGAACGCTGAGAATAGTCGAGTAGTGCAGCCGACCGCAGAGCCAAAGTCAGCGAAATACGCCCATAATAAAAAGGGCAAGCAGGCGGTCGTCATAATTCATGGCATCGGCGAACAAATCCCCATGGCCACATTGAGAGGATTCGTAAAAGCGGTCTGGATTACCGACGAAGATTTGATTGATGTGGATCGTGCCGACGGCCAGACCGGTGATGAAAAGAGAAAGCGCAATCCAATCTGGACCAGGCCGGATAAGCGCAATCGCAATTTTGAGCTGCGGCGGATCACCACTGAGGAGGATCGCAACGATACGCGCACTGACTTTTACGAGTTCTACTGGGCGCATTTGATGCATGGGACCACGCCCAGTCAGGTGCTTGGCTGGATTTGGGAGCTATTCTCACGACCACGCGACAAGGTCCCTGCAAACGTCATGCGGATGTACAATCTCGTGCGACGCGGGGTGGCGGGTCTGGCGATCGCATTGATTGTCATCGCGATCGCCGTCGGCACCTTCTTTGCTGGCGTATATGCGGCAATTGCGGCGTTCATTTCGCTCGGCGCGGTTTCCTTTTTGCTTGGATTGGCGGGCAGCTTCCTCAAATCCAAGATTCAGGGCACGCTAACAAACGTGGCTGGCGACGTTGTACGCTATGTCAAAGCTGATCCCTCCAATGTCGCAAGACGACAAGAGATTCGCGAGAACGGTGTCCGGCTGCTCGAAACCCTGATGGGGATTACCCCAGAAAAGATCGCTGAGTTCGACGCATGGAAGAAGGCCGGGGCCGACCCATCGAAACAGCCGGAATGGGACACACAATATGATCGTATTATTGTGGTCGGGCACTCGCTTGGATCGATCGTCGGATACGATCTGCTCAAATACATCTTCGCGCGCGCCTATCGTTTGGGCTTCGGCGGATATCCTGAGCAACCGGCTCGCGCAGCGCTCGAACAGCAGTGTCGCGAAGCCATGGCGGCGGGAGACCTGAGCGATGAAGACATTGAGGAATGGAACGCCAATTTCAGACTTGGCCAGCGCAAGGCCTTCGCCGAAATGCGAGCTCAGGGCAGCCCATGGATCGTCAGCGATTTCGTCACCGTTGGAGCCGCGCTGACTCACGCGGAGTTTCTTTTGGCGGAAGATGATGACGATCTCGAGCGCCAACAAGCCGAACGGATCCTGCCTACCTGCCCGCCTGTCTTGGAGTGGGACCGGCACACAGACATGGGCCATTTTAGCTTCCGAACGGCCGGCCACCCTGCCTCGCCGACCGATAAAGAAGCGGGTGCATTCAAGTCAAAAAACCCGGACCATTTCCGATACCCTCATCACGCTGCCCACTTTGCGTTTACGCGATGGACAAATCTCTACTCGCCATCGAACGGTCTTCTTAAGGGGGACATCGTGTCAGGCCCCGTTGCCGAGCACTTTGCCTCGCGGCCCTATTCAAGCACGAAGGATGATCAGAGCCGTGCACTTGGCGTCAAAGACATAAAGGTACTTGAACACGGGGACGGGCACGAAAACCCGCCAAACAAATTTACCCATCTCGACTATTGGAGCCTGGACGCGATGGAACGCGTGCCCAAACTCGACGTGCCTGAACACATCCGCGAATTGCGCGACGCGATCGACTTGCTTTTCGACGATGAAGAAGTTCGCGCCGTCGGGCGTGAGCGCTCCAAACCGCGTGATGCGGGTCCGGCGGAAGAACCAGACGCCGCAGACTGACACAAAATAGAACGCCCGCACCCGGCCAGATCAGGCCAGATGCGAGCGCCGAATTGTCTGCTGCTGCTTAGTCTTCGTCGCTCGAAAGCGTCAGCAAGCACACTGCGAGAAGCAAGGTCGCCAACACGCCCGAACCACCAGCGAGCGGCAGTTCGCCAGAGAAATCACGACCCATCGCCATCGAGAGATTGTTGGCAATAAAGGCGACTGCCCCAACAAAGACAGTTAAACCGCCCAAAGCCTTCGATCCGCCATTGAGCACGGCCCTACCGAACACGATTGCGGCCATTGCGATCAAAACCTTGGCTGCGTTGTAGACCATGAACGAATACGCCACGACCGATAGCGCTGCGGGCTGCAGACCTTCAACATTCCCAGCCGCTTCGAAGAAGGGGCCGAACTGAGTCAGGCCAATGCCGACTTGCACAACGTTGAGAACTGCAGCGAAAGCGATAGCGACCCAGCCGAGGTGGAATTTGGTGGTTTGCAGCATCGCTGAGCCTGCAAAGGCAGCCAGTAGAACGAAGAGGACACTTTCAGATCCCCACAGCAATTGGCGCGGAGGACCAAAGTCAATCATGCCTTCGCTCTGTGCAATGAAAAGCGCCGTATAGACCGCTTGCGTGACTGCTGCGATCAGCAGCAAGATTGCCACGATCGTAATCGTGCGTTTGAGTGTGAATTCCATCGAAATTTCCCCTGCTTTGTTGTTTTCAGCTTGGTGTTCGTGGTCGCAGGGTGAAAGGTTACTCGCAGATGAACAAGCAGCCAAGCGTCCGGGCAATTGGAGCAGCTACGCCCCATAAATGACTCAACTCTACCGCCTCGATTGCGACGCCGCGCAAATTTCCGCTCACTTCGGCGCCCGGCCCGGTGAGGATCCCTGGACAGGTGGCTATGTCACACCGGGCAAATTCGCTCCCGTGATCACCGCAGGGCGCGAATTCATCGCTGGACCCAGGCCCGCCGGGGGCCGGTTGCAGCCGCGATTGGTGCCCCGGCTATGGGGCGTGTCACCGCCGCCCTCCTCCGCTGATCAGACCCGCCGAATTGCGCATCTCCGCAATCTGGAGAGCCCGTTCTGGATCGGCAATCTGCGAAACAGCGAATTTCGCTGCCTCGTCCCGGCGACGCGCATCATGCTGTGGGGCGGCGGAACCGATTATGAGGGGCGCAGGCTCAAACATTGGTTGGCACCAGCAGACACACCCCTGTTCGCCATGGCGGCGGTTTGGAAGGATGAGGAAGTCCCCGGCTTCGCGCTGCTGTCGCGTGACGCGACCGGTCTCGCCAAGCGATTGGGCGCCCGATCCATGCCGGTGATCATTCCGCTCGATGACGGCGCGCAGCAGACCTGGCTTCACAGTGGCTGGGATCAAGCGAGCAGAGTCGCTGCGCAGCGCGCAGATCTGATCGAATTGGAGCCGATTTCGGACTAGGCGGCGAAACGTGCGGGAATCTCTGGGTCAGACGTATCCAGCAAGGGTATCTGCCCGTCCTCGAGCTGATCATAGGCGCTCGCCCAGTGATCGATCCATTGGGGGTCAGCCACTTTGGACGGGTGATAGCCAGGAATCAGGGCTCGCAGCATGGCCGGCGAAGCGTTCAAGAAGAAGCGCGTGACCATGGCATAGAGGCTCAACCGGCTGCGCAAACTCCGCCATTTGCCATCGCGTTTGAGCATGCGCTTATAGCCCTTGCGGCTCATCCACGCGACATGCCACGATCCCACCATCAGGCCCCATTGCTGCGCAAAGTAATCGCCACCATAGAGATGGGTGTAGAGATCATAAGCGACATTCTTGTGCTCGGTCTCTTCGACCATATGCCACAGCACCAGCGAAGCGACATTGGCGTCTGCGCCTTCGAACAGATCGCCGCGTTGCTTGATCAGCCATTCGGTCATGCCGATCGTCATTGTCTCAAACCCGGCAGTGTAAGCGAGCCGCCATTTGAGGCTGCGCTTCTGGAACCTTGCGTAGTCGCGCTCCATCATCGCCTCGACTTCGGCCAGCTCGGGATAGGAGCGCTTCAAGATGTCGTTGTAGCGGCGATGATTGCGGTAATGCGCGCCCTCCTGGCCAACAAAGCCCTGCACATCCACCTTGAGCTGGGGATCGCTGACATGGTCGAGCGCTTCGCGCACGGTCTTGATCAGGAACGGCTCGAGATAGGGCATGGTGAGCGACGCGCCATTGACCATGTGGCTCCATTCATGACGCTTGGGATGCCAGACGGGATCGATCCCTTCATCAAAGCGGAACGGAATGCGGCGCACCTGCAGCTGCGCAAGTTCTGACGTTTCGCTCATGCTGCGCCCCTGATGTGCCTGTAATGCTGCCAGCTGCCCCATAGCAGCAAAGCAAAGCCGATATGGACGCCGATCATGGCCGGCCATCCAGTCACGAAAATGATGTTGTTGATGGTGACATCCCCCGGGAACGGTCCGCCGCCGAACTCAAGCCCACGCGTGTCGAACAGGGCGTTGGCGATGGCGGGGAGGGTGAACAACCACCCGAAGGCGAGGCATGACCAGAACAGGACGGTCTGCAAGCGCTCGCTCAGCCGGATAAAGCCGCCTGCAGCGCCGACAGCAATCAGGATTGCGCCATTGGTGATCCCTTCGAGATGCGCCATGTTCCATGCCCGTCGATCGCCGGGAATATCGGCCGGGACATCCTGCACGAAGGGCCACAGATCGATCGCGCCTAGGAGGAAGAAAAAGTACAGCCAGCCCGACACGACCGCCGATATCAGCAGGCCGACACCATTGATCACCAGCAGCGATCGCCTCCGATCAGTCAGAGACTGCGCATTGTCACTCATGATCTCTTTCCCCTCTCAAAACCCATCCTTGACCAGATTGACGCCGGTGGCAAATCCGACAATTGAGGCGACGACACTTGGGAGAGTTCAAATATGCCGTTCCGAATGACTGAGATGGTGGGATGCGAGTTCCCGCTATTTGCCTTTTCGCATTGCCGTGATGTCGTTGCCGCGGTCAGCCGCGCTGGCGGGTTTGGCGTGCTTGGCGCGGTGAGCTTCACGCCGGAGCAGCTGGAGACTGAGCTGCAATGGATTGACGATCATGTCGACGGCAAGCCCTATGGCGTGGACGTGCTGATCCCCGAGGTGCAGGCGGTTGATCACTCGGTTACCGCCGACGAGATCGTCGCCGCCATTCCCAGCGAATATCGCGATATGACTGCCAAGATCCTGGCGGAAGCGGGCGTCAACAGCGACGGAACAAGCCCATTGGGCGGATCGCACCGTCCCAACACCTCGCTTGGGCAGGAATTGCTCGAAGTCAGCTTCAATCACCCGGTGCGGCTGATCGCCAACGCGCTCGGCACGGCCCCTCCCGCTATGATCGAGGCGGGCAAGAAGCACGGCATCCCTGTCGCCGCGCTGGTCGGCGCCAAAGAGCACGCGATGAAGCAGATCGAAGCGGGCGTCGACGTGATCATCGCGCAAGGCGGCGAAGGCGGCGGCCATTGCGGCGAGGTCAGCACGATTGTGCTGGTGCCCGAAGTGCTCGCCGCGATCGAACAATCCGGAGCCGATATTCCCGTGCTGGCGGCGGGCGGAATCATGAATGGCAAGCAGATGGCCGGAATGATGGCGATGGGCGCAGCTGGTGCGTGGTGCGGCAGCGTTTGGCTTGCCACCGCTGAAGCCGAGACGCACGAAGTGTTCCGCGAGAAGATGGTCGCCGCGACCAGCCGCGATACGATCCGCTCAAAGCACCGCACAGGCAAGTATAGCCGGCAGCTGCGATCAGGCTGGCATGCGATGTGGGAGGAAGCCGGCCTTCCGGCGCTGCCCATGCCGCTGATGATGCTGCTTAGCGAGCCCGTCATGCGCGCGATCGACAAGGCTGCCGTCAACGGCAATCCCAAAGCGCAGGAGCTATGCTCCTACTTTGTTGGGCAAGGCGTTGGCCTGGTCACCGAAGTCCGCAGCGCGGGCGGCGTGGTGCAGGACTTCAAGCGTGAATTTGCCGAGGGGTTTGAAAATCTGGCGGGAAGCCTGGAATAGCCCCCGCCAGACCCAATTTTATCCGCCCTTCTGGCTGTCGATCCAGCGCAGGATCTTCTGCTCGAGCACGGCGAGCGGTAGCCCGCCGGTGTTGAGCACTTCGGCATGGAAGGCCTTGATATCGAAATCGTCGCCCAGCATCTCCTCTGCCTTTGAGCGCAGCTCCTGGATCTTGAGCGATCCGATCTTGTAGGCCAGCGCCTGGCTCGGGATGGCGATATAGCGCTCGACTTCGGCGACCACTTCGGTCCGTGTCATTCCCGAATTCTCAAGCATGAATTCGATTGCCTGCTCGCGGCTCCAGCCCTTGGCATGAAGCCCCGTATCGACCACCAGCCGCATCGCGCGCAATTGCTCGTCCTGCAGTGTGCCATAGCGGTTCCATGGGTCCTCGTAGAAGCCCATCTCATAGCCCAGTGTCTCGGCATAGAGTGCCCAGCCCTCAACAAAGGCGGTGGTGCCGCCAAACCGCATGAATGCGGGCAGGTCTTCGTTCTCCTGCGCCAAGCTGATCTGGAAGTGGTGCCCAGGGGCGCCTTCGTGCAGATAGAGCGTCATGTTGCCGGTCGTGAGGCGACTCGGCAGATCGTAGGCGTTGAAGAAGAATGTGCCCGGCCGCGAACCGTCCGGCGCGCCCGACTGGTAGGAACCGCCCGCGCTGAACTGCTCAATCGCTGGATCATAGGGTTTGATCACCAGCTCTGATTTGGGCAGAAGCGAGAAGTATTCGCCGATCTTCTTATCGACCTCTTCACCGATATCGTAATAAGTCTGAGTCAGCGCTTCACGGCTCTCTGGCTTGAATTGCGGATCGGTCCGCACGAAGTCGAAAAATTCGTTGAGCGTGCCTTCAAACCCGACCTCGGCCTGCACTTTTTCGAGCTCGCTTTTGACGCGCGCTACCTCGCTCAGGCCAAGCTCGTGAATATAGTCCGCTTCGAGCGGCAGCGTGGTCGTGCCTTCGATGTTGAGCTGGTACAATGTCGCACCGCCCTGCATCTGGCTCAGCCCCACCTCGTCGCGGGCGACAGCAAGATATTCGTCGCGCAGGAAGTCACGCATCCGCTCATGCGCGGCGTAGATCTCTGCCGTCTTGGCGGCATAGGCTTCGGTCAGCCGCTGCTTGTCTTCCTCTGAGAAGTCTTCTGGAAAGACCTTGAGCGGCCCCATGAATTGCGAATCTTCGATCGCCACCGCAAGCTGGGTGTCGAGCTGAGAGATCACATTGTTGATCGTCAGCTTGGTCTCGACCACGCCACTCGCCATGCCTTCGCGAAACTTGGCAATCGAGCGGTCATTGATCGCGATATAGTCATCGTGACGGCTGAGATTATCTTCGTAGTTCGCAAGGGTCTTGAACGGAGCCGCGCCGGTTCCGCTCGCAAAGTTCGGATAGAAGGTGTGGAACCCGGTGAAGTGGTTGACGGGGCGAACCTCGGTCAGCGCACGGATCTCATCGGTGCTGCCTCTCAGCGACTGCTTCTGATTGTATTCGAACACATCATAGGCAAGCTGATCGGTCGGCGAGAGCTTTGAGCGATCAATCTGGGCCAGCAGCGCGAGGTTGAGCTGGGTGTTGGTGCGATCAGCGATGAATTGCGCGTCGGTCAGATAGTCGCCAAGCCGGCCCGCATCGCGATCATCCCCGCGAAACAGTCGCGACAGGGGGTTGAGTTCGAGATTGCGCTTGTCGGAATCGGCGAACAGGGCGAACAGCTTGTCACGCTCGGTCTCGGCCTTTTCGGCGGAGGCTTCGGCGGCAGGCGCCTCTTGCGCGCTGGCGGTGGTTGGAATGGTGGCAAAGGCCATGGCTGCAGACGCCAGAATGGCCGAGCGGATCAATTTCATGTTTCAGTCCCTTGTGCAGGCGTCACGCGACCACAAACGCCTATTTCAATGGTTGCAAGCCTGTGACGAGCGCGCGAATGCGCTGCCACTCGAAACCGGCGAAACCGGAATGCCGCTCGACGAATGGCATTGCTGGCCAGCACCCAATTTCACGCTACAATGAGCGCGCCTGACAGTACACCGCATTGAGGAATGCAATGGCGCGCTTTCAGCCCGCCTTTTCGATCCCGGCCCATTCAACATTGGTGTAGCGCGGAGTGATGTGCTGCGGGCAATTCCAGTCAAACCCCACCACATCGATGATGAAGAAGCGCTCGGGCGCGGCATCGTAATCGGGATCAACCAATTGATCCCACAAGGGATGGCTTGGATCGGCGGCCTCCCAGCGCGCTTCGCCGATGATCTTGAGGCGCTTTCGACCGGGATAGTCCATTGCAAACAGGCACACGCGTCCGATGTCATCGATATTCGCAGCGCTGAGGAATTGGCGGTTGCCTCCGAAATCGGCAAACCCGATGCGATTGTCGCCCAGCGGTTTGAGGAATCCTGCCGGTCCGCCGCGATGTTGCAGATAGGGCCAGCCATCCTCGGTCACAGTGGCGATGTAGAAACTGTCGCGCTGCGCAAGATAGGCAAATTCGCGATCGGTCATGGTGTCGTTCCCGTCTGGACCGCGATCCGCCATCTTTTGATAGGCCTCGCGCGATCCATCCTCGCTTTGCAATTGCTTCGCTCGCTTGCCGAACAGGGTCCGGATGAAATTGGCTGCCATCGTGCTGCTCCCATGGGGTTGAGAATGTTGCCGCCAAGGTGGTTTTGATCGCGCAGGATTCAAAATGGGTTTGCTTCAGCCGGCGAAAGCGTGGCTTTGCGCATCCGCATGCTTGCGACAATCCGCGACAAAGAAACCAGCCAATCCCAGTGCGGTCTTGCCGCCCTCGCTGCGTCTCTAAGGGCGGGACGTGGACAAGGAACGCAATCAATGACGCTACTCAGCAATAGACAATTGGCGCTTTACGTCGCGCTTGGCGCGGCAATCGGGGCGGTCAGCGCATTCGGCTCGCAAGGCCTGGCCAGTTCATCAGAATTGGCACCAGACCCGACCGCGACCGGCGATTTCTCGGAGCGCTCCGGCTGGGAATGCGATCGCTCTCCGATCACGAGCACCTCGGCCGTGTTCTCTGACAATGGGTCAACCACCAGCGTCGCGAGCAATGGCATCGCCAGCCATTTGACCGGCTCATTCCCCAATGCCGGCAATCCAAACCGCATCAGCGAGCAAAGCCATCGCTTCACCTTCAGCAATGCGCCGCAACGCAACACCTATCCAGCCGAAGCCAGAATCTTCGGCGTGACGCTGGAAGGGATCCCGCTTGAGCGGGACACGGCAGAGAGTTGGCGCAATCAGCGCGAATGGCGATACGAGGCGATCACTCCGGCCATTGCCGACGGCACCGATCACCATATCACTGGCGATTGGCTCGGGACCGATTGCAACAACGCGCATGTGCAGCCGACGGGCAAGTACCATTATCACGGACTGATGGTGGGCCTGCTCAACGAGATCAGGGCCACGGCCAATACCGACGACATGGTGCTGGGCGGCTACGCGGCTGACGGTTTCCCCTTCTATCTTCGCTATGGCTATACCGATCCGATGGATCCTTCCAGCGGGCTGGCAAGGATGCGGGCGAGCTGGGAACTCAAACGAGGCACTCGCCCCAACGGACCTGGCGGAGCCTATGATGGCGAGTTCCGCGAGGATTGGGAATATGTCGCTGACTCGGGTGATCTTGATCAATGCGGCGGCCGTTTTGGCCCGACGCCGGAATATCCCGACGGCATCTATCACTATTACATCACCGATGATTACCCCTACATTCCGCGCTGCGTGATGGGAACGCCCGATCCCAGTTTCACGCGCAGGCCTGATGGCCCTCCTCCTGGCGCGCGCCGCGATGGTCAGCGGCCACCGAGGGGCGATCGTCCCCGTCGGCGGAGATATTGATCATGACGCGGGCATGGACTTTATTCCTGATCATCATGACCGCGCTGGTTGCATTGGGGGCACCCGCGCTTGGCCATGGCGGGCACGACGAGAACATCCGCGTGATCGGCAATGATCGCGGAACCCAAGTGCGCTTTGTCGTTTCAGCTGAAGAGTTGCTGTGGTTTGACACCGATCGCGATGGGCTCTTGTCGCGCGGCGAATTTGACCGGCAGCAAGACAGAATCGACGCCTATGTCGACCTATGCCTGGATGCCCGGACCCAAAACGGCTTGCGGATCAATCCGGACGTCAGCGACCATCCCATTTCTGGCTATGGCTCACTGCGCGAGACTGACCCCGTCGCCAGCATCCGCTTTATCCGCGGCTATGCGGCAGGCTCGCAATTGGCCCAGCTCGACTTCACCTGCTTCCCCGGCACTCATGGGTCGCGCGAGGTGATCAGCGCGGGCGATCTGTCGGTCAGCGCATCAAAGCTGACGAATGGTGAATTCACCGTCGAGCTATTCTGAGCTCACTCGATCACGCGCCCGCGGACCATCACAAAGTCGACATCCTCGAGCACGGTAACGTCTTCGAGCGGGTTGCCGTCGACAGCGATCAAGTCAGCGCTGAACCCCGTTGCGAGCCGGCCAATCTGATCGTCGAGACCAAGCACTTCCGCGGCGACGATCGTCGCGCTCGCCAGCACCGCACGATCGGACATCCCGCCATTCTTCATCAGTCCCAATTCACCGGCATTCTCGCCATGAGGATAGACGCCAGCATCGGTGCCGAAGGCGATCTTCACATCATACTCAATCGCACGTTGGACGATCGTGTCGGCGAATTCTGCCACCGCACGGATCTTGGCTTCGACGACCGGCGTGTAGAAGCGCTTGCCCAGATTACGCTTGATCCCTTCAAACGCCATCAGGGTGGGCACCAGCGTGGTGCCATTTTCATTCATGGCCTGAGCCGCTGCATCATCGATATAAGTGCCGTGCTCGATCGTATGGACCCCGGCGCGGGCAGCCGCTTCGATCCCGCGGGCACCGTGAGCGTGTGCGGCAACCTTGAGCCCCAGCGATTCAGCGGTTTCGACAATGCTGCGCATTTCCGCGTCGGAGAAATGCGCTTCGAGGCCGCGCCCTTGCTGGCTCAGCACCCCGCCAGTTGCTGTGATCTTGATCAGGTCAGCACCGTATTTGGACGCCAGCCTGACCTTTTCAGCGCATTCGATCGGACCGGTGCAGGCAAAGCCCGCCGTGATCGCGTCATTGACTTCGCGGCGGAAACCCGTGGTGTCACCATGGCCGCCGACAATGGCGATGGTGCGCGCTGACGTGACGATCCGAGGTCCCGGAACAACGCCATCAGCCGTCGCGCGGCGCAGCGCCTGCGTGACCTGATCAGACCGTGAGCCGAGATCGCGAACGGTCGTGAAACCGGCAAGCGCTGTCACACGAGCATTCTTGGCCGCGATCAACGTGTACCATTCGGGCGGGTTGGTCGCGGCGCGCCAGAACTCCCCTGACGGGTCACCGGACAGATGCGTGTGGAGGTCGATCAATCCCGGAAGCACCGTCTTGTCCGATAAGTCGATCACCGTCTTGCCTTCCAGCCCGCTATCGGTGCTCAGCACGCGCGCTTCGCTGCTGTCTGCAGGATAGATGCCGGTGATCTTTCCCTCATCGACTGTGATGACCGCCGCGCCCATCGGCTCGCTATCAGCATCGGTGATGACAGCACCAGCAAAGATCACAGTGTCTTGCGCCAGAGCGGGCTGCGCCATGAAGGCGATTGAGATGGCTGCCAATCCGGCCAGCTTCGACAGGAACTTCATAAATGCTCTCTCCATGACAGACCTGATGTCCAATTGAGATTGAAGCAGGCAGCCTTTCACGCTGATTGCCAATCTCTCGTGTCTTCGCCGCCCCTTTGCCATCTAATTGCTTCTCGTTACAAGGTTGAGCAACTAAATTTGAATGAGAGGTAATATCATAACATGAATCGGCTAAACCTCGCAGCCACTGCGCTGCTCGCATCGGTGTCCATCGCGGCCACAGCCCATGCGCGCCCGATGACCCCCGAAGACGTCGCAAAGGTCAAGAGCCTCGGCGCGATGCAAGTCTCTCCCGATGGCAGCCGCATTGCCTACACCACATCAAGCCTGCCCGACGTAACCGAGGGCGAAAAGAATGGTGGCTTCAAGCAAGAGCTCAAAGTGGCCACCGGGCCCGATATGGCGCGCGCCTATCTGCCAGAGGATGTCAGCCCGGGCGGGGTCTCGTTTTCGCCCGACGGCTCATCCGTCACCTTCACCTGGGCCAAGGATGATGAGAAGCGCGCCGTATGGGCTGTGCCCGTCGATGGCGGCACCTATACCAAGATCGCGGCGGTCGATGGCGCCAATGTCTCAAGCTATCACTTCAGTCCCGATGGCAGCGTGATCTACATGCTGGTTGGAGCGGCTGAGGACAAGCAGCGCACCACACAGCGCAAGGCCGGCTTCAATTCGCGCGTCTATGAGGAAGAATTCAAAGCCGCGCGCCTGTTCGTCGCCAAGATCGGAGATGAGGTCGACGAAGAGCCAAGCGAGATTGCGCTGCCCGGCTATGTCAGCGCGTTCAAGATCTCTCCTGACGGTCAATCCGCTGCGGTCCAAACCGCGCCCACGCCTCTGGTCGATGACAGCTACACCAAGAAGCGCGTCAATCTGATCGATCTTGCCAGCGGCGAGGTCAGCGTGGTGGTCGAGACGCCTGGCAAGATTGGCGATTTCGAGTTCTCGCCTGATGGCGCGCAAATGTCGCTGATCGCTGGTGTCGACATGAATGATCCGGCCGCGACCACGATCCACTTGGTCGATACCGCAACGGGCGAATATCGCGCGCTCAATGAGGGTGCGGCAGAGGCCGCCGTCGACGCGGAATGGCTGTCGGGTGGGCAGCTCGCAACGGTCATCCATGTCGGGGTGCAATCGCGCCTGCGGATCTATAACGGCAATGGCTCAGTCGCCGCCGAATACGATCCCGGCGAGCTGATCCTCACGCGGCTCGACCATGGCGGTGACAAATTGGTCGCCGCGGCCAACAGCCCCACCCATCCCAACGAGATGTTCGTGTGGAATGATGGCGCGTTTGAACGTTGGACCAACCACAATGAATGGCTGTCCGACATTACCTTTGGTGAGCAGCGCGCCTACACCTTCACTGCGACCGACGGTCAGCAGGTTGAAGGCGTTCTGATCGAGCCGGTTGGCGGCGCTCCGGAAGGCGGCGCCCCCACCATCATGAACGTCCATGGTGGCCCTGAAGCCCATGACAGCAATGGCTGGCAGACCGCCTATTCCAAACCCGGCCAAGTCGCCGCGGGTAAAGGCTACGCAGTCTTCCTGCCGAATTATCGCGGATCAACCGGCTATGGAACGGCCTTCTCGAAAGCACACCAAGGGCGCTACACCGACCCCGAGTTCCGCGACATTGTCGACGCCAAGAAGGCGCTGGTCGCTGATGGCATCACCGATGACGATCGCACTGGTGTGACCGGTGGCTCCTATGGGGGCTATGCATCGGCATGGAGCGCCACATACAATTCGGCCGAGTTCGCTGCGGCTGTGATGTTTGTCGGAATCTCCAACCAGGTCAGCAAGTTTGGCACCGGCGACATCCCTTACGAGATGTACAATGTGCACAGCCTCAAATGGCCGTGGGACGATTGGCAGGCGATGATGGAAGTCTCGCCGGTCTATCACGTTGACAAGGCCAACACGCCGATCCTGATCATGCATGGTGAGGAGGACACCCGCGTTGATCCGGGCCAGAGCCTTGAGCTCTATCGCTCGCTCAAAATCCGCAAGCCCGACCTGCCAGTGCGGATGGTGTTCTATCCTGGCGAAGGGCATGGCAACCGTCAGGCCGGCGCGCGCTATGACTATAATTTGCGCATGATGGAATGGTTCGACACTTACCTGATGACGGGCGATCGCACCGCGGAAATGCCAGGGCCGCGGCCTCAGCTTGCGGAGGGTGCGAAAGGCTCAAAAGCCAAGGAAGAAAAGGCCGACGACAGCGAATAAATTGCGTTTGTCGATCAATCATGGGGGGCCGCCGAATTGGCGGCCCCTTTGCTATGGCCTCGGCGAAATCACTTAGCTAGATACATTGTAACATTGGATTCGCATCTACGAGCTTGCGAAACCATGGAATCTAGTACTCCAGGCCGCCGATGGCGCGCTATGCCTGATTAAGGAACTGACATTGAGACTTCTTGCCTTTGCCCTCGCTTGGCTCCTCGCCGCGCCCGCTCTCGCTCAGGGCATTCAGCAGACCAAGGGCGACTTTGAGGACAAGTTCCGTCAACTCGACGAAGTCCTGCCCGACCCGAATGTTTATCGGAACGCCTCAGGCGCTCCCGGACACCAATATTGGCAGCAAGAAGCCGACTATCGCATCACCGCCCGGCTCGACGAAGACGCGCGCCGACTGACCGCACAAGCCACGATCACCTACACCAACAATTCTCCCGACACATTGCCGTGGATCTGGATGCAGCTTGATCAGAATGTGTTCCGCAAGGACTCAATGGCTGAGCTGACCAACACATTTGGCGGACCCGGTCGGCGAGGGCCCGCTGTGCGCGCTGCAAGCGGCAGCGAACCTGCCAAATTGTCGCTCGAAGAACTGCGCCGACAGCAGGCGATGGCAGACAACAGCTATGGCTATGACATCACCCGGGTGACGCTGAGCAATGGCCGGCAGCTCGATCACACCATCGTCGGAACATTGATGCGTATCGACCTGCCAACCCCGTTGCGATCAGGTCAAAGCGTAAGCTTCAATGTCGATTGGGCGTTCAACATCGTCGAAGAGAACACGATCTATGCCCGCTCAGGCTACGAGCACTTCCCCGATGATCCGCGCGAAGGCGGCAATGATATCTTCCTGTTCGCGCAATGGTTTCCCCGCATGGTGGCCTATTCAGACTATGAAGGCTGGCACAATAAGGAGTTCCTTGGCCGCGGAGAGTTCACTCTCGAATTTGGCAATTACGACGTCACGATGACGGTCCCGAACGACCATATCGTTTCATCAACCGGCGTGTTGGCCAACCCCAATGCCGTTCTGACCGCGACCCAGCGTCAACGCCTGGCAGCCGCTCGCAATGCAGATGAGCCAATGTTCATCGTTACCCCGGAAGAAGCCGCGGCCAACGAATCGAGTGAACCGACCGGCACCAAGACTTGGCGGTATACGGCCCGCAATGTGCGCGATTTTGCTTGGGCCACGAGCCGCAAATTCATGTGGGACGCGCAGGGGCACAAGCAGCCCGGCGCCGAGTTTGACACTGTGATGGCGATGTCGTTCTGGCCCAAGGAGGGTGGAGAGCTGTGGCGCAAATATTCAACCGCCGCGGTCGTTCACACGATGGAGGTCTATTCGCGCTTCAGCTTCGACTATCCCTACCCCACGGCGCAATCGGTCAATGGGCCGGTCGGCGGGATGGAATATCCGATGATCACCTTCAACGGGCCGCGCACCAATCTGAATGAAGATGGATCGCGCACCTATTCTGAATCGGAGAAGATATTCCTGATCGGTGTGGTGATTCACGAGATTGGTCACATCTACTTCCCGATGGTGGTCAATTCGGACGAACGTCAGTGGACCTGGATGGACGAAGGGATCAATTCCTTCCTCGACAGCGTCGCCGGCTATGAGTGGGATCCGGACATTCAATGGACGCGATCTCTCCCGCGTGACCTGATCCCCTATATGACCTCGCGCAATCAGGTGCCGATTATGACTCATTCGGACAGCATCCTGAACATCGGTCCCAACGCATATGGCAAGCCATCGGCTGCCTATCATATCCTGCGCGACACGATCATCGGCCGGGAACGGTTCGACTTCGCGCTCAAGCAATATGCGCAGCGGTGGAAGTACAAGCGTCCAACTCCGGCGGATTTCTTCCGCACGATGGAAGAGGCTTCAGGCACCGATCTTGATTGGTTCTGGCGCGGCTGGTTCTACACGACCGATCACGTCGATATCTCACTCGACACGATCCACAAATTGCGGATCGACACGGAAGATCCTGACATTGATTTGTCGCGCCGTCGTCAGGACCTTGCCGACGAGCCGGAGAAGGTTGGCAATCGGCTTAACCGCGAGCAGCAGCTGCCAATCTGGGTGCTCGAAAATCCGGGCGTGACTGACTTCTATGACGACAATGATCGCTTCACCGTCACACCCAAGGACACCAAGAAATATGAGGGCTTCCTGGAAGGCCTAGAGGATTGGGAACGCCGGGTGTTCGATCGCGCGATCGAGGAAGACGCAAACTATTACGTCCTCAATTTCTCGAACAAAGGCGGACTGGTGATGCCCATCATCCTGGGTCTGACCTTTGCCGACGGTTCGTACGAAAAGATGATGATCCCGGCGGAAATATGGCGCCGCGATGCGCGAAATGTCAGCAAGCTGCTGGTCTATCCAAAAGGCAAGGAATTGGCCTCTGTCGTCGTCGATCCAGAGTGGGAAACCGCTGATGCAGACGTCAACAACAACCATTATCCTCGCAAGATCATCGAGAGCCGTATCGAAGCTTTCAAGAGCCCTGACCCATCGTCGCGCGCCGGCCGCGACCTCATGGCAGAAGTGCAGGTTGTTGAGGATCAAGACGCGAAGGACGATGAAGGCAGCGAATGATGCGTTTTTTTGCGGCGATCTTGATGCTGCTGCTGGCGATCCCGTTGGCAGCGCATCAGCAAAAGAACTCGATCTCGGTGATCTCGCACAATCCGCGCACCGAGATGCTCGAAGTGGTTCACAGCATCCCTTTGCATGATGCCGAACATGCGCTGAGGGTTCAGGGGTCCAGAGCGCCAGACATTATCGGCGATCTGGAAAGTCGCCGCGCATTCGCACGCTATGTCGCCGCTCGATTCCAGATCAATGCCGGGTCAGGCCCTATCCCGCTGACTTTGCTCGGGACCGAAATCGAAGGAGCGAGCCTGCTAGTCTATCAGGAAGCATCGTCCCCTGGTCCAGGATCCGAGATCAGCGTGAATTCCCAAATCCTGACCGACATCTGGGCGCGCCAGCTCAACCGCGTCAATCTGGGCGACGGCACAAATGTCGAGACGCTGGTGTTTCGCGCGGGAGATGGAATGAAGAGCGCAATCTTGCCCTGATGGGGTCCAGCGCTCTGCGCGCGCCGCCTAGAACGTAAAGCCGATCCCGACGGCGCCGAATGCCTGGTTCGCGCTCCCTCGCTGAGCGGTGTAAGGCGTGTCGGCGGCATCGCGGATCAGGCGCGAATATCCGCCAATCGCGAACACGCCGAAGCCGCCATTGGCCGCATTGCCATCGAGATCAACCGCCAACAGCACATTGGCACCTAGGCTATTCAAGCCGCCGCTCGCGGTGAATTGGGGCAGGCCCGATGCCGCACTCTGAGCAGGACTGACCGAGTAGTAATAGTCGGCGAAATTGTCGTCGACGATCTCTGCGCTGACGCCGACCGATATCGCCGTGCCGCGATTGAGCGGCGAAAAGTAGGAAATGCCGGGCTGGATCACCATGCCATCATGGGCGCCTGCGACGTCCCAGCGGATGTCAGCGCTGACACTGAGACTGTCAAAGCGGTTGAGAATGCCCGGAAAACTGGCCCCTCCGGCGACGCCAATCTCAAACGCGGAATCGAGTTCTCCCGCCAGTTCGACAATCGGGTCTTCAATCTGGTCAGCACGGTCATTGCGAAACCGGACAACCGGTCCAAGCTCGAAATTGGTGCCACCGCGCGATTTGGGCAAAACGTCAAAAGCCGCGCCCGCTGGCCGTGGATTGATGCGGATCGGCCCCAGTCGCCCACGCAAGAGCGGCGCCGGGATCACCACATAGTCATTCGATCCAGAATAGCTCGTGCCAAGCCCTGCCCCGATGCCAATCGTCAGCCAATTCTCGTCAAAGACCGTGTCTCGCGGTGGACCGGCTTGTTCTAATCCCTCGCCAGTCGGCGGCCCCTGATAGGCCTGATCAGGGGCCTGACTGTCTTTAGACGGATCTTCGGCCACAGCGGGACAAGCCATCACCAAGGCGATGGCAGAACCAAGGACAAGCCCGGAAGCGGGGGATTTGTGCGACATTTGAATTCCTTCGGGGTCTTGCTCATCAATCCCGCTGCACCCGACCTGTTCCCGGCAAAATTTCATGATGCCAAATCGCCGAACAACGCCACCGGGCGGGATATTGCCCCGACCGACCGCCTGCCCTAGGGCGGCAGGAGGATGAGCGATACAGCGGTGGATTTGGCGATTGTGGGCGGCGGGCTGGCCGGCGGACTGATCGCGCATGCGGTCCGTCGCGAACGGCCTGAATTGCGCATCGTCCTGGTCGAAAGCGGCAAGTCGATCGGCGGCAATCATCGCTGGAGCTGGTTCGAAAGCGATCTTGATGCGCAAGGCCGCGCTCTGCTTGAGCCGTTTCGCCAGACCAGTTGGGACCAGGGCTATGAAGTCGCGTTTCCGCGCTACCGGCGCAGTTTGCGGACCGGCTATCGATCGATGGCGAGCCAAGACTTTCATTCGGGCTTGATGCGGGTCCTGCCTGAAGACTCGGTGCTGTTCGGTCGCACGGCAACGCAGCTTGATGCACGCGGAATTACGCTTGACGATGGCGAGCATATTCCTGCCCGCGCCGTGGTCGATTGTCGCAGCTTTGCTCCCAGTCCCCATCTTGAAGGTGGGTGGCAGATCTTTCTCGGACGCCATGTCAGGCTCGACCAGCCGCATGGCCTGGCCCGACCAATGATAATGGATGCCAGCGTCGATCAGGCCGCCCCTTATGGCAATGGCAGCGCCTATCGCTTTGTCTATGTGCTGCCGCTTGGCGCGCATGACGTATTTGTCGAGGACACCTATTACGCCGACGACGCCCAGATGGATCGCGGCGCCTTGTCGTCGCGGATTGAGCAATATTGCCGTGTGCGCGGGTGGGATGGCGGCGATATCGTCGGCAATGAAGCCGGAATCCTCCCGGTCCTGACCGGCGGGAACTTTGCAGCCTATCTCGAAGAGGTCTCGACACCTGGCGTCGCGCTGGCCGGTGCCAGAGGTGGATTTGTCCACCCGCTCACCAGCTACACTTTGCCGGTCGCGGTTGAGAATGCGCTCACCATTGCGCGCGAGGCTGACCTGACCGGATCGCAATTGGCTGCCTTGATGGAAGTGCGCGCCAAGCGGCATTGGCGGAAGACACGCTATTACCGTTTGCTGGCGCGAATGATGTTCCTCGCCGCCGAACCGGCCAAGCGGGTGCGGATCTTCCAGCGGTTTTATGGCTTGCGCCAAGGCCTGATTGAGCGCTTTTATGCCGGTCGTTCGAAACCACTCGACAAGTTGCGCGTCTTATCGGGCAACCCGCCCGTACCTGTCGGACGCGCAATCGCCGCGATCTTCAAGCGCGGCAAACCCTTAGACACGGAGAAATCGGCATGACAGCCGACGCCAAACTCGATCTCGTCTCGCCGCCCAGCGCGGCCACAGGCAAAGGGATCAATCCCGTCCATGCCGAGACCTATGCCGGGCGCTCCGCCTGCGTGATCGGGGCCGGATTTGGCGGCATGGCGCTGGCTATGCGCCTGCAATCGGCGGGCATCGCAACCACCGTGATCGAGGGACGAGACAAGCCCGGAGGCCGGGCCTATTTTTGGGAAAAGGAAGGCTTCACCTTCGACGCCGGGCCGACCGTCATCACAGACCCGCCCTGCCTGGAGGAATTGTGGCAGCTGACCGGCCATGACATCAGCGAGGATGTCGAGCTGATGAAGGTCATGCCGTTTTATCGGCTCAATTGGCCCGACGGCACCAATTTCGATTATTCGAATGACGAGGTCAGCCTCAACAACGAGATCGCCAAGCTCAATCCTGAGGACATCGCCGGCTACCAGCAATTCCTCGAATATTCGGCGGGAGTCTATGAGGAGGGTTACGTCAAGCTGGGCCATACCCCCTTCCTCGACTTCAAGAGCATGCTCAAGGCCGCACCTGCACTGGTCAAGAAACAGGCCTGGCGCAGCGTCTATTCGATGGTCTCAAGCTTTATCCAGAATGAGAAGCTGCGCGAGGCGCTAAGCTTCCACACGCTGCTAGTCGGTGGCAGTCCGATGAAAACCAGCTCGATCTATGCGCTGATCCACAAGCTCGAAAAGGATGGCGGTGTGTGGTGGGCGCGCGGCGGCACCAATCGTCTGATCGCCGGCATGGTGCGGCATTTTGAGCGGCTCGGCGGGACGATGATCACCGGCGATGCGGTCAAACAGGTCCACACTCTGGGCAATCGCGCGACTGAGGTTGAGACCGAGAGCGGCTTCAAACAACGCTTCGACGCGGTCGCATCCAACGCCGATATCATGCATTCCTATCGCGATCTGCTTGGCGACACGCCGCGCGGCAAGAGATACGCCAAGTCGCTCAGCCGCAAGAGCTTCAGCCCATCGCTATTCGTGGTCCATTTCGGCCTTGAGGGCAGCTGGCCCGGCATCCCGCATCACATGATCCTGTTCGGTCCGCGCTACAAAGGGCTGGTGGAAGACATCTACAAGCACGGCGTGCTGCCGCAGGATTTCTCGATCTACCTTCACCACCCGACTGTGACCGATGCCAGCATGGCGCCCAAGGGCAAGAGCACCTTCTACGCGCTGGTGCCGGTCGCCCATATGGGCAAGATGCCGATCGATTGGGACGTCGAAGGGCCACGGTTGGAGAAGGCCATCCTCGACGAAGTGGGCCGCCGCCTGATCCCCGACATCCACGATCGCATCGTCACCAAATTCAGCTATGCGCCCAAGGACTTCGCGCATGATCTCAACGCCCATATGGGCAGCGCGTTCAGCCTCGAGCCGGTGTTGTGGCAAAGCGCCTATATGCGCGGCCACAATCGCGACGATGAGATCGAAAATTTCTACCTTGTCGGGGCCGGCACGCATCCCGGCGCAGGCATTCCCGGAGTGGTCGGCAGCGCCAAGGCAACAGCAGGGCTGGTGCTGCAGGATCTCGCCGCTATGAAGAGCGCATGAGTGCAATGAAACGTCTGGCTGTCTATTGCGGATCGGCCTCACCCGAAGATCCCCGTTACCTCCAGCTTGCAACCGAAGTCGGCGCGACGCTTGCCGAGCGCGGCATTGGCGTTGTCTATGGCGGCGGACGGTTGGGCCTGATGGGCGCGGTTGCCAAGGGCGCCAAGGATGCCGGTGGCGAAGTGATCGGTGTGATCCCGGAGGCGCTGGTCAAATCCGAAGTCGCCAACCCCGAATGCGATGAGCTGATCTCGGTTTCGGGCATGCATGAGCGCAAGCAGATCTTCACCGATCTGTCGGACGGGTTCGTCACCATTCCTGGCGGGGTCGGCACGATGGATGAGCTGTGGGAGGCGATGAGCTGGGCGCAGCTTGGTTATCATTCGGACCCGGTTGGCTTGCTCAACGCGTTCGGGTTCTATGATCACTTGATCGCGTTCAACGCCAAGATGGCTGAGGTCGGCTTTGTCCGCCCCGCGCACCAGAACATCCTCATCGCGGCTGAGACCATGCCCGATCTGCTCGAAAAGATGGCCGCCTATGAGCCGCACACGCCGATCTTCCGGATGAAGGCTGAGGATCTGTAGATGGTTGCTGGCGCAATATTACCCAGCCGCCCGCTCCCTCCACCCTTCCACCCGGAGCCTACCGGGACACTATCCGGGTGGAAGGGTGGAGGGAGCGGGCGGCTACGGCCAAGCTCAGGCGGATGCCTGAGCGCACCGTACAAAGACTCCATGGGTGACAAGTGAGTGTCGACCCTGCCCGCCGCGAGGCATTGGTCGAACATGCCCGGCTTGCGATCAAGCAGGGTTCGCAGAGCTTTTCCGCCGCATCGCAATTGTTCGATGACGAAACGCGCGATCGGGCGTGGCTGCTCTATGCCTGGTGTCGCCGCTGCGATGACATCGCCGACAATCAGGTCAAAGGCGGACCGCTGGGCGATCAGTCCAATATCGAGGAACGCCTGGCGCTGATCCGCACGCTGACCGACAAGGCATTTGCTGGTGAGCCAACCGGTGATCCGAGCTTTGATGCGCTTGGGGTCGTCGCCGAGGAATGCGGGCTGACTCCGGCCATGGCCGAAGACGTGATCGCCGGATTTGCGCTCGATGCCGAAGATTGGCGTCCCCGCAGCAAGGCCGACATGATGCAATATTGCTTTCACGTCGCGGGCGCGGTCGGCGTGATGATGGCGGTGATCATGGGTGTCGATCCCGATGACAGCGAAACCTTGGATCGTGCCTGCGACCTGGGCCTGGCGTTCCAGCTTTCCAACATCGCGCGCGATATCGTTGAGGATGACGCCGCCGGGCGCTGCTACCTTCCGCTCGAATGGCTGGTTGAGGAGGATATCGAACCCGGCCAGCACACCAAGCCACATCACCGACAGGAACTGGCAGATATGGCCGCGAGATTGGTTGCACTCGTCGAGCAACACGAAGCCGCCGCTCGCGTTGGCGCGGCGAGGCTGCCCTTCCGCAGCCGCTGGGCGGTGCTGTCGGCGGCGCGGATCTATGGCGCGATTGGTCGCAAGGTGCGCAGCCGCGGCACAGAAGCCTGGAACAGCCGCACCTATGTGCCGCGCTGGCAAAAGGCCTGGTATGGCGCGCGCGGTTTCGTCTCCGCCGTGATCAACCGTCCGCATCGCCCGGCCAAGCCGATCACCTGGGGCATCAAGGATTTCCGGCCCGATCCGGCTTGAAGCGCGGCCTTGGCTGGCGTAGCGCTGAATCCATGAGAGGAATCCTGATAATTCTGGCTGCAATGCTGGCTTCGCCGCTTGCTGCCAATGACCACCCAGAAGGTGCTGACAGCGCCGCGGCCACAATCCGCGCATTCATGACGGCGTTTGATGCGCAAGACGAAGCGGCCATGTCCGCGCTTCTCGCCGATGGCGCGCATCTGGTCATGGTGCGCGAGACCGAAAACGGGACCCAGACCCGCTCGCTCCCGATGGCAGACCTGACCAAGTCGATTGCGAACTCGGCGAGCGATTTGGCTGAGCCAATTGAGATCACGGCCGTGATGGTGGAAGGTCCGGTAGCCATGGTTTGGGCCGATTTTGGCCTTTATGTCGATGGAACTCGCAGCCATTGCGGGGTCAATATCTTTACGCTGGTCCGGGTCGGCGGAGAGTGGAAGCTCGCGACGACGACCTACAGCCATATCACCGATCCATGCGAAGGTGCGCCAACGCCATGATCACCAAGCTTCTAATCGCCAATCGCGGCGAAATCGCCTGCCGCATCATGCGCACTGCCAAAGATATGGGCATCGCCACGGTCGCGGTCTATTCGGATGCCGACGCCAAGGCGCTGCACACCCGATCAGCCGACGAAGCGGTCCATATTGGCCCCTCAGCCGCCTCTGAGAGCTATCTGGTGGGCGAAAAGATCATCGAGGCCGCCAAGGCTACCGGAGCCCAGGCGATCCACCCAGGATACGGTTTCCTGTCCGAGAATGCCGGCTTCGCCCAAGCCGTGATCGATGCCGGGCTGATCTGGGTCGGACCCAAGCCCGAAAGCATCGAAGCGATGGGCCTCAAAGATGCGGCCAAAGAGCGGATGATCGCCGCCGGTGTGCCGGTGACACCTGGCTATCTCGGCGAAGACCAGTCGCTCGAACGCCTGACCAAGGAAGCCGACGCAATCGGCTATCCCGTGCTGATCAAGGCGGTCGCGGGCGGTGGTGGCAAAGGCATGCGTAAGGTTGACGATGCTGCCGATTTCGCGGCGTCGCTTGAGAGCTGCCAGCGCGAGGCCAAGGCCAGCTTTGGCAATGACGAAGTGCTGCTGGAAAAATGGATCACCTCGCCGCGCCATATCGAGGTGCAGGTGTTCGGCGACAGCCATGGCAATGTCGTCCACCTGTTCGAGCGCGATTGCTCGCTGCAACGCCGCCACCAGAAGGTGATCGAAGAAGCGCCTGCCCCCGGCATGGACGAGGCAACGCGCGAAGAGATTTGCGCCGCCGCCGTGCGCGCCGCCAAAGCGGTCGATTACGAAGGCGCGGGGACGATCGAGTTCATCGCCGATGCCAGCGAAGGCCTGCGCGCAGACCGCATCTTCTTTATGGAGATGAACACGCGGCTGCAGGTCGAGCATCCGGTCACCGAAGAGATCACCGGGGTCGATCTGGTCGAATGGCAGCTGCGCGTAGCCTCAGGCGAACCGATCCCGGTGAAGCAGGAGGAGCTCAGCATCAATGGCTGGGCTATTGAGGCGAGGCTCTATGCGGAGGATCCGATCAAGTTTCTTCCCAGTACGGGACCGCTAGAGGTTCTGAGATTTCCCGATGAAGACGAATTCGTTGCAGAATTGAGAGTCGATACGGGAGTTGTCGAAAACGATATTGTGACTCCATTTTACGACCCCATGATCGCTAAGGTGATCGTCCATGGCGAAGATCGGGAAACGGCCCGACTTCAACTGGCTAAGGCGCTCGAGCATCTGGCGGTGTGGCCAGTTGTTTCGAATGCGCCCTTCCTTCTCAAATGCCTGATGCACCCACATTTCGCCGACTTCGAGGTAACGACCGGCTTCATCGCCGCGAACGAAGACCAGCTGCTTGTTCCAATCGAACCCGACCAAGCGACCTATGCGCTCGCCGGTGAGTCTGTCCTGGGGCGCTATCTGCGATCCGAAGATGAACGCGGACTGTTAGGCTTTCGCCTGAACGCTCCGACAAAAACGAGCGTTCATCTCTCGATGGATCGAAAGGTGATTGAGGTCGACGTGCATTCCTTTGATGATGTCGAAGCGCTTTCGGATGGAGGGGTCATCACCCTTGACGGCAAGACGTTCGCCTACAGCGAAGCTGTCGAACACGGAGAGGGCTCCGCCTCCGCCGCTGACGGAGCGATCCTCGCACCAATGCCGGGCAAGGTGATCGCAGTTGATGTCTCCGAAGGCGATCAGGTCAGCGCTGGCCAACGGCTGATCGTGCTCGAAGCGATGAAGATGGAGCACGCGCTCACCGCGCCGTTTGACGGGACCATAACCGGCCTCGAAGCCAGTGAAGGCGGGCAAGTGCAAGTCGAAGCGGTGCTGTGCGTGGTGGAGCCGTCTGAATAATGCGTTCCCAGGCCACCCGCTCCCTCCACCCTTCCACCCGGATCCTACCCCGGAGTGATAATCCGGTTGGAAGGGTGGAGGGAGCGGGTGGCCCCGGCACCTCGGACAAGAACGAATGACCTGGCAAAAAGAACTCGAAGAACTTCGCCAACGCGAAGCCATGGCCGATCAGATGGGCGGCGAGGAAAAGGTCGCGCGTCAGCATGGTCGCGGCAAGATGGATGCGCGTGCGCGGCTCGCAGCGCTGGTCGATGAGGGTTCGTTCCGCGAGATCGGCAAGATCGCCGGCAAGGGCCATTACGACGAGAATGGTGACCTGCAAGGCGTCACTCCTGCGCCCTATCTGTTCGGCAAAGCGCTGATCAACGGCCGGCCGGTCGTCGCAACGGCGGACGATTTCACCATTCGCGGCGGCGCAGCCGATGCCGGGATCGCGCGCAAGATGGTCCAGGCCGAAATGATGGCGCATGAGCTCAAGCTGCCGATCATCCGCATGATCGACGGCACGGGAGGCGGCGGTTCGGTCAAGACGCTGGAAATGATTGGCGCGACCTATATCCCCGCGGTGCCGGGCTGGAGCGATGTGGTCGAAAATCTCGACACCGTGCCAGTCGTTGCGCTCGCGCTTGGCCCGACTGCGGGCCTCGGCGCTGCACGCACGGTCGCCAGCCATTATTCGATCATGGTGCGCGGCTTGTCGCAGCTATTCGCCGCCGGGCCGGCCGTGGTTGATGGCCTGGGCGAAAGCTACAAGGGATCCGACAATCACCAGCAGGCCAAGGAAGACCTTGGCGGGACCGACATCCACACCCGCAATGGCGTTGTCGATGACGAAGTCGCCAGCGAAGCCGAAGCGTTCGCCCGCGCGCGGCATTTCCTGTCCTTCATGCCCGAACATGTTGGTCAGCTTGCCCGGCGTGCCGCCTCGGACGATCCGGTCGATCGCCGCGAAGAGGCGCTGCTGAGCCTGGTCCCGCGCGATGCCAACCAGGTCTATTCGATGCGTCGCTGCCTCGACATGGTGCTCGACAAGGGCACGGTGTTTGAGACCGGCCGGATGTGGGGCCGCGCCGCGATCACCGCGCTCGCCCGGCTCGATGGCTGGCCGGTCGCAGTCGTCGCGAGCGATCCCAGCTATCTTGGCGGATCATGGGAAGCCAAGACATCCGAAAAGGTCGAGCGTTTCGTCAAGCTGGCCGACCAGTTCCGCCTGCCGATCGTCCATCTGGTCGACAATCCCGGCTTCATGATCGGGCGCGAGGCCGAAATGGCGGGCACGATCCGCTATGGCGTCCAGGCCATGAACGCGATCTACAAGGCGAGCGTGCCGCTCGCCTCGATCGTACTGCGCCGTGCCTATGGCATTGCCGGCAGCGCTATGAGCAATGCCGATCGTTACCAATATCGCTTTTGCTGGCCGTCGGGTGATTGGGGCTCGCTGCCGATCGCGGGCGGGCTCGAAGTGGCCTACAAGTCAGAGCTCGAAGCAGCCGAAGACCCCGAAGCACTGCTGGAGGAGATCCGCACGCGTCTGGGCAAGGTGACGTCGCCCTTCCGCAGCGCCGAGCGCTACAATGTCGAGGATATCATCGATCCGCGCGATACTCGCCCTCTGCTGTGTGAATTCGCCGAACTGGCTTGGCGCAGGCTGGCAGCGGACTAGCGCCAGACGCCAGCCCAAACCTCAATGCCGCATAATGTCGTGCAGCAGCATATATTTGCGCGCTTCGCCTGGGCGGCGGAAGAGCTTGCCGCGCTCGCTGAACAGCACCAGCACCAAGGCCGTCCCCGCACTCAGCGCCATCGCAATGCCGAGTGGGAAGGCTGTGCCGTCATAGGCCTGGCCGATGATCGCACCGAGCACCGCGCCGGTGATCATCCGCACGCTGGTTTGCGCGCTTGAGGCTGCTCCGGCGATATGCTGGAACGGTTGCATCGCGATCGAACTGAAATTCGCGCCAACAAAGCCGAGCATTGTCATATTGAGCGCCAGCAGCGGGACGAACTCCCACAGCGTCTGCTTCCCGCTCGAGGCGGAATAGGCCTGCAATATGCTGACAATCAGGAAGCCGATCAGCGCCGAATGGCTGACCCGCCTGGCGCCAAATCGCTCAACAATGCGCGAATTGGTGAAGCTGGCGACGACCATGCCGAACACCGCCCCGCCAAAGATCACCGCGAAATAGTCTCCCATGCCGAAGGCTTCGCCGATCAGCTGCTGCGAGGAATTGAGGAACCCGAACAGTGAGCCGAACACCAGCGCGCTGCCCAGCACATAGCCGACCGAGACCCGGTTCGACAGCGATAGCGCCATGTTGCGCAGGATCGTCTTGGGGTCGATCTCCTGGACATTCTCCTCGGTCAGCGATTCCGGCAGCCGGATCCACACCCACAGCGTGACGAGCACACCCATCACCGCCATCGCCCCGAAAATGGCGCGCCAGTCCGCCACCAGAAGGATCAATTGTCCGATCGCGGGCGCGACAATTGGCACAGCGAGGAAGATCATGATGATCAGGCTCATCATCTTGGCCATGCGATCTCCACCAACCCGATCGCGAACAATCGCAGTCGGCACCACGCTCAAGCCCGCACAGGCAATGCCCTGAATCAGTCTCAGCGCCAGCAAAGTGTCGAAATCGGTGACCAGCGAACAGGCCAGCGACAGGACGATATAGGAGAACAGGCCGACAAACAGGACCGGCCTGCGCCCAAACCGGTCAGCAAAGGCGCCAGGCACAAACGCGCCGATCCCCGCGCCCAGGAAATAGGCGCTGATGACATATTGCCGATCATTCCCGCCGGCACCGAGCTCAACCGCCATGTCACCCAAAGCAGGCAGCATGGAATCGATGCCAAAAGCCTGCAGGCTCATCAGCATCGCCATCAGCACGATCAGCTCGCGCTCGCCGAGATGACGCGGTTGGGAGGGATTGTTCGTCGCCATTTCAATGCCCTTGGGCGCTTCGGAGCGATAAAGAAAGCTCGATTTTGATGACGCGGCGCACATTTGCGGATTATCATGCGCGGTGATGGCAAACCGCGACCCATCCCAATCAGACGATGAAGAGGCAGGCACCGGCCTGCGCAAGATCATCCATGTCGACATGGATGCCTTCTTCGCGAGCGTGGAACAGCGCGACAATCCCGAACTGCGCGGCAAGCCGGTAGCCGTGGGCGGATCGGGCGGTCGCGGCGTGGTGGCCGCGGCCAGCTATGAAGCGCGCAAGTTTGGCGTCCGCAGCGCGATGCCTTCGGTCACCGCCAAGCGGCTGTGCCCGGACCTGATCTTCGTGCGGCACCGCTTCGACGCTTACAAAGAAGCCTCGCGTCAGATCCGCGCGATCTTTGAACATCACACGCCCAAGGTTGAGCCGCTGAGTCTCGACGAGGCCTATCTGGACGTGACCGAGGATCGCTTGGGCATCGGCTCTGCAACCCGGATTGCCGAACTGATCAGGCAGGAGATCAAGGCCAAGACACAGCTGACGGCGAGCGCTGGCGTGTCTTACAACAAGTTCCTCGCCAAGCTGGCGAGCGATCAGAACAAGCCGGACGGAATGTGCATCATCCGGCCCGGCGAGGGGGCGGACTTTGTCGCGTCGCTGCCGATCCGCCGGTTCCATGGCGTCGGGCCCAAGGCCGAGGAGAAGATGAAGCGGCTGGGGATTGAGACCGGCGCTGACCTCGCCGCGAAGGACATCGACTTCCTGCGGTCCAACTTCGGCAGCTTTGCTGACTATCTCTATCGCGCAGCGCGAGGGATCGACTTGCGCCCGGTGAGCGCGCATCGCGAGCGCAAATCGGTCGGCGGTGAGCGCACATTCAGCGAGGATATTTCGAGCGGAGCGGCCTTGCGCGAGACTTTGGCTGACATTGTCGACATCGTGTGGGAGCGGATCGAAAACGCCAAGGCCGAAGGGCGCACGATCACGCTCAAGATGAAGTTCACCGACTTTCAGACCATCACGCGGTCA
Source organism: Erythrobacter sp. (assembly GCA_965216555.1). Lineage (GTDB taxonomy): Bacteria > Pseudomonadota > Alphaproteobacteria > Sphingomonadales > Sphingomonadaceae > Erythrobacter. Next base: position 2,859,689 of record OZ244168.1, read on the forward strand.
AAGTCACTCCCGCACAATGTCGCCGACAAGGTCGAATTTGCAAAGATTGGCAGCGAGCTGCTGGAAGAGACCTTGCCTTTGCCCTTGCCGATCAGATTGATGGGTCTGACGCTCTCCAATCTCGACAATAAGGACGGGTCCAGCGGCGGCGATGATCGCAACGATCCGCAATTGTCCTTGCTATGATCCGCTCGGATCGCGGCGCATCTGGCTGCGCCAGATATCGAGCCGGTACCGCGTCTTGCCACTCAGCGGCTCAGGCAGCGAGTGCGACGGGAAGAAACGCGCTTCAATGATCTCTCGATTGTCCGGCACTGGATTGTCATCAATGACCGCTGAGAACAGGTGATCATGCGATGGCGCGCCCACGACAGTGCCATCAATCACCTTCACCAGCTCAAGGCTGCGCGCCGTGCATCCCGTTTCTTCGAGCAATTCGCGCCGTGCGGCGGCGTCCGGCGCTTCGCCCCGCTTAATCCCGCCTCCCGGCAAGTGCCAGCGATTGCGCCCATAGCTGGTGCGCACCAGCAGCAGACGACCCTCCATATCGCTGCCAATCACCCACGCGGCGTTGAGTTGTGGTTTGAAAATCCGCCAATAGCGGAGCCGAATTTGGTGCGCCACGCGCAAGGCCAGCCGATGGATCGGCGCAGGAAGCGATCTTTCGATCAGGTGAAGCATGTCACCTCTTGTTGAGCAGCGCCTATCAGGCGCGCAATGGGCAGGTCATGGTCGCCAGCGACGGCACCATCAAGCACAGACCGTTTATCTGCAGAGCCGCCCAGCGTGAAGACCAGCCGATCACTTGCCAACAACGACGGAATGGTCAGCGAAATGCGATCAAACGGTGCTTCAGGTGGCAGCGGGTCTGGCGTTAAGCGGCGCACTGGCAAGGGGTCTGCCACATCAGGATCGGTGTTGGGAAACAGCGAAGCGATGTGGCCATCAGCACCCATGCCCAGCCAAGCCAGCGCAAATTTGGGCGGTTGCGCGTGCTCTTCCAGCGCGACAATTCGCGCGCCCGCTGGCTCAAAGATCGCGCGCATCTTACCGGTGTTCGAAGCCGCATGATCTTCCGGCACGACGCGATCGTCGCCCGGCCAGATCTCGACGCGCGACCAGTCCAGATCGCGCTCGACCAAGCGCTCAAACACCGGGAATGGCGTCGATCCGCCTGGAAGAGTCAGCGCAATGGGCTGTGTCGAGGCATCCAATGCCTGAACCAGACGTGCCTCAACCCAATCGGCAATGTCAGCCGTGTCAGCGCCCTCGATAATCTCAATATCTGCCATGCGGTCAGTGCATAGCAAATAGGCCGCGCCCGCCTAGCCGAAACGACTTCTGCGCATATGTATTCGTCACGAGTGTATTCGTCTCAAGGGCGGGCGCGGCGAAGTCGCGATCAATCCAACAAGGCGCTGAGGAACCAGACGCGCTCTTCAGCGGTGTCGGTCCAGTCATCGAGCAAGCCGTCAGTGGCGTTGTCGCCGGCCCGGTCGGCCAGTTCCTTGAGGCGTTTGAGCCGTGCCACCAGCAGGGCGTTGTCGTCGCGCAATTCGGCGATCATCGCTTCCGCCGACAAATCAGCCTTGGGCTGGTCCTTGATCTGGGTTTGCTCCGCAATCGCGCCGACCGAAGTCAGCGTATCTTCATTGAGCTTGCGAACCCGTTCGCCAATGACGTCAATCTGGCCCTGGATTGCAATCGCTTGCTCATCAAACAGCAAGTGCAGGTCGCGGAAACGCGGGCCCCTGACATGCCAGTGAAAGTTCTTGCTCTTCACATAGAGCGCAAAGTGATCCGCCAGCAGGGCGTTCAGTTCGGCCACCAAAGCAGCCTTGGAATTGCTTGTATCAGACATGGCATTCTCCTTCGCTGCCTAGAAGCAGCGTGCTTCAATTGTCATGTCTGCAATATGGGGTCTTCCGGGCGAGAGAGAACGGCTCAGGCCACGCAATAACCAGCACTCACTGATCGACTGATGCGATCAAAACAGCGCGTAACGAGCATTCAATCCGATAAATAGCGCCGCGACGAGCAGTCCGGTCCCGAACGCCATGCGGATCCAACGCAGGGGCAGTTTGGCTTCCAGCGTGCCGCCCATGCTCCAGCCCAATGCAATCACGACGATGCCCCCCAGGGCGCCGCCAATGGCGGTTGTCAGCGGATAAACCGCCTGCGCGGCGAGCGCGAAGACCAGGAAGCGCGCGGCGTCTCCAAATTGCCGAGCCAGCAACACCACGCCAATCGCGACAAAGGAACGCGTGGGCTCTTTCATTTCCTTGACCCTTACGCGCCACAGCATTTCACCCCCAGCGATGGCGAGCGCAAAAGCCACCAGCATGTCTTGCGCGCGTTCGGGCAGGATAGCCGCGAGGGTCGACCCGAAATAGGCCATCGCCGCTGCGCTGACGGCCGCGGTGAAGCCGGCAAGCACGAGCAATTCGGGCGTGCGGCCTACCTGCTGCGAGAAACGCGCCACGATCAATTGGTCGCGCGCGCCCAAACCAACGGCGATCACCAGCAACAATGTGAAGAGAAACGAGTCCATGGCCGCGCCCGCCCTAGCTCGGTTCGCGTGATCAGGCCAGCAATCGCGGAATCTCCCATAAGAGGGAGTTGGATGAGCGGCGTCTTCGCCCTACAAATGCGGGCAAGGATTTCAGGAGAATGCAATGAAACTGACACCAGGAATGGCCGCTGTGGTTACCGGCGGCGCATCGGGCCTTGGTCGGGCCAGCGCGGCAGCTTTGGCAGAAGCGGGATGCAAGGTCGCGATTTTCGATATCAATGACGAGGCGGGTGAAGAACACGCCGCAGCGATCGGCGGGACCTTTCATCATGTCGACATCATGGATGAGGAATCGGTCGAAGCCGGCTTCGCCGCAGCGCGCGCAGCCAATGGCCAGGAACGCGCGACTGTCCACTGCGCAATGGCCAGCCGGCGCGGCAAGACGATCGGCTATGACAAGGCCAGCGGCGGCTACAAACGCCTCTCAACCGAAGACTACGCCTTTGGCGCGGAGGGCATCCTTGTCGCCAGTTATCGCATTGCCAGCATATCCGCGCTGGGCATGGCCAATTCCGAACCGCTCAACGATGATGGTGAGCGCGGCTCGATCACATTGACGGCCAGCGTCGCGGCGCAGGATGGCCAGATCGGCCAGGTCATCTATGGCTCTTGCAAATCGGGTGTGAACGGCCTGGTTCTGCCGATGGCGCGCGATCTCATGGATTTGGGCATTCGCGTCAATTCGGTCATGCCCGGCATTTTCGCGACCCCGCTGATGCTTGGCATGAAGGATCGCAATCCGCAGATGTGGGATCAGCTCAATGCCAGCGTGCCCTTCCCCAAGCGGCTTGGCGAACCGGAGGAGTTCGCTTCGCTGATCCTCGAGATTGCGAGCAACACCTATATCAACGGTCATCAGTTCCGGCTCGACGGCGCGATCAGGATGCCGCCCAAATAGGGTTTTCCCCGGCGACCCGTTGCGGAGGCGACGGCGGAAATAGAACGATTCCAATCGTCTAGTGCCGCACTCGCAAATCCCCTCGTTACAGGGTTAACAGGTCGATTTGACAGCCCCCTTCCCACGCGTATCGTGCGCTTGATTACCAAGCTCGCGAAGGGGAAGTTGTGGAGCTGGAGACGGAGAGCACAGAGCTCGATGAGGCTCTTGAGGTTCGCGAGGATGAGACCCCCCTCGCGTTTGATGATGATTCTGCAGCATTGCCCAAAACGGCTGCGGGTGCGGTTTCCGTGCTTGCGCTGGCCACTGCTGCATGCGGCGGTGACGGAGGGACTGGCACACCGCCCGTGATCGGTGGCGGCGGCGGGGGAGGAACGCCGCCACCGACCATTATCCGGCCGCAAAGCGACACCGAGGCGGCAAGGTTTGGCCTGCGCGCCGGGCTTTCCATCTCACCGGGCGACATCCAGGAAATGCGCTCTGTCGGCTATGAGCGCTGGCTCGATGACGAGATGAGCGCCGCGATCGAACGCACGGCTGAGCAATTCCTGTCGCAGCAGGGATTTGAGCAGATCAACGATGATCAGTGGTTCTTCCGCTCGGACCCGGCTGATTACATGATCTGGAACCAATTGCTGCAAGGCGGCAATTCGGTTCGCAAGCGCGCCGCGCTGGCCCTGTCCGAATTCTTCGTCGTCTCGGTCAACAACATCAATATCTGGCCTAGCTCTTCAATCGGCGCCTATTGGGATATCCTGCTCAACAACGCCTTTGGCAATTTCCGCGACATACTGGAGGGCGTGACGCTCAACGCCGCGATGGGTGTGTTCCTCAACACGCTCGGCAATCAGAAAGCCGATCCCAACACAGGCCGGGTCCCCGACGAGAATTATGGCCGCGAAGTCATGCAATTGTTCTCGATTGGCCTGTTCGAGCTCAACTTGGATGGAACAATCCGCACCGACGGCAATGGTGATCCGCTTGAGACCTACACCAATGAGGACGTGACCGGGATTGCCAAAGTCTTCACCGGCTACAGCTACAATTATTCGGGCAACATCACTTTTTCATCGCCACCATCCAATCCGAATTTGCAGATCCCTGAGGCGCGTTTGCTGCGCAATCCGATGACGGCCATTCCGGGCCAGCAAATCCCCTTCCGCGGGGATCAGCATTCGCTCGAGGAGAAGAGCTTTCTCGGCACCACCATTCCAGCAGGAACCGGCGCCGAAGAGTCTCTGCGGATTGCGATCGACACCTTGTTCAATCATCCCAATGTCGGGCCGTTCTTCGGCCAACAGATGATCCAACGATTGGTGACCAGCAATCCCTCGCCGGCCTATGTTCAGCGGGTAGCCGAAGTGTTCAACGACAATGGCGCGGGCGTGCGCGGCGATCTGCGCGCTGTGTTCAAGGCCATCTTGATGGATGACGAAGCGCTGTCCGCCAGCGGATTGACCGACAACACGTTTGGCAAGCTGCGCGAACCCATGCTGCGGTTTGCGCAATGGGGGCGCACGTTCGGAGCGCAATCTGCCAGCGGCTTTTGGCTGATGCAGAACCTGTCTGATCGCGCCTTCCGCCTGGGCCAGTCGCCTTTGCGTTCACCATCGGTGTTCAACTTCTTCCGCTCAGGATACTCGCCCGCCAATTCGCAAGCCGCCGCGAACGGCTTGCTCGCTCCCGAATTCCAGCTCGTCAACGAAACGACAGCGGCCAGTTACGTGAACTTTATGGAGCGTTCGATTGATGGCCGCGGCGGTTGGATGTTCGACGTCAAAGCGACCTATCTCGAAGAGCTGAACATCGTCGATGACACCGACGCATTGATCAATCGGCTCGATCTGTTGCTGACCGCCAATCAATTGTCGGACGCGACCAAGGACACGATCAGAACCGCGCTCAACGCGCAAACCGTCACTCAGGCGAGCAGCGGGGTTGAGAAGCTCGCGCAGATCCATCGAGCGGTGCTGCTGGTGATGGCGTCGAATGACTATCTGGTGCAGAAATAGGAGCGGCGCATGTTCAATATCGGACACATGAACGATCTGTCGCGCCGCGCTTTCATGCGCCGCTCAAGTCAACTGGCGGTGATGGGCGCTGCATCGGGCTATGCCATGGGCCTGGCCGGGATGAGCGATGCCGCCGCCTTCGATGCGAGCGACGGCTACAAAGCGCTGGTCTGCGTGTTTCTGCTGGGCGGAAATGACCACGCCAACACCTTCATTCCCTACGACCCGGCCAATTACGCCCGCTACAGCGATATTCGCGGCGGGCTGCCTGCCAATGGCGGGATTGCGATCGATCGGGCAGATCTGACCAATCAGGTGCTGATGCCGAGCGGCGATCAGGTATTGACCGACGACATGCAATTGGCGCTGGCGCCGACCATGCCGCGGCTCAAGGCCCGGTTTGACCAGGGCGTGATGGCACCGATGCTCAATGTTGGACCGCTGATCGTACCGCTGACGCGCGCGCAATATGAAAGCGGCAACAATTCGATGTTCCCGCGGCCTGCCAAGCTGTTTTCGCACAATGACCAGCAATCGACCTGGCAATCGGGCGATCCCGAAGGATCCATCACCGGATTTGGCGGGCGCATGGCTGACCTGGCGATGGACAGCAACACCAACTCGATGTTCACCGCGATCAGCGCCACAGGCAATGCGGTGTTCCTGTCTGGCGATACTGCAGAGCCCTACAGCATCTCCAATGGTGGAGCGATCGAGATCTCGGCCTTGCAGCGCAATCTCTACGGATCTGCAGAAGCCAGCAGCGCGCTCGACACATTGCTGCGCACGCATAATGGCCACATCTTCGAATCCGATTACGCCATGGCAAATGCCCGCTCGATCCAGTTCGGCGGGTTCGTCAACGACGCTTTGGACAGCGTCAATCTTGCGACCGATTTTGGCCAGGGCAACAATCTGGCCAATCAGCTCTCGATCGTCGCCCGGCTGATTGCCGCACGCGGACAGCTTGGCGTCACGCGCCAGGTGTTCATGGTCGCGACCGGCGGATTCGACAATCACGATGGCCTTATCGGCACGCATGAGGGACTGCTGGCGGGCGTCGATTTCGCGCTCGACGCTTTCTACAGCGCGATGCTGGAAGTGGGCGTGGCGGATCGCGTTACGACATTCACAGCGTCCGATTTCGGGCGCACGCTGGCGTCGAATGGCGACGGGACCGATCACGGTTGGGGTAGCCACCACATGGTCCTGGGCGGCGCGGTCAATGGCGGGCGCTTCTATGGCACGGCGCCGCAAATCTCGGTCGAATCCGATGATCAGGTCGGTCGCGGACGGCTGCTGCCAACCACGTCGGTTGACGAATATTCGGCGACCATGGCGAAATGGCTCGGCGTGTCTGACGCAGAGATGCCCGGCGTCGCGCCCAATATCGGCAATTTCAACACCCCTGATCTGGGCTTTATGCAAACCACCTAATCTGCAATCACTTGTGCCAATCGCGCATAAGCGAATTCAGGAGAGGAATGCATGGGGTTTCCCAAGACCGGAAAGAGCTGGGACATTGTCAAAGCGGAGTTGATTGAACGCGGCGGATCCGACGCCAAATGGCGCGACGGCAAGACGGCGGTCTATGTCTTCAACGCCGGCGAGGACATCGCTCAAGTCCAGCACGAAGCCTATTGCGCCTATATGTCTGAGAACGGCCTCGGGCCGCTCGCCTTCCCCTCGCTCGCTCAGATGGAGCAGGAAGTGATCGGCATGGCGCTATCGATCCTGCATGGGCCGGAGGGCGCGACCGGCGCGATGACATCAGGCGGTACAGACAGCATCACGATGGCGGTGAAGACCGCGCGTGACTATGCCCGCGCCACCAAGGGTCATACCGGCAAAGCCAATATCGTGTTGCCACAATCGGCTCACCCCGCCTTCGACAAAGCTGCCATGCTGATGGATATCGAAGTGCGCCGGGTGCCGATCAAACAGGATGGCAGCTACGAGGCCGATCCGGCAGCGATGGGCGAAGCCTGCGACGCGCAGAGCGTGATGATGGTGGGCTCGGCCCCCAATTTCCCGCATGGCATCATCGATCCGATCGCGGCGCTGGGAGAGATCGCCGAGGCCAAAGGCGTGTGGCTGCACACCGACGCCTGCGTTGGCGGCTATTTCGCACCATTTGCGCGGATGAACGGCGTCCCCGTCCCCGCATTCGATTTTGACGTGCCAGCGGTCCATTCGATCAGCGCTGACCTGCACAAATATGGCTATTGCGCAAAAGGCGCATCGACCGTGCTGTTCCGGTCCAAGGAGCTCTACGAGCACATGCCGTTCGAGACCAACAATTGGAATGGCGCGCCGATGAAAACGCCGACCCTGGCGGGCACGCGCCCGGGCGGAGCCATTTCAGCAGCTTGGGCGGTGATGAATGTGCTTGGCGAAGAGGGCTATCGCGAAAAGCAGGGCCTGGTCTGCGCCACTCGCGAACGCGCCGAGGCGGGGTTCAAGCAGCTGGGCTTTGAGATCCTCGGCAATCCCATGCTTGGCCTGGTCGCCTTTCGCCATCCCGAGCATGACAGCTTCCAGCTCTACAGCGAGATGTACCGCAAGGGCTGGTTCACCTCGATCACGGTCGATCCGCCCAGCCTGCACCTGATGCTGTCACCCAAACATGCCGATGTGATCGACGATTACATTCGCGACCTGGGCGAGGCGGTCGAGACCGTCGCTGCGGGCAAGCAGGGCAAAACCGTCGAGGCGCGCTACAATTAGTCCGGATCGGCGATCCCGCGCCTGGTGGTGAGATAGGTCGCAAAGCTGGCGAGCCAGTGGCTGCCTGAATAATGCTCGTCCGAAACCGCCGCGATGCCGGTTTCGCGGTGAAGATCGGCTGAGGCCTGCAGCGCCGCAATCCTGTTGTCGCCATCTGGCAGCGCGCTGGCGATCCCTTCCAGCGCCCAGGCGCGCGATAGATTGACCCCGTCGAGATGGACCAGCTTGCCGTCCGAGGCGTCGAGCACGACACCTGGCTCCAACCAGTCCGAGCCGCCCGTGGTCGGGATCTGCGGAAGGAAGCGCGCCAACCAGGCCGAATAGTCCTGTTCAGACAGGACGCGCCGCATCAGATCGGCCTCCATCAAGCAGGCCGAAAGAAAATCCTCGCCTGACGGCTCATAGGCAAGCGGGCAGTCGACATCATCGCGGTGAAAGGCGAGCGTCTTGTCGACCAATGCCTGTTCGAGTTCCGCATTGCCCACCCCGCGCGCGTAATCGAGCATCAGGCCAAAGGCGAAAGCGGTCTGATTGTGAGTACCGAGATGGATCGGGTAGGAAAGCTTGGGCAGCCAATCCATCACCTGCGCGACAATCGCATCTTCAAGCGGACGCAAAGTCTCGCGCCATTCGCCCATTTGCGGATCGTCGCTCTCTTCCAGCTCGAGCACCAATTGCAGGTACCAGGCGATCCCATAAGGCCGCTCAAACGACGCCCGACCCTCACCCAGGTAATAGTCTAGCTCAACCTCCAGATTGCTCTCAGTCAGGCTCTGAGCGAGCTTGAGACGTATTTCATCGGCATAGACACTGTCGGGCTGCGTGCTGAGGATGCGGCTCAGCAACCAATGGCCGTGGACCGAGGAATGCCAGTCGAAACAGCCATAGAATGCGGGCGTCAGCTCGCTTGGCGCGCGCACATCATCGGCCGACTGCATGACATGGCTGATCTTGTTGGGAAATTCCCGATGCACACAATCGAGCGCCAGAATGGCAAAACGATCTTCCAGCGTGACCGGCGCGGGCCGATCACCATGCTCATGATCTGGGGCGGGCGAGCACGATGCCAGAACCAAGCCACCAGCCAACCAAATCATCGAACGCATATGCCAATCCCTCTCAAACTGAAGGTGGCGTTGTAGGGACGGGATCAAATCCAATGCAAGCGCGATCAAACATATTGACCCTGCGCGCTGCGGTGACCATCAGCAGGGCAGCGATGCCGCTTACGCAGCGGGTAACACGCAGAGGGCGGAATTGGGGTCGATTGAATAGTGACACAGCCCGAATACTGGACATTGCATGAAGAGGCCTGCGCGCGCGGGGAGCTGACCTATCTCGATCCGGAATCCGGATATCAGGTCTTTACCCGGCTCGGTCTGCTTGAACGGGATCAATGCTGCGGAGCTGGGTGTCGCCATTGCCCGTTCGGGCACGAACAGGTCGCGCTGGCGAAGCGCGCGGGATCGATCCAGCAAGCCGCGTGGCTGAGCGAGGCCAGGCCTGATCCGGACACGCCGACTACGCTGGTGTTCTGGAGTGGCGGCAAAGACAGTTTCCTGGCCTATCGCGCGCTAAGCCGCACCAGCGACCATAGTCTGGTGTTGTTGACCACATTCGATGCGCGCAGCCGGATCATTGCCCACCAGGAATTTCCGATTGATGAGGTTGTAGCGCAGGCGAAGGCGCTCAACGCTCCGCTGATCGGCGTTCCGCTGCATTCGGATAAGGACTATCTCGATCACCTGCTGCCCGCGCTCGAACTGGTGCCGGACTGCACAAATATGGCATTCGGCGATCTCCACCTTGAGCATATTCGCGATTGGCGGATCGACGCCTTCGCCAAGAATGAGCGAACAGCCGGGTTCGATCTGGCCTTTCCGCTTTGGCACGTGGATTACGATGTCCTGCTCGCAGACCTCGAAGCGTCAGGTGCGCAAATCTATCTTAGCGCGGTCAGCCCTGACCTTCCGATGATCGCTGTCGGTGACCGCTTTGATCGAGACCTGATCGCGCGTCTGCCAAGCGGTTCGGACGCGTTTGGCGAGAATGGTGAGTTCCACACAAAGGTCGTGCTCAGCTGACCTGATTGCCACGGCAATCGAACCAAGCAGGAATTCCGCAAAACGCCGATCCCAACATGTGGGGATTTTTCCCAACCTTCTGCATCGGGGGTCAGGGCGCCAGATCGGCGCCGCCTTTAAACTATTGAAAAACAATCTTTTTCAATTTTGGCACGGTGCTTGCGAAACCTTGGACATCGAGCGGGATCGACCCGCAGACACAGACAAAACCAAGGAGAATACCAATGACTGCCACTCAAAATCTTTTCGCCGCTTTCGGTTCAATCGTTCTTTCGGCTGCTGTTTTCGCCGCCACGATCGTCCCAGCCAGCCCAGCTCTGTTTGCCTAAATCCAAGCCCCCAAAGGAACCCAAGACAATGACCGCCTCGCAAAACCTCTTCGCAGCATTCGGCTCAATTGCCCTCTCAGCCGCTGTCTTCGCCGCCACCATCATCCCCGCAAGCCCGGCTCTGTTTGCCTAAGCTCTCCTCCCCCAAGGAAACCAAGACAATGACCGCCTCACAAAATCTCTTCGCAGCATTCGGCTCAATCGCCCTCTCAGCCGCCGTCTTCGCCGCCACCATCATCCCCGCCAGCCCAGCTCTGTTTGCCTAATTGCCTTCGGCCAGAGCTGGTCCAGCTCCGGCCAGACCGAGACCCAAAGAATCACATTTTCAAGACATTGGAGCGGGTGAAGGGAATCGAACCCTCGTCTTAAGCTTGGGAAGCTTCTGCTCTACCATTGAGCTACACCCGCACAGGCGCCCAGCGCCGCAGACGCAGTCTCTACCCGGCGTCAATCACACACACCACCACTTTTATGAGGCCGCTTGCCCTTGCCACGGCGGCGGCACAATTGCATGGGGATGCCAGATACAGGAGTCCCCTTGATCATGCGTCAGATCGATCATTTCCTCGTTGGTGGTGCCGGTGGCCCACCTGCCCGCAAACACCAAGTATGGAACCCGTCAACGGGTGAGATCCAGGCCGAGGTCGCGCTTGGCGATGCCGCGCTGCTTGAGAAAGCCGTGGCGACCGCCAAACAGGTTCAGCCCGGCTGGGCCGCGACCAATCCGCAAAAGCGCGCGCGGGTGATGTTCAAGTTCAAGGAACTGGTCGAGGCCAATATGCAGAGCCTGGCCGAGATGCTCTCGTCCGAGCACGGCAAGGTGATCGATGATGCCAAGGGCGACGTTCAGCGCGGGCTCGAAGTGGTCGAGTTTGCATGCGGCATCCCGCAAGTCCTCAAAGGGGAATACACTCAAGGCGCAGGCCCGGGCATTGATGTCTATTCGATGCGCCAACCGCTGGGCATTGGAGCGGGCATCACGCCGTTCAACTTCCCGGCGATGATCCCGATGTGGATGTTCGGCATGGCGTGCGCTGCAGGCAATGCCTTCATCCTCAAACCATCCGAGCGCGACCCCACTGTGCCGGTGCGCCTGGCCGAACTGTTTGTGGAAGCGGGTGCGCCCGAAGGCCTGTTGCAGGTGATCCACGGCGACAAGGAAATGGTCGATGCGATCCTCGACCATCCCGATATCCCGGCGATCAGCTTTGTCGGTTCGTCCGATATCGCGCATTACATCTATCAGCGCGGCGCTGAGCACGGCAAACGCGTGCAAGCCTTTGGCGGCGCGAAGAACCACGGCATCGTGATGCCCGATGCGGATCTTGACCAGGTGGTCGGCGATCTCGCTGGTGCGGCCTTTGGTTCGGCCGGTGAACGCTGCATGGCGCTGCCGGTGGTTGTGCCGGTGGGCGAAGACACCGCCGAGCGGCTCAAGGAAAAGCTGCTGCCCGCGATTGCTGGGCTGCGGATCGGTGTCTCAACCGATCCCGACGCGCATTATGGTCCGGTCGTCACGCCCGAGCACAAAGCGCGGATCGAAGGCTGGATCGACACCGCTGAGAAGGAAGGCGCCGAGATCGTTGTCGATGGTCGCGGCTTTACCCTGCAGGGGCATGAGAAGGGCTTCTTCGTTGGCCCGACGCTGATCGATCACGTCACCCCGCAGATGAGCAGCTATCAGGAAGAGATCTTCGGACCGGTGCTGCAGATCGTGCGAGCCAAGGACTTTGAAGACGCCGTGCGGCTGCCGAGCGAGCATCAGTATGGCAATGGCGTCGCGATCTTCACCCGCAACGGCCATGCTGCGCGCGAATTCGCCAGCCGGGTCAATGTCGGCATGGTGGGGGTCAATGTCCCGATCCCGGTACCGGTTGCCTATCACAGCTTTGGCGGCTGGAAGCGTTCAGGCTTTGGCGACATCGATCAATACGGCACGGAAGGCCTCGCCTTCTGGACCAAGAAGAAGAAGATCACTCAGCGCTGGCCCGATGGCGGCGGCGATGGCTCAAACGCCTTTGTAATCCCAACATTCGGGTAGGCGCTATGCATTCTGTGCGATGGCTGACAGCGGCAATGATATTGGCGCTGTCGGCTGTTGCGCTGACATCTGCCAAAGCCCCGGTACCGATTGCGGATCCGCCCGCCAAGCGGATCGCGCTGAGCTTTGATGACACGCCGCGCCATGCCGGGGCGGTGATGAGCGAAGACGAGCGGATGATCCGCCTGATCGCCGGGCTTGATCAGGCGGGTGTCGAACAAGCCGCATTCTTCATCAATCCCGGCAGGATTCCGCGGCGAGAAGGTTCTGAAGCGCGCATCGCGGCGCTGGTGGCGGCAGGGCATGTCATCGCCAATCACACTCAGCATCATCCGCGCCTGCGCGAGACCGAGGCAGCGGCCTATATCGCGCAGATCGACGCGGCGGAGGACTGGCTGCGCGGGCGCAAGGGCTATCGCCCATGGTTCCGTTTCCCATTCCTCGATGAAGGTGGGGCGGACAAAGACAAGCGCGACGCGATCAGGGCAGCCTTGGCCGAAAGGGGCCTGCGCAATGGCTATGTCACGGTCGACGCGTCGGACTGGTTTTACGAGCAAGCCTTTGCCGATGCGGTGAAGGCTGGCGCGGAGATCGATCGCGAGGCGCTGCGCGACCTGTTTGTTGAGAGCCATGTCGAGGCGGCCAAGGCCTACGATCAGGTGGCGAAGCAAGCGCTTGGGCGTTCGCCCGCGCATATGATGCTGTTGCATGAAACCGATCTGGCGGCGCTCTATATCGGCGATCTGGTGCGCGCGTTGGAGGCGGAAGGGTGGCAGATCATCACCGCGGACGAAGCCTATAAGGACCCGATGGGCGCGCTGCAGCCCGACGTGCCCTATGCGCAGGGAACGCTGGTCGAGATGATCGCGTGGGAACGTGGCGTTCCGGCACCAAGATGGTATGAGCGCAACGACACACGGATCGCACAGCGCGAATTTGACCGCCGCGTGCTTGGCAAGGAGAGCTCTGCAGAATGACCAAACTCAACACCTCTCTGATCCTGGCGGCGATGGCTCCGGTGCTGGCGTTATCAGCGTGCAACCAGGCTGGTCCTGACCCGGCGCCGGGTGACGATACGTCCACAGCGGCGGATGCGATTGATTCAAGCGAGGAGGGCGTCCAAGCGACTCCGGTCCTGGCCGACAATGTCATCCCCGTGCGGTATCAGGGCGTATGGGATTATGAGCGCGGATCATGCGCGCCCGAATCCGACATGCTGATGACGGTCACCGCCTATGACATCACCTATTATGAAAGCTATGGCCGGGTCACCGGCACGCGCCCTGAGGGGGATGATCTGATCGTCGACCTGGCAATGGAAGGCGAAGGCGATCAATGGCAGGAGAGCCAGCGGCTTGCGCTGGTCGGCACCGGCACAGCGGTGCGGATGCATGTCACCAATGGCGAAGAGCCCAAGGTCGACGACGAATATCCGCGCAAGAGCTGTTCGTAAGGAGGATATGCGCGGGATGAGGATTACAGCCGCCGCCTTGATCACGCCCATGCTGCTCGGCGGGTGCAGCGCCTATGACAGTTCGGGGCCTGACTTGCCGCCCGCCCCGACGAGCCAATGTGTCGCTGAGCCAGCCATGTCCTTTGTCGGGCAGAAGGCCACTTCTGACGCTGGCGCCGAGATCAAGCGATTGACCGGCTCAAGCGTCTTCCAATGGGTGCCCGAAGGATCACCGGTAACGATGGATTACCGCGTTGAGCGCGTCCGCGTCACCTATGATGCCAATATGATCATCCTGCGGATACGCTGCGGGTGAGCGAGCAGGAATCCTCTCGACTCAGGACCACGTCTGGGTCGCCTTACGAGGCGCAATTCGGCTTTGCGCGGGCGATCAAAGTGGGCAACCGGATCGTGGTCGCAGGCACGGGTCCGGTCGAAGATGATGGCTCGACGACACCGGGAGACGCCGCCGCGCAGGCTGAGCGCTGCTGCGACTTGATCCTTGCCGCAATCGAGGATCTGGGCGGCGATGCCGCCGATGTCGTGCGCACGCGCATGCTGTTGACCGATCCTGACGACCAGGACGCGGTCGGAGCGGTCCACGCGATCTATTTTGGCGCCGCCAAGCCTGCTGCCACAATGGCCGGAGTGGCATGGCTGTGCCGGCCTGAATGGAAGGTCGAGATCGAGGCGGAGGCAGTGATTGGCGATGATTAGGCGCGCGGCAACATATCTGGTGAGCGCGGTCATTGGCATCGTGCTGGGAGGCGCGAGCGCGCTCTACATGGCGGGCCTGTGGCCGGGGATGAAACCGCTCGATTTCGGTGATGTGCAGGTCGACGGCTGGCGCAGCGACTATGCGATCGGCTCCGAAGCGGCGGATATCTACACACGCGCCCGCGTCGCGCGTCACGGCCTGCTCGGCCTGGCAAAGTCTGAAGCGGTCTATTTCACCCGCACACGCGACGATGACGGTCAAGTGCTCAGGGAAAGCTGCGATTACCGCCTGAGCGGTGGCGACATGCCTGCCGAATGGTGGTCGATCACGCTTTACGATCCTGAGAGCATGCTGCCGATGAATGAGGATTCCGCGCTGAGCTATGACAAGAGCCGCGCTGGTTCAGGCCGCTGGGAGGCGATCATCTCACCTCAAGCGCCCGAAAGCGAAGGCTGGATCTCGAGCCGCAATGCTGGGACGTTTGACCTCACACTGCGGCTCTATGTGCCTGAAGCGGCGCTGCTGGATACGCCCGAGACTGCATTATCACCGCCTGCTGTCGAATTGCTGCAATGCGCAGGAGAAGGCGCATGAAGGGCTGGGTCGGACCTCTCGCCACCGCGGCGATCGCTGGTGCAATTGCGCATGTCGGGCTGTTGCTGGCGGCGCCGGGCGTGATCATGGATACAGCGCTCGACACGCTTGAAGGACGGGGCATCGCTGAGCATGCGTTCACCTCTCCGGTTCGCATAACCCCGCAGAGCCAGGCAGTGGTGCGGAGCTCGCCAGACCTGTTCTAT
Source organism: Erythrobacter sp. (assembly GCA_965216555.1). Taxonomy (GTDB): domain Bacteria; phylum Pseudomonadota; class Alphaproteobacteria; order Sphingomonadales; family Sphingomonadaceae; genus Erythrobacter. The sequence goes on from OZ244168.1 coordinate 2,875,323, forward strand.
TCGCTGTGCCGCTATGATTTGAGCGAAGAGGGCAGTTATCTGTCGGTCACCATGGCTGATTGGCCGGGTTACCAATCGCTATCACTGTTCGATTCAGAGACCAATAATTTCACCACAGTGCGCGGATCGGGGATGCTCGTAGCAATCGATCTGTTTGGTCCCAATTCGCCCGACCCGGATAGCAGTATCAATAGCCCAACCGAACGCGGCGTCGTTCTGATCCGGCGCTTGGCATCAACGCAGGAGCTGTTCGACCAGGCACTGCAAGTGTCTGAGCAGGACCGCTGCGAGTTGCTGACCCCTTAGCGCCGTTCCAGCGCAAAGGCATTGTTGGTCACAGACCACGGCGTGCGCATCCCCGCGCGTTTGCCGCCGCCCAGCACCCAAATTGTCTGATCCACAATCGCCGTCGCCAGGCCATGCCGCGGAAACGCCATCTCAGGCTCATCGCGCCAACCGGCATCGGGATCGTCCAGAGCTAGCGACACATGGCGGGTGAACACTTCCGCCGTGTCGATATCCTCACCACCAAACACGTGGAGGCGGCCCGCCACCACCGCCGCTCCATGCCCGCCAAGCGGGAAGCTCGCATCGGGCAGGCTTTCCCAAGCATCGGCTTCGAAATCATAGGCTTCGATCACCAATGAGTGGAACCCCAGCTCGCGGCTGCGCCCTCCAGTCACATAGAGTTTGCTGTCATCCAGCGCGATACCGTGCGAATGGCGCGGCGTCGGCATCGCGGCGCGTTCGCTCCATTCTCCATTTCCAAGATCGTAGCGCCACAAAGCTCCAGTGGTTTCTCCGCCGCTCTCTCCGCCGATCAGCCACACGGCATTCTCGCGATAGAACATGGCATGCTGCCCCAGCGGCGCTGGCAGCGGCGCCAGCTCGATCCAGCGATCCGCACCGCCGGCGACATCAAGCATGAACAGCGCGCCATCGGGATCCTGATTGAAAGGCAGGCTGACATAACCGCCCGAAGCAAACACCTTCCCCTCACCTGCGGCCATGCCAACATGGTGCAGGCTGCGCGGCAGATCGGGGCAATCCGCCCATTGCTCCGCCGCGGTGTCGAAAGCGGCACAGCTCGACAAAGTGCGGAAGAAGCCGATCCCGCCGGCGACATAGATCGTTCCATCAAGGACGGCCGCGTGAATCTCTGATCGCGGCTCATTCATTCCATCACGATCAGAAAGCCACCACGGGCCGCCAAACCACGCCGCGGCAATCGCGCCGCCAACTACCAGCAATGTCCAAAAGAAAATTCGCATGGCGCAATCTGAAGCCAGGCCAGAGCGCGCGTCAAGCGGCGACGGGCAGGTTCCGCTCTGCCAGCCGCCTTGCCGTCAGCGTGATCAGCTGCTCGAGCCCGTTGAGGCAGTCCAGCTCATTGCTGGAGACCAGCACTTCGGGCGCTCCATCACCTTCGCGGATCAGGATCGCGGCGAGGTCAAAATTGTGACCTGGATAGGCCTCGGCAAAGTCATCGCGATGGTGAAACACCTTCTCGATCGGCTGATTGTCGAGAAAGCGCCGCCATTCGCGTCGCATCGACACCGCGCCATAGGTGATCGCGCACAAGGTGCATTCATAGGTCTCGGGTCGAACCGTCTTGTGCACCGCATGGACCAGCGCATTCAGAATGCCGCTATCGGCGTTGTAGACGAGCAAGAGCTGTGAAGATTGTGCGGTCATATGAAGGTGTTCGCAGCGAGGCAGTGTTTGGATACACCGCCTAACAAAAAACCCTAGGTCACAGCCCTTTTCTAGCCTCAAGAAGGGGAGTAGAGCGCCCCCATGACAGGACAATTCTCACTGACCGAAGATCAGCTTGCGATCCAGGAAATGGCGCAGCGCTTCACCGCCGATAACATCACTCCCCATGCTGCGGAGTGGGACGAAAAGCACATTTTCCCGATCGACACGATCAAGCAGACCGCCGAGCTGGGCTTTGGCGCGATCTACGTGTCGGAAGAAAGCGGCGGAATCGGCCTGGGCCGGCTCGAAGCAGCGTTGATTATGGAAGCCATGGCCTATGGCTGCCCATCGACCAGCGCGTTTATCTCAATCCACAATATGGCGGCCTGGATGATCGACCGGTTCGGATCACAAACCGTCAAAGACAAATATCTGCCCAAGCTGGTGACGATGGAAAACATCGCCAGCTATTGCCTGACCGAACCTTCAAGCGGATCGGACGCTGCCGCGCTCAAGACCACCGCGCGCAAGGACGGCGATCACTATGTCCTCAACGGCTCGAAACAGTTCATTTCGGGCGCGGGCTCGAACGAAGTCTATGTCGCCATGGTGCGCACCGGCGAAGACGGCCCCAAGGGCATCACCTGCATGGTGATCGAAAAGGACATGCCGGGCGTCAGCTTTGGCGCGAACGAGAAGAAGCTCGGCTGGCACTCGCAGCCGACCGCGCAATTGGTGCTCGAAGATGTTCGTGTCCCGGTTGAGAATATCGTTGGCGGCGAAGGTGAAGGCTTCCGCATCGCCATGATGGGCCTCGATGGCGGCCGCTTGAACATTGGCGCCTGCTCGCTGGGCGGTGCGCAACGCTGCCTGGATGAGGCAATCGCCTATACCAAGGAACGCAAGCAATTCGGCAAGGCTGTGTCTGAATTCCAGAACACCCAGTTCACTCTGGCTGACATGGCGACCGATCTCGAAGCGGCGCGTGCTCTGCTCTATCTCGCGGCCTGCAAAGTGACCGAGAACGCGCCCGACAAATCGCGTTTCTCAGCCATGGCCAAGCGGCTGGCGACCGATAACGGCTCATCGGTGGTCGATCGCGCGCTGCAGCTGCATGGCGGCTATGGCTATTTGCAGGATTATCCGATCGAGCGCTTCTGGCGCGATCTGCGGGTGCATTCGATCCTCGAGGGCACCAACCAGATCATGCGTATGGTTGTTGGACGGGATCTGCTGCGGCAGTGAGGCCGACGGCTTGAGACTGCGTATCCCCATCTTGAGCTATTTGGCGGCTGCGCTGGCCGGTTCAGTGGTGGCAGGCATCGCTGCTATGGGCATGGCCGGTGTCTACGGGCAGCTGGCGACCTTCCTTCTCGGCGTCATGTTCGTGTTTCTGTTCGGGGGTGTTCTGGCGCTGCCGGTGGCAGTCCCGACAATTGTGGTCACCGAACGGATGGGCAAAGGGCCTTGGTGGGTATTTCTGCTTGCAGGCATTGGCACCGGCTTCGCATTGTTCACCATCTGGGTTGGGCTCACTAGCGCGGATGGCTATTCCGAGGTGCTGTGGCTCTTGATGCCCGCCACGATTTCGGCCGCGATGACTTATTGGTTCATGGCATGGTACCGAAACCCGCCGATCGTTGAAATCGAGCCCACGGTGGAGGTCTTTGAATGACCACAGAGACCTTCGCCATGACCACGCTTGTCGTCCCGGATTACAACGCTGCGCGCGATTTCTATGTCGATGCTCTCGGCTTCGAACTGATCGAAGACACTGATATGGGCAGCGGCAAGCGCTGGGTGGTGGTCGAGGCTGCTGGTGGCGGGCGTCTATTGCTCGCCAAAGCCTCCGGCGCTCAGCAGAATGCGGCGATCGGCAACCAAACCGGGGGCCGCGTGGGCTTTTTCCTCCAAACTGATGATTTCACCGAATGTCACAAACGGTTTACGGCGGCAGGTGTGACATTCCATGAGCAGCCGCGCCACGAAGCCTATGGCACGGTGGCCGTGTTCAGCGATCCATTTGGCAATCGCTGGGATTTGATTGAACTGAAAGAAGCAAATGACTGACGAAGTATTGACTGAAATTACGGGTGCAGCGGGTCGCATTTCGCTCAACCGACCTAAAGCGCTCCATGCGCTGACACTCGACATGTGCCACGCCATGACGGCGGCTCTAAGCGAATGGGCCAATGATGATGCTGTCCAGGCGGTGATCATTGATCACGCCGAAGGCCGCGGGTTTTGCGCTGGCGGAGATATCGCCTTCCTGCGCAATTCGGCGCTCAATGATGGCGGTGTCTCGGGCCGGAAGTTCTTCCACGACGAATACCAGCTCAACCACCAGCTGTTCACCTATGGCAAGCCGGTGGTCGCCTTCATGGACGGTATTACGATGGGCGGCGGCGTGGGCATTTCCCAGCCCGCGACCTTCCGCGTCGCGACCGAGAACACACGCTTTGCCATGCCCGAGACCGGGATCGGCCTGTTCCCCGATGTTGGCGGCGGCTGGTATCTCTCGCGGCTAGGCGGGCGGCTGGGCCAGTTCCTCGCGCTCACCGGTGCGCGGCTCAAGGGCGAAGAATGCCTGTGGGCGGGCCTCGCCACGCATTATTTGCTGAGCGAAAAGCTCGACGAAGCCAAGCAGCGGATTGCGGAGAATCCCTCACGTATCGCGGGCATCCTGTCTGAATTGTCCGAAACCCCGCCTGAGGTGCGGCTTGAAGCCAATGCGCATCTGATCGCCAAGCATTTCGCCAGCGATCGCTATGAAGATATCCTCGCCAGCCTTGAAGCGGCCATGGATGATGGCGATGAATGGGCAGCGAAAGAGCGCGACACGCTCGGCACCAAGAGCCCGCAGACCTGCAAGGTCGCACTGCGGCAATTGGCTGACAGCCTCGAGCTTGATGATTTCGCAGCCAATATGGTGATGGAATATCGCATCGGCTCGCGCGTTCTCACACGGCCTGACTTCGCCGAGGGGGTTCGCGCCGTTATCGTCGACAAGACCAATGATCCCAATTGGGATCCCGCGACGCCGCAAGACGTAAGCGATGAATTGATCGAGAGCATCTTTGCTCCGCTGCCAGACAATGAGGAATGGAAACCCCTATGAGTTACGAAACCATCACCGTCGAAACCGACGCCCAGGGCACCAAAGGCGTCACGCTGATGACGCTCAACCGGCCCAAGGCGCTCAATGCGCTCAACACCCAGGTGCTTGATGAGTTGATCGATGCCTTCGCCAAATATCAGGCCGATGACAGCCAGCTGTGCGCGATCCTCACCGGCTCGGGCGACAAAGCATTCGCGGCGGGCGCCGACATCAAGCAGATGCACGACAAAGCGGCGGCTGACTTCTATCTCGACGATTTCTTTTCGCCCTGGACCAGCGAGATCGTGAAGAAGACCCGCAAGCCATGGATCGCTGCGGTCAATGGCTTTGCGCTGGGCGGCGGGTGCGAATTGGCGATGATGGCCGACTTCATCATCGCTTCGGACAATGCCAAATTCGGCCAGCCCGAGATCAAGCTTGGCGTGGCGCCGGGCATGGGAGGTTCGCAGCGACTGACCCGCGCCATCGGCAAGTCCAAAAGCATGGAAATGTGCCTCACCGGGCGGATGATGGGCGCTGAAGAAGCCGAACGCGCAAATCTGATCGTGCGCGTGGTTCCGCAGGCTGATCTGATCGCAGAATGCCTCAAGACCGCTGCCAGCATCGCCGCAATGCCGCCAATGGCGACGATTGCGAACAAGGAAATGGTCAATTCGGCGTTCGAGATGACGCTCGACCAGGGCCTGATCGTCGAACGGCGGATCTTCCAGATCCTGACCGCAAGCGAGGACAAGCAAGAAGGCATGGCCGCGTTCATCGAGAAGCGCGAAGGCAATTGGAAGGGACGCTAAGTCCGACCGAAGGAGAACAACCATGAAAATCGCCTTTATCGGGCTCGGCAATATGGGCGGCGGGATGGCCGCAAACCTGGTCAAAGCGGGCCATGATGTGCGCGCATTTGACTTGAGCGAAGAGGCACTTGCGGCCGCCAAGCAGGCCGGCTGCTCAACCTTCGACAGCGCCTCCGATGCCTGCGCAGACGTCGAAGCGGTCGTTTCGATGCTGCCCAATGGTGCGATCGTCAAAGCGGTCTACACCAATGATGTGATCGGCCAGGCGCCCGCAGGTGCGGTCCTGCTCGATTGCTCGACGATTGATGTCGCCACCGCGCGCGAAGTGATCGCAGCGGCGCAGGACGCTGGCTATGACATGGTCGACGCGCCGGTCTCAGGCGGGATTGCCGCGGCCAATGGCGGCACGCTGACCTTCATGGTCGGCGGGACCGAGACCGCCTTCAGCCGCGCCGAACCGATCCTTGCAGCGATGGGTAAGGCCGTGATCCATGCCGGCGATGCAGGCAATGGCCAGGCCGCCAAGATTTGCAACAATATGCTGCTGGCGATCCATATGATCGGCACCTGCGAAGCCTTCGAAATGGCCGACAAACTCGGCCTCGACGCGCAGACATTCTACGATATCTCCTCGGTCAGCTCGGGCCAGAACTGGTCGATGACGAGCTATTGCCCGGTGCCTGGCGTTGGCCCGCAAAGCCCGTCTGACAATGATTACCAGGGCGGCTTTGCGGCCGCTCTGATGCTCAAGGACCTGCGCTTGGCGATGGAAGCCGCGGACAGCGCTGGAGCCACCACCGAGCTCGGCAAGCACGCTCAGGAGCTGTATGAAAAGTTCGCTGCCGACAATGGCGGGCTCGACTTCTCGGCGATTATCAAGACGCTCTGATCTCCGCCAGGATCCGGTCAAGCCATTCGCGCGGTTCTGACCGCCGACCGATATCGGCGACGAATTCCTGCCCGCGGGCGACGCTGCGCAGGCGTTTCTTGCCTTTGGCGCCTCTGATCCAGCGATCCGCCCGGTCATGGTAGGACAGACCACCGCGCTTGAGCCAGTCAGGACGATGCCACAGGCTGGGCGGCCCGTCAGGCACTGTCAGCCGCAAGGCAGCGCTGGCGCGATTGGCGGTGCGCCCCTCCCCGCGCCAGATCACATCATTGGCGCTGTGCATCGCCAGAGCATGCGGGTGCGCCAACCCGATCAGCTCCTCAGGCACGCGCTCAGTCAGTGGCAGCATGTCCTCAACCTTGAGATAGCCGAAGATGCGGTGATGCGGTTCGCCACTCGTTTCCTCAGCGAACAGGCCGAAGAACAGGAACACGTCCCCCACGCCAACGCCTTGCCGTTCGAGATGGGTCTGGGCAGCGCTGTGCTGGCCAAACACGCAGGTCTCGTCCTCGCAAAACATCGGATCGTGGTGGCACAGATCTGACGCGCCCAGCTTTCCGCGACTAGCGCGTGCAGCATGATCACCCAAGCCGAGATCGCCATAGCTCGTCTCGCTCGCCGTCCCCGCCGGGATCGGCAGGCTCAGCGGCTGACCGTCCACGATTGGCGAGGGACCTCCTCCAGCGGCGCTGTCAAAGCCCTTGCGACTGAAGATGATCCGCATGAGGCGCTGTTCACCTCACGCTTCGGGTTCTTCCCACGCCAGCTTTGGCTTGCGCGCGGCCTGAGTCTCATCGAGCCGACGCCGGGGCGCGTAATAGGGCGCCTGCTTGAGGCTCTCATCACCCGCCAACGCCCGCTCGGTGACCGATCGGAACGCGGTGATGAACTGATCCAACGCCGCCTTGCTTTCGGTCTCGGTCGGCTCGACCAGCATCGCGCCATGGACCACCAGCGGGAAATAGACTGTCATCGGGTGATAGCCTTCGTCGATCAGTCCCTTGGCTAGGTCGAGCGTCGAAAGATCGCCGCCAAAATCCTTATCGCCAAACAAGGCTTCGTGCATGCATGGGCCGCTATCCGCATAGGGCGCATGGAGGATGTCCTCGAGGCTGCGCAGAATGTAATTGGCGTTGAGCACGGCGTCCTCAGCAACCTGCTTGAGACCGTCCGATCCATGGCTGAGCATGTAGGTCAGCGCGCGGGTGAACATACCCATCTGGCCGTGGAAAGCCGTCATCCGGCCAAAGCTTGGGCCGCGATGCTCGCGCGTTTCCTCTTCGACCAGCTCAAAGCCGCTGCCATCCTGCTTCTGGCGCACCATTGGGAGCGGCGCATAATCCTTGAGCGCTTCGGAAAACACCACCGGACCGGAGCCTGGCCCACCGCCGCCATGCGGGGTGGAGAAGGTCTTGTGCAGATTGATGTGCATCGCATCGACGCCCAGATCGCCCGGGCGCACGCGCCCGACGATGGCGTTGAAATTGGCACCGTCACAATAGACATAGCCGCCCACATCGTGGACCGCGTCTGCAATCTCGCGAAAATCCTTTTCAAACAGGCCGCACGTATTGGGATTGGTGATCATCACCGCCGCGACATCGGGGCCCAAACGCTCTTTCAACGCAGCGACATCCACGCGTCCGTCGGGCGTCGCTGGAATATCCTCAACCCGGTAATTGGCGAAGGCGGCCGTCGCAGGATTGGTGCCATGCGCGCTTTCTGGCACCAGCACGACTTCGCGGGCATCACCCTTTGCCTCATGCGCCGCGCGGATGGCCAGGATGCCGCACAGCTCGCCATGCGCGCCGGCTTTGGGGCTCATCGCCACGCCGGGCATCCCAGTGAGCTTTTTGAGCCATTCTCCCAGCTGGTGGATCACTTCGAGCGCGCCTTGCACACTCTGCTGCGGAGCCAGCGGGTGAATATCAGCAAAGCCTGGCAGACGAGCCACTTTCTCATTGAGCCGCGGATTGTGCTTCATCGTGCACGATCCCAACGGGAAGAAGCCCAAATCAATGCCATAATTCTGGCGGCTGAGCCTTGTGTAGTGACGAACCGATTCAGGCTCGGTCAGGCCCACCAGGCCGATTGGCTCGTCGCGCTCAAAACCACCCAGCCGATTGGCGTGAGCCGGATCGATTTCGGGCAGATCAACGCCGGTGGTTTCGGCATGGCCAATCTCGAACAGCAATGGCTCTTCGAGCATCAGTGCGCGATTGCCAGTGGTCGTCGCCGGGCCGTTGTGGAGGCCGTCTTCGCTCGGTTCCATCGTGGGTTTCCAGCCGGATTTGTTAGGCGCGTTCATGACAGCACCTCCCCAAGCTCACTCGCCAGTGTCTCGATATCCTCGATCGTGGTGGTTTCGGTGACAGCGACAAGCAGCGCATCGCTCAGGCCATCGACGCCGGGATAGAGGCGATCCAGCGCAACGCCGCCGAGTACGCCGCGATCGGCCAGTGTGCGCACGATCTCGCGCGCCGGTTTGCCACCCAATTGCAGCGTAAACTCATTGAAGAACGCCGTGTTGAGGACGCTCACGCCGGGAACCTGCGCCAAGCGATCAGCCGCGATGCAGGCGAGGCGATGGTTCTCCGCCGCCAGCTGGCGCAGCCCCTTCTCGCCCAGCAAGGTCATATGGACATTGAAGGCCAAAGCGCAGAGGCCTGAATTGGTGCAGATGTTCGAGGTCGCCTTTTCGCGGCGAATATGCTGCTCGCGCGTGGAAAGCGTCAGCACAAAGCCGCGCTTGCCTTCAGCATCAACGGTCTCACCGCAAAGCCGCCCGGGCATTTGCCGCACATGTTTGGGATTGCGCACCGCGAACAGGCCCAGATAGGGCCCGCCAAATTGCAGTCCGACACCGATCGACTGGCCTTCGCCAACGACGATATCAGCGCCCATCTCGCCCGGAGACTTGATCGCGCCCAACGCGACCGGCTCGGTGTTCACCACCACCAGCAGGGCACCCTTGGCATGAGCCGCTTCGGCCAGCTCACCAAGATCGGGAATGCGGCCCAGAATATCGGGATATTGCACGACGACGCAGGCGGTCTCATCATCGATCCGGCTGATCAGCCCTGAATTGTCGGGCTCTGGCTGGATCGCGGGAAGCGCTTCAGCGATCGTGTCGCCGGTGAACTGCGCCATGGTCTTCACAACCTTGGCATAATGCGGGTGCAGCGCACCCGACAGAACCGCGCGTTTGCGGCGCGTCACACGGGTGGCCATCGCCACCGCCTCCCAACACGCCGTAGAGCCGTCATAGAGCGACGCATTGGCGACTGCGCAGCCATAGAGCCGCGCAACCTGGGTTTGGAACTCAAACAGCATTTGCAGCGTGCCCTGCGCGATTTCGGGCTGATAGGGCGTGTATGCGGTGAGGAATTCACCGCGCTGGATCACCGTATCGACACTGGCCGGAACATGGTGGCGATAGGCCCCTGCACCGAGGAAGAAGGGCGCGGTTTCGGCAGCCAGGTTCTTGCTCGCAAGGCCCTTCATATGCCGCTCAACCGCCATCTCGCTGGCATGCATTGGCAGGTCATGGATCGGGCCATCGAGCCGCGCCACTTCGGGAACGTCGACAAACAGTTCGTCAATCGACGAGGCGCCGACGCGCTCAAGCATTTCGCTGCGATCGGTGTCAGTGAGAGGTAGGTAACGCATGGCTTTCTCCAAAAGCCCCTCGTCGTCTGAGGAGGGGCCTCATGGCATCACAAATTCGCGACAAAGTCCTTGTACGCGGCTTCGGTCATCAGCCCTTCAAGCTGGCTGTCATCCGAAATGGTCAGGCGGAAAAACCAGCCTTCTTCTTCGGGTGAGGAATTGACCAGTGCGGGATCGTCCTCGAGCGCGCCATTGGCTTCGGTCACTTCTCCGCTGACGGGCGAGTAGACATCGCTGGCGGCCTTGACGCTCTCAACCACGGCAGCGTCGCCACCTTTGTCGAGCATGGCGCCCACTTGCGGCAATTCGACGAACACGATGTCGCCCAATTGCTCTTGCGCATAATCGGTGATGCCTACTGTGGCAGTGTCGCCTTCGACATCAATCCATTCGTGTTCATCGGTGAAATAACGCGGCATTCTATCAGCTCCCTCGATAATAACGGTGCGGGACAAACGGCATGGGTGAAACTTTTGCGGAGAGGCGCTTGCCGCGCACTTCGCATTCGAGCGCGGTTCCCTCTTCAATGTGAGCGGCATCGACATAGGCCATGGCGATGGGCTGGCCGAGCGTGGGCGAAAAGCCGCCGCTGGTGACCACGCCAACCTTGGTATCGCCGGCATAGACATCCGCGCCTTCGCGCGCGGGCATGCGGCCATCCAGCTTAAGGCCGATGCGCTTTTGCGCCGGGCCACTCTCGAAAATCGGCATAACCTTGTCGTGACCCAGCCAGCCGCCCGCTTCGCGGCGCTTCTTGCTCAACGCGAAGGTCAGATCAGCGCTGACCGGATCGGTCTCGGTGGTGATGTCGTGGCCATAAAGCGGCAGGCCGGCTTCGAGCCGCAGACTGTCGCGCGCGCCGAGCCCTGCTGGCTTGACGCGATCATCGCCGACCAGCGCATCGGCGAGAGCCACGATGTGATCCTGATGGACCGCAATCTCGAACCCATCTTCGCCAGTATAACCAGCGCGGCTGACCCACAGATGGGTGCCGTTCCATTCAAACAGGCCTGCAGTCATGAACACCAATTCGCCGGTGCCGGGGATCAGCTGTTCGAGCACATCGCCCGCTTTGGGTCCCTGCAGCGCGAGCAGGCCAAAATCATCGAAATGATGCAAAGTGATTTCATCGGGCAAATGCTCACGCAGATGGCCGATATCGTCCCACTTGGTCGCGCCATTGACCACCAAGGCGATGCGCGGGCCGGCATTGGTGACCATCAGATCATCGAGGATGCCGCCATTCTCATCGACCAGCATCGAATAGCGCATGCGGCCGGGTTTGAGCGACGTGATCAGGCCGGGCAGGAGTTTTTCGAGCTCGGCCGCGGCCTGCGCGGTGGCTTCGGCGCTGTCCTCTGACGGGCCATGCACGCCCAGCTGGCCCATATGCGACACGTCAAACAGGCTGGCGCTTTCGCGGGTCCAAGTGTGTTCGGCGACGATGCCTTCATACTGGATCGGCATTTCATATCCGGCGAAGGGGACCATTCGTCCCCCTTGCGCACGGTGCCACGCATCGAGCGGCAGCGGATCCAGCGTCACGATTTCTTCTGGTGTGTCTTCGCTCACATTCAGTTCCCCGAGTCAGGCCTGCAGCGCTCCAAGGCGAAGCGCCGTCCCTGCCCCCTCTGTCGGGAAACCTGAGAGCTTAGCTGAGCATGGTTACGACCATTGCCAGCCTTCCCCTTCGGTGGCGCAGAGCCCGAGCCCTGACGCGCTTTCCAGAGTGCCTGTTCCTCGCGCGGTCCATGTGCCTGAGAGTTTCCGGGGCGGTTGCTCCTTCGGCGCCTTATGCAGGGATGCCCTGCACAGATCTCTCCCGCGAAAGATGCCAGAATCGCTTCCAGCAGGCGGGAGTCATGTTGCGTATGCGAACGGGTCCGTCAATCGCGCATTTCTATTGCCCGGGGAAAGTGCGAAATATGGTTGCGTTCAGTCGTCAGATTGCTGCGCGAGGAGCGCTTGGGCGCGTTTCATTAGCGCAATTTCGCGCGGATCGAAGCCGCCTTCGTCCTCCGCGGACTGGCGCGGTGGGACCGCGGTTGTGAAATAGGCGATGCCCTGGCCGCGGACCGGGTTGCGGCTGGGGCCCTCATTGGGCGCGAACCACAGGCCTGCGCGCAATCCATATGCCTCGCCGGCATGGCCGACCCGAGGGTGGGTGTCTGGGAAGAGCTGGTCGCTGCAATCGGACTCAGGCGCTTTGAGCACCTGCACGCCGATCCCATAGACACAGAAGAAATCCTGCTGGTTGTTTTCCAGATCGTCGATTGCGCGGCGAACCGAGAGTTTGAGATCGGACAGCTGGTCGCGCGCGATCAATCGCGCATCGCCTTGAAGCAGGGCCTGGCCGATCTTCGCCAGGTCCAGCATCCCGATACGCACCCCGCCCTGGGGCGAGAAGATCGAGGCATTGGTGCCCGGAACATAGTTCTCAAGGCTGCATTCGACGCCCTCAGCCACGGGAATGGTGCAATTCGGCGGGAGATCGGCCGGGTCGTCGCGGGCGACCTCGCCGGTGTCGCGATAGAGCGTGACAGCGCGCGCAAGCTGTGTGTCCGAACAGCCAATCCAGTTGACGCAGGCCTCAATCCCAAGCGGCGCGAAGACCGTGCGTTCGAGCAGGCGGTCATAGCGTTCGCCCGTCGCCGCTTCGAGCACGGTTGCCACCACTGGCGAGCCGAGATTGGCATATTCGAACGGCGCGTCGCCGGGAGGGGCATCCGCATACCACGCCTCCGGCTCAGCCAGCTTGGCCTTCAGGCTTTCACCCAGCGGGATGACATAGCCCGCACGATCACGCAGACCCGAGCGGTGGCCCAGCAATTGCGCGAGTGTCACCTTGGCATCGGGATAGCCGGGATGCCGCAGCTCCCAGCCGAGATAGGTCGACACATCCGCGTCGAGCGTCACCGCCCCCTCATCCACCAGCCGCAAGGTCGCCAGCGCCATGATCAGTTTGGAAATGCTCGCGATCCGCACCGGATCATTGGCTTCGACCAGCCGCCCGGTGTCGCGATCCGCCACCCCTTCGACGATCAGCGGTGTGACGCTATCCCGGTCGAACGCGACCACCACGGTTGCAGGGATAGGCTCTTCAGCTTTGGCGGCGGTCATAGGCGTGAGGACAAGCAAGGTGGCAAGCAATCGGGTGAGCATCGTGCCAGCATCGCCGGTGGCAGGTGCAATTGCAATCCCGAACCCAGATCAGCGCGCCAGCAGCAGATAGATCGCCGACACCACGATCCACACCCCGCCCGCCGTCTTGAGCTTGCGCGGACCCAACCACAGCGCGATCGGCCGCGCCAACAGCGCTCCGATCATCGCACCCGGTGCCGCCAACAGCACGACGTCCCACAGGATGATCCCGGCCTGCTGGTTGACGATCGTCCCCGCGATCATCGAGATCGACGAGATTACGCAGGCAGTGCCCACTGCGAGCACCATCGGGAAATGGCGCAGGAATAGGTAGAACGCCACCAGCTCTCCGATCCCGACCGAGAACAAAGCGGTGATGAGACCGCCCGGCACCGCCAGCACCAGCAGCACCGCGATGTCGAAACGGGTGAGCTGAGTGCGCTCGGGCGCGGCGCGATTGACCGTCCATGTTGCGATGATCAGCGCGATGCCGAGCACGATCGAAAAGCCCTTATAGGCCAGCAGGACGGTGTCGCCGTCGACCGAAAGCCGCGTCTGGGTGAGCAATTGCAGCGGCAGCGACACGGCAAGGATCAGCCCACACACGACCACATAATCGCGATAGCGCGTCGGCGCTTCGTGCGAGCCGGGCACGATGGCAGGCTGATGCAGCAATCGGTCAGTCCAACGCAACGCGCCCACGCTCATGCCAAAGGCCTGAATACCCATTGAGATCGCGGTCACGCGAAGCGGATCAAGCTGCCACGTCCCCAGATCGCGCAACACATTGAACACCGGAATGAAGACCACTCCGCCACCGGTTCCACTGGCATTGGCAATGATCGCGCCGATCACACCGACCCCGGGCACGAACCACAGCGGCGCCCATGCATCCACCTGTTTGTCGACCGAGAGGAAGGTCAGCGCATAAGCGAATATTAGCGCAATCACGCCTAGCCACAGCCAGACGGAGAGAGGGCGTGCTGCGCTCAATCCAAGTTCGGACGCAGCCAGCGCTCCGCCGTCTCGATGTCGACCCCGCGTCGGCGCGCATAATCCTCAAGCTGATCGCGACCGATCCGCGCGACCCCGAAATATTGCGATTCTGGGTGGCCAAAATAGAAGCCTGAGACCGCAGCAGTCGGATACATTGCGAAGCTTTCGGTCAGCGAAAGGCCGACATGCTTTTCGGCCTCGAGCAGTTCGAACAGGATCGGCTTGAGCGAATGATCAGGGACAGCTGGATAGCCGGGCGCGGGCCGGATACCGCGATATTCTTCCTTGATCAGCGCTTCGTTGGTCAGCTGTTCGCCCGGCGCATAGCCCCACAGATCGGTGCGCACATGCTGATGCAGGCGTTCGGCAAAGGCTTCAGCAAAACGATCGGCCAAAGCCTTGAGCAGGATGTCGGAATAATCGTCTTTGTCTTGCTGGAAGCGCTCGGAATGCGGCTCAATCCCGTGAATGCCGACGGCAAACCCGCCAATCCAGTCACCTGCCGGATCGATAAAGTCTGCCAGGCACATATTGGCGCGATCGCGGCTTTTCTTGATCTGCTGACGCAGGAAGGGAACCCGCACATGCTCTTCGCGCCGCACGCGGTGAATAATCACATCGTCGCGGCAATCGTGATCGCGCGCGCAGGGCCAAAACCCGCACACGCCCTTTGCGGTGAGCCATTTCTCTTCGATGATCCGGTCGAGCATCGCATCGGCATCAGCTTTGAGCGAACGTGCGCTCTCGCCAACCACTTCATCCTCCAGGATCGCCGGATAATTGCCGTGCAATTCCCACGCCCGGAAGAACGGGGTCCAGTCAATGTAGTCGCGCAGATCGGCCAGGTCCCAATCGTCAAACACATGCTCGCCCGGCTTGAGCGGCGGAGCGGGCTTGTCGCTGAGATAGGCGTCGTAGAAATTGCCGCGCGCTTCGGTCAGCGTCAGCAGCTGGCTTGGCGTCTTCCCCGCGCGCGCATCGCGCACTTTGACATATTCGCTCGCGGTTTCGCCGACGAAATCGTCGCGCTGTGTGTCGGACAACAGCTTGGACGCAACGCCCACCGCGCGACTGGCGTCGAGCACGTGAACCACCGGCCCTTCATAGGCCGGGTCAATCTTGAGCGCGGTGTGCACCTTGCTGGTGGTGGCACCGCCGATCAGCAAAGGCAGCGACATTTCCGCGCGTGTCATTTCTTCAGCGACCGTCACCATTTCGTCCAGAGATGGCGTGATCAGCCCGGATAGACCGATAATGTCGGCCTGGTTGTCATTCGCGCTCTTCAGAATCTCGGTCCACGGCACCATCACGCCCAGGTCGATCACTTCATAGCCATTGCACTGAAGCACCACACCGACGATGTTCTTGCCAATATCGTGCACATCGCCCTTCACGGTCGCCATCACGATCTTACCCTTGGCCTTGGCGCCTTCCTCCTTCTCGTCTTCGATGAAGGGGATCAGGTGCGCGACGGCCTTTTTCATCACGCGCGCGGATTTGACCACTTGCGGCAGGAACATCTTGCCGCTGCCGAACAGGTCGCCGACCACATTCATGCCATCCATCAGCGGGCCTTCGATGACTTCGATCGGCCGCCCGCCATTCTCAGCCGTCATCGCGCGCATCTCTTCAGTGTCGTCGACAATATGCGCATCAATGCCTTTGACCAATGCGTGCTCAAGCCGCTTTTCGACCGCCCAGCCGCGCCATTCAGCCGCCTGCTTGTCGTCTTCCTTGCTCTTGCCCTTGAAGCTCTCTGCCAGGGTGATCAGACGCTCGGTCGCGCTTTCCTCACCCGAGCCAGAATCTTTTGGCGCGCGCATCAGAATCACATCCTCGCATGCCTCCCGCAACACGGGATCAATCGTGTCATAGACATCGAGCTGGCCGGCATTGACGATCGCCATATCCAGTCCAGCCGGGATGGCGTGATAGAGAAACACCGAATGCATCGCGCGGCGGACGGTTTCATTGCCGCGAAAGCTGAAGGAGAGGTTGGAAAGCCCGCCCGACGTCTTGGCATAGGGACACGCGGCCTTGATCTCGCGCACGGCCTCGATGAAATCCAAGCCATAGCGATCATGCTCTTCGATGCCGGTCGCGACTGCGAAGATATTGGGATCAAAGATGATGTCTTCGGGCGGGAAGCCGATCGAGGTCAAAAGCTCGTAAGCGCGGGTGCAAATCTCGACCTTGCGCTGTTTGGTGTCGGCTTGCCCGGTTTCATCGAACGCCATCACCACCACAGCAGCGCCATAGGCCATGCATTTGCGCGCCTGATCGAGGAACGGCTCTTCGCCTTCCTTCATGCTGATCGAGTTGACGATCGGTTTGCCCGACACGCATTTGAGGCCGGCCTCGATCACGTCCCATTTGGAACTGTCGATCATCACCGGAACCCGGGCAATATCGGGCTCGGCAGCGATCAGCTTGAGGAAAGTGGTCATGGCGTGCTCGGCGTCGAGCAGGCCTTCATCCATATTGACGTCGATCACCTGCGCGCCGTTTTCGACCTGCTGGCGCGCGACGTCGACCGCCGTGGCGTAATCATCCGCCATGATCAGCTTCTTGAAGCGGGCCGAGCCGGTCACATTGGTGCGCTCACCAATGTTGATGAAACGAGATGAAGCGTTCTGAGCGCTCATGATCAGGCCGACACCACAAAGGGTTCAAGACCCGCCAGCCGCATGGCTGGCTCCAGCGTCGGGCTGACCCGCGGCTCAATCCCGTCGACCGCATGCGCGATGGCCGCGATATGGCCGGGCGTGATGCCGCAACAGCCACCGAGGATGTTGACGTGGCCTTCCTTTGCCCACAGCGCGACCAGGCTGGCCGTCGTCTCAGGCATTTCGTCATATTCGCCCAGCTCATTGGGCAGGCCGGCATTGGGATAGGCCAGCAGCAAAGTGTCAGCCATTTCAGACAGCAACTGCACATGCGGGCGCAGCTGATCCGCGCCGAAGCTGCAATTGAGGCCGATCGCGGCCGGCTTGGCATGCCGCACGGTGAGCCAGAACGCCTCAACCGTATGGCCGGACAGATTGCGGCCCGAAAGATCGGTGAGCGTGAGCGAAATGATCAGCGGCACGTCGCGGCCAAGTTCAGCCTCAAGCTCTTTGACCGCCATGATCGCGGCCTTGCAATTGAGTGTGTCGAACACGGTTTCGATCAGGATGAAATCGCTGCCGCCTTCGATCAGCCCGGCGGCCTGCTCGTGATATATCTCTTTGACATAGTCGAAGTCGACTTCACGAAAACCTGGATCCTCGACATCGGGGCTGAGCGACAAGGTCTTGTTGGTCGGGCCCATCGCGCCGCACACAAACCGCGCAACGCCATCCTTGGCTGTGGCTTCATCGCAGGCTTCGCGAATGACCTTGGCCGCTGAGACATTGATCTCATGCACCAGATCTTCGGCGCCATAATCCGCCTGGCTGATGCGATTGGCGTTGAACGTGTTGGTGGCCAGCACAGTCGCGCCCGACGCGATATAGCTGTCGCAGATCTTGCGGATCACTTCGGGCTGGGTAAGGTTGACGAGGTCGTTATTGCCCTTCTGATCCTGATTGAGCCCGGTCCGTCCTGCATATTGCGCTGAGGTGAGCTTTTCAGCCTGGATCGCGGTCCCATAGGGCCCGTCTTTGATCAGAATGCCCTGCTTGGCCGCTTCGTTGAGCCGTTCACGCGCATTCATGGCTTTGTCTCCGCTTGCGGACGTTTCCCAAGCATGTGGCAGATCGCATAGCTCAGCTCGGCACGGTTCAAGGTGTAGAAATGGAAGTGGCGCACGCCGCCCGCATAGAGCCGACGGCAAAGCTCGGCGGCGATCGTCGCGCTCACCAATTGGCGCGCGGCGGGGCGATCGTCGAGACCTTCAAACAGGCCCTCCATCCATTCGGGAATGGCCGTTCCGCACAGGCCCGACATGCGTTGGACGGCGGCAAAGCTCATCACCGGCATGATACCGGGCACAATCTCTCCATTTATCCCGGCGGCGGCGGCCTTTTCGCGAAATTCGAAGAAGCAACGCGGATCAAAGAAGAATTGAGTGATTGCACGCGTGGCGCCGGCATCAAATTTGCGCTTGAGATTGTCCAGATCGGTTTGGGCATCAGGCGAATCCGGATGCACTTCGGGATAGGCCGCGACCGAGATTTCAAACGGGGCGATCTGCTTGAGCCCGGCAATCAGCTCCGCCGCATTGGCATAGCCGCCCGGATGCGGCGTGTATTGGCTGGAACCATCGGGCGGATCACCGCGCAGCGCAACGATATGCCTGATGCCGCTTTCCCAATAATGGCGTGCGACTTCGTCGACTTCTTCGCGCGTCGCATTGACGCAGGTGAGGTGCGCGGCAGCAGGAATGCCGGTCTCATTCTGGATCCGCACGACTTGCTGGTGGGTGCGTTCGCGGGTCGAACCACCGGCACCATAGGTGACCGAGACAAAGCGGGGACCAAGCGGACCGAGCGTGGCCAGGCTTTCCCAAAGCGTGGTCGACATCTTCTCGCTTTTGGGCGGGAAGAATTCAAAACTGATCTCAAGATCACCCGGCAGCCCGGAGAACAGGGGAGAATCGAACGCGGTGCGCGCTTCGTGCTGGCTGTCGAGCGGGGGGTGCGCGCGTTGCGTCATGCCGTGCGTTCCTGCTTGGTGTTGGTGCGGGGGTTGTTTTCAACTGGGCTGCCGCGTCGTTTGCCGGTCCAGATTTTGACCACCAATTGCTTGCCATCGAGGGCAATCGGAGGGGATGGCTCAAAGCCGGTTGATCGGAGCAGGTCGGCCACCTGCGTGTCAGCGAAACCGAGCCGGGCATGGGCATAGCGGTCGCGCAGTTCTTCAAGATCATGCGCGTCGAAATCGACGATCGCGATGCGTCCGCCGGGGCGGGTGACACGCGCCGCTTCCTGCAGCGCCAGCTCAGGCTCCTGCGCGAAATGCAGCACTTGGTGAAACAGCACGGTCTCAAAGCTGGCGGCGGGGAATGGCAGATCGCCAAAGTCGCCTTGGACCAGTTCAACCTGTGCGGCGGGCAGATGCTGCAGCTTGGCGCGGGCGATGCGGAGCATTTCCAGGTTTTTGTCGAGCGCAACGACATGGTCGGCCTTGCCCGCGAACAGCTCTGCCATGCGCCCGGTGCCGGTTCCGATGTCGAGCAGGGTTCCCAATGGAGCGCCGTCAAGCTCGGCGATCAGCGCGTCTTCGACCAATTGATCGGCGATGTGCAGCTTGCGCAATTCGTCCCATTCGCTGGCATGGCGTTCGAAATAGCCTTCGGCGATGCTTTCGCGCGATTTGCGGATCGCGGACAGTTTCTGGCGATCGGTCTTGCAGATCGCGGCCAGTTCGGGGCTTTCGCGCTCGGCAATGGCGAGCATGCGCGCCACCGCGTCGACAATCGCGGTCGCGCCATCCGCTGCTGTTGGGGAGCGCAGGAAAACCCAGCTGCCTTCGCGGCGGCGTTCCGCCAGGCCAGCATCGCACAGAATGCCGACATGGCGCGAGACGCGCGGCTGGCTTTGGCCGAGGATTTGCGCGAGCTCTCCCACCGCCAGCTCCATATGGTCGAGCAGGCGGGTGATGCGCAGCCGGGTTGGGTCTGCGAGCGCGCGAAAGATCGTTTCAACAACCATCAATCGCAACATATAAAGATATTTTTATATGTGTAAATGCGCTGTTTGATTAGGATGTTGGGCCGCCGAGCGCCGCTCGATCAGCCCGCTGTCAACTGTGCGGCACCCGCATGTGCTTCGTAAACTTGCACACTCGCAGGGATCTCCGCATCGGGATTGTAGCGTGTCTCAACAACCTGGGTAACAATATCGATCATCTCATGCTTTGCCAGCACAACGACCGATCCACCAAATCCCCCGCCCGTCATCCGAACACCACCATTGTCCCCAATCGCTGTACCGATAAGGCTGACCAGACGATCAATCGGGTCAATCGAAACCTCAAAATCATCGCGCAAAGAATGATGTGAAGCTCGCATCAATCGAGCCAGCTCTGCCGTTTGTCCCTTCACCAGCGCCACAGCTGTGGGCTCTACGCGCGCGGTTTCGCTCACGACATGGCGCGCGCGGCGATAAATCACGTCACTCAGATCACCGCGTCCTTCCTCCAACAGCGCGGGTGTCAGCGGACGCAGCGATGCCAAGCCGTAATGCTCAGCCGCTTTCTCGCATTCCTCGCGGCGGTCATTGTAGCCTGTCTCTTCAAGCTGGCGTCGAATGCCGGAATCTATGACGATGATCGACAATTGGTCCGAGATCGGGATCGGCATGTGCTCCAAGCTCCGACAATCGAGCAAGAAGGCATGACCGGCAATGCTGCACGCCGAGGCCATCTGATCCATTATCCCGCAAGCCACGCCGGCAAAGGCGCTCTCAGCCTTTTGCGCGACACTCGCCAAATCTGGCGGGTCGAGCGGCTGCCCGGCCAGGCTCGACAATGCGAGCGCGGACCCGACGCCCAAAGCCGCCGATGAAGAAAGCCCCGCGCCCATTGGAATGTCACCGCCAATCGCCAAGCGTGCCGGCTTGAGCCCGACCCCGCGTGCGCGCAAGAAATGCGCCACGCCGCGAATGTGGTTCTGCCAATTGTTGCCTGCGCGTTCGATCTCTCCCTCGATCGAGAAGGAATCGCGCACCGATCCCATGTCGAGAGCCACCGTATGGATCCGCGATACTTTGTCGCTTTCGTCCGCCGGACCGACGGCAATAATCGTCTCACGATCAATCGCACAGGGCAGCACCAGGCCAGCATTGTAGTCGGTGTGATCACCGATGAGATTGACGCGACCAGGCGCGGCATAAAACCGCGTCGGATCAACGCCATAGGCCATCCGAAAGCCCTCGCGCACCCGGGCGATCAATTGCTGGCGGCGCAGACTCACGGCCAGCGGGCCAGACATGATGTGGCCCGACCGTCATTTTTCAGGATGCCCCATGGCAAGAGCAGGTGTGGAGTCATTGCGTTCCCACCAGCAATGGTTAGACCTGACCCCCGCCAGACTTGGCGGAAGCCAATGACCACAACGATAGCCTTGGGCATGAGCTGAATCAATTTTTGGCGCCCGCAAAGACAAGGCAACCGGGGATGAACCAGAACGCATGAAACTAGGCTGCTGTTACTACCCGGAACATTGGCCCGAGGAAATTTGGGCAGACGATGCGCGGCGCATGGTTGAAATGGGTTTGTCGCTGGTCAGGATCGGTGAGTTTGCATGGAGCCGGATAGAACCCGAGCCAGGTCGCTACGATTGGGATTGGCTTGACCGGGCGATCGAAACACTTGGATCGGCCGGGCTCGGCATAATCCTTGGCACTCCGACGGCTACCCCGCCCAAATGGCTGGTCGACCAGATGCCCGACATGGTCGCGCTGGATAGGGACGGCCGCCCGCGCGGGTTTGGATCGCGACGGCACTATTGCTTCAGCCATCAGGGCTATCGCGAGCATTGCCGTCGGATCGTAGCAGCAATGGCTGAGCGCTATGGCCAACATGCTGCGATCAAGGCTTGGCAGACCGACAATGAATTTGGCTGCCACGACACGGTGCTGAGCTATTCTGCGGCGGCTGCGACAGGATTTCGTGCATGGCTGGCCAATCGCCATAGCGATATCGCCTCGCTCAATCAGGCCTGGGGCAATGTCTTCTGGAGCATGGAATATCGCAGCTTCGACGAAATTGATCCGCCGAACCTGACTGTGACCGAAGCCAATCCCGCGCATTGGCTCGATTATCGGCGCTTTGCATCGGATCAGGTGGCGAGCTTCAATCGCGAGCAGGTCGAGATCATCCGCCAGAACTCGCCGGGGCGCGATGTCACGCACAATTTCATGGGCTTCTTCACCGAGTTCGATCACCACAAAGTGGGGGCAGATCTCGATGTCGCGACGTGGGATTCCTATCCGCTGGGCTTCCTCGAACAATTCTGGTCCGACGAAGCGACCAAGAATGCCTATATGCGCCAAGGCCATCCCGATATCGCAGCCTTCCATCATGACCTCTACAGAGGCTGCTCAGAGGGCCGCTGGGGCGTGATGGAACAACAGCCGGGCCCAGTGAATTGGGCGCGCTTCAATCCCGCACCATTGCCAGGAATGGTCGCGCTGTGGACGCTGGAAGCAATGGCGCATGGAGCGGAGTTCACGAGCTATTTTCGCTGGCGCCAGGCACCGTTTGCGCAGGAACAGATGCATGCCGGATTGCTGCGTCCAGACAGCGTGGATGCCGAGGCCGCTGGCGAAGCGCGGCAAGCCGCCACGGCGATTGAGCGGATCGGCAATCAAAAACCGGCCAAAGCCGATGCGGCGCTGGTGTTTTCCTACGAGGCAGCCTGGGTTTGTGGCATCCAGCCGCAGGGGCAGAGCTTCCGATATCTCGACCTTGCCTATCAATGGTATTCAGCCTTGCGGAAGCAAGGCCTCGACATCGACATCGTCGCACCCGATGCATCACTGGAAGGCTACGCGATGGTTGTGGTGCCAAGCCTCCCAATACTGCCTGATGGAATGGTCGAACGGCTGGCGAAGCTCGATTGCCCAGTTCTGATCGGCCCGCGCACAGGCAGCAAGGATGAGAGCTTCTGCATTCCTGACGGTCTTGCTCCGGGAGACCTGTCCAAACTGGTCCCGATCACCGTGTCTCGCGTCGAGAGCCTGCGCAATGGCGCGGAAGAAACCGGCGATGGTTTCGCCATCACCAGATGGATCGAACAGGTTGATTCGGAGGTGGATCCAGCGATCAGTCTCGCAGATGGCCGCGGCGTGGTCTTCCAGCAGGATCACGTGCGTTACTGCGCTGCTTGGCCTGATCGAAACCTGCTCAACATCCTTATCGCCAGCATGGCGGAGGAGGCCGGATTATCGCTGACCGCGCTACCGAAAGGTCTACGCTTGCGCAGGACATCTACGCATGTCTTTGCCTTCAACTACTCGACTGCACCGATCGACATTTCAGCGATCAACCAATCCAAGCACTTACTGTGGGGTGAGACCCAGCTGGCACCTGCAGGTGTTGCGATCTGGACACGCGATTGAGACCGCTTGCAAACGGGCACAGACCCGCACATGAGCGCACACGATGAGCGACACCCGAACATACGCCATAATCGGCTGCGGCATGATGGGCCGCGAGCATATGCGCAACCTGGCCCTGATCGAGGGGGCTGAACTGGTCGCGGTGGCAGATCCGGACGCGGGTTCGCGCGCAGGCGCTGAACAACAAGCGGCGCAACTGGGCCAATCAATCCGATGCTTTGACGACAATCTTGCCATGCTTGATCAAGCCAAGCCGGATGCCGTCATCATCGCATCGCCCAATTTCACCCATTTCGAGATTGTGCAGCCGGTGATGCAAGCAGGCTGTGCGATCCTGCTTGAAAAGCCGATGTGCACCACTGTCGAAGACGCGCACAAACTGGCGCAAGCCGCGCGATCCTATCCCAACCTGTTCTGGGTGGGGCTCGAATATCGCTACATGCCGCCGGTCACCAATTTCATCGAACGGGTCCATGCTGGCGAGGCGGGCGACATCAAAATGCTCGCTATTCGCGAACATCGTTTCCCATTCCTGCCCAAGGTCAGCGATTGGAACCGCTTCAACCGCAATACCGGCGGGACATTGGTTGAGAAATGCTGCCACTTCTTCGATCTGATGCGCCATATCCTGCAAGATGAGCCTGTGCGCGTCTTCGCCAGCGGCGCTCAGGATGTGAACCATCTTGATGAGACCTATGATGGCGAGACGCCCGACATCATCGACAACGCCTTTGTTATGGTGGATTTTGCGGAAGGAGCGCGTGCCGTGCTCGACCTTTGCATGTTTGCCGAAGGCTCCGAAGAGCAGGAAGAGATCAGCGCGGTCGGCCCGATCGGGAAGATGGAGGTCAAGCTGCCCGGCGGGTTCGTCACCTGGTCTCCACGCAACAAATCAGGCGTTGAAGCCGTCCATGTACCAACGCCGCCTGACGCGCTGGCGGCAGGCACGCATCACGGCGCGACATTCTTTCAGCAACGCGATTTCCATGACGCTTTGATCAAGGGAACACCGCCTTTGATCGACGCAAAAGATGGCTATCGCTCGGTTGCGATTGGAGCTGCGGCGCAGCAATCGATTGAAACGGGTCAGCCCGTTGCGATAGATTTTGCGGATTAGGAGAGATCATGCTCACGAATATGCCACGGGTCGGATTTGGCCTTTGGAAAATCCCGCAAGAAGACACGGCTGCGAGCGTGGTCGAGGCTGTGCGAGCAGGATATCGCCATTTCGACAGCGCGGCTGACTACGCCAACGAAGTGCAGACCGGCGAAGGATTGGCAGACGCGATCAGCCAGGGCCTCGTCACTCGTGATGAGCTGTGGGTGACGAGCAAGCTATGGAACACATTCCATGCGCCCGAACATGTTGAAATGGCCTGCCGCAAGACGCTGGCAGATCTCCAGCTCGATTATCTCGACCTCTATCTGATCCACTTCCCGATCGCGCTTGAATTCGTGCCGATTGAAACGCGCTATCCGCCCGAATGGCTGCACGATCCTGACGCGCCCAACCCGGGCATGAAAAAGGCCGCCGTGCCTCTGCATGAGACCTGGGCGGCCATGGAGGCGCTGGTCGATCAAGGCCTCGTGAAGCGGATTGGCGTGTGCAATTACAATTCGGGTCTGTTGCACGATCTGATGGCCTATGCCCGGATCAAGCCGGCCATGCTTCAAATCGAAGCCCACCCCTATCTGACGCAGGAAAAGCTGATCCGTTTGGCCGGCGATTA
This sequence comes from Erythrobacter sp., assembly GCA_965216555.1. Lineage (GTDB taxonomy): Bacteria > Pseudomonadota > Alphaproteobacteria > Sphingomonadales > Sphingomonadaceae > Erythrobacter. The sequence continues at coordinate 2,900,399 of OZ244168.1, forward strand.
CGGCATCGACGTTACCGCCTTCTCGCCTCTTGGGGCCCAGAGCTATTTCGAGCTTGATATGGCAGCCGAGGGTGAGAGCCTGCTCGGTGCGGCTCCTGTGATGGTGGCAGCGCAAGCGCACGACAAAACACCGGCCCAGGTGTTGCTGCGCTGGGGCGTGCAGCGCGGGACCGCGATCATCCCCAAGACCACCAAGCCGGAGCGGATGCGCGAGAACCTCGATATTGACGATTTCGAACTGAGTCAGGTTGAGATGGCAGCGATCTCCGCGCTCAACCAGGACCGCCGCTTCAACGATCCGGGCGTATTCACCGAAGCCGCTTTCAACACCTTCCACCCGATCTATGACTGATATGGCAGACCAAGACTTCCCTGGGATCATAGAGGGCGGCGGCGATCTTGCCGCTTTTCTGAGGGCCAATAAAGCAGCCGTCGACGACGCGCTGGACCATGCTGGCGCGCTGCTGTTCAGGGGCTTTGACGTGCCTGATCCGCAGGCGTTTGATGCCGCGATCGAAGCCTATGGCGAACCGGGCTTCACCTATGAGGATTCGCTGTCCAACGCGGTGCGAACGAACGTCACGCCGCGCGTCTTCACCGCCAATGAAGCGCCACCAACGACTGAGATTTTCCTGCACCACGAAATGGCGCAGACACCGCTCTATCCGAGCAAGCTGTTCTTCTATTGCGAGATTGCCGAGATGAGCGGCGGGGCGACACCCCTATGCCGTTCGGACTGGGTGATTGATCACCTGCTCGAGACTGCGCCTGAATTTGTCCAACGGCTGGAAGCCGAGGGCGTACGCTACACCAATGTGATGCCGGGCGCGGACGATGCTGGCTCGGGACAGGGGCGTAGCTGGCGTTCGACGTTGAGCGTTGAAAGCAAGGATCAGGCAGAGAAACGCCTCGCAGATCTGGGCTATTCGTGGGAATGGCGCGAGGATGGAAGCCTCAAGGTCACAACCGCAGCTCTGCCTGCGGTGCGCAAGGTCAGCGAGGGTCGCCGAACCTTTTTCAATCAGCTGATCGCGGCCTTTCGCGGCTGGTCTGACAGCCGAAATTCTGCAGACAAATCGATCACCTTTGGCGGCGGCGATCCGATCACCGCCGAAGACATGGCACCCGCTATTGCAGCGGCCGAAGCGACCACGGCGGATTGCCAATGGCAACCGGGCGATGTCGCGCTGATCGACAATTACACTGTGATGCATGGTCGCCGCCCATTCGAAGGCAAGCGCCGCGTACTGGCCTCGCTGGTCGCTTAAGCGGCGGCGGGCTTTCGACCCGCCAACACCCATATCGCCGCATTGCCAATCGCCAACGCGCTGAGCAGCGGGGCGAACCAGGGGCTGAAGCCGCCTGCCGACGCCACGCCGAGCGGCGAGAACAGCAGATAGGTCGCCACCACGCACGAAAACAGAGTGATCGCGAGTGGCTGGGCGAAGCGCCATGGCGTCATGTCGACTTTCTCATTGCGCGTGAATTGCCACGCCTCCTCGCGCGGGCGGATCCAGCCGCAGGCGAGCATGATCCCAACCTCGATCCAGAACAGCACCGCATAGAGATGGATGAAGTGCAGCGTCACGACGTCATCGAATACAAAGCGCAGCAATCCATAAGCGATGACATGGAAGATGATCACCAGCTTGGCACCCAGAGCGGGCACGCGCGAGGTGAACAGACCGACGATCACGATGACGATGGTCGGGATGTTGTAGAAGCCGGTGAAGATACGGATGATCTGCCACAGGCCTTCTGCGGCGAAATAGAGCAGCGGAGCCACGGCGAAGGAGAACAGCGCGATCACCAGGCTGGCAATCTTGGCGACCCGGACCAGTTCGCCATCACCGACAGGCTCGCCCCGCGCACGCTCCTTGGCCGGGGCGTAGACATCCAAGCTGAACAGGGTCGCCGCGCTGTTGAGCAGCGAGTTGAATGAGCTGAACACCGCGCCGAGCAGCACTGCGAGGAAGAAGCCAGAGAGATAGACCGGCAGGACGTCGCGGATGAGACGCGGATAGGCCTCGTCAATCGTGCCCATGCCCGGTCCGTAGAGGTGGAATGCGATCACGCCAGGGATCATCATCATGAACGGGACCAGGATCTTGAAGAAACCCGAGAACAGCACGCCCTTTTGCCCTTCGGCGAGGCTCTGCGCGCCAAGCGTGCGCTGGATCACATATTGGTTGGTGCACCAGTAAAACAGATTGGCGAAGATCATCCCGGTGAACAAAGTGCCGAAGGGCGTCGGATCGCTCGCGCTGCCGATCGCATTGAGCTTTTCGGGATGCTCAGTGCCGAGCACGCTGAGACCGTTGAGGAAATCACCGCCGCCCAGCGCGATCAGTCCGAACACGGGGACGATGATGCCGATAATCAGCAGGCCGATGCCGTTGAGCGTGTCCGATACCGCGACTGCCCTTAGGCCGCCAAAGATGGCATAGATCGATCCGATCACCCCGATCACCATCACAGTGCTCACCAGCGCGGGGAAATATCCCAACCCGGTCAGGCCGGGGACGTCGAACAGCAGCAGCACTGCGACAGAGCCCGAATAGAGCACGCTGGGGATCGTCACCAAGCCATAGCCCAGCATGAACAGCACCACCGACATGCGACGCACCATCGGATCAAACCGATCGTTGAGGAATTGCGGCAGAGTGGTGAAGGCGCCGGCAAGGTATTTGGGCAGGAAGATCAGCGCCATCGCAATGGTTGCGATCGCTGCGGTGACCTCCCAGCCCATGCTCGACAGATTGTGGCCATAAGCCGATCCATTGAGCCCGATCAATTGCTCAGCAGAGAGATTGGTCAGCAGCAGCGAGCCGGCGATAAAGGTCGCGCCCAAGCCCCGTCCGGCGAGGAAATAGCCGTCCTTGCTCTCAGCCTGGCCGCGGGTCTTGAGCCAGCTGACCCAGCCCACCAGCGCCATGAAGAACACGCAGCTCGCCAGTGTGAATATCAACGATGCGTGAGACACGTCCTCTCCCTTTGGCCCTCCCTTTGGCTCTCGCTCTAGCCCTCGCTCTGGCCCTCGCTCTGGCCCTTCCTTGGGCAAGACGTGCGCAGCAGCGCTGACATGCGAACCGGTTTTCGCCTAGCAGGCCGCGCCATGTCGTCCAAGCCAGCCACAAAGTCGTTCAGCGAAAACAAGATGAAATTGTTGCGGACACCGCCAAATTAGCTCAGTTCATGCAACAGATGGCCGTAGGCCAATGATGATCATCAAGGGGCATAGTGTGCAGCGAGTTTTTGGCTGGATTAAGCGCCATCCCATCATATCGGGAATACTTGGCCTGGTTTTGGTCCTGGGACTGTGGTCAGTCTTCACCTCAGGGGGCCGCGATTACGAATATGTCGTCGAGGACGTCTCCAAGGGCGAAGTCGAACGGCTTGTGTCAGCCAGCGGGACATTGCGCGCGCTCAACACGATCAATGTCGGCGCCGAAGTCTCGGGGCAGATCACGGCGGTCTATGTCGACTTCAACTCTCCCGTCACCAAGGGCCAGCTGCTCGCACAGATCGACCCCACCCGACCGCGCGCCCGAGTGACACAAGCCAAGGCTCAGGTCGATCTTGCCCGCGCCAGCCTGGCGCAAGCCGAAGCGTCGATCCTCCGATCTCAAACGGATGTGGCGGTGCAGACACGCGAGTTTGAACGCCGCAACGAATTGGCGGACAAGGGTTTTGTCTCAGCCGCAGGCCGCGATCAGGCGGAGAACGCATTGGTCGCTGCAAAGGCATCACTCAGCACCGCCGAAGCTCAGGCACAAAGCGCCAGGGCGCAGATCGCACAAAGCACAGCTGAGCTGGAATCGGCACGGCTGGATCTGTCACGCACCCGCATCATCGCCCCCACCAGCGGTGTTGTTATCGACAAGCTGGTCGAACCTGGAACGACAGTCGCCGCCAGTTTCCAAACGCCAAATCTGTTCACGATCGCCGCTGATACGAGCCGGATGCAGGTTGAGGCAGCCGTCGACGAAGCAGATATCGGCGAGGTTCAAGAGGGCCAGGATGTGCGCTTCACGGTCGATTCCTATCCCGATGACACATTTCCCGCCAAGGTCCTGCAAATTCGCAAATCCGCCACCCAAGCGGGCAGCGCGGTCAGCTATCTTGTCATTCTGGATGTCGACAATTCCGACGGGCGGCTGCTCACCGGCATGACAGCCAGCGTCGACATTATCACCGGCCGTAAGCAGGACGTGCTTCGGGTGCCCGTTGCTTCAACGCGCTTTATACCGCGTGAGAATGATCGCGCCGAAGAAGAACAGGACGAGCAACAGGACGAGGCTGACACAACCCAGCCCAAGCCAACCAGCGTCTGGATCCCTGGAGAAGATCCGTATCAACCTTCGCGGGCTGCGATCACAACCGGCCTCAAGGGCGAGGATTATGTCGAAGTCACCGAAGGCCTCAGTGAAGGACAGCAAGTGATCGTTCGCTCGCGCAGCCTGATGGAAGACGGTTCGCAGAACGGCAGCTGATGAGCGCGGCCGACACCTCTTCCCCAGGCGGTGCTCAACCGCTTGTCGAGACCAGGGGACTGGTCAAAACCTACACGCTGGGCGGTGAGACCATTCACGCGGTGAACGATGTTTCGTTGACGATTGATCGCGGTGAATATGTCGCCATCATGGGCGCCAGCGGATCGGGCAAATCGACCTTCATGAACATGATTGGTTGCCTCGACGTACCAAGCGAGGGCCAGGTCCTGATCGACGGCATTCCAACCGAGAACATGACCAGCGATGAATTGGCCAGCCTGCGCAATCAGAATATCGGCTTTGTTTTCCAGCAGTTCAATTTGCTCGCCCGCACCTCGTCGATCGATAATGTAGCTGTGCCGCTGATCTATGCTGGCATCGATAGTGTCACACGGCGCGAACGGGCCACACAAAAGCTCAAAGACATGGGCTTGGGTGATCGGCTGCTCAACACCCCTGCCAAGCTTTCCGGCGGTCAACAGCAACGTGTCGCGATCGCGCGGGCTTTGGTGACCGAACCGCTGATCTTGCTTGCAGATGAGCCCACAGGCGCGCTCGACACACAGACCAGCGAAGACATTATGGCGATCTTTGAGCAGCTGAATGCGGCCGGGATCACGGTGATTGTCGTGACGCATGAGAATGAGATTGCCGAGCATGCAAAGCGACGCATTGAGTTTCGCGACGGCAAGGTCATCGAAGATCAGCAGGTCCTCAATCGCGTCGTCGCCAGCCAAACACAAGCGGAGGAAACCGCATGAGCGACGCGCCGACAAAGGCCTCTGCATTGGGCCGGATGGCCTCTGGATGGAGCGTCAACATCGCCATTGCGATGACCGCGCTTCGCACCAATCTGTTGCGATCCATGCTGACGATGCTGGGCGTTTTGATCGGCGTGTTTGCGGTCACACTGGCCGTGGCAGTTGGCAACGGCGCACAGGAGGCTGTGACGGAGACAATCAATCGGTTTGGCTCCAATATGGCAATCGTCGTTCCACAGCCCGATGACGAGCAGGATGGACCACCTCGGCGTACCAATGAACGCGGCCGACTGACCGAGCGCGATCTTCGGGCGATCGACAATGAAGTGCCCAATGTCATTGCCGTGGCACCGCAGCTTCGCACATCAATGGATGTGGTCGTGGCTGGCAGCAACGCCTTCACACAGGCGGTTGGCACGACGGCGGGCTATGGCGGCGTCACCAATCACCTTCCCGAACTCGGCCGCTACATCAATCAATCCGATGTGCGTTCAGCGGCACGCGTGGTGGTTTTGGGCAAGACCGTATCTGAAGCGCTGTTTGGCGAATTTGATCCGGTCGGTGAAACCGTGCGCGTCGATGGGGTCCCGCTCACAGTGATCGGGCTGCTCGAAGCCAAGGGATCAACTCTTGGCGATGACAGCGACGATGTGATGATCATGCCAATCTCGACAATGCGGCAGCGATTTGTCGGCGACAATCTTCCCGGGCCCGACGATGTGCATTTGGCCTTTGTCGCCTTTGAAGACGGCGCTTCACTGGCCAAGGGCAAGCGCGATATCCAGTCGGTTCTCAAAGACCGCTATCGGGTGCGCGAGGGCGATATCAATCCCTTCACCGTCCGAACGACTGAGGAATTCGTAGAGCAGAGCCAGTTTGTAACCGGTATCCTTCAGGCCGTGCTGGTGGCCATCGCGTCGATCTCTTTGCTCGTCGGCGGGATTGGAATCATGAACATCATGCTGGTCAGCGTCACCGAGCGAACCCGCGAAATCGGCTTGAGGATGGCTCTGGGTGCGCGGCGAAGCGATATCCGCAACCAATTCCTGGTCGAGGCGGCGGTGCTGTGTGTCTTGGGCGGTGCAGTAGGGCTGGCGCTGGCCTGGGCCAGCGGAGAAGCGCTGACTGCATTTGCCGATTTCCCGGTCCCAATCGGCATTGGGGTCGCGATTGGCTCGCTGGCATTCTCGGCATTTTTGGGATTGGTGTTTGGAGGCTATCCTGCGGTCCGTGCTTCAAAACTGTCCCCGATCGAAGCGTTGCGAACCGAATAGCTGGATCGACAGTCTTTCGCTGACTGGCGTCGCTAGACCCGATCGTCGTCTTCCGGCCTGATCCGGCGATAAGTTTCCAACCAGACCCACGTGCCATTGCTCAGCCGCTTGGGCAGATAGGCAAACTGTTCGCGCTTGCTGGATTTGCGCCATTTGCGGCGCGGTTTTCTGGGCATTTTTTGGGTTATTCGATTGGGCTCTCGAAATCTCATGCGCGACTCCTCACAGACGGATTGCATGTGCCGTCATGCGGCACTCCCTCCTGATCAGAGCAATGCAAGAATGCAGGTGGCCTCGATCGGCCTCCTTTGTCTTCCCTCGCGCTGCCCTCGAACGTATTCGTCCTTATGATCAAGCTCTTTTGATCGCGTTTGAGGTCGCTCAAACCGAACGAGCCTCATGGCTTGATTCACGGGCATGAGTGTACGCGAATGCAAAATCCCAGCAACTCATTCCTGCGGGAAGAAGCGAGTTTGCGTCCGAATGAGCGCCAGCAGCGATACTCTGATCGCGTGCGACAAGAATCGATCAACTATCTGACGAAATGGTGCCGCTTACGTGACTCGAACACGTGACCCCATCATTACGAATGATGTGCTCTACCAACTGAGCTAAAGCGGCACTGGCGATCGCGTATCACGCGATCAGAAAGTGGAGGCCCGAGCCGGAATCGAACCGGCGTACAAGGATTTGCAGTCCTCTGCGTCACCACTCCGCCATCGGGCCGAGACCGCCGAGATTTGGCGGAGAAGCGCCACTATGGGAGGTTGGCGATTCAAGCAAGCCCTAATTCCGCGACGGGAGCCATGCTGGCGCTGCGCCCGCGCCCCGTTTGCAGCCGCCATGGGGGCCAGCAATTGGCGCCCGGATTGCTGCAGCAGAGCAAGCGCTAGGTGTGGCTAAGCGCGCTCGGCGTCGTCAAACGCGGCTTCCCAGCGTTTGGCGAATTTGGCGACGCGTTCGGCATAGGATTTGGATGAGTGGAAACCCCACCAGACACCACCGCCGATCAATGCTGCGCCAATCACCAGCGAAAACACGGAAACTGGCCAATTGATGCTCGACAGAGGAGCAACCAGCAGCGCTAGGCCAACAAAGCCGATTATGAGCGAACCGGTGATGATCATCGGCCATTCGAGCCATAGTCGAGTGTGGGCCGCAGCATGCTCTTTGCGATATTGCGTGTTGGCATGCCAACCGGCGAGAAATCCTTGATCGTGAGCAGCTTTGAGTTCGCTGAAATCATTCTCGAAAAACTGTTCGGGTACGAATTTGTGAGGCTTGTTCATTGGTCTTCCCTCATTCTCCGAGGCGTGGCCTCAGGATTGTCTTTTAGGAAGCGGAAGTCGGTGAAGTCCGGATCATCTCCGTCGCGTCGAACCCTCAGCATATGCCGGATCGTTCCGATGCCGATCAAAAGATCTACGGTAAGCGATGGCAGTACAGTCATCAGCACATAGGCGTAGGGATGAAATTCGACGCCCAGGAGCAATCGCGCGGAGTGCGCGAATGCGCCCAGCAGCGTTATCCCCGCTGCAACGATTGGCCATTGACGGTCAGCCGTTAGCGCTATCGCGGTGAATCCTGCCAAGCTGATCAGATCCACAAATAGCGCCACAACGTTGAGCGAGAGGAACTCCGGTGGTGCGATGCTATGCGCCGCCGATTGGATGACAACAGTCAGCAATACTACACCGACCCCAAGACGTTCTGGCGCTCCACCCTTCCACAAGGCGAGTACGACCACACCGAAGGAGATCGACCAGAAGGCTACGATCGTTGGTTCGGTGAAGTCGGGCAACATATCAGGCAGCAACCTTTAGGTCGGGCTTGGCTTGAGCCTCATTTGGGCAATTAAATGGACGGTCAGCCTTCTCAGCGATCCTCTGCATCGAAAAGTGTGCGAGAAGCACATTCTCGTTGGTCTCAACCGCAGCGCTGATCGCCTTGCTGACCTTCGTCAGTGAACGATGCGATTCCTTGGCATCGATACCATTTTCCGCGCTGAAAGTGGCGGCTTCGTTGAGCAATTTGCCAAGAATGGCGAGAAGCGCCTCAGTGCTGTCCTGTGCCTCATGGCAAAGGTCGCCAATGCGCTGTTGGGGTGATTTTGCGTACATGATCGTCTCCAAGCGTTTGGAATGGAGGGCTTGCAAATCAACCACCGAACATTTCCACCAATTCGCTCACTCTTGGAGCAAGCGCCACCGCCATAGACACCATCACAATGAAGGCGGCCATCACAGAGAATGCTATCAACGGGATCGCTATCAAACGACGGCGAGCAGTCAGTTGGTCAATCCTAACCCTGCGACTTGGAAGCGAGAAGTTTTGAGGCTCTCTTTCCGCGTCACGCCTGGGAAGATCGATAATCGAGACCGGTATTTCTACCTGTGAAATCCCACCTGTGGAATCACCACAGGCTCTGTTGAGCAGAATATAGCGCTGCACAGCCTTGGCTGTGTTGCCATCTTCCACCCCCAGCTTTCGCCGCGCCTCCTTGGCGCGCTGGTCAACCGCGCTGGGCGAGATCGCGAGCGCCAGAGCGATTTCTTTGGTAGTCATGCCGCCGGGCCGGCATGCGAGCTTCATAAATTCGTGCTGTTTGGGGGTGAGCGTTTCAAGCTCAGCCTTGGCGTCTTCGGCGGAAATGGGGCTTTGATCGGTCGGCACGGCGGCTGGTCAGGACTCCGTTCTGTCTATGGAGGCGTCCAGCTGACGATCAGCGACGAATAATGTGCCCCCCGGAACAGCAGAAGCGGTCACGAGATTGCTCTCAGCGAACGAACCGCCAATCCCTATGCCAACAACGTGGCTAACACCATTAACGTCGGTTTGAATGATACGTTCCTCGGGCTGCATGTGCTTGGCCCTAGGGCTCGCCATGTCTTCCTCCTGTTTTGCGAGGCAAATTAGGCAAGCCCCAACGCAATGCAACAGTCAGTTCGGGCCAGAATCGCTTTTATTTGGGTATCCATGGTCAGGCGCTTCAACCGTGGGTCATCAGGGCTCGTCTCCCGCACCTACGGAACTGGTGCGCAAACCCCATTTCGCCGCATCGGGTGGTTTCTCGGACGAAAATGCCGCCACTATCCGAAGCGATAGCTGACGTAACGGCAATCTGGACGTCGCGCTCTGAAGGCGGCAGGGACAGCTGCATGACCATTGCCAGCCTTCTTGAACCCATCACCGGAACCCCTGGTCCAGCGCGGCTCGACCAGGCGCATGACTGGATGCAGGGACGTACGCTATATGGCGGTGCTTCGGCGCTGATCGGCTACACCATGGCCATCCGGGCGTTTCCCGACCTCCCGCCTTTGCGAGCCGCCCAGATCGGGTTTGTAGCGCCGATAGGCGACGAAATAGAGCTTCATGCAGAGATCGTCCGCCAGGGCCGCAACGTGACCCAGGTGCGCAGCGAAATCCATTCTGGCGGCAAATGCGCGCTGACATGCTTTTGGCTGTTTGGAGCTGGCCGCGATGCCAACGCCGTTCGAGCGTCAGACGCGCCCGAACCGCAGCCAGCGCCGGCTTCAGACAGCGCCAGAGCGATGGAAGGCCAGGGCCCCAGTTTCATCCAGAAGAATTTTGAAGTCCGCTTTGGTCAGGCCAAGGGTGAGGATCACGGCGCGACCATTCGCCGCTGGGCGCGACTGACCGAGGATCACGATCTCGACACGGTTTCGCAATTGGTGCTGATGGGTGATGTCATGCCGCCTGGCGCGATGCGGATCATGCAGCGCATGGGACCGATCAGTTCGATCAATTGGTCGTTCAATGTGCTGGAGCCTGAAATGGGCTCACCCGACGGCTGGTACCTGGCCGAGAATGCCAGTCAGCACGCCGATGCCGGCTATTCTTCGGAGCGGCTGCGGATGTGGAGCAGCGATGGCCGCCAGATGCTTGACGGCCTGCAATGCGTCGCTGTGTTTGGCTAGGCGCGAAACCGGTCAAACGTCTTCGTAATTCGCCGTCCGCTTTTCCATTCCAGCCATCACCGCTTCGACCTGGTTCTTGGTGCGCATGATGGCGTGCTGCTCAATGCTTTCCTCAAGCAGAATGGCATCGGTATCGCGCTCAACCATTCCGGCATGCAGGCGTTTTGCGCCGCGGATGGCGTGCGGATTGCGATCGGCGATCTCATGCGCGATCTTCATCGCCCGGGTCAGCGGGTCAGCATCGACATGCGTGGCAAGGCCATAGCCCTGCGCCTCTTCACCGGTGAATTCGCGATTGGTGTAGACCAGCTCTCGCAGGACATCGTCGCGGACGAGGCCGCGCCACAGCACAAAGCCTGCCATGTCTGGCACCAGGCCCCACTTCATTTCCATGATCGCCATGCGCGTCTCAGGATGAACGACGCGGATGTCCGCGCCGCTGGCAATCTGCAGCCCGCCGCCGAAGCACACTCCGTGAACTGCAGCGATGACTGGGACCGGCAGCTTGCGCCAGGTCATGGCGACTTGCTGAAACTTGTTCGAATTGCCGTATGTCCGCTCGGTCAGCTCAGGCTCATCCGGGCTGGGCGTGCGGGCAAAGTTTGACAGGTCCAACCCGGCGCAAAAGGCGCGCCCCTCGCCCGACAGCACCACTACGCGAACGCCCTTCATTTTCTGCAACACGCTGCCCGCTTCGATGATGCGGCTGAACATCTCTGGATCGAGCGCGTTCATCTTGTCGCCACGGGTCAAGCGGACATGCGCGACCCCGTTGTCTGAAAGATCAATAGCGACCCGATCATTGGCGGGCATGGTGGCATGCGACATCGTTCGAATTCCCTTGTGAACGCTTGAATAGGCTTGGCCGCAAGGGTTGCCGCATCCGGCACCACGAGTCCAGCCATCGAAATTAATCAGAATGGCCAGGATCGAGAAAGTAGCTGCCGTCGGACCCCGTTTGCAGCAGGGGGCGCAACCCGCAGCGATCAAGCTTAGAGCGCGCTCTAGCGACATGAACAGCCAGGCTGTTGGATCCGGGATCCGAAGCCAATCCCCACACGTCCCACAGCAAATGCTGACGGGAAACGGGAGTTCCTGGCTGCTCCGCCAACCGCCAAAGCAAGGCAAATTCGAGCGGGTTGAGGCCCAGCCAGCGATCGTCCACCCGGCCGTCACGATGAAACAGGTCAAGCGTAAGGTGTCCGGCACGCTGAAACCGCGGCAGCGTGGCACTCGCATCCGGAAATCTCGGGTGTGCTGCTATCCTAGTCACAAATCTCCGCCTGCTCGCATCGAGTAAACTGCATCGCGGGTCACGATCAGATGATCGATCAACTCCACGTCGAGTGCCCTCCCGATGGTCGCAAGTGTGTGTGTGGCATCAATATCGCATTGGCTTGGACGGCATTGGCCCGAAGGGTGATTGTGCGCGATGATCAGGCCATGCGCTTTGAATGCGAGCGCTGATCCTAAGATTTCTCTCAATCTGATAGACAGCCCGGCCGGACTGCCGAGGTCAAGACCTCAGCCTCGCGAATGAGCTTCTTCAAATTTTGAGCATCATCCGGAATACGTTCGCTCATTGATTGTCTCCGGGCGACTCCTTCGCTCTGCCGGAGTAGCCTTGTTCATCCACGGGTACGGCTTCACGTCCGTCCAGCGCTTCGCTCATCGACACAGCCACGCTGATCAAGAGGACGAGCGCTGCGATCATGCCGAGGGCGATGCCAATGATCGCCGCAAAGCGGTAAAAGACGGCATGCTCACCATCGAGCACCCCGGGGACGACTTTGGGCTCGCCAGTCTTGAGCCAGGGCGCCTGTTCCAAAAGCGGCGCCACGTCACTCATCACGAGCTCGCCTCGATCGACCCGTTCTTCGGTCTCACGCCTCTCGCCGTGTTCGGACAGCTGCTTTTTTGTGTATGCAGATTCACTTAAGCCCCCATGTGATGCGTCATCCGGGGCTTCTGGTGAGGTCCTTTGCTCGGGCGGCAAACTGGCCCGATACATCTCGACCAATTCGTTGAGGCTGCTCGCTCCGAAATTGTCTTTAAGCGCGCGGATGTGCTGATTGATCCGCGTTTCAGATACACCAAGCTCCTGTGCGATCACCTTGATCGGCACCCGGCGGTCAATTCGCTCCATCACGTCGCGCTGCCTTGCGGTCAGCGGTCGCGAATTGGCGGGGGGCATCGCATCCTCCATTCGCAACGTATTCTTTTCTCTATCACTGCCCAGGCGGAAGAACCGCCTCAGAGCAATGCTTTCAGTCGCTTAACCCTAGTATTCTACCTTATGCGGCAGAACTGTTGATGCCAAGGGAGGACAGATACCGCTTGATGTTTCGGGCCGCCTGACGAAGCCTTTGCTCATTCTCGACCATGGCAATTCGGACATAGCCTTCGCCTTCTTCGCCATAGCCCACGCCGGGGGCCACCGCGACTTCAGCATGGGTGAGCAATTGCTTGGAGAATTCCAAGCTGCCCATCTCCGCCAGGGCTGGCGGCAACGGTGCCCAAGCAAACATGGATGCCGGTGGTGGCGGAATCTCCCAGCCTGCCCGGCCGAAGGCTTCGACCATCACATCGCGCCGCTTGCGATACAGATCGCGATTGGCCTGAACGATGTCTTGCGGTCCATTGAGCGCCGCGCAGGCGGCCGCCTGGATCGGCGTGAACGCACCGTAATCGAGATAGGATTTGACCCGGGTCAACGCAGCAATCAGCTGTTTGTTGCCAACCGCGAACCCCATCCGCCAGCCGGCCATCGAATAGGTCTTCGACATGCTGGTAAACTCGACCGCTACGTCCTTGGCGCCTTTGACCTGCATGATCGATGGGGTCGGCGTGTCGCCATAATAGAGTTCTGAATAAGCGAGGTCCGACAATAACCAGACCTTGTTCTCCTTCGCCCAGGCCACCAACCGCTCGTAAAAGGCGAGATCGACAACTTCTGAGGTGGGGTTGGACGGATAGCTCACAACCAGCACTGAAGGGCGGGGAACGGTGAAATTCATCGCGCTTTCGAGCGAGCGCCAATAATCCTCATCGGGTGTTGTTGGAACCGAGCGAATGGTCGCACCCGCAATAATGAAGCCGAATGTGTGGATCGGATAGGACGGGTTTGGGGCGAGGATCACATCGCCAGGCGCCGTGATGGCATTGGCGAGACTAGCGAGCCCTTCCTTCGAACCCATCGTGACGACGACTTCGGTTTCGGGATCGAGATCCACGCCAAAGCGTCGCTCGTAATAATTGGCCTGCGCCCGGCGAAGACCGGGGATGCCCTTCGACTGCGAATAGCCATGCGCGTTGGGCTTTGAGGCTACTTCGCACAATTTGTCGATGACGTGCTGCGGTGGGGGCTGGTCAGGATTGCCCATGCCGAGATCGATAATGTCACGACCCGCCTGGCGCGCCTCATGGCGCATCGAATTCACCTCAGCGATGACATATGGCGGTAATCGCTTCATGCGATAGAATTGGTCGTTCATTGCGTTCTCTACCCGTCGATACGCAATCAAAGTATTTGGTTGCGCACAAATCAGTCTAAGCCAATATCTGTCGCGGTGGGAAGGCGTTTTCGGTAATCTGTCGGTGATTCCGGCACACAGCGCGACAGGCAGCGTAGGATAGCAGTCATGGCAAAGAGCGATTCGAGCAATTTCTTCGCGGGCAATGAGCCGCTTCAGGCGTTTTTCGACATGCAGGGCGAAGCTATGCGCGAAATGTTTGCTGCAACAAGGTCAGATGCAGATCCACTCGGCGGCGACCCGGCGGATCTGCTGGCAGGCATACCCAATGTTGGTGAAATGGCTGATTGGGCCAAGGCTGGCGCTGAGCTACAGAAGATGTGGCTCGAGTTTGTCGCTGACCAAGCCGGTGAAACTGCACGTTCGGTTTCGGAAGGGGCAAATCCGCTTGATCCAGCGCAATGGCTGCTCATGTCGCAAAGCCTACTCAAACAAGTCGCGAGTGGTCCATTGGCAAGCACCGGCAGTTTCGCTCAGGAATCGCTGCAATTGTGGAAGGATGTCCTGGGGCAATATGCCAACGCTGCCGGAGCCGGCGAAGGGTCCCCTGCCGAGGAATTGCCGCGCAATGACCGGCGCTTCAAGGATCCTGCCTGGCGCGAACATCCCGCCTTCGTGCTCCTCCATCAGACCTATCTGATGCTGGCAGAACACTTCCAAAAGTCGGTCCAGTCCATGAAGGGCGTTGGCGGTGAACAGCGCAAGCAGCTCGAATTCGCGGTATCGGCTCTTGCAGAGGCCATGAGCCCTGACAATTTCTTGCTCACCAATCCGGTCGTGTTGAAACGAACGGTCGAGACGCGGGGCCAGAATCTTGTTCGCGGGATGCGCCACCTGATCACCGACCTCAAACGCGGCCAACTGACGCATACGGACCCTGACGCGTTCACTCTGGGGGAAAATCTCGCGGCCACGCCCGGCAAGGTCGTCTACGAAACGCCGCTGTTTCAGCTGCTACAATACAGCCCGGCGACCAAGGACGTATACGAAGTACCATTGGTGGTGTTCCCGCCGTGGATCAATCGCTTCTACATTCTCGATCTCACGCCCAAGAAGAGCTTCATCAAATGGGCCGTTGATCAGGGCATCACCATATTCGTGGTCAGCTGGAAGTCGGCCGACGAGAGCTTGGGTGACATCGTATGGGACGACTATATTCGCGCGCAGATTGAGGCGATCGACCACATCAGAGAGCGATTGGATGTCCCCAGCGTCCACAGCATAGGATATTGCGTGGCGGGCACTACGCTCGCCGCGACCCTATCGGTTCTGGCCCGCCGCGGGGAAAGCGAGAAGGTCAAGAGCGCGACTTTCTTCACCGCTCAGGTCGACTTCGAGAAGAGTGGCGACCTCAAGCACTTCATCGATGAAGGGCAGCTTGAGATGATCGGCAGCCTTTCGCCCAAAGGCTATCTTGATGGGCGTTATCTGGCCGCCACCTTTAATGCTCTGCGCGGCAAGGACCTGATTTGGAATTATGTCGTCAACAATTACCTGTTGGGCGAAGACTATCCAGCATTCGACTTGCTGCACTGGAACGGTGACGTCACCAACCTGCCGTCCAAATGGCACAATGACTATTTGCGTGACCTCTATCGCGACAACAAGCTGGTCGTCCCCGACGCGCTGGAGGCCGACGGAACACCGATCGATCTCACCCAAGTGACCACACCCAGCTTTGTGCAGGCCGGGCGCGAGGATCATATTGCTCCTGCCGAAAGCGTGTGGCGGATCACCGATCATTTTTCGGGCCCGCTCGAATTCCTGCTCGCTGGCTCAGGCCATATCGCCGGCGTGGTGAACCCTCCGGCTGCCGGAAAGTATCAATATTGGCTTGGAGACAGCGAGGCTCCCTCGCTCGACGCCTATATTGAGGGCGCCACTGAGCATCCGGGGAGCTGGTGGCCGCACTGGCTCGACTGGCTCGATGGACAGGCACCCAAAAAGGTCGCAGCCATCGGCAAACGCAAGCCTGGCGGACGTGGTGATCGCGTAATCGAGGACGCTCCAGGGCGCTATGTGAAGACCCGATAGCTGGGAAAAGTGGGAACAATCCGTTCATTTTCAGACGGATAGGCAATTCTCAACAATTTATTGTGCACTGCACAAAAATCCCTTGACTTCGCAATTGCAATGCGTATTTTGTGCACTGCAACATGAAGTGAGGTAATTATGGCTGACGCCAACACTCAATCAAAGATCGATGCTGCAGCTGAAAAGGCATACGCCGAAGCAGCAGCAAAGACCGCAGAAGCTCCGAAAGCAGAGGCCAAGAAGGCAGCTGCTCCGGCCAAGAAGCCTGCAGCCGCCAAGAAAGCGACTGCCAAGCCTGCGGCCAAGAAGACTGCGACTGCCAAGAAGGTTGTCGCCAAAAAGCCGGCCGCCAAGAAGGCTCCGGTAGCCAAGAAAACTGCAGTGAAGAAAACTCCTGCCAAGGCGGCCACTAAGACCGCCGCCAAGAAGCCAGCAGCCAAGAAGGCACCTGCCAAGGCCGCTGCGAAAACCACTCCTGAGACGGTCAATCCCGTCACCAAATTGAAGGACACTATCATGGCAACTGCTGAAAAGACTGACTTCACCGCCTCCGCCAAGGAACTGGCCGCTGACGTTCAAGAGCGCATGAAGACCGCTTACGCAAAGACTGGCGAATTCGCTGGTGACTTTGGCGAGTTCAACAAAGCCAATGTCGACGCTGTTGTTGAGTCAGGCAAGATCTTCTTCGCCGGCGCTCAGGACCTTGTCCGTGACAATGTTGAAACCGGCAAGACCGTTGTCGAAACCGTCACCGAAGACGCCAAGAAGATCGCTGGCGTCAAGTCGCCGACCGAGCTTATGCAGCTCCAGGGCGAACTGGCTCGTCGCAACTTCGACGCTGTCGTTTCTTACGGTTCACAGCGCACCGAAGCTTGGGTGAAGCTCTACAATGATGCTTTCGCTCCGATTTCGAACCGCGTGAGCGTTGCGACTGAAAAATTCTCGAAGGCTGCCTAATCAGCGCTTCGAAAAGTTCCTGAACCGGGCCTCTCCTCTCTCTCCCAACCCGGTTCAAGAAACCGCGCTTTGAAAGCGCCGGGCCGGACAGACCACATCGGTTTGTCCGGCCCCTTTCATTTTTGCTTGGCACTGAAACGCTGATCCAGCGTTTCATCCTAGCGCTTTGGATATCATTAAGAACCAAAGTGCATCTTGCGATTACGTCAACGATTCCGATATTGTCAGCTCCATGGTCACGCACACCCATCCGTCCTTGCTCGCGATCGCGCATACATTGTCTCCCATTCACATGGCGGATGACGACGATCAGGCCGATGACGGCAGCGAGAGCGAAGTTGGCGTCGCAACCAAAACGCGCACCAAGCCCAAGAAGCCGAGCCAGTATAAGGTGCTGCTGCTCAACGACGATTACACGCCGATGGAATTTGTCGTGATGGTGCTCAAGCGCTTCTTCTCCATGGATCTGGAGCAGGCCACCCGCGTAATGCTGCATGTTCACCAAAAGGGTGTCGGCGTGTGCGGAATCTTCCCATACGAAGTGGCCGAGACCAAAGTGAACCAGGTGATGGATTTCGCGCGGCAGAATCAGCACCCGCTTCAATGCACACTTGAGAAGGCGTGAGGCAGAGCCACCACCCGGACCCGGACCCCGTCGGCCCAGGCCAGGAAAGCGTGTGGGACTATCCCCGGCCGGCCATTTGCGAACCCACCACGCGCCGGGTGCAAGTGATCCATGAAGGCGTGACAATCGCTGACAGCACTCAAGCTTGGCGAACGCTCGAAACCAGCCATCCGCCAACCTATTACATTCCGCCCTCCGACATCGCGATCGACCTGCTGCGGCCCAATCCACGTCGGTCGATCTGCGAATGGAAAGGCCAGGCCCAATATTGGGACGTGGTTCTCGGCGAAACATGCATCGAGGCTGTTGCTTGGTCCTACGCTGATCCGACCCCGAATTTCACGCCGATTGCTGGCTTTTGCGCGTTCTACCCTGAGCCCTTCGACCAATGCCTGATCGATGGCGAACAGATTACCCCTCAACCCGGCGAGTTCTATGGTGGCTGGATCAGCCAGTATGAAACCGGACCTTTCAAGGGAATTCCTGGCAGTCGGTTCTGGTGAGAGGCGCAATTTCGCGCTATACGCAGGCCGA
Source organism: Erythrobacter sp. (assembly GCA_965216555.1). Lineage (GTDB taxonomy): Bacteria > Pseudomonadota > Alphaproteobacteria > Sphingomonadales > Sphingomonadaceae > Erythrobacter. Next base: position 2,918,548 of record OZ244168.1, read on the forward strand.
GGATGACGAGCCGGATTGAAACCGGCGGCTTAGAGGGCCATTTGCACCATCGTGTCGAACCTATTTCCAAGCATTGACCGATATATCTTCCGGCTGGTGATATTCCCGATGCTGGGTGTGTTTGCGCTCGCGGCTTCGCTGCTGGTGTTGGACAAGATGCTGCGGCTGTTTGACTTTGTCGCCGTTGAAGGCGGTCCGATCGCAGTCGTGTTCAAAATGTTGGGCGCTTTGCTGCCTGAATATGCCAGCCTAGCCATCCCACTGGGTCTGTTGCTGGGAATCCTGCTCGCCTTTCGCAAACTGGCGACGTCGAGCGAGCTTGATGTGATGCGCGCCGTGGGGCTTTCCTATGGTCGACTCTTGCGCGTCCCCTACATGATCACCGCGCTGCTGATGGCGGTGAATGTCGGGCTGGTTTTCTTCGTGCAGCCGCTCTCCGCCTATTACTACAAGCAGATGGAATACGAGCTGCGCTCGGGCGCGCTGGGTGCGTCGATCAAGGTCGGCGAATTCACCACCTTGGCGGATCGCATGGCGTTGAGGATCGAACAGAGCGAGGATGAAGGGCGTCGGCTGGTCGGGATCTTTGCACGCGTCTCGAACGAACGCGGGCAGGTGCTTTCTATCAGCGCACGCGAAGGCAGCTTTCTCGCGACCACCGATGATCCCAACACCATTATTCTGCGGCTGACCGACGGCACCATCGTCCAGGACACGGGCAGCGAGACGCCGCGGGTCCTGTCCTTCTCTCGCCATGACTTGCCGATCGACCTGCCAGCGATCGAGGAATTCAGGGCCAGAGGCGACGCGAGCCGCGAATATATCCTGCCGGAATTGTTGCGAATTGGCTGGAGCGAAGACCAACCCGAAGCCAAGCGCGACGCGAGCCAGGCGAGCTTCAATTTCCGCTTGGTCGAAGTGGTTATGATGGCGCTGCTGCCGCTTCTGGCGGTCTCACTTGCAATCCCGCCCAAACGATCGACCAGCGCGCTAGGGGTATTTGTCTCAATCGTGATGGTGGTCGCCTATCACAAGGTCAATCAATACGGAGAGGATGTTGCCGCGCTGGGTCTGGCAGACCCGATTGTCGCTCTGTGGGGACCCTTCGTAATCTTCGCTGCGCTGATACTCTGGATGTATCACCGAGTGGCCTTCGTGCCCGGTGGCCAGCCGATTGGAGCACTCGAAAACGCCTTTGCCAAAGTCTCCAAATGGGTTGGCAAGCTGTTTGCCCGCAAGACGCATAGCCCGCCATTGCGCAATGACGACGCGGCCATGCAGGCTGCGCCAGCAGAATAGGTTCGATCAGCACCCCGATCATGCAGCTCGACTTTTTCCCATCCCGCACGCTGACGCTCTATCTGGCGAAGATGTTCATCGTCCGCATTCTTGCGGTGCTGATCATGCTGGTGCTGGTGCTCATGGCGCTCGATCTGTTGTCCGCGACCGGACGCATTCTCACCCCAGAAGGCAACGGCGAGGCCGAGATCTGGAAATATGTCAGTCTGCGCGTGCCGCAGCTGATTTCCCGGTTCTTGCCCTATTCGGTGCTGCTGGCGACGATCATCACGCTGGTGACACTCAACCAGAACAGTGAGGTGGTCGCGATGAAGGCGGCCGGCCTGTCCGCGCACCAGGTCCTGTCACCGCTGCTGATCACCGCTGGGATCGTCGCGATTGTCAGCTTTGCATTCAATGAGCGTGTGGTGACGCGGGCGAACAGCACGCTCAAGGCCTGGGAGGGCGTCCAATACGGCCCGATCCCTCAGCAGAGCGATGTCCGCGCCAATGTCTATCTCACTGACGGGACGCACATCCTCTCCGCCGTCTCGCTGATAGGATCGGGCGAAACGATCGAGATGCAGGATGTCACCTGGTATCAGCGCACGCCCAACGGCATGATCCGCGAGCAGGTTAAGGCGACGGCGGCGACCTACGCCAATCCTGGCTGGCAATTGGCGGATCCGGTTCGCTTCGATGTCGGCACGGCCGACACGCAAGAGCTCGAAAGCCTCGTTGTCGGGGAAGAGCTCACTCCGGATCGCATCGACCTCCAGGCAGTCGATCCTGACAGCCTTTCTTTCCTCGAACTGGCTGAGACGATCGACGCTTACGAGGCCCTTGGCCGGCGAACGTCGGAGATGCGCGCGACATGGTGGCATCGCATATCGGGCCCATTGTCTGCGTTCCTAATGCCATTGCTGGGATCAATCGCAGCCTTTGGCCTGGCGCGATCGGGCCAATTGTTTGTCCGCGCGATCATCGGCATGGCCCTCGGGTTTGCCTATTTCGTGGTCGACAATGCGGCACTGGCGATGGGGAATTTCGGCGGCTACCCGCCCTTCCTGGCGGCATGGGCGCCATTCCTCCTATTCCTACTGGTTGGCGAGACTGTGCTGATCCGGACCGAGGAATGACAGACTTCACGATACGCCTGGCGCGTCCAGACGATGCCGAGGCGTTCCACACTGTGGAAGAAGATGCCGCGGATCTGTTGCGCCAGGAGCCTTCGCTTCAAGGCATCACAATTCCGCCATCAAGCGACGCAGACGAATATCGTTCAATGATCCGCGCGGGCCACAGCCTCGCAGCACTGGTCAATGACCAGGTCGTCGGCTTTGCGGCGGCGCGCGCATATGGCCGCGAGCTGCATCTGCACGAAATGAGCGTCGCCCGCACCCATCAGGGCAAGCGGATCGGTGCGACTTTGCTCAAGGCACTGCAGATCGACGCGCGCAATGCTGGAATGCAAGCGATCACGCTCAACACTTTTCGCGACATTCCGTGGAACGCGCCGTTCTACGCCCGCCATGGCTTTGTGATCGTCGAGGACATAGAGGCGCACCCGCGATTGGCGGATTCGCTGGAGCGCGCCGCTGCAGCCGGCCTGCCGGTTGACCGCCGATGCTCGATGATTTGTTTTCTGGATTAGACCCACGCCGGGCCTAGGCCGTGCCGCGACCCATCGTGCTTTTGGCGATCCGCCCGACCAACGTCAGCATGCCGGGGTGGTTTGCGCCATCATACGTCGAATTGTGGCCCAGCTCGGCCTTCAGCCTGCGATGCGCTTCGGGAAGATCGTGATACGGCATTGAAGGCATCAAATGATGCAATGCGTGGTAGCGCAGGCCAACCGGCGCCCAGATTTCCGCAGCGACACCAGGCGGCGGCACGTTGACGCTGTCGAGGAATTGAGCGGTCACCGTCATCGGGTCGCCCTCATTCTCCCAAAGGTGGGCAACCAAAGTGCGCAGCTGATTGAGCACAGCAGTCAGCGACAGGATTGCCAGCGCAATCAACACGGGCTCCAACCCGATCACTTGCGTGCTGGCGATCAGAGTCCACGACCAAACAAAGACGCCAGCTTCCTGCCACGCAACCCGGCGCTTGAACGCGCCCTCTGGAGGCTTGCGGCGGAAATCCGGATTGATCGAAAGCGAGGAAACACGTTCCCACGTCAGTCGGCGAATTGGCGGGATGATCAGGCCAAGCGGCACAAGCACCGCAGCCCGCACGATCAACGCGACTGGAGCCAGCAGCGCGATCAGCACAAAGACCGGAAGGCTCCATGGCTTCATCAAGGCCAAAGGCAGATATTCGGGGTCCTCAATCGTGCCATATTGCGTGCGCTTATGATGGATCACATGGACGCCCTCATACATGAAGCTCGGCGTCAGCAGCGGGATTCCCACGAGCAGGTTCCACACCGTGCGAAAGCCGGGAAGCGCGTCACGGTGGATATGCGTCAGTTCATGAATGAACATCAGCGCCCGATAGAGTGCGAGCGCACCAACAATCCCGAACGCTATCGTGGCAAAGATGTTTTGAGCCAAGACCGCGGCGATAATCGCCGCATAGCCCAGTCCGGCGGAGATCAGCATGTCAGGCCAGTAAATCGCACCGCGCGCCTCACCCAGATCCTTGGTGATGTCGCGCGCAGCCCGAAGCATGTCCTTGTCATCTGCGGTCTGGAATTGCGCACGCGTGGCGCGGCCCTTGGGTTCTCCAAGCGGCGGCGTGTCTTGATCCAGGCTCTGTTGTACGTTCATGGCTTTTCTCAAGGAGGTCCTTTACGGCATAAATGCCGCCAACAACAAATGGGTTGTGTTGGCAAGAGTGATCGAAAGACTTGCGCGTTTGGCTGGGTCCAGACAGACACGCATTGACGCATATCAATACGAGGCCAACCAAGTGTCAGACGCCAATATCGCTATTGTGCCGGTCAGCGGCAAGAAGGGCCGCGGTGAATTTGTCGATGTAGGCCGTGAATTTGCCTCGCGACTGGAGCATTCGATTCCGCAATTGCGCAGCGAGCAACTCGAATTGCTCGACCCTGATCGCAACCCGTTTTTTGGTCATGGACGGGCCCAGCTCTTCATCGCCAAGCGCAATGGGCAAGCGGTCGGCCGCATTTCAGCCCATATTGACGAATTGGCTCTGGAAATGCCTGCAGAGCGCGGGTTCGGGCCAGGCACCGGACTGTTTGGATATTTCGATGCTGACGATGAGACCGTCGCGCATGCCCTGCTCGCCAAAGCCGCTGAATGGCTGCGCAATGAGGGAATGACACGGTCACTCGGGCCAATCTCGCTCTCTATCTGGGAAGAGCCGGGGTTGCTGGTTCGCGGTCAAGACCACCCACCCATGATTATGATGGGCCACCACCCCGCGCAATATGCCGGGTGGATAGAATCCGCTGGTTATGCGCGCGCCAAGACGCTGTACACCTATGATCTTGGCGTCACCGAGGATTTTCCGCCCTTGGTGCAAAGGATCGTCAAGTCGGGCCATCGCAACGAACGCATCACTGTTCGACAGGTCCGCAAGAAGAATTGGGATGAGGAAGCGGCGATCGTCTTGTCGATCCTCAACGACGCATGGTCTGACAATTGGGGCTTTGTCCCGTTTACCAAAGAAGAAGTTGCCTATGCCGGCAAGAAGCTGCGCCCCATCATCCACGAACCGATCAATATGATCGCAGAGGTCGAGGGCAAGCCTGCCGCCTTCATGCTGTCATTCCCCGACGTCAATCACGTCCTGACCATGATCAATGGCAAATTGTTTCCATTCGGCTGGTTTCACATGCTGCGCTGGCTGCGCAAGCCCTTTGGCCCTGGCATGCGCGTGCCCTTGATGGGAGTGCTGAAAGAGCACCAAAACTCGCGATTGGCCAGCCAGCTCGCTTTCATGATGATCAGCAAGATTCGCGAAAACGCGCATGGGAATTACGGAACGGAGCGCGCTGAGATCGGGTGGATCCTCGAAGACAATCAGGGGATGGTCGCGATCGCAGACACGATCCAGAGCGAGATCAATCGCGAATATGCGATCTATGAAAAGTCACTCGACTAATGGCAAGACCGACCTTCCCCCGCAAAGTCATCGTGGTTGAAGACGACGTGGTTATGGGGTTGGCGATCGAGCAGGCCCTGCTTGACCATGGTGTCGCCGAAGTCAGCCTGTGCCCCAGCGCTGCCTGCACGATCGGCAAGCTGCGCCGCGGCTCGTTCGATGCGATCGTGCTCGATGTCCATTTGGCGGACAGCGATGACGGGTGGGAAATCGCCGAGCTGGTTGATGCGCTGGGAGGGGATCAGGCGCGGATCGTTTTTCAGACTGGAGCCCCCGACGACATCCCTGATCGAATTCGCCGGCTTGGACCAGTCCTGAGCAAGCCCTACGCTCCATCGGATCTGATTGCGGCGCTCGAAAGCCCTCGCCGGCCCGGTCTGCTCAGCCGCTTGCGCCGCCAAAAGAAGGGCTAGAGCACGGCCACGAAAAAAGGCCTCCACTCTTGCAAGTGGAGGCCCTTCGGGATCGTATCACCGGCCGCTTGGACGGGAGGGGGGTCTCGGCGGTGATACCAGCAAAATGCTCAGCCTCGCCGCAGGTTCCCGGTTCTGAATCTTTTTTTGAAATTGCTTCGAAAATAGGCTTTAGCACAACTATATCCGCCCTATTCGCGGATGAAGGGTCCGCACAGGAGTATGACATGTCACTAGGCAAACAAGTGGGTGCGGACTTGCCGTTCCTGCGTCGCTATGCACGGGCCCTGACCGGGTCGCAGTCAACCGGCGATGCCTTTGTGCGCGCTACTCTTGAGGCCGCGCTTGCTGACGAGGCGCTGAAACAATCACTCGAAGGCGGCCGCGTTGCTTTGTACCGCGCTTTTAACAAGGTCTGGGCCAGCGCCTATCTTGATGCCGAACCTGGTGGCACCGGACAGAGTGACCATGAGAGCGCCGCGCAGGACCGCCTTGGGCGGATTACACCGCTCAATCGCCAAGCGCTGCTGCTGACGACGCTCGAAGACTTCTCTCCGGCACAGGCCGGGCAGATCATGGATCTGGAAACCGCTCAGGTTGAAGCCCTGGTTGCAGAAGCGGTTGCGGATATTGATTCTGAATCGGCGACCAATGTGCTGATCATCGAGGACGAACCACTCATCTCGATGCAGCTTGAGGATCTCGTCTCTTCGCTTGGTCACGAAATCTTCGGCACTGCCGCCACGCGCACGCAAGCGAAAGAGCTTGTTTCCAATGGAGCGCCCGGCCTGGTGCTGGCCGACATTCAGCTCGCTGACGGCTCGTCGGGTCTCGACGCAGTGGACGACATCCTCAAAATCGCCGACGTGCCAGTGATTTTCATCACCGCCTATCCCGAGCGGCTGTTGACCGGCGACCGACCCGAACCGACCTATCTGGTGACCAAGCCGTTCCGTGAAAGCACGGTTCGCACGACCATCAGCCAGGCATTGTTCTTTGGATCCAGTCGCCCGCTAGGCTGATGGCCAGCCGGCGTTAGGCGCCATTACTCTCGCGAATCTGAAATTCGCTGCGCCGCCTGACGGGGACGCTGAGGACGCAGCGCACACCTTGGGGTTCAAAATCCATGATCACCGGGTGGCGCAGTTCATGCGCGACTATCTTCTGGATCAACTCGGTTCCAAACCCGCGGCGGCCGGTGGGCGCAACCGGCGGGCCGTCAAGCTCGCGCCATTCCAATTCCACGAGATTGGATTCGATCAACCGCCAGCTGATAAAGACCTTACCGCCAGGCTCGCTCAGCGCGCCAAACTTGGCTGCATTGGTCGCCAGCTCGTGGATCGCCAGCCCGGTCGACAAGGCGTCATTGGGGGCCAGTTCGACATTTGGACCGCCGATTGAGACCGTGTGATCACGGGTCTGCTCGAAATGGCCCAATTCGGCCTCGATGACCGCGCGCAGCGGCGTGGTGCCCCATTCGGATTGGGTCAACAGGTCGTGGGTTGCGGAAAGTGATCGCACGCGTCCTTCCAGACCGTCGGCAAATTCGTCGAGACTCTCGGCCCGGCGCCGGGTCAGCGAGAGGATCGACAGCACATTGGCGAGCGTGTTCTTGACGCGGTGATTGAGCTCTCTTGTGAGCGATTTGCGGATCGAATGCTGCTCTTCAAAGAACTCGATCCGGGCTTGGTCCTCGGTTGCCTGGCGCGTCAGCAAGCGGGCCAGCAGCATCAGCAAGATAGCCACCGCCAATCCAAACAGCAGCGTCAGGATTGAGACCTTATCGAGACCTTTGGGAACCGACGATTCCACCACCAAGACCAAGCGATGATTGGCGATGTTGAGCACCTGGCTGTGTGTCACGCCGCTGGCATCTTCGGCCGGATGGGCCGCGAGCAAGTTCTCGGGAGCGACAGAATCGTCGTAGAGCCGCACACCCATTCGACTTTCCGGTGCGCGCTCGATCGCCCCTTGAAGGAACTCTTCGGCGTTGAACGGGCTGAACACGAATCCTTTGAGCGGACGGCTTTCGGCGAATCGCTCATAAACCGGCATGATGATCTCGAACCCGGCGACATTCTCACCATCGGTCCGGATCAGAGAAGCTTTGCCGGTGGCAGTCGGACGAACATCAAGTTTCGCCTGATCCATCGCGATCCGGCGGATGGGATCGGAATAGAGATCGAAACCCAAGGGCATGCTGTTGGTCTCACCTTCGGGAAGCAGATAGCTGACCGGAGCGATATGACCCGATTCAGCGCCCGGGGCTGGCCAGACGCGCTCAATCCGCTGCCCTTCGCGCGCAAGAAACTGATCGACCTGATCGGGGCGCAAGGCTTCTGCCCAACCGATGCCAACCGCGCCGCGATAATCGGAATCGAGCCCCAATTCCTCGACGAATTGACGAAACACGACCGGGTCTACCCCGTCCGTGTTCGCGAACAGAGCAGCTGCAGCGGTGAGATAGGCGGAGGCAGCATTGCCCCGACGATCCATTGAGCCCCCGACGACTTGCGCATGTTGGCTCATGCGCGCGCGTTCGCTCTGACCGCCGCTAAACTCGAGCGCAAAAACGCTCAATCCCGTAAACGCCAACACAGCAAGAAAAATGCTCAGCGGAGCCGCGCGGGGATAGCGCACGAGCCAGCGCCGGACCCGACCTTGTCCGTTGCCCGTTCCGTTGATTGACTCGTCCTGCTTCATCGGCTCGAACTAGACTCCCATGAGCAGGGAACAAAGCGCACCGGCTTACGTTCCCAATTCTGATCCATGTAAGTTGCGCAATTCGTGATTTGAGCGCATGGATCGCGGGATCAAGGAATGGCCGATCATGGCGTCTGACAATTTCACTGGCCGCAAGGATGACCGGGATACACCGTCCGGGCGCAGCGGCGCGGGTAGATCCGGCTCAGACAAGCCGGATTGGGCCGACGGCCTGAAGCAGCTTTACGATTCGGTTGTCGAAGAGCCGTTGCCCGACAGTTTCCGCGATCTGCTCGATCAATTGGACGATTCTGACAATCCTGATCAAGGCGGCTCATCATGAGCGGGGCGGATCCTGAAACCAAGGAGAAGCCGCAGCGCACAGCGTCTGAGCGCGCAGACTTCAAACGCGAATTGACCGAAGTCGTGCCTCATCTGCGTGCCTTTGCACGCGGCCTTTGCGGTCGGCCCGATATGGCGGATGATCTGGTGCAAGAGACCCTGCTCAAGGCTTGGGCCGCGCAGGACCGATTTGAACCCGGTACGTCGATGCGCGCCTGGACGTTCGTAATCCTGCGGAACGCCTATCTCACCGATATGCGACGCAATCGCTTTCGTGGCGAGTATGACGAAGGCGTGGCCGAGCGCATTCTGACCGCTCCTGCAGGTCAGGAGGAGCCGATCCACCTGTCCGACATGCACCGTGCCCTGCTGACCCTTCCACCGGAACGCCGTGAAGCGCTGCTGCTGGTTGGCGCCGGGGGGTTCTCATATGAAGAGGCGGCCGAGATTTGCGGCTGCGCCATCGGTACCATCAAGAGCCGGGTTGGCCGGGCGCGAGCCACGCTCAACGCAATGCTGTCTGAAGGATCGATCCCGCAGCGGTCGGTCGAAGATGCCAGCGCGCACCGCGCGATCCTGGAAGAGCTTGACGACGTGGCTGCCGGCAATGGGATTGCTGCCGCGAAGGGGTGAGTGGACTGGCAGCAACAGATCGCGCCAACAATCCGAAATTCGTCCACCGCAATGCTTGCTCAAATGGCCGTGAGGGCCCTAAGGATGACCTCGAAAGACGATCGGGGACATGACCAGCGAAACACCTCAAGAACCCGCCCAGGAGCGCCCTGAGGCCCCTCAGGCGGTCTCCTCGGAGCAACAGGTCCGGCTGATCTCTGCGCTGGTCTTGCTGCTCGGCATCGGGCTGTTCCTGGCCTTGCCGTTTGTGCTGTCCATCGGTTCGGTTGTGTTCCTGCCTCTGGTCACAGCCTTGCTGCTGACGATCCTGCTCTCGCCTCTGGCTGATCGCATTGCGCGACTAGGGATGCCCAACGTGATTGCTTCGCTTGGCGCGCTGACCGTATTCCTGCTGATCGTGCTGGCAGCGCTTGCCTTGGTGCTTCAGCCTGCCTTGCTGCTGTTCGACCGCATCCCCGAGATTGCCAGCCAGGTCGGCGTGCGTTTCGCCGAATTGCGCAATGAGTTTGAGTGGCTGGCGGTCGCAAATCGCGAACTGGCCGAACTGATGGGGCAATCGGGTGCGCGCGAAGTCGTCTTGGCGACACCCAGCCTGCTCGAAGAGATCGCCTTTGCCACTCCAAGCGTGGTGGTCGAAGTGCTCATCACCTTTCTGATGACCTTCTTCATGATCGAAGCGCGCGTGCGCATGCGCCGGCATTTGCTGTTTGATCGGGCAAGCTTTGGCGCCAGCGTTAAGGCCGCACGCGCGATGCGCGAAGTTCAGGACCGGGTCGCCGCCTATATTCTGACTGTTGGCGCGATCAATGCCTGCCTCGGCATTGTCGTCGCTTTGGGGGCATGGGCCTTGGGAGTCGATGCGCCGATCATGTGGGGTGGATTGGCGATGATCCTCAATTTCATTCCCTATGTCGGGCCCTTGGCGATGACAGCGCTGCTGGCTCTGTTCGGTATCGGCACGGCTGACACTCTGTGGCTCGGCCTGATCCCGGCAACGGCCTATGTCGCGCTCAATACGATCGAAGCGAATGTTGTGACGCCTTCAATCCTGGGCGCACGCTTCACCATGAACCCGGTGATGATCCTGATCGCGCTGTCCTATTTTACCTGGATCTGGGGAGTGACTGGGGCGCTGCTATCAGTCCCGATCCTGCTCACGCTGACTGCGCTGTTTGACCACATCGGGCGCCCAAACCTGATCGGCTTCATCTTCGGAGAGCCGCTGTTTCAAACCAATGTGTTTGAGCATGGCCTGGTCGACGAGCAGGCAGGGGCCGCCGACTAGTCCTCGACGGCGCGGTCAACCGCACTGGTGACCGCAACATTCATCGTGACATTGCCGAGCGTCCGCATGATGTCCGGCAACATCTCCACCGCGACCAGCAAGGCAAGCGGCTCAATCGGAACACCCATGGCCAGCGCGATCGGACCGATCGAGACCACAAAGCTGATCGAGCCGGGCAGGCTGACCGAACCAATCGAGATGATCACGCCGACCAGGATGGCGACCAGCATCAATGGCAAGGACACTTCGATCCCGACCATCGCCGCAACATAGAGAGCCACCGCGACATTCATCGCCACGCTGGTCGCGCGAAAGATCGCCACCGCCAATGGCAAGACAAATTCAGACGTGCTTTCGCGGAGATTGAGTCGGGTCGCGCTGTCCAACATGGCTGGCAGGCTGGCGAGCGAGCTTTGCGTCGAAAGCGCCACGGCCTGTGCCGGCAGAAGGGCCTTGGCGAAGGCAAGCAGGCTTTGCCGACCCAGAACCAATGCGATCACATAGGCGAGCAGCAAGACGAACCCGCCCATGGCAGACACGACCAGGATGTAGTGCAGAAGCGCCGCAAAGGCTCCGCCGCCGCTGCGCATGCCCACGCCAAAGGCCAAGGCAAACACGCCGATTGGGGCCAGCCACAGCACCCAGCCGATGATAATGAGCATGGCGTTTGCGACGGCATGAAAGAACTCCAGCAATCGCTCGCTTTGCGCCTGCGGCAATCGTGCCAGGGCCACCGCGAACAAGGCGAAGAAGATTGTCAGCGGCAGCATTGCCGTCTCCGCGGCGGCTGCGATTACATTGGGCGCGATGAGCGAGGCCGCAAAATCGAGCACATTCGGCACTTGCTGATCGCCATCAGGCGTATCAGCCAGAAATGCACTTGCGCCGTCTGGGATCGGGAACAGATCGAGCAATGGCGGCAAGACCGCAATCGTGAACACTCCGCCGGTTATCGCGACGCCGATCACCAGCACCAGGAAACGCACTGCGGCCGCACCTGCTCGCGCGGCTTGCGTCATTTGGAAAATGCCGAGCACGAGAAGCGCCGCGACCAGCGGAATGATTGTCATCTGCAGGGCGCGGAGCCACAGAGTGCCAACCAGGTCCAACACCCGGTCGACCAGGTCTGGAACCGCATCTGAAATGAGCATGCCGAGGCCGAGACCCACCAGCAGGGCAACAAAAGTAGCCAGGACCGGCAATCGGATCGTCACCAGGTCAAAGCGTTTGTCAGAAGTTTCAGTCACGAAAGTCCACCCCAATCCAATCTGTGCCCTTCACTTTGCGCGATAACCACGCCACAAGCCTGTGACAAATCGGCAGCCACGCGATCACCAACAGGCTGGCCGTCTTAGGGGAGTCATAAGCGACAATGTCTCGCAAGTTTTTTGGCACAGACGGTATTCGCGGACGCACCAATGCAGGCGTCATGACAGCGGCAACCGCGATGAGGGTTGGCCAGGCAGCCGGCACCTATTTCCTGCGCGGCGGGCACCGTCACCGCGTCGTGATCGGAAAGGACACGCGGCTTTCGGGCTATATGATGGAAAGTGCGCTGGTCGCCGGTTTCACCAGCGTCGGCATGGATGTGATTATGACCGGGCCACTGCCAACCCCGGCCATTGCCCTGCTGACGCGTGAAATGCGCGCCGATCTGGGCGTGATGATTTCTGCGAGCCACAACCCCTATCAGGACAATGGGATCAAGCTGTTCGGGCCTGATGGGTTCAAGCTGTCCGACGAAGCCGAAGCCGAGATCGAAGCCTTGCTCGAAGGCGATCCTGATCTGGTCGAGTCCGAGCGGATCGGACGCGCGCGCCGGATCGACGACGCGCATGGTCGATATATCCACGCGGTCAAACAATCATTGTCAGCAGACACCAGGTTCGATGGCCTGAAAGTGGTCGTCGATTGCGCCAATGGTGCAGCCTACCAGGTGGCGCCATCCGCGATCTGGGAGCTTGGCGCCGAAGTCATCGCGATTGGGGTCGAACCCAACGGAACCAATATCAATGACGGTGTCGGCTCCACATCGATCGAGACCCTACAGGCGAGAGTTGTCGAGGAAGGCGCAGATATCGGGATCGCGCTGGATGGCGACGCCGATCGATTGATTGTGGTCGATGAGAAAGGCGCAGCCGTCGACGGCGACCAGATCATGGCGCTGATCGCCACACGCATGCATGAGAAGGGCCTGCTGACCGGCGGCGGCGTGGTCGCGACCGTGATGTCCAATCTTGGCCTTGAGCGATATCTGGAAGCGCAAGGTCTGACGCTGGAGCGCACCAAGGTTGGCGATCGCTATGTGTTGGAGCGGATGAAACAGGGCGGCTTCAACATTGGCGGCGAACAATCCGGTCACATGATCCTGCTCGATCATGCCACAACTGGTGACGGCACCGTTGCCGCTTTGCGCGTGTTGGCCAGCTTGGTGCGATCTGACATTCCCGCCAGTGAAATGCTGCATGTGTTTGAAACCGTGCCGCAATTGCTCAAGAATGTTCGTTATCAGGGCGGACAGCCGCTCGAAGCGGAGAACGTCCGCTCGGTGATCGCGGCGGCCGAAGCCGAACTGGCCGGCAAGGGTCGATTGGTGATCCGGCCGTCGGGCACCGAACCGGTGATCCGGGTCATGGCTGAGGGTGACGACAGCGCCCAGGTCGAGGCGGTAGTCGATCGCATATGCGCCGCGATCAGCGAGGCAGTTTGATCCGCGAGATGCGCTGCAGATGACCGCCAAACCTCCCCGCATCCTTGCCATTGCCGGATCAGATTCATCCGGTGGGGCCGGGATTCAGGCGGATATCAAAACCATCACAATGCTGGGCGGCTATGCGATGACGGCGCTCACCGCCGCAACCGCTCAGAACAGCGTTGGCGTGCAAGCCATTGCGCCCATGGGCGGCGATATCGTCCTCCAGCAGATCACCTCCTGCGTCAACGATATCGGTGTCGACGCGGTCAAGATTGGCATGTTGCACGATGAAGAGGTGATTGCAGCTGTCGCCGAAGGGCTGGCCTTGATCGATGACGCTGTGCCGGTCGTGCTTGACCCGGTCATGGTTGCGACATCAGGCGCGGCGTTGATTACCAAGGATGCCATTGCGGCGATGCGCGCCAAGCTGTTCCCGCGTGCGACGCTCATCACACCGAATATTCCTGAATTGGAATTGTTGACCGACACGCAGCCGCGGACTGGCGAGCAAATGGCTGAATCCGCGCTCGGACTTGCCAACAGCTGCGGCAGTCATGTGCTCGCGAAAGGTGGGCACACCGAAGACGAGCGGGTGATCGACGTGCTGGTTGGGCCGGAGACACGTGCCGTCGCCTTCGATCACGCTCGGATTGATACGCGCCACACCCACGGCACGGGCTGCACTTTGTCCTCAGCCGTCGCGACCTTGTTGGGTCACGGCCAATCAATCGAGCACGCCGTCAGATTGGGACGCAATTTCGTGCTGCGGGCGATTGAAGAAGCGCCTGGCTATGGCATGGGCAATGGACCCTTGGGTCACCAAGCGGTGCGCAGTCTCACCTCACCGGACTGAGATCTGTCTCAGTCTTCCAGCTCGTAGAACTTGGCGATGTGGTCCCACGCCTCGTCGCAAGTCTCGCACCAATGGAACAGGTCGAGATCCTTCTTCGAGATCGTGCCCTCTTCGGCGATGGCTTCAAAATTGACCACACGGGTCCAGAAGTCCTTGCCAAACAGCAGGATCGGGATCGGCTTCATCTTGCCGGTCTGGATCAGCGTTAGCAGTTCGAAGAATTCATCGAACGTGCCAAAGCCGCCCGGGAAAACCGCCACTGCGCGAGCGCGCAACAGAAAGTGCATCTTGCGCAGCGCGAAATAGTGGAAGTTGAGCGAGAGATAGGGCGTCACATAGGAATTCGGCGCTTGCTCGTGCGGCAGAATGATGTTGAGCCCTATCGACTCACTGCCAGCGTCGCTGGCACCGCGATTGGCCGCTTCCATGATCGAGGGGCCGCCGCCTGAGCACACAACGAATTGCCGCTCGCCATCTTCAATGATCGCCTTTTCGGACACCATCCGAGCGAGCTTGTAGGCCTCGTCATAATATTTGGCTTTCGCAGCCAGACGCTCGGCGACCTTCTGCTCATATTCCGTTCCGCCCTTGGCGGCGTCGATCTTGGCTTGCGCCTGATCAGGGGACGGAATGCGCGCCGAGCCATACATGACCAGTGTCGAGCCGACCCGGGCCTCATCGAGCAGCATTTCCGGCTTGAGCAGTTCGAGCTGGAATCGCACCGGTCGCAGCTCATCTCGCAGCATGAAGTCATGGTCGCGAAAGGCGAGCTTGTAAGCGGGGTGCTGCGTCTGGGGTGTCTCGTCCGGACATTCTTCCGCGAACTGGGTTTCCTGTTCGGCGCGATAGAATTTGCGATCTGTAAGGTCTTTTTCGGTCATGCCACTGCACTAGGCCCAGCAATTGACCGGAGCAAGACAATGCAACGTTCTGGCGCAGAAGAATGGATGCCCCGCGTGGATTCGAACCACGATTGACGGAGTCAGAGTCCGTAGTCTTACCATTAGACGACGGGGCAAGATTGGTTCGAGCGCTTGGGAGAATGCCCGCGCTGCCTGCGAACGCTGGGCGCATCTAGTTTCGCGCGGTGCCAAGGTCAAGCACCAGTGTGACCCGCGCCACCGCCGCCGCCAGCTTGCCCTCCTCCCGTGCTTGCTCTAGCTATGGGGGCAGGTCCTCGTGCTCAGAGAGTGCGAGAAGAGAATAAGAAAGCGCGATTATGGCGGATATGCGTCCGCCGGACAGATCCAGGAGGGCTGGCAGAAAAAGGGGCAGCAAGTCCGGTAACGTAGCCGATTTTCGCTACGACAGCTCCTTCCAGCCAAAAAAGAACAAAGACGTTCGCAAGGGCGAGCGTGGCCGACGCGGCTCCAACAATCAAGCTGCGTCAAAGAACAAGCAATCACAACATCAAACGGCCCGCAACGCGAAGCCCTATCGTGCGCCTCACCCGCGCGAAGCCTATGCCGCGCTTGATCTGGGTACCAACAATTGCCGCTTGCTCATCGCCCGCCCGTCAGGCCGCGACTTCACCGTCATCGATGCCTTCAGTCGGGTCGTAAAGCTGGGTGAGAACCTGGCCCAAAGCGGGCGGCTGTCAGATGATGCGATGAATAGAGCTGTGCGTGCGCTCTCAATTTGCGCTGACAAGTTGCGCCGCCGCAATGTCCGGCTCGCACGCTCTGTGGCAACCGAGGCCTGTCGGCGCGCTGCCAATGGCGAGCAATTTATCGAGCGTGTGCGCAAGGAAACCGGCATCGCGCTCGACATCATCAGCGCGGAAGAAGAAGCGCGCCTGGCTGTGCTTGGATGCCACATCTTGCTCGAGCAGGGCGATGGCCCCGCAATCATCTTTGACATTGGCGGCGGCTCGACCGAACTCGTCCTGCTCGAACCGGGCGACAAGATCCCGCAGATCGTCGATTGGGAAAGCGTGCCTTGGGGCGTGGTCTCCCTCACCGACACTGTTGGACCTGGCGAAGACACTCTCGACGCGCGATTGGCGCGCTATGCCAGGATGCGTGAAGTTGTGTCAGAAAGCTTCGCTCCATTCGCTGAGCGAATTGCAGATGCGGCGAGTAGCGATGACATTCGCTTGCTGGGAACCAGCGGCACAGTGACGACCTTGGCGAGCCTGCATCTGGAACTGCCGCATTATGATCGCAAGGCGGTTGACGGGCTGATAGTACCATCATCTTCGATGCGCGAAATCAGCGAACGGCTCTCCAGCATGTCACCCCAAGAGCGCAGCACATTGCCATGCATCGGCGAGGACCGCGCCGAGCTTGTCGTCGCAGGGTGCGCGATCCTCGAATCGATCCTCGATCTGTGGCCAGCGGCGCGGTTGGGCGTGGCCGATCGCGGCATTCGCGAAGGCATTCTGCGCAGCCTGATGGCGGCCGAGAGGCAAAGCGCGCGACGGGTCGAAGCGCTCAACAAACAGCGCGGAGGAGACTCGAATCGATGACCCGCTCCGGACGCAATCCTGATCGGCGCGTCAAAACCGCCAAGAAGCGCACGGCATCTTCAACGCGCTGGCTCGAACGCCAGCTCAATGATCCTTACGTCAAACAGGCCAAGGCCGATGGATATCGCAGCCGTGCGGCCTACAAGCTGATCGAGCTGGACGAAAAGTTTGGCCTGATAAGAGGCGCCCAGCGTGTGGTTGATTTGGGGATCGCGCCGGGCGGCTGGAGCCAAGTTGTCCGCAAGCTGGCGCCCAAAGCGGCGATCGTCGGGATTGATCTGCTGCCGACCGAACCGATCGAAGGGGTTGCGATCCTGGAGATGGATTTCATGGACGATGCCGCGCCAGCTGCGCTTGAAGCGGAGCTCGATGGGCCGCCCGACCTGGTCATGTCAGACATGGCCGCGAACACGGTTGGACACAAACAGACAGATCATTTGCGCACCATGGGTCTGGTTGAAGCCGGCGCCTGGTTTGCGATTGAGAATCTGAGCGAAGGCGGAACCTTCGTCGCCAAAGTGCTGGCCGGCGGAACCGACACCGAGCTGCTGTCTTTGCTCAAGAGCCACTTCAAGACCGTCAAACACGCCAAACCACCGGCGAGCCGCAAGGGCTCATCCGAATGGTATGTCGTTGCTCAGGGATTCAAGCCCGCCGAATGAGCGGGCCAGAAAGTCGGCTTAGGCGCCGCCTTCGTTGATCTCGGCCGCAGCGTCTTGCTCAGCTTCCGCAGCAGCGGCTTCGCCAGCCTCTGCATCGCTCAGCACTTCTTCGCCTTCGCCTTCAGCGGTTTCCGCTTCGGCGGCTTCAGCCACATATTCAGGCACGGGCAGGTTTGAACCCTGCGCGTTCATGTAAAGTGCGACAGCGGCGCGATCTTCGATCTTCGACAGGCCTGCAAAGCTCATTTTGGTGCCAGGCGCGAAGGCTTTGGGATTGGCCAGCCATTCGTTCATGTTTTCCCAATCCCACACTTCGCCGCTGAGATCGCTCAGAGCCGAGCTGTAAGCGTAGCCAGACTTGGCCGCGATTGGCTGACCCATAATGCCGTAGAGGTTGGGACCGATGCCATCGGCACCGCCCTGATCAATCGTGTGGCAAGCCATGCATTTGGGATAGACAGCCTCACCAGCCGACGGCGCCATGCCGTCCATGTTGAGCGCAGCCGCCATGGTCATTTCGGCTTCTTCAGTGCCCTCTTCGACGCCTTCAATGACGTAGCCAAGCGTTTCCGGGCGCTCGGGCGCACCGGCGTGGAAATACTTCCCGCTGAGGATGTTCAAGCCAAGACCGACAATGCCTGCGAACAGAACCCAGCCAGCGATAGTGTTAAAACGATCGTCCATGATTGAATGAGATCCCAATCCGTCCCTTTGTGGATTGCGAGTGGCCTTAGTCGCGGCTTTGATTGCGCGCAAGGGCCAAGGCGGCACCATCCCTTGCATGATTTGCAAGCAGGCTTGCTAGCGCCCCTGCACCGCTCTAGCAGCGTCCCGCAATGCATTCATTTCCTGCTCCTGCTCGCCCGATTGCCGACGCAATGCGTGAAGCCGCCGCCAAAGCCCCTGAACGGGCAATCGCATTCCAGGGTTCGCCCGGGGCGAATTCGCATCGTGCCGCAATGGAGGCTGAGCCCGATTCGCTGCCACTGCCCTGCTTCAGCTTTGAGGACGCGCTAGACGCTGTGAAGGATGGCCGCGCAGCCAAGGCGATCATCCCGATTGAAAATTCGCAGCATGGGCGCGTGGCCGATATCCACTTTCTCTTGCCCGAAAGTGGCCTTTCGATAACCGGCGAATATTTCATGCCGATCAATCACGCTCTGATGGGAATCGGACAGGGACCGTTCGAGGCTGCCTATAGCCACCCGCAGGCGCTCGGTCAGTCGCGATTCTATTTGCGCGAGCGCGGCATTGTTCCATTGAGCTATGCTGACACGGCAGGCGCTGCAGCCTTTGTGGCCGAACGCGGTGACCCCAAGCTTGCAGCGATTGCGCCGGCCATTGCTGCGGAGCTCTACAATCTCGAAATCGTTGAGCGCCATGTCGAAGACAGCGCCGACAATATGACGCGCTTTGTGATCTTGGCACCCGAGCCGCTTTCGGTTGCGGCGCTCGAAGGCCAGACCAGCATGACCACCTTCATCTTCGAAGTGAAGAATATCCCGGCCGCGCTTTACAAAGCGATGGGAGGGTTCGCGACCAACGGCGTCAACATGACCAAGCTGGAGAGTTACCAGGAGGGCACCAGCTTCTCAGCAACCATGTTCTATGCCGATATTATTGGCGCTCCGGGTGACCCCGCGGTTGATCGCGCGCTGGAAGAATGCGCCTTTCATTCCAAGGAATTGCGAATTCTCGGCACCTACCCGCAAGCGCGCGCACGCGGATAAGGCAAAGAACCCCTCCTAGGCGGTTGCACCCCGCGCCGTGGCATGCCACCACTGAGGCTTAATGACACTCGCCTCGCGCAATCTCTCAGCCGACGCCAGCCCATCGGTCACGTCGCAAGCTCCTGCTAGCTGGCGAGAGCTTCGCGCGGATGACTCGATCCAGTTTGAAGACATTGGCACACCAGAGCCAGAGCCGCGCGAACCGACCTGGTTTGATGATTTTCTCGAATTCCTCGCTGATCTGTTTGCACCGATTGGCAAGGCGCTCGCCGCGGCCTGGCCGGTCTTGAGCTGGGTGTTGCTGGCAGCGGCTATTGCCTTGGTGCTGTTCCTGATCTGGCGCATGATCAATCCCTATATTGGCGATGGAAGTTCCTCTCATGCGGACGACGATGGCGAACCCGAATGGGCTCCCGACCGAGCGGAATCCTTGGCGCTGCTAGAAGAAGCGGATCGGCTGGCTGCGGAAGGCAAGTATGACGAGGCCACCCATTTGCTGCTCAAGCGCAGCGTAGGCCAGATCGCTGAGGCGCGGCCCGAATGGGTCGTCCCTGCCAGCACTGCCCGCGAACTTGCTGCATTGCCCAAACTGTCCGACGCCGCGCGTAAGGCCTTTCGAACCATTGCAGTAAGGGTTGAACGGAGCCTGTTTGCGATGAGCGCCCTCGACCAAAGCGATTGGGACGAAGCGCGCGCCGCCTATGCCGATTTCGCCTTGGCACGGATCGAAGGCAAAGCCTCGGCCGAGCCGCAAGGATTGCTGCCATCATGACCGAACGCGGCAATTCCGGTTTCAACCGTTTGACTGTCCTCGGCATTGTCGTGTTCGGCTTTGCTGCGTTTCTGGCCATGCTCTACTTCATCGGAGCTGGTGACACCGGCAAGCGGCCAGGCGGCGACGCCCACGCCGCGGCTGACGGCCTCAACGGTTATTCCGGCTTTGCCAAAATGCTCGAGCTTGAAGGCTATTCGGTCGATCAGTCGCGCGCTCGCGAAAACCTCGACACCTATGGCCTTTTGGTGCTCACCCCGCCACTGATCACCAATTCGGAAACGCTCGACGACATTCTGGAAGACCGCTCAATGACTGGGCCGACCATGGTCATTCTGCCCAAATGGTTCGCCGGAAAGTATCCCGACAACATCCCTGATGAGATCAAGGACAAGATCGAGGACGATTGGGTGCGCCTTTACGGGGCCAATTCTCCGGGATGGACAGACGATCTGGCACCGCCTTACGATTTTGAGACCGAGGGCCATGGCAATCACGTCACCGAAGGTGTCTTTTTGTTCGCCAATGAGGACGAAGAAACAGATCCGGAAGAGCCAACCTCGCCTGCAAATTGGGCAGGTTATGGGCTGAGCGGATCGCTGCCAACGACCGCCAGCCTGTCGACAGATTCGTCAAACCGGGATCACCGTGTGCTGGTGACAGACAATCGGGCGCGATCCTTGGCATTCGAAGTTCTGGTGCCGGAACAGCCACCGGAAGAGGACGAGTTCTACGACTATCGCTATCCGGTCTACTTTGTGGTTGAGCCTGACCTAGTGAACAATTTCGGCCTGTCCGATCCCGAACGCGCCGCTTTGGCTCTGCGACTGGTCGAAGATGCGACCAATGACGAAACTGTTCCGATCACCTTTGATCTTACGCTCAACGGTCTGGGCAACACCACCAATCTGCTCACCCTAGCCTTTCAGCCGCCATTCCTGGCCGCGACTCTGTGTTTGATCTTCGCGCTTCTGATCATGGGATGGCGTGCGTTTCTGCGCTTTGGCCCAGCCGCCGCATCAGAGCCAGAGATCGCTTTTGGCAAGCATCGCCTTGTCGCCAACGG
The DNA here is from genome assembly GCA_965216555.1 of Erythrobacter sp. Taxonomy (GTDB): domain Bacteria; phylum Pseudomonadota; class Alphaproteobacteria; order Sphingomonadales; family Sphingomonadaceae; genus Erythrobacter. The sequence goes on from OZ244168.1 coordinate 2,939,521, forward strand.
AGCGGGCCTGATCGTCCGCGCACGGCGACACGGCCTGTTGGCAGAACCGTTCATTCACATCATCGGGCGGCGGATCGCTTCCCGTTTGGGGCTGCCGCGGGCAGAGGCCGACGCGATCGACGCAGCACTCGCCAAAAGACTGGGACAGCCCAATTTGTTTTCGACCCGCTCCGCAGAATTGGCGCGGGCTAGCGGACCAGCCGATATTGTGCGCGCCGCACGCGCATTGAAGGAACTTGAAGGGGAAATCGACACATGAGCATGACACTCGAGGAGCTGCGCACGCTCGCAGACAGTATTCGGATCGAGGTCTCGAAAGCGATTGTCGGTCAAGACGAGATGATCGAGCAATTGCTGGTTGCGATGATCAGCGAAGGGCATGTCTTGCTTGAAGGGCCTCCCGGCACAGCCAAGACCTTTCTTGCGCAGAGTTTTTCGACCGCGCTTGGCCTTGACTATGGACGCATCCAGTTCACTCCGGACCTGCTGCCTGGTGACATCCTTGGTTCCAATCTCTTCAACTTCCAGACCAGCCAGTTCACATTGACCCGCGGCCCGATCTTTTGCGAGCTGCTCCTGGCGGACGAAATCAACCGGACCCCGCCCAAGACGCAGGCCGCTCTGCTCGAAGCGATGCAAGAACGGCGCGTCACATTGGACGGCGAAACGCACAGCCTGCCAGATCGCTTCATGGTGATCGCGACGCAAAACCCGATCGAGAACCAAGGTGTCTACCCGCTACCCGAAGCGCAGTTGGACCGCTTCCTGTTTAAGCTGCTGGTGCCCTATCCCGACGAGAGTGAGGAAACCAAGATTGTCGCCGCCTATGGCAAACGGCAAGGCCCAGTCGTTCCGGCTGATCTGGGTGTGGAAGCCGTTGCAGATGCGGCCAAGCTTGGCGCGGCCAGCGCAGCTCTCGATCACGTGACAGTTGCCGACGACATCACGCAATATGTCGTGCGTTTGGTTCGCGCCACGCGCGAACATGCGGATCTGGCGGTCGGTGCCAGCCCGCGCGCAGCGGTGATGCTGGCCAACGCAGCGCGAGCGCGTGCTGCGCTGCATGGTCGTGCTTACGCCATCCCTGACGACGTCAAAGCGCTGGCTGTACCGGTCCTGCGCCATCGCCTGACATTGAGCCCGGCGGCGGAGATTGAGGGTCGTGACATTGAGAGCCTGGTGGCCGAATTGATCGAAGAGACGGAGGCGCCGCGCTGATCTCATGAAGCGGCCCAGCCTCAACCTTCCTGCACTGCCCTTTGTGCCAACGCAGCTGGCCGTCTGGCTGGCTGCTGGCTTTGCGCCGTTGGCCGTGGTTGTAGCGGCGCTTGCCCCTCAAGCATGGTTGGCAGCGCCCGCGGCTGGCCTGTTCCTGCTTGTGCTGTTCGTGTTCGATGTTTTGCTCGCAGGCAGGGTATCACAATGGGAAGTGAAGGCTCCGCATGATGCTGAGATTGGTCGACCTACCGATTTGACCGCGTCAGCCAGTTTTGTCGGCGGGCGGCGATCGAGCGTTGAAAGCGCGTTCGAATTTGATCCGCGTCTCGGCGATCTGGGCAAGGCGAGCGTCCGGCTTACGAGTGAGGACAACCGCGCTGAGGTGCAAGGATCCTATGCGGCAACGCCAGTGCGCCGTGGCACAGCGGATATCACTCGCGCTTGGCTTCGCTGGACGGGACCGCTCGGACTGGGTTCACGGCAAGTCTCGCGAGAACTCGACCAATCCGTTCGCATCTGGCCCGATCTCTCGCCGGTGCGTAGCCCGGAATTGCAAACCTTCCTTCGCGATGCGCAGACTGGGTTGATCGCGCGCCGAATTCGCGGCGAGGGCACTCAATTTGAGGCGTTGTCTGAGTATGAGCCGGGGATGGATCGGCGCCGTATCGACTGGAAGGCAAGCGCGCGGCACACCAAACTGTATGCGCGCGAGAATGAGAGCGAGCGCAACAATCAGATCGTGTTCGCCTTCGATTGCGGGCAAGCCATGTGTGAGCCGGTTGATGGCATGCCGCGGATTGATCGCGCCGTTTCGGCGGCGCTGACCTGCGCCTATGTTGCGCTCAAGGGCGGTGACAAAGTGTCGCTGTTTGGCTTCGCTCAACGGCCGCAAGTCATGACACCATTTGTGGCCGATGCTCGTGCCTTCCAAAGGCTGCAAAGCGCCGCTGCTGGTCTCGACTACACAAATGCCGAGCCAAATTTCACACTCGCGCTGGCGACGCTGACTGCCAAACTGCAGCGCCGCGCGCTGATAGTCCTGTTTTCCGACTTCACGGACTCAACCGCAGCCGAGATGATGATCGAGAGCATTGGCAGGCTGGTTGACCGGCATCTGGTTCTGTTTGTGACCATCGCTGACAGCGAGCTGGAAGAATTCATTGCCGCGGAGCCGGGCGATGTCAGCACCCTGGCGCGGAGCGTAACGGCAGAAACCTTGGCGCATCAGCGCAGCGTGGTGCTCCAACGTCTGCGGCAAATGGGCGTTGATGTGATCGAGGCTCCGTGGGATCAGATCGGCACTCAGCTGATCGATCAATATTTCATCATCAAGAACAGCGAGGCGATTGGATGAAGGCCCCAACCCTCACCAATTGGTTCGGTCGCGGCGAAGTCGAAGCTCCGCGTGATGTCGAAAGCGCCGCGCTCCGGTCGGACCGTTTTCGGCTTGAACGCGAAGGCGATTGGACACGGCTGGAAGACATCCTTGAGCGGCTTGAGAAGAACGGCATGCGCAGGCTGAGCGATGATGACCTGCTGGCCTTGCCGACGCTCTACCGGACGGCCGCCTCGAGCCTGGCGGTGGCGCGCGAGACGTCGCTCGACGCCGCTACTTTGCGTTACCTTGAAAGTTTGGTCCAGCGCGCTTGGTTCCAGGTCTACGGCCCACGTCAGGGCCTCTCCGGCTGGTTCCGGTCTTTCCTGTTTGGCGGCTGGAGCCGCGCCGTGCGGGAGATCTGGCTCGACATCTGCATCGCTTTCGCAGTGATGGTGGCCGGCACGATCGTAGGCTGGCTGCTCGTCGTCCAAGATCAAGAATGGTATTATCGCATCGTCCCGACCCAATTCATGGATACGCGCGTTCCCGGCGCCACCCGCGAAGAATTGTTGCGAACACTTGGCACAGAAGATTCGGCCGGCGGCCTGTCTACATTCGCGGCCTATCTATTCAGCAACAATGCCGGCGTTGCGATCCTCGCTTTTGCTTTGGGTTTCGCATTCGGAATCCCGTCCTTGATGTTGCTGATCTACAATCTTGCGACATTGGGCGCGATGCTGTGGCTCTTTGCCGGGCAAGACCTAGGTGTTGAATTTGCCGCATGGCTGAGCGTCCATGGGACGACTGAGCTGTTTGCGATCCTCCTGGCCGGTGCTGCCGGCCTGCATATCGGCCGATCCATGGCCTTCCCGGGCGAGAAATCGGTCTTGGCGGCAGCATCAGAGAGCGGTCGCCGCGGTGCGCAGGTGATGGCCGGCGTCGTCCTGATGCTGGTCTTTGCGGCTTTGCTCGAAGCATTCCCCAGGCAATTGGTCGGTGCGACCGAAGATCGCTTCCTAATCGGCGGCACGATGCTGACTTTGTGGCTCGCATATTTCTTTGCCTACGATCCCGAACAGGTTGAGGAAGCAGAGTGAGCGCCTCGGCCGCAACCACACTGCCCGCCAATCGGCGCGAACGCAGCCTGATCACTCCAGAAGGACTCGCGGTGCCGATTGTCGTTGGCTCGCGCGGTGCCCGGATTGGTGCGCTGCTGCTCGATTTCCTGATCCTGTATCTGAGCCTCATCCTGTTCTTTGTGTTGATCGTCTGGATCGCCAGCGGATTGGCCGAGGGACCACTCGCCAGGTTGGATGAGAATGTTCGGGGCGCAGGTGAGTTCTTAAGCATCGCCCTGATCCTGGCCGGGTTTCTTGCTCGCTACGGCTATTTCCTGATCTTCGAGCTAGGACCACGCGGCGCAACGCCTGGCAAGCGGATAACCGGGCTGCGCGTTGCAGCACGGGGCGGTGGACGCCTGACCGCAGATGCAGTGATCGCGCGCAACCTGCTGCGCGATATCGAACTGTTCATGCCGCTGATCTTTCTAATGATCGCTCCGGATGGTTCGGCAGGAAGTGCGGGTCTGGCCGGGCTCGCCTGGTTTCTGGTGTTCATGCTGTTCCCATTCTTCAATCGCGACGCCCTTCGCGCAGGAGACATCATTGCCGGAACGTGGGTGGTCGAAGCGCCACGCGTGAAGCTGGCCGAGACGCTGTCGACCCAGGGTGCGGCCCGGGGCGAAAGTGGAGTCACTGGCGCACGCTACGAGTTCGGCGAGGACGAATTGTCGGTCTACGGAGAGCACGAACTGCAAACGCTTGAACGGGTTTTGCGCGAGGATCACAGCGACGCGCTGTCTTCGGTCCACCAGGCGATCTGTCGCAAGATTGGTTGGGATCCGGGAGCGGGTGACGAGCGAGCCTTCCTCGAAGCGTTTTACGCTCAACTGCGCGCCAAGCTTGAAGGCGATATGCGCTTTGGCAAGCGCAAGAAGGACAAATTTGACGGCGCCACCAATGTAATTTGATCATTGATAAAATTTTATCATTGATAAAGCGAATTTGGTGCCCTAATGGTCGCGACATGTCGACCAAACGCGAACAATCGATTGCAGACCGCAAACGGCGCATCCTTGATGCAGCTCGAAGCATCATCGCTCGCGATGGTTATGACGCGCTGACCACGCGAGGCTTGGCTCAGGCAGCGGGCGTAACCGTCCCGACCTTGTATAACCTCGTTGGCGACAAGGCGGCCATCATCGCGACCATGGCTGCCAACTCGATCGAGCAATTGTGGGATCGCCTTCAATTTGATCGGCGCGCCACTCCGCTCGAAATGGCTGATGCCGTGATCGACGAGGCCTATGCGCAAATCCAGGAGGACGCCGGGTTTACGCGCGGAGCATTTTTGGGATTGCAGCGGCTTGGAATAGCCTTTGCCTACGACCCGACCCGCGATGATGCAGGCTCTCACCAGGCACGACGCTCCGTCGAAATGGCAGAGTTTGCTTGCAAGGCCGCGCAACAGAAGGGCCAACTCCGAGGCAATCTGTCGCCGCGTGATCTCGCCGTTCAGATGTTCGCTGCGTACAGAGCCCCGCTGGACGATTGGCTAAGCGACGCGATCGACGATGAAGAGATGCTCAGGCGTCAGCGCTGGGGCTTTTACTGCATATTGGCGTCGGATGCTTCCGACGCATTTCGCGAAGAGCTCCTGGCAAGGATCGCTCAACTCTCACCAGAACGCCCGGAAGAGGAGGCTGCCTAAGATGGAAAGCGCGCTCAAATTCATTGTCTGGATACTGCCTTTGGTGTTCGCCTTTGCGTTCCTGGTGCCGGTGATTGATCAGCTCATGCAGGCCACGGGTATTGGGGCTCCGTTCGGGCTTTCAACGCTCACCTTTGCGTTGATTGTCGGCGGAACATGGGGACTGATCGCGCAGATCAGAGGGAGGTGGATATGACAGTCCAGTCCGACATCATTCCGGCCGATATCTCGCAATTGAGCAATGCCGAATTGCGCCGACTAGAGAACAAGATCGCGCGCAAGCATTCGGGCATGTTCCCATGGGAAGCGGTCGTGTGGGCGTTTGGCAACCTCGCCGTCTGGCTCTCGCTCTGGCCGCTCGTGTTCATGGACATCCTGCCGCCTTGGGTGGCCTTCCCGATCGCGACGATCAACATGGCGCTGGTCTATTTGCCGACGCATGAGGCGCAGCACGATATCATCGCGCGACCAGGGCAAAAGCTGCGTTGGCTCAACGAACTCGTCGGCCACGCGACAAGTTGGATGCTGGTCTATCCATTCCAGGTCTTGCGGATCACCCATCTCGATCATCACCGCAACACCAACAATCCCGAGCTCGATGTCGACATTACGACCAAGGCTGACGGTCCGTGGCAAGCGATCTGGCAGACGATCCGCCAGCGGCAACCAGATGCGAAGCGCAACCACGATTATGCTGGCGCCTTGCACCGCGCGGCGCGCCCGGATCTGATCCTGCTGTCCTTGGCCTACAAGATCGCGTTCATCGCCATTCTCGGCACGCTGGCGTGGAATGGCTATGCGCTTGAGGCGCTGTTCCTGTGGTGGCTGCCTTTCAACATCGCCATCACCTACATCATCTTTTTCCTGTCATGGGCCCCGCATCATCCCAGCAATGAGCAAAGCCGCTATCGCAATTCGCGCGCCTGGAAATCGAAGGTTGGCAATTGGGGATCGATGTGGATGCAGTTCCACATCGTGCATCACCTGCACCCCTATATCCCGCTCACAAGGACGCCCGCAGCGTTTTGGGAAATGAAGCCGATCCTGGAAGCGCGCGGCTGCGACATCGGCGATTTGTAGCACTTAGTGATCAGGCGTTGCTGACGCTTCAGCGCTTTGGTCCCCGCCAAAGATCGCGACTTCATTCACGCCCTGGCTGGTCGCGCGACCGCGATACATGCCGGTCGTGTTGAAGCTGTAGAGTGCGTGGCCCTCCGGCGTGACGAGAATGACCCCGCCATCGCCGCCGAGCTCTTTGACTTCGGACATGACGCCGTCAGCTATCCGTTGGGCTCGCCTTCCTTGCCAAATGCCAAGGCCCGTCTCAGCATCGCCCGTGAGCATTTCACGAAGTTCTCCGGTAAGGCCGCCATCGGGAATAGGAGTCAAAGTTGCTGGCTCGCCGCTGCCAAGACGCAGCCGAGTGCAAATCTCCTGCGCCACGCCGACGCGGATGAAATACTCGCCCCAACCCGTCGCCGAGACTGCGCAGCTGCGATTGTCGGCATAGGTGCCCGCACCGATCACCGGTGAATCGCCAATCCGCCCCCAGCGCTTGCCGGTCATGCCCCCTGTCGAGGTTCCGGCCGCAAGATTGCCGTTCACGTCCAACGCCACCGCGCCCACAGTGCCGAATTTGTGATCGACATCCAGCGCTGACAATTCGCGTGCCTTCATCCGCTCCAAAGACCGCAAGCGTCGCTCCGTCGCAAACCAATCAGGGCCAGCGGTCTCGATCCCCTGCTCACCTGCGAATTCTTCAGCCCCGGCGCCGCTCAAAAAGACATGGCGGCTATTGGTACGCACAGCATCCGCCAGCAAGATCGGGTTCTTGATGCTTTTGACCCCACTGACTGCGCCCGCGCTGCGATCACTCCCGTCCATGATCGACGCGTCGAGCTCGTTCACGCCTTCCCATGTGAAGACGGCGCCGCGCCCGGCATTGAACAGGGGATCATCCTCAAGCGGGATGATGGCGGCTTTGACGGCGTCCATCGCACTGCCGCCTTCGGCCAGCACAGCCGCCCCCGCATCAAGCGCGTTTTGCAAGGCGGCTTCGTAAGCGGCTCTGCGCTCTGGCGTCATATTGTCCGGGTTCAGCGTCCCGGCCCCGCCATGAATGGCAATCGACCACCGTGGTTCGGGCTCATCTTGCGCCGAAAGCGGCGCGGTCAGAAGGAAAGGCGCGGCGAGCGCGACGAGTGCAAATCGGATGATCATATTCATAAGCGCATTTCTCTATCGCATCATGGCGTGGCGGGCTAGCATGGACGCAAATCCAAGGAATCAGGAGAGCAATTTATGAGCGAGTTCGGAGCAACCAGCACGACCGATGATGTTCTGGCCGGAAAGGACCTGTCAGGAAAGACGGTGTTCGTGACGGGCGGCAATTCGGGCCTCGGCCAGGAAACGGGACGAGCCATGGCCGCCAAAGGCGCGCATGTTGTGTTGTCCGGCCGCGATCAGAGCAAGCTCGACGAAGCTGTGAACGCCATCAAGGCGGATGTTCCTGATGCCAATCTCGAGACAATCTTGTGCGATCTGGCGTCGCTCGAAAGTGTCCGCCAGTGCGGCACTGAGGCCAATCAGCGCTTCGACAAGATCGATTTGCTGATCAACAATGCTGGCGTGATGGCATGCCCACAGGCCGCCACCGCCGATGGTTTTGAACGCCAATTCGGCACCAATCATATCGGCCATTTTGCGCTGACCAAGCAACTCATGCCGCTGGTGCAAGCTGGCGCCGACAAACGCATCGTCAACCTCTCCAGCCGCGGACACCACGCTGCCCCCGTCGATCTCGACGATCCCAATTTTGAGAACCGCGAATACAATGAATGGGCGAGCTATGGACAATCGAAGACCGCCAATGTCCTGTTCTCAGTGGGGTTGGAGCAGCGCTTTGCCGATCAGGGAGTCCATTCCTATGCCGTCCATCCAGGCGGCATCAACACGAATCTCGGCCGACATCTCTCTGAAGAGGCGGCCAATGCCCTTGTGGCCCGCGTCACCGCCGCGGATCCCAACTTCGCTTGGAAAAGCATCCCGCAAGGAGCCGCGACTTCTGTGTGGGCTGCCACCGCAGAAGAGCTTGATGGCCAGGGCGGTGTCTATTGCGAAGATTGCCACGTCGCCGAGATCGACGATCAATCGCCCAATAGCGGCGTGCGCAGCTATGCGCTCGATCCAGCCAGCGCTGATCGCTTGTGGGATATCAGCGAGCAGATGATCGGCGAGAGCTTTACCGCCTAGCGCTTACTCAGCGAGGAAGTCCTTCACCAAGGCGAACACATCCTTGGATTCGCGAGTCGGCGTGATCGCCATGAACACATGCGGCGCGCCTTCATATTCGCCGAGCTTTGCATCGACGCCAGCTTCGCGCAATTTATGTGTGAAGGTGCGGCTGTCGATGATGAAGAGATCGTGCCGACCGGTGAAGATGCGCGTCGGCGGTAGCTGAGCCAGCTCCTCAATTGGCGTGTAGAGCGGAGAGCAGGCCGGGCTCGCCGGGTCGCGATCATCCGCCCAGATCGAGCCCATGGCCCGCAGAGCATCGATCTTGAGCATGAAGTCGTGCGGCTCGACGGCGCGCATGCCTTCGTCCTGCATTGTCACATCAAGCCAGGGGGCGAACAGGACCAGCTTGCCTGGCTTAGGACCATCCGCCTTGCTCAAACGGAGGGCCAGCGACAGCGCCATATGGCCGCCAGCGCTGTCGCCATTGAGGACGATCTTGGCGGGGTCATGCTCGGCTGCGATCTTGGCGAACGCGGCATCGGCCTGCTCGTCTGCGCGCGAATATTTGCTCTCGGGCACCAGCTCATAGAGCGGAAGCGAAATGCTGATGCCAAGCTGTTCAACCATCGTCGCCGCCATCGGCCAATGCACATCGAACATCGGCAGCACAAAGCCGCCGCCATGGAAATAGAGCATGTGCCATTCGCCTGGTCCGCTTTTGGGATGCAGGGTGACCACCTCCTGCCCAGCAGCTTGCCATCTCTCAACCTGAAACCGGCTTTCGAACTTGGACGGCATGGGCGCGTCGGGCGGCGTTTCGCGTCCATCCAGGAACGGACCGATTTCAGCCGGATCCTTTGGAAACACCGGCGCACGTTTGCTCATCAGCCAGGTGATTGCGCGCATCATCAGGCTGGGCTTGGCGCTGCGCAATTCGATGGATGTTTCGCTCAACATTGATCTCTCCCTTGCGGCGAAGGTGCCGCAATAGTCCGGAGAGTCAAGAAATCACGCGTGTGATCATCCCTTCGCCAAGCCATTGGCCGAGTATCTCACCCGCGCGTTTGAGCGCCTGCTGCAAGCGATCATTGCCCTTCTGGCTTTGCGCAAGTTCCAGCAGCATTTCGCCATAGCTCGCGCCGGCCTGCATTGACGCCAGGGCCTGTGCCTCCGCCGGGTCGACCAGCATGAAGGTTGGCCGCACGCCTTCGCGCCAGACAATGCAACCACGCTCCTGGCGCGGACCAAGCTCGGCTTGCGCAACGGCATCATCACCAATCGCATTCCACAGGCTCGAGAGATTATGCTCGACGGTCCGAGTGGCAATGCGAGGCTGGAATTCAAGTTTCAGGGCCGACCATCCCTGATTGTCCAATCCTTGGGTTGCGACCGCAAAGCCAGCGGCATCAAGAGGTGTATGGTCGGGAGCGGTTGCGAGGCCCAGCATGGTCCATTCAAGCCAAGCCAGTTCGGACACTTCGGGATTGTTGGCGAACAGCTGAGCGCATGTCTCATCAAACCCGTGGCCGGTATCGTCAATTGTCCAGCCCGAAGGCGGATGCGCGATGGCGTGATGCGCCGCCGCCTGTGCGAAAGGCCCATCACCGACATACAATTTGGTCCGCTCAAACGTGTCAGCCAGCGCATCCATCAACGCAGAGCGATAATTGCCGCGATAGACTGCCATGCCCGCGGCCTGACTGTTGCCCCACCCGTCCGGAAGCGGCGCGTCCTCATCCAGAATAGCTCGCATGAAAGCGGACTGGCGTTCAGCAAGGCTCTGTTGCGCGCTCATGCCAGCACCGGCACAGCCTGATCATCAGCGATCGCCCGTGCGTGGTCAAGCTCGGCAAGCAATTCGGGCAAAGGCGGGATTTTGTCGTCGCGCTCAATCATCGTGGCGACAGGAACCGGCAGCGCCGCCATTGCCTTGCGATACAATTCCCACACCTCATTGGTGACTTCGCGGTCATGCGTATCAATGATGATGTCGCGTTCGGGCGTGGCAGGATCATGTCCGGCCAGGTGGATCTGGCGCACTCGGTCGAGCGGCAGACCTGCAAGATATTCATCGGCGGAGAAGCCGTGATTGCGGCTGCTGACATAGATATTGTTGACGTCGAGCAGGAGGAAACAACCGGTCCGACGGGTCATCTCAGTGAGGAATTCCCACTCGCTCATCTCGTCTTCGGGAAAGGTCAGATAGCTCGATGGATTTTCGAACAGCATCGGTCGACCAAGATGGTCCTGAGCCTGGCCAATATTCTCGCAAACGACGTCCAGCGCCTCACGCGTTAGCGGCAATGGCAGGAGATCATGGCTGTTGTGAGCGCTGTTGCGGGTCCAGCACAGATGATCTGACACCCAGAGCGGCTCGATCCGCTGCTCAAGTTGGCTGAGCTTTGCCAGATAGTCGCGATCCAGTCCGCCTGCTGATCCGATCGACATCGACACGCCATGAATGATGACAGGGTGCTTTTCGCGCACCTGTTCGAGAATGCGCAGCTGGCGCCCGCCCTCAATCATGTAGTTTTCGCTGATCACTTCGACAAAATCGACCGGCACGGAGCCATCGAGAAAGTCATTGAAGTGCGGTCGACGCAGGCCAAGGCCAAAACCGCCAAACGGTGCAATGTCGTCGCTCATGCGGTGCTTCCTAGCATATTTCGGCGGTCCGGCGCACAGGCTTTCCAGGCATCGGAGGGGGGGTCAGGGTGATACGCAGAGCGACCTGCTCACCGAACCGCCAGGCAATGGGTCGACGTGGGGTGTCACCATCACCAAATCTGTCTTCCAGCCAGGGGCAAGCGACCCTGATTTTCCAACGTATGTGGACGGGTTCGTTTGATTCCGCGCGCGCGTTACACCCGCCGCAGATTTTTCCATTCAATGGCAGGCGACCCGGCCGAATTCGGCTCAATCGCAAAAAAGTTGCGCTCGGCTGTAACTATGGCGCTTCCGGCGGCGAACCGGGGAGCAGTTCCAGCGCATTTTCGCCGGGACGCCCCCTGAACCGAATTTTTTGGAGATTTCACATGAACGCCAAATCGATCGCCAACATTGCTGGCCTCGCCATCACTGCCGGTGTTGTCGCTGGCCTCGCCACCACTCCGGTCGCTGCACAAAGCAGCAAGGAAAAGTGCTATGGTGTTGCTAAAGCTGGCAAGAATGACTGCGCCGCTGGCCCAGGCACAAGCTGTGCTGGCACGTCAACCCGCGACTACCAGGGCAATGCCTGGAAGCTGGTTGCCAAGGGCACTTGCACGTCGATTGAAACGCCTAAGGGCAACGGCTCGCTGAAGCCGATCAAGCGCTAAGCGCGGCACCACAATAGGAGGTGGATGATGAGCAGTGCGATTTCTTTGTATCACCGTCTGGTCAGCTTTCTGTCAGGCGGATTTGTTGAAGGGCTTGCGCTGCTCGTTACGCGCATAGCGCTGGCGGGCGTCTTCTGGCGCTCGTACAAAACCAAGGTGGAAGAAGGGACGTGGTTCCAATTGAACGACATCACCTACTTCCTGTTTGAGAACGAATTTTCGGGCGTACCCCTGCCCGTGTCGATCGCCGCCCCGCTGGCGACCTACGCGGAATTCCTGTTCCCGATTCTTCTCGTTCTTGGACTTGCCACACGGTTTTCAGCGTTTGCGCTGTTGATCATGACGCTGGTCATCCAGTTCTTCGTGTTCCCGACTTCCGACCACTTCTTTGGTTGGGCGATTGGGATCATCGGAATGGCTCTGATCCTGATCAGTCGCGGCGGAGGAATCTTCTCCCTCGACTGGTTGATTAGCAGGTTTACCGCTAAGTCAGCCTGATGGTCGGAGATGAAGCCACCTTTTCCCGCCTCATGGCGGCAGCGCAAGACGGCGACAAAGCCGCCGCCAATGTGCTGCTGTCAGAGGTAGGGGTTTGGCTGGAACGCTATTTCCGGCGCCGCGTGCCACCGCACCAGCTTGATGACCTCGTGCAGGACGTCTTGCTGGCGTTTTACACCAAGCGCAGCACCTATGATCCGTCGCGGCCATTCCTCCCCTGGTTGGCCGCAATTGCGCGCTATCGCTGGGTTGATCATCTGCGCAAGGTCTACAAGCATGATGGCCAGGAACTCGAAGACGATGACGCAATTGAGGACAGCGAAGAAGACGTTGTTCTTGCCCGCGTCAGTCTGGAACGACTGTTCAAGCAGATCCCTCAGAAACAGGCTGAAGTGATCGAGCTTGTCAAAATCAGCGGACTTTCAATCCGCGAAGCCTCCGAAAAGACCGGGCAGAGCGAAAGCCTGGTTAAAGTGAATATTCATCGCGGCCTGCGAAAACTCGCCGCGATCGTTGAGAAAGTTGATTGAGATGCCTGAGCCAATGAGCCGCGAAGAATTGATCGCGTCCATGACCGAGGACCTGACCCCCGTCCGCCGCGTCAAGCCGGTGGAGGGAATGGTACTGATCGGGTTTGCCGGAATGGTGGCGTTGATTGGGTCGATCTTCATTCACAATCTGTGGAGTGGAATCCTCACCGGTGAGGCATCTGGTTTTTACTGGATCACCAATGGATTGCTGCTCCTGCTTGGGGCCGCAGCCGGAACCGCATTGGCCAAGAGCGCGCTACCCAAAGTCGGCGAACGACAAAATGCGCCTTTCTGGAGCGCAGCCATGCTGGGTGTCCTGCCGGTCGCAGCCATTATCAGCGTCATTCTGTCGGGCGATAACCACACCCATGTTGGGTTTGAAGACCCCGCCGCGCTCTATTGCGCACGCTGGTCGCTCACCACTTCGGGTATCATCTTTGTTGCCGCGATCCTGTGGCTGCGCCGGGGAGCTCCGGTTTCGCTTGAGCGTGCCGGCTGGCTCACCGGGATCACCGCTGGTGCCTTGGGCACGGTTGCCTATGGCGTGACTTGCCCGCTCGACAGCATCGCGCATCTGGGCATGTGGCACGTCGCGCCCGTCGCTGCCGCCGCGCTGATCGGCCGCTTCGCCGTCCCACCGCTGATCCGCTGGTAACCACTCAAAATCCTAGGGCAATGGCAGTGCATTCGCTGTCATTGCCCCTTCATCATCCCAACCCTATATGGGCGCCATGTCTTCAGTAAGGCCTTGGCGAGATATCGAGCGGCGCGAATGTCGCCAGATCATGGTGGGCGACGTCCCGGTCGGCGGCGGCGCGCCGATCACGGTCCAGACCATGACCAACACGCCGACCGAGGATGCGGTCGCAACGCTCGACCAGATCCGGCGTTGCGAGGAAGTCGGCTGTGACATCATCCGGGTATCATGCCCGACAGAAGAAGCCACCGCAGCGTTTGGCAAGATCACCAAAGCAGCACGGATCCCGATCGTTGCTGACATCCATTTCCATTACAAACGCGCGCTCGAGGCGGCTGATGCTGGCGCGGCGTGCCTGCGCATCAATCCTGGCAATATCGGATCCTCACAACGCGTGGCCGAAGTGGTCCGTGCCGCCAAGGCCAATGGCTGCGCAATCCGCATCGGCGTCAATGCGGGCAGCCTCGAAAAGGACCTGCTTGAGAAATATGGCGAGCCCTGCCCCGAAGCGCTGATTGAGAGCGCGCTCGACCACATCAAATTGCTGCAGGATCACGACTTCCACGAATTCAAGGTCGCGGTGAAAGCCAGCGACGTGTTCCTAGCCGTGGCCGCTTATCACGGCCTCGCCGAAGCGGTCGATTGCCCACTCCATCTCGGCATCACGGAAGCCGGTGGCTTGATCGGCGGAACCGTCAAGAGCTCGATCGGCATGGGCTCGCTGCTATGGGCGGGGATTGGTGACACGATCCGAGTTTCGCTTTCTGCGGAACCTGAGGAAGAGGTCAAAGTCGGCTATGAAATGCTCAAGGCGCTCGGTTTGCGCACTCGCGGCGTGCGCGTCGTCTCGTGCCCGTCCTGTTCGCGCCAGGGCTTCGACGTTATTCGCACCGTAGAGACGCTGGAAAAGCGTCTGGAGCACATCAAAACGCCTATGAGCCTCTCGGTCCTAGGTTGCGTCGTGAATGGCCCTGGAGAGGCTCGTGAGACCGATATAGGGCTTACCGGCGGCGGTGCCGGCAAACACATGGTCTATCTCTCTGGCGTCAAGGCGCATGCGATTGAGGACCACGACATGCTCGACCACATTGTCAAGCTGGTCGAAGAGAAAGCAGCCAAAATCGAAGCCGGGGAAGAGGTGGCATTTGATCCGCACGCCGAATCGGCGGAAGCAGCCGAATGATCCGCGCAATCCTTGGCGGAATTGCCGGGGCGGTGCCGCTGATTGCCGCGGCGGCTTTGCTGACGGCCGCCAGTGGCGGCGGACATGACTATCCCGAAGCCGAATCCTACATTGTCAGTGATGACGCCATGGGAGATGTCGACGCGGCGCTCGCCCGCGCTTTGGAGAGCGAAAAGCGCGTGCTGCTGGTGATGGGCGCCAATTGGTGCCACGACAGCCGCGCTTTGGCCGGATGGCTTGGCACGGATCGCTTCGTCAAAATGATCGACACTCATTACGAGCTGGTATTCGTCAATATCGGCATGCCGCAGACCGAAGACGGGCATAATCTCGCCATAGCGAACAGATTTGGACTGTCTGAACTGCCCGGTACGCCCAATGTGCTGGTGCTGACGGGTGAGGGCGAGCTGCTCAACGCTGACACCGCGACAACCTGGCGCAACGCGGCCAGTCGCGGCGGTGACGCGATTTACGATGAGCTGGTGACGCTCGCCAAGAAGGCAGCTTAACTCTGCTCCACGTCGTCCATCACGCTGACTATATGGCTCCGCAACCGACCCGCGGGACCTTCAAATTCGACAAATACATCACCGTTATGCAGGCCTTGCGCGAAAGTGGCGCGGCCATCACCGAACACGCGCCCGAGCCCATGCCACGCGACTGGCTCGAAGCGGTGCATGATCCAGCCTATGTCGGCGAGGTGTTCCGGGTCGATGTCCCGCGTGAAAAGGAACGGCGGATCGGATTTCCCATCACCGAGCGGATCCGTGACCGGGTGCGCCACACCAATGGCGGAACCTGGCTGGCCGCGCAGCTGGCGATGCAGCATGGCTATGCCGCCAACAGTGCGGCGGGCAGCCATCATGCCCTTTCTGACACCGGCGCCGGCTATTGCGTGTTCAATGACCTCGCCGTCGCGTCCAATCGATTGATCGCAGAAGGCGATGCCAAACGGATCCTGATTGTCGACCTGGATGTCCATCAGGGTGACGGCACAGCGAGCCTCACCGCCGGGCGCGAGGACATCTTCACTTTGTCGCTCCATGCCGAGAAGAATTTCCCGGTGCGCAAAGCGCAGTCAAATCGCGATGTGCCGCTGCCCGATTCGCTCGACGACGAAGGCTATCTCGAGCAACTTGAGCGCCATTTGCCCGAAGTGATGTCGCAATTTGCGCCAGATTTTGTCTTCTACCAGGCCGGCGTTGATCCGCATGTCGACGACAAATTGGGTCGGTTATCGTTGACCGATAGTGGCCTTGAACAACGCGATCGGTTTGTTGTGGCCCAAGCGCGCCGTAGCGGCATTCCGATCGCCTCAGCACTGGGCGGAGGTTATGGTGACGATCAGCGCGAAATCGGAGCGCGCCATGCCCGCTCGATGCTGGCAATGGCGGATGAGAATGCGCGGCTCCCGCAAACCGCAGATTGATGCTAGGCCCCCTGCCCAATCCTCGATTCCAACCCACCTAAGGCTTAATCATGGCAGACTTCGAAACCGATTATCTTGTTGTAGGCGCGGGCGCCGTTGGCATGGCCTTTGTCGACACGCTGCTCGATGAAGACCCCGATTGCCACATCACTATCGTCGACAAGCACGCCAAGCCGGGTGGGCATTGGAACGATGCCTATTCCTTCGTCACCCTGCATCAGCCGAGCTCGACCTATGGCGTGAATTCACTCGAATTGTGCACCAAAAGGGTCGATCAGCATGGCCACAATGCCGGGATGTACCCGCTCGCCAAGCATGCCGAGATCCTCGCCTATTACGAGCAGGTGATGAATGACCGCTTCATCCCAAGCGGACGCGTAAAATACTTTCCGCTGACCGAGTATCACGAGGGACACCGCATCAAAGGCATCCTTTCGGGCGAGGAGCAGACCGTCAATGTGCGCCGCAAGCTGGTCGACGGCACCTATTTCCAGACATCCGTCCCATCGACCCACAAGCCCGGTTTTGAGATTGGAGACGGCACGCGGTTTGCAATCCCGGGCGAGCTTCCCGGCCTGTGGAAGCAGACAGCTGACCAGCCTGAGCACTTCATCATTCTGGGCGCCGGCAAGACCGCGATGGACACCGGCGTATGGCTGCTCGAAGCGGGCGTCGCTCCGGATCGCATTGGCTGGGTGCGGCCGCGCGATTCCTGGATGTTCAACCGCAAGTTCCTGCAACCAGCCGAACAGCATCTTGAAGAGCTGGTCAGTTTCCAGACGATCCAGATGCAGGTTGCCGCACAATCGCAAGATGGCGATGAGATGTTTGCCAAGCTTGGTGAAAAGGGTCTGATGCTGCGGATCGATCCTGAAACGAAGCCTTCCATGTTCCACTTCGCCGTGATCTCGGAAGGTGAAGTCGAAATGCTGAGCGGCATCACCGAAGTCTATCGCCAGGGCCGGGTAACCCGGATTGAGCCAGGGAAAATGCACTTCGGAGACGAGGCTGTGGACGTCCCCGACAGCACGCTGTTCATTGATTGCACGGCCAGCGCCGTCCCATTTGAAGCGCGCAACAACCAGCGCCCCTTCTTTGATGGCGACACGATCACGCTACAATTGGCGCAGACGCCCTTTGTGCCATACAGCGCCGCGCTCGCGGCCTTCATCGAAGCCAATTTTGAGACCGACGAAGAGAAGAACGCGCTGGTTCCTCCAGGGCCGCTGACTGACACCACAAGCACCTATCCAGCGGCCTTCCTGTCCAATTTGCGCAGCACCGGGCTCCTCGCGCAGAATGAGAAGACCAACGCCTTCAACGCGCGCAGCCGCTTGCATCCGACCGGACCGACAATCGCTAAACTGACCGAGGAAAAGAGCCCAAGGCTCGCGGCTTTGGCCAATGTGGGTCAGATTGTGAACGAAAGCATGCCCGGTATCATGCAGCTGGGCATGAAGGCCTTTGCCGAGCATAACGCGACCAGTTGAGCAAAAACGGCGACAGGCCATTCACGGGAACGATAGAATTGCGGTAATAGTTTGGTTGCTATGAGTGATGGCATGAAACGGCGCGATCTGATCAAGACAGGTCTGGTAGCAGGCGCAAGCCTGGCCTTGCCTGCGCGGATTGCCGCTGCGCCGCTCAAAGGCACCGAGCGTGACAGGAAGCTGTTCGAGATCGCAAAGCGTGAGCTTGATCGTGCTGGCGATGTGATTTGGAAGAAGGACATTGTCGGGATTGCCGATTTTGGTGTCCATTCAGCCAATAAAAGGTTCCACTTCGTCAATCTCGATCGCGAAGAGGTGCAAAGTTATCACGTCAGCCATGGCACCGGGTCTGACCCTGAGCATGATGGCTGGCTCAATCACTATTCCAATGTCGAAGGCTCGAACGCCACCAGCAAAGGCGCCTACATCACCTGGGAATGGTATGTCGGTCGCTATGGCACTTCGGTGCGCCTTGGCGGATTGGATCCGACCAATGAGGCCGCTCTGAGGCGCTATATCGTGATGCACAGAGCCAAATATGCCGAGCCTGAGCATATTGAGCGCTGGGGCCGCCTGGGCCGCTCAAACGGCTGTTTCGCTCTGGGTGAGGAGCAATTCCGGATTGCCCTGCTCAACCTGTCTGGCGGGCGCTTGCTTTATGCAGACAGTCTGGGCCTGACCGATGAGAACACGATCGGCACCCCGCCCGAGATTGAGCCTTTGCAGCCTGAAGAGCCCAACGATCTGCAGCGCCACGCGCCGGGAAGTTTTTGAGAGTTGTCCAACCGGTCGGCTTTAGGCAGTATCGATCTTAGCGTTGGTACTGCCCTTGGCGCAGTCTTTCCGGCAAGCCTAAAGGCGGCAGTTGCGGGATCCCTGCTCGTCATGCCGTACTTCGCATTCGCCTCAATATCCGACGAGGCGTCAATCGTGGAATCTGTTGTTGATGCAATTGGCATCTACATTCTAGGCGCCGTCGCAATGACGATCATTGGCACGGTCTTTTGCGCTATCTTCATAGGGTTCTTTGGCTTCCCGGTCGCTAGCTTGCTGACGGCCAAGCTATCGAAGCTATCCAGCCTCTTTCTTTCCCTTGCCATGGCGGTCGTCGCCACCTTAGCGGCGTTCTGGATGTTCGATATGGATGGCCAAATCTTGAGCGCCGACGACCTGCCGATGCTCCTTTTCATATTGGCATATGCAATTCCGGCAGGCCTATTCTATCGCCAATCAATTTATCGATCGCGCGAACCCACCACAGACTAGCCGCCCGCGCGCGGGTCATTCTCGATCACGATCACTTCATCATCAATCACATTGCTGCGATTGCCGACCCGCGGTTGATCAAGACTGGCCAGCACCGGCGCGTCGCGATCATAGATGTCGTTGAAGGTCGTGAGCTCACCATTGATGTCGGTCGCGATGGTGAAATAGGTGATGTAGGCGGCCAGTTTCCGCTCATTCATCACCTTGGTGTATTTGCCCGACGTGGCGATGGCGACCGCTTCGTCTTTGGTCGCACCCTTGCCCAGCATCGCCACCAGCATAGCGACTTCGAGCGCGTTCTCGGTGCGAATGCAGCCATGGCTCAGCGCACGATTGGAATTGTTGAACAGGTGGCGCGAAGGTGTGTCGTGAAAAAAGATCGCATGCGGATTGGGCATTTCCAGCTTCATCCGACCGAGCGAATTGGTCGGTCCCGGCTGTTGGATAACGGTGATCCAGCCATTCTCGCCCTTGGTGGCCTTGTAGCCCTTTGAGCGCGCCCAATCGGGATTGTTGAGCACTTTCTCGCCCAGGCCTTCACCCACAACGATCGATTGCGGCACGGTCCAGGTCGGATTGAACACGACCCCGGATACCTGCTCGGCCAGCTGCGGGGTGGCGGTGCGCCCTGGCTTGCCAACAATCGTGCGATAACTCTTGATGATCTTGTCGTTGACCGTCAGCCGCAGCTGATATTCGGGCACATTGCTGATCAGATAGACCTTGCCAAGATCACGCTCGAGCCAGCGCCAGCGATCCATATTGGCGCGGATCAGCTTGCGGCGATCGACATCTTCAAGCGGCGTTAGCGCCAGCTCTTGCTTGAGCCGCGCATAGTCGGGGTGCGTTGGGTTGAGCTTGGCGAGCGTGCCCGCGACATCTCCGCTGGCGAGCGCTTCGGTCAACAAATCGCCAGTGCGATAAGTGTCGCGGTCCGGATCGATAACAAACCACTGCTCGCGCGCATCCATCGGCGTGCGGCCATCACGCAGGTCCTCGACCAGCCAGACAAAATTCTTCGATGCCAGCTTGTCGAGCTCTTCGCTTGGCCCCGATGCCAAGGAAACCTGCAAAGCCTGAAGGTCATAATCGGCGGGATCGAGGCCTTCATCCGAGATGTTCTCGATAACGGCAACCAACGCGGTTGCGGCGTCGATCGACCAAGCCTGGACCAGCGGGCCCGGCGCAATCAATTCGCCCTGGACGACCGGATCCGAGATCATCACCGGGAAGGCTTCCTCAAAGGTTGAAGCCTGTGCAGCAGCGTTGTCGGACTGAGCCTCAGTTGGAGCCGGAGTTTGGGCCTCAGGCTGGGTTTCAGCCGGCGATTGAGTCTGTCCAAGCGGCGGAGCGGTTGGCAATGGCTGTGCCTCTTGCGCGGCGGCGATCGATGCAGCGCTCGCGGTGCCAAGCGCCAAAAGCGCTCCGCCCATCGCCGATTTGGTGATCACTGCCCGCATGCTCTCAATCCCACACTGCCCCTTAAGCGCTGCCTTTGACACTGCGTCGTCGCAACGCTGCGAATATACACTGTATATCGCCTCTCTTGGCCCTCTTTCAACCAAACCGGCTTTCCATTTGCTGAATCAAGGCATTGACGGTCACAAGCCCTATGGCGCTCGCCCGTGCTGCGCTCTAGGAGGCACCCACTATGTCCGGCACGTCCGCCTCCTCTCACCGCCTCATGCCCTTTGTCATCGCGATCCTCGGCGTTGGGCTGCTGTCTGTGATGGACGCTCTGATGAAGGGTGCCGCCCTCGCCGCTGGGGCCTACACCGCGACGGTGCTGCGATCGCTGTTCGGAGCCGCGATGATAGCTCCGTTCTGGCTTGCCAAGGGTTGGCGCTGGCCCGAACCCGACGTGCTCAAGCTTCACATCGAACGCGGGATCATTTCAGCCTTCATGGCATTGAGCTGGTTCTACGCCATCACCAAGCTGCCTCTTGCCGAAGCCATCGCCATTAGCTTCATCGCGCCGCTCATCGCGCTCTATTTTGCCCGGGTTCTGCTCAAGGAGAAGATCAGCCAAGGTGCGGTCTGGGCCAGCCTGCTGGGCTTTGCCGGCACCTTGATCATCGTAGGTGGCAAGATTGGCCAAGGAGAGTTTGATCGCGACGTGGGGCTGGGCCTGGCATCTTTGTTCTTCTCCGCCGTGCTCTACGCCTATAATTTCGTAGTCATCCGGCGCCAGTCGCAAGTCGCTGGTCCGATCGAGATCGCGACATTTCATAGCGGGATTGGCGGCCTCGTAATGCTGCTGTTCGCGCCGATCGCGTGGTCTACACCCAGCTCCGATTCGCTGCTCTGGATTGCTGGAGCGGGGTTCCTGACTGTCACCGGAGCGATGGCGATCGCCTGGGCCTATGCCCGCGAAGAGGCACAAGCGCTGGTTCCGACCGAATATTCCGGATTCTTGTGGGCCAGCGTGCTCGGATGGGTGTTTTTCCGCGAAGCCGTAACGATAACCACGATCGCCGGAACGATCCTGATTGTGGCCGGTTGTTTGATTGCAGCTCGCAAACCCGCTGAGCCGGCCACGGCTTAAGTCGCAATCGACTCGCAACAAGCCGCCCACCCTTGACGTTGGGCCGGTCATCTAGCAGGTGCGGCAGCGAAATTTCCTCCCGGCGTGAGGATCGCGTCGGCCCACATCATTCAAAGGATGAACGCCCCGATGACAGCTATCGGCAAGGACACGCTCGCAACCCGCTCAACCCTTACTGTTGGTGACAAGAAATACGCCTATTACTCGCTGGCCAAGGCCGCCGAGCAATTGGGCGATGTCTCCAAGCTTCCCAACTCGATGAAAGTGCTGCTGGAGAACCTGCTGCGCTTTGAAGATGAGGGCTTCACCGTCGGTCGCGAGCACATCCAGGCGATCGTTGACTGGCAGAACAACCCGGTCACCGGCAACGAAATCCAGTATCGCCCAGCCCGCGTGCTGCTGCAGGACTTCACCGGCGTTCCCTGCGTGGTCGATCTCGCCGCGATGCGCGATGCGATTAGCAAGCTTGGCGGCGACACGGCGAAGATCAATCCGCAGGTTCCAGTCAACCTCGTGATCGACCACTCGGTCATGGTCGATGAGTTCGGCCATCCCAAAGCGATGGAAGCCAACATGGCGCTCGAATATGAGCGCAATGCGGAGCGCTATGACTTCCTCAAATGGGGTTCGAAGAGTTTTGAGAACTTCTCAGCCGTGCCTCCAGGCACCGGCATCTGCCACCAGGTCAATCTTGAGCACATCGCGCAAGGCATCTGGTCAAGCGCGGACGAGAATGGCGACATGGTTGCCTATCCAGATACCTGCGTGGGGACCGACAGCCACACCACCATGATCAACGGCCTTGGCGTGCTTGGCTGGGGTGTTGGCGGGATCGAGGCCGAGGCCGCGATGCTCGGCCAGCCGATCTCAATGCTGATCCCCGAAGTCGTCGGCTTCAAGTTGACTGGCAAGATGGCTGAAGGCGTCACCGCGACCGACCTCGTGCTGACCTGCGTGCAGATGCTTCGCGAAGTCGGCGTTGTGGGCCGCTTTGTCGAATTCTACGGCGAAGGCGTCGCCAACCTTACCCTCGCCGACCGCGCGACGATCGCCAATATGGCACCCGAATATGGCGCGACCTGCGGCTTCTTCGGCATTGACGACAAGACGCTCGATTATTTGCGCCTCACCGGCCGCAGCGAAGACAATATCGCTCTCGTTGAAGCCTATGCCAAGGAACAGGGCATGTGGTTCGATCCGGCGCATGAGCCGGTCTTCTCGAACACCCTCGAACTCGACGTTGCATCGGTCGTCCCGAGCCTGGCCGGACCAAAGCGTCCGCAGGACCGCGTGATCCTCCCCGAAGTGGACGAGCTGTTCAACGACGACCTTGCCAAGATCTACAAGAAGAACGCACCGGTCCGCACCGCTGTCGAAGGCAAAGACCACGATATCGGCGATGGCGACGTTGTGATCGCGGCCATCACCAGCTGCACCAACACATCGAACCCCGACGTGCTGATCGCCGCCGGCCTGGTCGCCAAGAAGGCGAACGAGCGCGGCATGAAGCCCAAACCGTGGGTCAAGACTTCGCTCGCACCCGGTTCGCAAGTTGTGACGGACTACCTCGTCAAATCGGGTCTGCAGGACGATCTTGACGCCATTGGTTTCGACCTGGTCGGCTATGGCTGCACGACCTGTATCGGCAATAGCGGCCCGCTCGCTCCGCCGATCAGCAAAGCAATCAACGGCAATGACATTGTCGCCGCGTCGGTCCTCTCGGGCAATCGCAACTTTGAAGGCCGCGTCAGCCAAGACGTGCGCGCCAACTTCCTGGCCTCGCCGCCGCTCGTGGTCGCTTACGCGCTCAAAGGCACGGTGACCGAGGACATCACCGAGACCCCGCTGGGTCAGGATCAGGACGGTAACGACGTCATGCTCGCCGACCTCTGGCCGACCAACGCAGAAATTGCCGAGCACCGCGCAGCCAATATTGACCGCTCAATGTTCGAAACCCGCTACGCCAATGTCTATGATGGCGATGAGCACTGGCAGGCCATTACTGTTGAGCCTTCGGACACCTATCAGTGGCGCGCTGGCAGCACTTACGTGGCCAATCCGCCGTATTTCGAAGGTATGGAAATGACTCCGGCTCCAGTCACCGACATTGTCGATGCCAAGCCGCTTGCCATCCTTGGTGACTCTGTCACCACCGACCACATCTCGCCCGCTGGCGCGATCAAGGAAGACTCGCCTGCTGGCAGCTATCTCAAGAGCAATCAGGTCGCAAAGAAGGACTTCAACTCTTACGGCTCGCGTCGGGGCAACCACGACGTGATGATGCGCGGCACTTTCGCCAATATCCGCATCAAGAACGAAATGGTTCCGGGCGTCGAGGGCGGCGAGACCACCTATAACGGTGAGCAAATGCCGATCTATGACGCGGCGATGAAGCACAAGGCCGATGGCACACCGCTAATCGTTGTTGGCGGCAAAGAATACGGCACGGGTTCATCGCGTGACTGGGCTGCCAAGGGCACGATCCTGCTCGGTGTGCGCGCCGTTGTGGTCGAAAGTTTTGAGCGGATTCACCGTTCGAACCTGGTCGGCATGGGTGTGCTTCCGCTGCAGTTCAAGAACGGCGAGACGCGTCAGACCCTTGGCCTGACATCGGACGATACTTTCAGCATCAAAGGACTGGCCGATCTTGAGCCAGGCCAAGATATTGAGATTGAAGTAACGCGCGCCGATGGCTCGACCACGAACTTCACGGCACTCTGCCGGATCGATACCGCCAATGAGATGGAGTATTATCGCAATGGCGGCATCCTCCACTACGTGTTGCGCAAGCTGGCATCGTGATCTGATGCGGGCTGCTGTGAATCTGACAAGCGCTGTCGCACTGGCCACTCTGGTGGCTGCCTGTGGCCCCGCATCTGATGATGAGCAGCAACCCGCACGCTTGCCAGGCGGTTTTGAGCTGGCGATGGCCAAGCAGGCCAGCAGCGATACCTCTCAGGCTGAAGTAATCGATCTTTCGGTCGAGGATGTCGAAGCGCTGATCCAGGCTGGCAATGTCCGTCTGATCGACGTCAGGCGCGACGACGAAGTCGCTCAAGGCATGATCCCAGGCGCTGAGCATATCGCGCTCGATGCCTTTGATCCCGCTCAGCTCGACCTCAGCGATGGCCGCGAAGTGGTGCTCTATTGCCGTTCCGGACGACGCTCGACCATCGCCGCGATTCGCTTGGCCGAACACACCGGCAAGCCCGCAAAACACTTGCAGGGCGGATACTTAGCGTGGAGTGAGGCCAACCCGGCCGAATAGGGTTTTCGACGAACGGCTTTGCGTTGGGGGCGCTTGGGTGTATTACTTCCGCACTGCACAATGTGCTTTGCGCATTGGTACCCGCCCCTAGTTCGCAAAGGTAAAGACCATGTCCGAGCCGATGAGCGTGTTCCTTTCATTGCTGCTGTCTGCCCAGGCGCAGGCTGCAGAAACGCCCGCCTCACAAGCCGCCGCTGAGCCGGTTGCTGATACGGCGGTGACTCAGACTGCTGCCGTCGACGAAGAAGTGGATGATGACGACACCATCATTTGCCGTCGCACAGCCGTGGTCGGTTCGCGTTTCAAGAAGAGGATTTGCGGGACGAAGAAGCAATGGCGGACGCTCCAGAACCGCGCCGCCGACACCACTCACAATTGGCAGCGACGAGGCAAGGGCCTCGAACCTAACGATTCCAATAAGCCCGGAGGCTGATCATGATTGAACCGACAACGATGCTCTTGTCGCTGCTTTTGGCAGCACAGGCGCAAACAACCGAGACCCCCGCAGCTGAAGCAGCAACTCAACCGGTCGCCGATACGGCCGCTACCCAGACTGCGACGGCAGATCTTGATGATAGCAACAAGGTCATCTGCAAGCGGACCATTGTCACAGGTTCGAAGTTCAAAAAGAAGATCTGTGGCACCAAGGCAGAATGGGAAGAAATGCAGGCCCGCAACATTGAAAATGCGCGTGAGATGCAACGCCGCGGCAAGGGTCGTGAGCCTGACGCTCAGTAACCCATCTCACCCCTATATTGGTGACACTCCAAACAGAAAGGGCGGCTCGATCGAGCCGCCCTTTTTTGATGCGATGTAAGACCTGATCAGGCGGCTGTCTTGAGCCACCATTTGCGGTTGCGACGACCGAGGATCGCCGCTGCTGCAAGGCCGAACAGGATCGTCATCGGCGGAGCGGGAACATCGGTTCCGCCGCTCGATGTCGAAGTACCACCCGAGCTCGATGAGCTGCTCGAAGATGAGCTTGACGACGAGCTGCTGGACGAGCTCGACGAACCAGACGAAGAGCTACCCGACGACGAAGACGACGATGAGGAGCTGCTCGAAGAGCTTGACGATGAGCTCGTGCTGCTGGTCATGTCGCCCGACGTGCTGCCGCCACTGGTGGCGCCGCCTGAAGTCGAGCTGCTTGACGATGACGAGCCGCTAGAGCTGCTCGAGCTTGAGCTGCTGCCTGAACCGCCGGAAGTGGTCGAACCACCGCCCGAGCTTGATGAGCTCGACGAAGAGCTGCCCGACGAGGACGAGCTTGAAGAGCCGCCGCTTGTCGTGCCACCCGAAGTCGAACCGCCCGATGAGGACGATGAGCTCGACGATGATGACGAGCTGGACGAGCTCGAAGACGAGCCACCCGAGGTTGAGCTGTTGCCGCCCGAAGTGCTGCCACCGCCGCTGCTAGAGCTGCTCGAAGAAGACGAACCGCTGCTGCTTGATGAGCTGCTGCCACCCGAGCTGCCGCCAGTGCTGGTCATGCCGCCCGAAGTCGATCCACCCGATGAAGATGAAGAACTCGACGACGAGGAAGAGCTGCTGGACGAGCTCGAAGACGAACCACCCGAGGTCGAGCTGTTGCCACCCGAAGTGCTGCCGCCCGAAGTCGATCCACCCGATGAAGATGAAGAACTCGACGACGAGGAAGAGCTGCTGGACGAGCTCGAAGACGAACCGCCCGAAGTCGACGTGTTGCCGCCGGTCGAAGTGTTGCCGCCCGAAGAACTCGAGCTGCTCGATGACGAGGATGAGCTCGACGAAGACGAGCTCGACGACGAGGTCGACGAACCGGTCGAGCTCGAGATGCTGCCGGTTGAAGTGCTGACCGCGCCCGTGGTGCTCGAAACGGCGCCCGTGCTGGTCGATACCGAACCGGTCGAGGTGCTGACGCCGCCGGTGGAGGTGCTGACACCACCGGTAGAGGTGCTCACTGCGCCAGTTGTGGTCGACGTGCTGATGCCGCCTGTCGACGTACTGACAGCGCCAGTGCTGGTCGAAGTGCTGACACCACCGGTCGATGTGCTGACGGTGCCAGTGCTGGTCGAATTGTCGATGTCGATATCAATGTCGATATCGCCTGACGATCCGCCTGAAGAAGAAGTGCCGCCGCTTGTGGTGGTGGTAGATGAGACAACAACTGAGCCGCTTGAACCGCCGCTGCCGCCGAAGAAGCCTCCGAAGAAACCGCCGCCGAAGCCACCGAAGCCGCCGCTGCCACCGATGATGATCGGAGCGCTACCGCCGCCGCCGCCTTGGATCGGCGGGAGTGGCGGAAGAGGTGCGGGTGCATAGGCGACCTGCGCGATAGGCGGGCATTGCGCATCATCGAAATATGTGTCGACCACTGCACCTGCACTGGCTCCTGTGGGCAGAGCGTGCGGGACCATTCCTGGAAGCAGTGGTTCGCATTCGATCGTGCGATTGACGATCCGACGGCGACGCTCAGGGAGCTCGCGAACGCGACCTTTGATGTATTTCACCTGGGTCACTTCGGTCTGATCGGGCAAGACCGTTTCCGGGGCACGCTCTACGAGCTTGCCATCGATATTGGTCGTGTATTGCGGATCATCCGTGTTCATTGGCTCGGCGACGCGCACCGCGCCTCCGGTCATGAGCGCTACGCCAGCTGCTGTGGCGGATAGCTTTGCTGCAGCCATTTTGATCGACATGAGAATCGAACCCTATTGCCTGTGGTTAGCAAGGAGCGGCCCACCCGCGCCTTCACTAAATCCAACGCTCTCATGATGACGAAATGGTTGATGCCGCAATGCGATTAACCATGATTCAGAGCAGCTAACGGCCAAAAGTCGCAGAAAACCGCCGTATTTCAGGGGCCGTGTCCCGTTTTGATACCGAAAAGTCAGCGTTCGTAAGCCGATCGGCTAATTTTGCGGCTTAACCCTCTTCTCCGAACAATCCGGCCTGATTGCCCGATGCTCCCTTTGGCGGGGTCATTTCGAGATGCTCCCAACCAGCATCGTTGAGCATGCGCCCGCGCGCGGTTCGGGCCAGCAGCCCAAGCTGAATCAGATAGGGCTCGACCACATCCTCGACCGTGTCACGCGGTTCCGCCAACCCCGCCGCCAGCGTTTCGACGCCGACCGGCCCGCCCTTATAGGTCTGCGCGATCATGGTGAGATAGCGCCGATCCATCGCATCAAGCCCGAGCGAGTCGATCTCAAGCCGGGTCAAGGCGTTGTCAGCCATAGCCCGCGTCACAGTCTCCTCACCGGCGACATGCGCAAAATCCCGCACCCTTCGCAGCAACCGTCCTGCAACGCGCGGCGTGCCGCGAGAACGGCGCGCAATCTCTCGCGCGCCAGCGGGCTCGATCGCCAGGCCAAGCAGGCGCGCGCCGCGCGTCACCACCAGATCAAGCTCGTCGTGCGAATAGAAGTTCAACCGCACGGGAATGCCAAAGCGATCACGCAAAGGCGTCGTCAGCAGCCCCTGACGGGTCGTAGCACCGACCAGCGTGAATGGCGGCAGATCGATCCGCACGCTGCGGGCGGACGGCCCCTCGCCAATGATGATGTCGAGCGCGCGGTCTTCCATCGCCGGATAGAGCACTTCTTCAACCACGGGATTGAGACGGTGGATCTCGTCTATGAACAGCACGTCATGCGGCTCAAGATTGGTCAGCAAGGCGGCCAGATCGCCCGCTTTGGCAATCACCGGCCCAGAGGTAGCGCGAAATCCAACGCCCAGTTCGCCAGCGATGATCTGCGCCAAAGTGGTCTTGCCCAGTCCCGGAGGGCCGAAGAACAGCGTGTGATCCATCGCTTCGCCGCGTGACTTGGCGCTTTCGATGAACACTTTGAGATTGTCGCGCGCAGCCTCTTGCCCAATGAACTCAGCAAGCGTTTTGGGCCGCAGCGCGGCGTCGGGATCGTCGGGCTGCCGATCGGGCGAATAGATGGGAGCGTCGTCAGTCAATGTGTTCGACCTCCGCATTAATCCCAACCCAGGGGTGTTTGCGCGCTTCCCACACAGAGTGCTTGGGCGGTGGGAAGCCTGGATCGCAAAACAGGCCGACCGGGACCGCGATCGCATCGGGAATAGGTCCGCCTTGATACCACACGGTCGAGCCGCAGGTGGGGCAGAAATGGTAATGCGTCTGGTTGCCCGCATCGGTTGTACGCACCCACTCGGTTGAGCGACCGTGGAATGTCACTTTGTCGCTGGGAAAGCGCGCCTGTTCGCCAAAGGGTGACCCGCTGCGCTGCTGGCAGGCAAAGCAGTGACACACCGATATGCGGATCGGCTCGCCCTCACATCGCGCTGACAATTGGCCACAACGGCACGTGGCAGTCCGAACCACCATCACCCAGCCGCCCGCTTCAGCGCCACACGGATCAGATCGCTCTCGCTCGCATCTTCGCCCAGCTCGGCTTGTGCACGAGCGACGGCTTGCGCAGCGACAGCCGGTTTGAACCCGAGATTTTCCAGCGCGCTGGCCGCATCCGCGCTCGCGCTGCCGGCAGGTGCCGACGCAACCGCCGCCCCCGCTACTCCTCCGCCCGGAAGCGCGCCGGCCTTGTCCTTGAGCTCGTTGACAATCCGTCCGGCCAGCTTCGGGCCCACTCCTTGCGCGCGCGCCACGCTGGCGGCATCTCCAGCCGCACAGGCCTCGCGCAGCTCGCCAGTCGACAAAGCAGACAGGATCGCCAAGCCAACCTTGCTGCCCACGCCTTGAACCTGGGTGAGCAGGCGAAACCAGTCGCGCTCAGAACTCTCCGCAAAGCCGAGCAGGCGCATATCATTCTCGCTCACCTGCAGATCAGTGTGGATTGTGCAGGCCTCTCCCACTTCTCCGAGCGCCGCCAACGTCTTGGTTGAGCAATGAACCAGATAGCCGACGCCTTGGACATCGACGATCGCCCAGTCCTCGCCCGTTTCGTCAAGCCGTCCGGATAGCTTTGCAATCATGCTTTGTTCCTGCCGCAGACGCCGCGTAATAGCCAGTACCGCGGCGAACTTATCGTCATTCCCGCGCGGGCGAGAGGGCACCGCACTGGCGCTGCCAAATCCTACAGGATGGAACACATGGAACAGTGTCCTATCGCAAATTGTAGAGCGCGATTTCCGCCTATTCGCCGTCCTGCGCTTTGCGCGCCGCGATAAAGTTCTGGATGAAGGATATCAGCGCCACCAGGCTCGCGCCCATCATTGCGCCGACGCGCACGCCGCCAGTAACGTCACCGCGCGAGATCGTCCCGAGCAGCGGCATAAATAGAGCGAGGAAGATCAGCAGGGTCACCGCGACCGCGATATGCGCGACCAGCTTGTTTCCGGCGCGAATGCCTGGCTGACACACCATCAGGATCACCGCCGCCCAAGCCGGGATCAGCATGGTTGGCGATTTAGGTTCTGCCCCCATGTAGGTCCACACCGAGACGGTGAACAAGACGAACACGTTGAGCAGATTGGCTGTGGTCGGGCTGGGCATCGCACATCCTCCTTGCGAAGTGACTGTCGCGCACCAACTCTACCGCAAAATTTGCAGGTAGGAAAATCCCCGCCAGGGCTAGGCGTCAACGAGGTCGTTGACCGTCCGCTTGAAGACCTCGAGCGCGCCTTCAAACCGTCCGAAATTGAGCTCTGTGTTGGCACCAGAAGCCAGACCTCGCTGAATGCCTTCGCCGATTTCAAAGTCTTCCTTGAGGGTAGTCATGGTGATTGCGTGGTTGCGCTCCCAATAGGCTTGCCCCTTGCCTTCGCCGTAACGACCGCTGCGAGGCACCATGGTGGCAAGACGCAGCTCGGTTTTGCCGGCGGAGATCGGCGTCGAGCGGATCCAGATCAGGTGATCCTGCTGCACCAGCATCTGGCTGGTGGGGAACATCGTGTAGATGATGTTGGCGTGATCGCGCAGCCGCCATTGGTCTTGCGGCAGTTCGGGGAACACTTCGCTCATACTCGCGCGCGGCAGGACTGAGCGCATATGTTTGCCATAGGATTGATAGCTTGAGAGGTTGTCTTCGAAATAGGGGCCGATCGTGTCGCGATGCGCGACTTTGAAGTGATAGGATTCGATCCCGCCTTCGATCAGCACCTTCCAGTTCGCATCGCAGACGATTGTGTCCTCAACCGCGATGTCTAGCGAACCAACATCCAATTCGCCAAGCTCGTCACCCATTTCATCGAGATAGCCTTCCAGAGGCTCTTCCAGGCCAATTGTCGGCACAACCCAGACAAAGCCATAGGCTTCGCGACACGGCAGGGTCGTGAGGCTGAAGTCTGACTTTTCTGCGCCCGGGAAGCCCTCCTTGAAGTGCGGCGCCGCCAACAATTTGCCCGCGCTCGAATAGGTCCAGGCGTGATAGGGGCACGAGAATTTGTGCTGGCAGCCGCTCTCCTCGGCCACCAGCTGCGCGCCGCGATGTCGGCACACATTGAGGAATGCGCGCACACCACCTTGCTTGTCGCGCGCCAACAGGACTGGCTGGCCGAACAAGTCGCGGCGCAGGAAGGATCCCGGCTCCGGAAGTTCGCTGACATGAGCCAAGGCATGCGGCTGCACCATCAGCAGTTTCGCCTCTTCCTCTGCAAAACGCTCTTCAGAGAGATAGTGATCGACCGGGCTGGTCGTCGCTGTTTCATCGAGGAAATGCGCCCCCTTGGCCTTCAACTCCAGCAGCTCTTCTGCGAGCGCAATCTCTGTTCCACGTTGCATCGAATCACCTTCCGATCAGTGCTTACCGATTGGTAGGTATTTGACTTACCAAATGGTAAGTGTCAAGACTGAGTGATGTCCACGAGCACTCGCAGTGACCTGCTTTCGACCGCGCGCGCCCTCTTTTCCGAACGAGGTTTTGATGGCGTCAGCATCGCGCAAATCGCCGCTGAGCTGGGAGTGACCAAGCAGGCCTTGCTGCACCACTTTGGCAGCAAGGAAAAACTCTATGGTGAAGTGCTCAAAGGCATTTCCGAAGAGTTCGCCGCAGAGCGCGCCGCGCTTGGCGACACCGACGACGCGACCGAAGCCCTGATCGCCTATTTGCTTGCGATGCTGCCCAGCAATGAGGCGCAGACCGAACGGGCGCGCTTGCTGATGCGCGAATTGCTCGACAATCAGCGTCGGGCCGAAAGCGCCAAGTCCTGGTATCTGTCGGACTTCCTTGATGGCTTGATCAACCAGGTGCTCGCCTTACCCGGGTGGGAAGACGCCACGCCGATGGAAGCATTGGCATTGGCCTACCAATTGCTCGGGGCGATCAATTACTATGCTGTGTCGCGGCCCACGCTCACGGCTATCTTCGGCGCAAGCGAAGCAAAGCACCTCGATCGGGCTTTCCGCCCGCAACTCGAAGCGCTGATCAAGGCTGGCCTGGCCAATCGCGCGTGAGAAGGCCGCGCTCTATCGACACCATTACCGCCGCAGCCTAAGCCTGAAACAAACAGATCGAGAGGGGTGTATTCATGCCAACACCAGAGCAATTCTTCGGGTGGGGAGGCCAGGCAGCGATGCTTGGCTGGCTGATCCTAATCTTCCTGCCGCGGCGCTGGCCGCAATTGCTGTGGCTGCCTCGCTTCATCATCCCGTTTGGTCTCTCGCTGCTCTATTCGGGCCTGGCGATGGCACATATCGCGACGGTCGAAGGCGGCGGATTTGGCTCGCTGGCGGAAGTGAAAGTGCTGCTTTCCAACGATTGGGCCCTGCTCGCGGGCTGGGTCCACTACCTCGCCTTCGATCTCTTCATTGGCGGATGGATTGCGGTGAAGGCCGATGAGGTGGGCATCAACCGTGTGATCCAGGCACCGATCCTGCTGGCGACCTTTATGGCCGGCCCGCTCGGCCTGGCGCTATTTTTGGCCATGCGGATCGCCTATGTCCGCAATACGGACCCCCAGCCAGAGGGAGAGGCAGCATGAGCACGCCCAAACCCTTCCCATGGATGGCGCTAACCAACCGGCTCGACGATGATCTCATCACACGGCTCAACCTCTCGCTGGCGCTGTTCCTGATTGCGAGCTTTGTCGTTTTCATTCCAGCAATGCTGCTCGACACACGCGTGCTCGACAATCAGCAAATCTGGATCAAGCCGCAGAAGTTCAACATCTCGCTGGCGGTTCATTTCCTGACCCTCGCGATCCTCTGCCAGCTCGTCCCGCGCGAAACCCGCACCGGACCTATCCTGCTGATCTTCAGCTATTTGGCAGCCGCATCGCTGGTGCTCGAGTATGGCTGGGTCAGCTTTCAAGCCGCGCGCGGCCGGCGCTCGCATTTCAACTTTGAAAGCGAGTTTGAGGCACTGATGTATGCTGCGATGGGCGCAGGCGCGGTCCTGCTTATCGCAGTCGCGCTGGCGCTCGCCTTCCAGATCTGGCGCAAAGGCGATCGCTCGCGCCCTGGCCTGTGGTGGGGATCAATCCTCGGCCTCGGCCTGGGCTTTGTAACGACGATGATCTTCGCCACATACATGTCGAGCAATGGCCGCTTTGTTGGCGGACCGCTTGAAGGCGGAGGCGCGGTGGTGCCGTTCTTTGGCTGGAGCCGCGAATTTGGCGATCTGCGCCCGGCCCATTTTGTCAGCCTGCACTTGATGCAAACGCTGCCCCTCGCCGGATGGCTGTCTGATCGGCAGGGCTGGAACGGCAAGTGGGTGGTGCTAGGCTTGGCTGTGCTCCAGATTGCACTGGCAACCGCCCTGTTCATGCAGGCACGCGCAGGACAGCCCTTCTGGCCAGTTTGAACGCGCTGAGCACCTCAGCTTAGAGGTCAGCCAGCACCCGTTTGGGATGCATCCCGTCGACATAGCCCATGAAGGGCTGATGGATGCTGTAGCCCAGAAGCTCTTGCACGCGGGGAGGCAGCTTGGCCGCCTTTTCGGGCGGCACGGCCAGCAATTGCTGCTCGAGCGGGCGACACCAGCCCATGCAGAATTGCGGAGTTACGATCAGCCGACGATCATTCGAGCGATTGGCCCCGCCGCGATGCCACAACGTGCCCTTGGCGATCATGAGCGAGCCTGGAGGCATGGTGACCTTGATACCGTCAGGCAGATCGCCGTCACCATCCTGCTTATCGGTCTTGCCGGTCATGAAGTCGTCCGGATTGGATGCACCGTCGGGCCGCTCATTGCCCCATAGGTGACTGCCAGGAATGATTTCGGTCGCGCCGTTCTCGTCAGTGGTTTCGGTGAGCGACCAGAAGGTCGACATGCTCAGCGGAGCGCGCGGTCGGGGCAGATTGCAATGACTGTCGTCAAAGTGCCAGGGTTGTGCCGTCTCGCCCGGCAGCAGATTGATCGCCAGGCAGGCATAGAGCAGCATGGATGCGCCCAGCTCGCGCTCGCCAAACACCAGCTGGAGCGGGTGCGACACAAGCTCGGAAAACACCGGGTCCTTGGCCAGCATCCCGTAAATCCGATTGGAATCGGCGCCTTCGAAATTGTTGCGCCCGCGGACATCCTTGCTGAGCCAGGTCTCAAGCGCTTCGATCTGCCGCGCGATCGCCGCCTCGTCGAGTACGCGCTCAAAGATCACATAACCATTGGTGTCGAGCTCTTCGAAGCACGATTCGAGCGAGCGTCCGCCCAGAAAGGCGGTCACGTCAGGTGATTGATCCAATTGTGCTGCGGTCGCCATAGCGCCCTCTCCTCATCCGAAAGAGAAGGCTAAACCGTCCGAATTGTGCAGGCAAGCGCCGGCTTACTTGACCAGTTCGACCTGTTCGAAATCGAGTTCGACCGGGGTCGCACGGCCAAAGATCGAAACCGAAACCTTGACCTTGGACTTGTCGAAATCGAGCTCTTCGACAACGCCGTTGAAGCTTGCGAACGGGCCGTCGAGCACCTTGATCTGATCGCCGATTTCGTAATCGACATGGACCTGCTGCTTGGGGGCAGCCTTGGCCTCTTCGACACCGCCGAAATAGCGCGCAGCTTCTTTTTCGCTGATCGGTTGCGGCTTGTTGTTGGTGCCAAGGAAGCCAGTCACCTTGGGTGTGTTCTTGACCAAGTGATAGACGTCATCGGTCATCTTCAGCTTGGCGAGGACGTAGCCAGGCATGAACTTGCGCTCGACCTGAACCTTCTTGCCACGCTTGACTTCGGTCACCGTCTCGGTCGGCACTTCGACCTCTTCGACAGCCTCGGACAGGCCCAGGCGATCTGCCTCAGCAAGGATCGATTCCTTCACCTTGTTCTCAAAGCCCGAGTAAGCGTGGATGATGTACCAGCGTGCCATGTTAGCGTCCTAGAAGTCTGTGGCCTTCGCTCAAACGAGCGAGAGGAGGAATTTCACAACCGCGTTGAACACGGTGTCGATGCCGAGGAAGAACAGCGACAGGATCACCATCATGATGAAGACGAAAATCGCCGTGCGGATCGTCTCCTGACGCGTCGGCCAAACCACTTTGCGGGTTTCGCTGCGCACCTGATTCACGAACTCGGCGGGCGAGGGTTTTGGCTTTTTGTCTTCGGCCATGATGAAGCCTTTGTCCTTCACAAATGTTTTGCGGTCATTCCGCCACTGGCTTTGAGGTAGGTCTCCGCGCCGCCCCGGACAAGGTCCGGGAGGGGCGAATGTTTTACCAATGTCGGAAGACTTCAGCGCCTTTACGCCCGCGCCTGAGCAAAAGCAAGGGAGATGGGCGCCATAGACCCGCCATGCGGCGCAATATGCGCGGGGGGCTAGCCAAGCCCCGATCACGGCGATAGCGTGCGTCCCTTAATTGCTCATCAGCAACAGGGACTTTCAAAACATGGCAGCACCAGAAACCGCACCGGCAAGCTTTGCCGATCAAGTGGTCAACGTATCCGACTTCATCTGGGGCGGTACATGGAACGGGGCAGAGATAATTCCTTTCCCGCCAATGGTCATCATCCTGCTCGGGATCGGCCTCTACATAATGGTGGGCCTCAAATTCTATCCTCTGCGCAATCTGGGTGGCGCCTTTGCGGGCCTGTTCAAGAGCCGCAAGAGTGAAGGCGATGGGGAAATTTCGCCATTTGCCGCGCTTTCAACCGCGCTTTCTGGCCAGGTTGGCACGGGCAACCTCGCCGGCGTTGCGACAGCCCTGGCGCTCGGTGGGCCAGGCGCGATCTTCTGGATGTGGGTCACCGCACTGATCGGCATGGCATTGGCTTTCGCCGAAGGCTCGCTCGCGATCCGCTATCGCGAAAAGACCAGCGACGGCGTCTATCGCGGTGGTCCAATGACTTACATCATGATGGGACTGGGGCCGAAATGGACCTGGCTCGCCATCTTCTTCTGCCTCGGCACTTTGTTCTCAGCCGTGATCACCGGCAACTCGATCCAGGCCAATGCAGTCGCTGACGGGCTCAATGAACTGTTCGGGATCGAGGAATATATCGGCGGCGCCATCGTCGCGATCGCCGTTTTCATCGTCATCATCGGCGGCATCAAATCGATCGGCAGCGTGGCTGAGAAGGTCATCCCGTTCATGGCGGGCGCCTATATCATCATGGCTCTGCTGGCCTTGATCATCAACATCACCGATCTGCCGGCGACCTTTGGGCTGATCTTCTATTCGGCATTCAACCCGACGGCAGCGACCGGCGGTTTTGCCGGGGCGCTGATCATCATCGCAATCCGCGCTGGTGTTGCTCGCGGCCTGTTCTCGAACGAGGCTGGCCAGGGTTCTACGCCAATCGCGCACGCCGTGGCGCAGACCAACGATCCGGAGCAGCAAGGTCGCATGGCCATGCTCGGCACGTTCATCGACACGATCGTGATCTGCACCATGACAGCGCTGGTGATCCTCACCGTCCAAGGTGACTTCACCGGCGGCGGCGAAGCAGTGGCACACGCTTGGGAAAGCGACCTTCAGGGCTTCGCGATGACCAGCGGCGCGTTTGCAGCGGCCTTCCCGGTTGAGATCTTTGGCATTGCGATCGGCACGCTGATTGCCAGCCTGGCGCTGATCTTCTTCGTGTTCACCACCTTGCTCACCTGGAGCTATTACGGCGAGCGGGCGATCACCTTCATCTATGATCGCATCCCAGGTTCATCGCGCGGCGGTGAGAAGATCCTGCACATCATCTGGCGTGTCCTGTGGTGCTTCGTGATCTATCTCGGAGCCAGCGCCGACCTGACCACGGTCTGGCGCATGGGCGACATCTCCAATGCGGCGATGGCACTGCCCAACCTGCTGGCACTGTTGCTGCTGTCCGGCGTGGTGTTCAAGCTGGCTCAGGGCCAGAAGGATGCCGGTCCGACACACACAGCAGACACTCCGGAAGAGCCTGAAGAATACTGAAAAAGCGGGGTGCTGGTTCTGTCCTTTAGGTAGGACTACCGGCACACCCGAAGCCTTTTGTTGAGGCGCGTCTGCGATTGTCTTCACACCCCCCGATTAGGGCCAGAGGGAGACAGC
The DNA here is from genome assembly GCA_965216555.1 of Erythrobacter sp. Lineage (GTDB taxonomy): Bacteria > Pseudomonadota > Alphaproteobacteria > Sphingomonadales > Sphingomonadaceae > Erythrobacter. Next base: position 2,976,638 of record OZ244168.1, read on the forward strand.
AATGACGTGGCATAATTCTATCTGGGCGCTGGCCATACCTGGGCTTGTCGCCGCGAGTGTCGTCGCGTTCCCGGCAATCGCCGAAGACAAGCGCGTCGGGTATATCAGCCTGTATGATGCCGGAGCCTACAATATCGACCCGATCGTGCTGAAATGGAAGCGCGACGGCAAAGTGTATTCGAAGAAAATGGGCGCCAAAATTGGTGGCGGCGAATTCATTTGTATTGACCTGTCCAAGATCGACGGCATCCAGTCCGGCGATGAAGTGTGGATCGTCGCACACATCGAAGCAGGCGAAACAGAAAGCTGCAGAAAGGACAATAAGAGGTTCTACGAGCCCGGCAGCAACGATATTTGGTTCCTAAAGATGTCGGGCGAGACTTTCTCAAACAACCGCTGCAAGAATTCCAGCAACAAAGGCTACGACGCGACCGACTACCAAAAGGGCAATTCGGGCTTCTGCAAGTTCAACGACTAAGCAACGCCCGGCGTTTGTCACCCAAACTGGCAGGCGCAGCAGCCACAAATCGAGGCTACAATGCTCACATGAGCTTGGAACTGATCGGCATGCCGTTGTCGCCCTTCGTAAAGAAGTGCGAGCTCGTTCTCCATGAGAAGGGGCTCGACTTCGACTATCGACAGGTCTCACCACTGATCGAGCAAGATATCTACCTCGAGCACAATCCGCTCGGGAAGATGCCCGTCCTGCGCGATGGTGATTTCGCTTTGCCCGACAGCTCCGCGATTTGCGCCTATCTCGATGCCCGCAATCCAGAACCCAAACTGATCCCAGACGGTGCTCAAGATCGCGGCTGGGTGCTGTGGCTCGAAGAATATTCCGACAGCGCGCTTCTGACGCTGTGCGCGGGCCTGTTTCGGTGCCGTTTCATTGGGCCGCGCCTGATGGGTCTGCCTGTCGATGAGGAAGGCGCTCAGGAGCTCCTTAAAGCCTCAAGGCCGCCCATTTTCGACTATTTGGAGGGTCAGCTAGCCGACGGACGGAAATACCTCTGGAAAGGCGGTTATAGCCTCGCAGACGCCTCTGTCGCGGCCCAGCTGTGCATGTTCACTCTGGCGGGAGAGACGATCGACGCGATGCGCTGGCCATTCCTGGCCCGCTGGTATGATCGCGTTCGAGATCGCCCCGCCTTCCAGGCCAGCCTGGCTGAGGAACAGCGTTTCTTCGAAATCTGGCAGAATTCAGACACGTTCAAGCCCGATGACGGCAACGCCGCTGCACAACAGCTGGGTATGGACCAGAACTAACCTCAGGGCGACGCCCCTAGCCCCCCAATCCGAACAATCTCTCTAGCCAGCTGGGCTCGTACATCGGACGCACCTTGCCATAGGCCAATGCGCGCAAGCTCGGATCGCTATGTGGGCGTGGGCTGCTCCAGCGATCAGGCGGTGATCCGCGATAGGTGTAATGGCTCATGACAAGTCTCCGATTCGTATCTTGGCCCCGGAGCCAAGGGAATCGCACGGACTGAATTCAGCCAAGCTGAACTCTGGGGTTAGCTGGCGTTCAGCTAAGCCGACTGAAAGCTTGGATCAGCGGCCGATTGCTTGAATCCCTGTTTGATCGCCTTGCGCGCTCTTACGTGGAGCACTGCGAGCGAGGGGATGACCAACATCAGCAATCCAGTGCCAATCAGCACCCCGAAACCAAGGCTGGCCGACATCGGGATCAGGAATTGCGCCTGGCGGCTGGTCTCAAACGTGATCGGCGCAACGCCGAGGAAGGTGGTCACAGCAGTCAGCATGATCGGACGGAACCGGCCCTTGGCCGCATCCATGATCGCCTCATCCTCGTGCATGCCTTTGGCCATGTTCTCGTTGAAGAAGTCTATCATCACCAGCGAGCCATTGATGATCACCCCGGCTAACGAAACGACTCCAAACAGGGACAGGATACCAAGCGATATGCCGAGAAGGAGGTGTGCGAACAGCGCCCCGATCAAGCCGAACGGGATCGCCGCCATGATGACCAATGGCTGGGTGTAGGATTTGAACGGGATCGCGAGCAGGCAATAGATCGCCACCAATGCCAACAGGAATGCCCCGCCCAGATCAGCAAAACTCTCTTGCTGCTCTTCGGCCTCGCCGCCAAATTCATATTGCAGCGTCGGGAAATCGGCGACGATTTCCGGCAAGACCTCGGCTTCGAGGAATTGCGTTGCCTCATCGCTGGTGATCGCATTCTCGTTGATATCGGCCGACACTGTAACCGCGCGACGGCCATTCTCGCGGCGAATTGTCGAAGGCGCTTCGGTGAAGCTGGCATCAGCAACCGCCGCCAGCGAAGTGAACCCACCTGCAGGAACGCGAACCCGGAAGGCTTCGACATCAGCAATTGAATTGCGCTCTTGCTCCGGCAAGCGAACATAGACCCGCACATCCTGCCGACCACGCTGCACTCGCACCGCCTCAGCGCCGAAGAAGGCGGCACGGACTTGGCCGGCAATGTCCTCCAGCGTCAGCCCCAGCGAACGCGCCTCAGGCTTGAGTCGCAACTCGATCTCGCGCTGGCCCGCATCCTGATCGCTTTCGATATCAAACGTGCCATTGATCCGGGCAATACCTGCCATCACGCGTTTGCGTGCCTCATCCAAGACGATTGGGTTTGAATCGAACAATTGAACGTTGACGGCGGCTCCAAACGACACATCATCCGATGTGATTGAGAGTGACTTTACTTCGGGCAGCTCGCCGATTTCTTCGCGCCAAGCGTTCTCAATCTCTCGCGCGCTGACCGGTCTATCGCTCGACGTGGTCAAAGCAATCTGGACGTCAGCCAGATTGGGCGAGGACTGCGTCCGCGTGCCTTCCGGACCTCCTTGACCGATAGCGCGCTGCCCCACAGTCGAGTAGATGGCCTCAACGAAATAGGGCGGAACGCCAGCTTCGCGCTCTTCGTCACTTGAATAGCGCGCCAGCACCCGGTCACCCGCCTCGCGCAATTTCAGCGCAACCTGCGAGGTCCGCTCGACCGTCGATCCAGCCGGCAATTCGACCGAAGCCGAGATCACATCGCCTTCGATGTCGGGGAAGAAGCTCGAATGAATGATCCCCGCGGGAACCAATGACACCATGAAGATCAGCAATGCTGCCGCGCCAGAGATCACCACGAAGGGAGCCTTGACCGAGAATTGCAATGCCCGATCGAGTGGACCGTCAACAAACGCCTTGAAGCGTCGATCAACCGCGCCCTGCACCCGTTCAAAGAAACGCGTGATCGAATTCTTGGTAACGGCTCCCACTGCCGGGAGGTTGGAAAGGTGATGCGGAAGGACAAGCAAGGCTTCGACCAGCGAAAGCGCCAGGACCGTCACCACCACGATCGGCACGTCAGCGGTAATCTTGCCAATCGTTCCCCCGGTGGCCAGGACCGGAAGGACGGACACCATGCTGGTCAGAACCGCAAAGATCACAGGCACTCTAACCCGTTGGGCCCCCGCGATCGCGGCGCCCACGCCGCTTCGCCCTCGCTCGCGTTCGGCATAGACATTCTCGCCGACCACCACGGCGTCATCGACCACAAGCCCCAAGGCCAGGATAAATCCGAACAGCGAGAACATGTTGATGCTGGACCCGATCATATCCAGCAGGAAGATCGAGCCGGTGAACACCGCACCGATGCCGATAGCGCTCCAGAACGCCAGTCTCAGGTCGAGGAAAAGGGTAAGCGCCACAAGCACGAGAATCAGACCGAAAGCCGCGTTTCTGAGCAGCAGTCGATAGCGATCGTCGAGGATTTGTGACTGATCGTTCCAGACCGCATATTCGACGCCTTGCGGCGGCGCATAGTCATTGGCGAGCATTGCTTTGACCGACGCCGCAACGTCGAGCACGCGCTCATCGCTGGTGCGATAGACATCGACAAAGGCGACCGGCTTGTCGTTAAACCGCGCGATCAAGTCATTGTCTTCAAACCCGTCCGTCACAGTGGCGATGTCGCCGAGCCGCAACAAGTCACCCTCCGCAGAACTAACGACGATGATGTCCTCGAAATCGGCTTGCCCGTAATTCTGCCCGACGGTGCGCAGCCGCACTTCTTCGGTAGGCGTATCGAGCGACCCGGCAGAACTGTCGAGGCTGTTGGAACTGACTATGCGGGCGATATCGGGCAGCGACAGATTCAAGGCTCGCAAGCGCTCTTGAGGCACATCGACATAGATCTGATAATCGCGAACCGAGCTTGTCTGGACGTAGCTGATGTCTGGCAGCGCCGCGATCTGATCTTCAAGCGCGAACGCCGTTTCCTTGAGCGAACGCTCCGAGACATCGCCAAACAGGGCGATGCGCAACACCACCGAACGCGTTGTGAGCTCACGGATATCTGGCTCATCGGCTTCGGCAGGGAAGGTCTGGATCTGGTCCACTTCAGACTTCACTTCGTCGAGCGCGACCGCAATATTGGTGCCTTCTTCGAACTCGATCGTGACGCTGCCCTGACCTTCGGACGAGGTTGACGTGATCGTATCGACCCCCTCGATCGCCTCGACTGCCTCTTCGACCCGTTGAACAATCGATTGCTCGATCTCAGCCGGCGTCGCACCCGGATAGCTGACCGTGACCGAGATCGCATCAAGGCTGCTTTCGGGAAACACTTCCTGGACGATCCGGCCAAAGGAGATGATCCCGACGATGAACATTGCGATCATCAGCAGGTTGGACGCCACGCCATTGCGGGCCATGAATGCGATCATCCCCGAGCGATCGCGCGCCCGATCCTCCGGAGGTGCGAGATAGTCTCGAACCTGGGGGGTATCGTCGTCTGCGCTCATTCGGCTGGCGCCCGCTGAACACGCACTTCCATGCCATCAATCGGCGCTGTGAGGCTGCTCGTGACGAGCAATCCGCCCTCAGCAAGGCCAGGCATGGTGATGTAAGCCAATTCGTCGCTGCGCTGGATCACCCGCACCTTGAGAATTTGCAATTTGCCGTCGCGCACAACCCAGATCTCATTACCGGGACGCACCGCCAGCGCTGGTACTGCGGCATAGCTGGCCGTGCTCGCGCCGGTGATTTCAGCATTCACAAACGCGCCGAGCAACAGAGGCGGCGCACGGTCCGACACCCCATCGCCTGATTCGCCTACCAACCGCCCACCACCAAGCGGTGACGGGACGCGCAAGAACACTTCGACATTGCGGGTAGCGGAATCGAGAATCGCATTCGCACGATCAACATAGGCTGACCAAGCATAGGTCTGGCCGCCATATTCGTAATAAACCGTCGCTGGAGTGCGCCCGCCACCATTGAGCAGCGCGGGAATCAAAGCCGCTTCGTCAGGCGTCAGCGAGATCCGCACTTCGTAAGATGTGGTCGACACGATCGAACCCAACGCCTGCCCCGGCTGAACCAGTGAGCCTGGCGCTGCGCTCTCTTCGCGGACGAGACCGCGAAACGGCGCGACGATGCGTGTGCGGCTGAGCGACAATTCGGCATCGGCAAGGTTGGCCGCGGCCCGTTCCCGCGCTGCCTGAGCGGAGCGCAATTGCGGCTCGCGCGTCGCCAATATGCCCGAACCCGCCCCGGCATTCGAGGTTTCAGCCGCTGACCGATCATCAGATGCGTCTTCGCTCACCCTTTCGGGAGGCAAGATTTGTGACCCGGCGACCGCGCTCTGCGCTGCCTGTTCGCGAGCGGCAAATCGCGCCAGCTCGTCGCGCGCAATCGTAACCTCTTCTTCGGCCTGCAGCACCGCCACGTCCTGAGCGGCAACATCTGCCTGCGCGCTGCGCACATTGTTGCGATATTCGCTTTCGTCGATCCGTAGGAGCGTCGCTCCGGCCGCGACCACGCCGCCTTCACGGAAGGCAGGGTTCACATAGGTCAATCGACCGGAAACCTGTACGCCGACCGTCACCTCTTCGCGTGGCTGCACAGTGCCGGAAGCTAGGACCGGTATTTCGCCTGACGCCAATTCCAGCGCCACTGCTTCAACCAAGGGAGCCTCAACGACGCGCACATCCTCTTCTGGCGCGGGCCGCAATGCGATCAGCAGATAGGCGATCAGCGCAGCGCCGCCGAGCAGCGCGAGCGACCAGATAAGCTGACGATTCATGGCGAAACCTCTTGTGAAAGCAATTGCATTTGCGGCGCCTCAGATGGTGCTCCGTCGGCCCAGTCACCTCCCAGCGCGCGGTGAACTCCGAGCCTTGCGAGCGCGGTCGCGCGGGCAGCGGAGGCCAGGCTCGATTCAACCTGATAGCCAGTGCGCAGGGCGTCTAGATAACTGACATAGGAGCCAACCCCCGACGCATAGCGACGGCGTTGCAGATCGAGCGAGGCTTGCGCCTCAGCCAATTGCGACGTGATCAAGCGATAGCGCGCGCGTTGCGCTTCGTAGTCAGCCACCGCGCTCTCGACCTCGCCATAGGCGCTCAGGACCGTGCGTGCATAAACGGCGGCCTGTTGGTCATAGACAGCGCGGGCGCTGCGGATATTGGCCGAAATCCGCCCGCCATCGATGATCGGCGCGACGATAGAGGCTGCCAGCGAACGAACCCAATTGTTGGCAAAATCAAACGCGCCACCGACATCACCAGCCTGGGTCCCGTATGATGCCGACAGTGACAGGGTCGGGAACCGTTCGGCCCGCCTTGCGCCTATGCGCTCTCGCGCCGCTTCCATCCGCGCCCAGGCGGCGGCGACGTCGGGCCGCTGGGCCAGCAAGTCTGCCGGCAGTCCGGTCGGGACCGCTTCAAACACCAGCCGCGGCTGCAAATCACCCGACAGGTCTTCGTCCAGTTCGCTTGGATAGGTGCCGACCGCCAGCGCCAGCCGAGAGCGTGCCGCGGCCTGGCTGCTGCGCAATTGTGGCAAGGATGCCTGGGTTGAACGCAAATCCTGGCGTACCTGATAGAGCTCGAAGCTCTCGGCGAGGCCGCGCTGAAAGCGTTCATCAGTGCGTTCGGCGCGATCGCTCAACACATCAGCGGTGACCTCCGTCAGCGCAATCTGGCGCCGCGTATCGACCAAGTCGAAATAGGCGGAGATTGTCTCTGCGGCGGCAGCGAGTTGGATTGTCTGCAGATCATATTCGGTGGCGATCGCGTCCTGCTTGGCCGCGGCCAGATCGCCGCGCGCGCGCCCGAACAGATCAAGTTCGTAGGACGCGCCAAGCCCAAGCGAATAGGTTTCGTTCTCGAGGCGATCAATCGCGCCACCCGCCAGATCGCTGAAGGCGTTGCCATCAAGCGGCGAGCTCGATTCACTCGCATCGGCTGAGGCGCTTACATTCGGCAGCAAAGCTGATCGCGCCAAGCGCGCCTGCGCGCTCGCCTGTTCAAGCCGGCCCGCCGCTTCAGCGATATCGAGATTGTTGCGCAGCGCACGATCAACCAATTGGTCGAGCACAGGATCCGCGAAGTCGGTCCACCAGCTTGCCGGCTGATAGGTTCCTGCAATCGCTGGCTGAGAATAGGTCTGAGGGATCTCAGCGACTAGAGTTGGCTGTGCGGCAGGAGGAGCCATCGAGATGCAACCAGGCAGCGATAAGGCGGCAGCGCCAGCCACAAGGCCGCGACAAGCACCGCCCGACCAGCTTGCCTTGTTCATGCCAATCCTTCCGAAGATCAGATGCAAATTGCGCCCTCGAATCCGTTTCTCGGTTCCTAAACAGGTTGCGAATTGCAATCCAGTCGCAAACTGTATCAGGCCGCGACCAAGAATTGCCGCACCTTAAGACACCAATGCGCGATCAGACCGATTTGATCCGAGTGTAATGAGTTCGACTGGAGGAAAATGGCAGGGGTGACAGGATTCGAACCCGTGGCCCTCGGTTTTGGAGACCGATGCTCTACCAACTGAGCTACACCCCTGCATGGGCCGACGCGCTCTAGGCGAAGCTTTGCCGATAGGCAACCGGATTGATGCAATGCTGGTGTGCTCGCTTTCAATCCTGCTAGAGTGCGCGCGCTATGCACTCGCCCTTCCCACCACCGATCCAGCCAGAAATGCTGATGATGGCCTATCGCAGCGGGATATTTCCGATGGCTGATCGCCGCGACGATCCCGACGTCTTTTGGGTTGAGCCGCGCGAAAGGGCGATCATCCCGCTCGAAGGGCTGCGCGTTTCAAAGTCGCTCCGCAAAGCGGTGCGGCAGGATCGCTATCACGTCACCGTGAACAGCGATTTTGCCGCGGTCATTGCAGCCTGCGCCGAGCCTAGGCCCGACCATCCGGAAAGCTGGATCAGCGATCGGATTGTCGCCAGCTATCGTCAGCTCCACGCCCTCAATGCTGCACATTCGGTTGAGTGCTGGAGCCGCGATGAAACGGGCAAAAAGACATTGGTTGGCGGGCTTTATGGCGTTGCGTTCGATCAGGTGTTTTGCGGAGAGAGCATGTTCAGCCGATCTGACAATGCCAGCAAGGTCGCTCTGGTGTGGTTGGTCGCATTGCTGCGGCGCGCGGGCTATGCCGTGCTCGATTGCCAGTTCATGACCGATCACCTGGCTTCGCTCGGCGCCATCGAGATCCCTCAGGCAGACTATCTTGAGCGAGTCGGGAAAGCAGGCGGATCGCCGCTTATGTCATTGACCGAAGCCTATTCGGCATTGGTTGATGCGGGCAATCAGCCTTCACCCGGATATGCCATCGCGCAATCTTTGACCCAGACATCATAGATCGGGTGCTCGACAACATTGAGGCTGGGCGAGTTCTTGAACAGCCAGCCTGAGAAAATCCCGGTAAAATCATCGTCACCGCGCTCTTGCACCAGCACTTGGACGAAAGCCCCGGTCTCTTGCGGCATCTCCCATGGCGGGGTGCGCTCGCAAGCCTGGACCCGCACGATCACCGGACCCGATCGCCGCGTTTCTCCCGGGCTCATCTCGAACTCTTCGCTGACATTGTTGCGCTTGTTGAGCAGGCCCACAGTCGCAACCCGCTCGGACATAGGCGTCGCCCCGCGCGTCAATTCGTCGGCATCGATCGGGGTAACCGCTTCGCTGGTGGCGAATTCATCTGGAACGTCAGTCGCGATCGCCTCTGGCTCGGGCGCACCCGAAGAACAGCCCGCGATCAACGCGGCCGTCGTCAAGACGAACATGCGCTTCAGCACAATTCAGCTCTCTGGGGACCAGGCTTCATAATCGCCGACTGCACGAGCCCGCTTGCCGCCCTTTTCAAGCGCACCCTGCGGGCGATAGGCATCAAGCGTGCCAGTGGCGTTGGGCGTGTAGTCTGCTTCCCAGACTTTGGCCGGCGGAAGCTCGCTTTCGGGAACATCGTCAAAGGCGCCGTGCAACCAGCCGTGCCATTCGACCGGCACCCGGCTTGCATCGTTGGCGCCATTGTAAATCACCCAGCGTTTCTCGCGGCTGGTATACGAACCATCAGGCCGTGACTTCGAGCCTTTGCCGCTGCGCTGGCGGTAATATTTGTTGCCTTCAGCATCGGTGCCCACATGCTCGCCCTTGCGAGCGGTGAACAGATGCGTGGTGATGGTTGCACCATCCCACCAGGTGAAGATTTTTCCGAACAATCCCATAGCCGATGCGCCTAGCGAATTCCTCTCGTCGAGGAAAGTGGTTTGGTCACTCTGAAAGTGTCCATTCGACGCGATCTCCGGGGCCAATCCCCAGTTCTGCTGCGCGGCCTGCGCGCAGCTCGAGCACGGCCGAGGCCAGCCCAACCGACGTCACCGATTCCAAAGAGTAAGGGACCGTGTTGGCGGCGATGTTACTGATGCGGCCATCAACGCCAACAAAGATGATATCGAGCGAAAGCGGCGTGTTCTTCATCCAGAAGCTGCGCTGCCCCGGCATCTCTGATGGGAACAGCATTCCTTCGAAATCGCCCAGCTCAGTCCGGAACATAAGGCCGCGTGCCTGCGCTTCACGCGAATCCGCCAGCTCAACCCGAAACGCGATCTGTTCGCTTTCATCGGCAACTGTCAGGTCGATCACCTTCAGACCAGAGATCGGGTGAAACTCGGCCTCGCTTTCAACGCTATCCTCTGACGAAGATGGCGAAGCCGCAAGCGCCGTATTGGGTTCGCTCGGCGAACAAGCCGCCAAGGCAATTGCAACCGCCAGGAACAGGGATTTCGTCATCGCATCACTCCTCACCTGGCCATTCTTCCGCTTCTGCCTCAGCCAGCCATTGCTCCACTTCGCCGATGCTGGCCGAATGGATGATGAACCGCACCATGTCGAAATCATGCCCGGCCCGCAACATCGCAGCGATCTGCTTTTCGACGAGCTTGCGATCTAGGCCGGTTTCGTCTGGGTCACCACCAAAGGGCCCAAACCGACGCTTGGTGGCCATGATCACAGCGGCGCGCCTCTTTTCCAACTCTCCGGGCGCGTGGTCGGATCGGACATTCTCATCGACCCCTGCGACCCACAAGGCCTGCTCGACCCGCCTCGCGCCATATCCGCGCGCCGAGAGATCGCGGCTCTTGCTGCGCGCATAGGCGTCATCATCAACATAGCCACGCTCGACAAATTGCTCGACCAAGCCAGGAATGTCGATTTCAGCCGAGCGTCCATCCTCGTCTTCTGCCAACCCGCGCTCGCGGACTTTGCGGGCTAGATAGGCCTCAAGTTTGGCACCGGTGGTCGCAAATCTGCCGACATAGGACAGCGCCAAATCGCGCAGAGATGTGGCATCAAGCGGCCTGGAACGCCGTTTTTTTGGGTGTCGCCGCGATGACGAATTCGTTTTTCTTGAAACCATTTCGCCTTATTCGTGCCACAGTCCTTATCAATTGGGTAATTTTGGAGGGAGCGAGGTGCTATGTCCACCTTGCAGGGATCACGGATAAGACACGCTGAATCGTGTCGTAAACTACGGGTATCGCTAAAGAAATGACCGACGCCGCATTGACGCCGACGCCGAATGATTGTGATTTGCCACGTGTTCGGGCGCAATTTTCTACCTTCAACGAAGCCATAGATTACGCCGCACGGAGCGAAAAAGGCCTCAATTTTCACGATATGCGCGGGCAATTGGACCGTGTGTATCCCTATCGCGAGATGCGCGATGACGCGATCGAGATGGCCTATCGGCTGATTGCAGCGGGTATCAAACGCGAAGATCGCGTTGCCCTTATCGCGGAAACTGCCCCCGATTTCGCCGCTTTGTTCTGCGCCTGCGTCTATGTTGGCGCTTGGCCGGTGCCGCTGCCGCTGCCGACGACCTTTGGTGGCAAGGACAGCTATATCGATCAGCTGGCGGTCCAACTGGATAGCTCGGACCCGGTGATCCTGCTTTACCCGGAAGAGATCGCCGAAATGGCCAAAGCCGCTGCCGACAAGCAGGGCTGCGCGGGCGAAAGCTGGCAGGATTTTGCCAAGCGCGAGGCACCAGAATGCGAATTGCCTGAGACCGGCCCCGACGACATTTGCTATCTGCAATATTCTTCGGGCTCGACCCGCTTCCCGACCGGCGTCGCCGTCACCCACAAGGCCTTGCTGCACAATCTCTATGGCCATGCGGTGTCGATGAATTTGGGCGAGAATGACCGCTGCGTCAGCTGGCTGCCCTGGTATCACGATATGGGCCTGGTGGGATGCTTTCTGTCGCTGATCGCAAACCAGTTCTCGGTCGATCTGCTCAAGCCCGACGCGTTTGCGCGCCGACCGCTTGCATGGCTCGACATGATCAGCCGCAACAAGGGCAATTCGCTCTCCTATTCGCCAACCTTTGGCTATGACATTTGCGCGCGTCGCATTTCCAGCCAGACCCAGGTGGCCGAGCGTTTCGACCTGTCGCGCTGGCGGCTGGCCGGCAATGGTGCCGACATGATCCGCCCAGACGTGATGCAGAACTTCGTCAACGCCTTTGCCGACGCGGGGTTCAAGGCCAGCGCCTTCACGCCGTCCTATGGCCTCGCTGAAGCGGTGCTCGCGGTCACAGTGATGCCTCCAGGCGAGGGCATCCGGGTTGAGCTGGTTGAGGAAGAGCGCCTTTCAGGCACGCCGCGCGATCTCTCGCGCCCCGCACGCTATCGTGCGATCGTCAATTGCGGGAAGCCTCTGCCTGATATGGAGATCCGCATTGCGGGCGAGGACGGCAGTGCGCGCGGCGACCATCAGATCGGCAAAGTCTGGTGTCGTGGCCCCAGCGTGATGCATTCCTATTTCCGCAATCAGGAAGCAACCGAGGATTGCCTCATCCCCAGCGACGAACCCGGCAAGGGTGATTGGTTGGACACCGGCGATATGGGTTACCTTGCCGATGGCTATCTGTTCATAGTCGGCCGGGCCAAGGACATGATCATCATCAACGGCAAGAACCACTGGCCGCAGGATATCGAATGGGCGGTCGAGCAGCTGCCTGGCTTCAACCACGGCGATATCGCGGCCTTCTCAATCGAGATGGAGAACGGTGAAGAAGCCCCGGCTGTCCTGGTCCATTGCCGCGTCTCGGATCCATCAGAACGCGTCCATCTGCGCGAGCAGATCGCTGACAAGGTGCGTTCGGTCACTGGTATGAGCTGTGTGGTTGAACTGGTTCCGCCGCGGACCTTGCCACGCACCAGTTCGGGCAAGCTCAGCCGCGCCAAAGCCAAGAAGCTTTATCTCGAAGGCGAAATCGTTCCGCTCGAACTCGCTGCCTAGGCGCAGCCAACCAGACTATTCATCGAGTTCCGCCCATTCGGCGCGGACTGTGCCAAAGGAAGGCGTCAAATCGACGCTTACTCCTCGCGCGGTCAACAATTCGGCTGCGCGCGCGCTGTCTTCGCGGTCGCCGCGCAATTCGACCACCAGATCGGTGCGCTCAGCGGCCCAGGCGATCAGCTCGATCGTGGACTGGCCGTCTTCGTCAGGCTGTCCATCCTCGAACGAGATCACTTCAGGTAAAGGCGTAGCCGGAGGCAGCAGCTCGATCACCCATTCGGGCTCGGTCGAGGCGATCCGCTGTTCCAGCGTGCGATAGGTCGCCAATGGAGCATCGCCGATCCGTTCGGCACGGACCAGGGCGCGCCGACGCGTGCGATCAATCACCACTTCGTCTTCAGGCACGCCAGCGACCAAAGCCAGGCGTTTGGCAAGATCCGCCATGCGCTGATTGACGGCGGCCTCCTCGCGCGCCCGTGTGGCCGACAATTGCGCCTGCTCTGCAGCACTCGCGCTGGTGCCGACCTGAAATTGCGTGAGGGTCAGTTCAACCGGGCGACCCAATCGATTGGCCAAGGCGCGCTCGGTTTCGGTCTCTGCTGACGGTCGCAATGTCGATGTCCAAACGGTCGCCGCGATGGCAATCGGTTCGCTGTCATAATTGACGTCGACCTCGCTGACGCGCGAGCGATTGTCGAACTTCTCGGTGATTTCAGCCCTCGCGACACGCTGGGCATTGGCCTCCCACGCGATCTGACCCAGTGAGAGCGCCAGAGGCACCGCCAGCGCCACGAACACACCGATGACGATCAGACTCTGGAATTGCGTCTGACCTTTGCTGAGACTGGTGCGGAACCCATACAGCCGCGCCATTGCAAACGCTGTCAGTGCGATCGTGATCAAGTTGGTGACATAGAGCAGCAGCGCGCCTGAGAAGACCGTCCAATTGACCGTGGCGAGGCCAAAACCGACCACGGCCAGAGGCGGCATCAAAGCGGTCGCGATCGCCACGCCGACGATTGTGCCCGCGCGGCCGCGGATCATGGCATAGCCGCCGGCCATTCCCGACAGGAGCGCGACCAGCAGGTCAAACAGGTTGGGCCGCGTGCGCGCCGCGATTTCGGGAGTGATCGTCTGGATCGGAGAGAAAAACACCAGCAAGGCACACAGGGCGATCGCCATCACCGTGCCCCAGGCAAGCGATCTCGCTGCCTGTTTGAGCCATTGATAATCGCCAATCGCGAGCGAGAATCCCAATCCGATGATTGGCCCCATCAGGGGTGAAAGCAACATCGCGCCGATGATCACCGGGTCCGATGATTGCAACAGGCCGATGATCGCAATGCCCGCGCTCATCGCGATCATGAACAGGTATCGCTCGGAAAGATGGCAGTCTTCGCGCCGCTGTTCGATCACCGCTGTCTGGTTGACCGTACCGATTACCTCTTCGAGCCACCATCGCAGCAGGCTGAATTTCACCCGCGAGATTCCAGCGCGACCGCGTCCTTCCTCTGTGGCCGGAACCGGTGCGCCTTCGCTGGCTTGAGTGGCTTGGCTATTGTTTTCGCTCGTCACTCCTATGGGATAGGCGGTCTTGCCCTGAAACGAAAGCATAGACGTGGACCCTCGAATAGGGATATCTTGAAAGACGTGTCTTAGATACCTAATACAGTTTTAAACGGCCAATTAGGATCGGCCGAGGGAGTTTGCAGAGCGCATGAGCACGGAAAGTTCGCCTGAGACCAATATCGCGACTGAAACCAAGACCGCGACCGACTTTGAATTGACGCCGCCCGATCCGGTGCCAGCCGTTGCGCCTGAAAAGGCGGCCGGGCTGGTCCCTGTTTCGACTGAGCAGAGGTCAAAGCTCGACAGCAAGGTCGACAGCTTTGTCGAGGATCTGATCTCCGAAGACGCCAATTCGCCAGCATTCGGCGAAAAGGTCGATCAGATCACGCGTATGGGGCAGGAGCAGATCCGCGCCGCCGCCGCGCATTCCAACCGCTTCCTCGATCGCCCAGTCCGTGCGATGGATGGCGAAAGCAGCGTTGGCACCGACCTCGCCGAATTGCGGCGCACGGTTGAAGATCTTGACCCTGGCAAGAAGAGCAAGCTGCTCTCACCGCGCAAGCTGTTTGGGATCATTCCGTTTGGCAGCAAGCTCAAGAACTACTTCGACAGCTACACCTCTGCCCAAGGCCATATCCAGGCGATTTTGGAGCGGCTCGAATCCGGCAAGAAAGAATTGCATCTCGACAATGCGGCGATCGATACTGAGCGCCAGAAATTGTGGGAAGCGATGGGCGAGCTGGAGCAGATGATTCATATCGCCAAGACGCTTGATGAGCGGCTCGAAGCCAAAGCCATTGAGCTTGATGCGAGCGATCCCGAAAAAGCCAAAGCGCTGCGTGAAAGCGCGCTGTTCTATGTCCGTCAGCGGACGCAGGACTTGCTGACGCAGATGGCGGTCAGCGTGCAGGGTTATCTCGCGCTTGATCTGGTCAAGAAGAACAATGTCGAGCTGGTCAAGGGCGTAGACCGCGCCAGCACCACGACGGTTGGTGCATTGCGCACCGCGGTGACGGTGGCGCAAGCGATGACCAATCAGCGGCTGGTGCTGCAGCAGATCACCTCGCTCAACCAGACCACGACCGATATCATCGATTCGACCAGCACGCTGCTGCGCGAACAGACTGGCACTATCCACGAGCAGGCCGCATCGAGCACAATCCCGCTCGAGACGCTGCAGCGCGCCTTCCAGAACATCTATGACACGATGGATGAGGTTGATGACTTCAAAGTGCGGGCGCTCGCCAGCATGAAGCAGACCGTCAACGTGCTGACCGACGAGGTCGAGAAGTCGAAAGGCTATATCGCTCGCGCTGAAGGTCAGGCTCAGGCCGAAGCCAAGGTGTCGTCCGAACCATCCTTGCTGGCACTCGATAACTGATGGTCGACAGCACACGCGAATCTGAGCAGATCCTGTCAGCGGCTCGCACGTCGCTGCAGGTCCAGCGTGAGGGCGGCACTCACCGGCCTGGCAAGAGCATCGGCAAAGGCTCAGCCAATGTGAAGCTCAAGACCTGGCTCAAACGCGCTGGCTATTTCGGCGTCGCGCTGATTGCGATCATGGGCGCGATGTCGATCATCGGCTCGATTGTCGGCGGGATTGGCTTCTGGGGCTTGGTGACGGCCTTCTTCGCGATGGTCGGAGCCGCTTTCATCTTTTCAAACTTCCCGAAGGTGAAGGTGCCCAAGCGCGCTGAGCTGACGCAAGGCAATCCCAAGCAGATGGTGGCGCGGACCGAAATCTGGCTTGAGGCGCAACGCCCGGCTCTGCCGCCCCCCGCAGTCGACATAGTCGACCAGCTCGGCGTGCAACTTGATTCGCTCGCAAACCAGCTTGAGACAGTCGATCAGTCGCACCCATCGGTGCGCGAAGTACGCGAATTGGTGGGAGAATATATCCCCGAAACGATCGACAATTACCGCAAGATCCCAGAGCATATGCGGTCTGAGGAACATGCCGGCAAATCGCCCGACGCTCAGTTGACCGACAGCCTGTCCAAGATCAGCGGCGAGATTGATCGCGTCACCCGCAAACTGGCGGAAGGCGCTTTGGACGATCTCGCCATCAAGGATCGCTATCTTGACTATCGCTATGGCGGCGATGACATACTCGAAGAGATGCGCAAATGAGAGTGACTCTGCCACACCAATTGGGAACCGAAGAGGTTCGCCGTCGGATGCGCGAGCGCAGCCACGAGATTGAGGGCTTCTTCCCCGCAGGCATGGCTTCGGTGCGCACCGATTGGCCGAGCGAGGACGTCATGGGCATTCATGTCAACGCGCTGGGCAACAATGTCGAAGGCGCGGTGGAGGTCTATGAAGACAGCGTGGTGATCGAGATGGACCTGCCCGCTGCGCTGAGCTTCATGCGCGGAATGATCGAACGTTCGGTCAAAAAAGAAGCGAGCAAGCTGCTCGAAAAGCACTGAGCCCTAATTGGGGCGTGTCAGCAAGGTCACGCCCGCATCTGAGAAATCCAGCATATCGATAGACGGTGCGAGCACGCATTCGCCCCCGCCCGCATGTCCGCCATCGGCCCAATGCAGCTCTCCACTGAGCGGCAGCGCAAGCAGAGCATCCTGATAGCTTGCAATGGCGTTTGCGTCGGGCGCGCCTTCGATGCGATCGATACGGAAGTGCTCGCGCGCGACGATCACCCCATTCTGGCCAGCAAAGCGCGAACGGTTATGCGCCTCGTACGGACCACAATCCGCCACTTCGACCGCGCGTTCGAGATGCAATTCGCGCGGTCGCCCGTAATCGAACAGGCGGAACGTCGTGTCGCTGTTTTGCTGAACTTCGACCAGGCTGATACCCGGCCCGATCGCGTGAACCGTCCCTGCCGGCAGATAATAGACATCGCCCGCCGTCACATTGTGCCAATCGAGCAGATCCTCGATCGTGCCGTCCTGAGCCGCTTGAGCCATTTGCTGTGACTCGACCGATTGCTTGAACCCGATCGCAAGCTGGGCGCCCGGCTCTGCATCTAGGACAAGCCAGCATTCTTCCTTGCCGTTCTCACCTGCCTGCGCATTGCGATCAGACGGATGGACCTGGACCGATAGCTTTTCGCTGGTGAAGAGATATTTGACCAGGATCTGATCGAGCTCCGCCGGCGGCTCAAACCAGATTTCGCCGACGGGCTCGTCGCCGTGAACCTCAAACGGTGGTGGAAGCTCAGTTCGGCCCCAAACCTTTTCAACCCGGCGGGTGGTCAGCTTGCGCGGTAAACCGGAGGCGGCACTCATTGATCTTGCGCCCCGGGCAGCTTGCCAACCTTCTGCGCTCCATCGCGCGTCGTCACCAGCACTTCATCGCCATCGACGATGATACAGACATCCTTAAGCCCAACCGCGGAGACGCGCGGCCCGTCGCTGACGACCAGCACATTGTTGCAATCGACCAGATCGGCATTGTCGGGCGCGCTGTTGGTCCGATCAGGACCAGCCAATGCGTCCTGCAGGGCTGACCACGTGCCGATATCGGACCAGCCCATATCCACCGGCACCATCGCAGCCGACCTAGTGTTCTCCATCACTGCATAATCGATCGAATCCCCCTCGATCGATGCAAAGACCTCTGCTTCCGGGTGGAAATGAGAACCGTCTAGACGGCCCAGCTCTACCGAGCGCCTGAGAGCCTGTGAGATGCGCTCTCGATGCGATTCCAGCTCTTCCAGCACCTGACCCGCCCGCATCACGAAGATGCCGCCATTCCAGCTGTATGAGCCGCTCGCGAGGTATTCCTTGGCCCGTTCGAGGTCTGGCTTCTCGACAAAGCACTCGATCGCAAACCCACCTGAAAGCTCTGCGCCGCGCTTGATATAGCCATATCCGGTTTCCGGCCCGGTCGGCGCAATGCCAAGCGCGACCAGATAGCCTTGGCGGGCCAAAGCGGCGCCAGCCGAAGCGGCAGAGCGAAACGCGTCGGAATCAGCAATGTGATGATCGCTTGGGCACACAAGCATGATGGCGTCGGGATCAAGCCGCGCGGCGGCCAACCCAATTGCCGGAGCGGTGTTGCGCGCCGCTGGCTCGACAATCAGATTGATGTTGGCGCCTGCGCCGGACTGTTCCTCGATCAATCCCACATGATGCTTGCCCGCAACGACGATTGGCTCGGCAAAAATGTCCGGATCAGCCACACGGTCGAGCGCCTGTTGGAACAGGGTGCGCTCGCCCGTCAAAGGCAAGAAAGGTTTCGGGCACGCCTTTCGGCTTGCCGGCCATAGCCGCGTTCCGCTCCCGCCACATAGAATGACGGGACGTATGAGATCACGTTCGCTCATTTCGAAACATCCTTAACAGGACAGTTCTGCCAAGCTGTTAAGGCCGAGGCAAATTTCGAAGCCTCAAAACCATCGTTGCCGCCAATAGAATGGAGCCGCCACGGGATTGCCATTGCGGTCTTGCGCAGGGCGGAAGCCCAGCCGTTGCTCAACCAATTGGCAAGTGAGCGCGTCGGCCTCTGGATCGGGGCTTGGACGATAGATCGAACAATTGCGGGCACGACCATCGACACCAACGATTACCCGGACAATCACTTCGGTGCCGCGACGCGCATTGCGACCACCCTCTGGCGTCGGATAATCGCGTGCATTGCTGATCGCGCCGGATATGTGCACTGGCTTGGTGATTGCGACACCGCCCCGGCCACCGCCTTCATTGCCGCTTCCAGTTCCAGGCCCTTCGCCTGCGGCACCGGTCCCGTCCCCATCCTGCTTCGCGCCGGAATCCACCGCGGCCCCGGTCGATGATGCCTGCGGCAAGGGTTCGGGCGGCTTTACTGGCACGGCGGGTTCGGGCGCGATCACCTCGCTTGGCGTAGCGTCCTTACCGGGATCGCCTTGCGCGCCTTCATCAGGCTCCGGCTCATTCTCATCGGGCGGCGCCGTGATCGTAACCGTAAAGACCGACGCCACATTGCGCTCAACGCTGGCTGTGAATTCGGGCACGAGCAGCTTGGCCAAGCCATAAAGCGCTGCGACGTGCAGCACGAACAGCAGGCCTATCAAAGGCCAGCTCAACTTGCGCCGGGTTTTGACAAACCCTTTAGCCAATGCGCGCCTCAATCTGCTTGCTCATGCGCGTTCTCACCTTTCGGGGATCGGAGTGTAACGGCGTGGTGCACAAAGACAAACGGCGGAGCCCGAAGGCCCCGCCGCTCGTTGTTCGGTTCGGACAGTTACGAATTAGAATTCGTAACGAGCACCGATCTGGATCCGCCAAGCAGACGGGCCGATCGCGATGTCGTTATCATCGTCGGGGTTGAACCCGGTGATGATGTAACGACCCTGATCGTCAACACCGCCATCTGCGACATCGACGAGGCCGTTAAAGCCACCGCGCGAACGCAGGATGTTGGCGCCATCGTCAATGAAGTTGAGGAAGTTCGCAAAGTCAGCGAACAGCTCAAGGCGGTCTTCCTTGATGCCGGTCAGGCTGCCCAGGAATGGAATTTCCTGGCTGAAGCGGAGATCAAGATCGACATGCCAGTCATTGCGGCAGGTGTTGCGCTCGATCGTCGCACCCGGCGTGAAGGCACAACCCGATGCCGAAACATAGTCGATGACGTTCTGGACAGCTGCCGGATCCGACAAAGGCGAAACGTTGGCATCGCTGACGCTCGACGGGATGTAGAGCAGAGCGTTGTCGCTGCCCGATGACGAGTCGTTGAACACGCCACCACCGTCGAAGGTCAAGCTGTAGGGACGACCTTCACGAGCCCGGAAGAAGAAGCCGAGGCTGGTGTCGTAGCCATCGATGAACTGCTCACGGAAGTTGACCGCCGCGGTGAAGTTGTGGCGGGTTTCTGTGGTAGCCGTCGAGACCGCTGGGTCCTGACGATCGAAGGCCGCAGTAACGTCGAACGACGAGGTTGCCGTCGAAGACTGGTTGTTACGTGCGTTGTTCGAGTCGGTGAAGGCATAGCCGAACTGAACCCGGGTCGAACCGCCTTCGGTCAACAAACCGCTGTCGAACGTCTTGCTGAGGACGATCGAAGCTGAGTGCGAGTCCGAGCTGCGACCATTGGTCAGCTGGATGTTGTCGTCACGACGTGTGCCGAAGCAGTCTGACGTCAGGCCGGTATAGACAGGCGGCGAACCACCATTGCCAACCAGCGTAGCGTTACAGCCAGCCTGCGTAGCGTCGAGCGCCGCGTAGATCGGACGACCGTCAACGGTGAAGCCGTTAAGGCCGCGCGACGGATCCGGTGCCTGCGACAGATCGACGAAGTTGATCGTGTCGTTGAAGCGCGAATAGATATAGTCGAGCTGCAACTGCCAGTTGCTGAAGAAGCCGGTTTCCGCACCGAACGTGGTTTGGAAGGCCAGGCTTGCACGCGTCACAGTCGGGACGTCAAAGTCCGGATTGGTCGACTGAACATCGTTACCGCCTACGGCTGCGACATTGGCTGCGGCATCGACGGCACATTGCGGGAAGCCCGCGAATGTTCCGCCCGAAAGCACGTCGAACGTGCCGTCTGCATTGGCGAAGCCAGCGCATTCAGCATCGAACGTGTCGCCATTGGCACTCGCGAAGCCATCGTTTGAGAAGGCGTTCGAGTAGTACACAACCGGGTCACCGCCCGAGAAGATGCCGACACCACCAGTGATCCGGCTATCCGAGAAGAAACCGTCATTGTCGAACTCATACGAGGCCGAGAGACGCGGCAGCAGGACCGTATCAATGCGACCGAACGAGTTGGCGTTGGTGAAGCCATAGCGATCGAAGAAGTTCGGGTTCGCACGCGGTGTATCACCGTCATAGAGCTGAACCCGCAGACCGGCGTTAATCGACAGCTGGTCAGTCGCCTCCCACTCATCCTGAGCATAGAATGAGTAGATCCGGCGGCTGAATTGTGCAGCAGCATTGTTGATGTCGCCGTTGAGGCTCGACGCGATGGTCGCGCCACCAAGTGCGCCGCCGCCCACGAGGTCATCGACATCGCCGAAGACGCTCGAGAAGAAGCCTGGAGCAACATTACCAGCTTCGAAATTGTCGAGGCCGTCGAAGAAGATCGTACCCGTTGCGTTGATGGCGAACAGGTTGAACACTTCGAGATCGTTGATCTCCGCGCCCAGCTTGACGAAGTGACCACCGCCAGCATCGATGTTCATCTGGAAACGGGCCTGATCGATCTTGGTGTCGAGCTGGTTAGCTGAACGGAAGATCTGAGGACCGGTCGAAAGAACACCGTTCTGCGTGGTGCCGCTGCCATCCGGCGCAACACCGACGACGAGACGCGGCGTCGGGTTGTCGGACTGAGCTTCACCGAAGCCAACCGGACCCTGAACGTCGCCGACTTCAGCGCGGCTGACACGGATCTCGGTTGAAATCGTGTCACTCCATTCGGAGTACAGACGCAGCGAGTAATAGTCGGAGATTGTGCCTTCGTCCTCGAACGAATTCAGACCGGTGATGACCGGGCCGGTGCCGCCGCCATCGCTTTCAATATTGGTCTCTTCGAGGCGCTGATAGGTCGCTTCGAGCCGGTGATCATCGGTGATCTGCGCGTCGAGACGACCGAAATAGCGCACGTTACCTTCAGGCAGAGTGTTTGGGTAACCGCCAATGTCCTGGCCGTAGACGCGGCTGGCAATGTCAGCGAAACGATCGAATTGAGCCTGGCTGACGGCGTTGGATTCGTTGGTGAAACCACCACCGCGCGGGCCGAAATTGTTGCCCTGGGTCAGATCAGCTTCTTCGTAACCGAACGAGAAGAACAGGCGGTCAGGAATGATCGGACCGTTGAGGGTAACACCCCAGCGCTTCTCTTCACTCGCATTGAGCGGGCTACCATCGATCTCGTTGGCGAACAGGCCATCATCGAAGTAGGTGATGAAGGCCGAGCCGTGAAATTCGTTGGTACCAGCCTGGGTAACAACGTTGATCAGACAGCCGGTGAACTCCGAATATTCAACGTCGAACGGAGCAAACTCAACCGAGATCTGATCAATCACATCGAACGGAAGCGGAAGCGAGTTACGGGCTGCAAACGGCGTGCCGTTGAGGCCGAACACGTCGGACTGGACGATGCCGTCAACGGTGAAGGTGTTGGTACGGTCATTGCCGCCCAAGCAAGAGATACGATCAACGTCGTTGCTCTGCTCAAGGCTGACGCGCGGGTCGATACGGATGATGTCGCGAACGTCGCGAGTGATCGACGGGAACGCTTCGAGCGTTTGAGTGTCAAACGCGATACCCGGGCCAACTGCCAGCTGCGTGACGCCGGCGCGGGCGCCGGTCACGATGATCACATTGTCGCTGCCGGCAGATGCCGATGACAGGACAAAGCTGAAGCCGGTGTTACCCGAGATATTGGTGAAGACGTTTTCGACGGTCTGGCCTTCGAAGCCCGGCGCAGTGACGGTGACCGTGTACGGTCCGCCTGGCTGCAGTGAGACTTCGCGGAACGAGCCGTCGCCGCCCGTTGTGCTGGTGCGTATCGCGCCAGTACGAACGTCGGTGATGGTGACAGTTGCACCAGACAGCGCAGCGCCGCCCTCGTCAGTTACTGTCCCTTCGATGCCTGAAGTAATCTGCTGCGCGTGCACTGGCGTCGCAACAGTCGCGGCGGCAGAGAGGCTTACAACGCTCGCTGCCAAGAGATATTTGAGTTTCATGTTCGTGGGGCCCCTGATCACAAAGATTTGGTGTGAGCGCGCCTGCCCTAGGCGCGTTGCGCTGCACAAAAGCGACTGTTTTGTGACAAATCAATGAATCTTTCGGACCGATGAATGGTGCCTGTGCGTAAGGCAGCAACTTATCCACAAAACGGCCTAGGGATTCCGCCCCATTGAGCGATTCTGTTGCGGGTCTGCAACGCGCGACAAAGATTCAAATTATTGTGACGCTCGCCAGCGATTCCCCGAGTCGCTAGGCGAGATTGATTTCTCTGAGTCGCTGCATGAGAAAGTCATGCGCTGAGATCGGAGCCATTGCTTCGGATTGGCCCGCTGGAGGCGCACCGATAGGCTCGATCATATAGTCGGGTCGGAAATGCAGAAAGAACGGCATCGAATAGCGCGAGCGCTTGGCCGCATCGCCGCGCGGATTGACCACGCGATGGGTGGTTGAACGCAACCGTCCATTGGTCAGCCGCTCGAGCATATCGCCGACATTGATCACCAAGGCGCCTTCGGGAACGGCGATCGCTTTCCACTCACCAGCCTTGGTCAACAACTCGAGGCCGGCTTCCTCAGCGCCAAGCAAGAGCGTGATGGTGTTGATGTCACCATGCGCGGCCGCACGGATCGCGCCCTCAGGCGCATCGTCGCCCAATGGCGGATAGTGCAACAGCCGCATCACCGAATTGCCGTCTTCAATCGTGGGATCGAAGAATTTCTGATCGAGCTGCAAATGAAGCGCGATGGCTTCGAGCACGCGGCCGCCAGCTTCTTCAAACGCGGAATAGAGCGCGCTGAATGTATCGTGGAACCCGCTTACCTCTTCAGGCCAGATATTGGGCGCCATGAATTTGGCCAGGTCATGCCCTTCAGGCAATGACCGTCCGACATGCCAGAACTCCTTGAGATCAAAGATCTCCGCGTCTTTGGCCTTCTCAGTCCCAAATGGCGTGTAGCCGCGCGCGCCGCCGCCACCAGAAAGATGATAGGCCTGCTTGGTCTCAGCGGGCAGCGCGAAGAATTCACGCGATTTCGCTTCGGCATCATCGATCAGGCTCTGCGGAATGCCGTGATCGCGGATCACCGCAAAGCCATATTCGGCGAAGCTTTCGCCCAATTCGTCAGCAATATCAGCCAGCGGCTGCGCCAGCGAAACGGAAGCGATATCAGTCAGGGTCTCAGTCATGGGGGTAATGTAGGATACAACTAGAGTGGGAGGAAGAGGCCTGCGAGCGCGGCGCTCATCAGATTGGCAAGGCTACCAGCCGCCAAAGCGCGCAGGCCAAGGCGAGCGATCACCGGGCGTTGGTTGGGTGCCAGCCCTCCGGTCACCGCCATCTGGATCGCGATCGAGGAGAAATTGGCGAAACCGCACAGCGCGAAGGTGACGATCGCGCGGCTGCGTTCGGTCAGCTCACCGGCCTGCATTGCACCCAAATCGATGAATGCGACGAATTCGTTGAGCACGATCTTGGTCCCAAACAAGCCGCCAGCCACGCGGGCCTGTTCCCAATCGCCGATGCCGATCAGGAACATGATCGGCGCGAAGACATAGCCCAGCAATTGCTGGAATGTGAGATCGGGATAGCCAAACAAGCCGCCAATCCCGCCCAGCATGCCATTGGCGAGAGCAACCAGGGCGACGAATACCATCACCATCGCACCGACCGCCACGGCCAGCTTGACGCCGGTCTGCGTGCCTTGCGCAGCTGCCTCGATAATGTTGGCTGGCTGTTGCCCTTCCTCGAAGGTTTCGGCGACTTCGACTTCGTGCGCTTTGCCACCCTCGGTCAGCGCAGCCGGTCCTTCGGCGCTGATGCGCGCTTCGGGCAATTTGATCTCTTCGGGCTCAGTGCCAGACAGAGCTGCGGCGTCGCGCGCCAGATCGCTCTCATCGTCGGGCATGATGATCTTGGCCATCAGAATCCCGCCCGGAGCTGACATGAATGCAGCCGCCAGCAGGAACGGCACCGCGTCCGATCCGATGAAGCTGGCATAGGCAGCCAGAATAGTGCCTGCGACGCCAGCCATGCCAACGCTCATCAAGGTGAACAGTCGGCTGGGCGACAAAGCGGCCAGATAAGGGCGAACAACCAACGGACTTTCAGACTGGCCAACGAAAATGTTGGCTGCGCTGCCCAGCGCCTCAACCTTACTGATCCCGGTGATCCATCCAATCGCGCCGCCGACCCAACGCACCAGACGCTGCATGATGCCGAGATAATACAAGATCGAAACGATCGCCGCGAAGAACACGATCACCGGAAGCGCCGCGATCACGAAGGTGTTGGCGAAGGGATTGCTATCCATCGGGCCGAACACGGATGTGATCCCGACCTTGGAGTAATCGAGCAGTGCGATCACGCCGTCAGACAGGAACTGGATCGCGACAACGCCAAACGGTGTGCGCAAGACCAGCAGCGCCATCAGCGCTTGCAACGCGAAGGCAGCGCCAACCACACGCAAGCTGATCCGCTTCTTGCCGGTCGATAGGAGAAAGGCGAGCGCCAGGATCGCGACAATGCCGGCAAGGCTCAACAGGATGGACATGCAGAAATGGCCCCTCAATTTGGCGGATCGCTCGATTTGCCCGACCCTCTCGCCGGATTCGCACGCCCGCATTGGCTTTGGCGCCACCTTGCCGCTCAGGGCGCAACAGTCAAATCTTGCGCACAATTGCAATCCAGCCGTGTTTGCTTTTTGCGCGCGATCTCTTAAGCCTTGCGCGATGAGCGATACCGACAGCGAGAGCGCATCATCGAACCCAGCCATTGCGTCCATGCCGCGTGGCTTGTTTGTCTATCTGATCATCTATGGTGGAATGACCGTGCTTGCTGGCGTTGTCGCCTTCAAGCAGGTGCAATTGTGGCCCACCGACCTGGCGGTTGAAGCGGGGATCTTCCCGTTCCTGCTGCTGGTGGTGATCTCAAGCACGATCTCGCAGCTTTACGGCAAGGCGACAGCTCAGAAGCTGGTGTGGTGGGGATTCGTGCCTTTGGCCCTGTCAGCCTCGCTGATCTATCTGGTGCTGTCGCTGCCACCATCGCCCGAGATGACTGAATTCCGGGCTGATGACCTGGCAGCGTTTGAAACGGTCCTGGGGCAAACACCGCGCATCCTGATGGCGGGTCCGGCGGCCTACATCACTTCGCTGCTGCTCAATGTCTGGATCTTTGATCGCCTGCGCGGCTCTAGCGACGGTTCCACGATGGGTCTGATGGTCCGCGGCGCGGTGGCTTCTGCCTTGAGCCAGGCGGTGGATTCAGTGATCTTCGTGACCCTCGCCTTCTATGGCGAATTTGACATCACCAATCTTCTGATCGGTCAGGTGATCGCCAAGGTGACGCTCAGCATCGTGCTGGTGCCGTTCCTGATCACATTCGGGGTCAAAGCAGCGCAAAGGCTCGACAAGACCGGGTGAGGCAATTTTCCTCGACGCTAGTCCTTCTGGTCTACAACCAGGCGGATCTGCTGCAGGTTTAGGATCGCGATATAGAAGCCGATCACCGCCAGCGAGCTCGAGCCTAGCATCGCGAAGGCAGCGCCCTTGGCTCCGTTCCAGTCAATCGCCACATCAAGCAGCAGCAAGGCCAGCACGGTCGGCACCGCGCGCACAACAAAGGCGACATGCGCCTTGCCCGCTGAGACGAGCAGCGATTCAAGGCTCGCCCCGACCAGCTCGACAGCACCGGCGATGGCCAGGATCACCATGGCCCAATAGAACACTCCGAATTGCTCGCCTGCGATCAGCTCGAGCCCAACCCGTCCAAACAGCAAGGCGGTCACGACCGCAATAACGCCGCCGACTGCGGCAATATTGGCCATTCGGCGTGCGATCTCGACGGCGTTGTCGCGAGCGTGAACGAGCTCCGGCAGGATCGCCTTGGAAACGGTCTGAGCCAGCGAGACCAAGGCTTGTCCCAATTGGCTGGCAACCCGGAAACCACCCGCAAGCGCCGCACCACCAAACGTACCCACCAGCAGGATCATCAGCTGTTTGCCTGCGATTGTCAGGCTGCCCGAGAGATTGGTCGAAACCACAAAACGCCACACATCGTCATGGCGCGCGGGAATGCGGGTGAGACTGATAGCGCGCCACTGCACCGGTTGCACCCGGGCGGCCACGATCCACAAGGTCAGTGCGACCGCAAGCTCAGCTGCAGCATAGGCAAAGATGAATCCGGTCACCGTGGGCATGAACAGGAACGCCAGAATGGCTCCTGCCGCGCGTATGATCGGTTGCACCGCCTCGGCAGCGGTTGCCTTGCCATATTCAAAGTGGAGTCGGAGGATGCCCGTCGGGGTTGTGCGGATCGCAATCAGGCTGATCGCACAATAGAAAAAGGTCAGCCAAAGCAGCTCTGATGGCATTTCGAGCCACAGCGGAACGCTGATCACGATCAGCCCTGCGGCCACCATTCCCAGCGCCACCGATATGCCATCGAGCGCCATGGCAAAGCCGGTCGCTTCGGCGGCCTTGGCTGGATCGACTCCATCGCCGTCGCCATTGGCGCCCCACCGAACGATAAATTGCCAAGTCTGGAAATTGGCCAGTCCGGTGATCGCCTGGCCCAGCGCAACGATCAGCGCGAAATGTCCGAAACCAACCGTGCCCAATGCCCGGGTCGCCAGCGCCAGATAGACTAGGCTGAGCAAGGCGTTGACCCCGCGCCCACCCAGAAGCCAGCCGATATTTCCGAACAGTCGTTTCATGAAAGTCGTCGTGCGTCCGTCATGCTCAAAGCGCGGTGTTGTCAGCCGCGCCCGTGCGGTCGCCCTCTCGCCTGCGCAGAATTTTCTCGGTCACATGCAGTGTCCGGTCGTTGTCGACATCGATTGCATAATGCCCGTCAGACAATTCGATCGGCACTAGGGAAAATCCAAAGCGGCGTGACACTTGCTCGAACAGCTTTTCCTTCGAGCCGGTCCCAAACCTGAAGCGGATGAGGTTGAGCAGGCCAAACGCCTTGATGATGCGGCTGGGAAATTTCACGAACTGACCGCCGCCGCGCATGATCTCTGCTGCGCCGAGCGCGTCCGTGCTGCCGATCCAATACATGTTGCAATTTGAAAAGCCGCCATCGCTGAATTCGTAGAAGCGCTTCTGGCCAATCGGGTCTGCTGCCTGAACATCTTCCTTGCGCGCCAGTCCAGCCGCGCCGCCAGCCTTGGCGGCCAGGCACTTGGAAATGAACTCGTCGTAGCCTTCAGGGGTCACCAGGCAATTGTCAGCCGTGGTTATGAGCAGCGGGAATTCAGCGCCTTCTGCTCCGGCAAATACGCTGTCGACGATGTTGAAGGCGCCTTCGACGATTGTAAGCCGCCCTTGCGCGATCAAATCCGCCACGATCGGCAAGCGAGCGATCTCACCTTCATCATGCGCCACAACACGGATCGGCCCCACTGATTGGCAAGCAGCAACTTGCTGAACCACGCGTTCGATCATGGGAACGCCATTGACCGGCACAACTGCCTTCTGACTCACACCGGCTTTTTCAGCGAGAGGATCAAGCGCGCCTGAGCGCTTTCCAGCCATTACGAGAGCGGTCACTTTGATGTCGTTTGTCATTGCGCGCGCCCTTAAACCCAAAGAGTGCGCCAGACAACGATTTGTCGGTCAAACACAGGCACGCAAATGCGACATTTCGGCGCTTTTTGCAGATTAAGCCGCAATTCAGGCACAAAGCCCCATATAGAGGGTGATCTTGTGGTAACACTCTGACGCGGTACAAAACTGGCCGCTGCCCTCTCCCCATTCGCCGAAAGGATGACGATGAACATCATTGCTTCTGCCCGTTCGAACTCACGGCCCTTGGTGGCTGCTGGAGTGGCGCTGGCGGTAGGAACCCTGGCGCTGGTCGGACCGCTTGCTGCAGAGACCTATGGCAGCAAGATTTCCAACGATATGAGCCTATGCGCCCCCGGCAAAGGACCTGCTGTTCGGGTTGATATCACCGGGCTCAAGTCAGCGGACGGTAACCTGTTCGTGCGCACTTACCATGCCCGCAAGAGCGACTGGTTGAAGTCACGCCGCTATTTTGCGCGCGTCGACACTGTGCCTCGCAGTGGCAGCATGGCGGTGTGTGTTCCACTGCCATCAGCAGGCGATTATGCCCTGACCGTTCAGCACGACATCAATGGCAATCGCAAAAAGGATCTGTCGGTCGATGGCGTCGGGATGTCCAACAATCCCAAGGTCAAAACCTTCCTTGGCATCCCTCGCCCGCCAAAGCTCGACAAGACCCGCTTCAGCGCCGGTGCTGGCGTCACCCGCGTCTCTGTCGAAGTGCGCTACCGCGACTGAAGCCTCGCTTGCCTCAGCTGTTCCGGCGATGCCGCAAAAGTGCACGGAGCAGCTTGGGACCAATCGTAATCGGAAACCGGTCGTTGAGCGGTGAAACTTCCACTTCGATGCCGGTGTGGCGCTCGACCTTCCATGCAGCATAGCGCGCGGCACCATCAAAGGTGGTGGTCGCTTTGGCCAGACGCAGCAGATTGAGCGGTTTGCCCATACGTTGCTTGCGCTTCCACCAATTTTGGATCTCGCGCCTTTGCGCTGGTGTGAGATCTGGCGCGAGGCTCTCGCCCTCTGCATTGGGGGCAATTCCGCCGGCATCGAGTGCGAGCGGCAACAATCCCGAAAAGTGATCCTGATTGACCGAGAGAATGTCGTTCTCGCGTCCCGGCTTTTCCACTCGCAGCTCGGCCTGGTATGTCGCGCGAAAGAGCGCTCGCCAGTAATCCTCAGCGGTGCCGCGCTCTGGCCCAAGCGCGACAGCAAGCCGCGCGGCCGTCTTGCACGCATGGCTGATCGCGTCTGACACCTCTGAGCGCGCAGCTTCGTCAGCCGCCCATATCAAGGCGCTGGGCTGGACAAAACGAGCCCAGATGGTCGTGTCGGTGAAGTCGCCCTTTGCCGCCTTGGCGAAGGTTTTCAGACACATGGTCGCAACCTTTGCGCGCAAGGTCACGTCGCCGCGCGCATCTGTGTGCGGACGCTCGTGATAGCTGACAGTTGGCCAGATTGCGGATTCATCTGATCCAGGAAGCAGAACGTAATAGTCGAGCACCCCCTCGAGCGAGCCGGTGCGGAGATTTGACCCATAGAACAGCACCGCTCGCGCGCCCGCATCCTCTGCGAGAGTCTGTGCAAATGCGGCTACTGCAGGATCAATTGTCGCAGCGAGGCTTTCCAGCACACGCGCGTTGAGGCCAGTGCTGGGCACATTCATGGAGTGACGAATTCGAGCTCCGGCCCCTGCTCGATCAGGTATTTGCCGGCCGGGAAGGCCTCGCCATCGAGGATGAACTGATCGCCAATATCGAGCGTGAATTTCGAGGCTGTCAGCCGGTGGATGCCGCGGTCTCGCAGCTCATCATCCAACCGATCCATCAACATGGCGGGGATCAGCGCTGTGGTGCGCCGAGAAATCTGATCAAGGACTGCAAGCTTGAGGCCGTGACGGTGACGGCCGAATGGATTGATCCCCGCTGGCAGCCGCTCGAGGGTCGAGGCAAACAGGAGCTGGCGCATGTCGGGATCACCTTGCCCACTATGCTCCATCACGGTGCCTGCTTCACCCAGACGCAACTCCATCCGCGCCCCGCGGCGCCAAGGATTGCTGCGACTGGCAAAGACTGCCTGCGTGATCGCCCAAAGCGTCGTTACGCCAACGGCAATGCTGTTGAACGCGCCGAGGCGGTGTGCGCCCTGGCCTGCTCGAATAGCGGTGGTGAATGCGCCTGCGCCAAAGATAAAGCCCATCACCTGCGAAGGGCCTTGCGCCGAGCTCTCTTCGTCGAGCGGCGTTATGACCATCGGCCGACGGTGAATTCGGCCACCTTGGTCAACCGCGTCGATCGCGTTTTGCAACGTCCAGTCTACGGGTACGCCGAGATCGACCGTCAAGGCGTTGGTCTTGCCCTTGGGCAGCACTGCAATGGCAGGCCAATCATCGCCGAAAACCGCATGACCGCAGGTCAGCACGTCGCGCACGGTGCCATCGCCACCATTGATGACCAGCAGGTCGATATCGCGTTCAGCCAATTCTGCCAAAGCCTGCGGCAATTGGTCACGCGCACCCGGCTGGGCAATATGGACATGCGGGCATACGCCGCAATCAAAGTCAGCACCGAGATTGCGATGGCTACGCGGATTATAGATAACGCCGACCCTTGGTGCCTCGCCTGCAGTGCGCAGACGGCGCCGCGGCGCGCGCCGAACCGCGCCCGCCTTGCTGGCTGGAATTTGGCCAAATTCGTAGATCGACGTTGCCATATTGGTCCTTTAGTCGCGAGAATACCGCCCAGTCCAGTCGTAGAACGACCAAACGGTCGGCGAAGGGGTCAGAGCCTGAAGGTGCGCCAACGCGTAAATCGTTACGATTACCGCTCGTACTTAACCGCGAAGACCAGCCTCAAGTAGGTATGTCTGCGCCGATGACAATCCGTTAGAAGCGGATCTCAACCACTCCGGCCTATCCGACCCGCTGAAAGAGGTCCGTCGACCGCACCGCTGCTGAATCTTCACAATGGGACTTGCATTCCAAGCAAGATATCCTCTTAGAAGTTCGCTGTACCGAGTGAAGACCACACTCCGCTTTGCCGTTTCGCCGCGATTTGGACTTGAGTGCGGCGATCGTTATCAAAAGGGCCTCTGATGACCAATCCGCAGCCACTTTCCATCCCTGCCGAGGCAAAGGAACGCGTCCGCACGCTGTTTATGGCGAAGCACGCGCTTTGGGGTGGTGGCATGCACCCGGAAGACGGCAACCACGCTATCTATCACCACGAGGTTCGCACTTCGCTCGAAAAGCTTGGTCTCAATCTGACCTTTGCCGACAATTACGATGTACTGTTCTCGCGCCCTGACGTAGATTTCGTCTTTCCGCTTCTCAATCGCGGCGGATTTGTGAACAGCGAGATGCTCATTCCCACGCTCTGCAACATGCATGGAATCCCATATCTGGGTGCGATGCCGTTCCTGCGCGGTCTGGGCGATGACAAGTCAGTCTCAAAGCTCGCGTGCAGTCACGCTGGCGTCCCAACTGCGCCATGGTTCTGCTATCGTCGTGGTGGGCCAGTGCTGGAAAAGGACTTGCCGCCGGCACCTGATGGCCGCTGGGTGATCAAACCCAATGCCTCATCTGCAAGTTGGGGAATCTCCGACGCATTCGATTGGGCCAATGTGAAGCAGGCCATCGCAGGCATCCACGAGCAGGGGCATGACGCTATCGTTGAGCCCTATCTCGACGGGTACGATGTCCAATGCGCCTTCATCACGATCGATAGCAAGCCGATCGCCTTGCCGATGCTGTGGTATGAGCGTGAGGACACACAGCGCCTGTGGACCTATTACGAGAAGCGCGACCTTGTCCAAAACACCGAGAAGGCAGCGCTCAAGCGGTTTGACGACCCCAATTTTGAATCCAAGATCACGGCAATGGCTGAGCGGGTGGCGCAGGAATTCGTCCCGTTCGACTATGGTCGGATTGAGTTCCGTCTCGATTTCAACACCGGCGACATCAATTTCATCGAGATCAATCTCAACTGCAATCTGTGGTCTGAAAAGGTCGTCGCGAAAGCTGCTGAGCAGGCCGGTTTCAGCCACGGCGATCTGCTCGAGACGCTGCTTGCCGAAGCCTGGCGCCGCCACGGTCTGATCGACTGATCCCAGCCCGCTGAATTGGCGGGCCCAGCCAACCAGCTCACGCCCCCACCATAGAAGAAGCCAGCCGGTGCGGAGGACACACCAGCTGGCTTCCCTTGGCCTAGGCAGCCCAAGTTGGAGCCACTTAGAAGGCAAATCGCACGCGGATACCGCCCGAATGGGACTGATATTCAGACGCGAACCGCCCGCGATATTCAGCGCCGAGCGCGAAGCCGCCCTCGCTGACAAAGTCGAGACCCGCAGCGAGATCGAAGCGCGATTCCGCCGCTTCATCCGCAATCACGGTAAAGGTGTCAGCTCCGCCGTTGAACGAGCCGATCACGGCCAGCGGATCGCTGCTGAGATCGTAGACATAATCGGCGCTTGCGAACGGAATCACACCGGTCTCGCCCTTGCCTGCCACACGCAGCCCCAATCGAGCTTCAAGGAAGTCGGCGCTGTCGCTATCAAGCGTCAGGCCCAGGCCACCAGTCTCGGTGAAGGTGTCGCGCGAGAGTTCGGCATAACGCAGCCCGCCATTGGGGGTCACGATCACGCCGCCTGCATCAATATCATATCCGACATTCACGCTGGCATAGACCCCATCGACATCGCTTTCGCTTGTGATCGGAGCGCTGAGCGCAGTGCGATTTGAATCCACCGAGCTGGTCGAATAGCCGATCTCCGCATTGACGAAGGCCTGGCCCAGATCGAAGCCAGCATAGGCGCCGAACTGAACAGCATCGATCTCGTCTTCGGCGTTGGCCGGGCTGTAGGTTTCAACCTCGATATCGGAATAGTTGAACAGCACACCCAGAGTGGTGGTTTCGTTCAACTTGCCATCGAGACCGATCGTGAAGCTGGTGGTATCAGCATCATATCCAAAGCCACTCAGGCTCGTCCGATCCTGGCTCGCACCGCGGATGGAGGCAGCGCCCCACAATCCAAGCGCTTCGCCGGTCAAACGACTCTGAACCTGTGCGCTCGCGTGCCGTTGGGCTTCGAAGATCTCACGGGTAACGCCGTCATTGATCGCTGGCAGCAGCGTCACTGCGATATCTTCGAACCCAGTCGCCGAAGTGACGCCATTGAGGGCATCGAACACATTGGCCGAGAGGCGATTGTTCGAAGCGGCAGACGTGATCGCCGATCCAAAGCTGTTGATGTTGGCGTCGCTCGAAACATTGCCGAGATCGGTTGCCGAGACAGCGACCGCGACCGAGCCGAGATTGACGGTGTAGTCGATCAGGAAGTCATCCTCGATCACATTGACCGCCGCACCATTGTTCGTGAACGCACCCGTCTCCGTAAGGACATCGATTGTCGTGCCGATATCAGCCTGACCGATCTGGGTCGTCGCGATGTTCACCACGCTGCCCATGCCCAGTACGGTGTCACCATCGACCGCCAGCGAGTCTGCACCAAGATCAAACGCAAGTGTGCCATTGCTCGTCAGGCTTCCGTTGAGCGCGCGGGCGCCCACAAAGCTGGTCGAGCTGTCAGCACTGGTGGTTACGTCAACATTGTTCAGAATATCGCCTTGGATCGAATTGCCCGCACCGGTGATCGTGAGCGTATCTGCAAAGGCAGACCCGACGAAGTTGCCGATCAAAGTGCCGCCATCATTGGTGAATTCAACCGCCGACAGCGAATTTCCAGCGAAGAATGCGTTGACGCCGCCAGACAGAGTACCAGCATTGGTAATCACCGCTCCGGTGTGGTCACCAGCACCGAGATAGAGGCCGTGATTGGCTCCTGAGATGACTCCGCCAGCCTGGTTGGTTAGCGTGCCCTGGAAATCGATTCCATTGGCAACACGAATGCCTGAGGTAGGACCAACCGCGCTTTCGCTATTGATTGTGCCCGAGTTCGTGATCGAACCGACAAATGTGTAGCTCGGCGCATTGCCCGGACCCGAGAGGCGAATGCCGTCACCAGCAGTGCCAGTGTCTGCCGCAGCCTGACCACGGCCCTGGATCGTTCCGGTGTTCACGATCGTCGCGTCAACCGGCATGCCGCCAAGCTGAAGCGAAATCGCAGCGCCATTATTGCCCGCGCCGGCATCAACCACGCCTGAATTGTTGATCGTGAAATTGTTCGAGCCGGCATCCGAATAGATCGTGCCATTGCGCTGATCACCGGTACCGAGGATCGAACCCGAATTGTTCACGGTCAAGCCAATGCCATCGATGTTAAGCGCGCGGCTGCCAGAGCTGATCGTGCCCGAATTGTTGACCACAGCCTGGCTGAAATCGCCGCCGCCAGCCGGCGTTGGATTGCCGAAATAGAGACCGTTCTGAACGCCGGAAATGGTGCCCGAATTGTTGATCTCGCCTTGGAAGCTCACACCGTTGACAAAGCGGATACCGCCTGCCGTTCCGTTGGCAGCTTCGCTGTCGATCACGCCGCTATTGGTGATGGTGCCGATGAACAAACCATCGCTGGTACCATCAAGGGCGCCAGCATTGCGCGTGCGCTCAAAGCGCAGGCCATCACCAGCAGTGGCCAGGCCGGCTGCGGCATTGCCACGCCCCTGGATCGTGCCGTCATTGGTGATGTCGAACGTGCTTCCACCGGCGGCAGCTGATGCCAGCTCCACCGAGAAGCCTGCGCCTTCATTGCCATCGCCCGCGTCGATCACGCCGCCAGCTAGGTTGTTGAGCGTAAAGCCCTGCGCCGTGCTGTCAGCATAGACGGTGCCGTTGCGCTGGTTTCCGGTACCCAGGATCGAACCTGAATTGTTCACCACCAGTCCAACACCATCGATGTTGAGCGCGCGGCTGTCGGATGAGATCACACCACCAACAAGGTTGTTGACCACGCCGCCTGCGTGATCGGCTCCACCAGCCGGGACCGGATTGCCGAAATAGAGGCCGTTATTGACGCCCGAAATGGTTCCGGAATTGTTGATCACGCCTTGGAACGACACGCCATTCACAAAGCGGATGCCAGCCGTTGTTCCCGCGGTCGCTTCGGAATCGATCACACCCGAATTGTCGATCGTCCCGGCAAACAGCCCAGTCGTCGAGCCGTCGAACATTCCGCCGACACGCGTGCGCTCAAAGCGCAAGCCGTCACCGGCAGTGGCTGCACCAGCCGATGCCTGGCCGCGGCCCTGGATCGTGCCAGCATTGGTGATCGTGAAGTCATTGCCGGCTTCGCTGAGTTCAACCGAGAAGCCTGCACCTTCATTGCCGTCACCGGCGTCAATTACGCCGCCCGCAAGGTTGTTGAGCTCGAAACCCTGTGCCGTGCTGTCAGCATAGACGGTGCCGTTGCGCTGGTTTCCGGTGCCCAGGATTGAACCAGAATTGTTCACCACCAGCCCGAGGCCATCGATATTGAGCGCCCGGCTGTCAGAGCTGATCGTGCCGAGATTGTTGACGATACCGCCCGTATGATCGGCATCATTGCCGAAATAGAGACCGTTCTGCGCGCCGGAAATCGTTCCACCAGCTTCGTTTGTCAGCGTCCCTTGGAAGCCAATGCGATTGGCGAACCGAATGCCCGCGACGGTGCCTTGGGTGCTTTCCGAATTGATCAGGCCCGAATTGGTGATGTCGCCCGAATAGACATATTCAGGAGCCAGGCCCGGACCGAAGAAGCGGATGCCATCGCCAGCTGTGCCGCCCATGGGAGAAGCCTGCCCGCGGCCTTGGATCGTGCCGGCATTGGTGATTGCGCCGCCGCGCGGCATGCCGCCGCCGCCGACTTCAATCGCGATCGCGGCGCCCTCGACGCCTGCATCAATAGTTCCGGTGGCTGAGTTGTTGATCGTGATATTGTTCGACGTGCGGTTGCCATAGACAGCGCCATTGCGCTGGCTTCCAGTGCCGAGGATCACGCCATCATTGTTGAGCGTCGCATCGGTGCCGTCAAAATTGACCACGCGCGATTCGCCTTCGAGGCGGCCGGTCTCAGCGTTGTTGATCAAAGCACCGGTCGTGCCTTGATTGACCTGAACGGTTTGCGTGACGCCAGTGGTCGCCAGCGTGCCGGCATTGTCGAGCGTGACATCATTGTTGGCGACCACGACGACGGGCGCGCCAACAACCGTGCTGGTAACGCCATCGGCGGCGCTGATGGTCTCGCCGTCAGCGGCCGAGGTGACCGTGACGTTGTCGCCATCATTGATGACTTGCTGCGCATTTGCATTGCCGGTTGCGGCGAGAGCGACAAAAGATGAGGTGAGGAGCAGACGACCCGAAATCAGGGTCGCGCCCGGTGTCTTAGAAGTGTTCATTGTGCTGCCTTTCCTTCCCAAAAAGTTGGAAGAAGGCGGACAGGAGGTTTAGGGGGTCGCCCGCCTTCTGGGGCGAGCAAATATGGGCATTGGATCGCGTTGGATAATACAATGTTCCAATCGGTCCGATAGGCGTGGCCTATCACTTATGATATTGATATCGTTCACATTTTTAGCGCCGATCCCAGCGGCAATTGGCCCGCAATTGCGGGCTCTCACAGTGTTGAATTGTCGGCGCTTTTTGAGCGGGCTGGATCTAGCTCACAGCAGACACATTGGCGGGCGGGCGCTCTCTGATATGCTCGCATAGGGTGAGCAGGATATGCTCGCGCGGACAGCCCTGGCGCGAGACAAAGCCAATCTCGCGACCATAGGAAGAATCGTCGATTTTCACGAAGCGCATGTCGGGATTGGCGCATTCCAGTATCGGCCGTGCGAGCATCGGCACCAGCGAGCAGCCCACTCCTCCGGCAAGATAGTGCGACATCGTGAGAAAGTTGGTCGCCAGGATCTGATCAGGCACATCGATGCCGATATTCTTGTCATCGCACAGCGAGATCGTGTCTGCCCTGAGGCAATGTTCCTTGGTCAGCAGCAGCAGCTCTTCGACAGGAATATCGCAAGCGGCGATGCTCTCTGTGTTAGCCAAGCGGTGTTGCTTCGAAACCATCAGAAGCAGAGGTTCGTGAAACACCGGCGTAAAGCGATATCCGGGGCGATCGACAGGGCCGCTCATCATCGCGACATCAACCACCCGCTCTTCCATCTCGGTCCACAGAACTTCGGTCGGCTGCTCGCGATAGATGACGCTCAATTGCTCCGCCACGTCGCGGATCGCCTTGGACAGATAGGGCAAGGCAAACGGCGCCAGGGTGGGAATCATGCCAATCCGCAGCGGGGCCGCCATCGGGTCGTGATATTCCGCCGCGGTGTCAGTGATGCGGCGCGCAGAGCGCAGCACTTCGCGTGCGGTCGCGACGATGCGAGCGCCCGCATCGGTCGTAAACACGCCCGAATTGGTACGAGCAAACAACTCGACGCCAAGCCGCTCTTCCAGCTTCTTGACCTGCGCAGAAAGCGAGGGCTGGCTGACGTGGCACGCCTCGGCTGCCCGTCCGAAATTGC
Source organism: Erythrobacter sp. (assembly GCA_965216555.1). Lineage (GTDB taxonomy): Bacteria > Pseudomonadota > Alphaproteobacteria > Sphingomonadales > Sphingomonadaceae > Erythrobacter. Next base: position 3,014,431 of record OZ244168.1, read on the forward strand.
GATAGCGATCAATGGCCGTGACATATTCAAGATCACGAAGGTTCATTTCAAACTCTCCCCATGGAGAGTACGCCGAATGCAAGCGCGAGGTTACACCAGCTCGAGGCTTTCAGGCCTCGCGATCGCCATCATCATGATTTTCAAAGAGATTGGTGGTGAGCCCTGCTGGGTTCGAACCAGCGACCTACTGATTAAAAGTCAGTTGCTCTACCGACTGAGCTAAGGGCCCCCACGGGCGCTCGGGGCGCGACGCGCCGCCGATCGGAAGCGCCACCTAGGCAGAGGGCGCGCGCGGGTCAAGGATTGTCGTAGAAAATGATCCTCGCATCGCTATCCGATGGTCAGGCGCCAGCATGCGCGATCGCCCAATGCTCAGCGATTTCGCGGTTCTGCGGCGCAGCCTCGCGCGCCCTTGTAAGCAATGCACGCGCTTCGGATTTTGCAGTGCCTTGCTGCCACAAGGCCCAGCCAAGCGTATCGAGAATTTCGGGAGTATCCGGTGCAGCGGCGAGCGCGCGACGCGCCAGCGCGACAGCGTCGCTGTGCTGATCCAGCTTAGACTTCACCGCGGCGGCGTTGTTGAGCAGGACCGGGTCCTCAGCCCCTACGCCCGCCACCAAGGGTGTGTAGATGGCGTCGGCCTTGGCCCAGTCGCCCGATTTGATCGCGTTGCTGGCATCCCGCATCGCTGGCGCAATATCGGGAGCCGCCGCGCGCTTGCGAATCAGATCCTGGATCTGCTCGGCATCGCCGCGGCCTGTTTCGACTGCGAGATTGAGTGCCAGCAACAGCGTCCCACCGTCGGTTCGCGGGTGGCCAACCAGCGGCTCAATCACATCCCAGGCAGCGACAAACTCTTCTTGCGCGACCAAGCTCTCAGCCAAGACACGTCGGGCGGTCTGGTCACCGCCGGTGGCCGCAACATAGTCCTGCAAGGTTGGCACTGCGAGGGCATGGGCCCCGCGCGCAGCATCGACAAAGCCCCGCAAGCGGAGAAATTGCGATTGGTCCATAAAGGCAGGTGGGGCTTTCTCGATCAGCTCGTTCGCGCGATCGATATCGCCTGCATCATAGGCCATTTGCGCGGCAAACAGCAGTCCGACCGGGTGCGGCTGGCCAACCTCATTGGCCTTGTTGATCCACCGCGCGGCATTGGCTTCATCGCCCTGATCCCGCGAAATCGCAGCCATAGCGAGCATCGTTGCTTGATGTGCGGGACGCATGGTTAGCGCGGTTTCAAAATGCGCCTTGGCCTCATCCAATTCGCCTTTGGCCAATTGCATCCGGCCAGCAAGGATGTGCGCCTCTGCCACGATCGGCTCTTGTGCAAGCACGGGCGCAAGTCGCTGTGCCGCCTCGGCCGGCCGTGACAGCATAACCAGACGTTCGGCATCGCTGGTGATCAATCGCTGATCATCCGGAAACTGGGCCAATCCTTCATCCAGCTTGGCAAAACCCGCTACGAAGTTCCCTTCGGCAAGCTCAAGACCAAGCGCTGCCGAAAATGCCTCCGGGTTGTCGTAGGTCAACTCTTCATAAGTCTCGCGCGCTTTGATCGTGTAGTTTCCGACGACATAGGCTTCGAGCAAGCGCGCGTTGGCATGCTTGGGTGCTTCACCGCTCTCGATCACACGCTCAAGCTCGCTGATCGCGCGATCGGGATTGCCCAGCGCCATCGCCACTTCGGCAGCCAGCATGCGCGCCTCGATATCAGTGGGATCGGCGCTGATTGCATCCGATAGCAGGTCCATCGCCGTACGCGGTTTGGCCTCGGCATAGGCAATCTTGGCGGCGGCAAGCGGGTTGGCCGGTCCGCTGTCACATCCAGCGAGGAACGGGGTCAGGCCAGCGGCGGCGAGCGCCAATGCAGCGGGAATGGTAGGCCAATTCGTCATACCGAGGCCTCTATCGCAATATGCTTAACAGGCCATTTTCCAACGAAAAATTGTCGGTCTGTTTTACAGTCGGCGTTCCATTAACTTTCGCGTTAACCATCACGGCCCGCCGGATTCCGCCGTTTGTCCTGGCTTGGCACGCCGATTGCTTCGCGTTGTTTACCGCAATCGGTCAGCATTTTCGCTCGATCGAAACAGTTTGACCCAAAAAGGGGGGACCACATGGCGAAATGGCATAAGCAAGCAGCCTTGGCTCTGGCAGCCGGCGCAATGGTGGCCGCAGCTCCAGCATCCGCGACCATCTTCGAATATGAAATGACCAATGGTGACATCCTCACCATCGACACCGAGACGCAGACAGGCACTTGGAAGGGTGCCTCGATCGACACCACCTTCACCAGCCCGGATTTCGCAAATTTCCAGGGTGGTGCGAATCCGTCATTCACTGCGACCCTGACGTCGCTCGACGGAACGCGTCTGATCAACGGAACGTCTTACACCGACAATCCGCGCAACATTAACACCACCCACCCGCAAAAGCTGATCGGTTCAGGCAATCGCTTCAACCTGTGGGCATGGTGGGGCGACCCGATCCGTGGTGGTGACTACATCAAGCGGATTGGCGGCTACACCGCAACCGAAGTCCCGGCTCCGGGCATGCTGGCTCTGCTCGCCATTGCGCTGTGCGCGATCGGTCTGGGCCGCGGTCGTCGTCGCGCCAAGCAGGCCGCGTAACGCACGATCAAAAAATTGAGTTGAGGAAGCGCCCGGCCATTGATTTGGTCGGGCGTTCTCATATCCGCTATCAGCGCAGCCGCGCGGCCAAGTGTGCGATCGTGAGGCCGGTCAAGGGATCGCGCCAATCCGGCGCTATTGCCTGAGCAGGTCCCAACACGAAATCGCGGGTCCTGAAATGCGGGTGCGGGATCACCAGATCAGGATCCGCCCAAATCCCGCCGCTCCACAAAATGATGTCGAGATCGAGCACGCGCGCGCGCCATTTCTGCCCGCGCCGCTGGCGCCCACAGAGCATTTCAATTCCCTGGAGCATGGCCAGAGTCGCGCGCGGTGTGGGACCATAGCTAATGATTGCGGCCGCATTGGCGAATTCGCGGTCTGAGGGTCCAATCGGACGCGAGCGGATCACCGGCGATGCGGCAAGCACCTCAGCGCCTGCGAATTGCATGAACTCCAGCGCTTGGGCGAGCACACTGCGTGGTGCCCCGAAACGGCGATGCCGCATATTGGAGCCCAGCGCGACGAGGTAAAGATCGTCGCTCAAATGTCTTCGACAAGCCGCTGGTAGAGTGCGGGCCTGCGATCGCGGAAAAAGCCCATTCCCGCGCGGTGCTTTGCCGCGCGCTTCAGATCGATCTCTGAGACCAGGATTCCGGCCTCCTGAGCGCCGAAATCGCCTGTCAGGTCTCCCCACTCATCAGTAATGAAAGAATGGCCGTAGAAGCGCTGTATGGCCTCCTCAGGGCCTTCTGCGCCAATGCGGTTGGCTGCCACGACAGGCATGCAATTGGACACGGCATGGCCGACCATTGCACGCCGCCACATTCGGCTCGTGTCGAGCTCCTCATCATAAGGTTCAGAGCCGATCGCGGTGGGATAGAACAGCACTTCGGCGCCTTGCAGCGCCATGGCTCGGGCTGCTTCGGGATACCATTGATCCCAGCATATGCCGACGCCGATCCGCGCGCCAAACACGTCCCACACCTTGAACCCATCATTGCCCGGGCGGAAATAGAATTTCTCTTCGTAGCCGGGTCCGTCGGGGATGTGGCTCTTGCGATACGTCCCCATGATCGCGCCATCGGGGCCGATCATGGCCATGCTGTTGTAATAGTGGTGGCCGTCGCGCTCAAAGAAGCTGGTCGGGATCGCGACGCCAAGCTGCTGCGCCAGCTTTTGCATGGCGATGACGCTTGGGTGCTCACCTGTAGGCCGCGCCAAGGCAAACAATGCCTCGTCCTCCTCGCGGCAGAAATAGGGGCCCGAAAACAGCTCGGGCGGCAGGATCACTTGCGCGCCCTGCTTTGCTGCCTCTTCAACGAGTGCAGCTACCGCGGCGATGTTCTCCGCTTCGTCCGAGCGGCCAAGCGCAAGCTGGAGGGCGGCGACAGTGAGCGTGGTCATGCGCCGCCCGATAGCCTTACTCTGGTTTCTTGAACAAGAGCGTCATGCGATCGCTCTCGCCAATTGCGGCGAAATCCTCACGCCCTTCATCGCCGCCAGCAAAGCTCGGCGGGAGCGCCCAAACACCATTTTCATGATCGGTTGGATCGTTGGGATTGGCGTTGAGTTCGCTGGTTTCGACCAGTTCAAAGCCTTTGCCCTCGAAGAAGGCGATCAGATCCGCCTCGCGCAGATAGCCGCGATTGCCGTCGGCAAATTCGTCAGTCGCATCGGGTTTCGCGCGGTGCTGAACCACGCCAAGCAGGCCGCCTGGTTTGAGCGCCGAGTGGAGCGCCTCGATCTCACCATCCGCAACACCCCAGCGGATGAGGTTGTGCATCATTCGGATCATCAGCACGCGGTCGACCGTTCCGGCCATGTCTTCGGGGAATTCACCACCGGCGTAGATCGGCAGATCCTCTGCCGGTATCCCGAGCGATTCAGACTGAGTGGCTGGAAAATTGGCGATGCCTTCGCGAACGCGTTCTACAAAACCGTCACCCAGTCCGGCAGCAGCTTCGGGGGCAAAGGTGGCGGCGATATAAGCGCCTTCACCGCTGACATAAGGCGCGAGGATACGCGTGTACCATCCGCCGCCCGGCGCATATTCGATCACGGTCTGGTCTGGCTCGACCTGGAAAAAGGCCAGGGTTTCAGCCGGATTGCGATATTGATCACGCGCCAAATCTTCTGCCCGGCGCTCATGCGCGAGAACTTCGGCCAAAGCAGTCTGAGCGGCGCTGGTTTCGGTCGCGTCGCCTTCAGCTGCTTGCGGAGCGCAAGCGGCCAGCGCGGTTGCGCCAGCCAGTGCGATAAGAACATTCTTCATGGATGTGCCCTCCCTATTGGCGTCAGTCCGCTTTCTTGAACAGCAAGGTCATGCGGTCGCTTTCGCCGATCGCGAGATATTCGTCGCGGCGCGGATCGCTTTCTCCGGTCGTGAGCACTGGCGGCAAGGTCCACACACCGCGTTCCCAGTCAGCCGGATCGTTCGGGTTGGCGTTAAGCTCGCTTTCCGCAGCCAGCTCAAAACCATTCGCAGCGAAGATCGCGATCACATCAGCCTTGCGCATATAGCCGCGCTGGCGTGCGCCATAATCATCATAGCTCGCGCCGTCAGGGGCGCGGTGTTGGACCACGCCAACCATGCCATCATCCTTGAGCATGGTGCGCGCGGTTTTGAGCACATCGTCAGCGCGATTTCCGATATTGAGGCCGTGCATCGACCGGAAAATCAACACGCGATCAACAGTGCCTGCGAGCTCTTCTGGCATTTCGTCGGTCTCGAACGCAGTCACGTCGTCAGCTTCGACACCCATGCCCTCAGCGATCACGCTCTTGAAACGCTCGGTCCATCCTTTGGAGCGCGCCTCCTGGGCACGGTTGCGATAGGCGCGGCCATCGCTGTCCTGATTGAAGGCGATATATTTGCCTGCCGGCATCAAATAGGGTGCGAGGACCCGCGTATACCAACCACCACCGGGACCATATTCGGCCACCGTCATGGTCGGCTCGACCTGGAAGAAAGCCAGAGTTTCGGCTGGGCGGCGATACTGGTCGCGAGCGCGGTCATTGTCGCGGCGTTCATCAGCAAGGACCGAATCAAGGCTCGGCGCGCTGGCATGATCATCAGCGACAACCGGGCTCGCGACGGTGAATGCGGCAGCGCCAGCGATAGCGGCGAGCGACGCAAGGGGAAAAATCTTCATGTTGGAACCTCTCCTAGATGCACGTGGTTAGGGAAACGCGCGGAACAGGTCTTAGCTCCCGCGCAGATGAAAACAAGCGATGACAAGCGCGCCGCCGCTTCCTATCTCACCCGCGAAGGAGATTTTCGGCATGGAACAGGCAATTATTGCAGGCGGCTGCTTCTGGTGCACCGAGGCGGTGTTTCGCGACGTCATCGGCGTCAGCGAAGTGGAAAGCGGATATATTGGCGGCACTGTCGAGAATCCGACTTACAAGCAGGTCTGCACCGGATCGACCGGGCATGCCGAAGGGATCAGGGTGACCTATGATCCGGCTGTGATTTCCTTGCCCGAGATCTATGACGTCTTCCTTGGCACGCATGATCCGACCCAGCTCAATCGTCAGGGTAACGACATCGGCACCCAATATCGCAGCGCGATCTTTCCGCTCGACGACGCGCAAAAGGCGGAAGCCGAAGCGGCCATCGCGCGCTGGAATGCCGACAATGGCAAGACTGCAGTTACGACGATCGAAGACGCTTCGAACTGGTATCCGGCCGAAGATTACCATCAGGAATATTGGGACGGCGAAGGACAGCGCAATCCGTATTGCCTGGCTGTGATTCCTCCCAAATTGCTCAAGCTGCGCAAGAGCTTCCAGAACAAGGTCAAAGCAGACGCCTGATGCCTCAGGGGCACCCCCAACCCTATACGCTCGACCATGTCGAGCGGCCGGATGGCGGGGTGGATTTCGCCTGTTCGACTGACATCGAGAGGTTCCCCTGGTTGGCGCTGGCGCCGCATCATCCAGTCGTGCTGCAAACCCAGAACTTCTGGGCCAGCTATGGCGCGGCGGTGGCGCTGGGAGGCTTCGAAGATGGTCAATGGACGGCGCTGACTTGGACCGATTGGCAATGCGGCGACCGCGGTGTCGGGCATGCGGTGCGGGGGCAATACTCACGTACGCAGGTCGACAACGAGGACAGTTTCGACATTCGCCTGTTTGACGCGCGCGACGCGGAGATTGTCGTCATGCGCGGTCGCGGCGTGGTGTTTCGCAATCGCAATTTCGAAGAATGGCGGGCTAAGTCAAAGCAGGCAGCAAAACAGGCCAGTGGCCCTGCTCCCTTTGCCTATGCTGACCCTTCTGCGCTCGGCCTCTCTGCAGCGGAGCGCCCGCTGATTGCACCCTTGGCCGACAAGGCAGCGACGACGATCGACGCGCTCGTCACGCCCGAGAATGGGTTGCAACCGCACAATCCGGTGCTGGGCGGTTCAGGCGACCATGTGAATTCGACCCATATTGCCGAGGCCGCACGCCAGGCCCTGAGCCTTCTGGAAGGCCGGTCGGATCTTGAGATCAGCGGCGGCGAAATGACGCTCAAGCGCTATGTCGAATTGGGCACGCCCTTCCGCTTGGACGCGACTGCGCATGAGCGCGGCCAAATTCGATTCACGCTGTCGCAGCTGGACCGCGAATGTTCGGAAATCACCCTCCAATGGTGATCTGATCAGTCAGACAGGGCTAAGCAAGCCCAGGCCGGCTTAACGATACTGAGCAGCGGTGATGAATTCGCCAAAACTCTCGCACCACACGACAATTGTGTTGAATTCTTCGATGTCGACACCGTCCGGAATGTCGAGCAGGAAGCCTTCAAAGCTTTTGACGTCGCCGATCTGGACTGCTTCCGATTTAATCGGTTCAAACTCGTCTTCATGCTCGACGAATTGGCGTGTGAGATAGACCTTGTAGTCGGGCCCCGGAGCGAGCTCGCCCTGGTGGACGATGCGTTCAGGCGTGATGCTGATCCGACCTTCGCCCCAATGCAGCGTGTCGCTGCCGCGCAGGTCGCGAGTGAGCTCGGCGCTAAATGTCGCGGCCTCGGCTTCCTGCGCCAGCACTTCGGCTTCAGGCGATGGTGGCGCAGTGAGGATGGGCAAAGTGTAGATGCCAAGCGCAAAGCCAAAGCCAATCGCCGCCGCGTGTGTGAGAATCAGCAGAATAATGCGTTTCATCGGGGCCTCCTAGCCTTCAATCCATCTGATTAGTTTTGCTGACGTGTTCGTACAAGGACGACCTCTGGTTACCGACTAGGTCGGAACTATGAGATTCTTCAAAGTCATTGCCGCCCTTACCTCGCTCCTCGCATTCACCTCAACGCTGTCAGCCCAGGAGGTGAAGTCCGACGAATCATTTGAGGTCTATGATGCAGACGCAAAGGCTTTCTACATCTCGCTATCGGAAAGCTCTGCGACCATTCTCGACAAGGCCTCTGCCGAGAAGCTGACGCAAATCCTATTCGCAGATGGCACCATTTCACGGCGCGAGATTGGGCAATTGGACCAATTGCGCCGGACTGATCTGCAGCAAGTCTTTGCTGTGATTGACGGCGCATCCATCCCGCTCCCGGTCGCCAATGACGAAGCTCGGTCATACATCAACATTCTCTTCGAGCGCGTTCCCCTGGCGACGCTTTGGTCAGGAAGTGCAAACGAATTTCAGCGCCTAGTTGATATGAGACGGATGGCACCCGTTGTCGCAAATAATGTCGACAATTTTATAACTTCGGAGCTGCTCAAAACATGGAAGCGGTCGACGATTTACAACGCTTATGAGCCAATTCGGGCTGAATTGAAGGAGCGGCACGACAAGGCGGCATCTCTGCCGGGTGACTACCCCGAGCAATTTGACGAATTGCTCTACGATTCGATGATCGCGATTCGCGATTATTACGAGGAGCGCCCAACGATCGACGGTCCACCGCCGTTTATCTACAATTGGCTCAAGCCCGATCGCGACTAAGCCGCCGTCCAGCGCGCGACAAAGAAGCCGTCCAATCCGCCTTGCTCTGGCAGCATGCCGGGATGCGTTCGCAGCCAGCCTTCCGGCGTTGGTTCGAGGCCGTAAGGAAGCTCATTCGATGCAATCATTGCCGGATCCAGCTCAACCTTGCCCGCCTGCTCTTCGCCCTCTTCGCGCTCGAGCGAGCACACGGCATAGACCAATGTGCCACCAGGTTTGAGCCAGGCCTGCGCCTTTTCGAGCAACGCTGATTGCAGCTCTGCCATTTCGGTTATCTGCCGTGCGCCGATCCGGTGCAGCACGTCGGGATGGCGCCGACACGTCCCCGTCGCGGTGCAAGGCGCATCGAGCAGGATCGCATCGAATTGATGCTTGGGCTCCCAGCTGAAGGCGTCTGCGCGAATGGTCGAAGCGCTTAGCCCGGTGCGCTTGAGATTGTCCTTGAGCAAGCCGAGGCGTCGTTTGCTGATATCGAGCGCGGTCACCTTCCAACCGGCTGACGCGAGCTGGAGTGTCTTGCCTCCCGGCGCAGCGCAAAGATCAAGCGCATGCCGTCCTTCCCCAGCGCCAAGCAAACGCGCTGGCAACGACGCCGCAAGATCCTGTACCCACCACGCCCCGTCTGCGAAGCCGGGCAGATCTTCGATCGCCGAGCCGCGCGGGAGCCGCAAATGGCCCGGCGCATAGCTGTCACCCGCCAATTGATTGGCCCAATGCTGAGTTTGGGATGGATCCTTGAGCGCCAGATCAAGCGCGGGCGGATCGGCCAGGCCCGGCGCGATTTCAGCGCCCAGGCGTTCCCATCGCGCGGCCACAGAGTCTGGCAGACTGGGAGCATCGGGGAGCGTTGGCGCCCCCTTCATCAATGTCGAAAACACGCCATGCGCCAATCGCCTTGGTCCGCCCGAAAGCAAGGGCAATCCGGTCGCAATCACGGCATGCGGCGGTGTTTCCAGCCGCACCGCTTGCGCCAGCATCAGCCGCAAGACCATTCGGGCCTTGGCATCATCGGGCAGGCGCTTCTTGGTCGCGCTGTCGATCATCGCGTCGAAATCGGTCAGCCAGCGAAGGCTCTCCCCAGCGATTGCCCGCGCCAGTGCCTTGTCAGGAGCCTTGCGTACATCGCGCAGAGCAGCATGCTCGACCTGTTCGAGCGTCTCGCCCCGCCGCAGGACGGCGTCGAGCATTTTGAGCGCCGCACGGCGCGCGTGAATTCCGGAGGGCTGTGCCATTCAGGCTCGCCCTACAAGCACTTGAAACCAAGCGCCAGCACGCGCATTCTTTAGGCGATGACCAAAAAGAAATCCCAAGCCGCGAAGGACTTCAAAAAGCCAACGCACTGGAGCAATGATCCGCCGCCAGAACCCAAGGCGGTCGATCCGCTCAAGGATGAGCCGCGTGAGAAATCGCCCACGCGCTATGGCGATTGGGAAAAGGACGGCATTGCCTGGGATTTTTGAGGGATTGGCGCCGCCCGAGACTGAGTCGCTGTAGCCAGTAAGCACCGATGCCGAAGGCCTCAAAAGAGCGACCGACCGCCCGCAGCGATGCGAAAAACCTAGAGCTTCCTAAATTTAACCTGCAGGCCATCTTTAGGCTGCGGGATCGGCCATGGCTGCCAATCCGGATCGTAGCCTTCCTCAACCACGATCTCATAGCGCTGAAGGATCTGCGCCATCAGGATCTTGATCTGCATATAGGCGAAATGCAGGCCGAGGCACATATGCGCACCGCCGCCAAATGGGACCCAGGCATATTTGTGACGCGCTTTGACCTTGTCGGGCGTGAACCGCATCGGATCAAAGGTGAAGGGATCGTCCCAATATTCTTCTGAGTGGTGGGTCCAATACAGGTTGATGCCAACCGGCGTGCCAGCCGGAATGTGATAACCGCCAAATTCAAAGCTCTTGAGCGCGCGGCGTGGCATCGATGGAACCGGCGGAATGAAACGCAGCGTTTCCTTGAACGCCATCTCCGTCAACTCGAGCTTGGCCAAATCAGCATAATCCACCGCGCGCGGCTCTCCTGAACCGTCGGGACCGCCGGTTACCGCGACAATCTCTTCGCGCAGCTTGGCCTGCCATTCGGGGTTCTTCGCCAACAGGAAGATCATCGAGGTGGCCGAAGATGTGATCGTGTCATGCGCCGCCATCATCAGGAAGCTCATATGATCGACCACTTCGTCAACCGGCAGCAGCGAGCCGTCTTCACGGGTCGCAGTGGCAAACTGGCTGAACATGTCCTGCCCGCCGCCTTCGGCGCGGCGGCGCTCGGTTTCCTTGGTGAGGTATTCGACCATGTAGGCGCGGCCATCGACGCCCTTCTTCATCTTGGTGAAGGGCAGCGGCACGCGCACTGGCGCGACCGAGGCCTGGACCATGTCGACAAAGGCGGTGTTGATCTTGTCCGCCTCTGGCCCCCAAGGGATGCCGAGAAAGCTATCCGCTGCGAGATCGAGCGTAAGCTGCTTGATCGCCGGCTGGAACAGCATGTCGCCTTCCCATTTGGCGACCTCTTGCGCGATCCCGCGATTGAGCGCGCCCGAATAGTGCCGCATTGGCTCGGGCTTGAAAGCGATCGAAAGCGCCCGGCGATCGATCCGGTGGTGATCAAAGTCGATCAGCATCAATCCGCGCGGAAACAATTGATCGAGAACCGGTCCCCACCCCTGCTCGCTCGAAAAGATCTTGTCCTTGTTGAACAGCACCAGCTCGTTGGCCTCTGCGCCAACCATGGCCACGTTCCAGCCACCGAAGGCCCGCGTGCGATAGACACGGCCATAGGTCTCCACCATGCGCCGAGTGAAGGCGTGCGGATCCGCCAGCATCTTGAAGGTGTTGCCAACCAGTGGCCAACCGGCTTCGCCCGGAATGTGCGAAAGATCACTCGCTTCGGGATTGCCATCCTTCCAATGTTGGGGAGGCGCCTCGACGGCGGTGGCGGGTGATTCAGGTTGTGCAAGCGTAGCCATATCGGGTCCGTAGCCAGTTCGGATTAACAACTAACCTTAGTGTAAATAAGCGCCGCCCTCAAATCCAGCCAGAAAGCTCGCGCCTAACAATAGTGTCGAGCATGCGGATCCCCGACTCGCTGTCGTTGAGGCAATCCAGCACAGCGTAGTCTTTGCCGCCTGCGGTGAGAAATTCGTCCCTTCCTTCAAGCGCGAGTTCCTCGAGCGTCTCGACGCAATCAGACGCAAAACCCGGCGCCGCAACGACGATGGAGCGAGTCCCTTTTTCCGCTTCAGCGACCAGCGTGGCATCGGTCGCCGGTTCAAGCCACTGAGCGGGTCCAAACCGCGACTGGAATGTCGTCTCGAAGCGTATGCCGGCAAATTCGGGACGATGTGCAAGCTTTTCGCGAAGCAGACGCGCCGTCTTGAGGCAATGACAGTGATAGGGGTCACCCAGCTCAAGCGTGCGCTGAGGCATGCCGTGGAACGACAGCAGCATCACTTCAGGCTTGAAGGCGAGTGCTGCCATCTGACGGGTGAGATCATCCGCCAGTGCGGCAATATAGACTGGATCGTCGTGATAAGGCGGCACGAAGCGCAATGCCGGCTGCCAGCGCAAGTCGCCCATGATGCGCGCGACTTCGTCAAACACGGTGGCGGTCGTCGCTGCGCAATATTGCGGATAGAGCGGGGCAATAAGGATGCGATCGCAGCCCTGATCCGTCAATTCGGTGACACGCGTCCCGATCGACGGGTTGCCGTAGCGCATGGCATAATCGACGATCGCATCGTCAAACAGTGGGGCAATTGCTTCGGCCTGGCGCGCAGTGAAGTCCGCCAAGGGCGATCCGCGTTCGGTCCAGATCTTGCCATAAGCCTTGGCGCTTTTCCTGGGGCGGGTGTTGAGGATGATCCCCCGCAGGATTGGCTGCCACAGCAATTGCGGTATCTCAATCACTCGGCGGTCTGACAGGAATTGCTTGAGATAGGCTTTGACCGATTTGGGGTCCGGCCCATCAGGCGTGCCGAGATTGACCAGCAACACGCCGACGCGCCCGCTTTTGACAGGCGCGTGATCGTCAGGAAGGGCTTGCTCTTGCCAGGTCATTCAAATTGCATCCGTTTGATCGTGCCAACCCGCCATTGCGCAAATGGTTTCGCGATGGAGCAAATTTGCAGGCCCATGCACACCATCGATCACAGCCCGCCAGACAGCAGCGGCAGCCGTCGCAATCGCAGTCCTGTCGCGGAATACAGCGCGTTGGCAATCGCCGGCGGCGCGACCGCGACACCCAACTCTCCCGGGTCAGCGGGCGTGGCCTCGCTGTCCATGAAAACGATCTCGATCTCCGGACTGTCGCGCAAGGTCGGAAGGTTCATCTGCTCGAGATCGAGCACGGTGGGGAGACCTGCACGATATTGAAGCGCAGCGCCCAAGGCGATCCCGATGCCAAATATCAACCCACCCTCTATCTGCTGGCGCGCAATATCGAGATTGATGATGCGCCCGATATCGACCGCCGCCGAAAGGCGGGTCACGCGAATGCCACCCTCGCCCTGACGCGCGGTAGCGATGCAGGCAATGCGGCCGCCATCTTCCGCATCACCAATCCGGTGACAGGCCAGGCCTTGCCCCGACTGATTGGCGCCGCCATCCCATTCGGCCAGCTGAGCCGCGCGCTGCAAGCACGCCGCCATCCGTACATCCGAACTCATCATCGCCATTCGGAATGAGAGCGGCTCGCGCGAGTGTTTCTGGGCAACCTCGTCAATGAAGCTTTCGGTCGCGAACGCGGTGTAGCTGTGTGCGTTGCCGCGCACCCGACCCACAGGCAGGCCTATTTCGACCGGCACGTGCTCCACGACCACGCTGGGAATGGCGTAGGGCGGAACCGCGCCTTCGCAGGCGAGACTATCCTTTTGCTCATTGGTCTCGCTGATCGCTGACCAAGTCGTGTAATTGTCGAACAGGCGACGACCGAATTCGAGATTGGCTGGCGGACAGGCGATGCGAGTCCTCAGGGCGTCAATGCGGCCCTGGCCATCCTGCGACAATTGCGCGCCGATCATAACCGCCGCCGGTGTCCGCGGGAGCGAATGAACCAGCTCTTCGCGACGCGGCCAAACCAGCTGAACGGGGCGGCCCAGTTCTTTGGCGATCAGCGCGATCTCGATCGCGTGTTCGTGGCTCAGCCGACGATCAAAGCTGCCGCCTGCAGGCATCGGATAAAGCACCACATTATCGGTCGCGATGCCGATCGCGCGTGCTGCGGCCTTGCGGGCAAGCTCGGGGGCCTGGCTAGCGATCCAAAGTTCCAAGCGCCCGTCTGCATAGCGCGCTGTGGCGCTCGCTGTTTCCAGGGCCAGCGCCGGCGCCGGTTCAACATCATAGCGCATCGCGATATCGACCCGGCTCATCCCGATCTCGCCAAAGCCGGTTTCGGCAATGCGAAATGACGGACCAGACTTGACCATCTCATCGAGCCGGATCGCCATGTCATCGCTATCGACGGGAAAATCGGTGCTGAATTGCGGTTGCATCGCGTCCAAGGCCTGCGTGGCCGCCCACCAATTGTCAGCCGCGGCTGCCAGCCACCTTTTGCCTTCGATCGCCGCGACAAAACCGGTCACGTCCTGCGCTGGCGCTGGGTTGAACCCGGTCAGTTCCGAACGATCAATCGCCCCGTGGCGAATGGCCGCATAGACCATTCCGGGAAGCCGCACGTCACCAGCGAACTGGAAGGTTCCGTCAACCTTCGACGGCAGATCCAGCCGGGGAAAGGCGAGCGCCTCATCCGCTTCAGCGGCCAGCGGTGCTTCGCGTGGGGTTTCTGTCCGCACCGGCGGAGGTGAAGGCGGATCCAAGGCCGCCGCTTCGCTCGCCAATTCGCCAAAGGTCGCACTCAGATCCTCATGCGTGACCATGCCATTGGCGACTGTGCAGGCTTCCCAATCGACACCCCACCGCGCTGCTGCAGCTTGAGCGAGCATCGCCCGGGCAGTCGCCGCTGCCATGCGGCAAGGCATTTCGAACGCAGCCAAGCTGGTCCCGTCGGCGGTGACCGAAAACCGGTTCTCACGCGCGAATCGTTCGACGAAATAGGCGTCGCTCGCTTCGAACCAATTGGCTGTGTCCGGGTCCCACAAATGCTCCCAGCGTTGCGCAAGCGGGATATTGGCATAAGCGCCGCTGATCTGCGCGGGCTCAACCGCTATCTGGCGCCAATCTGCCCCCAGCTCCATCGCGACAATCTGCGGCAGTAAAGTGGTGACGCCTTGGCCCATTTCGAGCTGAGGCACCGCGACCGTGACGACACCGTCTTCGGCGATCTTGAGCCAGGCATCGAACGCATATTCCTCGTCGGTTGTCTGCAACGGACTGGGATAGTTGCGCGGAAACAGCCACCACGCGACGAACAGGCCGCCGCCCACGGCGGCTCCCGCCAGGGCTTTGCGCCGCGTGATCTCCATTGTCAGCCGGCCTCCTTGGCAAGCCAATCAGCAAGCCGCTCAGCCACTGCCTGGAATGCCACGCCTTCGAGACTGTCTTCAGCCGCGATCGGCTTGCCAGCATCACCGCTGATCCGCACATCCATGCTCAACGGAATGCGGCCTAGAAACGGAATGTCGAGCCGATTGGCCAATTGTTCGAACCCGCCTTGGCCAAACGGATCACTGACTTCCCCGCAATGCGGGCAGGCATAGCCGGCCATATTCTCCACCAGTCCGATGATTGGGACATCGGCCTGCTCAAACAGCTGGCCCGCGCGTGCGGCATCGATCAGTGCCAGGTCTTGCGGCGTCGAAACCAGCACAGCGCCCGCAGGCTTGTGCTTCTGAAGCATCGAAATCTGCACATCCCCGGTGCCGGGTGGCAGATCGATCAACAGCACATCCGTATCGCCCCAATCCGCGTCGATCAGCTGAGACAGCGCGTTGCCCGCCATTGGCCCGCGCCAGGCCAATGCCTGCGCCGGTTTGGCCAGATGTCCCATCGACAGCACTTTCACGCCGTGGGGGCTTTCGATCGGGATCAGCTTCTCGTTTTCGGCAACAGGCTTTTCGCCTTCGGTGGCCAGAAGCTTTGGCTGGGACGGGCCATAGATGTCACCATCGACCACGCCCACCTTGCGGCCCATCTTGGCCAGCGCGATCGCCAGGTTGGTGGTCAGTGTGGATTTGCCGACACCGCCTTTGCCCGAACCGACGGCGATTATCGGTCGCGGCTTGCGCTCCCCCATCAAGGCGACGCGCACTTCGTCGACACCCTCTTGATCACTCAGCAATTCGGTCACTCTGGCTTCGAATTCAGCCCGGTCACCAGCAGACATTCCCCCCGCCTCGGCAACCACGACCGCCCGTCCGGCGACCATCTTCGCGGATGAAATTCGATCAGCCCAGGCATCAGGCAGATGCTTTTCGAGCACGGCGAGCAGTGTGTCATGATCCATTGCCAGCGGCCTCTAACATCAATTTCACGCGAGGAACCCCTGTTTTTCGCCCACGAGGGTTCCTATAAGGACAGTATGCAGATTTTTGACGGCTTTAGGCAACGATTGGGCACACTCGCTATGGCGGGCAAGAAGAACCCCTGGGGAAATGGTGGAAAGGGCGGCTCCGACGGCGGCGATGACGCGCCGAGCGGATCAAGCGACGAATCGCCAAATGGCGGCGATGGCCCGCGCAATCCCTGGCTTCCTGGCGGCGATGACGGCAAACGCCGTTCCGCAAGCATTGAAGACATCTTCAAGAATCGCGGACCTGAAGACCGCCGCCGTTCTGGTGGCCCTGGCGGACCCTCATTCCGCTTGCCCGAACGGCCTGGCGGCAAAAGCTGGCTGCCCGTTGGCTTGGTTATCCTTGCTGCGGCCTGGCTGTTTACAAGCGTGCACTTTATCCAACCGCGCGAGCAGGCAATTGTGACCTGGCTAGGCGGCAAATACTCACACACGCTCAATCCCGGCACCAACTTCACGCTGCCGTGGCCGATCAATCAGGTCAGCGCGACTGACGTCAGTGAAATTCGTTCGGTCGACGTGCCGACCAAGCTGATCCTAACCGGTGACCAGAACCTGGTCGACCTGTCCTATCTTATTCGCTGGAACATCAAGGATCTGACCTTGTTCGAATTCCAGCTCGCTGATCCATCTGAAACGGTCCAGGAGGCCGCAGAAACAGCGATGCGCGCATCGGTCGCCGAAAAAAACCTTGATACGGTTATCTCCGGTGAAGGCCGCGCCGACATCGAACAAAATGTACGTGATCGCATGCAACGCCTTCTAGACGCTTATAAGTCAGGCGTGGCGGTGCAAGGCGTCGAGATCGACAAGACTGACCCACCTGCGCAAGTCATCGAGGCGTTCAACGACGTGCTCGCTGCACAGCAGAATGCCGAGCAGGAGATCAACCAGGCTCGACGCTATTCGCAACAATTGCTCGCCGCCGCGCAAGGTGAGGCCGAGGCGTTCGACAAGATCTATGAGGAGTACCGGCTTGCTCCCGAAGTGACACGGCGCCGGCTCTATTACGAGACAATGGAGGCCGTGCTGTCGAACACCGACAAAACCATCATCGAAGCCGATGGTGTGACTCCTTATCTCCCGCTCGATCAGGTCCAGCGTCGATCAGGCGGTAGCAACCCAACACCGGCCCAGCCGCAATCGCAGGGAGGCCAGTAAGATGGGTTCTATTTTGAGCAGCTATCGCGCCTGGATCATTGCCGCCACACTGCTGGTGGTGGCCGTGATGTCGAGCCTGTTTGTGGTTCCCGAAACCAAGCAAGCGGTGATCATCAGCGCGGGTAACCCGACCAAGATCGTCAACATGTATCGCCCGGATGATCCTTATGGACAGACAGGCGCCGGCATTTATTGGCGCATTCCGTTTTATGATCGCGTGCAAATGGTTGAACGCCGAGTGCTCGATCTGGACATGGACAACCAGCAGGTGCTGACAAACGACCAGCAGCGACTGCTCGTCAACGCCTATGCCCGCTTCCGCATCATCCAGCCGCGCATCATGGTTGAGCGCGCTGGCGACGAGACACGGTTGATTTCGCAGCTTTCGCCGATCCTGACATCGGTCTTGCGGCAAGAGCTGGGCCGTCGCACCTTCGCCAGCCTGCTGACCGCAGAACGTGGCAATGCGATGAGCAATATTCGCACCCAGCTCGATGCACAGGCGCGCCAATATGGTGCCCAGATCATCGACGTGCGGATCAAGGCGGCCGACCTTCCTGAAGGCACGCCGCTCGAGGCAGCTTTCACAAGGATGATCTCGGAACGGCAGGAACAGGCAGCGACCATCCGCGCGCAAGGACGCAAGGACGCTCGTGTGATCCGCGCCGAAGCTGAAGCTGATGCCGCATCGACCTATGCCGCTGCTTACGGCAAGGACCCGCAATTCTACGATTTCTACCGGGCCATGCAGAGCTACCGCCAAACCTTCATTGAGGGGGATGGCGATTCATCCATGGTTCTGTCGGAAGACAACGAGTATTTCCGCCAATTCCGCGGAAGGTAGGTCAAACGGAGCAAATCGGGTGTTGGCGGGGCCAATTGAGGGTGCTCGCCGACGAACGGTCGATTTGGGCCTGCCAATGACATAGAGCGTTCAATCGCTGTTAAGTGCATCTCAGGCCTAGAGGGACACGTATTTGCTCGGTGAACTGACCTTTCAGTGACCCCATCTGGCAACACCGGGCCAGGAAGATTGAAGCGTCGGTGGGACGCTTAGGAATGATAAGGAACGAGAGGACGTGAAAAACGTGCGGTATGTGTATGGATTGTCGACTGCGTTGCTGCTGGGCGGCGCGACGGTTTCCCTGATCACCGGGCAGCCCGCTGGCGCGCAGGTTGCGCAGAATGATGACAGCGTCATGCGCCAGGTTGTGCCCCGCGCGGGTGCTCCAGAGAGCTTTGCCGATCTGACCGAGCAGCTCCAGCCAGCCGTGGTCAATATCGCCACCCGTCAGAGCATCCAGGTCAACAGCCGGAACCCGTTCGCCGGGACACCCTTTGCTGACCTGTTCAATCGTCGCCGCGGTGGCCAGTCGCAACCGCAGACGCGTGAAGCGCAATCGCTGGGCTCTGGCTTTATCATTTCGGCTGATGGCTATGTCGTCACCAACAATCACGTCGTAGCGCCCAACAACCGCGCGACGCTTGAAGAAATCACCATCACTATGCCCGACGGCACGGAATATGAGGCTGAGTTGATTGGCGCCGATCCGGCATCCGATCTGGCAGTGCTCAAGATCCAGTCGAATACAACCTTCCCATTCGTCAAATTCGGCGATTCAGCTGAAGCCCGGGTTGGCGACTGGGTGGTTGCGATCGGCAATCCCTTCGGCCTTGGTGGCACCGTCACCAGCGGTATCGTTTCGGCGGTTTACCGCAACACCGGCCAAGGCGGCGCTTATGACCGCTACCTTCAGACCGATGCCAGCATCAATCGCGGCAATTCGGGTGGTCCGCTGTTCGACATGGCTGGCAATGTGATCGGCATCAACAACGCGATCTTCTCGCCGTCGGGCGGAAGCGTTGGCATTGGCTTCGCCATTCCAGCTGAGATCGCTGCGCCAATTGTGGAGCAACTCAAGGACGGTCAGGAGATTGAGCGTGGCTACCTTGGCGTCAGCATCCAGCCGGTCGACGATGATCTGGCTGACTCGCTGGGTCTTGACCGCAATAGCGGCGAATTTGTCCAACGCGTACAAGATGACGGTGCCGCCGCCGAGGCTGGCATCCAGCCTGGCGACATTGTCACTAAGATCGATGGCAAGGCAGTGACGCGCGATCAGACCCTGTCATACTTGGTTGCCAATATTGCGCCGGGCACCCGCATCACGATCGATTTGCTGCGCAATGGCGAAAGCCGGACTGTGAACGCCACGGTTGGCAAACGCCCAACCGAAGAAGAGCTTCGCCAGCAACAGATGTTTGATCCGGACGCTGAAGAAGAAATGGTGCCTGAGGAATCGGACGGTGCCATCGAGGAGAAACTTGGTCTTCAAGTGCTGACCCTGACGTCGCAAATCGCACGCCAGCTCAATGTCGATGAGGACACTGTCGGTTTGGTGATCGGGGCTGTTGATCCGAATTCAGACGCGGCGCGCAAGCAATTGCGTCGTGGCGACATCATCCTGACAGCCAATTATCAGGAAGTGTCGAGCATTGACGATCTGCGGACACAAATCGATCAGGCTGAATCCGATGGCCGCGAAGCTCTGCTACTGCGGGTCGATCCGATCCAGGGCAATCCGCGCTACGTCGCTGTAAGGCTGCGCTAAGCAAGAGCCGAAGTACCGAAAAAAGGGGCGCTGCACTTCGGTGCGGCGCCCCTTTTTCTATCCGTAAGCGGACTTCGCGTAGGCTTAGCCCGAATCCTCAAATTGATCTTCGGGCAAGATCGATTCCGGCGCAGGCGGATCCGGTGTTTGCGGCTGTGCATCTCCGGGCGCAGAATCCGCTCCTATCGCCTCGTTAAGGAAGTCCTCGCTCGCCGCAGAAGAGGCATCATCGTCGCTGCCCGGCCGCTCCCCATCCACATCGAAGGGAAGGTCGCCATCAGGATCGCGTCGGCCCGGCTCGATCAGATTGCCTTGCTCATCAATGAAGTAATACTCGTCGGGATCGCCGAACATGAACTCTTCATCCGGCTCCATCTGCCATTCGGGCAGATTGAGCTCGGTGTTGAACTCCTCAACCGGGCGATCCTTGACAGCGTAGCGCATATAGGCGGCGAAAGCCTGTGCCGGAGCACGGCCGCCCTGCAGGCCGGGAACGGCGCGCGCATCATCGCGGCCCATCCACACACCCGTTGTGATCCCCGACGAGAAGCCAACAAACCAACCATCCTTGTTTGAACTGGTGGTGCCGGTCTTGCCCGCGACAGGGCGACCGATCTGCGCTGCGCGGCCAGTGCCGGTGTTGACCGCCGTCTGCAGCAGGTCGGTGATGCCGGCAGCGACGTAATCAGGGATAAGCGTCGCATCGGTTGATTTCTCGTGCTGGTAGAGCACATCTCCGCCAGCGGTGACGACTTTGGTGATGCCATAAGGCTCAACCGCTTTGCCTTGCGCCGATATCGCCGCAAAGGCCCGCGTCATGTCGATCACGCGCACTTCAGACGAACCCAGCACCATAGCCGGGAAGGTGGAAATCGGCGTCGATATGCCAAACCGGCGCGCGACCGAGGCCACCGTGCCGAAGCCCACTTCATTGCCCAATTGCGCCGCCACAGTGTTGATCGAATAGGCAAAGGCCGTGCGCAGATTGGTCTCACCGACATTACGCCCGTTGGAATTGCGCGGGCTCCATCCGTCAATCTCGACCGGCGTATCGACCACCCGCGCTTCGGGCGTGTATCCCGCCTCCAGCGCGGCCAGGAACACAAACAATTTCCACGATGAGCCCGGCTGCCGCATCGCATTGGTGGCGCGGTTGAAATTCGTCTCAACATAGTCAGTGCCGCCTACCATCGCGAGAATAGCTCCATCGCGATCCAAGCTGACCAAGGCGCCCTGCGCTCCACCAGGTGTGTTGGCGTCAATCGCGGCGGTCGCTGCCCGCTGCTTGCCGACATCCAGAGTTGTCCAGACTTCGATCGGTGCGGTTGTCTCAGGCAGCAGGATGTCCAGCTGCGGCAACGCCCAATCGGTGAAATAGCGGACCGAATTCTGCCCGGCCTGCTGCTTGAGATTGACCGCATCGACGTCAACAGACGCCTGTGCGCTGTCGATAAAGCCCTGCTCGTTCATCAATCGCAGCACGGTCTTGGCACGATCAACAGCGGCATCGACATCCGCGGTTGGCGAATATCGGCTTGGAGCTTTGACCAGACCGGCAATGATCGACGCCTCAGCGACGCTCAGAGTGGTGGCAGGGTGGCTAAAGAATTTGCGGCTGGCGCTGTCGATCCCATAGGCACCGCCGCCGAAATAGACCTTGTTGAGGTAGAGTTCGAGGATCTGCTCTTTGCTGAATTTCCATTCCAGCGCGAGCGCCAGGATCGCTTCGCGCGCCTTGCGGTCAAAGGTCCGGTTGGAGCTCAGGAATACGTTCCGAGCCAGCTGCTGAGTGATCGTCGAGGTCCCGCCAATGCGCTTCTCGCCGGTGAAGGATTCAAGCACGGCGCCGGTCGTCCGGATCGGATCGATGCCGAAATGCGAGTGATAGCGGCGATCCTCCACCGCGATCATCGCATTCTTCATATTTTGCGGAATCTCGTCATAATCGAGCCATTCACCAAAGCTCGGCCCTAGCTCCACAATCTCGCTGCCATCTCGAGCACGCACGAGAATGGTCTGAGCGTTCTGTGTCGCTTTGAGTTGGTAGAAGCTGGGGATCTCGCGCGCCGCAAATCCCACCGCAATCGCGAGGAACAGCGCACCAAGGATGGCTGCACCGCCGCCGAATAGAGCAAACCGTTTGGTCCAGCGCCAGAATGGCGAACTGGCGCCCTTGCTTGCAGCATTGGCCGTTTTGGAGCTCGATTTCGATGATCGCGACTTGCTTTGCCGCGATCGCTCAGACGCGGCGCGACGCGAGCCGCGCTTGCCCTTGTTCTGCAATCGATCACCGCGTTTTGACATTAGAATTCAGCCTTGCCCACTCTCAGCTTGCAAGCACTCTCCCTGCATAGGGCAGTTCTAACGTTGCGTGAACGGTACCGAGACATGCTGTGCTCAGTTCTCGTCGGTTGAGCGAAGCGCGGCTCAATCCTCAGCAAATTCGAGCGCACCCGAATTGATGCAATAGCGCAGCCCACCCTGTTCGGGCGGGCCATCGGGGAAAACATGGCCAAGATGACTGCCGCATTTGCCGCACAGCACCTCGGTCCGGATCATGCCGTGGGAGGTGTCGCGGCGCTCCTCTAGCGCGCCCTCGTCAGACGGCTTGGTAAAGGCGGGCCAGCCACAGCCGCTATTGTATTTGGCGGCGCTGATGAAAAGGCGCGAACCGCAGGCCGCGCACATATATTCGCCATCCTCATAATGCTTGTCATATTTGCCGGTGAAGGCGCGCTCGGTGCCCGCTTCACGCAAGATATGGAATTGCTCCGCCGTCAGCCGCTCACGCCATTCGGCTTCAGTGATGGTCTTGGGGTCGTTTTCCATGCCGGGCTCCTATCTAGACTGATCCTATATCGATATCCGCAGCGCGATCGGCAAGCGGTCGTGCAGGCTGTCAAAATCAGCTGTCGACCAAGGCGTAGTGCGCCGGTGGCTTGATCACGTCCATGCGCTCACTCAACAGAGGGCGGAAGCTGGGACGGCTCTTGAACACAGCATACCAGCCGCGGGTCTGTTCGTGACCGGTCCAATCGATCCCGCCGAGATAGTCAGCGACCGAGATCTGCGCAGCGGCGGCGAGGTCAGCCATGCTCATAGTTGATCCGGCGAGCCAGGGGCGGTTGTCGATCAGCCAGTCCATGTAATCGAGGTGACCATGCGCCAGCTTCATCGCCTGGCGCAGCACTCCGCTATCAGGCGGCTGGCGCAAGATGATGCGTTTCTTCATCCGCTCGTTGAGCAGCGGCGCCGTCACATCGCCGTAGAAGTTCTCGTCAAACAGCGCGACCAGTCGGCGAATTTCCGCTCTGCCTGCAGCGGTTCCGTTGATCATCGGTGACTTGTCGACCGTCTCTTCAAAATATTCCGCGATCGCGCGGCTGTCTGCGAGCACGATGTTACGTTCCTCATTCACCGCGACCGGTGTGCGGCCGGCGGGATTGAGGTTGAAGAACAGATCAGACGCGGCCCACGGGTCTTCGCGCACCAGCTCATAGGCGATGTTCTTTTCGCCCATCAGCAGCCGGATCTTGCGACTGAACGGGCACAGAGGGAATTGGTAGAGACGCCACATTGCGATCAATCCATACTAGAAAAGGCGCCGCGAAATCCACTCATGATGAGGCAGCCAATGCCACTTATCCGGCACTTGATTTGCCGACCCGTCAAATTCCCGAACCGTCGAGCATCAGCAAACATGCCGGCATAATCTGATCCAGCTCGGCAGAGCCCTGGAGCCGGCGCGCTTCGTCTTGGACCAATCGCGCAATCTGCTCACGTCCAAAGCCGGTATCATCCATCAAATCCGCCAGAGCACGGACGAAGAACTCTCTCCCGCGTTCGCCCAAAGGCGGCCATTGCGTCGCGCCGGGATCTCCCTCAACCTGCTTTTGAGCGATCAACGCGAACGCCGCCGAGCAGCGCACGATCGTGGTGTTTTCGACCGACAATGCACTGCTTTGGGCTCCGCCAGTTGCAGGCGCCTGAACCGCCATCAAACCGGCGAGAATGGAAGAGATCATCATAGTTCGTTTCCTATAGCAACTGACCTGAACACCATGCTACGGACCAGCTCCCTATCTGACAGGAGAATCCCCGAAATGATCAATCATGTGATGATCGGTAGCAATGATATCGAACGGTCCAAGAGTTTTTACACCGCAGTGCTCGGCGTGCTTGGCGCTGGTGAGCCGTTCGTGAATGTCAGCGATAGCGGGCACACGCGCCTCTTCTATATGCATGATGGCGGAACCTTCGCGATCAGCGAGCCAATCAACGATCAGGAAGCGACTTGCGCCAACGGTTTCACGATCGGCTTCAAGTGCAATTCGCTTGAGCAAGTGACGCAGCTGCACGATGTTGCGATCGCCAATGGTGGCACCAGCATCGAAGATCCTCCTGGCCCACGTGAAGGCAGCATGGGCACGATGAATCTGTGCTATTTCACGGACCCTGATGGCCACAAGATCTGTGGCATCCAGATGGGCGGCTAA
The DNA here is from genome assembly GCA_965216555.1 of Erythrobacter sp. Lineage (GTDB taxonomy): Bacteria > Pseudomonadota > Alphaproteobacteria > Sphingomonadales > Sphingomonadaceae > Erythrobacter. The sequence continues at coordinate 3,038,737 of OZ244168.1, forward strand.
ATCGGCTCAGCTCGTCAATTGAAACAATGCGAATTCGGCGCGCCAGTTTGACCCGGCGCCGCCGATTTCGCGATCATTCGCAAAAAACCAGCTGCGCTCAAGCCGCGCACCTTTGCCTTCGGCCAAGCCGCGGAAATCTTCGATCGTCACATGGTGGATGTTGCGTGTTTCGTACCAGCTCACCGGCAAGGCGCGGGTAACCGGCATCCGGCCACCGAACATCAGCGCCGTCCGCGTGCGCCAATGCGCAAAATTGGGGAAGCTGACGAAGGCCTTTTCTCCAACGCGCAACAATTCCTCAATCACCTTGTCGGGTCGATCGGTGGTCTGCAGCGTCTGGCTGAGAACGACATAGTCAAAGCTGTTGTCGGGGTAGTCGGCAAGGTCCGAATTGGCATCGCCCTGGACGACTGACAGACCTTTCGACACACATTTTTCGACCAGGTCCGGATCAATCTCGATCCCGCGTGCATCGACTCCATTATTGGCTTCGAGCTCGGCCATCAGCGTCCCGTCACCGCAGCCAATATCCAGCACGCGGGTATCGGCGCGCACATTGCGAGCAATCACAGAGAGATCGGGGCGCAACGCACTCATTCCATGAACCCCTGAATGACACGGTCCATTGGCGGATGCTCAAGCAAAAAGCTGTCATGGCCATGCGGTGCGCTGAGTTCGACAAAGCTGACCTTGGCGCCCGCTGCGTTGAGCGCGTGGACGATGTGGCGGCTTTCCGCGGTAGGGTAGAGCCAATCGGAATCGAAGCTGATCAGGCAGAAGCGCGCTGAGGTCGCGGCAAAGGCATTGGCAAGCGTGCCGCCATGTTCTTCAGCAAGGTCAAAATAGTCCATCGCGCGGGTGATATAGAGATAGGAATTGGCGTCGAAGCGCTGAGTGAAGCCGCTGCCTTGGTAACGCAGATAGCTTTCAACCTGGAAATCGGCATCAAAGCCGAAACTCTTGGCATCGCGATCCTGCAATCGTCGCCCGAATTTCTCGGTCAGCCCCTCTTCTGAAAGATAAGTGATATGCGCCGCCATGCGCGCCACCGCCAGTCCGTTATCAGGCGTTGCATCACTGGTGTAATAGGCCCCCTGCGACCAGGCTGGGTCCGCCATGATCGCTTGGCGCCCAACCTCGTGAAACGCAATATTCTGCGCCGAGTGACGCGCCGTCGAAGCAATCACCAGCACCCGCTCGGCCCGATCAGGCCAATTGGCGACAAGGCTCAAGGCCTGCATCCCGCCCATCGAACCGCCAACAACCGTGTGTAGCTTTTCGATGCCTAGGCCGTCGAGCAATGCGACCAGGCCGCGCACCATGTCGCGAATGGTGATAACCGGGAAACGCATGGCATAGACGTCGCCATCGGGCGCCACGCTCGCCGGACCGGTCGAGCCCATACAGCTGCCGATCACATTGGCGCAGATGACATAAAAGCGATCGGTGTTGATCGGCTTGCCTGGCCCGACCATCCGCTCCCACCAGCCCGGCTTACCCGTGATTGGATGCGTGCTCGCGACATATTGGTCGCCCGTCAAAGCATGACAGATCAGCACGACATTGCTCTTGTCGTCGGCCAGTTCGCCATAGGCCTCGTAGGCTATCTCTGCACCAGAAAGCGCTTGCCCGCTATCAAGCGGCAAGTCCTGTTCAAGCTTGAACACATTCGAGGCAGGAGCGCTGGCCATGGTTCCTTGCGGATGGGCGAGGCGGCTGCGCCTGTCAATTGGGCTATTCTTAGGCTCGCCAAACGGTTATCGCCGCGCACGCTTATGACAGACCGTCCATCTCCCAAACCCTGGATCAATGCGATCCACGCCTATGTGCCGGGCAAGGCGACCGCGAGCGATGGCCGCCCGCTGGTCAAACTCTCTGCCAATGAAAACCCTTTGGGAACCAGCGCGAGTGCTATGGATGCGCTTGGGTCCGCTCGCTCAGGCGCTGACTATCCTGACCCCGACGCGAAGGCTCTGCGTGCGGCGATCGGTGGTCTGCACGGCCTGGATCCTGAGCGAATTGTCTGCGGCACCGGCTCGGATGAGCTGCTCAATCTGGCTGCTCAGGGGTTTGCTGGCCCAGGCGATGAGGTTTTGTTCAGCCGCTACAGTTTTGCGGTCTATGACATCGCGGCGCGGCGCTGCGGCGCGACACCTGTCGAAGCCGCTGACAATGACTTTGCCACCGATGTCGACGCGATCCTGGCTGCCGTCAGCGACAAGACGCGCGTCGTGTTTCTGGCGAACCCGAACAATCCAACCGGCACCTATCTCGGCGCAGGCGAAGTCGCGCGACTCCATGCCGGTCTGCGATCGGACATCCTGCTGGTGGTCGACCAGGCCTATGCCGAATATTTGGCCCCGGGAGAGGATGACGGCGGGATGGCGCTGGCTGCCGAACATGACAATGTTCTGGTCACACGTACCTTTTCCAAGATCTACGGGCTGGCCAGCGAGCGTATTGGATGGGCGACAGGCGCTCCGCACCTGATCGACGTGCTCAATCGCATTCGTGGCCCGTTTAATGTGACGACCAGCGGGCAGATGGCGGCGGCGAGCGCCCTGGCTGATCAGGAATTCGTGTCCGCCAGCAGGCAGCACAACCAGGCCGAACGGTCTCGATTTGCCGACGCGATTGCCGCGCTTGGCAATCACGGATTGCGCGCCGTGCCGAGCGAAGCAAACTTCCTGCTGGTGCTGTTCGAAGGTGAGCTGACCGCTGAGACAGCGCTCGCTGCGATTGCCGAAAGCGGCTTCGCGGTCAGGCATCTGCCAGGCCAAGGGCTGCCGCAAGCGCTGCGGATCACGATCGGCAAGAGCGGCGATATGAGCAAGGTGATTGCATGCCTTCGCCAACTATGCGGAGAATCAGCATGACAATCACGAAAGTCGCCTTGGTCGGGCTTGGGCTGCTGGGCGGATCAATTGGGCTGGCGATCAAGGAACATGCACCCGGAATCACGACGACCGGGTTCGATCGTGACCCCGATGTCAGGGATGCGGCGCGGCGGCGTGGTCTTGCCGATAAGGTGTGCGATTCAATCGAAACCGCAGTCGCTGATGCCGACCTGGTCATACTGTGCGTCCCCGTCGGAGCGATGGAAGAGACCGCGGCTGCGATGGCTGATGCAGTCCCACCAAATGCGATCATCAGTGATGTTGGCTCGTCTAAGCAGAGCGTGGCCTTGGCTTTGGCAAAGGCACTGCCCGGCCACACGATTATTCCGGCTCACCCGGTCGCCGGTACTGAGCAGAGTGGGCCAGAGGCCGGCTTTGCCTCGCTGTTCACCAATCGCTGGTGCATTCTCACCCCACCAGATGGAGCAGACCAGGATGCCATCGCGGCGCTGGGCGATTTCTGGGCTGGCCTTGGCGCCAAGGTTGAGCTGATGGATGCAGAGCACCACGACCTTGTCCTTGCGGTGACCAGTCACATTCCGCACCTCATCGCCTATACGATTGTTGGCACTGCGAGCGATCTCGAGGATGTGACGCGCAGCGAAGTGATCAAATACTCAGCTGGCGGGTTTCGCGACTTTACGCGCATTGCGGCATCAGACCCGGTGATGTGGCGCGACGTGTTCCTCAACAACAAGTCCGCCGTGCTCGAGATGCTTGGCCGTTTCAGCGAAGATCTGACCGCGCTGCAACGCGCCATCCGGTCAGGCGATGGCGAAACCCTGCACGATCTGTTCAGTCGAACCCGGGCAATCCGACGGTCGATTATCGAACAGGGGCAAGACGATGATCGCCCAGACTTTGGACGCGAAGACCACAGCTGATTTGCTTCAGTCTGTCGTGTTGAGCGCGTTGATGGCTTCCTGGACGCGGGCCTCTATCTCAGCGCGCGGCAATCCGGCCGGGATCGGTTCGCCAATCTTGTAGGTGATCGTGCCCGATCGTTTCCAAAGTCGATGATAGAGCGGACCGCTGTTCACCGCGACGGGCACCACCTGCAGGCCGAGCAATTTGTAGATGCCCGCAAAGCCCGATTGTAGCGCATGGGACTGGCCGTGCGGAATGCGGGTGCCTTCGGGGAAGATCACCAAGGGCCGCCCCTCCTTCACGCGTTCGCGCGCCGTTCTGAGCATTTGACGCAGGGCTTTGGCGCCATCTTCGCGCGAAACGGGAATCAGGCCATAGACATTGGCCGAATAGCCCCAGCCCGGGATCTGAAACAGCTCGCGCTTGGCAAACACGGCGGGAAAATCGAGCAATCGAGGCATGTCGATGGCTTCGAAATAGCTCTCATGCTTGACCGCAATCAGCACATTGCCTTCAGGCAATTCGCCATCGGTGACAATATCGATCCCAAGGATGTTGCGCACACACCAGGCATGCCACCTGCCCCAATAGGCAACCACGCGATGCAGGGCCTTGCGCCCGAACGCGATCGCCAAGACCGATGCGATCACGATCAGCGTGCTAATACCGTAGAAGACCGGATAATAGATGAGGCTCCGCAGCACTGCCATGATTGCGTCACCAATCGAACAGGCCAGCAGCCGTGCTGGCCAGCAGCTTGTGGTATTCTAGGAACAGGCTTGGCAGACTGGGTTCTGATGGCACCGCATCCTGCACCACTGTGATGCCTGAAGGCAGCTTGCGCGCCAATTCGCCGGCCGCTCGCCGCATATGCCAATCGGTCGTCACGAGCCGCAGCGACTGCACGCCTTCATCTTCGACCCATTGCGCCGTCTCAGCGGCATTGCTGCGCGTATCAACAGCCGCAAAGCCCAATGTGACACAGCATTCCATGCGCTGTTCGTCGACTTCGAATTCTAGCGCAAATTCCTCCGGCCTCACCTCGCGATCTACCCCGGTCACCAGCATCGTCTTGGCGAGCCCGGCATCCATCACTGCGAGTCCCTGCGCAATCCGGCCTGCACCGCCAGTGGGCACGATAACCGCATCCGTTTCGATATTGTCGGCTGGCTCGGGCAGCGTGACGGCGAACGACAAAAAGCCGAGCGCCCACAACAAGAACAGCGCTGACGCCACACGGCGGATCATAGCATTTTCCTTAGCGCGTTCATTATCGTAATTCGACCCGTCAACATCGCCAGCCCGATCCCGAGCACGGGAATGGCGGCGATCACCATCCAATCCAGCAGTGTCAGTCCTCCACCGGCCACCATCCCGCTATCCAAAGCGTCGAACTGGCGGCCCAGGAGCCATACAGAGACAATGCCCAACAGCAAGCCAGCAATGCTGCCAATTGCGGCATCACGAAGGACGGACCGTTGAAAGACCTTGGTGACCTGGCGATCGGTCCCACCCAGCAGATGCAGGATCTCGACCGTGTCGCGGTGATTTGCCAAGGCCGTGCGCGAGGCGAGCCACACCGCCGCCGCGCAGGCCAGCGCAAGCAGCACGATCAATCCCAGCGCCAGAAACTGCAGAGCTGCCAGCGCTGAATAGACCGGTTGCAGCCATTGCGACTGAGCGTCCACCCGCGCGCTCGGCGCAACCTCCGTCAGAGCTTCCCGCAATTGTTCAATCTGTGCTGATCCGGCTTCGGATGTGAGCTGGACGTCAATCAAGGCTGGGATCGGAATGTCGGTGCTTCCCGCGCCCGCGCCCAACCACGGTTCAAGCAAGGCGTTGAGATCATCTTCGGGCACGATCCGCACGGAATCGACATTTGGCAAGTCAGCAATCACGCCCGCCGCGTTTTCGGCTTGCTCGGCCCGGGCCTCAACATTGGCTTCAACGATTTGCACCGTCACAGCACCGGACAGATCGGATCGAGCGTTGTCCGATAGGTTGCGCAACGCCAACCCGCCACTTGCCGCAATCACCACCAATGCAATCATGATCGCGATGACCCATGGGATAGGGCTGGCAAGCCGGGGCTGCGGCACCAAACGTGCAGCGTGCTGGCCTTGCAATCCGCTTGATTGTGCGCCGCTGCGAGCCTTTGTCGGGTTAGCTGTAAACGGAGGACGTTTCATGACGCGGCCTCACCACCAGGCGCAGGAGAGCCACCAGGACGCGGAGGGAAGCGCAGCGCGCCCGTGGGATCGTGCAACCGTCCCTTGCTCAGGCGCATGATCAGCGAATCCGGCACTTTCTTGAGCAAGTGCACATCGTGAGTGGCGACAACGACGGTGGTGCCCAGCCGATTGAGCGCTTCAAACAGGCGCAGCAATTTGAGCGCCATGTCAGGATCGACATTGCCGGTTGGCTCGTCAGCAATCAGCATTTCTGGCCGCCCGATCACCGCGCGAGCAATCGCAACTCTCTGTTGTTCACCGCCCGACATTGTAGCGGGTTTGGCCTGGGCCCGGTGCGTAAGGCCGACCCATGACAGCATGTCGGAGACTGGCTTTGTAAGTTCGGATTCGGGAATGCCCGCCAGCCGCATCGGCAAGGCGACATTGTCAAACGCCGACAGGTGAGAGACCAGGCGGAAATCCTGGAACACGACACCGATGCGTCTGCGGAACGCTGGCAAACGATCGCGACGCTGCGTGATGACGTCCTTGCCAAACATGCGGATGGCTCCGCGCGACGGCCGCTGCGCCAGATAGAGAAGTTTGAGCAGGCTCGTTTTGCCAGCGCCACTGGCACCGGTCAGGAAGTAGAAGCTTCCCGGAAACAGCGTGAAGCTTAGATCGCTCAGCACCTCTGGCTCGGTACCATAGCGCAGCCCGACATTGTCGAAATTAACGATTTCGCTCGCGCGTTCGTTCATCGCGCGGCCCTATCCCATGCAAAACGGCGGGGGAAGCCAAACATCATGCGCTTGTCTATAATCGCGCTGCAATGTGGAAAAAAGCCGCCAATTTTGCACCGAACATCCCTGCAGGCTTGTGCGGAAATTGCGGGAGCGTATTGCCGAGGACGCAATGATTATCGCCTGCCCCGCCTGTGGCACCAAATATGTGGTGCCCGACAACGCAATAGGTGACAGCGGCCGTACGGTCCGCTGCGCCAAGTGCAAGCACAGCTGGTTTCAAGGCCCGAACGAAGAGCGCAAGAGCCCCGAATCCACACCAGCGGCGGCCGCGCCGGCGGATACACAGCCTGAGACAGGCGATCCACGCCCGGAGCCGACACCACCGCCGCCTGAGCCTGCGCCCGAACCGCGTGAAGAACCGGCAGAGAGCGCAGCAAGCACCGAAGCTGCTCCTGAGCCAGAACCGGAAGCCGAGCCGGCCAACGCCGAAGCGGAACCCTCGATCAACCACTGGCGTACAGAGGATTACGATGATCGAGCTGACGCGCCATCCGAGCCGAGCGAAAGCGAAACGCCTCCGCCGGTCGCGCCTCCGCCGCAATCGGGCGGTTCGCTAAAGAAGTCGGAGCTGCGTAAGGCCTTGTCAGGCGGCGATGATATCGCCGTCCCCTCGTCGATTGAAGCGGGCGGGGTCGAAACCACCTATGCCAGCGACACGGATGAGGGATTTGCAAGCGACGATGGATCGCAGTTTGACTACCATCCACCTTTCACAGTCCGCCGCAATCCGCTCAAATTGTGGACCGCGGCTGCAGTGATCTTTGCCGTATTGGCTGTCGCCACAATCGGCGCTGTCAATTTCTACGGCCTGCCAAGCTGGGCTCCGTTCAGCCAACCGACATTCGGCCTCAACCAGGCCAGTCTGCAATTGGAATTTCCCGCTGGCGAACAGGAGCGTCGCACGCTTCCTTCGGGCACCGAGTATTTCGAAGCCAATGGGACGATTACGAATATCGGAACCGAAACTGTGACGGTGCCGCCGATCCTGATCGTGCTCAAGGATGAGCGTGAGCGTCCGGTCTATGACTGGCAAATCGTTCCGCCAGTGTCCGAGCTCGCCCCTGGCGAGAGTGTCAGCGTGAGCGAGGCCAAGACCGACGTGCCCCGCTCTGCGCGTGTGGCTGAAATCGGCTGGTCACCCAATTAGGGCGCTTTGCGCATCAATTGAACTCGATCCAGAGCGTTCCTGCAGCATCGCGCTCACGCTGCGGGATGATGGCCTGCGCCGGGTCTGAGACTTGGCCACGATCGTCGACCCGAATGGAAGTCGCTCGGATCACGCGCACGCTGGCTCGCGCAGACACTGCGACCGGTTGCGATCGCACCGCTGGCGTGGAAGCCACAGGGGCAGATGCCTGGGCGATCAAGACAAGGCTGGCGGCTAAGCTCATGCCGATTGGTTGACGGTCAATTAACCAGTTCTGCAATCGATTTGGTAACGCGGTCCCGCGGCGGGACAGGCAAGGTGCCAAACATTCTCCTCTCAAACCTCTTGCGGGGAGTGAGGCCCCTTGCTAGAGGCGCGCGCCTACCGAGGGGCAATCGCAAAATTGCCCTTGCAGACTGTGTGCGGTCGTGGCGGAACTGGTAGACGCGCAACGTTGAGGTCGTTGTGGGCTAACGCCCGTGGAAGTTCGAGTCTTCTCGACCGCACCAATACTCAAATTATCCATGCATCGGCAGTATTCGAAGCTCGGCCACTGCATGCCTCTTGCAACGCCAGCCGCTTGGCCCTTTAATGCCGAACATGGAGATTGCAGAGCGCTCAGCCATCATCGCGCGGTTGTTGACTTGTTCCGACAGCTCGGCCCGCACTCTGGCAGAAGTCGTTCAATACAAGACTTATCGCCCGCGCTCATTTCTCGCACACCAAGGTGAAATTTGCGACGAATTTTGGCTGATCCTTGATGGAACAGTTCAGTTGCGGGCGAATTCGCCCGAAGGTCAAACAACGGTGATCTCAGCTTGCAGTGCGGGGGAGATGATTGGAGCCTACGATGCCGAACGAGACGCGTCATTCGATACATTCGCGTACACTTTGGTGAATGCGCTGAGCATCAACGCATTGCGCCTCAGCCGCATAGTTGCCGATCATCCGGATTTGGCGAGAGGGCTTGCGCGCATCTTCTCTGGCCAGCTCTCGATGGTGTTGGAGCGCCTTGCAAACAGAGTAACACTATCGGCAGCGGGTCGATTTTATCTAGAACTGCTCAAGGAGGCCGGGCAAGACGTTCGTATCGAGCCCCCTCCGATCGTTTCTGTTTTGGCCCTTTCGGCCCAGACCACACGCGAAACCGGATCGCGCGCAATGAGCAGGCTGGAGCGACGCGGCATCATTCAGCGTACCGACGAGCACCTAACGATTATCTCGCGACGGATGCTGGAAGAGATGATCATATAGTGACGACTTAGCCTTGGATGGACCAAAGCGATATCGGCCCTTGGAGCGTCCGCATCTCGCCAATCTCTTCCACAATGACCGCAGGCGAAATCACGCTTGCGACCATGGCTGAGTCCCGATCGGTAACGCATGTTTGAGGCGCAGCTGCGGCGCATAATTTCGCGGCGCGCTCTATGCTCGCGTGGGACGTATCTGCAGCAATTGGGTCGCTATCCAGCAGGAAACCCGCCCCACCTTCATCGCCTTCGCCGCACAAACCGCGATATTCCCTGAGCAGCGCCAGATTGCGATCCGGCGCTCCAAGAAAGAGCGTATTTCCACCGGCATCGCAAACAGTCAAAGATAGGTTCTCGCCAGCCTCTCGCAGATCTGCACTCGCACCCAGCCTCGAAATGGCCAGCACGGAATGGAGATTTACGCTGGATCGTCTGACTGCTTGCTTGGCGCGAGCTTCGCCAGAGACCCGGTCCACATCGAGCGTGATTGTCGTTTGTCCAGCCTCGCGCCACAACTGCAGGTCTGGACGGAGCGCCTCTCCGCTCGCGCTAATTGTCAATGCTCTGGCACGGCTGCGTAGAATAGAGGCCTGACGAAGAGCAGCTCCCATGGTGGCCAGAGCACACAAGCTAATCATATCCTCAAAGGCACGTGGAATATCGTTCAAGCTTGGCCCTAGCGTCTCCACTGACTCTGCCAGATCGATCAGACGATCAAACCGCGCTCCCCATTGCTCACCAAAGGGTTCCACCGATACCTCGCGAAACTCACCGGGGTCGGAAGGCAAGTGTACATGGAGCAGCGCACCGCTCTCGACCAGCATCTCTGCCAGTATTATGTCTGCACCAGCCGCAAGCGCACCAAAGGCGAAGCCTGGTGGATCCAAATCCATGGCCTCTTGAATCCTCTTTTTGAGGCCCGGTTCATCTTCACGCGCTTGGATCAGGCCACTGAAATAGACAGAAGATGGGGGGCGATATGGTTCAAGCCAGTCCGCGCTGGCCGATCGCTCTGTTTCAATCAGTTCAAATTGACCCAAAGTGGCAGCGCGATCCTCATGCGCATGTGGAAGTTGTGCAATCGCCTTTGCCAGAGCGTGTTCGGCTTCTTGGCGGCGACCGAGGATCAGCAGGGCTTCTGCCCGTGTGGCTTCACGCCAATAGGGCGTCTCGCCTTCATTGGGATCGCGCTCAATCATTGCGAGCGTTTGACTGGCCAGCTCTTGCGAGCTCTCCTGCTCGCCTGAAAGAAAGGCAAGCGCCGCAGCATTGATGAGCGCATAACTGGACGCATCCAGCTCAAACGCTGCTGCGTAAGCCTTGCTCGCTTGCAAGAACTGCTCGCGCCGCGTCTCACCTGAGTTTCGCTTCGCCTGATCTTTGAGCAGACGTCCCTTCAGCGTAAGCGCTTTCGGGTCCGAGCTGGATTTGTCCAACCCCAGCTCTGTGAACAACTGCAAAGCCCGCGCCGGATTCCCAGCGCGGGCTGTTCGCAGGATATGTGAGTGATTGATCACACGCATTCTGAGGAACGTGCGCTATCAATCATCGCTACCATTGCCAGTATCAGGATCGAACACGAGCGGGACTTCGGCAGTGCCGGCGAAGAAATAGATATTCATCGAGTACTCCCTGTATTTGTTCCAACCACCACTGTTGTTGGTGTTCCGGAGACGGCGCCAATTGCCATTTGAGCGGACGTGCGCAAAATAATTGTCAATCGCCAAGAGATTATCATTCGATTGAACGCTGTTGGGTATGACGCGGGCGTTATAGAACGAGTAGTTTTTGGTCATGCGGTTATTTCGGTCCGAGCCAAATTCTGTAAACACAACCGGGTGTTTGGTGTTGAATTTTGAATCGAGTCCCTCAATATCCATGTAGATCTTGGCTTGCGACCGGAAGTCCCAGCCAACGAAGTTCAGCCCCTGCTTGTCCGGAGCGCAACCCCGCTGTGAGGGCCAGACTTTCGGCGAAGAGTTTTCATACGCATTCAAAATGATCTCATGCGCATTCGGACCGTGCACACTCAGACATTTGCGCATTGGGTAGAAGGCAAAAGCGCTGTCGACCTTCCCGTTTTCTCCCATGTTGAGATAAACTAGATTGAGCACTCTGGGATTGAAACGAATGGTCGCCCCTTGAACTGGGCCACGGTTATTCCTCTCTCCTCCGCTTGGGTTGCTTGGATCACATCCCGTCGGAGCGCAATTAGCGTTGTCTCCCCAGTCATTGGGCAGGCCGCGTTGCCCAACAAAACGGCTGTCTGGCGCATCCACCTGATTGGCCTCACGCCATGCAAGTGTTCTCTGACTAGTTTGACCATCCTCAGAGGTTTCCTGTGTTTCCTTTGGCTCCGGCCCATCCTGGCAAGCGCTCAGGCTCGCCAAAGCGACGGCAGCGATCGATAGGTGGCTCAGTCTCAATATTTTCATTGTTTGCTTCCCCTTGTTGAATTCAGTCTTCTTATTTGGGTGGCCAGCTCGTCGACCTGGCTTTGGTCGAGCTGGCGGATCCGGTTCAACACTCCGCGCGCTTTTTCGACGATGGTCATTGTGCTGCTGTCATTGGACCGCTGGGAGATCTCTGCCGCTTTCACCAGAATGCGAAACTTGCTGACGAGATATTCGACTGATCCTGGCTCGACCTCGAGCAGTCGTGCGCCAAGGGACCTGGCCCGATCAATATTTGCCGCAGCCTCGGCGTGCCTAGCCAGCAGTGACAATTGCTCAGCCTGGCCGGCGATTGCCCATGATTGGCGCATCATAAATTCCAAGTTTTGCGGATCGCTCTCCAAGAGCTCCGCCATCAGCTCACCCTCACTGCGGCGAAGGGTCAAGGCGTCTTCGTGCTTGCCCTGCTTGGAATAATGTCGGGCAAGCCATCCCGTTCGATTGGCCAGTGTCTTGAGCAGATCCTTGTTCTCAGGATCGACTTTCAGTCCATCTTCCAGGAACGAAATGGCGGTCAGGCAATGGCTCTCCGCACGCTCTGGGTCGCGGTCATCGCGCAAGAAGAGGGTGCACAGATTCCCTTCCGAGTAACCCAATTCAAGAAATGACCGGGCCCGTTCGGGCTCAAGCTCAAAGAGAATGCCCGACAGATCACGGTAGGACTGCCAATAGATCAGAGCCGTTTCATTGCGTCGCCGTTCCCACGCAATGTACCCGACCCAGTATGCGCTTTGAGCATGTGCGTAGACCCGTTCCGGGTTTTCCGGCTCACGCTCAAGCAATTCCTGTGTTGTGCGATGCGCTTGCTCGAAATTGGCATATGCTCCATCCAACTGACCACGATCCTCGGCGTCTTCGCCCATCCGGTGAAGCGTTTTCGCCCAGGTCTGGAGGGCTCCTGGCGTCAAGTCATCCAGCTCCCCCTGATTTTTGAAATAGTCGAGGGCTCTCTCATTCACCCCCTCCATCACGTCGAGCCTTCCGACGCCCTCGAGCTGATCGCGCAAGTCATCCAGCATATAGATCACAAGCCCATCAGCCTGATCGCGCTGAAACTCGGCTTCGCTTCGGGCCTGGATTGCCATCGTGGTCATGACACCCATGATTATTGCCAAAACACCCATGACGCCCGTGATCGCCATCACGCGGCGCAATTGGCGTTGGCTATCGCGCTGTATCAGAGAGTCGAGAGGCACTCCGGCAATGCCGGACACCAGCTTGAGAAATCCGAGCTTCCAGCCGTCGCCGTCGCGCCGCATATCGGCGGCGAGAGGTTCAGCACCTCCACGGGTCAGAGCTTCGGGCAATGCGGCCTCAGGATCGCCATCCAGCACCGCCGCCAAGACTGGGCGATCAGGGTGGTTGGTCTTGAAGTATTCAATCTCCAAACCAACCCAATGGGAGGCTTTCGCAGCGGGCGAACAGCCCACAATCAAGACCTGCGCATGGTCAAGTGCCTGGCGTATTGCGTCTGACAGATCGCTTGCAGCGGAGAGATCTTCCCGATCCCGAAAGACTTTGCCGAGACGGCCGTCGGCGTGTTCGGCAAACTTGGCTGCGCCCAAGCTGCGCGGCAATCGATACGCCTCCAATTGAGAATGGAGCCTTCGCACCTTCGCCGCATCATGATGACTATAGCTCAAAAAGGCTGTGTAGTTCGAGATCACCCCTGCCCCCCAACGATGGTCTGGTTCAAATTTACACAGACAACCATTCCCATTAACCAGAGTAATAGTGTGTCTTATGTGCAGATCACAACAATGGTTATGTTGAGTTCAGCACAATCCCAGTGAAAAATCATTGGGATTGCTTTTTTGGGTTAAGACCGATCACGCCTGCCTGAAAGTGAATTGGGCTCACATTCCAAGAAATGCGGGTCTATTCGATTCGAATAGACTGGGGTTTGGTTGCCTCCAGCAATTGGAGTTTAGATCGCGAAAGCTCGCTGTTCAGGCCATCCTGCCATTGGGCCGCCAAATGTCTTCGTGACGGGTGTTTGGTCACTTTAGCACTACGACGTGATGCGAGCCCACATACCGACATTGACAGTCAACCCTCTTATTGTAATATTAGTCAATAGAGAGGTGGAAATGCGAGTTATTGGGCTTGTTCTTGGGGTTTTCGCGCTGCAGTCATGCGCGGGAGCTGACGAATCGTCCAGTGAAGCAATTGGGACTAGCGGCCAGGCCGCTCACGCCGAAGCCCTATACACCCAGAACTGCGCTATGTGCCACGAAGGCAATGTCGCCGGCGCGCCCAACCGAGAAGCCCTCGCCGCACTCAGCCCAAGCGCGATCCTGGCATCGCTTACAAGCGGCGTCATGCAGGAGCAGGGTTCGGCGCTCGATCGTATCGATCGAATCATCCTAGCCGAGCATTTGGGTGATGAGAATGCCGGCGCGGATGTCGCGGTCCAATATTGCGACGGCGAATTGGAGTTTGCCGGTTCACCGAAATGGAACCGCTGGGGCGCCAATCAGAGCAACAGCCGTTTCCAATCCGCTGAGAATGCCGGGATCGGCAAAGAAGATCTCGACAAACTTGAGCTCGCCTGGGCATTCGGCTTTCCCGGCGCTCAACGCGCCCGCTCACAGCCTGCTGTCACCGAAGAAGCGATCTTTACCGGCAGTCAATCAGGCCGCGTCTACGCGCTCGACACGCAGACCGGATGCGCCTGGTGGACCTACGAAGCCGGCGCCGAGGTTCGCAATGCGCCGGTGATATCGACCGCCGCTGACGGCAAACCCGACCTGCTCTATTTCGGAGATTTCGACGCCAATGTGTACGCCGTTGATGCGCGCACCGGCAAGAAAGTGTGGAGCCGCTCGGTTAAGGACCACCCCGATGGCACGATCACCGGCAGTTTGGCACTAAACGGCGATCAGCTATTTGTGCCGATGTCGTCGACGGAGATCGTCAGCGCCTACAGCGACGACTATGCTTGCTGCACGTTCCGTGGAGGCGTCACGGCGCTCGACGCGGCGACGGGTGAGAAGCAATGGCGATGGTACTCCACGGACGAGCCGCGCAAGGTTGGCACGACCAGCGCGGGGACTGACATCCTTGCGCCCAGCGGCGCCCCTGTCTGGTCGACACCGACGATCGATGTGGACCGTGGCCTGCTTTATGTGGGCACCGGAGAGAACTACTCATCACCGGCCAACAATAAAAGCGACGCTATCATCGCGCTCGATCTCGCGACGGGTCGCGAGGGGTGGATTTGGCAAGCGACGGCAGGCGATGCCTGGAACGCGGCCTGCGGTCGCGATCCCAGAGCCAATTGCCCCAGCGAAGACGGGCCAGACTTTGACTTTGGTGCGCCGCCAATGCTGGTGACGCTCGACAGCGGGAAAGACATCATCCTTGCCGGGCAGAAGTCTGGCAAAGTGTTCGGCCTTGACCCTGAAGCGGGTGGCAATCTCCTCTGGCGTCAGCGCGTTGGCATGGGCGGTTTCAATGGTGGAATTCACTGGGGCATGGCCAGCAGTGGATCGACCCTGTGGGTCGGGATCGCCGACACGCCTGGCAACCGTTTTGCCGAAGGCCCGCCGCGGCCTGGTGTTCACGCGCTCAATCCCGCGACTGGCGAACCGATCTGGTCGCGGATCGAACCGCCGACATGTGATGAGGTCAGCTATGCCTGCATGACCGCCTTGTCCGCTCCACTCACTGGTGTGCCCGGCCTGATCTTCGCCGGCGCGCATAATGGCCGGTTGCTCGCCTATGACAGCGAAGATGGCTCAGTCTTGTGGATGCGCGAGACCAATCGCGAATTCGAAACGGTCAATGGTGTTGCGGCCAAAGGAGGCTCGATCGACAGCTCTGGCGTGGTCGTCGCGGGCGGGATGGTGATCGTCAATTCGGGCTATGACAAGTTCGGAGAGATATCCGGAAACGTGCTGCTCGTTTACAGGCCCAGAGAGGGCTCCTGATGCGTCGAATCCTTGCCTCTGCACTCTGCCTAGCCTTGGCCTCGAATTGCGCCTCAGATGGGCTTCAGACGCATTCTACGCCCGATCCTATTGCCGCTTCTCCTGCGCCTGCTGACTCCATTCGCGGTGTGCACAATGTTGGCATCACCGTATCGGATATCGACGCCACGCTGGCCTTCTATTCGAGCGCGGTGACCTATGAACTGATTGATCGGCGCACGATCCAGGCCAGCGACGTGCCAGGCTCGATCCTGGACCAGCGGGATGGCGAGATCGAGATTGCCCTGGTCCGGACACCAACGCTGTTCTTGCGTCTGTTCGACATGGATCCTGACAATACGGCACCGCCCAACCGGCGTCCGGCGACAGGCCCTGGCTACACCCATATCTGTTTCCAGTCGCCCGCCGACGCGCCCAAATATGATCGCTTCAAGGAAATCGGGCTGGATATCCTGTCGCGCGGCGACGGACCGGTTGATCTGGGCGGCTATGGCGTGACCTATGCCTATGGGTTTGATCCCGATGGGATCATGATCGAGATGGAGCAGGTTGACCGGCGCCTGATCGAAGCCAGCGGCTATATGGGTCAGCAGCGTCTCAAACATGCATCATGGGTGACCCATGTCGCGAATGTCACCGCCGATAAGCCAGCCATGGTCGATTTCTACCGCGCAATCCTGGGCCACGGACCCACGCGCGAGATCCCACCAACCAAACGCAAGACTTTCGACGATGTGGTCAATATTGACGACATCGAGATCGCTGCGAGCTGGTTTGACATTGGCAATATCCAACTCGAGCTGTGGCATTACGTGTCGCCGCCAACCCCGCTCAGCACTGACCCGCGCACGCTCGATGACATTGGCTATAATGGCTTCGCATTCGAAGTGGTTGACCTTCCTGGCACGATTGCGCGGCTTGAGGCGGAGGACGTCAATCCCGTCACCGGGATCTTTGATCTGGGGGGATGGCAGATCGCCTATGTCCGCGATCCTGAGGGCAACCTCGTGGCTTTCCAGCAACGCAATGCCGAGCGACCAGATCTTTCAATCGAAGACTTGCGCTGGTTTGCACAAACACGGTCGCCAGAAGCATGATATTCGCATTTCCGTCCAGCTCTGTTAGGCACTGCCCATGACCGAACTCGCGCAAAAGCGCCGGACCCGGCTTTCACCGGAGAAGCGGCGCGAACTCATCCTCGATCATGCTGCGGAAATCGTTGCTCGTGAAGGCGTTGCGATGCTGTCGATGGATCGGATCGGTCGCGAGGCAGGGATCAGCAAATCACTGGTCTATAATTATTTCACCAATCTCCATGAAATGCTGGGCGTGCTGCTTGAGCGCGAATTGAAGCGCCTGCGCCGCGCTCAGGCCGAAGCCGCCGAGCGAGCCGCAACATTTGAGGACCTCGTGCGCGGGGTCACCCATGAATACCTCAAATACATTGATGAGCGGGGCTTGATCATTGAGCGCCTGCAGTCCGAACCTTCGCTGAGCGAAGGCCACGATCCGACCGATTATGGTCGTGATGCATCGGTTGAGTATCTCGCCGAAATCGCCGCTCGCCTGTTTGACCTTCCGCCTGACATTGCCAGAGCGGCGACCGATATCAGCTTTGGCTTGCCTGCTGCGGCCGGTGCCTATCTGCTCACACGCCGCTTGGCGCTTGAAGAGGTTGAAGACCTGACCGTGACAATGATCATCGGCACATTCACCGCGATCAAGTCAGACAATATGATCAGACGGACGCCGATCAACGCGCCCAAGCTCGGTCTTTAAGACCGCCTCAAATCAATCAAGTCCGGGAACCGCAAAAGGAAGGGGCGAGTGGATCGCTCCACCCGCCCCGGTTGATCCCGACTGAGGTTTGGGATCAGAACTTGAACTTGACCGAGCCACCATAGGTGCGCGGGAAGTTACGGTAGCCGCTCAGCGTGCCAGCTTGCGCCACGCCCGGGAACACCGTGGTGTTGTAAACGTCATCGGTCAGGTTGCGGCCCCAGGCCGTGACCGACAGACCGTTGAGCAATTCGAGCGTCACCGATGCGTTGAGCTGGTTCACTTCGCGTGTGAACTGCGGCAGACCTTCGGCGATTTGCGTGTTGCTCTCGTGCAGGAAGTCAGCGTGGAAGGTGAGCACCTCGCCGCTCGCAAACTCAAGATTGTAGGTGCCGCCCACCGTGATGTTCCATTCGGGAATACCGGCCGGACGCAGACCACTCAAATCGGTTGGGACCGTGGTCAATGTCGCCGGGTTGAAGGCGGTGCCGCCAACGAAGCTGACATATTCGGCATCGAGATAGGTGAACGCCGCAGTGAAGGTGAGCTCAGGGATTGGCGAGATCGATGAATCGAACTCGATACCCTTGGTGTTCCACTCTTCAGCATTGCCGAGCACGAAACCCGTGCCAGTGAATACGTTGCCCTGGAACCCTTCCAGCGTCTGGTCAAACAGCGCCAGGTTGAAGGCAAATCCTTCCCACTGACCTTTGACACCAATCTCATAGACCGTTGCCTCTTCCGGCTCCGCAAAGCGCGTGCCGACGCTGAGATTGGTAACCGCGAGGCCCGCATCGCGGATTGGCGATGAAGCCGGAGGCGGCGACTGGAACGGCGAACCCGGAATGAAGTCGGCCGGGAAGGGGCGACTGTCAGTCGACAGGTTGAACGACGACGCCTTGAACCCAGTCGCGTGCGTCGCATAGGTGCTGACATTGTCAGTCACATCCCATGACGCACGGATCGTGTACGAGAAGTTGTTGTCCTCGGTCTTGCCGTCCTCAACCGCGTTGGGGAAGTTGAGATAGGGCGGAATGAACTGCAATCCACGCAGCGCAAGGAAGGGGTTGAACGCGGGATCCGCGGCAACCACTGCCGGTACCCCAGCCAACACACCCGCCTGAACCAGGTCGATGCCAGAAAACACATCGGTGCTGACATTGTTCTGGATCACTGACTTGCGGTCATTGGTGTAATTGCCGCCGAATGACAGCGTGAGATCATCGGTGACGTCAAAATCGAGCTGACCGAAGATCGAGATCGCGGTGTTGTCATACAGGAAGTTTGTGAAACGACCTTGACCCTGTCCGCCGAACGTTCCGGCAGGAATGGTCGGGATCAGGAAACGCAAAGTCGGCTCGAGATTGCTGTAGGCGCCGCCAGTCAGAAGATCGGCATAGCCTTTGAAGTCTGCGCCATATTCGAGCGCGCCATTGGTCTCGATATCCTCACGGAAGAAGAAGCCACCCACCAGGAAGTTGACCGGTCCGTCAAAATCCGACGCGGCGCGCAATTCGCCCGTGAATGTCTTGAGATCACCCCGGCCTTCGCTCCGCTGCACAATGTCGGCCGTCGTGAAGTCGATGTCCTGATCGCCAAAGCTGTTGACCCCGCGATAGGATGTGATGGCAGTGACGTCGATCGCATCGATCGCCCAATCCATCTGCAGCGAGACGCCCCAGTTCTCGATCTCGTTGACCGACGCATAGTTGAGAGCGTTGGTGGTGCCAAAGCGATCATTCGAGATGATCGTGCCGCCCAGCGCGCGAATGGCATTGCCGGTCGGGCCGTCGATGATGTTGACGACAGAGCAGCAATTCTCGTCGATCTTGTCGTAATCGGCAATGAAGCGGAAGCTCAGATCAGGCGATGCTTCGAACAGCAACTGACCGCGCACGCCCCAGCGATTGCGCTCATTGTTGTCGATGCCAAGATTGAGATCTTCGACATAGCCGTCGCGCTGGTTGAGATTGCCCGACAGGCTGAAGGCAACATTCTCGCTGATCGGACCGGTGATATCAGCCTTGGCGACGATGGCGTTGAAATTGCCATAGGAGAGCTCGGCCGAGCCGCCGAATTCAAATTGCGGCGCGCGAGTCACGATGCTGATGATGCCCGCCGATGCGTTCTTGCCGAACAGCGTCGATTGCGGCCCGCGAAGAACCTCAACCCGCTGGAGGTTGGGAAGGTCGCCAATCTGCGCGGCCGAACGCGAACGATAGACGCCGTCGATGAAGACACCGACTGACGGCTCGATGCCGGCATTGTTGGCGCCGTTACCAAAGCCACGGATGATGAAGTTGGTGTTGGCCGACGATTGCAGCTGGTTGACCCGCAATGAGGGGACCAAAGTCTGGATGTCGAGCAAGTCGCGGACTTGCGAATCCTCGATCTGCTCAGCGCTGGTGACCGAAACCGCGATCGGCGTTTCCTGCAGTGTCTGCTCGCGCTTCGACGCGGTCACGATGATGATATTATCGTCCGGTGCTTCGGCGGTTTCCTGATCCTGGGCCCATGCAGTCCCTGGAGTGGCCACGAATGCCAGCGCGGTTGAACACAGCGCAGCATGACGGAACTTGACTGAAACGATCCCCATTTTTCCCCTCACCATTTTGAGTTCTTATGACTGTTGGAGGCTGAATAGCGCTTGCTGGACGTTGCGTCAATAAAAACGTAATTATGCCGAAAACTGGCACCATATTGTGACATTTTCGCATTCTTATTGACTATCCGTCTAGCAATGGACAGTATGGGGCATCGCCGAGATTCCGGATTGATCGGGACCGAAAGGTGTTCGGCGCGAGATGGAGATGGCAGTGTTCAAACGGTTTTTGGGACTCGCAGCAATCGCCTGCTTAGGGGGGTGTAGCTTGCTGGCAAGCGCGCCGGAGCAGAAGCTCGACGGTGTATTCGTGGGCGTAAATTATGTGGGCGTGAGCGTCGCCGACGCTGAGGCGTCAGCCGCGCTCTATCAGTCCGCTTTCGATGCGGAGGTCATCGCGGATGAAGCCCTGGCGCTGGATCAATGGCCCGCGGGGCTCGCTTTGCCAGGTGCAACCGAAGCCCGTTCGGTCTTGGTCCGCAGCAGCAATGCTCAGCTGCGGCTGATGAGCTTTGCAGACGGCCCAAGCGGAGCAGATGCGGGAACGGCCGTTCCTGTGCCCGGCCCCGGCATCGCGCATGTCTGTTTCCAGGCGGTTCAGGAAACCAATGCTTACGCCAAGGCGATCGCCGCCGGTGCCACGCCGATCGGCGCAGAGAACCTCGTCGCGCTGAGCAGCCGCAATCCGGTTAAATATGGCTATATCACCGATGGCGAGGGCATCATCACCGAAGTAGAAGAGGTCGACATCTCGCAGCTCGATCTGCCCGAACCACCGAAGAACCAATATCGCATGCGACATTTCGCATTCGCGACGCCCGATTTGGAAGCGATGGTCGCATTCTATTCAAGCTTGCTTGGCGGGCAGGAGCCGCGTCGGATCGGCAGCTGGTTCACCATTTCAGGCGAGAATGTCGACAAAGTCTCTGGCCTGGAAGACACCGAGCTTGAAATGGCCTGGTTCCAATTGCGCAATCTCGAGATCGAAATCGCGCAATTGTACAGCCACCCGACAGAGCGTCCCGATACGCCGCGGCCGCTCCAGGCGCCTGGCTACAACGTGATCATGTTCGATGTTTCCGATCTCGATCAAGCTCGCCAGCGACTGATCGATGCCGGCGGCACGGTGGTGGGCGAAAGCAGTGCGCTCGATGGCGTGCAGACCGTGTTTGGTCGCGATCCCGACGGCAACCTCCTTGGGCTTCAGAAGCTGCCGGCGGACTCAATCTACTCAGCACAGAACTTCGCCGGCAACGGCACCTAATTTGGGGGACATCAATGTTTGATCTTTCGGGCAAGGTCGCGCTCGTCACGGGCGGCAATGGAGGACTGGGCCTGGCCTTCGCCAAGGGGCTCGTCAAAGCCGGCGCTTCGGTGGCGATCTGGGGTCGCAATGAGAATAAGAATCAGGCCGCCATCACAGAGCTGCGCGACATGGGTGGAGACGTCGAAGCCTTTGTTTGCGATGTCACCGACGAAGCGCAGATCGCAACCGCATTTGCGGCGACGATCGAGCGGTTTGGCAAGGTCGACAGCTGCTTTGCCAATGCCGGGGGTGGCGGATTCCGCGGCGCGTCGCACAAGACCAGCCGCGAGGATTGGCTCAAGACAGTCGATCTCAACCTCATGAGCGTGGTGCAGACCTTCGCTCCGGTCACCGAGCATCTTCTGTCACGCAAAGCGCCCGGACGACTCATCGTCACCTCTTCAGTCGCGGCCTTGGTCGGCACCGGTGGAGCTGCTGGCTATTCGACCACCAAAGCCGCCGTGATCGGCTTGGTCCAGGCGCTCGCTGTCGAGCTTGGAACCGCTGGCATTCGCGCCAATGCGATCCTGCCGGGCTTCATTGAGACCGAGATGTCTCTCGACACGTCGCAGGCATTCCAGGATGCCGCGCGGCGCCGTTCGGCAATCGGCCGGATCGGAACGCTCGAAGACATGGAAGGCACCGCCGTGTTCCTGGCTGCCGATGAAAGCGACTTCATGACCGGGCGCTGCATGATCTTGGATGGTGGCCATACGATCCACCCGATGTAGGATCGGCCAAGGGAGGCAGGAGCCATGCGCAGCGTTATCCATTGGATCTTCGTGATCCTGCTGGCCTTGATCGGCCTGCTTCTGACGATACCCGGCGGATATCTCGTTACGCTCGGCGGCAGCCCCTATTACGTGATCGCAGGCCTCGCCACGCTGCTGACCTGTTGGTGGGTTGCACGGCGCAATTCCAAGGCGATGCTGAGTTACGCGGCGATCCTGGTGGCAACCGTCGCGTGGTCGCTGTTCGAATCCGGCCTGCACTTCTTCGCGCTGCTGCCGCGCATGGCCGCCTGGATGGTTGTCGGATTGTATTTCCTGACACCGCTCTATCGCGCCAGTCTGCGTCCATCCGATAACAGTGTGTCTGCGACGTCCCCAACCCGTTGGTGGATCGGCGGACCAACACTGGCGGGTCTGCTCTTACTGCTGGCATCAACGCTGACGGGCTATGTCCAGAATGGCACCGGCACTGTCCGCGCAGCGCAGGCCGAACTCGGCTCCGACTGGCGGCATTACGGAAACACGGCGGGCGGCACACGCTTCGCCGCGATTGACCAAATCAATGCAGCGACGGTTTCAGGTCTGGAAGAGATCTGGCGTTATCGCACCGGATTGGAAGAGGACTTCAAGGCAACGCCGCTCGCGATTGGCGACACGCTCTATCTGTGCGGCGCAGGCAATGTCCTGATGGCGCTCAATGCGGAGACCGGTGAAGAGGCGTGGCGCTTCGATCCCGGCCTCACGCCACCTGACAAGCATCAATACGCCATCACATGCCGCGGCGTGTCCTACTTTGAAGCGCCCGAAGATTACGCGGGTGAGTGCCCTACGCGTATCGTCACCGCGACTATCGCAGCGTCCCTTATCGCGGTTGATGCTCAGACCGGCGCGCTCTGCGAAAGCTTTGGCGAGAATGGCGTCGTAGATCTGCGCGAAGGCATGGGCGAACATCTGCCCAAGCAATATTATCACACCTCGCCGCCCACCGTGGCGGGGGACAATCTGGTCGTCGGCGGGCTGGTGCTGGACTCGCAGGATTTGGGCCTGCCGTCAGGCGTTGTGCGGGCCTTTGATGCGATCAGCGGCGAATTGGCCTGGGCCTGGGACGTAGGAAATCCGGCAAACCGCGGCGCGCCGGCAGCGGGTGAGACCTACACTCAAGGTACGCCCAATGTCTGGTCAGTGATGAGCTATGACCCGGAGCTCGACCTTGTGTTCGCGCCGACTGGCAATGCCAATCCAGATTATTTTGGCGGCGTGCGCCGCGAATTTGATGACGAATTTTCGTCCGCAGTGGTCGCGATCGATGGCTCCACCGGCGAAACCCGTTGGACCTTCCAGACCGTGCATCATGACATTTGGGACTTTGACGTCCCCGCCCAACCGGTTTTGGTGGATGTGACCAAGGAGGGGAGGAGCATTCCAGCAGTCGCAATCCCCACCAAGATGGGTCAGATCTTCCTGCTCGATCGGCGCGATGGCTCTCCCGTCGCGCCGATCGAGGAACGGCCAGTGCCGCAAAGTCCGGAGCTGGGTGAATATGTCTCGCCCACTCAACCTTTCTCGTCGCTGCCCAATTTTCACCCCTACCGCCACGAAAAGGACATGTGGGGTCTAACGCCGATCGATCAGATGGTGTGCCGGATCGATTATCGGCGGATGCGATATGAAGGAATGTACACCCCGCCGACCAAGGGTGGCAGCCTGGTTGCACCGGGCAATTTCGGCGGGTTCAACTGGGGCAGCGTATCGGTCGATGCCGACAACGGATTGCTCGTCGCTGCCCCCATGTTGTTGGCGCATAGATTGTTGCTGGTGACGCCCGATCAAGTCGCGGATGCGGGCCCTCAGGCCGCGCTGTTATTGGGCGAAGAGCATCCAGCGGTGCAGATGGATCCTGACCAACCACTTGCTCCAGGCGATCCAGACGATCCCTTCAATCACGAGCAGATCCTCTATTACGGCCTGCCAATGCCATTCATGTCGATCCTCGGCACCGGCATTCCCTGCTTTGAGCCGCCATGGTCGCAACTCGCGGTGATCGATCTCAACACTGGCGAATTGCTGTGGAGCCGGCCAGTTGGCGATATGCGCGATGCAGGCCCCTTCAACATGCGTTCCGGCCTGCCGATCGATGTTGGCACCGCCGTTCGCGCGGGCACGCTGACCACGCGCGGCGGGCTAACCTTTGTCAGTTCGACAATGGACGCGAAGGTGCGTGCCTATGATGTGCGGACCGGCGAAGAGAAGTGGGATGCCGACTTACCAGGCAATGGCCAGTCGACCCCGATGTCCTATATCTCCGAGCAATCGGGCAAGCAGATCCTGATCGTAACCGTGCCCAATCCATCCTGGCGCTATCCGCGCGATCCCGACAGCGGACAATATCTCGACTCACAGTCGGTGCGCGATGGACAAGGCGGATATGTCATCGCCTATGCGCTGCCTGACGAGGTCAGCGAATGACGGGGCGACTGGCCAAGATATTGACAGCGCTGGCGGTGGTTTTGATGATCGCCGGGTTCGGCGCGCTGTGGTGGGATCGATCCGATCCACCTGGCTGCGTCAGCGGTGAAGACCCCGCCCTTGCGCTCGCCAATGAGCGCGCTGGCGAGGCTCAATTCTATTCCGATTGGTGCCACGAACATGACGGGATCGCGCTGCATGTTGTCGAAGCGGGCGAAGGCGAGACCGTGCTCTTCATCCATGGATTCCCGTCGATCTGGTATTCGCTGATCCGGCCCATGGAGGCCCTACGCGAGGACTATCGGGTTGTCGCGATCGATGGCCTTGGTGCGGGCCTGTCCGACGCGCCTTCCGAGATTGATCGCTACAAGCTTGCAGCCATGGCCGAGCATCTCGATGCGCTGATTGCTGAGCTGGGAGATGAGAAGATCCACCTGGTTGGCCATGATTGGGGCGCGGCCTTTGCGCTCGCCTATGCCCAAAGCCGGCCCGAAAAGCTGCTCAGCGTTACAGGGATGAGTGCGCCTCCGCAGAATATCGCTCTGGCCCTCCTCGAGACCTCCGAAAGACAACGTCAGATTTCAGCCTATGTCGAGCGGCTCAAATCAGCCTCGCCCGTGCTGATGGTGGCAACCGGGGCCGAAGCCCGCATCGCCTCTGGCCCGCAAAATCACTTTGAGGCAGGTCGCATGTCCGAACAGGAAGCAAGGATGCTGCAAGCCGCGACATCAGACATGCGCCGCATCAATCGCCAGATCCATTGGTATCGCGCCAATTTGCCCAGCCCCGATGCGATCACCGAACAGGATTTCTGGCCCAGCCGCGACGCAAGGCTCGAAGTGCCGACACTGATCATCTGGGGCAATGATGACACCGTGTTTGACCCCGCCTTTATCGAGCTGGTCGAACAATCCAGCTCCGACCTGACGGTGCTCAGGCTTGATGGCGTTGGCCACGCGCCGCAATTCGAGGCGACCGAAGCCGTCAACGCGGCGCTGGCGTCGCATTTAAATGGCTCGGTGGCAAGCGCCGAGCCTCCAGAATAGAGCAGCTCGCCGCGTTCGAAATTTCGTCGATTTTCCGGCACCAATACCCGGCTTGTTCGTTGCATCTGCAACCACTGACACCGTGCAAAAGGGTCCGGTCATGATTGATAGGTTTAGCGCCGCGCTGAAAGACTTTCTCAAACAGGAAAGCGCCGGCGGAATTGTTTTGATAGCGGCGGCAGCGCTCGCCCTGCTGATCGCCAACAGCCCCGCCAGCGGGCTCTATTTCGGCACGCTAGAAACCAAGCTCAACGTTTCCTTCGGCAGCTTCGCAATCGACAAGCCATTGCTGTTATGGATCAACGACGCGCTGATGGCGGTGTTCTTCTTCCTGATTGGCCTCGAAGTGAAACGCGAAGTGCTCGAAGGCCAGCTGTCGAGCCTCGACAAGGCCTCGCTGCCGCTCATTGCGGCATTGGGTGGCATCGCCATCCCCGCGCTGATCTATATCGGCCTCAATTCCGGCTCGCCAGAGAACTCACCAGGGTGGGCGATCCCAGCCGCCACCGATATTGCATTTGCGCTTGGCGTGCTCTCTCTCCTGGGGCCGCGCGTGCCTGTCGCGCTGAAGGCTCTTTTGCTGGCCATCGCGGTGATCGATGACATCGCAGCGATCGCCATTATCGCGCTGTTCTATTCGGGCACGCTCGACACCGAGATGTTGCTCGGCGCTGCGATTACATTTGGCGCGCTGTTCGTGGTCAATCGGCTCAAGCTGGCGGCCAGCATGCCCTATGTCTTGCTTACCGTGATCATGTGGGTGTTCGTGCTCAAATCGGGCGTCCACGCAACGCTTGCCGGTGTCGCCGCCGCGATGATGGTGCCGATGGTCGCGCGCGATGGCAACCGGCTGCTCGAACATATGGAGCATGGACTGCACATCTGGGTCGCGTTCCTGATCATCCCGATCTTCGGCTTTGCCAATGCTGGCGTAACGCTGATCGGACTGTCTCCGGCCGATCTGCTCGCACCGCTGCCGCTCGGAATCGCGCTGGGCCTTTTGATCGGCAAGCAAGTCGGCATCTTCGGATTTTCGTTCCTGGCGGTGAAGACCGGCCTCGCGAAACTGCCCGAAGGGATTGGCTGGCGACAGATCCACGGCCTGTCATTGCTCGCAGCGATTGGCTTCACGATGAGCCTGTTTATTGGCAACCTCGCTTTCGCCGATCCGGCCCAGGTTGATGCGGTCAAACTCGGCGTGCTCTCCGGCTCACTGATTGCGGCTGTGCTAGGCTTCATATTGCTGAGATCAGCTTTGCCAGAACCGGAAGACAGCGCGCCGCAAAAACAATAGCTGGCTTGGCGCGCAAGCAGCGCTAAAGGACCGCTGCATGCAGCCCAGTCAACACGCAATCGACGTCAACGGCATTTCGCTGGCCTATTTTGAATGGGCCGGCGATCCGCTTGGCATCCAGCCGCCAATGGTGTTCGCGCACGCAACTGGCTTTCACGCCCGTGTGTGGGATGCGGTGATCGAACACTTTCCCGATCGCCAGATCTTTGCTCTCGATCTGCGCGGTCACGGCCGCAGCACTGGCGAACCGATCGACAATTGGCGGTTGGTGATCGATGACGTCCTTGGCTTTCTCGACCAGCTGGGAATCTCGGAAGCAGACGGGATCGGGCACTCTATGGGCGCCCATGTGCTGACCCAATGCGCAGCCGACCAGCCCGAACGTTTTCGGCAGCTCGTCCTGTTCGATCCAGTGATCCTGGATCCGCGCTTCTATGAAGCCACAACCCAAGTTGGCGAGCCGCATCCAACTGCACGCCGCAAGCGTGATTTCGCCTCGGTTGAAGAGATGATCGCCCGGTTTGAGGATCGCGATCCCTACAATATCTTCGATCGGAGAGTGTTCGAAGATTACTGCCGCTACGGTGTGCTGCCAAAAGGCTCTGAGGAGGCCGTAGAGCTGGCCTGTGCGCCTGAAATGGAAGCCAGCGTGTATGGGAGCAGCCGGTCCAACAAAGGCATCCACGAGGCCGCTAGAGGCCTCTCAATGCCTGTGCTGGTGGTGCGCGCTAAGCAGCTGGACGTGATGGATTTCAAAGGCTCGCCAACCTGGCCGGAGCTGGCATCAACCATTCCCAACGGGACGGATCTCTACCGACCCGACATGACCCATTTCCATCCCTTCCAGGATCCGCCTGATGCCGCGCGAATTATCGCGAGAGCAATGGCAGACTAGTCACTCCTCACTGGCGCCCTCGTCTTGACCCTGCTCCCACCAATAGACGCGGCGCTCGGAGGTTCCGGTCATCACCTCATTCATTGTCTTGGCGTCATAAAGCCGACCGCCTTGCATCACGCCTTCGATCTTGTCGGAATCGCGGATGTCGAGGCTGGGATCTTCGGTCAGGATCAGTAGGTCGGCGAGTTTGCCGACTTCGATTGAACCGACATCGCCGTCCATGCCCAAGGATTGCGCCGGCAGAATGGTCGCTGTCTTGAGCGCCATTACCGGGCTCATCCCGCCGCGTCCAAAGCTCCACATTTCCCAATGCGACGCGATGCCCGCCTGCTGGCCGTGCCCGCCGATCGAGACCTTGACCCCGCGCTCGACCAGCTTCTTGGCTTCGCGCGAGGCATCATCATCGACGAAGGCCCATTCGGGCGCTTTGGTGCGCCGGGCCGTGTCCGCGAGCAAATGCTTGGGGCTCGAATGGACCAGCAGTGGATGATCGAACACATCGGTAGCCTGCCGCCAATAGGGGTCGCCTGCCAGGCCGCCATAGGTCACCACGATGGTCGGGGTGTAATTGGTCTGCGACTGGCTGAAGAATTGCAGCACGTCCTCATACATCACGTCGACCGGGATATTGTGCTCGATCGTCGAATTGCCGTCTGCGATCAGGTTCATATCCATACCGAACAGCGAACCGCCTTCGGCCACGACCAGCATGCCCTCTTCCGCTGCCGCCATAGCAACTTGTTGACGCTGCTCGCGCCGAGGCTGGTTGTAATTCTTGATCGCTACACCGCCCTGCGCCTTGATTCGCCGCACGTGAGCCAGTGCATCCTCATAGGAGTCGATGCGGGCGTAGAAGCCGGGCGCCTTGGCACCATAGACGATCTCTCCGGTCGAAAAGATACGCGGCGCCAAAAGCAGTCCTGCGCGTTGGCGCTCAGCCGATGCGAAAATGTGGCTGGCTTGGTTCGATGGATCGTGAAAGGTCGTGATCCCCAAGGCGAGGTCCTGCACCAAGCGCCAATTCTGTTGCGGTATCAGATCATTGGTCCCGTGCGGGCCATGCGCGTGCGCGTCGACATAGCCGGGCACCACAATCTTGCCGCTGGCATCGATCACGACAGCTTCGTCAGGCACCCTGACCCGGCGTGAAGGGCCAACCTCCACAATCCGGTCGCCTTCGATCAAGATCGTCGCATCGTCTATCGCGCCAGGATCTTCCATCTCGAGGCCCGCCGCCATGGTCAGCACTTTGGCACCGACGATTGCGACCGTGCCGGTCGGTTTGCTGGACTGGACGGTCATCGCCATCGATATGCCGGTTTCGGGCGGATCAAAGCCCTCATCGCCTTCGCCCTTGGGTCCGCTGCGGAAAAGATCGGCCACATTGGCGCTGCGCATTTCGGCGCCGATCGACCAGAACACGGTGTCGCCTCCACGCGCGAAGCCGAGATAGTCTGCACCACCTGTGCTGACTTTGGTGATCGGGACTGCGCCGCCGGTCTCGTTCACGGCAACGGGCTTGCCGCCTGGAAGCAGCGGCATGGCGAACACTTCATAGTTCTGCCGGAAGGCGATCGTCTGGCCATCAGGAGCGACCCGGAAATCGCTGGCCAGATTGCCCGTCGCGTGGGTGCGCCGCTTTTCGCCGTCCAAGTCAGACGAAACCAGCGACAACACGCCGCCGCCAAAGCTGGTCATGAAGATCCGATCGCTTTGCGCGCCAAATTGCGGATTGGCGCCATTGCGAGTGACCATGCTGGCGTCACCGCCCGCGCTGGGCACCACATAGATGCCAACATTCTCGGAATATTCGGGCGCGGTCAGATAACCGCCTGAGCGCTTTTCGAAGGCGATCATACTGCCATCGGGAGAGAATTGAGGATGCGCATAGTGACCGGGCTCGTTGGTCACCACGCGAGGATTTTGGCCGCTAGCGTCAGCGACAACGACCTGCCCCAGGCCCTCATCGCTCCACCGGATATAGGTCAATTGGCTGCCATCGCGCGAAAAGGCGGGCCATAGCTCGATCGTGTCGCTCAGATCTCCGGTCAATGGCCGCGGCGCATCGCGCCCCATCGCCGATTTGAAATGCAGTTTGCCAAGGCTTTCGAACACCACTCGACTGCCATCGGGCGACATCACGCCAAAGCGCGGCATGGTCGTCACGAATTGATCAGGCGCGACATCAATAATGGGCCGCGGCGCGTCCGCGACGCCCCTGCTGTCCTCAATCGTGAAGGGGATCACGCTGGCATTGGAGCCATCGCGATCGACCCGGCGCAGCTTTCCGCCTGCCCAGAATACGATCGATCGGCTGTCAGGTGTCCAATCCATATTGGGATAGACTCCGGTGACGGCCCAGGTTTCCTGCACATCAAGATCTAGCTCGCCATAGATCATGCTCTCGCGCCCGCTGGCGATGTCCTTGATCCACAATTGCGATTGATCCTTGTCGCGCCGTACGAACGCGATTGTCGTGCCATCAGGCGATGGCGTGGGCCGGACTGCACCGCCAAACCCGTCGACCGCCGTGGACACTTCACCAGTGGCAAGGTCGTGCTTCTCAATCGCGAAGATTCCGGAGGCTGAGTCCTGCGCGTAGATGAAGGTGTTCCCCGACGTGGTGTTGCGGGTGTAGTAAATGGCACCGCCATCGGCAGAGAAGATTGGCTCGCCCAACTCCTTCTGCAGGCTCTCATTGGCCCGCTTGACGACCTGGACGCCGCCGCCACCTGAGACGTGGTAGAGCCAGATCTCGCCGGTGCCGAGCGAACGCGCGGTCGTGAAGTGCTTCTTGGCCGCGATAAACCGCCCGTCGGGAGACCAGGTAGGCTGGTTGAGCAAGCGGAACTGTTCCTTGGTCAGCTGGCGCTTGTCCGACCCATCGGCGTTCATGATCCAGATATTGTTGCCGCCGCCGCGATCGGACGTGAACGCGATCCGCGAACCATCGGGCGAGAAACGCGGGTGAACTTCCCACGACAGCCCCTCAGCGATCCGGGTTGGCGTGCCTCCCGTGATCGGCATGGTGTAGATGTCGCCTAGCAGCGTGAAGGCGATCGTCTGTCCATCCGGCGAGACGTCGACATCCATCCAGGTGCCTTCATCGGTGATGATCTGCACTTGCTGGATGTTTGCGCCTTTGGGTGCTTCAACATCCCAACCGGCGTCTTCACCCTCGTGATCATCAGCCCAGGCTGATGCCGGCATGGCGAGCATCGAGCCAGCCAGAAATGCGGATGCGATGGAATGGAATGCGGAACGGCGCATGCGAGTCTCTCCCTGTCCTGAAACGAGAGACTAGCCATGCGTAAGGATATTGCTAGAGGCTAACCCAATGATACATTATCACTTTGCCGCCCAATCATAGGGGCTGTCGCAGTCGGGCCAATCGATTTGGTTCACGGAAAGCAACTCAGCGATCTCATACTCGGACAGCCAGGCGCTCAAATGTCCGGATAGTCCATACCGTTTGCGACCGCGAAAGCGCAGCTCGAAGGCGGTTACCTGCCAACAGCCAGATGCATCATGCCCATATGACAACTTGTCAGCTATCTGTGGCATGTGCTCGACATCGAGCCATCCGGCGTCTTCGCGGCGAAAGTCACGAACACTCTCAGGCGTCGCACCTTCGAAGAAATTGGATCCTTCAAATTGGTGTAGCAGCACACCTTCGATGACTCTGCTTCGTTCTTTATAGGCCAATAGGGCGAAGCCGATGCCAACCAGGGCTGCAATCGCGACAACAGAACTAAAGACTTTGCGGGTCAGCTTCGTCACCCATACATGCCCTTCTTGGGGCCAAGATAGCCAAACAGGTAAGCGCCCACTTTGCGCATCTGGATCTCTTCTGATCCTTCAGTGATGCGATAGCGGCGGTGGTGACGATAGATGTGCTCGAACGGCTTGTGCCGCGAGTAACCGATCCCGCCATGGACCTGCATCGCGCGGTCAGCGGCCTCGCAGACCAGCCGGTTTGCCCAATAATTGCACATCGACACCTTGTCGGAGATGGTCCTCTCAATCTCCTTGTGCGGCATATTGTCCATTTCCCATGCCGTCTTGAAGATCAGCAGGCGCAGCATCTCGCATTGCGTCGCCAGCTCAACCAGCGGGAACTGGATCGCCTGGTTGCGCGCCAGCTCTTCGCCGAATGGCTTGCGCTCGCGGGCGTAGCGAACGCTTTCCTCGACGCAATAGGCCGCCGCGCCGCAACTGCTCGCCGCCTGGCGGATGCGGTTCTGGTGAACAAAGCTCTGCGCAAGAGCGAGACCCTTGCCGTGCTCGCCCAGCATCGCCGTCTCGGGCACCCAGACATTGTTGAGCGATAGGCGCGGGTGATCGGTTGGCATGTTGAAGGTCCACATCCACTCTTCGATCTCGAGCCCTTCAGACGGATTGGGCACCAGCAGGCATGAGATGCCGCGCGCATCGCCTGCCTCACCATCGGTCCTGGCGAACACCGCGCAATGGGTCGCGACATGCATGCCGGTGATCCACATCTTCTCGCCATCGATGCGATAGCCGGGCACGCCATTGCGGGTCTCTTTGACCGCCTTGGTTTCCATGTGCGTGGCGTCAGAACCGTGATGCGGTTCGGTCAGGCCAAAGGCGACGCGGCGCGTGCGCTCAAACCCGCCCAGGATGAATTCATCCTTCTGCGCTTCGGTCCCGAAAGTGTCGAACATCGCCACGAAGGGGAAATTGCCGACGATCGAATGCTCGTTCTGAAGATCGTTGTGGAGGCCCAGCCCCTGCTTGGCGAAATGTTCGCGGATCACCGCCATCCACAGATTGGATCCATCCTTGCCGCCATATTTCTTGGGCGCGGAAAAGCGCCAATGGCCGGCTTTGTCCGCGCGGCGTGTGGCTTCTCTCAGCAGTTCTTCCCATTCCTCGCGCGGCAGGCCGCCCGCATCCCAATTGGTCCGCGCATGCTCACGGCGATGGTCGAAGAAGCGGATGTTGTCGTCCTGCTGCTCGAGCGGCTTGATCTCCGCCTCGATAAAGGCGTCAAGTTCAGCGAGGTAATCCTGCAGGTCTTGGGGTATGGCGAAGTCCATCTTCTAGTCCTCTCCGGTCCATTTCTTTCGCGCGACGGCAAGCGCGGGATATTTGGGTGAATCCATGAAAGTCTTTGCCAAGGCCATTCCTTTCAGCCTCGCCAACAATCCGGCCGAATTGAGCGGGTTCGAGGCCTCCAAGATCTGAAAGGCAAGGAAGTCGTTGTGAAAATTGTGCCGGAACAATTCCTGACCTTCTTCACGAGCGATAATTCCCAGTGCATTTCGAGCTACGGCAAGCTGGAACCGATCATGGCCCTTCACCTGATCTTTTATTGATCCAAGCCATTCGGAAATGGCCACAGCAATCTCGGAGAAAAGCGCCTCTCCCGGTTCTTCGAGAGGGTTTTCTGACAAATACTTTGGATCGTCATCTGGAATGATAGCTGGGCGATCACGCTCGTCTTCCGGCGCATCCTCCTCAAGCAGCATCAGCAGATCGAGCTCCTGCTCGCTGGTCCGACGCGAGATCACCACCCGCTCGAGCATGCGATCCTGCCCACTGCGCCAGAACTTCGCACATCTGAGGCAGCCCATCGCCCACCACACCGTGCGATGCACCATCCAGTAGCGGAACCGATCGCGATCGACCGCGCGGCCGCTTTCGGCCTCATAGGCCGCGAAGTAATCCTCCAGCGAACCGAGGCCGAGCGCGGGGCGATCGTATCGCGCAAAGCGCCACACCGCCATGCAGCCAAACGCCAGATCCTCATGCGGATCGCCAAAATGCGCCAACTCCCAGTCGAGCACGCCCGTCAGCCGCGAATCCTCCGCCAGCAGATTGCCCAATCGATAATCGCCATGATTGAGCACGGGCTCGACCGGGTCGGGGCAATTGTCCTCCATCCATTTGAGGCCGAGCGCGATGATCGGGCGATCACCGCCGGCTTCCATGAATTGGGCTTTGAGGTCCGCAATCGCCGCCCGATAATCCATCACGGGCACGCCATCCGGCAGGGCTGCCGGTTTGAGCGAATGGATCCGCGCCAAATCGCGCGCAGCTTCGCTCAGGAGAGTGCCAGGATCCTCCATCGCGAGGATCTCTTTGGGATTGGGCGTGCCCGGCAAGGCCCGCATCACGAAACCTGAGCCAATCCCATCATCAGGCTCAAGCTCGACCAACACTTCGGGCGCGGTCACCCCTTTGGAATGCGCCGCGCGAATGATCGCCGCCTCGACATCATGGCCGTAAGGTCGATCCTCCATGAATTCCAAGCTCGGCGCGCGCCGCAGGACATAGGCTGAACCATTGGCGTCAAAGCGCCAGCTCTCCATTGTCGCCCCGCCCGTCAGCCGCATCAGGCCCTCCGGCGCACCGAGACCCACTCGCGCCAAGGCAATTTCCAGGCCGGTCGCGAGGTCAGCTGGATCAATCACGTATCAAGCCTCCAGCTGTCACCATCCTTGACGATCCGCCCGCCGGTAGGCTCGGCAAAATGCGTACCCAGCATCAGCGCGCCCGTTTGCTCCAGCTCCCGCAGCATTTTCAGCCGCGTAGCGGTCGAACCCTCGCGGTCATAATCCGCAACGGTCGCCCAATCGTGACGTGCAATCTGGCAGGGGTGGTGAAAGCTGTCTCCTGTGATCAATGCGGCGTGGCCGGTTGAGTGGATCTCAACACAGACATGGCCCGGCGTGTGGCCAGGGCTGGGAACCAGCCTGATTCCTGGCAGCGGCTCGCAAGGCGGATCGACCAGCTCTGCCAGCCCAGCCGCCATCACCGGTTCAACCGACTGCTCGTGAACGCATTTCTGAGTCGCCTGGAAGCCGGCGCGATAGCGATCAAAGGGCCGATCGAGTGTAGCGGGATCGACCGGCTCCTGTTCGGCTTCGGCCTTCCAATATTCGTATTCGGTGCGGGCAAAGAGGTAGCGAGCATTGGGAAAGGTCGGAACCCATTCGCCATCGACCAGCCGCGTGTTCAACCCGACATGGTCAAGGTGGAGATGCGTGCAAAGGACCAGATCGACCGCGTCCGGATCAAACCCGGCCGCGCGAAAATTTTCGAGCAGGCCAAACAGTTTCTGATTCCACAGCGGATCGCTCGGCAGATCCTTTTCGTCGCCAACACAGGTGTCGACCACCACAAGCTTGCCGCCAAGCTCGATCACAAAACATTGGACCAGGCCCAGCATCTTGCCGTTCTCATCGACAAAATGCGGCTGCAGCCACGGGATCTCAGCCAGGGCCTCGGGCTTGGCCTTGGTGATGAGACCGCTCATTTCGAGCTCTTGCTCGACCACTGCCGTGATCCGCGCATCGCCGATTTGCCAATGGGCCATCTATTCCCCTCTCCGCCAATCGCTGCCATGAGTGACCGCGAACAATAGACATAACAAGTACCTCTAATGCCAGTGAGCAGAAACCGACCCCTATGAAGAAGCGCCATATCGCCCTCGCCGCCCTTGGAATCGTAGTCGTTGCCGGGGCCACCACCGCTTATGTCGCCACGCCCACCGTGCATGAAGGGAATGCCGGAGAAGCGCCCGAACTGGGCCGGTATGGCGATCCGAGCGTGGGCACTGAGGAAATCGCGATGACGCTCCCTGGCAGGGTAACCTTCGGCAAACTCGACATGGCGACCGGAAGCACCGAGCTCGAAGATCGCACATTGGCAGTGCGGCTGTTCTACCCGGTCGATCCTGATGCTGGCGGCACACCAATCACCTACACACATGAAATGACCCCGCCCGGCATGGACCCATTCACGCTGGAATTTGCCGGTCGAGCCTTCCCGGATGCCGCGAGCACGAGCGATGAACGCTACCCACTCGTGGTGATGTCGCATGGCTTCAATGGCTGGAACACGCAGTTCAGCAATTTGGCTGAGCACATTGCCAGCCGCGGCTATGTCGTCGCCTCGATTGATCATGATGACATGCAGATCGAAGGCATCACGGACTTCATCCATTCCTTTGCCTATGTGCTGGCCAGTCGCTCGCTCGATCAGCGCCAGATCATTGCGCAATTGACAGAACAGGCAGCAAACAATCCTGCCACGCCTTACGCTCAAATCGATCCGGAGCGGGTGGGGCTGATCGGCTATTCAATGGGCGGCTATGGCGCGCTGGCAACCGCAGGCGGCGATTATGACTATGAGTCAGAGACCTTTAGCACCGTGCCTGAGGACGCGCTCATCCCGGTCCAGCAGGCCGCAGCCCAAGACGTCTCGGTTGACGCTGTAATCGCCTTCGCACCTTGGGGTGGACAGCCCGACAACCGCGTATGGAGCGCCGAGACGCTCGCGAATATCAAAGTGCCGGTGCTTGTCGTTTCAGGCAGCCAGGATGATGTCTCCAACCATGCGGAGGGAGTGAGCTGGATTTTCGACCAGCTGACCGGCACGCAGCGGCATATGCTGGTCTATCGCGAGGCGCGGCACAACATTGTCGGCAATGCTTTTGAACTGCCAGAGGATGCGCCATTCCGAGCGGCTGAGTTTCTCAGCGAGCCCGTTTGGCGGCAGGACCGGATCAATTCGATCAACCAGCACTTCGTTGCCGCTTTCCTTGATCTGACGCTCAAGGGCGACGCTGACAAAGCGAGCTATCTCGATGTGCCTGTGCCAATCGCCAGTGACAGCCAATGGCCAGTCTCTGCCGGTGAGCAGCTCAATGGCAAATTCGCTGGGCCAGACGAGGCCGATCACTGGCGCGGCTTTCAGCGGCGCTGGGCGGCCGGGTTGGAGCTGCATTCCAAGGCCGCGGGCGAATAGGGTCTGTCAAAGCAAACGGCCGCCCGGATCGCTCCGGACGGCCGCTCTGTTTCATTTCCTGATTGCAGGATCAGGCCGGGACATTGTCCTTCTTGACCGTGATCACCTGCGGGTAAGTGAATTCCTTGAGGCCTTCCTTGCCGTATTCAGCGCCAAAGCCTGACTGCTTGTGGCCACCGAACGGTGCGAAAGGCGAGAGGTGCAGGAATTCGTTGACCCAGACTGTGCCGGTTTCAAGCTGCTCCGCGATTTCGACGCCCTTGTCAGGGTCAGCCGTCCAGACCGCTCCAGCAAGACCATATTCCGAGTTATTGGCGCGCTCGATCACTTCCTCTTCGCTCGAGAATTTCATCAGCGGCATAACCGGGCCGAATTGCTCTTCAGCAACGATACGCGCATCTTCGGGCGGATTGTCGAGGATCGTCAGCGGCACGAAATAGCCCGTGCCAGACGGATCGACATCGCCGCCGAGCAGGAACTGATAGCCATTGTCCTTGGCATCTTCGATCAGCTCAATGACGCGATCATACTGCTTCTTGTTCTGGATCGGACCGACGCCAGTGCCTTGCTCGCTGCCATCGCCAACCTTCACCTGCGCGGCATAGTCGGCAATCGCCTGGCTCAGCTCGTCATAGATATCCTCGTGGATATAGACGCGCTTGGCCGCGATGCAGATCTGGCCAGCATTGGAGAAGCTCGACCAGAACAGCTGTTCAGCAACTTTCTTAGGGTCCGCGTCGGGCATCACGATCGAGGCGTCATTGCCGCCCAGCTCAAGCGTGATCCGCTTAAGGTCAGCGCTGGCGCCTTCCATGATCTTCTTACCGGTCGCGGTTGAGCCGGTGAACGTGATCTTGTCGATGTCAGGATGCGCGGTGATCATCGGGCCGAGATCGTCATCGCCAGTGATGATGTTGACGACGCCAGCCGGCACCTTGTCCGCAATCAGCTCAGCAATGCGGAGCGTGGTCAGCGGCGTGAATGGCGACGTCTTGAGCACAATCGTGCAGCCCGAAAGCATGGCAGGGACGATCTTCTGGATCGCCATCATCACCGGGAAGTTCCACGGCACAATCCCACCCACAACACCAACCGGGACACGGCGGGTGCGGCTGAGGCGGGCATCGCTGTCTTCGTTGATCTCGTCTTCAAGCTCGAGAGTAGACTGCGCGGCCGAAATGGCTGCAGCGCCGAAGATTTCCTGCTGCGCCTGTTGGTGCGGCTTGCCCTGCTCGCTGGTGAGCAGGCGGAACAGTTCTTCACCATTCTCCTTGATCGCTCCCGAGATCGCCATGATCGCAGCCCGGCGCTCTTCCAGCGAAGTGTTCTTCCAACTCTTGAACGCGGCGCGGGCGCCGGCGACAGCCTTGTCCAATTCATCAGCGCCACACTTGGGCACCTGGCCAATCACTTCTTCGGTCGCGGGGTTGACGACATCGAGCCATTCACCGGTCTCGATCATCTCGCCATTGATTAGGTTTTTGTATTGCGTGGCCATTGCTTCGCCTCTCTCGAATCTCTGGTTAGGGAAACTGTGCCCAGATAGGTGGACCTTCTGCGGGCAAGTTTCAATCTCGAACTGGACTGTCATTTTAGAGATCGAGGCCGATCGCGGCGCCTATCAGTTGCGCTATGCAACGGGCGGCTTATGGGTAGCGGCCAAGAGGAGAAACCCCAGAATGTCTGATTCCAAGCCCGATATCGTCATCTATGGCAGCCCCGTCTCGCCGTTCGCACGCAAGGTCGCCGCAACCTGCGTGATCAAGCAAATTCCGTTCGAAATCGAAGCGGTCAATATCTTCGCTATGCCTGACTGGTTCCTCGAGATCTCACCAATGCGCCGGATCCCGGTTCTGAGAGACCGCTCAATCGCCACAGAAGGCCCTGAGGGCACGATCGCCGACAGTTCGGCTATCTGCGCCTATCTTGAGAAAAAGTGCCCTGATCCGGCTGTATATCCAGCTGAGGCCTATTCTCACGGCCGAGCTCTGGCAATTGAGGAATTTGCAGACACTTCGCTAGCCGCAGCCGGTGGAATGGGCATTTTCCGCCCGATCTTTTTCTCGATCACGCAGGGCAAGGAGCCTGATCTCGACACTGCGCGTGAGACTTGGGCCAGCAAGATGCCGCCGCTGTTCGACTACCTCGAAAAGACTTTGGGTGATGCTGAATTCTTCGCTGGCGACCAGATGTCGATCGCTGACATCGCGGTGACCTGTTGCTTGATGCAGGTGTCGCTGGTCGCGGAGACACCGCTTGACGCATGGCCCAAATTTGCGGCTCATTTCGAACGCATGCAAGCGTATCCGGCAATTGCCGGACCGTTTGCAAAAGCTGAAGGGTTTGTGCGTAAGGCCTTGCCCGAGCGCTTCGATCTGACTTAGGCCCGCGAGCACTAAGCGGCACAGAACAGGACACAGACACTAAGACCATGGCCAGCCCTTGGACAATCGGGATTATTGGGGGTTCAGGCCTCTACGCCATTGAAGGCCTCGAAGACGCGCAGTGGATCGCAGTCGATTCGCCGTGGGGCGAACCCTCTGACGAGATCTTGTGCGGCAGGATTGGCGATGTGCGCGTGCGGTTTCTGCCGCGCCATGGTCGGGGCCACCCGATCACGCCGGGTGAACTCAATGCGCGCGCCAATATCGATGCGCTCAAACGGGCAGGCTGCACCGATATCCTTGCTATTTCCGCGGTCGGATCGTTGCGCGAAGAGATCGAGCCCGGTCGCTTTGCCGTCGTCGAACAGTTCATCGATCAGACCAAGGGACGGCCTTCGACCTATTTCAGCAGCGGTTTCGTGACGCATGTCTCGATGGCCGATCCGGTTTGCCCGCGGCTGTCTGAGATGGCGGCCAAGGCGATCTCCAAATGCCAGGGCAAAGTCGCAGTCGGCGCAACCTATCTGGCGATGGAGGGGCCGCAATTCTCAACCCGGGCGGAAAGCCGGATGTATCGCGATTGGGGTGCTGACATCATCGGGATGACTGGCATGCCCGAAGCCAAGCTGGCGCGCGAAGCAGAGCTGCCATACGCTCTGGTCGGCATGGTGACCGATTATGATTGCTGGCGCGACGGAGAAGCAGTGGATGTCGCTCAGGTTGTGACCCAGATGCAGGCCAACAGTCAGCTTGCCCGCGCGGCCGTGGTTGAATTCATCGATTCGCTGCCGGCTAAGCGCGAAGCGTCGCCAATCGACACCGCATTGGACGATGCAGTGATCACCGCACCGGAAGAGCATGATCCTGATTTGATGGTGAAATTGGACGCGGTTGCGAAACGATTGCTGGGTGACGGCTAACTTCTCTTGATCCGCGGCTTTTGCGGGTCCAGATCGTTGCGATTGAAACGAGTCTGAGAGAATCGCACCACCGTGACCACTATCCAGCCGCTTGACCGTTCCGCCTTGCGCCGCGCCTATCGCGAAGACGAAGAGGCATGCATTGCTGAACGGATCGACCAGGCCGGCCCTGCGAGCCGCCTGCATGACCAGTCACGCATATTGGCGACGCAATTGATTGAAGGCGCGCGCGGGCAAAAGCCCAGCGGGATTGATGCCTTTCTGCAGCAATTCGGACTCGACACCGAAGAGGGCATCGCGCTGATGTGCATGGCCGAGGCCTTGCTGCGCGTGCCCGATGCGGAAACCGCTGATCTGCTGATCAAGGACAAGATCGGCGCGATCGACTGGTCCGAACATCTCGGCGAGAGTTCGTCGACCTTCGTCAATGCCGCCACCTTCTCGCTGATGCTGACGGGCGAAGTGCTCGATCCACCTGAAGCCAAGCAGCGCGGAATGGGCTCGACGCTCAAGCGCGCGATGAACCGTCTGGGCGAACCTGTGATCCGGACCGCAACCCTGCAAGCCATGCGGATTCTGGGCGGGCAATTCGTGTTCGGTCGCACAATCGATGAAGCACTCAACCGGGCCAAGCCCGAACGCGCCAAGGGCCTGACCCACTCGTTCGACATGCTTGGCGAAGCGGCCATGACCTTTGCCGATGCCGAGCGCTATCGCATTGCATATGAGAGCGCGCTCAACCGATTGGCAGCCGAATCCAAGGGCGGAATCGGTGGGTCGCCGGGCATCTCGGTCAAGCTTTCTGCACTGCATCCCAAATATGAGTTCTTGCACGCCGATCAGGCTCGCGAAGACATTGTCCCGATCGTCCGGGCATTGGCGGAGAAGGCGCGCGATGCCGATATTCACTTTACGATCGATGCCGAAGAAGCCGAGCGGCTCGAATTGTCACTCGACATCATCGAAGCGTTGGTTGCCGATGACAGTTTGTTCGTTCGAGCGGACGGGTCGCGCTGGGATGGCTTCGGAATGGCTCTGCAGGCCTATCAGAAGCGCGGCGTGCCGCTGTGTGACTGGGTCGCCAAACTCGCCCGCAGACATGGCCGCAAACTGTTCGTTCGCCTTGTCAAAGGCGCATATTGGGACAGCGAAATCAAGCTGGCGCAAGTAGGTGGATTCGAGGATTATCCCGTCTTCACCCGCAAGATGGCCACCGACGTATCCTATCTCGCCTGCGCCGCGCGGCTGTTTGAGAATGTCGACGTCATTCATCCGGCCTTTGCCACGCATAATGCCTACACGATTGCCGCGATCAAGAGCATGGGCGAAGGCAAACTCTTCGAGTTCCAGCGCCTTCATGGCATGGGTGAGGAAGTCTATGATGCGCTCGCCAAGGTCGAGGGCAATCAGCCGACCCCGGTGCGAATCTACGCGCCCGTCGGCGGCCACAAGGAGCTGCTTGCCTATCTTGTTCGGCGGTTGCTTGAGAACGGAGCGAATACCAGCTTTGTGAACCGAATGGGCGATGCGGACATCCCGGCCGAAGAGCTGGTTGGCAATCCTATTGCCCAGCTTTCCCAACGCGACCCTCGCCGAAATCCGGCGATCCCTCTGCCCTGCGACATCTTTGGCGATCGCAACAACAGCGCCGGTGTCGATCTGGCTGATCCCTTGGTGATGGAGCCGCTCGCGCAGCGACTGAGTGCGCTCCAAGATCGCGTTTGGCAGGCCGAACCCACTTTCGCGTCAGACACGCCAGGGGCGGAACACGCGATCACTTCGCCGTTTGACGGGTCGCTTGAAGTGGGCACATGCCGCGACGCGACCGCCGAAGAGGTCAATGAGGCAATCACGCGCGCAGTCGCGATCCAGCCTGGCTGGGATGCGCTTGGTGGCGAGAAACGGGCTGTGCTGCTCGAGCAGGCGGCCAATCTGTTTGAACAACACACTGACGAGTTTCTTTCCCTGTGTCAGCGCGAGGCGGGCAAGACTCTGCCCGACGCGGTGCTCGAGCTGCGCGAAGCAGTCGACTTCCTGCGTTACTACGCCAATGAAGCCCGGCGTCTGTTTGGCGAGCCGACCATACTGCCCGGACCGACCGGCGAGGAAAACTTGCTGCGCCATCACGGGCGAGGCGTCTTCGCCACGATCGCGCCTTGGAACTTCCCGCTGGCGATTTTCATCGGCATGGCCTCTGCGGCGCTGGCGGCAGGCAACAGCGTAATCACCAAGCCTGCTGAGCAGACGCCGTTGATAGCCGCGCTGGCCATCAAATTGTGCCATCAGGCCGGCATACCAGAAGAGGCGCTGCAATTGCTGCCCGGCGGTGGCGAGGTCGGCCAGATGATCACGTCAGACCCGCGCCTGGCAGGCGTTGCCTTCACCGGATCGACCGAGACAGCGCGAGCGATCAATCGCAGCCTAGCGAACCGCGACGGCCCGATAGCGACCTTGATCGCAGAGACGGGCGGCCAAAACGCGATGATCGTCGATTCCTCGGCCTTGCCCGAACAGGTTGTGCGCGATGTGCTTGCCAGTTCGTTCCAAAGCGCAGGCCAGCGCTGTTCCGCCTTGCGCGTGCTTTATCTGCAGGACGATGTGGCAGACAGCATGCTCGAGATGATCCAGGGCGGATTTGACGCGCTCACGATTGGCGATCCTCTTGAATTGGCGACCGATGTTGGTCCGGTGATCGATGCAGATGCGAAAGCGCAGCTTGATGCGCATGTCGAATTGGCACGCAAGCTCGGCATGAAGGTCACGCAGCGTCAGTTGCCAGATCAATGCAATGCTGGAACCTTCGTCGCGCCAACGATCATTGAACTCAGCTCGATCGCAGAGCTTAAGCGCGAGAATTTCGGCCCGATCCTGCATGTCGTGCGGTTCCAGGCGAACGAGCTTGACCGGGTCATCGCCGACATAAACGCCACTGGCTTTGGATTGACCCTTGGCTTGCACAGCCGGATTGCCGAAACCCGCGACCGCATCGAAGCGCAGGCAAAGGTCGGCAATTTCTATGTCAATCGCAATCAGATTGGCGCAGTGGTTGAGAGCCAGCCCTTTGGCGGAGAAGGACTGTCAGGCACCGGACCAAAGGCCGGCGGCCCGCACTACCTCGCCCGATTTGCGACCGAACGCGTCACCTGCATCGACACCACTGCGGCAGGCGGAAACGCCAGCCTGCTCGCCAGTTGATCTGCCGCTTGCAGCGCGATTCCATTGCGGGTTACAAAGCGTGCCATGACACGCTTCTTATCGATGCTGCTCGCACTGGTCGCATTCGCATGGTCTGGCCCAGCGCTGGCCGACGTCCAGATCCACTTTCACAGCTTCAACGGATCGGTCCTGTTCGGTCGCTATCCGCACACCTTCATCGTGCTGGAAGGCGAGCTGGAGGAGACCGGCGAAGTCATCAATGAGAATTACGGCTTTTCCGCACGAAAGGTGACGACCAAAATTCTGAGCGGGCCGGTCGAGCATATGGTTCTGGCTGAGAGCGAGAAGACGATCAGGAAGACCAATCGCCACTTCACGCTCAACCTGACCGATCAGCAATATCGCTTGATCAAGGATGAGGTGGTCGCGTGGCAGGATGCGCCGGGCAAATATTACGACCTAGAAACCCGCAATTGCATTCATTTCGTCGGCAAGATGGCGGAGCTGCTGGGCCTGACGGTGGAATATCCTGACAACATGCTCAGGCGCCCCAAAAAATGGCTCAACCACATCACCGACCTCAATCCGCAGCTCGGCGCAAAACGGATTTAGTAGGGGATAGACGCCAAGCGCGCTTGCCCCGTGGCTCGCCTTCCGGAATCAATCGTGGATGGCGATTCTTTCAGACAAGTGGATCCGGGATAAAGCGACCAAAGAGGGCATGATCGAGCCCTTCGTTGAGGCGCAGCGCCGCGAAGGGAACATCTCCTTTGGCCTGTCCTCGTTTGGCTATGACGCGCGCGTCGCACCCGAATTCAAGATCTTTACCAATGTCGACTCCAGCACGGTCGATCCCAAAAAGTTCGATCCCAAGAACTTTGTCGACCGCGAAACCGATGTCTGCATCATTCCGCCCAATTCCTTCGCGCTCGCTCGCACCGTGGAGTATTTTCGCATTCCGGAAGACGTGCTGGTCATCTGCCTTGGCAAATCGACCTATGCCCGTTGCGGGATCATCGTGAATGTCACCCCGCTGGAGCCGGGTTGGGAAGGCCATGTGACGCTTGAATTCTCGAACACCACACCGCTACCGGCCAAGATCTATGCCAATGAAGGCGCTTGCCAGTTCCTGTTCTTGCAAGGCAATGAGCGGCCCGAGGTCACTTATGCCGACCGAGCTGGCAAATATATGGGGCAAAGAGGGGTGACGCTGCCCCGCCTCTGAGAGGACATAGAGACATGGTTCTGGCGAAGTTTCCATTTTGGCGGGTCGTACCCGCTGAGCAAGCTGGAACCTACACATTGCCTGTTATGCCGCCGGCTACGGTTGGTCCTGAAGGGGCGCCGCATGTGATGGGCGGAGTGGCTCTGGCCGCCGCGCTTGATGCCCTGTCGCTTGAAAGCCAGCTTCCGCCGTTATGGGCGACGATCCAGTTCCTCAGCCCAACACAGCATGCCGAAGAGCTTCAGATCCGCTGCGAGCAATGCGGTGGCGGCCAATCGGTCGGCCAATGGCGGGCGGAGATCTTCGTCAATGGCAGGCCCACGCATCGGATCAGCGCCGCACTGGGCGCGCGCGAGCCATCCGAACAGCGCATTTTTGCAGAAATGCCGGATGTTACTTCGCCGGATGACAGCGAACCGATCGTGGAACGCCAGTTTGGCGATCCGGGAAGCCTTTATGACCAGCTCGAATGGCGCCGCGCGGCGCACGA
Source organism: Erythrobacter sp. (assembly GCA_965216555.1). Classification (GTDB taxonomy): domain Bacteria; phylum Pseudomonadota; class Alphaproteobacteria; order Sphingomonadales; family Sphingomonadaceae; genus Erythrobacter. The sequence goes on from OZ244168.1 coordinate 3,083,335, forward strand.
TCCGGACAAGGGCTATCTGGCGATGTGGACCCGCAACACCGCCGGCCTGTCAGCTGACAATGGCTGGCTCGCCATCGTTTCCGACTTCTTCCTTGGGGCGCATCCTGACGCCTGGGGAGGGTCGAGCCTGGATGCGACGTTCCGGTTTATTCAATCCGCCGAGCCGGGCTGGATCTTGTCGGTTACGGAAATGGCGGCGTTTGATCGCGGCGTTGCGCATGGCCAGGCGCGCCATTTTGACGAGCAGGGCCGATTGCTGGCGATATCAAGCCAGACCGGCGTCTTGCCGCGCATTTCCAGAACGGAGCTGATGTCATGAGCACGCCGCTATTCGATCAATGGCGCGCTCGCTCGCCGCATTATGATGACACGCATGAAGCGGTGGCTGACAGCGTCAGGGCCTTTGTCACGCGCGAAATCATGCCGCATGTCGACGAATGGGAGGCCGCAGGCGAATTGCCACGCGATCTGCACCGCAAGGCCGCTGAGGCCGGATTGATCGGGCTGGGGTACCCCGTCGAATATGGTGGCAGCGGTGAGGATTTCGATATCTTCCATTCACTGGTCCAGTCCGAAGAGATGTGTCGGCCCGGGGCCGGCGGAATACCTGCATCTTTGTTGACGCATGGGATCGGGCTGCCTCCGATCCTCGCCATGGGCAGTGATGAGCTAAAACAGCGGATCGCGCCGCAAGTGCTGGCCGGCGAGGCGATAATCTGCCTCGGCATTACCGAGCCTGGGGGCGGATCGGATGTGGCCAATTTGCGCACCAAGGCCGAGCGCAAAGGCGATCACTATGTCGTCAATGGCGCCAAGACGCTGATCACATCGGGTATGCGCGCAGACTACATCACGCTGGCGGTGCGCACGGGAGACTCGGGTCTCGGCGGCGTGTCGCTGCTGCTGGTCGAGACTGAGCGCGACGGGATCAGCCGGACACGGCTCGACAAGATGGGTTGGCACGCATCGGACACGGCGACGATCCATTTCGATAATGTCGAAGTGCCAATCGAAAACCTGATTGGGCCTGAGAACCAGGGCTTTGGCGGCATTATGCGCAATTTCAACGGCGAACGCATGGGCATGGCGCAACAAGCCGCCGCCTATTCGCGTGTGTGCTTTGAAGATGCGCTGGATTGGGCGCGCGAGCGAGAGACCTTCGGACGCCCGCTGGTGACGCGGCAGGCCATCCGCCACAAGCTCGCGCGGATGCTGCAGATGATCAATGCGACCCAGGCGATGATCGATCATGCCGGATGGACGATCAAACACGATTGTGCCGTGCCAGGCGATTTCGCCTTGCTCAAGGTCCAGGCTACCCAGACCATGGAATATTGCGCGCGCGAGGCCTGCCAAATCTTGGGCGGCGCTAGCTTCGTGCGTGGCTCGCGTGTTGAGCGGATTTACCGCGAAGTGCGGGTGATGGCGATTGGCGGTGGCTCGGAAGAGATCATGTACGATCTTGCCAGCCGTCAATTCCAGTTTTGACCGCCGGAACTTAGCGTGCCGTAACGGCTTTGACTCTCTGACCGTCCACGCCCATTCAGGCAGGCAAAGGAGAGTAACAATGGCTGACACCGAGTTCGATATCATTGTCTATGGCGCCACCGGCTATACCGGCCGCCTGGTCGCCGAATATCTCGACAACCACTATGGCAGCAGCGACAACGCGCCCAAATGGGCCATGGCTGGCCGCAGCCAGGAAAAGCTGGAGGCCGTGCGCGACGAAATCGGTGCCCCGGCTGATACGCCGCTGGTGGTCGCCAATGCCGACGATGCTGCTGACCTCGAAGCGATGTGCAATCGCACCAAGGTCGTGATCACCACCGTTGGTCCATACCAGCTCTATGGCGACAAGCTTGTCGCGGCCTGCGTCAAAACCGGCACCGACTATGCCGATCTGTGCGGCGAACCGGCGTGGATGGCTGAGAAGATCGCCGAACACCACGAGGCGGCACAAGCCAGCGGGGCTCGGATCTGCTTCTCCAGCGGGTTCGATTCGATCCCGTTCGATCTTGGCGTCTACATGACTCAGAAGACCGCCAAGGAGCGTTTCGGCGCGCCCTCGCCCAAGATCCGCGGCCGTGTGCGCGCTATGGCGGGCACGTTCTCGGGCGGTACGGCCGCAAGTCTGGGCGCGACGATGAAGGCGGCGGCAACCAACCCAGGCATCATCAACGTCCTGCGCAACCCATTTGCTCTGGCACCGGGATTTGATGGGCCAAGCCAGCCAAGCGGCATGATCCCGACCTATGAGAAGGATCTCGACAAATGGGCGGCCCCGTTTGTGATGGCGCCGATCAACACCAAGAACGTCCACCGCACCAATTTCCTGCTCGGCCATCCCTATGGCGAGGATTTCCAGTATGACGAGATGATGCTGACCAGTCCTGGTGAGGCTGGCAAGAAGATGGCTGAAGCGGCCACCGAGATGATGAAGAACCCGTTCGGTGCCAAGCCACCCAAGCCGGGCGAAGGCCCCAGCAAGGAAGAGCGCGAGAACGGCTTTTACGACGTCCTGTTTATCGCTGATGGGCCTGACGGCGAGAGCCTGCTCTATGGCGTCAAAGGCAAATACGATCCAGGCTATGGCTCAACCAGCCGGATGATCGCGGAAACCGCCATCACCTTGCTGTCGAGCGATGCCGAAGGCGGCGTCGGCACGCCGGGTTCATTCCTTGGCGAAGCATTGGTCGATCGTTTGCAGGAACACGCTGAAATCAGCTTCGCAGCCGAAAACTGAGTTGCAGACACAATAAAGGGGACGGGCACTTGCGTGCGCGTCCCCTTTTTCATGCCTGACGGCGATTAGAATCCGATGCGAACGCTCGCGCGGACATTGCGTCCGGTAAGCGGCACGAATTCCTTGGTGAAGCTCGCGTGACGACGGCCGGTCACGTCGAACAGGTTCTCACCCGCGATCTGGATCACGACGTTCTCATTGTTCTCGATCGGACGGAAGGAGAAATAGGCGTTCACGAATGCAAACCCATCGGTCGGCGCTTCAAATTCGGCGACATTGGTCTGTTCGCCAAACCATTGCACTTCGCCGCGCAGTTCGAACGCGTCGTAGCTGGCATCGAGGGCGCCGAGCACGCTGACCGGCGGAATGCGCGGAACGTTCTCGTCGATGTTCGAGAAGTCAGCTGAAACGTAAGAGGCCCTTACGTCACCGCGAAGCTCAAACCCGTTGCTTTGGTTGAGGATCGGGAAGTCGACATCGGCTTCGAACCCGAAGAAGCGAGCATCCTGCTGCAGGAATTCAAACACCGGAAGCTCATCCTCTTCAGCACCGGTAGCGCTTAGATAGATGAAGTTCTGGAAGTCTTGGTAGAAGACCGAAGCGCCAAAATTGGCATTGCCCGCGTCACCGCGAATGAAGCCTTCGAGGCCCCATGCGCGCTCGGTGTCGAGATTGGGGTCGCCGACTTCGAATATCTGCGTCGCGATGTGCGGACCGTCAGCAAACAACTCTTCACCGGCCGGGGCACGTTCAGAACGCGATGCGGTGATGCCACCGCGCACATTCTCGCCCGCATCGAACACGACAGAGGCCGCACCCGAGAACAGGCTGAAATCGCGCTCAAGCCCAAGCGTGTCTGCTTCGACGCTGACATTCTCGTAACGACCCGCAGCTTCGATCTCGATACCTTCGCTGATATCGAATTCCTGGACTGTGAAGATCGCAAACTGCGTCGTCTGGTTTGGCGGAACAAACGCTTCTTCGCCGACCGCAGCGAAGTCCCGCGAGGTGAATTGAGCGCCAATGACGCCGCCACCCGTTTGCAGCAGTTCAGCACGTGCTTCGAAGGTCTCAGTGTCGAACACAGTGCCAACTTCTGGACCTTCAAATTCGGTGTGGGTGTAATCGGAATATCCAGCGCGCAGCTTCAGGCGCGAGAAGAACCCGTCGCCCAATGCGATGTCGCCAAGGAAGTCGACCCGCACCTGCTCGAGACCGATGGTGACGATTTCTTCCTCTTCTTCCTCTTCTTCAGCGCCGGTGCCGCCTTCGCCTTCTTCTTCCTCACCATGGTGATGGCCGCCTTCGGGATTGCCGACGAGGCCATAATCGGTGTCGTAGTAAGAGACAGAAGCGCCAAAGCGCGATTCACCGACGAAGAAGCCGACACCGCCATGAGCGGTCCAAGTCTCAGTGAAGCTGTTGGGAATGAAGCCTTCCTGATTCGCTGCTTCGCGCAGCTCTTCGGCTTCTTCCAGTTCGCCTTCTTCTTCCTCTTCGTCAGCATCGCCAAGCAAGTCAGCGCGCAGATCGTCAGACAGTTGGAAACCCGGGATTTCGACATCACCCGTCTCGCGGAAAGAACCGCCGAGAGTGAAGACCAGCGTATCGCCAAGCGCGGCATCCACCGTCGCTCCGCCGCTGCGCAGATCGGTCGCCGTATCAAACGCCGTCAGGCCTTCCACGCGGATGCCATTCTCTGGCACCGCGACCGGGATACGACGGTCAATCACATTGACGACACCGCCGATTGACTGGCTGCCAAACAGCAAAGCCGCCGGGCCACGAAGGACCTCGATGCGCTCAACGGTCAGCGGATCGATTGAGGTTGCGTGGTCAGCCGAAGTGTTGCCCACGTCGCCCGTGCCCAGACCGTCGATCAGAACGCGGACGCGCTCACCATCAAGGCCGCGCAGGATTGGCCGCGATGCACCAGGCGAAAAGCTGGTCGCCGACACGCCTGGAACTTTGGTCAGAACCTCACCGACCTGGCCTTGGAGGTCGCGCTGAATGTCTTCCAGCTCAAGAACGTCCTGGCCAGCGATGATGTCGAGATCTTCGAGACCTTCGGCAGCAACGATAATGTTGCCTCGATAATGTGGATCAGAAGCGTCGGCGCCGTCTTCAGCGCTGTCATTGGCGAATGCGGGGGCGGCAAACGCAGCGCTGCTGAGCACAGAGGCAAGGGCTATGCGGGATACGTAGGATTTCATCATTTTCCTCGATGATTTTTCTGAATGTAATAACGTATCATGGCGCTAGGCTGGTGCTGCAATGGTTGCAAGTGCGAACCGTTTGCGTTCGACGAATTGGCAAGCCAAGCCGACAATCGACGCCGAAAGTGCGGCACGATTGCAACAAATGCGTGTTTTGCTTGTTGGAAAATGGAGCGGGCGAGGCGATTCGAACGCCCGACCCCAACCTTGGCAAGGTTGTGCTCTACCCCTGAGCTACGCCCGCTCACTGGCGCTCAGCAAGATGCCGATAAGGGCACGTCCTTGCTGGGGAGGCGGCGCGATTAGCAGCGCTCGCCACAGGCTGCAAGCCCAATTTGGCGGAAATATTGCTTGATCCGCCGGGCCCGAGCCTGCAGCGCTGACAAACACCTTCACATTGCCTGACCACGCCCCACATTGGGGCAGTCAAAACACACTGGATTAACAGGAGCACACCCTTGGCGAGCATGGGCCTAAACATGGACGAACAGAAGGCGGTCGAGCGATTCCGCCAGAACGTGGTCGATCCGTCACAGACCAAATTGGTGATCCTCGATTTCTGGGCCGAATGGTGCGGTCCGTGCAAAGCACTCACTCCCACTCTTGAAAAGGTCGCTGCCGACTACGCCGACAAGGGTGTGGTGCTGGCCAAGGTCAATGTCGACGAAGAAAAGTTCATCGCCGCACAATTCCAGGTCCAGTCGATCCCGACCGTCTATGCGATGTTCCAGGGCCAACCAGTGGCTGATCTGACCAATGCGAGAAGCGAAAGCCAGCTCAAGCAGGTTCTTGACCAATTGCTTGGGCAATTGCCGGTCCAGGCTGGCGCAGCTGACGGCGCCGCTCCGCAAGGCCCTTCGCCGGAAGAGATTGCGCAATTCGTTGCCATGGGCGAGCAAGCCCTTGCCGAAGGTGACGCTCAGCGCGCCGCGGGCGTGTTCGCACAGGTGACCGAGTTTGATCCCAAGAATGCGGTCGCGAGCGCGGGATTGGTGAAGGCTCTGATTGCGCTTGAGCAGGTCGACGAAGCTGGCCAGGTTCTGACTGCGCTCGAGGCCGATCCCGACATGGCCAAGGATCCCGCGATCGCCGCTGCCAAGAGCGCGTTGGAATTGGCGGGCACCCAAGTTGATGATGGCGAATTGGCGAGCCTGCGCGCCGCCGCACAAGCTGCCCCTGACGATATGGACGCCCAATTCGCGTTTGCCGAAGCGGCCTTTGCAGGCGGTGATCGCGATGCCGCAGCGGATACGCTGCTGGCCTTGGTCGAGGCTGATCGTGAATGGAATGATGGAGCGGCGCGCGCCAAGCTGCTGCAGATCTTTGAAGCGACCGGCCTGGAGGATCCGTGGGTCGTGTCGACCCGGCGGCGTCTTTCGAAGATCCTGTTCGGATAGGCCATGCCGACCAGGCTTTCGATCTTTCCCCTTCCCGGCGCGGTGCTGTTCCCCGGACTGCAATTGCCGCTGCACATTTTCGAGCCGCGCTATCGGGCGCTGGTCAGCGATGCGCTGGTCCGCGATCGCCGCATCGCGATGATCCAGCCGCAACAGGCAGTCGAAGGCGCCCCGCTGTTTTCGATCGGATGTGTCGGACGAATTGGCGAGGTCGAGGCGCTTGATGACGGTCGCTACAATCTCATCCTTGAGGGCGAATCTCGTTTCCGCGTGCTGCGTGAGCTCGATGTCGCGACCGCCTTTCGCCAGGTTGAGGGCGAGCTGATCGAGGATGATCCGCATGCCGCCTTGAGCGCTGTCGAGCGAGCCGGCTTCGAGCAGGAAGCCCGTCGCTTCGCCGATATGCAAGGCTACAGCGTCGACTGGGATTCGGTGGAACGGCTGGATGATCAATCGCTGATCGATGGCGTGTCGCAGATCGCGCCATTTGATCCAGCGTCAAAGCAGGCGCTGCTAGAAGCAGAGGATTTGGCCGCGCGCTGCGAGTTGCTGATCCAGCTCATGCAATTCTTCGGACGCAGCGATGGCGGCGAAGACATCATGACGCTGCAATAGGATCATTCGCTCGATGCTCGATCCGGTATGCGACTCTGCGTCGCAAACCAGCGCTTTGTCGCAAGCGCAAAACTAACTAGACGGTTACTTATGAACATCGCAGCGCTTCCAACCAAGGGCGAACGCACGCGGGCGCATATCGTCGCCACCGCGGCGGGTCTGTTCTGGCGGCGCAACTTCCACGGCGTGTCTGTCGATCAGGTTGCGGAAGCGGCCGACGTCAACAAGGCGACGATCTATCGCTATTTCGCCGACAAGGCCGAGCTTGCTCTGGCCGTGGTCAAGCACAATGGTTCGGTCAGCCTGGAAATGATCTTTGAGGCGACCTTCGCCGAGTTCGACCGCCCCGAAGATCGGCTCGCGGGGATCTATCGTCAGCTCTATTGCGGGCACCTTCAGATGCAGAGCGACACGGGTGACGTCTTTGGCTGCCCTGTGGTCGGCCTGGCGCTGGAATTGGGGCAGGAAATGCCCGCAATCCGTGAGGAAGCACAGCGCCTGTTCGATGTCGTTGAAGGGCATTTCACTGAGATCGCGCGCGCGGCGATCAAAGCGCATGGCGGCAGCGCCGAACCCGCTGTCCTGGGCCGGACACTCACTCAATTGCTCCATGGCGCATTTGCCTCAGCACGGGTTGCGTCGGAACCTGAACGACTGCTCGACGCTGGCCGGGCGGCGCTCGCCATGATCGGATACCCAGGCCACCCCATCACAATTTCGGAGAGCTAACATGACCAATCTGCCAATCTACGCCGCGGCGCTGGGCGCCTTTCTGATCGTCCTTCAGGTCGTTCTTATGCTGCGGGTGGGGCTGCATCGCGCCAAAGGTCCAGCGATTGGGCTTGGCGATGACAAGGACCTTGAGCGCAAAGTCCGCCGCCACGGCAATCTGGCCGAGAATTCGGGACTGTTCCTGGCTGTGCTCGCGCTGCTTGAGATCCTGGTCGGCCAGACCTGGTATGTCGCCGCGCTGTGCGGGCTCTTCGCGATCGCACGCGCAAGCCACGCGTTCGGCTTCTCCACTCTCGCCGGCTCACATGGCGAGGGCGGCGAAGGCTTCAAGAACACCTATGTCAAATTCAGGGCAATGGGTGCGCTTGGCACTTTGCTGACGGCGTTGGGAGCGGCGGTCGCGCTCGTCCTGGCTTTGACCGCGCTTTAAACGCCGAGGCCAAATGCACCGCGCAATCCGTCGAGGATATATTGCGCGGCCAAGGCAGCCAGCAACACGCCAAGCAGCCGGGTAATCACGGCCTCGACCTTATCGCCCAGCAGCCTGATCAACGGGCTCGCGGCGATCAATGCCAGACCGGTGAGGATCAGCACGGCCGCCAGAGCCGCAAAGACCTCAAGCGTCTGCTCAAACCCATCGGCTTCGTTCATCAGCAGCATGATGGCTGCGATCGCGCCCGGGCCGGCCATCATCGGCATCGCCATCGGGAACACCGACACATCTTCGATCTCGGGATCGGCATTGACCTTTTCAGCGCGCTCGGTGCGCCTTTTGGTGCGCTTTTCGAACACCATCTCAAACGCGATCCAGAACAGCATCAACCCGCCAGCGATGCGGAATGAATCGAGCTCGATATGCAGAGCGTTGAGCAGATCTTCGCCGAAAAAGGCGAATCCAGTGAGGATGATCGCGGCGATCGCCGTGGCGCGGATCGCCATGCTCCGCGCTTGCGCAGTGGTCGCGTCCTTGGTCAGGCCGGCATAGATCGGCGCGCACCCGGGAGGGTCAATCACCACGAACAGGGTGGCAAAGGCAGAGATGAAGAGCTCAGGCATAATCAAGCCGAGCCACCACCACTATTCGGCCGGAGAAGCAAGTCTTTCTTCGATGATCGTCTGCCAGGCGTCCTGGAAGTAATAATCCACCGCGACATATTTGGTGCCGTCGGGCTGGTGTTCCCAACGCCAGCGCAATGTGCCGTCCGAGGACATTTGCGCACCGCTGGGATGCACATTGACTGACAAAGCGGGAGGCGGCGGAACAGGCGCATCGCGGCGCGCGCAATCGGCCACCCGACCTTCGATCGCATCGATCGCTGTCACCACGATGTCGCCGTCTTCGGGTTCCTCGCGCGGCGGTGGCTGCGGATCATCAGGCCCAGCCACATCATAAGTCCAGCGATATTCGTTGTCGGCGTTGCGACGCCAGATCGTGACGTAATTTCCGACCAGGCCCGCTTGATCGCGAAAACGGCCGAGGCTGGCGGCCAGGGCTCCATCGCAACTCATCGCGATCACCCGCGGGCTCCACACAACCGATTGCGCGGGGTCATCAACCGCCGCCAGCAATTCGGCTGCAGCAATCGGGCCGCGACGGGCGTGCAGACGCGCGCCGGGTGCAGCGTAACGCTGGGCTGCCGTGTATTGCCCTTCCTCGCGCGCCTCGCGCGCATAGGCCAATTCGGTCGCCACCAATGTGCTAGGCTGAGCGGCTCCAGGAGCGCGTTCGAGCACTCGGTTGATCAATTGGTTGGAAGGCCCTCTCGGACCGCTGGAACAGGCTGCCACGGCCACTACAAGCGAAATGAGAAGCGCATTCCTCATAGGCCAGCCGGAGCGTCCATTCCTGCATTGCGATGAGCGGCCACCAAGGTGTTGCGCAGCAATACCGCGATCGTCATCGGGCCAACGCCTCCGGGTACGGGAGTGATCGCTGCCGCGACTTCGCTGGCCTCGCCATAAGCCACGTCGCCCACCAGCCGGCCCCTTTCGGCGCCTGGTTCGGGAGGCAGACGGTTGATCCCAACATCAATCACAGTGGCGCCATCCTTCAGCCAATCCTTGCGGATCATCTCGGGACGACCAACTGCAGCAACCACGATGTCTGCGCGCTGAACCACAGCGGGCAGGTCCTTGGTTCGGCTGTGAGCGATGGTGACGGTGGCGTTTGCGTCGAGCAGCAATTGCGCCATCGGCTTGCCGACAATGTTGGAACGACCCACCACAACCGCTTCGAGACCGGACAGATCACCCAAGCGATCCGTCAGCAGCATCATGCAGCCGAGCGGTGTGCATGGGACAAATCCGGCCTGGCCGACCGACAGGCGGCCGGCATTGATGACGTGAAACCCGTCGACGTCCTTGTCGGGACTGATCGAAGCGATGATTGATTGTTCATCGAGATGATCTGGCAGCGGCAGTTGGACAAGAATGCCATCGACCGCGTCGTCATTGTTGAGCTGATCAACCAGCGCCAGCAGCGTGTCGGCATCCGTGTCAGCTGGCAGACGGTGCTCAAAGCTCTCCATATTGGCGGCGACAGTGGCCTTGCCCTTGCTGCGAACATAGACCTGACTGGCTGGGTCCTCACCCACCAGAACCACTGCGAGGCCAGGCTTGCGGCCAGCTTGCGCTGCAAAATGTGCTGCTGCTTCCCCGACACGCTCACGCAAGCGGGCGGCGAAGGCCTTTCCGTCAATCCGCGTCGCGGTCATTAAGCACCAAAGATGATATTGCGCAGGATAATCAAGACGATCTGCGCACCGAGGATGACCACCAAGGGCGACAGATCGAGCGCACCCGTATCAGGCATGTACCGGCGCACGGGCCGCAGGAGCGGATCCAGGAACCGATTGATGCCGCTGTAAAACGCCATCAGGAACTGATTGGATGGGCTCACCACGTTAAAGGCGAACAGCAGGCCGATAACAAACTGGATGATGATCAGCATCACAAAGGCCTGCGTCAGCAAGGCGATGATTTCATAAAGGGCATAAAGGCCGGACATTGTCTGTGAATTCCTTTGGTCGGTCCCCTTGCAGCGTATTATCTAAGTAACACGCCGCAGTCTAGTAGCACGCCCCCGCGCATAACGGCGGCAATTGAGTCCGCGATCGGTTAGCAGCGTCGTCAGGCCTGCACCAGCGTGCCGGCGCCGCGAGCGGTGAAGAACTCAAGCAGCATGGCGTGCGGCACGCGCCCATCGAGCACAACCGCAGCTTCGCAGCCTGATTCAACCGCGGACACGCAGGTCTCCAGCTTGGGTACCATCCCTCCCTGGATCACGCCGTCTTCGGTCAGCTTGGCGATGTCTGAAGGACGCAGATCGGTCAGCAAATTGCCATCGCCGTCCAGCACGCCGGGAACATCTGTCAGCAGGAACAGGCGCGCCGCGCCCAGCGCTGCCGCGATCGCGCCCGCCATCGTATCGGCGTTGATATTGTAGGTCTCGCCATCCGCACCCGCGCCAATCGGCGCGATAACCGGGATCATTCCGGCAGCCACAGCCGTATCGATCACGCTGGTATCAATCTCGGCCGGTTCGCCGACAAATCCCAAATCGACGACCTGCTCGATCAGGCTTTCGGGATCGCGCGTGGTGCGCTCAACCTTGCGCGCGCGCACCAGCCCGCCATCCTTGCCAGAAATACCCAGCGCCTTGCCGCCCGCCTTGGCCAACCAGCCGACCAATTGTTTGTTGATCGCGCCCGACAGCACCATTTCCGCGACTTTGGCAGTAGCTTCGTCGGTCACCCGCAAACCGTCGACAAAGGTGCTTTCAACGCCAAGTTTGGCCAGCATTTCTCCGATCTGCGGACCGCCGCCATGGACAACAACTGGATTGATGCCGACCGCTCTGAGCAGCACGATGTCTTCAGCAAAGTCCCGTGCAGCCTTGGCATCACCCATCGCATGGCCGCCATATTTCACCACGAATGTGCGACCGGCATAGCGCTGAAAGTAAGGCAGAGCCTCGATCAACACTTCGGCCTTGGCCAGGCTTGTCTTTTCGCTGGAGCCAGTCATTGGGCACATCCATTCGCACTTGTCTTCGTCTCTTCGGCGCTTAGCCGCTCATGACGTTGCATGCAAAAGGATGCTGTTGCCCGCATGATGAGAACGCTTGGCGGCGTTCCCAATTGAAAAAAAATGTGATCGCTCAGTAACCTTTGGCGCTCTCGATGCGAATCGACGGTTGGAAGGCGCGCAATCGCGTCTTCGTATCTTTCCGATCGGAGGACTTTCATGAACACCACTCGTATCAAAGGCTCGATTGCACTGGTTGCAGCAGCCGGTCTCGCAGCCGCTTGCTCACAAGGCGCGGACGCCCCTACCGAAGCTGACGCTGGCGACAGCGCAGACGCTATGTCGGTTGAAGGCGAAATGGCAGAAGCTTCGGCCACCGAAGGCGAAAAAGAAAAATGCTACGGCGTGTCGCTGGCCGGCCAGAATGACTGCGCCGCTGGCCCAGGCACGAGCTGCCAGGGCACCAGCACCGAAGACTATCAGGGCAATGCCTGGACCTATGTCGATGCTGGCACCTGCCTCGAAATCGAGACACCAAACGGCACCGGTTCGCTCGAGCCGATCACCGCTTAATCGCGTCAACGCGCGGTGCCATCATGGCACCAACGGGAAACCGCTCGAAGCAATTCGGGCGGTTTTTTGTTTGCGCAAAGCCCTTCTCGCTCGGTGGCGTGGGACGAACTCGGCTGTTAGGCTCGCGCCATGCTCAAGCGGAGGACCGGCAGCAAGATGCGCACCTGGTGGGTGCTATGGCGAGTGCCAGTCCTCGCCTTGATCGTCATGTGCCTGTGGTGGTTTGTGTTTCGACCGATCGCAAGCGAACAAGGCTGGGTGCCGGTCACGCGCGGCTTTGGCGTTTGCGGCCAGGGCAATGCCGGTGCATCGCAAGCCTGCGTCATCGACGGCGACACTTTGGCTATCGGGTTTGGCCGAGACGCCCGGCGCATCCGCCTGATCGGCTTCAACGCGCCGGAGCTTGATGGCGCTTGTCCCGCTGAGCGCGAGCTTGCGCTTCAAGCCCGTTCAGCGCTGCATGATTGGCTCGACCAGGGCCAATTCGAATGGAACGGGTCCGATCAGCCGCCTTACGATCGATATGGCCGCGAACTGCGCGAAGTGCGCCGCGTCGACGGCGAGGGCAAGCGAGATTATCTCGCCGAGTGGATGGTTTCGCGCGGGCTGGCGGTCGAAAGCTCTTGGGGCAGCGAGCCGGGGGATTGGTGCCCCGAATAGTCTGTGAGAGCCGCCCGTGCCTGCCTATTCGCCGGGCATCGAACCGTGATCGACACTGATGCTCTCAGCGAGACGGAACTGGCCTTCCGCAGGCATCCATCGCCAGACATGGATGAAGCGCGCGCCCCCGGTCTGCACCCAGCCGCGCTCCTCTCCCCGCCATTCGTGGAAAGTGTGCCAGCCGCGATCGAGCATGCCCCAATTGCCCAGCGCAGTGATCGAGCGACTTCCCGGAACGAGTAAGCGGCGGTTCTTGTATCCCTCATTGGCTCCACCCGGTCCGCGCGCGGCGCATTGCTCTTCCATCCGCTCAACGAATTGTGCGCCGTTGGGGACAGCCAGACCGGCGAGGTCATGCAGCATGCGAAATTCGGACGCGATCAGACCTTTCAACGCTGCCGGATCGCATCCCTCGAAGGCGGCGTGGAACAGCCTGGCGTCGAGCGCTTCAATCTCTACCCGCGCCTCGTCGAGAGCCGGCATAGGTGCATCCTGAGCCAAAGCAGGACTGGCGCTGGCGATGAGTGCGCTGACAAGAAGTGACCGCATGAGAATGTCCTCAAATCAATAGGGATTGATGCCAAAACCGCGTCGCTGCAGCTCAGCATGAGCGACCGTGCCCGTCGGGGCCATTTTAACGCCTTCGAGCAAGTGCACATTGCCGACGCCGTGATATTTCGCGGCAAATCCGCACACCCAGATCTCAGCGCCACGCTCAATCAGTTCGGCGATGATCGCTTTATTGGGATTTTCCAGCCCATAGTGTTTCTCGCCATAGCGCTCGTCAGTGGCGACATCGAACACAGACGGCCCATGGATGACGACCGCGACCTTGACGCGGTCAGGCCCGGCGCCTTGCGCCTCCATCGCCTTTGAAAAACCCAAAGCCCGCTTGAGCGCCGCGTTCTCTTGCCCTGTTTCGGCCTCATAGGCGTCAAAGCTGTGCTTCCACACGGCATCCTCGGGGAAAACCATCTCATTGACGATCTCGACGTCTGGCTTGTCGCCAGCGTGATCATCCGCGACCGCAGCGGTGCTCAAAGCCACGACGAGAACACCCATGAACGTATTGCGCAAAACCATCAGTCATTCTCCGTTTCTTGATCACTTGGATCACCACCATAAAAGCCGTAGCGCAGCAGCAGGCTCAAAACCCATTTTATGCCTTCGCCGCGCGAGACGACCTCCTCAAGCGCCCAACCTTCGCCTTCGATCACGAAGTAGTAGTCGATCACCTGGGGCGATCCGAAATTGTCGAAATAGGCGGTCACGACCTGTCGCTTGGGATCGTCAGGGCCGGGAGCAAAGACCTCTGACACGCGCACCCGGACATTGGTGATCAGATAGTCCTGCCCGTTGACCACCCAATCAAATCCGAGCCGTCCGATCGGATCATCATGAACCTCGCTGCGCACCTCATCCGCCGCGAACTCCGCGGCGAGGCTTTGCGTCAGACGCAGGCATCGCTGGGGAAGTGCCGGCGTCCGCTCGTAAAGCGATTCCACCACTTGTTTGGGCGTCTCCAGCGCAGCGATATCGCTGCACGGCGAGAGGCCATACTCGTCCTGCGCAATCGAAGGCGAAGCGAAGGCGAGAGCGAGCAGGGTCGGAGCCAAGATGCGCACAATCACGCCCTCTCTTCGTTCAAAGCGTCAATCTCCGCGGCGAGCGAGGCATAATCCCTGTGGCCCGTCACCGGCGCGACCCGTTCGGCCCACATTGCGTCGATCTGCTCCGCGATCACGGGAGGTAGGGCGTCGGCCTTGCTGCCCTCGCTTTGAACCTTGCTCGAATCGCTGTCGAACGGGATCCCGCATTTCTCTTCAAGACGCTGAGCAACCATGGCGTCGTCGAACTTGTCCTTATGCGCGTGCATATAGTCTCGGCTGGTGCGATGCTCGACCAAGGCCGCGAGTTCATGACTTAGCTCGACCCCGATAAACGCTGCCAGTTTGCGGATCGTGGCAGGTTTGTTCTTGGCCGCCGTGCGATAGTTCATCAGCAGCGTGTCCGGTTCATCGCGGCGTGCATACCAGCTCAGCAAGTGCGTTGTGTACTCGCATCCGCCGGGCCCGCCGCCGAGCCATAACGGCATGAATTCCTCCATCGGCAGTGCGTCCCGCTCAAGCTGCCAGCCATTGAAGAAGCGGTAAAGCGAGACGTAGCTTTCGTGCGGATCACGCAGCGTGACGACATAGCGCATGCCAGCAGGCAGACGCTCATATTCACGATGGGACTTGAAGCCGCGCGGTGTCGCGCGCTGGGGTGCGGTCATATCGACGTCGCACATCACCGCTGTGTCCTCCCACGGGACCACGCGGCTGATGTCATCGTAATCCTCATCGCCCCCCGTACGCAGCTGGTGAAACATTTGCTGCATCATGGTG